>NZQV01000023.1 GCA_002696035.1 Balneola sp. | reverse complement strand
TACCGCGGCAGTTACCACGTCCAGTTCGGGATCTACGCTCTGGGCATCCGGGCCCTGGTGACTGGGAATTTCCGGTTCAGGAACCATTGTATTCATGATGCCGTTTTTGTGGCTTTCCCACGGATCAGTGGCTCGGCGTAAAAGCGTGCCACGTGCTTTATTCAGTAATCCCGCTCGTTTTAATGCGCTGAGGGTCCGTACAATGGAGGTGGTGTTACAGGAGACCACGCGGGTACTTTCCCGATTTAAAGCAGAGGCATAATTGTTTTCCGCGCTGAAGGAATGCCCGGTCGTCTCATGCTTTTCCCCGCCCTGCACGATAAACTTCACACCTGCCGTTTTATACAGTTCGGCATTTTGTGCGCCGAATTTTTTCGGAGCACAATCCACCACCACATCAACGGCATCCAGCAAATCATCCAGGCCTCCGGCCGCCGAGATATTCTGATTGTCCATCGCTTTGCGGCCTTCGTCTGTATTGGCAAATATCGGATATCCTTTGGCGGCTGCGGCTTTAATTCTCCAGTCGGCGGCTACATCACCGATACCCACCAGTTCCATATCTTCTTGCAAGGTTACTGCTTCCGCCACCCGTTTTCCGATGACGCCATATCCGTTTACGGCTATTTTGATCTTTTCCATTGTTGTATTTTTTAATTTTACTTGTTTAATTTTAAAATTTTCTTACGCTCCTCAAACTCTTCGCGTTCTATCTCTCCACGGGCGAACCGCTTTTTTAGAATATCCAGTGCATCTTCATTTGGTTCTGTTTTGGGCCGGTAAGGAACAATATCGAAAGTCACCAGCAGGACGATGGCTATAAAAATCAGCCACCAGATCCAGTGCATTCCTATAAAATGATGATCAAAAAACATGGTTTTTACCTGTTTATTAAGTATGTCTGTAACGGTCTTATAATGGACCGTGCGTTACTACTCGCATGATACAACAAGAGGGCTTAAAACAACCTTAAATTGGGAATGCAAGTTTAATGGTGTCCATGATGCGTACCCGGTTCGGTCTGATTCAGCAGGTGTGCCAGCTCTTGCCGTGAGACAATTCCCACCAGTCGACCGTTTTCGACAATCGGAAAGATATGTTGGTCCGATTGATGAAATTGATCGAATAACTGATCCATCGTTGCGGATGGGGATAACGTATGGAGCCCCTCTTTAACCAGGTTGATGACCGGATTTTCGAAATGTCCCTTTTGAAGTTCTTCAATAATTCTTTTATAGGAGACGATACCGACAAAACGGTCTCCGTCTGTAACCACCATTTCAGGTTCGCGGCTTTCCATGAAGGTGCTCGCTACCATGGAAACCGAAGCAGTGTGGGATATGGCTGGGTAATCCGCTTTCATCAGGTCCCTGGATGTTATTTCCCGTAAGGCTTCTTGCCTGGATACGAGGTTGGCCTCTGCACCAGCTCCCAGGAAAACGAATATGCCGATGAACAGTAAAAATGGATTGTAAAAGAGACCAAACAGGATAAACCCCATAGCCAGCAGTTGTCCGACCGAAGCAGCCACCCGGGTGGCTTTGCTTCTTTTCATCTTAAAAGCAAGCAGCGCTCTCAGTACGCGCCCTCCGTCCATGGGAAAGGCGGGAATCAGGTTAAAGACAACCAGTATGATATTGATTACGAGTAGATCCGCCAAGAAATTGCCGCCCGTTAC
Organism: Balneola sp.; assembly: GCA_002696035.1. GTDB lineage: Bacteria > Bacteroidota > Rhodothermia > Balneolales > Balneolaceae > Gracilimonas. Next base: position 48,617 of record NZQV01000023.1, on the reverse strand, counting down.
GCGGTGGCTCAGCTCCATCTCTGTTTGTTCAAAAAACAGCATGAGCAGATACAGACACACTACTATAGCTACATTTACCGCCGGACCTGCGATGGCCACCGCCAGTTCTTGTTTGGGATCTTCGGGCATTCGTTCAAGCCTTGCCACCCCGCCAATGGGCAATAAATTAATATCCTGCGTTTCGATACCGTATCGTCGGGCTGTAAGAGCATGGCCGAACTCATGCAGCGTCACACAGGCAAAAAGGGCCGTCAGGAACAACAAACCCATGGTTATTTCAAAAAACCCGTGTCCCTGTTGCAGGTGCATCCAGGAGAGCCAGATGACCAGAAGAATAAAGGTCCAGTGAATGAAGACCTTGATACCCGCCGGTTTTCCGATATAAAGTGACCATTTCATGGCAGTATTCCTTCTAATTTTGATGATTTATTGCAGATCCTTGTTTCAAAATGTTGTTACCCGATACTTCTGTAATTGTTATGATGAGGACCCGGATAGTTTTTGTTACTAACCCGAACCGGACATTCCTGTGGCTGGAGATTGTCTGGTATGCGAGCCAGCTTTTCTGCGAGATTGCGAAGCAGTGTTTTTAGTGTTTCCATAATAATATGCATCAACAGACTGATATTTCAGGTTCTGAATGTAACATACAGGCCTTTTGCTGAAATAAAGCTTAAACTTGAGAATAACCTGTGAATTATTTTTGCCATGCGTTATCCTGCAATCGGTCAGGCAGGATTCAGCCTGCGCCAGCGCCAGGTGAGGTGTTCGTACAGGCTGGACCAGTACATACCAAAGGTAAAGGCAAAAAGATACTCCTCCAGCGGGATGCCGGTGATCACCACACCGGACAGCTTCTCAAGTGTCCAGACATGTTCTACGTAGTCAGGAAAGACTATATTCAGACTGGTAAAATAGATGAAATACAGCCCAGTAAACAACAGGCCACTAATCCATATTTTTCGCGTTAGATCGGCCCGGCAGATCATGGCCGAAACTCCTCCTGCAAACATGGCAACTGATCCGCAATAAATATGATTAAGCGGTGTAAACAGGGCAAGTATGAGAAAAACGACGGGTGGAGCAAACAAGCTCAGCAAATGAAACCGGTGGCGTTTGTGCTTACGATCATGATCCGAAACGCTAATGGTAGTAACCGGAGTAATCACCTTGTACAGCACCGCTCCAATTCCACCGATGGCGAACGAAAAAATAAGGCTCTCGATATCAAAACCGGTTTGCGCTGCCAGATTAAACATGGAGGGAGGCGTCCAGTATTCGGGCACAAAGAGCGGCTCGGATAGTCCCATAGGCATCGTCCTGAGACTTACCTTTAGCATTTCTGCCCTGATGGGCTTTTTATAAACGAAGATGATTCCCCACAACAGTAGGATGAGTAGGGACCATATAAGCCAAACGTATTGCATATTCATATTTGGACAAAGTTTTCAGGGGCAGGGAAACCGTTACTGCTCTTCTTCCTCACCTTTGCCGATATTATATATAGCCGCAACCAATGCCCCAATCAACTAACCGAGAATAAACGTTTGAATAATGCCAAAGAATGCATCCAGTGGCGGGACGTTCATCCGAATGATCGGTCCTACATCCAGTCCATGCAATAGACTGTTAAAGAAGAAAATAGTCCCCTATCTTCCCACTTCCCACCGAAACCATCAGGATAATACAGCCGATATATAGAATAGCGCCGGTAGCGCCAACAGCCAATCCCATTTTTTTGATGTTTAGCGTTTTCATAGTGACCTCTGATTTTAATGTTGGTGACCTTGATGCTTGGATCCTTTGCGATGGTGATTCGCCATTAATAAATGACAAGCAAGCATGGCTACAATTGCTAAAGCGGTCGTTATCCCCTTATTTAAACCAAGTGACGGAGCAATAAATAGAAACAAAAATACGGCTCCGCACCCGATTATCATCCACAAAATGTGCTTATTCATTCTTTTAATAAGTGTTATGGGATTTAACTTCTCATGTAAAGGTACCTCGTTAAACTAATGTCAAGATACCTTATTGGCGATGGCTGACTATCTATTCAATTTGATCAGTTATGATGCTCTTGATGGTCACTGCCATTTTCATCTGCGTTATTCATGCCCTGAGAGTCCATCTTGTTGTCCTGCTTCATATCCATACACGGCATTGTCATTGAGGAGTCGCCCTTCATTTCCATCATTTTGGAGTGATCCATATTTCCGTCCATCTTCATGGAGCCCATCATTTTTTGCATCATCTGCTTACGCATTTCGGGGTTTTGCACCATCTGATCCATCATCATCGAGCGCATGGTAGAATCCTGCATCATTTCCTGCATTTGTTGTTTCTTCTGACTCATATCCGGGTGTTGTTGAGCAAAGCCCATACCTACAGAAAAAAGTATAATAGTCAGTGTTAGGGTAAGTCGTTTCATAATTAGGATAGTTTATATTTTGTGATTTTTAGCTTTTAAAATTCTTCTTTAAAAAAGGATTTCAGTTCCTCTTGTACCGTCTTTTATGCGTACCGCTTCTTCAATTGGAGAGATAAAAATGATTCCATCTCCTTCTGTTCCAGTTGTGGCCTTCTTTTGTATGATATCCGCAATTCTAATGGCGTCATCGTCGTGAGTGACTATTTCAATCTTCACTAGTTCTGCATGGGGGGCTGGAAAGTCTAACGAACCATGTTCCTTAGTGGGATCAATATATCTACCGGTTCCTTCACCTCTAAAAACCAGCATACCAATTACTCCATGGTGCCGTAATTCTTTACAAATTTCTTCAAGCAAAATGGGTTTGATTAAAATTTTTAACAGCTTCATGGCATTGAGTTTTGTGTTAATGACAGGATGAAACACTAGTAAAAAATTCTTTAGTATTTCATCTGATTCCATAATAAGAACGCTTGCTTAAATTAAGCTTAAATGGATGAGAGCGAACGGAATAGAATTTATGGCATGCGGCTTTCATTCTGTGAAATGAGAATTCTACAAATGTATTTATTGTCTTTAATCCCTGATTTTGTTAGGATAAGCCTAAATTAAGTATGTAATACATGATACAACTACAGACTAAGACGGTACGACAGGGGATTAACAAAGCTTATCTAAAAGTAAATGTGAAGCGGGCCGATCTCGATGCCTTTAAGGAGAAAGCCACGGCTTATTTGAATAATTTGGCTCAGGCTGAGGGAAAAGATGAAGAACATCATAAAGCCTATCTGCGTGACTTCTTAAAAGATACATTTTATTCCAAAGAGGAGAGGTTGGTAAACACCAGCAGGAATGTAGATTTGGGCATCTATTCCGGGAAAACAACTTCGTCAACTTTAGAAGTCATTATCGAAGCTAAAAAACCGGATAATACCCGTGAGATGATCTCTAAGGATGACCCTAATGCGAAAGCGCTGCAAGAGGCTTTGCTGTATTATTTTGAGGAACGGGAAGCTGGAAATGAAGATCTCAAACAAGTGGTCATCACCAACTACACAGAGTTCTTTTTGTTTGATGCACAGGAGATTGAACGGAATTTCTATTCCAAAAAAGCACTGGTTAATACGTTCAATCAATGGAAGACAGATAAGAAGGTATCTTCCAATACGAAGTTCATGTATTCCAAGTTCGGGGAGTTTATTAAAGATTCTGATGCCAACCTGAGTGCAGTTTATGTTGATCTATCCAAGTTTAAGAAAGACCTGGAAGTTCCGGCTTCGGAAAAAGACGACAAAAAGCTGATTCCACTCTACAAATTATTCTCTCCGGAACACCTGGTGAAGAAACCCTTTGCCAACGACAGTAACTCGCTCGACAAACGATTTTATAATGAGTTCCTGCACATCCTTGGGCTGCAAGAAGTAAAAGAGAAGGGGAGCCGCCTTATTCAGAGACTTCCCCAAAAAGATCGGCAATCAGGGTCATTGATTGAGAGTACGATTGATATCCTTAAGTACGGTCAGCATATGAGTGAAGTTCGTGAAGCAACCGTACAGTATGGGGATGAGGAAGACGATCAATTATTTGGGGTGGCCCTGGAGCTGGTGATTACCTGGATGAACCGCGTGCTATTCCTGAAACTCATGGAATCGCAGTTGCTGGCGTACCACAATCACGACCCGAAATTTAAGTTTCTGAGCTACGACAACATTGATGAGTATGACGAGCTGAATAAGCTGTTCTTCTGGGTATTGGCGCTCCGAAATGACGAACGAAATGAAAACATACAGAAGAAGTTCGGACATGTTCCTTATCTAAATTCGTCCCTTTTTGATGCCACTAAATTGGAGCATTCCACCATTCGTATTTCAAACTTGGATGATAAATCCTTGATGGATCTGTATTCAAGAAGCGTACTCAAAAAAGGAGCTAATCCTCCGGAAGGCCCGCTAAATACACTGGATTACCTGCTCCGGTTTTTGGATGCTTATAACTTCAGTGCGGAAAGTTCGGGCGGTATTCAAACCGAGGACAAGGCTTTAATTAATGCTTCGGTACTGGGACTCATTTTTGAGAAAATCAACGGCTACAAGGATGGTTCGTTCTTTACGCCCGGATTTATTACCGAGTACATGGCTCGGGAAACCTTGCGGAAGTCGGTGCTGGATAAATTCAATGAGGCTTTTGGTTGGGACTGCTCCGAGTTTGACGAGTTGAAGCGAAAGATGGAATCGGTGGAACTGGAAAAAGCCAATGAGGTTGTGAACTCCATCACTGTTTGCGATCCGGCAGTGGGATCGGGACACTTTTTGGTTTCTTGTTTGAATGAGTTGATTGCGATTAAGTCGGAATTGAAGATCTTGTGTGATCATGAGGGCAAGCGCATTCCGTACCTGGATATTGAGGTGGAAAACGATGAACTGGCCATTGAGCATGAAGGAGAGCTGTTTGAATATAAGTTGAACCATGAATGGAAGAATGGGAAAGTCATTAGGAAACCAGCCGGAAGTGATCGGCAAAGGGTCCAAGTCGCCCTCTTCCACGAAAAGAAATTCCTGATCGAGAACTGTCTGTTTGGAGTGGATATCAATCCCAACTCAGTGAAGATCTGCCGGTTGCGGTTATGGATTGAACTGCTGAAACATGCCTATTACCGGTCTGATGAAGACTACTCTGAACTGGAAGTGCTACCCAACATCGACATTAACATCAAACAGGGGAACTCACTGGTGAGCCGGTTTGAACTGGATGAAGACCTCAGCTCCATCTTTAAGAAAAGCGATCACTCACTGGAAGATTACAAACAGGCCGTCCGCAGCTACCGTGAAACGCGGGATCGCAGTGAGAAGCAGCATCTCCAAACCCTCATTGACGACATTAAAGCCGAATACAGCGAAAGTTTAATAAATAATAAGCCTATAAATAGAAAATTAAGCGATGCAAGGGCTAAGTATAATGCGCTCGTTAATCAGCCAGATATGTTTGGTAAAAAGGCCTCAAAGAAAGAGATAGCAAAGGCTAAGAAAAAAGTAGCCAAGCTGGAAGAGCAGAAAGCCGAAGAGGAAGCAGGGGCCTTTTACCGCGAAGCCTTTGAATGGCGCTTCGAGTTCCCAGAAGTATTAGATGAGGAAGGGAAGTATAGAGGATTTGATGTGGTGCTTGGGAATCCGCCGTATGGGATAAAATTCCCAAAAGATTTAAATAATTATTTAAAAACGAAGTTTGTCACGAATACGTGGAGAGGGGAAAGTTATTTAGCTTTTATTGAGTTGGGTCAGAACTTATTAAAGACTTATGGCAAACAAGGTTTTATAATTCCTGATACCCTTTTGAACCTTGGTTTTACCAATGATCTACGAAATTACTTACTCAATAACACACATTTGTTTGAGCTTGTTTTATTACCCACTAATGTTTTTGAGAATGCAACAGTTGATACCATTTTAATATTTGCAGAGAAAGAAATATTAGAAGAGTTAGATGAATCTGATGAAGTGAAAGTAAAATTCTATTCAAAAGACTCAATTATTGATGATCTAATACATGCCGAAAAAGAGTTTTTTGTACAGCTTAAGTATTGGAAAGAACTACAGAGTTTTAATCTTTATTCTGATGAAGAAGAATTAAGAATAATTTTGAAGTTAGATCGATTTCAATCTTTGGAAAAAATTGGGTCTGTTTATTCTGGAATTAAAACATATGAGGTTGGAAAGGGCACACCTCCTCAAAAAAAAGAAACGAGAAAAAACAAACCATTCACTTCTGATGAAAAACACTCAAAGGAATGGTCTCCATTCTATGATGGAAAACATATTGGAAGATTTACTAACCATTGGAATGAGAATAATTGGATTAAATATGGAGAGTGGCTTGCCGCACCAAGAGACCCCGCAATATTTGAAGGCGAGAAGATATTAGCACGAAAAATAGTATCGGACAGACTTATTGCTACCTATATACCTGAGAAGTCGTATTGTAATACTCTTTTATTCATAATAAAGCTTGAATCAGAGGAATTTACATACAAGTCTTTACTTGGGATTTTAAATTCAAAGCTTATAGGGTGGTATTACAGGAAGAAATTTCAAATAAATCCAGAAGATACATTTCCTCAAATTCTGATAAGAGATATTAATCAGTTTCCTATCCCAGAAGCAACAACAGAGTATAACAATCAAATTGAATCTTGCATTAATCAAATTCTAACTGCCAAAAACGAAAACCCCGAATCCGACACCAGCAAACTGGAAGCCGAAATAGACCGGCTGGTGTATGAGCTGTATGGCTTGAGTGAAGAGGAGATTGGGATTGTGGAGGGGAGTGAATGACTTCGAATAAGAAATATAAACTAGAGTATTGGATTGATTTATCAATTCTAAATAAAGAAGATTTTGAAAAAGAAATCTCAAATAAATTAAGTCGATTAGATATAGAAAGAGAGATCACAGAGAAAAGGAAATTTTATTCGTTAAAAATAAAAGGTGATAAGCAAAACGTTGATGCGTGTTATGACAAAATTGAATTTGAAAGGGAAGGAGTTTTTCGTGCAAATGATGAGCTTGGTGATGAACTAAGAGGAAATGCTTATAAAATCTTATCAGAAATTGAAACCGAACTAAGGAAATTCATTAGCAAAACAATGATTGAAGTTGCAGGTTTTGCTTGGTGGGACCAATTGATTCCTAAAAATTTAAGGGAGAGGGCTATAGAAATTGAAAAGAGTTCTGGTAAGAATGAAGTGAAACTTCACCATCCAATTGAGTTCACCATGTTTGATGGTCTCATTGAAATCGTAACAGCAGAATATACTGAGTGGTCTAAAGAAAAACCGTTAACTGTATCTGATTTAGAAGAGCTACTTAATAAATACGATTCGATAGAAAAGTTGAAAGATGGGTTAGCGAATAAAAGTAAAACAATTTCTATATGGGAGGATGTTTTCTCAAATTATTTTGATGATAAAGAAACTTGGTATGAGCTTAAAGAAAAAATCAAAGATCGAGTTATCCCAATTAGAAATAAAGTAATGCACCACAGATTATTGCGTGTGTATGAGGTAAATCAGTTAGAGGAGTACAGGACCCAATTGAATAGGACTATAAGGGGTGCAAAGCGTAAAATGACAAAAGAAAAATTGTCTAAAGCGTTTAAGAAATGGTCGAGTATTTTTGAGGATAAAATGTTTCAAATTGATCCTGAAATACTAAAGGCAGTTTCAACACCAATTATTCCGCCAGCAACAATTAAGGCTATGCAAGAAATTGGCGTAATTAATATATCAGCGATTCAAAAATTTTTAGAGGCAAAAGAGTTTCAGAGATTATATTTTGAAATTCCTGATTTAAAAACTGGTACTAACGATGGAATTGATGAAGAGGGTGAGAATAATGAAACCGATACTAATAATGATGAAAGTGATACATAATAATAGATTTGTTCCTACTGGTATATGAGTTGTATGGATTGAGTGAAGAGGAGATTGGGATTGTGGAGGGGAGTGTGGCATAGTGTAAATGTAATTTACATGACTGAGTTAATAAATGAATAGCAAACAAATATGGAACTTTATAAAGCAAAAATAAAAGGATTTAAGAGGCTTAGTAATGTAGATATAACTTTAAATGGTAAAATAATTGCAATTATTGGGCCTAATGAAGCTGGGAAAAGTTCTTTTCTGGAGGTTTTAGAACAGATTGAAAATACTAATCCAATTCCGGTGAAATCATTATCAAGAGTAAATCAGATAAGTCCCAATGACAAAGTTATAGAATTGAAGTTTAAAGTTAGTAATTCTGAGAAAATTAGAATAAATGAGTTTGGGGGTATTGGTGAACCAAGTTGGTATATAATTGAAAAATCTGCGGATGGAAATATTATCAAAAGGGTTTATCCTAAAATTGAAAGAGATTTAGGAAAAAGAGATGAATTAAAAGTTCGAATATCTAAGGCACTAAAATATAATTTAGTTAAGAGTACTTTTAATTACACATACAATGTTCAAAAAAAGGATGAGAATAATAAACTGATTGAGGTTAAAAAATCAGTCAAGGAATACCTCAAAGATTTAATCTCCATTTTAAGCACTGAATCACAAAATTTAAAAAGTGTTGATCTAAGTTATATTGATAATATTATTGAGGTATTAAATAGTGTTATATCAAAAATAGGTGATAAAAGAAAGATCAGCTATTTGGATGAACTAGTAGATTCTATAATAGAGCAAAAAAGATATGAATCTGAGAAAAATCCAGAAATAAGAGCAATAGAGTTCTTGGAAGATGAAAGACCTAGAATCCTACCTTTTAGTGAAAAGGATAGAAATCTATCGTCTGAATATGATATCAAAGTTTTGAGAAGTGAATTACCTCGACCTCTGCAAAACCTTTTCGATTTGGCTAAAATAAATTCCTCTGATCTTAATAAATGTATTCAGCAATCTGAACATGCTAAAAGGCAAGAAATTCAGGAGAGTGCAAATATACTTTTAAAGAAAAAATTTACGGAAAGTTGGGGGCAATCAAATGTATATCCAAAATTAGAATTAGCCTCAGATGTAATTAGAATATATGTAGGTGAATCAAAAGGCTATACTGAAATAGCAGAGAGAAGTGATGGGATGAAAGCATTTTTTGCTCTATTTGCTTATTTATCAAAAAGATCTCTAAAGAAACCTCCAATTATATTAATTGATGAAGCTGAAATGCATTTGCACTATGATGCACAAGCTGATTTGATAAGAATGTTCGAAAATCAAAAAGAAGCTGGAAAGATTATATATACAACTCACTCAGCCGGATGTTTACCTAGTGATTTAGGCACTGGAATAAGAGTTATGTCTCCGATTATTGATGAGAATAATGTTGATACAAAAGAGAGTAAAGTTTATCAGAGTTTTTGGCATTCTGCACCAGGCTTTTCTTCTTTATTATTTGCTATGGGGGCAAGTCTACTTTCATTTGTGCCAACCAGAAGAGCTGTAATAGGAGAGGGACCTACGGAAATGATTTTACTTCCTACCTTATTGCGCCAAGCCACGCAAACTGAGAATTTGAATTTTCAAGTTGCTCCAGGATTGTCTAGAGTTGCAAATTCTGATATCAAAGATTTAGACCTTGAGGCTCCAAGAGTTGCTTATTTAGTTGATGGTGATAGTGCGGGTAAAAATTATAGCAAAAACCTAGAAGCCAATGGAGTCGATAAATCATTAATTTTTAGTTTGAAAAATGGATATACATTAGAAGACTACGTTGACAACAAGCAACTTTTGAGAGCTATAAATGAACAGCTTAAAATTCATCATGACGGGCGTTATGAAATGCAAATTAATGATTTAAAATCTCCCAATGTGATGAAGTCAGTGAAGGATTGGTGTGAAAAGAAAAATATCAAAGAACCAAGTAAGGTAAAGATTGCTGAGACTCTAGTATTTTTTAAAGAAGAAATAATAGATAAAGGAAAGGCAGGAGATATAATACGATTACATAAGAAAATTTCTAATGTATTGTTTAACTGATCTTACAATGGTTGGTTAGCTACTGCTACCCCATTCATGTTTGTGGAAAACTCCGTCTAAAATTTGTTTAAAAAGAATCTTAATTCGGTTAGGATAATTAAGTACATTCGTATAGATCATACATATAACCAGTTACTGGAGCTTGAGGAATTGTAATTAGAAACAGAGTTAAAGTTTGACAGAACAAGAAAAAGAATTGGAAGAATACAGATCAACTGTTCGTGAGATGCGGGATTATGCCCAGGAACAGTTTGACAAACTAATTGTGTATTTGTCCAGCGGGGGATTGATCTTAACTCTGGGCTTCGTAAAAGACTTAGTTGATCTCGAGGAAGCCATTTGGAAGTTCCTTATGATAGCTTCGTGGGCAGGTTTTGTTATATCACTTCTGCTAATCCTATTGTCCCATAAATCCGCCATTAAAGCGGGAACTCTTGAGTTACAAGGAAAGCAAACCGAAAGTGATGAACAGGATGTAACAACGAACCGATTGAATAACTGGTCATTTGGGTTTTTAATCGCAGCTATAACCGTTTTTGTAATATTCTTCACCATTAATCTATGAATCATGGCTAAAATGCAAAAAACACAACAGACAGTCCCTGTAAAGAAGGGGAAAACTAAACATCCAAGACCATCGGCAAGTCAAAGTAAAAAACCACCCCAAAAATGAGCGATTCAAAGAAAAAGAAAAGCACCCCAAAGTATCAAGAAAAGAAAAGAGAACAGCAGAATAGTAAAACAAAACCGCCTCGTCCGGATGTTACAAAGACAAATCCTCCGAAGAAGGATTAGGGAACTTGCCCTCGCCACCGCGCTCCGCTCCGTGATGCCCCATAGAGGCTCCGCCTCAAACAAATGGTATTGTGTATGCTTTTCTATCTATGGATAATTCTGTTCAGGATTTGTTCAAAAAGAATCTGAATAGAGGTTGTAATATTTACTACATTTGCATGTCATGTTTATAGGTAACAATCTTTTAGTGTATTCAATCAAAAAATAAACCTGTCAATTACTTGACAATTATACTAATTTAAGTGAACTTCTCGTTTCAAATAATACCCTTCTTCAAAGGGAAAAGAGCAACATTCTATACCATACTTATAGAAGGGGAAGAATTATCTGAAGGTGATAAATTTTTAGATAATGACAGAGTGAATCAAAACAGGCATTTTGCTGACTTGAAACAGGTATTATTCAATTTAAAAGATAAGTACGGTGCACGGCTTCAATTTTTTAAAGATGAAGGTTTACCCGGCGACATGGTTAATGCATTATATGTACGAAGAGGGAACTTGCGCTGGTACTGTCTCCGTTGGAGTAATCAGATGGTGATATTTGGAAATGGAGGAGAAAAAAATGTGCGAGCTACCCAAGACGATCCTTTTCTTAAAAACGCAGAATATGGCCTCAGATGGGTGAATCAATGTTTTGAAAAAGCAGTAGAACGAGAAGAAATTTGGGTAACGTTAGATGGAGAAATTCAAGGTAATCTTGTGTTTAATAAAGAAGATTACATAGATAGGAGGTAAGCATGGATAAAAAAAGAACAGAACAAATCAGAGCGGAATTTGAAGCTATTGAATCTCCCAATGCGAGATTCATAGACAACCAAATGTATATTGCTGCGCAGGTGCAAAATTGCCTGGAACGAAAAGGATGGACGCAAAAGAAATTAGCCGAAGAGGCAGGATTACGCCCTAGCCAGATTTCCGAGATAATTTCAGGAGAAGCTAACCCGACACTTAAAACCATATCCGCATTAGAAGACGCATTATGTGAAAATGTAATTGTAGCGCCTGACTTTTTTATGGAAGAATTAGAAGAGCAGGGTATAATTGTTCAATCAATCAGTATGGATACTATTTCGGCATCTTATAACCAAGAGGATGAAGTATCACAGTTTGTAGCGGATGAATCATTTTCATTTAATTTTTTCAATGAGAAAAAAGGAGAAATGGAAGTTGATGCAGCCGAAGACACCACAAATATGAACCCTTTTAATTACCGAAAAGCGAGTTAAATGGAACGTAAAGTAAGCTTTGGTGTTGATGCTTTTAAAGTCCGGTCTTTTAGTTTTTCAGATAATGAGGAAACTCAGAATATTAGAAAGGATCGAATTAATTTTAATATTGGCTTGAAGGTTAATTTTGTCCCTGAGCACAATAAATTTCAGGTTTTTTTAAAAATTGAGGCTCTACATGGAAAACAAAAACCTGTATCACTGGGGGGAATTGAAACAGAAACCACTTTTAGACTTTCAGGAGATTTAGATACAAATGAAAAGGGGGAAGTAAATCTTCCTGATCACCTCATTATTTCATTAATTTCTATTGCCTATTCTACTACCAGGGGAGCTTTATTGGTGAAAGCTCAATCAACCATATTGGCAGACGCTCCTTTGCCAATCACTGATCCTACTTCAATGTGGAATCATTTTAAAGAGAATTACCAGAAGGATAAGTGAGAGACAGCTTAGCCTTATTAGCAACGCCAAACGGGATGATTCGAAAACAAAAAGAAATGCCCCGTATCTGCTATGAAATTAAATTCGTTTCCCAAATGGAACTTAGGACTTCGCAAGGTACAGGGCACTAATTGAATATACTGGTAAGCGTATATTTTGACAAGGTGTTATATTCTATTTTGATCTACATAAAGAATTAACACGTTCTTTATAGCTGATTTTGTTGAATATCTGTGTTTTGGGAAGAACCAGCAACTAAAGCAATCACCCCATACACATATCCAATAGCTTCCACGATAGCCAGAATAATGAGTACGGTTTCGTCCATTTCTCCGGCATTGATTCTTCCGGTTGTAATCATACCAGTTATACCCAAGGTGGTTAGTCCGCTTTTAGCGATATCCTTTCCTTCCTGGGGTGTTTCTTTTCTGAATAAAGTAATCAAAGTTGGTACGGCTTTGAGTGCGTTTCGGAGTAGTTTCTTCATGAGTATCAAGGTTAAGAAGGGATATTTATTTTTATTCACTCCATCTTTCAAGGGACTGAATACGTTGTTCGTGTTTGGTTAGTTCCTGGTCGGTTTTAGTCTGAAAAGACTCAATGGACTCTTTTATTGATTCCAGGTCAACGCCTTGAATTTTTTGCTCCGCCCGAATATTAATCATCAGCTCATACCACCGTTTTATTTCAGCGGTTTGATTGTTGATCGAGTCATAAATGCCGGTCAAAAACAGGCAAATAATGGTCGTAATAATCAGCTCTTTATACTTGCTGAGGTAGTGCTCGTGCCTTGGTGATTTGCTCATAGCGTTGCTCGTAGTCCTGAATGGCTTCTGTAAGCGTTATCGTTTGTTTGTTTTCCCGGCAGTAAAACCTTGCGGTTTTCGTTGATTGGTAGTAGTAAAATCCATCAATCCGGAGCCATCGCAGGGGCCGCTCGTTGATCCGCTTGCCACTCCACCCGTCCACATGAAGGCCAATGGCCGGGATCTTTTGTCCACATAACTTATGAGTGAATGTCCAGTCGAAATACAACCCTACTCCCTGAAAGGGCCAGGTGGTTGCAAGCAGCCAGTGCTGAAGTGGGCTTGTCTGTTTGGTAAGCCATTCGGAAAACAAAAGGCAGTCAATGGCCAGGCCTTTACCGTGGGATTTCGGGTCTCCATCTCGCCAGGCAGACGTAATCAGGGTTTTAATTCCCGTCCAATCTCTCCAGGCCAAAAAAGACCGCAGGAAATCCACATCCATTCGGGAGATATCACCCTGGATTTCAAAATCGGATAGAGAAAAATTGCCCCCATAGCTTTCTATAAGGGCAATGTAGTCGGCTTGTTTCATGGGCTATTTCTTGAACTTTAGCCAGAGAAAGCCTGCGCCAAGGGCGATAGCAGCCACTTTGTATTTCATCGGCACCTCGCCATTGATGTATTTCTTGGCGGTATCCACCAAATCTGTTTTGGTGTCTTCAGCCTGGGCGTTTTTTACGTCCACTACGGGGGAGGAACCAATTCCGGCTCCGTTATTACATCCACAGCCAAGGCCGGTATCAGAGGTATATCTTGATTTACTCATGTTTTTCTAAGTTAGGTTAGCGTAAGATTTTTAAGAGGATTCCTGCTCCAACAATACCGGCCCCGGCCAATGCGATCATCTTCGTGTTGAGTGGTTTTTTCTGAGTGGCTACCGTCTCGCTGTTAGTGGTTGCAGGCTGGGTTAAATCACGAACAGCTGGAGTTACTTTTGGTGGTTTAATTCTGGGTAATGTTGGAAGAAGTGGCTTTCTGATTCTGCGAGGAAGCCCCGGCGAAATGGATAATGTCGGTCGTCGTGGTATGGTTGGGGAAACCGGCTGAATAGACGTATTCAATTCTGTATGTAGTGTTGGGTCCAACATCGTAAGTCCCAAGCCTGGCGAGTTTTCATCGCTGTACAAAAATCTGGAGGATGATTTCATAGTGGTTTATTGAGTGTTAAAGATTTGGTAGGAAATAAATCCTGTGATTAAAAGAGGTAGAATTACCATACTTGCTGCGGACGCTTTGGTAATGCCCAGTATTGACTCGACGATTTCTTTTCGACGTAGCACATCGAACGCGTAGTTTTGCCCGGTGGTTACCAGGTTGGGATCAATGCCAGCGCTAACCGTGTTTTGTACTTTAGCGTAACCAGCGTTGTAGGCCGCAACGGCAGGAGTGAGCTGCCCACCAAATTTGGCTATCAGATCTGCGAGGAATTTACTCCCGTAAAGCACATTGGCCCGGTGATCCTTATTGGCATGATTACTGGTAAACCCAGAATGATATCGGCGGTCAATTTGCATGATGCCAATGCCATTGCCATTATCGCCCGTCCAGTTACCATCCAGAGCCAGGCCCATATTGCTTTCCCTGGAGGCAATAGCCAATAGCAGGGAAACAGGCACATTGTACGCCCGTGAGGCTTCATAAAAGTGCTCCATAATGCCTTTAACCCGAAGGTAGCTGAGCTGGGAGGATATGGACAGGGCGCTACTCACTATACAATCGCCTTGCAGTTAAAGGTGACCTTGGCGGTCTCGCCCGGCTGTATGATAAACTGATCAATAGGAGCCAGGGCTTTTCGAGCCAGCAAGTGAGGAGAGATATTACTTGAGTTGTTCTTGTTGCCGAAAAGCCCAATTTCTCGAACTGTAATGGGTGTAGTTCCTTTATTTTCGAAAATACGTTCAACCGGGAAATAGACTTCGTTTACAACATCATCGACCACGAGTTGCCCAATGTGCGTGCCGTGATGCACCAGCTCTCCGTCTCCATATCCGTGGGGAACCCCATTTACTTCCGCATTTTCCGGAGTAAGTGACTGGTCGGTCATGGAGACGTACTTGTTAGATTCACCTACACGAACGCCAAATTGCCAGCCGTTCAAATTGCGGTCGTAGCTGAAGTTTACGCCCGTGCCCCCACCACCCAATCCAGCGGTAAAGTGGAATTCGTTTTCCCAGTTGTACTGGGCACTTGGGTTGGCAATCCGGTGTAGAATGTACATGAAGTTCACCGTCCACCCACCATTGGTGCCGTTTGCCTCGGTATCCTGGTTAAAGTTCTCAATCATGGAAATGATCTCGTAATCCAGCGACAACGTGGACGTGTCGCCAAGGCTAATCGGAGCCCCCAGCACGTCTCGTGCCATGAGCATGTAGGCACTTCGGTAATCGCCAGCCATAATGCCAATTTCCTTGATATCCCGGATGGCCCCCGTCATGTTGGTGAACGGACGGGATAGCGTAAACTTGGAGCTTTCTTGATCGGTAATAAGGGAAGTAATGGATACATTACCCTGAGTACATCCACGCTTGAAATATCCTGGCAGGCATAAATCAGAGGCCTTGACAGCCTGATTACTCATACCGATAATAGGGTTCCAGTTCAGGGGCAAATGATAGTCATTGGACGCCCACTGGTTTCGGTATTTGGCCGCTATCGAAACCCCTGAATTTCCATCCCACACTCCGGTCAGATGTGGCACAATTCCGCGAATGAAATACTTGTATCGGCTATGACGGTCAAGCGGAAATGGCCCTTTGGTGTTGTCGTGATAATACACCCCGTTTAATCCCTCCAGACCAATGACTCCTTGAATGGTAATCAGGTCGTGCTCCACGGTGTTGTATTCGTGGTAATCAGAAAGCTCAATAATCAAATCATCACCGGATTCAACGATGCTAATAATATTGGTGATATTTTTTCGGGTATTATAGCCATCCCAGTAGTCATCCTGATTGGTCTTGCCCATTTGGATGCGCATCCATTTGAGCAGGTTTCCAACAAAGCTTTCGCATTTCATGCGGTACAGGTGCCGCTGTTCCAGAGACAGGTCGCAGTACATGTCGAGACCGCTTGCCGTTTTTCCGACGTTTAAATCTGTTGTGATGGTTTTCATGGGTGATGAGTTATGCAAATATGGGTTTATGTAATGGTATAGGTGATTCTGGTGGACAGCGAGCTGTTAGTATCCGGACTCACAGAGATGAGTTTATCCAAGGGAGCCGACTCGGTGTTTTCATGTGCAATCAAGGCAGGCTGATCGGAGGAAATAGGCTCGGTGCGGTAGCCCGAAATGGAAGTCACTGGAAAGCTCGTGCAGTCAATATTGGTTGTTTTAACCAGCACCAATTCCAGCTGGGTTTCGTTAGCGAGTCGCCCACGGTTTTTAATGGCTAGATCCGGAGGCACAACCACCATGTAGATATCCGAGATTCCGGTTTCCCCATGTTCAGTTCGCGAGCGCACGCGAAAATAATGCCGCTGATCCACCAGTGTTTGTGGCAGATAGAGCTGGTGATAACGCACCATCTCATCCGGCTCAGCATGCACTTCCGGAGTTTGAAAAGGAACCGAGTCGTCCCATCCCCAATCAATTTGGCTCGATGCAGGCTCTCCGGTGGCCCACGAGATGAGGATAGAACCGTCCACAAGCATACCGCTCACGACCCGCATCTTGAAGTTTTCATTCATGCCAAATTCCTGTCCGGATATCTTACTCATCAGTTGCTCCAGAAGATTTCGGTAACTAAGGCTTTGGACTCTGCTCCGGGACCAGTCGCCTCATCCCAAAGTCCCATAAAGCCTCCTTTGTAGAGCTCGCCGAAACTCCGAATATCAAAGTGAAGGGTTTCCCCAGCTCGGAGCTTGAATGTGTAATACTTCTCAGAGATGCGTTGGCTGTCTAGAGCAATCATCAGCTCGCCTTCACTGCTGTTTTGGATGATCACCCCTAAGCGGTGCGGATTTTCGTTTACCAGCCGAATAGGTTGCTGATCCTGTTTCATAACCGGGGAAATGGAGGAAGAAATACGACCTTGACGGGGTTTTCCACCCGTTTTCTGCTGCTGATTTTTCACCAGAGCTTCCACATTGGCCGTTAGCTCGCAGAGTACTTTGATCAATTCATTTAGCATGATTACTCCGCTGGGGTGAATCCGGATTTGGCTTGCACATAGCTCTCGCAGAGAAAACTTACCTCGGCCGGTTGGACTCCGTAGTTGGAAGCGTACACGTCAAAGGGTACATTCGAACCCACAACAAAGGGCACGTTGATGTACTTATCATTGAATTCGTCGTTTACTTGCTCCAGGTATATTTCATCGCGAACAGTGGTGTTGTAGACTTTCATCGAAGCGGTAATGGCTCCGGGCAGGTTGCTGCTCATGGCCATGCGGCGCACTTCCACGTCCACACTTTTACTTTTCACGCTCAGATCAATGTTGAGCCCGCCAGCCGGAACGGTGCCATGACCATATAAAAAGCGGGGTACGGGAAACGATGCTCCAATCTGCTGGTAAGCAGCGTTGAGCTTGGAAAGGGCAAACTGGTCGTAGCCTACAAGCTGAATATTGACCATTTGTTTAGCAGCACCGGTGTTGGTGAGTTCAAAAACGATGTGGTTATTCTTCTGAATGATGAAGGGCGCAAATAGCCCGTCAATGGATTTGAACAGGTTGTGCACTACAGAAAGCTGAATATCCCGAAACAAGTATAAGTCTTCGTTGAGTCGGGCCGAAATCAATATGGCATCCATGTTGGGGCTAAACGGGAGAATTTTTCGGATGCCAAAGCGCTCTCCACCCATGCCATTCATGGTAAGGTTGGCGGACGCTCCCGGTTGAACTTCAATGGATTTCGCCGGATTGTAGGCCGAGCTTTCTTTAGGAGGTATAAAATTGGTGATAATCTTCATGGCTTTGGTTTGGAGTAGTCGTTATAAGAGTTAAAAAACCCGTCGGAATCAGCGAACTGAAAACGACGGGTCGGGATGGATTACTCAACTTCTGCGACTACCAGAGAAGCCCTGAGCCAAAGCTCTCCCTGTCCGGATTGATTCCAGTTGTCGGAGGTTGGAAATACCGAGGCATCATTGAAATGGACCGCAAGGGAAACCGTTTGATTGATAGCCAAATCAAATGGATCAGCTAAACGGTATTCACTGGCCGATTTCATAGTAACCAATCTTCGATATTCAGCTACAGCATCAACAGTGTTGTTGGTAGCAGAAGTGAACTGAATGCCTGTACCTGAAAAGTTGGAAAACTCACTCATCGGAGCGCGAAGGAATTCTTTATTGTCGTTGTCTGCCTGTAACAGAATTGCTGCATCTTTGAGCCCGTTTACGATGGCTCGCGTATCAATGCCGTTAGCGGGGTCGTCTTCGATGAACTGTTTGGTGAGTTCAAACGAAAGACCAAGAATCCGACGCTTCATGGCACCGGGGAAGGGGTTACTTACATAATTATCTCGGGTAAGTTTTCGATCTGCATTGGCTGGAAAGAAATTAACTACTGTTTGGTTTTGCTCTACTTTACGGGTATCAAAATAGGTTTTGATACGGGCAGTGGCAGGCACCAAGGCCTTTTTGCTAATTTTGTTGCTCATAACTGTGTTTTTAAGGGTTTAGAAGGTGGCTGTTAGCCATTTCGGTATTACCAGTACCCCCTTGGCAAATCAGAGCTATAAGTCGATGTCTCTACACTTCGATGGTGTTACTCACTTCCATGGAAGTTTCCACTTCATCTACATGATGCGTGGCTTCGGGGATCTCAGGGATCCCATCATACACGTAGTTGGAGCCATTCATCAGGCCTTGCTGGGGCGTCCAGTCAGGCATAATAAATTTGATGATCTCCATTACGCCTTGCACGCCCATACCCATTGCCAGACCGCGAACGTGTTTGTTCTTGGTCATTAGAGTTAGGAGCACGCCGGCGGTAAGTGGGATCCCCGCTCGTGTTGCTTGTTGAATGGTAGCAGATGCGTTGCCTGTCAGCATGGGGACGGCCAGGGCATTAACCTGCGCTGCTACAGCTTGCCCACCAAGAATGTATCCGGCGGTGATAGCCTGCTGCTTGAATTCAGAGACCGCCTTCTCGGTAGTGATTTTGTTTTCTTTTGCCATGTTACTGCGTCGTTTGTTTGGGTTTTCGATGATTTGTAGCTCGGAAGGGTTCTTGGCGAACACGCGTTCTTTCATAGGTGCCTTCGTTGTTCTGGCGGGTGGTTCAATTAAGAATACCCCTGCCGTCTATGTTGACGTTAGCGATGATGTACACATCACCGTATTTAAACACCGGTCGCTTGCCCGTATCGAAGTAGTGGAAATAGTGATTGTCTTTGCCTTTCTCGTCGTCGGCATAGATAATCTTATCGCTCACATACATTATTCGGTCGGCAAAACCGGCACTGATTAGTTTCTCACCAGGAGGTGGAAACAGTTCATAATCGTAGTTGTCCGCCGGGAAATGATGAAACTCTTCAAACATGTCGGTGGCTTGTTCGCTCTTGTAGGCTCCCTTGGAAAGCCTCATTAATTTGGTTGGAAACACAAAAATGGTGGTGCCCTTGGCGTTGATGATCATCGCCAGATCATCCTTTTCAGCCTCCAAACGCTGCATGTAGCCTTTGGCGTCGATGTACTCCAGTTCCTTGACGATACCGGAATACACGAGCGGTTCTTCGTATAGGGTCTTTATCACCCCCTGTCGTTTGGATGCTTTTTCAGGCACATTGTTCGCTTTGTTTTCGCGAAGCTGAGGGGAGTTTTTAGTAGCATTGCCCTTTAGTGAGCCGACATCTCGAACGGTAATGGTTTTGTGGATCTTGTATTTTGGGGCGATGCGGTTGATCTCCTCATACAGCTCGTTTCGGTCGTCGTAACTCACTGCCACCAGCTGGTTGACCACATCGTTGAGTTCAATCACTGTTTTCTGGTTGTTCTCCCGAGCAGTTTTGGCCGCTTCGAGTTCACTCTTGGTACCTGCCAGTACCTTTTGAAGTTCGGCCAGGGTTTTCTCGGTTTGCCTCAGCTCGCTGCTGAGTAGCTGCATGCGGGAATCCGAGGTTCGAACCCACGCTTTTTCGAGTTCCAGAAATAGCCCCGTCAGTTTTCGGGTGATAATCGGCTGCCATTTTTTGATGGTAAACATCCCGGCGGACTCTTTGATGGCCTTGAAGCTTTGCTCATTTCCGGCTTCGTCTTTTTTAGCTTTCTCGGCTTCGATGTCGATACCGTATTCATTGTAAAAATCTTCCTCAGTGGCAATGATGTTGCCAAGGTTGCCGGAGATGGATTTTCCTTGCCCGGTCTTTTCTTCCAGCGTCCACCCGAAGGCGTTGCCCAGCTCTTTGGAGGCCATGCGTTTGATTGCCCCCCACGTCTGCTTGTTGTAGAACGAGCGGTCAGCAATGTTGCTGTCCGGGATCAGGTGAAACCACACCCGCCCGTTGGCGTTGTTTTCAGGCACGTCCAGCGCGGTTTTCATGCGGTAGCCGGAAATGCGTTTGGAGTCTGAGCTCAATTGGATATCGAGTTGGTACGGCTCGCCGTTCCACCCGTACTGCGCCTCAAACAGGTTCTCCTTTAGGGCAAGATCCGCACTTTCGGGGAGCTTCGAGTTTTGTAGGGCTGTTTCCCGCTCTACCACGCTTTTCATGCGATCCTGTTTGCTCTGGATATCGGTGGTCGCCTGTGTTTGGCTGGCTTCGAGTCGTTGCACTTCAGATTCCAAATTGTCAATTCGGTCATCAAGCACATTCTTTTGCGCTAAAGCCTCAAAGAACTGTTTAACCCGCGGATCGGAGTTGGTAGCGGCAACCATTTGCTCGTATTCCAGCGACTCCGAGTCGCCCCCGGTGGAGACTTCTCGGCCAGTCCCAAAGAACAGGTCATCAATCCAGCTCTGTTTTTTAGAGACCAGTTCCAGGCGGTACTGATCAAAAGAATCCTGCATCAGGTAGTAATGAATTTGAACTTCGGGGTACTGGTTCCCCTGACGAAGCCCACGACCATTGCGCTGCTGGATTTGCGAAGGGGTGTAGGGTACGTCCATATGGTGCATATCGGTCGTCCACTTCTGAAGGTTCATCCCCTCGGCAATGGATTGGTTGCCAATCACCACCCGGTACTTACCCTGGTTAAAATCATCCTGCACTTCTTTCTTAAGCACTTCTTTGTCGTCTTTGCTACTGACGGAGTAGTCATCCCCGTTTTTGCTCGTTCCAATGATGGACCCGTTGATGATCGCAATCTGCTCTTTGGGGATTCCGGCTTTGACCAGCTCGGATTTGATGAGCTGGTGGAAACTTCCTCCCTGAGACTGATGAAGGCTGATCCAGTCGCAGAAAATAATCTGGTTGCGAATGGCGGGGCTGTCCGGATTAGATCGACGGGCTTTAATCTGTTCCCACTCGTTATTGAGCTTCTCGGCGCGTTCGGTAGCTTCTTTTTCGCTACCAAAGATACCTTCACTCCAGGTGTGTTCAGGTTTTTTTGCCTTCAGTATATGCAAGGGCTCATACACTTCTTTTTTCTCATCCCAGACCACCCAGTAGCCGCTTTTTTCCTTTACCACGCCCTTGCTGGTGATGACTTCAATATGGGTTGGGTTCTGGCGCAGGTGTGGAGGAGTGATTGGCACCTGACCTTTTCCTGGCCGGTGAAAATAGTCACCATACACGTCTTCGGGAACCATTTCGGGAGCCGGATTGGAACGGGCTACGTAGGAAGCGGCCACGTTTTCCACCATTGCCCCAAGTTTTAGGTAGGATCGGTCGATGCCTTCAAAATCCTTTTCGTACACCCGCAGGTCGGTCGCAATCTTGCTGCCGTCGCCGGTGATTACCAGGAAGTTGTCGCGGGTCTCACACTGCCGGTCTTTCATGCAGGCAATGACCTCGTTGGCCCGGAGGATAATGTCATCAAAAAGCAGCTTATGCAGCTCACTGGGTTCAATAATCACGTTGTGGGTACTGGCCTTGGGGCGCTTGAATTTCGGCTCCAATACTTTAGGCCTGCCGTCTTTGCCTTTAATAACCTTCCCGTTTTCATCCTGAATGTAGTCGGGGAACTCTTTGTAGAACCCGATGAGTTGATCGTAGCTCTTGATGTCCATCACCTCGTCAATAATCTTGCGCATTTCAGGTAGGTTGTAGTACCCGGCCACTACACGCTCGGAGCGGTATTCCCCGTTGGTCTTTTTGACGATCTTTTCTTCTTCCCGGACAAATAGATTAATGAAGTTGTCGAGGTTTTCAATTTCGTATTTGGCCAGCAGATCCGGGGCGCACAAGTTGAGCATGTGCCACACTTCCACGGGGGAATTCACTACGGGGGTTGCCGTGAGCACAAACACGTTTTTATAGCCCACTTTGCTGAACAGCCATCGCGTTTTTTGCAGGGCGTCTTCGGCGCGCTGGGAAGGCTTGTTGGCCGAGATTCCCATCTTGGCGGCTTTAGCAGAGCCAAGGGCGTTTTTGTAGAAATGCGCCTCGTCAAAGAACAGGCAGTCCACGCCCAGCTCGTCAAAGAAAATATCGGTTTCAAGACGTTTGGAATGCGCTACATTGCGGAGCTTGGTTTCCCATTCTTCCATCTGTTTTTCCATGCGTTTCATCATGGAGGTCTTGGCTGCTTTCGAGATAGCCTCGTCTTCCTCAAGCAGATCCTCGAAATTCTCCAGCATCTGGTTGAAGTAGTCGATGCGCTCTTGGTAAATCCGAGCCTGCTCCGCCGGAGACAATGGCAATGATTTAAAGGCGTGGTCGGCGATAAAAATAGCATCCCAGTTGTACAGCTGGGCCATCGTAAGTTCTTTGTGTTTGTCGCCACCCGCCATTTTCATGTTGAGGACGTTGGCGTCAGGAAAGAGCATTAGGTATTCTTCTACCCATTTTTCCTGCACTTTGCCGGGCACCACAAACATCGGTTTTCGGGCGGCTCCCTGCTGGAGGAGCACTTGGGAAGTAATAATGGAGGCCAGCGTTTTTCCCGCTCCCACGTCATGGCAATTGGCACCTTTGCCATTCCATACCAGCTTTTCGGCAATAGCGCGGTTGTGCTTGTACACGGTAAAGTCTTTCACCCCGTAGAAGGTGTCGCTCATGCCGCGAACCCGAAGCGTGCGCCCGTCAAACGGCGGATTGATCACCGCGTTGTAAGTCTGGTTGTAGGCGGTTTCGATCAGGCTCCGGACTTCGGATGAAGCTTTGGTGCGCACCCAGTTGTTGAACTTTTTGGGCACGTGCGTGAGCATCCGGTTGTTGTTTTGGCGCTGTATTTTTCGCGCCCGTTCGATAAGCATCTGGCCACGTTCGCCTTTCATGGACTGGGCTTCTTTTAGCGTCATGGACGGCATCAAGGTATCGTCCTCATCATAGAACTTAAGCGGAAACGTGCTGTCCTGAATGTAAGAGGTAATGATCTTGGTGAACGGCGTTTCGCCCCAGCCGAGGTTGGTGTCGTCCGGGGTCTCATCGCCCGTACCCACATAGCGACCCCATTTTCGGAGTTTCATGTAGAACCGGTTGCCCAGATCGGCCTTATCTTTGACCAGGCCGATTTCTACCTTATCGTAGTTCATTTCACCAGCAATCCACTCTTCAATGGCTTTGGCAGGCAGGTAGGTGAACACGTGCTGCGGGTCCACGGTAATATTGTACACGTCGATCCATTCGGGCACGACTTCCCCGAGTGCCTTGATGTTCTTTTCCAGCTCGTGCTCTTGGGCCAGTTGCAGTTTCTCGCGCACGTTACCGGAGAGGTACTGGTAGCGAAATTCGTGGTTTCCGGTGGCCGGATTCCAGTAAAAATCGGGGTGATGACCGAGTGCTTGTTCCAGCTCCTCTTTGCTGGCTGTACCCCCTTTGTACACCGATTGGTAGAAGTCAATATCTAAGGACTCGCCAATACTGCGCCCGAACATCGCCAGTTCGGCCAGGTCGTCAGAATCTTTGACCGTAGGCACATAGTTGCGATTGAACATGGAATCGGCGTCGATGATATCTGCATACACGAGTTCCCCATTTAGCGGATCTCGTTTCACAAGGGTCGTGAGCTTGTAGAGCCGGTTATCAAACTTGAACACCTTGCGAATGTCTTCGTCTTCATCGGGAACCCCATACTGTTCAATGTGGGCTGATAAAAGCTGCTTGAATTCAGCGCGGAGGGCGTCTTTTTCAATGGTTTCCTGCGCCAGCGCCGTGATATAATCATCGTACTTGTCCAGAAGCTGGCAGGCCGAACGAATGCGGGCTTCCAGTCCGGAGCCGCCTTTGAGCGTAAGCCGCTTGAAAAACCGTCGCTGTTTCTCGTAAAAATGATTCTCGTGGACAATGATATTTCCCGGATGGTATGACCTTGGAAGGTCGAGCATAATGCCGTCATCGGGAATGTTGTACAACGGCATCTCGACCGGAAGCGCGTAAGGAAAAGACAGTCCGTCAGATAGTACGCGCTGAATGAGGCCTTCAGAAAGTTCGCCTTTTACGCCCATGCGGGAATAAAACTGTACGTGGTGCCCCTGAATATGTTCGCCCAACACGTGGCTTGGGTGCTCTTTGAAGTAGGGATTGTAATAGGCCGTGTAGGTTTCCCCATTATGAGAAACGCGGCTTTCGATCAGCGCGTCATGGGCAAACAAGCGGTTGAGTGTGGAGTCCACCTCCGGATGGATTTCTCCCTGGTGCTCCCCGTACTTCTGAAAAAATAGAATATCGGTCGTTACGGTCGTGTCGGCGTTATCTTTAAACGCCGTCGATGGCAACCGGTAGGCCCCGACAAAACGGGCGCGTTGTACCATTGCCTGCCGAATGGACGGGTCTTTTTTGTCCATCGAGCCGGTTGAGCTGATCACAGCCAGAAACCCGCCGGGCTTTAATGCGTCCAGGGATTTCAGGATAAAATAGTCGTGAATGCGGGGGCTAAGGGGTGCCAGCGGGTCGCGGGAGGTATGGATTTTCAGGTCCCCAAAGGGCACGTTCCCAACCACGCCGGTTAAGTTATACAGGGAAAGGTCGGTCTCGGCAAAGTTCTCGTGGCGCACGGTCTGCATCGGGTACAAAAGACTGGCAATGCGGGAACTGATGGCCGAGCGTTCAATCATGACCATGCGGAATTTTTCGCGGTCGGGAAGGAAACCCGCAAAGTTACCTACGCCCGAACCGGGCTCTAAAATATTACCGCCCGTAACGCCCATTTGTTGAAGCTTATCCCAGATGAGTTTGACCACCGGGTATGAGGTGTAATGCTCATTAAGGAGTCCCCGTTTGGACTGTTCGGTGGATTCGGTGTAGCCTAAACCACCCGCACCGGTGTAAGAGCGTAGCACGTCCAGATCGCCAGAGGTAATCGCCCGGTCTTCTTTTTGAAGTACAGCGATAGCCGCTTCGTTGGCCTTGCGACGCTCGGAAGCCTTCAGTTTGATGGGAGCAAATTCCGAAAGCTCGGTGTCACTAAACTTAAAAGTTGATTGGCCTGATTTCTTCTTGGGTTGATTGGCGGGCTTTGATTGCCCAGTAGAGGCATTTTTAAATACCCCGTCAAAATCTACACCGATGATGCGCCCGTGTGCCCTGAAAAGCTCCAGGGCTTCCTTTTTATGCTCCGCCGGAAACTTGTCCAGCTGAAACGCCAGTGCCAGTTTGCCTATGGTCTGCTCAAAATCTGCCTGAAGTTGCTGGAGTTCTCCACTTGGATTGGATCGAAGGGTAAGCTGGGTTTCCAGCGCGTCCAGATCGGCCAAATACGGCTTCAGTTTTTCCGCCGATTCGGTGTCGCCTTGGTCGGCTTTCCACGCGAGCTGGGTCAATTCTTCCAGCAACGCTCCGTTAAGCTGGCCCACTTTATAGGGCTGGTGCGAGGCCGCCGAGATCATGGACATGCGTTTGGTTTTTACCTGGATTTCGACCGGGTACTGCTTGTCTACTACAAGAATAATATGATGGGCGCGGTAGCCATTTGCCGGATGTTTATATTTGTCTTCGTGTTCCCAGACTTCACCCAGCTCGCCCGAGAGGATACGTTTCACCATCTGATCTACCTGCGCCTGTGTTTCGGCAATAGCCATACAGCCTGCCACATCAGTCAGGCCGGTAGTATATTTTTCTCCGGCTTTGGTAGTTATCTTTTCGGTAAAGGGGAACCGTTTGCGAATGAGTTTGCCCAGAGTGGAATACACTTCTTTAATGCGCCCCTTTACAACCAGTGCCAAATTCATTCCGATTAGGCCTTTCATAACTTTTTTCAGGGCCGGGATGTAGTTGTTTTTCGCCTGGATCACTGCCTTGATTTGCGGTGCCAGTTCGGCCTCAGAAACCGGGGCGGTATCGCCCGGCGTAAGCGGGTTGGGATCATCAATATTGACAATCCCGTCGGCATCCCAGTCGCCCAGCCAGTGATCAAAGTCGCCGGTGGACAGGTGGGTAATCTGGTCGATATTTGTTTTAACTGCGGGCATGGCTTAGCTAAGGACTTTTTCTAAAAAGGCGTCGAGTTTGGCTTGGCTTTTTCGGGCGGCTTCCAGATCCACTTCGGGCTTTGGAGTGGCCTGCTTGGTAGGCTTAGGTGCCGGTTTGGATTTCTTTGCTGCCGGTTTTTTCTTGACCGTTTTCTTCTTGGGTGGAGTAGGTTTTCGCTTTTTCTTGGTGTTGGATTTTCTTGCTGGCGGGCAATCGGGCTTGCCCCCTTGCAACTTTTCCTGCCTCCGGTATTCTCGCGCGCCCAACACTTTCTTCGCGTGATCCTGGGCGAGGATCTGCACTTCCAGATTGCCGTGCTTTTTCACCAGCTGGGCCCAGGAAGCAGCAAACCCACCTTTGGCCCCTTTGGTGCAAATCTGGGTTTTCAGCTCCCCGTCAATCAGCAGCTCTACGATATAGCGTTTGTTGTAGTAGTCGGGCACGTAGCGAATGCTAAGGGTAGCCCGTTCGGATTCCCCAGAGTGCTGTTTGGCGTAGCATGGCATTTTCGAGCCGAGCAGGGAATTCACCCGTTTCCACGAGCGAAGTTTGTGGAGCTTGTCGATTTCTTTAAGTGAAATGCTAAATGGCAGGTCAACAGGGTTTTCTCGTTTCACGGGAGCGGATTTTACTTCTTCATATTCATGGTTTCGGGGGGAGGTGAAGGGCACCTCAATGGAGCTGAGCACCTGATAGCGGTTCTTTTCGGTTTCGGCGAGACCCTCTTTGGTGACCTTGATTTCGATGTCGCACTCGTGGGCAATACTGGTATTGCCTTTGTACTTTCCGTCTTTGGTTGCATGGGCCACCATGATGAAACCAATGCCTTGCTCTCGGCACCATTGGGCCAGTTCAACCGTCATTTTATCGTTGGCATCGATCACCGTGATGGAGTCAAGCACACAAAAGGCCGATCCATTTTTAAGCAGAATTTCTTTGAGGCTGGTAAGGGATTTCCATTTGGTGAAATTGAGGTTCGAATGGGTAGCGTTTAGGCGTTTTACCCGATCCACCAAGGTCTTCCCGAAATGCTCTTCGGCGGGGATGTATTCCACTCGCCCGTGCTGGGCCAAAGCGTTGGCAAGTCCCAAACTGAAGGTGGATTTTCCGGCACCTTTTTCGCCCCAAATAAAGATGACCGCATTTTTCTCCGGCTCTCCAAGAAGCGCCCCATAAGGATTCGCAATTTTAATGCCTTTGATGTTGAGGGTCGCCAGCTCTTTGGCGCTCATGGTGTTCTGGGTGTCCATCTCAGCGTTTCCTCATTTTTTTTGCGATCACAAACAGCGCTCCGATGGCAATCCCAGCGAGTACTGTTTTCTTTAGCAGGGCTGAATTTTGGGTGGAAGGAAGACCGGTCGCACCCAATTTGGCCAGCAAGTTGGGGCCAGCTACGCCGGTTACCGGAAGTGAAAATCGGCGCTGGGCTTGCATGACCGCCGACTGGGTTTCCGGGCCAAACTTGCCATCAATACCATATTGAGGGAGCGCAAAGCCCGCTTTTTGAAGTCCTGCTTGCAGCCGGAGTACCTGTGGTCCTGAGTCGCCTTTCTTTAATGTCATTGTTTTCTTTTTCGTGTAACTATTCGTTGTCCGGCTATTCCGATGGCCATGCCAATTAGAATCAGTGATCCGGTTTTGATCAGCGAGCGAGACACGCCTGTCGAGACCGCCTCTTCCACGCCCAGTTTTTCCGACAGCGCCACCAAGTCCACATACTCGAAATAGGAATCAATCACACTCGCATGATCTTGGTACACTGTATTAATGCCGTTTTTATCCGTTGTAAGGTTCGCAAGATTGAGTCCCATCGTCGCAAGCTGGCCGCGACGACCGCTTGTAGCGCTCTGAAGTTTTCCTGCAAATAACTTGAAAGCGTTCTGTGAGGTACGCTGCAGGTAATCGTCCATGCCAAGCAGGCCGGTACCGGTATGTGTTACATAGCCGGATCTCATTCGGCACCTGCTTTAGGAGCTAAGGCTTTTACGCCCGCCCGAAGTCCGGGGAGCATGGGGGCTAAGAAGTAAAGGCCCGCACCAGCAACCGATATAATGATCACCCGTTTGAGTAGCGTGTTCACTTCCCCAAGGGTATTGCCTGGTCCAAGTTCGGGCATCTTGTACCACGACTCTGTGGGAGGAGAATATACCCCCGACTGCTCGCCGGTTTTCTGGTCCAGGTCGAGAGAAATGGGTGCGGACTTTTCGATCAGCTCAGAAGCGGAAATCCTGCTCATTTCCACATCAACGGGATACACTTCAAAGATTACTTTATGGGCTGAGGTGGGTACAAACGAGCGGTCAAAAAGGAGTCGTTCCTGTGCGCGGCATCCGTCCATCATAGAGGTTCGGAAACGCTGGAAGCCTAACACCGATCCGGTCTGCTCCGAGCGAACCACCACAAGGGCGTCGGGGCATTGCCCCCAGCTGGCCATAAACGGTACAAATAGTACTTTGGCCCAATTCCGGAAGGTTTCAATTTCAAGGTCAAGCGAAAACGGAACCCCGCTGGGCGGGTTGCCCGAGGCGGGGTTACGCCCGATAATGCGTAGTTCTACCGCCTCGGAGCTTATGATATTGCTGGACAGGTTGAGCTGCCCGAGCCCGGTGTCGATATATCCTGATTGCACGTTCATCTTACCTCCGAAGCAAGCGGTAACCTACATACAGGCCACCCGCGATTAGTAAGTTGTTCTGGTTATCCCGTATCCACTGCGAAAGTGAAATCGGCTGCTCCTGAAGTCGCTGGCATAGTTTTTTGGCCGCAGGCTCTTCGCCTTCGCCCATTTCTATGACCTGAATATCCGGCTGTTCGTAGGAAGTGTCTTCCGTGTCAGGCAATACCACAGGGGCATGGCCACCTGGAACGCCTCCATCCAGAAATGTTGAAATTCGTCCGGCTTGCATACTTACTTCTTCAGCACTTTGAGTAGAATAATGCCACCGCCAATGGCGATGCCTGCAATGCCCGCATACTTTATTAGCTCACCCGAGCCGCTGGGAGAAGGTGCGCCTTGACCTGGGTAAAGTACGGTTGGTTGTCCGCCCCCAGACTTGTTACCGCCTTTGTTGACGACCCCGTCTATGGTCACCACGGTATCGGTCGCCGTCTTTAGCAGGTCACTGATAGAGGTTAATGCCGAGCCAAATTTGGTTTGAGTGGGCTGGGCAACGGTAGCCGCTTTCTGGTTGAGAAGATCAAAACTGGTATATCCGCTGGGTTGTTTGGTCATGGAAAAGGCCTGCTTAGTTAGAAGATTTCTTTTTTCGTTTCAGCATTAAAACCGCCAAGGCAATAGCTCCGGTAAGGGCAACACCACCCACAGCTATGCCTGACTTCATGGTTGAATTGGCCGTTTGTTGATGCTGAGCGGTCGTCGTGATATTGGTTTGGAGCGCCTGCATCATTTCCTCGCGCTGGCCTTCCCACTGGGCTTTCTTTTGTAGGGATGCTTCGTGCGCTTTGCAGAGCGCCTGGCTTTTCTCGCGCTGGCGGCGGCAGCTTTTCAGCTTGCCAAACATTTTGCCTTTACAGCTTTGATTGGCGTATCGGCACGGGTCGGTTTCTTCCCAGTTGCCGAGTCCCGGACTGAGGGCTATGGCAATAACCGCGTCATCCTCACCAATTACAGTATCCTCTAAGGGAATGATAAATCCACTATTACTCATGGTCTATTTGTTTAGAAGCATATACCCGCCACCAATCAGAACCAGGGTCCCAATGGCAATTCCGGCATACAGCCCCATTTTTTTGGTTTTATTTGCTGCTTGTTGTTGAGTAACCCAAACCGGGGAAAGTTTCCCGTAACGGTTCAGTCGCTGAACCGCCGGGGCACCAAGTTCATCTATAATCTGCGCGTAGCGCTGGAGGGTGGCATTGTCTTTTTGGGAAAGACTGATCACCTCGGATTGCACGCCCCGCTGCATGAGGTAGTCTCGCAGGGCTCCGCGCAATTGACGCTCATCTTTATCTTTGGCTCCAAAAATGCTGGAAAAAGTATTTTTAAGCGTCATCCCGGTACTGGCCATTGTGGTAGCCGTGGTGAGTAGCGTAATGGGATCAAGCCCCAAACCTTCCGGCATCTGGTTTGTGACGTGCCTGGATTTTTTAATGAGCCGCTCGTCAAACACATAGCCGGGGTATTTCAGTACCGTTGTGTCGAATGATTTCCAGCCTGTTGGGGAGTGATAGACGGCGTAGATATGATCGAAGTGCCGACCGGTTCTCGATACGATTCTGAAACCGGTTTGAATACCTAAGCTTTGCAGCAAGGCAGCCCCTAAAATGGCATGATCATCGCAGTCTCCGGCCCGTTGTGTAATGGTAACAAAGGGCGACTGAATACGCTCGACATCCCACGGATCGCGCACATAATTCACGTTACGCACCATCCATTTGTATATGGCAGAGGCAATAGCGTCAATATTTCGCAGGTCGGGTTGACCGGTAAGCCGGTGCCGGCGGATCGTGCTTGTAATTTTGAGGGCCAGCGAGCGAATGCGTTCGTCGCCGGTATATTTTGTAACCAGCCTGCTGGCCGCCGAAAGCACGCCTTCCACACCGGGATACGCTTGTCGGCGGGTAGAAAGAGGTACTGTGGATGCTCCCAAAGAAGCATCCACAGCCCGTGCTCTGGTGTATTGCTGCTGGGTATCTGGTAATATGTTTACGTAACCGCTCTGCATTACTGAAGCACCTGCTTGGTGAGTTCAGTAATGGTATGCACCGGATTATCGAGTAGTCGCTTATGGCGAAGGGAGGCCATTTCGGGCGTTGACGCCTCGCAAGTGATCAATACACCCACAAATTCACCATTCAGCGTAATAGCTGTAATGCCTTCACTAAGCGTTTGGGAATAGTTTTTCCTGCGAATTTGAGAAATGGATTTGGTTTCTACCCTGGACATAAATCAGTGGTTTTTAGGGTGAAGGTTTTGTAGCTCTTCGACAATTTTTACCAAGAATTTCTTTTCTGTTTCTGTAAGCTTTTCATGAGCACTACAGATTGACAAAAGAATATGGGTAGCAACGACAGGTGATATAGAAGCAATATTCGATGATTGCCCTGATCCATCCACAAGGGGATATATACTTTTTGCAATTCGTTTTGCTCCTATATCTTTAACTAATGCAGTCCTGCCTAATTCGATGGCCATATTTAGCCAATCGTCTTTTGAAATTTTTCGATTCTCTATCTCTTGAATGAGCTCAATTTGTGATTTAATACGCCTTGCGTATTTCAAGTACCAATCGGTACTACTGTTTTCACTTAACATGTAGCCAAGCATCAACTTTAACAGGTCTTCTCTGGGGCTATACTTCATTGGGCGCTTCCTTCAGAGTCTTTATTCAGCTCTTGATTTACAAATGACTTTAGGTCTTCATCAGAAGCTTCCATAGTCTCATTTTCATTAGGTACTGACCCTATATCGTGACCTGTATTTACTGCACTTACTGAATGCTGATGGACCGGTTGCTGCTGAGTTTGAGGTATTTGATTCCCTTGGGGCGGCCTAAATAATGCTGAAATAAAAGAACCAAGGGGACCAGAGACGTAAGGCATAATCTCTTTAACAACCTCAACCTTGTATTCGAAGTCTGAATGATCAGAATTTTTGGACTGGAGCGTTTTTTTATAAAGCTCTTTATCTAATTGATCTATTTCTTTGTCTTTTTCTCGACATAGTTGCCGATTTGCCTCTCGTTCAGATTCAATTTTATCCCTGAAATCCTCTTTTAACTTTGTTACTTCATTATGATGTTTGAGTAATAGTTCAGTTCTGTCATCGGATAATTCTTTGCGTGCTTTAAAAAGCTCTTCACTTAGAAGACGATTTTTACTTTGCACCTCATGAAGTTCTCTCTCAAGAATATTACATCGCTGCTGATAGTAGTTGTCATCCACCTGTGGCCGGTAACTTTGCCCATATTCCTGCATATAAAATTCAGCAGCTGGACGCCCACGTGTAGCTTTGGTAGCTCCCCCTTTTTCGGGCTCGGTAGTATTCTCGGTAACTGGATCTAATGGTTCTGCCATCTGTGTTCTGTTTGGTTCGAACACAGTTTAGGAAAGAAAAAAACCGCTTTAAACGACTGTTAGAGTGGTATGAGTAACCCGAAATACTTACATATTTTTAAATAAATCGTAAAATTTGCCGGAATTAATTGAGTTAAATGGAATTCACTTTTTTTAGTAATTCTTCTTCATTTGGTAAATAATCCGGTCAACTTGCTCTTTTGTTACAACAAAATGGGCCGGTTTGTTGGTGCGTTTGTTCAAGGCCATAGGGCGTGGCGTCAGTTCCGGTCGAACGCAATCATAAAAGAGGCTGCTTTTCATTCCCGTTTTTTCTTCCACATATACCTGGGCTTCTTTGATGGTCATTACTTGCTGGTCGATAACTTCTTGCATGGTTTTTTTTGAAAACATGAGGTCTCCTCAATAGTGATGATTAATTACAGATTTTCCGGTAAAACTCAATTTATTCCAAAAAAATGTTTCAAAACTCTGAAAATAGCCATCACGTATATATAAAGGCCGATTTTTATGAAACATTTCCTGAAACATGCCTGTTTCACGCTGGATTGGATTCATTTTTTGGGTAAATAATTTCAATGATTTAGAAGAATTGCCCGTGAAACACAGATGAAACATTCCTGTTTCAGAAAAAAGAGCCAATGTTTCATAGTGTTTCATAAATGTTTCAGAAAAAGTTTCATAAAAAAGTGTATTAAAAGTATCATTAAGTATGTTTTTAGTATTTTGAAACATTGAAACATAGATTTTCTTCTTTTTCGGGCTTTTCTATTCTATGGGTAAAAAAATAGCTCACGCCGAAGCTATTTCTTCATTAAACAGATCCGTGTTTTCCGTCCAGGGTTGGCTTCCGGCGGGTTTATATTTGTCCCAGTTAAAAGCATTACGAAACAGCTCGTTTTCTACCGCATTAGGAATGTAATAGCCTCTCTGACGAATGGTATCGGTCTTTAGGTTGGAATAACTGTCGATTATTTTCCAGTTAACTACCTTAAGTTCACCTTCCGGAGTCAAATCGCTTAAATCCCGAAGCTTCTCGTCCACAATGTCCCGGCGAACCATGCCATCGGTGCCTCTTTTTTCGTATTCGTAGATGTCCCAGATTGCCTTGGCCCAAATTTTTAGCGTGCCGTCCTTGGTCCAGTTAAAATGATGGACGGTAACCTTCAATGATTGGATAAGCGTACCGATGGTTTCAATAAATTCGGTTAATGGATCTTGGGAAGAGTACCGGATGGCGGTTTTAACGACTTCATCGCGAGCAAACAGAAATAGATCTTCCCCGGTAACCGAGAGAAGCCGTTCTTCATTACGCTCCTTGGTAAAATTGCGGTAGTAATCATCATACATAGCCTTGTCCTTTACCTCATCGAGCTCTTCCAGGACGCCTGAAATAATGTTCCGGTAGTCAGGATTAAGCCAGTAGGAAACCGTCACCAGCGAGGCAAACTGGTTTATTTGCCGGTCTTGTAGCACTACATCTTTCATTTTGTCGCCCAGTTCGTTTTTTACCGCTTCTTTTAGTTTGAGCCGGATGCGTTCCATATCCCGAATGAAGTCTTTTCGGTTGAGAAGGTGGTAGTTTTTTAGAAAAGAAAGCATAAGCCGTTGGAGAGTAACCCGATCATTGAGCAACTCTTTTACGTGATCTTCTGGGCCTCGCGTTTTTTTGCTGTAATGAATGATCAGTGAGCGGCTAAGCAGGTGATCGGTGGCCGGAAGAAAATTGCTACAAAAAAGCGGCATGGTTCGCACGACTTTATGCTCTTTGCCCCATTTGTTGCCTTTTTTGATGTTGGTAGGACGTGGCTTAAGTTCAAACCAGGAGTTCCAGATCTGGTCTTCAATCTTTGCTTTTTTGCCAGGGACTTGGGGAACGTGCTCATCAATCCACTGGGGGATGTGAGATTTTTGCTCCAGCGCCTCGTCCACCGATCGAGCTGGTGGAGTGTTTAAACTATCGAGGTGATTTATTCCAAAAAAATCCTGAATAAGCTTGGCCATTTCTCCTTTACCCACGTTTCCTTCACCATAGAGATACAAGAAGATGACATGCTTGTGAAGCGTGTAGATCTCATCAAAAAAGACAAAAGCAAACACGTAAGCGATGATAAACTTACCCCAAAGTCTGAAATCGGTAGTTCCACCGATCATGCCGCAAAAGTGAAACTCAACTTCCACCAGTTTTTTATAAAATTCCTGATCATTGTACAGGCTTTCCTGAGCATTTTGGAAATAACCATCGGGGTTAGCGAGCCCCAAGTCGTAATGAGGTAGGTGAATAGCCTCTTCCGGGGGCTTTAAAAACTTGTTATCGCCTACCGGAAAGGCTCCATCGCGCTGGGCAATGAGTTTTAGGTGATCAGAGGGTTTCTTGGGGAAGCTTACCAGCACGTTTCCTGCGAGTAAATACGGGGTTTTTTCAAAAGAAATGATCCCAAAGTGGTCAAACTCCCGGACAATACGAGGCTTAAATTCGATATTCACATGCAGCCAGAAGCTTCGCATGTCTTCATTTTTCATGTTTTTCACCTGGAGCACGTCTTTGTTCCATACACTTTTGGAAAATTCCTCAACGCTATGGGTTTGGCCAGGCTCAAAATTGAAGGGTTTGTACATGGGAATGCCTCCCCGTAGATACCGGAGCTGTCCAACATAGGTGCGTTCCCATTCTTTCTTTTCCGGATTCCATTTTTCGATGATGGACTCCAAAATCAGATCAAAATCGGTTACGGGTACTTTTTCTCCACCTCGTTTTCGTACCCATTGGTAGTTATCGAAATCCCGTTCGTATTCTTTGGCCGCGTTTTCTTGAAATTTTTGAGCCAGCCAGCGCTCATAGTCAACGGCCAGGTTCATTTCCGCATACTGCCGTTCGGTGTCCTCTTTTATTGCAATAAATTCAACCATATTGAATTCATTGCCATCGGAATCTTTGCAAATTTCTGTGTCGAGGTTTACTGTGAGGAAAGAATCGGGATTGTTTTCAGTGAATACATTCGGAATTCTTTCTATAAGAGTGGTAGTGTCTGCTAAATGGGTAAATTCTTTAAACTCTTTTCGCAGATACCAACGCCAAAAATCGGCGTTGAACATAGGGTTTGTCATTATGTAGTCAATTCTTTGAAATTATCTGTTGCATAAGTGATGTACACAGACCGGGTGATGTTGTCAGGTATTCCCGCAATAAGCTGTATCACATCTTTCTTTGTAATTTTTTGGGTAGTCTGAGCAGAGCAATAGTCCACCCAGTCCATTTCCTGGAATTCGTTGGAATAATCTGGAATAGCGAATACATCCAACTCTGCTTTTAAAGCGGCTTCAAAGGAGGGCTTAAGTATCTCCCAAGAGGTGTCCTGAGCCACAAAAATGATTTTTTGCGCTCGTTTTTTTAAAAGTTTTGCAGCATCAAGGCTTAGCTTGCCATCTATGAAAAGAATAGGGGTGAATGACGTGAAGCCTTGTTTAAATGCTACGTAAACTTTCTTTGTCTTGAGGATTTCAGACTTAACTGTTGAGTACCCTGGAAGTATATCGTCTTCTTTTTTTATAGCCTTCAGGTATTTCTTCCTGCCTTTTTTTGAAATGGTTAGGTTATACCGTTCGGCAAATAAATAAATGACTTCATTAAAGGTGAGTCCATCAAAAAACTCCACAAAACTAATGGCATCACCTCCTGCATCACAGCCAAAACAGTTATAAAAGCCTTCAGTACTTTTTATACTAAAGGAAGCTGTTTTGTCATTATGAAAAGGACAACGTGCCACATAGGAACTTCCAGATTTTTTTAAAGGAATACGTTCAGAAATGATTTCAACAATATCCTCTCTGGACTTAACTCTTAAATATGATTTAGCTTCGTCGAATGTCAATTAGGTCTGACCTATTGCAAGATCACTCGGTTAAGTTTTTGTTTAGCCTCAATCAGAATAACTGCTACTTGTTTGATATCTGAATTATTTTTATCCCTTATCAATAAGGAAAAGTCTTTAAGATTTACTTCGCTTTCTATGAATGCAGCAAGTCCCCAAATGGTAGTTCTGAGATCTTTTGTAAGTGGTTTCATACTCATTATAAGTGCCTCTCTAACTCTGAAACATGTATCAGGTGCCTGCCGTGGAGATCTCTCATTGTTTTTTTGTACTTACCTTTTCCAGCATAATTTGAAACTGTCTTAGGTTCAATGTTAGTTAATAATCCAAATTCTTTAGTATTTAACCATTCTTTGTTTTGTAGGAGGGTATCGTTTACCAGTGAGCGTATAAGCTCCAATTGATTAGATAAGCCATCAATTGCATTAATTATTTGTTTTTGTTTTGTCTGAGTCATTTCCTTTCAAAAATTCTTCCCAAATGCTTGGGTGCTTCCTTTTACTTTGATTAATGGTTCTATTAATTACTTCACGTATCCAAGGGGTTTTGTCTGTGTCTTGCGCTACCCGAATTAAAGCGGCGTGTGAAATTCCAATGGAACCATCTGGCTTGGTAAGAGTGTTAGCAAAACCTTTTAAACTTCTTTGACTGATACCCAACGCAAATTTTAATTGTGAATGTGTATTAGGTATTTGATTAGACATAATTATATTTAGTTACTTACACAGTGTAAGTAGATGAATTATAGTTAATTAACGAATGGGCGAAATTACAGATTAAATGCATTCAAGCACAATTAAAAAAAACAGCATAGCCGAAAGAATTATTTTAATTAGCAATAGATATGGTTCGGCTAAAGAATTCCTTATGAAATGTGGAATTAACAATTATTCGTTAATTACTGATTTGAAATATGGAAGAATTAAAAAACCGGGATCAGAAGTACTGGCGCAAATTGTACTTGGGTCTGGATGTGATGGGACTTGGCTTCTTACCGGAAAGGGAGAAATGTATGGAAGCATATCAGCAAGTTCAGATCTTAACTTTTCTGAGAAAGAAAAAATCGAAAATGCACTTACACTTCTTTTGAATTTTGATTTTAGTGAAAGCCAGAAAGGAAATTCAGAAGCAAGAGAACTTGAAATAAAAGTTGCGGAGGCACTGGTTAGGCTTCTCAAAAAACACTCAAAATTAGATTGAATCGAGCCACTTTTTATTTCTATATTTACTTACACAATGTAAGCGAACGAAAAGGAACAGAATTGTACACAGTTAAAAACATAAAACCTCATTCTAATGCCAATGTACTATGTACAATCGGTAAAGAAAGTAGAGCTATGTACAATACTATGTACAATTTTGATTCAGTTTTGGCTTATAAGGTGGGAAATCGCCGTTTATGATATCTCAGGATCCGTAGCTCAGTTGGTTAGAGCAGTCGACTCATAATCGTTTAGACGGCTAAAGACTCATCGGGTCTACTGTGTCCTACAAGCTAGAATAGGCAATAAATAAATGTAGTCTATTTTTAAAGATTTAAACCAACGAGCCACTTGTTTAAGCGCCACCCCATGGAAGATAATCCTGCATCTTTTCATGAACTTGTGTGAGATGACGGATGTTTGGTGATTTTGGTAAAAATAAATATCAAATAAAAACCACCCGTAATCCCGGTCAAATCGGAACGAAGTGGAGATGCAGAAGCGCGATCTCCCGCCAACGTCCGGATGTCTGAAACCGGTACCCCACAAAAGCCTCGGGTTGAAATCCACCACCGCAGTTATCTCCACTCCGTTCCTCCGCCCTGTTGGAGCTCCCTCACTCCGGTCGATATGACAACATCGGGATGGAAGTTAAGTCAATAATATAGAGTAAACCCATCCTGCTTGTAATCTCGACCGAAATGAAGCGAGTGAAAACGAGCGTAATGCAGCGGAGAGATCTACAGAAGTTGCCAAGGCTTGGGATGTAGAACAACGAGATGGTGGCAAGAGCGTTGCCCTATGGCAGGAGATCCGTATCTCCCCCGTGAATACGGGGATTACGTGCGAGATGTCTGGTCGGTGGGTAGTTTGTTTAATATAGATATCCCAAGCCCAAACCCTCACAGGAACCGGGTGGTTCCGTCATGCGTTCACAACGGGGCCTTTGGGAACGAGCACAAACGTAAAGCGGTCTCGCTGAGCCGCTTATTGTTGGATTCGAGCACAAAAAGGTTGATTACTGATCCCTCAATTTCGTTCAATATTCGTTATCCAATGTACTTCTGTTCAATATTCTGTAAGTCTTCTCCCTTGCCTGGCAGGGGAGATACAAAGAGGGGTTGTGTAGCCAGGGCTTACACCGCATACCCAAACCACCAAGGCCTGACAGGTTTCAAAAACTTGTCAGGCCTGTAAAATAGTCACTCAGCAAACCCTTCTGCCATTTAGTATCCTCGTTCCAAAAATTCTGATTCACGCACAGATTCTATACTATTGATACATCAACAATTGCTTAAGCAACTATTAACCAATACATAAATGTATAAAAAACAAAGTACACCAAAGGTTAACTAGTTAAACTTAACATGTGCAATTTGTTTTTGAGTTTACAGCTGTCAACTTATATTAGTTGAAACAAGTTTACAATTGTGATAATTGATTGAAATATGGTGACAAACTTCAATTATTACAAAGCAGCAGGGATATTGGCGGTCGCAACCAAAACAGTGTGTATTATTGAATTCAATTGTTTATTCAATGAATTCATAACACCATGCACCTCTTATGCACCTGTGCAATACAAAGCTTTTTCAGAATAATTATAAAAAAATAGCCCGATCGCGTGGTAGCGCAACCGGGCTGAATTGTCGAGGCCTTCTAAAGAAATTTAGAAGGTCTTTTTTTATGGGTTTTCGGACCCACTGCCGTCGTCTTCCGTACCAGATGTTACCACTGATCCATTCGGATCATAGGTTACCGGTCGGTTATTGTTGAACTTGCTCTTTCGAGTGCCGCCTACTTTCTGATACTCAAGAGAATCCTTACCAAAGAATCCTCCTATCAAAAATAGGACTCGCTCGTTGGCGTCGTTCAGTTGTCGTTCTAACTTGTCCAGGATGTCTCGCTGTTCGTCAGCTCTTTTCAAATACGAATTGTATTTGCGCAGAACCTCAGAAGTATCTTCGTACAACATGTTATAGTTGTCTAAGTCGAAACCTGAGCCAAAATCGATCTCACGATCAATTTCATTCAGTCCAACTAAACGAAGGTTAGCGGTATCCAGACTACGGGATCTCTTTTTCTTAAGGAGAGCCATAGTTGTTTTACCTCTTTTAGGTTTGTTTTGGTTATTTCCGTGTTTATTTAACCGGCCGGAAGTTTACCGGTGCTTTTTGGCACGAGACCAAAAAATGGTCTATAAATGGTTAAACCCAAATAAAACAAACCTCTGCAGAGGACTCTGAACTAAGTAGAGGGATCTCTTTACTAAGTATTAAGATCTGCGAACTAAGTAGAGAAGACTTAGTACTAAGTAGGGGGATCTCCGAACTAAGTGGCGGGTACTTCACACTAAATAGCAGGATCTCTGAACTAAGTAACGAGATCTTCGAACTAAGTAAAGGGTTCTCCAGACTAAGCAACAGGATCCCCGAACTAAATAACGAGTACTTCACACTAAGAAACAAGATCTCTGAATTAAGTAACAAGTACTATGAACTAAGTAAAGAGAACTAGTTACTAACCAATCAGATCTTGTCACAAAATCCTGAACAAGTATCAACAAGTCAAATAACAACATTTAAACAGTGCCTAAAAGCCTGTAAATGAATGCTCCTTAATAATCTGCAATGATTTTGCCCTTTGCAACCGCAGAAAGAGCAAATTTTCACACAAAATCAGCTACTTATCCACATTTAATTAGACTTTTGAATTCGATGTTATATGACGAATAATTAAGTAATTGATATTATGTGATATATATCACTGCATGTTCTTTCAAATCAGATTGAAACTTTAAAGAATTCTAATATTTAGAGATAAAAATGAACCAAAATCTGTGGAAAACACGTGGATATGTGCCGAATATGTATAATTTGATTATATACTCTGCGAAAAAGTAAAATGGAAATGAATTTACCTTGTGCGCGAAACTAGCTTATCATTTATCAAAAGTCAGTCATCCCGGTCAATCCGCCGGCTGGCGGAGCCAATCCCGGACCTCCCTGAATAGGCCTGGGATATTAACCACCGAGCTCCCTTACCCTGCGGCGTAGCAAAAGCCCCGATATAATAAAGGTG
This sequence comes from Balneola sp., assembly GCA_002696035.1. Lineage (GTDB taxonomy): Bacteria > Bacteroidota > Rhodothermia > Balneolales > Balneolaceae > Gracilimonas. Next base: position 7,754 of record NZQV01000023.1, on the reverse strand, counting down.
AGCCGTAGGGCAAGGGCCGGGGATTGGGTCCTGTCACCAAGGATTGGGATGCCTGAGCCACCCCATCATCCGACGACTGTTTAAAGGACAGGCAGCAAAACCCTGCAAAGAGTCGTCCGATGAATAAACAGATCAGGATTGGGGAGTTCCCGCCAACAACCAAATAAAAAGCCTCGGGTTGAAATCCACCACCGCAGATATCTCCACTCCGTTCCTCCGCCCTGTTGGGGCTCCCTCACTCCGGTCGATATGACAACACCGGGATGGAAGTAAGTCAATAATATAGAATAAACCCATCCTGCTTGTCATCTCGAAATGAAGCGAGTGAAAACGAGCGTAATGCAGCGGAGAGATCTACAGAAGTTGCACAATCTTGGGAGATTGAATTCGAGTAAAAAGTTAGGCAGAGCCTCAATAAGGGGTTACGCAGCGGAGCAACGTAACCAGAACAACGAGCACAACGAGCACAACGAGCACAAACGTAGAGCGGTCTCGCTGAGCCGCTTATTGTTGGATTCGAGCACAAAAAGGTTGATTACTGATCCCTCAATTCCGTTCAATATTCTGTGAGTCTTCTCCCTTGCCTTGCAGGGAAGAAATAATGAGGGGTCGTGTAGCCAGGGCCGGGGATATTGAATTCGAAAAGAATAGCATGAAGCAGGAGCTTCCAGTAACACGCTCACCAAGCCGGAGCTCGGGAACGAGAAAAAGCAGATAGCTGAAGCCAGAAAGCTAACAGCTTTTCTAAAATTAAATCCCAAGATCACTATTTTACCAAAAAACGAATCAGACAAACCATTTCATGCCAAAGATAAAAGAAGAGCGGATGGAAGAACTTCCCAAGCTCGACAACACGCTGGTATACACCGAATTCGATGATGATAATCCCGCCCCTAAAGGAAGATGGAACCCGGATATTTTCAACAATGAAGCTCCCATCGTACTGGAGCTGGCCTGTGGAAAAGGGGAATACTCCGTTGGTCTGGCAGAAATTGAGCCGGACAAAAACTACATAGGGCTCGATATCAAAGGAAATCGTCTGTGGGTGGGAGCGACGGCTGCCCTGGAAAAGGGACTTGATAACGTCCGCTATCTGCGCTGTTATATTGATCACCTCGACCAGTTCTTTGGGGAGAATGAAGTAGACGAAGCCTGGATCGTATTTTCAGATCCCTATCTGAAGAAAGAGCGAAAACGGCTCACCCATCCCAAGTTCCTGAAGCTTTATCGCAAAGTGATGAAACCCGGTGCTCTCATTCACCTCAAAACCGACAGCGAAGTGTTATATGAATACACCCGGGAGATCATAGAACAAGAAAACCTGGAACTGGTTGATGACGAACCCAACGTCCACCAAAACCGCCCGGACGATCCCAGGCTCTCCATCCGCACCTATTACGAACAAATGCACCTGGACAAAGGCAAAACGATCAAGTACCTGGCATTCCGGCTTTGAAGGCCCCTTGGAAATTGAATATTCCGTGATGGATATTGGATATTCAAAATTCCTCATCTTATTAGTCATCTCGACCGAAATGGAAGGAGCGGAGCGACTGCAATGAAGCGGAGAGATCTCTGTACCGTGCCAAAGCCTGGATGTCTAATAACGCCCCGTTGGCTGGTACGTTGCCCCATGACAGGAGATTCCGCATCTTCGTATGCACTCCGTGCGGAAAGACGGTCCTTGGTTAATTTGTGTAATATAGATATCCCAACCTCAAAAAACCCGTCATCCCGGTCAATCCGCCGGCTGGCGGAGCCGATCCGGGATCTCCCTGAATAGGCCTGGGATATTTACCAACGAGCTCCCTTACCCTGCGGCGTAGCAAAAGCCCCGATATAATAAAGGTAAGCTGTAGGGCAAGGGCCGGGTCTGCCTGCCGATGAGGTAGGGATTTGGTCCTGTCACCAAGGCCAGGAATGCTTGCGATAGGCTAACAAACCCTCACGGGAACCGGTGGTTCCAGCATGCATTCCCAACGAGGCCGTTGGGAACGAGCAGAAAGATTAAATAAGTAAAATACCTTAAAGCCCGTCATCCCGGACGAGATTTAGGATCTTAAATAACGCCCCGTTGGCAATAGCGTAACCCTATGAAAGGAGATCCCGCATCTCCATGTTCATTACGTGCGGGATGACTGGTCGTTTATTAACTCCGGTTGACCAAGCGTAGAAACTTCACCCCAAAGGTCAACCATCTCCGGATTCAAACTCTTTATAAGCTCAATCTTCCAGGCTCGCTTCCATTTCTTCACCCGCTTCTCAGCCTGAATCGCCTCGTAGATCGTAGGAAATTCTTCATAATATAACAGTTCCCGGATATTGTACTTCTTTGTAAAATCACACCCCATACCATTGCGATGATCATTAATTCTTATGAGCAACTGCGAAGTCACCCCAGTATAATAAACCGTCCGATGTTTATTTGATAATATATATAGATAACCTGATTTAGCCATTTGTTAAGTAAGAGCGATGAGAAAGCAATTCCTTACAGATTATTTTAATATCACCTTCTAAACTTCTAAAAGACCGTCATCCCGGTCAAATCGGAACGAAGTGGAGATGCAGAACCGGGATCTCCCTGAATCGACTTGGGATGTCAACCAACGAGCCGTTGGCAAGAGCGTTGCCCTATGGCAGGAGGTCCCGCATCTTCATGTTCATTACGTGCGGGAAGACGGTCGGTGGGTAGTTTGTTTAATATAGACATCCAAAGCCTAAAACCACCCGTCATCCCGGACAATCCGCCGGCTGGCGGAGCAGAACCGGGATCTCCCGCCAACGCTTGGGATGTTAAACAACGAGGTCGTTGGGAACGAGCACAAACGTAGAGCGGTCTCGCTGAGCCGCTTAATGTCGGATTCGAGCACAAAGGGTTGATTACTTATCCGTCAATTCCGTTCAATGTTCCTCTGTTCAATAATCCGTGAGTCTTCTCCCTTGCCTTGCAGGGGAGAAACAAAGAGGGGTCGTGTAGCCAGAACTTGGGTATTGAATTCGAGCAAAAAAGCCTGAAGCAGGATCTTGGGAACGAGCAGAAAAGGAATAAGGAAAACACCCATAGCACTTGGCATGCTGGATTCAAGTAAAAAGTGAGGCAGAGCAAAGAACCAGAAATTCAACATTGGAATTTGGATTTTCGATGCTCACTCCGGCCTTAGAAAAAAAGAGCGTCAAGAAAATGATGAAATGCAGCGTTAAGAAAGAAATCAAACCGCTGTGATACTTAGAAGAGATATAAAATCATGAAGGAGCATTGATTTCTTTTAGTGGAATGGAATTATTTTTAGGTCTTTTTTCGCAGACGAGAGCTTTTGTTTCTTTTGGCGGCCCAAAAGAAAGAGGAAGACGCACCTCGAACAGTCCTCTCCCGGGAATGCGGGAAGGGAGGTGCCGGGCTGAGCGAATGCGAAGCCTGGCGGAGGGTGCACGTTGTTGGATTCGAGCAAGAAAGTATGAAGCAGGAACTTCGAATGAGTCGTTCACCAAGCAGGAGCTTGGGAACGAGTGCAATGTAGCGCGTCTCTCCAGAGTCGCAAGATAAACCAGACAAGACGTTGCCCCCCCTTGCCTCCAGAACAATCACAATCGTCGGACCACTCCATGCGATATCCCAAAGCCCGGGCAGTGGTAAAATAGATACGGTTTAAGATGTACCGGCCCCTTCAGTGGTCAGACGAAGTATCGGTTCTTCAATGTTGAATGTTCGATGTTCGATGTTCGATGTTCGATGTTCAACATCCCGCTTGATTTTCGATTTGGAATGATTAACTTGCATTAGTTAACACTGTTAACCTATCAGGTAGAATGAGCGAAGTAGAAGTTCCGTTACGAGATCAGATATTAGATATCAGCAGGCATATGCTGTTCAAAGAAGGCTACAGGTCACTTTCGATGCGCAAGATCGCAAAGAAGGCCAATGTAACAGCCACCAGCATCTACCTTTATTTTGAGAACAAGGATCACCTGCTGCATACGCTGATCGAAGAATCGGTGGAGGATTTGAGTCGCTTCATTGAAGACCAGGCTCTCCCCAAAACGGATAACATCGATCGGTTCAAAGCCATCATTCAAAGCTATGTAGAATTCGGGATGCATCACCCCGAAAAGTACGAGATCATATATCGGGTGCGATCCGACTCGATGGCACGATATCCAAAAGAGAAGTTCCGGAAAGCACGTCGCGCGTATGAGCTGCTCGTGCAGACCATTGAGGAAAGTGTGGAACAGAGACTCATGGAAGTGGACGATCCGCTGGTAGCCGCATACTCCATCTGGGCGCAGCTGCATGGGGTGGTATCGGTGGTGCTGAACGGCCGGTTAGACAGTAGGATCAACAAAGAACAATTTATTGAAGAATCAATCGAGCATGTCATTCAGGGATTCCTGGAACGTGCCTCGGTATCATAAAAGGAGAAAAGTATTATGGAAGCGATCATGGAATATTTCGGTTTTTTTAGTGAGATCCCGCTCTGGGCCTCAATCGGCTCAGCGGTGTTGTTAACGCTGATCTTAGGCTACACCGGAGCCCCGCTATGGCTGTGGGCCGTGGCCGGTTATGCAGGTTTGGTGGGACTGAATGCCCCAAGCTGGCTGTTCATCGCCTATACCGTCCTTGTGTTGGTTTTCAACCTGAAAGCGCTTCGAAGAGTAGTGCTAAGCGGTCCGCTGATGAAGCTGCTGGATGCCATTAACTTCCTGCCTAAGATCTCCCAGACAGAACAAACCGCCATCGAAGCCGGGAACGTGTGGGTGGAAGGCGAACTGTTTTCCGGCAAACCCGACATGAAACGCATCCTCAATGAAGATTATCCCGAACTGACCGAAGAGGAGCAGGCCTATATAGACGGACCGGTGGAGAAACTCTGCGAGATGGTGACCGACTGGGACGTAATGGTTCGTAAAGATTTCACGGACGAAGTATGGGAGTTCATGCGCAAGGAAAAATTCTTTGGCTTGATCATTCCTAAAAAATACGGTGGACTGGAATTCTCAGCCACCGCTCACTCCGCCATTGTTGCTAAGCTGGCTTCCAGATGCGGACCTTTGGCCACGACCGTCATGGTGCCCAATTCCTTAGGCCCGGCCGAGTTATTGCTACACTACGGAACCGACGAGCAAAAAGATCATTATTTGCCCAAACTGGCAACCGGTGAAGAAATGCCTTGTTTTGGTCTGACCGAATCCAACGCCGGATCTGATGCCGGAAGCATGCGTTCAGAAGGAACGGTATTCAAAGGCGAAGATGGAGAACTCTATCTGCGACTCGATTTTGAAAAACGATATATCACCCTCGCCGCTATTTCTACAGTGATAGGACTGGCTTTCAACCTGAAGGATCCCGATCACTTGTTGGGAGAGGAAGAGCATCTTGGGATCACGGCTGCACTCATCCCATCCGACACCGATGGCGTAGTATTGGGCCGTCGTCATGACCCGCTGGGTATTCCATTCTATAACTGCCCCATCAACGGAAAAGATGTGGTGGTGCCGATCGATGCCATCATCGGGGGAAAAGAAGGAGCCGGAAATGGCTGGAGAATGCTGATGGAATCGCTGGCTGTAGGACGTGGGATCTCTCTTCCTGCCCAAAGTGTTGGAGGAGCCAAAGTAGCCACCCGCGCCATCGGAGCTTATACCGCCATCCGCAAGCAGTTTGGATTGAACATCGGAAAGTTTGAAGGTATCGAAGAGCCCATGGCTCGCATCGGCGGATACACCTATCTGATGGAAGGCGCCCGAAGATATACCACGGGGGGACTCGATCAGGGACAGAAACCTGCTGTGGTCACCGCTATCGCCAAGTACAACTTCACCGAATTGGGACGTGAGATCGTGAATGATGCTATGGATATCGTAGGCGGAGCCGGAATTTCCCGCGGACCCCGAAATATATTTGCCAGCACCTATACGGCTATGCCGATCGCCATCACCGTGGAAGGGGCAAATATTCTGACCCGAACGCTCATGATCTTTGGTCAGGGCGCTATTCGATGTCACCCGTACGCCTATAATGAGATCGACGCCCTCATGAACAAGGACGTCAAGAAATTCGACGATAACTTCTGGAAGCATATTGGTCATGTGGTGAACAATATGATCAGATCATTGACGCTAAGCATCACCAGAGGGAAGATCTCCGGTTCACCGGTAAGTGGCCCCGCATCCAAATATGTCCGTAAATTAAACTGGGCATCTGCATCCTTTGCGTTCTTTGCTGATGTAGCATTGGGTTCATACGGCGGTGCTCTCAAAATGAAAGAGAAAATAGCCGGTCGATATGCTGATATCCTGAGCTACCTGTACCTGGCTTCCGGAACCCTCAAACGATTTGAGGCCGAAGGAAGACGGGAGGCCGATCGTCCCTATTTTGAATGGGCGATGGAATACAGCTTCTGGAAGATACAGCAGGCCTTTGAAGGAATTCTGCGTGAGATCAAAGTGCCCGGCTTAAGCTGGCTATTCCGATTGGTGGGAGTCTGGGGACGATTGAATCCCATCGGCACGTATCCTTCAGACAAAATGGGACATAAAGTCGCCCAGGCGATGCAAACCCGGGGCGAAGACCGCGATCATATCACGGCCGGTATGTATATGCCCAAAGACCCTGAGTCTGCCATTGGTCGATACGAACACACCATGGAGCTGAACGAGCAGGCGTGGCCGGTATTCAAGAAGCTCTATAAAGCCATCAAAGCCAAAGAGCTACCTAAAGAACCGTACCTCGAAATCGCCGACCTGGCCGTCGAGAAAGGCGTCATCACCAAAGACGATGCCGAGCTCGTTAAGAAAACCGAGAAGGCCCGCAACGATGCAATTCAGGTCGATGAATTCACTCTCGACGAATACATGAACGAAACCCCAACCAAACCCTTCGGCGACGGCAAGCGCCCCGAAAAAGCCCCCGAAGCAATGGTGTAGAACATTCGAACATCCAACATCAAACAAGGAACATCCAAGGCAGAACGTAGGGCGACTCTCCAGAGTCGCTCGTGATCCAAAACAGCTAAGAACGTACAGCGGTCTCGCTGAGCCGCTTCATGTTTGATTCGAGCAAACAGCATGAAACAGGAGCTTCGAATAACAGGTCCACCAAGCTAGAGCTTAGGAACGAGTGCCACACTCGTGTGCACTCGCGCCAGGGTAAGGGAACGCTTTGGTGAGGGTGAAAGTGGTTAAAGCAGCGGTGATTGTGGCATAGGTATCATTTTGAATCATCCCGAATGCTTGGGACAGGATTTTATGATGCTGAGATTTTCTCGCGGAAGGATTGAAATCCATCGCTTGCGTACTGGAAGAAAAGGATGCCTAAAACCACACCAGTCATCCTTCCCGAATTGCTCGAGAGAAGGATCTTACTTTTTGCGAAGCATTGATCACCAAAACAGTCTCTACATATTTCAGAATCTCTTTAGTTGTCACCCCGAGGCGCGTGGATTTTGAAATAGATTTGGGCTGTATTCCGCGAGGGGCTATGTCCGACTACCGGCGTGATCTCAAGGGCTGACCCGGCAAGCTGTATTACCCGTTGAGATCCCTCGTGTTCATGCGCATTGCACTTTGCTATTTACCTGCCACTCGGGATGACAACCTATACAGAAGTACCGAACCGGGATCTCCCGCCAACGTCCGGATGCCTGAAAACGATGCCTATGAAAAGTGGTCGATTGAAATCCACCATCGTAGATATCTCCACTCCGCTCCTTCGCCCTTATGAGTCCCACTCACTTCGGCCGATATGACAACACTGG
>NZQV01000022.1 GCA_002696035.1 Balneola sp. | reverse complement strand
TACGCTAGATAGTATTGCCTAAGCATATACTTCTAATTGGAAACCAAATATAAATATTTGATTCACATTTTACTTGTTATTCATAACAGTACCTTTTTTACTAGGAAAAATATCTGCTGTAACCTAAAGCTTGGTAGGATTCGGTGCATCGCCATACACTTCTTTAGGATCAAAGACTTTCTCATCTTCTTCGAAACTGAGTTCGCCGTCTTTTTTCTCAAATTCCTCACCGGTTGGTACGCTTCGGTAGAAGCAAGACCGATAGCCCACATGACAGCTCGCACCATTTCCTTGTACTTCAACCCGAAGCCACACGCAGTCCTGGTCATCGTCAATACGCATTTCTTTTACGGTTTGTACCAGGCCGCTGGTGGCTCCTTTATGCCATAGTGTTTCACGGCTACGACTGTAATATACTGCTTCTCCGATCTCGATGGTTTTCTTGAACGCCTCTTCATTCATATAGCCATGCATCAGCAATTCACCGGATTCATGATCGGTAGTTACAACCGGAATCAATCCGTTTTCCTGAAATTTGGGAGCCAGGTCGGTTCCTTCTTCTACTTGTTCTACGGTAAGTCTTTGCTTGAATTTAATGTCGCTCATTAATCTAAGTTAGTATGTCAATAATTTTGTGATATGTAATTGGTTCCGACGCGGAGCGTGCGGAACCAGGCATTTGATTTAATAATTACGTTGACTCGCTCCTGACGCTCAGCTTTAGAGCGGAAAAGGGTGTCGAATCCAACAATTTGTCAGACAGACTTGGAGCCATCAGACGAATCATCATTCTGTTCTGAATTCAATGTTCTTTTGGGAACCGGATCATATCCTTCACCACCCCAGGGATGGCAAGTTCCGATTCGCTTGATGCCCATCCAAAAGCCTTTCAACGGCCCCCATTCTTCTACTGCTTCGATCATGTAACGGGAACAGGTTGGTTGGTATCGGCAACTTTTACCCAGCCAAGGCGAAATAGCCAGCTGATAGAATTTCACCAGTGATACAATGATAAAGCTGAATATGTCACTCAGCAGTTTCATCACTCGATCTCGAAGGACGTGCCTTCTTTTCCATCCATAAGTTGAACACCCAGCTCTTTCAGGTCGTCGCGAATCTTGTCGGATAGCTCAAAATTCTTATTGCTTCTGGCATCCTTGCGAATCTCGATCAGTAATTCGATCAGGCCTTTGGTTAATTCTTCGTTTCCGCCACCTTCCTGTGGCCAGATCCCTAATACACCATCTACAAAATCATGAAGAAATTCTTTGATGTCTTCAATGTTTGATGGAGTCTTTTTATCGGTGATCTGTTTTCGGATCTCCTTTAACTGCTCAAATAATATCGCAATGGCCTGGGCTGAATTAAAATCATCATTCATTACACTTTCAACAGATTCCCGGAGTCCATCGACATCAAAAGCTTTACCATTACCGGCTTCTGCATCATCAATGGTGGTGATCATGGAGTGAAGATTTTTCAGCCCCGTTTCTGCTCCGCTCAGGGCATCTTCTGAAAAATCAGTAGTACTGCGATAATGAGACTGAAGAAGAAAGAAGCGAATCACTTCCGGTGGCCATTCTCTGGTGAGCAGCTTATGATCTCCGGTAAAAAACTCGTGCAGGTTGATCGCATTTCCGAGCGATTTCCCCATTTTCTGGCCTTCAAGTGTAACCATGTTGTTATGCAGCCAGTACTTTACAAATTGATTGTCGTGAGCACATTCGGCCTGAGCGATCTCACATTCATGATGCGGAAACTGATTCTCAAGTCCGCCGCCGTGAATGTCAAAACTTTCACCCAGGTACTTGGTACTCATGGTAGAGCACTCAATGTGCCAGCCGGGATATCCAACGCTCCAGGGCGAATCCCATTTCATGATGTGACTGTCATCGGCTTTCTTCCAAAGGGCAAAATCTTCGGGGCTGCGTTTATCTGAGGCTGTTTCAACCCTGGTTCCGGACTCAGCATCCTCTAATTTCCTGCCGCTCAGCTTTCCGTATTCAGGATCTGATGATACATCGAAATAGACATTGCCATTCGCTTCATATGCATGGCCATTTTCAATCAATTTCTTCACCATAGCGATCTGCTCGGGAATGTGCCCTGTGGCACGAGGGGCAATATCAGGCCGCAAAACATTCAGAGCATCCATATCCCGGAAATAGGTGTACGTGTATTTTTCAGCGATCTCCATAGGCTGCACTTTTTCGATACGTGCCTGCTTGCTGAGTTTGTCTTCACCTTCTTCGGCATCATCCACCAAATGCCCTACATCCGTTATGTTTTGGACATAGCGAACATTAAAATCCAAATAACGCAGATAGCGCAGGATCACATCAAAAGAAACATAGCTTTTGGCATGACCAAGATGTGCATCACCATAAACCGTTGGTCCGCAAACATACATGCCCACATGCGGTGGATTCAGCGGCTCAAACGGTTCTTTTTTACGGGAAAGGGTGTTGTAAACGTGTAATTTTTTTGGTGTATCAGCCACAGCTATCAGTCGATCTGAGTGTTGGTTCTAATGTAGTCGATGAATTTCTGCTGAGTATCTTTATCCTGAAAAGCACCTCGATATTCAGCTGTAATAGTTGTACTGCTATGATCCTTTATTCCACGAGTTGAAACGCAAAGGTGCTTGCTGTCTATAAAAACGGCCACATCGTCAGTTTCGAGTGCTCCCTGAAGTTCATCAGCAATTTGCAGAGTCAGGCGTTCCTGAACCTGAGGTCGGCGGGAATAGTAATCAACAATGCGGTTGATCTTTGAAAGGCCAATAACTTTTTTACCGGAAGGAATGTAAGCCACATGGGCTTTTCCTAAAAAGGGAAGAAAGTGGTGTTCACAAAAAGAAGTGACTTCAATATTCTTTTCGATAACCATCCCGTTATAATCATAACTGTTGCTAAACTGACGTGCTATGGGTTTGTTTTTAGGATTGAGTCCTTCAAAAATTTCCTTCACATACATTTTAGCCACGCGGTAGGGCGTACCTTTCAGGCTATCATCGTCAAGATCTAAGCCAAGAGTTTTCATGATCTCCGCAAAATGCTCTTCTATGATCTCGATCTTTTCTGCATCCGTTTTATCGAATGCATCTTCTCTGAGCGGAGTTTTTACTGAGGTGCCAATGTGGTCTTCGCCGATCTCTTCGGCCGTGATTTTATCTAAATCCAATGTTTTCAATATTTCTGATTGTATTTATAAGGAGAACAGGATACTTCCTGCGACTCCAAAACAGAACGCTAAAGTTAAGGGTTCCATGCATTAATTGACAGCAATAGAACTCTGAACATCCAACAAAGAACATCGAAAGTTTAACTGTGTTTGATTGGGATTTTCGATGAGTTCAGGGGATATTCAGTCAGCAGAGGTTCTCCAATTAAATCGAAAATCGAAAATCGAAAATCGAAATCATAAATCAACAATCAGAAAATGATCAAGCACGTAGTAATGTGGAAATTGAAGGAAGTGGCAAAGGGAAAGACCAAAGCTGAGAATGCTGAAACAATGAAAAAATTGTTGGAAGATCTTCCACACAAGATAGAGGAATTGCGTTCAGCTGAAGTGGGGATCAATGTGTTGGAAGGAGATAGTGAGGCTATTTGTGATGTAGTCTTGACGGTGAAGTGTGAGAATCAAAACGACCTGAAAGCCTATGCCGGGCATCCGGATCATCAGAAAGTGGTTTCGTTCATTAAAAAGGTGGTGAATGAGCGACGGGTAGTGGATTATATTCAGTAAGCAGTAAGCAGGAAATATTATGTCTGAGCCGGACCCGATTGAAGTACCAATTGATGGAGTTTTAGATCTACATCTGTTCAACCCAAAAGAACTGGGTGATCTTATTCCGGATTATATTGAGGCGTGTTTGGAGAAAGAGATCTACTCTATTCGGATCATTCATGGAAAAGGGAAGGGCGTATTAAGAAGAACCGTGCACAGTCTTTTGGATCGGAACCCTCATGTTGAATCGTATTCGCTGGCGAGTGACAGGAGCGGGTGGGGTGCCACGATCGTAGAATTGGTAGGAAAATAACGTATTTACTTGAATGCTACCCTCCCTGATAAATCAGTGAACTGATTTATTAGTCCCTCTAAAGGGACACAGGTTCTTGCTACTAAAGACCATAATTCTAATGGGCACAATTCTAAACCTTGTCAGGAATCTATCTCTCTTTGGAGAGAGATAGATTTCAGCTTTGCTGTAAATCAGAGAGAGGATAGTATTGAAAAGGTAGAATTATGCGGTAATTTTTTCGACATTCCCACCCTTCAATTCATACTTTTCTTTCGATTCTGGACAAACCGCGATCCCATCATTCCCAAATTCCAACCGATGGCCATATTCACTTACCCAGCCGATCTGCCTGGCGGGATTTCCTACCATCAAGGCGTAAGGTGGAACAGGTTTCGTGATGACTGAACCGGCACCGATCAGGCAAAATTTCCCTAGTTCATTTCCGCAAATAATGGTGGCATTAGCACCGATGGACGCCCCTTTTCGTACAAAGGTATCCACATATTCATCCCGGCGTACGATGGCACTTCTGGGATTGATGATATTGGTAAAAACCATGGAAGGACCCAGAAATACATCATCCTCACAAACCACTCCGGTGTAAATGGACACGTTATTCTGCACTTTGACATTTTTCCCCAGTTTAACTTTAGGTGAGATCACTACGTTTTGGCCCAGATTGCATTCCTGGCCGATCTCAGAATCTGGCATTATATGTGTAAAATGCCATATCTTGGTTCCTTTCCCGATCTGTGCTCCCTCATCAATAACAGCCGTCTCATGTGCAAAATAATTCATAGTAATGTCTTATGATTTGTTCATGCGGATATTACCGAAAGATAGGTAGACAGTAAACAGCGATCAGTGAACAATGTTGATATTTACTTGATTGGAGAGCTCGAATCATACAGCTACTGCTAACTGTCAACTGAACACTTAAATGCCTATTCTTGTACCCTGAAATTTTCACAATATATATTCATGAATTCATCAAAGCAGACATTAAAAGAGCAGTTTAAGGATCAGGTAGAACGGTTGGGTAAGATGGTGGGGAAGCTGGATAAGGTGAGTACGCAGTTTTCGTATATTCGCGGCGGTTATTTTTTGGTTTCTATTTTAGCCTTGTACTTCATCGCTCAGACCGGAAGCGACGGTATCTTTTTTACATCACTTTTGGCGCTGACTGGTGGGTTTATTTATTTGATTGCCCGACACAAGCGTATTACAGATCACAGAGAGCGATTATCTTTTCTTCAGAAATTGAAAGAGCAGCATATTGCCCGCATGAATTTGGATTGGGATAAACTTCCGGATTATCATATTACCGGAGATATGAACGCTCATCCTTTTGCAGATGATCTTCACATTGTAGGGGATTACTCGCTGCATCATCTGATGGATACTTCTGTTTATCCTAAAAGCTCTGAACGTCTCTCTAATTGGCTTTTGAATGAATCTCCTGACAAAAAGCAGATCGAAACGAGGCAGCAACTTATCACCGACTTGATTCCACTGTCCGGGTTTCGAGACCGTATTCAGGTGCAGGCTTTTATGAGCCAAAAGAATATTTCGGACAAGGACTGGAGTATGGAGAAACTCCTTACATGGATGAAGGCGCCAAAGGAAGTTAAATTTCTGGGTACGCTGCTAATTCTGTCTGCACTTTCCATTGCGAATATTGTGTTGTTGATCACAGCTATTGCAGGATTAACAGGCCCCTGGGTACTGCTTACTTTTGTAACCTATCTTGGCTTCTATAACTTCAACAGCCATAAGATCGGGGAACTGTTTGAAGCAGGCTATCAGATCGAGAAGCAGATGAGTCGTTTTGGGAAGATCCTGGTATACATTGAGCAGTACTCGTTTTCTGGAAATTCATCGCTGCAAAACTTCTTCAAATCGCTTAAAGAACATGATGAATCACCCTCAAAGTATTTAAAGCGGGTTTCCCGGCTGGCTGGCGCAGCCTCTCTTCAGGCCAATCAGGTGCTGTGGCCACTGGTAAACATGGTGTTGCCCTGGGATATGTTTTTCTCTATGAAGATGGAGTCGCTGAAAAAAGAACTGGCCCCAAAACTGGAAGGATGGCTGGATGATTTCTACGAACTGGAAGCACTGAACTCCATTGCCAACTTTGCCTACTTGAACCCGGATTGCAGTTTTCCGGAGATCACAAGCAACTCAGATGATCTGTTTGAAGCTGAACAGTTAGGTCACCCTTTGATAAGTGATGAAGAACGGGTTTCGAACGATTTCATCATCAGGGAAGACAAAGACCTGTTCCTCATCACCGGTTCGAATATGGCCGGAAAAAGTACTTTTTTGAGGACAGTGGGTATTAATCTGGCAATGACATTTGCAGGGGCTCCGGTTCAAGCCAAATCACTAAAAACAAACTTATTCCGCTTGTTCACCAGTATAAACGTCAAGGATTCCCTGGAGGGCGGACTTTCCCATTTCTATGCGGAAGTACGAAGATTGCGTCGCCTGCTGGATGAACTTGAGTCTGATCATGAGCTCCCACTTTTCTTTTTTGTGGATGAGATCTTCAAAGGCACCAATAACCGGGAGCGATTTCAGGGCAGTACAGCTTTTCTGAAACACGTGGCCGGAAAGAATGGCATAGGGATGGTCTCAACTCACGATCTGGAGTTGGCTTCCCTCGAAAAAGAAATCCCGCAACTTAGCAACTGGCATTTCTCTGAAACCATTGAAGGCGGTAAGATGAGTTTTGGATATAAGATAAAAGCAGGGCCATGTCCTACCACAAATGCCCTCAAGATAATGGAAATGGAGGGACTGCCGGTAGAATAAGGCCGCCTGAATCCCAAAGAGAAGTGGTTTTGAACTTCAGCCCGAAGAACAATTCACACTCGTGATCTTTGGTCTACTTGGGTGAAGTTTTACAGGTACTGAGCCCGAAAGGAGCATATAGCGGACAAAAGCTGATCAAGCTTGTCAAAACAAATACTACGGCCAGTACCAGCAGAACAATTCCCCAGGTTCCGGTTACAGTACCGGTGAAATACAACGCTACAAAAATGGCTGCTAAAATGAATCGAATAATTTTATCGGCAGAACCCATATTATTTTTCATAATTACCTGATTTTTTTGGTTTAAAAGACCCATTCAATTAGAAAAACTAAACCGATAACAATAAGCGCACAAAGTACACAAACCGCTATGAATTTTAGTATTTTCTGCATGCAATAAACTCTTTTATTTATTGTTAATCGGACTTGTTATAACAGATAGAATTTAACTTAACCTACAATCATTAAGAAATAATGAATACACAACATTTAACGGCTGAGCAGGTAAAATCAATCCAGGTTAGCTTCATCAATAAAGTATATGGATGGATGGGCCTGGCTCTTGCCATCACTGGTTTTGTGGCTCTTAGAACAGCCAACTCGGGACTTATAGATATCATTGCCGGAAATCAGATCTTATTTTTTGGAATACTGTTGGGTGAGCTTGGGCTGGTTTTCTGGCTATCAAGTTCCATCGATAGAATGAATGCAACCAAAGCGATCAGTCTTTTTCTTCTTTATTCAGCGTTAAATGGACTTACCTTTTCGGTGCTTTTTCTGGTTTATACCGCTGGTTCAATCGCTTCCACATTTTTTATTACGGCCGGTACATTTGGGATCATGAGTGCCTATGGTTATTTCACCAAAACCGATCTTACAAGCATCGGGAATATTGCATTTATGGGACTGATAGGAATCATTCTTGCCAGCATCGTGAATATCTTCTGGCATAACGAGACGCTTTATTGGGGTATTACTATTATCGGAGTACTGGTATTTGTGGGTTTGACAGCATACGACACACAAAAGATCAAGCGCATGAGTCTGGAGGTGGATGTGGACTCAGAGGAGGGAAGCAAAGGTGCTATTATGGGAGCACTGGCGCTGTATCTTGATTTCATAAACATGTTTATCTTTATGTTGCGAATGTTTGGTCAGCGCAAGTAATTTTAGCACAGCAACCATGGTAAAGATCTGTACTGTTCAGATCTGCTCAAAAAATTCATTCATACATAAGAAAATTGCTCGAATCCCGGATTGAATGCTCCGGGATTTTTGTATGGCTTATAAAAAGTTAAGCATGGCAAATTTTGATCAACTTTCACAAGCAGACAAAAGCAGAATCATTGAGATGGCGTGGGAAGACCGAACGCCTTTTGGTGCAATTGAATATCAGTTTGGGTTAAGCGAAGATGAGACCATAGAGCTGATGCGATCTGAGATGAAGCGCTCCAGCTTTAAGATGTGGAGGAAAAGAGTTACAGGAAGAGATACCAAACATCGCAAAAAACGCAGGGAAGATGTAAGTCGCTTTGTAAGTCCTAATCAGCGTTAAAGGATTTTTTGCTCTTTTCCTGATTTCGATATCATTAGCTGAAATATGCAGCCAGTGGGAGAGATCTTTAGGTTACGATTCTATCAGTTCTATTATTTTTTTGGCACAACCCCAGCTTAATGTCACCCCCGCGCCACCATGACCATAGTTATGGATGATCTGTTTCCCGAATTTTTCCTCAGCGTCTAGGCGCAATCCATTTTCCGCACTGCGAACAAACCGGTATGCGACTTTTACTGCTCTTTTTGGGAAGTCCTGAACACGGATGCCAAAACTGTTTTCAATGATAGCAGCATTCAGATCTAATATAGCAGCAGGAAATGAGATTCCATCGAGATCTTGTCTCGGCTCAGCTGTTTTATCCCCGCACCAGTTTCCCTGCGCATCTAAGACTCCTTTTTGGCGGCTGCCACCAAATACCCAGCCATCATTCCTTGAATAGCAATAGACATCCTGTGGAATGCCGTCCAGGGTAGCATAAATATCCTTTCCAGGAGAGAAATTATAGGAAATGGTTTGATCATTATTTCCTTTTAATTTGGGAGCATCAAGAATGGACAGAAGATGTCCGCGATAAAGCAGGTTATCATCATCCCCAAAAAGTTCAGCACCTTCCAATCCACCACAGTTGATCAATATATCAAAAGGAAGAGATGAGATATCATCTGCGCTTAGGGCGCGAATGGTAAGCGTTGCATTATCTGCGAAAACCTTCTTGAACAGGGCCGGATAATAAAGCTTCCAGTCTGCAAAAAAGCAGTTGAATTTCCAACCTGAGCGTACTTTTATATCAGGATGTGTGGGGTAGAAATCGTTCTCAAAATCCTTTAGAGTAAGAAAATCATCCATTGATCTTTTATACCATGGAAGTTCTTTTGGATCAGCGAAAAGTTCGTAATGCCGAAAAACTGATAACCCCGGGAACGAAGCTTGATGAAGCTCATTGAAGAAAGCCTGACTCGTATTGAAAAGCTCCTCAATATTCTGTCCGCTAACGGAATGGGGTATGACTGAAGCCGCAGGAAAAAGGCTGGCAAAGGCAGGATCTATGGAGTCGTTAAAGGGATGATGCTTGCTTATTACGGAGACATGATATCCTTTTTTTTGTAAGAGGTAAGCCACGCTCAGGCCATTTACTCCACAGCCAATGATGCCAATTTTTTTATGTAATATCATATAAGAATGATTGGAAGTTATTAACCCAATCTATAGGAGTTTTTTTGTGATGTAAAGTCAGTTTTTTCTAAATTAAAAGCATCATCAGACAGGTTTCATCGTGCAAAGAATACTACTTTTTAGCTTATTTGGGGTGCTTATTTTGGCAGGGATTTCTTGTAACCTGCTTACGGCAGAGGAGCCTGAACTCGATTATCCCACTATTTACACTTCCATTGAGTTTTCTGACCTTCAACAAATGAATGAAGAATATCAGTCTGCCAATGATAACAAGATATGCTCCACGCTCAACAAGTATGGTTTTACGGGCTTCAGTGAGCTTTTCTTTGAGGGAGGAGAAAGTCCTTGCGCCGAACGCGAGATCGTACGTGTTGAAATGAAAGATCCTGATACCCTTGTTTCGGCTGCAAAACGATCTATTCTGAAGAATGAAGAATACACCGGCGTTCAGGACACCTCTTTGTTAGAAGTGAAGGAAAGCCTGCCCCTATATGGTTGTACTATTTGTGATGGCCCTAATGTGAATAACGTACCCATTGAGTGGAAGATCACCTTCAAGAATCAAAAAATTGATACCCTGGAATTACCGGATACCGAGATCGTGGTTTTTTTAGATGCAGAAGGAGTGAACCGCATTTGGGGAAACTGGTATCCCGATATTGTGATCCCGGATTTTGTGAACTATGGATATATGGACGTTCAGGAAGGGATGGTTGGCTGGGAAATTGATTTGCGTCCCTACACAGGTAAACCCGAGATCTATACTATTGAGGCTGGTGATCTTCAACAACGACCTAAAAAAGTGCTTTTTCCGTTTGAAAATGAAGACACCAATAACATTGAAATACGATATTGCTGGGCCGTACCGGTTGATTTCAGGGAAGAAGATTTTAAGGGATGGTGGGCATATGTGGATATAGAAGAGGGCTTATTAATTCAAATAAAAAGCCGATAAAAACAATAGTCGGATAAATTTCTTTTGTTGGGAATAATTGGATAGTTTAATCTACTTATTTTGTAACATATACCATGTAGAAACCTCCTATATATAACTAGAATTGTTAAAAACAGACAGCCAGAACGTTTTGAGTACAGAAACAAAAAAAATCCTCATTGTTGAAGACGATATGATCATCTCGTTGGTAGTAGAAAATATGATCAAAAAACTTGGCCATACCTTGGTAGGTAAATCTGCATCAGGAGAGGAAGCCATCGATCTGGCTTTGGAACATAAACCGGATATAATCCTTATGGATATTCGCTTGAAAGGCGAGATGGATGGCATTGAAGCTGTTACCCGAATCAAAGAGCATATTGACACAGATGTGATCTACCTGACCGGAAATTCTGATAAAGTGAATTACGACCGGGCCAAGGCAACCGAATGTATCGACCTTATCTCAAAACCTTTTACCATTGGTGAACTCACAAGATCCCTCGATCGGGTAAAATAATCTTAGTTGATGAATCTTTTCTCTGAGATTTGCGTACTCTTTCACTTAACAAATGAGCTTATGGTATGAGTACAAAATTCAAAAATCTGAGGAATAATTTAGAAGATATTGAAGAAGGACAATTTGGCCTTCGGAATGATTCCTCTTCTGAACAAGCGCGTTCCAGTTCAAAGATCTCTAGTTACGTCCTGCTTTTCGCATTTCTGATCTCTCTTCTTTTCTATGCGGGAACCAAAATCAATTTTTCGATGAGTGACTTGAATCCCATTGAGAATATTGTTCAGGAACTAAGTCAACCCAACGAAGACCTGCTTAACAGAATGGGAGCCTGGATGACTGAAATGGGCTATGGAGAACTGACGCATGAAGAGCTGATCGCGCTGAGGAACGAAGGGGTAACGGCTACATATACCTCACAGATAAGAGAAGTGGGCTACACTGAGGTAACCACCGAACAGCTTGTAGCACTGCAAAATGCTGATGTGAGTGCTACTTTTGCCCGCATGATGAAAGAGCTGGGCTACGAACTGAGCATTCAGGATCTGATCGATCTTCGGAATAACAATGTGACGGCTTTTTTCACCAGTAATATGATGGATCTGGGGTATACCATGGATGAACTGACAAAAGAGAACCTGATGCGCATGCGGAATATTGGCGTAACTCATCAACTAGCAGAAAGAAGGATGAATGAAGCCGGTTCAAAACTAACCGTTGATGAGCTTATCCGTTATATGATCAGCAATCAGTAGAGGAATTGTTAAAGTTCGGAACATTTCAGGGTTAAGGTCATTTTAAGTAATAAATCATAACTAAACCCATTGAAATGAAAAGACTTATTACAATTTATACGGTATTTCTGTTAACCGGATTTCTATCAACTGCTGCAGCCCAGGATTTTATGATCGAGAACACTTCCGGGCTGGGAGCAAAAGCCGGATATTATAAAGCCCCGGATGCTGAAGATGGTACCATGTTTCTTGGAGCTCAGCTGCGAACCAAAGGAAAATACCTGGGAGGCGAGTTTACAGTGGAATATCGCGGTGAGCAAACCTATACTACTACAGGCGGAGAACTCACTGTAAGTCAGGTTCCGGTAACCGGTTCGCTTATGGTATTTGCCCCCATTACAAAGAATTTTGCCCCGTATGGTCTGGCAGGCTTGGGAGGTTATTACACCATTTATGATTATGACGGAGGATTCATAAATCCCGGTGATGACACCGAAGTGAAAGTGGGATATCACCTTGGATTTGGTGCTGACCTCGCTATCAATGAAAGTGCTGCTTTTAATGTAGATTACAGATATCTGTTTTTGGATGGGAATGATGACCTCACCGAAAAACAATACAGTGGCAATGTGCTGTCAGTAGGACTTACATTTTATTTCTAAGCAAAAAATATCCTATTTTAAAAATCCCGCGCTTAACCGGTGCGGGATTTTTTTGTTTTATATCACTCATAAACATCACTCACTCTCACTCAAATTCAGAAATATGGCCGAATTAGTACTACCTGAAGTTGAACTAAATATATATTCACCCAAAGACCCCACTGAAATAACCGTTGTCGAAAATTATGTTTGCACAAAGGAAAGCAGTCCAAATTTTGTGCGTCATGTAACTTTCGATGTATCCGGAACCGAGCTGGAAGGCCGGGTTCGTATTGGTCAATCTATCGGGATATTACCTCCCGGAGAAGATGAACGCGGACGTCCCCATAAGCTTCGACTGTATTCAGTTTCTTCTCCCACTAAGGGCGAAGGGGGAAAGTCTAATCTTATTTCAACTACGGTAAAACGAACTATCGAAGAGCTGGAAGACGGCACGTTGTACACCGGCGTATGTTCAAATTATCTTGCTGATCTTAAACCTGGCGACAAGGTGAAAGCTACCGGACCAAGTGGTAAGCGGTTCTTGCTTCCTGAAAATCCTGAAGACTTTAATTATGTGTTTTTTGCTACGGGAACCGGAATAGCTCCCTTCCGTGGAATGATCAAGGAGCTGATGGAATCTGATTACGAAGGCCATATAGCAATGGTTTTTGGTGCTGCCTACCGAACGGACCTTATCTATCCTGATTTTCTGATGGAGACTGAAAAAGAGCACGACAATTTTCACTATATCGCCAAGATATCCAGAGAAGATCGTCGTCCGGATGGTTCCAAGCACTACGTACAAACTGCAATCGATGACAATAAAGAGCAGCTTCATCCCATTTTGGAGCAGGAAAATACGCTCATTTATATTTGCGGGTTGAAGGGCATGGAAAAAGGAATCTACCAAAATCTGGCCAAGAACGGGTTCCCCGAATACCTGGTACTGAAAGGTGATTTTGAGGATATTGACCCGGCCGATTGGGACTGGGACGAAATGACCCGAAATGTAAAACCCAGTGATCGTACTTTTGAAGAAGTGTACTAAGCAAATTAGGGACGTAGGTCGGACAGCTTTGTCCGACCTTTAATTCTTATTTGAAAGATCTGATTGTTTTCAGGAATCAATTTTTGAATCTGTTATAACAATTAGACTATTGCCTTCACGGGAATGATCTTTGGGTTGCGACTTGTGAACTGCGTGTGTGGGTAATTGGAATATATCTCATTTATGAATTTTGGTTACGCCACCTGAAACCACAAAGCGCATAAAATCGGTAGAATCGGTTTTGATCGGGGTTACTTTATCGCGTGGAACGATGTAGAGGTTACCTGAAAAGTTGTAAGAATGTGGACAATAGACGGCCACTTCCTCGTTAAGACCAAAGTGTTTCAGCGAGTTTTCGGTGATAAACCCAAATCGCTTCATCCCCATAGGTTCACTGAATTCAATATAGACGGGTTTATTGAACTTTTTCTTGTCGCCTACGAAAGCCTCTGTAAGGTCTTTCAGAGAGTTATAAACGATATTCACCAAAGGTGTTTTGCTCATCAGCTTCTCAAAAAGGAAGACCACCGGCCGAGTAAACGTGAGCGACAACACATATCCTACCATGGTTATGAGTATAAATCCGGTTACAATGCCCAGTCCGGGAATCTCGTATTTGATCCAGCTGAAGAGCAGATTATTGAACAGGTCGTTCATCCAGATCAAGATGGAATACATGAAGTAGACGGTTGCCACAAGAGGTAGAAGGATGAGCATCCCTCGGAAAAAGTAGTTCAAAATAGTTTTCATGATCAGCGCTTATATTCAAATTCAAGCCAATCTAAAGCTAAATTGGGATAGTTGTGAAGGCTTACTGAAATACTCAATCCAGATTCAAACTTAAACCCAGTTGTGGGGTTAACGTGAGGTGACGCATCGTGAAATCATCTACATTTCTGCCATTGGCGTGATGGAAAACAAATTCCGTCCATCTAAAACCGAGCGCCGCAAATATATGTCCATTGTTCGATTTAAAGGTATTTAAGATCCGCTGGGCTTTTCCGGAAATCCCGATTCCAACACTTAAAAGGCGATCATTTGGAATCTCAGCATTTGTAAACAGAAATGTACGATGCTGAAAAACGAGATTTGGTCCCAGATAAAAGTCGGTCTTTTCATTCCGGGAATGAATCCAAAATGCTTCGATAGGGAGAGTGCTATATCTCAGGTCAGCCGAAACGGGATTTGGAATGTAAATATCGGCAGCGGTTCTATATTTATACACCATAGATTGGCCAAAACTATAGCTGAGATTAAATTGAATGGGATAGTCCTTAACTAAGGTTTGGTAGGCGGCAGAAATCCCAGCAATAAAATTCGTTTTTGGGTTGATGTCTGAATGTTCGCGTTGTGGATATACTTCATCGGAATTTATTACATGATATCCCGGGAAAAGTGAAATATTTACGGAATTTTGCGCTTTTAAATCAGTGCACTTGAAGAGAGTAAAGCTTATGATAATTAGTACGAGTAGATTCTTCATCACTGTTTCCCCGGTCGGTTTTTTGTAGTGTATAGGAACGCTCTTGAGGTTGAGTGCTGTTCAGTTTCTAAGAAATAAGTATAAAGACCTTCTGGAAGCGGATCTCCATTTCCGTCGATCATTTCTAATTGGACATTATAAACCCCTTCTGCTTTAAACTCATCAACAAGAACTTTAACGGTAGATTGATAGGAGTTTTCAACCCATAATTTCACAAGGCTATCTTCGGATAAAGCGAAAGCAATATTGGTTGTGCCAACATTTTCTAATTCTGGAGTCAGGGAGTTGGAGCAGCCTGCCAGTATCAAGGCAAGCAGGATAGGGAATACGGTCTTCATAGTTTTTAAGTGGCTTGGTTAAAGATGTGGTAACTATGATCCGTATAATATTTCCTCCATGTATTTATTGATCAATATTTTAAGCGAAATAATTGTAAGAAAAAAGGTAAGCTATTTCTGGTATTTTTCAGTGAGCCAATTGGAGACCATTAAAATTGCTGCAACATATATGGCTACACCGGTTGCCAGGAGCCAAATATTTAAGGATCCCCAATCAATCATCGGTAAAAGACCAATACTGCCAAAAAGCACTAAAATGAGAAAGGCGGTGTAAATTCGGGTTCCGGTTTTGGTTAATGAGATCTCATCTTCAATTTCTTCTTCATCTGCCAATTCATAGATAGCAAATCGGGGTATAAGAGCGAGTATAGAAACAAAGGCAGTCAGAAAGGTGATTCCCATGATAATAAGAAGGCCGAGAGCTGCGGTTGATTTTGCGACTACTGTTTCAAGTGATAAGAAAATATGTTCACTAAAGAAGAAAACGATATATATACCGGCTACAATGCCTAAAAGTAAAAGCCAGATCTTAGAATCAAATTTACCCCAAACGCCCAGGTATTTAGGCTGTTTTAACAGTGTATTACAGTGTTTGCAACGTATGTATCCTTTTATACTTAAATCAAGATTGACGCCACCTAATGTTACAAAATGCTTTAGTCCTGAAGGTTCCTTCTCGCAATTCGGACATTCCATGTCTACCCCTTTGTTTTCTATAGTTGAATATACCCCATTATCAGAATTATCTGACAAGTAAACCAAACGAATAAAAGACTAAACTGCAAGTGATACAATGGATTAGCGAAAACCCAGTGTCAACATAGCTCTGTTCGCTTAAAGAGAATATTTAATAAGTTTTGAGCTGTTTAACTGTGGTCGGATCGTGCTTTTTCTAAACACACGACAAATTCTTCTGGGTTGTCCGGAGTGACCACAATTTGATCATTCTTTGTGGTAGTGATCAGTACTGTACGCTTTCGGTGGGTGGCATAGGCTTTATAATCTCCCAGAATACGGTTCGAGAAATAGCCGAGGTAGCTAAAAAAACCACCAATGCCCCATTTACGAAAGGATCCCATCATAGCATCTGGCTTAAGCTCTACCGATTTGATCTCCGAAAACTCAATATCTTTCGACCACCCCAGCCTGAGTATTCTTAGTTGACCGTCCTGTAAACTATATCCGTATACTCCAAAAGCAGCGGAGCCAAAAATAATACTCCAGCTAATGACGGTTGATATCCAGCCTTCATTAAAATAATCCAGCCCTACAAGAATAAGTACGATCACCGTCGTGATCATGATCAACATGCCATCCCAGGGAGCTCTGAATTGTGTTTTCATGCCAAAAGAATTTAGATCCTAATATGTACTATTGTATTACTTAAAAGTAACAGAATGAAGCTAAAACAAAAAAAGCCACAGATCTTCATCTGCGGCTTTATGGTCAATTTAAGTTAAGCTGAAATCAGCCCAGAAAATTCGCGCCTTTCTCAGGAATACGAACTTCAGTATCGGTAATACCTTCAAGAATTTCCTTGAATTCTTCTGGATCACTGTCAATTGGAGGCCAGGTTCCGTAATGGATAGGAACGGCAATGTCACAACCCACAAGTTCAACAGCATATGCTGCTTCTTCGGGACCCATTGTGAAATGATCGCCAGTGGGAGCCAGTACAACATGTGGCCGATAAAGCTCGCCATACAGATCAAGGTCGGCGAAAATATTGGTATCGCCCATATGATAAATGCAGATATCATCTTCAAAAGAGATCACCAATCCACCGGGATCGCCAGCATATTTCCCTTTATAAGAAGAGCTGTGGTTGGCAGAAACAAGGGTTACTGAAAAGTCTTCAAAATGAACCGTTCCACCTTTATTGATACCAATAGCCTGATCTTCAGACAGACCTTCTTCCTGTAATATTCCCATGAGTTCTAAAATACCTACCACTTTGGCACCTGTATTCTTGGCAATTTCCAAAGTATCGCCTACGTGGTCTTCATGTCCGTGTGTAAGTAAAACGTAATCAGCCTTATCCACTTCTTTTAAATCGTCGGGGGTAGAAGGGTTGTCCTTCAGGAAAGGGTCTACATAAATAATCTTTCCGCTTTGGCTTTCCAGCTTAAAAGCTGAATGCCCCAGCCAATGTGCTTTAACTTGTGTATCCATTGAAACTCCATGTTTTGGTTAAGTCGTTTTTGCTATGTGCTTAAGTAAATGAATTTCATGAAAAAAAGATTCGAAAGAATTTCAAAATCTCGTTTTACTCAAAAAGCTAAATTTTAAGTCGAACAGCGAATACTTTATATTCTTAATTCATTAATACAAACATGCATGCTAAACGCACTTAAACAATTTTTTGGCTCTGCTTTGGAAGATCATTCACCCCAATATAAACATTGGAATGCAGTTGACGGTGAAGAGGCCATCAAAGAGATTCTGATGAAATCCAATAGTTTGCCTCAGGTTATTTATAAACACAGCACGCGATGTGCTACCAGTTATTTAGCGCTGAAAGATCTGCAGAATTTGTCGGAAGAGGATCTTGAGAAAGCGGATTTCTATTTGGTGGATGTTATTCAGCAGCGGGGCCTGTCCCGTACCATTGCGGATGAATTGGGTGTGAGACACGAATCACCCCAACTTATTGTGGTGGAAGAAGGTAGCGTAATATGGCATGGCTCGCATTATCAGGTAAAAGCACAGGCACTTTCAGATCTCTTGCAATTCTAATTGTGCACAATATAGTGTTAACATATTTTGTGAGCATTGAATGACAGCAGGAAATTTAGATCATCATCAGGCTAATATGTAGCCAGGAGTAATTAATGGCGGAATCTGAAAAAGCAGACGGTTTTTCTTATCAACCTTTGACCATGGATTATGCCCTCGACAGATTTGGTGTGGGCAGCGGACGGGTCCTGAGCTTATTTGCCATTTGGATTGCACTTATTGGCCTGAGTATTTCTTCCGCTTTTATAGTGGAACACTTTTTTGGCTTTTCTGATATCCTTAGTCAGGATAAGATCGGGCAGGTTTTTTTGATACAGGTTCCTATGCTTATCGGGATGCTGCTGGTCTTTTGGGTTGGATTTGAATGGGGATTCATACCCGTGTTCGTATCAACCTTTGTGCTGGCTTTTACGGCAGCTATGACCTGGCACTGGGCACTTTTATACTCGATGTCGTTTACGCTTGGGCTGTCTATTTACGCCTTATCGTACTACTGTGTTTCCTTTGATGTAAGTTTGCGAAGCCTGAAGAGCTTTACATTCTATATCGTGGTGTCTCTTTTTGCAGCCTTGGCCTGTTCGCTGGGCGCTTTTGTGTGGAGTCGTTTTTATCACCTGCCCCTATTTGAAACACTTATTATCTGGAAAAGCTGGTGGGTGAGTTTATTCTTGCAGTCGTTTTTGGTGGCAGGCCCGTTGCTTTATTTTTTCACCCCTATGATCTACGAATGGAGAAAAAAGAAGTTTGAGATCCCCGATAAAGAGGAGGTATCCATAAAATGGATCTATTCCACTATATCTGTTCTTGTGGTAGTTTTGGGGATGTTTATCATCTCAGCAAAGTTGTTAGGCTCTCAATCCATTGAAAATGAAATTGCCGGTTCAGGAATGTCTCAGGAAGTATTTATGAGCATGATGAGCGTGAATGAATCCTTTGAGATCGTGACCTGGATATCTATTTCCCTGGTCTTTTTTATCGGGATAGGAAGTATTTACCTGGTGGGCAGCTGGAATACGAATCTGAAAGAGAAAGTAGATGAACAAACGCATCTGCTGCGTGAAAAGGAACTTCGACTGAGCAGTGCCCTCAATGAACGCAATCAACTTCTGAATGAAATTCACGACCGCGTACGAGCCAATTTAACGATGGTACTTGCCATATTGGAACTGCAGCTTAAAAGTGATACCGGCAAATCGAATGAGCAAATTCTTAAAGAATCCCATTCTTTAATTCGTTCGCTTACCATCGTTCACGAATCGATGGCGCAAACCGGTAGGGCTAACCGCGTAAACCTCAAAAATTATGCTATTAAGCTAAGTAACCGCATCGGACAATCACTTCGAAAAGAGAACAAAAACATTCAGATCAGAGTGAATGCTGATGACGGCATAGAATTAGATATGGATCGTGCCATTCCGTTCGCTTTGATCACCAATGAACTGGTTATGAATGCCT
Organism: Balneola sp.; assembly: GCA_002696035.1. Lineage (GTDB taxonomy): Bacteria > Bacteroidota > Rhodothermia > Balneolales > Balneolaceae > Gracilimonas. The sequence continues at coordinate 52,649 of NZQV01000022.1, read as the reverse complement.
GTACACATGGTTTTGTGAGCGGCGATGAAGGGCTTATTGTGGTCGAGATCTTTAAAGGGGCTGAAAAATTATCCGTAAAAGTTACCGACAATGGAATAGGACTCCCGGCTGATTTTGAGTCTCTCTCTAAGCGAGGCCTGGGCATGAGAATGGTTCGGGCTTTCAGCAAACAACTGAATGCAAGTTTAGAAGTGACTTCCTCTGAGAATACCTCCTTCAAGGTTGAAGTACCAGTCGAAGATTCTTAAATCGAATTCAATCCAAAGCTCTATGAAATCTTTCTTCATCTGGATCTTTTTTGTGATACTTGGCGTTTTAGCCGGCTATGGAGTAAGTTTTTTAATCAACCTGAACGTGTACCTGCTATTGGGGGGCGGGGTGATCATAGGCAGTTCTTTGGGAGTAACATGGAACATCCACCGGGAGCGGGAAGAGGAGTTTGAGATGACAGACCTGAATGAAGAGGAGAGCACTAACCAAACTAGCTCCCCTTCAAAGATCAACCAAAAAGAGCTTTAATGTTCTTGGTGAAATCCGGCTCCACAATGCCATTCTCTGTTATGAATCCCGTTATGTATTTGCTGGGCGTTACATCGAAAGCCGGATTGTAAGCATCTGTTTTTTTCGGGGTGATGGGAGTTTTGGCAAGATGGGTGACCTCTTCCGGTTCCCGCTCTTCAATTTTAATTTCTTCTCCGGTTTCTGAAGCACGGTCAAAGGTTGACAGAGGCAGTGCTACATAAAAAGGAATGTCATTTTCTTTTGCCAAAACCGCCAGGGGATAGGTCCCGATCTTATTTGCGGTATCGCCATTTGCAGCCACGCGATCGGCTCCAACTACAATCATATCTACTTTTCCCGTTCTCATAAGATGTCCGGCAGCCGAATCAGCGATCAGGTGAAAGGGGATTTCGGCTTGCTGTAACTCCCAGGTTGTCAGTCGTGCACCTTGCAAAAGGGGACGTGTTTCGGTTGCCCAAACATGAATGTCTTTATCGTCTGCATGGGCTTGTAACAGTACCGAAAAGGCAGTGCCGTAGGCGCCTGTGGCTAATCCACCGGTATTACAATGGGTTAAAATATTCCATTCTTTTTGAACGAGTTCAGCGCCATTCTTGCCGATCTGCTCACATCTTCGCTTATCTTCATCGTGAATGGTTTTAGCCGTCTCCAGGATCACCTCTTTAACGTCTTCGAGATCCTCATCTTTATTGGCATACACGGTTTGACTGATACGATCCAGTGCCCAGCTCAAGTTCACAGCGGTAGGTCTGGAAGATGTAAGGTATTCGATCCAGCGGTTGAGTTCTACGTTAAAGCTGGTGAAATTCTTGGATTCCAGCTCGCGAACACCCAAATACAACCCATATGCAGCTGCAATGCCAATGGCAGGAGCTCCCCGGACTTTCATCTTTTTGATGGCTTCCCAAACCTGTCCGACTGTATGAATTTCAGAATAGATCTCCCGAAGCGGAAGCTGGGTTTGATCTAAGATTACGAGATGGTCATCTTGCCAGGAAATAGATTCGTAGGATTGTTTCATAGTTTATTTTATTTCTATATGTATAGTACAAGTTGTCACTCTGAGCGCATCAAAAATCAACACGAATCCCTCCTGTTTATCGCGAAGAGTCTCAAATTCTAAATAAGGCAAGAATTAGACTTTGAGACTCTTCGCGTTTAACCCGATGGACAAAGTTGAAAATACCAAACGCTCAGGATGACAAATAAAGACAACAGTGTTTATGTTTAATTGACAACATTCTGAATAACGGGAACCTGACTCAAAATTGCGAATCCTCAAACGTTTAAAGGTGGTTTCTATAAAAATCCGTAACATCCGCTAAATCCGTGTGCTATAAATCAATAGCCTGAGGCATGGCCATCGCCACGGGGATCAACGCCGCCGGTGAGTGAACCATCGGAGCCAACATAGATATTGTGGGCACGACCAACAGCAGGATATGGGAAGATGCGATGTCCTTTTTCTTCCAGTAATTTCTGTGTGTCAGGACTCAATCCAAAATCATCAAACAGCAAAACATCCGGCAACCACTGGTGATGAAACCGGGGAAGAGAAGTTGCCTGCTGAGCTCGCATATCAAAAACGGCCCGGTTCAAGAAAGTTTGCAGGGTTGCAGTGATGATTCGGGGTCCGCCAGCAGCTCCCAGGATCATATCTACCTTTCCATTTTTAGTAACAATGGTGGGCGACATACTGCTCAGCATTCGTTTTCCCGGTTCTATAGCATTGGCTTCAGCTCCGATCAAACCATAGGTGTTGGGTTCTCCGGGTTGAGCTGAGAAATCATCCATTTCGTTATTCAATAAGAATCCGGCTCCGCTTACCGAGACATGACTCCCAAAAGAACCATTGAGTGTTGTAGTTACGGAGACGGCATTTCCATCTACATCCATCACCGAAAAATGCGTGGTTTCTGAAGGTTCAGTATAGCCGGAGATTTCACCGTGAGAAATAGAAGAAGAGGCCGTAGCTGAATCCATGGAGAAATCGCCCATACGGACATCATTGTAGTATTCACTCGTGAGTTCTTCCATCGGGATATTCACAAAATCAGGGTCGCCGAGATAATAGGAGCGATCGGCAAAGGAGCGACGCATGGCTTCAGCCAGTACATGCACGTAATCGGCAGAGTTATGGCCCATTGATTTCAGGTCGTAATCATTAACCATCTTCAGGATCTGTGCGATGGCCACACTTCCACTGCTTGGGGGCGGCATGATGTGCAACGAATACCCCTTGTAATCTACAGTAACCGGGTCGCGCCATACGCTTTCATAATCGTACAAGTCGCTATGTGTGATCAGGCCACGATAACGTTCCATTTCGGCCACGATGGCATCGGCAGTAGGACCGGCATAAAATCCTTCGCGACCAAACCTGGCAACACGCTGAAGTGTGGTCGCCAGATCTTCCTGAACAAAAAGGTCGCCCTCTTCAAAGAGGGTAGAATCTCCGGTCGTAAAATAATCACGTGAAGCTCGGTATTTGATAAAAGTATCCTTATGGTTGTTGAGATCCTGAGCATGGGAGTAAGAAAGGAGGTATCCCTCACGAGCCAGCTTAATTGCAGGCTGCATCACCATGTCGAGGGGCAAACGTCCGTATCGTTCCGATGCTTTGATCATACCATCCACCGTGCCGGGAACGCCCACAGCGAGAATGCCTTCCCAGCTCAGGTCTCCGTCAAATTCTCCATTGCGGATGTACATATCGCGGGTAGCTTTTTGGGGAGCCTTTTCGCGGAAATCAAGCGTTGCTGTTTCGCCATCAGCGAGGTGAATTACCATGAATCCGCCGCCTCCAATATTACCAGCGCGTGGAAGGGTGACAGCCAGCGCGAACTGAACAGCTACGGCGGCATCAACGGCATTTCCTCCTTTTTGAAGGATCTCTTTACCCACTTCCGAAGCGTACTTATCGGCGGTAACCACTAAGCCATTTTTATATGACTTAGAATTTAGAACTTGTGCGGAAAGGGAGTGGGAAGTAAATACAAAGGTGAGGAGTAAAAGTAGTATTCGCATCTTGTTCTTTGGGGATGATTTAAATTTCGATTTAAAATAATGGTTTAAGAAGTGAATGCTGAACGGAATATGTAAAGAAAAATTCTACGCCCGGGGATGAAACTCCTTATGCACCTGGTGTAGAAAAGACCTATCGATGTGCGTATAAATTTCAGTGGTAAGAATGGATGAATGTCCCAGCATTTCCTGAACCGCCCGCAGATCAGCGCCGCCTTCCAATAAATGTGTGGCAAAGGAATGCCGGAAAATGTGAGGATACACGTTCTTTTGAATGTCGGCTTTTTCGGCAGCTTTTTGCACGATGTTCCAAATACTCATACGAGAAAGGGCACTTCCGCGAACGCTTAGGAATACTTTGTTCTTGGCTTTGTGTTCTTTCTCCGGATTGTAAAACTGTGGGCGGATCTGCTCCGTGTAATGCGAAATAGCATCTTGTGCAATTTCTCCTACCGGAACCAGGCGTTCCTTATTTCCCTTTCCGATCACCCGAATAAATCCGATCTCGAAAATGAGACGGTCTTGTTCCAGTCCGGTGAGTTCACTTACGCGCATTCCGGTTCCATAGAGTGTTTCCAGGATGGCTTTATCTCGGATGCCGGTATTGGTGGTCAAATCCGGTGTGGAGAGGATGGCTTCGACCTCTTCGCGGTCTAAAACTTCGGGAAGCTTGGAGGCTTTTTTGGGTAATTCCACCAGTTCGGCAGGATTGGCTTTGGTAATGCCTTCCACCACCGAAAATTCATGAAACCCGCGGATACTTGAAATATTCCGGGCCAGAGAACTGGCTGACAATAACTCTTCATCAACTAAATAATTCAGAAAATCTTCAATGTGATTGAGCGTAACCCCGGCCAGGTCTTTGATCTTTTTTTGGGTAGTGAGATAGACGAAATACCGCTCCAGGTCATTTTTATAGGAAATCACCGAATTTTTGGTAAGTCCTTTTTCAAGCTTTATAAACTGAAGGTATAGATCCAGTTCTTGCTTAAAAGCCACGGTTATTCGCTACTTTTTTCTTCTTCCTGTTGCGTTGACTCGGTACCATTTTCTGAGATCTGCTCTTCTGTTGTATTTTCGGAAGCCTGCTCTTTTTTCTGCTTAGCCTTCTGGGCTTTTTCTTCGGCAGCTTTCTCTTCAGCTTCGCGCTCTTTGTCTTCAGGATACTCAACCCGACTGTGGTATACACCCACCAAAATATTCAGAAAGGTTTCCTTGATCACTTGCAGGTGACGAAAGGTGAGGGGACAATGACTAAGCTGACCTTCTGCCACACGGTCATCCACCATGCGATTGACGAGGTTTTCCAGTTTGGGATAGGTTGGGTTTTTCATAGCGCGAGAGGCTGCTTCAACACCATCTGCCAGCAACAAAATACCGGTTTCTTTGGTTGATGGAAGGGGGCCTTCATACCTGAATTGGTCTTCCTGCAGAATGCTTTTCAGGTCATCATCTTCTTTTGCCTTCTCATAGAAATAGCGGATCACAGATGTACCATGATGTGTTTTTATAAAGTCGATGATGATATCAGGCAGGTCCTCTTTTTCAGCCATTTTCACCCCTTCACTTACATGAGCTTTAATAACCATAGCACTCATCTGAGGCTTTAGCTTATCGTGCTCGTTGGTCCCTTTGGTCTGATTTTCAACAAAATATTCGGGCTTCACCATTTTACCGATATCGTGATATAATGCGCCAACCCGGCATAAAAGGGAATTGGCACCAATAGCTGAAGCGGCTGCTTCCGAAAGGTTGGCAACCTGCAGGCTATGGTGGAAGGTGCCCGGGGCTTTGTTCATAAGTTCTTTTAGCACTGGTTGATTGGTGTCGCCGAGTTCAATGAGGGTGAAATCAGTAGTCACTCCAAAGATCTTTTCAAATAATAAGATCATGGGGTAAGTAAACAGGATAAAGACACTGCTAATGATCACGTAAAGTAAGTCGACGCCAAATTGCTCCCATCCTTTTAAGGCGGTAACACTGAAAGATCCCAATACAATCAGATAGGTAATGAGTACAACGCCTGGAGTGGTAAAGAAAAAGCGGGAACGGTCTTTAATATCCCGAACTGAAAACACGCCAAGACTACAGGCCGCAAATGTTGCGATCACAAACTCAAAGCTGTTTCCATTTATTAGTCCCAGTAATGTGGCCAGGGTAATAGACGATACAAGGCCTACCCGGGAATCAAAAATGATGGTAAGTATAATGGGAGCTATAGCTACCGGGATGACGTATGGATTGGCAAAATCAAAATAATTCACGAGGCCGGCAGCAAGTGATACCAGTCCCATTGTCAGAAACACCAGGAAGAAGAGGGCGTTGTCGGAAGTTATATTTCTTCGATACAAAAAATTGTACATGAAGAAGACAAAGGTAATGGCGATGATAATGACCAGCTGTCCGGCAAAGCGAACCCAGCGTTCAATTTGGGTTGCATTTTGAGACCGCGCTTCAGCCAGGCTTTCCAGGATGTTAGCACGTTCTGCCGTTACTATATCACCACGACGAATGATCACTTGTCCTTGCGCGATAGCTCCTTTGGTTTCAGAAATTTTTGCCAGTTCCTCTTGCAGTCGGCTTTGGGTATCCTCTTCGCTGAAGATGTAATTCGGCTGAATGATCTTGTTATACAACTCCATAGCTAACCTTTTGCGCTCCTCATCAAACACCCGATTCAGCCTGAACTGCATAAATTCATTGGCCTCCCTGAGATCTCTGACCCGCGAAAGGTCCGCAGATCGTTCGGTACTTTCGCTGGTATTTCGAAGAGTGATCTTGTCGGTACTAAGCGTGCTTTTAGCCCGGTTGATGATACCCTGATTCATGAGCTGATCTATGAGGTTTTCGAGCTGCTGTTTGATCTGAATACCCTCAAACTGACTGGGAGGAAGACCTCTGCGCTGTACTTCATCAAAACTATCAAGAAGGATGTTCCAGGAAGGATCTGTCAACTCTATATTTGATTCTTCCAGAGACCTGAAAAATTCCAGGCTGTCTTCTGTAGCCGTGCCTTCCTGACGCTGCAAAGATTGCCATTCATGGTAGTTTTGAAGGATGGGCTGAATTTCACGATATACCGAATCCAGTTTGGCTTGAATGCTGATGGGAACATTGCCATCTACCCGAAAAATAGGAGGTGTGGTCTCTCTGATCTGCTGACGTTCCTCTTCAAGTTCCTCAGCGGTTTTGTTGATTGCAAAATCAAAAGGAGCGGTCAGGTCGGCATTTCTCCAGGGCTGTCCCGCAGTATAATTCAGACCTGAACTAACAGGATTTCTTGGCAATGAAAAAGCGGTGATCCCAATAAACAGCACTAAAATAGCTAACCGTATGTATGGATTTCTTTTAAGAGAATATTTCTCCTGCTCTTTCTTTTTTTTCTCACCAATAAGAGGTGCAAGCTCTTTGTTCTTTTGGCCAAGGCCTATTTTTTCGAGGAAGCTCATTAACGTGGTTGTATTCAAATTTTATGAAAGGTTGTTAACCCACCCCAAATTTACAAATCTTTTTGCAGTATACTGTGAACTGATATCAAAGACCTGAAATAGTGATTTGGGGATTTGTTGACATTAGCAGATAATGCCCCAATCTTAACTAAATCAACAAATATAAATCTACAATCATCAATCCCGAATGTCCTTCAGAACCAAAAAAAGTCTTGGCCAGCATTTTCTCACTGATAAAATGGTACTCTTTCAAATTATGGATGCTGTGGAAGCCGAAGAAAGTGACAGAGTGATAGAGATCGGTCCTGGTACCGGGGCTTTAACGAAGTGGCTGGCTGAACGACATCCCAATCTTCATGTGATTGAACTTGACCAAAGGGCTGTTCAGGTGCTGAAGAAGGAGTTCAATAATATAACTATCCACCAGCAAGATGTACTGAAGGTGAACTGGGAAGAGATGGTAGATCCTGATACGAATAATATTGTGGTGGGCAACTTACCTTATTATATAACCTCCCCGATATTGTTTGACCTGCTGGAAAACCGGGAGCTTTTTTCGGAAGCCATCCTGATGATGCAGAAAGAAGTGGCCGAACGCCTGGTTGCGGAACCTTCATCCAAACAATATGGAATCCTTAGTGTACAGACACAGCTTTTTTGTACGCCCGAAATTTTGTTTGATGTAGCTCCGCATTCATTCAGTCCCCCTCCCAAAGTTGATAGCGCAGTCATCAAGCTTAGGTTTGATAAAAAAACATCAGGCTTTTCTGACAAAACACTGAAGTCGGTGGTACGAACGGCCTTCAACCAGCGACGTAAAAAACTCAGCAATTCACTGAAACCTGTTTTGGGTGATGAACTTCCCGCAGGCTTCAATTTTGATGACAGGGCAGAGCATTGGGCTCCTGAAATTTATGCAAAGTTGGCAGAGCATGTAGAGCAGTCTGACAGCCTTTCCTAATTTCGTCAGACATTCCTGGGAAAACACGGCTATTTGCTATTCTGAGGAGGCGATAAAACCTTCTGATTGGTTTGGTACGGATGTTGCAATAAGTATTGCGAAACAATGAAGGGCTTATGCCCAGAAAAATTTAAACACAAACCAAAAACTAACAGGAGTCATAAACATGGCTAAGATTCAACCTTTAGGCGACCGCGTGTTGGTACAGGCCGAGCCTGCTGAAGAGAAAACCAGCTCCGGAATTATCATTCCCGATACGGCTAAAGAAAAACCGCAACAAGGAACAGTGATAGCGGTTGGTGCCGGTAAAGTAGAAAACGGCAACAAAATTGAGATGAGCGTAAAAGAAGGAGACAAAGTGCTCTATGGAAAATATGCAGGTACTGAAGTAACTCTTGAAGGAGAAGAGTACTTGATCATGCGCGAATCTGACATCATGGGTATTGTATCCTGATCCCAGCCTTTCTAAGAAATTAAATCACAAACTTAAATTATAGATAATTATGTCTGCTAAGTTAGTTCATTATGACGTCGAAGCACGCGATGCCTTGAAAAAAGGTGTCGATAAGTTGGCCAATGCGGTTAAAGTAACCCTCGGCCCCCGTGGACGCAATGTTGTTATTGAAAAATCATTTGGTTCACCGTTAGTAACAAAAGATGGTGTGACCGTTGCAAAAGAAATTGAATTATCTGAGAAAGTCCAGAATATGGGTGCTCAGATGGTGAAAGAAGTGGCTTCCAGAACCAGCGATAACGCCGGTGACGGAACTACAACTGCTACCGTTCTTGCCCAGGCTATTTTAAGCGAAGGTCTTAAGAACGTTACTGCCGGTGCAAATCCAATGGATCTGAAATCCGGTATCGAGAAAGCAGTGAATGCTATTATTGAAGAGCTCAAAGCAATGAGCCGCGATATTGACGACCGCAAAGAGATCGCACAGATCGGAACTATTTCCGCCAACAACGACGAAACCATTGGTAATCTAATTGCCGATGCGATGGAGAAAGTTGGAAAAGACGGTGTAATCACTGTTGAGGAAGCCAAAGGAACTGAAACCTATCTGGAAACAGTAGAAGGTATGCAGTTCGACCGTGGGTACCTCTCTCCATATTTCGTGACTGATTCTGAGAAGATGATCACCGAAATGGAAGATCCGTATATCCTGATCTTTGACAAGAAGATCTCAAGCATGAAAGATCTGCTTCCAATTCTGGAGAAAGTAGTTCAAAACGGAAATCCTCTGCTGATCATCGCCGAAGATATCGAAGGCGAAGCACTTGCTACATTGGTAGTAAACAAACTGCGTGGTTCTCTGAAAATTGCAGCTGTTAAAGCTCCTGGCTTTGGCGACCGACGTAAAGCCATGCTCGAAGATATCGCCATTCTTACCGGCGGTACCGTGATCTCTGAAGAACGCGGATACAAGCTTGAAAATGCCACGCTCGACTACTTGGGACGTGCATCTCGTGTAAGCATCACGAAAGATGACACTACCATTGTTGACGGAAACGGCAAGGATGATGACATCCAGGCTCGCGTAAATCAAATTAAAGGTCAGATCGAAAATACTACTTCTGATTATGACCGCGAGAAACTTCAAGAGCGACTTGCTAAACTAAGTGGCGGTGTTGCCGTTCTTTATATCGGTGCTGCATCTGAAGTTGAAATGAAAGAGAAGAAAGCCCGCGTTGAAGATGCTCTTCACGCTACCCGTGCTGCCGTTGAAGAAGGCATTGTACCCGGTGGTGGAGTAGCACTGCTTCGCACCATCAAGTCTCTTGATAAGATCAAGGGTGAAACTGCTGATGAGAATGTGGGTGTACAGATCATCCGAAGAGCATTAGAAGCTCCTCTTCGTACTATTGCTAACAATGCTGGTGCCGAAGGCGCTATCGTTGTTCAGAAAGTACTGGAAGGCAAAGATGCTTTCGGTTACAACGCTCGCACCGAGGTTTATGAAGACCTCATCAAAGCCGGTGTTATCGATCCTACTAAAGTAACCAGAACAGCGCTGCAAAATGCTGCTTCTGTTGCCGGATTGATGCTCACCACCGAAGCTGTTATCTCTGACAAGCCTTCTAAAGGCGATGATGACGATGACAACGGAGGCGGTGGAATGCCAGGCGGAATGGGCGGCGGAATGCCCGGAATGGGAGGCATGGGTGGAATGATGTAATTCATCCCCCATAATTACCTCCTGCTTGTGCCGACGGTCTCCGTTGGTACAGCTGTTACGACGCTGAGCGTTGTAACAAGGAACAAAATTCAAAATCCCGTTCAATTCATTTTGGGCGGGATTTTTTTATGCATCAGTGTTTGTATAGTTGCAGTTCATCTATATTTGTTACAATATCAGCTATGAACAGGTTAACGATCATATCCTTTTTAGTTCTCCTATGTTGTATCACATCCTGTGATATTTTTGGTGATCGCGGTGGATCCGAAACCGAAGAGATCCCTGCTTTTGAATGGGAAAAGGCCTATAGATTTGCTTCAAATAATATTACGTTCATTCACATCACCCCGGGGGATGAGCTATTTGTAGGAACGGTAAAGTCGTGGCACAGCTCTTCAGACCATGGAAAAACATTTACCTATCACAGTGTGCCTGATTCCGTAATTTTTAAGATCGTGAAAAAGTTTGGCGATGAATACTATGCCATTGGAGAATATGATACCGAGGTCTCGGTATTTGGAAGCCCCACTACAGTAAAAAGTGATGGCATCTTCAGATCATCAAACGGCTCAGACTGGGAGCAACTTCTGGGTCCATTCTGGATGTATGATATTATTTTGGATGATCACCAATATTTATATATAGCCAAGTATTTAGGGGTTTCAAGATTGCACATTCCCACAATGAAAGAGACTATTATGGAATTTATGCCTGAGGGCTCTAATCCAGAATTTGCGAATGTGTTGCTACAAAATGATCAGGGCGAAATTTTTGTGGGAACCGACAGAGGTTTGTATCACACAAAAGATCAGGGTGAGAATTGGGAAAGACTCATTCAGGGCGGAGGATCATTTTTGGATGATATTGAAGAGGTTGAAGTAACCGGGGATATGATCATCGCTATCTCAACAAAAGAGTTGCACCAATCGAAAGATGATGGCGAAACCTGGAATTCCGACCCTATACAGATCCATGGAGTTAAAGATTACTACAACCCGGATTATTATTACCGGGATGTTGATTTTACACCAACAGGGGAGTTGTATACATCTACTTCGTACGGCGTAGGAGTGGGAAAACCGGATAGTTTATCAAAGTTATACATAGCGGGGCCTGAAGGCTATGATCTGGAAAATTCGTTTACCTATTCCAGGCTTGAAGTATTTTCAAATGGAGATGTTGCAGTAGCGAACGGCACCCATGTTTTGATCGGCACACGAAATGCGGAATCTGATTTTTGGAACTGAATCCATAATTGTGGCGTAGTTTATCTTTACGATCCTTTTAAAATTACCTATAATCTTCTGTCTTACAATTCATTAACCCAAGCCTTATGAAAAAGATCATAAGAAAAATACTGGCGGTACTAACGGGAATAGTAATCGGCGGGACCGTTAATATGTCGATCATCATGATCAGCGGATCTGTCATTCCTCCGCCGGCAGGGGCGGATGTAACTACCATGGAAGGATTGCAGGAGTCCATGCATCTCTTTCAACCCAAACATTTTTTGATGCCTTTTCTAGCTCATGCTCTTGGAACATTTGTGGGAGCACTATTCACCGCCTTTATTGTGACATCACACAAAATGGAATATGCGCTGAGTATAGGTGTATTCTTTTTGTTGGGTGGAATTGCTAATGTAGTGATGCTTCCTTCGCCAACATGGTTTGCTATTGCGGATGTTGTACTGGCATATATTCCGGTAGCATATTCAGCCGGCTGGCTCATTCAAAAATATCAAACGCCTAAACGTATTGGCGTTGAAGAATGATCGGTCTGAAGTGGCCTGGGTTCATCCCTTGATCACTCCGAGTGGCTTAAGTTCATGTACTATATCGATCAGGTCTTTTTGGAGATCCATCACCTTTGCGATGTCTTTATAGCTGCCGGGCGCTTCATCCAGATCGTTGTCAGAGCGAATGGCGTGTAGGATTCCTCTTTCCTCAAGCGATTTTGTCTGCTCTTTCACAGACAGGGTTTTTCGCGCCTGGGTTCGGCTCATCGTTCTTCCGGCGCCATGAGAGCAAGAGTCAAACGCCATTTTATTCCCTTTTCCTTTCACGATGTATGAATTTGTTCCTTGTGAACCGGGAATCATTCCAAGTTCTCCTTGTCGGGCTTGTGTGGCGCCTTTACGGTGGACGATCACGTTTTTGCCAAAGTGATTTTCCCACGATGCAAAGTTATGAGGCTTGTTTATAAAATCAGTAAACTCAACACTGTTAAAGACGTCAGAGAAAGCATTTTTAGCTCGTTCCATCATTAGTTTTCGGTTCTGCAGGGCAAATTCAATGCAGTAATTCATTTCATTGATGTAGTCGTTGAACTCCTCCGAATCCTTTGGGAAGAAAGCCAGATCTTTGGGTACTTTAGCATGCCACGATTCATTTTTCTTTTTGGCCTGTTTATTGTAATGCTTGGCCACTGTATAGCCGATATTTCGTGAGCCGGAGTGAATCATGATCCAGACAAACCCATCAGAGCCTTGCTGAACTTCGATGAAGTGATTTCCTCCGCCCAGGGTACCAACTTGTGTTCTGGCATCGTCATATTCCTGCTCTACGATGGGAAGGTTCTGATCTCCAATGTCAGGCATCCATTGTTCATTCTGTTTGCTATTGTGGTGATTGAAGCCCACCGGCACATGCTCCCGAATGATTCCCAACACCTTCTTAAGATCAGCGGTTTTGATATGCTCCAGGTTGGTGCGTAGCGAACACATTCCACAGCCAATATCCACGCCCACGGCATTAGGAATGATCGCATCTTCTGAGGCGAGAACACCGCCAATGGGCATTCCATATCCCTGATGAGAATCAGGCATTATGGCAATGTGTTTGAAAGCAAAAGGAAGATTTGCGAGGTCTTTGGCCTGTTGCAAAGCTCCTTCCTCAATATCATTAAGCCAAAGTTTGATAGGCAGTTTTTCTGAGGTAATTACTTGTTCCATAGATGCGAAAAATTTAGGAAATTCCCTTTTCTACAAATACAAGTTACATTCTGTTTGAGTTCAATTACTCCGATAAGCAGCAGTAGAAAAAATGAACCGAAAGAGTACTCTAAGTAAGTATTAGACTTGGTTTTTCAATTTCTATTTAGTGAAATTTATCTGGTTGCAGCGTGTACTCCATTGGCTTATTATAGCGAAAGACGATCATTTCACATTCAAATTAATTAAGGCATGAAAATATCCGGTGAATTTAATGTAGATCTCAACCCGATTGAGGCTTATGCAGAAGGAGAGAATGGAATTTCCCTAAACCGAATGTCCATCGATAAAACCTTTCACGGTGAACTGGATGCTACAAGTAAAGGAGAGATGCTAAGTGCGCGCACTCCGGTAAAAGGCTCGGCCGGATATGTAGCTATTGAACAAGTGTCGGGTGCACTCTCAGGGAAAAAGGGAAGTTTTGTACTTCAGCATTTTGGAACCATGGATAAAGGCAAAGACAGACTGATTCTTGAAGTGATACCGGATTCTGGAACAGACGAGCTAAAAGGTCTGTCTGGCAAGATGGCTATCATCATAGAAGAAGGGAAGCATTTCTATGAGTTTGAGTATCAGTTTTCAAGCTGAACTAAAAAATCGAAAGGGGAAAAGACGGGAATGGAAGACTGATCGAATCCGGAAGGATCGGGGGTTACAATAGCATCACAATTGGTGTGAACAGCAGAGAGATAGTGAATGGCATCTTCGAAATCAGGCCATTTCAGAGAGATTGCTTCATCAATAATTGGTTGATTTACAGGGCTAACCCGAGAGGCAGATCTTAACTCTCTTATTAGTTTGTATGTTTTCTCGATAGAAAAATCTTGACGCAGTATGTAAAATATGGTGTCAAAGGTATGTGCAGAAATGAGCAGGTCAACAGATTTCTCTTCTGCAACTTCAAAGATCTTTAAAGCCGTTGATGCGAATGGTTTGCGAAAGAGCGCTGCATCAAGGCAAACATTGGTGTCGATTAGTACCTTACTAAAGGTCATACTTATCCTTTAGGGCGTCTATTTTCAATTTTTTGTAATCGTAATTATCCAACTTCTCAGATTCGGGAATAGCATTATAAATTCGTTCAGCAGCACTTCCTGGTTTTGGGGTGTATTCTTCGATAGGCTCCTCAACTTGCTCAACGGCCTCCTCAAATAGTTTAGATACGCTTATACCTCGCTCTTTGGCGATTCTTTTCGCCCGCTCTTTGATGTGCTTTTCAACGGAAAGATTAAGTGTTTGCTTGCTCATGAGGAAATAGAGTTTAATGCGCATAAAAAATATAAACAATGCGCATAAATTTACCAAGATTCACCAACTACTCAGTTTAACCGTATTTGCTCCGGATTTCTTACTTCGATCTGTGGAGTCCCTTCATGAGATTCAATTCTTCCGTTCACACAAATTTCTTGTTCAGGATAGATTGATTCAGGCGATGATTCCCATTTAGAACGGTTTTCACCCCAAATGACAGCAGTAAATGTTTGATTTGGATCCGGTAGCCCAAAGTTGATAAAGGTTGGAGCTCCTCCAATTTCAGGGATGAAACGTACACTGGCGGTCATGCCACAAACTTCAGCCGCTTTCCCAATATGATCTTTAGCTTCATCAGAGTGGATGCGGATCTCAGGTTCAGGAATGCCGGGGTCAGGGGTGTAAACTCTTGATAAAATAAGTCCAAAAACCATGATCAGAATAACTACTGGCAGAATATATTTCAGGTTTTTTCGGAAGGAGGGGAGCATATGGAGATATATTCTTTATGTAGATGGAGGAAGTTCTATTTCATCAAGAGCATCTTTTTTGTATTCACAAACGAACCTACTTCAAGTCTGTAGAGATAGATTCCACTGGAAAGGTTCTCTCCATCAAAATGCACGGAATGATAGCCGGGTTTCTTGATGTCGTTCTCGAGCACTTTAACCAACTGTCCCAATACATTATAAACCGATAATTTCACGTGAGAAGTGGAAGGTATCCCAAATCGGATGGATGTAGATGGGTTGAACGGATTTGGATAATTTTGGGAAAGTGAGAACTCTGTAGGAAGTTCTGTTTGCCCGGTGGAAGTTGCTCTCTGCTTTTCCAAAATAAGGGTATAAACAGGGTTTTGTTTACTTCTTACCGGGAAGCCGGATGGGTACTTGGAGGCTGATTGATCTGGAACAATTTCCAATACGATGCCTTGATCGGTTTCTACCTCTTTGATCCATTCCCCATTGGTAATCTTGATCGTTATATCCTCAAAGCCGGAATGTTCTGTAAGGGTGAATGAGATCTTCTGGGAATGGCTGGCCTGAACCGATAACGGAATCCGGATGGATTCATCAAAATAAGGAATAGAATTGATATCAAGCTCTTTATCGTCTGTGCTCATGGATCCCAAAGTGATGTAGGAAGGTGAAAGGGGCACCATTTCTACTGCATCAAGATCATCTTTGACAGATCTGGCTTTATCATTCAGTACAACAAAAGCGCTGTTGGAAATTGATCGCTTGCTATCCGTGATCTCAAAACGCACAAAGGGACTTTGGTTCTGTTCTTTCCCATAAAATTCTCCGCCGGTCACAATGTCGTTGGATTCAACCGTTAGACTGGAGCCATTGGTGATATTTTCTGAGGATTGCACAAAAAATCCTTGGAAAGGTTTGATAAGTCCATTCGTGAGATCTCCGGTATTCGAATCGGAATTATAGCTTTTCCATCCGGAATTTGGATCATGGGCATAGATCGAGCCGCTCAATTCATCGGTACCTGAATTCTGGTAGATCTGGTCCCAGTCAACGGTGGAAGGGAAGGGATTACCAATTAATGTAAACCCCTCCGCAATTTGATTGATGGCAGGAGAGAATGAACTAACAAGCTGACCTTCAGCAGTAAGCAATTTTGGAAAACCGCGGCTGGTTGAATCTCCCACAACATCTTCGTCATACACATACATAAGGAAGGAATCACCAGCTTGTATGGTGGTATCAAGATCAGAAATGGATCTCCAGCCAAGATTTGATTCTGCAGAATCCCCCACAAAAGTCCGGTCCCAGGTCCATATATTGGGGCTTCCATTTGTGAAATCAGCATTGGTCATTCCCTGTGTATGCAGAGGCTCCAAAAATTCCTGAAGATTGATATCTGTTGGCGCAGTAAGCATTCTGAAGCCGGCCTGACCTGTGAGTTCCACAGCAAATTTCCCATTGGAATACAGGTTGTTGGGGTCAATCCGAAGATCTATAGGTATGGTGAGATTCGTATTATTTGGGGCATTGGTTTGCAGATATAGATTGCCGGCATACGTCCCTTCATTGTTTCCATTTCCGTAGAAAGTAACGGTCATAGTATCGGTTTCTCCGGGAGGTATCGTCATTTGGTTATCACTTATAGTAAGAGCCGGACCATAGAGATCTTGAGCTTTGATCTGAATGTCGTCGACATATAGATCCCCGGAAGAACTTCCAGAAATATAAAGCTGCAGGTTTTCGGGATGATAGAAGCCGTTATGAGTAAATGTTCGGGTGATATCCGGTCCATAGTTATAGGTGATGGTTCCGGAATCAGCGGATGAGATCTGTATGGAAACATCAACCCATTGGTCAGTTATTTGGTTATCCCCGGAATAGAACCAATAAGATTTGCTGTCATCCGGGCCATTTATCCCGTAAAAACCGATAGAGTTATCACTTTTGAGGCTAATAGATGCCGCATTTTCTTCATCAATAGAAGAATTGAATTCGAGGTAGCCATCAATGGGGCCGCTTTCAGCATACACTTTCATGGTGATCTCGTAAGAAGAATAGCGTGAGGTGGAGGAGAAGAAAGGAGAAAGTACATTTGGTGTACCGGCTGATCGATCCAATTTCAAAGACTGGGTTCCGCTGACGGCTCTTGCAGAAGAAATCTCAAAAGGTGAAGCTTCGTCCACAACGATCCAGTTACGATAGCCGGTATAACTTCCGCTCTCATATCCTTCCGATTCCTCAAAACCATAAAAAAGATCTAAAGACTGTTTGATGGTATTTGCGTTGGTGCTTTTCAAGCTGCCCGAGAACTCCATTTTGCCATCCAGTTTGATCTCAAGATCTGAGTTTCCTGTATTCTGAAGAATCAAATTTCGGGTTGAAACGCCTGCCGGGTAAACCGTGTCTTCGATGGCGGTTGTAGTGGTGGAAATGGCAGGAGGATCAATGACAGGTAGCCGATAATCTGCCAGCCAATTCTTGCTGATGCTCATGGATAAAGCATTATCGGATGGAGGTCCTTCAGTATTCAGAGCGTATGAGCCGGTGGCGATGCCATTGTATGTAACTCTTGGGTTTGAGAAATAGGGAATAGATGTGGCTTCTTTTCCGTCTCCGAGGTTTTCATAATGCATTACGGTTACAGAAGAATCGCTTGCGGAAGTCAAAAGATGTCCTGTTGAAAATTGAAACAATCCGCCTGAATTTCCAGCCTCAGCTGATGCCTGTGTACGCCCATGAGCATTTCCGAAATTATGGCCGATCTCGTGCATCAATACGTAATCGAAATACATTTGCTGGATCCGGTTTACGGAGAAGGCATAATCTATAGCCCCGCCCACATTATTTGCCCGGTATGCAATGCCGCCGGTGTCGTCAATTTTGTGCAATAATGCCACAAGATCCGCTCCATATTGATCTCTGAGAGAATGAATGTCAACCGTGTCAGAGGTATGCGTACTTCCGGTGTAGGAGTTATCCTTCATATTCTCCAATACGTCAGAAGTACTTGCTGCGGTGGGATTGTCAACCTCCAGGGCATCTACAAAGCGTATTTTAAGAGCGATCTCAGAATTATCGATGATTTGATTCCGGAAACTTTCATTCAGCGCAAGGACCTCATCAATATCCGTTACTGAACTGCTGTTGGCAGCCCATTGCTTTGCAGCGGTGGTATATAGAATGAGGACATCTACCGTTGTAGTATCATTGAATTGGGTGAGATCATAGCTTGGAATGGCATGTTGCCCGCCGGGTGGAACAGCGGTCGACTTTTGTAACGCTGAAGGAATTTCGTGTTCACCGACAGAACATCCCAAAACAGGCTCATTGATTTCTCGCAAATGCTGTTGGCCATCTTTCTTTGACAGACGATATGATCTGCCATCAAAAGTGAGTATTCCGGATAGGTCGCCATCCTTCATTAACAGGTGACTGTGACTTCGGAAACCGGTTTTTGAGATAGCGGAAATGGTAGTGTATCCAAAACGTTCTTTGGCTACTTCCTGAATATGCTGTGTGAATCTGGTGCCGTTGAATTTAAGGTCAAGGTCCTGGCCTTTTGCAAGGTTTGTGGGAGTGAAATATTCTGAGACTTCGGCCTTATAATATATTTCACCAGAAGTTTTTGCTTTGTCAGGACTAAAAATTATGTCCTGAGCATTGCTTAAAACCGGCACACTTAACAAGACAAGAAATGAGAAGAAAAGCCTTTTAATGGTATACATAAGGAGGTAGTTGAAGTAGTGATCACTCCAATCATAAATAAATGCTCTCTGCCAAACAAATTACATCTCCACCGACGCTGTGTCAGTAGAGATGTATTTTTAAGATTGTTTGAAGCTCAGAACCTGATAAAGAATTGTGCTACTTACTTCACCAACATTGCATCTTCCACAAGCTTGGATTGCTCTGCCTCGTGGATCTTCTTCTGTCCTGCAGCTGGAGATGCAGATGCCTGTCGACCCACATATCGTAACTTTTGTCCGTCTTGGAGAAGTTCCATGAATCGCGGAGCTACAAAGGTCCACGCACCCATATTCTTGGGTTCTTCCTGACACCAAACGATGTCTTTTATAGAAGTAAAGTCCTTGAGTTGCTCTTCGATCTCTTCATCAGCAAAGGGATAAAATTGTTCGAGTCGTGCAATGGCTACGTTCTCTACTTCATTTTCGTTACGATATTTCAGCAGGTCGTAATACACCTTACCGGAACAAATTACGAGACGCTCAAGTGATTTTGGATCGTTGTAATCCTTATCAATAATAAACGGCTGGAATTTTCCGTCAGCAAGTTCATCACGACTTGAAGTAGCCATCGGGTGGCGAAGAAGACTTTTTGGAGTCATCAGAATCGCAGGTCGTTTCACATCAGAAAGCGCCTGACGACGTAACATATGGTAGTACTGAGCCGGTGTTGTCAGGTTCATGACCTGCATATTATCTTCGGCACAAAGCTGCAGATATCGCTCCAGTCGGGCAGAAGAGTGCTCTGGTCCCTGACCTTCATAACCATGCGGCAGATTCATAACCAAATTGGATTTTTGCCCCCACTTGGCTTCACTTGAACTAATAAACTGATCGATGATGACTTGTGCTCCGTTGGCGAAATCACCAAACTGTGCTTCCCAGATCACAAGCGCATCCAGTTTTTCGGCACTATATCCAAACTCATATCCAAGTGCGGCAAATTCACTGAGCAAACTGTTGTACACATAAAAATGAGACTGGTCTTCGGATAAATTGTTCAGCGGAATGAACTTTTGATTGGTCTCGGTTCCATGAAGTACGGAGTGCCGGTGAGAGAAAGTTCCCCGTTCCACATCTTGTCCGGTAAGACGAATGGTGGTTCCGGTTTTGAGGAGCGAACCGAAGGCAAGCAGCTCAGAAAAGCCCCAGTCAATTTTTTTCTCATTCTTGTCTACGATCTCGGCGCGCTTGGCCAGTTGCTTCAGTAGCTTTGGATTGGCATCGAAATCTTTTGGAACGGTATTTAATTTGATCGCAATTTCTTTCAGATCATCTGCGGGGTAGGTAGTGTCGGGGTAGTCTCTCCACTTATCCTGAGGTGTTTCGGTACGGTCGATCAGGTTCTCAGTGATCTCAAGATTAGGTGCTTTCTTAGCATCCTCAAAAGCCTCCTGCAACAGCTGATCAAATTCGTCAAAGATCTGTTGAGTTTCTTCTTTGGTGAGCTCTCCGTTTTTCACCAGATGCTCGGTGTATACATCTCTAACAGGTGAATGATCGTTGATCTCCTTATACATTCCGGGCTGAGTGAAAGCAGGTTCGTCGCCTTCATTATGTCCGTGCTTACGATATCCTATCAGGTCAATGACCACATCTTTACCAAACTTCTGTCGGTAATCGAGCGCCATTTGGATAGCATGAACTGCTGCTTCCGGCGTATCTCCGTTTACGTGAAAGATCGGCGCAAGAATCATTTTGGCGAGATCGGAAGCATACTCGGTAGAACGTCCATCTTTGGGAAGCGTGGTAAATCCGATCTGGTTGTTAATAATGATATGCATGGTTCCACCGGTGCTGTAACCTTCCAGTTGAGACATATTCAGCGTCTCAGCAACTACACCCTGTCCGGCAAAAGCAGCGTCACCGTGCATTAACACAGGAATCACTCGCTCACGGGAATCTTCTTTTTCATGATGATCCTGCATGGCTCGGACCGCTCCTTCAACTACCGGATTTACGGCTTCAAGGTGAGAAGGATTTGGCATCAGCTGAAGTTCAATTTCAGAACCATTTCCTGCTTTATGAACGCCCCTTGCGCCAAGGTGGTATTTCACATCACCGGAACCTTGAATGGAATCCGGATCGATGTTGCCTTCAAATTCAGCAAATACGCGGTGGTACGGCTTGTTCATAATGTTTACCAGCATATTCAGCCGACCACGGTGAGCCATGCCCATAAAGAATTTCTCGATACCATGTTCTCCGGCGCGCTCCAGCAAAAAGTGGATCATCGGGATGAGGGTATCGGCTCCCTCCAGAGAAAATCGTTTGTGGCCGATGTACTTCTTATGCAGAAATTCCTCGAAGGCCATAGCCTGATTCAGCTTATGAAGAATCTCGCGTTTATCATCTTTGGAAAGCTGAGCGTTGTTCCCGGTCGACTCCATCGTCTCCCGCAACCATTTGCGCTCTTCCAGATCCAGCAGGTGCATGTATTCCACACCAATATTTCCACAGTAAGTATCCCGCAGCACGCTGATGATCTCACGGAGCGGAGCACGTTCTTTGCCGCCAAGTCCGCCACAATAAAATTCGCGGTCCAGATCCCAAAGTGATAATCCGTAATATTCCAGATCCAGTTCCGGATTTTTGCCCGGTTCTTTACCCAGCGGATCCAGATCGGCAAGTACATGCCCGCGCATGCGGTACATATTGATGAGACGATAAACGCCCACCACACGCTGATCATGTTCAAGCGTATTTGCGCCGCCTGAAAATGGACCGGAATATTTGTCTTGTCCATAAGGGAGAGGCTCGTAAGGAATATCGAGATCTGAAAAGATCTGATCGTAAAAATCTTCTTGTCCGCTCAGCAGATCATCCATTTTCTTCAGGAACATACCGGATTCGGCACCCTGAATTACGCGGTGATCGTAGGTTGACGTCACCGTCATTACTTTACTGACGCCAAGCTGATTGAGCACTTCTTTCGACATTGCGCGGTATTCAGCGGGATAGTCAATAGCCCCGGTAGCGATAATAGCTCCCTGGGTTTTCATCAAACGCGGAACCGAGGAGACCGTGCCAATGGTGCCGGGATTGGTAATACTGATCGTGGTTCCCTGAAAATCTTCAATTTGCAGATTTCCATTCCGGGCTTTGTCAATAAGTTTCGCATAAGCATGCAAAAACTCTTTGAAATTCATTTTATCCACACCCTTGATGTTCGGAACAACCAGGTTACGGGAACCGTCTCTGCTCTCAAGGTCAACTGCCACGCCAAGGTTCACTGAATCAGGATTTACCCGATAGTGATTTCCATCCTGAGATAAATATGAGCTGTTTAGATTTGGAAAATCTTTGAGTGCACGAATGATAGCCCAGGCAATAAAATGTGTGAATGAAGCTTTAGGCTCATTCCGTTTCAATAAATGCCGGTTGATGATGCTTCGGTCTTCCACCATCATTTTTACAGGAAGTACGCGAAGGGAGGTAGCTGTAGGCACTTCCAGCGACTCGTCCATATTCTCGACGATCTTGGTAGCAACACCTTTGATCTTTTCGAGGGATGCATTTTTGGGAGCTTCAGCTTCTTTTTTAGGCTCCTGTTTTTTCTGAGGCTGCGATTGTTTCTGCTGAACTTGTGTGCCTTCGCCTGACGATTTTTGCTTGGAAGGTTGAAGTTCTTCTGGCTCTGAAGCATCAACCGGTTTACCTTCCAGTTCGTCAAAATAACGTTTCCAGTGAGCAGGAACGGAAGAGGGATCGGATTGATATTGGTCGTATAGTTCTTCTACAAGTGCGGAATTAGGGCCAAATACGGCTTCAAGTGATTTCAATGGTTTGTTAACCTCGTGCGGGGTTTAGGCAGCGATTTAATATGCTAATGAAAATTCCTTTAGAATGGTTCAAAAAATAACTGATCTGTGCAGATTTTTAAACGACTCTAAAATTAAGGATTAGATTCTTAAAAAACGATAAAATATCAAGGCTTTTAAGGGTATTTTCATTGTTGGTGAAAGTTTTTAGTTATCGGTTACTGAGTTAAACTTTTTGTCGGAATTATTGAGATCCCAACCGGGGCAAGATATCAGTACTGTTCATACATAAAACGTCAGCTAATAATACATTCATAAGTCTGACTTACAGGCTTTAATTAGCTTCCATCAAACCCTATATTCCAAGTCTGTAAAAATCATTTCAGAATAAATAAAAACAGAGAATGAGCAATACCATTGAGCACAAGAAAAAAAGTGCAGAAAATATAAACTGGGATCTATCTGATCTATATGCATCAAATGAAGATCCTCAATTGGCCAAAGACAAAGAATCAGTTCTGGAAGAAGCGGATGCTTTTGCCCAAAAGTACCGGGGTAAGATCAGTGAACTTTCTGCAGGGGAGTTCAAATCCATGCTCGATGAGTACGAGAACATTTTGGATACCTCAGGAAAAATTGGCTCGTTTGCTTATTTACAATGGTCTACGGATACCAGCAATACGGATTATGGAAAATTGGTGGCAGAAACGAATGAGCTGTCTTCAGAAGTATCCCAGAAACTGGTTTTTCTTGATGTAGAATGGCTTAAAATTTCAGATGAAGCTGCTCAAAAACTGATCGAAAGTCCCAAGCTTGAAAAATATAAGCACTACCTGGAGAGCTCTCGTCGGTATAAAGATCATGTGCTGGAAGAAGGACAGGAGAAGATCATGTCGGCCAAATCGGTGACAGGTCGTAGTGCCTGGGTTCGCTTTTTTGATGAAACGCTGGGAGCTGCAAAATTTGAGCTGGATGGAGAAGAACTTAGTGAGCAGGAAGTACTTAGTAAACTGCATGAAAGTGATAGAGATCTGAGAACCCGCGCTCATGCCTCGCTCACCAAGAAATTCAAAGAATTAAGTCGTCCGCTTACTTTCGTATTCAATACCGTCCTTGCTGACAAATCAACGAACGACAAACTCCGGAAATATGATAGCTGGATCGATTCCCGGAACCTGGCAAACCAAACCGATCGTGAAACGGTGGATGCTCTCATTAAATCAGTAACCGGAAAATATGATCTGGTTCAGCGCTACTATAAGTTGAAGCGCGATCTGTTGGACCTGGATGAGATGAAGGATTATGATCGCTATGCCCCTATGCTTAAGAATGAGGCGACCATCGACTGGAGTTCAGCCCAGGAAATGGTACTCGATTCGTATACTAAATTTCACCCCAAAATGGGCGAGATCACAAAAGAGTTTTTCGATAAGAGCTGGATCGACGCCGCAATAAAGCCGGGTAAAAGAGGAGGAGCGTATTCAGCGAGTACAGTGCCTTCGGTTCACCCCTACGTATTCATGAATTTTGATGGAAAGATCCGGGATGTACAGACTTTGGCGCACGAATTGGGCCATGGCGTTCACCAGTACCTATCGCGGCAGCAAGGTGTTTTGCAGTCATCTACGCCGCTTACAACGGCTGAAACGGCTTCCGTATTTGGGGAGATGCTGGTGTTTCAAAAATTGATGAAGGAACTCGATGATCCAAAAGAGAAACTGGCACTTCTGGTGGGTAAAATTGACGATACCATTGCTACCGTATTCCGGCAGATCTCTATGAATCGGTTTGAACATGCCATCCACACTGCACGACGGGAGGAAGGGGAACTTACGACCGAACGATTTTCAGAATTATGGATGGAACAGCAAAAAGCCCTTTATGGAGATTCTGTAACTCTGACCGAAGAATATGGAATCTGGTGGAGCTACATACCTCACTTTTTGCATACGCCCGGCTATGTGTATGCATATGCCTTTGGGGAATTGCTGGTACTGGCGCTTTACGAGGAATTCAGCCAACGTCCCGATGGCTTTGCCGATAAATACATGGAGCTTTTAAGTGCCGGGGGTTCTGAATGGCCGGAAGACCTGGTTGCCAAAATGGGACTCGATATCACACAGCCGGATTTCTGGAATAAGGGATTGGCTTCCTTTGAACGTATGGTAGAAGCAGCAGAAGAAATGGCTAAGGTTGTTAGGTGATATGGTGATGGGGTAGTTTCAAAGCACAGAGCACAATAATTCCTTACAATTCAAGAAAACACAAACCGTTATAAACATTCGTAAATGTCTTTAGATCGACAAGAAAAAGCACTTAGAGAATTCAAACAGATACTGCAGGATCTGGTACATCTGCTAAGAACGTCAACGAAGACGCAGTTAACATATATGTGCTGGGTGAACCGGTCGCGACAGCAGTTTGTGTGGGAGACTAACAGCACCGGCTTACCCAATGTGATGTTTCAGGATCGTGTAGCATTTGAGAATCATTTTCTGAATGAATTTAAGGACACGGAAGAGGTCATTCAGTTAAAGGTTGGAGAAGACATTCCGAAGGCAAAGCTTATGCATTACTTCGACTTTGTTCAGGCAGAGAATATCCTGATCGTCCCTTTTATAAATAAAGGCGAAACAGTTGCACTGACAATTTTGGAAAGTGAGCATGAGATCGATCAGGAAGAACTTCAGGATCGAATTATGTCGTACAACAATGCGTTGGTAAATGTTTTGGATACATACCTGGAGGTGGTTGACCTTCACGAAAATCAACAAGAATGGGAAGATTATGAAACGGCAGTGAACCGGATCGATCATCACCAGCACCGGGTAGAGATCCTTGGAACCATGATGGAGGAAATGCAGAAGAACCTGCCCAATGGCGGGGCGGTGTTCTTGGCTCCGGGAATGGAATCCTGGAACGTAGTTTTTCGGTCACGAAACGCAAATAATGCACCGGATCTCGGTCTTCAGCTGGAAGAAAAAAGCGTGGCTTACGAAGCACTCGACAAAGGTGAGCCGATCTTTACTATGCACTTCAACAATAATCCCCGCCGCATATCTTCTGCTGAAAAACGAAGTGAGGGAGCAACTTATGCCATTCCAGTCATGATCCACGATCGCCGGCAGGGAGTGGTGGTTTGCTATGATAACGATCCATTGACCTTCAAGGAATCGACCAAGCACAAGCTTAGTAATTTGGTTCGGATAGCTTCACTTAGTATACAGTCATCCCTGAAAAAATCAGGAGCTATGGATGAAATTTTGACGCAAAACTTCGGTGCCTTCATGCCTGAATTGTGGGAATTATCCCTTCATTCAGAAATGGCAAAGATCAAGAACGGGGATGGGCAAATGACATGGTTTGGGCTGGTTACTCCTGAGGATGTATCCGGTTTACGAACGAAATATCGGCTGGAAGACCTTCAAAAAATACAGGGTGATTTTGTTTCAATCCTGAATCCATCTCGCCACGGTATTCCCGGAATTATAGGGTATCATTCTGATTATGTATATGCATTTATAATTCAGAGTAGTGATGAGGACGCAGTTGGGTTATGGCTGGAAAAACTAAAAGGAAAACTTCGGGAAGGACTCAAACTATCCATCGGTGGCTCTATCCCCATTCAATTCAAAGTTGGG
This sequence comes from Balneola sp., assembly GCA_002696035.1. Lineage (GTDB taxonomy): Bacteria > Bacteroidota > Rhodothermia > Balneolales > Balneolaceae > Gracilimonas. Next base: position 26,649 of record NZQV01000022.1, on the reverse strand, counting down.
TGTACCAAAATTACACCTGAAAATGTGAATGCGTATCAAGTTGTCGAAAAAGCGAAAAAAGCTCTTTCAACAGTAATGAATAATAATGACAACGAAGTAGTAGTAGCATAATGGGAAATGTGTATTTGATTATAGTTGACGGACTTGGCGTTGGTGCTCAGGAAGATGCAGCCGAATACGGCGATGAAAATATGAACACCCTTGGGCATGTATTGGAAGAAACCGGCATGAAGTTGCCGAATCTGCAAAAAATGGGTCTGGGAAATATCATCCCGCTGGCTTCAGTTCCTGAAAATGAAGAACCGCTGGCAGCTTATGGCAAACTCCGTGAAGTTTCAGCCGGTAAAGATTCTACCACCGGTCACTGGGAGATCGCAGGTATTCAGCTTGAAAAACCATTTCCTACCTATCCGGAAGGCTTTCCAAAAGAAGTGATGGATGCTTTTTGTGAAGGCATTGGGGTAGATAAAGCGTTGTGTAACAAACCTTATTCTGGCACGGATGTAATCCGCGATTATGGGGAAGAGCACCTCAAAACAGAGAATCCCATTGTGTACACTTCCGCAGACAGCGTATTTCAGGTAGCCTGTCACGATGATGTAGTTCCTGTAGAAAAACTGTATGAGTGGTGTGAATTTGCGAGGAATGAGATCTGTGTAGGAGAGCATGAAGTAGGGCGTGTGATTGCCCGTCCCTTTACCGGCAAGCCCGGAAAGTTTGAACGTATTTCTGATAAAAGGCATGACTATTCTTCAGTACCTCCGGAAAATAATGTGGTAAAAAGATTATATGACTCAGGCACGAAAACATATTCCATAGGGAAAGTGGCTGATCTGTTTGGTGGGGAAGGTTTTACGCAATACCGCCCCACAAAAAGCAATGCCGAGGGAATTTCCCAGTTGCTGAGTTTAATGTCAGCTGACCTGGATAACAGTTTTGTGTTTGTGAATTTGATAGACACCGATCAGCTTTACGGTCACCGGCTCAACCCAAAAGGATATGCAGAGAGTTTGGAAGAATTTGACCGGGCTATCCCGGCTATCGTTTCTAAGGTCAGGGAAGATGATTTGCTCATCATTACGGGAGACCATGGCAACGACCCATGTTCAACCAGCACCGATCACTCGCGGGAATTTGTTCCCTTGGTCGTATTTCCAAAGGGAGCTGCTAATCAAGAAAATCTGGGTACAGGAGATACGTTTTCGAATATTGCCAAAAGTGTAGCAGAGTTTTTTAGCTTGGAAAATGATTTTCCTGGGTCTTCCTTTCTTAAGAATAAGATGTAAAGCATAATTTATATCTAATGAATTTAAATTAGGACGATAATTTTGTATATTTCCTAATTGTAAAATTCATAAGAGCGCAGACGCAATATTTGAGTTTTTTAGACGTGATTAAAAAGCTTGAGCAATAAGAATATCATCTGCGCTGCAGCGTACGCAAACATTCATTAAACGGTAAATATACAGTGGCAAAAAGTTCAGGAATCTCTACACGCGAGTCAGAGTCATTAGATCGCTATTTGCACGAAATTGGAAAAGAGAAACTTATTACTCCGGATGATGAAGTTCGTCTGGCCAAAGAAATTCAGAAAGGGAGCCAAAGAGCTCTTGAAGACCTTACCAAAGCCAACCTTCGTTTCGTTGTATCAGTAGCAAAGCAATATCAGAACCAGGGGCTTTCACTTGGTGACCTGATAAACGAAGGAAATCTCGGTTTGATCAAAGCGGCTAAACGTTTTGATGAAACCCGTGGATTTAAATTTATTTCATATGCTGTATGGTGGATCCGTCAGTCTATACTTCAGGCACTGGCCGAGCAGTCCCGTATTGTTCGTCTGCCGCTGAACCGTGTAGGTGCACTGAACAAAATTGGGAAAGAGCTATCCAAATTAGAGCAGGAGTACGAACGCGTTCCTTCTGCCCATGAACTGGCTGAAAGTTTAGAAATGACCGTTGGTGAAGTGGCCGATACATTGAAAATTTCCGGCCGTCACCTGTCGATGGATGCTCCATTTGCTCAGGGTGAAGACAATCGCCTTCTGGATGTTCTTGAAAACGAAGAAATTCCCAATCCCGATTTTGACTTAATGGGTGAATCCCTGAAAGTTGAAATTGAAAGAGCTCTTTCTAAACTTACCACCCGTGAAGCTGAGGTTATCCGACTTTATTTCGGAATTGGCCGAGAGCACTCACTTACTCTGGAAGAGATCGGCGAACGTTTTGACCTTACTCGTGAGCGTGTACGTCAGATCAAGGAGAAAGCACTTCGCAAACTCAGACATCACAATCGTAGTGCAGCCTTAAGAGCTTATTTAGGCTAACATAGATTTTATTCGTGAGATAAAGCCCTGCAGATCTTTGATGTGCGGGGCTTTTTTATTGAAAAAAGTGGCTACTAACCGCGTTTATGCAGACCTATTTCAAGCGTCCGCTTAGACTAAAGTTTGATTCTATTTATTTTTGTTTGATAAAGCATCGCACAAGTGGACGCTTGCGCTAGTTATGACTAATAAAAAAAGGACGGCTGCAAAAACCGTCCTTCAAAATCAATGTTCAAAAGTTTCTTGTTGGATGTTCCTAAGGCACCTGTACATTATTCATGATCTTCGTGACGATATCTTCAGGGGTGATGTCTTCAGCTTCTGCCTCAAAAGTTGGTATGATACGGTGGCGTAGCACATCCATTGCAATGGTCCGCACATCTTCCGGAGTTACATATGCGCGATGCTCCATAAAAGCCTGAGCTCGTGCCGCAAGATTCAGGTTGATGGTTGCACGCGGAGAAGCTCCAAAACTGATCAGATCTTCAAGGTCGTGCAAGTTATAATTCTTGGGTTTACGAGTGGCAAAAACAAGGTCAACAATGTATTGCTCCACTTTTTCATCCATGTAAATTTCATTGATGGTAGCACGGGCATCCATGATCTTTTGGGGACTTACCACCTTATCCAGCTGAGGCTTTTTCCCTGTTTTAGCCTGCGCTCGCATGATCAGCATTTCTTCTTTTTCAGTAGGATAGTCGATCTTAAGCTTCAGCATAAAGCGATCGACCTGAGCTTCCGGCAGCGGATAGGTTCCTTCCTGTTCCACCGGGTTCTGCGTGGCAAGCACAAGAAAGGGCTCATCCAGTTTGAAGGTCTCTTCGCCGATAGTTACCTGTTTCTCCTGCATCGCTTCCAGCAGTGCACTTTGCACTTTCGCCGGTGAACGGTTGATCTCATCCGCTAATATTATATTTGCAAATATGGGGCCTTTCTTAACCAGGAATTCCGCTTCTTTTTGATTGTAGATGAGCGTACCAATGAGGTCGGCGGGGAGTAAATCGGGGGTAAACTGAATCCGCTGAAAAGCTGTGTCCAAAACCGTAGCCAAACTCGAAACAGTCAGCGTTTTGGCCAGGCCTGGAACACCTTCAAGCAACACATGTCCATTGGTCAATAGCCCCACCAAAAGCCGGTCGATCATATATCGTTGTCCAATGATCACCTTGTCCAGTTCTTTCCTGATGTCTTCAATAAAGGCGCTGTTTTTTTTGATCTTCTCGCTCAGCGCTTCCATGTCAATTGCGTATTCAGTCATTTGATAAAACTTTATTTAATATTAGCGGATGATATGATTATTTTCTCGGCTTCAAAAAGAATCAAATATAATCAATGGACGTTTTACAATCATTTTTATTGGGGATAATTCAGGGAATAACTGAGTTTCTCCCAATCAGTAGTTCTGGCCATCTTGTGCTGGGGAAATTTATTTTAGGGGGAAATCTTGAAGCGGGGATCACCTACGAAGTGGTTGTTCATTTTGGAAGCCTATGCGCCATATTGATTTATTATCGAAAACTGCTGGGCGAATTATTAATGTCTGGAGTAGAATTCTTGAAAACTCCCTCAAAGAAGAAAGATGATCCCCAGGTTAAAATGATCGGGTTTATTTTGGTGAGTATGATTCCGGCTATGGTAATCGGGTTTACTCTCAAAGATTATATAGAAGATATTTTTATGGATCCGCTTTTGGTATCCATAATGCTGATCGTAACCGGCTTTATTTTATTTTTAACCCGGTTTGCAGGCACTACAACGAAAGATATCAACCTGCCCAAAAGTTTTATTATTGGGTTAGCTCAGGCCTTTGCTATGATTCCGGGGGTGAGCCGTGCGGGTTCAACTATTTCAGTTTCTCTATATCTGGGAGTAAAAAGAGAAGACGCCGCGAATTTCTCATTCCTGATGGTTATTCCTGTCATAGCCGGCGCCATGATGCTACAGCTAAAGGAAATGATGGAAGTTGGGGTAAGCGATGCACAAATGATGAGCCTGATCGTTGGCTTTTTAGCATCCTTTATTTCAGGATACTTTGCATTGAAATACCTTATCATGATCTTGAAAAAAAAGGGATTCCATTATTTCTCTTATTACTGCTGGTTAATAGGAGGCGTGGGCCTTACCTATTTTCTATGGATCTAAACAAAAAATTACTGAAATTTGAAGGCCTTATCCTTGAAGGCGGAGCCAAATATGGCTACCTTTGTCGCTCATAAAACAAAAGAAATATGACCGTTTATTTTTTCATCATGTTAGCAGTCTTGGCCATTGGATCGGCTTTGGCTATGGTTATCAATAAAAATGTTGTTAACAGCGCCCTGTTCCTGGTTTTGAATATGGTTTCTTTGGCCGGAATCTTTCTGATGCTGAATGCGCAGTTCCTGGCCATCATTCAAATTCTGGTGTATGCCGGAGCCATTATGGTGCTTTTCTTATTTGTGATCATGTTGTTGAACGTTCAGGATGAAGAAAGGCTTTTTGATAAATTCCGCTTCAAATATTTGTTAGTATTTCTTTTAGCAATTGGTGTTGCGGGACAAATTATTTACAGCCTTGCCGGAGTTACTGATATGCTGCCTGCGATCTCCGAACAAATGGCTACCGTCGGAACGGTAGAGGCCGTTGGTGACGTGCTTTACACCGACTATTTGCTTCCTTTCGAAATGACGGCCGTTCTGTTGACTGCTGCCGTGGTAGGAGCTCTTATGATCGCTCAACATAAAATCAAAAGAACAGAAGAAATTTAATTATGATTGGAATTGATTGGTTTTTAGGCTTGAGTGCTATTTTATTTACCATTGGCTTGATCGGTGTTTTAATTCGCCGCAATGCCATTGTGATCTTTATGTGTGTTGAGCTGATGCTGAATGCAGTGAACTTATCGCTGATCTCCTTTGCGAGTCATCACGGTAATATTGATGGACAGATTTTGGTATTCTTTGCCTTAGCTGTAGCAGCTGCTGAAGCCGTAGTTGGCTTGGCGATCATTATTGCAATCTTCCGAAATAATCTTTCTGTGGATGTAACCAAGATCAATCTGCTGCGCTGGTAAGACGCTACATTTTAATGAAATTGAAAAAGCCTTTCTGAAGAAATTCAGAAAGGCTTTTTTTGTAAGTGGAATAGAAGTTTCACCCCCTCTTCCACGTCTTTATGGATCTAAATTGAGTAAATCAATCCGTGTTCTCAACAGCTGCGTTTAAAGCATTTCCTTTGAAAACATAAAGTAGGGAAGTGGCAATAATGAGTACTTGAAACTTCATGCCGAGTTGGTACTATCATAGATACGGTGCTATTCTAAATGTACTGACGAGAAGAAAGGTGTCATTCTTACGAATTATCTTTTAAGAAAAATGTTTTTATAGATAAAGTAAGAACTACTGGATGCACTGCATCTGAATAAAAACACAAAACGGCGACGCTATGGATAATCCTGCTTTACAATCTGATCGGATAGAAAATGATGAAGACAGCCAAGGATTCAGATATTCGAGGAAGGAACTCATTAGTAAATTTAATAAGGTGAGAGCATTTACAGAAGAGATCACTGAACCGCTGGAAATTGAAGATTTTGTGGTGCAGGTCACGGAAAATGCGAGTCCGGCCAAATGGCACCGGGCGCATACCACCTGGTTTTTTGAAACCTTTCTGCTGGAGAAAGAGATCGAGGATTATGATCCCATCCATCCCCAATACAGCTATCTATTTAATTCCTATTATCTGCAAACCGGAGTTCCACACTGCCGGGCCCGGAGGGGCAATATTTCACGTCCTACTGTTAAGCAGGTTTTTGAATACCGGGAAAGCATCAACGAGCATGTCCTCAATTTGATCAAAAATGCTACCGATCGGCAGTATCAAGAGTGGGCGCCCATCATTGAAATTGGGATTCATCACGAGCAGCAGCATCAGGAATTACTGATGACGGATCTGAAATATATGTTCTCTCAGAATCCGCTGGATATTAGCTATAAGGATGTAGATCGTCCGAAAGTGAAGTCAGTACCAAAGCTTAGTTGGAGCACGTTTGAAGAGGGTGTGTATGAAGTAGGTCACAAGGGAAATGACTTTGGCTACGACAACGAATTCCCCCGGCACAAAACATACATCCATGATTTTGAACTTTCGAACCGACTAGTGACCAATGCCGAATTTATAGAATTCATTGAGTCAGGCGCGTATGAAGAACCTAAATGGTGGCTGGATGAAGGCTTTTCCCTGGTTCGGGACGATGGGTGGTCAGCTCCACTTTATTGGGAGAAGAGAGAGGGTGAATGGTGGCATTATACTCTAAGCGGAATGCAAAAAGTAGACTTGAGTGAACCGGTTACGCACGTCAGCTACTTTGAAGCTGATGCTTTCGCCCGGTGGAAAGGTTATCGATTGCCAACCGAACAGGAGTGGGAGTTGGCTGCTGAATCACTGAAAATTGAAGGTAACTATGCGGATGCCGGGAACCTTCAACCCGTAGCTTTACAGAATGCAGAAGAAGGACTTCAGCAAATGTTTGGAGAGGTCTGGCAGTGGACGCAAAGCTCGTACGCACCTTATCCAGGATACAAACCCTTGCCCGGTGCTTTGGGAGAGTACAACGGAAAATTCATGTGCAATCAGTACGTGCTACGGGGGGGATCTTGTGCGACCTCTAAATCACACTTTCGAAAAACCTATCGCAATTTTTTCCATGCCAACGAGCGCTGGCAGTTTAATGGGATCCGCTTAGCTCGATAAAATAATTTAAACATCTACAGATTTTTTTATGACAACAATAACGAAGTTGAGCGCCAGGGTATCACGAATGCTGGAAGAAGTTCTGCAGGGACTGAAGGAGCCACAGAAAAGCTTGCCGAGTAAATATTTTTATGATAAAAGAGGGTCCGAACTTTTTGAACAAATTTGTGAGCTGGATGAATACTATCCTACAAGAACGGAGCTTTCCATTATGCGGGATAATATTGATGAGATCACCGACCAGCTTGGTTCCAAAATTCAGCTGATCGAGTTGGGGAGTGGAAGCAGTCTGAAAACCAGATTACTGCTTGATCATTTACCGGAGATTAATTCGTATGTGCCGGTGGATATTTCCAATGATTTTCTGGCTGATGTAGTAGAAAACCTGCAGAGAGAGTACCCATTGTTAGATATCATTCCTGTTGCAGCTGATTACACAAAACCTTTTGATCTTCCGGAGGCGGATCTTGATGCTCGTCGAGTCGCCTATTATCCCGGGTCAACCATTGGCAACTTCACCAAAGAAAAAGCAGCTGATTTCATCGCATTGCTCGCCGATCTGTTGGGAGATAACGGAGGACTGTTGATCGGGTTTGACCTCTTGAAGGACAGAGATACACTGATCAACGCTTATGATGATGCGAAAGGGGTGACCGCTAAATTCAACAAAAATATACTAAGAAGAATAAATCGGGAGCTGGCGGCAGATTTTGATGTGGATTCTTTTGAACACCGGGCTTTTTTCAATGAAGAAAAAAGTCGGATCGAGATGCACTTGGTCAGCCAAAAAGATCAGCAGGTTGATATTATGGGAACGGTAATTCACTTTTCGAAAGGGGAAACCATTCACACCGAAAATTCCCACAAATACTCTTTGGAATCTTTTAGAGAGATAACAGCCCCTCACTTTCAACCCCAAAAAACCTGGACCGATAAAAAAGAAATGTTTACAGTGCAATTCTTAACGAAGTAAGAGACTTAAGTTCTGCGCAACACCAAAAGAGACAGATTTATTCATAATAATTTCATTCGTGTTACAATGAATGAGACAGAAAATCCTTAACAACCCAAAAATGTTGTCATCCCGAATGCCCCGTGAAGTGCGAAGGGAGAACTTCTTGAACATGAGGGATCTCAACGTAAAATACCATATGTCATTGGAGACTTTGAGACCCCTCGCGGAGAACTTCCCAAATCTATTTCAGCAACAACGCGACTCGGGGTGACAACAGTGAAGATAATTTTAGTATCGAGTTCGATATAGCTACATCACTGAATATTGTTATCGAATAAGATGGCATCTACAAAAAAGACAACTATGGTTATTAGTGAACCTAAAATTATTTTAAATAAAAATTTCACGCGGAGTTTCGCCGAGTGAAGCGTAAATCTTTGTGGAGTTATTTAGGTAAGTAAGAATCAAGCAAGACAGAGCGTCTATGACACCGTTAATCATTAACCAAAGTTTGATTGGATTATGAATAAAGTAGCTGTAGTTGTTTTAAGTGAAGTTGGAACTCATGAAGCCCTTGGAAGAGTGGTAAATGCCCTCGAATTTGCCAAAGAATTACAAGACCATGATGATGACGTAAAGGTCATTTTTGATGGAGCTGGCACAACTTGGGTTCCTGAACTCGCCGATGAAGAACACGACGCGCATCCACTCTATAAAGCCATCGAAGGAAGTATACATGGAGCCTGTAAGTTTTGTTCAAAAGCGTTTGGCGTGATCAATGAAGTACACAAAACAGATGTGAATTTGTTGGATAATTATGATGACCATCCCAGCCTTAGAAACTTCATGACTGATGGATATCAGATCGTAACCTTTTAAAATCAACCCTGAACTTCTCATTCAAACCATTTCAATAAACAGGATAAACTATGTTTGATCAAAAACCGGATTTTTCAGGCCTTAAAGCCTTGTATGTAAATTGCACTCTAAAAAAGTCTCCGCAAAATAGCCATACTCGAACCTTGATAGATGTTTCCATGCGTATCCTGGAAAAAGAAGGTGTTGAAGCTGAATGTATTAGGCTCGTTGATTATGACGTTGCATATGGGGTCTATCCTGATATGACTGAACATGGAGTTGAGAATGATGAGTGGCCCGAACTTTGGAAAAAAATTAAGGCTGCTGATATTCTGGTCATTGGAACTCCCATTTGGTTAGGCGAGAAATCGTCTGTAGCCACAAAGTTGATCGAGAGATTGTATGCCATGAGTGGCCTTCAAAATGAAAAGGGACAATATGCTTTCTACGGAAAGGCCGGTGGTTGCCTGGTGACAGGAAATGAAGATGGCATCAAACACTGTGCTATGGGAATTTTGTATGCACTTCAACATGTAGGATACAGCATTCCTCCACAAGCCGATGCCGGGTGGATCGGGGAAGCAGGGCCCGGACCAAGTTATGGGGATATAAGAGATGGAAAAACTATTGGCTTTGATAATGAATTCACCAAGAGAAATACTACTTTTATGACCTATAATCTTTTACACCTTGCGAAAATGTTGAAAGAAAATAATGGGTATCCCAACTATGGAAATTCACGGAAGGACTGGGATGACGGAACCCGCTGGAATTTTGAAAATCCTGAATATAGGTAGCTAAATATGAAATTGATTTCTGAAATTATGTGTCCGAATTGTGCCCATTCTGTCTCAGAAAAAATGCCGGAGGATGCTTGTCAATATTTTTGGGAATGTCCTTCATGCGGTGAAATAGCAAAACCAAAGGAAAATGACTGTTGTGTTTTCTGCAGCTATGGAACCGTTCCCTGTCCGCCGAAACAAAATGAGAATTCAAACAATTGTTGTTGATCAAAGTATATGAAGAGTAGAAAAGTACAATTTGAAGGAAGTAAAGGGGAGAAATTATCTGCCAGAATTGATGAGCCTGAAGATGGAACATCAAGAGGGGCGGTTCTGTTTGCTCACTGTTTTACCTGCAGTAAGAATTTGAAAGCTGTAGGGAGAATCAGTCAGTCTTTAACCGATCAGGGTATGGGCGTTTTACGATTTGATTTCACGGGATTGGGAGAAAGTGAAGGTGATTTTGCCGATACCAACTTTTCCTCGAATGTGGAAGATCTGGTAAAGGCATCTGAGTTTATGGCTCAAGAATTTCATGCACCCAGAATGTTAATGGGACACTCGTTGGGTGGGGCCGCTGTTCTTCAAGCTACAAAATTCATCGAGTCGGTTGAGGCTGTTGCTACTATTGGTGCGCCTTGTAATCCGCAACATGTAACACATCACTTGCTGGATAAAAAGGAAGAAATTTTGGAAAAAGGAGAAGCAAGAGTTCAGTTAGCCGGACGAGTGTTCACGATCAAGAAACAGTTTCTGGATGACCTGAATGAACAGAATATGGATGGGATCATCAAAAATCTCGGAAAGCCGCTACTGATCTTTCATTCTCCTATTGATGATACGGTTGGTATCGATAATGCAGCTCATATTTACAAACTGGCTAAACATCCGAAGAGCTTTATTTCGCTTGACGATGCAGATCACCTGTTAACTAAAGAAGAAGATGCACTTTATGTAGGCCGGGTAGCTGGGGCATGGGCGGAGCGATATTTAAATTGAACTTCATATCTAATTTAATCAAAACAATGACATCAAGAGCAGAAATTGAACAAATCTGGAATACGATTACAGGGATAGAAGATTTTCATTCCATTTTAGAAAAGTCAGAGAATAAGCCACAGCTAATCTATAAGCACAGCCCAAGTTGCGGTGTTAGTTTCATGGCGAAGCAGGAACTGGATTCAAGCTTTGAGGAACTAAGCAAGAGGGCTGATTTATACATCATAGATGTTATTCAAGACCGGCCTGTTTCAAATGTAGTTGCTAAAGAACTCGGTATTCGACACGAATCGCCGCAGGTAATTTTGCTTGAGGAAAAGAAAGTAAGTTGGGACGGCTCGCACTGGCAGGTTAAAGGAGAGGAGTTGCTCTCTGTTTTACAGGAATAGCATCTTTTTGATGAATTTATTTTGGGCAATAAACATCAAATCTAATGCTGAAAATTTACTTTATATGAATATATATAAGAAGTGGATGATATAAGATCATTACATTTTGTGTTTTAGAGATCTTGAGGCAAAAAGAAATCAGAAAAGGTATCCAGCCGTAAAGTAGATCCCGTAACCTTCAGGGGAAAAGCCTACATCACCCCGAAGAATAAAATTACGATTGAAGAACGAGCTGGTTCCTCCAAATCCAAAGGTATGTTTTAAGTCTCCGGTGATGTCGGATATAGATGTGCCATTTGGGAATGTTCGTCCCAGATCCATAAACAAAGTTCCGCCAAGACGAACATCATACTCCGGCCAGTCAAAAAGCCAGGTTCGGAGTTCGGTATTGAGTAGAATTGAGTTGTCATCCCGGAATCGGTTTTCGGGGTAGCCGCGCATCAGATCTTCTCCGCCTAATTCAGGTAGCAGCCAGTAAGGAACTTCGCCGGAAGAGTGGTTGAAACTGAGCCGGTTGGCAAAGGTAATATTCCTGATCAGGTGAAATGAAGTGTAGGCACGAACATCACTTTCAACCATAAAATAATCCACAGCACTTCCCAAAACGCCATTTCCAACCTTGATCTCGGCTCTCCCGTAAAATCCTGTAGAGGGTTCAAATTCACTGTCCCGGCTTTCCCAGATCAAGCCTCCGCCTAAAGATGTCGCGCGGGTTCCTTCCACACCCAGCGGTTGCTGCTGAATAATATATTGATCAGAATCATTGCCCCAGGGCGTTCGATATTCAAAGTTAGCGATCCCAAATATATCCAGCCTATTCTGGGCAGAACTGCGGAAGATGGGCTTTCTAAACGAAAGTTCTACACCGGTTGAAAATGAGTTATAGAAATAGAAGTCAGAGCTGTCTTTTAAAGCGTCCGGGAGTCTATCCGTATTTCCGATCCCATAAAACTGGCTTTGCAAAAAACGGGAAACAAAAAGTTCTGAGGTGAATCGCTGGTCTTTTCCCAAAAACTGAGGTTTATCAAAAAGGAGCGTGGAGGAGATCAGTCCCTTGGTGGAAAAAAGTGCATTGAAGTGTAAATACGAGAAAAAGGGGTTTACGTCATCAGCGAATTTGTAGCGGCTCATGATGCCTCCGCCTACCAAACCGAGATCACTGCTGTAGGCAAGGGCGGGGAGGAATGCATAATCTACTGTTTCTGTGGTGTCGGTGGGAGCCGGAATGGAGGAAGCTTGTGCAAATAGGGTGGAGCTGAAGATCAATCCCAGTAAAAGAAGATGAGTAGCTTTGAGTGCTTTTCTAAGATTCAAAAGTAAAATGGGGGTAAATTAAGCCGTTTTAGAGAGACTAAAGTTATTCAATATCTGCGATATTATTTAGCGTGAATTCAAAATAAAATTGAACATAAGTTCTTACCCTTTATAGATGTCAGATAATTCGCTGACAACAAAGAAACTGAAGGTATCATCGAACCAATAGTACTACAAGTCCAAAAGTTGTCATCCCGAGTCGCCGATGTGGTGCAAAAGATTGGTTTTCTTTAAGCGAGGGATCTCAAAGTTCAATACCACTTGCTGGTGCAGACGTTGAGATCCATCGCGTTAATCGTACGATACCCGATACACCCCAGAGGCGCTCTGGATGACAATTCCGGAAGCTACGTAAAAAACCATACGGTGGAAAATTACCACTCAATTCAACCAAAACTGTCAACGAATTACTTAGCATCTACAACCCCTGCGCGCCTTGTAGTTTATAACAGACATAGGATGCTTACCGCGAGGGGTCTCAAAGGTTGAAATACTTCACAAGTCAATCACACTTTGAGATTCCTCGTGTTCAACTTGGGGAGCCTTGGTATTCTCCTGAGCACTCGGAATGCCAACTTTGGGTGCGTGTGAATTTTTCTAGGTTGTAACCCTGTAAATCTCAGGTTATTTGAGAAATATTACATCAATGTCGCAATTCCGGCTACGAGAAAGCCAAAAAGGATGAAGGCCAGTGCAGCTCCAATTCCGGCTGAAAACCCATCAGATTGCACTTCACGCCCTTCGGTTGCAAAGGACGGAAGAATGTACTTTAATGGGTTTTTAGAGACTCCTGATAGCTTTTCTGCAGAAGCTAGTGCGGAATTTTCGGCCCAGCCATAAAATCTGTTGGGGATGGACACGAAAACATAGCGAACAGCATCAGCGGGCTTGCGGTAAAACCAGTCGGTATCTACAGCAATGGTTGGGGTACCTTCCAGTTTCTTGCGAAGCAGCCAGAATCCGATGAATGTAAAGACCAGGATCTGCATCATCTCCACAAAGTGGTAGATGGTGTATGGATGATAATCAACAGCGTAAGGCAGGTAGTTGTACAGAAGCGCTGGATACACCCCAAAAAGTGTACAGAAGAAAGCGCCCATTCCCATGGCAATTTTCATGTTCAATGGGACTTTACCGACATCAAATTCACTCTTCTTTTCGCCGAACCAGGTAAAGTAGGGAAGTTTGAGTCCGGTGTGCAGGAAGGTTCCAACAGAAGCGAGGATCAGAAGCAACATCACCGTTTCGAAGTGGGCATAACCGGCCGCACTTACCACCATCGATTTACTGATGAAGCCGTTGAAGAACGGAAATCCTGAGATCGAGAACGCACCGATCATATACAGTCCAACGACCACCGGCATTTTCTTAGCGAAACCTCCGAGTTCGGTCAGTTTGCTTTTACCGGTAGCGTGAATGACAGCCCCGGCTCCCATAAATAGAAGTGATTTGTAGAGAATATGGCTGAAGGCATGTGCCGTAGTTCCGTTGATAGCCATCTCTGTTCCGATACCTACACCGGCTACCATATATCCAACCTGACTAACAATGTGATAGGCCAGGATCTCACGAATATCATTTACCAACACGGCATACACTACGCCGTACAGCGCCATTGCTACCCCCCAGTACACAAGGATATCCCAGCCGGGGAAAAGGCGGATCAAAATGTAAACTGCGGATTTTGTGGTGAAGGCACTCATGAAAACCGCCCCGGTTATGGTGGCTTTTGGATAAGCATCTGCCAGCCATGCGTGTAGCGGAGGTATGGCTGAGTTCAATCCTACACCAAGAAGTATAAAAATATTTGAGATGGAATAGGTTTGCTCCAGGTTTTCGATGAGGAAAGAGCCGCCATTATTTAAATGCATCAGAATTCCACTGAAAAGTAAGCCACCGCCGAAAATGTGAACGAGCACGTAGCGCATTCCTGCTTTATCGGATTCTTTAGTTCTACGCGCCCAGATCAAATAGGTGGAAGCGGCCGCCATAATTTCCCAGAAGAAAAAGAGCGTGAAGAAATCACCGGCGAAAGTTACTCCAAGGGCACCACCGGCATAGGCAAGCGCCGATGTTTGTTGTCCCAGGTCTTTGATGTGAAAAGCATAGACGCCACCAATGATGGTGATCATCACGAAAATAGTTCCAAAAATGCGGCTCAGAGAGTCAACGGTAAGGAGATGGAGTTCATAACTGGCAAAAGGAACCTGTATGAGGCTTCCTTCAGGTAAAGACCACAGGACTCCCAGGGCAACCAAAGGGAAAACGATAAATGCCGAACTTCGGATACGTTCCGGTATCAGCGGCAACAGGAATGCTCCGAGGATCAGGATCACAGCAGGGACAGTTAATAACTCAAGCATCATAGTAGTCTTCGTCTCTAAAAATGAACAATTTGCCTAACCATTTGGAGATATAAATGATAGCCACGGTACCAAGGAATCCCCATATCGCATAAAACGCAGGGATGCTGTTCCACCAATGCGGACTCTTAATCTCCATAAAAAAGAATTCAAGAATCAAACTGATGACAAAAACGACTCCAAGTGCTATCCAGTGCCAGGTTTTCATAATTATATGGGGTTAAAAATACTTGCAGCAACAGCGGTTGCCATATCAAAGAAATTGAAGAACAGGTCGGGGTTCAATCCAAATAAAATGGAAAGAACGGCTGTTCCCATCAACGGTACTACCATGAATGGGGAGGCTTCGGTGTGGCCTTCCAGTTCAGGACCTCCTTTTTTGAAATAGGCGCGATGAATGATGGGGAAGAAATATCCCACGTTCAATAAACCACTGATCACTAATATGACCACGGGTATTATCATTCCGCCTTCAAGCGCTCCGGAGGCGAGATACCATTTACTTACAAATCCGTTTACCGGAGGAATTCCGGCAAGTCCCATAGAGCCGATGGTAAATGCGGCCATGGTCCAGGGCATCACTTTTGCGATGCCGTTCATCGTGCTAATATCTTTTTTATGGAGATTCACCATGATGGCTCCCGCACAGAAGAAGAGGGTGATCTTCATGGTGGCGTGAAAAGAAATGTGCATCATGCTACCGATCAATCCCGTTTCGGTCAGCAAAGCAGCTCCGAGTACGATGTAGGAGAGATGTCCTACCGTAGAATACGCGAGCCGGCGTTTCAAATTATCTTGTGCAAAAGCGAGCAGGGAAGCAACAATGATCGTGATTCCCGCCAGTACCATCAAAATTTCGTTGAGGCCAAATTCCGCCATGACATCAGGACCAAAAATAAATCCAACTACGCGGATCACCCCGAATACACCGGATTTTACCACAGCTACGGCGTGCAATAAAGCACTTACCGGAGTTGGAGCAGCCATTGCAGAAGGAAGCCAGCTATGCAGCGGCATGATACCGGCTTTTACCCCAACGCCTCCGAGGAATAATAAGAAGATCACCACAGCCATTGACTGAGATAGATCCACATCTCCAAAAATACCACCCGGGGTGAATTCTAAAGTTCCTGTTAAAGCATAGGTGATCCCGGCGGCGGCAATCAGTAATAGTCCGGCGGTTAAGGTGTAAGTCAGATATTTGCGTCCGGCTGCAATTCCTTTCTTGGTTTCGCTGTGGATGACCAGCGGGTAAGTTGCAAGCGTCAGCATCTCGTAAAAGATGATGAAGGTCAACAAGTTGCCGGAAAAGGCGATCCCGATAGTGGAACTCAAACAAATGGCGAAACTGGCGAAGTAGCGGGTCTGCTTTTTCTCGTGGTGACCTCGCATGTAGCCGATGGAATAGAACGATGTGAAGATCCACAATCCGGAGGCGATCAATGCAAAGAAAACACCAAAGGTATCGGCTTTAAACACCAGAGGCAGGTTCGGCGCAATTTCTAAGAGCTCCAGTTCTATCACATTTCCCTGCAGGGCAGAGGGGAGTAAGGTGAGTACCAACAGAAATTTGATCACTCCGGCCAGGATGGTCCAGAACTCACGGAGATTCGGTTTTTTTGAACTCAGCAAGATGAACGGCACCGCAGCCAGCGATACAAGAACAGCATATAAAGGGATGTACGTAAGATCCATTATTTATCTATTTAAAATCCTGCCGGAAACATGGTGAAAATTACATTTACGATGTAGGCGTTGAAGATACCTACCAATAACAGCCCGATCGCCATCACGGCCATGGGGAACATCATGCTGAAACCGACTTCATCTCGTTCTACAACTTCGGTTTCTTCAGATGATTCCGCATCGGGATTGTTGAGATATACTTTTTCTAAAATTCGGAAGAAATACACAGCGTTTAGCAGTGAACTGATCAGGATGACAGCCAGTAAGATCCAGTTGCTGTTTTCGATGGTTCCAAGCGCCAGATACCATTTTGAGAAGAATCCGGCGAGTGGTGGAAGTCCAACCATGGAAATTGCTGCAGTGGTAAACGCAGCCATGGTCCAGGGGTATTTCTTGCGGTATGAATTATCAAATTTCGTGATCAGGGAATGACCTTCTTTTAGTCTCATGCTTCCTGAAACGAGGAAGAGGAGGGCTTTCATCATGGCGTGATTCAGGATATGCAACACGGCTCCAATAAAGCCAAACGGGTTGGCCAGACTGATTCCCATAATGATATATCCGATCTGGGAAACAGAACTGTAGGCCAGCATCTTCTTTAATTCGCTTTGGGCTATGGCCATGATGGAACCGTAAAGAATCCCAATTCCTGCAAAAATTCCGATGATAGTGGTAACCGGAAGCTGATCGTCAATAAGTTCAACCCCAAATAAAAACAGTACGACTCTGAATAAAATATATGCCGCTACTTTGGTCCCGATGGGGGCGATCAATGCAGAGGAAGTGGAGGATGCAAAGGTATAAGAATCAGGCAGCCATCCGTGCAGTGGGAAGAGAGCGGCTTTCACTCCAACACCGACGATCATCAAAATTAGCGCTGCGATCACGGAAGAATGTCCGATCACCATCGGCAGCATATCGTGCATATCGATAATATTCAGCGTGCCGGTGACGGTGTATAAAAATCCAACGCCTAATAAATAGAGCGAACCACCCACGGTTCCGATGATCAAATATCGGAAAGCAGAATAAGGGGCTCGTTTCTCTCCGATCGCTATCAAGGCGTAGCTGGAGAGGGAAGAAATTTCGAGAAATACGTAGAGGTTGAAGAGGTCGCCGGTGAGCACCATTCCGTTGAAACCCAACATAAGCAGCATGGAAACAGCGTAGTAAGCCATTTTCTTACCAGGGAATTCAACTTTGCTGATCTCTTTGGAATGAATGAGTACCAGGAAGGCAATAGCGTTGATCACTAAAACGATAAAAGCAGCTAAGCCATCATACACAAATTCGATTCCAATGGGAGGGACCCAGCCGCCAAAGAAATAGCGGATCGTCTCGCCGGTCTGGATGAGATGCATAAATCCCCATGCAGAAAATAAAGTCGCTATTCCGGTGCCAAGCACACCCAGGTGCCAGGTGATCTCACGTTTCCAGAGTCCGATAACGGGAATCAGGATCGCAAACAGGATATATGTGACGGGTATTAACGCCGGTATTTCGGATCCGATCATTGAATCTTATCTAAAAGTTCTTCTTCATTGAGGGTGCCGTAGCGATTATAAATATTGATAAGCAGCGCAAAGGCTACACCTAATGTCGCTACCCCTACAACAATAGCGGTAAGCATGAGGGTGTGAGGCAGGGCGTTCATGTAATTGGCTACTTCGCTGACAGGTAATCCATCGGCTTTAACGGGCACGGTGGCTCCGTCTTTCATGGCCACGGAAACAAAAAATAAGATCACACCAGCCTGGAAAATGGATAGCCCGATGGTCTTCTTTACCAAATTCTTTTTGATCAGCATACCATATAACCCGATGGCCAACAGAATAATGGTAAACCAGTACGCATAATGTCCCATAAAGAAATCAAGCATAGTCTTCTCCTTTTACCATGTTGTCATAGATAAGGGTTAGTACGGTCATTACCGTCAGCCCAATTCCAAGTTCGATGATCAGAATGCCCCAGTATCTAAGGTCGGCGGCTTCAAGTCCGGGAATGGGCAGTTGCTCGTAGTCAAGGAAATATCCGCCCATGATCATAGCTACCAAGCCGGTACCAAAATAGATGACTACACCAAGTGCGGCATAGGGAGTTGCCAGATAATCTTTGAATTGGAGGTTGGCGATCTGCGTGCCACTTGCAATACGGATCAAAAGAAGGGAAACGGCCAATAAGGTACCGCCTTGAAATCCTCCGCCGGGAGAATAGTGTCCGTGAAAGATCACATAAAACCCGAAGACCATGATATATGGACTCAGGAATCGGGTTCCCAATAAAATAATAGGACTGGGGGATCTATTGGTCATTTTCTTCGTCCTCCTTACGGTTTCTGAGTAACAAGAATACGATGAGGCCCGCGGTGAAGATCACAATTTGCTCGCCCAGGGTATCAATACTACGATAATCTCCAAGTATCACCGTCACGATGTTGGGGGTGTGGGCATCGTTATAAGCTTCCTGGATATAATAATTTCCGGGTACAGGCGTACCAGTCATGCTGATCTCCTGATTCATCTGATTGTCAGCCTCTCCACGATATGGGAGATCTGATGCAGCAAAAAGCAGCAGAAGGGTAAACGCTATGATCAAAAGTAATTTCAGGTACTTCAATCTTCTGTTTTATAAGTGGTTTGATAGATTGCTACGATCAACAAAATTCCGGTAACTCCGGCTCCAACAACGGCTTCGGTAAATCCTACATCCACAGCGCCCATAGTGGTGAACAATAAAGCCATTAGGAAACTGAATAGGGTGAGCATTACAGCGGCAACCAAAAGATCTTTGGATTCCAAGGCGATCAGTGCCGTGATCAGCAAAAAGATGAATAAAATGAGTTCAAGTTGCCAAAACATCAGCTTTCCTCTTTGTCTTTTTTATTATTGGGAAAGATGGGTTTGAGTCCGGCATTAAGCGCGGCCCGGGCCAGTGCGTGGGCTCCAACGGGGTTTGCCAGTAATATGAATAACAGGACCAAAAAGAGTTTCCCCCCATTTATCGTCAGTCCTTCATATATAATAAGTCCAATGATAACGAGCATCATCCCAAGTGTATCACTTTTACTGGTGGCGTGAGTTCGGGAATAGAAATCCGGCAGACGGATGATCCCTATACTTCCCACTAAAAGAAAGAAAATACCGGCCGCTACAAATAGTATGGTTAAAACAGAGGTTATATCAATCATCGTAGCGTACGTTTACATTTTCTGATGAAAAATACTTGGCTATGGTGAGTGAGCCAACAAAACCCAGGATGGCATAAGCCAGTGTAATATCGATGAACATGCCGATGCGATCAAATACATAGCCGATCAGGCAGATGAGCACGATGGTTTTAGTGGCGATTGCATTGGTTCCAACCAGTCGGTCAAAAACGGTAGGACCTTTCACCACCCGGTATGCGGGAACAGCAATAATTGCGGTGAGGATGACAGCGCTATACAGAAAAAACTGATCCATTAGCTCAATTCCTCCCTACTGTGTAAAACTTCAAAATCAGAGACCACGGGATACATTTCATTAGTGAATAATTTCAAAACCTGTTGTGGCATTTTATCACTTGCAATGCCTTCAAAGGAAGCAGGTGAGATAGCGTGTACAATAAACTCATCGCCTTGGATATCTACCGTCAACGTTCCCGGTGTAAGTGTGATGGAATTCCCAAGGATCATCTTGCAATGGGGGTTCGGGAAATTCACTTTAAATTTCAAAACCGAAGTTTCGATCGGAAGGGAAGGGCTCAGTAGGATCTTTGCAACGTGAACTCCCGAGATCACAATTTGTACGAGCAGCCATCCAAAATAATAGGGGACGTACAACAATCTAAGGTCATTGATAATGTCAGTTTCGCCCTCAAAATAAGAGTGTCTTTTAAGTTTGTAGTTGATGGCCATCACAATTCCAACACTGATAACCCCCATAATGGAATGGGTAATATCAAAAAAGCCACTCATGAGATACCAAAATCCCATCAGTACGATAAAAGAAACAACAGCGCTTTTAGCAGAAAGTGACTTCAAGAGTTGTGAGATTATGAGTTAAGAGAAATTTTAATGGCTTCAAACATACAAATTCTGAGAATTACCCGAAATGAAAATCGAAGCAAACTCGAGACTATATTATATGCGTGGATGAAAGTGTCAAAACACGGGATTTAAAATGAATTTTTTGTGAAGACAGTTCATCAAAAGGCTAAGAAAATCTGAAGCCTGAAAATAGAACACCTTTAATGTTAAACAAAATGGACTGTTCAGATTTTATGGCCTAAGCGTTTAAAGATTGTAAATGTGGATTTATGATCTGGAGTGGTTCTGCGTTGGAGTGGATGAAGGTAAAAGGTGCAGTCGCAGGAGGGTAGGAATATGGATGGGGTATTGCGATATAATATTTGCCATCATCAATCTAACCTGTGTTATCCGTGTTCCATTCTTATACATTAATGGCTTAAAAAAATCATAAGAAACAGGATCACAAGTAACTGATGGACCGATCGACCGATTTACGAGCCAGAATCCCCCCTTAAACCACTTCGAAAATCATTGTTCTTTGTTCAATGTTCGATATTCTTAAACGCATTCTAAATTCCTTAAAATTCATCCAAAACAGTCTTTACCTTGCTGAAGATTTTTGTATCTTTGCCATCCATTTTGGAACTGTGACTAGCGCAGTTCCCTTTTTATTGCAATTAAATAAAGACTAACTGATGGAATCCGCCTCGGCGTTATTTACTCTCATTATTGCTCTTCCATTGCTGGGTTTTCTGATAAACGGGATTACCGGGCTTTTTGTAGAAAATTATCGCACCAAGAAACAACTGATTGGGATCATTGCCAATACTGCGGTTTTTATTCCGTTTGTGATTGCAGTGTATTTTTTCCTGAATATGAATTCCGGTTCCGAAGCTGTGGTGTACAAGCTCTTTACCTGGATGGAAGCCGGGAGTTTCAGTGTTGATATAGCTTATCGTGTTGACCAGCTTTCAATATTAATGACTTTAGTGGTAACTGGAGTTGGTTTCTTGATTCATCTGTACTCTATGGGGTATATGGCTGATGATGAAGGTTACTGGAAGTTCTTTGCCTATCTGAATCTTTTCATCTTCGCGATGTTGAACCTTGTGTTGGGTAACAACCTGTTGCTCTTGTTCCTTGGATGGGAGGGAGTTGGAGTTTGTTCCTATTTATTGATCGGTTTCTGGTACACCGATATGGCGAAATCCGATGCTGCCAAAAAAGCTTTTATCTACAACAGAATTGGTGACTTTGCTTTCCTGATCGCCATGTTTATGGTATTCCAGACTGTGGGAAGCCTTAGTTTTGATGTGATCCTTGGTAACCTTGATGTCTTCTCCAGTGAGTATATTTTCGGTATTGGTTTGTTGATGTTTATCGGTGCGACCGGTAAATCTGCTCAGATCCCATTATTTGTATGGCTCCCGGATGCGATGGCTGGTCCCACTCCTGTTTCGGCACTTATCCACGCGGCCACGATGGTAACTTCCGGTATTTATCTGATCTCCCGAATGTCGCCGATGTTCGTGATGTCGCCTGAAGTAATGCTTATCGTAGCGGTGATCGGAGCACTTACGGCTATTGTTGCGGCTACCATTGCCATCACTCAAAACGATATTAAAAGTGTGCTTGCCTATTCAACCGTTTCTCAGTTAGGATATATGTTCCTGGCGCTTGGTGCGGGTGGATTTACGGCTGCTATGTTTCACGTAGTTACTCATGCTTTCTTTAAAGCTTGTTTATTCCTGGGTTCCGGTTCGGTAATTCATGCTATGCATCATGTAGAGCATGAATTAGAACACGATGGCAAGGATGTTCACTTCGATCCACAGGATATGCGCAATATGGGAGGGCTTCGAAAATATATGCCTTCCACTTACAAGACTTTTCTGATCTCTACGATCGCAATAGCAGGTATTCCGCCGCTAGCAGGTTTTTTCTCTAAAGATGAAGT
The DNA here is from genome assembly GCA_002696035.1 of Balneola sp. Taxonomy (GTDB): domain Bacteria; phylum Bacteroidota; class Rhodothermia; order Balneolales; family Balneolaceae; genus Gracilimonas. The sequence goes on along the minus strand of NZQV01000022.1, from coordinate 4,283 downwards.
TCTTGCTATGACAGCCAACGCCGGAGCTGGAGAATTTGGGCAGTATATGTACATGGCGCTTTGGGTTGTTGGGATTATCACCGCCTTCCTGACTGCTTTCTATATGTTCCGTCTAACCCTGACAACTTTCCATGGTGAATTTAAGCTTGGAAAACGATTCAAGGAAGCGATCGGGGCTGAAAAATATTTACATGAAAGTCCTTCTACCATGACGATCCCGCTTTGGACTCTCGCAGGTCTTGCTACAGTAGGTGGTTTTATGGGAGTCCCGAATTTTATTGTTGAGACTTTTACTCACGAAGAAGCACATATTAATTTACTGCACAACTGGCTCTACAACATTACCGCTGACTATGAACTAACCCTTTCGCATGGGGTGGAGTGGGCGCTGATGGGAGCCTCTATCGTTATCGCGATTGCCGGTGTATTTACGGCATTTAAGATGTACAACAACAATCAGCAGGAGGAGTCGGATGCAAAACTGGCTTCTATGTTTGGCGGCTTGTATACAACCTGGCAAGACAAGTATAACCTCGACGAAGTGTACGAAGGTTTGATCGCTCGTCCCTTGGTTAAGTTTTCTGATAAAGTTCTTGCCGTCTTCGATATGAAGGTGGTGGACGGTGTTGTGAATGCTACAGCCGGAACGGTTCGCCTGTTTGGCAGTCTGTTCCGATATGTACAGACCGGTGTGGTTTCAAGCTATGCGCTGGCTTTTGTTATAGGCGTGATCGTAATTCTCTACTTAATGGTAATGTAATTTCCCAGATCTCTTGATGGAAACACTTTTAAATATCGTCATTTATTTACCACTGGTCGGCATTCCGCTGATCATATTGTCGAAGAATGAAACCACTCAAAAGTGGATCGCCCTATTGGTGACTACCATTACTTTTTTGGCTTCACTGCCACTGATGTTTGGTTTCGATGTAGCCAATTCAGGAACCGCCCAGTTTGTTACCGAAGGCGGTCGGCTGATCGAATCCCTTGATATAAAATATCTTGTAGGCCTGGATGGATTAAGCCTTTTGCTTTTTATGCTGACCACCTTCATGGGCCCGATCGTGATACTTTCTTCATGGACTTCTGTGAGTAAGCATCTGGCCGGATACTGGAGCATGTTGCTATTATTGCAAACGGCCTCTTTGGGCGTATTTTCTTCCCTTGACCTGATGGTCTTCTATGTATTTTTTGAGCTTTCTCTAATTCCCATGTACTTCCTGATAGGAATCTGGGGTGGAGCGGGACGAATTCAAGCCACTGTTAAGTTCTTCATTTATACATTGGTTGGATCACTCATCATGTTAGTTGGGCTGATCTACCTCGGATACGATGCCGGAGCTGCGATGGGAGCCGGAACCACATTTACTGCCGACTGGCGCTTTCTTTCCAGTGATATTTATACCATTGGCCTGGTTGAACAAACCTATTTATTTCTGGCTTTTGCACTGGCCTTTTGTATCAAAGTGCCACTTTTCCCATTCCATACCTGGTTGCCATATGCACATACTGAGGCCCCAACAGCCGGTTCTGTAGTACTTGCAGCCATTATGCTTAAGATGGGAACCTATGGTTTGATCCGTGTTTGTCTGCCAATCTTTCCCAATGCGTTTATGGAATTTGCACCATGGATGGCTGCTCTTGCTGTGATCGGAATTATTTATGGTGCACTTGTTGCTATGGTCCAGAAAGATGTGAAGAAGCTGGTTGCATATTCATCAGTAAGTCACCTTGGATTTGTAGTATTGGGGATCTTTGCACTGAATACCGTAGCCGTACAGGGAGCCATTATCCAAATGATCAACCACGGACTTTCAACCGGAGCACTTTTTCTTATTGTTGGCATGATCTATGACCGCCGACACACTCGTATGATCAAAGACTTTGGTGGAATCGCAAAGCAAATGCCAATTTTTACGGTAATGTTTATGATCGCCACTTTTGCATCCATAGGCCTTCCCGGACTGAATGGTTTTGTAGGTGAATTTTTGATCTTAAATGGTTCATTTTTCTCTGAACTGTATGACAACAAAGTGTTTGCCATCCTTGCAGCTACCGGAGTTATTTTAGCGGCTGTTTATATGCTGTGGATGTTCCAGCGCGTGATGTTTGGCCCTCTCACCAATGATGAAAACAAGAAATTGATTGATCTGAATGGTCGTGAGATCGGGCTTTTGATCCCATTGGTGATCTTCATGTTCTGGATCGGTATTCGTCCTGTAGACTTTACCAAATATTCTGAAGCACAGGTAACAGAATTGATCGAAGCTTCTGAAGCTAAAAGCATGGCTGTTATGGAACAAGCTCGCACTGAAGAGCTCCCGGATTGGACGACAAAATTTTACGATGTAAGTGAATCAGAATCGCAATTCGCATCAACCAAATAAGATCATGGCACAGCCACTATCTGAATCCGATATTAAGCAAGCGTTGAGTTCCCTGGAAGGATGGGAGTTTGGCGACGACAAGATCAGCAAAGAATTTAGTTTTAATGATTTCAGTGAAGCCCTTGGATTTATCGTCCGTGTAGGGCTGGAAGCTGAAAAACAGGTTCATCATCCCCAACTGTTCAATGTGTACAATACGGTTAACATCAGCCTGAATACGCACGATGCAGGGGATAAAGTCACACAAAAAGATGTGGACCTGGCTCAAGCAATAGAAAGCGTTTTATAAAATCAGCGAATGGATTATTTAGGCGATATACAAGCTTTTTTACCCGGAGTGATCACCGCCGTAGCCGGATTGGTGGTTATTATAATTGAATCTCTTAAGAAAGAGAGTCCGCTTAACTTTTATGTAACTATTTTAGCCTTAGCGGCCGGACTCATTATCAGTGTACTTTCATTAGGCAGTGAAATGCAAACAGCCTTTTCAGGCATGTTGGTTCATGGCGGGCCCGTGGCATTTGGTAGCATGGTAATTTTAGCTGGAGCATTATTCTCCGTTTTTATCAGTGAAGACTATCTGCGGGGAATCGGGCACTATTATGGGGAAACCTATGCATTGATCCTTTTCGCGACATCCGGAATGTTAGCTTTAGCCGGAGCCAATGATCTGATCACTCTATTTGTAGGGCTCGAAACCATGTCTATCTGTTTATATGTGATGGCAGGTTTGATCAAGAATGAGAAAACCGGGGCAGAATCAGCTCTTAAATACTTTCTGCTTGGAGCATTCTCAACCGGATTTTTACTGTATGGTATGGCTCTTATTTATGGAGCAACCGGAACCACAAGCATTCCCGAGATCGGAGCCGCAGCCAGTACCGATCTGTTATTTTTAGCAGGAACTGCTCTTTTACTTGTAGGTTTTTTATTCAAAGTATCTGCTGTACCGTTCCACATGTGGACCCCGGATGTTTATCAGGGAACACCAACTACGCTTACGGCTTATTTCGCAACAGCTTCTAAAGCGGCTACTTTTATCGCATTTATATTAGTCTTGTCCAGAGCTTTGCCAATCATGGAAGGACTGAACTGGCAATTGGTATTGAGTGTAATAGCAATTCTGACCATGGTATTTGGAAATATAATTGCACTGGTACAAGACAATGTGAAACGTATGCTGGCTTACTCAAGTATTGCTCACGCCGGATACGCATTGGTAGGTTTAGCTGCCGGAACGTTCGAAGGGTATAATGCTGTACTCTACTATCTCTTTGCTTACACTATTATGAACGTTGGTGCTTTTGGAGTGATCGCTTACTACGAGCGGAACAAAGGGTTGGATTTTACACAGGTACAAAATCTTGCCGGACTTGGTTTTAAAGAACCTATGATGGGAGTATCCTTATCTGTCTTCTTATTTTCTCTGGCGGGAATTCCTCCTTTAGTTGGCTTTGTCGGGAAGTATTATGTTTTTGCAGCAGCCATCAATGCTGAAATGGTTGGTTTGGCCATTATAGGTGTTCTGGCTAGTGCTGCTAGTGTGTATTACTACTTACGGGTGATGGTTTATTTGTACTTCCGGGAAGAACATCAGCCAATCACATTATTCACTCCAACCTTGATGTATAAAGGAACTATTGTAGTTCTTGCTCTGCTCACAATATATTTTGGTATAGAGCCTGTACTACCTGCCGAGGGACTCATGGAGATCTTAAGCGGTTATGGTGGATATTAAGTAGCGGCACTTCCCAAATTTTACTAAAGACTTAAAAAAGCCTTTCAGATCAAACTGAAGGGCTTTTATTTTATCCAGACGTGTTGAAAGGTCAGTATATTGTATGTTTATACATCACGTATTGACTGGTGTACGAGGTCGAGTCGGGCTTGATAAGT
>NZQV01000021.1 GCA_002696035.1 Balneola sp. | reverse complement strand
GCTAGATAGTATTGCCTAAGCATATACTTCTAATTGGAAACCAAATATAAATATTTGATTCACATTTTACTTGTTATTCATAACAGTACCTTTTTTTATTAATCTTATTTCTTACTTCTCATTTTGTCGATCACAATTGGGACAAGAAAAAATGAAAAGGCTATAATAGTTACAATAATTGAGAATAGATCAATTTCCATCGTCGTAAATTTTTTGTTAATGATGCTCATTCCGGCTGTGGAATGAATTTGAGGCTATGATCATGTCAAAATGATCGTTGTACGATGGAGGCCTCAGAAATGGAAATGGTGGGGATAAATGAGTTCCCGAAAAGTTAAGCTCCGTTCAATGGTCTCAGCTTTAAAAAGCCAAGCCTTCCCTTTGCTTTTCGATTGTTCTTTATTGGTGTAAGCACGCTCATCTTCTTCTTGTGAGCTCTCACTAAATCCGGAATTTAAACGATAGGTGTGTAATAAAAGAGACTCGGTTGGAGCTCCGGCATCTACTAAATATCCCAGGGCCGATGGAGATGCATCTTCATCATGAGAGGAATCAACTGGTTGAATTTGTCCTTCTTCAGACGCCGGCTGAATCCCTGAAAAAGCCATCACACCCTGCCCTAAAGACAAGCAGAAAAGCAGTGAAAGGAAAATGGATTTCAGGTTTCTCATAGCTCAAAGTTGCGCGTCTCTCCAGAGTCGCGCTTTTGATATATAATTACTCTTTCGACTCTGGAGAGTCGATTTACTTCACCACTAAGTTCACAATCTTACCTGGTACAAAGATCTCCTTCACCAAATTACCCTCTTCCAGGTATTTGGCGACGTTTTCTTCTTCCCTGGCTAAACCGAGTACATAATCCTTGTCTTTGGCTTTTTCAGCATCCACGTAAAGCTCACCACGGACCTTTCCATTCACCTGAATCGGATACATAATTTCATCAGCCTTCAGGTATTCTTCATTGAATTCAGGCCATTCGGTGTATGCGATCGTATTTTCTTCTCCCAGCATCCGCCATAATTCTTCGGTGATATGGGGAGCAAAAGGATTCAGGATCTGCACAAATTCTTTGGCAACTGAAAGCGGGATCTCTTCCCAGTTATTGGCTTCATTCACAAAGATCATCAAAGCAGAAATACCTGTATTGAACCGGAGAGACTCAATATCCTCAGTTACTTTTTTAATGGCTTCGTGCAATGGTTTCAGGTGATCTTTTGTGGATTCAATATCCTTCACTTTGTCCGAGATCTCACCAGAATCATCATCTACCAATAATCTCCAAACACGATTCAGGAATCGGTTCACCCCTTCTACGCCTTTGGTACTCCACGGCTTCACCTGCTCCAGCGGCCCCATGAACATTTCGTATAATCGCAGCGAATCTGCACCATATTGCGCAATAATGTTATCCGGGTTGATGACATTGCCACGGCTTTTAGACATCTTGTGCGCCCGGGCTTCCACTTTGTTATCGGTTCCTTTGAGGAAAAAGCCATCTCTTTTCTTCTCTACCTGATCATCAGATAATTTTTCGCCATCGGGACCGGTGAATTCCATTTCCCCAAGAATCATCCCCTGATTTACCAGCTTCTGAAAAGGTTCTTTGGTTGAAACAACACCGATATCATACAACACTTTGTGCCAAAATCTTGCATACAACAAGTGAAGCACAGCATGCTCGGCTCCGCCTACATAAAGATCGACAGGCATCCAATATTTTTCATAATCGGGATCAACAGGACCGCCATCAAATTCAGGACTGATGTATCGCAAATAGTACCAGCAAGAACCCGCCCATTGTGGCATTGTGTTGGTCTCACGTTTGGCCGGCTTTCCGGTTTCGGGATCCTTTGTATTCACCCAGTCCGTTGCATTAGCCAGTGGTGGCTCGCCATCTCCGGTAGGCTGATATTTATCCACTTCTGGAAGAGTGACCGGGAGTTCTGACTCCGGCAATGCCTTATGCTCGCCATCCACATGGATGATCGGAAACGGTTCACCCCAATAGCGCTGACGAGAAAAAAGCCAGTCGCGCAGTTTATAATTCACGGATTTCTTACCGGCTCCTTTTCCTTCCAGCCAAAGTATGATCTTCTTCTTGGCATCCTCAATATTAAGTCCGTTCAAAAACTCACTGTTAATAGCCTGCCCTTCCCCGGTATAGGCCTTTCCTTCAAAATCCTCGGGCGGCTCTACCGTGCGAATGATCTCCAGGTCAAACTTCTCTGCAAATTCCCAGTCGCGTTCGTCTTGTCCCGGCACGGCCATGATCGCGCCTGTACCATAGCTTGCCAGCACATAATCTGCGATCCAGATCGGAATCTTTTTTCCGTTGGCCGGATTGATGGCATAAGCTCCGGTGAAAGCTCCGGTTTTCTCCTTGGAAAGCTCTTGTCGTTCTAGATCAGATTTTTTAGCAGCTTCCTCTTTATAATTCTCTATGGCCTCTTTCTGATCTTCGGTGGTGATCTTATCAACCAGGTGATGTTCAGGGGCAAGTACCATATAAGTGGCTCCGAAAATGGTATCAGGGCGGGTCGTAAAAACACGGAGCTTTTCGTCATATTCATCAACCACAAAATCGATCTCTGCTCCCACAGATTTCCCGATCCAGTTGCGCTGCATGTCTTTCAGAGACTCTGACCAATCCAAATCGTCCAGCCCTTCAAGCAATTCTTCGGCATATTTGGTGATCTTGAGTACCCACTGCCGCATGGGTTTACGAACGACAGGATATCCGCCTACCTCGCTTTTTCCGTCTACCACTTCTTCGTTGGCAAGCACGGTTCCCAGCTCGGGACACCAATTCACGGCCACTTCATCTTCGTACGCCAATCCTTTTTTGTACAACTGAAGGAAGATCCATTGTGTCCACTTATAATAATCCGGATCGGTGGTATTTACCTCGCGATCCCAGTCGTAACTAAACCCGATAGCCTGCAACTGCTCACGGAATTTATTCACGTTTTTTTCAGTGGTGATCCGCGGGTGCGTTCCGGTCTTCACCGCATATTGTTCGGCAGGAAGTCCAAAGGCATCCCAGCCAATTGGGTGCAGCACGTTAAACCCATTCATGCGCTTGTATCGCGATATGATATCAGTGGCCGTATACCCTTCCGGGTGACCAACATGCAATCCGGCTCCACTCGGATACGGAAACATATCCAGTACGTAATACTTAGGCTTAGACTTATCAGTTGGTGTTTTGAAGGTCTTATTCTCGAGCCAGTACTTTTGCCATTTCGACTCGATCTTATCCGGATTGTAGGAGTGCATTGATTGTGCTTTGGATTCTAAATTTTTCGGAATCCTAAAGATAAGCCTTTATCAAGACCATTGAAATCAGTTTTCAAGTAATCTTGCCGATCCTTCAATCCTAAAAATCAAAGTTCAGAAAACCGGGAGCTTTTTAACCTATTTTCCTTGAACCATGATTAGACAGTTTGGGATTATCATGATTTTTTATTGTTTTTAGAATAATATTTAACTTCAGACAACCCCTCAAAATCAGAATCAAGCGTCCATAAAATAGCCTCGTATTTTTGGGCGATAGCATAGATCATTGAATCAGCCATGGGTAACTTTTGCTCTGCATTAATTTGAGCAGCTGTTAATGCAATTTCTTGATCAACCGAAATCTCTCTTCCCTTCGCCATCAAAGCAATGCCATCAATTGCTTTTGACTTCCCTAATTCCCTATTTAAGACTTTAAACACCTCATAGAAACAAATGGATGGAACCAGTAACTCTTCATCGCTCTCTATGATAGGCTCAAAAATATCGGCATGTTTATCATCGGTGAAAAACTCAAGCCACCCGGAAGAATCCAGTACATTCAAAATCGATCCTCCTCTCTCTCAAAAGAAGTATCAATTCCTTTTGCAAATCCTCGTAAGGATTTTGCCTCAGGAACCGGTACTACTTCGATCTTACCGTCGATAGGAATCATTCGTACCCTCTGACCAGCTTTCAAATTCAAAGACTTTCTAATCTTAGCCGGAATAACGACCTGAAATTTCGGGGATATTTTTACAGTTTCCATAATGTTTTACGATTTAGTTATCGATACAATATATGTAAAACTATCTTGAAATAATCCTATGAATCCTTCAATCCAAAAAATCAAGGTTCAGAAATAGATGCCTTTTAAACCTTATCTGTTTGAACCGTGATTAGAGGGATTTGGGGATTAGCGTGATTTTTTATTGTTATGAACTCTCTTGAATTCTAAACTTCTACCACCAAAATTAATCAGTAACCCCACCTCCAAGTTATAGGCCTCCAAATAATTCATGGCTTGAGCTAAGTGGACATCCTCTAATTCTTTGATGGCTTTAATTTCTACAGCAAGTTTGTTCTCTATCAAAAAATCCACTCTTCTTGACCCTACAGCTACGCCTTTATAGAAAACATCCACATCAACTTCCCGAGCATATTTGATCTTCTGCAGATCGAATTCCAATCCCAATGAACGCTGATAAATCAACTCCTGAAACCCATTACCAAGCGCACTGTGTACTTCCATGGCACATCCGATAATCCGATGCGTTAATTCTTTGTATTTCATACCCCTATTTTTAGAAATTTATCAATCAAGTTAATCCTTCAATCCTAAAAATCAAGGTTCAGAAAACATCAGGATTTCCATGATTTCTTTCGATCCAACCTTTTCAATTCCCACATAGCGCTTTTACAGAAAATTGCTTTTCATTACACATCATTTGAATCTAAACTCCGGCTATGAAAACCCTGCTTTCATTTTTGATCTTTCTTTTTCTCACCGCTTCAGCCTCCGCACAATCTGTTGCAGATCTGATCACGACCTACCAAGCTGACTATGGAGCCCTCGACCGCAAATACTCCATTCAACCCTCTGATGAATATTTCGACCGCTTCGACCAGTTCTACTCAGAATGGCTACGTGAACTGGAAACGCTGGATTTCAGAGAACTTCCTCATTCCCAAAAAGTCGATTATCTGCTCTTTAAAAATGATCTCGAGCGATCGGCTTATTTTCTGGACTCTGAACGAGATCAGTTTGAAGAGATCGCACAGTTCATTCCGGCCAAAGATGCTGCTATGGACTTCATCAATCAGCGGCGAGTCGGGACTTCTATGGATGGTAAAAAAGTGGCAACCTGGTTTAATAACTGGGGCAAGGAAGTCAGGTTGAAAAGAGCAGCGTTGGAAGAATACGGGATGCTGAGTAAGCGTCAGGCAAGCTATTTGTCGGATGCGATCCAAGAACTTCAAGAAGGCATTTCCGAAGCCTATGAGTTCTATTTTGGGTTCGATCCTGATTTCACCTGGTGGGTAGAAGAGCCATTCAAAACACTTAACGATTCCCTGAAATCTTATGCTGAATTTGCTGAAACTCATTTTGATGCTGAAAAAGAATCGGTGGATGAAAGCGGTATTGTGGGAACACCTATCGGAGAAGAGGAGATCAATCGCCGACTGGGCTTTGAGATGATCTCATACTCACCGCAGGAACTCATCAAGATGGCCAACGAGCAGTACGAATGGACCCACAACGAAATGCTGAAAGCCTCCCGCGAATTAGGTTATGGGGATGACTGGAAAGCTGCCCTGGAATATGTTAAAACCACACATGTTGAAGCCGGAGAACAACCTCCATTAGTGAAGGAATTAGCCGACGAAGCCGTTACATTTTTAGAAGATCGGGACCTGGTTACGATACCTGAACTTGCCAAAGAAACCTGGCGCATGGTGATGCTGAGTCCCGAGTGGCAAAAATTTGCGCCTTTCTTTTTAGGCGGTGAAACCGTTCGGATCGCCTATCCCACCAACACCATGACCCACGAAGAAAAAATGATGAGCATGCGTGGTAATAACCCTCATTTCTCCAAAGCCGTGGTGCATCATGAGCTCATTCCCGGACACCACCTGCAGCAGTTTATGAATCAGCGGTATGAGACTCATCGACGTATGTTTTACACGCCTTTCTGGACCGAAGGCTGGGCGTTGTATTGGGAATTTGTGCTGTGGGAAAAAGACTTCCCCAACAATCCCGAAGACAAGATCGGGATGCTGTACTGGAGAATGCATCGTGCAGCACGAATCGTATTTTCCCTAAACTATCACCTTGGGAACTGGACGCCCCAAGAATCCATCGATTATTTAGTGGAAAAAGTAGGCCACGAATATGCCAATGCTGAGGCGGAAGTCCGCCGTTCTTTTGAAGGGAACTATGGTCCGCTTTATCAAATTGCCTACATGGTGGGAGCTATGCAGTTTTATTCATTGCGAATGGAATTAGTGGATTCCGGCCAGATGACCGAGAAGGAATTCCACGACACTATCCTCCAAAACAACAGCATTCCGGTAGCAATGGTGAAGGCTTTGCTAACGAAGCAGGAACTCAACCCGGATTTCAAATCAGAGTGGAAGTTTGGGGATTATATTGAGGGGATGTGAGCCCCAGAAATAGACCAGCAAAATCTCTGTTTATATTATCTGAATTCACTATCCTCTAAAAAAATATATCGGTCTTTTATACATGAATAGTCGTTTTCAGATTCATAAAATTGTCCTGCTTCTCTCTCTTGCCGTTGTCTTATGTTCAAAAAATGTAACAGCACAACATTCTGATCCCCTCTCGTCCTGGATCAAAGTGGTTATCGATCTGGAACAATATTATGTCGTTGTTGATAAGGATTTTGGAGATCCTCACCTGATAAACAGAGGAGATAGTGTAAAAGTAGATCCGGGAATGAGACACATAACAGTTGTTTGGGAATCGATCAATGATCTTACTTTTACTGTCAATTCGAAAGCCGGAGAGACTACAAGCAGACGTATCTTTAATGCTTTCCCCGATAATCCTAAAAGCTCCTATCAAACCATCGTCAGACAAACCAATTTATCTGTCACCACTGATGAGAACTCTATTGTATACATTGATGGTGAGAAAATTGGGAAGCACACAGTACATACTTTACTAAAACCCGGGACTCATCAATTACGGATAACACATCCTGAATATGGCGAATTGAGTAAAAAAATAGCAGTGAATAGTATCAACATAACGGAAGTCGCCCGGTTTAATGAAAATCCCTCAAAGCTAACATTTGTTGCTAAACTAGTACCAGGAGCTGAATATATTGCTTCCAAAAGATACAATCGAGCAACTCTTACGTATCTAAGTTTAGGACTATTAACTGTTAATCTTATTAGGCAAGATCGGATATATTCTAAAGAACTTAATGAACATAATGAATGGGAAGCACTATATAATAATGCTCAAACATCCGCTGACGCTTTTTTCTACAGAAAAAAAACTCTTGAAGTCAATGAAAAATTAGATCAAATAAGTGCAAATTTCAATATTTCTCTTCTGTTGATGGGGATGATTTATGCGTTAACAACTTTCGACTCTATTCGAAAACCGAGATCAGGATATCTTCATTCATCAAAGCTTTTTGGTATGGATATCACACTTTCTGGAGATGTATATAATCCAAATACTATCGCTACACTGTCATTGAAGTTTGCCCTTAATTAGAACTATGAATAAGTACTCAAAAATACATCTACCTTGCATCTTATTAAGCTGCTTGCTCTTATCTGTTTTTGGATGTAAGAATAGCCCTACCTTTAATGCCGACAATGAATTGGATCCTTGGTCTGAACATTACTTTTTGGAAGCTCCTTCTAACATTCAGGTAGAACTAGGAAGTGAGTACGTCAATTCAATAGAAGTGTTAAAAGTTAAATGGAATTATCCTGATTCTGAGCTGTATGTAGATAAGTTTAAAATATTTAGATCTGATACTGATACTTCAGATTTTAGAGAAATCGGGCAGATACCTAAAAGTTTATGGAATTCCAGATATCAATATATTGACAACATTGATTATAATGGTGTAAATGTTTGGTATAAAATTCAGGCTATCATAGAAGGAAAAGAGGGTATCAATTATAGCGAATCCAAACCCGTTTCTTACAGTGCTTCAGAAGTTGAAATTAGTGCTTCAATCCAGCCCTTTGTAACAAATCCAACTGTTAAGTTAGAATGGCAGTACTCAGAGTTAAATGATAATGTTAAAATCGAAATTTATTCCAATACCAATGAGAATAGTAATTTCGAGTTAGAGCACTCAGCTGATATTTCAGATAATTCAACAAGTTTTTCTCTGGATATTAATCAACCGGTTGAAACTGAATATTTTTATAAACTTGTCTATAATGAAATCCAATCTGACCACAAACCCATTCCTGCTACTATTTTCCATCCTTCCTTTGATATTTTAAACTCCTCCGTTTTTTCGGAGAATGAGGGTAAATTACATATAGCGCTTTCGCAAGATTCATCCCGTTTTGTTCAAGGTAATTTTTCTATAGATAATTATGAGGTTGAAATACTTTATGCCCCAAACAATGACACGTCTCGATTTTATCCTCTTCAGGAGATTAACGCGACCTTTATACCACCCTATGTAGTAGAGCCTATCAATAATCTTCAACAAGAGAATATGTATCTGTTTCGCTTAACGGGTAGCAGAGGTAACTACAAAACTATTCCAAGTAGTAAGTTGCTAAGCCACAAGCTTCATGTGACAAATACCTCTTCCTTTGATGCAGAAACAAACGAAATATATTTCCCCACCGGTTCTTTTAATAGTTCTAACTCCCATTTTATCTTTAGCTCAGATGGTAAAAGGCCAATTATAGTTGATGTTCAAAATACCAGAGCCTCCTCTCTACCCCAAGTTCAACTCAAAGATTTAACAAGTGACTTTGGAGATTATAAAGACGCCAAAGATGCAATAGTAACGTCAAGTTCTTCGGGATACATACTAGTTTGGGACCCGGATTCAAGAGAAATAGTTGAAACGATACCAAATTATAGAACTGAAGTTTCAAGTTCTGTTGTTTACCGTCCCGTAGATTTCGGTGTTATTTCAGAAGAAGAACTCCTAATAGCTTATGGAGATGTAGATTACCAGACAGGAAGAGTTAACAATTATTATGTAACCATCTGGAATAATAAAACTGAAACACACAATCTAATTTACCAAGTAAATGAAGAATCTATGCATTCTTATGGATTTAATGTGGCTTATTACGACAATACTATTTTGATATTCTACGCTTACGAATCATATAAAGTAAAACTTATCGCCATCAATAAGGATGATCTGTCAATACAAAATCAAAGCTCTTTTACGCAAGAAATTGATGCAGGGAGTGAATATCAAAATGTATATTTTTCAAACTTTGGTAAACGAGCCTTGCTATATACAGAAGACGAAGCAGTACAAGTCCAACTCAATAACCATGAAGTCATATCGTCATTTCGGGATGTACACTCCAGATTTGATTGGTGGGGTATTAAAGGTTTCGCTACTGCGAAAGATTATTCTCTGACTTGTTATGGGGGAGATTATTGGTATCATAGCTCACCATTTTATTCCCAAATAAAATGTTCTTCTAACCTTTTGCATGAAGCTAATATTTTAGAAATAGATGTAGAGGGTTCTCTCTTCGGACTTATACTTTCTGATGACGGAACAAAATTGGCTGCTGTTTTCCAGGGAAAAATTATAATCTATACTTTTGAAAAAGACTGGGTATTCACTTCCAGCCATTAGATGTAAACCTCTTTGTTATGAATAAATATTATGGGAATCTCCTTCTGATTTTGGTAGTACTCTTGCTTCCCTTTAATCAAGTCCTAGCACAGAGCAATTCAGGATGGCTAAAATTCAAGTTCAATACCGACTCAGCCTACGTGGTACCTGGAAACATTTTGTTTGACGCAATTAAACTAGCATCAGGTGACTCCCTTGAACTTGAAACCGGTGTTCGGCTTTTTTCCCTTCAAACCCACTTTGACAAAAGCGATAATCTTTATTTACAGGTATTCAAAGACTCTACAGTTACTTATTCACATACTTTTAAGGAGAGTAATTTTAGTCCCGCTACCCTAACCAAAAACGTAGCCGCAAGGCATTACTACGATGCTAATGTTATCGTTCTCACTGACGAGGATTCGGATATTTTTTACAATGATGAATATCAGGGAACTGGCTTTGCAAAATTCAACATAGGTGAGAACCTGGAAGAGCTTGAGATCAGAAATCCTGATTTTGGCCATAAGAAAAGACGCCTAAATGTACCTGAACCAAGACTCATTTATATTGAAGATCATCGTAGGCCAATTAAATCAGAATCCAGATTCTACTCCATAATTCCGGGTGCAAGTCAGCTATACAAGAAGCAGCACATCAAGGCTTTTCTCTTTGGGGCTTCTGCTGCAACTCTATTCACCTTCGCAGGAGTCAAATCTTTTGATTACCACTATGAACTGAATGTATTTCATGAGTATCAGGAAAGCTATGAAAATGCCACTTCTGAACAGGCAGCTCTCCGTTTTGGTGATCTGACCGAAAACCAACAAACCAAAGTCCAAAGATTAGACAATCAACGCAGAGGATTATTATTAGCAGGAATTCTGGTTTATGGATATAATATCTATGATGCTTTTACAAGCAAGCCTGCAGGTGGTTACAGGAATAAGGACAAAGATTTACAATTTTATTTATCACAGAAAGAGATAACTGGAAATGTAGGTACTGTTGGAACATTAAGATATAATTTCTAGCTATGAAGGAATATAAATTCTTACTTCTCTTTTTTATTTCCGGTACATTTTTGTTTAGCTGTAGTACCGGGCCGGAATTTGAGCGAGGTAATGTTTTTGATCCAGCAGCTGATATCCCAAATGCCAAATTCTTGGATATTGAAAATATTATAAGGGCAGAAATAGCATATAAAAGCTTTATAATCGTTGTCAATTCAGTAGTAATAGAGCAAGGTAGATCTCTCAAGTTGGTTAGTGATAAGGATGGATTATTTTATCAAAATGATACAATTACATCTGATACAATTAAAGTAGGCTACACAAAATTAAGCGGACATACTACACATACTATTTCTTTGTTAATCGGAGAGGTTAAGTACGATGAAATAAACAGAATTGTATCTAAACCATACAAAGTAACATTGAAAGCACTTAATCTGGATAAATTTCAGCCTGATTTAATCTGGGACAAGTATAAAGGAGACGATTTTAAAAGTTATAAGGTGAAGGTTCAAAGCTATAATCAAGACATAACCTTAAAAGAATTTTATGATATAAATGATACAGTGTTCACAAATTTTCGACCTACTATGCAGAAAAGTCAAAAATATTTTGTTGAATCGTACTCAAAAAAATATTCGACTAAAAGTGTCAGTAATAGTGTAGAGATCAGAAATAATATAATTGATGACCCAAATGTGTATTCTAAGCAACTAGTTTCCTTTAATGACGAAATTTATTTTCACTACATTAAAGCTAAAATTTTTAATGACATTGCTTATTTTTCAATCAATGCTCAAACTTCTACAAATCGAACTATCACTAAATCATTAGGAGAAAGTGTAACAGGTTCTAAAGGTTTTTTCTTAAAAACCATCAATACTCTAAAAATACCTGAACTTTATGCTTCATTTGATAATAATATATATCAATTAGATCCTGTAGATCTTACCCTAATTTCAGATAGAGGAATATTATCTACAAAGGTTAACGAAGGTACAATCTCACCTCATGATATGATATACCATAATGCATCATCGAACTATGTAGTAACTTTCAACGGTGGTAACAAGAGAGGTAAAGGTCCATATATCTTTGACAAAAATTTCAACCCAATAAATAGTTATTTACCTGATAATGATAGGTTTGCTACAAATCTACTGGGAATAAACAAAAACACCCTGTTTACTAATGATTCATTCTACCAATCAGGTAATTTACTATCATATTCTATTACACAAGATGGTAATTTAAGAATGGGTAATAGAAGAGACTTAGTTGGATTCAATATCTCTAATCACGCAATATCAGATAAACATAATAAACTTTTTATAGGTAGTAGTGGACAAATTTTTTCAGCAGATTTAGATATAAATAATTTGGGTTTTTTACCGGATATACATAGTGCTTATACGGACTTTTTAGTTAAAGAATCCAGTCCAGATACACTTTTTGCTAGCTCTTATGACGGTTTCTTATACAAAATTCATATCCCCTCTAATCAAATAGTATCTAAGCAACATTATGAGTACGAAATTAGAAATATTCTAGCTGAAAAAAATAATCTATTTTTGGTTCTTGAAAACTATGATAAGTTTATAATTTTTCCTGTTAAACCTTAAGTTTATGAAATTGTACTAGATATATCCTCCACCACATCCACCCCATCCGGCTTCCACCAAAGCGGCGGGCTTTGTGCCTTCGCCAATTCTTCGGTTTCCAATCCTGAGATTTCAGTTTCTGTGGTATAAACCGACTGTACCTTTGTGCCGAATTGGGCTTTTAATTCCCTGACTTTTGCCTCATCTCCCTTCACGCAGTTCACCGTAAAATCTGTTTCCGGAAGTTCATCGGTTTCCTGAATTAAAAAGTCTTCCAACCAAAGCTGATTGCGTTGGATGCCTTCATTGTAGGCAAACTGATATTTCAGTTCAGGCGCTGGTTTTTGCTGTTGTGGGTTATCTTTCCAGAACTTTTGAATGGCTGAGCTCAGTTCTTCTTTCACTTCATCTAACGTAAATGTAGCGACAACTACGGCCACCGAACGACATCCTTTTCCGCCGTACCGAAGCATTGATTCTACTAAATCATTTTTCACTTCTTCATTCCAGTCTTCCAGGTAGGCGATGGAAAACTTGGCAGTTCGAATCAGGTACTCAGCTTTTTCTTTAGCTGCACCCAGCTTTTTAACTTCCTGTTCTACCTGAGGAACGGAGGCTTCGGATCCTGCAAAAACTATGTGATCTGCATTCAGGTTTTGGAAATCGTGCAGATCTGTGGTGTACTGAATCTCCTGTTCTATACCTATTTGTTCAATTTCTCTAAGGAATGAACCGAGTAAATACGGATCTTTGCGGGAGAGCTTTCCATAATAATCAGCTCCGGAAAGGATCACTCCAAGTGCGGTTTGAAATCCCACCAGCGGCAAATTTCCCGCGTGAAGGCAGAGTACTTTTTTGCCTTTGGCGTTCTTTTGATCGGTTAATCCTGCCCTATTTGCCCATTTCTGGATTTCCCCGTTTTCTACATTCCCCCGTAATACAGACAGTTGGTGTTGAATGTCTTGCTTACTGAATAATCCTTCCGAGACGGTTTTCTCAATAGCTTCTTGGAGAGCCTGATTATTGGGTTCGAGCCAGTTTTTAAGAGTTTGGGTAATTTTGATCACAGATTTCGCTGATTTCACATATTTTACTGATGCGCGGATTGGGTTTTTTACTTTTTGAATAAGATATAGGTTTTATGCCAACCTTTTTTGTAATCCGAAGCATGTCTGGCTGAGAGAATAATCTGTGTAATCCGTAAAATCTGTGGTTCTAATCTTGGTCGATCAAAAAGTTGCAGCCGCGCAGATTTCGCGGATTCCATCGTCCCAGTACCTGGAATTTACCTCCTCCCACCTGCACGCCTTTGTCGCCGGTTAAGATGAAGGAGCAGGAATACAGGTTGGCCAGATCGATCACGCCAATGAGTCCTTCTTCGCCAGTTCTTACTTCTTCCATCGGATCTTTGGGATTGCGGGTACTGACTTCCATCCATGGCACGGTTCCAAACCAATAGCCTCCGGGATTGTAGGCTTGACTCAGTAATTCCGTCATTCCATACTCGGAGTGAATTTTGGACAAGGAAATGCCAAATCCTTTGGCCAGCCTGCGGTGCAATTCCTCACGGTTCATCTCGCGCCGGTATGTTTTCATTCCCCCGGTTTCCATGACCATAGAATCTGCTGGAAGTTGTACGTTCTTCATTTCCACCAGATCCAGCAATCCAAAAGCCGCTCCAAATACCATTAATTTCTTACCGGCATCGGTTACTTTTCTGATCTCATTTTCGTCCAGCGGCTTACCCAGTTCTAAAAATCGGCTCAACCCAGATTCTTCGCGACCAATAAGTGTGTTCAACATCCAGATCAAGGACGAATTTGGGTTTTCATTATAGCCCGGCGTATATGCCCAGATCACAAAATCATCCAGATCATAGAACTGCTGCATGCCTTCAATTATGGACCGTCGGTAGATCTCAGGATCTCTCAAATAATGTCTGCTTCGCTGCATGCCACTCGTTCCACTGCTTTGAAAGTATTCTAAATTTTGAATTTTGTATTTTGAATTTTCGAAATTAGTAAGCACTTCAGCATCTTTAAACGCCTGAATGGGAAGCAGCGGGATTTCGGAGATAGATTGAGGTCTATGGATCTCTAAAGCATCACAAAAGCGTTCGTAGACGGGGTTGTTGGATCTCTGAAATTCAAAGACCCGGAGGCACTTATACTCGAAAGAAACGGTGGCATCAAAGATCAGGTCCGAAGACATCATGGCGAAAATATGATTTTATACAGAGCATTATCAGCCAGTATGAATATAGCTGAACGTTGAACCGCAACATCTTTTGCATCTATTGAGATTCCAAATTCTACGCTTTTCTGATCACCATTTTCGAACTCCATTCGGTTATCAAAGATCATCCAAAGTCCTTCTTCCGATACGGCAACTGACTGAACATCTTCTGCAGGGATAAATCCATTGTAACTCCCGTTTAGCAAAAGCTTGTGGAGGGTATTCGTTTCATGTTCAAAAGCTATTAACTGCGTCGAACTCACTAACAGGTCATCTATCTTATCGATCTCAGATGGAATCCGGAATTCATCGAGCAAATTATAATCCAGGTCAAAATGAAATACCCGCTCCTGATCTTCATCCACCAAATAAACCTCTCCAAAATTATTTACTGCGATCTCCGTGGGTTGATATCGGTCTGTTGAACCAAATGAATTTCGGGCTGTCAAACTGCTCAGAAACTGTCCCCGCCGGTCAAAAACCTGAACTCGCCGGTTGTTGTAGTCGGTGACAAAGATCTTGAGTCCGTTGGTAGCGTCCACATCCACGGGCTTGCTGAACTGATAATTACCAGAGCCTCTGCCGCCAATAGTATCCAAAAGCTTTCCGGAATGATCGAGTTTGAGCAGACGATGTTTTCCTTGCTCTACAACGTAAATATGATTTTGAGTTATGGAAATGGACGTAGCATTATCCAAACCGGAATAGATCTTTTGGAGTGGTTGGGCGGAGGGCGAAGTTGAAAATAAGAGCAGTAATAAAAAGCAAAAGGCCCCAGGCAGCGCCTTTTTCGTTCCAACGCGGAGCGTGTGAAACGAGGTAGTGATGAGCGAGAACATCCAACATCGAACACTCAACATCGAACAAAGAACGGCACTCACTCCTATCACTCTGCGTGGGAGCGGAGATGTCCGGCTATTCGATATTCTGTATTCAGTGTTCAAGATTCAATACCCAAATCCCTTCTGCCTTGGACGTTCGGTGTTGGTTGTTCGATGTTCTAATGTTCTAAACCTTTGGCTCCAATATCGGAGCGGTAGTAGGCTTTGTCGAAATGGATTTTTTTGACTTGTGCGTAGGTGTTCTGAATGGCTGATCCCAGATCGCTACCCGACCCAACAATATTCAACACACGTCCGCCATTGGTGAGAATTTTTCCGTTTTCTTCTCTCGTTCCGGCATGAAAAACGATGGCATTTTCAACTTCTTCAATTCCTGTGATCTCCTTCCCTTTTTCATAGGATTCCGGATAACCGCCTGAAGCAAGAACCACCGTACAGCGCACTTCGTCATCGAACTGAATATCGGTTTCTCCAAGTTTGCCTTCCGTGCATGCAGCTATGACCTCCAGTACATCAGATTTCATCCTCGGTAATATCACCTGACATTCAGGATCTCCAAACCGGCAGTTATATTCGACTACTTTTGGGCCTTCTGCAGTGATCATCAACCCGCAATACAAAATGCCGGAATACGGATTTCCTTCTTCTTTCATTCCTGAAATAGTTGGAGCAATGATCTCGTCTTCTACTTGCTTCAGGATCTCATCCGTTACGACCGGGGCAGGTGAGTAAGCGCCCATTCCTCCGGTGTTGAGTCCGGTATCGCCTTCTCCGATGCGCTTGTGATCCTGGGCATTACCGATCACCTTCCAGGATTCCCCGTCTGAGATCGCAAATACGGAGGCTTCTTCGCCTACCATAAACTCTTCGATCACCAACCGGCTCGCGGCTTCTTTAAGGGAATCACTGTTTTTGAGTTCATCGAGAACTTCCATGGCCTCAGCTTCAGATTCCGGAATAAAAACCCCTTTTCCTCCTGCTAATCCGTCGGCTTTTAACACCACCGGGTATTGGTTTTGCTCTTTGATATAAGAGGCAGCATCATCAAAATTATCCTGATCAAAAACGCGGTAAGCTGCTGTTGGAATCTGTTGTCGTTCCATGAATTCTTTCGCGAATTCCTTACTACCTTCCAGCATGGCTGCTTGCAGTTTGGGGCCAAAAACAAGATGTCCTTTTGTTTCCAGGAAATTGGCAATACCATCCACCAGCGGCTGTTCAGGCCCTACAACAGTGAGGTTGATGTGCTTTTCCTGAATGAAATCCCAAACGGCTTCAAAATCGGAAGAATCGAGTTCTACATTTTCGCCACATTCCGATGTGCCGGGATTACCGGGCGCAATGTACAATTTTCCCAGCTTTGGAGATCTGGAAATAGCCCAGGCCAAGGCATGTTCACGTCCACCGCTGCCGATCAGAAGCACATTGTAATTCATATCAGGCGAGGTCTTCGGCGATAGTTATGATCTCAGAAAAGCTATCCGCATCCAGAGAAGCGCCGCCTATGAGTCCGCCATCCACATCAGGCTGACTAAGCAGTTCTTCTGCATTGCCGGGCTTCATACTTCCACCGTACAAAATATTGATCTGCTCTGCGATCTCTTCAGAATAGATATCTGCCAAAACTGTTCGAATGTATTCGTGCATAACCTGAGCCTGTTCCGGAGTTGCCGTTTCACCGGTTCCGATAGCCCAAATGGGTTCGTAGGCAATCACAACATCCAGAGCATCTGTATCAGAAACACCGTGCAAAGCTGCTTTGATCTGATTTTTAACCAGTTCAAAGTGTTCGTCTTTTTTACGCTGATCCAGGCTCTCCCCTACACAAACGATGGGCGCTAATTTATGCTCAATGGCTTTGTGAACGCGCTTGTTCACGGTGGTATCGGTTTCACCAAAATACTGTCGTCGTTCGGAGTGACCAATGATCACATAATTACACCCACTTTCGGTCAGCATGCTTCCGCTGATCTCGCCGGTGTAGGCTCCATTCTCTTCAAAATGAAGATTCTGACCGCCCACCTGAATATCTGTGTCGTACAAATACTTTACTGCCATCCCGATGGATACAAATGGTGGACAAACCAGCACATCCACATCGTCGCTGATCTCGGCTTTCTTCTCCGTCAGCCCTTCTAAAAGTTCGGCGGCATCATATGGACCGCAATTCATTTTCCAGTTACCGGCTATTAAAAATCTACGCATGATCGAGTGAGTTTAACTTGGTGATTTTTGGTTTTGAAAAGCTTGGTTCAAGCCCTGTATTACGTCCTGAAATTCCTGACCTTCATACTTCCGGATCAGAACTCCGTTTTCGTCAATAAGCAAACGAGTTGGCACTTGAACTACATTAAATTTCTGGATGACATCAGGCACATTGAATGAACCAATTTGAGCTATATCCCAAACCTGACGTCGTTCTTCGAAAAATCCTTCTACCGTAAGTTCACTTTCATCCAGCGGAATAGTGAATATCTTAAGTCCATAATTTTTGTAGATCTCATGGATGATCACCGTACGATCATAATCGTTCAGATATTGCCGATTGGCAAGAGGTGAAATTTCAAGAATATAGGTCGTTCCTTCAAGGGCTTCGTTAGTCACAGTATCACCGGTAGTGGTGAGGAATGAAAAATCAGGAGCCTGAACGCCCGGGGCCAGGTAATTCAGATCATACCTAATACGGCGGGCCCATTTTTTGGAGGAAGGGTTGTCATTAAATTCCTGCTCATAATCAGCCAGCAGATCTTTGGCATCCCGAACTCTGGAGCTGTCAAAATAAAACTGGATCTTGCGGCGGTCTATAATTTCCTTCACCCTTTCATCTTGGGATATACTCTTCAAAGAATCCAGATAGTTGGAACCGGCCTCAAAGCCTTTCATATCAGAAATGTACGGATGTGCATAGCTCAGTGCCATATTCATCACGTTATCTCTGGGCAGTGCCTCATCTATCCGCTCCAGCATCTTCTCTGCATTCCATGTACTAAGCAGGCGAATGGATTTCTCAGCGGCAAAATCAGCTGCAATGGTATTAGGTGCTTTTTCATAGACATCCCAATAAAACTGAGACCATTTTGGAACTTCTGAAACATACTGAGAATCGCTTACGACCCCCTGACGTGCAAAAGCATTGATTCGCTGAAAATTACGGTCAACCCGTAAATAGGTTTTCATAGATTCATGCTCTTTTGAATCAAGCGTCAGTGTTTCCTCAATGTTCGGGATCTCGGCGCTTATAGAGAGCGTGTCGTTATCGGCTAAAATAGCTCCGAAATTCCCCAGATTTTCTCCCTTCCGGTTTATGATCACCGTATAGTATTTTTTCTGAGGAAATTTAACTTTGCCGGAAAATTCCCCCGCCTCATCTGTCTCGGTATGAAATAAGGTGTCGGCGGCAGTTCCAGCAGAGTCGTTATTGACGATGGTTAAGTAAGTGCCGGCATAATCCTGTTCTGTATTAAGGGAATCAGATACTGTGATAGACCCTTTAACGATGGTTTCCAGACTGTTTGGGCCATTTGTACAAGCCGTAAACAAAAGGACAAATAGAGCAATTATAGATAGCGAAGTGTATTTCATATAAACCTGGTGACCGTTTTATCAGTCGTTCAATTTTTTAGTGATTAGATCTTTGACCAATTTTGGATTGGCTTTACCCTGACTGGCCTTCATAGCCTGGCCAATAAAAAATCCGATCAGTTGTTTCTTGCCGTCTTTATAACGTGCAACTTCATCCGGATTGTCTTCGATTATTTGTTCTACAATGGGCTCGAGGAATCCGGAATCCGAAACCTGTATCAAATTCATCTCCTTGGCGAGTGCTTCGGGCTCTTTGTCTTCCTTCAACATCGCGTTGAAGATATCTTGCATAGCAGAAGAGTTGATCTTGTCATCTTCCTTCAGTTTAACCAGATCAGACACTCTTTCGGCTGAAATTGGAAATTCTCGAATGTCGATGCTTTGCTCATTCAAAACACGAAGAACTTCACTTAAAACAATATTGGAAGCCGATTTCGGATTTCCAATATGCGCCACCACTTCTTCGTAATAATCAGCCAGGTAGCGACTTTCGGTGATGGTGACCGCATCGTCTTCACTCATTCCCAACTCTTCCATAAACCGCTTGCGACGTACATCAGCCAGCTCGGGAAGTTCCTCGCGGATCTCATTCAGCATTTCATCCGTCACAATGATCGGCGGCAGATCAGGCTCCGGGAAATAGCGATAATCATGCGCCTCTTCTTTGGAACGCATTGCACGCGTTTGTTCTTTGGTGGTGTCCCATAGCCGGGTTTGTTGCACCACTTCTCCGCCCTCTTCAATAAGCTCGATCTGGCGATAAATTTCATAATGAATAGCTCGCTCCACATTGCGGAAAGAGTTCATGTTTTTGAGCTCGGTACGGGTCCCAAATTTTTCTCTTCCCCTGGGACGAACCGACACATTTGCATCACAACGCAAACTTCCTTCCTCCATATTACCATCACAGATCTCCAGATACTGTACGATCTGTTTGATCTTGGAGAGGTACGCGTAGGCCTCCTGAGGCGTTCGAAGGTCCGGCTCCGATACAATTTCGATAAGCGGCGTTCCGGCCCGGTTCAGATCCACCAGCGTATTGTATGGATCCTGATCGTGAATAGACTTTCCGGCATCCTCCTCCATATGAATACGGGTGAGGCCGATGCGTTTGTCGTATTCCTCCAAACTGATATCCACAAAACCATCAAAACAAATGGGCGTATCGAACTGTGAGATCTGGTAGCCTTTGGGGAGATCGGGATAGAAATAATTCTTCCGGGCAAAAATAGATTTTTCGGCTACGTCACAATTGGTCGCCAGTCCCATCTTGATGATATAGCGAACCAGGTTTTCGTTTATCACCGGCAGTGTTCCGGGATGTCCCAGGCAAAGTGGCGTAACCTGCGAATTTGGGGATCCACCATATTCAATTGTTACCGGGGCAAAGGCTTTACTTTTAGTCAAAAGCTGGGCGTGAACCTCGAGGCCGATCACCGCCTCGTACTTCTCGTGGGCAATAGTGCTCATTAAGCTATTTTTCTGTCAGATTTTTTTTTAGTGCTTAAAGATATCAAAGTTGAGTGACAGTTTGGAATGTTTATTTGGGATAGGCTCAAGGTTTTAGGTGCGAGGTGCAAGGTGTTAGGTTGGTACTTCAGTTCGCAACCATAACACCATAACACCATAACACCATAACACCATAACACCATAACACCATAACACTATAACACTATAACACTATAATACAGTAACACCCTCGCACGCTAACACTAAACATGCATTATTGACTCATTTCTATTACATTCAACTAAGTAACTGCTTTTGCTTATGATGAAATACATTCTCATATCCTTTTTTTGTATAGCTGGAGGCTCCTCTGTGTTTGGGCAGACTTTGGATGAATACTGGGAATTCACCAATCTTTATGCGTCAGATGATAGTTCAGGAACAACACACCTTTACTATGCCCAACAAAATACCCGCATTCATAATTGTGATGACCGTATTTATGAAAATCGAAGCACCATCCACAGATATCATAATTCACTCACAAATGTAGATTCCGTATTTATCCCTACGCATAACTATGTTACGATGCCCGGGTGTTCTGGAGGTGGCGGAGTATCCATTGCTGATTTTCACCCATTTGATGGAAATCCTGAAAATGTAGTTTTTTATGGAGGATACTCTGACGGATTTGAGCCATATGGATATCTGCAGGTTGGTAATGGAAACTTCTATTTAACTCCACTATTTGCATATTTTGAAAAAGTAGTAGCTAATCCAAAATTAGGGAAATTTATTTTCCTTCCATTTTCTGAATATACCGTACGAATTCCGCATACAACAAATCAAGATACTTTAAATGTACTTAACGATTTTTGGCATGAATGGATGAGCTACAGAGACAGCGAAGCGGATCCTCCAGATTCATTAAACAGTTATTTCAAAAATTACGAATTCAACTTATATAGCCTTTCTCGTTTTAATGACAGCCTGGCTTTTTACCAAAAAGGAGGGTCTTTATATCGGTCAGAAGATTTAGAGGAAACTGGTGAGACCTTAAATGTTGACATCAATCAAAATTCCAAATTTCACTATGATGCCGACTCACTTCATATTTATGTAACCCAAGAGGGAGCTAATTCTATTTTTATTTCTGATGATTATGGCAAAAAAGGGTCATGGAGCTCTTTTGAGCTACCTTCATTTAGTAATTTTTTCTCTATAGATTCGAAGACTCCAGGTTTAGTTTTTTATGCAGATTCCAGTCGAATCTACCGTTCTAATAACTTTGGCGCTTCGTTTGAATTGATTCATGAGTTTGAAAAAAAAATCACTGGCTTATATAAAAAGCCTGCCTCGAATGTACTCTATGTGCTTTTCGAACAAGAACTTGTTGAACTGCATGGAGAAGTAATCTCCCAACTAAAGAAAGCACCCGAGAAGAAACATCTGCACATCGATATAAATGATCTTCCTTACAATATTGGAAATGAATTTACTTTTAGAGTTTATGAATTTGAACAGCTTTCAGATGATTCATATAAGCATACTCCTGTTGAAGATTTCAAAATGAAAGTCAAAGAAATAATTGTACCGTTAAGCTCATCCCAAACAAAACAAATATTTTTCAAGAATAGTACGGCCCATCCACTGTTTTCCGAATTGATTTTTGATAAGAATAATATAATTGCTGATCAGTGGATAAATCGGCAAAATCAGGTGCTAATAAAAAATAAAAGTGAATCTTTTTCTCCCTGGATAGTTGACTCAGAAGACAATTCCGTTTTAAACCTTGCTATCATTAGAGGCATTGGGAGTAGATATTTTTTGGGTATTTATGATACTACCGCTACCATAGATTATTATGTTGATACAAATGCTGACTCATTGGCCAAAATGGGAGAAAGTAAAGCTCGTTTAGCTTGGTCTAATCCCTTTGGAGTTAAGGATGTATATTTTTGGGAAGATAGTTCCCGTTACCGTTATAATCTAAAAGGTGCTGTTATAGAGGGTACTGTTTACGGAGATACTACTCAAACTTATGTTGTCTCCAACCAATTCGAACCAACTGAAATCCCTACGCAAGTTTCCCT
Source organism: Balneola sp. (assembly GCA_002696035.1). Taxonomy (GTDB): domain Bacteria; phylum Bacteroidota; class Rhodothermia; order Balneolales; family Balneolaceae; genus Gracilimonas. Next base: position 140,582 of record NZQV01000021.1, on the reverse strand, counting down.
TCAACAAAACTATCCCAATCCCTTCAACCCGAGTACGGTGATCAGTTACCAGTTAGCAAAGAACAGTTTGGTGCGATTGGAAGTGTTTGATGTGACGGGGCGAAAAGTGACGGTTTTGGTGGATGGGGTGCGGAAATCCATGGGAAAACATCAGGTTACATTTGAGGCATCGGGACTTTCTTCCGGGATTTATTTTTATCGGCTGGAGGCGGGCGGTCAAACCATCACCCAAAAAATGCTGCTGGTGAAATGAATAAACTATTTTGCATATCTCTTTTGATTTTCTGCTCAATGCCGGCTTTAGCTCAGGATAATATTTCTGAAGCTTATTTCCATGAATTGCGCGGTATGGAAGATTCAAGCGGGGTTACACATTTGTTTTATAGGATGTTTACTTCACAAGATGTTAGCTGTACTGATATGGATGGATATACTTCGAATATCGGTAAAGAACGAAATCACATCTATCATTTTGATACTTCAATTTTAGAAGATTCAGTCGAATTCATGGCAGGCAATTCAATTTCTCCCGGCTGTTCTATTGAGTGGAATGACACCGAACGATTCATTTTTACGGACAACCATCCCGATTCTACTTTTGTTATTAGATCGACTTTGGGAGGGCTGTATGGCTGGTATTACTTCTCAGTTAATGGCGAGCATCAGTTTACATTCAACGTCGGGAATCCACTGGGCATCAGTTTTGATAAAGCTTTAGATCAGTTAATAATCACCACCCCCTTTGGCTTCATTGTAACTAAAGCAAAAAACAATGATGAGGATTTATTGAGAAAATCCTTCCGGTATTCCCGCGAAGATACTGAATGGCACACCTACAGCGATATTTTTGACTTACCCGATTCCCTCATTATCGATTTCACCGTAACGGGAGTAAATCCTTATAAAACCGGACACTATGTGGGCATCAAGGATTCTAACCTTGTCCTTTCAACCGATCATGGGAATACTACTAAAATACTGGTTAAACATCCCTGGGATGAAGATGAGATATACTTTGAAAGATTCGAACCTACCTATTTCGATGCTGATTCGAATAGTTTCTATATAACAATTGATAATTCGTCCAGACATTTTCCCTTCAACGGGAAGGAAATTTTCCTGGTAAAACAAGAAACCGATGATTGGGACACCAAGGAGCTCTCTGAAGGATATCAATCATTCCGGTTTGCACTCGATACTCACAAATCAGGTACTTATTACTTTTCCAGTAATGACAGCCTTTTGCAATCAACCGACTTCGGAGAAACAACATCACTAATCACAACTTTCTCAAACAAGATCACCGGCCTCTACAAAAAACCGAATTCCGATATTCTCTATATACTAACAAGGGAAGAGTTGCTGGAAATGAATACCCAAACCAAAGAATCCACTTCTCTCAAAAAACTTCCCGTTTCCAACGAACCGGAACCTGCCGAAATCCCCAACAAAATCACCTTAGAACAAAACTACCCCAACCCCTTCAACCCGAGTACAGTGATCAGTTATCAGTTGAACAGTAACCAGTTGGTGCGGTTGGAAGTGTTTGATGTGACCGGACGAAAAGTGGGAGTTTTGTTGGATGGGGAGCGAAAATCCCCCGGGCGACACCAGGTTACGTTTAATGGTTCGGGACTTTCCTCAGGCTTGTATTTTTACCGAATGGAAGCAGGCGGTCAAACCATCACCCAAAAAATGCTGCTGGTGAAATAAATTTCTTCCATTTAGTTAGGTAGATACGAAATAGCCAATGACCGGCCTCTTCTATACATAGAAAAACACAACTGATACTTATAAACAGAATCAATTGAACAAGCTTTACAAATGTCCATATTTTGGGGTTAGCGAATTCTTCAATACAATTAGCTACTTGCAGGCATCTTCATTCTGCTATATTAGCATCATGATTAATACATCTTAATAAATAGTGGTTGACAATCATAGAAATGATGGTAATTTGAACTAGGGTAGCTTATAAGGCAATTTGGCAAATTTATGGTAAGGGGGGCATATGGCAAGTTTATATAAATGCAAACTTGACGCTAATGGCAATTGGAACGAAATGCCAAGGGCGCTTTGTGAACTTCTGGGGTACAAACGGGAAGAACTCCAAAAGCTCAAACTAACTGACCTTATACGTGAAGAGGATCAGCAGGAGATTGAAGCATACCTGAACGAGCTGACACAAAATAAAGCTCCGGAGTTAGCCATAGAAACTGAAATAGCAAGCAATTTAGGAGAGCAGATTCCTATACAGGCAAGTTTGCAAACTGTTCCGGCTAAAAGTGACGAGGATAAAATTATTCTGGTTGTGATCTTTGATCTCACCGACCAAAGAAAGTTTGAACGTAAATGGAAGACCTCAAAACAGCAGTTTGAGTCCTTGTTTCGTTACAACCCATTGCCGGTTTACTGCTACGATCTGGAAGGAAATTTCAGAGATGTGAATGAAAAGTTGGCCGAATTTACCGGTCTCAGTCAAGAGGAATTGATCGGAATGAATTTTGATGAATTCATTAATGGAAAAGATCTGGAGCTATCTACAGAGTATTTTGAAAAGGCTAAGCAAGGTCAGGCCGGACAGTACGAGATCGAAGTAATCGTAAATAACGGAGTGAAGAAAGATATTCAAGTCACTAAATTTCCCATGTACATGGGGGATGAAATTGTTGGGGTATATGGGATCCTTGAGGATATTACAGAGCAAAAAAACAGAGAAAAAGCAGTTCGGGAAAGTGAACAACGGTTTCGCTCTATGTTTGAAAACAATCCCCATTCCGTGTTCTATTTTGATACAAACGGAACCTTCTTGAGTGCCAATAAGAAGTTTGAAGAACTTACCGGTTATTCTGAATCAGAGATTAAGGAGAAAACTTTTATCCCGTTTATTCATCCGGAAGATCGGGAAAGCACACAAGTGCATTTTGGGAATGCATTGAATGGCGGGGTTGAAGAATATGAGATCACCGGGATCACCAAATCCGGTAAAGAAAAACAGGTTCGGATCACCAACTTCCCCTATTACGAGGGAGATGATATCACAGGTGTTTTTGGGATCTGTGAGGATATCACAGAGAAAAAAATTGCAGAGCAAGAACTTAGGAGAAGTAAACAACGCTGGCATCAACTGGTGGAATATAATCCCCAGCCCGTGTTGATTACACAGGATGGCACTATCGTTTTCATCAATAAGGTGGGAGCTGAGTATTATCAGGCAAAATCAGCCAATGAGTTAATCGGAAAACCAATAACGAGTTTGGGAAATATCGAGCCCCTGAGTGATGCAGAAAATCGGATCAACCGACTTGCCGAAAACAATCAACTGGAACCCCATGAATATAAAATAGTATTGGCTGATGGTGAAAAACGACATGTTGAAACGCATTCGATTCCCATCATTTACAAAGGAAAGCATGCCATTCAAACCGTAGTGCATGACATTTCTGATCTGAAGGAAAAACAACAGAGCATAGGGAAGTCACTGAAGCAAAAAGAAACGTTGTTGCAGGAAATACATCACCGCGTTAAAAATAATCTCGCGGTCATATCCGGCTTGCTTGAACTGCAACAGATGAACATCACCGATAAAGACACCATCAACGCCCTTAAAGACAGTCAGCTGCGGATTCAGTCGATGGCCATGATCCATGAAAAATTGTACCAATCTGAAACGTTGGACAGTATTGGGTTTGACGTCTATCTCGAGGAGCTCGTTGAATCTATCAATAGTACTTATACCTCTGCCTATAAAAATGTGACTACGGAATTTGTTCTCGACCATGTCCGGCTCGATCTGAATCAGGCTATTCCTTGCTCGCTGATTGTCAACGAAGTGATCGTGAACTGCTACAAACATGCTTTTGATGAAGAATCCGACGGCCTCATCAAGTTTTCGCTGGAATATGACGCTCCGACCGTCTTCCTGGAAATATCTGATAATGGTCGGGGGCTTCCGGATGATTTTGACATCAGTATTCAGCAATCCCTAGGAACGACTCTGATGAATGTTTTAACCCATCAGATCAACGGAGAGATGTCGCTTGGAAATAACAGCCACAGCAACGGAACTATATTTGAACTTCAGTTTGAAAAAACAAACTCTGAGGCTTGAGTTTTTTATCCCCTGCCAAAGAATGATTTCCCCGCTTCGGCAGTTTAGCCTGTAACTTTCACAATTAAATTACAACTTATGAAAACCTTTTTGTCTCTCTCTATTGCACTCCTGCTTACAGATTCCTCCTTTGCTCAAGATTACGCTATGGAGCAACTCGAAAATTCACCCCGACATCACGAGTGGGTGACCATTGAATCGAATGAGCGAACCCTCCACAATTTTGTGGTCTACCCGGAAACTTCCGAAAAAGCGCCGGTCGTAATTGTGATCCATGAAAATCGCGGTTTGAATGCCTGGGCCAGAAGTTTTGCGGATCAGCTCGCTGCAAAAGGATTTATTGCTGTAGCCCCTGACCTGATCTCAAACACTGTGAAAGGCATCGAAAAGACCACCGATTTCGAAACTTCCGATGCTGCCCGCGAAGCCATCTATAGCCTCGAACCCGATCACGTGACCACCGACCTGATGAACGTGCTGGAATATGCCAAGACCATAGAGGCCGGAAATGGTACTTTTGCGGTAGCCGGGTTTTGCTGGGGAGGCTCACAATCTTTCCGATTTGCTACCAATGCCGGTGATGCGATCGATGTTGCTTTTGTGTTCTATGGAACCGGACCTGATGCGGAAGAAGCATATGCTGACATTCAGGTCCCCGTATATGGATTTTACGGTGGAAATGACGAGCGGGTAAACTCTACCATCCCCCGTTCTGAGGAAGCCATGAATGAATTCAACAAAACCTACGAATATGAGATCTATGAAGGAGCCGGACATGCGTACATGCGCAGTGGCGATGATCCTGAAAAGCCGGAAGATGATGCAAATGTCGTAGCCCGAAATCAGTCTTGGGAGCGATTGGTGGAACTTCTCAATTCTTTATAAAAAATTGAATATCGCAGTATGAAATAAGTATAAAATCTCCCTATCTTTGGAATCCCGAATCAAGTTATTGGTTTGGGATTTTTTATGCCCGAGTGGCGGAATTGGTAGACGCGTGCGCTTCAGGTGCGTATGTCTTCGGACGTGGAGGTTCAAGTCCTCTCTCGGGTACTCAGCCCTGTAAGAAAACTCTTGCAGGGCTATTTTTTTGCTTCTTACAATTAGATTCAAAGATTTGAAGCGGATCCTTTATTTGCCTTGCCACTTTCGATCTCAAACGTAAAAGTGAAGTAGAATCCATTTTCGGTGCTGATGCTGTAGTCGGCCCCAAGCTGATCTATCAGTGTTTTGATGAGAGTTATACCCAGAGTTTTGGATTGGAGGAATACCTTGTCGTCGAATCCCTGACCATTATCTTTATACTTAACATGTATGGTATTCGCGTTTTGGCTGAAGAAGATCTCGATCTTGCCTTGTTCAACATCCTTAAATGCATGTTTAAAGGAGTTTGTAACAAGTTCATTGAGCAGCAGGCCAAGGGGAATAGCCTGATTTATATTGAAAAGGATGGAGCCAAAATCATATTCAATATTCACTTTTTGATCGTTCTTCTGGAACATGCGTTGTATCCGGTCCACCAGTTTTACCGCATACTCCTCAAAGGTAATATCAGTAAAGCTGTCGGTGTTATAAAGCAGTTCGTGCACACCGGATATTGAATAGATCCGGTTCTGTGTTTCATAGAGAATGTCTTGCAGTCGCTGATCCTCAATTTCATTGTTCTGCAGCTCTATGAGTCCGGCTATAATAGCGAGATTATTTTTAACCCTGTGATGGATCTCAGAAAGCAATACTTCTTTTTCACGTACAGAATTCTCAAGTTGCTCCTGATATTCTTTTTCTTTGGTGATATCCTCCAGAATGGCCAGCATCAGGGGATTGTTGGCCCGATCTCTGACTATACGTCCTACATTCAGCCTTAAATGTATGGGAGTGCCGTCTTTACGATTACGGATGATCTCTTTGTTTCTGATATTCCCATCCGTTAGTGTCTTTTGCATCAGTCCATGAAAATGGTCGGCCCATTCCCCTTCCACATGGGGCATAAAATTTCCCAAAACTTCTTCTTGTTTCCAGCCCAGCATCTTTTCGGCTGCTTCATTCCAAAAATCTTGCACCACGCCATCGGTGTCAATGGCATAGATGGCTACCGGGGCCGATTCAATGAGTGCCCGTATTTTCTCATTGGCGTGCGCCTCTTTTTTCTCGGCAAGGAAGGATGCTTCCATAAAGTAAAATATCACAGAGACCATAAGTCCCAGGATCAGAGCCAGGATCAGGTTCATATATGATTCCCAGGCAAAATTCTCATCCCAGAAAACCTGATTCGGTACTACCCTGACCGTCCAGTTTCCTGAGTTTGTATTCTCTAACCTGATCACGTTTTCAACAATAATGTCATTGAAAACGCCATTCTCTGTAGGCTCCCCGAATTCGTAGAAAACCGCCTCCCGGGCATCCCTTACCTGAATATGATATTGATCGAGTCCCTGCATGATCTTATTGAACTGAGGGCTCAGATCCATTCCGGCTGTAACCGTACCTTGAAAACGCCCATCATAGTACACCGGAAGATCCATCAGAAAGGCATTTCTCCCCTGAACCAATTCCAGCCAATGCGTAAAGTTAATAGTTGAATCCCGCTTTGCCTGCAGCCAGTTATCCCGTCGGTAATCCAGTTCCGATATGTCCAGGCCAACGGCTTCCTGATTCTCCTCTGCAGGATTTACCCGCCTGATCACCATCGAACGGTCTATCCATTCCAAAAACAAGAACGAGGAATCCTGTTCAACGATCTGATCGGCCTCAGAATCCCAATAATCAAAAAAAGCACCGTTTGTATTTTCCAGCCTGTCTCCAAAGTTCTCAAGAGTCTGTATGTTATTCTGAACAACTTCCTGAAACTGCCCCGTAAGCAGTTGAGCCGTCTCAGTGATTTTATTGACTTGATTCTTCTTTAAGGTCTGCTGATAGTTCAACCATAATAATAACACCAGAATAGTGATCAGCAAACCTAACCCTATGGATACCAAAAGCCTGTATTTCTCGATAAGATCACGCAACGCAAGAGCCCTTTTTTAAAATGCTTTCATCTATATAAGAGCTTTTAAGTAAAAAACACTAATTAATTTTCTAAAATACTCTTCCTTTGAATGACACTCAGCCCCTACAAATAAAAGATGTATTCAACCCCTTTTTAGAAAAGCTCATACTAAAAAATCGGCGATTTATTTCGTGTAAAGTAACTTCCCTGTTGCACTTTCCCCATCAACCATAATGCGGTATATAAACAAACCACTGGAAAGATCATTGGCCTGCAAAACCTGATTGTATCTTCCGGGCGATTGCTGTTCATCTAAGAGGGTTTTCACGTGGCGACCCAATGCGTCGTACACATCAATTCGCACGTTTGCCTGTTCCGATAATGCATATGGAATACGTGTTGTACTATTGAAAGGGTTGGGATAATTTTGTTCCAGAATGAACGTGGTTTCTCTTTCCAGGGCCTCGCCTTTCAAAATCAAGGATATAGGATTTTCTAATACCTGACTGTTGTGAGTAATAACCAATTCAGAAGTAGTAACTCCCTCTGAGGATGGGGCGAATAAAATAGGTATTTCCTGTTTCTCACCAGGTTGCAGGACCAAAAACCTGGTTTGACTATTTGTCCTAAAAGAAGATTCACCTGATACAGCTATCCGAGCTACAAGAGGATCTGAAGCACCGGCTGCATTCGAAATTGTCACCGAATTAGAAAGCGACTTCCCCTCGTTGGTAACACCGAAATCAATTTCTCCGGTTTCAAATTCATGTACCACAATTTGTGATTCTGTTCCCGTTTCTGCTGCACAGGATTCGCCAAGGGGCCATCCCATATCCCCAAATATTGTACACACTACAGAACCTGGTGAATGGATGGCAAATGCACTGCTTATTTGAGGGCGCATCAGCGCATCAGGTGTGCCTGTAAATGTATTAAGATCTACGTGAGAATAACTTGAGCCCTGATTCCACTCGCTGGGATCATAAAGTGGAACCGGGCTTCCATCATAACTTCCAATAGTCTGAAGTCCTGCAAAATATATCCCTCCAACAGATCCTGTTACAGCATTAAACAAACTTTGGGAAGGGTTTCCGTAGGTACTTCTATTAGTAAGATTATTTCCATTTCCGTCGATCACAAAGCGATCATATATAATTGGAGCAACAGGAAATCCGAATCCCATTTGAGCTGAACCTCCACCGGATTCCCTTACCGAGCCCGTAAAACCCAGTCCGTGGCCAACTTCGTGCAGTACTACGGTTACAAAATCCCACTGACCGGAGGGAGTTTGTGCATCCGTCCCAAAATACCAGCTTGGAAAATTAGCGTTCATGTTTACGGTTATATCGTAATCAACTTCATTTGGGCCGCCTTGCGATTCTGCGACATAATCTACCTCACTTACAGCACTTGCTAAAGCAATAGGATAGTATGTAAGTCCGTCTTCATTTTGCAACTGAATGATCAGTGTAGGGCCTGCACTTCCCAGTGTATTTTCTCCAAGATCTCTGTTCCAGTTTGCAACTACACGGATGGGAATCGGAGAATCAATATGGCTTTCCCACACATCCATAGCATACTCAAAAGCATTGATCGCTTCTTGTGGCCATCCTCCTACAAAGTCTGCCTGAATATTTGCTCTTTTTGAGCCTCCCCCATCTTTGTTTCTCAGCTCTCTATGAGGGATGAATGTGTTCGCATCCACATCCAGGTAATCGAGTTCACATATGTGGCGAATATCTTCTTCCGTTAAGATCTTACCAACAATCTCATCGGAATTGACCGTTGTTTGTGCAAATAAAAGACTGGTTGGCAAAAGAATGCCAATTATTATAAAAAGGGTTTTAATTTTTCTCATACTTCTTGATGTCAGCTTTTCTTTAGTATAAAAGATTTTCTTGAAAAGCTCTCAGTTTTATAGCCTCTTTTCTGGACACTTTTTTGAAATGGATCTTCGAAGGTGGCCAAACCTGTCCCAGCCTCCACAGGTCGGCATCCACCACTTTAGCCACTCTTGGATAGCCGCCTACTGACTGTGCATCGTTCATCAAAATAATGGGGGCACCATTTGGGGGCATCTGGACCATACCCGGGACAACCGGAGCCGACATCATCTCCTCACCACTAGTTTGAATACCCCCTGAAGCCTTTAACCGGATACCCATTCGATTGCTTTCGGTCTTCACCTCAAATTCAGAAGATAAAAACCTTTTCTGCTCATTTTCAGGAAGCCAATCCCACTCAGGTCCTGCCAAAATTCGGATCTGGAATGAACTGCCAAAATATGGTTGGAGCTTACGCGGGATTTCCCTGACCTGTTGATCATTCCCCGGTTCCTCCCATTCCAGCTGATCCCCACTTCGAAGTTTTCTTCCCTGAAAGCCGCCAAACTTGGCCTGACTGTTCGTGGAATAGCTGCCCATTACTTTATCCAAATCCCAATTTCCAGCCACTGCCAGGTACACCCTGCACCCTGAAGTGACGTTTCCAATACCGAGTACATCCCCGGCTTCCAGCTTCAACGTTTTGTAGCGTGAAGTTTGTTTCCCATTTACAGATATTGCCGATTCGGCACCCGCCATTCCTATCACGGCTTGATGCAGAAACCGAAATGAGCCGCCTTTTAAGGTCATTTCCAAAACCGGTGCGCCAGCATCATTTCCCACCAGCCAATTGGCTGATTTTTGAGCATATCCATCCATAGCACCTCCAACAGGAACGCCAAACTTGCGGTATCCTGAACGTCCATCATCCTGAACGGTGGTGAAAAATCCCGGTTCCAAAACCTCAAGTGCTCCCATCAGTCCTCCCACTCTGTAAACTGCTGCTCTGTTATTGGGGTGAACCGGACTCTATCTCCGGGACGTATTTGAATTGGGGGATTACTAAGAACATCAAAGAAATGCTTTGGTGTCCTTCCTATGATCTGCCAGCCGCCCGGACTTTCCATAGCATAGATGCCGGTCTGACTGCCCCCAATTCCCACAGAACCCGCCGGGATCTTAGTTCGAGGGTTGGTTTTACGGGGACAAGACAAAGCTTCGTGCAAGCCCGACAGATATAGAAAGCCAGGCTGAAATCCCATCATAGATACCGTATACGTTCCGGATGAATGGATCTCTATGATCTCTTTCTGAGACAATGCTGTGTTCGCTTCAACTTCTTCCCAATCAAGTCCAAATTTATAGCAAACCGGTACTTCTATCGTGTTGGTCTCAAACTCGTTGATATCCACTTGCTTTATGGCTTTTTGAATTTCATCAACTGCATCCGATAATTCGTGGACAATTCCCTCAAAGATCAAAGCAATGCTTTCGTATGCAGGAATAATATCTACCAATCCCGTAATCCCGGCTCCCTCCAGTACGCGAAAAGCCTGGTGAATATCATTTAAGCTGAACTTTCCTTTTGGGGAAATAGTCAGTGCTTGTTCACTCAGGAAAAAAGCTTCCCACTCTTTTTCATTAATAAGCAGTGACTTCAACATTTTGCTTCTTCAAATATTCGTGGATATCCGCAGCCAGAACCTCTGCACCTTCTGTATCGCTATGCAGGCATATGGTTTCGGCTTCAATTGAAAGTTCCAGCTCTCCGTGAGTCTCTACTTTTCCATTCAAAAAATTTCCGAGCTGTTTCAATACTTCCTCTGTTTGGTGAAGCACCGCCCCATCCAGCTTCCGGGATCGTAAACTCAGGTCATCTTCATATCGGCGATCTGCAAAAACTTCACTCCGTACCTGTAGACCAGCGTCTTTGGCCACCTTACTTAATACAGAATTAGCAGGCGCGTAGATCAGCATATCCTGATGTACCTGCACTATGGCCTTCACAATTCCCAGTGCTGTTTCTTCGTTTTTTGAGGCGTGATTATACAAAGCCCCGTGCGGCTTTACATGATGCAGCGTTCCTCCCAGCGATTCCGTCATTCCTTTTAGCGCAGAAACCTGATACAACACACAGGCTTCCAGTTCTTCGGGTGATAAATTCATAACCCGGCGGCCAAAACCCTGCAGGTCGGGATAAGATGGATGTGCTCCAATAGCTACCTCATTTTCTAAAGCCAGCCGGATGGTTTTTTGGATGGCAACAGGATCCCCGGAATGAAACCCACATGCTATATTACAGCTTGAAATATAGGGCATGATCTTCGAATCACGCTTTTCGTCATAAATTCCGTAGAATTCACCGAGATCGCAGTTTATATCAAGTTTAGAGATCATGATCAAAGGAAATTAAAGACTGAATTTAAACTTCTGAACCCCACCAGCAAGGTTACCACTATCACAATTATCCCAAATATATTTTGTCGGGTTGAATTGCGACTTGGCCCAAGCAAAAGAGGTTTGTTCATTATGTACATCAAGAAAACAGCAATTACCGGCAGTGTGATTCCATTGGCCACCTGTGCAAATTCAATAAGCTGTACGGGATTGATGCTGAACATAGAAAATATCATCCCGCTAAACAGTACTATAATCCAAACTGCCCGGAATCGAATATCTTTCAGATCATCTCTCCAGCCAAAGACTCCTTTGGTGGCATAAGCGGCTGCCAGGGGCGCCGTGATTGCGGATGTAATTCCTGCTGCAAACAAGCCTATGCTCATAAAGGCCCGTGCCCAGTTACCCAGTAACGGCTCCAGCTGCTGAGCCATATCAGCTGCGGTCTTCACCTCAGCCAGGCTTCCGTCGGCAGCGGCTGCACTTGTAATTACCACACACATAGAGATGAGCCCGCCTAAAATAATTCCAACCGCATTTTCAACTCGCATCTCTGAGAGTTGGGATACATATTTGTAGCGCTCCTGTACGGTAGAGGCATGCAGGAAAAGATTATAAGGCACTACCGTGGTACCGATCAAAGCAATGACAGTAAACAATTCACCGGTATCGGCCACAGGAATAAACAAGCCTTTTAGTATCGCTGACATATCAGGTTGAATGACAACAGCCGTGGTAATAAATACAACACTCATCACCCCAACAAGTGCCGTCATCACTGCTACAATGCGTTTAAAACTTCCGAAGAATAACACCCAAAAAGCTACCAGCCCGATCAGGACAGATGTCAGCTGAATAGTGGTACCAAATAAACTCACATCAAATCCAACAAAAAATTCCTCCCACCCCAATACTGCTCCGGATATATTCCCTCCTTCGTATGCAATATTGCCGATCAATATGGCACTCAGAACCAATAAAATTCCCATCGTTTTAAGTACCGGGTTCCCCAGATTATCACGAATAGCTTCGCCAAATCCTTTTTGCGTTACAATGCCTAACCGCCCGGTCATTTCCTGTAGTATGATGGTAGCTATGGTTGAGAAAAGCAGTGCCCAAAGCAGCGAATATCCCGATCTGACTCCGGCCAGCGTACATACTGTAACCGTTCCCGGCCCAATAAATGCAGCCGCAACCAACGTACTCGGACCAAAATATTTTCTCAATGGATTTTTCATCGTTGAGTATATAGTATGTAACTTTTAAAATCTCAAACCAATATTTCGTAATATGATACTTTTTCACTGCTTTTAAAAACATGCACCTATGGCTGAACTTAAGACCCAAAAGAACGACTCCAGTGTTGAGGATTACCTCAATGCTATTGATGACGACCAACGCAAAAAAGATTGTATTTCCATTCACAAAATGATGCAGGATGCCACCGGAAAACCCGGCAGTATGTGGGGTGATAGCATTGTGGGCTATGGCAGTTATCACTATATATACAAAAGTGGCCGCGAAGGAGACTGGATGCTTGTGGGTTTTAGCAACAGAAAGAAAAGTATAAGTTTGTACCTCATGTCCGGCTTTTCGAATTATGATGATCTGCTTGATAAACTGGGAAAGCACAAAACAGGAAAGTCTTGTTTATATATCAACAATCTGGCAGATATTGAGGAAGATATTCTCAAAAAAATGATAGCTTTATCAGTAGAATACATGAGAGAAAATTATGAAACCAATTAACTGACAGAAGAGATGTCCATTGACCTAAATGACTTCCAGGAACAAACGCTGGAACTGGGAGAAGACTACGAAGGCCGTGTAATAGCAACCCTTGTCCATTCCCCGCTAAATGAGCCAAACCGCCCCGCTGTACTGTACATTCACGGCTTTAACGATTACTTTTTTCAGGCTCATGTAGCTAAACAGTTCAATGATGCAGGGTATAATTTCTACGCTCTTGATCTCAGAAAATATGGGCGTTCGCTCTTGTCTCACCAACACCCTAACTACTGCCGTTCCATAACCGAATATTTTGAAGACATCGATCGTGCCATCGAGGTCATACATAGCGAAACGGATCAGGAACTGCTGTTCCTGGGGCATTCTACCGGAGCATTGATACAAAGTTATTATTTGAATAAAGGGAAGTATAAAGGGAAGGTCAGCGCGGCTATTTTTAATTCTCCCTTTCTGCAGTTCAACCTTCCTAAATGGCTCCGCAAAATACTGTTACCTGCCTCCGGGCTGATCTCCTTTTTTGCGCCCTATGCATCCCGAAAAAAATCACTTTCGCATTTATACAGTGCCAGCATACTTCAAAAGAAATATGGCGAGTGGGAATACAATACCGAATGGAAACCGGCTGATGGCTTTCCGGCTTATTTCAAATGGGTCTATGCGGTATACCGGGCTCAAAAATTCCTTCGCAAACACTCAGAGATCAATATTCCCATCCTCATCTTACATTCCGACAAATCCAGTTTTTACAGAAAATGGAATGATGTGATCCTAAAGACCGACATGGTACTGAACGTGCATCACATCCGCTCATATGGAGCCAAGCTGGGCCCTGAAGTTGACTTTTCGGTTATTTCAGGAGCCATTCACGATGTCTTTTTATCCCAAGAAGAGATACGTGCAACCGCTTTTGAAGCTATATTTGAGTGGCTCGAAGATCATGAAATAACGGCCGGTGTACAGGAGTCATCCTGACCGATTCTTGCATATTTGAAAAAATTGCTTTTATTACATGTAATTAACCACAAGAAATGGGGATGTACTATGCAGGTAAAAGAGATCTTAAATCAAAAAGGAAGGGACATTTATTCAGTCAAGCCCAGTGACACAGTGTACGATGCGATTGCAAAAATGGCCGACTACAATATTGGAGCGCTTCTTGTTATGCAAGATCAAAATCTGGAAGGTATAATTTCAGAAAGGGATTACAGGAATAAGGTGATACTGAAAGGTCGCACATCCAAAGAAACCCCCGTCAAAGATATCATGACCGATAAAGTGATTCGGGTGAATTCCAGCGACACTGTAAATTTGTGCATGCAGCTGATGACGGAGAAAAAGATTCGTCACTTACCCGTTATGCAAGATGAGAAGGTTGTTGGCGTGATCTCCATCGGAGATGTGGTAAAGACCGTGATCGCCAATCAAAAAAATGAGATCAATTCTCTGCGGGATTATATCGGAAGCGGCGGCGGTTATCCCGGGTGATCAACTTGTGATATTTACTCGCTTTTTGTTGGTACCAAGCTTGAACGTAGTACGGTGATGATCGGTGTACCCGTATTCCTTTAGGGCTTTTTTGTGAACAGGAGCCGGATATCCCACATTGGAATTCCATCCGTATTCCGGAAATTCTTCGTGCAGATCTCGCATTAACTCATCACGGTATACTTTTGCCAGAATAGAAGCTGCAGCAATGCTCATGGACCGGTCATCGCCTTTCACCAGACAGGTATATGGTATCAGAGAATTAATGTAACGGTTTCCATCTACCAGCAAATAATCGGGCGGTAAGGAAGCCGCATCCACACATTTTTGCATGGTGTGAAGGGAAGCCCACAAGATATTGAGCTCATTAATTTCATCAATACTACCTTCCTGAACAGTCCAGAAAAGAGCTTCCTCTTTGATCTGTTCTGCAAGCAAAAGCCGCGACTTCTCATTGATCGACTTACTGTCTCTGATCTCGGGGATGTCCGTTTCCGGTTTAAACACAACTCCGGCAGCCACTACCGGTCCTGCAAGACAGCCACGCCCCACTTCATCCAATCCCATCACGCGGGCATAGCCTTCACTCCACAATTGCCGTTCAAATTTGAGCCGATCTTCAACCTGATTTTCCTTCATAGATTTTGTTTTTTTAGAAGTGAAATATATCCATCTGCGCTATTCTTTTCTGAATTTATGGAACTCATTTGCCATAGTAAGTATTTGGAAGTATAAAGAGGAGATCATGGATTTTAGATACTTTGAATGGGACGAACGCTTTGCCAACAATAAGGGAAGATCGCCTTTCGATACCCTTTGGGATTTATTTCAGCAACTGCTCACCATAGCCAGCGGAGATGTATCTCAGGCTTTGCAATGGCTTACCGAGCTGGATAAAGAGTACGACATCACCGATCAGTTTGACGAAGGTTATTCGCTTGGAGATTTTATAGAAGAACTTCAGGATCGGGGCTACATTCAAAAAGATCAGGATGGAGACGCCCTTATAATGACAAAGAAATCGGAGCGCAGCCTTCGAAAACGATCGCTCGAAGAGATCTTCAAGAATCTGGATAAAGGCGGTGTTGGTTCACACAAAACACCCCACACCGGAAAGGGAATGGAACGTCAACCAGAAACCCGAAAGTGGAATCCCGGTGATGATATTGGCCAGATCGACAGTGTTGGCACCATGCTGAATATGCTTAACCACAGCTCTATAGATGCTTTCAACCTGCAGGAAGACGACCTGGAAGTGTATGAAAAAGATCATTACACCTCTGTTGCAACCGTGCTTTTGATAGATCTGAGTCACTCCATGATCTTATATGGGGAAGATCGCATCACGCCTGCAAAGAAAGTTGCGATGGCTTTGTCTGAACTCATTATGAACAATTACGCTAAAGATTCGCTGGACATTGTTGCTTTTGGAAATGAGGCCTGGCAGATATCTGTAGATGATCTTCCCTATCTGAAAGTGGGGCCTTACCACACCAATACCAAGCAAGGGCTGGAGATGGCTCGGCATATTCTGCAACGTAAAAAATATGCCAACAAGCAGATCTTTATGATAACTGATGGGAAACCTTCTTGTATGATCGAGAACGGTAAGTTTTATAAAAACAGCTTTGGTCTGGATCGAAAGATCGTGAATAAGGTATTAGATGAAGCCGTGAAATGTCGCAGAGACCAGATCACCATCACTACCTTTATGATAGCTCAGGATCCTTACCTGCAAAGTTTTGTGCGGGAAATGACCGAAGCCAATAAGGGTAAAGCCTATTTTGCTTCCCTTGACGACCTCGGTGGATATATTTTTGAGGATTATATCCGAAACCGAAAAAAGAATGTGAAATAAAAAAAGCCGTTCAAGAATTTGAACGGCTTAAATATATTCTACTGTGAAGCTGAACGGCAGGTCTTAGTTCACACCCAGTTCGTTCATAACTTCATCGGTAATATCATACTTTTCCTGATATTCCTGAGAAGCATACAGTATAATTTGATCGCCACTTGAAGTGGTGGTGTTCAGTACATAACTAAGCCCCATATTTTCAGCAACTGCATCAATAGCAGTACCAATTTGAGTGAACATTGGGCTCAATAATTCCTGACGGCGTTGCTGTAAAGCAGTTTCAGCCTCTTGCTGAGCAGCCATCAGATCTTCCTGCATTTGAGATAACCTTTGCTGTTCGCGCTGGTTTGCTTCTTCTGTTCTAACACCGGCTTTTTGCTCATATTCTGTTACAGCCGTTTGGAAGTCTTGCTCTTTCTGCAATAATTCCTGCTGTTTCTGTTCTGCAAAATTCTGTAATCTTCGCTGGATAGCAGCCATTTCCGGCATTTTTGCTAAAACAGCTTGCGGGTTTACATACCCGATTTTCATTTCTTCCTGTGCTTTGGCAACATCAATAGTTAAAAAAGCAATAACAAAGGAAATAAACAGTAAACTTAATTTCTTCATCGTATCGTAATTTGTGGCGTTTTTTAGTTTAGTTTTTCGATAATTTCGTCGGTCACATTAAGGCGCTCGCTTTTGGCGAAAAAGATGATGGAATCGCCATATGAGGTCCCCTCATTAAGAATCAGATCCAGCCCCATTTCCTGAGCCACTTCATCCATGGCAACATTCATTCGTTCAATTACGGGAGCCATGAGTTCAGCACGCTTTTGACGAATTTCATTCATCATAACTTCACGCTGCTGTTCAAACTGCTGATTTTTCTCCATGAGTTCTTGCTCACGGGTACTGCGTTCTTGTTCAGAAAGGGCAGTCATGGATTGTTCGTAATTTGAAAATTCCTGCTGCAATTGTGCCGCTCTTTCTCCCAACTCCTGATCGCGTTGTTCTATTAAAGCCTGAATCTCAGCATCAATTTCTTCCACTTCTGGAAGCTGACTTAAAATTCGTGCGGGATTGGTATATCCTATATTCACTTGTGCAAATACATCCTGTATAGCAAACAAGCTCACAAAAAGGACAAGTGCCGTTAGTTTCTTCATTCTATGTTACTTTTGTTTTTGTTTGTTAAAATGATCTCAGGAACCGATTATTGGTCTTCCAACTCAATACCAAGTTCCAGCAAAATATCTTCGTTCAGATTGAATTCGTTGTTCGCATACACCATGTAAATATCGCCTGAACGGTCAAAGACATAATCAAAGTTTTGATCCTCCGCTACGGCTCGTACGGCAGTGTATACCTGCCGTTGTATTGGCTCCAGCAGCTCCCTTTGGGTTGAAAAATACTCCCCTTCAGGACCAAATTTCTGAGACAAGTACCGTTCACGCTCCTTTTTCTTTTGGGCTATTTCCTGCTGCTTCTGATTACGTATTTCTTCGGTATATAGTATTTCCTTAGCTTCATAATCTTCTTCCAGCTCACTGATCTCCTGCTGTAGCTCTTCAGCTTCTTCTTTCCACTGACTACTCAGCAGATTCAGTTGTTGCTGTATCCCATCATATTCAGGAATTTGCTCCAGGATGAAATCAGATTCATAGAATCCGATCTTTTGATCCTGAGCCTGAGCTGTATACAGCCCGGCAAACATCATCGCTATAAGTATAAGTAGGTACGAAATTCGAGGTTTCATTAGAATGGTGACCCTATATTAAACAAAAACTCCCAGTTTCCGGGCATGACATCATTGTTGGTGTTAGGCACATCTACCCCATCGAGCCGATATCCGTAGCTCAAGTCAACCAGGCCTAAAACCGGTAAGTATAGACGCACGCCAAAACCAGCCGACCGTTTAACTTTGAATGGATCAAAAGTACTGAAGTCGACAAAGGAATTACCCGCGTCCACAAAAGTATAAGGAATAATCTGAACTTGGTCATTAGAAACTGCAGGGTACCTCATCTCCAATGAATATTTACTGAACATAGTACCTCCTGTCTTCTGACCATCTACAATAGGTGCGATACTTTGTTGGGTGGATCCCGGATACCCTCTCAAGTCAATATTATCATACAAGAAGCTCTGACGCTGCTGCAACTGGGTACCACCAAGTAAGAATTTGTTGAGATCGGTACGTTTGTTCTCAGTGAAGTAACCGATGTAACCATACTGGACCTGGGTTGTCAGTACTAGTTTCTGCACTATCGGCACGTGATGCTGATATTCGGTTCTGATCTTATAGAATTCAGAGAACTTCGGCATGGGCGGTGCGGCCTCAAAAGAAAGGGTGAATTTTGACCCTGCATTGGGCAGCATTGGATTATCCAGTGAATTTCTTTCCAATACCTGTTTTAGTGTTAACAAATTAGAAGACCCTTCTGCAAAATAAGCTTCGGTTCCACTTACATTGTACAACTGATAGCCTAAAACGGTACGAGTTGAGAAATAATCATCCGGCCACTTAAGACGTTTACCCAGCGAGATAGAACTCGAGAATAATTCATTCCGCTCGTTAAAACCCTGATAGTTCAACAGGTTGTAGGAGACGTTAAATCCTAAGGAAGTCGGCTTACCTCTGAACCAGGGCTCCTGAAATCCAAAACTATAGCTCTGATATCCCGTTCCGGTTACCTGTACACCCAGCGATAGTTTTTGTCCATCACCAGTAGGTATTGGTGTCCATCCTCCTTTCTCTAAAGCTCTTTGTAAAGAGAAGTTGTTGAAATTGACACTTGCGGAAAGGATCACTCCGATACTAGATCCACCATAACCACCTGAAAATTCAAAATTACTGGTGCTTTGGCTGTCATCCAGACGATAGGTGATATCAACTGTTTTCTCTTGTTGATTGGGTACAAGATCGGGTTGAATGTTCTGCGGATCAAAAAAGCCAAGTTGGCCTAATTCGCGAATGGACCTAATGATGGCATCTCTGCTATATCGGTTCCCGGGGATGGTACGCAAGGTTCTTCGTACCACATTATCGTGGGTACGGGAGTTGCCAACAAAATCAACCTGACGGATATTGGCAATTTCATCCTCATATAGATCAAAATGGATATCGAGAGAATCTTCGGCTACTTTCTCGATATTAGGAACAGCCTGGAAAAACAGATATCCAATATTCTGATACAAACTCATGATATCAGAATTATCTGCATTGATGGTTGTATTCGCTTCAAATTTCTGTTCGTTGAATACATCTCCTTTCTGAAAACCCAGAGATTCTGATAACTGCTCATCCGTGTAAACCGTATTCCCTTCCCAGCTAACATTTCTGACTTTATACTGAGGGCCTTCGTCGATGGTCAGTTCTAATTTCAACCCTTCTTTTTCTTTGAATAACCCATCAAAAGACTTTGTATAAATAGAATCTTTTATGATCCTGGCATCCACGTAACCGTTTTTGCGGTAGAAATCCAACAGGCTTTGGGTACCCTCTTCATACTCATCTTCTTTATACACCTTTTTCCCAAAGATCTTCCACCAGGCATCTTCTTTAACGGGTTTTAAATTCCGGCGGAGTTTACGATCCGAAAAACTATCGTTTCCAATAAACTCAATATCCTTGATCTCTAAACGGCTGCCGGGATCAATGTTAAAGATTAGACGTAAACGGTCTTCTACTTCTTCAACTTCCTCGGTCATCACTTCAACTTCGGTGAACCAATATCCTTTTTCCCGATAAAACCTCTTGATGGTGTTTACAGCCTGACCTTTGGTAGCTTCGGAAATAACAGTACCCGGTGTGATCACCAAAAGGTCTCGAAGATCCCGCCGTTCAGACCGCTTAATGTTTCGAAGCTTGTATTCCAGAATTCTTGGCTGCTCTGTTACTTCAATTAGAAATTGGATCTCGCTTTCGGTTCGCTGGGTTATATATACTTTCACATCCGAAAACAGCCCCGAGTTATATAACCGTTCTACCGCTCTTGAGAGCTGATCACCGGGATAAACAAGACTACTCCCAACTGTAAGGGAACTCGCGTTGATGATGAACTGAGCACGTGTTCTTTCGTTTCCTTCAACCTCAACGTTTGTGATCTGGTACTCAGATGGAGTTAACAGGGTGGGATCGGTCAGTTCAATATCCTGTGCTTGTGTAAGAAATGAGGTACATCCGATTAAAACAACGGTAGCAATAAATAGTCTTTTCAAAAGTAACAACGTGCCTTTTGGTTAAATGCTTAGGATTTTTTATTAAAGAAACGAGATGAAATACCGTTTTCGTCTTTTTGTGAGGAAAGTTTTCCAAACCGACGGTCTCTTTGTTGAAAGGAACCAATCGCCTCGTATAATTCCTCTCGTCTGAAATCGGGCCAATATGTCTTGGTAATGTACAATTCGGAGTAGGCCAGCTGCCATAACAAAAAATTACTGATCCGATATTCTCCGCTGGTTCGAATGATAAGTTCTGGATCCGGCACATCAGCTGTTGAAAGATGATCACCGATCATTTGATCATTGATCAATTCAGGATCTAAACGCCCATCTTTTACATGTGTTGCAATTTTTTTTACTGCCTCGGTGATATCCCAACGGCCGGAATAACTCAGTGCCAGGCAAAGTTCAAGCCGTGTATTATCTTTAGTGAGCTCAATAGCTTCTTGCAGCTCGTTCTTACAATCCTGTGGGAAACGATCCATTTGACCAATGGTGGTCAGGCGAATGTCGTTTTTATTCAGGTTGTCCACTTCCTTTCGGAGCGAAGAAACCAACAATTTCATCAGTCCTCTTACTTCTGCCGAGGGACGTCCCCAGTTTTCCGTTGAAAATGCATACAAGGTGAGATATTTGACGCCAAGCTGTGCACACGATTCTGTTATATCGCGAACGGAATCAACGCCAACTTTGTGGCCGTGCAGGCGAATACTGCCTCTGCTTTTTGCCCATCTTCCATTGCCGTCCATTATAATTGCAATATGAACAGGAATTTCTCCAGCAGCTTTCAGGTTATCCTGAAGCTGTTTGTCCTTGTCAGTCTGTTTGGTCTTTGTTAAAGTGAGCTCTTTCAAGTGATTTTAGGGCTTGTTTTGAAGCTTTGAAAATTAGAGCTTTGCCGGTCCTTTATCAAGCTTATTATAAAAGTCAGGATGATAGTTTTTGATCCAATGAGATCATTTCGAGAAGGGCTAAAGCAGCTTCGCTACCCTTGTTTCCCTTCTCTCCAGCCCGTTCAAGGGCTTGTTTCACATCGTCGGTTGTAAGAACTCCAAAGGCAACCGGTTTATTATGTTTTAAAATAAGATCGGTGATACCACGGTTTACTGCGTCACAAACATATTCAAAGTGTGGTGTCCCTCCCCTTATCACAACACCCAACGCAATCACTCCGGCCACTTCTCTTCTTTCCAACACTTTTTGAACCGCCAGCGGAATCTCATACGAGCCAGGGCAGCGAACCACTGTGATGTCTTCTTCCGCAATTCCATTTCCTTTAAGAGATTTTAAAGCGCCGGACAGCATTTTATCGGTAATCATGGAATTCCATTTCGAAACCACAACGCCAATTTTCACTTTACCCGGAGTCGTATCTCCTTCAATTAATTCGTGTGCCATATCAATGTTTTATTTCAGTAATATTTTTTCGTTGTTCGGTCATTCTTAGGAGCCTTTCCACATACTTATACGCTATTGTGACAACCCCCACATTTGTATATCCGGTTTCAATATGATCATGAGAATCACTTCCGCCGGTCATAAGTAAGCTTTCTGATTCGCACAGTTCAGTATATTTCTTTTGCAGTTTGAAATTGTGACTCGGATGTATGCATTCGATCCCATCAATTCCGGCATCTATAAACTGCTGAATTTCTGCATCGGAATACATTCTTCCGGGATGCGCAACCACACTCGCTCCACCTACATTTTTGATGATCTCTATCACTTCACGATAATCGGGATAGGTGTTTTCAATTGAACCCAGTTTTTGATTGCTCAGATAACGGATAAAAGCTTCCTTGTGAGAGCTGACATACCCTTTCTGAATGAGCACCTGGGCAAGATGTGGACGCCCAATATTGGCTCCATTTGCTTCTGCCCAAACCTCATCGAAGTCAACCTCAACCCCATTTTTCTGCACCGTTTCGATGATGCCTTTGATACGCTCTCTGCGGGCTTTCTTCTGAGATTTAAGGAAATCCTCCAGGTAATTGGTATCCGGGTCAAAGTTGTACGCCAGAATATGGGCTTCTTTATCATCAAGGGTTGAGGTGATCTCCACTCCGGGGATCAGTTCAATGTCAAGTTCAGCCGCCTTGCCTTTGGCCTGATGATAGGCTTTACAGGTATCGTGATCTGTGATCGACAGACATTGCAGCTTCTTCTCAGCCGCTAACTCTACCGCTTCCTCCGGCGACATTTTCCCATCTGAACAAGTAGTGTGTATATGAAGATCAGCTTTTGGAAGCATCCACTATTCCCCTCTCAATATTTTATCTATCTCAGAGGAATTCTGAATAAATTCAAGGGCTTTTATGATATCGGAGTCAGATTTGAGTCCGGCCTCTACCCTTCCGGCCTGCCCTTGATAACGAGAGGTAAGTTCCAGGAACAAGTTACGTCGAATATCTGCTTCTGAATCTTCAAAAATAAGTTCCTTTTCCCTGTCAATAGCCTTTTCTAATTCCTGTAGCTGCTGATCTGCCGTGTCTACTTCTTCGAGTTGTGAGGATAGCTGCGCCAACATCTTCTCAGCATCGGTTTGATAGCTGAATTCCTGCTCTTCCAGAAATTCCCTGAAATTGTTGAAGACCTCATCCGGTAATCTAACGTGATCAAATACGGAATGCTCAGCTTCATATTTAGTGGCAAAATCGAAGTACAAACCTTGCTGAAGAAGGGCTACTTCCAGGATATTCGGCTTGTTGTTATCGATAGCTACATCGGGTTCAATGCCTCTTCCTTCATATACAGTTCGCCCGTTCCGGGTCTTGAATTCCTTCTTGGAAGAATCGTTCATCACCACCGCATTCCGTCCCTGATGTGTATACTGAACAGACTGAATACTACGCCCACTGGGAATATAATACCGGGAAATCGTGATCTTGAGAGATGTATTATATGGAAGCTGTCTTACCACCTGTACCAATCCTTTTCCAAAACTTTGTTCCCCAATAATGAGACCTCGATCCAGATCCTGCAATGCACCGGCTACCACTTCAGATGCACTTGCGCTTCCGCCATTCATCAAAACAATGACCGGCTTTTCAAACATCACCGACTCACGAGTTGTAAACGCCTGGTTAAACTCAGACGACCTTCCCCGTATATCCACAACTGTGATGCCGGGCTCAATAAATTTGTCAATGATCTTAACAGCTTCTTGTAAGATTCCCCCGGGATTGTCCCTGAGATCAAGTACCAAGCCATTCAGCCCGTCATTATCCATAAGCTCGAGCATCGCTTCCCTGACTTCCTCACCGGAATTAGATCCAAATTGGGAAAGACGTATGTACCCGGTATTGCTTTCATCCCCAATAAATCCCGAATACGAAATATTGGTAACCTCGATGTTCTCTCGCGTTAAGGTAAAATCTATAGGCTGATCGATACCGAAACGGCGAATTGTGATGGTTATCTCTGAACCGATCTCACCCTGGGTAAGTGTATTCACCTCCTCGGGCTGAAGGTTTTCTGTTGAAACTCCATCAACTGCCACGATCACATCACCGGCCCGGATGCCTGCTTTGGCTGCAGGCCCACCATCTCTGGGCGCCACAACTACCACTTCCCCATCACGAAATCCGGCTTCTATCCCAATGCCCGCATAGTTGCCGCGCGACATGATCTCCGCCTGTTCGTTTTGTGATTCGCTGAACATCACTGTGTATGGATCCAGGGTCTCCAGCATGGCGTCGATACCGGTACGCATCAGGATCTCGGGATCCACTTCGTCTACATATTCCAGTGCAACGGTTTCGTACGCTTTACTGAAGATGCTGAAGTTTTTCTTGATCAGAAAGTAGATATCCGTTTGCTGTGCAGCAATGCCAACAGATGCCATTAGCACAACAGCTGCAAGTAGTCCTGATCTGTATTTTCCCTTTTTGGTCATCCGTAATTAGTTTGCTGAAATTCGGAGTGTTTGTCCTACAAAAATACGATTTCCAGAAATGTTATTCAGTTGTCTTAGCTGACTGACACTCACCCCAAAACTTTCAGCAATTTCGCTGAGGGTGTCATTTTGCTGAACGGTATAGGTTGTATTGTTATCTCCATCGTTTGAGGTGGCTGAAGCTAAAAAGATATTTTCACCGCTACGCTGTCTTCGCTCAATGGCTTGCTTTTCTGCATAGCTCAAAGAGTTGACTTTTTCGTAATGGTTTTTTCGATTTTCAGGAACGTAAACCGTCAGGTTTTGCCCAACACGAATGGTGTTTCCGATGCCATTCCATGTGCGAATATTCCATGCTCTTACATCATACCATTCCGCAATATGGCCAACCGTATCTCCGGTTTTCACCTTGTAGGATACCGCTGTAGAGTTTGCCGGCTTACTAACTTGTTGATTAGAACTACGACTGGTATTCACACTTCGCTGCTGATTGGTAGGCTGATTCGCAGAAATTTGAGAAGCAGCTCCCCTTGGAAGTGGAACAACGATCTTTTGTCCCGGATAAATAGTGCTCGACAAACTTTCGTTGGATGCATATAAGCCAGCTACCGTAGTTCCATATTTTCTGGCAATGATTCCCAGCGACTCCCCGCTACGCACCGTGTGCATAGCTATATTCTGAGTTCTGTTCTCCTTAGGAATGTCATCATAGTTTGCCAGAAATTCTTGCTTGGTATTCACAGGAAGCTTCAAAGGATACTTACCTCCCGGAGGTGTTGCCCATCGCAATAGTTCAGGATTGTATTCTTTAAGTTCCTCGGTTGTAATACCGGCTGCTTTAGCAAGCTCAGCCAGCTCCATCAAGCCATCTACTTCTACAACTTCATAGCTATACGCCTCTCCGGGATATTCTTTCTGAAAACCAAACTCTTCCGGATTCATCCCGATCATAGTGGTGGCAATAAAACCCGGTACATAACCGCGGGTTTCTCTCGGTAAATATGGGTAAGCAGCCCAATAATCTTCCACCCCACCCGCTCTGCGAATAGCACGTTTAAGGCCCCGTGGACTGATATTGTAACCGGCCATCGCTAAATGCCAATCGCCCCAAATATTATAAAGATCTTTCAAATGCCGGGCAGCAGCACGCGTTGCTTTTTCGGGATCACGACGCTCATCAATCCACCAGTTTACTTCTAAACCATACACTGATCCTGTGGCTTGTATAAATTGCCACATTCCTACCGCAGCAGCCCAACTGCGAGCATTGGGATTCAATCCACTTTCAATAAAAGCCAAATAGGTAAGTTCTTCCGGAGTACCTTCTTCCCGAAATATTTTGCGCATCATAGGCTGGTACTTCACCGCACGCTCCAACCAGGTTTCCATTACTTCAGGGCGGCGCAGGGTATAATAAACCAAGTGACGATTCACTTTATCATTTTGAATAAGCGGGACATCCGTCTTGTTGAAATTCAGGTCATCAGGAAAGTCATAATCTTCAACCATCCAGCTGTCATCTTCAGAAAAGAGCTCTTCCTGAATAGCAAAGATCTCGCCCTCAGGTTCATTCCCAGTTTCGGTGATCCCATAGAATTCCCGGTATTCTGCTATTACTGACCGGTATAATTCGGTGAACCGGCGATCTCCGCGAATTTCAGGATAATCATCCAACAAACCCTGAGTGGCTGCTAAAGCATCATTGATCTGTTCTTCAGCCTCCAGAGGATCATTATTGACCTGAGCTTCCATCGCTTTGATATGGATACGATAGATATCCGAGACGCGGCTCATAATATCTTTCTGGAAATTATCCAGTTCCTTCATCGCCGGCTGTTCGGCAGTTTTATCGCCCGGAGTTACTCCCTGCATCGGACTTCTGTAATCCAGAAGTCGCAAGGGCATTTCCTTGAGATCTATTGTTGCGGAAGTATCCTGGTCTTGAGCAAATGTTGCAGGCGCCAGAAAGAAGCAACAGGTTATGGCAATAGCCGTTTTGCGTAGCATATTTATCATGGAGTGAAGATGATTTTGAATAGTTTTTGATTAAAGTACTAATAATTGCACTGAATTGGGAACTTTCAACACAAGTGCACTAACGAGAAATGACCAGCTTTTAGCGCCCTGAAGGATCAGTTTTTCAGATCAGGAAAGCTTTTTTCCTGTCCCGTCCATTTTTGAACGATGGGCCAGCGCCGGCCGGTACCAAACGCTTTAGCCGACACTTTCAATCCCGGAGGTGCCTGATTGCGTTTATGCTCATTCAGATCGACCAATCGAAGGGTTTTATCTACCGTCTGCGCATCCATTCCGGCCTTGATGATCTCCTCTCTTGATCGCTGTTCCTCGAGGTAGTATTTCAATATAGTGTCTAAAGTTCCGTAATCAGGCAAAGAATCTGAATCTTTTTGTTCGGGACGTAATTCTGCGCTTGGCGGTTTGTTGATTATAGCTTCAGGGATGATCTCCTCCCCATAAAATTCTGCATTCAGCCAGCGACAAATATCAAAAACCTCCGTTTTATACACATCCGAGATCACCGACAATCCACCTGCCATATCCCCATAGAGTGTGCAATAGCCCACCGCCATTTCGGATTTATTGCCCGTATTAAGCAACATATAGCCAAATTTATTAGCCAGCGCCATCAGCAGATCTCCCCGGGAGCGACTTTGAATATTTTCTTCCGCAATGCCAAAATCCGTTCCTTCAAAATGTGGAGCTAAAGCATTATTGAACGCCTTAAAAATTTCTTTAATAGGAATTTCAAGCAACTCGATGCCCAGGTTCTGAGCCAGTTTCTCTGAGTCGCTCACACTTCCCTCCGAAGAAAACTCCGAAGGCATGGTTGCGGCTTTCACATTTTCAGCACCCAACGCTTCTTTGGCTATCACAGCCGTCAGTGCAGAATCGATACCACCACTTAAACCCAAAATTACTTTCTCTGCAGCACCAGACTTCTTCAAATAATCCCGAACACCCAACCGTATAGCCTCAAACATCACTTGCTCTTTGGGGGGATTCTCGAAATTTGATTCCACATCAGAGATCGCTTCCACTTCATTATTCTGCGGGTTGAAATTGATATCGATCGCATCTGGTTCAAAACGTTTCGAACGGGATTTCATAGTGCCGGTTCCATCAAAAGCGAGAGAATCGCCATCAAAAATAAGCTCGGTTTGTGCCCCTACTGAATTCACATAAAACAGTGGTAGTCCCAAATTTTTCGCATGCTTTTGAAGCATGTTCTTCCGCGTTACCGGCTTATCTTTATTGAATGGAGAGGCCGAAATGTTGATGATCGCCCTGGCTCCTTTATCAGCTAAGATCTCTGCCGGATTTTTGTCATAAATGTGATACTGAATGTCGTTATCGTTGAACCAGATATCTTCACAAACCGTGATCCCAAACGGAAATCCATTGATGATCACAGGCTCAAACTCATTTCCCGGTTCAAAGTACCGAAGGTCGTCAAAAACATCGTATGTAGGCAGTAATGCTTTATGAACCCGGGCTGTTTCTTTTCCATGTTGAGCTACAATCGCAGAATTGAACATCTTGCGTCCCAGACCACTTTTATTCTTTGTGATGGAGCCAAATACAACAACCATTTCTCTGGTAGCTTTTACAATTTCATTATTTACTTGATACAGTAATTCCCGAAACACCTCGCGCTCCAGCAGATCCATAGGCGGATAGCCACATGTGATCAGTTCAGGAAGTAACAATAGTTCAATATCGTCTTTCTCGGCCTGATGAATAGCTTCTAAGATCAATTTCTTATTTCCGGAAAGATCCCCAATGGTGGGATTTATTTGTTGAAGTCGTATGCGCACGGTCTGTTTTTGATTTATTTCGAACTTAAGATAAGGGTTAGAGTGATATGGTGATAGGGTGATTTGGTGAGGTTGCTAGGTTTACACAAAGAGATCATATAATACATCCTAAATGATGGAACAGGTTTGAGGGTTATAAAACCCATTCCATCATTATATCACCCAACATACACCGTCTTTGCATTCACAAATTCGCGGATTCCATACAGACTTAATTCACGCCCATAGCCCGATTGTTTGATTCCGCCAAAGGGCAGTCTCGGATCCGATTTTACGAATTCATTTACGAAGCAGCAGCCGGCTTCGAGTTTATTGGCGGCAATTTCTTCTGCTTTCTCCAGGTCTTCAGAAAACACGGCCGCTCCCAATCCAAAATTGGTATCGTTGGCCACCTTTATAGCTTCTTCCTCATCCTTCACTTTGATGATGGCAGCTACCGGACCGAATAGTTCTTCTTTATATGCCGGCATTCCGGATCGAACATTTTCCAGAATGGTGACCGGATAGTATGCCCCGGCTTCCACGGGTTTTTCTCCACCCAATAAAATTTTCGCACCTTTTTGCACACTCTCCTGAACCTGATCATGCAAGCCATCCCGGAGATCTTCTCTCGCTTGTGGACCAATATCGGTCCCTTCTTCCAATGGATCTCCGACCTTTTTAGACTTCATTATTCGGGTGAACTCCTCCACAAATTCCTCATACACTTTTTCCGTAACGATGAACCGCTTGGCGGCAATACAACTTTGTCCGCTGTTAATGAGCCGCGACGTGGCGCAGGTTTCCGCTGCTTTTTTAATATTGGCATCTTCCAAAATGAGGTATGGATCACTTCCTCCCAATTCCAGCACCGTTTTCTTAAGGGTTTCCCCGGCTTGAGCTGCTACCGCTTTTCCGGCTCGTGTGCTTCCGGTGAGTGTGACCGCAGCAATTCCCTGATGCTGAACGACTTCCTTCATTCCCGATTTATCTCTTATGATCGTCCGAAACAGATCTTCGGGAATTCCGGCTTCGTGGATGATCTTTTCAATTTCCAGTGCACACCCGGTGGAATTTTCGGAGTGCTTGAGGACGGCTCCATTTCCAGCCATCAGCGCCGGGGCTGCAAAGCGGAAAAGCTGCCAAAAAGGAAAGTTCCAGGGCATAATGGCCAACACTACCCCCATTGGGTTGAAGGTTACATAGCTTTTGGAAGCATCCGTTTCGATCATGTCATCTTCCAAAAAAGACGCTGCGTTGTCCGCATAATATTCACACACCCAGCCACATTTTTCGGCTTCTCCAACACCTTGTGCCAATGGTTTGCCCATTTCCCTGGCCATCAATTCGGCAAGATCATGTTTTCGGGCTTTCAAGATCTCTGCTATCTTTCGAAGATATTCGGCTCGCTCTTCAAAGCTCTTAGTTTTCCAATTTTCTTGAGCCGTATTTGCTTTTTGAATGATGGAATCAATTTCCCCAATTTCCATTTCGGAATATTCTTGAAGGACTTTTCCGTTGGCTGGATTAATGGTTTTCATGGTCTGTTATTTTTAATTGATATCTATGCTAATCAAACGGTTAGCGGAGTGTAGTAATTCCGATTTTATTTTGCCACGAAAGGGGAACCATGATTTTGAGGATTGAAGGATTCATTTGATTATAGAATCCTCCTCAGAGGTTAGAGAAAAGACTTCTATAGATCCCAAAATCTGTGGCCATCACAAAGATCAGCGTCATCCTCGTTCCATTTCAATGGTAGCAAAGGAACCGAACACGAATATAACAGATTGAGCGAATGATCGCGTAGGGCTTCTATAAGTTTGAAGTAAATTTTCTTTTATGTTTATTTAATTAATGAATTTTAAGGAACATATATCCGCTAAGGTACAAGATGAAAACTTTGAATTTTCAAGGCATGCAGTAGATCAAAGTATTCTTAGAAATATTTCGGTTCAGGAAATAAGAGAAGTTTTTACTAAAAAGATCGAGATTTTAGAAAAGTACCCGAACGATAAATACGGTCCTAGTTGCCTGATTCTCGGCTTTACCCACTCAGATCGCCCTATTCACATTCAATGCAGCTATCCTTCGCGCCCTATCCTTAAAATTATTACATTGTATGAACCCGATCCCAAAAAGTGGATCAGTCACAGAGAAAGGAGACTTTCATGAGTACTTCCCAAACTAATCTTAAGGAAAAAAAAGTAAGTTACTCAATCGAGTATGAGGGAAAATTTTATATCATTGAGAACGTCCCTGCACGCATAGATGAAGAAACTGGAGAACATTTTTTTGCCCCAGAAACGGTCGAAAAAATTCAACAAACCATCAAATCAGGTAAAAATCCCGATAAGGTAATGGAAACTCCTGTTTTTGATTATTCTGCTACAAATTCTTAAAAAAACTGGTTCCACATCCATTTTGGCTAAGGAATAGGACACGGATTAAGCGGGTCGGGCAGGTGTCCGCGGAAATTTTTGCGACTTCTTTATATTAAAAATCAGTGACTATCCTCTAGATCCGCGTTCCATTGCGAATGCTTTCCTATGGCCTCCAAAATCGAATCCAGTACTTCATCCAGCAATTCGTCTTCAATGATGAGCGGCGGGGCAAGTCGAACCAGCGTATTGGAGTGAAGGGTCCATCCAAGTAAAATGCCTTTTTCGAAGCAGTCCTCAACTACGTTTTTAGTGAGCTCCCAGCTTTCGAGCTGAAGTCCAAGCATAGCCCCTTTTCCGCGGACTTCAACAATGCCTTTCCCCTGAAGTTTTTCCTTGATGATCTGTTCAATTTCTCTGGATCTCTGCAGATAATTCCCGGAAAGCAGCTCTTTTAGATTGGCATAAGCCGCAGCCGCAGAAACCGGATGTCCCCCAAATGTAGTGACATGATTCAACGGCGGGTCGTATTTAAAACTCTGGAAAATTTCCTTCGACGACACAAATCCCCCGATCGGCATTCCACCTCCCATCGCCTTGGCCATGCAGAGGATATCGGGAACCACTTCATACTCTTCAAATGCGAATAATTTCCCGGTTCGTCCAAATCCACTTTGGATCTCATCAAAGATCAACAAGACTCCGGCTTCGTCGCATCGTTTTCGGATCTCTTGCAGCCATTCTTTTTGAGCAGGAATGATTCCGCCTTCCCCTTGTATGGGTTCCATAATAACGGCCGCAGTTTC
Organism: Balneola sp.; assembly: GCA_002696035.1. GTDB lineage: Bacteria > Bacteroidota > Rhodothermia > Balneolales > Balneolaceae > Gracilimonas. The sequence continues at coordinate 109,073 of NZQV01000021.1, read as the reverse complement.
TTCATCAATCAGATCTAAGTTTTTAAATGAATTGAATTCCAGAAAATGCACATCGGGAAGCAAAGGCAAATACGGATCGCGATATACATCTCTCCCCGTCACACTCAAAGAACCGTGCGTATCGCCATGGTAACTATTTTCAAAACCGATCAGCTTACTTCTACCGGTATATTTTTTGGCGAGTTTCAGAGCTCCTTCCGTGGCTTCAGTTCCTGAATTCACCAGATAAACCTGCTCAAGTTGCTTAGGCAAATGCGAGGTTAGCAGCTCCGCAAAATCAACCTGAGGCTGCTGTACAAACTCTCCGTACACCATTACATGCAAATGCTTATCTACTTGCTGGTGAATGGCTTCTACTACTTTCGGATGCCGGTGTCCCAAACTGCTTACGGCAATTCCTGAAATGAAATCCACAAATCGTTTACCTTCTTTGGTGTAGATGAAAGGGCCTTCTGCATGACTGACTTCCAGTCCCAATGGAGCGTCACTGGTTTGGGCAATATGTTTTAGGAATTTCTGGAGCATGTATTACAAAGGATTTGAATGGAAGAAAAGATACTTAAGTAATTCAAAATTAAAGATGAAAAATTTAAAATTGTCTCCAGATCTTATATTCCTCATTAATTATTAAAGGCTTACGATTTGGATAGAGTCCTCCGGGAAAATTCGGACAAAATCTTTGGAATTTGAGGTGATCATTTGATCAGCTTTAGCTTTTATAGCACATTCTGCGATGATCGCATCATACACTATTCCACCTTTTAGGTTTTGCTCAGCTAATTTCTGAATAATTCTGTGATGGTCTTTTTTGGAAAGGGTGATGATCTGAGCATGATCTTCCACATTTTCTTTCAGTAATTCCTGAGCTATTCCTGGAGTGATCCTGGGTTGAAATGGAGCACTTGTCAACACACTGTATACTTCAAATAGTGAATGTCCGGCTACCACATATTCAATCTCCTTTCGCTTAGCCCTGCTCAACCACTTTCTTGCTTCGTTATGTTTTGGATGAGATTCTACAAAAGCAGCTATCAAAGCGGAACTGTCAAACAATACTTTCATCAATCTTGGCCCAATAGTTTTTTCATACGTTGGGTTCGATCATTTTCGAGTGCCTCCCCAAAATCGCCTTTCAGCTTACCGGTAAACACCTTTACGCCCTCTTTTTCGATGATTGGAGATTCATCTTCCATCCGTTCAATAATAATTCGCTTCCCATCTTCATCAATATTCAGCTTGGTTTCAGTAGAAATATTAAGCTGCTCCCTGACTTTTTTGGGAATCAAGATCCGGCCGTATTTGTCTAAATTGGCAATCATAATTCTTTTTTGGCAATTTAATCACAGAATTGGCAAACCTCAAAATCTTTCCTAAAGCGGTTATAGGCAAAGTGAAAGACTCAAAATTTAAAATTATTCCTGAATCCCCGATCTTTTATTTAAAATCTTGAATCCTTATGCCCAGTCATCCAACAGTTCCGAAAATTCCTGCTGAATACTTTTTCCCCGATCTTTTGCATACCACAAATGTAGATTTTCCATCGCTTTTTCGTTTGGGATCTCAGGATCATCACGTTGAATTTTGTACAGTTCGTAGGCTTCTTTCGGGCGAGGTCCCCACGTGCCCATGACGTCTAAACTGTCCGCATCCAGGGCAATGAGCTTGGGGATGGAACGACCGCCATTGGTGAGAAATTCATCCATCACGTCCAGGTTTTGATCTCGCAGAATAAGTCTCAGTGAAATATTATCCGACATTTCTGCCATCTTGTTTATGAAAGGCAGCGTTTGCGCAGAATCTCCGCACCAGCCTTCATTCAATACCAGCCATATCATTTTTCGGGGAAAAGATTCCAGCTTCTCGATCAGCTCAACATTCAGCTTTCCACGCCTGTCCCAGCGCCCCACACGCTGCAAGTACATCTTGGTGTAATCCAGCATGTTTTCGCGGTTATCCTCGTTGGTGGTCCGGCCTTGCTCAAACAGATCTGCAATGTGCTGTAAATGAGTTTTGTAGTCCACCGCTTTTTCCAATAACTCAAGGGTTATCACTTGGGTTGTTGTAGTCATGTATTTTTACTCTTGATGAAAATTTTTTGATGTGGTGAGGGGTGATATAGTGATTTGGTGATTTGAAATTTGGAAATCGATTATACCTCAAAATTATTTAGACAAGTTTGAGATATTCGTTGCAACCTCCACCACTATATCACCAAATCACTATATCAACTTACGTTAGCCAAATTGTTGACTTCTTGATTCGGGAAATAGTCCTTATCCTGAAAAGCTTCTTCAATGATTCCGCCGCCAAGGCAAACATCGCCACTATAAAAAACCACGGCCTGACCGGGTGTTACGGCTTTTTCTTTGTTATCAAATTCTACGTAAAGATCGCCATTTCCAGATGGATGAAGGGAAACCGTGGCGCCACGATCGTGTTGACGATAGCGATACTTGATGTTGCATTTCATGGGCAGTTCAGGTGCTTCTCCCCCGATCCAGTTGATCTGTGAAGCACGTAATCCGGTGTAATATAATGCAGGATGATCGCTGCCTTGCCCCACATACAATATGTTGCGTTCCACATCTTTGCCGATCACATACCACGGCTGACCGTTGCCATCTCCGCTACCGCCGATATTCAAACCACGCCGCTGTCCCAGGGTGTGATACATCAAGCCGTCGTGCTGACCTTTTACATTTCCGTCCAGATCTCGCATTTCTCCGGGTTGAGCCGGGAGATATTCACTCAAAAATTCCTTGAAATCGCGTTCACCGATAAAGCAAATTCCGGTACTGTCTTTTTTGTGAGCCGTGGCAAGTCCGGCTTCTTCGGCAATTTCGCGCACATCGTCTTTTTCAAGCTCACCAAGTGGAAACATCGCATTTTTCACCTGGTGCTGGGCAAGCTGACTCAGGAAATATGACTGATCTTTTCCATGGTCCACGCCCTTCAACATGATTCGATTGCCGGTGTCGGGATCGGTGGCTAAACGAGCATAATGACCAGTAGCCACATGGTCTGCGCCGAGCTTCATCGCATGATTCAGAAACGCTTTGAACTTGATCTCCTTATTGCACATCACATCCGGATTAGGCGTTCGTCCAGCTTTGTATTCTTCCAGGAAATAAGTGAAAACCCGATCCCAGTATTCCTTAACAAAATTGATGCTGTAATACGGAATGTCCACTTGTCCGGCTACCCGGACCACATCCTTATAATCTATCTCTGCAGTGCAGACGCCGTTTTCATCTTCTTCATCCCAATTTTTCATGAACAGACCGATGACGTCGAAACCGGCTTCTTTAAGCAGAAGGGCCGCCACGGAACTATCTACTCCGCCCGACATACCGATCACGACACGCTCGCCTGGTTTTTGGGGTTTGGGAACTTTATCCAGCCATTTTTTGGAGATTGTTGGCATACTGTTTAAAATATTGAGTGTTCGGTCTGACTGCTTAGAGTCCGTTTGACCGATATTTAAAGCTTTATAGTTGATTCGAAGAAACTATCTTTTTGAAATCAACATTTTACATCCCCCGGTTTAGAGCTTTAGCTCTGAACGAGAGATATGTTAGTCACGGATTAAGATAAGGCTATTTCACTACGAAATTAACTCAGGATTCTCGATCGAGAGGATAGAGTTCTTCAAAGCCAAAATGTCTGGTAGCCGATGCAGGCCAAAATAAAGATCACGAAGCTGAAGGAAGCCAGAAACTTGATCTTCATCACAGTAGGATATTCATCCGGTTTGCCTTCAAGTTTCCACACAAAAACGGACAAGCCCATGTACGCCAATATATTCACCCCAATAAAAAGGTACCCGATGGTGAGACTTTGCAGATACAATCCCCATCCCAAAATGGCTGAGCCGATGGGAAAAAGTATGGCGAATAATCGCTTCACACCAATCAATCCAAACCGGACGGCAAAGGTTTGATCGCCCCGGGCAGCATCCTCTTCCGTTTGAAAAACCTGGGAAACCGGGTAAATACTGAGCAAGACCAAGGCGACTCCGACTGCAATCGCATCTTCAAAAAAGGTGATCGGATATCCTCCGGCAGCCAGAAATCCCAATAAAAAGGAATTGGTTCCCGTGCTCACTCCAATTGCTATGAGACTAAGCAACGGCTTTCCTTTCCAGCGAGCGACTGGAGAGGAATACAGCCAGAAGAACAACATGCTGATGGCATAAATGATCGCGAAATTCCAGCCTATCGTGTACGCCCAGATCAATCCAATAAATTGTATTCCTATGGAAACCAACCACATCCAGCGCTGCATTTTGGGGGGTGATTTGAGTCCGCCAATGGGACCTTCGTCCTTATCCCACCAGGAATTGTAGGCCGTAGCTCCGCCAAACAACAACACATGAACATTCAGAAACTGCATCCAGAACTGCGACCAGTTCACCTCCCCCACAAACAAAGCCGCCAGTAGATATCCCCCCGAGAGAATGAAGAACTGGTAGTGAAGGCGGAGGTGGATGATGAAGTTTATGATTTCTTTTAGCATCTAAATCGAATCAGAAATTTTGGATAATGTTGATATAGTGATATAGTATTTCATTGTAGTGATTGTCAGAAACTTTTGATACTGGTTGGCAAGTATTATACAACCTATAAAGTTCAAACTGGTAATTTTACCAAATCACCATATCACTATGTCACCAATCTTTCCTTATCTTTGGTACATGTTGACTAAAATTCAAGACATCGAAACTCAAGAAACCATTCCCGAAGCTGAGTGGCAATCTCAAAAAGTAGCTCACGAAAAACGTGTAGATGCTTTGCTGAACGACTATCTGGAAGCCCGCTCACGGCAAGAAAAAAATCCCGCTATGGATTTCTTGTTTGAATATTATGCTTTTCGTCCGTCTAACTTTCGAAAATGGTCGCCGGGGATTGGAGTGAACCTTTCCTTTTCTGATTTTGATGAGCTGCCGGAAGTTTCGGAACTCACTGTTGATGGCGATGTTGCTTTTGTGGATCCGATGGTTTTTCCGGACAAGCGAATTTCTTCCCTGAAATGGATGCTTAACATGCTGGAAAATACGCAGCAGAGTAAGCCCTCATTCGGATGCTTTGGGATGCACGAATGGGCCATGGTGTACAAGACCGATAACCCACGCCACAACCAATTGCCTATGCGCATGAACCCGGATGAACTGGCAGCATTTGTGGAATCACGCCCCCTGCTCTGCACTCATTTTGATGCCTTTCGGTTCTTCACCAAGCCGGCTAAACCAATGAATAAATTTGAGCTTTCCCGCGAGAAATTTCACGAAACCGAGCAGCCAGGGTGTATTCATTCCAATATGGATCTCTACAAGTGGGCCTTCAAAATGTATCCGTGGATTCCCAGCTTCCTCATCCTCGAAGCCTTCGAACTGGCCATGGAAGCACGTTACATCGACATGCAGGCGAGTCCTTACGACATGCGTGAACACGGGATGGAGCCCATCAAAATTGAGACGGATTCCGGCCGAAAGGAATACAAGCAGAAGCAGGAAATGATCTTTGAAAAGGGGCTTCCTGTTCGGGAGAAGATTATTTCCCACATGCAGGATCTGCTGAATGCCGTTGAGAAATAAGCTTATTCAACGATCACTTCGTATTTCTTGATCAACAGCTCATCACTAAACGATGAGTAATAATATCCCTCATCGTCCCGGACGGAAAGACTCCCCAATTCTTCCACAAACTCCGAATCATCGAAAGTGTAAAGCAATTCGTGGTTTGCATTGAATACATCCAGAATTTCGGCATATGCCGGCTCATCGGTTTCTCCGGTTGAGGCCCGGCGGGCATAGGTATGTGGGTCGTCAATATTGGTGGGATAGCGCACCCGAACCAGGTAACCTCCGTTGTCCAGGAATACCGGAGAACTGATATTTCCCAGGCCATACAGCGTCACACTGTTTTCAGTGGAATAAATACCGGGACCTAAAATTCCATCAAAATCGCGGCGGACTTCCGTTTTCAAATTCCCCTCATGATCATACATCTGATGGATATACTGCGTGTTGTATGAGTAGATGAAACCCTCATCAAGCAACTTGATTCCACCCCGAATGGTGGCCCTGCTGTATTCCTCATCTTCGGTTTCTATGATATTCACATTGCCTTTGACCCGAAGGCTATCGGTCAATTCCATGGTGTAGACCAACGCGCCTACCGTTCCAAAATTAGCTCCACTCATCAGGATCGTACCATCATCTCCAATATCTTCCAGGCTCGCAAAGCTAATATCTTTTGGGAGATCATAACTCTTGATAAAATTTCCGTTCAGATCAAATTCATCCAGCCGTGTACCCTGTATATTGGCCACAAATAGTTTATTGTTGTGAACGTTCATCCCAAATGGGTTTTCGAAATCGCCCGGGCCTTTACCTTCCTCTCCGGTTTCCCAACGCAGATTTCCTTCCGGATCCAAAGAGATCAGCTTACTCAACCTTCGGTCAATGAAATAGAAATTGCCGGCTTCATCAATTTGGAGATAGCCAATGCTGCTGATCACCGGTTCCTCAATCCCGGAAAGATCGATGGTTTCCAGCAGTTCAAATTCTACAGGAGCTGATTCTTCTTGCAAAGCCCCTTCAGCAGGGTTATAGATCACTCCGTTTTCTTTTATGATGGTTGAGGCATCATCTTCACCATTGCCACATCCAAAGCCGGTTGCCATAAGCAGAAGTGCCAAAGTACAGGTAGTAATTCGATGTTTTGTAAGGTTCATATCTCTGATTGAATTGTTAGTAGTTAATTTGATCTAATTTCAGGCATTTTTATGTAACCGCAATGAACGCTAAGGCTGCGCAAAGTTCGCTATGTCTTTACTCAAGGTTTTCATACTTCTATTATCACTCTTCACCCGTTCCGATCTTTTGCTCCGTACGACCGACCAGTGCAGCTCTGCCTCAAACCTGCCCTACTTCATTTCAAAGTATACAACTTCAGGATTTGGTGATATAGAGTTGATGGAATACAAACGATTATTGTCCTCGTCTACTGACAAATAGCGATACAGTCCACCTGTTAATATAAAAGAGTCCACTAAATTACCTTCCCAGTCAAACTTATATAGCTTGATAAGATCGACATCCTGAAATTCATTATTGTCTATAACTTCATCCATTTCATTCAACGATTTCCCTACATAAGAAGCGTAAACGTAATTCGCAGAAGCAGTGACCCCATAAAAATTAGCTTCCATGTTTTCTATATCCTGAAGCTTTCCAAGCTCAACATCAGATGGCAGATCTGTTTTTGCTACCATCTCTCCCTCAAAATTGACTATATGCAATTCAGGCATATATTTTGAAGCCACAGCTATAAGCTCCTTCTCATTGTTCACCCCGAAAAAACTTTCAAATAGATAACTTTTTTCTCTGTACTCATATTCACTTAAATCGTACTTCAAAGGATTAAAGTATGTCGTTTGATCGGTGTTCACATTCGTAAAAGAAATATATCCATTACTTAATCCACCACTCGAAACTACCGTAGTGTCATTAATGAATGCTGAATATTGGGAAAGCATTAACTCAGGCGGTAATATGTATTCGTCTGATTTTGAGTACACCATTTTCCCATCATCACTAACCGATGTGGTAAACACTTGAATTCTTTTTTTGACCCAATCATAGAGTTGCGTATTTCCTGTAAAAGTGGTTGAAACAGGATGTTGAATCATTTCAGAATATTCATCAGGTCCTCTTCCTGATACACCAAATGACTCCATCATCTGATATTCATCAAGGTTAAAAAATTTGAACTTACCAGAGTCCAAATTCGATTCAATTACTAAAAGACCTGATTCTAATACATCCAATCCTGAAGGAACCAATAATTCAGTATCCTGAACTTCTACCACATTAGGATGCAGCTGTTTTGTAGCTTCGTAAGTTGCTTCGTTGACATCATCTATTTTTCCACATGAGGCAACTAAGAAGAGCAAAAATATTGAAAGGATGCCTTTATTTATTCTAAATTTATTAACTGGTAAATAACTCACAATTAAATATTATTTATAGGTTTAAGCAATTTCTAATAATCGTTACAGTACTCTGCGTTTGATCCATCAATTCTTAACTTTCCAACCATCACCCCTCACCCGCAACCCCGTCATTATCAGCAACAAGATCGTACTTATTGAAAGCCCCCATATTACCACAATCGCCAGGTTTTCCCAGAATTGGTTGTTGCCGAAGATCATCATGGGGATCAGTCCGGTGATGGTGGTTACGGTCGTGATCAAAATGGCTCGGATGCGTTTTCGGTAGACATGCACCCAGCATCTCAAGCCAAAAATACCGTTGCCGTTTTCCAGTTGTTTTTGGTGATAGATGAGGATGGCGTTATTCACCACCACGCCTATGCAAAGCAGCGACCCGGCGATGGCTCCTCGATCGAAAGCCATATCGTTGGCCAGTCCGCCCAGCATAATTCCGATCAAACTAAACGGAACCGCCATGATCACAAAAATGGGATATTTCACGCTTTCCAGCAGGGCCGAGACGATCATCCACACGCTTAGCAGGCTGAGTAGTGCCACAAAAATGAAATTCCGGCTGCTGTCGTCACTCCCAAATCCAAAAAATCCGCGCCCAAATTCGATCTTGGCTCCCACCGGCACCGGAGTGGTTTCAACGACCGATTCTATGAATTCCCTTCCCATTCTGTAGTTCCCCAAATAATCGACCGAAACCGTTCTTTCATACGACTGGTTGGTCCGGCGAATTTCATTCAACCCGCCTTCCTGCACTACTTCTCCTATCCGACTGATGTTGAAGTTCACCTCGCCAAACTGACGCGTGCGATTCATCATATCTTCCTCAAAAGCTTTATCCCGCTCGCTGCGGCCGATCAGATACATTTCCTGTCCGCCAAATTCTACTCTTCCGACCGTATTTTCGGGATTCAGATCCAGCATCAGCGTGGAGATCACTTCCCTCCGGTTCAGGTCATTTGCCAGAATTCGTTCTTCATCCAGTCGCAAAATATACTGCTGAAAGTCATCGCGGCGGGAGTAATAACTCGAGTTGATATCCACTTCCCTGACTCGCCGACTGGTTTTTAGGCGTCGTTCAAGATCTTTAGCAAGGTTCAGCAATTCATCATAGGAATACCCCTGCAGACGAATGGAATGATTGGACGAGCCGCCTCCAAATCCCGTACTTATTCCGGGGATATTCAGCCCTTGTACAGAAGTGGCAAAATTCCCGGTGCGGGCCCCAAGATATTGCGCCTCAGCATAGAACTGATAAGGTTCAGATCGAAAAACAAAATCCGGGTCGACCACAAAAAGTATGCGGGCTCCAAAATATTCCGAAATATTGGCCTCATAGTAGGTGAATGCATGTGCGTACGGATCCACGATCTTCTCATAGTTCTGTACGATCTTGTCGATCTCAGAAAGCGGAGTGCCCTGAGGGGAACGGATATAGACGCTCACCGTTTGCTGATTGTTCCGGCTCCATGGACTTCCAAAATAGGTCTCCTCTGAAAATTTCTTGGACAGCCCGCCGATCCATCCGTCAATAGCGTCCCGGTTATCAAAATACACTTGTGTGAATTCCGGCCAAACGGTTCCTTCTTCCGCATCCCAATCCGGCTCTTCTATGGCAAATAAGGGGATTCCGATCGCTCCAATTAAAATCACCGGAAGGACCCAGCGGAGTTTCGACTTCAGTAAGAAACTTTTCATCAGCCACCGGTTCACCCATTTAGAAACACGGCTTGTTTTCTTTTGTTCGGATATTTTTGGGGTGAGCCAGACCAGCGAGTAGGGAATCCATGTGAAGGCAATGAGGACTGAGCAGACCAACGTAACCGTTAATGCAACGGCCAGCGGAACGAGGAAGATCCGGAGTTCATCGAGGGCAAAAAGTAAGGGGACAAAGATCCCAACGGTCGTAAACGTACTTCCCAATACCGGGACTACCGAATTCCCAATTTCTTTAGTGATATGGGAAATTCGATCCGATTTTTCTTTCGGCAACCCGGGATTCAGATGCTCAAAAACCACCACGGCATTATCGATGAGCATTCCCAGCGCCACGGTAATTCCCGCCAGCGTGATGATATTCAAACTGTAGCCCATCAGGTATAAGACGATCAGACTCAGCAGCACCGAAAAGGCCACGCTGCCCATGATCACAAATGGAGCCCGCAGTTTTCGAATGAACAGGATCACCACAAAAAACACCAGGATACCGCTGAAAATAGCTTGCAACTGAAGGTCATCAAATTGCTGTCGAAGTTCTTCGGTGGAATCGACGGTGAGCATGAGGGAAAGCTCTTCAGGCAGCAGGGCTTCGACCTCGTCCATAGCCGTCAACACATTTTCAGCGAGCGTAAAAGCATCGGCACCGGATTCTTTTACAAACTCGATGGTCAGCGCCGGATCACCATTGATGCGCTTGATGGTTTTGGCGGGATAATCCTGTACCGATATTTCCGCAAAGTCATCCAGCACCAGTTGTTTTCGGGAGCCGGGAAGTTCGATCTTGAGTCCGGCAATATCGGCAATACTCTTGAATTTGGGCGGAATGATGAGGCTGTAGCGCGAAATGCCTTCTTCCACAAATCCGGCCGATCGCCAGCTTAGCTGCTCCCTCACCTGCATCAATATTTGTCGTGGCGAAAGATTAAATCTCTCTACCTGGTCAATATCAAATTCGATCATCAACGCCGGATCCTGTACGCCCCGAATGGCTACTTCTGCAAGTCCCTCTATGGAAAGTAATTTCGGGCGGATATTGGTCCGCGTATACTCCAGAAGTTCGCGGGGCGCCATATCCCCATTCAGCGTATACACGATGAAGGTTTGCTGATCCTCCAGTTCTTCAGGTACCTGTCGGCTGATGCTGGGCGGTGAAATGCTTTCGGGGAGATTTTCATCCAGCGTGAACAAATACTCGCGCAGTTCCAGCACTCGATAATCTACGGGAGCATCCTTTCGAAACGTAATAGTGACGGAAGAACGGCCTTCCTGGGTGATGGAGCGAATGTCGGTTACATCCCGCAGCCGGTTGGCTTCGCGTTCCACCTCGCGGGTGATCTCCATTTCCATGATCTCAGGTGATGTACTTCCCCAATTATAATTCACCGTAACGGAAGGCAGATTCAGCTCCGGCGTACTCTCGATCGGCAGCACACGCCACACCGCTATCCCGATCACACAAACGATGATGTAGAAGAAAGAGATGAGATATTTGCGATTCAGTAGCTGGTGCAAAGCTAAGATTTGGGTTTAAGAGTGTTTATAAAGAAATTTTTAATTTTAAATGTTGAATTTTAAATGATCTGTAACCATTTAAAATTCAACATTTAACATTTCTAATTCACTAACAATGGTACCACTTTCTGTTGATGGCTGATGCTGAAGTGTTGATCTACCGCTAAAGTGTCGCCGGGGTTGATGTCTTCGTGATCGATCAGGACATGTTCGGAATTCATGGCAACTGGTGTTACATAAATCCATTCTACTTCTTCATTATTCAGGAGGCGAAACACCAGTGTTCGGCCATCTCTTTCCAGTAAAGCCTCTCGGGGCATTCTGACTTTGCTTTCCCGACTTCGGACGAATACGCGTCCATCTACGGTCATACCTGTTTTGAGATCGTAGTCGTTGTTTTCAACTTCCACCAGCACCTGACCGGTTTTGGTATCGGGATTCACTTCGGGGGAGATGGCGATGATCGCGCCTTCATACTCTGTGCCACCCGGACCAAATACCTGCACCGACATCCCTTCAGCCAGATTATCAATCTCGGATTCCAGCACATCAAAACGAATACGGGCGGTAGCAGCATCGATCAGGGCACCAAGATCCGCTCCTGCTGATACATACGCCCCGCTTGAAACTACCTGCTGGGTTGAAATTCGGCCATCAAAAGGTGCTTTTATGGTGGTATAACTCAGATTCAATTTTGCCCGCTCCCAGGCCAGTTCCGCTTCAGCAAGTCCGGTGGTGATTCTCAGTAAACTCTCATTCTGATTTTCTGCATCTCCATTTGAGTTCCGAAATCTTGCTTCGATCTCATATTCATTCTTTGCACTCCGATATTCGTTATACGCACTCCGCTCCTGATTCACCCATTCCTCATCATCCAGCTTTAGCAGGATATCGCCTTTTTCCACCAGCCGGCCTTCTTCAATGTTGTGCTCTTCCACAAAACCGCCAATTCTTGGGGTGATCTGAATACGCTGCAGCGGCTCTACCACTCCCCGGCTCTCGATATAGAAATTCAACGGCTCATCGTCCACCACATCGAAAACGACTTCAGGACGGATTTCCACGCTGTCCGCATCGGGTGCTTCCGGCGTGTCCTCCTCACTTTTGCACGCAGTAAACAGGGTTACAGTGATCAGTAAAAAGGGAAGCAATTTTAGCATCATTTGTAGTTTCATAATACTTGATCTATTTAATACTCTGAGTCACATTGTGGTAATTAAAAATTCAAAATGAAAAATTTAAAATAACTCATGGTCTGACGGCTCTAAGCCCGTCTGACCAATAGTTTTTTCAAACTCAGTCTCCTATAAAATCCATCAGACGGGTAATCCGTCAGATGGAAACTAGCACCCATTTTTAATTTTAAATCTTCTCATATACAAATCCTTCAAAATTCATCATTTCCAATTTCAAAATTCAACGGCTCAGCGAGCCGTGCTACGTTCTTATTTCTTCCGAGAATTCGGAACTTGTTCGATGTTGGATGTTCCATTTGTCCATTTAAAGACCAGTGGGATCAAATACAAGGTTAAAAAGGTGCTGGTGATCATTCCGCCCATAAGTGCAATAGCCAGTGATTGCCGGAATACATATCCATCCCCAAAAGGAATGAGCATAGGGATCAGGGCCAGGATGGTCGTCACACTCGTCATTACTACGGGACGAAACCGGTTGATGCCTGCCTGCTTGATAGCCTCGTTAAGATCCCCGGTTTCATCAAAATATCTTCGCATGAAATCCACCTTCAGAATGGAGTCATTGACCGCAATTCCTGTGAGGATCAAGATCCCCATAAACGAGAGTGCATTTAAGCTCACGCCTCCGATGTACATCGCAAAAAAGGAGCCGATCCACGCAAATGGAATCGCGAGGATGATGATGAACGGATACTTCAAATTCTCGTACTGAATCGCCAGGATCAGGTAGATCAGCAATACGCTGATGAACAACAGCCATCCCAATTCCTTTAGTAAAGTGATCACCTGTAATGCCGACCCGCGAATCTGAATTTCGTAGCCCGACTCCTGCATAAAACGGTTCACCAGCTGCTGAATTTCGCCACCATCCCACCACCAATCCATGAAGGTCAGATCGGAGTTGTAGGTCAGGATCGGTGACTGCCGGATACGTTCGATCTGCTCGGCTTCGTTAATTCGATTGATCTCAGCCACATCCGTCAAGGGTATAATTTTATTTTTGATATCCAGGGTGATCTCTTGCGGATCCAGTGTCTGTCCCTTCTCCCCGATCAGGCGGATGGCAATTTGCTCATCCTGCCGGTTCCAGTCTGTGATGAATGCACCGCGTGTCAGTGATTCCAGGTATCGAATGATCTCATTTTCACTCAGCTCAAAGGCCAGCAATTCTTCCGATCTGAACTGAATTTGGTACGCCTGAATCCGTTGTGGATATTTCAGCTGTAGATCCATTTCGCCATAACGACGATTCATGAATTCCTCAAAAGCTGCAGCTACCCGCTCGCTGAATCCACGGTCGGTGCCCACCACGCTAAACTGCACCGGGGCATCCTGACCAATTCCAACCACGCCGGTTGCATCGTTCGACATTTTCCGGAAGGTCCAGTTGGCGTAGGTTCGGGCCACTCCTTCCATAATGCGATCCACTTCCGCCGCTTCTTCAAATCCGGAAACGGGAACCGAAATGGTGAATTTATTGAGCCCCTCGTTGGTGATGGAGCTCAGATTCGTGTTATCGGTGTAGCCGCCGAGGGATAAAATGTTGGACTGATCGGTTCGCTCTAGCAAAATTTCAGCGATATCGGCTGAGGCTTGTTTGGCAGAACGTAGCGCGGTGTTTCCGGGCATGGACACCAGGTAATCCACTTTAGATGGTTCGTCAGGAGGAAGCACGGCTTTTTCTGTGGTCATAAAAGCGAAGCCGGCTCCCGATAACAAAATCAAAGCCAGTAGTATAATTGGAAGAGGTTTCTGAATGACTTTGCCCAGATTTCGCTCATACGCCATCACCACTTTATCCAGTGAGGCAGAGACTTTACTGAGCATTCCCTTGGATTTCGACTTCTTGCTGATCTGCGCCACAAAAACGGGTAGAATAAACAGCGCTACAAGTAACGAGGCGATCAAACTGAAGGAAAGCGTGGCGGCCAGGTCGCGGAAAAACGCGCCTTCAAATCCCCCGAGAAAAATGAGCGGGAGAAATACGGAAATGGTGGTGAAAGTAGAAGCTGTTACGGCCAGACTGATCTCCTTGGTTCCTTTCCGGGCGGCCTCAAATCGACCCAACCCTTTTTGGCGGTAGCGACTGATATTCTCCAGCACCACAATGGCATTATCCAATAGCAGTCCGATGCCGAGAGTGAGTCCACTGAGGGAAATGATGTTGAGTTGAATATCGAACAGGAACATCACCACAAAGGTGAGGAAGATGCTGACGGGAATGGAGATCCCGATAGTGAACGGACTGCGCGCATCATCCAGAAATAGGAACAACACGAGGAAAGCCAGCACGCCACCGATCAGCAGGGTTTGCAGCAGGTTGGAAATGGAATTCTCGATGTAGCTCGCATCTTCCTGTATCACCTCGATGAGGATATCCGGGTTTTGATCACGGATTTCGTTCAGTACATTTTCCAGGGTTTCAAAAACTTCTACCGTATTGGAGCCATATTCTTTTTTGACGAGCACATTCAGCACCTCTTCCCCATCCAGGAGCGCAAAAGAAGTCGGGTCGGCTTCGGCCATACGGATCTCCGCCAGTTCTTCCAGCAGCAGTACCCGACCACTTGCCAGGGAAATGATCGGCGTTTTGCGCAAATCATCCAGCGACTCGATCCGGCTTTCGATCTTGAGGGCGTATCGGTACCAGCCGTCGCGCAGTTCTCCCGTGGAGGAAAAGATATTGGCATCGCTTACCGACTGCTCGATTTGTGAAAGCGACAATCCATAGCGGTCAATGAAACGCGGGTTGAACCGGATCTGTACTTCCGGCTGAACTTCTCCCACCAATAACGACTGGGCGATTCCCTCCTGCTGTTCCAGTCGGCGCGTAAACACCTGATCGGCCCAGCGCTTGAGGGAGAGCCGGTTTGAAAATTCCTGATTAGATACATTGGCCAACTGCAGGGCAATGGTCGCGATCGGCTCATCCGAAGCGGAGGAATACACCAGTTGGGGTCGCTCGGCCTGATTGGGGAGCATGTACCGCGCCTGATCCAGTCGCTCCCGAACGTTCAGGAAGGCGATATCCATGTCGAAACCCCATTCGAAGGTGAGGAAGATGAGACTTTGTCCTTGCCGCGAAAGAGATTCAATTTCCTGCACGCCCCGAACCCCGGAAAGCATGCCCTCCAGTTGCTCAGTAATTCGGAACTCCACTTCCGAAGCAGGCGCCCCGGAATAATCCGTCCGCACCAATAGTGTGGGCCGGTCAATATCCGGCATCAATTCAATCGACAGGCGTTCCAGTGCAATGCCCCCGAAAATGAGCACGGCCAGAACTAAGATCACAGAAGCTATGGGTTTTTTAAGCAGCAAATGGAGAATTTTAGATTACTTAGAGGAGGATAGTAAAATAAATTGGGATATGGAAACTATGGGATTAGTAGTTTGGGGTTTTCTTGGTTGATGACGAGTGAAAGTGGAGCGTGGTTCTGGGTGGCTGCTGATAACTAATCAATGGAACCGGGTGGTCCCGAGTGGCATCCCCAACCGGGTGGTTGGGGATGAGTATAAAAGCGATGGAACGTGATTGAGCGAATGATCACTGATTAGTTGTCCTCGTTCCGGTGCTCTGCTCCGGAATGCCAAACCGAGGCTCTGCCTCACACTAAGTACTGGTTCACTCATTATAAGCTTAACTATTACAGTGTCATTTAGAAGACAGCGATTACTTTTCCAACAATTTGGGTTTCATCTATAAACCCCCAAAACCTACTATCCATACTCTCAAAAGGATTATCCCCAACAACAAAATAGTATCCTTTGGGAATATGCATAGTACAAACCGAATTATTTTCAGACACAAACTCGAAAATACTTTCTACCTCCTCTACATTACGATAGAGTATATTAGCATACTCAATACAGGCGGCAACTTCTGATACAAGATCATTTTTGATAGAGAAAAAAATAGGATCATGAGGAATAAAATAATCTCCCTTAATTATACCTTGATCACTGATTTTTAAAATATCTCTTTCTTGACCAATTACCCTTTTAACAAAGCTAATATTACTAGGATTTTTTACTATTATAATATCTTTAAAATCATGTTTTTTATTACCAAAATATGATTTATCGACAACCACATAAGTTCCATCAGCAATAGAATCTAACATTGAATTTCCCTTAACCTGATAAATTGCAAAAAATAGAGAAAAGGAGAATAATCGTTATCAAAACTGATATAACCGTGATTGAAAACTTAATTAACACTTTTTTCTTTTGTTGGTAAATCATTCAATCGAAATATCTTTAAATAATTTTCTCTTCTTTCGAAATCAAAGGTATCAAGAATTATATACCTTCCATTAGTTACCATGCCTTTTGCTAATTCAGCAATTTTAATTGAAAATTCGTAGGCCAAATTATCAACTGAATAGAAATCAATTAGATTACCGTAGGCATCTTTCCGTCCTGAATAAAAAACCCACACATTCTTATCATTGACACCAATGCCCCTGGAATGAAATACGGATTCTTTATTTCTTTTATAGGTAACTTCATTGTTGGTCTTTGAGGCAACTACTTTCTCTTTGCTTTCTTTAAATTCAACAAAATTTACTTTTTCCTGGAATTTTTTATTTAGATAGGAATATTTTTTTAGAATTCCTTCGTCGGTACCTGAATAAAAAATATTTTCACTATTCATTGCCAGATGACCATTTTCCATCATTGAAACGTTTTCCTTTTTTCTACCCGGTTCTGCTAAATAAGTGATTAAATTTCCATCATAGTCATATACAGCGATAGAGCCATCAGAATGAAATCCTGAATTGTATAATGCTATTCCATTACTGTTACATGTTACTCTAAATGGTACAAACTTTTTTGGCCTAAAAGATTTCACCAATTCGCCATCTGCACCATTCCATATAGAAACTTTTGCAAGATCCGGATCTACAATTACAACTCTTGACACTCCTTTCTCATTATTCAGACATATTCCTGTTGGGTTTCTGAATTCTCCGGGTCCTGATCCTACTCCATTTCCAATTTCTTCGAAAGCAATTATGTTGAAATTCGAAGAATCCTCAAATTTTAAGCTTACCAAGTTTCTTATTCCGTAATCATAAATGAAGACCTTATGCTGGATGGCATCAAATACTACCAGTTCAGGTCGAAACAATCCTTCATCAGATGGATAAAATGAAGCTATTTCAGATATTACGTTCTCTTTGAAAATTCTATCTTTATTAGAATTTTCAACTTTCGGTTGTCCTTGAACGTATACGACGATAAAAAAAGAAAAACAGAAAAGTATTCTTAGAAACATATCATATGAGTTTAAAACCCCAGCTCCAATAAGCTGGGGTTTATTCTGATTATAACTGGGCTAGTTCCTCAGGGCCACCTGAGACAGTAGTATAGCAGGTGCGCTTAAAAGCACCCCAAAGTATTTCTACAACCATACACATATCCGTACCTCCGACACACCCATTATCATTACATGGTCCGGCATAGACAGTTTGATCATTAACTAATGATAAATTACTGCCTTGAACTTTATTGTCAATTTGAAAACCACTGACTAGAACCATTAGTGTTAGAATGGCAATTACACTGCTTATCTTTTCTTTTATCTTCATTTTATTATACCTCTTTTATTATTGGTGTTTATATACCCCATCTGGAGTAGTCTTTTAGTAATATTATCTTCATATGAAATCCAAAGTGTCATAATTACGAACACTGTGTTTCTCAACACCATAATTAGATCAAATCTACCAAATGAAAATCTACCCAAGCAACCACATGCGAATTGCCAATTATCAAAATATCCTATCAAGCTTATACCTAGAAAGCCCCCAAATAAGAACAGCACAGATTTCTGCACCATTTGAGATTCTTTTTTATAAACCAATGCAATCCCCATTATTATTTCAACTACACTAATTGTATAAGTAAATAAGTAAGCGAACCTTTGTTCTAATAGCTCAAAAAATAGCAGCACCTCAACAAGATTATCTGGCATTACTAATTTCAATATACCTGCTATAAAAAGCACCCCACCTAATATCCATCTGAAATATTTTGTAACTGATATTTTTGTCATTTTTCGTTCCCCTTTTTTGAATCTCCCTTGTAGTCTAATTGTTACACCCTTTCATGACAAATACTTTCGTTCCCTCTTTTTACTCCTCATTATTACTCCCCATTTTTCCACTCTGTAGGTGGCTTCCCTGTATGGTTTTTTATGTACCTGTTTAGGTCTTTTTCATCTCCTATGCCAAGCTCAAATCCTACTTCAAAGCAAGTTGCATGGGGATTATCTTCTACAATCTGTTGAAATTTTTCTATTCTAAGTTCAACAAGCTTTGGCTTAGGAGGTATTCCAAAATGTTTCTTGAATTTCCTGGAAAAGTACTTCGAGCTATCATATCCCATCTTATCAGCCCATTCCCCCACCGTTCTTATTTCTCTTAAATTTTCACGTGCAACTTGCAGTGCTTTTTCTATTGGTTGTTTCATGATAATGAGTTTACATTTTTACCTCAGGTGTTTGTCATTGCCTTTTGACCTGATCAAAATGTCCTTTTCATTAGATGAGTTTGTCCCCATCCCCAAGCGTTTCACCGCTTACGGTTTTTTCCGTGTTTCTATCAAGAGATAAAACCCGTCTATTTGTTACATTAGAGGTTTTTAATAAATAAAAAGGGATTGTATTCACTAGCCGGAATCAAAAAAAAGAATGGGGCGTGATTGAGAATATCCAATATCCAACACGGAACACCCAATGATGAAGTATTATAACTGGACATTGGGTGTTGGCTATTCATTATTGGATATTCCCTGGTTACCACAGCCTCGGTGCATTTCAACCACGGGAAGCCGGAGCTTCCCTGACTGCTTTGCGAAGATAGACCTTCGCAACGAGAGTAAGTAACGCGACTCTCCAGAGTCGCAAGTATGGTGGGCATTACTTTTAGTTTCAGGCGGAGTCTCATGGAGCAGGCACCATGATGAGGAAAAATATTATGATTACTAGTTTTACTTACTTCTTATCAATTACAATTCATTCCCCACAAAATAAAAGTTCAGGGCACTACCCTGTATAATCTCAGAAAACTCCCCGGCTACATTTTTCGAGTTATCCCCAATACGACCATAAATGTTTCTATTCCGGAGAAAAACTGATTTATACCTAAAACCAATTCGAGAATTATGCTCCTCACTATCTACCTGTATATTTTCCAGCGTGAGTAGCACATCTTCAGATACCACCAATTCAAAAGGAGTAAGATTTACGGATACCACTCCTTGTTTCTGAACACCTTCGAGCAACACATTCTCCGAAACAAGGTTTTTACCAATTTCCCCATCATTGAATTCATAGATATTGACTCGATAGATCATACTATCTCCACTTACTCGGTCTATAGTAAAATGTGCACTTTTTAAATACGTAGGTTTTCTGATCTTGATGGGCGTACCGATCTCGTCTCCGGGTTTATTGGATGCTAAGTTGGTATATCCGGCAGGAAATCCCTTTTTGATTCCAAACGTCTTATCTCTGCCTCCTCCTTTATCCAACACCTCAAAACTCTGCATTTCATACGATGTTGGAGCCAGCCAAACTTTCTTCTTTTCTGTAAGATCCTCAATGGCCACTTTTTGTGAGATATAGCCTATGGCTGAAAATAATGCTGAATCTGCCTCTCCCTCCGGTATTTCCAGACTGAATACCCCTTGCCTATTACTCACCGTTCCTATCCCCAATTCAACCACTCCAATATTGACATAAGGCAATGCTTCTTCAGTCTCCCGATCTATCACTTGACCGTTTATCACTTGTCCCCATCCCATATTTTGTCCTAACATTGACACTGTTATTAAAAGCCAGAAACACCTCATGAAAACTTATTCAATAGTTACGATTACCATTCATCTATACACTGCTAAAGAGCTGTTCGTATAATATTGATACAAGTTACAGCATAATTGTAAAGCAGAAAACTCATAGATATCCTTAAAACTCTTAAATCAAGGCCTGGCTACCGGGATTTGATCCATGATCAAAAGGATTAGCAGATGTACAGGATTTAATCTCTAACCTCATTTCATCCTGGTTAAGTAGGTCGAGCTTCAAGCGGTTCACTATTCGGAATAGTAGGGTCAACGGGATGCCGGAGCTTCCTTGACTGCTTTGCGAAGATGGGCCTTCGCAATGAGTACAAACCTTTATTAATCTTTGGTCATTATAGTTTGAGGCAGAGCCTCTATAGAGCATTCCGCAGCAGAGCGGCGGAACGAGTTTTATTCAACTCTCTTTGATCAGCGCTTCTTTCTTTTGTTTGGGAAACTGTTTGATCTCATACTCGCGGCTGCAGGCTTCTGATTGATTGGGATGGGATTCTACAAAAACAACTTCTTTCGGGGTATGGGCTTTCAGGTATTTTGCCCCTTTTCCCTGGATATGCTCATTCCAGCGGCGGATCAGGTGATTGGTGCATCCGGTATAAATACTGCCGTTGGTGCAGCGGATCATATATACAAACCAGTTCTGTTGCATTAAAAGCTCCGATCTTTTTTTATAGTGTAGTGCCCTAAAGCAGAGCGGCGGGATGAGTTCTACGGATTACGCTCCGTCGGGGCTCCGGTCTTTCATTTTCCGTGTGCACAGGGCGTTGCGCTGTGTTGGTGATGACGCTCCTTTGGAGCTTAGTATTTCAAATTTACTTCATCACTTTATTACTATATCACTACTCCCCGATCTCAGCCAGCGCTTTTTTCACTTGTTCCACGTCTTCATCGGTGATCTCAAAGTGAAAAGTGGCACGAATGGTGTTGGGTCCAAAGGGAATCATCTGTATGTCTTTCTTCGCCAGTTTTGCTATTACATTTTCAGCGGTTTCATTCACCGTATCAAACAGCAGGATGTTGGTTTGAAGTTTATTCATGTCTACTGCCAGGAATTTGCTATCGAAAATGACTTGTGCCACTTCTTTAGCTCTGCGATGATCTTCGCCGAGTTTGTCCCAGTTGTTTTCGAGGGCATAGTCGGCAGCGGCGGCCAGCAATCCCACCTGACGCATTCCCCCGCCCCACATCTTCCGGAAGCGACGGGCTTTAGCAATGCGCTCTTTGGATGAAAGCAGCATGGAACCGACCGGAGCTCCGAGTCCTTTTGAAAAACAAACGGAAATGGTATCGGCGATCTCCCCGAAAACTTCTGGCTTCACATCCGTGGCCGTCATGGCATTCCAGATACGGGCACCGTCCATATGCACATACAATTCTTCCCGGTCGGCAAATGCCTTGATGGCTCGCAATTCCTCTTCCGAGTAGCACACGCCGCCACCTTTGTTCGTGGAATTTTCCAGGCAAATGACTTTAGTGCGGGGCTCCCAGTCAAAATGTCCACGTTTAGTGTGTTCAAGGATCCCGGGATTCAGCTTTCCGTCTTTGCCATGCAACGTGCGAACCTGAACACCCGAAAGTGAAGAAGCCGCTCCGGTTTCATAATTAAAAATATGGCCCTTTTCGTCGATCAGGATCTCATCTCCGGGTTCGGTCAACACCTTCACCCCCAATTGGTTACTCATGGTTCCGCTGGGCACGAACAAGCCGGCTTCCATCCCAAACATGTGGGCTACTTTTTCCTGAAAAGCATTTACGGTTTCATCTTCCCCAAACACATCATCGCCTACCTTGGCCTGCATCATGGCGTCTAACATTTCAGGGGTTGGCCGGGTGATGGTATCGCTTCGTAAATCAATCATAGAATTCATTTTGCTTTTTCATTTTGATGGAATATAATCAATACCTAACGCGAAGCTAAGCCGCACACTCATTCATCATGCA
Source organism: Balneola sp. (assembly GCA_002696035.1). Lineage (GTDB taxonomy): Bacteria > Bacteroidota > Rhodothermia > Balneolales > Balneolaceae > Gracilimonas. The sequence goes on along the minus strand of NZQV01000021.1, from coordinate 86,832 downwards.
AAAAAGTTTTAAATCCATGCGTTTTCCGCCTGTTTTTATCGGGAGAACCTGTCCTTGAAGATAGAAGCCAAATATGATCTCATTATTGCCGGCGGGGGATTGTCGGGACTGAGCCTGGCGTGGTACCTGGCTCGTGGAGGATATAAGGGACAAGTGCTGGTGGTGGATTCAACCTTTGCCCCACTTAACGACAAAACCTGGTGCTTCTGGACCGAGCGGGAACCGCCGTTCAAAGACATCATTTACAAGAGATGGAAAAAGACGTGGGTGTCGGTGCTGGATTACAGCACGTTTCGGTATTTGAGTGACTATACCTACTACTGCATACGCAGCGGAGATTTTCGGGAGCATGTACTACGTGAACTTCGAAAACACAACAATTTTGATCTGCTGGAAGAAAACATCCTCGATTTTTCATCCAATAAAAATAAAGCCATACTGCTCACAAAGAATGGCGATTCGTACCTGGCGAATTACATTTTCCAAAGCGTGATGAAACCGAAAGAGCTGGATGAAAGCAACATCAAGTATCCGTTGCTGCAACACTTTCTGGGTTGGGAGATAGAAACCACCGAACCGGCTTTTGATCCTGAGACCTTCACCATCATGGATTTCGATAAAGAATTTTCACCAGGAGTAGGATTCATGTATATGCTTCCATATACAAGCACTAATGCCTTGTTTGAATTCACGGCCTTTTCAGAGGAAATCTTGCCCAAGAAGGAATACAAGCAGAAGATCCGAAATTACCTGTACCATACTTATGGGTTAGACAAAGAGCATTATGAGATCACCCGCAAGGAGTTTGGCGTCATCCCTATGCAGGACTGGCCACACATTCCTTTTTATGAAAACAACATCATGAATCTTGGGGCAGTGGGCGGACAAACCAAGCCGAGTACCGGCTACACCTTCACCCGCATTCAGGATTACACTCAGCAGCTGGCTCATAACTTAATTCAGGGATTTGATCCACTTCCACCTAAAAAATCTAAGTTTAAGTATCGCTACTACGATCTGCTTTTACTCCACATCCTGTCCAATTCCACCGAAGACAGTCTTCGCGTTTTCCGTTCGCTCTACAAGAAAAATTCTTTGGATGAGATCTTCCGGTTTTTGGGAGAAGATACTTCTTTTGCTCAGGACCTCAAGATCATGAGTTCGGTTCCATATACCCCCTTCTTTAAAGCTATAGGCCATAACTTGAAACGATAACAGGTCATCTCCCATTGTAATAAGTGAATTCAAATCAAATTCATCAAGATTATGCAAGAAGAGACATTAAGAGATTATACAACAGATTTATACACGCTGATAAAACACACGCACAAAGCGGTGAAGACGCAGCAAACGTCAAGCAAGTTAACGAACGAAAAAGCGAGCACCCTTCTTCACGATATTGATTTGGCATTATCAAGCCAAATTGAGTCGTTAGATCAAATGGAAGGTTTGCTGAATGATGGCGCAAAAAGCACTATCAAGGAATCATTTGCTGCATTTACAGGAGCCATTGCCGGAGCTATCGATACCCAACGAAGTGATGCTGTTTCCAAGATGCTGAGGGATGATTACACCGCACTCAGCATGATCGCTACCGGATATACTATGCTGCATACGGTTGCGCTCGGTGCTAAGAACAGTGAACTGGCTGAATTTACCCAAAACAGCCTTACAAGAATTGCAGGACTGATCACGCAGACCAGTGAGATCATTCCACATATTGTAGCTGAAGAACTTGACATTTCTGAGGTGGCGGATAAAGCTGAAGCCAATACTCAGGAATCCTGGAAACCGGAAAATTTCCTGGAAGAAGCGTAGACGAATAATAAGACTACTTTGAGCCCTGCCCTGTTATCACGGCAGGGCTTTTTTATTGGGAAAACAAATAATGGGAAAGGAAAGCAGTTACAGCGGTTTCAGCTCTCAGCCGATTTTTACCCAGGGATACAAATTCGCCATTTCTTGCTTCGCAAAGCTCAATTTCACGATCAGAAAATCCACCTTCGGGACCTACTAACAGCAGGTTTTCTTGTTGTTGAAGGGGTTTGGGCTGAACCGGTTGCTCCGGAACGTGGGCCGTTATCAAGTGATGATCGTTGTAATGTTGAAGCACTTCATCCAGCGATTTCTTTATGATGATCTCAGGCAGCCATCTTCTCTTGCTTTGCTTGAAGGCACTTAGGGCGATAGCTCGAATTCGGTCTTCGTTGATGCGCGACCGCTCGGAATGATCGGCATCGAAAAGGCATATTTCCCAGGCATCGAGTTCCACGGCTTTTTCCACGGCAAACTCCAGCCGGTCTCTTTTTTTGATGACTCCAAAAGCGAGTACTTTTTTGATCTTTGGCTCCGGCACAAATTGCGTTTCCTGAATTTCAGCCTGCACCGAACTTTTGGTCGTGGATATGACCTTGGTTGTATACAGGTTTCCTTTTCCATCGGAAGCGTAGAGTTCATCACCCGGCTCAAACCTAAGCACTTTTGATGCATGCCGGGCTTCCTGATCGGTGAGTTCCAGCTGGTTTCCGGTGATGTTTTTGGGTTCTGTATAAAAAATATTATCCATGAATCGGCCATTCTTTTTTACCGCAAAGAGCGCAAAGGGTTCGTAAAGTTCGCCATTATTTTAGTTCAAATTTCATAATCCTTGGCTACATCTTACATCCCTCAAATTCTTCCTGTTCCCAGAGTTTTCTTTTATCTCATTCCCAAGCTCCTACTTAGGAATGTATTCTCTGACGCTCTGCGTCGGAGCGGATGTGGAACGGGACGAACCAACTAATTCGTCAGACGAAGATTCTACTCCAAACTTCAATGTTTCTTGTTCGATGTTGAATGTTCGATGTTCTTATAATAAGCTCCGGGTTCGAACTCGGTTTCGCCGGTTTTCAGCATCAGCTCTATGTAAGGAATGCAGAGTCCACAGCTGCAACTGCAAAAATTATCGGACTGAAGTTCTTCTACTGAACTGTAGCCTTTTTCTTCCACATATTCCTTGATCTCAGAAAAATCCCGCTTGTGACAGATGCATTTCGAAACCTTGAAATTGCTCATATTTATTGCTGAAAATGCTTACCGAGTTTCAGATCCTGCCCCTGATAATTACTTTCGATCTCATCTCCATACACAAACTCCGGTCGTTCGGCATTGGGCTCAAACTGCATGCTGAACATCGTTTGTCCGTCTTCGATCATGAATGGGACATCGTGGGAGCGGACTTCCAGTACGGCGCGGGCACCTTTGTCTTCCACGGTTCCGCCAAAACCGCTGTCAAAAAATCCGGCGTAGTGGGTGCGCAGCTCGCCCGATCCGGTATCGTAAGCCATCATCTCGCACGCCAGATGCGCCGGCACGCGAATGCGTTCTTTGGAAGCAAAAATGTAGAACGCCTCCGGTTCCAGAATAAGCTGATCGTGTGGTTGTGCATAGATCGGTTCCCAGAATTCACTTACGGCATAATGACCAATTTTATCCAGATCGATGAAATTATTGTGCTTCTTGGCCTTATACCCGATCACTTCTCCTTCCTTACCCTTCAGGTTCACGCTCATGAAAAGTCCCTGCTTCACCTTGATCTTTTCCATGGAAATGGGCGTCAGGTCTTCATTGAATAAAAGCGGATCGGAGCTGTGCACGCGCAGTAGATCCTGATCAGAAAGTACTTCGAGTCCATGCCGCACCCGAAGCTGATTCAATCGCTGCCCCGTCTTCACTTTGATGGAAAACGATTTCGGAACCACTTCCAGATACAATCCGCCTTTATAGCCAGGCGTGATCTCTTCAAAACGGTGTGAGTAATCGGTTATGACGCGGGTAAATACATCCAGTCGGCCAGTAGAGCTTTTGGGATTCGCCTTGGCAGACAGCGTTTCCACACTTCCGAGCTTTACTTCGCTGAGCTCTTCATCCCCATTGAAGAGTCCTTTCTGAACGGTATTATTGGATTCAGGCATGTTCAGACTTTCCAGCAGCGGAATGATGTACACGCAATTTTCCTCCAGCACGGCTCCATCGGTGATGGGTACTTCATACATCTTCAGCCGCTCTACTTTTTCCTGAACCGTTTCGGTCTCCGGCAAGAAACTACAACGGACTCTATAGGCAATTTCTCCAAGACGGAGGTCTATAGAATTGGGCTGAAACTGGTCATCCCGGATCGGATAATTTTTGTGTGAAGAAATGATCCCCAACTCTTTGAGTAACCTGAGTTTCTGAACGGGTAAAATTCCTTTTGTGCGTAGCTGAACTTCTTTAAGCGTATCTGGCATGATGGATTGCGTGCTTGATTTCGTGAGAAGATAAACAGCGTGGGGGAATATTCAATAACCAATATCCAACACATGATATCCAATTCCCAAAACTAGACTGGAGCTGACTTTCCTTCCAAAATATTGCAAGGGCCTAAAATGCATGACGTGCTAAGGAGTAATTCCAAGCCCCAAATGTCCTCTCTCTGGATTATAGCAGAGCTAAATCCGGTCTCTCTCCAAAGAGATAGCTCTGGCCAATGCATATGATCTCAGCTTTCTAACAACAATTTTGAGATGGATCAGGCCCCTGTGTCCCTTCGGAGGGACAGGAAGATCAGCTTCAGCTGTTGCTTCCGGGGAGGAGCGTGGCCATCGACAATGCCGGCCAGTCCAATGCAGAGCAGTCAGAGATAGGCTGTTTAGCTATTTCGATTTGTATAGACAAAAAATCATTTCCGAGCCATAAAGCCACCTGCCTATTCCATTCGTCGGACCACTCCTTTCTTTTTCAAGAAAACTACTCTTTTGCATTTTCAAAGTTAGTTTGAGCAAACTGTACGTTTCAGTGGTAAGACGAGATCCTGGCTATTTCAACCAATCCCCATATAGTTCAGGACGCCGATCTCTGAAGAAGAGTTTTTTAGCGTGAGATTGTTTCACTTTCTCCAGATCCACCTCACAGTACAAGATCTCCTCCGTTCGCTCTCCCGCCCGGGCAATTACTTTTCCTTCCGGATCTGCAACAAATGATTCTCCGGCAAAAGTAAGCTTCTCCTCTTGTCCAACCCGATTGCAAAGAGCCGCAAAATATCCATTTTGGAAAGCCGCTGTTCTTACTTCAGCCTCGTATAATCCCTCCGGCCATTCTCCAACTGAACCCGCCTGGGGAATGAACACGATCTCGGCTCCTGCAACAGCCAAAGCTCTCATGTATTCCGGGTAATGACGATCATAGCAAATGGCTACCCCGATCTTACCAAAAGGCGTTTCAAAAACCGGAGCTCCGTTATTTCCGGGCGTATAATATTGTTGTTCGTGAAAACAGGCGTACTCTGTGATATGGATCATCCGTGTGGTACCAAGGATCTCCCCATCGGTATTAATGACCGGAGAACTATCATAAAGAGCATCTCCATCTTTCTCATATAGATTCAGAATAATGACGACACCAAATTCTCGGGCAAATTCAGAAAAAGCATCTGTAATAGCCCCGGGAATGGATTCTGCAAATTCAGCCGGATCTTCAGGATCGGGATGCTGAGGATAGAACGGCTCGAAAGCCAGTTCCGCAAAACAGATGATCTTCGCTCCATTTTCTGCTGCATCCCGGGCAGCTTCCAAGCCCTTGCTTAGGTTTTCAGTTTTATTGCGTGAACAGAATTGTTGGATCAGGGCGATTTTCATAGAGTTGTGCTATTTGATCAACATCATTTGCAGGGTTTGAGTGAAATTACCTGCTGAAATTCGATACACATACAATCCACTCGAGAGGTTTGCCGCATCAAAAGTAACGGTATGCCATCCTGCAGATTTTCTTCCTTCCACTAGTGTTGAAACACGCTGTCCCAGCATGTTATATACTTCCAGCCGGACATTGGATGTTTGTGGAATTGCATAGCTGATTTTAGTGGTAGGGTTAAATGGGTTCGGGTAATTTTGGCTGAGCTTAAATTCAACCGGAAACTCATCCTTATTGATGGATAATCCGCCATTTCCTACTAAAGAGAAAACCACAGACCAATCGGAAGTGCCTCCGGTATTTTCTCCGCGAACACGCCAGAAATATTCTACATCAGCTTGAAGACTGTAGGGTAAGATCAGGGAGGTATCAGGTGCAACCAGGATTGAATCGACCATCAAGGTTCCAAATTCCTCGTCTTCAGAAAGATGGAACGTGTAAGACTCGGCCCCGTTGGATTGGCTCCATGTAAACTCTGGATTATCTATATAAACCCACGCTTCATTTTCCGGCAAAAGCAACTCAACCGAAACAGGGGCTTCAATGATCGTGGTAAAACCCCAGGTATCGCTCCAGGATCCTGCACCACTATTATTTGTCCCTCGAACTCTCCAGAAGTACTGCGTTTCATGATCAAGATCTGTTGCCACCGTAAATGAAGTTCCAGATATATCGCTGCTATCCGCCACTACATTATTGAATCCACTGTCGGTAGCCAGCTCGATCTGGTAAGTATCTGAATTATCAGTCTGCTCCCAGTTTAGCTCAGGAGTTAATGCTACATCGGTGCTTTCATCTGAAGGACTGCTCAAGGTTACAACTTTCGGGAGTTCTATAGGTTCCTCTTTCGTCTCAAATGATCTCGTGCTGCTCCAGTCTCCACTATTACCAGAATGAACACCTCTGACTCTCCAATAATAGGTCGTTAGAAAATCAAGGCTATCCTGAATGGTAACTGAAGTATTGGATGTAGTTGAATTCACGAGTGTTGAGGAAAAGTCAGAATCTGCAGAAAGCTGAACTTCATACTCCTCGATCGCTCCGCTACTCTCCCAGGTCAAAACCGGATTTATTGATATATCCTGTGCATTATCAGCCGGATTCGATAAAGACACCGTTCCAACCTCTGTCTCCCCTGCTGAAGAAGCTGATTCCCACTGAAAATTATCAACTGCTACTTGTCCTCCTTCGGCAGATTGCTGAAATCGAATGGTAAACTCGCCAGAGTAATCCACTGCAACCTCGCCGGAATTTTTCAATACATCAGTTTCATTGGTTGAAGAAACGGTTGTTACAAGCTCATCATTGATATACACCTCCAAATCAACATTAGTGCTGAACAACTGGATATAATCAAACGAAAAGCTGGAAATGCCTCCCGAAAGTGTCGTGCTTAAGCTGGCATTAGCATCTCTGGCCAGGCCGGGTGTTGGCCCTTCGATCTGAATATCACCACGCGCTTCCACGTAGTTCCAGGTATTTCCAGCGGCCCCGGCAAAACTTCCATTTTCGTAGCTTGAACCCGTTTCCGGAAAATTATCGAATCCTTCTTCGTTGGCAGAACCATTTCCGCTTTCAGCATTTACCTGTCCGCTTAGGGAAATACTTATCGTAGTTGCTCCCCCGGATGTGATCTCCATAGTTTCAGAATACGATCCTGCTGCAAGATCAGATTTCAAACGAACGCGAATTGTGGTCTCAGACACACTTCCATTATTTTGAGTAAGTACGATGGGAGAAGTAGCCACATCAAAAGCTCCACCTTCTTCGGATAGCTCAAAGTCCGTTGGGATAGAAATGCTAATGTTGTCTGTCAGATCCTGTCCACTTACCCTAAATATCTGTTCGGATGATGGCCCTGCTCCCGTATAAGAGAAACCGCTCAGAGAAGTTATCGTCGTTGTAATTTGCGGGTCATCAGCCGGAACCGAATCCACTGGATCCCAGCTAAGGTCATCAATGCCAATGCGATCACCATTCCCAGGTGTTTCAAACTCAAGCGTCACATCTCCCGAAATATCGATGTTTTCGAGAGTACTGGTTTGTTCTGAACCGCTGTAAGGAATAGTCCCGACTTCGGTTCCATTCACATAAACAGTCAGATCTCCATCCGTTCCGCTATATTTTCTCTGTGTGGTGAGTGTCAGTTTTGAAATTCCACCCGAGACTTGAGGTGAAGTCAGTTTTCCATCCCGAACCGTGATAGCAGCTCCGTTTATAGTCTCATCGGTTCTGGAATCGGTCGCCGTCCAGGTTCCGCCTTCATCACCGGTCCACGTTACATCCCAATATTGATTTGCTTCAACCGGTATATTTGAAAATGTTTCGGTATAGCCACTGGCAGGATCGGTTGTGCTACCTCCATCATCACTTCCGCCGTCATTTCCGCCACCATCATCTCCACTTCCTCCGCCTGTGCTTCCTCCTGAATAAAAATATGCGCGGCGGGCCAATGTAGTATCGTGAACAAATGGATTTCGGTTTCCCTGTACGGATTCTATGGCAATACTTCGGTCCACTTCTTCCTGATCAACCGGATCCAGTTGATGCCATTCATACAACGTTTCTTTCATTCCATTGAAAAAGCTCTCGTTTCCGGACACGCTTGAATTGTCTTGGTAGATCGTCCAGAAATAGAAAATAGCCCGGGCTACATTTCCTTTGAAATCCTCGCGTGGCTCAAATGCTGAATTGGTGGATTCACTATAAAGATCAATGTTGGATGATGGTATACTCGAGCTTTGAGAACTCAGGTAAAACCACTTATCGGTTTGTTCGTCAGGGATCTCAGCAAAAGGGTAATTACTTCGGGCTGAATTGGCTTCGACCCTTGTAGGAAAAAGATGATGGATATCGCCTACCATGGGACTTGCACTATTGAAATAGCCCTGTGGAAAGGTGTGCTCGGTATTGATTCCCTGGCTGAAAGCATCTCCACGCGTACTGGTTGTGATGGTGTAGCCGGTATACACGCCGGTAACCTGTCCGTTTTTATTGTCGATGGAACCGTACATAGCATCCCTGGCAGATCCGTAGCTTCTGGGATTGGTGGGATAGTAATCTGCCTGCAACTGATCGATGAGAGATGCCCCCGTTTCCCCGGAATGAATGCTTGAGTTCTGGGCTGAAACCAGGTTTATATTTAGAAGGAATACCCCGATTAAAATAAAACTGATTTTCTTTATTGTACTGATCAAGTGCATGAGATAATGTTCTGGTTGAATAAAATAAGTTCGGTTTTCTAAAAACCTTCCCGAAAGTACTTTCTTTTCAAGTCCTATGGTAGGTCAAATTCATAGTGAATAGGAGGGTGAAAATGAGTGCCGTGCCAAGGACAAATTCCCCGGCCCAAAAGTCCTCTCTCTGGATTTTGGTAAAACCAAATCCTATCTCTCTCCAAAGAGAGATAGCTCTGGCCAACGCATATGATCCCAGCTTTCCAACAACAATTTTGAGAAGGATCAGGCCCCCTGTGTCCCTTCGGAGGGACAGGAAGATTAAGCTTGCTCACTACTTCCGGGGAGGAGCGTGATCACCGCATTTATGCATTCTACACTTATGAATATCCAATAGCCAACACGGAATATTCAATCTCCAGGTTTTCTACTTGGTTATTCCGTGATGGGTATTGGGTGTTGGATATTCCTACAGCTGCTGTTCGTCTGCTTTCTTGCGGTCCCGCAATTTCTTCAGGGCATATCCCCCACCGGCAGCGGCAAGCAGACTAAGTCCGCCATCAATAGGTGCCTGATCCGGAGTAGCCGGCAAACCCGGAGGCTGAGCCATTAGAATGGTCGTTAAAAGCAGGGTGAAAGCGATCGCGAGAGAGATATAGATAAGTGTTTTCATAATCAGGAAATTTTGAATTTGAGATTATGAATGTTGAATGGTCTCCAATTCAACATTCATAATTCATCATTTATAATTACTTAATAAGTGTCATTTGTCGGGTGATAACCTCGTTGCCGGCCTGCAGGCGGTAGTAGTAGATCCCACTGGCCATGTTGGCGGCGTTCCAGCTCACACGGTAGCTGCCCGCTGACTTGTTCCCGCTGACCAGCGTTTCCACCTGCTGTCCCATTACGTTGTAGATACTCAGCTGCACTTCCCCTGCCTTCGCCACGCTGTACTGAATACTCGTGGTCGGGTTGAAGGGGTTTGGATAATTTTGCTCGAGGGTGAAGGCTTGTGGGGTATCGCCAAGCTCGGTATTGGTGGTTGAATTATTGGTGACCGTAACGGTGAAACGTGGTCTTTCTCCCCCTTTCGCCATTCGCTCAGCCTGTGGAGGCTGTGGATTTAGTATGGTCATAGTTGGGCCGGTTTTGGCTTTTTGAGTCTCTGCCAGATCAAATACGTAACTCTCTGAAGTTCTCATATTCACCTTCGCACCGGTTTTAGTATCATTTAGTGTGACGCTCCATTCATCCGGAAGGTTTTTCATAACCGGCCAGCTTAGCGTGACTTCTCCTCCTCTGTTGACCCAGGTGCCTTCTTCGTTATCCGTGGCAAAAGCCTCAACAGAAATCGGAATAGACAATTCATCCTCAAAAGCATTGGGAAGGTTGTTGATATCCAGCTTGGTATCTCCGGTTACAATCGCAACGCTAAGGTATGGGCGGAAGTCCAGCGGAGACAGCTTGAGGCCGTCAAAATTGTCCTTAGCCACTTCCCCGTTTTCGGTGAACGACAAAAACGACTCGCTGTACATGTTATCCATCTGTCCGTGAAGTTTAATAGCAACCGGTGCATCTTGAGATTCTTTGTAGAACGTTCCACCAGTGCTTTTATCGGCTTCTTCAATAGTTAATGCCGGACTTCCACTGCTTGCATTTTGAACCCAAAAGCCCTGGAAGGGAACAATTAAACCATCGGTTAACGAACCAACAGTTCCATTCCATGTTCGGTAACCTCCAACTGTGGATTCTCCTACATCAGCAGCTACATCATTACCTCCTCCATTTATAGTTCCATAGCTGTGGTCGTACACATACACGGTTACGGTCAGATCGGTTTTTCCAAGGTCATCCCAGTCAATAGTGGAAGTATATGGATTTCCAACCAGGGTCCAGGCATCTGCTCCGCTTGTCAGTGTTGGAGTGACCGTGCCGGTATTTGCGGTTCCAGAAACAGACAGGGTTTTTGGGAATCCTTCTGCACTTCCATCATAGTCATCATCACTGTATACGTAGGTTATGAAACCAATTCCGGCATTCATTGTTGAAGCAAGGTTTCCTACTGCATTAAAACCGGATCCGTCAAAGACCTGAACATTCGGTGTCCCATTTGAAGGAGCATCCGAATTGGTGATTCCCTGTGTCCAGATATTTCCCAACAAATCATCATAAGTTTTATTGGATATAGGAGCTGTAACAATTCTCCAACCTTCGGTGCCCGATATTTCAAGCTCGAATCTTTCTCCTGGCGTCATATCTGCAACATCTGCAGATGTGATCATCCATTCTGAACTGGTCCAGGTTGGATTGGCTGAACTTATATTATTCTTTCTAACCGCTCGAGCATCTTCATATTCCCAAGCTTCACCGGTACCATCGATGTCAACTACACCGTAAATATCAACAATGTTTGATTTGAGGGATGCATCATCCGTCCCATCAGTTGCCAACCAATAAGCATCATCCCCATTTGCATTTGCATCTGCAATATCTAAATCAGGGTTGAAACCGTAATTAGCATTAAAATCAGCTTGATCTGCTAATAAATAGGTTTCCCCTGGATCAACAGAACCCGTTAACTGAGTTTCATATATAGTTCCACCGTTTACCTGTTTTACGAAATAGTATGTATCGGAAGAAAAGTCTATCGTTGAACTTCCTGCATTAAAAAGTTCGACAAATCTGCCTTCAAAGATATCTCCGGGATCTGCTACTTCTGAAATAATTAATTTAGGCGCTTCCGCTACTGAAATACTACTGGATGTAGCACTAGTCAGTGTCCCATCCGTTGCGTCAATAGTATAAGAATCAACTTGATCAAAACTTATATCATTAAATGTCGCAACACCATTTACTGCAGACTTTGTAACTGTCCCAGAAATTGAACCTGATCCCGATGCTTTACTGATTGTGATATCCTCAGAGTAGTTTAAATCTATTGAGTTATCACTGTTTCTTTGCGCTTCAACTGTAAACGAATTTATAGTGGCATTTTCTATCCCGTTACTCGGAAAATCTTTGATCACAAGTTTACCCGCTGCTTCCAAAACTTCGAATGATGAACTTGTACCAGAACTAAGACCAGAAGCATCATCAGAGGCTGTGACAGTAACACCTGATTCTGCAGTATTATAGGTTACTCCTGTAATAGTAGTTTGGTTAGTTCCATTTGAAATGGTACCTGTTAATGTACCTCCTACAGCTCCATTTCCAGTACCTAAACTTAACGTAATATCAGTATCAGATGAAACATTCAGTGGAGTACCGGAACCATCTTGGGCTTGAACCACCACATCAAATGAGGTATCAACAGAAGGTGAATTTCCGCCATTAATTTCTGTTACAGCTAATTGGGTGGGTGAGCCCCCTGTTGAGGTACCCCAAATCTCTACGTTGTCAATTGCAATATCAGTATCACCGTCATCCAATTTAATGGTAATCTTTAAATCTAAACTTCCACCAGTTCCAGATATTGAAGGTGTAAATTGGGCAAACGTATCAGTTATCTCCGTCCCATCACCAATTCCATCAAAATCAGTGTCAATTTGAGGAGCTGCATTAGTTCCACCTGGATTCTCAACCCAAAGTAATTCTGTAAATGTACCAGAATCATCAATATCGTAGTCAAAGTGAACAAAGTCTCCAGCATCCCAATCTTGATTTGTACCGTCATCATCTTCTGCCAAATAAACTCTCAGTTCTAAACTCTCGTACCCTGCAATATTTATATCCGAAAATGTTAGTGTTTGCTCACTATTTTCACCGTCTCCATCAAGATCCATGGCTGCGAAGAAATATGTACCCTGCACATTTGATACCGTGTAACCTCCTAGTCCTGAACCATCAGTCCTTGTAAAGAAATCGCCATCTCCATCATTAAACTCGGCTACAGAAGTTGTATAACCTACAGTCCCATCTTCAAAATCTTCTATATATATCTGTTCTTGCCCCATCAAACTCCCCGATAAACCAAAGAGCATAAAAGCGGTGAATAGTAGCGTTGTTATTTTTTTCATAGTCCTTCTTCCCTGATATGATATTTAGTGGTTTAACTTTTTTGCTGTGCTAACTAGCTGACTTAAAGTCTGTAATAGAAACTTCAATTGGGGTTAACAAAATGTTGCTATTGTGTTAACAGCGTTTAAAAAAAGGTAAATCCAGTTAATAATCCGCTGACCTATACAAGATTAAAGGATTATAATGTTCACAGGTAGATTATTGAGGTGTTTGTGAGGTAAATATGTGGGGAGATAAAGACCAATTTCTTGCCCCAAATATCCTCTCCCTCGCTGTATGAACAAGTTCATTTCGCATGCCCTCTCCAAAGAAGGACAGAAATTGCCAGTGCAAATAATCTCAACTTTCTTTCCACAACTTTGCTAAAGACCAGAAAACCTGTGTCCCTCCGGAGGGACAGGAAGACTGAGCTTGCTCATTACTTCCGGGGAGGAGTGTGGTATGAGGCTATAAAACCTTCACTCACTCCTTCACTTCCAACAGTGCAATCTCCTCATCAATCCTTCTGCAAACAGAATCCATATTCTTCAGCACATCTTGATTCGTAAAACGGAGAATCGTAAAACCTGCATCTTCCAATTTACCTTGGCGCTCCCTGTCCTTTTTTTGGGCTCTAGGATGATCGTGACTACTGCCGTCTACTTCTATGATCAGATTGAGCTGTTTGCACATAAAATCAACCACGAATCCGAAAACCGGTCTTTGGCGATTGAACGTATATCCTCTCCGCTTTTTCTTTCTGAGCCCGTACTTCCAAAGCGCTGCTTCAGCCTTCGTCATTCTCTTTCTCAGAATTCGAGCAACTGGTTTTAACTGTTTGTTGTAATGATGATTTGTGTTGTTTTTACTCATGTTGTACCCTCCTCCCTTTACTTTTAAAATGGTAATTAAAAAGATGCTTTTTTGCCAGTCTTGGTTTTTAAAGCGTAATCAAGCACTGTCCTCTCTCTGGATTTTAGTGGAACTAAATCCTGTCTCTCTCCAAAGAGAGATAGTTCTTGCCCATGCAAACAATCTCAGCTTTCCACCACCAACTAAGCCAACGACCAGAAAACCTGTGTCCCTCCGGAGGGACAGGAAGACTGAGCTTGCTCACTACTTCCGGGGAGGAGCGGGTATAGGGCTATAAAGCCGTACCCATCAACAAAATTCCCAAAACCATCGAACACAAAAAAAGCCACTCAGGCACGGGGCCCAAGTGGCTTGGAGCAACTAATAAAATGGTATGATCTAAAAGGTCAGGCCGGCTTTCAGTGTGTTAACTAAAAGCGGTAGCCTGACTGTGATCACTTACTTAATAAGCATCATCTGCTTGGTCTGCACAAAGTTACCGGCTTTAATTCGGTAGATGTACATTCCACTTGACAGTGAAGATGCATCGAACGCAACGGTATGCCATCCGGCAGATTTCCGCTCATTCACAATGGTAGATACGTGTTGTCCCAGCATGTTATACACTTCGAGACGAACTTCAGCTGCTTCAGGAATTCCGAATCTCAGGTTGGTGGTTGGGTTGAACGGATTCGGATAGTTCTGATTCAGCGTAAACTCAACAGGCATGTTTTCCAGTTCACTGGAAGTTCCCATTTCGGTTGTAAAGCTGAATGTAGCAGACCAGTCTCCAGTTCCACCATCATTGGTCGCCTGAACTCTCCAGAAGTATTCTGTGTCATAATCCAGTGCTTCGGCGAGTGTGAATGAGGTATCAGAAGAAGCAAAGGTTGAATCGACCAATGGAGTCTCAAAACTGTTGCTGGCAGAAAGCTGGAAGGTGTATTCCGAAGCGTTCTGTGTTGCAGCCCAGCTAAATTCCGGCTCAACTGTAATTAATTCGCCGTCATTGGCAGGTGCAAGCAAACTCACTGCTTCAGGTGCCGCTACTATGGTTGTGAAACTCCATGTGGAACTCCATTCTCCTGCTCCACCGGCGTTAATCGCCTGAACTCTCCAATAGTACTGTGTCATATTGTCCAGCTCTTCACTGACTTCAATCGAGGTTTCCGAAGTAGTTTCTTCTATCACGTTATCCACATCCTCAAAATCATCCGAAGTTGAGAACTGAACCGTGTATTCGGCAGCTCCACTCACTTCAGTCCAGCTTAAGGTAGGAGTTGTTGTGACTCCGCTAGCTTCGTTAGCCGGACCGCTGAGGGTTACCATAGCAGGAACATCTACAACTGTGGTAAAGCTCCATGTTGCACTCCACTCGGCTTGTCCACCATCGTTGGCGGCCAGAACTCTCCAGAAATACGTGGAGTCGTTTTCCAGGGTTGTTTCTACATCAAAAGATGCACTGGTAACCACAGAATCCACGAGGTTTGTACTGAAATCACTGCTTGCAGAAAGCTGTACCGTATATTCTGCAGCGCGGTCCGATTCACCCCAAGAGAGTGAAGGTGTTGTTGATACATCCACGGCTTCATCGGCCGGAGTACTCAGCGCGACTACAGCAGGAACTTCAATGATAGTGGTAAAACTTTGAACTGCACTCCATGAGCCTGTTCCATCGCTATTTTGTCCACGCACTCGCCAGAAATATTCTGTGAGGTTGTCCAGGTCTTCAGTCACAGCAAAAGCAGTTCCTGAAATTCCGACACTGTCAACCACAATGGTACTGAATGATTCATCTGTAGCTAACTGGAAATTATAGCTATCAGCAAACTCTTCAGCTTCCCAGGAAAAATCCGGAGTGAGGCTTAGCCCTGTACTTTCGTCGACAGGTCCCGTAACCGTAACAGCGCCGGGAAGGTCGGGCTCCACAACAACAGTGGTAAAGCTTGTGCCTGCAGACCAATCGCTTTCGCCACCGGCATTAACTGCTTTAATTCTCCAGTAAAATGTTGATCCTGTTGCGAGAGGACTTCCAATAATAAAACTAGTCCCGGTTGTGGAAGAATCGATCGCAGTGCTTGAGAAATCACTTTGTTCAGAAACCTGAACTTTATACGAATCGGCGCCGGTTGCGGGATCCCATTCCAGCATTGGAGTTACAGACACATCAGTCGCTTCATCGGCCGGAGCAGTTACAGTAACTACAGCGGGAGCATCTGGTAAAGTTGTAAAACTTCTGATTGAACTCCAGTCTCCGGTATCTCCAGAGCTTGTTCCTCTGACTCTCCAATAGTAGGTAGTTCCAGTACTCAGATCGGCGGAAGGAGTGAAACTTGTAGTTGCCACTTCCTCATCCACTGCGGGTGAAGAAACATCAGAATTTGTAGAGATCTGAATGGTGTAATTTTCTGCATACTCAGCAGCCGTCCAGCTAAATTCAGGGGTTAAGCCAAGATCTTCAGCCTCATCGGCTGGACCAGATAATACAACCGTTCCAACAGGTGCAACTTCACCTTCGCGATCAACCCATGAGAAGTTATCAATGGCAACCTGGTTTCCTCCCGGTCCTTGCTTAAATTCAATGTCGAAATTGCCATAATATTCTGTTGAGATGATACCAGAATTTTTAACAATCCCATTTTCATCATCAGTAGTAACCGTTGTTACAGAATCGCCATTTATATAAACAACGAGATTTACATTATTGCTAAACATCTGCTGGTAATCAAAAGAAAACTCAGCAATTCCGTTGGGTAGCGTAGTACTTAAAAGAGCAGAGCTGTTGTTCCGCAATCCTACATTTGGACCTTCTAATTCACCATCGCCACGGGCATCTACGTACGTCCAGGTATTGCCGAGAACGCCATCAAAACTTCCGGAATTGTAAGATCCTCCTGTTTCAGGAAATTGATCAAATCCTTCCACTACATCCCATGGGTAAGTTACTTCACCGGAAACAGCCACTGTAACATCAGACGCTCCGCTTCCGGAAATGGTAACATCTCCGTTGTAAGTGTCCTGAGCCAAACCAGCTTCAAGACGTACCCATATAGTAGTTTCAGAACCGTCGTAAGAAGAAAGTGTAACACTGCTTCCATAAGTGCCTTCTTCTGTATCCGAAATTTCGAAATTCGCAGGAGCGGTAACCGTAGCATCAGAACCATCTAAATTCAATCCTGTTAAAGCGAAAGATGTGGTATCAGACGGGCCGTTTCCCTCTCCGTATTTCACCCCGGCAAGTACTTCCGGATTGACAGTGAATTCAGGATTTACCAAATTTTCAATTGAAATGTTATTTACTTGCCAAGTTCTCCAATCACCCTGAAGGTAATTATACTCAAAGGCTACATAAACAGATGAACCTGAGATTCCGGAAAGGTCAACATTTCCGGAACTTTCCCATTCCTGATCAGTGGATGGACGTGTGAATGTAAGTTCATTCCAAGTTGCTCCGGAAGGATCGCCTACCCCTGCATAATCAGTAGAATAATATAATTTTAGATAGTTATTACCATCTGCTTCATCCACCCCATACCGATACCAGGTATCAAAAGTTAAGATAGGGTTGGCGTAAGCATCAGCGTCAAAAGCTGGTAAAATCATCCAGTCTTCTTGATCCTCACCTCCACTAAAATTAAAACCATTTCCAACAGCATATCCATCTGAATCCCAACTCCATTCTCTGTTATCTCCTAAAACGTTGTAGGTATATATGTTTCCCAAATCACTTGCAAAATCTTCTGTATATGGGAGAGTGGTAGATTTTGGTCCGGTTACAGAGCCACTAAGGCTTATAGTTTGATCATCAGTACCGCCGCCTGAAACCGTTATAACGCCGGAATAATCACCGTCGGTAAGACTGGCTTGAAGACGCAGATAGATCTTAGCCGAAGAACCATCATAAGTAGTAAGTGTTACAGAGCTGCCATATCCACTATCTATGGTTTCAGAGATCTCGAAATTGGCAGGAGCTGAAATTACTACATCCGTACCGTCAAGGTTTGAACCTGAAAGAGTTAATGAATCTGATGCAGAAGGACCTGAACCTTCATCATAGTTTAAATTTGAGAAACTTGAACTTGAAAGATTTAAAGCCGGACTTCCCGGTTCAGGTGGAGCTACTCCAAAGCCTGTTAAATCATTTACCGGATCAGTACTAACCGTTGCAAAACGCTCACTTGGATCAGTCCACCCATCAGTATCCCCAGAACTTATACCTGCTAAAAGTTCAATATTTTGATTGGCTGTAGAGACACCATTTCCTGACCATGATGAACCCGGGTCAGATCCCGGTTCCCCAATTACATCCATTACTACGCCTCCGTACTCTACGACCAAAGCATCATCACCATTAAAGTTAAAACCATAATCAACAAATGTAACAGAGGTCAATCCTTCATCAGTCAGGTAAGTACCCATATTGGTAGTACCAATAACCATTACATCACCGGGAGCTAACGTCCCGCTGGTTACAGTTACATCGGAGCTTGGCGTACCGCCATTTGATCCTTTTAATATATCCAGTGTATTCGTAGAGAAATCCAAAGTTGAGCCGGTATTATTCCAAATCTCAATGCCTTTTGGACTAGTTCCAGAATTTGTCTCTGTATATTGAGAAATAATCTGAGCCTGAATATGACCAGAGAACCCGATCAAAAAAATTAAAGAGAAAAGTAATTTGTAGAAATGCTTCATTGCCATCCTATAGTTTTGTTAGAATTGTACCTTAGTTTTGTTGCCCCCCTAAAAAGAGCAGTGTTAAAATGCGAATCTTCTATGTCAACTCGTATTAACAAATTGTTGTAATTCGCAGCCCGCCTGAAATTGATCTTCAAGCGGGCTCTAAGAAACTATTTTCCAACTTATCAATCAACGCCAATTTTTATGAATCACATATCCCTTAAAGACTTACCCGGATTCCCAATAAAAACTATCAGTGAAAATGATAATTCTTTTAGCCAGTTTGAGTAGAAGGACAACTTTCTGGTTTACAAGAAGTGGAAATGGTGCAGGACTGAAATGCATGTAGTGTCAGGGGAAACTCCATAGGACCAAAGGTTTTCTCTTCCCGAATACTCGGTATAAACTAAATCCGGTCTCTCTTCGAAGAGAGACCGTTCTTGACAAGGCAAACCGTCTCAGCTTTCCTTCCACAATTTTACTATAGGCAAGAACACTGTGTCCCTTTGGAGGGACAGGAAGACTGAGCTTGCTCATTGCTTCCGGGGAGATCTATAGTATGGGCTAAATCCTTCATACTCCGAAAACTCTATCATCAAAAAAAACCTAAAACAAAAAAAAGGCTCCGGAAACCGGAGCCTTATGATCAATTACGAAAAATCTTACTTTTTCTTCTTGTGTCTGTTTTTTCTCAGACGCTTTTTACGTTTGTGCTTTGCAATTTTAGAGCGCTTTCTCTTTTTACCACTTGGCATAAATACTCACCTACTGTGTTTAAAATATATTACTGTTGTTCGAACGGTTGCAAAAATAAGAAGTTTTGACCCGTTTTCTAAATCATTTTTCTTCCATCTGTGCTTCGTTGACGGCTTCTTTAAAATCTTTCGACATTTTGAGCACGGGCACGTATTGCTCTGGTACGATTACTTCTTCATTCGTTTTGGGGTTTCGGGCCACTCGCTGAGCTCTTTTTACTACTTTGAAACTTCCAAAACCACGTAGCTCAATATTTTCGCCTCTTTTCATGGCATCGATAACGGTTTCCATAAATCCGTTAACAACCGCTTCCGTCTCTACTTTAGTGAGGCCCACGGATGCTGATATTACATCCACAATATCTGCTTTAGTCATAAATCTGATTTTTAATTTCTTGAATTGAAGTGTTTTTAGAATACTATTAAGAAAACAAAGCTTTCCCTAAATCGTTCACGCAAAATTTTAAACTATTTGATCTCCTTCTAAAGAACGCTCCAATGGTCGTAATTAGTTCAAGCTATTGCAATTAAATTACTTTATTCTTTTTTCTTTTAGCCCTTTCACAAAAAGCTTTTCAGGTTTTTAAATTTAAGCGTGCAATGTTATTCTTTAATATTCCCAAATGTTTTTTACTTTCTGCCTGCCTATGCAATTCTATCTTAACCTTAAAAATTGATTCATGGAAGTATTTGAGAATGTCGTCAACTGGCTAAACAACCTTGTTTGGTCAACACCTGAACAATTCCCTCTAATGGTCGTCCTGCTTTTGGGATTTGGGATCTTCATCACACTTAGACTTGGCTTTGTTCAGCTTCGCAGATTCGCACACGGTATTAAATCAGTGATGGGAGTTTATGATAACCCAGACGATACCGGCGACGTAAATCACTTCCAGGCCCTTACTACTGCTCTCTCTGCTACCGTCGGTATTGGTAATATTGCCGGTGTTGCCATTGCCATTCATTATGGTGGACCCGGAGCCCTTTTCTGGATGTGGGTAACGGCCTTTTTTGGGATGGCGATCAAATACACCGAATGTACGCTGGCGGTTAAATACCGTGTGCAGAATGCCGATGGCTCTGTGTCCGGCGGACCTATGTATTACATTGAAAAAGGACTCGGGCCAAACTGGAAATGGCTTGCGGTTTTCTTTGCTTCCATGGCCGTTATCTGCTCGTTCCTGACCGGTAATGCTGTTCAGGCCAACACTGTTGCCGATACCATGTATAGTACTTTTCAGATCCCAAGCTGGATCTCAGGACTCGTTACAGCCGGGTTGGTTGGGATCGTAATTGTGGGCGGGATCAAACGTATTGGGCAAGTTACTTCTCGCCTCATGCCCCTGATGGCCGTTATATATATTTTAGGCGCCTTGGTTATTTTGATCATGAATCCCGGCTCTATCCTTCCTTCTTTTGAAACCATTTTTGTGTCAGCCTTTACGCCTGAAGCCGGATTATTCGGAGTGGGTTCCGGTTTATTTTTGACTACCCTGGTTTGGGGAATTAAACGTGGACTGTTCTCTAACGAAGCCGGGCAGGGTTCTGCTCCCATTGCTCACGGTGCCGCTAAAACGGAAGAACCTGTTCGTGAAGGTGTGGTTGCACTGCTCGAGCCTTTTATTGATACCATCGTGGTTTGTACTATGACCGGGTTGGTGATCGTAAGTACCGGTGTTTGGCAGGAGCGTCATGAAATGGTGTATGAGCCACAAAACAGTAATAATACCGTGGAGATCGCCGATGGAAGCAACATCCTGATCATAGAAGACGGTGTACCTGTAAATGGAACTGTTCTACGTAATGACTTTGAAACCGGAGAGTTTTTCGAAGAAACCGGTAAGCAAACTCCATTCTCAGGAACACTGAATATTCAAACCGGTACTTTTACAGATGAAGCCGGAAATGTGGTTGCCACGGTCTACACCAGCATCATTGAAAACGGAGCACCGCTAACATCGCTCGCATACGAGAAAGGACTGGCACCGCTCATTCCCTGGGGAAAACATATTGTGACCATTTGTGTACTTCTGTTTGGCGTCTCCACGGCTATTAGCTGGAGTTATTATGGCGACCGGGCCATTCAGTACCTGGCAGGAGATGGCGCCATTCTCCCCTATAAAGTCGTGTATCTGGTGATGCACTTTTTTGGGGCCATATTCCCGCTCGCAACCGTTTGGGCCATTGGAGATATCGCCCTCGGACTAATGACATTCCCGAACATTATTGCGCTGTTTGCCCTCTCAGGATCTGTTGCAGTAGCCAGCAAGAAGTACTTCACCAAAATGGAAGAGATCGAATCTTAGAACAACTAATTTCACATTATGAAAGACGTTATTGAAGTAGATCACCCGGTGGTAAAACGGTACCTGACCATCTTAAGAGATAAGAGTACCGAAACCGCCAAATTCCGGCGGGCCATGGGAACCATAGGAACCGTCCTTGCCTACCGGGCACTTGAAAATCTCCCGCTAAAGGAAACTAAAGTCCAGACTCCGATACAGTCAACCACCGGTTACGAGCCTTCTGCTGAAGTATTTGTGATCCCCATTTTACGGGCCGGTTTGAGCCTCGTGGATGGCATCATCAGCTTTATGCCGGATGCCAAGGTTGGCCATATTGGAGTGTACAGGGATGAAGAAACACACGAGCCGGTTAACTACTATCACAACTTCCCAGGCGGATTGAAAGGGGCCTACACCCTGGTGGTGGATCCCATGCTGGCTACCGGAGGAACCGGAACTCATGCCATTAACTTCCTTAAAGAAAATGGAGCGGATAATATCCGGTTTGTATCGTTGATATGCGCTCCCGAAGGTATCAAGCGTATTCATAAGGATCATCCGGATGTCCCAATTATCACCGCTGCTGTTGATGAAAAATTGAATGATGACGCATTCATCATTCCCGGCCTTGGTGATGCCGGCGATCGCTATTTTGGCACCACATAACAGCATACTGACGATCATAAGTGAGCCGTCAGTTTTCGTGTGAAAATATTGCAGCTGACGATAATTTATACCATTCACTATGTCTACAAGCTTCCGAATCTTAATTCCTTCCATGTTGCTTTTGGCGGCATTGGGCTGTGGAGAACTCTCAGAATATGAGAATCAACAGGTGCAAGAGGCTTTGAGTGATTCCCTTTTCACCACTACCCAAAGCTGGGATGTGGATATGGAAGTGCTTGAGCAGGGACGACTTAAGCTTCGCCTGCAAGGAAGCTATGCTACTACCACCAAAAACGAACATCAGAACGTGACCCGGATCTCGGGACCGGTTTATATCGAGATCTATGATGAAGAAGGACAGACTGAAACCATCGTAGATGCCGACAGCGCTATTCACCGCCCCGATAATATGGAGTTTGAGTTATTCGGAAATGTGGAAGTTCAGGCTAAAGGGGGAAAAATACTCCGCTCCGATTATCTGAAATGGCAACGTGAACAAGACCGTGTAAGCACCACAGATTTTGTCATCTTCATCTCTCCACCCGACAGCATTGCAGCTAATGGTTTTTATGGAAATTCTGACCTTACCAATTATACTCTGAATGAAGGCGGCGGCCGGACTGTGATCGATTAACTATAATCTGAATGGCTTGAGTCGTATATTCACAGCATGAAACAACATTCTTCTGCTTTCACCAGACTACAGTTCTTCCTAGCTCTCATCATTGGGTATTTCTTTGCGATCCCCTTGCAAGCGCAGAATGTCATCAATATTGAATCTTTCAGTCGGGCTCAGGGCGCAATAATTGACGGACAGCAGATACAGAAATTGTATAATACCCGGCTATCTACGGGGAATATCGAGATGGTGGCTGACAGCGCCTGGCGATTCATTGAAACCAATGAGATGCGGGCTTTTGGTAACATTCAGATCGACACTCCCGATGAGATCATCTGGGCCGATACGCTTTACTATTACACCAATCGGGACCTTAGCTTGTTACGGGGGCGCGTTGTCATTCAGCAAGACAGCACTACCCTTTTCGGCGAAAAAGTGGACTACAATTTCTTTACAAAGGAAGCTTTTTTTGAAGATGGGATCCGTCTGGAAGATGCTGAAGGTACACTTATTGCCAAACGCGGGGCTTATTTTCAGCGACAGGACAGCGCTATATTCAGGGGTGATGTACAGCTCTCCGATTCCTCCCAATACGCCGAGGGCGACAGCCTTTTCATCAACCGGGAGAGTAAATACCTGCAACTATACAGTAATTTGTTTGTGGCAGACAGCACCAACAATGGCATTTTAACCGGAGATTACCTGGAAGCCGATTCCTCCGGACGCCGTTTTGTTGATGGCAATGCTTACCTCCGCCGCATCAGCGCCGATACCACCGACACCACACACATCAATTCCCGACAATTACTGATGATAGATCGGGATTCGGTGAATTACATTCGCGGCTTTGGAGATGTTCGGGTCTGGTCTGTTGACTTTTCTTCCGTCTCAGATACTTTATTATATGATTCATCAACGGAGATCTTTGAGCTCATTTCGAACCCCATCGCCTGGCATAAGAATATCCAGCTTACCGGCCCCTATATTTCCGTACAAATGGATAGTAATAATGTGGAAAAACTTCGGTCATTTCATAGAACAATTGCCGTTCAGGAAGACAGTGCCACCGGGCGGCTTCATCAGATCAAAGGGGATACGCTGGTCGCCAACTTTAAAAACGGGGACATTTCACGCATCGAGATCTATCCCAATAGTCAGGTACTCTATCACACCAAAAATGCAGAAGATGAACCCGACGGTGCCGTTGAATATACGTCCCCAAAAACCACCATGTACTTCAATAATGGAAGCCTGATGCGCGTAGTTGCCGGAAAGAACGAGGGCTATTTCTTTGAAGAATTCCCGGGGCTTGCCGACCGTAAACTGGATGGATTTGCATGGAATCCCGATCTGCGACCAACCCGGCCAGATACTACCCTAACTCCAAGATTTCCACCTGTTCCCAAAGAACGGCCTTTTTCCTTACCCCGGCGATTTGTGGAGTATCTGGAACGTACAACGGCTGACGAATAGATGGTTTCTTTATGGATATCACGGTAAGACAAGAACAAAAAATTGACCGTTCAAGGGTTGAAAAAGTGATCAGAAAAGCATTTGAACCGGAGCCGATGAGTGACCAAAAAGAACATCTTTTAGTAAAGAAACTTCGGGATTCCCCAGCCTTTATTCCTGAACTCTCGCTGCTTGCTGAAGTTGATAATACCGTTGTTGGACACATTCTTTTGACTAAGATCCAGATTAAGGGTGCGACCACTACATTCGATTCACTTGCTCTTGCGCCTGTAAGCGTGCTACCGGATCATCAACGAAAAGGTGTTGGAAAAATGTTGATCCGTACAGCCCACAACAAAGCAAAGGAGTTAGGTTTTCGATCTGTTGTCCTGATCGGACACGAAGATTATTATCCCAAATTTGGGTACAAAGAAGCACAAGACTTTGGCATTTCATTTCCTTTTGAGGCACCCGCTGAAAATTGCATGGCTATCGAATTATTCCCGGACAGTTTAATAAAGGTAAGTGGCGAGATCGTTTATCCGGAGGCTTTTTTCCAATAGTATTAAGTGCTCATTAAATGACTTTTTCAACACTTCCCACCAGGAAATCCGTTAGCCGGGAGTCTGGCAATAAGGTCTTTCCGCTCCACTTAAAATCCAGTCCTTCGAGGCGCTGTGCGATGGACTTTTCTCTTCCGCCCGGTGATAGAAATACAGGGATCACAATTACATCGCCGGAGATGTTGCCCTGCCGAACTATCGCTCTCAGATGTTGCCTGGCTTGCTCGTGAATGTCTTTCGGGGCATCATCCCGAACGGTTAGCGCGTTTATATTCTTGAATGGTTTCTTCCCATCCTGCTTTTGAAGTTCCTGAACCTGAGCTGCCAGCGACTCCATGTTTTTTACCCAGCCGGTATTGTCATTCTCTCCATTCGGACCGTGAGCAGCAAGCACCACGGTTTCGTTTGCAGGATCTTCGCTAAGCGCCAACATTCGATCTCTCAAAATCCCGGCCACTGCGGGGTGATCGTCCAGGGCATCGGTGAATTGAACCGGGGTGTTCAGCTCCACTTGATTGAGCGTGGGAGGGAACAACATGTTGTGCATTTTATGAGATTCATCCAGATCCACACCAGACATCTCCATGAATTCCTCCGTGTAATGCATCACGGGCATCGGCTGATCGGCCAGTTCATCCCGCAAACCCAGTAAATATTCAGCCTGACGTAGAATAGGACTGTGTTTTGAAATAAAAAGTGGTACTACTACGATCCGATCTAACTTTCCAGCTTCCAGGTTTTGAACCGCCTTTTGAATGGATACAAAGTTAGCCATCCCCCACGCAAATTCTACCGGGTGTTTTTTGATCAATGGTTTTGCGGCATCTTTCACCATCTTGTTCCAGGTGGTTCCGCCCCCGTGGGCCATGATTAGGATGCCAATACTAGAATCGTCTGTTCTTTTCTGAGATGCGCTCATTGCCAATTCGTCTTTTGTTTTGATGAATCTATGGAGGCAAAGATACAAATTGGAGAAATATGATCGAGCTAAAATCGGTAAATGTATTGGTTAAACTTCTTCCTTTTTGAACCTTGATTTGAAAGCGACAAGATGAAAACTCAATCAGGAAAGGCATTCAAAAACTTTCTGAAAGTTCCAGTTCCTTTGATTTTCTAGAGGAAGAGGAAATCCTTTACTCAGTAGATGATCTTAAAGAGAGATGTAAAGATAGCTTTATCGCGAAAATAGCTTCCATTTAAATCTCAGACTTCGCTACGACGCAGAGCGTAGTAGCGAGTCGAGGTTTAGACTTCTTACTTCAATATTGAATATTCCTTGTTGGATGTTCCTAAGCTTCCTGTAAATTCGCCTCCACCACCCGCTCTTGCACATCATGAGGAACAGCTGCGTAGTGAGAAAACTTCCGGGTATAGCTTGCGCTTCCCTGCGTCATAGATTTGAGTCTGGTCGAGTAATGATCCAGTTCTTCCAGGGGAACATGAGCTTTTATTTTTTGAATGGATCCTTCCCCATCCATGCCCTGAATCTGGCCGCGCCGGGTGCTCAGGTCGCTCATTACATCTCCCATATGATCAGAAGGAACGGTCACCTCAACTTCGTACACAGGCTCCATTAACTTGGGACCTGCTCTCATGAATCCATCTTTGAAGGCCATCAATCCGGCTGTTTTGAAAGCGGCTTCGTTGGAATCTACGGAGTGCATGGAGCCGTCATATACCGACACGCGGATATCACGAGCACGGCAACCACTCATCGGACCATTTTCCATTTTTTCCATGATGCCTTTAATGATGGCTGGCATAAACCGATTGTCGATCACCCCGCCGACAATACAATTCTGGAATACTAATTTTCCACCCCAATCGAGATCGATCTCCTGAACATCACGTACTTTCAGGTCATCCGGGGGATTCATGCCCTCTGTGTACGGTTCGATGAGCATTTCGACTTCGGCAAACTGACCGGCTCCGCCTGATTGTTTTTTGTGCTTGTAATGCGTGCGAACACTTTTAGTGATGGTTTCCCGATACGGGATCTTAGGTTTCACAAATTCCACATCCAGTTTAAAGCGGTTTTTCAGCTGATCTTCGATCACAGATAAATGCTCCTCGCCCTGACCATGAATGATCACCTGCCTCAGCTCCTGACTATGTTCGATCACCACTGAGGGATCTTCCCGGTGAAGCTGATGGAGGGCATGTCCGAGTTTATCCTCTTCGCCTTCATTCTTCAATTTTACAGCCGTTCGGATAGTGGTAGGCGGAAACTCAATTTCCTGCAGTTTAATGTCATGCCCCTTTTCATGAAGCGTATCATTCACTTCACCATCTTTTAATTTCACGACTGCGCCAATGTCTCCGGTGCGTATCTCGTTGATCTCAATACGTTTCTCCCCTTCCGTCAAAAACAAACTTCCCAGTCGTACAGACGAACCGTTGGAGCTATTCACCAGATCCATGCCGGGACGAACACTGCCTCCATACACCTTAAAGTAGATCAGATCTCCTACATGCGATTCGGAATGTGTTTTAAAGAGGAACATCACCGGACTGAAATTTTCACTCAGCTTGAACTTATTACCATCCTCGGTTTTAGGGGGATTTCCCTGCAAGGGGTTTGGAGCCACATCATCCAGAAAACCCATAACGCGACCTGTTCCCATATTCCGTGAAGCCGTTGAGCAGAAAAGCGGAAATATCTGTCCGTTTACCAATGAAATATGAAGTCCCTTTTCCATCTGCTCTTCATCCAGCTCGCCCTGCTCAAAATAGATATCCATCAGGGATTCATCATTCTCAGCGATGGTTTCTACCAGTTCCTGATGCAGTTTTTCGGCTTGGGTTTTCAGGGAATCCGGGATCGGAAGTTTATCAGGCTTCCCTCCCTCTTCAGGAAATTCGTACATCGTCATCCGAAGTACATCAATGATGGCATGGAAGTCAGATCCTTCACTATACGGAAATTGAACCACGGTAACTTCCCGCCCAAAATGCTCGCGGGCCTCATCCACCGTTTTCCAGAAATCGGACTTCTCCGTATCCAGTTTATTTACCACAAACATGGACGGCACTGAATATTCCTGTACGTAATTCCAGAGGGAATCGGTGGATGTTTCCACCCCCTGTTCGCTGTTCAATACAAAAATAGCCGTATCTGCGATGCGAACGGCTCCTGCTACTTCCCCAATGTAATCCGAGGTGCCCGGAGTGTCGATAAGGTTGATCTTATGTCCTCGCCAGTCCAGATTCAGAAAAGAGGAATGGATGGATTTCTGTTTTTCTTTTTCCAGGGGATGATAATCCGAGACCGTATTTTTTTCTTCGATCGAGCCTCGTCTTTTAATGGCTCCGGCTTCGAAAAGCATCGTTTCAGCTAACGTTGTTTTTCCAGAGCCGGAATGGCCCAAAAGCACAACATTTCGGATTCGGGTAGGATCATATACTTTCATAGGAGACTCCTTTTTTGCACTATTATTACTGCTTCGCCAACCTCATCGGTTCCAACGCAAAGCGTAGGAACCAACATCAATAGCAGTAAATATTAAAGTGTGTTTTAATGGAAACAGATTTTAACTTCTGAATGCCTTTTGATTATAGGTAAATGGTTACTCGGTTAGATTGAATTACCAAATAACTATTTTCCAATAACAGACAACCTTGCAAATGAACAGTACTCATTCTTCTTGAACAGAATGTGAAGAACAAAAATAAACGGAGTCACGAATAAATCAACATGAAAAAGATCTTACTCATACAAACCGGTGGGACTATTGCCATGAATGCCAAAGGTGCGGGGGTAGAACTTGATCCTGATTCTTGGTCTAAAGTGCTGTATGAGGAAATTCCTGAACTAAGTGATATTGCTGAGATCTCTACTTTTCCCCTTTTCTTCGAAGACAGTTCCGATCTGAATGCTTCCCACTGGATTCAACTGGCCAATTGTGTGGAAGAAAATTACTCCCAATATGATGGATTTGTGATCCTCCACGGCACAGATACCATGGCTTATTCTGCTTCAGCACTCAGTTTTGGGTTGAAGAACCTGGGCAAACCCGTCATTTTCACCGGAAGCCAACTACCTATGAGTTCCATCCGAAGTGATGCCCGCCGGAATTTAGTGAACGCCATAGAGCTGGCCACCATGGATTTCAAAGAAGTCGGAATTTGCTTTAATGACGCCCTGTATCGCGGAAATCGTGCAACCAAAATGAGTATCGGAGATTTTGATGCATTTGGCTCTCCAAACTTCAATCCCTTAGCTGATATTGGAATTCAGATCCAAACGCGGGTTGCAGAGAAATTTGGGAAGGGAAAGCTGGAAAATGCAGCCTCGTATTCGGATGAAGTGTTCGTGCTGACGGCTCACCCTAATCTAAATCCTACATTGTTGGAAGGACTGAGCCTGAAAAAAATTCGTGCCGTGATCATCCGGGCTTTTGGAAGTGGAAATTTTTGTGTGAAAGGAGAAAAAAGCCTGCTTCCATTTCTGGACAATTGTCGTGAAGCCGGAGTTACCGTCGCCATTGTATCTCAGGCTGACTACGACTCCATTGATCTGACCCAATACACAGCCGGGCGCGCTGCACTGAAGCACGGGGCAATCAGTGGAAATGATATGACGCTGGAGGCGGCCCTCACCAAACTCATGTTTTTATTAGCACATTACGATTCCAAAACCGATATTGAAGACTTGTTCCAGCAGTCGTTAGTCGGAGAATTGTAAACAGGTGTTAGGTTTTAGGTGCAAGGTTTTAGTTTGGTCTTGTACTAAAAAACTAACACCTCATTTCTAACACCTAAAACCTATACAGATGTTTTTCATTTTTGATTTAGAGACCATCCCGGATATTGATTTCATTCGTGACGTACTGCATGAACCGGAGCTTGAAGAAGAGAAATTGCTGGAACGCGCAAGTGAGGAACTGGCACGAAATGCATCCGGTTTTCTGCCGCCGATGTATCATCGCATGGTTTCCTGGGTGGGACTCTGGATCGAGAATACCGGTGGCCCCAAGCAGAAAGTAGCATGGAGCGGGGAAGATGAGAAAGAAGGCCTTCTCAAGATCTTTGATGCCATTGGCACCTATAAAGATTTCGGACTGATCCACCACAACGGAAAGGGTTTTGATATTCCGGTGCTCACCTACCGCGCTATGAAGCACGGATTGCAAATGCCGGTCCGCATGAATGATTACGATATCCGCTACCGGTACAGCAAGCATAACGTGGATCTGGTAGATGAATTCAGTAATTACGGAGCTAGTTCGTGGCCCAAGCTCAAACATTTAGGGCAACTGATCGGGATCCCTTTCAAACAAACCGGTGAAGGCAATGAAGTCTTTGCCATGTACAAACGCGACGAGCTTGACCTGATCGAACATTATTGCTATGAAGATGTGATGGCAACCTACATCGTCTGGCTCTATTTTGAATTCACCGCCGGACATATTCCCGAAGACCAATTCAACAACCTCAAAGACCGCGCCATGAAGAAGCTGGATGAGATTCAGGCGGGTCCGCCGGAGTAGGATGCCCCCTTATTCAGCTCCAACGCAGAGCGTAGGAGCGAGTGCTTTGTGAGTTCTCTACTTTTTACTTTAACCAACACTTTTCTATCCGCAATCCGGACTCGTTCCAAACGCTCTGCGTTGGAACGAATAAGAGCTACAACTAAATTCGGCCTTAGAAAAAATGGCGTTAAAAAGATGACGTAATGAAGCGTTAAGAAATAAATCTCACCGCTGACTATTTCTGGAACTGCTTCTTAGTTTAAAGGAGCATTGATTTATTTTAGCGGAATGGAGTCAGCTTTAGCCATTTATTCGCAGCCGGGAGTTTTTGATTCTTTTGTCGGCACAAAAGAATGACCACCTAAAAACTAGAACACTCAAACCACCCGATCCGGATCACTAAAATCCGGCACTGCTCCACGATAGCCAAACACAGCTTTGATCAGTTTCACTGACCACTCGCTTTGGTTCTTGATATACCACTGATCAGCAGCGCGGCGGGCTCCCAGTCCCCAGCTTGGATATGGATGTATGGTATCGGCTATGCCCCGCATGGAAACACCATTTTTGATCGCTACAGCATATTCTGAAATAAACTCTCCCGCGTGAGCACCAACAGCCGTAGCTCCCAGGATTTTACCGGATAATTTTTTAGCAAATATCTTTACCAGTCCGGTGGTCTCCCCTTCTGCCAGTGCACGGTCGATCTTGGAATAGGGAAATCTATAGACTTCAAACTTTTCCCCTTCATCCCGAAGCTGTTGTTCTGTCTTACCAACATGCGCCAATTCCGGATCGGTGAAAGTGACCCAGGAAACCATGTTCTTTTCAATTTTCATCGGCACAAATTTGAGTAACGCTTTAGTGGCTGCGATCTTAGCCATGTGGTCGCTCATATGGGTGAATTGGTATCGACCGGTAACGTCACCGGCTGCGTAAATATGGCTCTTGTTGGTTCTGCAAGATTCATTTACAACCACATTTCCCTTTTCGGTATTGACACCGGCAGCTTCCAAATTCAATTCTCTAATATTCGCTTTGCGTCCAGTTGCCATGAGGAGTGCTTCCCCGGATATAATCTTGGTCTTTCCATCCTGTTCAACATAAACTTTGATCTCACCATCAACTTCTTCCACTTTTTGAACAGAAGCATTCAGCTCATACTTCACCCCCTGATCTTCAAGTACTCCCCGAAGAATATCAACCAGCTCGGGATCATCATTTGCCATGATCTGTTGAGCCATATCTATCACTGTCACTTCCGAACCGAGATTAACAAACGCCTGCGACATCTCCGTACCGATCGGCCCGCCCCCAATGATCAGCAATTTCCTGGGCAGGTCCTCAATCTCAAACAGACTTTCATTGGTCAGATAATCTACCTCTTCAATTCCCGGAATCGGCGGAACAAAAGCTTTGGCTCCGGTAGCAATGATGATCTTTTTAGATGATACGCTACGCTTGCTTCCATCTTTGCCCTGAATGCTGATGGTATGATCATCTTCAAATGCAGCTTTGCCATGAACCACTTCGATCCCCATATCTTCAAAGATCTCAGGTCGATCGGCATCTTCATACACTTCCTTCCGGATCTCATCCACATGCGCCATAACTTTTTTGAAGTCAATATTCGGCTCTCCATCGATCAATCCATATTTACCGGCATCCTTGATCTGTCGGGCTACTTTCCCGGCTTTGAGGAGTGTTTTAGATGGAATGCAACCGGTCCATGTACAATCTCCTCCCAGCCGATCCGCTTCCACCATCATGGTTTTTGCCCCAAAATTGGCTGCGAGTCCGGCGGCCGTTAACCCAGCGGCGCCTCCACCAATCACGATCATATCAAAATCATACTTTGCCATACATTTCCTTTTTTCTCTTTTGAGGGATGAACCGATTCACATCTTACTTCATTTCATTGAAGGTATAAAAATGGAAGGAGTGTTTTCTGAATCTACGCATTGGGAAAACTGTGAGATTTCTCGCATTGACAGCTCTGTTGGTTTTTGTCTGATTCTATAACAAAAAAAGGCGAAACCCTTTCGAGTCCCGCCTTTTATGGTTTTATGCTTCGTTTTCACCTAACCATCAAACATCAAATGGTTTTAATTCGCCGGTGGTGCTTTCCTCTTTGTTCTTCCGAAGGACCGCCTGAGCCGATGCCAAATGGGCCACCGGAACTCTGAATGGCGAGCAGGATACGTAATCCAAACCCGTGCGATAAGCGAAATCGACACTATCCGGATCGCCGCCATGCTCACCGCAAATTCCGATCTTCAGATCTGGGTTCGTCATGCGACCGAGTCGTGTTCCGGCTTGCACAAATTGTCCCACGCCTTCTTCATCCAGTACCTGGAACGGATCTTGTATCAGAATTCCTTTTTCTATGTATGTAGGAAGGAATTTAACCGCATCATCGCGACTGAATCCGAAAGTGAGCTGGGTTAGATCGTTGGTCCCAAAGGAGAAGAAATCGGCTTCTTCTGCAATTTGGTCGGCCATGATGGCGGCCCGTGGGATCTCGATCATGGTTCCCACTTTATAGTCCAGTTTTTCACCAGATTCTTTAATGATCTGCTTAGCTGTTCTGTCCACAACTTCCCGTTGATGCCGGAATTCTTCCAGGCTACCAACTAACGGTATCATGATCTCCGGCAGTACGGTTTTGCCTGCTTCCTTTAGTTCCAGAGCGGCTTCAATAATCGCTCTCGTCTGCATCTCGGTGATCTCAGGATAGGTAATTCCCAGCCGGCATCCACGGTGTCCCAGCATAGGATTGAACTCCTTGAGCTGATTCACTTTTGCTTGAAGCTTATCAAAAGTTATGTCGAGTTCTTTTGCTACTTTTTTGATCTCATCTTCTTCACTTGGCAGAAATTCATGCAGTGGAGGATCGAGCAAGCGAATAGTTACGGGAAGGCCTTCCATGGATTCAAAGATCTCGATGAAATCCTGTTTCTGGAATGGAAGTAAGTTAGCAAGCGCTGCTTTGCGCTCATCTTTGGTATTGGCGATGATCATCTTCCGCATAAAATTAACACGGCCGGGTTTGAAGAACATATGCTCCGTTCGGGCTAATCCAATCCCCCGGGCTCCGTAACTTCGTGCAAGAGCTGCATCTTCTGGTGTTTCCGCATTGGTGCGTACGTTCATTACTTCAACGGCTTCAACCCAATCCATGAACATGCGGTACTCTTTACTGAACTCAGGTTCGGTGAGTTCTTTTTTACCAAGGATCACTTCCCCGGTATTTCCATTCAGGGAGATCCAGTCATCTTCTTTTACCGTGACCTCACCATTGGTGAACGTTTGATTTTTATAGTTGATAACGATATCACTACAGCCAGCTACACAAGGTTTGCCCCAACCGCGAGCCACCACGGCAGCGTGACTTGTCATGCCTCCGCGAGAGGTCAGGATCCCTTTTGCTGATGACATTCCGCCCACATCTTCCGGACTGGTTTCGATGCGTACGAGGATCACATCTTCCCCCTTCTCGGCTTTTTCCTCAGCCAGTTTAGAATCAAACACGACCTTACCTACAGCGGCACCCGGTGAAGCCGGTAATCCGGTTCCAAGGATCTTGCTGCCATTCAGTGAATCTTCCCGGAATTGCGGATGCAACAGCTGCTCAATATGCCCCGGCTCAACGAGGTCTCGAATAGCTTCATTCTTGCTCAAGATATTTTCATTCACCAGGTCTACAGCAATTTTGATAGCTGCGGCTCCCGTTCGTTTTCCATTTCGGGTTTGAAGGATATATAGCGTCCCTTCCTGCATGGTGAACTCGATATCCTGCATATTTTTGTAATGCTCTTCAAGCTTTCGGGTATAAGAAAGTAGCTCTTGATACACCTTTGGATTTCGATCTTTGAGTTCTGAGATCGGACTTGGCGTACGAATTCCTGCTACCACATCTTCGCCTTGCGCGTTCAACAGAAATTCACCGTATAGCTTAGGCTCTCCGGTGGCCGGATTTCGGGTAAAGCAAACGCCCGTACCACTTTTCTCGCCCATGTTTCCAAACACCATTGCCTGAACATTTACGGCTGTTCCTATCAATCCATAGATATTACTGATCTTACGATATTTGATAGCACGGGCACTATTCCAGGAATTGAATACCGCATTGATGGCGAATTTAAGCTGCTCCATCGGGTCATCGGGAAACATGTGTCCCGTTTGTTTGCGATAGATCGCCTTGTAGCGATCAGTAAGTTCTTTGAGTTGGGAGGCCGATAATTCGATGTCGTTTTGAACGCCGGCTTCTTTTTTCAGTTTCTCCAGGGCTTCCTCAAAATGCTCGTGAGGCACGCCCATCACCACATCACCAAACATGTCAATGAAACGGCGATAGCTGTCGTAGGCAAAGCGTTCATTGTCGGTCTTTCGGACAATAGCTTCCACAACCCGGTCATTGATCCCAAGGTTTAAAATTGTATCCATCATGCCCGGCATAGAAACAGCTGCACCGGAACGAACCGAAATAAGCAACGGATCTTCTTCATCTCCTAATCGCAATCCCATTTCAGCTTCAATATGTCGTACACCTTCTTCCACCTGCTTATCCAGATATTCCGGCCAGCTCATCTGATTTTCCACGGTCTGCCGACAGGCTTCTGTAGAGATGGTAAACCCCGGAGGGACTGGAATCCCAATAGAACTCATTTCAGCCAGGTTAGCTCCCTTTCCACCCAGCAGTTGTTTCATGGTTTTATTTCCATCGGTATGCAGCTTCCCGAACCGATATACAAAGTGTTCCTGATTAGCCATAACAGCACCTCTTTTAGTTTGATTGAAAAGTGAAGTGCCGGTTTCTTCATCACGCCAAAAAAAGCGCTTATTTCCACAGCCAAGTTGACGGATGGAAAAATCGGTTGCCTTTAGTATGCAAAAACAATGTGAAGTATTTATAAAGCACTAAAAAGCGCTTTTAGTAAGATGACCTGTCTGTTAGTTATCTGGAACTTTGAGATTCTGTTATCAATCAACTTAGGGGAGTTGATGTGGTATTGCTTATGGCTTTTCTCTTGATGGCTTTGTTAACTGATATATATTGATGGTACTTAAATAAATGCAGCGGTAAGGAGTGCGTTCTTGCCCCAGAATTCCGCTCCGACGCAGAGCGTCAGGAGCGAGTCAGCACTGGAATTCGATTCTTTGACTTTAGAAAGTAGCGAAAATGCGACTCATTCCGACTGCTCTGCATCGGAACAAAGCAGGACAGAAAATAGAATATGGAAACCTATCGAAGCCTTTTACCAGTCATCCGTTCGGAATGGCGAAGCCGGCAATCCTTCTTCATTATATAAATTGGCATCATCAGGATTATCAGACCAAGCGTACCGAACGGCTACGGGGTCGGAAATATCCTCGTGCCAGACAATCAGTTTATTTCCCTCAATTTTAGTTTGAGCCCATTTGAATTCCTTATCAGAACCGGCGATGGCAACTTCCTGAACCGGGCCTCCATCCTTTGTCACCAACCCACTGCCTGTGCTGGAAAACGAGATCTCGACCCGATCTCCTTTAACTTCCATCGATTCATAAATTGGACCGGAATAAACGATATCCTCTCCATAAGCTACTCCTTTCGCAGAAATTGCAAGACGTTCGCCTACCGTTCTTTTATTTAAGGGGTGAATGTCGTTCCATTCGCCAATATCAATAGCGACCGCCATTCCTGTTTTTGGAAGTTCAAGCGTTTGGAACTGAGCCTCCCTCAAAAGTGCCCAACCACTTTCGGTAGGGTCGTCGTAAGTTCTCATGAAATTCGCCAATTGAACATACACGAAGGGGAATCCCGGTTCATTAAAACGCTCTCTCCAATTTTGGATCATAGCCGGAAACAAAGTCTTGTATTCTTCCGCAGCTCCCACATTCGATTCACCCTGATACCAGATCGCTCCTTTGAATTCATAATTCAGTGCAGGGGCTATCATTCCGTTAAACAACCCAACTGGTTTCCAGCGGATGAATGTCTGTCCGGGCAGCGAAGGCATTTGAACTCCCAGCATCATCTTCCACTTTCCTTTCAGATCCAGGGTATCTGTTTCGCTCCTGATCTCATACCGTTTATCATAAAAGAACCCACCATTGCCGGATTGATTGATCACGCGCACAGCAATGGTATTCTTGCCTGCCTTCAACACACCTTCGGGAATAGTGTACCAGCGCGGCGGATATTGGTAGGTTACATTCCCCACAAACTCGCCATTCACAAAGGTGGAATCAGCATCTACAACACGGCCTAATTCCAGTTCCACTTCTTTTCCGGCCATGGATTCCGGTACGTCAATTTCCTTCCTGAACCAAACAACACCGTTGATATTCCCAAGTGACGTTGTATTCCAATAGCCGGGCACACTCATGGTTTTCCAACCAGAATCATCAACTTCAGGATTTGCCCAGTGTTCGTTTTGGTATCCACGGTCTTGCTCAACAGATACTTCATGCCATCTGCTATTTCGAGCCTGATCAGAAGCTGCGATCTTTTCCCTCATCTCTTCATCTTTATAAATAAGCGCTTCCTGATGATAGTGCGGAAATTCTTTCAGGGCGTCTTCATCCATCCAGGCTTCGGCGGGAGAACCTCCCAGGCTGGCATTCACAATACCAATGGGAACTTCATAATCTTCATGCAATTTTTTGCTGAAGAAATACGCTACTGCCGATCGCTGCGATATCGTTTCCGGTGAAATAGCGACCCACTGGCCACCGCTGTAGTTACTTTTCTCATCTTCAAAACTGTATTCCTGAGGAACTTTAAAGTGTCGGATCTCAGGATAATTGGCGGTTTTCATCTCCTCCCGATACAATGGTGCCACCCGGTACATTGGCAACTCCATATTCGACTGCCCT
This sequence comes from Balneola sp., assembly GCA_002696035.1. Taxonomy (GTDB): domain Bacteria; phylum Bacteroidota; class Rhodothermia; order Balneolales; family Balneolaceae; genus Gracilimonas. Next base: position 49,747 of record NZQV01000021.1, on the reverse strand, counting down.
GAGGCCAGCCACACATCTCCCACCAAAATATCCTGGATAGTGATGGAATTCGAAGCCGTTATCTCCATGCTAAACGGACCTCCCGCTGATTGTTCTCCCAGCTGGATATACCAATTTCCAGAATTATTAGTCTGTGTTGTCCATTTCTGATCTCTGAAAGAAACCATTACTTCCTCACCGGGCGTTGCCCATCCCCAGATCGTCAATTCAGTATCGCGCTGCAGTACCATGCCATTACTTATCAGTTTGGGAAGTTCAACCTGAGCCTGAATTAATGTTAAGGGAAGTAGTATAAAAACCAGAATGAGCTTTACTTTACGCATGGATGAATGTCCTGATGTTAGGGTGAGTTTTGACCACTGAATTAACGGAATAAATGCTTTTATTTCAAAGGTTCAGCTTCATTATTATCGGCAATTTTGCTCTTAACTTTGCGCACTGTTGACCATGCCCCATATGCGATCATCAAAACCACAATGGCATACACCCACCAGGGTACGTTCTCTCCGGCGATCATCAAATACAGATATGCGGAGATAAAGAAAAACGTAGCCCCCAGGGCAGGCAATACAATAGATCTGTCCTTTCGGTAGTTATTAACCAGCCAGCCAATACACAGTGAGAAAAAAGGTATGGCTCCCACATAAATACTGCCAAATATAATGGGATTGACTCCATAATTTTCGCCCAGACTGAAAAACCAGTCTTGTACAATCTCAATAAGTTCTGTCATCAGGATTTTTTAAATTGTGTAATAAGTGAACAATGAATTATATAAGGAACGCATTATTCCCGATTTTAAGTTCATACTATATAAGATGAGGTAAAATTAGCTTTCATTACTTGAAGACATCCAAAAACCACATATCATTTTTATTCCTTTTTGCCGCAGTGTTTGGCATCATGCTTTCTATGATGCATTATCACAGCGAAGGATTGGAATGTCTTCATCACGCTGAAGAACAGCATTATACCCAAAATGAACTGCTCTGTCCTGCTGCCGGTATTGTGGCTGTTAATGGAGCCGAAGCACAACCATTGTTTGATGATCTGATTAAATTTCCTGAAGAGATCATTATTGCTAATCCCCTGTTTTTATCACAGCAGCCTTTTACGTCTCTCTTAGGTCGCGCACCACCGACTTTGATTTAAATAGCTTTTTTTACCTGATATAATTTCAGGATTATTACAACCTATTCACACTTATTTAAATCATTATAGACCTATGAATAACAAGACTCTATTCAATAATATTAAGACTGTATTTGCGCTATTTATCATTGCCGGATTAATTTCAGCTTGCTCCAATTCAACATCTGGAGAAGAACAGGAACATCCCGAAGCTGAAGGGCTTGTATTAAAGCTCAACGGTGATACTATTGTGGAGAAATACCCAGATCAGGAGATCATCAATAACTTCCCTGAACTTACTACAGGAGATGAAACAGCCGCTATCCAGGTTTACTTCATTGATCATGATGGAGATGAGTTCATTCCTGACGAAGAAGGGTTATCTCTTGACTTCGAGATCTCCGATAACAATGTATTTGAGATCGAGCAACATGAGGGCGAAATGTGGGAATTCCACGTCCATGCACACTCAGAAGGAACAGCAACACTCAAAATTTTCCTGATGCACAATGGGCATCCTGACTTTGAGATACCTGCTTTCCCTATCACTGTAAATGCTGCTGAGTAATTGAAGTACGCAATATTTATCATACTTTTTTTGGCGGGAACCTTCTCCTTTTCGGGGACGGTTCTTGCTGAAAATAGTTATTTGTTATCCGGAACCATCACTGATGCTGAAACCGGCGAACCTATAACCTTCGCATATGTTCACATCGAAGAATTGAATCGAACGACCGTTGCCGATGTAAATGGTCAATACGAGATCAAAAACGTACCCTCGGGAAATTTCACGCTCTCTATCCACCGAATTGGCTATAGGACCCTAACCAAAGAAATTGCCATCAAAGAAGCCGATGAGATCGTGGATGTACAACTCCGGCCCACCGTAGCAGGATCAGAATCCGTGGACGTTGTCGGCCAGCAAGAACAGCTGGAAGGTTCAAACCTGGAACATGCCTCTAAAAAAATGGTGGGTTCCGATCTTCGCCGAAATTTAGGCAGCACCCTTTCCCAAACACTTTCTAACCTCGCCGGTTTTGATGAACGAAGTATGGGCAGTGCGCCCGGCCGACCAGTAATACGCGGACTGGGAGACGAACGTGTACTCATATTGCAAGACGGAATGCGTTCCGGTGATGTCTCAGCACAGTCATCCGACCACGCCGTAACCATCGACCCTGTTTCAGCACAAGAAGTTGAAATTGCTCGTGGACCTGCAGCACTAGCTTACGGCTCTAACGCCATAGGCGGTGTGATCAACGTAGTCCGCAATCAGATCGAGTCAAATGTACCGTCCCGCATAACGGGCAGCGCAACATTAAATGGCGAATCAGTAAACAAAGGTTTGTCAGCTGCACTTGACGTAACAATTCCCATTAAAGAATTCGCACTTAGCTTTGACCTCAACGGACGTACCGGATCTGACATCTCCACCCCTCTTGGAGAAATTGAAAACACCAGTTACACTGCCACCAACGATGCGGTAGGGCTAAGCTGGGTTCAGGATTGGGGATATCTCGGTGGAGCATTCAGCACCTATCTGAATCACTATGGAATTCCCCCGGATCCACAAGGGCATCCAAATGGCGTAGATATCGAAATGAAGAAATTTCAGTACGACCTTAAATCAGAGATCCTTATAAACAATGATTTTCTGAAAGTTGTTGAGGGCGATTTTTCCATCAAAAATTATACCCATAAGGAAATTGAGTCGAACGGAAGCCTTGGAACACAATTCGGACTTGTAACCACCAACGCAGAAATAAAGGCCCAACACAACGGCTTGGGATTTCTGGATTCAGGGAGTTTCGGAATTTGGGGTGAAGTGGAAGACTACGCAGTTATTGGATCAGGAACGCCGGATGCCAACAGCTATAAACTGGCGGCTTTCCTGATTGAAGAGGCAGACTTTGGAAACCTTCACCTGGAAGGCGGACTTCGCTTTGAATGGATCATGAATCAGCCTGTTGAAGACGAACCAGATTCACCCATCGGAAATATCAGATCCCGAACATTCTCAGCCCTGGCTAGTTCATTTGCAGGTATTTATTCTTTTGAGAACCAGCTTTCTCTCGGGGTGAGCCTGCTGCACTCATTTCGTGCTCCTTCTCTTGAAGAGCTATATTCCGAGGGGCCGCATCTTGCTTCCTATTCCTATGAAATTGGAAATCCTGAGCTGGATCCTGAACGAGGCTTGGCCAAAGAACTTTTCATCAGATACAGAACCAATAAGGTAAACTCAGAACTGGCGCTCTTTCATAACGATTTCAGCAATTACCTATACGCACGAGATACTGGTCAGCCCAATAATCGTCGCCCAGATCTGAATAATTATCAATTTGTGGGTACTGAGGCCGTTCTTTATGGAGCTGAATTCTCCGGAGACCTTCAGTTCATGAATAATTTTATGATAGACGGCTCCGTAAGTTATACCATTGCAGAACGCATGGTCACTGAAAGTGAACAACAGACCACCGGATATGATAGTGAAAGCCGCCCCCTGCCTCAGATTCCTCCATTAAAATCGAAACTATCTTTCAGATACATCAATAATGATGGATTGGAACTTGGAACTCGTATTCGTTTTTCAGCCAAACAAGATCGTGTTGGTGAGTTTGAAACCCCAACCGAGGGCTACACTTTGTTGGATGCTTTTGCACAATACCGAATTGACGGAAATAAATTCTTGCACACCTTTGCACTGAATCTCAACAACGTGCTGAATCAGGAATACTACAATCACCTTTCGCGCATCAAGGATCTGCGTCCGGAGCCTGGGTTTAACGCAAATCTGCTGTACCGCATTTATTTTTGATGTGTGAGGTCTAATCTTCTGGAAGAGCAATAATAGAGAACCTGCGAGCGTCCGAAGCTCCTCGCAGCGTTCGGGGTGTAATTCCACAATATAGTCTTTGGTTATAATAGTATCCCCGCCTGCGCGGGAATCTAATTATCCTTTATGGCTTGAACCTATCCATCTACCTCACCTGGTTCAAGCGTCCGCTTGGACCAATAAGCCTTTTAACATATCATCCAAAAAAGAAAACCCCGAGAGTGTTCCATCTCGAGGCTTTTGCTTTAGGTTTCAGCTATAAGGAGTATAGTTGACTAGCTGTTATATAGGGTATAAACATTAATCTCACCTTACATGCTACATACAAGAGTAGCCACACTCCCATTTGTTACATTTTATTTGAAATTATTTTTTCAAGGTGATTCTTCCCTTTTTTTCCTCCCTGATCATTAAACTTTATCAGCACAAATGATGAGCTGAAATTGATATATATTCTCCGCTGAACTTCAATTGAATAGTCAAAAATCTGATGTACGTTAGCTACTACAAAAGTCCTGTTGGGTACCTCCGCATTCTTTCCGATGGATCGGCCATCACCGAAATAAAATTCATGGACTCGGATGGGCCTGAAGACCCCGATACTCACACCGAATCTGCCCGAACACAATTGCGGGAATATTTTGAAGGCAACCGGGATTCCTTCCAGCTTAACCTTCAACCCGATGGCACACAATTCGAACAAAAAGTGTGGGAACAACTTCTGGAGATCCCAAAAGGTTCAACTACTTCCTATGGCTCACTCGCTAAAAAGATCGGAGATAAAAACGCATCTCAGGCTGTAGGTCGTGCGAACGGCAAAAACCCTATTGCTATCGTGATTCCCTGCCACCGGGTAATCGGCTCTGACAATAAACTTACGGGTTACGCCGGCGGAGCAGATCGAAAAGAATGGCTTTTGAAGCATGAGGGTGCTCTTCTTATTTGATTTGGTTTGAGTATGGGCTCTACTGCACAGAACCTGTTCTACTTCGGCGTTAGGTGAGAACAACTGGTTTAATGGTGATATTTAGATCCCCGTCTGCACGGGGATGACGGGCTGGCAGGTGATTAGGGAGCTATCGTTGATACCTGCGTTAAACTCCCCATAGGTCATTCCCGCGCAGGCGGGAATCTCATTGTTTTTCTTATTGATTGATGATTTTAATCTCTTATTCCAAAGCTCGCAGCATCTAACCAACTTTTACGGACTTCTTCCCTCGAATCTCCTACATTGGCATCATTCCAAAACCAACTAATTTTTACTATGAAATTCCTAAAACTACTCTTTCTGTTTTTCCTCGCCGGCACTTTTTCAGTCATGGCCCAAATGCCAGATGCTCCGGACCGAACTGATGGCGAAGGTCCATACGAACGCCTTATTATCCGCGGTGTACATTTGATCGATGGAACAGGATCTCCTGCCACCGGACCTGTGGATATTGTAGTGGAAGGCAATCGTATTAAATCAGTTCAGACCGTGGGTTATCCCGGACTGCCCATCAATGAGAATCGCCGCCCTGAAGCGGATGAAAACACCAAAGTAATTGAAGCCGAAGGCATGTATGTGCTCCCCGGATTTTTTGATATGCACGCCCATACCGGTGGTGGCTCTCAGGGAACAACCCCTGAGTATGTTTATAAATTATGGCTGGCTCACGGCATCACTTCTATTCGTGAACCGGGTTCTTTTAATGGAATGGACTGGACGTTACGGCACAAAGAAAGAAGTGCTAATAATGAGATCACTGCACCCCGGATTTCTGCATGGATCGGTTTTGGAATGGGTGCAGAGGAAGACATCACCACTCCTGAACAAGCTCGCGACTGGGTTAAGATGATAGACGAGGCTGGGGCGGATGGCATCAAGTTCTTTGGAGCACAACCTGAGATCTATAAAGCTGCAATTGATGAAGCCAATCTACGCGGACTCGGAACCATGACACACCATGCCCAAACGCGTGTCGTTTACAATAACGCGCTTCAATCTGCCCGTTATGGATTAACATCCCTCACTCACTGGTATGGCTTGCCTGAGGCCATGTTTGAGGATAAGATCATTCAGGATTACCCTTTGGATTACAACTACAACAACGAGCAGCACCGGTTTGAAGAAGCCGGAAACCTATGGAAACAAGCGGCAGCTCCGGGTTCAGAAAAATGGAATTCAGTGATGGAAGAGATGATCAAGCTGGATTTTACACTCAACCCAACCTTCACCATTTACGAAGCCAACCGAAACTTGAGTGCACAACGCCGGGCCGAATGGCATGAAAAATATACGCTTCCTTCGCTATGGGAATTTTACGAGCCTTCCAAAAGATCGCATGGTTCCTACTGGCTGGAATGGGGAACTGAGCAGGAGATCGCATGGAAAGAGAATTATAGAATTTGGATGCAGTTCATTAATGAATACAAAAATAAGGGCGGTCGTGTCACACTAGGTTCTGATGCCGGATATATCTATAAGCTATACGGATTCGGCTACATTCAGGAAATGGAGATGATGCGTGAAGCCGGTTTTCATCCTTTAGAAATATTTCAATCTGCTTCTCTCAAAGGAGCTGAAGTGTTGGGTGTGGATGATCAGCTTGGCACCATCGAAGTGGGCAAACTCGCAGATATGGTGATCTTGGATGCCAATCCCATGAAAAACCTGAAAGTTCTTTATGGCACTGGAGCGATTTACGTGAATGATGAAAATGTACCGGTTCGAAAAGGCGGTGTTCGCTATACCATCAAAGATGGAATTGTCTTTGACGCCAAAGAACTTCTGAAGGATGTAGCCGAAATGGTAGAAGCCGCCAAAGCCGAAGAAGACTTTGAAATAACCCAGCCTGGCTTAGACTGGTAAAAGAAAACACAGAGCTATACATCTGCGAAACTCAGCGAAAATCTGCGTGATACCTATTTGTTTATTCGTACATCAAGACTTTAAAACCAAGACATTTCACGCAGAGTTACGCAGATGAAGCGCTGATTTCCGCAGATTCTTTAATGTGGCTTTTTAAAGAAAAAGACGCGAATCAACACAAAGCATTTCTCTCTGTGTTCCTCCGTGCCCTCTGTAGTTAAATTTTAGAATCCGGGTAGCAACATCACTGCATTTTGCACCATGCGACTGGGACCAACCCAAAACATGCGGTATTGGGTGTTATCCAACAGGAAGACCACTTTTCCACTTCCCATATTTTCCACCGCAGCAAAGGCCATTCCTTTGGCTTCTTCTCGATTTTCCTCTGAGGCATAACCGGAGGCCAGTACTTCTCCCTCCTTCACATAATAGCCCACGGTTTGGAAATCAGTAGATGGCACAAGTCCATCATCCCCAAACTTCAGAGAATACAACGTCTCCGGCAAACCAAAAGCCAAAGGATTGGTATTATCAATATGTGCTTTGAAGGCTGATCCGGGAATTCTATCTAAGCCAAATACATCTTCGCGATGGGCATATTGGGTATAGGCTTTTTCGTCTACTTTGGTGGAATCTTCTTCCTCTTCTTCTTCAAAAAGCTCAACATTGGTAAAACCTGAACGATCTTTGGTGAGCCAGGAACCACTACCTTCTGTCCCGATCAGCACGCCACCTTCCCGAACCCAATCTTTCAGGCCTTCGATCTGAGATTCACTCCAAACACCATTCAATCCTCCCCAAGAACCCGGCATCAGGATTACATCGTATTCAGCAAGGTCGATACGGTTAAAACTTCCGGAACGAATGCGATCGATACCAAACTCGGTCCATTGATCGAACAAGAACCATAACTGTCCGGCAGTATAAGAGCTGAACGGTGAATCGACCATCAAAGCTACTTTGGGCTTTTGAACTGGCTCGCTATCGCTGGAGGCAAGATCCATTCCCGCATCCATACGCCCAGTATCAAACCCTTCGATCACCACGTTGGCCTCTTCAGCCAATGTTCTCATATCAGCCTGAATTTGAGCTCGTTTTTCATAATTCCGGCCTATCAGCACGATTAAACTTCCTTCTGAATATCGCTTTCCTTCATAGCTAAAATACCTTCCGGCACTTCTTACGTTGTAATCCATCTCCCACAATTTAGCAAGGGCTTTTGGTGCATGACGCTGTTCCCAATCGATCACATAGGCATATTGTGCTCCGGCATTTTCAACATCGGACGAATACACCAATTCTTCACTGACGATTTCAGTAGATACGCCCACATCACGAGTGGTCCAGGCACCATCCAGATTATACGCCATCGGAATACTCCAGGTCGCCATGTCGTACATCACCGAATCCTCGATCTCCAGCTGCCTTCTGAACAGTGTATTGACAAACAAGTGCTTTGGCTGATCGGTCTTGATGATAAAATCGCCGGCTTTGAAATTTCGGGTTGAAGAACTTCCATCCCAGTAACTGTAACTGTCTCGCAGACTAAAATCTTCGGTCGCCCGCTCGATCTGTACGTTATGCTTCATCAGCATGTTGAGGACCTGATAGGTGTAATCATTTTCATTGTTGGGAAGAATGTACGCCTCCGTATTTCCTCTTTGAGATGATTGCGAAACTGCATTCCCGAAATATTCGAGCAATCCTTCCCGGTTCTCTACAGCTGTTTTCACAATCGAAACTCCATTCGTATAATGATCAAAAACACGCTGACGCAATGTCAAAATATAGCCATCATCGGTTTCTACGGCGCGACCTCCGCGACTGTGTCCGCCCTGCTCGGCCAGCATTCCAATTCCACCCATTACGCTTGGATAGGACGAGCCGTATCCGGGATAAAAGAAATCAAAGGATTCGCGGGTGGCATAATTAAGTCCTGCAGCATCAAATTCTTCTCCGGCTCCACGGCCAAATTCATCGGTCCATTGCTCGTAGTTATCAGGCAGTTCCTTATTTCTGGGCGTGGTACCCGGCATCAAAAAGTAGTTGTTGTTGAAGCCCTGCTCGTGGAAATCCATATGCACTTGCGGCATCCATTCCTGGTAGGCGGCAATTCGTCCCTGCGACTCAGGATGCACCAGCCACACCCAATCCCGGTTCAGGTCAAACCAATAGTGATTTGTACGTCCTCCCGGCCAGATCTCATCGTGCTCCAGGTCATTAGCTTCGGTATTCAGAATATTTGCACGAGATGATTTATACCAGTACACATAGCGATCGCGACCGTCCGGATTCATCATTGGGTCGATAATGACCACGGAATTTTCCAGCCAGTTTCGGGTTTCGGCATCATTGGCTGCAACCAGTCGGTAGGCCGTTTGCATAGCTGCTTCACTGCTCGAAGCCTCATTTCCATGCACGTTATAACTCATCCAAACCACTACCGGTTTCCTGTCAATGGATACTGATTCCTGGTTATTGGCCAGCTCCAGATTGGCTTCGCGGATCTCCTCAATATTACCCATATTTTCTTCCGAAGAGATCACTGCGTAATACAGATCACGTCCTTCGTAGGTAGTTGCATATTTGTGAAAGGAAAGCCGATCCGATTCCTCATCAAGGTTTTTGAAATAATCCATCACCTGATGATGAAAGGTGTATTCTGCCCCCATTTCATAGCCGAGGTAATCTGCAGGAGATGTGATCTCAGCATCGTAATTTAACTCGGGGTGAAATTGGAAACGCTCAAAGGCCTCTTCTTGTGCCATTAGATTGAAAGTCATCAACACTAAAAGCAGCAAAGTTGTAACTGTGGATTTCATAAGCTTCATTTGATTTATATAATATTTGTAGACAGAAAATAGAGCAAATTTATTAACAATAAAGTTCTTTGCTTTTTCCTCATTTATATCAATTTTGAGATATGAAGAAAGCACTTAAAGTACTACTCATTGGCATCATAAGCCTGCTGCTACTGACAGGATTAACATCACTTTTCATTTCTTATTTCTATTCAGATACTCTTCAGGAAAAATTAGTCCGGGAATTTAAAAAACAGACCAATAATAGCTACTCCATTTCTATTTCCGATATCGATCTCGGTTTTCTATCCCGCAGCATAAGTATTGATTCTGTCAGGGTTGAGCCGACTTCAAATTCAAAATTCAGAAGTATTTCAGCAACATCCGTTTCCATGAACGGCATCCAGTGGCTGAGTTGGTGGAGTCAAACGGTGCCAAATTTTTCGGAGATCGAAGTGACTGGACCCCGCGTAGAAATTGTGATGCCTGAAAACTACTCTTTTCAATCCAGCCAACTTCGAAGTGACTCTTCCGAAACAGCCGCAATGGACTCCCTCGACAGCTTCAAATTCACCCTGAAAAACGGTAGCGGTGTAGTGATTGAAGAAGCATCTGACAGAGAACTTTTGAGCATAGATGACATTTCGCTGCAAGCCACACAAGTGAATCTACAACAGCTTTTAACCCAATCTGAAGTTTTCTTCCTTGAAGGACTTACGGTAAACGGAGCCGGCATCAAATGGCCGCTTCATGATAAATACTACGAAATTACCATTGCTGATTTCAGCTTTGATAAAAACTCCGAATCGGCTACAATTTCTGAGCTTAACTTCATCCCTACGCTTCCTAAATATGAATTCTCCCGGCAGCGGGGCTATCAGCTTGATCGCATTCACCTTGAAATTCCCCAAATGGAGCTCCGTGGTTTCACCCTAGATTCACTTGATGACAACCATTTTGAATTAGATACACTCAGCATACAAGGTGCCTGGATGGAGGTTTTCCGAAACAAACAAATTCCACGGCCTGAAGAAGAGTCTGTAAAGCCTTTATTTTATGAAATTGCTAGTTCTGTTGATTTTTCATTTGGGTTGAACACGACACTTGTCACCAGTTCCGATATTATTTACGAGGAACATAAACCGCCTTCCGACTCTTCCGGATCGGTTTCCTTCAACGATCTTTCTGCCACTTTAACTGATTTCAGAACGATGCACCATCCCAAATTCAACGAGACTATTTTTCGATGGGATGTAGAGACGTTGTTTATGAATACCACTCCGCTATCGGTTCAGCTTGAATATCCTTTGTACAACATAGAGAATGAACATACGGTGAAGGTCCAACTTGAGAGTATCGATCCAAGGGAAGTTGGAGGAATGTTACGCAATGTCGGTTTTGTAGAGATTGAAAATGGATTCGTAGACGGATTAGATGCCGAGATGTACCTGAACTCAGAATCAGCTTCCGGAGAAGTGTTGGTGGAATACCGAGATCTTAAAGTGAAATTTTTGAATAAGGATAATCCGGATAATAATGGCCTCAAAGAAGGGGTAAAAAACTTTATCGCTAATACTTTCGCCATCAATTCCAATAACACCGGCAATGATGCCGAAACCGGTGAAATTGATTTTGAACGGGAAAAAAATAAATCCATTTTCGCCTATTGGTGGAAATCGCTTTTAAGTGGATTAAAAGACGTTATTCAGTAAGACCAATCTTTCTAATTGTTATAATTAATGAACAAGGAAACAGAAATACCTACCATTGATGACATCCGTAAAGCACATCAGCTAATATCGGAGCACGCCCACCGAACGCCTGTTTTTAGCAGTAAGCAGATGAATGAAAAGTCGGGCGGACAGATCTTTTTTAAGTGTGAGAATTTTCAAAAAGTCGGAGCCTTTAAATTTCGGGGAGCAAGTAATGCCATTTTTTCTTTAAGTGAAGATGAAGCATCAAAAGGAGTAGCTACGCACTCTTCCGGCAATCACGCACAGGCTGTTGCATTGGCTGCAAAAATGAAAGGTATTCCCGCCTATATTGTTATGCCGGAAAATGCACCCAAAGTGAAAGTAAAAGCCGTTAAGAATTACGGAGCAGAAGTTACTTTCTGTGAATCAACGCTGGAAGCTCGCGAGACGACTTTGGATCAAGTAGTAGAACGCACAGGGGCAACATTCATCCATCCCTATGATGATGCACGTATTATTGCCGGGCAGGGAACCGCAGCTCTCGAACTGCTGGAAGATCATCCCGATCTAGATGTCATCATAGCGCCGGTGGGTGGCGGTGGCTTGTTGAGTGGAACTGCCCTGGCTGCCAGATCCATCAAACCGGACATTCTGGTTATTGGCGCCGAACCAAAAAATGCCGATGATGCTTATCGCTCTTTCAAAGCCGGTGAATTGATCCCCGTCCAAAACCCAGATACTATTGCCGATGGTCTGCGAACCTCACTCGGTAAACTTCCCTTCTCTATCATTACTGAATACGTAGATGACATCGTCACAGTTCCCGAAGAATCCATTGTAGAAGCCATGCGCTACATCTGGGAGCGTTTGAATATGATCATTGAAGCATCCTGCGCCGTGCCCGTAGCCGCCGTCTTTGATGGCAAGGTGGATGTAAAAGGAAAGAAGGTCGGCATCATCATCACAGGTGGAAATGTGGACCTCGATAATTTACCTTGGTAATTTTATTAGCTGTTAGCTATCAGTCCTCAGCTTTCAGCTAATAAAACATAGTTCGGAAAGCCTGTCCGACCAGTTATTGAGAAAAGCTGAAGTCGGGAACTAGCGTAAGCGTCCGCTTGTGCGATGTGCATTTCGTTAAACGAATTGAATTCAAGCCTAAGACTTATTTTGATCTTTTCAGTATTCAGAATTTTACAGATTGTGTCGATAGAAAAAATATTGAGTTAGCTGATGCTCTTAACTCACCGCTCGAAAAACCACATAGCTCATCTCAAATAAGAGATCCTTGGGAGGATAATTTATCGTGAGCGTAAGACGTACAGCTTGCCCCGTCCCTTTACTTTAGTCGGGCAAGCTGCCCGACCTACGTAGATAAAGCTGAGAGCTAAAGCCTTACAACTGAAAACTTTTAATAAATTGCCGGAAATCGGGACGGATCTGATTCACTCATAATACCGTAGATCGTTTCGAAAATATCCTCGGCATTAGGTTTACTGAAGTAGTCGCCATCCGAAGCGTAAGCAGGACGGTGGTCTTTAGCTGTCAAACATTTGGGCTCGGAATCAAGATTAAAATACCCATCTTGTTCTTCCAGGATCTTATGAAGGATATAGGCAGAAGCTCCGCCCGGAACATCTTCATCCACTATCAGCAGTCGATTGGTTTTACCTACCGATCTTCCGATCACATGATCCAGATCAAACGGCATAAGCGTTCGCACATCGATCAGTTCCATGGAAATGCCGACTTCGTCCAGCTGTGGGATCAAACTTTCCACAATGTTGAAGGTAGAACCGTAAGAAACTACTGTGATATCAGTTCCCTCATTCAGGATCTCCGGCTTGCCGAGCGGAGTGGTAAATTCCCCCAGATTTGAAGGCAGCTCTTCTTTCAGACGATATCCATTCAGAGGTTCCACAATAATAGCAGGATCATCTCCCTGAAGCAGCGTGTTATAAAACCCGGCCGCTTCCGTCAAATTTCTTGGAACACATAAGTGTACGCCACGAGCTCCGTTTACGATCATCCCCATCGGCGAACCTGAGTGCCAGATTCCCTCAAGTCGGTGGCCGCGCGTTCTAACGATCAACGGGGCAGCCTGTCCACCTTTCGTTCGATACCTGATGGTAGCCAGGTCATCTGAGATCCCCTGGAAACAATACAGCAGGTAATCCAGGTACTGAATTTCAGCGATGGGACGAAGGCCGCGTATAGCCATACCAATTCCCTGCCCCAGGATAGTGGCTTCCCTGATCCCGGTATCACTTATTCTCGTTTCACCGTACTTTTCCTGCATGCCCTCAAGGCCTTTATTAACGTCTCCAAGCTTTCCGGAATCTTCCCCAAAAATGAGTGTGTTCGGATATTTATCAAATAGCTTGTCGAAATTATCGCGGATCACCAGTCGCCCATCCACTTTTTTGGGTTCACTTGGATACTCCGGCTTGATCTCTTCTATATTCAAAGGCGATCTATCCGTCTCACTGTACAGGTGTGAGCTGTAACGCTCATAATTATCTTCGAGGGATCTTTTCACCCATTTCTTTAGCTCATTTCGGGCAGAACCGCTATCATTACCAACTGTAGCTGCCAGCGATTTTCGTGCTGCGGCTAAAATATCTTTCCGAATAGCATTCGGATAATTTTTCAGTTTCTTGGCGAACTCCCCTACTTTTTTCACGCCGGTTTCATCCTGAAGTTTACCGAGCAGGTCAACGACCTCAGCTTTTTCTTTCTTGATGGGTTCCATGAATGCTTTCCAGGCCGCCTTTTTAGCCTCATTTACTTCATCCTGAGCTTCCTTTTCGAGCTCATCCAGCTTATCTTTTTTCGCGATCTTATTTTCAAGGATCCACTGACGGAGCCTATCCAGGCAACAATACTCTTCTTCCCACTTAAGTCGTTCTTCAGACTTATAGCGTTCGTGAGATCCAGACGTAGAATGACCTTGTGGCTGTGTAACTTCCTGCACATGTACCAAAACAGGAACATGTTCTTCACGGGCAATCTTGGCAGCTTTTTCATAGGCCTCCAGTAGCGCCTGATAATCCCAGGCTTTCACTTTCAGGATTTCGTATCCCTCCTGATCCTCTGTACGTTGAAATCCTTTGAGGATCTCTGAAATACTTTCTTTAGTAGTTTGGTATTTCTTGGAGACGGAAATTCCAAATCCATCGTCCCAAACCGAAACTACCATAGGCACTTGTAGTACGCCGCCTGCATTTATAGTCTCCCAGAATATGCCTTCAGAAGTACTTGCATCGCCAATGGTTCCAAAGGCGATCTCATTTCCCTTATTTGAGAATTTTTTCCATTCCTTGGCCTTCAATCCCTTTTCATTTCGATAGACTTTAGAGGCTTGTGCCAGTCCTAAAAGGCGAGCCATTTGTCCCGCTGTTGGGGAAATATCGGAGGCCGTATTTTTTGATTTGGTTTGATCGATCCAGTTGCCATCTTCATCAATAAGTCTGGTGGCAAAGTGGGAATTCATTTGCCGGCCGGCAGAACTTGGATCTGCTTCAACATCGGCGTGTGCATATAGCTGGGCAAATAACTGCTGTGGAGTAACCTGACCGATAGCCATCATAAATGTTTGATCGCGATAATACCCGGATCTAAAATCTCCGTTCTGAAACTGCTTGGCCATTGCTATCTGTGGAACTTCTTTCCCATCTCCAAAAATCCCAAACTTGGCTTTTCCGGTTAGTACTTCCTTCCTACCGATCAGCGACATATGCCGGCTTACCCAACCCAACTTGAAATCTGCCAGAATCTCTTTTTTCTGAGCAGCGGTAAACGTGGTTTTTGTCTTCTTATCTTTTACTTGAGCCATTATAAAATTTTTGTTCTGAAAAATTGGGAAAGCGCCCTTCCAAAAGGGGCGATATAATAAGGAAAAGCGCTTTTTTATGAAACAGTCTTCACAGTCCCTATCGTTCTTTTTAGGTTAAATTTGCTTTAGCTGTGAGCTTGAATTCTCAAACTCTCATACCGAACCCTGCGAGGCCTGAAAGGCACCCGCAGTTTCTTATTAGAATCACTCAGTAAAACCGCCTTTGGTCATCTTGATCGGGTCAAGTGCATTATCAAGCTCTTTATCCGAAAGATCCGTCATTTCTTTTGCCACTTCTTTGAGTGGGCGATTTTCTGCATAGGATTTCTTAGCAATTTTTGCGGCAAGGTCATACCCTATGATCGGGTTCAAAGCCGTCACTAAAATAGGATTTCGTCCCACCATATCAGCAATAGCTTCTTTCTTTACTTTCAGTTTGGATACGGAACGATCGGCCAGATTTCGAGCTGCATTTGCCAAAATATCAATTGATTCCAGCAGGTTGTGAGCCACAACAGGCAGCATCACATTCAACTCAAAATTACCTGCTTGTCCGCCAATGGTGATGGTTGAATCATTCCCAATAACCTGAGCGCAAACCATAGTCAGAGATTCTTCGATCACCGGATTGACCTTACCGGGCATGATGGAGGAACCGGGCTGAAGTGCAGCCAATTCAACTTCCCCAATTCCACTGTTAGGACCAGAATTCATCCAGCGCAGGTCGTTTCCGATCTTCATCATACCAACAGCGATGGTTTTAAGCTGCCCACTGAGTTCGACGGGGGCATCCACCGTAGCCTGTGCTTCAAAATGATTTTCAGCTTCTGTGAATTTCTCACCTGTAAGTTCAGAAATGGTTTCAGCAAATTTCTTCCCAAAATCTTTATGCGTATTAAGTCCTGTACCCACGGCAGTGCCGCCTTGTGGCAACTCGCTCACGCGTTCCAAAGCCGATTCAACCCGTTTGATTCCCAATTCAACCTGCCGGGCATATCCGCCAAATTCTTGCTCAATGGTCACCGGCATGGCGTCCATCAGGTGAGTTCGGCCTGTTTTTACTACATCATCATATTCTTTTCCTTTTTCAAGGAAGGTTTTTTGGAGATGCTCAAGCGCCGGGATCAAATTGTTCTTCACGGCTTTGACTGCAGCTACGCGGATGGTTGTTGGAATCACATCATTGGAACTTTGGCCATAGTTGATGTGATCATTGGGGTGAATATTCACATCCAGATTTTTCTTCAGTTCATTAGCGCGATGAGCGATCACCTCATTGGCATTCATATTGGTTGAAGTGCCGGAGCCCGTCTGAAATATATCGATCACAAATTCTTTGTCGTGCATCCCGTCAATTACTTCCTGAGCGGCAGCTTTGATTGCGGTAGCAACTTTCTCATCGATCAAACCCAGTTCCGCGTTTACAGCAGCGGCCGTTTTCTTCACATATCCAAGTGCTTCGATGAATTCGCGGCTGAATTTGATACCACTAACAGGAAAGTTATCGTGAGCACGTTGGGTTTGAGCCCCGTATAAAGCATTTTTTGGTACTTTAACTTCGCCCATGGAATCTTTTTCAATACGAAAGTCACTCATTTTCTTGATCTCTTTTAAGTTGAAAATTCACGTCCTGAAATGAAAGAAAACCATTGGTCGTTCAGAACGTCTATATTTTTGGTTTATAGCCTTAAAAAGATAAGAAAAAAGTATGTAGATGTTATGAAATGCTTGGTAAAAAGAGGTGAGAAGCCGGAGCTTTAGTATGAGCCCTAAATCAGATCTAACAGATCAATTCGGCTTTGAAAGATAGCAGAGACTAAAAAAGTAAAAGGTTGAAGCTTAAGACGGACAGTTTGTTCGTTCATCATTCCTTGAATCTTCACTGTAAAACAGACTGTGCGACCTACTTTTATAGTTGCTTCGAATACATTCGATAAGTTTTATCGAGAGAACCGCCAATTTTTTCAGCCACGCGAATCATTTCCGTATTGGTTTCTAAGATCCAGCTGAGTTCAGAAACGGTTTTACCTTCAGTCTCCAATCCATTTTGTATGGAGCGTTGATGAAGCAGTGCATCTATTCCCTTGCCCTGCCATTCCGGTAGAACGCCCATCAAGGCCGTTCTTAGTCCTTTTACTTTATTCTTGCGCCACAGCAGTTTGAAGATCCCAAAAGGAAAAAGCTTTCCGTTCATATCTATGAGGATCTCGTTGATGTTTGGCAGGCCCACAGAAAAAGCGATCGGCTCTCCATCTATTTCAGCAATATGGGCGTAATCGGTATCAATAATGAGTTTCAGATCCTTCCCAAGTGCTTTGAATTCTTCTTCACTCAAAGGAATAAATCCCCAATTATTCTTCCAGGTTGCATTAAATATTTCCTGAATGATCTTAATCTCTGAACTCATTTTTTTTAAGTTCACAGGACGTATTTCCAGGTTTGGAATACGACGTTTTACGATCTCCATTGCACGATTCATTCGATCAACAGCCACCGTTTCTGTATCCACAATGTAGGCGTACATGTCCATGGCTTTTTCGAAACCCGCATCTTTTATCAGGCGATCATAATAGGGAAAATTGTACGGCATCAGGATGTAGGGAGCTTTATCAAAGCCTTCGATCAGAACTCCAATCACATCCATCATTCCGGGATTAGCAGGTCCCAGTACGTCTTTCATCCCCTTATCGCGAAGCCAATCCTCCGCTACCCTGAACATTAAATTTGCGGTATGCTGATCGTCAATGCATTCGAAAAAGCCAAAATGTCCTGTTTTCGAGCCATGATAATCATTATACCGATGGTCAATGATTGCCGCTATACGTCCTACCTCTTTCCCGTCTTTCTCAGCAATAAAAAGCTCGATCTCCGCATTGTTGTAGAAGGGATTTTTATCCGTATCGATCAGCTTTTTCTGGTCCATCCGAAGTGGAGGAACCCAATTTTCTGCCTGTTCATAAAAAGAATAGATGAAGTCTACGAAACGCTTTTTTTCCTCTTTGGTAGATACAACAGTTACCCCTGAGCTATTCATAGGCAGATGGAATGAATGAAGAAAATTTTAGGATTCGATCGCTGAATGACCATTTCTGTCAATAACACCACGCTTGATTCCAACTTTTCGGAATGCTTCCAGAATCTGATCCAAGTGCTCATCCGTATGGCTGGCCATGTAGCTGGTTCTTAGCAAAGACTGTCCTTGCGGAACCGCCGGTGGCACAACGGCATTGGCATAAACGCCTTCTTCGAAAAGATCTTTCCAGAATTTAAAGCAGTCCATCATTTCACCAATAACCACAGGGATGATCGGACTTTGGCTGCTCCAGACATTGAAACCGAGTCCACGAAGTTCTTTACGCATATAATTTGCGATCTCATCAAGGCGTTCCAGTCTCCAGGTTTCTTCCTGCAAGATCTCAAGCGCTTTCAAAACCGTAGCTACGTTTGCCGGTGGCATAGAGGCACTGAAGATATGGGCCGGAGAATTGTGCCGGATATATTCGATCACCGGTTCATCTCCTACCAAAAAGCCCCCCAGCGAAGCGAATGATTTGGAGAAGGTTCCACTGATCAGATCCACTTCATCGGTCAGGTCATATACAGAAGCCGATCCGCGTCCACCTTTCCCGACAACACCAACGGCATGGGCATCATCCAAATAAAGACGGGCATCAAATTCTTTGGCCAGTTTAACCAGCTCAGGTACATTTGCGAGCGTTCCTGACATTGAAAAGACTCCATCGGTTACAATGATCTTTCCGGCATCCGGATCGGCTCGCTCCAACAATTTTCGAAGTTGACCCATATCGTTATGCTGATAACGCATGGTTTTTGCATTCGAAACCAAGGTTCCCATTACAATACAGGCATGATTATCCTTATCAGAGAAAATAATGTCGTTACGGCCAGCAATGGTTTGTATAGAACCTTCATTGGTTTGATAGCCCGTACTAAAAAGCACGCACCCTTCTTTTCCCATAAACTCGGCGAGCTTATCTTCCAGTTCCAGGTGACTGTCTAACGTACCATTCAAGTAGCGTGAACCTGTGCACCCTGTACCATATTTGGTTAGCGCCTCTTGTGCGGCTTTGATGGTGCGTGGATCGTTGGTGAGCCCCAGGTAATTATTGGAGCCCGCCATGATCACTTTTTTACCTTCAATTTCTACGATAGTGCCATCGGTAGCTTCCAGTGGTTTGAAGTAGGGATATAACCCTAATTCCTTGACCTCATCGGCTTTCGTAAAATTGAAAGCTTTTGAAAAAATATCTGATTTTGTGGCGCTTGATTTCTTATCGGCCATTCGGTAATTCCTTAACAAGTATTGTAAATAAACAGCGAAATATAGCAGGTATTAACGTTCTAACAAATTACTATAAATAAGCTTTAACTGCCGGCTGCTGCAATGCGGTTTTAATTTCAATTGGCTAAGATAACAAATTTATAGCTCAGCTACTGAATTTGAATTCCCAATTTTACGTGATCAACTATTTTTCTGGTTTACTAATTCCTCGTATTTCCGGAACAACAATTTAAAATGATCATCCATAGTTCCTATCTCCTGTTCTGCTACTTTCTTACACTCTTGCACAAGCTCATCACGATCTCTCGACAAGATCCTTAAAATAGCCTCCTTCAGCATCTCAGGATCCCCCGGACGAAATGTTTCTGAAATCTCCGGTTTAGCAATATCGTCGGCTCCCCCGCGATTTGGAACCACAATGGGAAGTCCGCTGCATACTGCTTCTGCAACCACAATTCCATACGTTTCAGCAGAAGATGAATGGACAAAGTAATCACAGGATGCCAGAATATTGGCAAGTTCATCCCTGTTTTCTGTGAATCCCATCAGCTTTACATAAGGAGCTTTATTTGCCTTGTACTCCACATATTTTCGTAACGGTCCGTCCCCAAAAACGATCAATCCCATTGGCTTCTCTTTTGAGGCTGCATCAAACCCTTCGATCAGCGATCCCAGTCTCTTTTCGGGATGATGCCGACTGATCGCTATCATCAAATTAGCGGTCTCTGGCAGATCAAATTGAGCCAGTAATTTTTTGCGGGTTTCCTCATTTCTTCTTTTTGGGGAGAAGAATTCCTTATCTATCCCAAATGGAACGGCAATTGGATTATTGACGCCATGGCTCTGAATACGCTCACCCAGCCATTCACCACTTACTATGGTGGCATCAAAGCGATTGCTTAGTTTCTTCAGGTAATTCCAATAGAAACCAAACATTTTATCTACGCGATCAAAGCCCAATTTGGTGCCCAGAATTGTGTGGGGATATGCCGCTACCGGGTCCTGATGAAAAATAAATGTTTTCACCGCATCCCCGTTCCAGCGGGCTGCAAACCATCCACCGGTCCATGGTGAAGATCCTTCTACCACATCAGGTTGCTCGCGATCTAAAATTTCATGGACGGCTTTTTCCCTCCATAATATGTAGTAGCGCCAGTCAACCGGTAACCTTGGGCCTTTCACCCAGATCACGCGTCCGCCATATCGCTCTTCCTCTCCCCAATCCTCACCTGGAGCTACGATCACAATTTCATGCCCATATTTTTGCCCGGCCTGCAGCTTTTGATTGATGTAGGTTTTCACCCCTCCACCCTGATCGGTATAAAACTCTGCTACGTCTATAATCTTCATGTAAAAATCGTTGTTTTAATAATGTCTGACTGGAACCGGCTCTTCCAACGCTTCCTTATAATACTCCAGTAATTTTCCATTTATGGCCTCCCATTCATACTGCAAAGCTTTTTTACGAGAAGCTTTCCCCATCTTACTACGTAACTCTTTATTCTCTACGATGAGGGATAACTTTTTTGTGAAATCTGTGCAATTTTCCGGTATGGCAAGTTTTCCATTCACTCCATCTTCTACCAGCGATTTACTTCCTGTAGCATTGGCCACTAAACAAGGCAAACCACTACTCATCGCCTCCAGGGTCACATTTCCAAAAGTTTCAGTGTGTGAGGGGAACAGGAATACATCGCTGCTTGCGTAGGCTTTAGCCAGGTCTTCTCCTCCCAAAAACCCGGTGTAGTGTGCTTCCGGCATTTGTTCCTGTAATTCAGCTTTCGCAGGACCATCACCCACCACCAGCGGTTTAACCTTCTTATTTCTGGATGCGACCCGCTGTACAGCATCCCGATAGGTAGCTAACTCCTTCTCCCAGACCAACCGGGAGACAAAGGTTACAACAATGTCATCATCATCAAAGCCGTTCTCTCGTCGCCATTTCAAATCTCTTTTTTCAGGGGAAAATAAAGTGGTATTTACGCCACGAGCCCAGATCTTCATTCCGGGATCAAAACCATGCTCTTCCAGTTCTTCGATCATGGACCTCGAAGGCACATACACCTGAGTGAGCGAGTTATAGAACCAGCTCAGATATCTCCATGCAATGAACTCGATCGGAGTAAGTCCATAGTATTTTAAGTAGCTCGTGAAATGAGTATGATATGAGCCAACGATCTGAACTCCATTTTTCTGAGCCCATCGAAGTGCTCTAAATCCACCCAGATCTGGGGTGGCAATATGAATAAGTGTTGGGGCAAAATTCTCTAATTCCTGCTCTGCTTTTTGTGAAATTCCCGAAGCAACACGGTACTCACCCCGTCCTGAAACCGGCATCCGGATGGATGGCAGCGAAACCAAACGGCCGTTATGGTCAAGCGCCGGTTCTTTGATGGTTGGGCCAAAAACTAAAACGGGCACTCCCTGATCTTCCAAAAACTTCACCCACCTATTTAGGGTAAGTGAAACTCCGTCTTTAATATGATTGTAGTTCCCTGTAAAAAGGGCAACTCGTAATTCTTTCATAAACATTTAAAAGCAGAGGGTAGATTTGTATCTTAGCAACTCTGCGATGATTCTTGCAGTTATCTCTTTTTTTATTCCAAACAATCTTCAAATATAAGGAAATTAATGAAAGCCTTTGTAACGGGAGGAACCGGTTTTATTGGAAGTCATTTAGTAGAAGCACTTACCGCTTCTGGTAATTTTGAGGAGGTTCGATGCCTCGTTCGAAACAAAGAAAAATGGCTGTCCGGTACTGCATTCAAAAAAATATCGGGCAATCTTCAGGATTTCAAAGCATTGGAGAAAGGCTTAGAAGGTGCGGATGTATTATTCCACATCGCTGCGATTGTAAAGGCTCCCACAAAAAAGGAATTCACTCAAGCTAACGTAGATGCTACCGAAACCTTGGTTCGCCTTGCTCAGAAAAAAGGCGTTCGTAATATAGTGATCCTATCTTCTCTGGCTGCAGCCGGACCCAGCGCCGGTTCACCCAAAAAAGAGGATGACCCTATGGAGCCAAAAAGTATGTACGGAGAATCCAAAAAAGAGATGGAGGCCAAAATTCATGGCCTCGCAACAAGTAAAGACAGCATTAAGATCATTCGTCCACCGGCCGTTTATGGTCCGCGTGAAGATCAGATCTACTCTTTCTTCAAAGCTTGCAAATATGGCATTTGTCCGATCATTGGCGACGGGAACAATCCCCGCGTATCCATGGTGTATGTAACTGATCTGGTTAACGGAATTTTGAAAGCAGCACAAAAAACCGATACCGGCGTTCACACGTACTTTATTTCCGGGGAAGGTACTCATTCCTGGAACGAGATCCGGGCCGTGACAAACCGTGTGCTTGGCAAGAAAACACTGCCTCTTAAGATCAAACCAAACTGGGTTCGGAAAGTGGCCGGTGTTGTTGAGAATACTGCATCATTATTTGGCGTATATCCCGTTATCAACAAAGAAAAAGCGAACGAGCTTATCCTGGAATGGACTTGTTCGAACGATAAAGCCGAAAATGAATTAAATTATCATCCACAGACCTCGCTGGCCGAGGGCATTTCACGAACCATACATTGGTATAAACTGCACAACTGGCTATAGTTTATGAATAGAATTTTAAAGACCTCCCTGCTCTACATTTTCTCCCTGTTTTTTGGATTTTCCATCACCGCCCAGGATACTCCTTCCCATGATTATTCCGAACTGATGGAAATCCCTGATGTGATTACAATGGAGGCTTCACCAACACATCTTTATGTGCTTTCGGAAAAAGATGGTCTGGCAGTATTTCGAACTTACAGCGAATCCCTGCAATGGCTTTACACCTCAAAAGGCATGCAGCGCCGGGGAGATAACATTATGGCCGACATCCGTTTTGCCTATTTATTTGGTGACTCTCGCAGAATGACCGTCCTGGAGCCCACATCTGTTTTAGGGGTATATTCTTCCACCGTTCTTCCGGTTCAACCCAAAGCTACCGCCCGTCTTAAAGACCACTTATATATTGCTATGGACCAAGAGGGACTTGGAAAGATTTCCCTCAATACCCCCGAAAGCGTGGATTCTGATCCTGAGATTTTAGCACAGAATCAGATCGGCGGAAATTCTGTTATTGACGTCCGTTCCTCAAACATCGGCAACCAGCTTTTTGTTTTGACGGATGCTCCTTCCCTTCTCGTTTTTACACAGCCGGATACTACTTTGCAGTTTTCGTCATCCATACCGTTAAGCAGATCTATAACCGATCTTTTTATTGACAAAGAACTGATCTGGGGAAGCACGGCCAATGGCGAGATCTTTGAGATCCGTTCTTCCGGCTTGGGAAAGAAGATCGGTACAACTAACGAACCCATCGATCAAATTTATAACTGGCAGGATCGGCTATTTATCAGAACAAAAGCCGGCCGGGTTTGGGTAACCGATACCAATGGCTTGTTGGAGATATGGAAAGATGATCCCAAAGCAGGCAATTATATCACCGGTAATGATCATGGCCTTTGGATCGCTGAAAACGACAATATTTCTAAAGTAACATTCAAAGTAGATTCTGCTTCAATTTCCACTGTTACTGATTCTGAGTTTAGCATTAAACCCATTCCAAATAAGATAGTGTCCTATCCCGGACAATTGTTGCTTGCTTTGGAGCTTGAAGGGGAGCGTTCGGTACGTGATGTGGAATTTTCTTACCGCTCAAATGTGGACAATGCCAAGATAAGAGGACAGGGATTTTTCTGGCAGCCATCCGTTAATCAGATTGGGAATTACCCCTTTACAATTGTGGCATCCAATGCATCAGGAAAATCCGACAGTACCCGTTTTGTTGTAGAAGTCCGGTCTTTTAATTCGCCACCGAGATTCAGCCCCGTTCGTTCCACATCTATTGCCATGAACGAACGGTACGAGATCGAATTCAACGCCACTGACCCCGAAAATCCACAAAATTCCCTGGTTCGATACATTGGTGTAGACCTGCCGGAGGGCGCTTCCATTGATGAAAGATCAGGTGTTTTTAGCTGGACACCCACAGAACGACAAGTGGGAGAACATACCTTTAAGGTGATAGCAACTGATAGAATGGGTGCTGCATCTTCTATTGACGTGACGCTAAAAGTATTGGAAATTTCGAGAGATAGTGGAGAATAAGGAGCTCTTTTGACGAACAAGGAATTCGCTACCGAACTGCTTAATTGGTATCAAGATCACAAACGACAAATGCCCTGGCGGGGTGAAGCCGATCCCTACAAGATCTGGATCTCGGAGATCATGCTTCAGCAAACGCGGGTTGATCAGGCTACCCCCTATTTTCAGAATTTTATTTCCCTGTTTCCTACCGTTTACGATCTCGCAGAAGCCGAGCAACAGGAAGTACTGAAAGCATGGGAAGGATTAGGATATTATAGTCGCGCCCGAAATTTGCATGCAGCCTCAAAAATGGTGGTTAAAGAATTTAATGGGAAAGTCCCCGAATCTTACGATGAGATCATCAAGCTAAAAGGAATTGGTCCATATACGGCAGCGGCAGTCACCAGCATAGCCTTCAACAAACCCAATGCCGTTGTAGACGGAAATGTGATCCGCGTACTCACCCGCTATTATGGTATTGAAGATGATACCCGAAGCACTAAAACGCGCCGTAAAGTTCAGGAATTTGCCAACGAACTTATTGATGAAGAGAATCCCGGGGATTTCAATCAGGCCATGATGGAACTGGGCTCAGAGATCTGTACTCCCTCCAATCCTGATTGCCAACATTGCCCTGTTCAGTCCGGATGTGTAGCCACTAAAATGGCCAAAACGGAAGTCATTCCCTACAAATCTCCCGCCAAGAAAAAGCCTCATCATATAATCGGAGTTGGCATTATTGAACGGGAAAGAGATGACAAGATCCTGATCGCGCTTCGCCCCAATGATGCTATGCTCGGTGGAATGTGGGAATTTCCCGGCGGCAAACAAAAAGACGGGGAATCCATTCAGAAAACCATAGAGCGGGAACTGGAAGAAGAGCTCGGGGTTGAAGTAAAAGCCTACAAAGAGTTAATGAACCTGAAACATGCCTATTCTCACTTTTCCATTACCATGCATGCCTGGTTTTGTACACTGATATCGGGTGAGCCCAAGCCGAAGGAAAGTCAAGAAGTTCGCTGGGTAAGCCGTGACCAGCTGCAAGAGTTTCCATTTCCAAAGGCTAATAAAGTGCTAACGGAAAGATTGCTGAAAGAAGACTGACTCACATCCCTCTTGTTTTGAGCCAAGGCTGCAAACCGGCCTCCCTTCAAAGGGAGATTTCCCCCTTGTACAGCATTTTATAAGGTCAGAATCTACGAACGCTACTCAAATTAAAATTACTTCACTGCTACTCCACAAACATGTGGAATAATAGGCACAAATATCGTTTTACTCTCAAACTCCTCCAGCTCAACACTGCTGAATAAGGAATTATGGATGATCCTTCCCGTTTGTCGGGTAACATGACATCCATCGAAAAACCACTTCCAGGGTTTCTTTACAAAATGCTGAACTTTACAGACCCAGGAGTGACGATCAGCTTTTACATGTTCTATGAATACATATTTTCCTTCTTTTTTCAGTATTCTTTTAATTTCAAACAGTACCTTTACCGGGGTTTTTACCGTGCATAGAACCAGGCTCCCGATCACCATTTCAACCGATTCAGATTCTATATTCATATTCTCTGCCCCGTAATTATGGATCTCTACTTCGATTCCAAACCGTTTTGCTCTTCGCTTCAGAAGTGCATTGAAAGAGCTTTTAGGTTCTATGGCGATCACTTTAGTTCCGGGGCGTAAATATCTGAAATTTGCTCCATACGCCGCACCTATTTCAACCAATGTTTCGGGATG
This sequence comes from Balneola sp., assembly GCA_002696035.1. Taxonomy (GTDB): domain Bacteria; phylum Bacteroidota; class Rhodothermia; order Balneolales; family Balneolaceae; genus Gracilimonas. The sequence continues at coordinate 23,433 of NZQV01000021.1, read as the reverse complement.
ATCTTCCAGCAAGGCCTGCTTTCTTTCGCCATAATGAATGTCCATGTAGCGATCTACCAGCGAAAAGAACCAATCGTTGAGTTTATGAATCAATTTGCCTGTAATTTGTTTGTTTTAGTGTGAATGAGCCAAGTCTCCTTATCGGCGATTCCCGTAAAAACTCTAATCTATTCAAAATGTAGGAAATACATTGCCCCGAAAGCGAAAAAGATATCGTACCATCTCTAATAAAAAACTTCTGGCGCTCAAACCTTTCTTAAACGATTTGGTAGAACAGATCGAAAAGCCTGATTACATCAATGAAGACCCTGTTCAATTCATGCATGCTTTTGAAGACAAGAATGACCGGGAGTTGGCTGGCTTTTTTGCCGCAACCATGGCGTGGGGGCGACGCGATATTGTGAATGCCAAGGTTGAAGATCTGCTGAACAGGATGGATAACCGGCCGACTGAATTCATCCTAAACTACTCTGAAAGTGATGCTCCAAATTTTGAGGGATTCAAACACCGCACCTTCAAACCAATCGACATGCACTGGCTCACCAAAACCCTGCAATCCATCATGCTGAAGTTTGGTGATTTTGAAAAATTCTGGGCATTCTGTCACGAGCGGGCTACACGCGAGAACCGGGAACTGATCGCTGTTTTCCATGAACAATTTTTCACTTTCCATCCCGAAATTCCACAACGAGTCCGTAAGCATGTCTCTAACCCCGAGAAGAACAGCTCTGCAAAACGATTATACATGTATCTCAGGTGGGTCATTCGAAATGACAGTCCCGTTGATCCCGGTACCATGAACTTCATTTCTCCTGCTAAGCTCAAGATCCCGCTGGATGTACACGTGGCGCGGCAGGCACGTAAACTTGGCCTCCTCTCACGAAAGCAAAACGACTGGAAGGCTGTACTTGAACTAACCAAGCGGATGCAACATCTGGATCCTGAAGATCCTGCAAAGTATGATTATGCACTTTTTGGGATAGGAGTTTTAGGTTCCGAAATACCGGAAGAGTTGATCATAAACAAGCGGGTAGAGTAACACAAAGTCTATAGAGCGAATTAATATTTTTACCCGGTTCCAAAATTTTACACTGCCTGGTTCCACACGCCCTGAGTTGGAACCAGTTGAAGCAACCACCTATTTTAATACAGTAAAAGTATTGTTATATTAAAGGCTCCCAATTAAGGGAATAAAATTAAAAGAAAGGATGTGATACTTCATGTTAGGAGTCGAAGTAAAAGACAACGAAAGTGTTGATCGTGCAATAAACCGCTTCAAAAAACTGGTAACCCGATCACGTGTTCTCAACGAATACAAAGATCGTCAGCAGTATAAGAAGCCTTCATTTGAACGACGCGAAGCTTTGAAAAAAGCCAAGCGAGAACAACGACGTCGCAATCGCGACAACTTCTAAGCGAAGTGTAACAAATTCGAGCCCTCTGGTTTTACCTGAGGGCTTTTTTTATGGCTTGATGTAAATACCGGACGCCATCTTTTTGCCTGGAGTCGGGCGCTACCAGATCTTTGAAGCCCAGTTTTTTCGCCTCTTTGATCCGCTGTTCAAGATGAGGCACAGTGCGAACTTCACCTCCCAATCCGACTTCACCTACAAAGGCCATATTCTGGATAACGGCATCATCCACCAAACTGGAAACAAGAGCACAGCACACGCCAAGATCTCCGGCAGGATCGTTGAGTCGAAATCCTCCAGCAATATTCAGATACACATCGTGATTCGAAAAGTTCTTGCCTACTCTTTTTTCAAGAACGGCCAGTAGCAAAAGCAGTCGGTTTCGGTCAAAACCGTTAGCGGTTCTTTGGGGTGAACCGTAAGCCGATGGGGTTACCAAAGCCTGAACTTCGATCAAAAGCGGACGCGTTCCCTCCATGGTACAGACCACAGCATTTCCACTTACCCCGGATGTTTTATCCGAGATAAAAAGCTCAGAAGGATTTGAAACTTCACTCAATCCATCTGATTTCATCTCGAAAACGCCAACTTCCTGGGCAGCCCCAAAACGGTTTTTCAAGCTGCGAAGCAACCGATAGGTGTATTGTTTATCGCCTTCAAACTGGAGTACGGTATCTACCATGTGTTCCAAAACCCTTGGACCTGCAATATCTCCTTCCTTGGTCACGTGACCAATAACCAGCGTAGTAATATTCTTCTTCTTGGCTAACTGCTGAAATAAAGCCGCACATTCCTTCACCTGCTGAATGCTTCCCGGCATGCTCGACAATTCCGTTCTATACACCGTTTGGATGGAATCCACGATCAATAGATCTGGCTGCATTTTCTGGGCTTCAGCGATGATGTTGTCCACCTGCGTTTCATTATAGATGAACAGGTTGTCCGAATCTACACCAAGCCGGGCTGCACGCTGTTTTATCTGTCCGGCAGATTCTTCCCCGGCACAATACAAGATGGTGAGCTCCGGGTTTGCCTTCGCAATTTGTAAGGTGAGCGTACTCTTTCCCACACCCGGCTCACCCCCAATTAAAACATACGAACCCGGTAAAAATCCCCCTCCCAATACACGATCCAGTTCACTGATGTTACTCTTGAAGCGGGATTTCTCTGAGGTTTCTACATCTTCCAGCTTTCGGGGAGCAGCCGTTGCCTCAAGTCCCTCAACTTTAGCCTTATGACTTGATGATGACTTCCCTTTGCTTACGGTTTTCTCAACAAAGGTATTCCATTCTCCGCAAGAAGGACAGCTTCCATTCCATTTCGGGGAAACATATCCACAGTTTGAGCACTCATATTGAGTCTTCGTTTTTGCCATATCAATTTTGTGTCTTTATCTCTGCAACTTGTTGATTTACATACCAGGTGGTGGCCATTATACCCAATCCGATACTTATATAGTAGCTGATGATCCGCCATAGAAAAACGGCCAAGCCAACAAATCCTTCCCTTGCGATGAGCGGTCCCTGAAATAAAACAAAAAGACCTTCAACTCCACCACTTCCGCCCGGAGTGGGCACTACAAGGAAAGCAAGGTTCATGGCTAAACTTCTTAAAAATGATAGCACCTCGGGTGCCGGAAGTAAACTGAGCACAACAATAGTTGGGAGTGCAATTCGTGCCAGCCACGACATTGTGGAAAGGAAAAAAGCCTTCACCAAAAAACTAAAGGGTTTCTTACGGAGGCGGTGAGCATATTCTTCCAGATTTTCTGCCTCTTCCTCGATCTTGTCTCCCATTCGGCGAAGCAATGGAAGTTTGAAAACAAACTTTACTACTTTTTTAATGGCGGCAGGATTTACCAACACTCCATAGGCCAGCACGCTTGCGTAACTCAGCAAGCCAAAGTAAAGTAATCCCATTGAAACATCGCCGACCAACCCGATCTCGGCAGGAACCACTTCATAAAAAATTCCCGCAAATAAAAGTATAGGAATAGCCATTGCAAACCAGATCTGGTCAAGTAATACCCCGTATAAAATAATGGCTCCCGAATCACCTAACTTCAATCCTTCTTTGGTCATAGCGTATGTTGCCATCGGAGCTCCGCCAATTGTTGAGGGAGTGACTGCTGAGGTAAAATCCCAGGCCAGCACTACTCTAATTGAGGCCATCCAGTTGAGTTTTCTATCAGAGAGAAAGCGGATCTTAGCTGCAGAAAACCATACTCGCAAGAGCGAAACCACGAGTGCAAGTACTAAACCAGGTAATCGTTTGGGAGCCAGGTGTTCAAGTACGCCGGGCGTATAGGTCCAGTAAATAACGCCACCCATTGTTGCAATACTGAGTGCAACGGAAATGATCAGATACTTTCTGGATAGAAAAGATTGCGGCTGTTTAAGATGTTCGGAGGTGGTAGTCAAAAGATGGCTATCCCGGGTTCAAAAATGAGCTTAGATAAAAAAAGCCTTGCAGGCTATACCCGCAAGGCTTAAACAATTTGCATAAAAAATTATGCTAAAGTGATCTCGTCGTTAAGGTATACATCCTGAATCATATTCAGCAATTTCACACCTTCTTTAATTGGACGCTGGAATGCTTTTCGGCCACTAATGAGCCCCATTCCACCGGCACGCTTGTTGATGATGGCTGTTTTAACCGCATCAGCAAAATCGTTAGAACCGGATGCTCCACCTGAGTTGATCAGTCCTGCACGCCCCATAAAACAGTTCGCTACTTGATAGCGGGTCAGGTCGATAGGGTGGTCTGAAGCAAGCTCGGTGTAAATACGCTCATCCAGTTTTCCGTAGCTGGAATCACCTGAATTCAATGCTTTGTAACCGCCATTGTTGGTTGGCTGTTTTTGTTTGATGATATCAGCGCCTAAAGTAGTACCGATGTGGTTAGCCTGCCCGGTAAGGTCAGCAGAGCTATGGTAATCAACACCATCTACTTTAAAAGCATTGTTTCGGGTGTAGCACCAAAGTATAGTTGCCATGCCCAGTTCATGTGCATAGGAAAAAGCTTGTGCCACTTCCTGAATCTGTCGGTTAGATTCTTCGGAACCAAAATAGATAGTTGCTCCTACAGCAGCAGCTCCCATGTCGTAAGCCTGATCAATGTTTCCAAACATGATCTGATCGTAGTTGTTTGGATAGGTCAGCAATTCATTGTGATTGATCTTTACAACAAATGGAATCTTATGCGCATATTTTCTTGAAACTGAAGCGAGAGCTCCAAAAGTAGAAGCAACGGCATTACATCCTGCTTCCATCGCCAGGTTAACGATGTGATCAGGATCAAAATAATCCGGATTTTTCGCAAAAGATGCTCCGGCAGAGTGCTCAATACCCTGATCAACCGGCAGAATAGAAAGGAATCCGGTTCCGCCTAAACGGCCATTATCCAATAGTCTTTGCAAATTGCTGAGTACGCGGTTGTTACGATCAGAGTGATACCAAACATCATCAACATAACTTGCTGATGGCTTCGCAATACGGTCAGCGCTTATAGTTTCACATTTATGTTCGAGAAGATCGGAAGCTTCATCTCCCAGAAGTTCTTCGATACTATTAATTCCAAGTGACATAATTTTATTTCCCTTATTTAAATTTATATGTGAGTGAGTAAGAGGCCAAAAATATAAGCTTAATACAGCGAAATGGCTAAAAGGAACTCCAAAGTTTTTACAGACAATTTAAGATGTATTAAGCTCTTCCCGGGATGCGTCTTTAAAACCCCACATTATGAGATAAAGATGAAATTGTCTCGGAATCGTATATATTTAAAGTGAGGTTAAATAATTAACGGAGGTATATATGAGATCGCGTGTACTACAAGTTGTTACAGGAATCGTTGTGTTATTAATTCTGATCCAATTTTTTCCTGTAGACCGTTCGGTCCCTTCCACTGAAGCAGACAAAGATTTTCTAAACATGCATAAACCCAATCATGAAACAGCCATGCTGGTGATCAATGCCTGTTACGATTGCCATTCCTATAAAACCAATTACCCCTGGTACTCTAAACTTGCGCCGGTTTCCTGGTGGATGCAAAGCCATGTAGATGAAGGACGAGAGAACATGAATTTTTCTTTATGGGGAAATTATACCGATAACCGTGCCGATCATAAACTGGAAGAAGCTATCGACCTGATCGAGGCCGAGGAAATGCCTTTACCGGTGTATGTATGGGCGCATTCCGGTGCTCACCTGAATGAACAGGAACGTAAGGAACTGATAAACTATCTGGCGTCACTGCGAACCTATCACGATGAATAAGACCCATTAAGATTGGTTTTAAAGCCTTTTTAAGGAATCCCAAAGATTTTAAGATTTTTTCCACTCATTGAATTACTTTTAGCTCCACAAAATTTTTAAGATGGAGCTATTACAACAATTTGAGGAAAATACCGGGCAGTTAGCTGATTTGATCGGTTCTTTTTCAGAGGGAGACTTTTTTATTAAACCTTCAGAGGAAGAATGGTCGGCAGCCGAAGTACTTGAACACCTATACAGATCAGAGTTTGGGGTTGCGCGTCTTTTCCTTGGGGAATCCACCCGCATTGAGAGACGCCCTGATACCCTTGTGCAGAAAATGGAAGATTCTTTGTTGAACTTCAGTAAAAAGACCAAAGCCCCGGAAGTCATTCAACCCACCAAAAACCAGCAAAATAAGAACGAGCTTCTCACATCTTTCAAATCGAATCGCGAGAAAATAGCTCAGGCCTATTCCGAAAATGAACCCACTGAACTGTGCCTGATGTACAAGCATCCTGTTTATGGAAGCTTAACCCGATTTGAATGGCTTAGTTTCTGTATTTTACACACCAAACGACATATTCATCAGCTGAAAGAAATTCGAAGAAAGATTTCATGAGCATACATAATAGCAACGCTTTTCACCAATTGAGGCTAATTATCAAATCAAAAGTTTTCTGGATCCTTCCTTTTTTAATGGTCCTTCTATTCGGAAACATAAGTGTAGCTCAGGAAGAGCCCGTTTCCGGTGAAGAGGTAGTTTTTAAAAGTGGCGATGTGGTCATAAACGGCCGACTGGTTCTTCCCGATTCTGCTGAGAATGTTCCTGTTGTGATATTTATGGGAGGATTGTATGAATGGGGCGACCTTCACCCCCAAAGAGAAAGCTTTATCCGAGAGAACCTGGAAGCGGTTTTTCCACCTGCAGGAATTGGTGTTCTTTATTACGATCCCAGGGGAATTGGGGAGTCAACCGGGAGATGGGGGCGCGCAACCACGACTGATTTTGCAAAAGATGCCCGGGCGGCTATTCAATATTTAAGTCAGCGCCGTGAAGTTGATACACAGCGAATTGGATTGGTGGGCATGGGCGAAGATGGCTGGGTTGCTCAAATTGTAGCTTCTGACTATCCCGATGAAGTAAAATTTGTCGCCTCACTGGGAACTGCACCCTTTAACGCTTACCGGCAGTTAGTGAATGAATATCATAGTGATTATATATGCTCGGGAGAAACTGAGGAAGTAGCACTTCAGAAAGCAGAACAAAAAGCTTTATCGCACCAAAATTGGGTTTCATGGCTTCCGCTTACCAAAAGCTGGCGACATATGAATAATAAACGGGATTTTGATCCTGCTCCCTATATCAAAAAAATTGAGATCCCTGCTCTTTTCCTGTTTGGAGAGAATGACGGACACGTGTACAGCGAGTGGGCATTACAAGAATTCAGTGAGATGTACCCCGATTCGATTCCTTCCAATTTCACTCTTAAAACCATTACCGGCGCCAACCGCTTTTTCCACGTTGTGGATATGTGTTATGAGTATCCTGGAGAGGATGAGCCTGTGCGGCTTAATTTTTCTTTTCGTTTCAGGGAGCTATTCCAAAACTGGATTTTCAAAAACATCTGATCTTTGTACACAAAATTGTTTTACGGACTCCCACAGGCCGGGCAAATGAGGTAATTCACTCCTCAACCTGAACCCAATATGCCTGATTTACTTTATCGCCCACCATTAACTTGTCGACCACCTGCATCCCTGATATAACTTCCCCAATAATAGTATAGCGACCGTTTAGGTGAGGAGCCCAATCATGCATTACAAAATATTGGCTTCCTTCGGTATCGGTACCGGCACTTGCAATGCCCACTATCCCCCTTGCGTACTGTTTAGATGAAGCCTCTGTTGGCACTACATAATCCGGACCGCCAAAACCATCACCGGTTTCAATATCTCCGCCCTGAACAACAAAATTTGGTACTACCCGGTGGAAGGCCACTGCATTGTAAGCTCCTGCTCGCGTGAGGCTGTCCATCCCTGATATGGTTGCGGGCGCAGAAATTGGATTCATTTCGATTTCAATGTTTCCCTTATCCGTTTCGAGCACCCAGACCGGATTTGCACCAAGTTCTCCCAGTCTCTGCCAGTCTGGAGTACGGAAAGATTTTGGGACATTTTTGGTCTCCTGGATATCCCAACCCTGATCTCTGAGTGTACTATTCAACGCTACATTCCCGAAGGCAGAAAGCGAGTCTAAAAGTTCCACAGATGCTGATTCAAATCGATCCATCAAAAACTGCCCAAATACCTGATATACTTCAATGTCATCGGGCAACCTGTAACCGGCCAGGTAGTCTTCAATTCGTGAAAAATCATCATTACTGATCAACCCGGATTCATTCATAAACGGAACGGTTACATAGGTTATAGAACGATCTTGGTGATCCAAAAGCTGGAATATCAGGTTCCTGACCTGCTCACTTAACGAATTGGTTTTCCGGGACGCAGGCAGATCATCCCAAAAGTCTTGCAATGCCTGAGCCGCAAAAAGCACCTCCATTCTGTTTTCGCTTTCTATGTAATCACTTAATATAGAGACATAACTTTCAGTGGCCTCTACCCGCTGAAGGATGTTTAATCGTTTTATGAGCTGATATTCATTTCCCGATGCCAGCTCATCAGCCAGATCTATATAAGGTTCCGGATCATTTAGCGCCATTATTCCTGAAAGTCTTACTCCGGCACTTTTTTCTTCATTTTCCACGATCAGTTCAATGACAGACTCATCAAAGTCAGCATCTTTCTCGGAATGAGCTTCAATTTGCCCAAGCGTTGTTTCATTCACTACCGGATTTTGGTGCTCAAGTAGTTTCCTGTACACTTCTGCAAGCTTCTCGTTCCAGTCTACTTTACCAGTTTGTTGTGCAAGCTCTACCGCAAGTTGAACATTCATTTCCGTGATATCAGAAGCAGGCAGATCTTGAAAGGTCTCTTCAGGAGCAGAGTTAAAGGCAATTCGAAGTATATATTGTCTGATCTTAGGACTTTCAACCCACGTATAGCCATCCCAGATTGCTTTCAGGATTTCCTCATCTTCCACGGCTTCATTACTCCGATAGAGTCCATAAAAATAAGCCCTGTATAATTTTGGGTCTTCGATCACAGCTGCATACCGCAGAACACTCCTTTTAGTTACCGGACTGATCTCATGATCCATCATCAAACGGCCGATGGCTAAAGCAGATTCAAATTCATTTTCTGAATCAATGATCTCATCAAAATTCTGAACCAATACATCTAAAGAAGTCTGATTTCCTTGTTTTCCCAGTACTCTGCTGATGCCCTTCCGTAGTGAGGAGCGTTCTTTCCAAAGGTTGTGTAATCGCTCCAATTGACCATCACTGAGTTCCTTTCCACTCAGGGCCATCCATGCTTCTTTAGTATTCGAATATTGTACTTTTGTGATGAAGTCATCCATATTCTCCACCTTCACCGGAGTACTGATCAAAGCCCGCCATGCCTGAGCTCTTATAAATTCATCCTGATGTTCAGTAAAAGTGAGTAAGGAATCTGCATCTCGTTCAAAAACCTGTGAATATAGACTTGGATATTCCTGTGTGAGTAACCTCGAATATGCACTTTCCTTGTTGCAAGAAATAAGCAGAGGAATCATCATAAACAGACCCAAAATTTTACACATATTATTTACACATTTTCTGTTGAACTTCATTGACAAACTCCGTTTATTACACATATTTCTTACATTAAAAATATACTGTCATGGATAATGCACATTTAACACGCAAACAGCACGAGTTTTTCACTTATATAGTTGAGTATAAAAAAGATCATGATGTATGGCCTACCTATCGGGAAATCGCTGAACACTTTGGCTATGCTTCTCCAAACAGTGTTACACAAAATATACAGGCACTGCTTAAGAAAGGCTATTTAATTAAACGGGATGACGAAGAGTATGACCTGCCGTCTGAGAAAAAGAGTCTGCTGGGAAAAACTGAAGAAAAAGAAGGTATTCCTGTTCGCGGCCTGATCGCAGCTGGTTCCCTGCAAGAAGCCGTCGAAGCCAACTTAGGCAGTATTACCCTGCAAACCTTATTTCCTGATCTGGATGATCTGTTTGCATTGCGGGTTACAGGCTTCAGCATGAAAGATGTGGGCATTCACGATGGAGACTTTGTATTGCTTATGGACACCGATGTAAAAAATGGAGATATCGGTGCGGTTCTATACAATGGAGAAACGAGTCTTAAGAAGATCTACTGGGATGATGATGGACTTCGTTTAGAACCTGCCAACCCCGAATATGATGACATATTTATTGAACCTGACCTTTTCGAAGAAGTTAAGATTATCGGAAAATATATCGGCCATGTGAACCGGCAGGGATTTCAACGCTCTGTTCCTTTAGTAGCTTAAAACTGAATTTCCTGATTACGGAAGCGGAGAATTATCCGGTTTATGAGTAGGCAGGTCTTTATTGTCTAATATTTCCGTTTTCATTCCAGGAACTTTTACTTGTGCTGGAACGGTCACAAATCGTCCGTTAGCATCTTTCCGGGCTTCATGGAGCTGAGAATCTTTGATCCATGCTCTTCCCCCATCATGCTGCAGACGTTTTGTGTTTTTATACTTAAAAGCTTGTTCGTGTAAAGAAGGTAATTTTCTCATAACAACAATTGATTTAACTTTTCCCTGAATTTAAGTGAAGTTTCTGAATAAATCAGTATAGATTTGCTTTGTTTTCTGTGCATTATCCGTTATCTTTTCAAGCTCTCAATTAAACGCAAAAGAAATTTAGAAATTCTATGTACGCTATTGTTGAAATCGGCGGCCATCAATATAAAGTAGCTGAAAATGATGTGCTGTTTGTGGATAAGCAAACTGCTGACGGTGATAAACTCACCTTCGATAAAGTGCTTCTTATTAAAGATGGCAACGGAAATGTTAATGTTGGAACCCCTGTTGTTGAAGGAGCTGAAATTTCCGCTACCCTTCTGGATACAGTTAAAGCTGATAAAGTTCTTGTATTCAAGAAAAAACGCCGTAAAGGTTATCAAAAGCTGAACGGACATCGTCAGGTAATGTCTCAAATTCAAATCGAGAGCATTACTACCGGTGGTTCTTCTTCTGCAAAGAAAACAGCTAAGAAAGAAGACGCCCCAGCTAAAAAAGCAGAAACCAAGGCAGCAGCTCCTAAAAAAGAGCAAGCCAATGATCTGGAATCAATGACGGTTTCTGAGCTTAAAGACTTGGCAAAAGAAAAAGGCCTTACCGGATATTCCAGCATGCGCAAGGCTGAACTCATTGAAGCTTTAAAATAATTTTTCATTACTAAACCCTTATTGTTATGGCACATAAGAAAGGTCAAGGTTCTACTAAAAACGGTCGCGACTCACAATCAAAACGACTTGGTGTAAAAAGATTTGGCGGCGAATTTGTTCGTGCCGGCGGCATTATTGTTCGTCAGCGTGGTACTAAATTTCACCCTGGAGAAAATGTAAAACGCGGTGGAGATGATACGCTCTTTTCTACTGCTGATGGCACCGTAAGCTTCACTGTTCGTTCCGGCGGACGTAAGCATGTGAATGTAGATCCTATCAACTGATCCGCATAAAACTTTTTAAGAAATCAGCCCTGCATATAGTTTTATGTGCAGGGCTTTTTTATATCTTGCCTCCATGGAAAAACCAATGATACCCGGACTCGATCTACCTGTTCGCAATATCTATTGCATTGGCAGGAACTACGCTCAGCATGCTAAGGAAATGGGGAGTCCTGTTCCCAAAATACCATTGGTGTTTCTTAAACCACTTGGCACCATATGCTACAATGGTGACTCCATCTCCCTGCCTCCGCAAAGTAACGATATTCATTTTGAGGCAGAGATCGTGGTAGCTATTTCGAAGACTGGCAAAAACATCTCTCATGGCTCCACCTCTGAGCATATCGGAGGAATAGGAATTGGTATTGACTTCACTGCAAGAGATATTCAGAAGATCGCTAAAAGACAAGGACATCCTTGGTCTATTGCCAAAGGGTTTGATGGTTTCGCCCCGATAAGCTCTTTTGTTACCCCTGACAAAGTTCAAGATATTGATAACCTTGATATCAAACTTTTCCAAAATGGTTTTGTGAAGCAGCATGGCAATTCATCTGAGATGATCTTCCCTATTTCTAACCTCATCAACTTTCTTTCACAGATCTATACGCTACATCCCGGAGACCTTATATTTACGGGTACCCCAGAAGGTGTTGGTCCCGTTAATCCCGGAGACAAGTTAGAAGTTTTGTTAGATAATGGAATCCAATCCTTAAGTGTAGATATCAAATAAGCTGTGAGACATTTCACCATAGCCCTTTTCTTGGTTCTCACCGGTATTTCCAGCGCTCTCCCGGCGCAGGAATATTTATGGCCCACCAACTCAGGACAATATCTTAGCTCTACTTTTGGAGAAACCAGATCGGCTCATTTCCATGCCGGCTTAGACATCAAGACCTGGGGACGCGAAGGATATGAAGTGTATGCCTCCAGAGATGGAATACTATATCGGCTTTTGGTTACCGAGCGCGGCTATGGTAATGCTATTTATTTGAAACATCCCGATCAGACCTACACTGTTTATGCACACTTACAACGGTTTAATCATCATTTCAGATCAATAGCCGATTCTATTCGCCTTATGGATCATTCTTTTGAAATGGATTCTATTTTAGACAAGATGGGAGTTCGGGTAAAAAAGGGCGATGTCATTGGGTTCACAGGTTCAACAGGCATTGGGCCTCCTCATCTTCATTTTGAGATCCGGGATTCACTGCAAAATCCGATTAATGCCCTCACATCAAATCTGGAAGTACAGGATGATATACCACCGGTATTTTCTTCGCTGATCGTGGAACCCATCACAAAAAAAAGTCGTGTTGAAGGCAGACCTGTCTCCCATTTTCGCAGAATTCAGAAAAATGAGAATAGCTCTGATTTTGGAGAGATCAAAGTCCATGGAAAAGCCGGGCTAGCTGTGAATGTGTATGATCAGGCTAATGATGTATACAACGCTTATGCCGTCTATTCCCTTGGTTTGAAGCTAGGATCGGACACCCTTTTCTATCAAGAGCTTAATACCATGAGTTTTGATGATGGCGAACAAATGTTTCTGGATCGAATTGCTCCTTTTGGCTCAACCCGAAGAGGACATCAGCGACTGTATCCAAAAGACGGACAGAAGAATCCGTTTTATTTGATCGAGCGTCCTTCTGCTATTCTCCAGCCCAAAGACTCTGCTGAAACATACACTATTTTTGCCTCCGATTATTTTGGGAATACCTCTCAGGCAACACTCACAATTGTACCCGATGATACAGTAAATTCAGAAAAAGCACCTCTTCAGTTCCCTACAACTACATGGTATTGGACAGAAAATTGGGCATCCCCAGATCTTGAAGGAACCATAGATCTGCAGTCAGATATCGATGGATATGCATGGAAAACGAACCATACAATAGTTAGCAAAGACTCAGCCGCTAGCATACATTTCAATCGAATATTCCCGGAAAGTCATCAGAAGATCAGTACTCCTGATCAACGATTATCACTTAGAATGCCCCCAGAAAGTGTCTTTGATACGCTGACAATTTCCACTTCCTACACATTCCAAAAAGAAGAAGCACTACTTTCTATTCAGCCGCAAATGCTACCGGTTCGAAAAACCTACAGCGTTGCATTTTTTATAGGAAATAAACTTGAGAGTGGATTACCATATCGCTTATACCAAAATGACCGTGATGGTGATCTTGATTATGTGGAATCTGAATTGATCGGAAATACGGTACATGCCTGGCCAACTGAATTTGGAGAGTTTGTTATAAAAGCAGACACAATTGCACCCGTAATTTCAGACCTGAAGCTTTATAGAACAGATTATGGAGAATGGCGGATATCAGTTCGTGCTACAGATGATCTCTCCGGAATAGAATCTTCGAGTGCTCAATTTTATGTGAATGGAGTACGGGGAATTGCAGAATATGATTACGAAACAGAAATCATTGAGTACTATCTTCCAGAGTTTTCGCCCCAAAGTTTAAACAAAGTAACGCTCACACTTAAAGATAAAACCGGAAATACAGCCATCTTTTCGGGAGAGCTGTAAGTCCGGCTTTGGTACTATCTATAGTTTACAAATGGGCTATACAGCCAACTTCTACCAGTACATTTTTAGGCAGCGTTTTTACGGCCACAGTTTCTCGCGCAGGCGGATCAGTTTCAAATCGCGCAGCATACACTTCATTTACGGATGAAAAGTCATCCATATTTGCGAGAAATATGCTGCATTTAAGAACTTTTGAGAAATCTGTACCGGCTTCTTCAAGCACAGCTCCAAGATTTTTCATTACCTGTTCGGCTTGTTCAGCGGCAGTTTCTCCCACAATCTCCATAGTTTCAGGGTTGAGAGGAATTTGGCCAGAGCAATAAAGAATGCCATTATGTGAGGTTGCCTGGCTATATGGGCCAATAGCGGCAGGTGCCTTATTTGTTGAGTGGATTTTCTTCATATTTATATTTTTGTCATTAATGTTTAAAAACTAAAAAGCTTATGCGCTAATAAATTGCAGAAAGCTGTACAGATAGTTATTTTCGTAAACATATACATATGACCCGACTTCAACCAAATCCAATTTTACAATAAAATGAAAAAGCTCTTTAGACATTTTTTAACCGCCTTCCTATTTGTTGGGATACTTGCCAGTTGTGAAACTAGTGATCCCTTGATCCAGGAAGCTCAGAAAAACATTTTCACCCAAAATTACGATTCTGCTCTTGCGATCCTGGACCGATCCATACAGGCTAATCCAAATAACGGTGTTCCTCACTATTACAAAGCGATGACCTATGCTGAGCAAGCACGCACCATTCAGCCTGTATCTGATCGCAAAGATAATTACCGGAACTTCCGTGAATCCATTCTTACAGCCCGTGAAACTTTCGATGCTATGGAAGAAACACCTTCTGAAGCAGAGTCGGTAACACCACTGGTAATGCAAACCTGGGGATTTGAGCACAACGCATCTATTGAATATGTGAATGATGACAGTGTGCGCCAGTCTGTTCCTAATCCATTGGAGATCTCCGTTGCACATTTGGAAAATGCAGTCATCATAAATCCTGATAGCGTGCTTTCCTGGAGTATCCTTGCTCAAGTAGCCGGTCTTGCGGAAGATTATGAGACCGCCATTGAAGCTCAGAAGCAAACAATGTCACTTAAGAATCCGCCTGATTCAGACGATTATCTCCGCTTAGGTGTCTATCAGAGAAATACCGGTAATGTTGAGGGTGCTTTAGAAACACTTGAAACCGGTGTTGAGCAACATCCTGACAGTGTAGCTTTGGTTCAAAATCTTGCTGATGTATACATGGCCGCAGGTCAGCGTGAAAAATCTATTGCAACTATTCAAGAACTGATCGAAAGAGAGCCTGAAAATGCTCAGTATCGTCTGGCACTTGGTACTCAACTACTTCAGGCCACAACTGAGATCTCTGAAGAGATCACTGCTAACTACGATATGGTATATGATCTGGACAGAGAACGCAGAGATAACCCTGAAGATCCTGAAGCTATTACAGCCAGCATTGATTCGCTGCTCGCATTGAATCAGGAATTAGGTGACAACATGGACCGATTAAGTGACCGAGCCCAGGAAGAACTCAGCAAAGTTATTGAGCTCCGCCCTGAAGATCCAAAGGCGTACGAATACCTCGCTATTTCATATCAGAACAAAGCTGCTGCACTTTACGAAGAACGTAACTTTACCACCGATAATGAGGCAGCCAATGAGTTAAATGAACAGGCTAAAGCCGAACTTCAGAAAGCTATGGAAAATTATGAGAAAGCTGTTGAGCTTGACCCTGATAATTCACAGTACTGGCAATCTCTCTCTCGCATTTACGTTCAGTTAGATATGCAAGAGAAAGCTGAAGAAGCAATGGAAAAAGCAGGTATGTAATATCCTGATCATCAAATAAATATATATGACTATTTCACAACTTACCCGGCTTACAGGTATCCTGCTTGTGGCCGGGTTTTTTTATTCCTGCAGCTCAACACAATTAAACATTGATGAGCTTGTAGCGGAAGACAAATACGAGCAGGCATTAACAGAAATTAATAACCGACTGACGGAAGACCCGGCTCAGCCATCGCTTTACATTCAAAGAGCAAAGATCAATGTTTCGCTTGCCCAACAATCTGATCCTGAGGTTAGAGCAGACTACTACACCTCTGCAGCTAACGACTTTGCCTCAGCCATAGACCATCAGGCAAATGCTCAGCTATCTGAAGTTGACAGTTTGAGGCAACAATATTGGAAATTTGAGCATAATGCAGGGCTACAAGTTTCTGATAACGAATCCACTACTGACAGGTTTCAAAGAGCTAAGATCCACTTTCAAAATGCACTCATCCTTCGTCATGACGCAGTCAGCTCCTACAAGAATCTGGCTATTGCCCAATTTAATCTGGGTGAAATTGACGCCTCCATTCAAAGTCTACTGAATGGGTTGGAATATGCCACAGAAGAACAGTCTAACGATATTCTGGAAAACCTTGGTTACCTTCATCTAGAAAAAGGAGAGCCTGACCAGGCCACACAATATTACGAGCAGGCCAACACCAATATTTTGGAAGATCGCAATCTCGTTTTTGGCTTGATCAACGCATACATCTCGAATGGAGATTATGAAAAAGCTGCTGATCTTTTGGACGCTTTGGTCGAAGAAAATCCTGACAGCCCTCAATTAAGGAATGTTTATGGCACACAGCTGTATGAGATCACATCTGGCATTATGAGCGACCTCAAGGAAGCTTACGCTGCCAATGATACCGTATTGGTTGAACAGATCTTGTTTGAAGCAGAAGGCATGGGTGATGAAGCAGAAGATCAGCTGATCGAAGCTTTTCGAAGAGACACTGCTAACACAGATTATGTGGAAAGCCTTGCTGTATTCTACAATAATCTTTCAGCACAATATTTGTCGCTGCTTCCCGTAGCTTTTGACCGTGATCGACAACGCCTAAATGAGAAAGCAGATACCTTAATAGATTTTGCCATCGAGTATTACGAGAAACTGGTAAACATCGATCCAAATAACCAGGCCTATACTTCTCGCTTACAAACGCTCGAAACCTTAAAAGAACGCAGAAATTCATCTTCAGATAATTAATTCTATGAAATTCAATACCAAGACCATTCACGCCGGACAAGAACCAGAGGAAACTTCCGGTGCGGTAATGCCCCCCATCTTCCAAACTTCAACCTATGCTCAGCAAGCACCTAACAAACACAAAGGGTACGACTATGCCCGTGTTGGAAATCCCACCCGGACGGCGCTCGAGAAAATGATCGCCGGTCTTGAAGGAGCTGATGAAGCCGCGTGCTTCTCAAGTGGTGTTGCAGCAATGGATTCCCTTATGAAGATGCTTCGTCCTGGAGATCATGTGGTAACCACCAACGATCTTTATGGAGGCTCTTACCGTTTGTTCACCAAAGTTTTTGAGCCCTATGGTATTGATTTCACTTTTGTAGATATGACCGATCTTGGGAAGGTTGAGGAGGCCATCACCCCAAACACAAAACTAATGTGGATCGAAACCCCAACAAACCCACTTTTAAGAGTTGTTGATATACAAGCGCTGGTTGACATTGCCAAGCCAAAGAATATACTCACCGTTGTTGATAACACCTTTGCCTCTCCGTATTTGCAGCGACCTCTTGAATTCGGAGCTGATGCTGTACTTCATTCTGCCACTAAATATCTGGCCGGCCATTCAGATGTAATTCATGGAGCGGTAGCAAGTTCCAATGAGGCCATTATGGAAAATTTGCGCTTTCAAACCAAGACATCCGGAGCTGTTCCCGGTCCAATGGACTGCTACCTAACTCTTCGCGGCATAAAAACGCTGAGTGTTCGCGTGCAGCGCTCGGTCGATAATGCCAAACAGATCGCAGAGTTCCTGGAAGGTCACGATGAAGTAGAATCTGTGCTTTACCCGGGTTTAAGATCTCATCCACAACATGAGCTCGCCAAAAAACAGATGGATGATTTTGGAGCGATGCTTTCCTTCACTTTAAAAGACGATTCCATCGAAGCCGCCGTTAAGTTCATGCAGAACACAAAAGTGTTCACCCTTGCTGAAAGTCTTGGAGGAGTGGAATCTCTGATCAGTCACCCTGCATCCATGACCCATGGCTCTATCCCGAAAGATGTTCGCGAGAAAGCTGGATTAAAGGATTCCCTTATACGTATTTCGGTTGGCATTGAAGATGCCGAAGATCTGATCGCCGACCTGGATCAGTCATTTTGACCATACCATCATTCCAAGACCTTTAGTATCTTTGAATCGTTAAAAAAGCGCTTACAACAACTAATTTTTTAAATACAGAGTAATCATGCGAGACGTAGTAATTGTATCGGCAAAACGAACTCCAATGGGAGCCTTTGGTGGAAACCTCTCCTCATTTTCAGCTCCGGAACTCGGTGCAGCTGCCATTCTTGAAGCGGTAAAATCAGGTGGAATTAAACCTGACGATGTTCAGGAAGTAGTAATGGGAAATGTACTGTCAGCTGGTGTTGGACAGGCTCCGGCCCGACAAGCGGCCATGAAAGCCGGACTTCACCAAAGAACACCGGCCACAACGGTAAATAAAGTATGTGCATCCGGAATGAAATCCATCATGATAGCTGCTGATCAGATTCGTTTAGGTGAGGCAGACATTATAGTAGCCGGCGGAATGGAAAGTATGAGCAATGTGCCCTACTATCTCCCAAAAGAACGATTTGGAGCTAAATACGGACATTCGAAAGTTGAAGACGGTATTGTAAAAGACGGACTTTGGGATGTCTATAATGAATACCTGATGGGAAATGCCGGAGACCTTTGTGCACGAGAATGTAACATCAGCCGGGAAGAACAGGATGAATATGCGGTCACTTCCTACAAACGGGCAATTGAAGCCACCGAGCAAGGATGGTTCAAGGATGAGATCATCAAAATGAAGGTCAAAGATCGCAAAGGAAACGTCACTGAAGTAGAAAAAGATGAGGAACTCGATAAGGTGCGATTTGAGAAGATCCCGGACCTGCGTCCCGTTTTTGACAAGGAAGGAACCGTGACTGCCGCAAATGCCTCAAGTATTAATGATGGAGCAGCAGCGGTACTGGTAATGAGTGCCGACAAAGCCAAAGAACTTGGTTTAAAACCTCTAGCCAAGATCCTCAGCAGTTCAAGCGCTGCCAAAGCGCCTGAATGGTTTACAACAGCCCCCTCTGATGCTATTCCTCTGGCTCTCAAAAAAGCAGGGCTCACAAAAAATGATATCGATCTTTTTGAGATCAACGAGGCCTTTTCGGTAGTGGCTTTAGCCAATAACCAGATCCTGGAACTGGATCCCGAAAAAGTGAATGTCCATGGCGGTGCGGTTAGTATCGGTCACCCACTGGGATGCTCCGGAGCCAGAATCATTGTTACCCTGATCCATGCACTGCGCCGTACAAAAGGAAAATACGGTTGCGCAGGAATTTGTAATGGCGGTGGCGGCGCTTCATCTATGGTAATTGAACTGCTTTAAGTGCTCTGAGGCCCTATTTTAATAAATATGAAACAGGGCCTCATTTTTTTGTTGACATTATACCTTCACTCACATATTATAGACGCAGACCTGAACTAAAAACAACGATTACTATATAGAACAAAGCTACTATTCATTTTACATCGTTAACTAAACATCAGAGCGAATACAACACCTCTACTATTCTCAACAGGTCAATCTTAAAGAAGTACTATAACTCTATAGAATACACTGCTACTATTTACTCAGCGTAAAATACGCTTACTTTAAACGATCAATATATCTATGCTTAACAAGCTGCTTTTTTTTAGTGGTTTGCTTTGCTTGTTATTTGCTGCAAGCGCACATGCTCAGCAACTGAAAGTAGTAGCAGAAACAGATGCCTTTACCGACTATGAGTTGGTGAATAATGAATTGCATCTATTACCACCGGCAGGACTTTTGATTCCTGTACAGGGGAATTCTCCCCGTTACCAGATCCTGGAACAGACTGTTGTTTCAGTTGATACGGTCCTCAGCTCCGATGTGGCAATGGTATCTTCGCTCTCTTCTCTACAAACTTCCCTTATAGAAATTTCTGAAGCCGGAATTCAGCGCGGTAAGAAAGTGGCCCCGGCATCTATTCATATAACTCGCTTAGGGGATGATAAGACTCAGGTACTAAAGAAATTAAAGATAAGGGTTTATAAACAGGCTGATCAGGTCTTACCTAAAGCTAAATCCAAAGCTCTCTCTGGCTCTGAACTGAATACAGGTGACTGGTACAAGATCCCCATCTCAAAAAATGCCATCTACCAAATGGATGCAGAATACCTTGAGGAGCTTGGTATTGAACCAAGCGATATAGATCCGAGAAATATTCAGCTTTGGGGAACCGGCGGATATCTTTTACCGGAAGCAAATGACCAGCCCCGGCCTCCTTTCACACAAATTCCCATTACTGTTGAAGGACAGGACGACGGCAACTTCAACACCAATGATCGCATTCTTTTCTATGCAAATGCTCCCGATCGTGTAACTCGCACAAATGGAGAGTATAGCCACCAGCTTCACCCCTACAGTAATAATAATTATGTTTTTCTGACGATCGGGAGTGAGCCGGGAGAGCGACTGACCGCCTTAGGCAACAACTCCTCCCCCTCCAGAACCATTACAGCCTTTTCTGATTTCATCTGGAAAAATGAAGAGCTCAATAAAGCAGAAGAAAGCCTGAAATCAGGTCAGTTTTGGTTGGGCCGTCGTTTTGAGGCTTCCAGCAACGGAACCTCCATATCTGTACTTACCGACACTTTGCCCGGAATTATTGAAAGCCAGCCCATTAAGGTAAACGCACGATTTGTAAGCCGATCTACCAATTCTTCCCGGTTCGAGGTTGGCGTTAACGGCTCTAATGCAGGCACGGTCAATATTCGTCGTCTATCCTGTAATTGCAGCAGCTGTTATAATTGTAGTGAAGGAGACGCAGGGGTAAATGGCTTTTTGAACTCTACCTTAAGTCCACTGATCGATAATGATATTCTGGATGTTCAGGCCACTTACTTTCATAATGAATCTAACTCACGTGGTTTTATTGACTGGATCGAGATCACTGCAGAAAGACAGCTGATCGCCGAAAATAACCGTTTATATTTCTACTCTCCCACTGATGGTTCTTCGACTGAACTAGCCCAATATCGGCTGTCTGGTTTTGAAGGTCAGCCTAAAGTGATGGATGTGACGGATCCATTGGCTCCTGTATTGCTTTCAACTTCCTCATCCGGAGGAACCTATTCCTTTAACTATCGCTCCGGAGACGACCTTCAATTTGTTGCTCAGTCAGATTTCCAGATACCGGCTATGGGTGAAGCAATTCAGAATCAAAATTTAGCAGGAGTAGCTTCGGATCCCGATTACCTGATCGTAACGTCAGATAACTTCCTTGAGCAAGCCGAGGAACTGGCTTCCTACCGTCAGAGCAATAACGATCTCACTCCATTTGTGGTAACACAAGAGCAGATCTTCAATGAATTTTCAGGTGGTGTTGCAGATCCTACTGCGATCCGTGATTTTACAAAATTATTGTATGACCGTGCTCTTTCAAACGGACAGGAACCGCCCAAGTATTTGCTCCTGTTTGGGGATGCCACTTTTGATTATAAGGGAGTGATCGAAAACAGTTTTAGCAATCATGTGATCACCTACCAAACCTCGGAATCAATACATCGTGTACGCTCTTTTGGGACCGATGATTTCTTCGGATTCCTGGACGACAATGAAGGAGTTCTGGGTTCAGGTACTACTCCAAATTCACATTTACTCGACATCGGCATTGGCAGAATTCCGGCTCAAACCCGACAGGATGCAGCCATTGCCATCGAAAAGATCAAAATCTATGAAAATCCTGAGAACACCGGGAACTGGCACAGTCTGTTTACCTTTGCTGCTGATGATGATCTCCCTGATGCCAACCGGAACCGAGACCTTCACGTATTGAATGCAGATCAATCGGCTGAGCGAATGAATATTATGGAGCCGGGTTTGCGCATTAAGAAGATCTATGAGTTTGCCTATCCTGAAGAGATCACTGGAGCCGGACGGCAAATTCCCGGTGCTACAGATGCATTCATCAACACATTGAACAGTGGCACCCTGGTGATGAATTATTCCGGCCATGGCAACGAACAAGTGCTTTCAGATGAAGGCCTTTTCAACACCAACCTGATCCCAAATCTCAACAACCGAGACCGTCTGGCAACATTGGTAACAGCCACCTGTCAGTTTGGACGCTATGACGACATTGATGCACAATCAGGCGCAGAACAGCTATTCCTCGCTCCTAATGGTGGAATTATTGCCGCTTTTACCACAACTCGTGTTGTTTACACCGGAAGAGATATTTCAGCCGGTAATAATTTTGGATTGAATGTAGCTCTCTCCCAGAGAATGGCTGAGCGTAATAACGACGGAGGCCCTTTACGGATGGGAGATCTGTATCTTCGAACTAAAAACACTCAGATCGGTGGCAGTCCTATAATATCTTCACTAAACAGTAAGAAATTTATTTTGATCGGTGATCCTGCTACAACCTTCCGCATTCCTGAGCAGCAGAGCTCTCTTATTTCTTTAAATGAATATACCAATACAGAGCAGGATACCGTTGTTAATATCAAAGCCCTTGAGCAAGTTTCACTTTCAGGAGAGATAACAGATTTGAATGATGAGCCCCTATCCGATTTTAGTGGAGAAATGACCCTCACCGTTTATGATGCACCGCGTACCGTTCCTCTGCCAACAGACCGGACCTGGGTTATAGACGAGAATTGTTTTCTGAGCCGTTGCAATTATCAGGTAGAAAGTGACGTGCTGTTCACCGGAAAAACTACCGTTGAGAACGGACAATTCAATTCCACATTCATCATACCAAAAGATATCAGCAATGCCACAGAGACCGGCCGTATCGTGTTTTTTGCAAATGCAGATGGTCGTACAGCAGGGGGTTCATTCTCTAATGTAAGATTCAGCGGGCTCAACGAAAATGCCGTTGATGACGGAGACGGACCAAGCATGGATGTGTTTTTAAATGATGAGCGATTTGTGAACGGAAACCTCGTAAACAGCTCACCCACACTAATTGTACAACTTGAAGATGAATCAGGCCTAAATACAACAGGAACAGGAGTAGGACATGAAATAATAGCTACTATCGATACCAAACCACAACAAACATTCGTCCTCAACGATTTTTATGAGGGCAATTTAAACGATTACACAAGGGGACGTATCGAGTACCCTCTGGACCAGCTTTCAGAAGGTAGTTATACCCTAAGTGTTCGAGCATGGGATGTTCATAACAATCCTTCAGAGCAAGAAGTATTCTTTGAAGTAGCATCGAGTGAGGAGTTGACCGTTCGCAACGTGTACAATTTCCCCAACCCGATGAATGATGCCACCCGTTTTGCTTTCGAACATAACCAGCCCGGCAATCCAATGGATGTATCAGTTCGTATATATACACTCAGTGGAACACCGGTGCAACACATTGAACAACAACTCATAACTACAAGTTCTTATGCCAGTATTTCATGGGATGGCCGTGACCGGGATTATGATCGCCTGGGTAACGGTACTTATATTTATGTGCTTCGGGT
>NZQV01000020.1 GCA_002696035.1 Balneola sp. | reverse complement strand
GCAGTGAGCAGTGAGCAGTGAGCAGTGAGCAGTGAGCAGTGAGCAGTGAGCAGTGAGCAGTGAGCAGTGAGCAGTGAGCAGTGAGCAGTGAGCAAAAACATGATTATGAGATACTTTACATACAAGCTTTTTTTAGGATTAATTTTATTTGGGTTAGGATGTTCTTCGTCAGAGAATGTGGTTTCTGAATCGTCTGTTACTCAGGAAACCGAAAGAGTAGATGAGCCTGAAGTTTCTAAGCTGATTTCGTTGAATATCAATGAAGCTGTTTATTTTGAATTTGAGAAATCAGACTCCACCTGGGACGGAACGCTTACCACGCATGCATTGAATGAAGAAGGTGAAAAAATTGTAGACCGGGAATTTGTTGCAGCACAGGACAGCTCCTGGAATGATTTCAATGCGTTTGTAGAATTCCTGAAGATCATGAACCTGCCTCCCCAAAATAAGATCGAAGGCTGGGTGCCCGATTCAAGCACACTGCCCCGGCGAGTGTACAGCTTCGAAGTTTTTGATGGCGATACCACCCGCTCCTTTTCATATCAGGATCCGATCAACGGAATTCGCGATTACTGGCAAGCACAAAACGTGCTGACTTTTGTCACCTTCATTCAGAATGATCTGCGGTGGGTTGAGAAAGAGAGCATTGAATAATGAACATTCAACATTGAAAGTTGAAGTTTATTCCTCGCCAATGCTTTGCTCTATACCTTAGCACTTATCAGCACAAACACTCGTTCCTACGCTCTGCGTTGGAACGTAAAGCTACTTCGCGAAGATCTGGCTCTTATCACCAAACGCCTTGAATTCCAGCGCATTTCCTGATGGATCTAAAAAGAACATCGTGGCCTGTTCCCCCGGCTCGCCTTTAAAACGAATATACGGCTCTATCACAAATTCGATACCTTCATCTTCCAGTTTTTGGGCGAGGGATTTCCATTCGTCCATTTCCAGGATCACCCCAAAATGCCGCACCGGTACGCCTTTTCCATCTACGGCATTCATAGCAGATTCTTTGGCTTCCTCTGGACTTAAATGCGCCACTACCTGATGTCCCCACATATTGAAATCGATCCAGGAATCGGAGCTTCGGCCGGTTTCACAGCCTAAAAGATCGTGGTAAAACTTGTAGGATTCGTCAAGATCTCGAACCGGAAATGCAAGGTGGAATGGATTGACATTACTCATAATGATGAATTTGGGTTGGTTTAAATTTCATTGAAAAGTAATAGATATGAGATTTAGAAACCATGCTTTTGTGTTGCAGTGCTGAGGTGTTACAGTGTTAAGGTCGCTTGCTTCAGCACATTAATACTGACTATAAAATCCTTGTTCGAGTATCTAAAACTTTTTGTATCCTTGAGCAGCCAATCCGGCGGAATAAATTCAGACCAAAACCAAAGATCCAGTGGGCGAATCCATTGACGCGCTACAACTAAACCTTGATAGCGGCGGACTTCATATCATGAATGTCTCGCTGGCCATCATTATGTTTGGGGTTGCCCTGGAGCTTACTGTAGAGGATTTCAAAAAAGTAGCCAAGAATCCCAAAGGGACTTTGATCGGCCTGGCATCGCAATTTTTCTTATTGCCGGCACTTACTTTTTTACTGGTGATCTTGATGGAGCCACATCCCAGCTTTGCTTTAGGAATGATGATGGTTGCTGCTTGTCCCGGCGGCAATATTTCGAACTTTTTTTCACTTCTGGCACGGGGAAATGCAGCCCTTTCGGTTAGTATGACTGCTTTTGCTACCTTTTTATCTATTTTTATGACGCCCTTCAACTTTGCATTCTGGGCAAGTTTGTACGGACCAACCAACGCCATCCTCACTGAAATCCATCTCGACCTCTTTGAAGTCTTCCGAATTATCGTTCTCATTCTCGGAATTCCGCTTATCCTGGGAATGACCCTCCGCTACCTGAAAGACGAACTTTCGCAGATCATTTCACCTTACATAAAAAACTTCGGGATCATCTTTTTTGCAGGCTTTGTGATCGTAGCATTCAGCATGAACTTCGAAAACTTCATAGATTATGTGCACCTTGTCATCCTCCTGGTTTTTGTACACAATGCCATTGCTCTTGGCAGCGGCTATGGTCTTGGCTATCTCTTTGGCCTTCCCCGAAAAGACCGAAAATCCATCGCTATTGAAACCGGTATTCAGAATTCGGGTTTGGGATTATTGCTGATTTTCAATTTCTTTGACGGCCTCGGAGGCATGGCTTTAGTAGCAGCCTGGTGGGGCATCTGGCATATTGTAGCCGGACTCAGCATCGGCTGGTATTGGTCAGTAGGAAAATCAACTTTACACCGCGTGTTCAGTAATGCGTAAAAATCATCTTTGGTATCAAATGTTCCGGTTTCCCATTGTTAAAACCGGACTGAATTTTTTTTACAGGAGGATCAGGATCACGGGCAGGGAAAAGATCCCCAAAAATAAGCCCATCCTGTTTGTTCCCAACCACCAGAATTCTTTCATGGATGCCCTGCATGTAGTTACTACTGTGCGGCCTTTCATCTACTTTTTGACGCGTGCAGAAGCTTTCAACCCAAAACCCCTGGATTGGTTTCTCCGGTCGCTCAACATGCTCCCCGTTTACCGGGTTAGGGATGGATTCAGCTCCGTTCAAAAAAATAATGCGATCTTTGAGGAATGCATCCGCTACATGCACCGCAACGATGCCATCATGATCTTCGCGGAAGCCAATCATAATCTTAAAAAGCGCATCCGTCCTCTGAGTAAAGGATTTACACGGGTCGCTTTTGGCGGAGAGGAGGCCTCAGACTGGGAACTTGATATCCAGATCGTGCCGGTTGGCATCAATTATACAGCCCATCGCGAAGCACAAAATACAGTGCATGTGGTTTATGGAGATCCTATTCCTGTGAACCATTACAAATCCGAATTTAAAGAAGATGAGAATGCAGCAGCTCAAACCATGAAAGCGGATGTTTCTGAAGCAATGAAGAAACTCGTATTTCATGTGGAGGATCTTGAAGAATATCCGGTACAGGAAATTTTATGGAACGACCTGGAGCCGGAAGAGGCCATTCTTACCGATCCAAATGTTGTAAACCCTCGCATCCAAAAAGCCTCGGAATACATCACCCCGAAATTGACAGAACAAGCAAAGGAAGCAAAAAAACTGGCCGACAAGCATGACATCCCGCTCCGGGATTTTGCCATTTCAGATGGACTTTCTTTCCGGGAGTTCCTCTTATTTCCGGTCTACATGTTTTCCTACTTCAATAACCTGATCCCGTATCAGCCGGTTAAATATCTCACAACCAAAGTCATCAAAGATCATGCTTTTGATGCTTCCATAAAGTTTTTGACCGGGCTTTTCATACTCCCCATCTTTTATACCTTGATAAGTCTGATCCTGTATTTTACCGGCGTTGACAGTTCATGGATATGGGGATATGCAATCTTAAGTGTGCTAAGTGCTCCTTTATTTACCCGAGGTAAAACGTTATTTGCGGGGGATAAGATTCGTCAATTACAACGCTCCCACCCGGAAGAATTCAACAAAATTCTAAAAATACTGGACTCCTTTCAGGCACTTCGTGATAAGATTTTAACTGAATGAAGCACATCTGTTTAGTGTTGTAAGATTGAATTTAAAACTAAACCAAATTTATGAAGACCTATATATCATTATTCGTCATCCTTTTTGCATTTGCCGGATGCGCTCAAACCGTAGAAGAAGAAATTGTAGAAACAGAATTTGAACACGATGAACTCGTTGCCACGGTAATGGCTGTTGGTGATAGTGAAGTTTCCGGCTCCGTTACTTTTACCGAAGATGAAAACGGAGTAGCCATTCAGGGAAGCTTTTCCGGACTAGAACCCGGTAATCATGGTTTTCATATTCACAAATTTGGCGATTGCCGTGCTGATGACGGAACCAGTGCAGGCGGACATTTTAATCCTGCTGAGAACCAACACGGAGCTCCTTCCGATGACGTTCGACACATGGGCGACCTTGGAAATATCGAGGCCGGTGAAGATGGTGAAGCCACCGTTGATTATGTAGATGGAACTGTGAGCCTTCAACAAATTCTTGGACGCGGTATCATCATTCACGCAGGAGAAGATGACCTGACCTCACAACCCACCGGAGCAGCCGGAAGCCGTGTTGCCTGTGGTGTGATCGGGATCGCACAGAAGTAACTTTTTTTAAGGCACAGCCTCGGTTCACTTTTCTCCTGAAGGCATAGCCTTCGGAGATCTTTGGGTCAAAATATTTACAGAGTTGTCATCCCTAGTGCCTTGTAAATCGCAAGAGTTTGGGAGTTTGAACACGAGGGATATCAAGTTATAATACCGATCATTTATCTACACTTTGAGATCCTACTTTGATTACTTCGTCCAAATTCTACCGGCTCGGAAAAGCTCTCTTTTGGTTTTAAAAGTGAGTATTTTTCGAGCTGTTGTTTTATCTGAACATTTCACCAGAAACCAACCCAGCTTTTGGCACGCAAAAAATTCGATATCCCCAAAATGTACCAGTCTCCCATTATCCGAAAGGTGAAGGAGGCCACCAAGATCATCGATCCCATGAAAAAAGATCTTGAACCTTCGGTGTTAGATTTTGGTCCGGTACAGTTTCATATCCCACGCTTTTTTGGCTTTTGTTACGGAGTCGAAAATGCCATCGATATTGCGTACCGAACCGTAGCAGAAAATCCGGATAAAGACATCTATCTGCTCAGTGAAATGATCCACAATCCCACCGTGAATGAAGATCTTCAACAGCGTGGGGTGAAGTTTTTGTTTGATACGGATGGGACCGAACGGATTCCTATTTCTTCCCTCAGTTCAGATGACGTCGTGATCGTCCCCGCCTTTGGAACTACACTGGAAATTCAGGGGCAGCTTAAAGAAGTTGGCATCGATCCTTATCAGTATAATACAACCTGCCCGTTTGTGGAGAAAGTTTGGAAACGCGGGAAGCAACTGGGTAAAAAAGATTACAGCCTGGTGGTTCATGGAAAACATCAGCATGAAGAAACCCGGGCTACTTTTTCTCATAGCGCCGATCATTCGGAAGTAGTGGTGGTTTTGAATCCCGAGGAAGCACAGATACTTGCAGATATCATGACAGAAGACCGACCACTGTCAGATTTTGAAAAATATTTCGGACATAAATCCACCAAGGATTTCAACCCACTTGAAGATATGGAACGGTTTGGGGTGATCAACCAAACCACCATGCTGGCTACCGAAACCCAGGAAGTGATGGAAATTCTGAGGGATGCCGCCATTCAACGATTTGGGGAAGCCAATATCCTCGATCACTTTGCAGACACTTCAGACACCTTGTGTTATGCCACCAACGAAAATCAGTCGGCTACGCTGGCTTTAGCCGAAACTGATGCCGATCTTGCCATTGTAGTTGGCGGTTATAATTCCTCCAATACTATGCACCTGGTGGAGATCCTGGAGCATCATTTCCCAACCTTTCATGTACGGGATAAATCGGAGCTTGGCCCGGAAAAGATCCATCATTTTGATCAGTGGGATAAGGAAATGAAGGAAACCATGAACTGGCTTCCAAGTGAGAAAAAACCTCTCAGAATCGCGCTTACATCCGGAGCTTCCTGCCCAGATATTTTGGTAGATGAAGTGTTGCTTCAGGTACTTGACTATTTTGATGAAACTAAAAAAGTGGATGAAGTCATCGCTCCTTTTGAAGAGAAATTAGAGACAGAAACTGTTAAATGATCTAAAGGTATAGAACCTGCGAGGTCTATAGGTCCTCGCAGCGTTTGGGCCATAACGCTCGCAGGTCTAAGGACGCTAAGAGGTTGCTCTAATGACTACATCCGTTTAACTTGAATTTCCAATCGCCATTAACAATTCACCAAGCTAAAGCCATGTGGTTTCAGAAAGAAATTAAGCTCTCCCCAAAATCTCGCGGATATCATATTATCACCCGTGAAATCTTAGAAGAAATTCCCGAGATCAAAGAGATACAAACGGGACTCGCACACATCTTCATTCAACATACGAGTGCCGCACTTACCATCAATGAGAATGCAGACCCTTCGGTACGCCGGGATTTTGAGACTCATTTCAACAGAGCTGTTCCCGAGGACACTTCGCTTTATGAACACACCCTGGAAGGTACTGATGACATGACCTCACACATCAAAAGTTCGCTGCTCGGTTCATCCGTTACTATTCCAATTACAAACGGACAATTCAATCTTGGAACCTGGCAAGGTGTGTATTTATGTGAGCACCGGAATCACGGCGGTTCTCGAAAACTGGTAGTTACCCTTCAGGGTGAATGACCTATTTCCTATGCTTTGCTTTTACCCCAACAGATACTGAATCAAACTCCCTTTCTGATTCTCAGTAGCCGGTCAATTGGGCTTCGCTGATTGGGATTCACAAGATGATCATGGTGTTTGTTGGAATATTTCACATCCTCAGTTGAGAAAAATGCCTCCGGATCGATCTCCTTCACAATAGCAAAAACCTTGTTCAGTTTCTTTCTTTTCATTACGGTAAAGATCACTTTTACGTCGTTGTAACCTCCTTTGGCATCAATACTTGTAACAGCTACACCGGCTTCCTTAAGCGCTTCTATCAATTCACGTGATTTCTGCAGCGTTATGATCCGCACTAAAACAGTTCCAACTTTCATCATGTCTTCAATGTACAACCCAATGAAAGTCCCGGCTGAAAAACCGGCCGCATAAGCCACATAGTTCATCCAGTGATCCAGATTAGTGAGCAGCTGAGCAACTACGATCACCCAGATCAACACTTCAAAAAACCCTAAAATTGCCGATTCGATCTTATATCCCCGCGAAACCATTGTGATGCGCAAAGTACCCAGCGATACATCTGCAATACGCGAAACAAAGATTATAAGAGGCATTAAAAAAGCGGAGAGTTCAAACATAGGATCATTTATTAAAGTGAATTCCAAAGATAGGAAGAATGTGAATTCTCCCTAAAAGGAATCTTTTATTTTTTCCTGAACCCTCTCTAACGGCTACCTTTTTTAAGGTGAATTTATCCCAAATATTTCTTGATAGTGGAACCCAAAGAGCCTTATCTTTAAAGCCTTGGGCAAGTTCTATACAGCCAGCTCCCTTTGAACTCCGTCAGGGCGGGAACGCAGCAGCGGTAATCTGGTCGTAGCGGCGTGATATAGGTCGCTTGCCCAATTTTTTTTATTTATCTCATTTCATAAAAAAAGCCCTCCGGCTGAACCGAAGGGCTTCGTTATTTCTGAGAATCAATTCTTTTCTTACTCAGTTGTAATTGGCACAGCCACTTTGGTAGTTCCCCAGTGTAAATTCAGGTGCGCTTTGGTTTCAGAAAGCGTATCAAAGTTGATGCCGAACCATTCCATCATTGGTGCCTCGTTATCAACAGCGGCGGCAGGTACGCGCACAACATCTGCTTCCTCATCATATCCATACGCACCCCATGCAGGACTTCCATCTTCCCGAGAGAGCTGGTCATTCAAAATGATGGTCCAGCTATCTTTTCCGGGAATCGTGAATAGTGTATACGTTCCGGCTTCAACGGTTTCTCCGCCAAAATTCACATCACCGGAAAAAGTAATGGTTGTAGATTCGTTAGCACCGGTTCTCCACACCTGATTGATAGGAGCCAAAGTTGAACCTTCACCAAAATAGCTTCGGTCTTTGATTCCGGGCCGGCCATAAGTAACCGTCACTTCTGTAGTTCCGATCGTTTGACTCACAGTAGCATTTGGGCTTACCCGGGCTTCATTATTACCCCGTTCTTGCGCAGTAGCTGATTGTGAACCAAACAGTAAGGCTAATAACAATACAAACGATAATTGCAGTAGTTTCTTCATAGGTAAATTGATTTAATTGAGGTTGTTTATTCTGTAAAAAGGGATTCATCTATACCCGGCAATATCTTCAGGGCATTTTTATAGTACACTTTTCGTAACACTTCATCGGGCAGATCCAATCCATACATTTGCCAAAAAGCGTGGCGGCGGCGAAAATAGTCGAAATACTCATCATCACTTTCCAATACCCTAAAATAGGTGTGATATTCATGGGGCCTGTAGGTATCCTTCCCAAACAAAATGCGGTCCTGATATTTGATAAAGAATTCTTTGGCAAATCTGGGTTGGCGGCCAAGTTCAGCAATTATTGCGGCGGTTTCTGTATACACATTTGGGAATTCATCGAGATGTTCGCCAAGTCGCGCAAGGTCATTCGCCATCCAGCCAAAGTGCGCGTTGATGAATGTAGTTTCGGGATGCTTGCGGAATACATTCCACTGCTCCTGCATCACCACTTCCCAGCTTGGGTAGCGTGTTGAATCGCCCCGATGGCGATCCGGGAAGTTTTTCATTTCCAGCCAGCGTTCGTTGTGCTCATCAATGGGCTCCCAGAATACGGCGGGCTCTCCCGTGTGAATGAGGACCGGCATCCCCAACTCTCCTGCTTTTGCCCAAATAGGATCAATGCGAGGGTCATCGGTTTGAACGCGATTTCCTTCTGAATCCAAAACAGTCAGTCCCAAATTCTTATAAATTTTCACTCCTTGGGCTCCATTCTCATGATCTTCCTCAAGCTGAGCAACGGCATTCTCGGTCCAATCCGGCTCATCAATGCCGTCAAAATCGATATTGGCAAAAACTATGAAACGCCCGGGTGCTTGTTCTTTGGCAGCATCCACCATCGCTTTCAATGTTTCACCGGAACGTCCGCTCAGGTTCACCAGCACTTTCATGTTCAGGCTGTCCATTTCGCGGGCTGTTTCTTCCAGATCCATGGATGACATACGCCAGAGGTGACTGTGAATATCAACGAAGGGATATTTTGCACTCGTAATTTCTTCCCCCGGAACAACCAATGTAGACTCAGGATCATATTCTTCGAATGTCATTGAGGTATCGACCTGGTGCTGGGCCAAAGAAAGAGTACTAATTAAAGGCAGCAGTAATATTAGTAGATATTTTTTCATTCCGTACTTAGTTAGAGCAAAAATTTCAGGATCCCATAATACACGTAGTAACGATATAAAAAAAGCCTCTTGTTTACTCTTAAAGCTTATGCGCCAAGCTGTAGATGCTTAAAATTGGAAGTTACACTTTTAATTTAAAGCAATTAATCGTACTCAAAGTCTTAAAGTCCATTATTAAGAAAATCTTTATGTTAAAGGTCAAAATTTTGGGTTTCTATAAAATAAAATTAGAATGAAAAAGCCCTCCCTAATAATTTTCATTGCTTTAAGTAGCTTTTTTTCTGGGTGTGAAAACGCATTTGAACCTCTCGAAAAGTCGGATAAATATGTTTTCTCTATGAATGGTTACCTCGATGTACACGCTGATACTCAGTGGATCCGAGTGATGCCAATTGGCGAAACTCTTCTTCCGCAAGACTCCACAGTCAATTCAAATCAGGTGCGCTTAACTAGGGAAGCCACAGGGGAATCGGCAGTTCTAAATGATTCCCTTTTTAAGTTTAGCGGCGATACTTATGTCTGGAATTACTGGTCACCAGATCCTGTCATTGCTAATGAAGAGTATAGAATTACTGCCACAGATTCGGTAGGAAAACAAAGTTCAGTGGTTGTAAGAATGGTATCTAATCTTATGGTACCTGAGATTGAATACGATCAGGACTTTGAAGAAATTTCAGTTTCAGGAGTAGTTCAAGATTCTATAATAGCTCTAGAAACCAGGTATCTTGTACAAGCCCTTGTGGAAGTAGGGTGTACTCCCGAGAGAGAAATCAGTTTCTCTCATCTTGATAATGTTACAGCAAGTCCAAGCGGAAATTATAGTTTTACGTCAATAAATAGAGAAGCAATAGCGAGAAAATTAGATGTCGAGGCTTTTAGTTTTCAAGTCAACCAAAGAAAACTCGTTCTGATAACGGCTAGTGAGGATTGGCCCGACTATACTAATTTAGACAAAATCGAAGCCAATCTACCGAGCGTAAATTCTAATGTAAAGAACGGAACCGGGTTTGTGGGTGGCATAGCAAAAAAAGAGATTATAATAACAGACCGGCAACCTCCCTGCTAACATGCATCTGTCAGTCTCATCAAGGTTTTAACATTCCAGGCCTTAAAACTTGGGATCATCTTTCAATAAGTAATCAAATTCTTTTTTGAATTTTGCGACTTTGGGGGCAATCACTATAGAGCAGTATCCGGCATTCTGATTGTTTTCAAAATAGTCTTGGTGATAATTCTCTGCGACGTAATAATTCTCAAGCGGCTGAATTTTGGTAACGATCGGATCTTCCCACAAATCAGATTCATCTGTTTTTTTGAGCGAGTTCTCGGCAATTTCTTTCTGCTCTTCGTTATGATAGAAAATCACAGAGCGGTATTGCGGCCCCACATCATTTCCCTGTCGGTTCAGTGTAGTTGGGTTGTGCGTATGCCACAGTACTTCCAATAGTTCCTCGTAGGTAATCACTTCCGGATCAAAATGAATCCGGGCTACCTCAGCATGTCCTGTCTTCCCAGTAGTTACTTCCTTGTACGAAGGATTTTCTACATGTCCACCTGAATAACCGGCTTCCACATGTTCCACGCCTTCTACCAATTCATAAATAGCTTCCACACACCAGAAACATCCGGCACCAAAAGTTGCTTTTTCCAAATTCTTCTCCGTTTGTTGTGCTAATAAATTAAATGATCCCAGACTCACTATGAGTCCTAATATCGATAATATTTTTATCATAATATTGTGCTTTTGATTTTGTAGTTCAACAATGTTGATGCTGGATTTCGTTTCTTTTCGAAACACTTTATCAGCATTTATTACCTTCCACCGTTACACCCCGATAACCTCAATTTTGATCTATGAAAGCAAAAAACGTACTACTCTTTATGATGCTTCCACTTGTTACTACGTGTACTTCCAAACAACGGATTGGTGAGATGAATTATGGTGGTTTGATCGAATCGCCCAATAAGAAATCTGCTTTAACCATTGAAGTGGAAGAAGGGAAACCGATGTATCACTTTAGTTATGATGGCAAGGTCCTGATCGCGCCCTCCAGGCTTGGGATGATCTTTAATGATGTGGACCTGAGCGAAGGCCTGACCCTCGATCTCATCAAAACCTCGGAAACGGATACCACCTGGACGCAGCCGTGGGGAGAACAAAAAGATATTCGCAATAATTATTCCGAGATCAAGCTTTTCTTCACCAAAAACGGTTCTTCTGAGAAGATGAATATAATTTTCCGCGTATTTGATGACGGACTTGGATTCCGTTATGAGTGGCCCAGGCAAAAGAACCTGCAGAATTTTGTGATAACGGATGAAGTCACTGAATTCAATATGGTTGACGATCATACTTCCTGGTGGATCGGAGCCTATCAAATGAATCGATATGAGCACCTTTTCAATAAAAGTCGTATTTCTGAGATCGATACAGCTCACACGCCCTTCACTATGAAAACGGATGAGGGACTTCACCTTTCTATTCACGAGGCTGCCCTTACTGATTTTGCAAGCATGACCATTGCCAACAATGGAAATAATTCACTGGAAGCTGATCTCGTACCCTGGAAAAACGGAGATAAAGTTCGTGCCTCGGCTCCGCACAGATCACCATGGAGAACCATTTCCATTGGGGAAACAGCCGGAGACCTTATGACAAACTATCTGGTCTTGAATCTCAATGAGCCGAGTAAAATTAAAGATCCATCCTGGATCAAGACCGGAAAGTACACCGGAATTTGGTGGGACATGCACTTAGGAACTAAAACCTGGGGTTCGGGAGAAGACCACGGCGCCACTACTGAGTACACCAAAGAGCTGATGGACTTTACCGCAAAGCATGGATTCTACGGAGTATTGGTTGAAGGATGGAATACCGGATGGGACGGAGACTGGGCCGCCAACTCAGATATCTTCAGTTTTACTGAATCCTACCCTGATTTCGACATCGAAGAAGTAGCCCGATACGGAGATTCTTTAGGGGTGAAATTGATCGGACATCATGAAACTTCAACTGGAATATCAAATTACGAAGCACAAGTGGACGACGCTTTCGATCTATATGAAAGAGTAGGTGTGGAGGCCGTTAAAACCGGATATGTAGGCGATTTTGTGGAAGGCGGGGAATGGCATCACGGGCAGTTTATGGTGCAGCATTATCGGGATATCGTAAAGAAAGCAGCGGAACACAAGATCATGCTTAATGTGCATGAACCGATCAAAGATACCGGAATTCGCAGAACATGGCCGAATATGATGACCCGTGAAGGTGCGCGCGGACAGGAGTACAATGCCTGGTCGGTGGATGGCGGAAACCCAGTCGGATACACTACTGTAGTGCCCTTCACCCGAGGTTTGGTAAGTCCATTTGATTATACCCCGGGTGTTTTTGACCTGTTGCTTTCCGATAAACCTGAAAATCAAAATAACAACCGCGTTCATCATACAATAGCCCACGAATTGGCTCTTTATGTGGTGATATACAGTCCGCTGCAAATGGTTTCTGATCTACCCAAAAACCTGGAAGCTCGGCCAACCGCGCTGGAATGGGTTAAAGCCGTTCCCACCGATTGGGAAACAACCAAAGTACCGGTTGCCGAAATTGGTGAGTTTGCTGTTGTGGTACGAAAAGACCGGAACACAGAGAACTGGTATTTAGGAGGCATCACAAATGAAAAAGCCCGTAACGCGGAACTTGATCTTTCTTTTTTAGCGGAAGGAATCACATACGAGGCAACTATGTATCGTGATGGAGAAGAGGCCAACTGGCTAACCAATCCTTATCCTTTAGAGAAAAAAACGGTAACTGTTGATGCCAACTCAACACTTGTATTGGAAATGGCTGCCGGTGGAGGAATTGCCATCGAGTTTAAGGCAGTCAATTGATCCTGAATTAATTTATCAAACATAAAAAAGGCTCGCTTCAATTAAATGAGGCGAGCCTTTTAAAGTTTTTTTAGCTGATAAACTTAGTTACCAGGTGCGTACTGTAAAGTGCTGATCGGGTGAGATTCTGCACGACGGTTGCGCTGGCAACCAGGAGTGTTTGCATCTTGCTCAGCTTCAGTACATTCAACAGGTGCTTTACCTTTTCCTTCAGATTGAATGCGATCTTCAGAAATGCCATTGTCAACGTAGAATTCAACTACAGAGTTGGCACGACGAAGACTAAGTCGCAAGTTGTACTGATCTCCACCAACATGATCGGTGTAAGCGTCTACACGAACACGGAAAGCAGGAGCATCTTTAAGTACTTCAACATTTTCCATCAATGTTTCTTCTGCATCACTGCGGATGTTTGAGCGGTCAAAGTCAAAGTAAACTGTTCCCAGAGATTCTTCATCAAGGTATACAGGGTCGCTGCTGTCGGTTGGGTTTGTTCCCATATCTAATTCCTGAGAGTCAGTGAATCCGTCACCGTCAGAATCTGCATTATTAGGGTCGGTTTCATGCGTCATGACTTCGTCATAATCACTCAGGCCGTCACCGTCAGAATCAGTATTGTTCGGATCTGTGTTATACTCATTAACTTCATCACCGTCTGAAAGGCCATCGCCATCAGAGTCAGTACTGTTAGGATCTGTGTTATAAGAGTTTACTTCGTCACCGTCAGAAAGCCCGTCACCGTCAGTGTCAGGATTCATAGGGTCAGTTTCATATTCATTGATTTCTTCAGCATCGGTAAGGCCGTCGCCGTCAGAGTCTGCTGAGTTTGCATCGGTACCTAGTTCAGCTTCTTCAGCATCGGTAAGACCGTCACCGTCGCTATCAACAGGTTCCTCTACAGCAGGTTCCGGACTACTACACCCGTACTGGACCACGGTCCCACCTACTAAGAAAAGTGAAAGAACGAGAAGATGGATAATTCGTTTCATATTAATATTTCTCCAATTGGATTATTTATTAGGGGTTAAATCATTTATTTATTTGATAGAAAATAATGATACTACTGAGTGTATCAAAAGAAAAAAAAATCTAAATATCATTAGCATAGTTTTAACACTAAGGGTATCTTTCGAGTCTTAAGGGGCTATAGCTCAGCTGGCTAGAGCGCTTCGCTGGCAGCGAAGAGGTCCGGGGTTCGAATCCCCGTAGCTCCACAAAAGCCGATTCTTTCAAAGAATACGGCTTTTTTTGTTTAAATAAGGGTGCAAATCTTTACAAAAGCCTTTTATAAATATTAGACTTCCTATCCTATGCTTGTTTGTATGCTCCTTATATTTTACAATTAGTCAATATAATTTAAATTCGGAGTTGCAATGTTTGAGAGATTTTCAAAATTACTACCTACTGTTCTCATACTACTCATTATCAATGTTGTTCCTGAAAAATTAGTTCATGCCCAGGATATTGATCTTACCGTAGAGCCAAGCGCACTCATTCAGGATGCCCAGGTTCTCAGTTTTACAGAATTGGGCGTGAGCACAGATGGCAGTGGCCCCGTCTTGGTAGCAGTCACCATTGAGAACCAAAGTGATCAGCTAGTTGAAGATCTTTTTCTTGAAATTATTGTCTCTTCTGCACAAAAAGGGACTCTTCTGGAGTATACGCAGGAAGCAAATCGTCCTTTTTCTCTCCGCCCCTATCAATCTGTATATATCACAAACAATGATGTGGCCAACGAACGATTTCCGGGCATTGATGAAACCGTCAGTTTTTCCGGTGGTCTTACCCCTCAAGGTGATGATCTGATCGGTGAACTTTCCGGCTCTACCATCCTTCCCCAGGATACCTATTCTTTAGAGGTAACTATTTTTACGGTCAGTGATGCTCATGGGCGGGAAATATTAGCAAGCGACGTGGCCGAAATAGGGCTTACCAGAGATGCACGTTCCGGAACTATAGAAGAAAGTGAGATCATTTTACGCGCGCCGGGAGATATCATTGGAAACCAAACAGAGATCACTAATCCCTATCCACAGTTTTCGTGGGAAGGGAGTGGTAATGTAACTTACCGATTGATCGTAGTTGAAGATAACGAACAGGATAGCCCTGAAACATTATTACAGAGTGCAACCAGCTCTGAACCCCTGGCTGATGGAGGATCATTGCTTGAATTTGAAAACCTTGACACCTACGTTCAGGGCAATAACTACCAGTTTCCAACTTCGGGGGTACAATCACTTGAACGTGGAAAGACCTATTTCTGGCAAGTTAGAAGCAGTATACGATCCAGCTCAAGTCAGAATGTTGTGCTATCAGAGGCATGGTCTTTCACATTGATTGACCCGGCCGGGCAGGCAAATACACCTTCAGGGCAAAATGCTGCATTATCACAAGAAACACGGAGAGTATTGATCGAATTACTGGGACAAGAATCTTTCCGACGACTTCAAGAGCAAGGATTCAGGCTGGAAGCAGTTGAATATGACGGACAGCAATTTTCGGGAGCTTCTGCCTCTCTGAAGCTGGAAGAACTACTCCAAAAAATCCAGGATGAAGAAATAATCCTTCAGGAAAATTAAAGGTGAACATCATGAAACGGACTTTTGAATATTTCTACACCTTTCTCTTTTTAATAGTTGTCCTGGGATTGGTTTCATCCGAATTGGCATTCAACAAAGCAGACCGCCCCATTGCCATCGTAAAACACTTTAAACCTTCTGTGGAGCTGACAAATCTGGAAATTGATAAGAATCTGATGCTGGATCCGGAAGAAAACATCGGGGAACAACTTTTTAGCGGCGACTCACTCATCACTCATGAGGAAGGTTTTGCATTGGTGGTTTTTATGGATAAAAGCGTTGCTAAAGTTAAGCCAAGCTCCCTGCTGATTTTAAGGGGTGAAGTGGGCACATCCTCAAAAGAGATGTCTACCCGAATTGAACTCGATCGTGGAGAGGTCTTTTTTGAGGTTCAGCCACAGGGCGGTAATGATTTTGAAGTAGCCACCAACCGTTCTCTTGCCTCCGTAAAAGGAACAAATTTTGGTAACCGTTCAGATGGTTTTGTATGGGTTAAGGAAGGTCAGGTTGATGTTACAGCTATTAACTCCGGACAAACGGTATCCTTATTTGAAAAAATGTTTGCGCGGGTTGATGAACAAGGCAATGAAATCAATTCCGGAACGCTTTCTGATGAAGAAATTTCCAACCTCGATGACGGCTATGAGGAAATGAATGAAAACGATCTCATTCAGAAAGAACTGATATTGAGATTCCGTGATGCAAACGGACAACTGCGTGAAATTTCTATCGATCTATACGAGAAAAATGACAATTAGGACACTATTGCCTTTTTGGGTTCAGCTTAAGTTCAATCAATAATTTTAATATGGAAGGGGTAAACAGAAGACTCTTTTTACTGTTGGTTTTTGCAGTCACTTCCACTGCTGTAAGTGCACAGTTCAACATCCAGCATCAGGCTCCTGTAGCTTTAGAACGGGGCCAGGTAAATACACTAACGTTTAACGTTCCGGGTATTTCAGAATCGGATTTTCAACAAGCCGTACTCTACTTCCGCTATGATGGTGCCCTGAGTTACCGACAACAAGAAGTCAGATACGAGGCTGGCAGCTTTCATGCACTCCTGAATCCCGAGAACAATAACTCCAGTACGATCGAATATTACCTCGAGATCACTCTCAACTCAGGTGAGATATTGTACTACCCCACAAATTTACCTTCCCAAAACCCCGTTGAAGTCGAATTGGTTGAGGAACTTAATGAACAACAGGAGCCTAAAGAACAGCTTCAGGGAATTGATTACAACATTCTATCTCCTGAGCCCGGCTCCGGTGTTGCTCAGGGAAATACCATCATAGCTATCGCTTTGTTTTATGATACTGAGTCGATAGAACCGGGCGAATTTAAGCTTTTGATAAATGGCATTGATGTTACCGACCAAGCCGACACCAGCGCCTACTACATTTCTTATGTCGCAAAAAACTTACCACGTGGGCAGCAAACCATTTCCCTGGAGTACGAAACAGAAGACCAAACCTTTGCTGTAACCGACTGGAGTTTTGCTGTTGTTACCCCCGGCGAAGCTTCCTTCCGGGGATTTGGCCCTTCCAGCATTCCTCAGGGGCGGGTTGAACTAACCGCTCGAAATCAGGTTATAGCCGGTGACATCAACAATGCTTATACGGGCCGAACACGGATTTCAGGTCAATACGGAGATTTCCGGTATTCCGCACATGGCTACCTGACCTCCCAGGCAGACCCAAGACTTCAACCCCAAAACCGGTACGGTGTAAACCTCAGATACCGTGATATCTGGAATTTTGAAGCCGGGCACGTATTTCCCACTATGAGCCCGTTCACCATTTCCGGACGCAGGATCCATGGGCTAAACACTTCTCTGCATCTTCTGGATGAAAACATAAATCTGCAATTTATGTATGGAGACCTGGAAAGAGGCATCACCAATTTATATGACAGCCTGATCGTGGAGAACGTGGTTATTGGGGCAGATTCAGTAGTAGACAGAAACTACTTTCTAACGTATCAGAACCGTGGAAGAGGCAACTTTCAACGAAAGATCACAGGGGGGCGACTCAGTTTCGGGAATGAAGATAAATTTCAGATCGGCTTCCATGCTCTTAAAATTCAGGATGATACAACCTCCATCTTCAATGTTCGCAATTACTCCGATCTTGCCGGCTACGATCCCACGCTTCAAAATAACCTGAGTGATGCGGATATGGATTCACTGGCTTCAAATCCGGATCGCCTTACCGTACGTTCCGGTAATGTAAAGCCTAAAGGGAATGTGGTGGTAGGCGGAGACCTGAAAATGGGTTTTGATGAAAATCGTATCCGCTTTAATTCGGAAACTGTGGTTAGCGCCGTTAATAATAATATTTATGATGGCCCCCTTACGCTGGAACGAGCTTCAGACCTTGGCTTCGATATAGATCAAAGCACCAGCGATCTGCTTGAGCAAATTTCATGGCTCATTATTGTGAATGAAAACATGAATGTGCTGCCCTTGAATCTCTCGGAAGATAATGGCGAGTTTTCGGCAGAACCCTTTTTCCCAACAAGTTTGATCGCCAACAGCAACGAGGTCTCTTTTAACTACCCAAATAACCGTTTCAGGGCTCAATATCGCTGGATAGGTCCTAACTTTAACTCCCTGGCAAATTCAACCATCCGAAAAGATATTGCCGGTTTCACACTTTCAGACCGGTTTAATCTGCTTTCAAAACAACTTTATGTGACATTGGGTTATGAAAACCTGAACGACAATGTATCCAACACAAAAGATGCGACCATCAATACCAACTCATACAGAACGAATCTGAGTTGGTATCCCATTAACCGCGACCTGCCCCGCGTTAGTTTTGGATTGCGATACCGAAACCGCGATAATGGAATTGATCGCCAGAATTATTTACTCAGCGGTGATCTGAAAAATGCGGCCGTTCGCAATATCCGACAGGAACAACGCACCATAAACGGGCAGGATACTTTGGTCACTCTGACAACCCCTACTCCCCGGCGTAACAATACCCTCAATTTAACTTCTTCCATCACCCAGCAATTTATTGCCTTTAATGCCCGGAACGATATCTCACTCAATATCACCAATATGAAAACAACAGATGAAGTATTCGCCTTTGGTGATGTTAAAAGCACGGCGATTTCCCTGAACCTCACATCCCGGTTCAGAAATTCACCCCTCGAAACTCAACTGGGTTATACGTATAATAACACTGAATCAGGGAGTGGACAGAGTAAGTTTAAGATCTCCGGAATGTACGTGGGCGGACAAATGTATTTTATGGGCAATTCTTTGAGCGTTAACGGCAGGCTGGCTTTCACTAATAATAAAACCGAATCTCGCTCTTTTGATATTTGCGATTCCAGCGGCTGCGACAGCGACCAAACCACGAACGATAATCCTTACGACGACTATTTTGTACTGAATGATAACGTAACCACGTCTTCATTTGGGACTTTTGTGATTCAGGCTGGCGCCCGATACAACATCACAGAAAATCATTCTTTGGTCTTTGATGCCAACCTAACCAACGTAAGCAAGCAGAACATTCAGAATGATCGTATCGTCCAGCTCAGATATGTGTACAGTTTTTAAACCCAATGGCTAAACCCCGAAAAAAACCCCTAAGAATAGCCGTCCTTTTTGCTATCGCAACGGGGGGTTTTGTGCTTTCTTTCTTTTTGATGTTCATCAGGCCGGTTCAAAATATTCAGCTCAAACACACCGATCAGCTTTTTGAACACCGCGGGCCACTTGATGTCTCCGAGTCGCCTATTGTACTGGTAGCCATCAGTCAGCAGGCAGATGAAGAAATTCCCCAAAAATACCCCTGGCCCACTGATATTTACGCCAGGCTTGTACACAACCTGAATAAGGCCGGCGCAAAAGTTATCGCATTTGACGTTGTTTTTGACAATCCCGATCTATACGATACTAAGAATGACAGCCTATTTGCAGAGGCCATGCGTCAGCATAAAAATGTTATCCTTTCGGGAGAAATACAGCGTGAAATATCCAACGTATCAGATTCCTACTCCCCCATGTTTCCCACGCCGGTACTTACTTCCGGGAATCCAAATCGCGTGGCTTTGGTGCGGGTTCACCCCGATCTGGATGGAGCCGTTCGAACCTATCACTTTGGTCACAATCATTTAGGTACTAACTATTACCGTTTGGGGCTGGAGACTATTCGGGAGTATAAAGACATTCCCTACGATTCCATTGATCCTATCGGACCCAGCGGTGATCCATATTTCACTTTAGGTGACTACCAGATCCTTAAAGACCGGCCAAATTCATTCTACATAAATTATTATGGACCAGAAGGTACTTTCCCCGAAATTTCACTGGATGAAGTAATCGATGATTCAAGCTATACCACGGTGTTTGAATCCGGATTGGGTGTCAGCGTAAACAGTTTCGACGATCCTAACATAGGTCATCTTGCACAGGGAACATTTGAAGACAAAATTGTGATCGTTGGTGCAACCATGTCTTTGCTTAAAGATTTTTATGCCACCCCTTTCGCAAATCAGGGAAATAATGAACGGCCGGGATATCAGATCCACGCCAATGCCATCCAGACTATTTTAGACGGCAACTACATTTCGCGCTTCAGCGCATGGTACACCTTGCTCATTATGGTTTTCTTTAGCTTTGGGATTGCCGTGATCGCACACTTCAAGACCGCCAACTGGGGTATCATTTTTTCAGTTTTAATGGGCGCCGGTTTTTACGGAATCAGTTTTTGGGCTTTCCTGAATTATAATGTTTTGATGGTTATAACCGGTCCGTTGATTACGCTGATCCTTACCCAGGCCGGAATGATAAGCTATGAGTACTACCTGGAGCAAAAGGAAAAACGCCGTATCAAGGGTATGTTTGCCTCCTATGTTTCTCCCGACCTGGTAAACCAAATGATCGAATCTGGTGAAGAGCCCCAACTA
Organism: Balneola sp.; assembly: GCA_002696035.1. Classification (GTDB taxonomy): domain Bacteria; phylum Bacteroidota; class Rhodothermia; order Balneolales; family Balneolaceae; genus Gracilimonas. Next base: position 114,700 of record NZQV01000020.1, on the reverse strand, counting down.
GGTGGAGAAGATATACACATGACCGCCTTTTTTAGTGATATCGTCTCATTCTCCACCTTTTCTGAACAGCTGGAAGCCAAGGAATTAGTTCAGCTTATCAATGAATATCTGAGCGCTATGACAGACATACTGACGGACCGCGGAGGCACACTCGATAAATACATTGGAGATGCGATCGTTTCCTTTTTTGGCTCTCCGGTGTATATGGAAGACCATGCCTACCAGGCTTGTGTTGCCTCTCAGCTCATGCATCAACAACTGGACGAGCTGCGTAAAAAATGGGAAAAAGACGGCTGGCCTGAGATTGTTACCAACATGCAGCAGCGCATAGGAATGAACTCCGGAAATATGGTAACTGGAAACATGGGGTCAACCCGCCGCTTCAACTATACCATAATGGGCGATAATGTAAACCTTGCGGCGCGTTGTGAGAGTGGAGCAAAGCAGTATGGAGTGTTCACCATGGTAACAGAATCAACCAAGCAGGAAGCCGAAGAGTTTGGAGATGATTGCGTATTCAGGATGCTTGACAACATTGTGGTAAAGGGCAGAACTACGCCTGTGAAGGTCTACGAAATAGCAGGCTTGCGTGATTCCGTTTCCGAACAAACACTGGAGTGCATTCAACTTTATGAACAGGGCCTGCAATTATATGTTGCTCAGGATTGGGATACCGCCCTCAAAAAGTTCAGAGCAGCAGAACAACTTGAACGGTATGAAAAAAATCCATCCGGAATATTTATAGAGCGTACAAAGGTGATGCGTTCAGATCCGCCGGAAGAGAATTGGAATGGCGTTTTTGTGATGGAGAGCAAATAATATAGATCATAAAAAGAGCGGAGAGGGAGGGATTTCCCGCCAAAAGTCTCTTCTTCATCAATTCGGAGTGAAAGCGGGACAAGCTTCTCATCCCTCCTTTCTTTGTCAACAAAAACACCATTCGGTTGATGAATGGTGGTTCTTAATATTCAATGCGGAGAGGGAGGGATTCGAACCCTCGATACCTCGTTAGAGGTATACTCCCTTAGCAGGGGAGCGCTTTCAGCCACTCAGCCACCTCTCCGTTTCAAGGGCACAAATATAGCGAGCTTTAGGGGCTAAAAGCAACCTTTTATCTCGTAAAAACCATGGGAGTTTTAAAACTGTTTATTTGGCCTTTTGTTTATTTTTTTGAGGAAGCTTAACGATAAAAGTAGAGCCCTTACCCACCTCAGATTCTATCTCTAATTTACCCTCATGAAGTGCGATCATTTCTTTACAAATCTGTAAGCCCAAGCCGGTACCCTTTTCTTTTTGTGTACCTTGGCGAGATGCGTTCGAATCGCTATGCAGTGACTTTTGCACCATTTCATCATTCATACCAATCCCATCATCCTTTACTTCAATAATATGAGTTGAATTCATTTGTGAAATGGCCAGGGAAACGGAACCTCCCGGTTCAGTAAACTTAATCGCATTTGAAATAAAATTTCTGACAATTGTTTTCAGCATATTTCTATCTGCACAAACAGGGGTTTTTGCACTCGATTCAAAAGAAATGTCAATGTCTTTCTGTTGAGCGCTGTCTTTTAGGAGCTCTAAAATTTGAACAGCTAATACATCGAAATCAATTTCTTCAAGATCTGGTTTCATTTTTCCATTTTGCAAAGACGCCCAGCTCAGTAAATCTTCCACAAGATATTGCAATCTGTGAGCTGAAGAGGAGAGATGATGAAACATTTCACTCAGTTCAGGGTCTTTGTCTTCGTCCATATCCATTTCTATTATTTCTGAAAGCCCCACTAAAGCTTGAATCGGGTTACGAAGATCATGGGCTATCAATGAAAAGAATTTATCCTTTGTCTGGTTGCTTTCCTCCAGTTCAGCTGCTTGCATTCTTATAATATCGTTCTTGACCTGAAGATCATTTCTTTCCTGCGTCAATTCGGCTGTTTGTTCCCGGATGGTGCTTTCCAGTTTACGCTGCTTGTTTAATAAATACCGGTAGCGGATCTGTGTTGCCCCGTAATAGCCACCCGTGATAAGAGCCAGAACAAGAATAAAAAACCAAGGCTGTTCATAGAAAAATGGCTGAACAGTGATCGTAGCCATAGCCGCCTTTTCACTCCAAATCCCATTGTTGTTAGCGGCCAAAACTTCAAATGTATAGTCTCCGGCAGGCACGTCATTATAAGATACCGATCGCTGGTCTGCTGTTTCGTTCCAGAAATTATCAATACCAACCAAACGGTACCTAAACTTTGCTTTTTCACTGAATGGAAAGGTGAGCGCTTTAAAGTTGACCGTGAAACTCTTATATCCTTTATCAATCTCTACATCATTTGAAGCATATGAATTGCCACCGGCTATTATGGAGCTGATTAAAATGGTAGGTGGAATTGTTTTAGCATCAATCGGAGGTTTGCTAAAGATGGCAACTCCTTCCTGTGTGGCAAACCAAAAATCACCATCACTTGTTCTGAGTCCAGCTTCCTGCACAGAACCGTTCGCCTCTGGATTACGCATTCCTTCTGCTCGCCCGTAATGCAATAGGGTGAAAACACCAGACTCATTATCGAGATAGACATTCAGTTCAGACTTATTGATCTTGAAAACTCCCCGGTTTGAAGACATCCAAAGCCATCCGCTTTCATCTTGTGATATCCAATGTATGATATGATCCGGCAACCCATCATCCATATTGATGTATGAGATCTCTCCGTCTTTAAGACGGTTGAGCCCGTTGTTTTCTGTACCGATCCATATAGTACCGGCATCGTATTCATCTATATAAATAGATCGGATATTGTTAGAAGAAAGCCCGTCTTCGGTAGTGTAATTCGTGAAGTTGCCATTATGAAATCGGGATACTCCTCCATCCAGGCTACCCGTCCAAAGAGCTCCGTCAGGTGCTTCGGTAATATATCTTATCTTAATTCCGGCAAGTCCGTCACCTTTATCATATACAACATGATCTGATCCTGAAGGATCAAAATTGATCAATCCACCATAGGTTCCAAGCCACATCTCTCCATTACTGTGGGTGTAAATAGAACGAATATCATTGATCTCCACATTATCTCCCGGCACATAATGCTCTAAGCCGTTTGGCGTGATCTTATTTAGTCCCTTTTGATGATGCCCAAACCAAATATTACCGTTTTTATCTTCCCCAATAGACTTTACAAAATTTGTTGCTGCTCCATTTGTCACGTCATAATGAGTAATGGAATTATCGTCAATCAGATTCAGTCCGTCGCCCCGGGTTCCCACCCAATAACGCCCCTGACTGTCCTCCAGCATGGCAAGTATGTTATCACCTGACAGACCTTCAGGGGTGCCCAGGTTTCGGACTTTACTTTCACTTACTGCAATAAGGCCGTTTCCGTTGGTTCCAAACCAAAGATTCCCTTCTCGATCTTCGAAAACACTGTTGAAATAGTAATCACTGATGTCCGGTATTTCTGTAAAAGGTCGAATTTTACCCTCCTCGAATAAAGAAAGTGTACCGGAAGTTCCTAATAGCCAAAGCCTTCCATTCGAATCTGTATAGAATTCACTGAAATATTCTGATGTCTTTATATTATCCGATATTTTTAAATTATTGGATGGTAGTTTTATAGTTTGGCTACTCCCTTTGTAAAATACTTCCCCCACTGCAAACAACAGAGTCATATTCTCATCATTGTAGATTCTACCAATAGCGTAATTATCGGCAGCAGCATATTTATCAGTTTGAACCAACTCTCCATCCAGTAACTCATACACGCCTGCATCGGTAGCGGTTGTAATGATCCCGTTACTGGTCCTAAGCACATCCCAAATACGATTGTACTGCCGCTCAGGACTTTTATGATATTCAGCTAAAAGTTCTCCGTCTGGGGTGAAGTACAAAAGACCGTTGTTCGTAGCTACCCAGATACTTTTATCATAATCCTCAAAAATATTGCGAATCTGATTTTGCCCAGGTTTATCGCTGTTGTAGAATTTGGCAAACTTTTCACCATCAAATACATACAGTCCGGAATGCGTAATGAAGAACATCCTGCCGTCTGAAGACTCAAATATTTGTGTAATGCCAGAATCCGTGAAGTTCGATTTGTCCCCAAAATGGCGGAACTCCCCATTTTCCTTTAGAAGCACACCACCATATTCCAATGCCACCCACATTCGGTCTTTGTCCTGAAGATACAGTAGAGTGGTACGATTGTGAGGCATCTCGGAAGTATTGGAATAATTATAGATTTTGAATTCCAATCCATCGAATCTGACAAGCCCGTCATATGTGCTGATCCATAGGTATCCGAGACTATCCTGAGTAATGTTTCCGACGGTATTAACAGGAAGCCCATCTTCAAGTGTCCATTTTTGAGCGGTAAGAGGAGGTTGCTGATCTATTATAGAAAGCTGAAAGGCATTTGCCGGTACAAAAGTGCATACTAAGCCAAGTAGTAAAAGGCCTTTTCTAATCATAGTATGAGTGTTCAAAAGCACCTATTATATAATCCTGATAAGAGTGCTGTTATGTAGTCGTTTAGTCATTTTTGTCGAGCACATAAATCTGAGAAAGATTTCTTCCTTCCTGTGCATAATCCAATCCATAGCCCAGTACAAATGCATCCGGAATCTCGAATCCTACATAATCTAATTGAACTTCATATTTGGTAGCTGCTTTTTTGTGAAGCAAAGTACACACCGACACCGAAGCCGGGCTATTTTCTTTGATACGCTTCACCATATAATTCATGGAAAGCCCGGTATCCACAATATCTTCTACCAGAATTACATGCCGGTCCTCGATCTTCGCATCAATATGCTTGAGCTCGGTAACCTGCCCCGATGACACTTTCTCATCTCCGTAACTGCTCAGCTTCATGAAATCCACTTCACAAGTAATAGAAACATGCCGCATGAGATCAGACAGGAAGATAAATGCGCCATTCAGAATACCAATAAATATGGGACGCTTTCCTTCAAAATCACGATCCAGCTGACTACCAAGTTGGTTCATACGTTCATCGATCTGTTCTTTGGTTATAAAGATCTTGAACTTTTCGCCATTGCAGGTAACCGTGTCAGGCTGGTAAAAATGAGAACTCATATTATTTAACTTTAATAGATAAAATGGTTTGTGTTGATGCTTTTACTTTCGCTGTATCCGCGATGGCGCCATGCTCCCCGTTCGGTGCTTCGAGGGGATAAATAATGGCGTAAATAGTACCATCTGATCCGCACAATACCAAAGCTTTTTCGCGGGAAATTGTAGGGATCTTGCGGTTTGTAAGATGATCAGAAACTTTTTGATGGCCCTGCATTCCAAGAGGTTGAAAGGCATCTCCCTGTTTCCATGACCGTAAAGATAATGGAAATTTCATTACCTGTTTATCAAGTCTCAGGTCCGGTTTTACGTCTGGATCATTTTCTGCACTGAGCCGAATCCCTTCTTTACTCCATCCCTGCTTAACTTCTTTTTCAGAGATCTGCTCCTCTACTTTCCGTGGTGATCTCCCGGAGTGAATGATGATCTGCCCCCGATCGCGGGTAAATGAAACCGAGCCCACCGTCTTGCTTTTTCCTGTTTGCAGCGTCTCGATATCTCGTAATTCCTCGAGTTCACCTTTTGAATATTCGTGTCCCAACCCTATGTCATCCAGCACAAATTTCAAGACGGCTGTTTTGAGCGGTTCGGCCAAAGCCGAGAATTTCTCCACATCAAGGGTATTGTTATCAACGATGCGGTTCGCCACCATCCGGATGCTTTCCTCGTACGCCTCGGCATATTGTTCCAGCGCAAGCAGGTTTTGTTGCCAGCCCGGAAAGAACCTATCCATCTCCCCGGCCAGCTCATGCCGAATAAAATTCCGAGCAAACCCGGATTCCTCATTACTGTCATCAATGCGATAGGGCACGGCTTCGGCTTCACAAAAATCCAGGATCTCTTCTTTACTGAAGGGCAACAGCGGCCGAAATAAACGTCCGTCCCACACCTCCATTCCCTTCCACGCAGCCGGCGAACTTCCCCGTAAAATTTTCTGCAATACGGTCTCTACCTGATCATCCTGGTGATGAGCTGTAACAATCGCATCGGCTTTGTAGTCTGATTTCAGATCTTCAAAAAATTGGTATCGCTGTTTTCGCGCCCAGTTCTGGAAATTCTCTTTCCCGGCATCTTGTGGGTTGAGCCGAACCGAACAGCATTCAAAACCCCACGCAAAAGCCATCTGCTCCACCAACTCCTGATCTTTATCCGACTGCTCTCCCCGCTTACCATAATTGATGTGTACGATCAACGCATCCTGCTTCAGCAAATAGAAAAGATACATCAGCGCCATGGAATCTGGCCCGCCACTCACGCCAAGAATAAAAAATGCATCCTTCTCAAATACATCAGAAAGCTGCTCGAATAGGTAGGTTTGTATCTGTTCTGAAATTGATTTTGCCATGCGTAAAAGTAGGGGGAAATTTTTTGAATATCGAGTTAAGAACACCGAACATTCAATATCGAACAACGAACATTGAAGTTCTCAGTTTAGCATTACATTCTTTATATAATCCCCTATTTTCGGATGCATTTAGAAGTTGAATAAAATTCCACAGATGTTTCCTGATAAAGATTGGATCTATGACCATGATGAACCGCTAACCCGATACTCCCTTGGACAAGAAGGCGAAAACCCACTGGTTTGTTTTGGGGTGAATCCATCCACGGCAAAGCCCAATGATCTTGACCCTACGGTAGCATCGGTTGCACGATTCGCCCGCGACCACGACTACGACGGCTGGCTGATGTTCAACCTCTACCCCCAGCGAGCCACCAATCCTGATAAAATGCACAAGCACTTTCAGAAAAAGATCCACCAAAAAAATGTGGACGCCATTGCAGATCTCATGGATGGAATTTCTACCGATATCTGGTGCGCGTGGGGAACACTGATCGAAAAACGCCCGTATCTTTCCCGCTGCCTGCATGATATTTATGAAGTATTGGGGAGTCAGGATCACTCCTTCTTCAAACGCGGTCGCATTTCTAAAGCCGGACATCCCCATCACCCGCTCTACCTGAAGAAGACCGCCCCGCCCGAACCTTTTGATATGGAGAGCTATATTAAGCTTATTTCTTAGTACGAGCTGATTTCCAGCAAAGCTGAAATCGGTCTCCCTAAGATCTTTTCAGTCTTGAGCGAAGCGGTGACTGGAAAGAAGTAGCAGTCCAAGTCTTCAGACTTGAGAAAATGACCCCGCGACAACAATTCTTAAGTCTCCGCTCGAAACAATTTGCATTCGAATTATACATACACACTCGCTCAAGACTTAAGATACCCCATGAGAGATAAGATTTTCACTGAAGTGTGAATTTTATCTTGAGTAGAAATTTTGATTAATGGCAAGAACCTGTGTCCCTCTGGAGGGAGCGGAAGAACAGCTCGCTGTTACTTCCAGGGAGGAGATTAAGAGATGAAGCTTTTCAATCTTAAGTCTCCGCTCGGACGGTTGGGGTTTCATATCAAGCACGGAATAGAGTCAGTAATCGATTCTAATTATTGCATTTAGATTCCCGCCTTCGCAGGAATTACGTTAGTCTTGAGCACCTTAATTTAGCTTAATTGTCTATCTAAACATCACCGTTCTAAATTTCCTGGTTGGATGTTCCACATTCGATGTTCTATTACGTATCTTTGGCGTTCAACAAATTTTTGAACTGTAAACACACTTACAAATGTCGAATTTGGACAATCTGGATAAAATTGTATCGCTGGCGAAAGCGCGGGGCTTCATCTTTCAATCCTCAGAAATATATGGCGGACTCAGTGCCGTTTATGATTACGGACCCCTCGGTGTAGAACTCAAACGAAATATCCGTGATGCCTGGTGGAAAGAGATGACCCGTCGCCACGATAATATTGTGGGTGTGGATGCAGCTATTTTCATGCATCCCAAAGTGTGGGAAGCAAGTGGTCACGTGGGCGGTTTCAACGACCCAATGATCGACGACAAGCAGTCCAAAAAACGCTACCGTGCGGATATGATCATTGAGCAGCACATTGAAAAGCTGCGCAAGGATGATAAGCACGAAGAGGCCAACGCCATACAAGAAAAGCTGGATTCCTGCGGTTCACGAAAGAGCCTGACGGAAGACCTGTACGAGATCATTATGGAAAACGAGATCCGTGCGCCGGAATCCGGAGCCTTCGACTGGACCGAAGTTCGTCAGTTCAACCTGATGTTTAAAACCCAATTCGGTTCCACTTCCACAGAAGAAGAAGGCGTTTATTTGCGTCCTGAGACGGCACAGGGAATTTTTGTGAATTATAAAAATGTACTTGATACCGCACGTGTTACGATTCCTTTTGGGATCGCCCAAACAGGCAAAGCCTTCCGAAATGAGGTAGTAGCCCGGCAGTTCGTTTTCCGCATGCGGGAGTTTGAGCAGATGGAAATGCAATATTTCGTGAAGCCCGGAACCGATGAAGATGAATACGAAAAATGGCTTGAAAAGCGTCTTGAATGGCATAAAATGATGGGAATCCGTGAAGAAAATTTAAGAACGGCTCCTCATCCCGAAGACAAGCTTGCTCACTACGCACGTGCCGCTGCCGACATTCAATACAAATATCCGATCGGCTGGCAAGAAGTGGAAGGCATTCACAATCGAACCGATTTTGATCTGACCCAGCATGCTGAATTTTCCGGCAAAAAACTGGACTACTACGATCAGAAAAATCAAGAGCGCTTTGTTCCTTATGTAATTGAAACGTCTGTAGGGCTTGACCGCCTCACACTTATGGTGCTTTGTGATGCATACCGCGAGGAAGAAGTGGATGGCGATACCCGCACCGTGCTGAAAATGAATCCGAAATTAGCACCGACTCAAGTTGGCATCTTCCCGCTGATCAAGAAAGAAAAATTGCAGGACCTCGCGCACAAGATCGAAAAAGAGTTACGTGAAGAATTTTCAGTGTTGTATGACGAATCCGGATCTATCGGAAAACGTTACCGACGACAGGATGAAGCGGGAACACCCTTCTGCATAACCGTGGATTTTGATGGAGTGGAATCAGAAGGCGAAGATACCGTAACCATCCGTTACCGTGATGATATGAGTCAGGATCGCGTGCCGGTCTCAAAACTGGCCCAAGTTATCCGTGACGGAATGAAAGACTGGAAACCGGAGTAACTTAGGATATTGGATAAAACTACAATTGGTTCAAGCCTCCGCCTGGATCAATTGTAGTTTCAGTTTTCGTGCCTGATCGTGCAAAATCGCGACAAGCCCTAAATCCATCCATCGCCCCGCTCTTATAAATTCAGATAAACTACTCAAATCAGACTGAGCTGAAAGATGTATTCCTAAGCATTCCGAAAACACCGGTCCCGATTATCGGGATTTATTGTTTAGTTCGGTTTCTGCCAAGATAAATGAACAAGTAGGCCGCTAAAAGGCAATCTATTTCGATACAATTCTGCATATACTGCTCTTGAATAAAGCATTAGAGTAGAAGAACATTTCTGAAATCATAGATTTTCTTTGGTCAGGAAACTTATTGACGCTTTCCATGTTGATATAGTACATCCAAAACCAATAGAGCCTTATGAAATTAGTTATCCGTGTTTTTATAGCCTCATTTTTATCACTTTTCAGTATCCATACCAATGCTCAGGTTGAAGTGGTAAACGCCTATCCCAACCTAAGCTTCAATGCTCCCATCGACTACCAGTTTGCCAGCCAATCCGACGATCAGGTGTATGTAGCCGAACGAAGCGGTCGTATCCTGACTTTTAAAAATGATGTCACAACTTCTGAAATGGATGTATTTCTGGATATTGAAGGAGCCGTAAACACCTCCGGCGAAGGCGGTTTGCTGGGCTTTGATTTTCATCCCGATTTTGAATCCAACGGTTATGTGTATGTGTATTACACTGCTGGAAATCCCTTTCGATCAATAGTATCCCGTTTCGAAGTACCCGATGATCAGAATTCAGTGAATGAAGATTCTGAACTTATGCTGATGGAGATTGATCAGCCTTATTCCAACCATAATGCCGGGCAAATTCATTTCGGGCCTGATAACTACTTGTATATCGCCCTTGGTGATGGAGGCAGTGGTGGTGATCCTGAAGAAAACGGTCAAGACCGAGCTACACTTTTGGGTTCTCTTTTGCGTATTGATGTGGACAGCACCGAAGATGACCTGAATTATGCCATCCCAGATGATAATCCCTATGTAAATAATGATGAAGGATATCGGGAAGAGATCTATGCCTATGGATTCCGAAATCCCTACCGCTTTAGCTTTGATGCCGAAACGGATGAATTATGGGTGGCTGATGTGGGACAATCTACCCGCGAAGAGATCAATGTGGTAGAAAAAGGCCTGAATTATGGTTGGAATACTATGGAAGGCAGTCTTTGTTTTGATCCCTCTGAAGGTTGTGATACATCCGGATTAGTACTTCCTGTATATGAATATGGGCGGGACTTAGGCGGATCCATTACCGGTGGATTTGTATATCGTGGTACAAAAGCACCGGAACTGGAAGAGCGTTATGTGTACGCTGATTTCGCCTCTGGCTATATTTGGTCGCTGGCCTGGGATGGAGACGAAGCTTCAGATAATCAAGTTTTGGCTCAGTTTAGTGGAAACCAGCTTATTATGTTTGGAGAAGATCAAGACCGGAACTTATACCTCGGATCTTTTGACGGCAATATTTACACGTTTCGTTCTATTGCAACTTCCAGTGAACAGAAAGAGGAAGTTCCGAGCACCTTCCAACTGCAACAGAACTATCCCAATCCATTCAACCCCTCCACGCAAATTACTTACCAGCTACCAGAAGCAGCTGATATAGAATTGAGTGTATTCAATATGCTTGGGCAGAAAATTCGGGTGTTAGAATCCACACGAAAAGCAGCGGGCAGCTACACCATATCCTTCGATGCCTCATCCTTAACCAGCGGTGTATATATCTACCAACTTCAATCCGGTTCCACCACACTGACCCGGAAAATGACCCTGATAAAATAGGATAAAAAGGATGTGGAACCTTAGTTTAATTTATAAAGTAAACTGTCTTTACTGCTCATTTAAGATACTTCATCTTGATAGAAAAGTGATCACATAAGGTCATCTAACAAATCTCTGGCACGCTCCAGATTCCATTGATCGATTTCCGTTTCAGCATTCATTTTCAGCACCTCATTGAGTACACTTATCGCTTTTTGATCCTCTCCCGCTCGCTGATAATGTTGGGCCAGATCCAGTTTAAAGCGAAGCGTTTGGGACGGTTCTAAGTCAATGGCTTTCCGTATATACTGAGCTGCTTTGGCATTGGAAGCGCCTTTGGGCAATCCTTTCGAAAACATCCCTGCTGCAAACTTTTGTGCAGAGCCTACATTCGCAACTTTACTGTGCCACAAGCCCAGAAGATGCCAGGCAGGCCCGAATTCAGGCATCATTTCTAATGCTTTGTCTATATGTCTTTTTACGACATGTGACTTTTCGATCCTCACTTTTGAACCCGATATATCTGAAATACGTCCGTTCGCCACTGCATACACAAAATGAGATCTTCCCTCCTCCGGATATTTCTGCAAAACTTCCTCCGCATATTTTAATGACTCCTCATAATACTCCCTCATCTGTGCTTTAGACTCCGCCCGATAGCCAATTCTTGCATGGAGTAAACTTATATGCCATAATGCCTCGAAATTATCACCATCCACTTTCAGCACATCCAGATAAGCTTTCAGCGCTTCTGATTCTTGTGACTGACTGAAATACTCAGAGGCCTGCTCTAGTAATTCTTCTTTGTTGGGCTGCGCCTGTGTTTCCTGAAGCATCACACCCCCAAAGAACGGAATTAAAATTAAGATCCCAGTTAATTGCAGCGTTTTGATACTCATATTATCCAAATTAGATTGAATGAATTCACTCATATGTAGTAAACTAACATCGTTAAAAGTTAGTATTCACACAAAGTAAACCGCTATCAAACCGGAAGTTAATTGAGTTAAATAATAGTTCTGTTTTTTCTGAGATTCTCTTTATATTTAAAGCCTTTTTCGGATAAGAAATTGAACGTATAAAATATCCATATTCATGAAACGCACGTATCAACCAAGTAATAAAAAGCGTAAGAACAAACACGGCTTTCGCGAGCGCATGGCTTCCAAAAATGGCCGCAAGACTTTAGCTCGTCGACGCAAGAAAGGCCGTCACAAGCTAACCGTCAGTGATGAGAGAAAAGGAGCTAAGTAATCTGACTGGTTCAGGTTCACATAGATTTACCTTACCCAAATCTCACATTTTAAGTGGCAGACGAAATTTCGAGGAACTTTTTTCAGGTTCCTCTCTTATTAAAAATAAGGATGTAAATCTTCGGTATGCCACCTACCCTGATGCCGGCCGGAACCTTCTTGTTGGCTTCATTGCTCCAAAAAAGATCGGTAATGCTGTGCATCGCAATCGCACCAAGCGACTTCTGCGTGAAGCTTACCGGCTCAACCAACATATCATCACTGATTTGCCGGAATTTACTGACATAGGGCTCCACTATGCTTTTTTGGCAAAGCGCACAACCCTATCTTTCGAAACCGTTCAAAGTCAGGTAGTCGAACTTTTGACTGAACTGCGTGAGCGTGTTTCTGCAAATCGATCACCTTTATAAAACGCATACTTTTGGATAAGAATACCGCCACCGGATTTGTTTTGATCTTTTTACTGATGTTGGGATGGTTTTATTTCACCATGCCATCTGAAGAAGAACTAGCTCAGCAACAACGCGACCAAGCCGTTCAGGATAGTTTAGCTTTAATTGAGCAAAACCGGCAGGATTCACTCGAACAAGACCAAGATGAGGTTGCCGCACAGGAAGATGATTTTTCTCGGCAAGAATCCATCGGCCAGGAAGATGATGATGAGGTCGTGGTACAAGGTTTATTTGCCCAGTTCCAGGACACGGTACAGCAAAAGATCAAAGTCACAACTCCTTTATACACCGCGATATTCAATAACAAAGGTGCTGGACCTTCTTCTTTTAAGCTCAACCAATACGACACCTGGGATGGACGTCCGGTTCAGCTGATAGATGACACTACCAGGTCTGCTTACAATATCGGATTCCTGTCAGAGGAAAATTATAATATTGAGACCCAGAATATTTATTTCGATCAGGTTACACGGGGCTCCTCCATAACCATAGCTGAAGGTGAACAACGGGAGATCCGCTATGAGTTAACCCTGGATGATGGCCGGGAAGTGCAGGTAACATACCTCCTTAACGGGGAAAACTACGAGGTGGATGTTGATGTTCAGTTCATAGGACTGCAGGATTATATTATTGGTGGCGATATAGACTTCGGGTGGACAGCTCCACTCAATTTCACAGAAAAAGATCCCACACAGGATGCTCTTGAAACCGCCGCTTATGTATACGCAGGTGGTGAGCTTGAGAAGTTCAAACTGGATGAAGCCGGCCGCGAGGAAACTACAATCAATGGAAATATTGACTGGACTTCTACCAAAACGAAATTCTTTACACAGGTCATAAAACCTCTCTCTCCAACCGATGCGGCAATGCTAACTGGAGAAGTAACAGGTGAGGCTGACAACGCAAATACGGATCATAGATATACCTCTTCGATCCGCACCAATTTAGATGATCAGGGCGCGGTCTCATTCCGGTTATATCTTGGACCTCTGAAGTACCGTGAACTCACTCAGATCGATGAACATGCCTACGATATGGTAGATGTAGGCTGGAGCTGGCTGCGGTGGTTCTCCGATCCTTTTGTACGCTGGATGGTGATCCCTTTCTTTGAATTCATGTCGGGCTTTACCAGCAATTATGGAATTATCATTATCGTGTTTGCCTCGCTGGTGAAATTGGTTCTTTCTCCTCTTACTTACAAGAGTTACAAAAGCATGGCAGCCATGGGCGAACTTCAGCCCCAGATGAAAGAAATTCAGGAGAAGTACAAAGACAATCCGCAGAAGCAACAAAAAGCTACGATGGATCTCTATCGCAAGAACAAAGTAAATCCATTGGGCGGATGTTTACCTAACCTGCTTCAGTTCCCGATCCTGATCACGCTTTGGCGTTATTTCCAGAATTCTATTATGATACGTCAGGAAGAATTCCTGTGGGCCGGTGACCTTTCTGCACCCGATTATATATTCACACTGCCATTCGAGATCCCATTCCTTGGTGACCAAATAGCCGGTTTTGTATTACTTATGACCGCAGCCATGATGGTTCAAAGTAAACTTACAGGTGGAATGAGCGGTGGTGGTGGTTCCAGCCCTATGGCCGGACAAATGAAAATGCTTCAATACATCTTCCCGGTAATGCTGCTGTTTATCTTCAATAACTTTGCAGCAGGCTTGAGTTTGTATTATCTCATTTTCAACGTGCTCTCTATCCTTCAGCAGTTCTTCATTAAGCGAAGTTTGCATGGCGATAAAGAGGATAAACCTGCGAAAGCTTAAGCTAGACCTTTTACCTATAATGCAGTCCCTCCTGAAAGATAATTAGATTCCCGCCTCCGCGGGAATGACTTTCATAGGTTTGTTACCAATCAATATTTTGAGATTCGATGGGATGTGTTAACTTTGCGGCGAACCTACAAAATCGGATCTATTTTGTTAAGTAACGCACTCGCACACTATCCGCAATTCCGATTCCGGGATGGACAAAAACTACTTTGGAATCCCATCCTTAAAAAGACTTTTGTCATTCGGCCCGAAGAACGGGTACGACTGGCCCTGGTCGATTATCTTACCATGGAAGCAAACGTTTCCACCTCCCGTATTTCTTTTGAAAGCCCGGTAAAGCTGGCGGGCGACAAATCCTCTTCCCGAACCGACATCATTTGCTACGATCAGGATTTCAAGCCCTTATTGCTTGTTGAATGCAAAGCACCGGATATCAAACTCGATGAAAAGGCCGCTATCCAAATTGCCCGGTACAATCAGAAAGTGGGAGCTCCTTTCTTGCTCATCAGTAATGGCATGCTGGATTTTTGGTTCAAAAGTGAGGACGATAAAGTTCATGCATGCCCTGAAATCCCAGAACAATTTCAACCCAATGGTTCACCTGAGTATGCGTCTCTTTACTGGGAAGAAAGAGCCTTCATCGGATCAAAACCCGCGCCCAAAATCCGGTCTTATCTCACCGAACAATGCAGGCTTTTGTTTGGAGAAGCCCATCAACCGGTCAAGTTTCTGAATTTCGATGGGTTTTCTCCTGAGTTCGCTTTGAGCCATTATTACCGCATTTTTGGTCAACCCGAAAACAGTAAAATCGGCTTGAGTATTTCTGCAAATCCTTATGGCGGGAGCCAACTGAATGGCGTGCTAAATCAAAATGGCGCCAACACTGCTTTTTTTACCACCTCTTTAAATCTGCTGGCTGAAGATGTACACCCAAATACTGAAATTCATTCTGCCCAGGGCGTAAAGAAGCTTGATCTCTCCAAGAGAACCGATTTTAATTTTGAGATCGATCTTGCAGAAATTATACCTAGCATCCGCCAACTGCTTTTAACATTTTCCTGAGGCAACGGGGTCGATATTCACCGGCTATTTCCCTATTCTCCAATCCATAAAAAACTTTCACCAAAAGTCTTTTCAACCCATTATGATGCATCAAAATCACCGTAAGAAGTTATTCTCCCTATTTGAAGAAAATCAAAGTGGAGTCGTATTCATACAAGGCTCGGATATCCTTTATCGAAATGAGACAGATTATGAATATTCCTTCCGACAGGAATCGAATTTCTGGTATTTAACAGGGGTGAATGAACCTGATTGCGCGTTGATCCTTGATCTGAAAACGGAAGAATATCATCTTTTTGTACCCAATAGAGATGCTCAATATGCAGTATGGCATGGATATGTGAAATCCCGGGAAGCATGGCAGGAGCAATATAACCCCGACCATCTTCACTTTACCAACGAGATCTTAACGGTGATGAATGAGATCAAGCCGGGAAAGGTGTATTGCCTGAACGAAGCTGATGCCGAGCTGGTGGAAGATCTTGACCGTGGTTTTGAAGCCGATATCGAAACGCTTCAGGATGCCCTCACTTACTGCCGTGTCATCAAGACTGATGAAGAGCTGGAATACATGCGGAAGTCTGCCCGGATCAACAATCTGGCGCATACAGAAGTAATGAAAGCCATTAAGCCCGGAATGCACGAGTATGAGCTGAAGGCCCTTTTCACCAAAATTCATTATGAAAACGGGTTACAGCAAGATGCCTACAATGGAATATTTGCCGGTGGAAAAAATGGTGCCATCCTGCACTATGTGGAAAATAACAGCCGGATCAAAGATGGCGATTTGTTTTTGATCGATGCCGGTCATGAGTATGAAGGCTATGCGTCCGATATCACCCGTACATTTCCGGCCAATGGTACGTTTACAGACATACAGGCAGGTGTATATGATGCCGTTTTGAATGCCCTGAATTCCTGTATTGAATCGGTGGATGTTGGGGTGAAGATGGAAGATCTGCACCTGAGTGCTGCCCGAACTATGATGCAGGGCTTGAAGGACATTGGACTCCTGAAAGGCTCTCTTGATGATATTATGGAAAATGATATTTTCGCCTTGTTTTTCCCTCATGGACTCGGCCATTTCCTTGGACTTGACACCCATGATGTAGGCGGGTATCCCAAAGGAGTAGAGCGCATCGACCGGCCTGGAATAAAATTCCTCCGTGTCCGCCGAGACCTGCAGCCCGGAATGGTGATCACGATCGAGCCCGGGATTTACTTCATCCCAGCCCTCCTGATTCCCGCTCTTGAAGATGATACACAGTCACAATTCCTTAATGCTGATAAACTGACCAACCTTTTCGATTTTGGTGGAATTCGCATCGAGGACAATATTGTGGTCACTGAAAATGGCTATGAAAACATGACCGATGTACCGAAGGATAGAAATGAGCTTGAAAAGATAATTAGCAGTTAGCAGGATACGGGACGATAATCAGTGTTCAATTTTTTTCTGATATAATCGTTGGTCCTGCTTTACTTTTGGCAGAAGCTCTTTTCGAATAATTCTTTGACCTGCTTGTCGGAGCTGCTGTTAAGAGCTGATTCTGCGAACGCTTCAAATTCTTTTTTGGTAAAGCTACTGAGAAGATCCGCTATTTCCGGAATGGAGTGAGGAAGCATACTGAGATCAGATATTCCCGCACCAATGAGAAATGCCACACCAACAGGATCGCCGGCAAGTTCTCCGCAAACACTCAGGTCTGCACCTTCCTCAGTAGCGCCTTCCTGTGTTGTTTTTATAAGCTGAAGCACCGATGGATGGTAATGCTGAAAAAGGGCTGAAATACGCTCATTACCGCGATCTACAGCCATAGTATATTGGGTGAGATCGTTGGTGCCGATACTTAAAAAGTCTACTTCCCGGGCAAATTTTCTGGCTGAAATTGCTACGCTGGGTACCTCCACCATCAACCCAAGCTGAATACCTTCATCTACGGCATATCCTTCTGAGGTAACGGCCTCCCGAGCTTCTTCAAGTTCTTTTTTGATGCTATCTACTTCATCCATCACCGAAACCATCGGAACCAGGACTTTAATCCTTCCGGGATATTTTCCGGATACTTTCAAAATGGCCTTAAGCTGATTTTGGAGAAGCTGCTTTTCATCCAGCAATAATCGGATCCCGCGCCATCCCAAAAACGGATTATCCTCTTTGCTGGCACGTGTTGTCGTTTTATCTCCCCCCACATCAAACAAACGAATGGTTACAGGACCTTCAGTCCCTTCCAAAATGTGACTGTAAAATACTTCCTGATCTTCTTGTCCCTTGCGAATTCGGCTTCCAAACAACAAACTCTCCGTTCGCAACAAACCAATTCCTCGGGCTCCATGCTCTGCAACTTTGGGCAGTTCCGCCTCAAATTCAATATTTGCAAGCAACTGGTATGGGTGTCCATCTTTGGTTTCAAAAACTTCCCGGCACTTTCTTGCGGATAACTTTAGCCGGTCTTTCTGTTTTTTTCTGTAGGATTTCAGCGTTTCTTTATCGGGATGACAGATCAGCATGCCACTTTCAGAATCCAGGATAAGTTGCTCGCCTGCGTCAATATTCTTAGTCGCTTTTTTTACACTAACCACACAAGGAAGTCCAAGAGATTTCGCTATGATAGCTGCGTGAGAGGTCGGTCCGCCTTTCTCCATCACCAATCCGGCCATGCCTTTTTCATAAAAAGCCACAAGTTCTGTCGGGCTTATATCCTTAGCCACAACCACATCCCCTTTTTTAACCGGATGTTTATGTGTGTGATTACAAACAATTGCGATCAACCGGTCTCTGATATCTTCAAGATCGACAATACGCTGCTTAAACAATTCGGAACCACTTTCCTTTAACCGCTCAATGAACTTGCAGTAGGTGCTGTAAATGGCATATTCCACAGTCAGCAATTTCTCTTCAATAATTGCCGAGACACTTTTCTCAATTTCAGGGTCCTGAATGATCTGTAACTGGGCTTCAATGATCTCCCGGGTACTTTTATCCGTTAATTCCTTCGCCAATAACTCCAGCTCTTCAGTCAGGCCTTTATTCGCCTTGCTAAATTTCTTTTTATGTGTCTCAACATCTTTTTCAGAAATTGAATTAGGCTCGACCTCAGCAGATTCAATATCGATCACTACAGACTTGCCTATACCGACGCCAACCCCTACACCCCGTCCATTAAAATGTTTTTCTTTTGTGTCGGCAATATCAGCATTCATGATGCTATTCCTCGTCCATTCCAAACTTATCTTCTATCAGTTTCTCTATAGCTGTGAGTGCTTCTTCCTCATCGGAGCCATCTACTTCAAGTTCCAATTCTGCTCCATGTTCCGCGGCGAGCGTCATCACCCCTAAAATACTTTTCCCGTTTACCCGATATCCATAGCTGTGAATAAAGAAATCTGATTTATACTTACTCGCTAATTTCACAAGCTGAGCTGAAGGACGTGCATGAAGTCCCGCCGAATTTTTTATGGTTACTTTCTTTTTTATCATATCTCTAAGTTAGTTTCATAAAATGAAGATAATATCATCAATATGCCAAGTTTTGAACTTATTTTTTAATGATACCATTCTTGGCAACCCATGATTATCTCAAAAAAATGAATTAAATCTTTCAGCCAATGTTTCTTACATTTGAGCTGAACAAATTAGATTAAATCTATGTCAGTTACTGAAAAAGACGTTAAATATATAGCCAACCTTGCAAGGCTCCAACTGGATGAAAAAGAAGTTTCTTCACTGGCCGGAGATATGAATAAAATTCTCGGTTATATGGACCTGCTTGATGAACTCGATACCGAGAATGTGGAACCTCTCGAGCACGTTATTGACCTGGAAAGCCGGCTTCGAAAAGACAAAGCCGAAGAACCACTATCGCACGAGGACGCCCTTAAAAATGCCCCGGATGCCGACAGTGACTATTTCCGTGTTCCAAAAGTGATCGAATAATCTCCTCCTATGGCTTCTCAAGCTCCTGCTTCTTCCCAAGATTTTTTCTCTAAACTACCTGATAGCCGTCAACATATCGTTGCGCTGCTGATCTTGTTTATCATTCCTTTTGTGCTATTTACAGCCATTACTATTGGGGGGCAGGAATTGCAGCGTCACGATACTACCCAATGGCGTGCGGCTGCTGAATCTGTAATTGAATACCGCGAAACCTACGACAAAGAACCACTTTGGGTTACCAACATGTTTGGGGGAATGCCTTCTTTTGTAGTTTCTACAAAAAATGTAGTGCCCTATCTAAATAATCTTACCCGCTACTTCAATAATATCTACCCTGCTTTTGAGTACTGGATAATGTTGGCGGGGATGTACTTCTTGCTTATATCAATGAAGTTCAGGAAGCTTAGCGCCGTATTTGGCAGCTTGATGTATGGCCTTGCAACGTACCTCCCGGTTATCATCGTGGCCGGGCATAACACCAAATTCAAAGCCCTCATCTTTGTCCCGTGGCTCATTGCCGGCTACTGGCTACTTACCCGGAAAGAGAAAAAACTCCCCGGACTCCTGCTTTTTTCTGTAGCGCTAACTATGGAGCTTCGTGCCGGTCATCCACAGATAACCTACTACATCTTTTACCTGTTGGGCTTCTTATTTGTCTTTGATTCCTGGAAAGCTTTCAAAGAGAATCAGCTTAAACCATGGATGGTCACAACCGGCTTATTGGTGATTGGGGGACTCGTTGGTATTATGGGACACGCCCAGAAATTGTTAACCCTTCAGGAATATGCTAATTATAGTTTACGAGGTGGTTCCGCCCTCGATAACTCCACCGGACTTTCTACTAGCTACGCTTTTGCATGGTCGCAGGGTATATGGGAGACCATCACACTGATCATACCAAATTATTTTGGCGGGGCTTCACCGGAATACTGGGGCCCAAAATCTTTTACTTCAGGCCCGCACTATATTGGAGCGTTAAGCCTCCCTTTTATTTTGATGGCATTATTGCGGGAACGCAGTAAAGTGATGTACGTATTCTTCGCTGCGGGAACGCTGGGAATCCTTTTTGCATGGGGCGGAAATTTCCGATTATTGAATGAACTGGCCTTCGACTATATCCCTTTCTTCGATAAATTTCGCGCACCTGAAACCTGGCTGATATATACCGCCTTTTGTTACAGTGTTGTGGCTGTCTTTGGACTTGACTGGTTTATTGATTTCATATCTGATAAGAAGAAAGATCTCAGCCGATTATACCTGCCCATGGGAATTGTTGGTGTTGTGGCAGTCATCTTAGTTATTCAGGTTAATTCCTCTGATTTCACCCGACCCGGAGAAGTTCAGAATATCGCCAATCAAATTGCTCAGCAAAATCAGGTTCAACCCAATAACCCACAAGTTCAACAACGGGCTCAGAATTATGTGAATACGCAGATGGTTCCCGCTCGCGAAGAAAAAGCGACCTCTGATATATTTCGCTTTTCTATCATTATTGTGATAGCCGCCGGGTTGATGTACCTCGCTTTTGCAGGGAAAATTCCTGCGAGCGCCGCATTATTTGGTTTTATTTTGATCGTCGCCATCGACATGATCAGTGTGGACAAACGATACATCCCAGAAGATTCTATTGTGGCCGGAAATATAGATGCTAAAACGATTCTCGAATCAGAACGTCGAGATATAGATAACTGGATACAGGAGCGTATTTCTGAAGGCACAGAATATCCATACCGCGTACTTCCGCTGCTTCGTGATCCTTACAGCAGTTCAACACCCGCCTATTTTTATCCCGTTATTGGTGGATATTCTGCTTCTAAACTCAGCGTTATTCAAGACGTGATGTATGGCAACGGCCCGCTGAACATCCAAAGCCGGAATTTCAATCCTGAGCTGCTTGATCTCATGAATGTAAGGTATGTTACCTACTCACAGCAGCTTCCACTTCCTGGCTTTACTCAGGCTTTCAGGGGGCAACAGGGGATGGTGTTTGAGAATCAAAACGTACTGCCCAAGGCCTTCTTTGTTGATTCGGTGATCACCGTTCAGGAGCCTACCGAAGCTTATGATTATCTCATGCCCGGGCAGCTGGATTTCTCCCAAACGGCTGTAATCGAAACTTCGAAATCTATTCAGGCCTCAGCTGATACTACAGCCTCCGTTGAAGTCACCGAATACACCGGGCCGGAGATCACACTGGACATTTCCCGTTCAGAGCCTGGCTTCTTAGTTTTAAGTGAAGTTTATTATCCTGCCGGCTGGACTGCTACCTTAGATGGTGAGGAAATCCCCATATACAAAACCAATTACTTCCTGAGAGGACTTCAAATTCCGGACGGCCAACATACCGTCAAACTTCATTTCTTACCAGATCGATACGTGATTGGCGTTCGTCTGGAATGGTTTGCAGTAATTGCCCAACTTTTAATTGCCGGTTTTTGGGGATTCACCTTGTTTAAAAACCGCGAATAACGTGGCTTCCAAAAAAGTATTCATAGTAAGCTACTATTGGTATCCTTTTGCAGGCGTTGGAGCTTATCGCATTTCCAGATTTGTAAAATACTTACTTAAATCTGGTTGGGAAGTTGTCATTTTGACCACCAAAGAAGCTTCTTCCGGAATGCAGGATGAACCGGACGACCCGATCCTCAACCAGTGTAAAGTGTATCGGTCAAAGATCATCGAGCCAACCGGACTGATTTCCTCCGGAAATAAGGACTCTTCCAAAACCAGTAATCCCTCAATTTTTTATCAAAAAGATAAGAACTGGAAATCGAAATTAGCGGTATGGGCGCGGCTAAACCTGATGATCCCCGATGCTAAATTCACCTGGAAATGGTTCGCTGTTCCCTTGGGTAAAAAGATCATCAACAAAGAAGATCCAGACCTGATTCTATCTACTTCTCCTCCTCCTACCACAAATCTCATCGCCAAAAAACTGGCAGAATGGAGCGGGCTTCCCTGGGTGGCTGATTTCCGCGATCCCTGGACCAATATTTATTATTACGATGATAACCCCCAGAGCAACTGGGCCCGAAGCCGAAATAAAAAACTGGAATCAGAAACACTGCACCGGGCAGATAGAATTACTCTGGTCAATAATGGTTTTTTCCCAGAACATGCAGAAGATATCGCAGAAAAATCCACGGTGATTCCAAATGGATATGATCCGGATCATATCATTCACAATGGAAAATCCTCTGGGAAAAACGACGTATTCACGATCCGGTATTTTGGAAGTTTAAAGGCCAACCAACACCCTGCTGCATTTATTAAAGCATTACAGGCTATAGATAAAGATCAGCCTGAGGTTGCTCAAAACCTGGCTTTTGAGTTTTACGGGAGTATTGACCCAAACATCAAAGAAGAGATCTCCTCGATCACTAACCATGTTGAGACCCGATTTAACGGATTTATACCGCACGATGAAATGATGAAGAAGGTGAGCAAATCTGACCTGCTACTGTTAACCATAGGAAGAACGAAGAACAGTAAATTTGCGCTGTCAACGAAAGTGTTTGAATACATGATCTCCGGAAATCCTGTTTTGGGGATCGGTCCGGTAGATGGTGCGGCCTCGGAGTTGGTTCAAAAAACAAATATCGGCGGCTTTTTTGATCACGAGGATGCAAAAGGAGTTCAGGAATTCATTATTTCTCTATATGAAGCTGCCCAAAAAGGAGACGTTTTGTTCACTCCTGATCAAGATGCAGTTGAGGAATACAGTTTCAAGAACCTCACCAAAAAATTGGAAGACATCATGCTTACCACCATTCAATAACTACTTTAACTTATCTCGCTGTTTTTTACCAGAAGAAGTAGTGGGGATCTTCCTGATGAACTGAAAGTCCTGCGGAATTTTATAGGGCTCCAGTTTACCTCTCAAAAACTGAGAAAGTTCTTTCGGAGTTGGTTCTTCTTTTCCTTTCAACACCAGATATGCTTTGATCCTCTCACCAGTAAGCTCATCTCCTTTTGAGATAGAGATACAAGCTGAATCTTTGACAGCAGGATGCTGATTTAGAGCCGCTTCTATTTCAGAAGGAAATACTTTTTTCCCACCGATATTGATCACATCATCTTTGCGACCACTTAAAAATACATATCCCTCATCATCTTTATACCCAAGGTCCCCGGTTTTAAACCAACCATCAATGAACGATTTTTTTGTGAGCTCCGGCTTTTTCCAGTATCCCGGAGTTTGAATATCTCCCTTTACCACAATTTCACCGATCTCGCCAATGGCTTTTTCCTGGCCTTCATTACTTAGAATGGCTACCTGCACATTGGGACTTGCTTTGCCTAAAGCATGCAGCTTACCAGCCGCTTCATGAAACTCGATGAAGATATTTGCAGCAGCTTCCGTCAGTCCATAGTGCATGCAAATCCGGGTATCAGGAAGGTTTTCAGCCAGCTCTTGCTTTTCATCCAGCTTCATGGGAGAGCTGCCAAACTCAATGTATTTCAGTTTATTGAAGTACTGAATGTAGCGGTCTTTCATTAGTTTTTTAACAATGGAAAAGCCTGAGGGAACCATACAAATGCCTGTTGCACCTTGCTTTTCAATAGCATCAAAGAAGACTTTTGGAAACATAAACCCATCTGCCAAGATCACGGTAGCTCCCAGAAATAAATTGGTTCGCAGTCGCCGAAGCCCAAAGGCATGATGCAAAGGGAGAGGAATGATCTCTGTATCTGAATCATCATTCCCAATATATTGATTGGAATTCACCGCCCCAGCTAAAATATTTTGATGGGTAAGTTTCACACCTTTTGCACTCCCGGTTGTACCAGTAGTAAAAAGTATGTCAGCCAGGTCTTCTTTTTCAGGAAAGCTGAACTCCGCAAGGGGAGATTCCTGAAGTATAGTTTCATCAAACGGAAATTGTGGAAATGGATGATTTGCTTCTGTGGGGTGAAGCACCACTTTGGGCTCTGTCTGTTGCAGCAGATCCAGCATGCGCTCTTCAGGAAGTTTAACATCCAGCGGAACGGCTATCGCATTTAATAAATGGGTAGCAAGATAGGTATAGGCAAAAAATGGGTTTTTATCTCCGTAGAAAGCTACACGGTCCCCTTTCCCAACCCCCTTCATTTTTAGAAATGTTGCCGTTTTTCGCACGTTTTCAGATACTTCCCGATAAGAAATCTGTACGTCTTTCCAGATGATCGCAGTCTTATCAGGATGATTTTCTGCACTTCGAAAAAAGCCTTCAACAATTGAATTCGGCTGCATTATTCCGGGTTGATGTCTTTTTGAGCAAGCATTTTTTTGATATCTCCAATGGTCTTGATCTCTCCAATTTCTTCCGGTGAAATCTCAATATCAAATTCATCTTCTACCGCTGTAATTATGTTTACATGTCCCAGAGAATCCCAGGAATCAATGTCTTCAGGACCGGTTTCGTTAGTTAATTCGATTCCTTCTTCAATAAATAACACTTCTTTGATCAACTCTTCTATGGTCATTCTTACTAATTTGAGATCAGGTTTTTGGGAGTATTTTTCGTCCCAGTGCCTGGAAATTATCTTTAATATCCTGTGTTACCGTAGCGCCCATCGAAATAAATACGTTATTACCAATTGTTAGCTTATTAAGGATAGTAGCATTTGGGCTGATCCATACATTGTCTCCAATTGTGGTTGAGCCTGAGATAGCGACACAACCCGTGATCAGACAATTTTTCCCGATGCGGACGTTATGCGAAATATGCGCTGACTTTGAGATCTTAGTGCCCTCGCCAATGATGGTATTATCGAGCGTACCGCGATCGATGGTTGTGCCCGCCCCAATTTCAACGCGGTCGTGAATTTCCAATCCGCCAATGTGAGGGAATCGCTCCCAGGCGCCCTCATCGGTTTTCGCGAGTCCAAAACCTTCGGCTCCCAAAATAGCGCCGGCTTCAATAACCACGCCATTGCCAATGGAAGTGCCATCGTACACAAAATTGTTTCCGTGAAGAATTGAATTCTCCCCAATAGTACACTTCCCGATGTAGGAATTCGGCCCCACGTATACGGAGTCCGCAATTTCCGCTTCGGGGTGAATGGTTGCCGTCTGGTGAATTCCGGGCTCGAAGTTTTCGGAGGCTATATTCCGAAGTAAGCGTGTAAAAGCCAGCTTTGGATTTTTGACGACAAAGAATCCTTTTTCTTTGAGCAAAGCATCAGTAAACTGAATGGAATCATCGCAAATAATGAGATGTGCTTTGGTCTTTTCAACCAATTCTTGCTTGTCTTCACGGTCGGGACTGCACCAAACAACTGAGTGCTCATTTGCCTCTGAAATGCTTTTGACGTTATCGACGAAATCAATATCTGCATTTCCCCGAAAGTCGAAGTCGACCAATAGGTTTTGCTTTAGGTCTTCAAGTGTAAATTTATCCATTCAATTTGGGTCTCAAAAAGTTTCTTGTCTGAAAACTATAAGAAGATAAAATCTTTTGATCAGAATTATACTTTCAAGCGAATCACTTCAAATGCTTCTGCAAAATCTTCTTTCACCTGAACGCCCCGAACTCTCGCGAGACCTTCAATAAATTCACGAGTAAAATAATTGCGCTGTTTGATAAGCTGAGATTCATATACTGACATCATTTCCCACTTCTTATCCATATGCTTTTGCTTTAGCGTGACAAATGCTTCTGTGTTGAAGGTTACGTGATTCCAGGGCAGCTCGTATCCCCAAATGCTGTTGTCTTTAAAGGCTCTAAGTCCCTCGTTATGTACCACTTCATGATCCTGATGCAGATCATTTCCGGAAGGCAAGAGCACGAGATCAGGCTGAATGTCATTGCGAAGCTTTATCATTGCCTCAAGCACTTCCTGCCTGGAATAATTCAATTTCCGAACCTGGTAATCATAAATGAAATAGTGATCCTCTGGCACCCCTAAAATCTCCATCGACTTAATGAATTCTTTTCGGAGAATATCAGGATCTGACCCTTCCGGAACAGAAGCCCGGGCCGTTGAAAAAGCCGCTACGTAAATTTCGATCCCTTCTTCCAAAAAACGAGCCATGGTGCCGCCACAACCCAGCTCGGCGTCATCGGTGTGTGGGGCGAGAATGAGTATTTTCTTAATTCCTTGTAATGCCATCAATCCGTTTATTTTTGATTTTTTGCAAGGTAAAAAAGGATCTGCCTAAATAGAAATTCCCACAGATAATTGTGTTTCACTCAGAAAAGTTGCTTAGGTTTTTGTTAGCTGAAGTCACAGAACCAAATTGATGCCAAAAAAACCAACCATTCTTTTTATTCATTTTGGAGAATCCTCATTCGTAAAAGAAGATCTTCGGATTCTTGAATCTCTCGGGGAAATAAGGATTTTTCATTTTCAGGCATCCAAATCGGGACTTTCTCTGCTGAAAAATTTTGCCCAACAAGTTTTTTGGCTTCTGAATAATATGCCTGATGCAGACCTCATTTACTGCTGGTTTTCAGACTATCATTCATTTCTTCCCACTGTTTTTTCCAAATGGTTTGGAGTTCCGTCCATCACCGTACTAGGTGGGTTTGACTGCAATAAGATCGAGTCATTGAATTATGGCATTTTTTGCAGCCGGTGGCGCGCTCCTCTTGGAAAATATGTGTTGAAAAACAGCTCTTTACTGTTGCCTGTTGATAGAACTTTGATCAAAACAGATTCCGTGGCTAAACACTGGGGAGAAGCTCATCCAAACGGAGTCTCTCATAATATCCCTGGATTTAATAACAATTGGAAAGCTTTACCAACCGGTTATGATCCGAAGGCGTGGGAAGCCAGTCCCGCTCAAAGAGAAAAAATAGTTAGCACTGCTGCTTTATGCTCCAATCACAGGACTGCACTTATAAAAGGATGGGATCTGTTTATCGAAACTTCGAAGTTGCTACCCGATTTTACATTCAAGATTGTGGGTGCGGATCCTAAGTTTGTACCCAAGTTAAAAGCACGGTACAAACCGGGAGAAAATCTCGAATTCATACCACCCGTAGCCCGACACGAGCTTGCAACTATCTATCACCAAAGCTCCGTTTACGCACAATTATCGCGGACTGAGGGACTTCCCAACGTACTCTGTGAGGCCATGATGTGCGGATGTGTTCCGGTAGGAAGTCCTGTTTTTGGTATTCCACATGGAATTGGGGATGCCGGATATACTGTACACAAACCGGATCCGAAAGAAATTGCCTCATCCATAGAAAAAGCGCATTCTCAATCTCCATCCCTCCGTAAAAAAGCCCGTCAGCGAATTATTGATGAGTTTTCACTTGAAAAAAGAGCCGATAGATTAAGAGAAATAGTTTCTAAAATGGTTCAATGGTAACAGCTACAAATCAAACCACTCTTTTATTTTTCGTCCGGGCGGAGTTTTGGCAATGACTCGCTTTACAATCGACTTTTTGTCGTTAAAGTGAATCCGGGCTTTTTCCAGTTGTACCAGCTTATTGTATTTGTAATCAGTATATGCGTTGAAGTCGTCGTAGGTTTTTAGAATTTTGACTACCTGTTTTCTTCTTTTCTCAAAATTCATTTGCTGACTCCAGGATCCCGAAGCATTTACCCGATACATACAAGTTACATCATCAATGTATCCATATTTGCCTCTGGTTCCCACAAACAGGGATAGTGGCAGATCTCCAACCGGAGAGTTAAATACCCACTCCGGAATTTCATCCACATATTTCTGCCGAAAAAAAATGGTTGCCGTAATCATAAAGTCTCCTGCTTTTATGATAGCATCCTTTAAGTCATATATCTTTTCTGATTCAGCTTTTTTGGGCCGGTATATTTTTTTTTCATCTGGATTTTCCTCAAAATAAAACTGAGCAGCGGTAAAACAGACTGAGCAATCTGGGTGATCTTCTAAAAAATCATATTGTTTTTGAAGTTTTTGAGGATCAATCCAATAATCATCCCCATCAAGTAAAGCAATGTATTTTCCAGTACAGTTTTCAAGGATATTTTGAAAATTATAGAGCCTTCCTCTTTTTTGCCTTTCAGTCCAATAGGCATCTCCCTTTTCTCGCTGTAATATTTTTATGTGAATATTCTCCGTACTCTCATATTCTTTGATGATCTTAAGCGTATCATCTGGCGAGAAATCATCCCCTATTACCACTTCAACTTTAAAATCCGTCTCTTGCATCATGATACCATCCATGGCCTGACGAATATAATCTTCATGGTTATAGCACATTAAGCGTACGCTAACTGCATATTCGCTTTTTGAATTACGCATAGTCAAATCTTTCTAACTGCTTCAATGCGATTTTGCCAAAGCGTTGGACTTCTTTTTCTGAAAGTTCCTCAAGATAATTACCGGCATTAGAAGCATCAGGTTTTCTCAAGGTTTTCTTTTTCCAGTCTAAAGTAGAGGAAGGTTCCTTTTGCTGCTGTATATCTGTGTTATAGTACTGAATCATTTTAGCATCATACGGCAGGTTCAGAAATTCGCATATCTTAGTTAACTCTTCCTCAGATGAGGTAATTAGATCCTCATATCGTACCCAAAATTTTTGGCTATCAGGAAGCTTTTCAAAAAATGAATCAACTTTCTCAATATTAGCCATCCATTCCTTTGCAATAGCAGAAATTTCGGTCGGAAGCTTGGGTTTATAAGGAGAATTGGTATCCAGCTTTTTTATCCCTTTATAGGAACATGCTACATCCCTGCCATCTCTAATAATGGCTATAAATTTAGCTTTAGGATAGATCGATTTTATCAGCGGAAGATGATCTAAATAGTAGTTATTCTTATCCCCCAAATATTTGGGATCTTTGTCTTGTTGCCGGGCATAACTTTCTACCACCAGGTAACACAATTCGGCATAAGACTTTGGGGTCTGTTCGAGAATTGAGGCTTTTAAGTTCTTATAGTCCAACTCCCAGTCTTCTATTTTTCGTGATGTTGATAAATCCGTGACAAATTCTTCTACTTTATTTTCATTGACTGAATCCCTTTCAGACCATTCTCCATATTTTGAATGCCACCATTGTATAAATCCACATTCCGGCGGGATGCATATCTCCGGGTGATGAGTGAGCATTAGCCGTAATAGACTAGTCCCGGATCTTGGATTTCCCAGTATAAAAATCATGTATTCAGACATTCCCTAAAGCTTTTTTGATGGTACCAATTACAAGGCCTTGTTCCTCTGGTTTCAATTCATGATATAATGGTAAACACAGAACTCGAGAGGAAATCGATTCACTAATGGGTGTTTCACCTGATACATATTCCAATTTATTGAGAGGGGGATAAAAATATCGTCTTGGATAAACATGCTTTTTCTCTAACTCTTTTTTTACATGCCCCATAACTTTTTCGCTTTCAAATACCGCAGAAAAATAAGAATAATTATATCCTTTCCGGTCAATCAACTGAAGTGCTTGTATGGGGCTGGAATCAAACTCCTCTTCGTATCTCAGATATTGCTTTTTCCGTCGTTCAAGGAGTTTATCAATATAGCGCAAGTTCACTAAACCCATTGCCGCATGAAACTCAGAGTTTTTTCCATTTACGCCTACCCCATTAAATGTCTCTGGACCATCATGGCCAAAATTACGCATGAAAAACATGCGCTCCATTAAAGACTCATCTTGGGAGATTACTGCACCTCCTTCTATGGTTTGAAATATTTTTGTAGCATGGAAACTACAAGTACTAACATCCCCCCAATCAAAAACAGAGCCACCTTTGTAGGTAGTCCCAAAGCAATGGGCTGCATCATAAATAACTTTCAACTGATGTTTTTCGGCAATTTCCTGAATTGCTTCAACATCGCAAGGATTGCCAAATACATGGGTAGCAAGAATAGCAGAGGTCCTATCAGTTATAGCAGCTTCAATTTTTTCAGGATCCAGGTTAAGGGAATAAGGATCAATATCTACAAAAACCGGTTCAACCCGTTCCCACACCAAACTACTGGTAGTGGCCACATAACTAAATGGTGTTGTAATAACTTCTCCGGTGATATTAAGTGATCTAATAGCAAATTGAAGAGCAATGGTTCCATTTCCTACATAAAGCAGGTCTCTGACCCTTAGATAAGCTTCAAGCTTTTCTTCAAGCTGTTGTACCAATGGGCCGTGGTTCGTGATCCATTCACGATTCCATATTCCCGTTAACATTTCCTCGTATTCTTTTTGGGGAGGTAAAAAAGGTTTTGTAATCAAAATCATAAAAAGCACTCAAAGTTTTCAAACTTCAATACTATTGAAAAAACAGCAACATATTATACATACTATGTTACCAATTCATATCTTAAAAAACATAGACAATCTGTACCTTCATATTTAGTACTGCTTAACCTTAGAGATAAAAAGCCTTTTGGGAATAATTGTTAAACAAAGTGTTAGAAATGCTCTCGTATCCTATCTGGGGGTCATTATTGGCTTTATTTCTACCATAAAGCTTTTTCCAAATATACTTGATACTGATCAGTTTGGGCTCACCAGAACCATGCTTGCTGTTATGTTTATTGGAGCCCAAACCATTAGTATGGGGCTACCAAGTTCTATCATAAAATATTTTCCCTTTCTTTCTAAAAAAGCGCAGGAACCAAAAGGGATTTTTACCCTCTTTTGCCTGCCTATTTTGTTCAGCTTTTTGATTTTTTCTGCCTTCTTCATCTTCTTTAAAGATTTTATTATAAGCTATTATCAAGAAACCCCTCTTATCTCTCAATATTATTATTACATCCTTCCCTTGGTGTTATTTTCTGCACTATATGGCACAATAAAAAGTTATATAAGCGCACTCCTTGATACTGTATTTGCTTCCTTTTCTCAGGAAATTCTACTACGACTTGTTGTAATTGTCGATTTGGTTTTATTCTATTTTGAATTCATTTCTTTTAAAGTATTTGTGATCATCTTTGTGCTGAATCACGCGCTTCAGTTCCTGTTTATGACGATTTATGGGATTAAAAAAGATTTTCTCAAATTCAACCTTTCCTCAGACATCCTGACAAAGCCTATTATTAAGAAGGTGGGAACCTATAGCCTCTATTCTTTTTTTGGTGGACTTACTATGATGATTGTGGGAAACATCGATATGCTTATGTTGAGTTCTTACGAAGGACTTTCCCAAACCGGTATTTACGCTATTGCATTTTATGTTGGTTCTGTCATTTCTATTCCCCGAAAGTCTGTGTCAAAGATCTCTCTTCCACTGATCGCCAAATCTTTTGAAGCTGACAATATGGATTACATCAGTAAAGTTTATAAACAAACTTCCCTGAATCAGTTTTTGGTTGGATTTTTGTTATTTATCGGGGTGTGGGCCAATATGGATAACCTTTATTCAATGCTTCCACAGGAGTATGCTGCCGGCAGCATTGTTATTTTGATCATAGGCATGGCCAATCTGTTTGATCTGATTTGTGGAGCTAACGGCCAAATTCTTATCTCCTCAGACTATTACCGGTTTGATCTGATCTTTGCACTTTTTTTAGTGGTAGTTGCAATCATTACAAATATCATTCTCATTCCTCTTTATGGGATTGTTGGAGCGGCACTTGCTACCGCCTCATCTATTTTTACATATAACCTTATGAAACTTGTTTTTGTGTGGATAAAGTTCTCTATACAACCCTTTAGCTGGCGTACATTAGCTATGATCCTGAATGGTGTATTTGTACTGCTTATTTCATTTACGATACCTGCATTTGAGAATATTTATATAGACATCCTGATTCGTTCTGTATTGATGACCATTCTATATATAGCCATCATCTGGGTATTTAATCTTTCACTTGAGTTTAAAGATGCAGGAAAAGGCTTCTTTAATAAATATTTCAGGTAGTTCAGAGTTACAAATTCCCTTAAGAAACTCTCCCCCACTCCCCTTATCTTTCGGCCAATCTTTTAACCCGATTTCACTTCAACCCAAATACACACATGGCTAAACCCAAATACACTTCGCACGTTGGAATGGTGGATATTCTCCCCGATGAATCTCCTAAATGGAGAGCACTGGAGAACATCATTCACGAAGAAGCGGCAAAGTTTAATTTTGAAGAGATCCGAACGCCCATCATGGAGCAGACGGAACTGATTGTTCGGGGCATCGGGCAGCTAACGGATATTGTGTCTAAGGAGATCTTTGCGTTTCAAAAAGGGGATAGTCATTATGTGTTGCGTCCGGAGCTCACGGCACCGGTGGTGCGTGCTTTTGTGGAACACCACCTCGAGCAGAGGGGCGGTTCGCAGAAGTTGTATTATATAGGGCCAATGTTTCGGGCTGAAAAACCACAAAAAGGACGTCAGCGTCAGTTTCATCAGTTTGGGGCTGAAGTGATCGGCAGTGATGATCCGGTAGCCGATGTGGAGATCATTGCCTTAATGATTCGCGTATATCAACGGGTAGGAATTGATAACTTTGAGTTGAAGCTGAATTCGGTGGGTGACCCGGAAAGCCGTGAAGCGTATAAAGAAGCATTGAAGAGCTTCCTGAAGCCAAATCTGGATAAGATGAGTGATCTTTCCCAAAAACGGTTTGAGAAAAACCCGATGCGAATCCTAGATTCCAAGGAACCTGAAGATCAGGAATTCATACAAAAGGCGCCGGTTATTCAGGATTACCTGAATGAGGAATCGACTGAGCATTTTGAGAAAGTGAAAGAGTATTTGGGTCAGCTCGGTATCAATTACACGCTGGATCCTCATTTGGTACGCGGGATGGATTATTACACGCGCACTGCTTTTGAACTAATTTCCCCTGATCTCGGCTCGCAGGATGCTTTGGCCGGTGGTGGTCGTTATGATCTGCTGGTGGAAGAGATTGGAGGG
This sequence comes from Balneola sp., assembly GCA_002696035.1. GTDB lineage: Bacteria > Bacteroidota > Rhodothermia > Balneolales > Balneolaceae > Gracilimonas. Next base: position 81,460 of record NZQV01000020.1, on the reverse strand, counting down.
CAGCCTACGCCCGCAGTTGGTTTTGCAGCCGGCATGGAGCGACTAATGATCGCCTGTGAGGAATTGGATATTAAACTGGCAGAAGAAAAAACGGTAGACGTTTATTTTGTAACGCTTGGAGATGTCGCCCGGACCTGGGCTTTAACTCACCTCCCCAAAGCTCGCGAAGCAGGACTTTCTGCCACTATGGATTACAAGGGCCGGTCCATGAAAGCTCAGATGAAAGATGCGGATCGTGAGAATTCCCGTTATACTATTATCATTGGTGATAATGAGCTGGAAGAAGGTAAATTTACCCTTCGAAATATGAAGGAGAGTGAAGAACTTTCCCTTACTTTTGATGAGATCTTGGCGAAGCTTGGGAAGTGATCCATAAGTTATGAGCATCCGCTGACGAATGACATGTGCAGCAACTTCTTAGATCCAATTAAAGCCAGAGCTTGTTAGCGGGAACAGCCTAGGGGATTAACCCAACCAATGTCACAAGCGGACACTTGCGACAGGTGAATGCTTCTTCTGATTCGTCGGACCACTTTATTGGTGTTTAGGCTACCTTCCTTTTAGCTTTTTAAAGCTTCGTTAATCATCATTGGCTTTTCAGTGGTCGCACGATTTTTATATTTAAAACTCAGTGCTTCATCACTGCATAACTGCTACTCTTTGAGCATTTTTTTGACCTCGTCGATGTCTTCTACTTCTCCAATCACAGAAAGTTCATCACCTTCCTGAAGCACCGTAATTCCATGTGGAATTTTGATCTCTCCATTTCTGCGTATGATCGTGATCAGACTTTGTCCCGGGAAGGAAACTTCTTTGATCATCTTGCCAATATATTGTTGAGTTTTATTGTCCGGACTTAGAGTAATTTTGATGAATCTCTCGTCTCTTAAGAGTATTTCTCTGATTTCCTCTTCATTATCAGCATTTACCCAACGTTGCAGGAAGTTCTTAGTGCCCACCATCTCAGCGATGTGAGCCAGAATTCTTAGATGTTGACCCGTATTTGCCTCTGAACTGACAAAGAAAATAATGGAATGTAGTTTACCGTCTCCTGATTTTCCTTTAGCTCGTTTGTTGATCTTCTCTTTACTGTACCCATCCCTGATCCGTACAAGTACAAGCTCCGGAGAGATATCTTCTTTCAACCTGGCATGATTTAATGCTACTCCATCTGCGATCTGGATAGCAGTGTTTTCTTCAGAAGTCATAAACAGCTCCCGAAGTTCTTCAACAGAAAGACTGAGTTTTTCGGCCAGGCATTCCGCTGATTCCCTGAAAATGGTATCATAATCGGTCTCTGAATCAAACTCTAGTACATCCGCCCTGGAAACAAGTTCTTCATATGGATCTTCCTGACGTAACCCTTTCTCGCGAAGGATCCCCCTCATTTCACCTTCCAGTCCCTGATCTTTGTTCTCCCCAAGTCGGGCATGGACATGGAAAATAGCTCCTTGCCGCTCAACTTTATCCTGCGCATAATATTTGTACCATATGATAGATGCAGCCGAGACCGCAACGGTGAAAAGAATCGACAAGATGCCCATCTCAAAAATGAGAATAATGGAAAAGATCACTCCAATGATCTGAATCCACGGATACCAGGGAGAATTAAACCCGGGATCGTATTCCGCGATCTTACTTTCCCGCATCACAATGACTGCCAAATTCAGCAATCCAAACAGCAATAACTGAAAAGCTGAAGCTAACTTAGCCACCTCTGCCACGTTAAAGGCCAGTAAGAAAAATAGCATCAACGCAACGGTTCCAATAACTGACCAGTGCGGAGTTCCAAGTTTACCAACGGTTGCAAAATGCTTGTTGATCAATTTATCTCTCGCCATGGCCATCGGATATCTGGATGCCGACATAATTCCGGCATTTCCGGTGGAGGCAAAAGCGGCCACAGCAGCTACTACCACTAAAATAAGACCACCCGGTTCAGGCAACCAATCCAAAAACACCTCTCCGGCTGTAGCCACGGGAGTCAGATCTTCGCGGAAGGCGGCGGGATCAAGCAGGGCAACCATAATATACACCCCAACTACATATACGACCACCGCAGTACCGATAGCGAGGAACATACCAAGTGGAATATTACGGTCAGGATCTTTCACCTCTTCCGCTATACTGGCCACTTTGGTGAGCCCGGCATAGGAAACGAAAACCATACCAACAGTAGCAAAGAAACCAAATACACCCTCCGTAAAAAATGGGGTGAATTGCTTTTCTGCTACGGCGAAAACATCCATAGAGAATACTTGAAAAACCCCCTGAATGATGTAGAAAAACATGATAGTTACAAGCGCAGCCACTAATACTTTTTGCAGCCAGGTTGTTTCTTTTGCTCCAACAATGTTCAGGATCCCAAACACTATGGTTAGGAAGATTGCGACGTATAAAATATTCACATCATAGAAAATAGAGATGTAAGCCCCCATCCCGATGAGAGCGAACGCACTTTTGAGCACCAGCGCTAACCAGGATCCAAACCCTCCAATGGTGCCCAGCATAGGCCCAAGACTTCGGTCAATGATGTAATAAGTTCCACCAGATCGCGGAAGGGCCGTAGCCAATTCAGCCACACTAAACATCGTAGGCAGCACAATGATACCCGATACCAGATAAGCTAAAACGACCGAAGGTCCGGTTTCAGCGGCAGCTAAGCCCGGAAGTAAGAAAAATCCGGAACTGAACATAGCCCCGGTTGCAATTGCATATACATCTGAGAGTCCAAGTTCTTTTGCTAATTTTTTGTGCTTCATGTAAACATTTATAATTCTGAATGCTGCCGGCTTCAATTACCGGCCCTCACCGACCTCAGTTTTTAACGAGTCGTTCTTAGGTTATTTAACTATGCTAATTATATCAACCTGTTGGTTAACAACAAAATAAACTATCAGGTATTGAAAATTACGACCGGGCACTTTGCGTTTTTGAGCAGATTTTCTACTCTTGGCCCCAAGTACAATCTATGGGAACCCGGGCGGATGTTGGTACCAAGTATCATCAGATCGATATCGTTCCTTTCCACGAAATCGGTGATCACAGCTTCCACTTCTTCTCCCGCTTCAACCACACCTTCTGTGTTTACATTGAAAGCTTTTCCACGTTCTTTCAACTCATCTACCAAGTCTGAGGCAATCTCTTTCTTAGTTTTGTTGAAGTTATTTTCAGAGATCTTGAAAGGACGTCCCGGGCGTCGATCGTCTTCAACTACATTCAATCCCGTCACTTCACAAGAAGGACTATCCTGAGCAAGAGCAAATGCAAGTTCCGCCGCATTTGTGGATGCAGTAGTTCCGTTGGTTGGAACCAGGATCCGTTTTGGATCCCAGCCTACAGGTTCCCCTTCAGGCTGAACGATCATCACCGGGCAAGGAGAGACGCGTACCATATAATCAATAAAAGAACTGAATAGATGCTTGCGACCAGGATCTTTTTCTGTTGCTCCCAGCACCAGCAAGTCATAATCCTTCTCTACTTCTTCCATAATTGCCTTATCTGGCTTCACATCTGCCACCACTTTTTTGGTGACCTCGATACCTTCAAATAATTTGCCGAGTTCATCCAAATACTTCTCACATTCGCCCTTATTTCCTTTCTGGGCAACAGTCATCAATGTGACAGAAAGATCATTTTTCTGCCCCAACCGAGCCAATATCTGTGATTCAATGGACTGTGTGGATAGTTTATCCGGAGCCTGATCTCTGCGGCGGACCGGCAGTAGCACGCGGTGAATGCCGGACACAATACTCTCGGCTTCCATTTCTTCTTTTTTGAGCCGCTCCTCTTCCTCCGCGCCCATTTCTACTTTACTGAGTACCCACTTCAGGGCAGATGGTGCCATCAGCGAGGTTGCCATAGCCATCACCACGATGATGGAAAACATATCCTGCGATAAAATTCCTAATCTCAATCCAATGGTCGCAATGATGATCTCCATCGCTCCACGGGCATTCAGTCCCGCCCCGAAGCTCAGCGAGGTCCAGTGATCTTTCTTTCCAATAAACCGGGCGCCAATATAGGTCCCTGCAACTTTACCAAAGGTAGCGATAAAGATCACAATCCCGGTTATGATCAGTAGCCTCGGTTCAAAAAGATTGATCACATTTACCTTCAATCCTGCAGTAGCAAAAAAGATGGGGGCAAAAATTCCAAGTGCAATACTTTCCAGTTTATGGTGAACTTCGTCGGGCAGGCGGGGCATCATCCCAAATAAAATCCCCATAACAAAAGCACCGAGAACGGCTTCGAGATTCAGCGCCTGAGTAATGGCCCCCCAAAGAAACGTAAGTACTACCACCAGCGTCAATAACCGATCTGTACTTTTCACCTGATCCTGAACGTAATTCAGCAGTTTCTTTACCATCCAGCGACCCACAGTGAAACTAACTAACATGAATGCCAGCACGCTTCCCACGATCTGAAGCACACTTCCTGCCGTTACAGATTCGCCACTTGCAAGGCCTGCTACAACCGATAATAACATCCACCCAATGGTATCATCGCTCATGCCAGCCGCAATTATAGTTTGCCCTACATCGCGCCTCATCAAGTTGAGATCCATGAGCACTTTGGCGATCACCGGAATTGCGGAAATGGACATGGCTGTGGCTACAAATAGCGAGAATACAAGTCGCTCACCGGTATCTGCCAGCAGGAAATCCGGGAGATTTTGCCCTAGCACAAAACCGGTAGCAAAAGTTACAATAATGCCCCCGCCGGAAACGCCCATGGCTGTTCTGGCGTGCCGTTTTATAAGCCTGATATCGGTTTCAAGGCCTGTTATGAGGAGCAAAAACATCGCTCCTATCAAGCTAACTACTTCCAGCAAATGTCCCTGAACTTCATTTTGAGGAACGATCCATTCACCAATTCCGGGAACAAAGCCCGCTAGTAATGAAGGGCCTAAAATAATACCGGCCAGGATCTCTCCAACCACCGAAGGCTGATTGAGGCGCTGAGCAATTTCGCCCATCATGCGGGCTACAAGCAGGAGAACTCCTACCTGAATAACTAACACTAATACATCGTGATGAGGCGCTGCGCTAAAAACGTCCATAAGTCTATACCAATGATTTTATAAAGGTTTATAAGATCACCCTTTTTGGGTATAACCTTCCCCTAAAAGAGCTTTTGAAATGATTTTAAATGCTGTTACTAAAGTTTGTACTACTTTACACGCGTTGACTACGATACTCATCGAACACAGTTCGCAGTATCTCCGTTGCTGTAGGCGGATTAAAAACGATGGCATCGGCTCCGGCTTTTATCGTTTCCCGGATGGCAGAGTCGTGAGGACCACCACTAGCCATCAAGGGAAAGTCCGGAAGTTGAGCGCGTATATCAGATACACTTGCTGCTGTGTATTCTCCAGTAGATATGTTAAAAATATCGACCCCAGCCTGCGCCAGATCCTGGAAGGGTTCAGCATCGAACATAACGGTGTATATGATCAAACCATCAAATTCTGCCCGGATGTTCTGAATGATCTCAGGAGCGGTAGGTTTGGTGATCACGACCCCGGCTGCCCCCGCACCAATAGCGCCTTTTGCCAGTTCTATGGTTTTTTGTTCCCTCAAAAGGCCACCGCCTACATCACAAAGAACCGGCTCCGGGACAAAATCTATGATCACTTTGTCCAGCTCGGTAGACTTGTCAAAAGGATTGACGGTCATAATAGCATCGGAATCCAGGTTTTGGATATAAGCGAGGTCGGTACTCAACAAAACGGAATGTACCAACGTATTCCCGATCTGTATGCCGGGACTTTCTGCAATCACTTCCGGAATCTGGAATTTATTGGCAGAAAGCAAAAAATCCTGCTGTTGTAAACTCATGTGCGTAGTTTGGTAATATTAATTTAAGATGTGAAGACCGCTCACGCACAAGGCACGCTCAATCTCCTATCAATGCCTGTGAAGTTAGCTGACGGGCTGGAGCTGATAGATGCTCTTTCCGAATCTGGAATTCGCCCCACGTTTGGGTCCTCCACTCTTGAATTTTCAAGATTAGGCTGATTGTTCAATTCGATAACAATTATACCGGCTTTTTAGTGTTTGGTCAAACAGAAAATGTTCTGATTTTGGATTTATGATTTTCGATATATGAATTGTCAATTCTATCAATATACGCGCTATCAACAAATCCTATCAAACCAAGCGGTAAATTTCCTTATCTTTTTGTCTCTTTAAATTCACTCATTCATTCTTTAAAACTCATTGTAAATGTTTCCAGCGGAAGTCACAGACTTTTTCAAAGACCAAAAAACGCCTTTTTATTACTACGATCTTGATGTTCTGAACGCCACCCTCAAGAAGATCAAGAAACACGGACTTTCGAAAGGATACCACGTTCATTTTGCATTGAAGGCGAACAATCAGCCCAAAATTTTAAAGGTGATTGAAGAAGCAGGACTGGGAGCAGATTGCGTGAGTGGCGGCGAAATTCAGCGCGCCATCGACTCTGGTTTTTCTCCTGGTGATATCGCCTTTGCCGGAGTCGGAAAAAGTGATGAGGAAATTGAACTTGGCTTGAAGCACGATATTTTCTGCTTCAATTGCGAGTCTCCCCAGGAGCTGGAAGTGCTTAATGAACTTGCCGGAAAACAGGACAAGACGGCCCGGATCGCACTTCGGCTCAACCCAAACGTGGAAGCAGATACTCATGAATACATCACTACGGGGTTGAATGAAAATAAATTCGGTATTAACGCTTCAGATCTGGATGAGGTTCTTGAGAAACTTCCGGAACTGGAACACCTAAAACTGATCGGAATCCATTTCCACATCGGCTCACAGATCGAAAATTTCGCCCCGTTTGAGGAATTGTGCAAAAAAGCCAACGCACTGAATGACCATATTGAAGACAAAGGGTTTGAGCTTTCTGTGATCAATGTGGGTGGGGGATTTGGAATAAATTATGGTCATCCCAACGATAACTCAGTGCCCGATTTTGAACGCTTTTTTGAATTGTTTGAAGAAAACATCAAGCTGAAAGACCACCAAAAGTTACACTTTGAACTTGGGCGTTCTGTAGTTGGTCAGTGCGGAAGCCTGATCACTAAAGTACTGTATACCAAATATGGACAAACCAAAAATTTCGCTATTGTTGATGCCGGCATGACCGAACTCATTCGTCCAGCATTGTACCAGGCGGCCCACCGTATTGATGTGTTAACCAGCTCCAAACCGGAGAAGAATTACGACGTGGTTGGCCCCATCTGTGAAAGTTCAGACACCTTCCGCAAAGACATTTCCATCCCGGAAGTCAAACGTGGCGATCTGGTTGCTATCCGCAGCGCCGGAGCTTATGGAGAAGTGATGCGGAGCGCATATAACTTAAGAGAAGCAAACCCGACTATTTATTCGGATGAGATAGAGTAATTTTAAATTACCTCAGCTTTCCTGCAATATAACCCGTCGTCCAGGCAGCCTGAAAGTTGAATCCACCGGTTACGCCGTCAACATCTAACACCTCACCTGCAAAATACAGATCAGGAGACTTACGGCTTTCCATGGTTTTCATGTCTACATCCTGTAAACTGATTCCCCCGCAGGTCACAAATTCTTCTTTAAAGGTGGTTTTGCCCTGAACCTGATATTCATCATTTGTGAGCAAATGTACTAACCGGTTGATATTCTTCTTACCCATATTCTGCCAGATCATATCCTCCCCGAGGTCTAGTTTTTCGATCAGGAATTCCCATAATCGACCGGGTAGTCCAAAGGGATTCACATTATGGATCTTTTTTAACCCATGATCACTTACCACTTCTTTCAGGATGGCACGAACTTCTTGCTCAGCGCGCTCTCCGGTCCAGTTGACCAATGCCTTAAATTCATAATCCTTTTCATTGAGTTCACGTGCACCGAATGCGGATAATTTCAGAATTGCCGGACCGCTCATTCCCCAATGGGTGATCAACAGTGGACCACTGCTTTGTAATTTTGACCCCATGATCTTTACTGAAACGGGTTCAGCAACTACACCCATCAATTCTTTGATCGGCTCCCCCGGCATATTGAACGTGAAAAGGGAAGGCACCGGTTCTTCGATCTCATGATCCAGCTCGCGCAGCCAGTCGAAGCCACTCGCCCGCGGACTTCCACCCGTTGCAACAATTACTTTATCGGCCTTGATCCTTCCACTGCGATACAAGTCCATTTCGTAGCCTGAATTCAATTTCTTTAAGGACTTTATATTCGCTTTGGTTTTGATACCGATCCCCAGCTTTCGGGTTTCCCGCATCAGGCAGTTGATGATGGTTTCAGAATCATCAGTGGTGGGGAACATGCGTCCGTCTGACTCGGACTTCAAATTCACCCCGCGGCTTTCAAACCATTCTACGGTATCGGTTGGCGAAAACATCCCGAATGCTTTCTTCAGCGGCCGCTCTCCACGTGGATAGAACTTCACTAACTCCCGAACATCAAAACAATGGTGGGTTACATTACATCGACCACCACCGGATATTCGCACTTTTGAAAGCAGTTTATTCGACTTTTCATAGATTGTGACTTTAGCTTCAGGGTGATTCGTTTTAGCTGAAATTGCCGCAAAAAATCCTGCAGCTCCGCCACCGATTACCGCAACTTGTAGAGGTTTTTCATTCATACATGAAAGATACCGTTTCTTTGGGTTAGTCACGAAATGGAACAAGGATAAAGCGGAATGTTAGGTACGTTATTAAACTCTATACCCAATTTTTGATTGACATCCATTCCCTAAAAAATTCCCAGGCAAAAATTTATACATTTTGTTTCTCTTTACCCCGGGTTGCGCCCGGCAAATATAGCAACCCTATCTTCAGCCTCCCAACGGGACTTACCCGGGGCTACTGACATATGACCCCGCTGGGGTCGAGTAATCCAAAAATCTATTACTCCGCCGCATTCATGAATCAACCTAATCTGAGGTTGAAACTATTAGATCCCTGCCTCCGCAGGAATGACTATTTTACACTTCTTCGCTAAATGTTGGATGTTCTTTGTTCAATATTCCATCGGCCTAAGAGAAAAGAGCGCTAAGAAGATGACGAAATGAAGCGTAAAGAAAGAAATCATACCGCGGACCAACTAAGACGCAATCTCCGATCGTGAAGGAGCATTGATTTCTTTTAGTGAAATGTAGTCAGATTTAGCTCTTTTTTCGCAGCCGGGAGCTTTTGGTTCTTTTGTCGGCACAAAAGAACAAAGACGCCCATCACTAGCAAAAAGATCAAATATAAAGACAAGGGAGAAGCATGAGTTTCCGAGACTGTATTACAAAGCCGAAGCTTTGTAACGAGAGCTAAAGTATAAACTTTCGTGTTTTTGAAATTCTGTGGCAATTAACACCGAAACTTAATTCCGAATTTGAGATGGAATAAGAAGAGATTCCCCGTATTTTTCAACGCAATTTTTAAGTAAGAGATTCTATGCAGATCAACGTTCTGAAATTTGGCGGTACCTCCATGGCCGATCACAAAACATGGAAACAAGTGTTAGAGATCATCCAAAAATATGAGTGGCCGGTCGTAGTGGTTTCAGCTACAGCTCGCACAACACGGCAATTGGTGGAAGCGGCTCAATTAGCTTCAAAAGGAAAGCTGGAAGAAGCATTCGAGATCTCCACATCTATTCAACAACGCCATAGTAAGATCGTTGAGGATTTCCTCCAGGAGAATCCACATCCCAAAAATAAACTCATTAAAGACAGCTGTGATAAACATACCGCTGCTAAGATCAGCAAGCTTAATAAACTGCTGACGTACACCCGGCGACAGAAAACCTTGTCTCCACAAATGAAGGATGCTATCTCAGCTATTGGTGAACAAATTTCCTCGTACCTGCTGGCACAATGTGGGCTGGCGCTGGATATGCTTACCCAGCATATTGAGGCCCGCAAGCTCATTAAAACGGATAACGAATATGGCCGTGCCAATCCAAACCGTCTGCTCATAAATCAGCGCTGTGGCTCTTTGGAAACGGTACTGGAAAGTGGGTTCACTCCCATTATTGGCGGGTTTTATGGGGAAGCTCCTGACAAGACCGTTACCACGCTTGGGTTTGAGGGCTCGGATTATACCGCCAGCCTGATCGGAGGAGCGGTGGGCGCAGAAACCATCGAGATCTGGACGGATGTAAGCGGCGTTTATACAGGCGATCCACGGTTCATCACCGAAGCCAAGCCGCTTAAAGAGATGAGTTATTTTGACGCAACCGAAATGGCTTATTTTGGAGCTAAAGTCCTTCACCCTTCTACCCTGAAACCTGCTCAGGAACGAAACATTCCTGTTTTTGTGAAGAATATGTTTAAACCCGAAGATCCGGGCACCAAGATTGTCAGGGATTCCGATCATGACCTCGAGGTGCTGGCACTTTCCTTCAAGAAAAATATGGCAACCGTTACTGTAAGTGCCTACGAAACAGTGATGGGATACTCTTTCCTGACCAAAGTATTCGCCGTCCTTGAAAAGCACAGGCTTGCCGTTGATGCCGTCAATACTACCGAAGCCTCCGTTACTATTGCTCTTTCTGATGATGAGATCCTGGACAAGCTTTCGAAAGAATTCATTGAAGTGGGTACTGTTTCCATCGAAAAAGGCAAAGGAGTGCTGACTCTGATCGGTTGTTCTATTTATTCCGCAGATGCACTTATTGAGTCGGTTTTTTCCTCCCTGGGCACTGCTGAAACCGATATGATATCTTTCACCAAAGAAAAGCGTATTTTGAATTTGGTACTGAATGAAAATGAATTGGTGGATGTGGCGCGGACGGTCCATGCCAAGTTATTTAAAAATATCCTGCTTTAGTTCACCTAATGACAACTATTCATAAATTACGTAGGTAAAAACACCTATGTATATTCCAAATAAAATAGGTGTTATCACTGATTTTTTATTGTACTTATAGAACTACATTGATATTTAACAGTTCTACATCTCCTATATCATCAAATCAGCATGCTGCAGATCCTTTACATAGCAAAACTGAATCAAACCAATAGCTTGATTCTGGATGCCCTTCAAACTCATCTTGATTCAAATGTGGTGATGGTGGAGCATAAAAGTATTTTTGATGAAAACGAGTCCCTCCCTAACGTAGATCCTGATCTGGTTTTCTTTGATCTAAATACATCTGTTGACCTTAGAAATGCCCCCGAAAAGATCAGAATCGTGAACGAGCATTTCTCCAATTGCGCCCTGATCGTGATCCATCCTTATTCAATGAAAAAATTCGTTGAACCTTTGATGAATGCAGGTGCAAACGGCATCATTCCCATAGCCCCTGCCGAAGGTGAAGTGGTAACTGCCGTGGAAGAAACTCTTGCCGGTAAAAATTACATCTGCTTTAGCTAAAAGGCGTGTAGGTATTTTCACCTAGGCCAAAGAAGTGGTTTTTAGGCTTTTCAACCTATTTTAAAAAATAGGCTTTTCACGTCATTCGCGAGAGAGTTTTGCTGCCTACCTTAAATACAGACAAAAAAACAAAGGCAGTTAGTTCTGCTATACCCTATGGTTAAACAAGATCACATATTTTCCATTATAGAGCTTGATGAGGTCAGCTTTGCAATATTAAATGCATTGAGATCACAGATCGCTATTCTGAATGCAGAGGGAGAAGTAGTTGCATTTAATAAACAATGGAAAAAGGCTGGTCAAGAGTTAGAGAGAAACTGGAGTCACCCTGAATTAGAAGAAAGCATACTAAAAAGCTTACAGACTCCCCTTGCGGAGGGCAATGACTTTGCCCTTCGACTATTATTAGGTATCAAAGAAGTGCTGAATCAAGAACTTGGTACTTTTGAGACCAAAATTGCCCTTACCGCTGGCGGGCAAAAAAAATGGTTTCGCGTAACCGTCAACTCCCTCGGCTATGAACAGGGCGCTGTGCTTATCTATGAGGATGTCAGCGACCAAACGGAGGAAAAGAATTACCTGCGAGAGGCCCGCCAACTGTTTGAATCACATTTCAATAACAGCTTGTACGGCATTTTGATAGCAACGGATAATAATGTTGTGATTGATGCCAATAATGTGGCCTGTAATATTCTGGAAACCACTCAGCAAGCTATCACCTATTCCGAGCTGAACAAGTATCTGGACCAGACGCTGGACCTGCATCCTGCCAAACTACAGAAAAGGATCAACCGGGAAGGAAATTATTTTGGTGAGTATGAGCTCACCACCGCAAATGGCAATAGTGTGCCTGTTGAACTTAGTGTGACCATGTTTCGCAATTCAGATGGCAGCACCACTACAAGCTGGGCATTCAGTGACATTACAGCCAAAAAAGAAGCGGAGAAAGCACTGAAGCAATCCGAACATCAATACAAATTGCAGTTCAACAATACGATGGTTGGAACGCTCATTGGGCGCCCCAACGGAACTGTTTTGGATGCAAATTCAGCGGCTTGCAGTATACTGGGCTTTACCAAAGATGAAATTATTGAAGGAGGCCGAAAGCTTATATTCGACACCTCTCACTCACCAAATGCACAAGCCCTGGAAAACCGAAGAGAAAATGGGTCTTTTTCCGGAGAGCTGGAGTTCACTCATAGTTCCGGAGAAAAAATACCTGTAGAAGTAAACAGCGTTATTTTTGATGCTGAAGATGGCACCGAAAAAACCATCGTCAGTATAAATGATATTTCATCCCGGAAAAACATTCAGCATCAGTTATTACAGGAAAAAGATTTTACGGAATTAGCCATATCTGCCTTGCCTACCGCATTTTTCGTATTCAGTGTAGAAGGTGAAATGGTTCGGTGGAATTCCATTCTTGAGCAAGACCTTGGATACACAGCCGAAGAGATCTCTCGTATGAATGTGATGGAATTCATGCATCCTGAAGATCGCTACAAGCTTGAAAATATTTTACAGGATGAGTTGAAAGGAAATAAAATAAGTATTGAGGCGCGTTGCCTATCAAAAAGTGGAGAAGCCGTTCACTACCTCATCCGCGGTACCAGTTTCAAACAGAATGGTAAAAACTTCATTGTTGGGGGCGGCATAAACCGAAGTGATTTCAGAGAATCAGAACTTGAACGAAGACGTAATTCTGAATTACTTGATCAGCTTTTCTATAACTCCCCGATCGGTATTGTTCTGGTCGACACCAATGGAGCCATCCAAAACAGCAATAAGAGTTTCGAGAAGTTATTTGGCTACAACGGAGAAGAAATTTCCGGACAGCTGCTGGATGATCTCATTGTTCCCGAAAGTATGAACGAACAGGGAGAGTCTTTTTCCCAAATGAGTTTCACCGGAGACAGTTTTCAGAATGAAGCTGTTCGGCTTCACAAAGATGGCACCAAAATACCCGTGTTGGTAGGCGGCGTGCCCGTTGAGCTTGAAGGGGAAGTAATAGCTATCTACGGCATGTATGTGGATATCACAGAGCGTAAGCAACTCGAAGATCAGGTCGTGGAACTACTCGAAACTGAGAAGACAGCACGCCTGCATCTGCAGGAAATGTTTGATGAAGCCCCCTCTGCCATTGCCATGCTGGAAGGGCCAAATCACATATATACCTATGCAAACCAGAAATACAAAGAACTTATAGACCGCCAGTTGGTGGAGGGTAAATCATTTGAGCGTGTATTGCCTGAATTGAGTGAACAAGGTTTTTCCGAAGTCTTGGAAGATTGTTATAACTCCGGTAAAACCCAGCAATTCAATGAACGCAGAGTCTATTTCAAAAATGGAAAAGAAGGCGCCAATGTAACGCACTACCTGAACTTTGTGTTCAAACCGTTGCAAGATGATGGAAACGATATATATGGGATTTTAATTGAAGCCATTGATGTAACCGAACAGGTACTGGCACGCAACACCATCGAGAAATCCCTGTCAGAGAAGAATACATTACTTGGGGAAGTGCATCACCGGGTAAAGAACAACCTCGCGATCATATCCGGACTGCTGGAACTGGAGTTAATGGGTAATGAGAACAGTGAGATCGACAAACTTCTTAGTTCCACCCAATCTCGCATTACTTCTATCGCTAAAATTCATGAACTGCTTTATCAGAATGAAAGCCTTTCTCATGTTAGCTTTAAAGATTATATCTCGAGAGTCCTCGATTCTGATGCAAAATCGACCGGAGAATTAATAGCCAGCACAACCCTGGATGACGTCATCATGAACGTAAATCAGGCCATCCCTGCCGGTATCCTCCTAAATGAAATATTAGCCACTTTGAAAGAAATACACGTTGGCTACTACAAAGACCAAGCGGGAGACCTGGAACTCATCCTTACAAACAACGATGAGTGTGTGGAAATAGCTATAAAAGAGCATTCGAATAACTACTTAGAATATTTTAGAAAATGTGATGACTCGTTTTCAAATCTCCGGGAAGAACTTATCTCTGTTCTGCTGCGTCAGATAGGAGGGGAACTGACCGTAAATCAAGCAAATGGATTACTGACGGTTAATTTTGCCAAGCGGGAAATCAAAGGACCTCACAACGCCCTGAACAGTTAGATGGAAGTTATGGAAGACCTTAAGAAAAATAACATTGATGGATATCCGGTTCCTGAAAACGAGGAAGCACGGCAGAGTAAACTACACGAGTACGATATTTTAGATTCCCTGCCTGAAAATGAGTTTGATGCTTTAGTTGAACTGGCAGCTACCATCACCGATTCCCCTGCCTCTCTGATGAATTTACTGGATTACGACCGGCAGTGGACCAAAGCAGCATATGGCGTTGAAGCGGGCGGCATTGAACATCGCTCAAATACTGTGTGCCAATACACGGTCTTGCAGAATGATACGGTGGAAATAGAGGATCTGCGACAGGACGAGCGTTTCAAAGATAAAGATTTTGTAGTGGAAGATCCCCAGTACCGTTCATATGCCGGGTATCCGCTAAAAACACCCGATGGATACAACATTGGTGCTATTTGTGTCTTGGACTTCAGTCCAAAGAGCCTGACAGACAAACAAAAGAAGGCGCTAAAAACTATTTCAGAGGAGATCATAAGTCGGTTGGAGCTTCGTAAAAAGCAACGCGAGTTAGAACAACTAAATATTGAAAAAGACCATTTTCTTCGCGTTGTGAATCATGATATCAAGAGCCCCATGAACGGAATTATTAGTTCGGCACACTACCTGCAACAGGCATGGGATGGTGACATAGAGGAGCTCAACAAGATGTTGTCTATAATTGAAATGAGCGGCAGAAAACTCCTCAGTTACACCAACGAATTGATGGAAAACGTACTCTCAGATCAGCATACCAAACTGCACAACAGTAAAGTTAAGATCGATGAGACCGTGCAAGAACTGATCACTATTTATACTCCTTTAGCTGATGCCAAGAAATTACAGATGGAATTGAAGTGCAATACCCCTGATCCGTTTTGCCTGGATGAAGAAAAATTCAAGCTCCTTGCCAGTAATTTGATCTCTAACGCACTGAAGTTCAGCCCCGAGGGTAACATCGTTTCCATAGACGCGGAGATCCTGGGAGGCACACCTCGCCTGCTCCACCTATCTGTAGCTGACAACGGCATAGGCATTCCGGAACATTTTCTGCCAAAGCTTTTTGAAAAAAGTAAAGCCCATCAGCGGCAGGGTACTTTGGGTGAAATGAGTAGCGGAATCGGACTTCCTATCGTAAAGAAACTAGTAGAACTCCATGACGGAACGATTAAGGTAGACACTCGCGAAGGAGTCGGAACAACCTTCCATGTCATGTTACCTGAACAAATTAACGAAGCATCTTAATACGAATTTCATTTGTACCCCGAAAACCCAAGAGTCGTTCCCTGATACGGAGCGGCTCTTTTTTTTGCTTTACAGATTTTGAAAATTTCATCCATAAAAAAAGCCGTTCCAAAACTGAAACGGCTTCTTAAAAACTTTCTATAACCTTTTGTTACTTGCGGGTGTGGTTGTATAGCTTTTCTTCAAGATCTGACGGATTGAATGGCTTGGTGACAAAGTCGTTCATCCCCGCAGCATATACCTGTTCGCGCACTTCCTTTAAAGCCGCTGCAGTAAGGGCAATAATTGGGATCTTCCGCTTATAAGGATCGTCCATTTTTCTGATCTGCTCTGAAGCTTCATAGCCATCCATATTTGGCATTTGAAGATCCATCAGGATCAAATCAAAGTTGTTCTGCTGCATCGCTTCCATGACCTCAACTCCATCTTCCACTACCGTCATATCCACATTCCAGCGCTCCAGAAAACGTTGCATTACTTTTTGATTTACCACATTATCTTCAGCCAGTAAGATCTTTAACCCTGCAAGACTTTTATCTCCTTCTTTTTCAGCTATCACATCCTGTTCATCTTCTTTGGCTTCCCCTTTTCCAAAAGTCAGTTCAACAAAGAAGGTACTTCCAACACCTTTCTCACTTTCAACGGAAATGGCTCCTCCCTGCAGTTCGGCCAGCTGCTTACTGATGGTAAGCCCCAGACCGGTACCTCCAAAAAGTCTTTTTGTATTTTGGCTTGCCTGGGTAAAACTTTCAAAAATAGTTTCAACGCGTTCCGGTGCAATGCCAATGCCTGTATCAGAGATAGCAAATTGAAGCTTTACCCGATCTCCAAAGTCTTCTTGCTGGTGTATTTTTAATTTCACAGCACCTTCCTCAGTAAATTTCAGTGCATTACTAAACAGGTTATTCAGAATCTGTGTAAGACGAGCAGGATCACCGATCAACGTATTTGGGATCGTTTCTTCTATGCTGGCTTCAATGTTGATACCCTTATTTTGGGCGGTCACTTTAAAGCTCTCCAGTATAACATTCACTAGTTTATTGAGTTCAAATTCAATCGCTTCAAATTCAATTCTTCCGGCTTCAATTTTTGAAAAGTCGAGTACATCATCTATAAGAGACAACAGGGTTTTACCTGAGAAATCAAGAATATTGATCGGCTCAACCTGATCTTTTCGGGGACTGTCTTGCTTCAGCAAATGGGTCATCCCTAAAATAGCATTCATCGGAGTTCTGATCTCATGACTCATGGTTGCCAGGAACTCTGATTTTGCTTTCGTGCTTTTTGCCAGTTCTTCGGTAGCCACCTCAAGCTGTTGGATATAATTCTCCAGCTTTTCCTGTTTAAAATTCAACTCCTGATTGAGCTCCTTCTCTTTTTCCAGCAGCTCTAAAGTCTGGCTTTCGGCGTTTTCCTTGAATTGGGAGAAGGTGTTAAAGATGAGCCATGTGGTCACAAACGAACCGCTAAGTACGCTCCAGCGCACTACGGAGAAACCGTCTTCAGAAATACTGATCCTTTCAAAGATGATGTAATCGAGGATGAAATATGAGAGGATCGAGATCGCGATACCGACATTACGCAATACGATCTCGGAATTGGTAAAAAGCAGAATGGATAAGCCCATTGCTGGAATGAAGAATGCCTGGATCATTGCATCTCCGCCAAATACCGAGCTAAGGATCACGATTCCCACATCGGCATAAGCGATAAGTAGTATCTTTGCTGCTTTTTCGAATCCCTGCCGGGCTAAAAGCGGGATCAAAAGAAAGGCTATGGCCTCCGAAAGAAAGAACCAGGTTAGCGACACCGACTCATTGATCTGAAAGGCAACGAGGAACAAAATGGAAACTCCTGCCAGGAAAAACGAAACTGAATTCAGAACAGACATCCCCGCTTTTTTCCCTACAATATTATCCCCCGATCGCAGATCTTTACCAAGAGCAATGTCAGAAATTCCGGTAAGTGAAAATTTGCTACTCATATCCATTAGTCATCCCCATTAATAGAGGAATTAACAGAAATAATACGTCCCTTACCATTAGATTACGATAACTTTTTTTGCGAGTTAAAGGCCATAGCGTAGATCTTCATCTGCTTAACCATAGAAGCCAAACCATTTGCGCGTGTAGGCGAAAGGTGTTTAGCCATACCAATTTCATCTATAAAAAACGGAGAGGTGTTAATGATGGTATCCGGCTCTTCTTGGGAGTAAAACCGAACCATTAAAGCAACCAGGCCTTTGGTGATCGCTGCGTCACTGTCTGCCTTAAACTCTACTTTATCGTCTACCACGCTGGCTGTTAACCAAACCTTACTTTGACAGCCTTTTACCAGGTTGTCATCCGTCTTGGCTTCGGCAGGTAACGGCTCTAATTTAGTTCCTAATTTGATGATGTACTTGTAACGCTCGGGCCAATCTTGCAGTAATTCAAATTCTTTGACAATGCGCTTTCCTTTATCCTGAATATCCATGGCTCTTTTTTATTTAAATATACCGTTTCAATTCTTCTACTTAAAGAAAAAGCCTGCACATTGGCAGGCTTTTGGAAATTATTTTTTGTGGCGGATTTAATTTTCCACTTCCAGCTCTATCATGGCTACTGCTTTCACGCTTTCAACTACATCCGGGTTTGAACCGTAGTCAGGTTTAAAAGAGTGTACTACAGAAATATAATTATCATCCGCAGTTTTGTATTTGCATGAGACAGTAGAGGGCTTTCCGTTAAAAGCATCTTCCAGTGCTTTCTCCAGGCCGCCAATATCATCTGCATGAACCACATTCTTAATTCCCTGTCCCAACACATCATCCGGATCTATGCCTGTAAGAGTTGTGAAGTTATCGGACACGAATTTACAGCCTGTCTTGCCTTGCTCATCCACAACAAAACGGAGGGTAAATTCATCTTTTTTACCTACGATGTTCTGGAATTCTGCTTTTTTCTTTTTCAGTGTTTCAATAACCCGGGCACGCAGCGAGAGGTTATCAAATTGAATGCGGATCACTGTTTCATCATTACTGATAAAGTAACTAATATGAGCTTCAAGCTTAACTTCGTCCCCGTCTTTCTTAATGAAATGCCATCTATAGGGTTTCTCTTCAACATCTTTAGCTTCAAAGTCAGCAAACAAAGATTTCAACTCTTCTTTGTCTTCCTCAACTACAAGATCCCAGATCTTAACGGTTTTCAGTTCATCGGCATCATATCCCAGTATATTCTTAAATGAATTGTTGGAAGTGGTGATGTTCCCCTGTACATCCAGGTCTATGAATGTCTTTTTGGATTCTTCAGTCAGATTATCAAAATCAAGATTGGCATCAAAAATAAGCTTGCTGGATTCTTTGCGGTCGGTAATGTCTCTCTGATAAGAAACCCAGTGTGTGATCTCACCGCTGTCGTTTGTGAGAGGATGGATATCCCACTGATTAATAAACTCCGACCCGTCTTTTTTATAATTTACAGTGTGACCAAAAAATGCCTGCCCTTCGATCAAGCGCTCTTTTAAGCGATCCAGCACCTTGCGATCCGTTTTTTCTCCCTGCAGCATTCGCGGGGTATTCCCGATCGCCTCTTCTTTACTGTAGCCAGTCATCCGGGTAAAGCCATCGTTCACATAAACAATCTTAGGACCTGGCTTTTCGAGACTCAGGTCAGTAATTAGGATGGAATCATAATCGTGTTTTATAGCCTGCTCCAAGAGCTTGAGCTGGCTGCTCGCTTCCTGAAAACGATCGAATAACTCTCCAAATAATTCCTGTAGTTTTGAATATGAAGCTTCGTCTTTACTGCATTGTTTTAGCTGATCTAAAATCTTTTGGTCTAACTTGCGATCCATTTCTTAATTATTTTTGATGCTAGAGATAGTCTTGATGTATTTTTCTGCCAAACTAAAACTTAGTTTTATTCGACATCATTCCAATTAAAGGAAATTTATTCACAATGTGCTTTTTAAGCTGTTAACAGTATAATTGTAGAATAAATCAAACAACCGATCAGGGTCCACTTTGTTATTTCTGCCGGTGGAATGCAACGGCGACAAAAATACATCAACAAATTTCAAAGCTAAAATAGTTTTTTGGGTGCTGACTGAAGTTCCTGATAAAGCTATTGACCTGCTGTTTGAAATTAGCAGGAAGGAAGGAAGCATGAATATAACGAGCTTGCCAAAGCACTGCTGCTTTCATGATCTGAAACCGGCAACTTCTTTAAATAAAAAAGGGGGCCGAAGCCCCCTTTTTCTCACTCACTCATCGAAGTAGCAACTTAGCAATTGTGCTGAGCTGCATGTTCGTTGTACCCTCGTAGATCTTACCGATCTTAGAATCTCGGTAATATTTCTCTACGGGATATTCTTTCACATAACCATATCCGCCAAAAAGATCTACAGCCTGAGAAGCTACTTTTTCCGCAACTTCCGAAGAATAGAACTTAGCCATAGCGGCTTCTTTCAAAAACTTTTGCCCCGACATCTTTGTCCGGGCTGCATTATACACTAACAAACGGGCGGTTTCAATATCTGTTGCCATGCGGGCTAATTGAAACTGAACACCCTGGAAATCAGAAATTGCCTTTCCAAATTGTTTGCGCTCCTGAACGTAAGCCAATGCTGCATCAAAAGCGCCCTGAGCTATTCCGATCATTTGTGCGCCAATTCCAATACGACCTTCATTCAAGGTCTCCATGGCTACTTTATATCCTTTTCCAACTTCACCCAAAACATTTTCTTTGGGAACGCGAACTTCATCCAATAAGATCTCACACGTTGAGCTGGCTCGAATTCCCAGCTTATTTTCCTTCTTAGATACTGAGAAGCCTTCCATATCGCGCTCAACCACAAAAGCGGTGATGCCACGATACCCTTCTTCCGGGTTGATATTCGCGAACACCAAAAAGATATCCGCTTCATTGGCATTGGTGATCCAGAGCTTGGAACCATTCAGCACAAAATGATCTCCATCTTCTTTAGCTGAAGTTTTAAGCCCAAAAGCATCACTGCCGGAGCCGGCTTCAGATAAACAATAAGCTCCCACTTTCTCGGTAGCCAATTGCGGTAAATATTTTTCTTTAAGATGATCAGATGCAAAATTCACAAAAGCATTGTTCACAAGTGTATTCTGTACATCCATGAATACACCGGCTGAGGCGTCAACACGAGATATTTGTTCGATGGCTACAACCGACATCATAAAGGTACCGCCACCGCCTGCATACTTCTCAGGAATATCAATCCCCATCAATCCCATCTCAAAAAACTGTTTAACCAGATCGGGATCGAGCTTGGCCTTTTCGTCCATTTCTTCCACTAAAGGCTTGATCGAAGCTTCCGCAAAATCAGCTGCTGCTTCTTTCAACATTTGCTCGTCTTCGGTGAGCTGGGTTAAAGGGGGAATGAGTTGCTCGAGTTGTTCCATCAATGAGTAAGTATTTTTTGTTAGCTTTAAAATCGGAAGTGAATATACAAATTGAAAGCGCTTTTTTACTAATTAAAACCGTATTTTTTAACATCTATTAGTAAAGAAATTTTCACTGCTTTATTTTGAGCTGTAATCTCAACACTAAAACCAATCAGGCTGTTTTGGATACTTTAGATTTTGAAGCCAATCTTAATTTTAACGAGTTTCCGCCCACTTCTACTGAAAAGTGGGAAGCGGTCATCGAGCAAGATCTGAAAGGCAAGAACTACAAAAAAGTTCTTAGCTGGAACCCTGAAAATGAGCTCGAAGTCCTTCCTTTTTATCGAAGTGAGCATCTCCGCGAACTCTCTCACTTCCCCAAACCTGTTCGAGCTTCGGGCAATTGGATCATCTTTCAACCGGTGCTGGTGAAGGACATTGAGTCTGCCAATCAAACCGCTTTGAATGCATTGCAAAATGGAGCTTCCGGTCTGTTTTTTTATGGTGAACCGGATGCCATTTCCTCAGCCTCTGATGTTGAACAGCTTTTCAAGGATATCCAAATTGATATAATTAGCGTGAAGTTTGGAAGTGAATTCAGTGGAAAAACGCTGGTTGAGGGTTTGGATGCCCTGATCGATTCGAGGAATCTAAATCAGAACGACTTAGAAATTTCCGTTACACGTGACCCTTTTTTACAAGCAATCTTTTCTGGAAAACTGAGCTCTAAAGATGCCATTGAAAAGAGCCTGAAAGCTCTCCCCTTTTCATTGAATATTGATCTGAGCGGTTATGCAAATGCGGGCGCCGATATCATTCAGCAGTCTGCATTTGCGCTGGCTGCCGGTAATGAGATCCTGGGATTATTGGATAAAAACACCAGCCTGAGCTTCAACTTCGCCATGTCCAACAGTTATTTTCCGGAGATCGCAAAGTTACGGGCCTTCCGTTTAATGTGGAATCAGATATTGGGATCCTATGGTTCAGACGGATCTGACTTTTTGGTTCACGCTGAAACAGCACTTTGGAACAAAACCCAGAACGATGCCCACACCAACATGCTTCGTGCAACTACTGAGGCGATGTCGGCCGTGTTGGGTGAAGCAGACAGCCTGACCGTTTTTCCATACGATCAGCATTTTGACGAGCCCTCCGAATTCTCCAGCCGTATTTCAAGGAATGTACAGCTCATTCTGCAAGAAGAAGCCTATTTTGATAAAGTTGCCGATCCCGGAGCCGGCTCATATTATATAGAAACGCTGACGGAAAAGATCGCCGAAGAAAGCTGGAAACTGTTTCAAAAAATTGAACAAAAAGGCGGCTTTTATGAGTGTTTGAAATCCGGTTTTATTCAGGATGAAATCCATAAATCACGCAAACAAAAAATCAAAGCCTACAAAGAGAAGGAAAAGACACTGGTGGGCGTGAATAAATATCAGCCTGATGATTTAATTCAAAATTTAGAATTCAAAATTCAAAATTACTCTTCCGCGGAACAGAATGGCAATGATTTCGAAATAGAAACAATCGAGCCTTTGAATATGGAAGTTGAACTTCAAAAGGGAGACGCATAATGAAGAAGGATTTTTCTAATATCGATCTGAACCTGAGTTCGCTGAAATCAACGAACAAAAAAAGTAATGAAGCCTGGGAAACTGCCGAGCAGATATCGGTGAAGACTGCATTGACCAAAGCAGATATCGAAGAGCTTGAGCATCTGGATTATGCAGCCGGCATTCCTCCTTACTTGCGCGGACCATATTCTACCATGTATGCCGTTAGGCCCTGGACTATCCGTCAGTATGCTGGATTTTCCACAGCTGAGGAATCCAATGCGTTCTATCGCCGGAATTTGAAAGCCGGACAAAAGGGTCTTTCCGTGGCTTTTGATCTGGCTACACATCGCGGTTATGATTCTGATCATCCGCGCGTTTCCGGAGATGTGGGCAAAGCCGGGGTGGCCATCGACTCGGTAGAGGACATGAAGATCCTTTTCGACCAAATTCCTTTAGATAAAATGTCTGTTTCCATGACCATGAACGGTGCCGTGATCCCCGTGATGGCCTTTTATATTATCGCTGCCGAAGAACAAGGAGTAAAGCCTGAGCAGCTTTCCGGAACCATTCAAAATGACATCCTGAAAGAATTCATGGTGCGCAATACCTACATCTATCCGCCGGAACCTTCCATGAAGATCATCGGGGATATTTTCGAATATACGTCGCAGAATATGCCTCGCTTTAACTCTATATCTGTGAGTGGATATCACATGCAGGAAGCCGGTGCTACGTGTGACCTTGAGCTGGCTTACACACTCGCCGACGGACTTGAATATCTCCGCACGGGCATTGAAGCCGGAATGGATATCGATGAATTTGCTCCCCGGATCTCTTTTTTCTGGGGTATTGGGATGAACCATTTTATGGAGATCGCCAAGATGCGGGCAGCACGACTGCTCTGGGCAAAGATCGTGAAGTCCTTCAACCCTAAAAATGAAAAATCGCTTTCTCTGAGAACGCATTCCCAAACTTCTGGATGGAGCCTGACCGAGCAGGATCCGTATAACAATGTCGCCCGAACGACGATCGAAGCGATGGCTGCGGCTCTGGGGCATACCCAATCCCTTCACACCAACGCACTGGATGAGGCCATTGCTTTGCCAACAGATTTCTCCGCCCGAATTGCCCGAAACACACAAATATTTCTACAGGAAGAAACGGGTATCACCAAAGCGGTGGATCCCTGGGCGGGTTCCTATTATGTGGAATATCTGACCGACAAAATTGCGCGCCGGGCGTGGTCGCTGATCGGGGAAGTAGAAGAACTGGGAGGCATGGCCAAAGCTATCGAAACCGGCCTCCCCAAGATGCGCATCGAAGAAGCTGCTGCCCGCAAGCAAGCTCGTATCGACTCCGGCAAAGACACCATTGTTGGCATCAATAAATATCAAACGGATGAAAAATCTGAAATTGATGTGCTGGAAGTGGATAACGAAAAAGTGCGGAAGTCGCAGATCGAGCGAATTAACAAAATGAAAGCAGATCGTAACGACAAAAAGGTAAACGCAAGTCTTGAAGCTATCACCAAATGTGCTGAAAGCGGAGAAGGAAATTTATTAGCTTTAGCCGTTGATGCCGCCCGGGAGAGAGCCACTTTAGGCGAAATTTCCAATGCCATGGAAGAAGCTTTTGGGCGTTATAAAGCAACTATAAAATCAATTTCAGGCGTGTATTCTTCCGAATTAAAAAATGACGAGCATTTTAAAGCTGCCCTCCAGCGAGCCGATGATTTCGCCGATCTTGACGGTCGACGGCCACGAATTATGGTCGCAAAAATGGGGCAGGATGGCCACGATCGTGGTGCCAAAGTAATTTCCACCAGCTTCGCCGATCTTGGCTTTGATGTGGATATCGGTCCACTCTTCCAAACTCCGGAAGAAGCTGCCCGACAAGCTGTGGAAAATGACGTGCATATTTTAGGCGTCTCCAGCCTGGGAGGCGCTCACAAATCGCTGGTTCCACAAGTAATTGAAGAGCTCAAAGAACAGGGCAGAGAAGATATCATGGTGGTTGCCGGTGGCGTGATCCCCCAACAGGATTATCAGTTTTTGTATGATGCCGGCGTAACTGCTGTTTTTGGGCCTGGAACGGTCATACCTAAAGCAGCCAAACAGATCCTCGACGTACTTATTCAAAATTACTCAGACAACGGTTCATGAGTAGGAAATTTCCGACAGCAACAGAATTTATCGAAGGTATTCTTGCCGGCAACCGGATGTTGCTGAGTCGTGCTATTACCCTTATCGAAAGCACGAAAAAGGAGCATCAGGATCTGGCTCAGGAAATTATTGAAGGTTGTCTGCCTCATTCCGGCAATTCTGTTCGAATTGGAATAACCGGCGTGCCTGGAGTGGGAAAAAGCACATTTATAGAAGCATTCGGGAATTATATCATTGAAGAGGAAAACCGATCTCTGGCTGTTTTAGCTGTCGACCCTTCCAGTTCTAAGACCCGCGGTAGTATTCTGGGTGATAAGACGCGAATGGAGACCTTATCCAATCATCCCAAAGCATACATTCGCCCGACACCCACTTCCGGCTCTCTTGGAGGTGTAGCCCGAAGTACTCGCGAAACCATTACGCTATGTGAAGCGGCAGGATTCAACACCATATTTATTGAAACCGTAGGCGTGGGGCAGTCCGAAACTGCGGTTCATTCCATGGTTGATTTCTTTTTGCTGCTGATGCTGGCCGGAGCCGGAGACGAGTTGCAAGGTATTAAACGTGGTATCATGGAAATGGCCGATGCTATTGCCATCAACAAAGCGGATTCAGGAAATGAAGCGGCCGCCAAACGTGCCATGAGTGAATACAAAAATGCGCTCCATCTGTTTCCTCCCACAGAATCTGGCTGGATCCCTAAAGTCGCCACTTGTTCAGCTTTCCATAATAAAAGAATTGCTGAGATATGGGAGATCGTGGATGAGTTTGTCCGCCACACTAAAACCAAAGGGTTCTTCGAGAAAAAACGAAAAGAACAAGCCAACTACTGGCTGGATGAAGCCATCAATCAGGAATTGCACCGCGCTTTTTATGATGATCCCGGATTAAAGAAAAAATTGGCTGCATTTCGAAAACAGGTGCAAGAAGAGGAGATATCTTCCTACAAAGCAGCAAGGGATCTGATGCGTGAGTTTTTGGGAAAGTGATTGTCTCCTAAATAAAGGTTGGTCCAAGCGGACGCTTGAACCAGGGTTACAGGTTCAAATTTTCATTTCAAGGACTAGCGCAAGCATCCGCTTGTACGATGTTGAATTCAACTCATAAACTTGGAATGAATCCATTCCATCAGTTGCTTACCTTTTATAGATAATCACTCACAAAATAATTTTGTCAATGAATTACAGGACGTTAGGAAAAACCAGTTTTAAGATCTCTGAAATTTCACTTGGAACCTGGCAATTAGGTGGAAAATGGGGCACAGAATTTGATCATGATCTCGCTCAGGAAACCCTGGATAAAGCCATCAGTAATGGAGTTAATTTCATTGATACGGCTGATGTGTACAAGGGAACCGAAAGTGAAGTTGCCGTTGGAAAAGCCCTTAAAAAAACCGACAAGCGTGTTTATGTAGCCACGAAGTGCGGGCGACAGATCAACCCTCACACCAATGAAAACTACACGGCCGACAAACTCCGTGGTTATGTGGAAGATTCGCTAAAACGAATGGATGTGGAAACCATCGACCTCATCCAGCTTCACTGCCCTCCTACTGACACGTACTACCGACCAGAGATATTCGGGGAATTTGAGAAACTCAAAGAAGAAGGCAAGATCCTGAATCTCGGCGTAAGCGTGGAAAAAGTAGAGGAGGGACTGAAGGCACTTGAGTACGATAATGTGACTTCCATTCAGGTGATCTACAACATGTTTCGGCAGCGGCCTCATGAATTGCTTTTTCCTAAAGCGAAGAAAAATAATGTGGGTATTATTGTTCGTGTACCTCTGGCAAGCGGATTACTGACCGGAAAATTCACCAAAGATGCTACCTTTGCGGAAGGCGATCACCGTAACTTTAATCGTGATGGAGATGCTTTTGATGTGGGAGAAACTTTCTCCGGCATTCCTTTTGAAGCAGGCGTAGAAGCAGTGAAAAAACTCAAAGATCAGCTTCCTGAGAATACCGACCTCGTTCACCTTGCGCTCCGCTGGATATTGATGCGGAACGAAGTAAGCTGTGTGATTCCCGGAGCTTCCAAAGTGGAGCATGTGAAATCAAATTTACAGGCTGCTGAAAAAGGTGAAGTTTCCGATGACATCATGCAAGCGATCGATGAGGTATACGAATCGGACATTAAGCAGTTGGTGCATCAGCGCTGGTAAAATCAGGTGTGCACTAAAGTTTGATCACCAGTCCGTTGCTTAATTCGTAGGTTATATTTGGGATGTCAATGATAGGCGCGGCATCATAGGAAGCCACAAAACTAATGCTCACCGCTACCCGTTTGGTGATATCCATTTCCAGCTCGGTTTCCACAATAGATCGTGCTTTAAAGAACTGATCTGGCCTCGCCTGGTAATACCCGATCAACAGAAATGAAGCAGTATCACTGATCTTTCCCCGTAAAGAGATATTGCTGCTGCTTTTGAAGTACTCATTTTTGATGGAAGGCTGATCGGCCAGTTGCCATTCCTCAAATTCATACATAAAAGCTGTAGAGATGCTGGCTTGCCATTTTTCAGATCGGTGAAATCGATATTTAATTCCAGCCCCGGCCAAAGCCCGGTCATTCAATCCCAAGTTTCTGTTATACTGATATTGAGTGAAGGCTTCGGGCGACCATTTTCCTTTCCTCAAGAAGGTTGATCGGAGATGAAGATATCCGCTGCTGATCAACGAGTTTCCGTCAATATTCACAAAATTAAGACTATTGAGGAGCATGTAGGCATGGCGATCAGAAAAATAGGACAGATTGGATTCGTTGGTGAATTCCAGCACCCGCTCATTATAGCCCTTCAGAGCAAGATCGAATTCAAGTTCGCCATACCAACCGGCTGAATCACCGCTGGTGCGAACGCCCTCCACATTTAAGAGTTGAGCCTGGGCTGAAAAGATGGGAAAAAGCAACATCACACAAAAGAAATAAAGAAACCGGAGCATATAATTTTTAGTAATTAAGTTTGATTCAAGGGTTCAAAGGTACAACATCCCGTCTTGTTCCGAAATCGTTCATTGTGGCAAACATTGTTCAATCACTCAAACGATTCGTATCTTTACGGTGTTGAAATATTCACTTACTCAAATCTTCCAAATCAAGTAAAACATATGGTTATCATTATTGGCGCCGGTCCTATCGGACTTGCCACCGGAATTGCCCTTCAAGAGAAAAACATCCCTTTCAAAATCATCGAACGCGGTTGTCTGGTAAATTCACTGTACAACTATCCCACTAACATGACCTTTTTCTCCACCTCCGATAAGCTCGAGATCGGGAATGTGCCCTTCATCTCACATGGTTCCAAACCCACCCGCGCGGAAGCACTTGAATATTATCGGCGCGTTGCAGAGCATTATGAGCTGCCGATCAATTTGTATGAATCGGTAATCTCCATGGATGGGGAAGACGGCAATTTTACGGTGAAAACCGACAAAGATGTTTACAAAGCAGAGAAAGTTGTAGTGGCCACCGGGTTTTACGGTCAGGCCAATATGATGGGCGTACCGGGAGAGGATCTTCCCAAAGTGAAGCATTATTATGATGAGCCTCATCCCTATGCCTGGCAAAAAGTGCTGGTGATCGGCGGGGGGAATTCCGGTGCTGATGTGGCTCTTGAATGCTGGAGAAGTGGTGCCGAAGTAACAATGCTGCTAAAGTACGATTCCATTAAAGGTTCCGTGAAATATTGGGTGAAACCGGATATCGAAAACCGGATCAAAAATGGAGAGATCCCGGCTTATGTAAATTCTGAAGTGAAGGAGATCCGTGAGAAAGAAGTGATCATCAACACCCCGGATGGAGAAGTGACATTAGAGAATGATTTTGTATTGGCGATGACCGGATATCATCCCAACTATGAACTGATGGAATCGCTGGGTGTTGAGCTCACCGATGACGAAAAGTGTATGCCGGTGTACAATGAAGATAGCCTGGAAACGAAGCGCAATGGCGTTTATGTGGCAGGAGTTGTTTGTGGTGGAATGGATACCAGCCGGTTGTTTATTGAAAACTCCCGCGTACACGCCGAGCAGATCGCCACTCATATTAAGGAGAATTTGTAGGTGTGAATTTTTTGATATTATGATTAGAAGTAGTTGAAATTATAACGTAAGCAGCCATTGAGTCCTCTTTCATTGGCGGGCTTGCCCGTTAGGGAAAGAGACAGAGAAAGGGTCCTGTAGCGAAAGGCTTGAAGTTGTTAAAAACATGGATCTGCTACAGAGTCAGAATCAATGGCACCAAAACCCATCCTTGTTCCTTCCCTAACGCCCAGGGGCGCCAAGGAAGGAGACGCCTTTAAAAATTGGTGGAATTGGTTTTACACTGACAAATTGTATTAAAAATTGAGATCACGCCGGCAGTCGGACACAGTCCCTCGTATTCAAAAAAACAACTCTACACATTTTGCAGCCCACTCGGGATGACAACTTCTGGCTCTTTTAAGTACATACGTTTCTTTAAATCCAGTCAAAAATTCAACCTGTCGGAAATCTGAATCATCCGCCTCGTTTTGTTATCTTTATAAGAAGTTCATGAAGCAAAAGTATTTTAAATCATAAACCGAACATCAAAACCAAGAACACATGAAAGTAACAGTAGTTGGAGCCGGTGGGAACGTTGGTTCAACCGTAGTTGACGTACTCGCCCAGCGCGATATTTGCAAAGAAATTGTAGCCGTTGACATTGAAAAGAAAGACGGCGATAAAACCTTTTATCCATCCAAGGGACGCGGTTTGGATCAGTGGGAATCTGCCCCTATCCATTTATATGATACCCGCATCAACGGAACGGTTGATTATGCTGATACCGCCGGATCTGATGTTTGTGTGATCACAGCCGGTGTTCCACGTCGCCCCGGAATGAGTCGCGACGACCTGCTTGAGATCAACGCCAATATTGTAAGTAGCGTAAGTAAAGAACTTGCCAAGCATTCTCCGGAGACTATCATCATTGTAGTTTCAAATCCATTGGATGTGATGGTTCAAGTGGCTAAAGATGCCAGCGGACTTCCGCACGAACGTGTAATGGGAATGGCCGGAATTCTGGATACTGCCCGTTACCGTGCTTTCATAGCCAGCGAACTGGATGTATCTCCAAAAGACATTCAAGCATTATTGATGGGTGGCCACGGCGATACTATGGTTCCATTGCCTCGTTTCACTACTATCGCGGGCATGCCTGTTACTCAATTTATTGATGAAGACCGACTGGATGAGATCGTTAACCGCGCCAAGAAAGGCGGTGGCGAGATCGTTGGGTTGATGGGAACATCAGCCTGGTATGCGCCCGGTGCTGCAGCAGCTCAGATGGTAGAAGCTATCCTGCTCGACCAAAACCGCATTTTCCCGGTATGTGCTCATATCGACGGAGAGTATGGAATCGACGATCTTTACATCGGTGTTCCGGTTAAATTGGGAACCGGTGGCGTAAAAGAAGTAATCGAAGTTGAATTAAACGAAAAAGAACAAGATCTTCTGAATGAATCAGCTGAAGCCGTTCGCGGTACTTTGGATGAATTCAGAAAACTAATGAACAAGTAAACATAAATAACGAGGACTAAGGTCTTCACTACTTGCATTAATCCCTCACGTGAATTCGTTT
Organism: Balneola sp.; assembly: GCA_002696035.1. Taxonomy (GTDB): domain Bacteria; phylum Bacteroidota; class Rhodothermia; order Balneolales; family Balneolaceae; genus Gracilimonas. The sequence goes on along the minus strand of NZQV01000020.1, from coordinate 51,029 downwards.
GCGTGCGGGATTTTTTTTTGTTTGTACGTAATTGTCTTTGGCTACATACACCCCACGAAATTTAAGCAGGAACGGCTGCTTGTATTGATCTCCCCTCAATGGGAGACTCCAGAATATTGAAATACTTGTTTACTCATCTGTCAGTTCACTTCAATATTCATTTTTGAATATTCCTCTTTTCGATATTCAGAAAGGGTACATGTGGTAATAAGCTTGACAGTTATATCTACATCCGCTTCCTTACATCCTATTAATCAACCAAAATTCAGTAAAGAATGGATCAGATAAAATGGGGCATTATTGGTTGTGGTGATGTCACCGAAATAAAAAGTGGGCCGGCATTCAATAAAATAGATCATTCTGAGTTGGTTGCCGTCATGCGCCGGAATGTAGAAAAAGCGGAAGATCACGCCAAGCGTCATAATGTCTCTCGCTGGTATTCCGATGCCGATAAGCTGATCAACGATTCCCAAGTGAACGCTATCTATATCGCAACTCCACCAGACTCGCACGCCCATTACACCAAAAAAGCAGCTCAGGCGGGCAAGGCGGTGTATGTGGAAAAACCGATGGGCTTAAATCATGAAGAATGTCTCGAAATGATTTCAGCTTGTGAGGAAGCCGGGGTTCCATTGTTTGTGGCTTATTACCGCAGGGCTCTTCCTTATTTCTTAAAAGTGAAGGAGTTGCTCGATAATGATGCTATAGGAACGGTCACTTCAGTATCTATTGAATTGATCCAACCTCCCAAACCAGACGATTTCAAATCCCGGGAAGAACACAACAACTGGCGCACGAAGCCAGAGATTTCCGGCGGTGGGTATTTCCACGATCTTGCTTCTCACCAACTCGATCTGATGGAATTTTTGTTGGGCCCCATAAAGAACATTGCAGGAAACAGCACCAATAAAATGGGATGGTATAATGCTTCTGATGTGCTCTCTGCTTCCTTTCTGTTCGAGAAGGATATTCCCGGACTGGGACTATGGAATTTCACGGCTCAACCCGATCAGAAAAAAGACCGAACTACTATTATGGGTAGGGATGGTTCCATCATCTTCAGTACGTTCGATGATAGCAAGCCAGTTCTATTGGAGACTTCCTCTGGAAAAGAAGAGTTCGACATTCCTTACCCAAAACACGTACAACAACCACTTATTCAAACGGTCGTGAATGATCTCCGGGGAGTATCTGAAAGTCCAAGCACTGGAGAAACGGGCGCTCAGGCAAATCTTTTGATGGATAAGATCACGGGGCGGGAGTAACGTGAAACCTTTATGTAATTTCACAAAACTATGATGGAATTATCTTTTACTTTCCTGAATATAATTCACTAAACGAACGCTATATATGAGATCACTAAAAATTTCTACACTTTGGCTTTTCGCTTTCACCTTACTTTTTATTTCTGGGTTGAACGCACAGGACATCCAAGTCCCTGTTATAGAAGACGGACAAGCACAAGTCATCCCCGAATTTGAAGATCCTGAAAACTGGATCCGCCACGACCTTTGGGTGGAAACCGATTTTGATACCGACGGCAACGGAAAACCGGATCGCATGCACGTGGCTGTTACGCGTCCTCAGCAAACTGAATCCGGCGACCTACAATTGCCAGTGATCTATGAAACGAGTCCCTATTATGCGGGAACTGCTCGTCCACCCTATGATTTTTTCTGGGATGTAGAGCATGAAGTTGGTGAAGAACCAGCGGCTCGTAAAAAAGGTCCTGAAGTTCAGCGACGAGGAGAACGCCCCATCATTTCCAATTCACATATTAAAACCTGGGTGCCCAAGGGCTTCATCGTGGTTCACTCCAGCTCGCCCGGAACCGGCCTTTCACAAGGCTCCCCAACCGTTGGTGGCGATAACGAATCGCTGGCGCCCAAAGCCGTGATAGACTGGCTGAACGGACGTGCAAAAGGCTATACTTCACCTGATGGGGATGAAGAAGTGGAAGCATTCTGGACCACAGGTCAGGTTGGAATGACCGGAACTTCATACAATGGAACCCTGCCTTTGGCTGCAGCTACAACCGGAGTTGAAGGACTGGAAGCCATCATTCCGGTAGCCCCTAACACATCCTATTATCACTATTATCGCTCCAATGGATTGGTTCGCTCGCCGGGTGGCTATCTCGGAGAAGATGTGGACGTGTTATATGATTTCATTCACAGCGGGGCAGAAGAATATCGCCCACATAACAACCGCGTGTACCGAGATTCCATTATGGCACAGGGCATGGATCGGGTTACCGGAGATTACAATGAATTTTGGGCCGGACGTGATTATTTGAATGACATCGAGCCACTCAATGCTTCAGTTTTAATGGCTCATGCATTCAACGACTGGAATGTGATGCCCGAACATAGTTTGCGAATTTATGAAGCAGTGAAGCAAAAAGATGTCCCCTCCATGATCTATTATCATCAAGGCGGACACGGAGGCGAACCCCCACACTGGCTGATGAATATGTGGTTCACCCGTTATTTATTTGATGTGGAGAATGGAGTGGAAGAACTACCCCGCGCCTGGATTACTCGTGAAGGTGATGAGCGAACCGATCCGACTTCTTATCCTGATTATCCGCACCCTGCTGCTGAGGATGTAACATTCTACCTCTCAGGAAACGCACCTGAGCGGGGCACCCTTTCAACCCAAAAAACAGAAAATGCAGGAACAGAAACGCTGGTAGATAATGTCTCTTTTGACGGCGCTGCATTGGCCGAAGCAGAATGGACGGACCACCGCCTGATGTATACAACAAAACCGCTGGCCGATTCTTTACATATTTCTGGAGTTGCATCCATCACCCTGAAACTGGCAAGTAGCAAACCGGCTGCGAACCTTTCCGTTTGGCTTGTTTCACTTCCCTGGGAAGATGGCCGGGGAACTCAGATCACCGATAACATCATCACACGTGGCTGGGCCGATCCGCAGAATCACGAATCGTTGACAGAAAGTAAGCCCCTGGAGCCCGGCACATTTTACACCCTCAGCTTTGACCTTCAACCCGATGATCAGATCATCCCTTCCGGACAGCAAATTGGACTGATGATATTTGGAAGCGACCGTGAATATACCCTTTGGCCTGAACCGGGAACTGAACTTACCATTGATCTCAACGGGACTTCTTTACAGCTTCCGGTTGTTGGCGGGGTGGAAAGTCTTACCTTCCAGAACTAACCTACTGCTATAATAAAATTAAACCTAAGGGACACAGAACTTGTGTCCCTTTTTTTAATTCAACTCAAAAAAACTAAGACGGAACTACTGCGTCAACCATTTCAGAACTGTGCGATACAGCCAGCCCGGGGGTGAACTAATAAAGCCAACATGGCCTCCCTTTTCTGTAAAACACGTTTGGATATGAGGATTGCTATCCATCTCCTTAACAGGAGCAAACTCGATGGGACATAAGGTATCTTCTTTACTGTGAATGACCAGTAGCGGCACTTGCACATCTTTATAAAAATGTCGGCTTGAGCATTGTCGATAGTAATCATCTGCGCCATCAAAACCATGTAACTTGGCTGTCACCTGATCATCAAATTCGTAAATAGAATTTCCATTGAATTCGGGCATGCTTTGAAGACGCTCTTTTTTTAACTCCAGCTTTTCAACCAGCGTTTTCAGGAATCTCATTTCGTAGATCTTATTAAAGCCCTTTTGCATCCGAATAGACCCTTCTTTCAAGTCATAGGGCGGAGATATGGCCACCGCACGACTCACTAAACTGTGATCAGCTTCTTCCCCAAGATATTTCACCAATGCATTTGCCCCCAGTGAGTATCCAACAGCATAGACCTCTTGTCCCGGAAACTGATCTTTGATCCAGCTGAAAAATATGCGGTAATCATCGGTGGCTCCTGAATGATAGAACCTGGGCTGCTCATTCATTCGGCTGCCACATCCTCTGAAATTCAACCCAACCGAGCTGAAACCTGCCTTTTTTAACTCCCCCATCAAATTTGCGATGTAATGTCGGTCGGTAGAGCCTTCAAGTCCATGGAAAAGAGCTACAACCGGTTTATCCGAGTCAATATCGCACACATCTATTTCGAGGAAATCATTATCTGGAGTGGAGATCGCAATTCTTTGTACTTCCGGCTTCCGCACCCTGGTTAGCTGTGACGCTATAACAGTGTGGATGTGTGAGTGGGCCGCCCACCAGGCAGGTTTAAATGGCTCAATATCTACAGGCAGCCTGATCGTTTTCGTTTCAGCATATTTCATAGCCTTAAAGCTATGCAGTTTTATGGATTCTTTCCATTTCTCATTTTCAGTCGAGCTATGGTTCTGCTATATTCGCCAAAAAGAATTTATACATGGCTTCATCGCTTTCCCCTATTGAGTACATCCGTAGTGTTCTATCGATCTTTGTTTTCTTTGTGATGTTCACGATCTCCACTCCCATGATCGCACTGCTTCTCATTCTTAGTTTTGGGAAAGCAACCAACTTCATTGTAGAAAATTTCGGCCCATTTATTGCCTATCCTGTTCTATGGACGCTGGGCATAAAATTCAATGTAATTCAGCATGGTGAACCAGTGGAGCCACCTGTCATTTACACTATCAACCATAGTTCTACGCTCGATCTTGTAACGATGATCGCACTGGGGCTACCGCACATTCGCTTTGTCGCAAAATGGGAACTGCAATACAACCCCTTGTTTTTCATAGTTGGACATTTGACCGGACAGGTCTTCATACAGCGAAAGAAAAGTGAGAAAGCCATCAGGAAATTGCAGAACACCTACGACCGTCTTCACAGAGATAAGCTATCCATCATGGTAGCCCCGGAAGGCTCTCGAAAGCATCCCGGAGTGATCGGGCCCTTCAAAAAGGGAGCATTTCATATGGCCATCGACCTTGGGTTTCCGATTGTACCCATTTACTTTGAAGGAAATCAGGAGTTGAGCCTAGGCGGTTCACTCCTCTCAAAAAGCGGCACCATCAATGCCCACATTCATCCACCTATCGACACGTCCGGGTGGGAAAAAGAAACTATGGACGAGCACATCAAAGAACTTCGAAGCAAATATCTTGAGTGGGCCGGAGTAGAAGAATCCTGATCACTTATCGCGATAGAAATAGATCTTTTTATTATCCGCATCCCGGCGACTTTTGACCTTGATATCGTTCTTTTTACCGAACTGATACACGGCCGTACGCATAGAGTTGATGTTCTTTTCGTTGGAGTAGCTAACCTCAACAGCCTGTCCGCCCGGCTTCAGTTTTTCAATTGCTTCCAGCAGAGGCTTGAACTTTGAAGTCCTTTTCTTTGATGATTTTACATTCGAGCGTTTCACAAATTTAATATCCATTGCCTCAATTTTATGTTTGTCCTATAATTAATACTAATATAATTATTAATTACAGTCATTAATACAACATTAAAACTTTTTATAAAAACAACCTCATATAAACTTACTCCTTTTTATAGACACATCAAGAAGTTGATTTTAATTCTCATGGATGGGTATAATTTAATATATAATTCTGCTCATTTTCAGATCTAAAGCTTTCAAAAAGACTATTTTTGGACAAAGTAGAAGCGACGGATTTCGAGAGAATAGCTATTCGGATTGTACCTTTTTATGTAAATGAAATTATTATGCACTGCTTCTATAGTCTGCTTTCTTTGCAGGTTAAATGTCCCGACAGGATTCCCAGCTTTATCTAACAGATACCACCGATATTTTTCCAAACCTTCCGTGATAGTGGCAATCCATATCCGCCCTTTATCGTCCACAAACATCTTGGCCACCGCCGGCCAGGTATCAGGCAGATCAGCACCACGAATTGCACGCCTGTAATGCACATTGGTATATAGATTCAGGACGTCTTCTTTATTGAGCCGCTGCTTTTTCATCGGATAGTAGAACGCACCGGCAGCATTTCCTTCCCGATCATATTTCGATATCAAAAACTCTGCCGTATTGATCATAAATAAATTAGAATCCTGACCCGCGGCAATCAGCGTTTCCTCCAGGTAAGGCAGCTCCATGATCACCGTTGTCGTCCTCGTATCATCCACATACAAGCCATTTCCCTCAAATTCAAAAACCGCATCCGATAGTCTAAGATCAGGACTTTCGTCAGGCTTCAAATTCATTCTATAGTACACTTCCCGTTGATCTGTTGCAGTTCTTGTGATCCGGAATCCAGTCAACAATTCTCCCTCTCCTAAAACCTCGAAAGTAAAGGGAATCACTTTCTGGGCTGAGTCAGTCTCAAATAATGTATTGGCAGAAAGGTCTAAAACTGAAATGTCATTCAGATCATCCAGCGAAAAAACATTAATGCGTTGCAAGCTCTTGTCGAATGCATATAGATTTCTGCTATCCGTTTTGATTAGCTCTGGTTGTCGAAACTCGCCGGGGTCGCTGCCACTCTTTCCAAGCGTTTGAATCGGCCTCCCTTCAGCAGAATACACCTCGATCCGGTTGCGGGTTCTATTTACGGCAAAAATCCGTCCAGCCTCGTCAACCGCTACGCTTCCAATATTATTCACCGTTTGGTATGAACCGATCAAAAAGTCCGGCTCTTGTATTAACTCCATCTCGGCGGCACGCTCAAGTTGAAATTGCTGAGCATCTTGTTTGAGTTCTGAGAACGGATCTTCGGAAGAGCACCCGACCATCACCCCAAATACCAGAAAAGCTGTGCTGAATAATCTCATGGTCTAAGGTATAAAAACCGGGCTTGAAATCGGATAAGAAAATCAGTGGAAATAAAAAAGGCTTCCCAGTAAATCTGAGAAGCCTTTTGTGGGCGATGAGGGACTCGAACCCCCGACCCCCTCGGTGTAAACGAGGTGCTCTGAACCAACTGAGCTAATCGCCCTACTTGTTCGAAGGGCGACAAATATAAGAACATTTATAACTCCGGCAAAGAAAAATAAGCACATTTATTGATTTATTGGTTAACACTGTTAACTTACCTTTTCTTTTTACATTTTATGGGTCCTATATGTCAATTCTTATTTCAATGAGCCGAGCATTATGAGTGAATCAAAAAAACAGACTTACAATGCCGTACTTGTGGACGGCTGCCGAATTCCTTTTCAAAGATCGGGGACCAATTACAACGACCTGATGGCTTATGACCTGGGACGGATGGCCATCGAAGGATTGATCGCCCGAAATGCTGTTGATCCAGCCACCATCGATCGCGTGATCATGGGAACGGTGATACAGGAAGTAAAGACGAGTAATGTAGCCCGGGAAAGTGCGCTTGGTGCAGGAATCCCGAATTCGGTTCCGGCATTCACTACCACCATGGCCTGCATCTCTTCCAACCAGGCTATTACCAGCGGAGTCGACCTGATCCGCTCAGGACAGGCGAAGATCATATTAGCAGGAGGAACAGAAACCATGTCTGATATCCCTGTGAGGTTCAAAAAGAAATTCCGACAAAAAGTATTAGCAGCACGTAAATACAAATCACCTCTCGATTTCCTGAAGTTCTTCAAAGGACTTGGGCTCAAAGATTTTCTTCCGGAACTCCCCGCTATCGCTGAATTTTCAACCGGAGAAGTAATGGGAGAAAGTGCCGACCGAATGGCAGCTCGTTTTGGAGTAAGCCGTGAAGATCAGGATGAATATGCGTTACGATCTCATCAACTGGCTGCAAAAGCAACGAATGAAGGGGTGCTCGATCAAGAACTCATTCCCGCTAAAATTCCCCCAAAATTTGATGTTGTTAAAAATGATAACGGATTTCGTGAGGATACGTCTTTAGAAAAATTGGGTAAACTTCGTCCGGCTTTCATCAAGCCGCATGGAACCGTGACTGCCGGAAATTCTTCGTTTCTGACCGATGGCGCTTCGGCTTCATTTATCATGGAGGAGCAAACCGCACTGGAACTTGGGCTGAAACCAAAAGCCTATATCAGGGAATACAATTTTGTATCTCAGGATCCAGGCGAAGAACTGTTATTGGGTCCTGCTTATGCCATCCCGAAAGCACTAAATGCAATGGATTTGTCTTTGAATGATATTGATGTTTTTGAATTGCATGAGGCTTTTGCCGGACAAGTTTTATCGGTATTGACCGCTTTAAATTCAGATACATTTGCCAGAGAATCACTTCAACAAGACAAAAAAGCAGGTGAGATCCCGATGGATAAACTGAATCTCCTCGGCGGCTCTTTATCGCTTGGGCATCCGTTTGGGGCAACCGGTGTTCGTCTTGTTACCACAGCTGCAAACCGGCTTATTCGTGAAGACGGAGAATTTGCCATGGTCTCTGCATGCGCAGCTGGCGGACAAGGACATGCTGTTGTGCTTGAACGATATCCGAATTAGACGCTGATTTTGAAATTTCACTCCTTAATTTTTTGATATGAGCTACCTTAATATTTCCCAAAAAGAATCTGTTGCCATACTCACGCTTGATCTTCCCGGTGAGAAAGTGAACAAACTGAATGAAGATCTCATTGAAGAATTTTCAGCCTTTCTGGATAAACTGGAATCTGATAACGACCTGAAAGGAGCTGTTCTGATCTCCGGGAAAAAAGATAATTTTATAGCAGGTGCAGATATCGACATGTTTCAGGAGCGGGATACTGCAGAGGAAATTGAACAGCTTAGCAAAAAAGGACACGAGATCCTCAATCGTATTGCTGATTTCAAAAAACCAATAGCCGTGGCCGTTCATGGAAGCTGCATGGGAGGAGGACTGGAACTTTCCCTCGCTTGTCATTACCGAGCCTGTTCCGATAGCTCTGATACCGTTTTTGCCCTGCCTGAAGTTAAACTGGGCCTCCTTCCCGGAACTGGTGGCACTCAGCGCTTGCCACGGCTCATCGGTATCCAAAATGCCCTTCCTTATATGCTCACCGGGAAAAATATGTATGTCCGTCAGGCACGAAAAATGGGGTTAGTAGATGAAGTAACGCATAAAGATGCTATCGAAAAAGCGGCCATCAAAGGAGTCCATAAAATTGCGGACGGGAAATTTGACCGTAAAGATAAGAGGCCCTTTTTACACAAAGTGCTGGAAGGAAATCCACTGGGCAGAACCATTATTTTTTCGCAGGCTCGTAAAAAAGCCCTGTCTAAGACAAGAGGCAATTATCCGGCTCACCCCAAAATATTGGATGCCGTTAAATATGGCTATAAAAACGGGCTTGAAAAGGGACTTGAAAAAGAAACGGTTCTTTTTGGTGAGTTGGGAGCCACACAGGAATCCCGCAACCTGGTGAATCTATTCTTTGGGATGAATGCATCTAAAAAAGTACCTGATCCCGATATGGTAAAAAAAGTACAGCGGATCGGCGTGCTGGGGGCAGGATTAATGGGTTCCGGAATCGCGGATGTCAGCGTGAATAAAGGAGATTATCGCGTGCTCCTAAAAGATCAGGATATAGATAATGCCGCCCAGGGCGAAAAAGAGATCTGGAAATCGCTGAATGACAAGGTAAATAAAAAGATCACTTCCGAGTTTGAACGTGACAACACCATGAGTAAAGTTACCGGAACGGATTCTTATGAAGGATTCGGTGCTGTTGACCTGGTCATAGAAGCTGTGTTTGAAGATCTGGAGCTGAAGCAGAACATTGTTCAGGAGATCGAGAAAAATACCGGCGATGACTGCATTTTCGCCTCCAACACTTCTTCACTGCCGATCTCGAAAATTGCGGAGGGCGCCAACCGACCAGAAAATATCATTGGAATGCATTACTTCTCTCCGGTTCAGAAAATGCCGTTGCTCGAGATCATTACCACCGACAAAACTGCTGACTGGGTGACGCAAACGGCCTATCAGGTTGGGGTGAATCAGGGCAAGAATGTGATCGTGGTGAAAGACGGGCCCGGATTTTACACCACCCGAATTCTGGCTCCTTACATGAACGAAGCACTGAAACTACTGGAAGAAGGAGCATCTATCGAGTTCCTGGATAAGATCATGAAGGATTTTGGCTTTCCGGTCGGCCCTATGGCTCTTTTCGATGAAGTAGGCATTGATGTGGGCGCTCACGTGGCAGAAACGATGTCGCCCGTATTTGCTGAGCGCGGGGCGAATACAGATAATCGTGCTCAGGAATTACTGGATGCCGGTTATAAAGGCAGAAAGAATGATAAGGGCATGTATTTATATTCCGAAGATGACGACAAGAAAGTGAACACTGCGATCTATGATCATTTTGGAGGACAAGATCGCACAGATCCGGATACCAAAACTGCCCAACAGCGTATTGCTCTTACCATGATCAATGAGGCAGCGTGGTGTTTGGAAGAAGGCATCCTGAAGTCCCCGGACGATGGAGATCTTGGAGCGATCCTCGGCCTCGGCTTTCCGCCATTTCTGGGAGGGCCTTTCCGATATATCGATCAAACCGGAGTTCAGAATGTAGTTGATCAACTAAATGACTTTACTGAAAAGTTTGGTCCCCGGTTCAAGCCTGCTCAGATTTTGATTGATCATGCAAAGGAAGGGAAGAAGTTTTATTCAGAGGATCAGTAATAAATCCTAATTACTATACGCCGGTTTAGTGCTCGGTTCTCGATGATATCATTACCATCTTCATCCACGTGCGGCACAACTGGTTGAGTGTCTGCATACCCAGAAGCTTTCAAACGGTCTCCTTCAATTCCCTCCTCAATAAAGTACTTCACGATTTCCGAAGCCCGTGCCACTGAAAGCTCCCAGTTAGACGGGTACCGAGCAGTGCTAATAGGAACATTATCAGTATGGCCTTCCACATCAATTCTAAATTGATAGTATCCCAAGTCACTCATCGCCTCGGTCACAATATCAATGATATTTTGCCCAGTAGGTAATAACTCAGCTTCCCCAGAATTGTAGAATGAACTGCTATTAAAGAATAGTTTAATTCCTTCACGGCCGAGTGTTATATCCACAAGGTTAGCTTCACGTTCTGAAGCCAATCTCTCATCCAGATCTTTCTTAACCTCAGCCAGGGGAGTCCGAACATTTTCCTGTTTACTTACTTCAGAGCGAAGTCCCTGTTTCATCTGTTCCCAAAGATTTATATCTACGTGGGAAACTGCGATTAGAACTGCAAAAAAAGCCAACAACAGAGTTATCATATCGCTGTAAGTAAGAAGCCACTCCAGATCTTCTTCATGGACATTGCGATCATTATTTGAGTTCCGGCCTAAACCTCCATTGCGCTTCACGTTATACCCCTTGCAGCTCTAACTCTTCTTCTCTTTTAAAATCTCTTTGTAAATATGTCTTCATTTTATCTTTAATATAGAATGATGACTTTTTCTCATTGATAAGGAGTATACCTTCTAAAATAAAGTACTCCCTAAATTTATTCATCTGCGCTATGTTTTTAAGTTTTTCTGCCATCGGATAGAAAATGAATCTAGCCAAGGCAATTCCATACAGCGTGGTGATCAGGGCAGCGGCAAGTCCAGGCCCCATAGCTGATGGGTTATCAAGTTCGCCCAACATAACCACTAGTCCGAATAATGTACCAAACATCCCGAATGAGGGTGCTGCACCGCCCATTGCCCTAAGCACATCAACCACAACCATTTTACGAAAATATTGTTCTTCGATATTATTAGAGCCAAAATCACGAATTTCTTCATTGTTATAATTCGTACTTATCAAAGAAAATAAAAACCCCTCGATCTCGTCCTGATGCTCTTCTTCAAATTTAGATAATGCCTGAACCCGGTTATCACGGATCTGCTCATTCCATTCCAGAATATTATCCAGATCATTCTCTAAAGCTTTAGAATTGGTTTTAGCCTGACTAAAAAAATAGAATAAACTCAAAAATGCCTTACCTACATAACGAGGTTGATACGTTATAAAGACAGCATTCAAAACCCCTCCCATCACAATAAATAGACTTGGAATATTTAAAAATTGATAATCGGAAAGTATAGGAATAGATTCTATATAAGATGTAGCTCCAGTCACCTCTAATATCCCAAAAACCAAAATCCCTATACTAAATAATACCCCAAAAATGTTCGTTAACGATAACCTCATTAATTGATCTCCTCTTACTGTTCTTCTTGTTCCTGATCTTCAGCTGAAGGCTCTATACCTTCTTCCTGCTTAATATCTTCAATAATAGTTTCGAGCTCCGGAATACTTGGTATAGGCAAGTCAGGATTGATCTGGACTGCACGATTCCAATTTTCACGGGTTGCATTTTGATTACCCATCATAAAATGAATGGTTCCTTTGAGAGCGTATGCATCTGCTGTTTCAGCAATTTGGAGTGTTTCATTTAGCAACCTCAAGGCTTCTGTATATTCTTCCAGGTAAAATAGATCCTGAGCATTTCTGAATTTAGAAAGTACTGTTTGAATATCTCTTTCACGGTTTTCGATGAGTGTCGAGTCCGCAATTATAACAGTATCTTTTTCTGCCGGTTGCATTCCTTTCAGGTCTAGAAAAAATTCATCCTTTTCTGGATCAAGACGAATTTGTATTCCCGAACTTTCATTTTTGTAGTTCAGAATAACTTTATCATTTTTTTCTTCAGTAATCTGATCTAATTGACGCAGCTCATCCAGTGTATAATATTGTCCTCCTCCCTCAGAGATACCTCTCTCAGTAGGTGCACAAGATTGAGCCAAAAAAATCAATATTAAACAGGTTGATAATTCTTTAAAATTGTACATAGGCTTTCACTCCATATCCAAATTGTCCATATGTGTATGTGTTACTACTTACATCATCACTTGTAAATGCCCGATCACCTAAAAAGTATTGACCATATAATTCAAAGCCTATATTTTTGGTCATATTCAATATTAAAGAGGGGTTAAATGTAATAAGGTTACCTTTGTTATCTCCCATAGCCAACCAAACTGAGGAATCAACACCAAGCATTACCCGATAGTCATTAATCTGTTCATTTTTCATAGAAATTGCCTGGTCAAAAGAAATGCCCAATTCCCAAAAGTCAGCCTCAAACTCCTCACTCGCATTTGACCGAATAATATTAAAGCCTGTATAAAACCCAAGATATCCACTATTCTCTTCATTGAATGACTGACGATACCCAAAGTTAAAATTGTAATTTAAAGAGGAGGTTTCGACTGAGTTCTCAATATTTGATGCGATAGGATTGGTATAAAATTCATTACTCATTACCGTGGTTCCAAACCTTATGACCACATTTTTTCCGGTATTATCTTTTTCCTGAATTCCTACGGGATATGCGACTATACTTCTCGTCCATACGATTTCACGAGATTGAGGACTCATAATTCGAATTTGTACTACTAACCCTTCTGTAAAATGGCGTTGCAAAGTAAGCTCAGCAAGTCCACTTAATAAATATTTATTGGCAACACTTTCCAATAATTCAGGTGACATGTCTGCTAAGGAGCGGCCTTTTATGTTCATCAATTTCAAAGTTGAATCTGTCCCAACAATTTTGAGTTTATCAGTCGGGTCCAATTCAGGTGGTGAGATGACTGAGACTGGCGAATGCTCCTTAAATACAGTTTCGATTTCCCCTTTTATAAAAGCGATCGACTCATTGCTAAATCTATTACTGTTATAATTTATCTTATAAATTGCCATTCGCCTGATATTTATTGGAAGATCACTCAACTCTGTACTTAATTGATCTGATATCCGACTCATCATATAAGTTTCAGCACGCCTTTCAGCTTCCCTTAGTTCTTTTTGTGCTTGCCCCGGCTGAAGGAATCCAATCACCATTAACATTATTAGCAGAAATATTCTCATCTTATCAGCCTACTTTTTTTAGATGATTTCGGATTACTTTTAGTAATTCTTTTCTGGCTTGCTCTACTTCAGATTTACTTAACTCATTCGTATTATTTAATTCTGAAATAATCAGCTGTTGCTCTCTCTTAGGACGCACTTGGAGTATTTTCTTCTGAACATCTTTATCAGCTCCAAAAAGTGCGGGGACAAGGTCTTCTGTGCCAATATTTTCAATGCTTTTTTGCAATAAGTCATCTTCCATATCCGGAATATCTTCGAAAGCTACAAAGTACTTTCTAATCTTTTTGGCCAATTCTATATCTTGCTCTGCGATTGAATTTACGAACTCCTCCTGCTTGCTCACTGGCATACTGTCTATAGTGGCGAGTATAGATTCAACCCCATCTGCAGCTACAAATTTCATATCAGATACTGACAATGCCTTCGAAGAAAAATGAGCTGCCACTCTTTTATATATAGACACGGGAATATTGTTGATCTTGCCCATTTTTAAGACAACCGAAATGCGTTTCTGTTCCTTCATTTTTTGCAACACATAGCCTGAACGCTCTCCTGCAACCTGGGCTAGCAGTATTGCAGTCATCTCATCTGACTCCCCTTTAACCAAATGCACCAATTGCTGATTGGTAAGCTGTTTTAAGAAACCGAACAGGTTTGATTCAGAATCTTTCTTTTGACGTTCTTTTTTTATGCCCTGTATACTCTTCTTAAACTGAGCAACTTCCTCTACTTTTTCTTCAATAGGAATAGAGTCAATATTTGAAAGGCCAAACTGTATAGAATTATATTGTTCATCAGTAAGATGATCTTCTAAAATATTCAACAACTTATGATCAACGCTATAAACCTGTCGGACCGCCCGTACTACACCTTCCTCTTTATCATCCTCTATCCAACCTGAAACAAGATTTGCTACCATCTGCGGCTCACTTACACATGTATTAGTAATGTACATTTTGTCCTTTTCAAACTGTTGCTGCTTGTCAGTATTGATTTCGCGCACCTCATTTGACTCTTTTCCATTATTATTTTCATTGCCTTGAGATAGTGGATTAAACTCTGGGGGTTGCTGATAACGAGTCCTATTTTCATCAAACTCTGTTGGTCTGCGCTTTCGAAAAGACAAGAATAACAGAAGACCAAAAAGTAAAAGCCCTAACCCAAAAATAACATATAAAAGCTGCTTTGGATCATTCCAATTCATTCCCAAAAACCTATTTAATTCAGGTTCTGCCTCTTCAATATCGCCGCCATTAGTATCCAATTCTGACTGAGTTTGAATACGAGTCCTCTCTATCCCTGGAAAAACCCTTTCGGTTACTTCAATAACATCTCCTCTCAATAAGTCAGCATTAGATATCATGGCTGCGGCTTCTTCAATAAACTCAATATCCTCCTCAGAGTAGGATGTATCAACAAGCACCTTTACATTTAGCCCTGTAAGCTTATATCTTGAATCAAAACCAGAAACCTTTAAACTATCCTGATTTTGATTATTCCTTAAGTTAGGAGGAATTACAGGTAATCCAGGCAGGTTTTCTATTTCTATATTTGGTGGGGATTCTACCATATCGTATCCCTTTGCTACCATAACTCGTTCGATAATGGCTTTCACATCAACGATATAAGTTCCCCTATCATAATATTCACGTAAAGAGCGATCTAATATCACTTCGTAGTACTGTTCATACTTTGAAGCTTCCTCAGCTTCATCTGGAGCGGCCATCCGATTGCTCGTTGTCTGTGCTAACCCCGATACCGAATATGATAGCAGAATCCCTATTACCAAAACCCCGACATGTACCCGATTCATAACTAATACTTTAAATGGTTAATAAAGCCTACTGTAATTAATGATATCAATCAAGGCCTATTATAAAAGAGTTATCCACATTTTACAAATCAAAATAATTAGAGATAAAAACAATATTATTATTGATTTTTTAATTCTGATAAATTTAATTATCCACATTCCATAAATTTTTCCTGAGACAGCAAAATTTATTTTAAGCTGAATTCATAAAAAAACCACACTCATTTCAGAATGTGGTTTTTCCCCAATTTTACTTCCTGTTGGTTAAAGAGGTAAAATCAGATCTTTGTACCCAAAACCCATTTTAAATCCTTACACATCCAAAAACCTGCTGAAAATTATTTTATCAATGTCATGATTTTTGTCTCACTAAATGATCCGGCCTTAATTTGGTAGAGATAAATACCACTTGAAAGAGATTCGGCATCGAATGAAAGCGTATACGAACCGGCTGATCTCCGCTCAACTCCTGCATCATGAACGATACGCCCCGTCATATCAAACACTCTGAACTGGACCGAAGCAGCTTCGGGCAGCTGATATTGAATTTGGGTGGTCGGGTTGAATGGATTGGGAAAGTTCTGAGATAAGACAAATTCTTCCGGAACTGTTTCTTGTAACTCCGATGAAGTGCCCGTCTCAACCACCAACACAATACTTCCCTCAATTCTTCCGCCATCAGAATCTTCCACACTGAAAGTAAGTACCCCTTCCCCCACAAAATCAGATGAAGAAATGGTGATCTCAGTAGCTGAAACGGATACTTCAAAGGTTAATTCTTCCGGCTCTATGTTAAAACTGAAGGTAAGGTCTGAGAACTCATCTTCTACATCTGCTGCAATGTTTCCATATTGAAGGGTATATTCTTCCCCGCTGGTAAACCGAACGGTATCGGGAATTTGAACAAACTCGGGTAAATCGTTTACAGGATCAATAGTTACATCGAGGGTATCTTGAATGGTAGCCCCATCTTCATCACTGGCACTTACCACAACCTTCGCATTACCAAATTGATCTTCAATCGATGTTAAAATCAATTCTGAATTTTCATTAATGACAGCGGTAAATATTTGCTCTGTGAAATCGATGAGTTCAAATGATAATTGCGATGTCTGATCATCCGAAAAAACCGTTTTCAGATCAACCACGGTAGAATTCCCAAAATCTTCTGATAGTGAAATACTTCCCATCGGGTTTTCCACTACTGGCGGCTTGTTTTCTTTCTCAAGTGTTGTAAAATTGAAGGTACTGGACCAACCCGAAGTTGTATTCTCAGCATTGGTTCTCACCCTCCAATAATAGCGGGCTTCGTGTTCAAAGTCATCAAAAGTGATGGAAGTACCTGAAACATTGCTTTCTTCCCTTACAACAGAATTGAATTCTACATCACTCGCTACCTGAATTTTGTAGCTAACCGCATTTTCTCCTGCATTCCAGGTAAAAGTGAGAGACGTGTCGGTTCCGGTCGCGTTGTTTTGAGGACTTGCCAATGTTGGCAAACCCGCTTGTGCAGCTCCGGTTGTAAATTCAGCTCTTGAGCTCCAATTACTTTCTCCTCCTGCATTCAGCGATTTTACCCGCCAGTAATAGGTCGTTGAAAAGTTCAACCCGCCAATACTTAAAACGGTATCTGCAACTTCTCCATCATAAACAGCAGGACTGAAATCATTATTTGAGGCCACCTGCACCTGATAAGATTCAGCTCTGTCAGCTTCACCCCAAACCAGCGTGACAAGTGTATCTGCGCTTTCGGCTTCATTAGCGGGAAACATCAGTGTTGCAAGGCCGGGAGCTTCAACGATGGTGGAGAATGAAAAGGTATCAGACCAATCACTTTCTCCGTCTGAATTTTCGGCCTTCACACGCCAGTAATAGGTTGTGTTATGGTTCAGATCTTCTGCTGAATACGTCGTTTCTGAAACCGATTCATTAATTGTAAGAGAACCGGATCCAAAGGTAGTTGTAGTTGAAAGCTGAAGTGTATAATGCTCCGCTAAGTTGGATTCCTCCCAATCAAAAATGACATCGACAGAAATTTGCTCTGATTCATTCAAAGGAGATGAAAGCGATGGAGCTTCTGGCAGCGGAACCTCTTTTGTGGTAAACGAAAATACCTCCGACCAGTCACTACTACCCGAGCTATTTATGGCCCGAACCCGCCAAAAATATATTGTTGTATAATCCAAGCCCTGCAGCGCAAAAGATTCAGAAGTGAGGCTTTCATCTGCTATCAAACTTTGAAAACCTGAAGACTCCGATACCTGCAGCTCATAACTACTGGCAGCTTGCACAGATTCCCAATGCAATGTTGTATTGATAGCAATTCCCGTGCGGTTATTTCCCGGAGAAGTCAGACCAGGAATACCTGGAAGGCCTCCAACCGTAATGCTTCCATTATTTGATGTAAAAGCCGGTTCTCCTTCATTTATCTCGATCTCTGAGAATTCAAGTACAGAAGTTCCTGATCCCATTACCTGTACTTCTATTTTTAGAATAGTACCATTATCATAGATTGGATCGGAGCCTGCTCCAGATACTCTGTACGTAGTTTCTGAATTACTATTTCCCACCACAGAAAATCCTGCTGATGAGGTACCGGACTTTGAATGGCCCGTTACAATGGCTACCCCGGGATCAAAAGTGACTTCAAAAGTAAAGCCGCTGATCGAGTCCGGAGCCAGTCCTTGAATTGTAATTGGTACTTCAAGGGTGGTATCTGCATTCTGTATCTCCAGGTCTGGCAACGAGACTTGGAGTTGCCCCATTGCCAGGTTAGCATACGATGTAAGAAAAATTATAAATAGTAGTCCTGCAATCTTTTTCATCGTCCTGTTATTTGATTAGCATCATTTTCTTGGTGAACACATTTTCTCCGGCTACCAGACGGTACATGTACACCCCACTCGAGTTGTTACCTGCATCCCAGCTTACGGTATATCGGCCCGGCGATTTCTGTTCATTCACCAATTCTGCCACTTTCTGCCCTAACAGATTGTATACAAAAAGCTGAACTTTTGCATCCTCCGGAACACTGTATTTGATCTGGGTAGTTGGGTTGAATGGATTTGGGTAATTCTGAGAAACCTTAAATTCCCTTGGGAGATCATTAAGTGTCAGTTTCTCAAGTTGAACCGGTGGGTTTTCATTCACCACAATTCTGCCCTCAATATTTTGAACTTCAGTTTTATCGATGAGTTCAAAGGCCAGTTCTCCTAACAGTTCCGACTCCACGGTTTCTGCTCCAAACATTGATACATATGCAACACCATCTCTCACATTCGTAGTTACTTGCCAGTTTTCCGGAGCGTTATTTATCCCCTTGAATTTCAAACCCTCCGTCATTGGGATCTGTATTTCAGCCGCAGTAAGTGCTCCCTCAAGGTCGTTCAAACTAAGTGGAACGGAATATTCAGAGCCCTCATCACCTTCAGACCAATAATCCCAGTCAACCTGAACTGCCAGCGGAGCCATTTTAGCTTGTGCAGATGCACAATTCATAATGGCCGGCATGCCCACGTTATACTTTAGAATCTGGGACGCATCATAGGCTGAGATCCAGCCGTTGCCGGTTACATCTGCGGCCGTAGAATCCTGCCCGGTCAATGGATATTGCGGAGACAATTTCACAGTATGCCGTAAAACATATGAGGCATCTGTGGCAGATACATTTAAATCTCCGGTTACATCACCACAGACAAAACCAGTTTCAAAATCCAATGAGATAGATGCATCATTGATGCTCGTTTCGTTAAAGAAAACGTCTGTAATTTCGATCGACCCCGTGCCTGAGCTCAGGGCTGTTATCTCTAAATACATCAACGGACCAGATTCTGTTATACCATTTGCCGTAGCTCCAGAAATAAGCAAGACTCCGGGTTCAGGTGAATTTGTTTCAATATCAAAATAATCAGCATGGGTGCCTTCTTGTTCTCCCAGTGAAACTTCTGTGAAAGAAAGATCAAAATTTACCTTGATCTCAAAAGCATCTAAAGGAACGCCATTGAGCAATTCAATATTTAGAGGCAGAAAATAACTTTGCCCTTCAGCTCCAGTGAGAGCACCATCATAAAGATCTCCTTCAATGGGTCCGCTTTCAATTTCATTAACCTGAAGATTATCAATGTAGATCTGCTTGCCTTCATTTGCCTCGTAGTTCAAATATATAGCCACACGGCCAATACTATCATCGGTACTTATTGTATCTCCAGAATTTGCTACAAATGTGGTCTTATACTCTGTCCAGGATGTAGATAACTCCTCCTGTGCGATAGTTCCAAAATTACCGTAGTCCTGATTTTGAATAAATCCACCTATTACTGCGCCACTTTGTGCTGATTTTGCCCAGAACGAAAGTTCATACTGATTCCCGGGAACCAAATTAAACTTTTCGTTCACTACTTGAATGCTCCAGTGATCCGCTTCCGGATGGACACTATTTATAGAAACTTCGAGTGCTTTCTCTCCATCCTGAAATTCGGTATCAATGATCTCAAATGTCCCCATAGCACCTGTATCGGCATCAAAATCGGCAAACCAGCCGGGTGATTCTCCCATAAATTCACCCAAGCTTGAATACTCAAAACTGCCATTAGGAGCAGCCGTAGAATCTGAAGGAATGGGGGGTTCAACTTCAATTATATTAAATTCTTCCAGTCCCAAAAGCTGCTGATTGGCACCATAACTATAAGCCGTAGAATAGCCGGCAATACCCTCGTATTCAAAAACGGCGGGTATCTCCGTTCCAGCCAGGTTATTCCCTTGTGGCACAATGAACCGTATATTGTTACCAGTACTATTCTCAACAGCTATATAAGTTCTCCCGCTTTCAAAAATACTTGATCCAGGAATGCTAAGATCGTTCACTCTTATCCGCTCCGGGTTATAATTATCTCCCGAAGCAAAGAATTCATCAAGGGTAAGCAGTTCGGCTTGTGGTAAAGGATTCCCTCTGGAAAAAACATTGAAATCCACAAAATCCAACAGCTCTTTTTGGCCCTGAAAATCTTCTCGGTAGGCTGTAATCCTTATAGAATCACCTATAGCAACATCTCCGTTTTCAATGGCATTAAAATAATCACCGGATACATTTTCTCCCGAAGGGGTGTAGGTTAAGATTCCCGCGGTATCTTGCTGAATGTTGGAATAAATTCTATTCGCACTTGTTACAATACCCTTAATGGTTACTAATTCGCCCGGGGCCAGATTCCGTGCTTCAGCAATTGTGATCACATCTGGTATCGGATCTCCGGTATCTCCACTTCCCCCAAAATCACGGCTGCCATCATCCAGGTATTTATAGTTAAAATTAAATGAACTGCCAAAGTCACCACCCGGCAGATCGGTAATTTCTATGACCCCATAATTTCCCTCGCGGGTATATACGGCCCAAAGCTGACCTACTGAAATGGGTTGATAACCGGTAGCATCGTATGACACCGTAACCCACGGTTCAGCATCCGTTCTAGCAGGAACTTCCTGAACTTCATCAATACTACCCTCACCCAACAACAGGAACCGGCGACCAGTACTATCAATAGATCCACTTCCTTCGTTCCCAAAATTTACGCCTTCATTATTTACAAAAACAAAATCTACCAGGTAATCTCCGGCATCATGATTGTCTGCTGTCTCTTCTCTTGAAAAATCAAAACCACTACCGCTCGAACTAGTTGCCGATCCTTCTACGATTCCTGAAGATCCTCCACCAAAATCAGCTTCTTCAAAATTTCTGGAACCATCGCTTTGGTATTTATAATCGAATACATAATAGTTTCCACTTACTATTTCAGTGAATTCTATAATTGCATAAGTCCCTTCCTGAGTATATATCGCCCACAGACGATCTGTCACTATTGGTTGGCCTCCATTTGCTTGCCAGGCGTCACTTACCCACGGCGAACCATCAACCCATTCAGGAACTGTAACTGCTGTATCCAGACCTCCATCCCCAATCAAATACAGACGATTCTCCAATACTTCTGGAGAATACTCTCTACCAAAACTCCCCCCTTCATTACTACTACCCCGAATATCTGCATCGAAAGAAGCTGTATCATCAATCCCAAAAGCTGTTGCATGTGAAAAATCATAGAAGTCCCATGATGAGGTTTCGGTGTCATAGAAAAGCGTATCAGTTCCCGTTACCATTTGTGCGTTGGCAGTTAATCCCATTCCCATCAAAACGAATAGAAAAGCCCACACCTTACTAAGTTTGTATCTTTTTTTGCCCAACATATCATGTCCCCATTTAATTAGTGTTATACCCCCATATTATTCTTTACCCCTTATGAATGAGACCCCGAATAGCGTCTTTAACCATTCTTCAAATATGAGATGTATTTAAGTACAAAAAATTTCCAACACATTGCACCACATGAGTATGTAGTATTTATTGAGGTTATTTGATCAACATCATTTTTAAAGTGAAATGAATTATAGATCTCCCAAACCACTACCCCATACCAACACCGAATCCCTAAATCCCTCCCAATATTCATAGTCAGGTATAAAAGGGATATGCCCTTCTTCATATAAATTTCGGGCGGTTACATCGTAATCATCACTGCTTATGATGCTTTTGATGTTTAGATCGTAATCGAATTCATAGATCAGGTAGCCCTGACTTACCACCCCCATAAAATTCTGCCGGGGTGTATCAAATATTTCCACAGCAATGATCTGCTTTTCTTTTCGGTGGGCTACTCGTCTGCCACTGTTATATTTGTAAATTTGATCGAATGCTTGCCCTACAATGGTTTTTGGGAATAGCACATATGTTTGTCCCGAAGATACATCGCTATTAGCAGGGATGTAATCTCCTTTGGTGGGAGAGTGACCCGAAATGGAATCCAGATCCAGGATGATCAGGCTTGCCATCCAGTATGCATTGTTGATGCCCACCATCAGAACTTCATCCACTCCGTCCTCATCAATATCGGCCAGAAGCATATCCCCAAGGTCGCCAACATGCAGATAATAGCTTTCCAGCACTCCAGTCAACAGGTCGTATTTGGCTAATATTCCGGGAAAAGAGACTCCCGCATCACCCATAACCATTAATTTTGGGACACCCTTTTTATCTGATGTAATCTTAAGTTCAGATACGTGAAAATATAGATTCTCCATGCCTTGTTGTTTTGGAAAATCAATATCAAAATTGAATTCTGTGCTCCACAATGTTGTATCTGTAGTTACTGAGCGTGCCTCTATCACTGCACTACCTTCGCTATAATTTCCGAGCTTCTTTGCATATATCACTTCGTTCAAACCATCCCCGGAGATATCATAAAAATCAATAATCGAACTGTTCGTATTATTGATCAGATCAATATCTCTTTCTCCAAAATGAATACTCCCAACCTTCAACCCACTTTTATTTTCCAGTACTGCATACGCTCCCGCAAAATTCACGGAAACAGGATTCTTGTCAACCGGCCCGTAGATCAATCGGCCAATAATGCCCAGCAAGACGATAATAGTTATCACCGCAACAGCACTGTATTTCTTTTTCCATAACCTTTGAGCTGTATGTTCTATCAGGGATGTTTTTGTATGAAGACTCAGCCTGCGATCAAAGAACAGCTCACGTAAATGCCCGATACCTTTTAGCACCAAATTCCGGTTTGGATATGCCTTGTTCAGCCGGGTTATGTACTTTTCTGCTTGCTCAAATTGCTGATAGGGAACTACCAGAACCTGCGCCCATGAAAAAAATGCTGCAGCAACTTTTTGCTTTAAAGTTGGACCATCTACCTCAACCACTTCCCCTTTTTCATTGATATCTCCTGTGATGGCAATACCGGGATTCAATCTAAAATATTCCCTCCTTTTTTCCGCTCTTAACATCTCACAATAGAATAACCCTGATAAAGCTACATTTGCCGAATTTCCTGCATGCCATGTATGCGTCATTTCAAACTGCGCAGTTCCTTTCCACAATTTTGGAGTTTCGATGTGTTCTTTAAGCAGAATGCCGGCTGCTTTTGCAGGTTTTTTCCCGAGCTCACCTGTTTGTGCACCTATCACCCCAAAGACCGGACGCAGCTCAAAATGGCCAGACCCCGACTCGCCTACAACTTCTACTTTCAGCTTCCGAAGCTGCCCTTTAGCTTCAAATTTCCCTGAAGCTTCAACTACCGGAATAAAAACTTCTCCGGTATTCCTTTCATTTTCCGGGCCTGGTTCCTCAGAACTTTTTAAAGAAGGTATATGACTCCCTTCACGGGGTTCATCGTCGATCCCAAGCCAATCGTGAATCTGGTCTAAACCTGCTTTTAAATGGTCTACTTTTCGCAGCAATTTTGCATTACTTTCATTCAGCTCGGGGATCTCGGAGATCACTTCCTCACAATCCCGTATAACCACTTTCAAGACTTCCGGTTTCAATCCGGTAAACAGGAGGGGATGTTCTAAGGCAGGGAATAACTCAAAAAGCTGGATCAGGTAGCTGTCGTAGGTCCTGTATTTATTTTGGAGTGCCAGAATAAATTCATGAATAAAGAAAAGTTGTACCCGCTCAGATCCCGCACGCTTTATATCAGCAATTATTTTGTGGAATAGCTTTTCAATTTTAATGGGATCCAATTTGTTGAAGCTGAAGCATTAATGGTCATTCATAAAAATATAGGGAGAAAGGTTTGTCGTTAGCCTCCAGATTGAATACAACTTTATTCGCTGTCACAATCTGAAGTTCCGTAGATCCCTTTTGAACCAGTAATATTCTTGAATAATCGTTATCACAATGCGCTACGCTGATCTCGATCTTTTTGCCATCAAAACTTAATTGCACTTTTGAATGATCTGCCACTGGAAAAGAGTGGTATTCAGGATCTATTTCTAATTTTAAACCCGGCACCCTAAGCACGGAATAGATGGAGTTCCAATCAATATTACTCAGATCCCGAACCCCTTTCAGTTTACCAAATTCATCGGTAACGAGGTCGATCTCTGGTTTCACCAAAGACAGTATCACCCGTTCATTCTGCCCTTCTTTTTCCGAAATAACATGAAATTGCAAACAGTTATCTCTTTCGTTTTCGAGGACTCTTACCACCCTATTATTTTCCTCTGACACCAATGTAACTCTCGTTTGCAGCATCGATCTTTCTTGTGCGGATGTCATTGCAGCCAGCACAACGGGTCCTGCACTTCTTTCTTTAAGCTGCAGAGGCTTTAAAGGAAAGACAAAAGGTTGCACCCCGAAAACCCTGTCCAGTTCTTCATAATAGCTCAACAAAAACTGATAGGTCGCTTGCAGTTCTTCTGATTGATCGATCACTTGTTTGATTTCCCGCTTTCTTGCTGAACTTAATTCATCGGAAAACCTGATATACTGCTCTATGCTATGTTCACTTATTTTCTTCAAAGGCTGCTTTCTATTGTTCTTGTCTCAACTTTATACTGCATCATTACCAAAGCTATGTATTGCTGAAATTTTTTGCTTTTTTGACTCGGGCTAAAAACTGTTCCCGTACTTTCTTCACTATATATTCGAAAATTTGGCGGTGCCCGGCTCTATATCTCCCATAATCTAATTCCGGCAGATAGTATTCAACATGTTCAAAGTATCCTTCCCGGGGCAATGCAGAAATAAATTCTGCTATTAATATCTTTTCGGTTGCCCTCATATATTTTTCAAAAAGGTTCTTATCTACTTTTTTTGATTCCACATACGTTTTTTGCAGATGTATCCTTTCCGTAGCTATACATTCAGTCAGGATCTTTTTCAGATGTGTTCTATCGTATTCCTCACCCGCTTTCAAGGTCAGGTTCTCCACTTCATTTTCAAGCCGGTATGCAGAAACTTTCCTCAGTAGTACAGCAAAATTGACCAATTTTATTTTGGATGAGTATTCTTCAGCTTCTCTGATTATAAAAGCAAGTGCCTTGATCGCATCAACACTGTTCTTGATCTCAGAAAACCTTGCGGAAATCTTGATCTCCAGAATTTCATCCGGCATATTCGGAAGGGAATGGTTCTCACCTGAAATTACTATCTCACCTGATCTTGGATCATAGTTTAGTCCCGCGACCTTATCCTCATCAAGCGTTCTTTTCAGGTTTCGAATTATTCGGGATAGTGATGGATCCAATTTTTGGAAGTTCTGATACAGTCCATCATTTACTTTACTAAAAATAAGTTGACGAACTTTTGTTTGAACCTCACTTTCACTCATTTCTTTGATCTGGTCAAGGGTTAAAAATGCCTCAATACTTTGCAGACATTGATTTGACCTTCCAAATAGATCGGCAATACAGTCCAATGCCAGGTCATCAATATTCTTGTATAAATGATCTAGCAAAAAGTCTTTGGATTTAGCTTTAGACCGCAGATAAGCAACGGCTATATACCGAAACTGGATGCACAATTGATCTGTTGCGCGTTCATCCCCTTGTAAAGCTTGAATCAACGTTTTAGTCAGCATTGTATATATAACCCCTTAATTCGAACTGAATTAACACTATTCAATTCAAAACTTCAACTCTTACCGTTAGATACCATATTTCTGCTCCTTAACCCCTTGCCAGAAGTTCACAATGTGCTGTCTTTAAAAAAGATTATTAATTAAAATGCATATAGGCTTAAGTAAAAAATTAATCATTGCATATGGAATTATAGCCTAGGTAATTTCTTTGTATACTGTAGTTCTGCACAAAACTTAAATTAATGATGGTAGTTTATGTTTTGATCAACCCATCGATACACAATTCGGGATAATTGTTCTTGTTATAAAGTTGCGCTCTAATACAAACCTGAATCTGTTTTATAAGTAGTTAATTTTAACCTCTTAAAGACACGATTATGGCAATACGTGGAGAAGAAAAAGAGCCTGCAAAAAAGACAGGCATTAATAAATATTTTGATATACATAAACCCGTTTTTTGGCCGTCGGTAATTTTAATAACGGCCATGATCGTTAGCACATTGTTACTTGGTGATCGGGCTGAAGAACTGTTTAGCACTATTCAATCAACGATCACAAATAACGCCGGCTGGCTTTTTGTTATAGCTGTGAATGTATTTATCGTCTTTTCGCTGTATATCGCATTTAGCCGGTTTGGCAGTATCCGTTTGGGGGGAGATGATGCGGAAACCGACTTTAGTACCCTCGCCTGGTTTGCCATGTTGTTTAGTGCAGGTATGGGAATCGGGATCATGTTCTGGTCGGTGGCCGAACCTATTTTTCATTTTTTATCTCCCCCAATGGCAGATGCTGAATCCGTTGAAGCCGCTCAGCAAGCCATGAATTTAACCTACCTTCACTGGGGTTTTCATGCCTGGGCTATTTATGCCGTAGTGGGTCTGTCCCTTGGTTTCTTTGCTTTTAACCGCGGGCTTCCGCTTTCATTCCGTTCAGTTTTCTACCCCCTGATCGGAGACCGCATCAAAGGCTGGATGGGCGATGTTATTGACATCCTCGCTGTTTTAGCCACTTTATTTGGCCTTGCTACATCACTGGGACTCGGCGTACTTCAGGTAAGTGCCGGCCTCGATCACGTTTTTGGCCTGCCCGATAACATCTACCTGCAGGTCGGTATTATTGTAGCCATTACCGGGGTTGCAACTGTTTCTGTGGTTTTGGGAATTGATAAAGGGGTTCGGGTTTTAAGTGAATTGAATGTCCGGATCGCCGCACTATTTCTGATCTTCATGATATTTGTTGGACCAACTATTTTCATCATGGATTCTTTTGTTCAGAATTTTGGTGGTTATTTAAGCTCCGTGAGCACCTTTAGTTTCTGGACTGAATCGTATGCGCAATCAAACTGGCAAAATTCCTGGACTATCTTTTACTGGGCGTGGTGGATCTCCTGGTCACCTTATGTTGGGATGTTTATTGCCCGAATTTCAAAAGGGCGAACCGTCAAAGAATTCGTTCTGGGTGTGCTCATTGTTCCGAGTCTCATTACCTTTTTATGGATGTCTGCTTTTGGCGGCTCAGCCATTAGCCTTGAAATGGCAGGAATTGGAAACATCGGCGATGCTGTTAACAGCAATGTGGCTACCGCTCTTTTCGTCTTCCTCGAACAGTTCCCACTTGGTATGATCACCTCTGTGATCGCTATCGTCCTGATTCTGAGCTTCTTTGTAACCTCATCCGATTCCGGCTCACTCGTGATCGATGGTCTCACCAGTGGTGGTAAACTGGATGCGCCCGTTGGGCAGCGAATTTTCTGGGCTCAAACAGAGGGACTTGTGGCTGCCATCTTACTTATTGGTGGAGGACTAAGTGCGCTTCAAACCGCATCCATCAGTACAGGTCTTCCATTCGTGCTAATCTTGTTGTTAATGTGTTACAGCCTGCAACAGGGATTGAAACGTGAATACCGCGAAAAACATGAGTTGGTAAAAGACAAAGAGCGCGAAGACTATAAGAAGCTGGTTAAAGAGACCATCAAAAACCAAAAAGAAAATAATTAGGAGGTACACCACTATGAAGAATTTTGATCACTGGTTTGTTTGTTTAGACCTATCCAAAATGGATGACATCATGGTTGGATACACTAAATTTTTAACATCTGTAATTAAGCCGAAAACAATCTCGTTTCTGCATGTTATTGAATCCAGTAAAGTTGCCAAGGAAATGGTTGAACTTTTCCCGGATATTGATACCAACGAGGATTTTGAGGATGTGATCCGGAAGGAGTTAAAAGAAAAAGTAGAAGAGCACTTTGAAGGGGATGATATTGAGACCCGTATCATCATCAAGGAGGGGCGTCCGACCGATCAGATCATTGAAATGATGAACTCTCTTGATCCTGACTTACTCATGATGGGTAAGAAAACAGGGTATGTGGGAGAAGGCGTTATTGCCCGCCGTATCGTAAAATACGTTCCGGCTTCCATCTTATTTGTTCCCGAAAACAGTCGATATGCCATGAATACTATTTTGGCACCCGTCGACTTTTCTCAGGAATCAGCTAACTCCGTAAACATGTCGCGAAAATTTGTTGAACCTTCCGGAGGCGATGTCATTGCCCAGCACATCTTTAAATATCCCTCTCACTTCTTTCCCTATATGCCTTCGGATGAAGAAAAGAATAAAATCCGGAATCACATTGAAGAACAGAAAGATGAGTTCATTTCTGAGTTTGACATATCAGACGATGTGGATTTTGTATTAACGCTTCATAAAGAAGGTCGCCTTGGGGATGACGTCTATGATGAAGCTGTTCGGAATCAAGCCGACCTCATCGCTGTAGGAGCGAAATCTTCCAAGAAGATCACCAGTATTTTGCGGGATGATTTCACCGATAAAATGACGTATTACTCATTCGGAATTCCCCTGCTGATACTCAAGAACAAGGAGAAACATCAGAAATTCCTGAAATCTCTTTTCAGTTAATTCAGGATTGTACTTTCTGCAATACTTAAGGCTGAACCATGTACGGTTCGGCCTTTTTTATGAGAAGCAGTTTAGGTAGTCGCCTTAGCTTTTTTTCATTGCAAAGATCTCTTAAGTCTTCAGCGAGCCCCAAGGCAAACAAAATTTACCAAACCTTACGAGTGGTGACTTAAGAGTTTTGGACAATGTCTCTGCCCCTACCTTCAGTCAAGTCTGAAAAGATACTTCTGGTAAAATTTTAGGTGTAAATCTGCGAAAGCTTTACTGTCATATTTCAATGCAGGAATTCGTATCTTTTCCCCGCAAAACAAATTAATCATACCAAACAACGACTATGCAATTTCTTCCTTTATTTTTGATGGGCAACCCTGACGACCCCAACGCCGGCATTATCAACCTGGTGTTTCTGGGTGCTATTTTTCTTGTATTCTATTTCTTTATAATCCGCCCGCAAAGCAAGCGCCAAAAAGAGATCAAAGAAAAAGTCGAGGAAATGAAAAAGGGCGACAAAATTGTTACCTCTTCAGGAATCATTGGCATCTTGGACAAGATCGAAGAAACTGAAATTTTGGTAGATGTAGATAGCGGCACAAAGATCCGCATGCTTAAATCTGCCATTACTGATGTCAATCCTAATAAACAGGATAAGTAATTATACGGCATCTATATCCATTTAAGTTGTTACCCTGAGTGCTCACCAACGTTTCTTCTGCGCTCAGGATGACAACTCATGCGGATGCTGAGTAAATTTAATACCCACTTATGAGTCAGGAATTCCAATTTGATGCCATACCGGATGCCATTGAAGACATAAAAAATGGCAAGATCGTTATTGTAGTTGACGACGAAGACCGCGAAAACGAAGGCGATTTCCTGATGGCTGCCGAGAAGGTGACCAACGATGCCATCAATCTGATGGTAACGCACGGGCGTGGTCTCGTATGCGCACCTATCACCAAAGCTAAAGCCGACAAGCTAAACCTGAATCATATGGTGCAGGAAGGGGCCGATCCGGATGAAGCAAATTTCACAATTTCCGTAGACCATAAACGCCAAACGACTACCGGAATTTCGGCTGCTGATCGGGCCAATACCATCCGCGAACTGGCCAGTGATGATTCGAAGCCTGTAGATTTTCGCCGGCCGGGACATGTATTCCCGCTGCTTGCTGTTGAAGGGGGCGTACTTAGGCGCGCCGGACACACTGAAGCAGCCATCGACCTTGCACGCCTTGCCGGATTGAAACCCGTGGGAATCATCTGTGAGATCATGAAAGAAGATGGAGAGATGGCACGAGTACCCGAGCTCATAGAGATGGCGAAAGAGTTTGAGATGAAGATCATCACCATTAAAGATCTTATCGCGTACCGCAATGAACACGAGACGCTGGTACAGGAAGTGATGGATGTAAATCTGCCCACCATGTATGGCGATTTTGCCTTACGCGCTTTCGAAGAAAAACTTACCGGCGATATTCACCTTGCACTTACCAAAGGCAGCTGGAGCAAGGAAGAACCGGTACTTACACGCGTTCACTCCTCTGATCTGATCGGTGATATTTTTGGTGCCAGAAATAAGGACACCAGTGAGCAACTGCACCAGGCTATGCTTCAGGTTGAGCGCGAAGGAAAAGGCGTGGTTTTATACATGAACCGAAACCAAAGAGGTTCGGTGTTGGTCAACCAACTTAAAACCCTGAAGGCTTTACAACAGGGACGCGTTACTGAAAGCGAAGAAGACATCACCCCCAGAAGTGATACCCGCGATTATGGTGTTGGAGCTCAAATACTACGCTCACTCGGAATTCGAAAACTCAAGTTAATGACCAATAATCCCGTCAAGAGAATTGGGATCAAGAGTTTTGGGCTGGAGATCGTAGATCAGGTTGCCATCAAAGATAATTTCGACTTTTCTACCCAGAATTATCCTTTCGAAGGCGAAGAGAATAGTTAGAAACTAAGTACTAAGTAAAGCCCGAAAAAGCTCTTTTAAAGTTTATTATCTAATGAAGAAGGAGGCTTGTCTGTTTCTTCTAATTCATTTAACGCACTCTCATCTTTTTCCACCTCTACATCATGGTGAACAAAAAAGCGTTTGTTAAAAATAAGCAGCGTAATAATTGAACAAGAAATAGCTACATCGGCCACATTAAAAATGTAGGGGAAAACAGTCCAGTCGTTAATTTGGAGAGAGAAATAAATGAAGTCGACCACATGTCCTTCCAATACTCCTCCATAATCCATAATGATGGCCATAAAAAGGCGGTCTGCTATATTCCCAAAAGCGCCTCCTAAAACTAGGCCCATGCAGATCAAATAGCCCATATTGGCTTCTTCAATATTCCGGAGGATGTAGATCAGGATTCCCGTAACGGCTAAAATGGCAACCACACTTATGGCTGGCGTAGACAGAATATCTATCCCCATGGCCATGCCGGGATTTTTGGTGAAATAGAATTGCAGCCAACCATCTATAATGGTCGTATTCTGCCACTCGGGTGACGTTCGGATCCACCATTTCGATAGCTGATCGAGCACCAGCACAATAAAGGCCGGCACAAATAATGCCTGAAGCTTTCTGGAATTCAAATTACGGAATTTATCGTCGTTTCAGTTTCGCATCAATGCTTAACTGCGTATGAGGCACTGCTTCAAGCCGACCTTTGGAGATTTTTTTCCCGGTCACTTTGCAAACGCCATACGTTTTATTATCAATTCGATTGAGTGCATCATCCAGATACTTGAGAAATTTACGGGTGCGATTAAAAAGCATGTACGTTTTTTCACGCTCCTGAGCATCTGTACCGGCATCTGCCATATGATAAGAATAGGCAGATTCGTCCGAAGCGTTTTCCATACTTTCACGCAGCGTACGTTGCAGAGCATTTAACTCTTCTTCGGCATCTTCCATTTTCTTGATGATGATCTCACGGAAATACTCCAGCTCTTCATCACTATAAGGCGAAACTCTTTCGTCGTTTTTTGATTCTTCTGTAGCCATAGCTGCTAAGTTATGAATTAATATTTCTTCGGATGGAAATGGTGCATTTTTCATCACCGATCTCCCAGGTTTTTGTGAAGTCAGCGACTTCAAGTTCTTTGATCTGAATTTCTTCAGCCAGCGTTTCTTTTTTGATGTATTCACTCATTGAAACCACCGCCTCTTTGATCTTATCGGAACCGGTGAACCCAATGGAAATACGGTCGGTCACTTCAAAATCGGCTTCCTTACGCATGTTCTGCACACGGTTCACAAATTCGCGGGCAATTCCTTCCTGAATGAGCTCTTCGCTGAGGTCAGTATCCACCGCCACGCTTAGTCCACGCTCGGTTTCTACGGTCCAGCCTTCCAGCCCGGTGCGGATGATCTCAAGTCCTTCCGAATCAATACGGATGGTTTCATCGTCTACATCCAGATCTATAAATCCTTCTTTTTCAAACTGCGTGATCTGATCGGTATCTAACTGATTTACTTTGGCAGCAACAGCCTTCATTTTAGAACCAAGTCGCTTTCCAAGAACCGGGTAATTCGGCTTCGCAGATTTACGAACAATACCGGAGTCGTCATCCACAAACTGGATATCTTTAACGTTCACCTCTTCCAAGATGATATCCCGAACCGATTCAATGGCCTGTCGCTCGCTCTCATCTTTGATCGGAAGAATAATTCGCGCCAGTGGTTGCCGGACATTCATCTCGATCTGGTTTCGGATACGCAGTACAACATATGATATCAATCGTGCCATATCCATTTTGTGTTCAAGCGCCTTGTTGATGGCCGTCTCTTCCACGGTTGGGAAAAAAGACAGATGCACTGATTCCTCATCATGACCGGTCACCTTATTCAGTTTTTGATACAGCCATTCCCCCACAAAAGGAGCGATCGGGCTGATCATCTTACTTAAACTGTTCAGGCATTCGTACAATGTTTGATAAGCTGCCGTTTTATCCAGCGTGTTTCCTTCTTTCCAGAAACGACGTCGGTTTCGGCGAACGTACCAGTTACTGAGTTCTTCTACAAAATTCTCCAGCTCGCGGGCAGCTTTGGTAGGCTCGTAATCTTCGAAATGCTCCTCAACCACTTTTACGGTAGAATTGAGTCTGGAGATCACCCATTTGTCAATTTCGGGACGATCTGCGTTTGGAATAGCCGTTCCGGAATAGTTAAATCCATCAATGTTCGCATACATTGCAAAGAATGAATAGGTGTTGATGATGGTATTAAAAAACTTCCGTTGAACTTCTTTCAGTCCATCGTGGCTGAATTTGAGATTATCCCAGGGAGACGAATTACTCATCATATACCAGCGAACGGTATCGGCTCCAAACTCCTGGATCACTTCAAAAGGATCAACAGAATTTCCTTTTGACTTACTCATCTTCTCGCCGTTCTCATCCAGCACAAGTCCGTTGGAGACTACATTTTTGTAAGCCTCTTCGTTGAACAGCATAGTGCCGAGGGCGTGTAGCGTGTAAAACCATCCACGGGTTTGATCTACGCCTTCTGCTATAAAATCAGCGGGGTAGTTAACCTGGAAATCGTGGTCGTTATCAAATGGATAATGCCACTGTGCAAAAGGCATAGCGCCGGAATCGAACCAAACATCCAACAGATCCGGAATACGTCTCATGGTTCCTCCATCCGGGCCTTCCCAGGTCAGTTCATCAATAAACGGGCGGTGGAGATCGATCTCTTCGTCTTCTTCAAGTCCGGCCTTTTCCCGAAGTTCTGCCATACTTCCAATGGCTTCTACATATTCAGGATCTTTATCACTTACCCAGATCGGAATGGGAGTTCCCCAGTAACGCTGACGGGAAATAGCCCAGTCCACATTATTTTCGAGCCAGGTTCCAAAACGACCACTTCCGGTGCTTTCAGGCTTCCAGTTGATCTTTTTGTTGAGTTCAACCATGCGGTCTTTCACTTTGGTCGTCTCAATGAACCAGGATTCCACCGGGTACGACATCAAAGGAGTGCCTTTACGCCAGTCGAATGGATAGTTGTGCACCATGGTCTCATGTCTGAACATGAGGTCTTTTTCTTTGATGGCTCTCGAAATATCTTTGTCTGCTTCCTTGAACCATTGCCCTTCAAAATCAGGAGCCTGATCGGTAAATTTACCATCCCGGTCAATAGGGTTGAACATCGGGATATCTGCCTTTTGACAAGAATCGAAGTCATCTGCACCAAAAGCAGGAGCCGTGTGAACTACACCGGTGCCATCATCAGTAGTCACGTAATCAGCAGGAATTACTCGCCATGCCTGGGATTTATCAAATTCTTCAAAGGCAAAATCGAATACCGGCTGATAGGTCTTACCCAAAAGAACGGATCCTTTGAACTCTTCCTCAATTATATACTCTTCCCCAAGCACATCTTCTACACAATCCTTGGCCATGATGAAGGTTTCATCAAAATGCGCCACTTTCACATAATCCAGATTTGGATTTACGGCCAGCGCCATGTTGGAAACGATGGTCCATGGAGTAGTTGTCCAGGCAAGGAAATAAGCATCTTCATCATCCATCTTAAATTTCACATAAATAGAAGGATCCTGCGTCTCTTTATATCCGAGACTAACTTCATGGGAAGAAAGCACCGTTCCGCTTCCCGGAGAATACCACTGGATCTTATAGCCTTTATATACCAGGCCTTTCTTGTACAGTTTGTTGAACGCCCACCAAACCGATTCAATATACTTATTATCAAAGGTGATATAGGGATCTTCCTGATCTACCCAGTATCCCATTCGCGAGGTCAGATCGTCCCACAAGTGCTTGTATTTGAGCACACTTTCGCGACACTTGGCATTATATTTTTCGATGCCATATTCCTCTACCTGTGCGCGACCTTCAAGCCCAAGTTCCTTCTCAACTTCAATTTCAACAGGCAGTCCGTGTGTGTCCCATCCGGCCTTTCGCTCAACACGAAAACCCTTCAGAGTCTTGTATCGGCAAAACATATCCTTAACGGTGCGCGCCATCACGTGATGGATGCCAGGCTTCCCGTTTGCTGTTGGAGGACCTTCATAAAAGGTAAAAGGAATGCCATCTTCACGAGTTTTGAGACTTTTCTCAAAAATCTTGTGCTCCTTCCACCAATTCAGGGTTTCAACTTCTGATTTAGGAAAACTTAGTTGCTTTATTTCTTCGAATTTTTTTGCCATAAAAATCTTTGTTCAGGCGAATAGTTTGAAGCCTCAAATATACAAAATATCATGGAAATCCATGTATTCACTTCAATCAAAAAAATCTAACACTTGTACCTAAGGCCTAAGACATTTCTGTTAACTTCCTATTCTTTTATGATGATTATGTGAAATGCTTGATATCAACCGCTAACTTAGGCTCAAAATTAATCTATACAAAATCTATGTCAGAAGATTATAAACGACCTTTTTCTCAGGATAATCCTTACAAGCTCGTATTTGTTTGTCTTGGTAATATTTGCCGAAGCCCTACTGCTGAAGGCATTTTTATTCACAAAGTACAGGAAGCTGGCCTTCAAAATTATTTTTATATCGATTCTGCAGGCACGGCGGCATACCACGTTGGGGAGTCTGCGAATAGTAAAAGTCAGGCTACTGCCAATCAGCACGGCATTCATCTTCCGTCTAAAGCACGGCAGCTTGATTATGCCGACCTCGAAGAATTTGATCTCATCCTGCCGATGGATTCTGAGAATTTCAAAAATATCAAACAATTAGACCGAAAAAATAGATTTGAGTCAAAAATTAAAATGATGCGCGAATTTGACCCTGAGCCAGGCGATGGTCAAGTTCCCGACCCCTATTATGGCGGACTGCAAGGCTTCGAAAATGTGTTTACGGTATTGAATCGCAGTTGTGAAACGCTACTTGAAGAACTAAAACCACACATCAAAGATTGATCTATGCTTCCTGATCACATTCAAGAAACCATACAAGAGGAGCTCAAAGCCAAGATCTCTCAGGTCAACTCTGTCCATGGCGGAGATATCAACCAAGCCTCAAAATTATCACTCGATTCCGATGAAACCCTTTTCGTTAAATGGAATGATTCAGCTCCGGATTCCATGTTTGAAACGGAAGCCAAAGGGTTAGAACTACTTGCCTCGGCAGATACGGATCTTCAGGTACCTGCTGTTACTCTACAGAAGGATTCTTTCCTTGTTCTGGAATGGATTGATGAAGGCGGGGGACAACAAAATTCCGCTTTCAATTTTGGTGCAGAGCTCGCCAAACTTCATAAAAACACATCCGATTCCTTTGGCCTCGATCACGATAACTTCATAGGCCGGCTTCCTCAAAGCAACAACAAACATTCCAACTGGGCCGACTTTTTTGCTATCGAGCGCATTGAACCCCAGATAAAGATGGGCGTAGAATCTGACAAACTAACCCGTTCTGTCTTACGAGACGTTGAGAAAATGTACCAGAAATTGGGCCTCATCTTCCCTCAGGAACAACCCGCACTGCTTCATGGTGATCTTTGGAGCGGAAATTACATGTTCACCCAAAATGGAAAAGCTTCCATTTATGATCCGGCCTTGTATTTTGGTCACCGTGAAATGGACCTGGCCATGACACGTCTTTTTGGAGGCTTTCCTGCCAACTTCTATGAAGGCTATAATG
Organism: Balneola sp.; assembly: GCA_002696035.1. GTDB lineage: Bacteria > Bacteroidota > Rhodothermia > Balneolales > Balneolaceae > Gracilimonas. The sequence continues at coordinate 14,554 of NZQV01000020.1, read as the reverse complement.
CTGAATTCCCCTTAGAAGATGGTTTTGATGATCGCGTTAATGTCTATAACCTCTATCCTATTTTAGTGCATGCTAATTTGTTTGGCGGAAGTTATTGTCGCCAGGCCGAAAACATCATAAAACGCTATGCCTGACTTTCCCTATCACCGTATTATTTCTCTGGTACCAAGTCTCACCGAATTGCTTTACGATCTTGGACTGAAAGATCAAATAATTGGCCGTACCCGGTTTTGCATTCACCCAAATTACAAGATCAAACAAGCTGAGATCATTGGAGGTACAAAAAATCCAAAGCTGGAGGAAATTGTGGAAATGCAGCCCGACCTCATCCTGGCCAATAAAGAAGAAAACAGAAAAGAAGATATTGAGGTACTCCAGAAATACGCTGAAGTCCGTGTTACAGACATCAATACTATTGAAGATGCTTTACTCGAGATCACCTCTTTGGGTAAACTGCTGGGAGTGCAGGAGGCAGCGAATACGCTTGTCAAAGAACTGAATGCGTTGCTTAATGAACGACCGGAATGCCCGCCCCTATCAGTTGCCTATTTTATCTGGAAAGACCCTTGGATGAGCGTTGGGCATGACACGTATATTCATGATGTCCTCCAGAGCTGGCAGTTCACCAATTTGTACGGCAACGAAACCCGGTATCCCAAAACAGACCTTCAAGAGCTAAGGGCTAAAGACCCTGATCTCATTTTATTAAGCAGTGAACCCTATCCTTTCAAAGAAAAACATATTGCTGAAATTCAGGAAGCATCTCCCAATAGTAAAATTGAACTGGTTAACGGAGAATGGTTTAGCTGGTATGGCTCACGTATGAAGCCGGCTTTTGAATGGCTGAATAACTGGCGGAAGGAGCTGGATCGTTAACAAACCTCACCACTTTCAGGATCGACATAACATCCATCACCGCTCAAAGAACGCTGCCAACTCAAATCCTTTTGCAGCGACCTGAACCAGCGGCTGATCTCTTGGTCCGTTTTATAATACTCCCCGTCCTCTTCAATAAAAGACCGCTCGATTTCATCCTGCCCGTGCTCAATTTTTTGGTAGGCAAGTACAAGATCCTGTAATTGCTCCTCTAAATTTCTTTCATCTTTTTTTGTTGATGGAAGGTGAAGAATAATCATACCAGATACTTAACAGTTCATATTTACTCGTGTCTATTCAAGATCGGATTAAATGATGAGTATGAAAAGTCTTTTGAAATATTAAGATTTTTTAATACTTTGTGTTAAGAAATTTTAATGTTAGTCACAGAACCATGTTAAACCAGCCAAAAGTAATGATAGTGGAAGACGACCCGCTACTCTCTATCGTAGAAGAGAAGCTGGTGAGATCTTTGGGATACGAGGTAGCAGGGAAAGCAACAAGTGGAGAGGATGCTATAAATTCTATCCTCGACATAAACCCCTCTATTTTGTTAATGGATATTCAGCTTGCCGGAAGCCTGAATGGTATTGAAACCATGAAGAAACTCCGAAACCTGAATATTGAAATTCCCGTTATTTTTCTTTCCGGAGATAACAGTGATGTGGTAATATCAGAGGCTAACGCAGTAAATTACACAGATTTTTTATTAAAGCCGGTTTCAAAAGCAGCTTTATCTGAATCCCTTGAAAAGGCAGAACTGTCTCTTTCTTCTGAATCTCAGTTTGCTGCTTAATGATTTTGAATTAGATCAAACAAATACCCATAACCTACATAAAGTGGTTTGACCGCTACTTTATGATTCTTGAACCCTGACTCACCCGAGTTGGGGTTTTTTATTTTTGATGAGAAACGATCACCCGCCCCCATTGATTCCCTTTTAGAATAGCATCAATTTCTTTATCGAGATCTTCCAGCCCAGCGATTCTCGAATAATCATCCGGCAGCTTTGAGTGATCCATATCTGCGATGGTATCCCAGATCTTAAGCCGCATCGGCATCTTGCAGATCGCAGAATCGATGCCCAGCAGAGAAACTCCTCTTAAAATGAATGGGTAAATACTCGTCTCCACTTTATGTCCCAGTATATTACCGCAACAAGCTACTGCGCCATCGTGATTGGTTTGACGGATCACAGCGTCCAGCATTTCACCGCCTACGGTCTCAATGGCTGCATTCCATTTTCGGTTAAGCAAAAAACCTGAATCCACATCGGTGATCTGATTGCGGTGAATAACTTCTTCAGCTCCCAATGCCTTTAAAAAATCGGTCTTGTCCATCTTACCGGTAGCGGCGATCACTTCATACCCCAGTTCCGATAAGAAGAACACGGCGAGCGAACCCACCCCTCCCGTTGCGCCGGTAACTAAGATCTTTCCACCTTCGGGTTCAATCAGTTCGCGCTGTAAACGCTTCACTCCGTACATGGCGGTAAAACCGGCCGTGCCATATTTCATGGCTAATTTGGGATCCAGGCTTTTCGGCATTTTTACCACCCAGTCTTCAGGAACCCGGATCATTTCTCCATAACCACCAAAAGTGTTAGAACCGAGATCTTTTCCGGTTACAATTACTTCCATTCCTTCGGGAAATGTCCCCGACCTGTCCTCCACGATCTTACCCGATGCATCAATGCCCGGCACATGTGGATATTGCTGGGTAACCCCCTTATTCCCCGAAGCCGAAAGTGCATCTTTATAGTTCAGAGAAGAGAACTCGACTTTTATAGTCACGTCGTGGTCTGGCAGTTGCTCAACCGGCACCTCTTTTATCATTCGAGTAAAAGTACCGCCTTTCTGCTCTTCCACATATAAAGCTCTGAATGTTGAAGTACTCATTTCAATATTTTTTTGATCCATTTTAATTTACCATCGTAGGGCGCATACCGGAAAGGAATATCCAACCACAGATTTTTCTTCATAATGCTTTTGGTGTGTGAAAAAGTATCAAAGCTGGCTTTTCCGTGATAGGTGCCCATTCCACTTTTCCCGACCCCTCCAAACGGCAGATCAGGATTGCCCAAATACGCCACTACATCATTTACCGATCCTCCTCCAAAAGAACAGGAATTCAGCAACAGCGATTCATTTTTCTCATCTTCTGTAAAAACATAAAAGGCCAGTGGCTTGGGTTTTGAATTCACAAAGTCGATGGCTTCACCAATTTCACTATAAGTAAGAACCGGAAGAATAGGGCCGAATATCTCCTCTTCCATAACGCTGGCTTTTGGTGGGATATCAGTCAAAATAGTGGGAGAGATATACCGGTCATCGCTATCTGTTTCGCCTCCACAATAAATACTTCCCTCTGGCAAATAGCCTTTCAGTCGTTGAAAATGATCGTCATTCACAATTCGGGGAAGGTCCGGACTCTTCTGCGGGTCTTCTCCATAAAACTCTGCGATTGCGGATCTTAAATTCTTCAATAACCCAGCTGTTGCTTTCTCCTGAACAAGTACATAATCAGGGGCTACACACGTTTGCCCGGCATTGATGCATTTCCCCCAGATAATTCGTTTTGCAGCAGTTTCCAGATCGGCCGTTTCATCTACTATGCATGGACTTTTACCACCCAGCTCCAGCGTAACCGGCGTAAGATGTTTGGCAGCGGCTTCCATCACGATCTTGCCCACGCGGGTACTTCCTGTAAAAAAGATATAGTCAAACTCTTCTGCCAGCAGCTCCTGATTGGTTTCTACGCCGCCTTCAACCACGGCCACAAATTCTTCTTTGAACCACTTCCCCAACACTTTTGCAATCGCTTCAGATGTATTGGGCGTTAATTCTGATGGCTTTATGATCACCGTATTTCCAGCAGCGATCGCTCCTACCATAGGCAATAAAGCAAGCTGTACAGGATAATTCCATGGGGCTATGATAAGCACGGTTCCGTAAGGCTCGGCTACGGTATAGTTTTGCGAAGGGAAGTTCACCAGTGACCCTGAAACGCTTTGTTTTTGAGTCCACTTATCCAGGTTTTTGATCATCAGGTTGATCTCGTCGTGGATGATTCCCAGTTCAGTAGCATACGTTTCAAATTCCGGTTTTTTGAAATCCTGGTAGATCGCCTCTACAAAATCTTTCTCATGTTCAGTAATAACCTTTTTGAGCGTCTCCAGCTGATGGATTCTAAAATCAACCGACTTTGTGGCTCCTGATCTGAAATACGTTCTCTGTCGATCTAATAATGCTTTTACATTCATTCGCTCTCCCTTTTTCTGCCTAAAAATGTATCCATGGAATCATAGACTCCAAAAATTTTACCGGCTACAAAATCGTAAACTTTAGCCGGCAACACCCCGCGGAAAAATGGCGTTAACTTCACCATAAAAGGCTCGCGAAGTCGTGCTTTTCCTCGCTCTACGGCATCCAGGACCTTAGTGGTGATGTCATCGGGATCAAGCAGGGGCATGAGAAAAGGGGCCGTCACTCCGGCAAACATTCCGGTGTTGATGTAGCTTGGCATCACGGTGAGCACGTTTATTCCCGTACCATTTTTTTCCAGCTCCAGTTTCAGGGATTCTGACCAGCCCACCGCCGCCCATTTACTGGCTGCATACACCGTCATTCCCGGATTTGGGGTTAAGCCAGCAGCGGAGGCAATATTAATGATATATCCTTTTTCCTGATCCATCATGGCTGGTAAAAGATTTCGTGCTACATACATCAACCCAAGGCTATTTACATCCATGGTCTTTTCCATCTCTTCCGGGTTTTGCTCATGAAACTTTTTACCACTCACAATGCCGGCGTTGTTGAATAGGACATCCACGGTTTGTTCCTGCAATACTCGTTCGGCCGCTTCCTGAACCTGGGTTGCATCACTCACATCTACCTGGTCGGTTTCAACCAAAAATCCCTGTTTTGTAAGTCGTGATGCGGCTTCAATCAGGGCGTCCTCATCCAGGTCCCAGATGATCAATTTCCGGGCTCCGCGTTGTAATGATTTCATGCCCATAAGATAACCAATACCCCGGGCTCCACCGGTCACCAAAACAATTTTACCATTAAAGAATGACATACAAAAACCTTATATTTGTAGCTTGAATTTAACTAAGTATGGAACACTGATTACATTAAATTCATTATGGTGTTCCCTTTAAAAATCTAACACATACAATAAGAGCATTTTAGTGATACAAATGAAAAAATTATTCACATTATTTACCCTATTAATTTTTGCAGCCTCCTGCCAGCAAGCACCCAAAGAGGTGACATTGGAATGGACAGAATCCGATTCTTTGCCAGTGGCTATTTCTAATAATGCCGTATCTGCAGCGCAGGTGGATGGCGAGTGGTTCCTGTATACCTTTATGGGACTTGGAGCCGGGAAAACGCATGAGGACGTAACCAACTTTTCTGCTCGTTATGATGTCAATAACAGCACATGGGAAGAAATACCAGTAGTGCCGGATCAGATCGGACGTCTTGGCAGTACTGCTGAGTACGCAAATGGACATGTTTACATTTTCGGCGGATACACCGTTAATGAAGATGGGCATGAAGTTTCCACACAGGAAGTGTTCAAATATGATCCGCTTGCAAATTCATATGAGCAAGTATCTAATATGTTACTGCCTGTTGAAGACGCCGTTTCTCTTGTTTACGAAGACCGTTACATCTACTTGGTTAGCGGCTGGAATAACACCAACAACGTTTCGAACGTCCAGGTGTATGACACACATACGAATTCCTGGTCGCATGCCACACCCTACCCGGGACCTCCAGTATTTGGTCACTCAGGTGGAATCGTGGGTAACACCATGATCCTTTCTGATGGTGTGCAAATGGTAGTTGATGAGGGCGAAGAGATCTTCAACATGTCGCCCGGAAGTATTAAAGGTGAGATCAATTCGGAAGAACATACTGAGATCAACTGGTCTCGCATACAGCAACATCCCGGAGAAGCCCGATATCGCATGGCTGCCGTGGGTGTTTCCAGTCCGGTAGAGATGGTAGTTTTTGCAGGAGGATCTTCCAATCCCTATAATTACAACGGCATTGGCTACAACTCCAAACCATCGTTTGCCTCGAACACCGTTTTCGGCTATCGACTTGATACCAACCAGTGGGTAGAGCTTGGTGAACAACCAACTCCAACCATGGATCACCGAAGTGTAGCCCGCGCCGGAGATGAGTTTTACATTATTGGCGGAATGGTTGATGACCAAAAGGTTACAGACCTTGTTCAGAAATTTTCTGTTGAATTGGAATCAGCCGAATAAAGCTGGCCCAATTTTATTATTTTTCCATAAAGCGAAAGGCGACGAGCCTTTCGCTTTTTTTATTTCTATAGTTCAGAATCTTCACAAACTGTTTGCATAAATCTCCTATACTTTGAGTGGTTCTCACTTAACCTCATCACTCACTACAGGAAGGTTCCATGAAAGCTTTCTCAAAAGATGCGCTCGCAATTATTATTGGAGTCATCGGTTTTATCATTCCTTTTTTTCTGTCCATTCCCGGATTATCTGAAGCAGGACATGTAGCCCTAAGTATCTTCATTATCGCAGCTGTTTTCTGGATGCTGGAGCCGGTTCCTATTTATGCCACTTCTATGCTGGTGATTTTGCTTCAAGTGTTCTTCCTGAGTAAACAAGGCGTTCTTTTCCCGGAAGTCAGCGCCGAATATGCCCCCAACGCCTACACTGATTTCATTGGCACCCTGGCCAATCCTATCATCATTTTATTTTTAGGGGGATTTGTACTGGCCGATGCTGCCGTCAAGTTCGACCTCGACAAAAACCTGACCCGCATCCTGCTAAAACCCTTTGGCTCCAAACCTAAGTTTATCATTCTTGGGTTGATGATAGTGACCGGTCTGCTGTCTGCTTTTATGAGCAACACAGCCACAACCGCAATGATGATGACTGTGATCTTGCCTATCATTGCCAAGACCGATATTGATGATCCAATGCGGATCGGACTGGCACTGAGTATCCCCTTTGCAGCCAACATCGGAGGTATTGCCACGCCCATTGGCACACCGCCCAACGCGGTAGTCATTGGCGCCCTTTCCACTCAGGGTATTGATATCGCATTTACGGAATGGATGGTGTTGGCGGCCCCTTTGGTTCTCATCGTTTTAGGATTTTCGTGGCTCATCTTATTGTGGATGTTCAAGCCCAAAACCAATTCTGTTCCCATGGACCTGAAAGGCTCATTCCAAAAAAATAAGTCGGCCGTTTTAGTCTATCTCGTATTTGCCGTAACCGTAGTGTTGTGGATCACAGAATCGCTGCATGGCGTGGGGAGTAGTATAATTGCATTGATTCCCGTAGCTGTTTTATCCCTCACTGGGATTCTGGATAAAGATGGAATTCGCCAGTTGCCCTGGGAAGTTTTATGGCTGGTAGCAGGTGGTATTTCACTGGGAATTTCCATGGAAAGTACAGGCCTGGCCGAATGGATCGTCACCAGTATTGAGTGGAGTTCATTTTCCACATTATTTATGATCATCGGTTTTAGCCTTGTAGCTATTGTAATGTCGAACTTCTTATCGAACACAGTGTCGGCAACATTGCTCATTCCGCTGGCCGTGAGTTTAGCAACTTCCGGAGTTGCGGGAGAAGGCTTCAGCCTCATTCTGATCAGTCTTGTTATTGGAGTGAGCGCCAGCATGGCCATGATGTTGCCCATCTCCACGCCACCTAATGCCATTGCAATGAGTACCGGTACCCTGAAAACAAAACACATGACCCGTGCAGGTTTAGCCATCGGGCTCTTTGGGCTGCTGATGGTCACCCTGTACGCCTTATTCTACTGGCCGTTAATCTTAAATTAGAAAATCATGGATCACAAAATTTACATATTGATTGTTGAGGACGAGCTGGAAGTGATGGATGCTCTCGTTAAAGACCTGGAAAAATTTGAAACCTTTTTTCCTGTTGAGACGGCTAACGATGCCACCGAAGCCGAAGAAGTTATCGACTATATCTTAGATCATGACCACAAGATCGGACTCATTTTATGTGATCACGTATTGCCAGGCAAAAATGGCGTGGACCTCTTGATCGAGCTTCAGCAAAACCCCAAGACAGCCATCAGCAAAAAAGTACTCGTTACCGGACAAGCAGGACACGAAGATACTATCATGGCGATCAACAAAGCCGACCTCGATCATTATATTGCCAAACCGTGGACCGAAGATGAATTAGAGAAAGTGGTCCGGGATGAGCTCACTGATTATGTACTATCGAACGAGGACAATCTGCTTTACTACATGCAGGTACTGGATGCAGAAAAAATTTCTGATGCTATGCGTAAAAATAAAATGACCGACCATTAAGATGGAGAACAATCCCGGCATATCGTGGCTGAATGATACGGATACCATTCTGACTTTCATCAAAAAAGTGATCAGTGAATTGCCTGAACTTCGAGATCAGATCGAAGTTTTGGAAGAAGGAGATCTGCTTTTTTTACAGGGGGAACCGCTGGAATTCATGTACCTGATCCTTGAAGGAAATATTCAACTCACCCGCACACAGCCTGATGCAAGTGAGGACGTTCTAATCACCTTAGGGGCCGGAAGTTTTGCAGGCTTGATAGCTTTTACCACCGGTGAGCCAACTCTTACCAGCGGGCGCATCACTCAAAAAGGAGTAGCTTTGAAAATGCGCCCCCAACAGTTTGAGCAATATCTGAATGACCACCCGCGCCTAAAGCATCCCCTGCAACAGCTGATGCTGAACAATATGATCCAGCGCTACAAAAGTAATTTGCGCCTTCAAACCAAAACCCATGCGCTTAGTAAGCAGCTCAATAAGGAACGCAACGAATTAAAAGCGGCGTATCAGCAGCTGGAAACCACCCATCAAATGCTGGTGCATCAGGAGAAAATGGCCACACTTGGGGAGTTAGTGGCAGGATTTGCCCATGAGGTAAATAACCCGGCTTCGGCACTTATGCGGGCAGCTGAAAACCTTATAGATATTTACGCAGAGTTTGAGAACAGCCATTATTCTTACCAGCTGTTTCGCCTGGGGCTCCATGCCGAACCCGTTGACAGCAACACCCAGCGCAAGCGCATGCATCTCATTGAGAAAAAATATCCGTGGGTGTATGACCGGTCGTCAGTAAGAAAACTTGCCCAGATGCCGGATGAAGCCCTTGACCTCATCGATAAGCATCGCAAAAAAGGAGAAATTGACTCCCTTGTAAATCACTTTGAAGCGGGCAAGATGATCCACAACATCCGCATTGCCAGCAAGCGTATTGCCAACCTTGTAAAAAGCCTGAAAAGCTATAGCCGGCAGGATCAAAACAAAGAGGAATTAGCCGATATACGGGAAGGTATTCGGGATACTATTTTAGTACTCAGCAACCGCCTTAAGTTCATTGATGTAAACCTGGAACTGGATGACATCCCAAAGACCTGCGCCAACATCGGAGACCTGAATCAGGTTTGGACCAATATTATTGTGAATGCCTGTGACGCCATGAAAGGGCAGGGCGAGCTTACCATTTCTACTCAGGAAAAAGACCATACAATTGTCGTTAAGATCTCTGATACCGGCCCGGGAATACCGGAAGACATCTTGCCGAAGATCTTTGATCCTAATTTTACCACAAAAAACCAGGGCGCAGAATTTGGACTGGGTTTGGGGCTGGCCATCTCACATGAAATTATTGGTCAGGCCGGAGGAAGTATCATGGCCGGAAACAGGCCGGATGGGGGCACCGAGTTTGCCATTACTATTCCCGTACGGGACGATTGCTAAACCGGCAGGCTGTAGGAAAAATGCTTTTCTACTCTTTTCACGATCTCATCGCCGATAGCAAGTCCGGCTGTTGCTGCAGGACTGGGAGCATTCAGTACATGAATCTGGCGATCCACCACTTCGAAATAAAAATCGTCCAGAATTTCTCCATTTGGCTGTAATGCCATTGCACGAATTCCTGAAGGTGAAACTTGCAGGTGCTCAGCCCGAACTTCCGGAATGAGTTTTTGAAGGCCTTTTACAAAAGCTTTTTTGGAGAAGGAACGCCGATACTCGTCCAATCCCATGCGCCAGTGCTCTTTGGCCATTTTCCAGAACCCGGGAAAATTAAAAGTTTCCGTAGTTTCCTTCAGGTTGAAAGACAGTTTTTTGTACCCTTCCCGCTTAAAGGCAAAAACGGCATTGGGTCCACATTCAATTCCCCCTAAAGCCATCCGGGTGAAATGCACTCCGAGAAATGGAAACTCGGGATTGGGCAACGGATAGATCAGGTCGTTAACCAGATATTCGGCTTCCGGCTTCAATTCATAATATTCTCCTTTAAAAGGCACGATCTTGACCGGAGAGTGAACACCGGCATATTTGGCAACATGATCTGAGTAAAGGCCTGCGCAATTGATGAGATATCCGGAATTTACTTTCTTACCACCGGCCTCTATCACAATTTCGTCGCCTTTGTTGGAGATATTCGTCACCTCACTGTTAAACTGAACTTTGCCGTTTCCATCTTCCAGTAATTTCATCATAACCCGGCACATTCCGGCATAGTCTACAATTCCGGCACAGGGCACATGGATGGCAGCTACTCCGTTTACGTGGGGCTCCAGTTCTTTCAAGCGATCTGCATCTATCAGCTCGATGCCTTCAATCTCGTTTTGCAGTCCGCGTTCGTAGATCTCTTTCAGCTTGGACGTTTCTGATTCATCCGTGGCCACGATCACTTTTCCGCAAATTTCCATTTCCACATCGTGCTTTTCACAGAAATCGACCAGTTGATAACGTCCGTCCACACAGTTCTTGGCCTTATAACTTCCGGGCTTGTAGTAGATCCCGGAATGGATCACCCCGGAATTTTTACCGGTTTGATGTGCCGCTACCCGATCTTCTTTCTCAAGAACAAGGATGGAAGCTTCAGGATATTTGAGAGATAATTTATATGCTGTGGAAAGGCCGACAATACCGGCCCCAATAATCGTGAAATCGTACTTCATAAGGGGTAAAGATAGGACTTATGTAGTTAAAAAGGCATCCCCAGTTTTTCAGAATATTCCCTTGGAGCAAAAGTTCTTTATTCACGAAACTAAACCTTATCTTTAAAAGGTTTAATGAATACATATCATTACCAATATTCAATATGAGAAACACTTTATTCGCTTTATTTTTAGTCACCTTGATTCCCGCACTCTTATCCTGTTCCGGATCTGAACGCAACAATCCATACGAGCTCAGTCCACATGATGAGAAAGTGGATGAAGTACTTGCAGAGGCTACTTTTCAGGACCTTGACGGAAATGAAATTTCCCCACAAGATCTAAAAGGAAAAGTAGTGATGGTTGATTTCTGGGAAACTTGGTGTGGTCCGTGCCTTCAGGTATTTCCAGCACTGGATTCCCTTCAGAATGAATACCCGGACGATTTTGTTGTGATTGCCGTAAACTTGAATAATTCAGACTCCGTTGAGGATGTCATCAATTTCAAGCAAGAAAAACCTTACGAGCTTACCTACGCAATTGACAATAATAATGTGGGTGAAAAGGTGATCACACTTGGCATTCCATTCAAAGTATTTTTGGATCCGCAGGGATATGTGATAAAATCGGAGCTGGGAATTACCGGGAATGATTATCAGGACATCAAAGAAATTATAGAACAATACAAAACATCATAAAACACTATGGCAGAAGTAAAAGAAGAGAAACTACCGTATAAAGTAAAAGACATCTCGCAGGCCCATTATGGCCGGCAGGAAATTGAGCTGGCTGAAGCCGAAATGCCCGGATTGATGGCGCTTCGGGAAGAGTATAAAGACGAACAGCCGCTAAAAGGTGCACGTATTGCCGGATGCCTGCACATGACCATCCAAACCGCCGTTCTTATCGAAACACTCATAGAACTGGGAGCGGATGTGACCTGGTCTTCTTGTAATATTTATTCTACCCAAGACCACGCTGCGGCAGCTATGGCCGAAGCCGGCGTTCCGGTATATGCATGGAAAGGAATGAGCGAAGAGGAATTCAACTGGGCGATCGAACAAACCCTGTTCTTCCCCGACGGACAACCATTGAATATGATCCTTGATGATGGTGGCGACCTCACTAATATGGTGCTGGACGAATACCCGGAGTTGGCGGATGGCATCAACGGAATCTCTGAAGAAACCACAACCGGAGTTCTTCGCCTGATCGAACGTGAGCGAAAGGGAACACTGACGCTTCCCGCCATCAACGTGAATGACTCTGTGACCAAATCTAAATTCGATAATAAGTACGGTTGCCGCGAATCGGCTGCCGATGCTATACGTCGCGCCACCGATGTAATGATGGCCGGAAAAGTAGCCGTTGTTGCCGGTTACGGTGATGTTGGAAAGGGAACAGCTGCTTCAATGAAAGGCGCCGGAGCCCGTGTGATCGTAACAGAGATCGATCCCATTTGTGCACTTCAGGCTGCAATGGACGGATTCGAAGTTAAGTCGATGGATAGCGCTGTAGAAGAAGGCGATATCTTTGTGACTGCAACCGGAAACAAAGACATCATCAAAGACCGTCACTTCCTCAAGATGAAAGACAAAGCCATCGTTGGAAACATTGGTCACTTTGACAACGAGATCGATGTAGCATGGCTGAAAAAGAATTCCAAGGAAGAGAATATCAAGCCACAGGTTGACCTGTTCACCATCAACGAAACGGGCCGACAAGTTGTACTTCTTTCACAGGGACGATTGATGAACCTTGGGAATGCAACCGGACATCCATCTTTTGTAATGAGTAACAGTTTCACCAACCAAACGCTGGCACAGATCGCGCTCTGGAATCGTCCGGAAGAATTTGAAGCCGGGGTTCATGTACTGCCAAAATCACTGGATGAAAAAGTAGCCCGACTGCACTTATCCAAAATTGGAGTAGAGCTTGAAACACTGACGAAAGAGCAGTCTGAATATATTGGAGTACCCATCACCGGGCCGTACAAGTCTGATCAGTATCGATACTAATATCAGGCATAAAAAAACCACCTGATATTGAATTCAGGTGGTTAATAAAGTTTTCTGATCCCGCATTATTTACTTAGTGCGGGATTTTTTTATTCCTCTTCATCAAAATGAGCTACAGCTTCCTCTAACGTTCGAAAGTGATTAAATACCTTGATAAGCTGAGTTACCATCAGCAAACTTTCGATCTTCTTATCAGCCTGACAGATCACCATTTCACCGCCGGCATTTTTCATGGTTGTATATCCGCCCATCAAAATACCGAGCCCTGAGGAGTTCATGAACTTCACTTTGCCAAGGTCTATGATAACCTCTTTTTTGTCTTCATCGATGAGCTTGTGCAGTTCTTCACGGAAGGTTTCTGCATCAGGCCCTCCCATCAGATTCCCTTTAAAGCTAATGATTACACAGTTGTACCGTTCCGAAATGTCGTATTTCATAATCTTGATGCTTGGTTAAAATGAAAATTAAAACAAACTGAAAAGTAGGATTCAACTCCCCTTCATATTTACCTTTTCTTTTTGATAATACAAAAAATCTGTTAGCTTAATCCATGAAAATAGAAATGGGGACAAATATGGGTATTTGTTAAGCAGCTTTTCTATAAAAGATAAAAGTGGTTCTTGTTCTCAAAGCTTTCCAAGAGCATCCTTTTCTTCAGCGTAACCACTCATATAATTTATTTCTGATTCAAGCATGCTCCGATTATTTCGCACCCTCCGAAAAAAACTCATCGACGAAGATAACGTTCGAAAGTATCTGCTCTATGCCATCGGCGAAGTCCTATTGGTAGTCATTGGGATTTTGATTGCTTTGCAGGTGAATACCTGGAATGAGGACAGAAAGATCGCCAATGAAGAACAAGCAATTCTGACCCGTTTATTTGAAGATCTTGAATTTGCCAAAACTCAGTCTGAGCGGTTTATCGAACGAGAGAATGAGGATATACACAGGCTAAAACTTGTCTTGGGAAGTCAACAAGAACTGACCGAGATTCTTCAACAACCCAACCATGATCAGTTTTTCTACGATGCGGTTTGGGATCTTTCATTTGATGTACCCGTCATCATCACCTACACAGATCTGCAGAACGCAGGTGATACCGGAAAAATCCAGAATTCCAGGCTACGGAACAGGCTCTCCGAAATGGGGCTCAAAATTCTGATGCTGGAATCCATTATCGGTGACCGGCTTTCTGTGCATCAAAACCGTATCGACAACATCGTCGAATACGAGCTTAATTATTTACCGCTGTTGGCTGCCGACAAAAATCTGACTACTATTCACCCTGGCGAAGCCAATAATTATATCCAAATAATGCAAAAACCCAATGTTAGAAATCTGTTGGGCATTAAGCTTGATCTAACAATTTTGGTTCTGAATTTGCGCAAATCCCTTGACCAGAAACTGGCTCAGGTTATTGGGATGGTTCAGTCAGAAATAAATTAAAAAATAGCCCATGAAATTAGATCAACAACAGATTACAGAGGGTTTCGTATGGATGCCGTGAGAACAAATTTATTGGAAGAGACCTATGAACGCATCATCAATGTTGGGCTTTGCATCGTGCCGTATGAAGATTTATCAGATAACGCTGCCCCTGAACTGATGTTTTTTGGCACTACCAAAGATGAAAAGGTTTTCTCATTCAGCGAATTGGACGCGATGTTTAAATCTCAGTACGAACAGAT
>NZQV01000019.1 GCA_002696035.1 Balneola sp. | reverse complement strand
TCGAAAATGTCGGAAGTAGTAGTGCCTTGTTGCTGAAGTAATGCCCTTCTTGAAGATTACATTTTCAAAATGGTAGCTCAGTACATTTGTTGGATGCACGTCCGATAACTCATTTAATTCCACAAAATGATCTAAAGCTCGCTGGTAGGCTCCAATGGTTGCCGGGGAGAGGTGGTTTTTTGATTTGTAGAAAAGCTCGATAGATTCGCTAACCGTGTTGCAATCAGTGGTTTCATCACTGGTGTTTCTTTGCAAAACCTTCTTGGGATTGAATCCTTTTGAAAAGGGATTGATCTTGCCTAACGATTCCAGTTTTTCGAGTTCGGTTACCATTTTTTGAGCAACATCCTTGTGTCGGGTGCCCAATGATTTTCGAACATTCTTTTTACCCAGTTCTTCAGAGTAAAAATTTACATAGTAGTATTTACCGCGCTTGATTAGAAATGCCATAGTAGGTGCCTTCTGAATTAAAGTTCGGTAAGCGAACTCTTAATTCAGCAGCCTTTGCGAGCGGTGATCCCAAAATTGTACATAGTAGTGTACATAGTAGTTGGGAATGTAGGGGAATGAAAGTGTACAATTCCGTTCCTTTGCGTTCGCTTACTTAGTGTAAGTAATTAGGCTTTTTTTTGGCTTAGAAGGGAATTGAGAGGGTTTTTACACCCTCTCAATAATTGTGGGCCCGGCAGGACTTGAACCTGCGACCAATCGATTATGAGTGGTGTAATTTATTGCGTTTAAAGACTATAAAGGCCATTTTCAAGCCTTCCTGTACCCACTATTGTACCAACATTAAAGTTCACTAGTGAATGTTATTCACGTCTTTATATATTATCTATAACATTTACTATAAGTTACCCTGAATATCGCACTCGAAAAGATCTACAAATTTGTAACTTTTATACTCCTCAAATATACAAAATTGTGCTAGAATTAGTGTGAAAAAATGGAGTTCAAGAATTATAAATGATCGGTTTTTGGTTTCCTGATTTCAGCAAATTTGAAGAAGCTGTTTTCTACTTTTGTAGATCCTTCGAGGGCTCAGGATGACGGTTTTAGATTTGGGGTATCTATTCTACACAAACTCACCAACGTCCGTCATCCCGCACGTAATGAATATGGAGATGCGGGATCTCCTTCCATAGGGTAACTCTTTTGCCAACGATTCGTTGTTCAACATCACAAATCGATTCAGGGAGATCCCGGTTCTGCGCTTTCGCATTCGCTACAGCTTGACCGGGATGACGAGTTTATAAAAATATTTTGTAAGGAATCCGTTTCACTTCAGTTTGTCCGGGATGACGGGGTTAGTTGAAAAAACTGGCCCTTCGCGAGAAAACCCAATCCCCAGCCCTTGCCCTAACGCTCATGTTGGTTAAAGTGTAGGTGGTTTTGCCGCCAAGATGGTGGTGATATGGTAAATAGACTAAATGCGCCAGGGTAAGGGAGCTCGTTGGTTAACATCCCAAGTCGATTCAGGGAGATCCCGGTTCGGCACCTCCCTATCGGTCGGATTGACCGGGATGACTACCTTTTATGGCTTTTTAAGCTCAGCTTACGGGTTCGGAAGTGGTTTTGAGATCTTCCTGTTTTTCTGCCTTAGATTTGATGTGTATGTCATCTACGTTGTTGGGGCCGAATTCGAACTTCAGACCGATTTTGGATAGAATCATTCTTTTGGTGCCATTCGTAGGAAACATGAGAATGGAGGTGATCAACACTACGCCAAGGATAACATGTGGATTCATAGAGGAGATACTTGCAGCCAGAGTTGTTATAATAATCGTATATGCTGAAAGCATGATGGTAACACCCGCATGACCAAGTCCAATTCGCATCAGTTCATGATGAATATGATCATTGCCTGGCAGAAATGGAGAGGTTTTACGCTTGGCTCTTCTGTAAAATACCCGGATGGTATCGTATAGAGGAACAATCAATATTGCTACTGGAATAACGGGTGACGAAAGCCCAAAATATTGCGTATAAGCCGGAACTTCATTCAGCCCTATAAACCGGATGGCCAATACCGATAATAGAAAACCAACGATCAACGAGCCGGTATCTCCCATGAAGATGGAGGCAGGTTTGAAGTTATAGACCAAAAAGCCCAGTAGTGAAATTGACAGAATAAAGGACATGGCAGCCATTTCAGGACTTCCGGCCAAATAAAATCCAATTCCGAAAAAGAGAGAGGCCACAAGCCCTACACTTCCAGCAAGACCATCAACGCCATCGATCAGGTTGTATGCATTCATAACCACGATCATGGTAAACAAGGTAATTCCAATACTTGCAATAAAAGGCAATTCATGTATCCCCAGCATACCGTGGAAGTTTCCTATATAAGTGTTGGTTCCGAAGATCAAAAGTAGCCCTGCAATGATCTCTACTCCTAATTTTTTTGCAGCTGAAAGTCCGATCAGATCGTCTTTCATCCCGGTAAAGAAAAGCAACACCATGGCAGCGGAAAAATAGGGATATCCTCCGAAATCACTTGCAACACCGGTAATGGAATACCCAATGAAGAAAGCCAGGAAAATAGCGATACCTCCAAGAGTTGGAACAAACCGAGTGTGGAGCTTGCGCTCACCATCCGGTTTATCATAAAGATCTTTTAAGTATGCGACTTTAATGAGCAACGGTATGGTTATATAAACAACCCCAAACGTGGCAATACTTACTGCCAATACCTGAATAATATTTGTATCCATTTAATTATAAAACTGAATTAGATAAACTACCCAAAGCTTAAAATTTCATTTTCCCGTACAATACCCTACTTATTAGGATTGATAATATACTAAAGTGCATATTATTTTAGAATTAAATTTTTATCACCTTTCTATTATCACATATTTTATGCATTTAAAAATATAATTTAAGGTCGGTGTTTTGTTTTGATCTTCTTACACGCTTATCATCGCAATCGTTCCCAGATTGTTCTTTTGAAAATGCTTTTTTTAGATACCATTTATAGTCTTTCTGAAACTATTTGTTTCCAGGGGTGAAAGGGAGTGTAGCTGTTCCAAAGCTCGTGGTGAAGCGTACTTGCCAGGGGCTTGTTCGATGTACTCGTTTCCGAGCTCCTGCTTCAAACATATCTTCTCGAATTCAACATCGTAGACCCTCCGAAAAACTTTGGGTTTCATCCCATATCCCTGACAGCAGGGGGGGTTCCCTTTTTTGAACCGGGATTTATAGGATTATGGGATTTGCAGGATTTTTATTTGAGATAAATAGCTTTACCAATACTAACCACCGACCGTCATCCCGCACGAAGTGAACACGGAGATGTGGGATCTCCTGCTATAGGGCAACGCTCTTACCAAAGTTGCGTTGTTGAACATCCCAAGTTGACTCAGGGAGATCCCGGTTCTGCGCCTCCGCATTCGCTACGACTTGACCGGGATGACGGGTAGTTTTGAGCTTGGGATATCTGTTCTACACAAACTCACCAATGCACTTGCCAACGTGACTTTGTTCAACATTCCAAGCCTCGTCTGGGATGACGGGCTTTTTAAGGTTGAGAAATTATTTCAGTAAATCAATTAGGTGTTTTACAATACGGCCTGAGGTTTTTCCATCCCATAGCTTTGGTATCTCTCCTTTTTTCCATTCTCCTGCGAAGAGTTTTTCAAGGGCAGGTTGAATGGCTTCGGGATTGACGCCCAGCAATTCATTTGTTCCGATGTCTACGGTTTCAGGACGTTCAGTGCTATTTCTTAAAGTCATACAGGGGATGCCCATTACGGTGGTTTCTTCGGTGATGCCACCGGAGTCGGTGATAACGGCTTTGGAGCGTTCCACCAGGTAGTTGAATTCCAGATAACCCAGTGGCTCGATCATGTGCAGGCGCTTATGTGAAATACCCAAGTTTTTCAAAATTTTAGCGGTTCTGGGGTGAACCGGAAATACCAGCGGAAGATCTTTTGTATTATTGATGATCTCATCCATCAGGGATTTCAGGATTTCTTCCTCATCTACATTGGATGGACGGTGTAAGGTCATTACGATATAATTGCCTTCTTCCAATCCCACTTCATCCCAAACAGGAGGTTTCTGAAATCTTGACCGATGCTTCAAAAGCGTATCGATCATGACATTTCCAACAAAAAAGATGCGCTCGTCCTCTACCCCGCTCTTTCTCAGATTGGCATTGGCCACATCCGAAGTGGTGAAGAAATAGTTGGTCACAGCATCGGTAGCCAGACGGTTTATTTCTTCAGGCATGTTCCAATCACCGGAACGGATTCCGGCTTCCACGTGGGCGACCGGAATATGCATTTTTTGTGCGGTTATGGCGCAGGCCATTGTGGATGTCACATCTCCTACCACCAGACAAAGATTGGATGGTTTTTTCATAAGTAACTTTTCATAGCCGGTCATGATGGCCGCGGTTTGCTCAGCCTGAGTTCCGCCTCCAGCTCCGAGGTTCTCATCGGGGGCGGGAATGCCGAGCTGTTCAAAGAAGGACCCGCTCATGTTTTTGTCGTAATGCTGACCGGTGTGTACCAGCCTAAAATCTATATCCGTACCCTGTTCTTGTTCTTTCTTGATGGCGTCAATGATGGGAGCAATTTTCATGAAATTTGGTCTTGCTCCCGCTATTAGATCTATAAACATATACCCTTTGTTTAGTCTTTTTAAATTTTATTGAAAATAGTGATTTATCAGTAATATTTTTGGATGATTATTATAGTACCTGTGTCTCTTTGAGGGATAGGAAGAAGCTGCTTTGATGGTTGGACAACTTATGGTACCCAAGCCTTTGCTTTCCTCTCCCAGTCTGCATGAACAAGTTCATTTTGCATCCCCTATAGTCGGCTTTATCTCAATTTTACCGAGATAGTACTTGTGATTCAATCACTTCAAGCATTTCTTTAGCCAGGAGTTTTCGCTCGTAGGCTTGGGCTAAATTGAGGGCGTTTTGGGATAGGGTTTTATATAACACTTTGTCAGAAGCTATTTTGTTTATCGCTTCCATGAACTCTACAGGATTTTCAGGCTCAAAACAAACTCCTGCTCCAAATTCATCTATGATCTCTTTGGCCTGACCTTCTACACCTAATATGATCGGCTTTCCCATCGCACAGGCTTCAAATATTTTTGATGGGATTACGGTCTTAAAAGTATCCGACTTATTCAAAGGAACTAAAGAAGCATCTATAAGAGCTAAGTAGTCTGGTATCTCTTCTTTTGGAATAGGATCCAGGAAGGTCACGTTTTTAAGTCCAAGTGACTTTGCAGTTTGTTGTACGTGTGCTTTTCGGGCTCCATCTCCTATAAACAGAAAATGAATATTCTCAAATTTAGCTCCCCCTATTGATTCCACAACGAAATCTAAAGAATGCGCTAATCCATGTGTTCCAATGTATCCGATCACAAAATCTTCTTTGATACCCAGTTCCTTTTTTAGCTCCGGGTTCTTCCTATTAGAATCAAAAAGTTCCAGATTTGCTCCATTGGGTATCACATGCATTTTTTCTTTTGGAATACCCCGGCGTATTAAATTCGTTTTAAAAGCGGGCGTATTGGGAATGACTACATTCGCTGAACGATACAACCCCAATTCGATCTTTTCCAAGGTTCGATAGGCCCGGCTCTCTTCTTTCAATGCCCCAACACTTGCAATCGATTCCGGCCATAGATCTCGCAATTCAAAGATCCAGGGCTTTCGTTTTAATTTCGACAAAAGCCATCCCGACCATGTGGTAAAAAACTGTGGTGAGGTTGCTATAATTACATCCGCTTTCTCAAATAAACCATATAGCGAAGCCATCACAGAAAAGCTGAGATAATCTAAAGTTCTTTTGACAAATCCTTTGTTGGCTGAGACATACGACCATACCCGAATGACTTTCATCCCGTCGATGTATTCCACTTGCTTAAGCTTATTCTGATAGCCCTCGTAAATTTTTCCCTGTGGAAAGTTGGGATTGCAGGTAATTATTGTGACTTCAGCCCCGGCTTCAACCCATTCTTTCCCGTGTTCATACGTTCGGGTTGCGGGAGCGTTTACTTCAGGCGGGAAGTTGTCGGTAAGGAATAAAATTTTCATAGATAAGTTTGAATGATCACAAGAATTTTCGCTCGTGAAGATAGTTTTTTTTAAGGAATTTTTTGGGTTCTGATTCGAAGTTTAGGTCTACCGATCCTTGGTTACAAAACCCCTCCACCCACGGGCGGCAGGCTTTTGTTTCTCCGCTTCTAAGTATGGGAGAAGACACTTTAGTAGTTTTCTTGGCAAATTCTGGCATCTCAAGCCTTGGCTTTCCTCTCCGGGATAGGGACAGGGTTTTTATATTATTAGAGTTGTTTTTAGGCTTTTATTGAAGGTAATGACGAACCTTTGGGCTTGTTGTGTTTTATTAAAACCAAGACAGAATGGATATGCTTCAACGGAAACAGAGACATAATTTCCGAGAACCAACGTGAGGTTTTTTAATTTAAAAACCCCTTCTTCAATTTTTATTGGTTCCACATCCGGGTGGAGATGGATATATGCTATAGCTTCTGTTTGGCTACCATTAATCTCGTCCGTTATCTCTAGCTCTTTTCCACTAATTTTCCATTCGCGGATATTGTGTATTCCAAGATCTTCATAGCCTGTATGTGTGGCTTTTAGCTGCTTTTCTTCATCTGTTATGATAACCGGTTTTGCCCGTCTACCTACTCTGAATCCTCCCCAAACATCCGTCTGTTCATTACCATTAACCATTACGGTATTATGTGAAGCCGTACCTCTTTCTTCCTCTCGAGATTGATTTTTTTCATAGGTAGAAATTCCGCGATCTACAATGAGGGGTTTTTCTTGATGATATAACACAAAAGACAACGTATCTGAATGTGAATGACCGGGTTGATAAGTTGGGCCGACTTCTCCCACGTCTGCCACCATTTCAATATCCCCGAATTCAAATTTTCGGTAGCCAGATTCTTTGAGATGAATGTACTGAGGTGCGAAGCCCAACTGCTTTGCATAATTCAGGATCGCCTTGGGTTCAAGTGCTTGTCCGCCAGTACTGTCATTAAGCATGGGGATGTCTCCGTTACTGAACATGATAGTATGCAGCCAATTCACCATTTTTTGGATGACTTCCTTTAATTCCTCCTCAACATCTTGAAGATCGTGCTTATTGTTGATGAGGAGATTGTACCCATCCAACGCCCGCTGCAATAAAATCACATGATACATTGGGGAAAGCTCGAAATGTGCCCCATCTTCCAAAACCTGTTCTTCCAATTCGGGTTTTAGAATTTTCTTTGTGAGACTAGTTAGCTTTTCATCCCGAAAAAATACCGCACCAAATAGCAGTGAAAAACCATTTTCCAACAGGTGATTTCCCAGCAGATGATATTCCACCTTTTTGGTGAGTACCTGATATTTCGTATACAAAGCATCCACTAATTCCTGAGGATATCGGTCATGCTTGGCCAGGAATTTGATCCAGTTAATAGTTCTCAGAGAAATCGGATAAGGCTCCATTCCTTCCGGACGATTTTGTGGATCTTCAATAAAAGATTCAATCAGTGCTTTCCCTGTTTCCCAGTCCATTTCAGGTTGATGGAGGTAGTCAAAGTAGTTGAGATGGTAGGTCCAGAGTTTACCGTGCCCCAAATAATTCCAGTTGACCTCGTCTTTAAAATTTTGCTCAAGATTCAGGAATTCGAAGTGGTTATCGTCGAGATAGTGGGATTGCTGATTAGGGAATGAAGCGAGTTTTAGTTTCTGAAAATTTGGGGTTTCTATCCCTTCAGGATATTGAACCGGAAAGAACTTGTTTCGCAATCTGTACCACAGCTGATACCGAATTTGTATCGGCTTGAGGTGTTTGAGGGTGTGGTAGTATCGGGAGAGTTTTTTGAGCATGGGTTGTTTTATATGACGGCTCAATGATAAGGAATTTTCAATCTCTACTTTTGTACCAATTTCACCCAACCTGACATTGTCATTTCGACCGTAGAGAATGAGTGCCGACAGGGCGAGAGAACGGAATGGAGAAATCTACAGGGTTGGATTCCGCATCCTGGGCCTTAGCACACTCCGTAGATTTCTCGACTGCGTTTGTTTATCCGATTCTCGGATAAGCAAAGCTTCGCTCGAAATGACAAATGGAGGGGTGATTATTAATTCAACCTACACCCGCACAGGCTTACCTTCCTTCAAACTTTCAATCGCAGCAAACGTCGCCTTCGTAGTATTCACAATTTCATCAAAAGGAATGAGCGGCTCGCCGCCTTCTTTCCAGCGTTTGGTAAGGAGCTCGAATTGTTTGTGGTGGCCTTTGTCTTGTTTGGTTTTGAGGATCTTGCTGGAGAAGCCGCCACCGAAGCCGTAGCCGTCCAGGCGACGAAAGTTATCCATAATCAGGTTGTTCCCCTGGTAGTACACTTCCACCCGTTCTTTGGAGTAGGATTTATTGCCGTTGGCAAAGTAATTGATCACACCCAGCGATCCATTTTCATATTTTAGATGAATGGAAGCGTTGTCGGTATTTTCTTTGGGATCGGTGCCCATGGCTTGCATGCTCACTTCCACCACTTTGGAACCGGTCAGATAGGTGATCAGATCTACATAGTGACAGGCTTCACCGACAATACGTCCGCCTCCCGATTCCAAATCGTGAACCCATACATCCGGGGGAATATGCCCGGCATTCATGGTAGTAATGACGTTCATGGGCCCCGGACGTTCGCCCAAAAAGGATTTCATCTTCTCCGCATGGGGCGAAAACCGACGGTTGAAACCAACCGTTACCGTATTGCCTGTTTCTTCTACCGTGGATATGATCTCATCCAGCTCTTCCGGTTTCAGGGCCAGCGGTTTTTCCACAAAGACCTGCTTACCGGCTTTCAGAGCTTGAATCGACATTCCGGCATGAAGGTTATGCTGAGTGGTAATGACCACCCCATCTACTTGCTCATCGTTTAAAACCGCATCCAGATCTGTAGTGCTGTTTGGGATACTGTACTTCTTAGCCAAAGTAGTCGAAGACAAGCCTCCCGAGCTCACAATATACTTCATTGAAGCCCCGACCTTATTCAGTGACGGAAGTATCATAGCCTGGGTGAAGTTTCCTGCCCCGATGATGGCCATTGTGCCTTTGGAGGGTTTGATCTCTGTATTAGGCAATGATACGGTACGGCTGTCAGCTGTCAGCTGATAGCTGTTAGCTTCTGGATACTCAAGAATAGAGGCTATGCTCTTTCCTGCGTCCATATCTCCATATATGTTCAGGTAGTCTTTTAGTTCCACCCTTTCGGTGATGAGTGATTGCACATCCAGACTTCCATTTCGGATGGCCTCCAATACGGCTTCAAAATTTCGTTTTTCGGTCCATCGCACATAGGGCAGCGGATAGTCATTTCCGCGTTGTTCATATTCTTCATCGTAGCGACCGGGGCCGTAGGAACAGCTTACCTGAAAACTAAGCTCTTTCTCATAAAAATCTGCCCGGTCGATGTCCAGTCCGATAACGCCCACCAGTACAATGCGACCGCGCTTGCGACTCATATTGGCGGCCTGCTTGATCACATCATTCGATTTGGTGCTGGCGGTAATGATCACCGCATCGGCGCCCACCTGACCGGTAAACTCTTCCATGAACCGAACCGGGTCTTGCTTGCCGGAGTTGACAGCGGTGATGCCATAACTTTCTGCCTGCTTCAGCTTGTCTTCGTCCAGGTCAAATCCTACGACTCTGCAGCCGTTGGCCTTTAGCAGTTGGCTTGTGATCATCCCAATTAAACCTAAACCAATGACCGCTACGGTTTCACCTAATGTAGGCTCAACTAAGCGAATGCCCTGCAACCCGATAGCACCCACCACCGTAAAGGAAGCTTCTTCATAGGAAACCACTTCCGGGATCTTCGCGACCAGGTTTTTGGGAACGGCTACATATTCAGCGTGTTTGCCGTTGGAAACCACCCGGTCTCCGGGACTAAATTCCGTTACGCCTTTTCCAACCTCCACCACTTCACCGGCCTGACTGTAACCCAACGGCAAAGGAGTTCCCAGCTTCCGAAACACCGCCTCCAGCGTAGGCTGTATGCCGTCAGTTTTCATTTTATTGATGACTTCCTTTACCCGCTCAGGCTGCTGGCGGGCTTTGTCTAACAGGTTGGCTTGACCAAAACTGACCAACATTTTTTCCGTCCCTAAAGATACCAGGGTGCGGTGGGTTTTGATGAGTACTTTACCCGAACCGACCCGTGGAACGGGGACTTCTTCTAAAATGGTTTCGCCGGATTTGAGGTCTTGGATGATCTGTTTCATTCTAAAAAATAACTTTAATTTTTTTCTACTATTGAGCCGAAAGCATTTTTAATCAACTCAAGCTTTTGCTCTGGATTTGGATAATTAATCAGTACTGCTTTATACACTCCCTTAAACACGAATAAGCTGCCAGCAGCGGCACCAATTACACCAAACTTACGGATTAGTTCTTCAATATCGTTAAGTGAGCCCGCACCGCCAAGAGCAGTAACCGGGATGTTCACCTGGGATTTTATTTTTTCAATAAGGCTGTAATCATACCCTTCCATAACTCCATCCTGATCTACGGAATTGATTACAATTTCACCTACCCCTTTGTTGGCTAATTCAACTGCGAAGTCAACCGGGTTTAAGCCTGTAGATTTGGTGGCATTGTGAATATGAACTTCCTGTTTCTTAAAAAGGCCTTTTTTCTTTACATCAATTACAGCAACAACACTCTGATTACCTATTACACGGCCTATTTTGTTAACCAACTCAATATCATCAACCAGTGCAGAACTTAATGCTACTTTTTCGGCACCTAAGTTGATGATCTTTTGAGCCTGTTCAACCGTTTTTACACCACCTCCATAGCAGAGAGGCATCCTACATTCTGCAGCAATATTCTTAATAAGCCGATAATCAGGTTCATTGCCTTCCACTGAAGCATCGATATCGACCACCATTAATTCATCGGCTTCTTTTTCATTGAATATTTTGACCGCATTAAGCGGATCACCGACATATTTGGGATTCTCAAACTGTACTGTTTTTACTAGCCCCTTTTTATGTACTAAAAGACAAGGAATGATTCTTGGTCGAAGCATTATAGTTCTGAAAAATTTTTAAATATTTGAATACCGTTTATATGGCTTTTCTCAGGATGGAATTGAGTACCAAATATTTTGTCTTGTGAAACTGCTGAGGTAACAGTATTACCATAATTGGTTTTTGCCAGCACATCACCCTCTTTACTACACACAAAATGGTAGGAATGCAAAAAGTAAAACCCTCTTTCAGGATCGATATAATTAAAAAGTGAATTATTTTTCATTTGCCGAACAGAATTCCAACCCATATGAGGCAACAAAACGGCTTCACCATCCTTATTCTTAGGTTCCAACTTTTTCACTTCGGCATCAAACCATCCCAGGCCTTCACGCTCCCCTTCATCACTTTTTTTTGCCATTACCTGCATTCCAACACAAATTCCAAGAACCGGTACTTTCTTTTCTAAAACCTGTTTATTTAAAGATTCAATTAAACCTGAAGAAACAAGCTTCTCCATAGTTTCGTCAAAGGCACCTACACCGGGTAAGATCAGTTTTTCAGCTTTGGTGATTTCTTCTGATGTATTGGCAACAAAAGCGTGAATGTTTAGCTTTTTGTAAATATTGAGAATAGCCTGAATGTTTCCCGAACCGTAATTAATAATACCAATCAACGTTTTCCTCCTCTTTCAAGCCCCATCATTCTCATTACACTAGCCCCGATATTATAAATAGTCTCCATTGATTTATAATCCTCATACGTCCTCTTTGGCATCTTAAAGTATTCCTCAAGCTCACTTACCGGAATTCTTAATTTATTGGCCACATATTCTTTGTCGTGTTCTACCTGTTCTGGATCGTATGCCGGCGTTTTAAGTTCTTTCAAGGCTTCTTCTCGGGTCATTTGATTAGTGAGAATTAGACTTGAAAATTGAACCTTTCTTGTATCATAACCAAATCGTTCAGGCAACCAATAACTTTCATAAAACTTGGTAAAACGGGACTCAAAATGTTTTTGAGGGTACTTTTGATAGCCATATTCCTCTACCAAAAAATTCATGGCTTCGTCTTTATTATACACCATATAATCTAAAGGGCGGTACAATTTGATGCCTCTTATATAAGGCAGATATACCTTATGCCACAATATGTTAGTGACCGGATAATCTTTTAATTTTCCGCTGCCGTGTTTTTTATGAATATCCTTTAGCTGAATAGAATCGGATTGATAATACATCCACTCCAGAGGATTTCTTACACATTCCGTGGAATAATTCCCACCGGTTAATATGTATTTGATTTTATGCTTGGATGCAAATTTATACATGGTTGCAAAAAATGCATGGTCCTGGGGAACATCAGTATGGGGAACACCGGATTTAAAAAATGCCAGCTGCAAATCCCGAACTTCTTCCCAGTTGATCACTTCGGTATAGAGATCAAGGTCTAAACCATCAATTAGCTTTTCAATATTGTTTACCGCTATTTGGGAATTCCATCCGGCATCTACATGAAAGACCAAAGGTCTTAATCCGTAGTCATGAGTCATTTTATACAATAGGTAGGAACTGTCAATTCCTCCGCTCATACCCATCAGGCAGTCAAAATCTTTTCCCTTGCCTTCTTTTTTAATGGCCTCTACTAATTGCTCTAATTCCTCTTCTCTTCCTTTACCATAATTCCAAACCGGTTCAATGTCTTTGTAATAGGTATTGCAATGATCACAAACTCCATTTTCATCAAAAGTGATTTTGGAGTCGGTGGTATCCATTACACAGTTTGTGCAAACTTGAATGTTACTCATTATTAATTTTGAATAGATTTTTTTGCAATTTCAGAATACAGAAACCTTAATCTGTTTTCAGAAACAGCAGCTTTTTTCATTTTATTTAACATAGCTTTGTTACTTAACACTTTCTTTAAACTTACCAATATATCTGTTTCTGTTCCTTCTTCAAGAAATAAACAATTGCCACCTATATCAATGTGCTGAATTCCCTCCCATTTTTTAAAAATACAAGGTATTCCTGCACCTACAGCCTGTTCCCATAAAACAGAATGGGTCCCGGGAAATACCATCAAATCAGAAGCAACTATTATTTTTGTTATTTCAAGGGGATTTAACCAACCTAAGTACTTTATGTTGCTGTGCTGTACTTCCTTTAAAAAAGCACTTTCCAATTCTTTATTAGGTTTGCCAAATAAAATTAAAGAACAAGTTTTGGTCTCTATTGACTTAAAGGCTTTTATCAATTCAAGATAATTCTTTCTGCCATCAAATTTACCCCCGGCAAGAATCATAGTATGATTTTGATTTAATGCTAGTTCTTTTCTTTTCTCTTTTCTTATCTCAGAGAACATATCTAAAGGTACTTCGAGGTTATCAAATCCAAATTCTAATAATTCAATTTTTTTTCTCTCAATACCATAAACTTCGTTCAGAAAAGTATTTCTTACCGGTAGTGTGCCAAAAAAACTTGTAACGAACGGTTCTATTTTCTTCGCACACCATTTATAAATAATTTTATGTAACAGATATTTTGATAGAAATTTTTTTGCGCTATTAATAAAATCTGTGTGGCTATCTACATACACCTTACAATTATTCTTTTCAGCATATGTCGCAACTTTTCTGATACTAAGAAACTGACAATCATGTAAGAAAATAACGTCCGGTCTAAACTCTGAAATTTCTTTCTCTAAGTTGGAATATATTCTAAGCTTTTTGACGATTTTTATGGGAAGCCACCGTGTATAAGGCAATCTTGTTACCGATATATCATCCTCATTTTGATAACTTTTAGGTTCAATATTACCTAAATCCCTATTATCAATATATGTCTCCGTTGAGGCTATGATTTTAACATTATGACCTAATGCTTTATGGTGTTTGGGAAGTATGTTTTCCTGATAACCATAATTGTCTATATAAAAATTTGCCAAGCAAAGGTGAAGTATTTTCATTTAAAATGCGATTTGATAAGGGCAACACATATTTGAATTTCCAAACATAGCTGCTAAATAGATTATTAAGTATAAAACGCCAATAGACGGGCCAATTATTCGATCTTTCTTATAAACCCAAAAGTAATGAACGATGTAGGCTAATACCAAAGGCCGAAAGATCAGAAAATATTGTGCCAATCTATTAATAAGTTGAAACTCGTAAAAAATATTAAATAGAATGGCTCCAATAAAAAACAGAACCAAATAAGGCTTGTATTCAGGTCGTCGTTTAATCCAACTTTTACTCAAAACAATTATCAAAAAATTAATAGCTAACTTGAATGCAAAACCCAAGCCTAAACTTGTTTCTTGTGCGGCTAATCTGCCTGATTCAGCATATCTGGCATATCTTTCCACTGCACCAATATTATCACCTAAAGATAATACCAATAGATCCAAATTTTGATAAATAGCCGAAAGATCAAAAAAGAAAACTGTTATTAGTGATACTCCATATATAATAATCCAATAAAACTGGTTATAAAGTTTATCATAAGGGATGAAATAAAATGGTATAAGTAATAAAGAACTTGAATGGAATAAACTTGCCCCTATTATTGATAATAAAAATAATTTCAAGTTTTTGTCAATTATGAACTTGACACTGAAAACCCACATAGCCATGGCTGCAAATTGACGAAGACCATTCATTCCCCAAAAAAAGTACTCATCTACAAATATAAAAAACACAAATAACGGGATAATGTGTTTGGGAACAGACTTGAAATAAAAATACCATGATAAGAAAGCCATTGTAAAGAATACCCCTTGATATCCCAAATTCAGTACTCCAAAAAGCCAAACTAAGGTGTAATAACCCAATTCATAATATTGGTCGAAATACAAAAAATCAGATTTTGATGTTAGCCATAAATAATCCAGAACATATCCTTCCCAGTCTACCCCAACCTCAAATCTAAATCCAACAATAAAGGATAATACTATAAGTACTAATAGATATAATACATTAAGTTTATTTGGATCGTATATCCTCTCGGATTTTAATTTTTTTCCACTTAGGTAGTACGTGGAGACAACCATAAAAGACAGTATTGACAGATAAATTATATAGGTAAATAAATCTGTCATTATTCTACCGACCCTATATATAACTCATTATATTCGATACCTATACCACTCCATGTCAAATCTTGAACCTTACAGAAAGAAGCTTCAACAATTCTATCAAATTCGGGACTTTTTTTAATATCAAGAGCTTTTTTCAAGTATTCAGTAATGTTATCCCGATTAATAAAAAAAGCTGATTTTTCGTGTTTAAAAAATCCGTCAACTCCAGTATTTTCATGACCGATGATCAAACAACTAGCCGCAGCTGCCTCAAGAAATACACGTCCAAGAGTTTCAGGATAACTTGGCATTATAAAAATATCTGCTTCATGCATTCTTTCTGCCACCGCTTCCCTATCTAAATAACCCATAAAAGTAACTTCACTATTGAGTTCCAACTTAGTAACTAAATGCTTTAAGTTTTCAAATTCCGGACCATCCCCGACAATTTTATATTCAAACTCATAACCTTGTCGCTTTAACTCAGCCAATGAACCTAATACCCAATCAAGGTTTTTAAGATCTAACAACCTGCAAACACTTAATAGTTGTATCTTTTTTTGATTCTTCTGATCTGTATTGAAAAATATTTCATCAACTGGGTGTGGAATTAACTTTAAATTGTAACCATTTTTAAACTTGTTGAAATTAGTTGGGCTGTGTGTAATAATTGCATCAGCAGATTGAATTATTTTCCTTAATATTGGTAGCCGAAACCATATTGTCTTTGAATCTCCTCTTAAATTTATGATAAATGGTTTGTCAAGGCGTTTGGATAACCAATAAGCGACTATAGCATCTGGTATCAAGTTCTGAGACAATATGAGTTCAGCACTTTTGGCTTCATTCCCCAGTTTTTTCTTAACAATTAAATGAAACCATATCCAATTAAGCGGAATTAAAAAATAATTAATCCAAAAATTACTCGTGGGTGGCATTAACCAAGGATAAATGACTGTTTCATATCCTTGCACATCAATTCTTTCAGTTAGTTGATAATTATAATAAGCATTCCACTTTTTACTGATTTTTGATAATAATAAAGCAACATAAGGAAGGGACTTCGCTATTGTAAATTTAAAATCAAATTCCTTGGTAAGATGATCTTGAATCCGAAGAATAATATCATTTTCCCTCTTTAGATTTTTAAGAGGAATAATTGACGAAATATTATAAATTTTCATTTAAATATATATAATATCTTTTAGCATGCTTTTAAACCCAGAGTATCTTGAATAACCACCGCCTAAATATAGCTTGAAGGCTAAAGATGTTCTTTTAAATATCCTTTTATTCTGCAATAAAATACGCTTATTAATTATCTTAATTCCTTCTCTTAATTTGCTTAAAATTAATTCAATATTAATATCATTATTTATCGTAATAATAATTTTTTTATTTCTTTCAATATAGTCCACTAAATGCATAGACAGATTTTTATCATTATATATCCCTTTCTTAGGATCGGTAGTGACTTTACTAATCAAAAAATCTAAATATTTAGTTTTATGTGGTGTATTTACCAAGCTATCTTTTGTGGCATTTTTTTCATGCCTTCTATAGTATGCTAATACCACTTCTAGTATTTCCCTTACTTCAATAAAATTTGCACAAGCGTGAATCCAACTGTCGTAATTTAGGCCATTGGGTATCGGAAGACAGGTTTTTAAAAATTTGCTTCTTACTGCAGTTGCCATGCCGGTTACATATCCTTGCAAGCTATCATTATAGCTTTCTATTCTTTCAATTTTAGTTTGCCCAATTTTATTCATATTTGAATCACAAAACTCAAGATCATGAATTAATAATTGACATCTAGGATTAGCTTCAAAACGTTTATATACGGTTTCAATTTTATTGTCAAACCATATATCATCCTGATCACATATAAAAATTAAATCACCAGAACAATTTGATAATGCATTTTCGAAATTGTCGTTAAATCCGCTTCCCTTATTCTGAATTAAACGTACTTCGAAGGGGGCTGCTTTTTTAAATTCCTTTAAAATTTCGTTAGTTTTATCTGTAGAATAATCATCGCTAATAACTAATTCATCAGGCTTTTGTGTCTGAATTAAAATACTATCAAGTTGTTCACTTAAGTATCTATCCCCATTATAGGTTGCCATGACAACTGAAATTTTCATTTTTACCAATTTAAATTATTTATAAAAGTACAATCTGAAAATTTCGGTAAAATACTATCCTTATCTGAGATTAATGCCTCTTCTTTTGAAATCTTCCAATCGATTTCTAAATCTGGATCATCCCATCTAATTCCCCGCTCAGATTTTGGGTCGTAATAAGTATCACATTTGTAGCAAAATCTGGCTTTATCTGATAAAACTACAAAACCATGAGCATACCCTTTAGGAATGAACAATTGTTTTTTGTTTTTATCAGATAAAATTACTGAACAATAGTCACCAAAAGTTAACGAATTAGCCCTAATATCAACAGCAATATCTAATACTTTTCCATAAGTTACCCGAACCAACTTTGCTTGAGCAGATGGTGGTACTTGAAAATGTAAACCGCGCAATACATTTTTTGTTGAAAATGACTCATTATCCTGCACAAAATTTGTACTAATGCCATACTTTTTGAGGTTAGCTTTATTATAACTTTCAAAAAAATAGCCTCTATTATCAGTATATATTTTAGGCTTAATGATGTGACATCCTAACTCATTTATTCCTTTTTTCATATATATATAATTATATCAAATATTTATTATAATTTGAATACAATATCATAATTATGGTATATATTTATTTATTTGTGTTTTTACTGTAAAATACTTTGACATCCAATACAGTGTGTCTGTAAATTTTAAATCTCGCAAACTTTGCTTCCAAAATTTTCGAGTTATTTCCAATTTATTCTTCATCCCATCAAAATCATGAAAATATTTATCTAGTATTTGAACTATTCTCTGATAATGAATTTTTCTATCTCTAGAAGTATTTTTTTTATGTAAATTCCTCAAGAATAGTGGTTTGTTTATGAATCTATATTTTAATTTGTTACGCTTTAAATGATCAAAAACATTAATATTAAATACCCAATCATCCGCAATAAGATCATTGTCAAACGGTTGAAAACTCCTTAGAAAATTTCCATCTGCTAAAATTGATTGTATAAAAATAACAGGAAGTTCTCTTGTTAGATGGTTAAAGACCTTAATAGGGTCATTACTAAATAATACAATATTTGATTTATCTGAATTTGACAAGCTAATTTCTTTTGCCCCCTCCATGTTTATCCCATTACCATAAACAATTTTCACATCCCTTGTGTTTAGTAAATCTATCTGCTCTCGAAACCTATCTTCTATATATTCATCATCTCCTGATAAAAAAGTTATAAATTTACCACTGCTCATATCTACTAATTGATTTAAATTGTATGCAATACTTTTGACTCCCCCGTGTTTTTTTTTTAGAAATTTTGTTTTTATTGGGGCATTCACCAATATTGAATCTATAATATCTACTGTATTATCTTCGGATCCGTCATCTATTATTAACAATTCAATATTTTGATAATACTGATACTGATTGCATACACTTTCAATGGATTTTCTAATGTAATCTTCCTGATTATATGTTAGCATCAGTACACTTATAAGTTCATCTTCAGAATCTGTGTCTTTCATTACATGATTATTTTACGTAAAACTTATTCCTTTTTTTTAAATTTACTTTAGATCTTAATTAATTTATTGAAATGTCTTTTTACTAATGTCGTAATTTCATAAAACTCATCTAACTTAAAAATATGACTAAAGAGTGAGTAACTAAAAACCCCAACAAGTATACCTACTATAAGTTGCATTATATAACCAGTAACTAAGAATGTAATAATGTATACACAAATTGACATCCCCGCAGTCGAAATTAGGAAAGGAACCATATCTCTTATTTGGGCAAAATAACTATAACCAAATAGTTTTCCTGACATGTAGGCACTTATATAAGAAGATATCGTAGCAACTATAAACTGACCAATGACCATTGCCTCAACACTAATAGGGGTTGTTATTAATAATGCACCAATAGCTACTGGAGCTTTTGCTATATCCACTTTTAAAAAAAGATCTGAACGCCCACTTGCATTTAACATATTAAGGTTTACTAAAGCAACTGGATTATGAATCTTAACAAAACAGTACCACTGGAGTAGTGGAACCACTGGTAGCCATTTTTTACCGAGTAAAAAACCTATTGTTGGTTCAGCAAGCAACGCTAAAAGCGTCATGGAAGGTAATGTAATAAAAGCAGTCATTTTAACTACTCTTTTAAAAATAGAGAGCATGCGCTCTTTATCTTTTTGTAAAGAAGAAAGTAAAGGAAATGTTACACGTTGAAGAATTGATGTAATAGTAGAAGCAGAAAGATCTCCTACTCTTTTTGTTTGTGTATAATATCCAAGTTCTCCTGCAGTATAAACTCTGCCAATGATGATGTTATAAATTTCTGACATTAATTTACCATATAGAGATACAGCAAGTAAATTAGAGCCGTATCCAAATAGCTTTCGAAATGACCTCTTTGAGAACTTTATTGAAAATTTCCAATTCCCCACCATCCAATATCCAACAGTTTGTGAAAAACCTATTAGCAAATTTTTAAACACTAAAGACCAAACACCAAAACCATATATTGCTGCTACTATACCAATACTACCTCCGATAAATAAAGAAACAGCATTGATTTTTGCATGTGTCTTAAAATCCATCTCTATTGTTAACTTTGTCCTCTGAACAATCACTATAGCGCCAAAAATTAAGTTTAGCGATAATATGCGAGTCAAAGAAGTTAGTATTGGATTTTCATAAAATGCTGCAATGAAAGGCGCTCCAACATATAATATAATATACGCTAGAATACTAATAACTAGGTTAAATAAGAACACGGTAGAGAAATCTTCCGATGTCTTATTAACTTTTTGTATGAGTCCCGATCCCATACCACTATCAATAAAAACTTGTGATAGGGCAATAAATATTGATAGCATTCCTATTAAACCAAAATCCTCAGGAATTAACAGTCTAGCTAATAAAATACTGATGATAAACTGACCAGCTGTTAATGAGAATTTCTCAATAAAGCTCCAAAATACCCCAACTGTGGTGCGTTCTTTTAAACTATTACTTGACACTTTAATTAATTAGACTTCAATTTAATATCAGGGGTAAATATGTTATTGCTTAAATAAATTTATTTTATCAATTATATAATTTACTTCTTTTGAAGTGAGAATAGGGCTCATAGGTAGGCTCAATTCAGTTTTATGAATATTTTCAGTTATAGGTAAAATTTCATCCCTAAACTCAAAGTATGCCTCTTGTTTGTGTGGTGGTATTGGGTAATGAATTAAGCTTTGAATTTCTTTCTCATCAAGATATTCTTGTAATTCATCACGAAATTCACATCTCAAGGCAAATAAATGCCATACGTGAGCTTGATTATATTTAGGATTGTTTATCTTAGGAAGTTGTATGTGTTTATTTTTAATGCCATCAATGTATGAAGCAGCTATTTCTCTTCGCTTTTGATTATCTTCATCCAAGTAGTCAAGCTTAACAGTTAAAAAAGCAGCTTGCAGTTCATCTAACCTACTATTCAATCCTTTGTATTTGTACACATATTTTTCATTACTACCGTAATTACCCAGGCTTCGCACTACCTCTGCGAGTAGGTCATCTCTAGTGGTGACGGCCCCTGCATCTCCAAGTGCTCCTAAGTTTTTCCCAGGATAGAAACTAAAAGCAGCAGCATCCCCCAATCCACCTGTTTTAGTGCCTTTTATTTCTGCGCCAATAGCTTGAGCATTATCCTCTATAATCTTAATATTGTAATTTTCTGCGATTTTTTCCAGCTCTTCACTCCAACAGACCCTCCCGTATAAATGAACTACCATGATTGCCTTTGTACGTGGCGTAATTTTTTTTTCCACTTTGGAGATATCAAGATTTAATGTTTCATAATCTGGTTCTACAAAAATAGGTTTTAAGTCATTATCAGTAATTGCTAATATACTGGCTATAAAAGTATTAGCGGGAACAATTATTTCATCCCCTTTTGAAAAAACTCCCATTTCAATATAACCTCTTATGATTAAGCGAAGTGCGTCCAGCCCATTACCGACCCCTACCGCATGTTTACTATTGGTATATTTTGTCAAGTTTTCTTCAAATATGTCGACTTTCTCTCCTCTAAGATACCAACCTGAATTGATGACTTCTTCAGTTACTTTCCTCAGATCATTGAGATATCTTTGATTTAATTTTTCTAAATCTAAAAATTTTATCATTATAAATGATTTATATAATTCAATTTAATGTGTTTTGAATTTTAACAAACGTAACAATAAAGTAAATTGATTTTAAATTATTTTTTATATGCTATCAAACAAGCTACTATATATTTCTGTTAATTTTTTTTCATCTTGACTCCAGTTATATTTATTTTCTACAGATAATCTCGCATTTTCTGAATACATTTTTAATTTTTCTTCTGAACTCAATTTCTTCAAAGTTTTTGCAAAAGATCTTGGGTCTCCTGACTTAAATACTAAACCACTTTTAGTTTCGTTAACTATTCTACTAAGAGGAGCAACATCAGATACTAAAACAGGACGTCCTGTTGCCATGTACATAAATAATTTATGTGGAACTGTGGTTTCTGTAAGCCCGCTCGATCTATGAGGTATGATGCCAATGTGGGATTTATAAATATATTCGAATGCTTTTTGCTCATCTTCAAGATAATTGATCAATTGAACATTATTTATATTATGCAATTCAATTAGGTCTTGAAATTCCGAGTAAATTTTTGATTCAGGTATTACACCTACAATTTGTAATTGGTATAGATTTTGGTCAACATATTTCATTGCTTTAATTGCAGTATCCAACCCTCTCAGATATTGAACAGAACCCATATATGAAATAATTATTTTATCCTCAATCAAAGGCAAATCTTTTTTATTCCATTCAGTTATTATTTTTGTGTTAGATACAACAGATC
The DNA here is from genome assembly GCA_002696035.1 of Balneola sp. Lineage (GTDB taxonomy): Bacteria > Bacteroidota > Rhodothermia > Balneolales > Balneolaceae > Gracilimonas. Next base: position 56,046 of record NZQV01000019.1, on the reverse strand, counting down.
CTTTTTTAAAAAAAGGTTCATTTTCAAATCTAGATAATGCTTCTTCAACAACAACTATAAATTTGTTAGATTTTCGGAGCATTTCATTCTCATATTTTTCCCAACGTTTTGGAGTTTTGTATTTTTTTTCAACCAATTTCATAAGTGGTTCAGGATTACGCTTTATTAAAAAGGATCCAATAGGCCTTATATAACGGCGTAAATTAGATAATTGGTCTTCTAACTTTTTTTTATCTTCTTGCCATGCCGGATAATTTTCATGCAAATCAATAATAAGTTTTGATTTATAATGTTGACTCAGCCTGTAGCCTAGATCTGACCATGGTAAATCATGTACATGTACCACATCAACATCATATACTTTTATATTTGCCAGTTGACTTATAATATGTTGGATATTGGACGGATTTGTTTTAAAAAAGAGATTATATAACCAGTCCTTAAACTTATTGTTATTCACTCTAATTATTTCATACTCATCACTGTCATTTCCAGATTGACTGGCAACTACAATTACCCTATATCCTAGTTTTTTTAACGATTTATACTCTTGTTCTACCCTGACGTCTGGCAGAAACCTTTGATTCAAGATCATTAGGACAACTCTGATATCCTTAGATGATGTTTTTTTATTTATCATATTTTTTTAGCACGATTTGTTACCAAAAAAATTTATTGGTAACAAATCTTTAGAATTAGATTTAGTGCAATTTTCTGAGGCTTTAGTAAATGATTATCAAAATTCATCTACTTTTTAAAACTCAGTTACGAACTTCTTTTCAAGTTCTTTGAATGAATAATAACATCCGTTTATTTGTTAAAATGTAACTATCTTTAGTACTTATATAATCTATAAAGAGAATCTATACTTTTTACAATGAACTGACACAGTATAAAACTAGAAATATATTATTCATTTAATCTATTGTTAAAATTGTAGCTCCCATTGAAAGACCAACACCGAAACCAGCTATCAAGATTTTTCCATTTTTTTGAAGAAGCCCTTTTTCTTGGGCATTCTTGATGGCTATTGGAATTGTTGATGAGACAGTATTCCCACAAGATAAATCTAGAAAAAGTTTATCCTGATCTATTTTGGCTCTTTTGCCTATTGTTTGAAGCATAAAACGATTTGCTTGATGAAATATATATATATCGATATCATCCTTTTTCATTTTATTAACTTCGAGACATTCATCTATCAGTATGGGAACTTTTAGTGAAGTAAAGCGAAATATCTCTTTGCCATCCATGTATAGACCTTGGTCTTCAATATTTTCCCTTCTCATTCCACTATTTCTCATAATAAGCTTATCATAACCAGTCCCATCCGTTTTATAAACAAAGTTTCCAACTTTAAAATTAATATCTGATCTGCATTCCTTCGATATCAATGTCGCAGCGGCGGCATCACCAAATATCGTCTTGTTTGATTTATCATCTGGATGTATAAACTTCGAATAAGTTTCAGCAGTTAGAAATAAAACATTTTCAACTTGTTTTGTTTCTATTAGGCCATGAGCTAAACCAATTCCATATATGAATCCAGAACAGCCTAAATTTATATCTGTTGCCCCAATGTTTTCACTAAGAGATAGTCTGTCCTGTAAAATGCAAGCAGTAGTAGGCAATAAATAATCGGGACTTTGTGTACATAAAATTATGTAGTCAATTGAATTCCGGTCGATATTTCTATTCTCAAATAATTTATTAGCTGCCTTAACAGCCAAGTCACTGCTCAATTCCTCATCATCCGTAATATATCTAACATCTATTCCCGTTTTTTGGGAAATTTTATGAGCAGACCATTCAGGATGACTTTTATTAATATCTTCGTTAGTAAGTTTATTCTCAGGTAAATAGAATCCAATTGAATTAATATATGACATATTTATGCTTTTTCTCTTACAAGCTTAAAAACTTCACTAATGGTATCGCAACTCATGAATTCATCATCTGTTAAAATAACACCGCATTCATCTTCAATCATTGTAACTACTGCCATTCCAGTTAGAGAATCCCACGTTTCAATATTTCTGAATTTTGTTTCAGAATTATACTTTCCCGGATCAATCCCTTCATACTCTTCTAAAAAATTAGTTGTGAATTCATCCAAATTATTTATGATGCTCATTTATGTATTCCTCGTTTCGATTCTTGATGCAGTTGTTCAAATTCAGTAGTTATTTTTAATATTTTTTCATTAGTAGGATTTATATCCTCTAATACATATTTATTAATTTCATCTACATATTCTTCAAAGCCAAACTTTTTTAAAGCATAGAGGTTTACCCTAGGTTTTTTATTAGGTACATATATTGAGAATGGTTTAATATTTTTAGTAACTGCTGATCCCATGGCTGCCAAGGAGTAATGGCCTACAACTGAATATTGATGTATCGTTACCCCCATTCCAATATTTGCTCCCTTTAAAATATTAGTCATGCCTGCAAGTACACACATGGGTGTTATTACCACGTCATCTCCTAAAATGGCATCATGCGGAATATGCACACTTTGCATCAAAAAAACATTCGATCCTACTTTAGTAATGTTACCATAGCATGGCTTTTGAACTGCTGTAAATTCACGGATGATATTATTATCTCCAATCTCGATTTCAGCATCAGTAGAGTCATATCTCGGATTTCGTGTATCCTGTCCCGGAGAACCAATAACCACATTCGGGCCAATTATATTATTACTTCCAATTTTTGTTGGCCCATGAATTATCGTGTTGGGTAAAATCTGATTTTTTTCACCTAAAACAACATTATCATCAATTATTGCAGAACTATGTATCTCATTACTCATTATGCTACCCTACTTTTACTTTAGCTTTTCCATCAATCACTATTTGATCATTACTCTGTTTCTTAATACTAGTAGTTAAAAATGCTATTTTACGTTCATTATCCATATCATGAACCTCAACTCTTGCAATCAAAACTTCATTATAAAAAACTGGAGCAGCAAACCTAAGTTTTTGTTCCATATAAATCGTACCTGGCCCAGGTAAATGATTTGCTAATATTGCACTTATCATAGATGAGTATAGCATCCCATGAACAATTCTCTCTCCAAAAAATGTTTTCTTGGCATAATCGGGGTCTAAGTGCAATGGATTGTGGTCATTTGATAAATCAGCAAATTTCTTTACTTCTTCTTCACCAAATGATCTCTCCAACTCGTAATAATCGCCGACTTTAATCATGATTTAAAATCTTTAAATTTAGAATAATTATTTATGTAGTCATTTTCGTTATAGTCATGAGATGCCAATACTAAACAAATAGCACCTGAAGAAAAATTATTCAATTCCCGCCAAAGTCCTGCCGGCATAAACAATCCATAATATGGCTTTGACAGCTGAAACGTTCTTCGGGTTTGCCCATCATCAAGGGTAATATCAAAACTACCGCTCGCAGAGATAATTAATTGTTGTAACTCTTTATGAGCATGTGCTCCCCTACTTTCTCCTCCGGGAACATCATACAAGTAATACACACGTTTCACATTAAAAGGGAGAACACCCTCAGCATTATTTATGGCTGTAATATTTCCGGCAACATCATGAATTTTTGGTAATTCAATAACGGTTGCATCATACACGCTACTTTTCATACACCTTTTTATATTTTTCGAATTCTCTTATATAATCTGTTTCATCGAATGAGCTGTCAGAAGCATGCAATGATAATGCATTAGTGGAAAAATTCTCAAGATGTCTCCATGTTATGGCCGGTACATATAACCCATAATAAGAGCGGTTTAAGCTGTAGGTTTTTGTTTCACCCTTTGGCAACGTAATCACCACGTCAAAACTTCCACTTAACGCTATAATAAACTCATTTTGCTGGTAATACGCATGTCCGCCTCTTTTTTGTCCACCCGGAACATCATAGGTCCAAAAGACTCTCTCAATCTTAAAAGGAATTTGATTGCTGTCCTCAAAAAAGGTCAAATTTCCGCGAGGGTCTTCGATTTTAGGTAAGTCTATGAGTTTAACTTGATCTATCATGACTCAATCAAATTCTTTAGATAATCTCCATAGCCGTTCTTTCTTAACACATCCGCAATTTTCAAAACCTGATCATCACTGATCCAACCATTTCTCCAAGCAATCTCCTCTAAACAAGCGATTTTGAGACCTTGTCTTCGCTCAATAATCTCAACAAATTCTGAGGCCTCCAACATAGCATCATGAGTTCCAGTATCTAACCAGGCAAATCCACGTCCCAAAGGTTCTACTTGCAGTGCATCCAATTCTAAGTATCGCTGATTCACTGAAGTAATTTCCAGTTCTCCTCGATCAGAAGGCTTAACGCTTTTGGCAATATCAACCACTCGGTTATCATAAAAGTATAGTCCAGTTACCGCAATATTACTTTTAGGCTCTGTGGGTTTTTCTTCAATAGAAAGGGCTTTATTATTTTCATCAACTTCTACCACTCCAAACCGTTCAGGATCACTTACACGGTAACCAAATACCGTTGCCCCTTTTAAATCTTCAACTACCCGAGTAAGAATTGGACTAAAACCCTGCCCATAGAAAATATTATCTCCCAAAATCAGGCTTACATTATCCTCTCCAATAAAGTCTTGCCCAATTATAAAGGCCTGAGCTAGTCCGTCGGGACTTGGCTGTACTGCATAAGAGAGCTCAATGCCCCATTCAGACCCATCGCCCAGCAACCGTTTGAAGCTGTCGTTATCTTCGGGAGTAGTGATAATCAAAATTTCCCGAATACCTGCGAGCATTAACACCGAAAGTGGGTAATAGATCATGGGCTTGTCGTAGACTGGCATTAGTTGCTTGCTAATGGCTTTAGTGACGGGGTACAGTCGAGTTCCAGAGCCGCCTGCGAGAATTATTCCTTTCATTTTGGTAATTTTAAACTATGTAATTCTAAATTTTAAGTTATTTAAACTGTACCAAGCCTTTCGAGATCGAAGTTATTTTCTGTGACTGCTTCACACCACTCAATATTATCTAGGTACCATTGAATGGTTTTCTTGATTCCACTATCGAAAGTTTCTATGGGTATCCAACCTAATTCGTGTTCAATTTTAGATGCATCGATTGCGTATCGGAAATCGTGTCCCGGACGGTCGGTAACAAAAGAAATCTGATCTCTGTAGCTATCTTCATTCTCTTTCGGAACTAATTCATTCAGCGTATCACAAATGGTGTGTACTACTTCAATATTTTGCTTTTCATTGTGTCCGCCAATGTTGTAAGTCTCACCGGGTTTTCCTTCATGCACAACTTTCAGTAATGCGCGGGCGTGGTCATCCACATAGAGCCAGTCCCGAACATTTTCGCCGGTTCCATATACCGGAATTTCTTTTCCTTGCAAGGCTTTCAAAATAACTACCGGAATCAATTTCTCAGGAAATTGATAAGGACCGTAATTATTTGAGCAGTTCGTGATCATCGTTGGCACCCCATAAGTATGATGCCATGCTCTTACGAGGTGATCTGATGATGCTTTACTGGATGAATAAGGTGAACGAGGGTCATAGGGAGTCTCTTCAGTAAAAAAGCCTTCATCACCTAATTCACCATATACCTCATCTGTTGAAACATGTAAGAATCTAAAGTTTCCTTTCGCCTCTTGTTCCATTTCAGCCCAGTATTTCTTGGCTTCTTCAAGCAGAACATGAGTACCATTCACATTGGTTTTAATGAACTCAGCAGAACCGTCAATGGAGCGATCTACGTGTGATTCTGCTGCGAGATGCATTATGGCATCTGGTTGGAATTCATTGAAGATTCGATTGATTTCTTCCGCATCACAAATATCCACTTTTTCAAATTGGTATCGGTCTGAATCTGAAACAGATTCCAAAGATTCCAAATGTCCGGCATAGGTTAGTTTATCAATATTCAGAACCTCATGATCCGTTTCATTGATGATCATTCGGACTAAGGCTGAGCCTATAAATCCTGCACCGCCGGTTACTATTATCTTTTTACTCATTCCTTTTTTAGAATTCAAGGTGAAAAATTAAAGATTAAAAATTGGGTTGGTTGTCACAATTCTCACCAAGGAGTTCCCTAACCCTGCGGCTTAGCCAAGACTCATCCTCTTTTATCCAAGAGCCGGAGGGCAAGGGACAGGGATTGGGTTTTCTAATTGGTTGATTCATATCCATTGCTTGTATTCAACATGTGTAGATCTTTCGGTTCCTCAGGATGACTGATTTAGGCTTTAAAAATATGGTTATCGTTCTTTGCTTTTCCAATCGCCATCGCATTCCTTGTGTCCACAATACATTCATTCCAATCTGCTAACTCTGCATAATCAATATTCGAATGATTGGTAGAGATCAATACCGCATCAAAACCTGAGACCGTTTCTTTATTCCAATCTACGGTTTGCATTCCGGTGTAGTGCGCATGTTCACGAGTCGGCAGTACTTCAGGTATAAAAGGATCGTAATAGGCGATCTCGGCTCCTTTGGCTTTCAGCAGATCAAAGATCTTAAAGGTCGGGGACTCCCGCATATCATCCACATCCGGTTTGTAAGCGAGGCCGATCACGAGGATCTTGCTCCCGTTCATGGCTTTTTTGTGGGTATTGAGGGCGTGCATGGTTCGGTCCACCACGTAGGTGGGCATGTTCGTGTTTACCTCTCCGGCCAGCTCAATGAAGCGGGTGTGCTTCTCAAACTCGCGGGCTTTCCAGGTGAGGTAGAATGGGTCAATGGGAATACAGTGTCCGCCCAGTCCAGGGCCAGGCGTAAACTTCATAAAGCCAAAGGGCTTGGTAGCCGCGGCGTCTATCACTTCGTGTACGTCAATATCCATGGCTTCGTACACCACCTTTAGCTCATTCACCAGGGCAATATTCACTGAACGGAAGATGTTTTCGGTCAGTTTTACGGCTTCGGCGGTCTTGCAGTCGGAGACCGGCACGGTTTGTACAATGGCCGTATCGTACATGGCCAAAGCTAATTTCAGGGCCTCGTCTCCATGTCCGCCCACCACTTTCGGGATCTTGGCAGTATTGAAATCCGGGTTGCCCGGGTCTTCGCGCTCGGGGCTGTAGGCTACATAAAAATCGGTTCCGGCTTTCAGTCCCGAGTTCTTCTCCAGAATGGGGATCATCAGCTCCTCGGTCGTCCCCGGCCAGGTAGTGGATTCCAGGATCACCAACTGCCCTTTGCGCAGGTATTGGGAGACGGTTTCGGTGGTCTGTTCTACATAGCTCATATCCGGCTCGCGGTGGTGGTCGAGGGGCGTGGGCACGCACAACAAAATAGCATCGGCTTCATCCAGTCTGGAGAAGTCGGTAGTGGCATCGGCTTTGTCAGAATTCGCAAGCATCTCCATCATTTCCGTCCCCAGGTGCTTGATGTACGGGATGCCATTTTTGAGGTTTTCTACTTTCTTGTCGTCAATATCATAGCCGATGACGGGCATTCCAACCTGGTGGAAGGTCCACATGAGGGGGAGGCCGACGTAGCCGAGTCCGACGATGCCGATAGTGTAGGTTTTGTCGGTGATTTTATTGAGTAGTGTTTCTAATTGGTTCATGTATGTGCTATGTGTTTTTTATTTACTTGTAATGCTCGGGGCTAAAAGAAATCAATTCTATTTTTCGACCGTTGTTCAACATGCCAAGTAGTGCAGGGAGTTCCCGGTTCTGCACCTCCGCTTTTATGCGGCTTGACCGGGATTACTGTCTTTAATTGGTATCATTTATTTCTCAACGCTCTTTTTTCTAAGGCCGAATATTCAATTTATTTTTAACTTTCAGTTTCTAATTTTTAAAAAAAGAGCGGGAAGCAGGGTTTGAACCTGCAACCTTCAGCCTGGAAGACTGACGCTCTACTTTTGAGCTATTCCCGCTTTTATATATGATTTTTGATGGATAATTGTTGATTTAATCACCTATCAAAAGCCACTTATCTTCCATCATCAATTTCTTGTCCAAAGATCAAGAGTCTGGGCTGTTCAATTTCAAAATCATCACTTGGTTCATACACCAGCGTACGGATCTTACGGTCGATCAGGTTTTCTGCTTTTTCTACAAGTTTCGTGAGGTAGGTACTATCAATATTTTCCCCGATGATCGTAATATCAACAATGGATGCATCCAATCCCCTCGCCAAATCTCCGGTCAAATAAACGGCATCTACATCACCCAATTTTTGTACCACCTGTTCAATGATCTGATCGATCCCAAAATGCTTAAAAGCAATACGTTGGAGGTCGGCAAACATAGGGAACTTTGTGTTCACTTTGTACATTTTTTTGTTCCCCTCCTTTTGGCCTTCAATGAGACCGGCTTCCTCAAAACGATTTAGTTCAATCCGCACCGAGTTGGTGCTTTCACTGAATTCATCCGCCAGTCCACGCAGATATGCACTGCTGTCCGGGTTGAGGAAGAAGCGAAGTAAAAGCTTCAGTCGGGTTTTGGATTGTATGAGTGTATCGAGCATTTCCCTGAGGGAATTAGAAATTTTGAATGATAAATTTTAAATGAGGTTTCTGTTCCGTTTCAAACATCCAATTCATGGTCGTGTTTGTTTTGAAACTATCTATGATGAGATGAATTCATTGAAGAACTTCTGCACCCCATTTAAAATTTATAATCTATAATCTTGAATTTCGCTACTGTATAGCGAGTAAAATTGTTACTCAATGATACAGCATTTTTTTGAGGTTGCAAATATTGAGGCGGCATCTGAGGATTAGATGTTTTTAATGGTTGAGGGTCGAGATTGGAGAATATCGAACATTCAACAATGAATATTGAAGTGATTGCAAGTATCCGTGAAATCTATTAATCCGTCTAATCTGCGATTCGGATCATGCACCTACCATAGCCACCGCAGCCATTAACCAGTAAAAAACTCACCAAAGAGTTCCCTTACCCTGGCGGGAGCGAATGCGGACGTTAGGGCAAGGGGCAGGGATTGGGTTTGCAGGAAAAGGGCCATCAAGCTTAATTCAACCTGTATAGATCCTTCGGGGGCTCAGGATGACGCAGTGATTATTGAAGTGACTCTATGTATTCTTGAAAAGATTATATATCCTTTTTTGACAATTCCAGCTTATTAAAGCCTGAAAATTCTCTCAATAACCTTTCTCTCAAAATATTTTCGGCGACTCCCACCAAATTGTATCGACGGTATAAACCGAGAGTTCTGATCATCTAAATTTGACCGGTTAAGAATAGTGCGGTGGTTTAAGCCTGTGAGATCTTCGACCTCTCTCGCTGTTATATACCTCTTATTATTAATTCGGTGCTTTTTTGAATTGAGAAGCAGATCAAGTTTTTGCTCTATTCTTTCGAGTGTAGGATCGGACATAACAGATTGATTGGATGTTGATGTTCGGTCTTAAACTAATCCGGGAATCACATCTCTTACAATAGCTGAAGTGATTTTGCACCAAAATGCATTATTTAGCATTATTTTGATGCATTTTGCAGGAAAATGCACCAGATTGCACTATTTCACACTAAAATACAGTGATATGCAGCAGTATGCAGTGATTTACAACAGAATACAGTGTTTTACAGGGATTTGCAGTATTCAAAAAAGTTTAAAAAACTGAAATAATTGCAAAATTTTCACTTCCATTCATATTTATACTGAATTCTTGCTTCCTCTTTTTAAAAAATAACCCCTTTGTTGAGAGTAGAATTAAAAAAAGGGCTGTGAATCAATACTACCTTACATCATTTTTATAACCGGAGTACCCGCGTGCTTATAAGTCATTCTTTTAATCGATTAATCGATACCTGAATTCGCAGCGATTCAACATTATTCAAATCCAGTTTTTTAATATCTCCGGTATTAAATGAGATTGATGGAGTTATATGAGTAGTCTGGAAATTATGCGACGGACCTTTGCTCCCAATGCTACTTTGGAAATACCAGTATGAGTAAAGGACAACGAAAACAGCTAAACAAATTCCAAAAAATCTCTTGTTTCAAACCAATAGGTTTACATTACGACGAAATTGTCTACTAATATTTTACAAATTGTCAATTAGTTAAACCAATTGAAGTTTATTTTGCTACAAAAAAGTAAAGTATTACATTACAAATAATGAATAAAATAAACCAAATACTGCAAGAGTGGCCCAAAGGCACCGTAATAACCACAGAATGGTTGCATGAAAAAGGTATATCCCGTCAGTTGGCGGATTCCTATAAAAAAAGTGGATGGTTAGAAAGCTATGGCATGGGAGCTTATAAAAGGCCAAATGATAAAATAACTTGGGCCGGAGCTCTGTATACGCTTCAGGAAATAGGTGGGTTTAGTATCCATATAGGGGGAAAGTCGGCTCTGGAAAAGCATGGTTTGGGGCATTATATAAGAAGAAGTAACAAAGAGAAGGTGGTTTTATGGAAAAAACCGGAAGAACGACTTCCTCGATGGTTTACCAAACAACAATGGGATGAGGATTTAGACATACGATCAGCAAACTTGTTTGAACCTGAAGGTGATTTGACTACGACAGAATTAGATGGTTTAAAACTCAATGTCTCTGTCGCTGAGCAAGCCATATTGGAGTATCTGTATGATGTACCCAAGCGAGAAGGTTGGGATGAAGCGAATTATCTCATGGAAGGATTGGTGTCCTTAAGACCGGCCGTATTACAGCCATTATTGGAACACTGTACTTCTATAAAGGTAAAGCGCTTATTTTTATATCTGGCGGGGCAACAGCAACATCCTTGGTTGAAAAGGCTGGATGTGTCTAAGGTTGAGCTGGGCAAAGGAAAGAGGCAGATTATAAAAGGTGGGACATTGAATAAAAAATATCAGATAACAGTTCCTGAAGTAGAAAGGGAAGATCGATGAAAGCAGAATATGAAAAGCAGGTAAAACTGTTGCTGGATGTGTTGCCATCCCTAAACAAAGCCGAAATGTTTGCATTGAAAGGGGGAACGGCCATAAACTTTTTCATTCAGGACTTTCCCCGGCTGTCAGTAGATATTGATCTGACTTATATTCCTATGAATGATCGGCAAGCTGCTCTAAAAGGAATAAGCAATGGGGTTGATGTGTTATCGAAGGATATAAAACAGAGGCTACCTGATTCCAATATCACTCCTCAAAGCAGTGGGGGAACGGTTAGTAAACTTGTTATCTGGAAAGATAATGCTCAAATAAAGCTGGAAGTCAATACGGTTTTGAGAGGTTCAATCTACGAACCGGTAGAAATGGAATTATCATCAAGATTGCAGAATGAATTTGAAAGGTTTGTGGCAGTACAGGTTCTGTCAAAAAGTGTTTTGTATGGCGGGAAACTATGCGCAGCTTTAGACCGGCAGCATCCCAGGGATTTATTTGATGTGAAGATCCTATTAGAGACAGATGGAATCACAGATGAAATTAAAGCGGCATTTTTAGGATACTTGATAAGTCATTCAAGACCAATGAATGAGATATTAAACCCAAATAGAATTGGTCTGGAAGAAATATATCGGAAGGAATTTGCAGGAATGACGGAAGAAACTGACATTCTTGAAGATTTGAAGGAAGTACAGGCTCAGCTACCATCGCTGATAGCAAAAAAGCTAACGGATTCAGATCGGGAATTCCTGTTATCATTTAAAAAGGGAGAGCCGAAATGGAAGTTAGTAGATATCCCACAACTAAAAGATCTATCGGGCGTACAGTGGAAATTGCTAAATATCCATAAAATGGATACAGAAAAGCATCAAGAAGCCTACAAAAAACTTGAAAGTTACTTAGACAGAGTTTGATTTACACTCTCGCTCCCTCAGGATAATCAAACATTTACTGATCCCAAAAATTCTTAGGCTCTTCGACCAGGATTTTATCTATCAGATCGTTGAGTGCTTCTTCCTGCTCTTCATCAGATATACCCTGAAGTTCTAATTTCATGGAATGATCTATACGGTTTAATCGCTTCTTGGCAATTTTCAGAGCTTGTTGACGGACTATTTTCTCGAGGTCTTGTTCCGGTATTAAATGAGATAGATGGAGTTATATGAGTAGTCTGGAATTAATGAGCCAAACCTTTTGACAAGTAATTGAGGATTTACCAAATGAACAGACTCAAAAAGCGGGAATTATTTAAATAAATGTCTGTTTTTATGAACTTTCTCCCAAATTCTGTAAAACTAAGAGTGGTTAAAAGATTCTATTTTTTTTCGAAATCTTTACGGCTTTTGTAGATAAAGCCTGATTTTTTATAAAAAATTGGGTGTTTACTGCCACGTTACAAAGCTTTCTTTTTTTAAAAGAATATGAGTATTGGTGTCTAACTTGCTAAATCGTTTATAAAAAGCGTATCAAAAAGTGAGTTTTTTATAGTTAAGTACCAGAAGCGTTCCTTTTCAGCTCCCACATGAGTTTAACTTTATCCCCTTGTTGCTCTTTTCTTATAATAAAATCATCTCCATGAAAATTATTTTCCGTGATTAGTTTAACATACTGATCATGGGTGTACAAATTATCTGGTACACGCTGCAGGTCGGACATGATTGTAGAAGGATATGGAAAAAAGCATGATGGTCGGTGTAGAAGCTCCGGCTTTTGCTCTCGATAGTAATTTGCCTTTAAACGGTTGTCCATTGCTTGGATGATCTCTTGGGAGCTTAACTCATTAAGTGCATCATTTATATAGGAAATCATTTTGTCATCACTTAGTCGGATGGGAAATTCGAATTTCGAGTTCCAGGCTTGTATCACACTTTCAACATCTCCTTCTTTAGTAGTAGTATTTATTTCAATTTCTTTAATAGGTTTCTTTTGTGTGTTCAAGTTTTGAACCGGAGAAGGGTTCAACATATGAACCTTTGCCTGTTCAATATTTGGACTCAGGGGTTCAGAAGTTGAACTAACAGATTTATTTGCTGATTTTTTTAAATGATTTTCACCGTTTTCTGCTGATGGAAGGATCATCCGATATTTGTTAATAATTCCCTTGTCATTTTTTTCAATGATTTGATTGTCACAAAGGATCTTTAACGATTTTATTATCGTATTTCTGCTAAGTCCGGTTAGATCTTCAAACTGAGATAGGGCAATTTTATCGTGCTTTTTGTGAAAGCCAATGGTTTTTCTGACTATTACGGTTAGCACTTTAAACGTGTTCCCATCAATGACAGGCATGATCTTGTCGATGCTATAATTGGGATAGGCCGTGAAAGGATAACCTATTTCTTTGTTAGACATACCCAGTTTATTACAGGTGGAAGATTCGCTCGATTACCTTTCGCTCAAAATATTTACTTCGACTCCCACTAAATTGGATAGATGGAATAAAGCGAGGGTTTTGATCATCTAAATTTGACCGATTGAGAACAGTACGGTGGTTTAAACCGGTAAGGTCTTCTACTTCTTTGGCCGTTATATATCGCTTCTCGTTAATCCGGTGCTTTTTTGAATTGAGAAGTATATCCAGCTTTTGCTCTATTCGCTCTAATATCAGTTCAGACATATTTTTTTAAACATCTATAGTTATTGGTTGAAAACAACTTAGATGGCTTCAAATATATCTTCAATACTCGGTGGTTTTATACGATTTTATAGGAGTACATAAAATTTTGCTGGAATAATGTGGAACATTTTGGAGTTTATTGAATAGCGAAAAAAATTCTTGGCATCCGGGCATATGCTGATTAAATAGTAGATAAGCCACCAAGCTAATGTCCAATTTTTTTGAATAAACTCCTGTTTTGAGAGTGGAATCAAAAATCAGGTTATCAATCAGCTCCTTTTATCTCGCAGCATAGCTCCTACTGAAAAATTGTATTCCTGAAAGTAACACTCTCCTACTTCTTTTCTTTGCCAGGATGTTTCTTGATGACTGTTCTTTCCTCTCCCAAATTCTCAGGAGAGGTCTCCTTGATTCTCTAATAATGAACATTCCATATCTGTCTATAGTCTCCCATTGAGGGGAGATCAATTCAAAAAAGCCGTTCCTTTTTTGAATTTTGTGGGGTGTGCGATGTTTGAATAGGGCAACAAAACCCGAATTAAACACCATCCATCACCCGGCCTGGGGCCGAAAGATGGATTATTGAAGTAGATTTTGATCATCCGCTTAATCAATTCCTTTTAGGGCATTTGTAATGTTCTTCACATTTAGGTGTTCATAGATCATGGTGGTATCAAGGCTCGCATGCCCGAGGATTTTCTTTACGATCACAGGCGAAACTCCTTGCGCCAAAAGATCAGTGGCACAGGAATGTCTTAGGCCGTGAAGGTTAGGTGTGTTGGGCACATCATCAGCTTCTTTAACGAATTTTTTGTAAGACTTTGATAGTGCCAAAGTGTCCATTTTACTCCATTGATCGATCCCCGATGCACTTGGGAAAACATAGCCATCAGTAGGCTCTCCCTGATCTTTATACCATTGCTTTAAAGATTCATATAAACCTTTGCGAATGGGTATCACCCTTTCCAACTTAGATTTGGTTGTGTTTTTATCTGAATTGGTAATTCTAATAACTCCGTATTCTTTACTCTTCTTGGTAGGTTTCTTAAAGGTCACATCAGCCCATTTGAGGTTCACGGCCTCTTTAGCTCTTAACCCACAGTAAAAAATCGTATTGATCATGGGCTTAAACCAAAGCCTTCTTTGCTCGGGCTTTGTTACAGCTTTTATCTTATCCAGTTCCTCATAATACTCATCAAAAGCTTCAAAGATCATATCCAGCTGCTCTCTGGTGACTATTTTTTGGGAGATTTTCTTTGGGACCTTAGGTTTCTTGAGATTCTTGGTCAGATTTTTAGGCAAGATCTTCTTCTCATGAAGCCATTTGAAGAATACATTCAGATGCGTCAGGTAACTTGCTTGGGTTGCAGCTGCTAAATCTGGTTTGAAGCAAAAATCCCGTATGTCTTGTTCTGTGATTTGCGTGACCGGCATGGTCTGCCCCACCTGTTCCATAAGCATGTCCAAATGCCTTTCGTAATTATCTAAGGTTTTCTGAGTAACATGATTCCGCTCCTCTAGAAAAAGATTCGAGGCTTTCTGCAGAGACATATGTTTTCCTGATAAACTTTCTCTCTTTTTATCGGCTTCCATTTTTGGAGACCACCCATTAAAAGGATCTATTACCCCTCGCTGAAATTTATCTTCGTAGTCGATTAGCATTTTTTCAGCTTCTCTTTTGATCTTAGTTCCTAAGCTGAAAGCTTTCCTTTTTCTCTTTCCATTTATTGTTGTAAAAAACCGAATGTAGTATGTCCCACTCCTTTTTCTGAGGCTCGCCATTTTCTTCTCCTTTTTTTAGTGTTTTTACAGTGGGTACACCGTCTAGCTACCCTTTAAACGCAATAAAGCAGTCGAGAAACAGTCGACTGGTCAGGCCTTTACAGCGTTTTAAAGCCAGGTGGTCAAAAGTGGCCAAATGTACCCACTTTTGTACCCACTAATTACGTAATTCGTGCTGAAAGATGAAAGACCTTCACTCGGGCATTTTGTAGGCAAAAAACTGAAAAACAATAAAAAACCCCTTTTAAAGCTAATTAAAAGGGGTTTTTTGTGATTTTTTTGAGAAAAAATAAAAGTGGATCCGGCAGGACTTGAACCTGCGACCAATCGATTATGAGTCGACTGCTCTAACCAACTGAGCTACGGATCCTTTTGTTAATTAAACGATGATTTACCCAAGAAAAGCCCTGAACTTAACAGTTCATGTACACCAATACGTACACCAAAGAAATTATGTACACCAATACCACGCTGGTTTTGTGGGCTGGCGTTTACTTTTCCAATTGTGTAGATGATGTTAGGCATTCCTTTTTAGTCGCTTACTTAGGGAAGTAAATATAGGGATTATTCTCAGCTCAATTCAAAATTAATTCCCTCTATTTTTTAAGAAAATAAGTGAGCGTCTTCAGGAACTTCCTATGAATATCCGAGACTTTTTTTTTCGTTATGTTTCATGCCCTCGTCCCGAGATTTATCCTTACCTGTTAATAGCCAATGTACTATTACATCCCAAACCAATAACAATTTGAGCGAGGACTTCAGCCCATATTTTTCAAAAAATCTGTAGCAGAATCATATCTATTATTAGTTAAAATAATTTTTTCGGCTGTTGGATTTTTATTCATTTTGCTTGACTTCTATTATTCACCGTACTTAACTTATCGTTAATTAACTGTAATTTTATTACTTACATAAGTAAGTAATAAGCAAAATATTGCCATGTCGAATCAAATAACAGATACACACTACAAATTAAAAGTAGCTCTGTTAGTGAGGAGAATAGGGATCAAGGAGTTCGCAAATAGTTTAGTAAAACCGAATGGTACGATCGGGATCTCTCATCAAGCACTAATAAGAGTAGCGCAAGAAAAGGAAAAAACACCTTGGATCAGAAATGTGATTCATAAAACCATAAAAGAAACCAGCAGGGATTACCCTAATATCTGGGAGGAATTATTTAGAAAGAATGACTCAAACTAAACAACAGCAATTATTTAAAGCTATAAATGGAATAGAAAGTCAATTGGAACATCTCCGGTCAATAATAAATGAAGTAGTACCACATCGAGATTGGATTGACGCTAAAGAATTTGCCCTTAGAACTAACCTCAAACATAAAACAGTTACCAACTACGCAGGAAAGGGTACAATAAAAATGACTAAGAAAAATATCAGTGGTCAATACCTAATTCATACATCGGAGCTGGAAAATTGGGAAAAGTAATAAAGATGTGCTCACCATCAGTTTCTAATGAAATTTTCAGACTACACATCTTAGGTATTGCAGCTTTAATAGTATCAAGTCATGAGTTAAAAAGCTTTTCGAAAATTTCTATACGAGAAGAAAATGGTGACCTAAAACAAGTCTTAAATATACTTTCGGAGACTCAACAAAAACTTAACCGAGTGATCTTACCATAGATCAAACCTGATTGACATTTAACGAGGCAGTAATTCATATAAGAGAAGAATCCAGAGATGACATTGTACAACTCATTTCTGCACGAATCTCTTTAAAAAAATCTGGTCATTCCTATTCAGCTTGTTGTCCTTTTCATAATGATAAGACAGCATCATTTTTTGTACACGGTACCAAAGGATTTTTTAAATGCTTTGGTTGTCCAGCGAAAGGCGATGCCATTAGGTTTGTAGCCCTATTTGATGGACTTACCTTTACTGAAACTATCCATTTACTGTCTCACCGGTATCATATAAGCATTTCAAAGAATGATCGGAAAGAATACCAACGGGCAATAAAAACAGAAGACGAAATCCTTTCGGGTTTCGCCTCAGTTAAGTCTGAAATCCTCAAGAAGAGTATAGTTTACGTAGCATTTAAAAAAAGCAATACACCATTCACCCCTATTCTTTTCATAGATGGTAGTCTAAGCCTTGATGCTGCAAGACTTTTAAAGAAACGAGCTCAAAAAATTGTTTTTGTAGCTCAGGACACTTCTTGGGAAATACTTAAACCTTCCTTTCATGCTGCTTTAAAAACACAATTGGAGGTATTTGCTATTCCAGATTATTCCGACGAATTCCAGGAAATGGACTGGGTGGACTATTGTGCTATGCAAACCTCTCAAAAAATTACAAAGAAAGATGTGATAGAGCTGATTGCAGTAATACCGGACAACATCGCCCGGTCTATATACATCACATATGCAACAGATAATTTCAAAGAATTGACTACATAATGACAACCCCCTTATTCAACGCCGATTTTTGGCGTTGGTATCTGCGTAAAGAATTTAAAGAATTTGCCAAGTTAACGGATACAACCACCCTTATTGAAAGAATCCCGAATGTTTTTACTGAAAACAACCCGGATTCTTTTCTCAATTTAAACCTGGACACGGAAATTTGTAAAGATTCGGAGGGCAATGAATTCAATATGGTTGAATTTATTGCCCTAAAAGAAGACTCCGAACGGCAGTATGTTGAAATGGCCTTGTCCGTTGACTACGAACGATGGCTTGCTCAAAAGTATCAGGAAAATGCCACCAAAGAATACGAACGAGACCTCGACAACTACCAATGGGTTCGCAAACGAGGTGGAGAAAAAGTCCCTGTAACGGACTTTGACCTTATTCTTGAATCCATCATCGAGAAATGGAATCCGGAAAAGAAGGAATGGGAACGCACCTATGTAGGCCAGCTTCGGTTCCTCCGAAGTGGTACCCCCATGTACAAACCTTTTAATTTTGAGCCGGGTCAAACGCACAGCGTGGAGGAATTTTCCAAAAGCGTTTGGAATAAAGACGTGCTCCAGGTGAAAAACATGAAGAACGAAGACATGCGTAGCTTCTGGCTGCATGTAAATATCGAGTTTAAGCCCCGTATTGTTCGCGAGTTTGATCACTTTGGGATTATTTCTTTTGAAAAAACCCCGTATTTACTCACCGGCAACGTGTTGGTGAGTTTCCCAAAGAAGCCTTCCGAACACATAAAACTGATTGCCCAGCGTGATGGAGCTTTTCCCGTTGGGGATAACAAGTTCTTAAAGCCTCCGGAGGACGCGATTCATCTACCGCATTATGAGCTGGGACTTCCCAATTCAGATGGTTATTTCCAAAATGCAGAGGAAAGTCTATATACCGATCAGGAATTTTATAAAAAATTGGTGCAAATAGAACAACACTTTTGTGGTATGGTCGGTGGTGACACGGATTTCAGGCTTTGGGGTAAAATTATCGTCGCTTACGTGTTTTCGTTTGTCTTTTTTGACGAAATCTACTCACTACATAAACACATCATCTTCCTCTACCTGTATGGAGAAGGAAACGTAGGTAAAGGGGAAATGGCCAAGCTTATTCAGGATTTTTTCGGAATAAATCACCTGGATAGTTTAAACACCCCACCGGCCCGATCGGTTGATGAGGCGCTTGAGCAAAAATCCCACATCCCTCAATGGATTGACGAGCATGTGCCTCAAGTACCTGGTAAAAAAGCCAAGATTGAAGATCAGGTCTGGAATTCCTGGTTTGAGCTAAAGCCACGGCCAACCAACATAAAAAAAGGTAATAAATGGGGAAAGGAGCACAAAGTGGTGCGAACCATGCCTTTATTTTGCAGCAACTTTCTACCCGCTACCGATCACCTGCTGAGCCGGTCGCTGATTATTCATTACAGCAAAAAGACCCGTGGCCCTGAAGACCACGTGAAAGAACTGCTCAATGATCGGGTAACCCTCCAGCGGCTTATGCTTTCCTTTTTAAAAAACTACCACCTGATCAATCGAAAAGATTTTATCCGGGATATGGAACGCATCCGGCTTAATCTCAAAGATGCCGTTAAAACCGAATTAGGTGATAAGATGAAAGATGTAGTGCTTCAAGACCGGCAAATCAATCAGTTTGCTTCCCTTGTTACCGTTTCCTACTGGCTCAACCCTGACTACCGAAACATTATTTCAGGTGTATTGGAACAGCTGGAAGAGATGAAAGACAAAGCCATGTACGATGATTATTATCGCAATTTCACCAAAGAACGCAATGAAGAGCGGCTCCTTTCGGTTACCGGGGAAGATCTCTTCCTTTTTGCGCGAGATGAGGTGGTAAAAACAGCCATCCGATACTCTTCCCAAGACCCACTTACCGAATTTATCGAAACCATTGGCACGCTGATACAGTCTTTGAAGGTCACCGTACATCATTTCAACTGGACAAAGGACGGCACGCTCAAAATTTGGGCCAAGGCGATTTGGGACATCTATGAATATGAAAAAAGAGGTACCGATGGCATGGTTCGTCGTGATATCGTGGATGAGAAGCTACGCGATATAAGCGATTTGACCTCTGAGGGCGAACTAAAGGTAGTTAACTGGACCATTATCGACACTTATTCCAACCTAAAGACCGATACCATCCGCCAGCGAGGCTACTACATCCCGAATGCGGTAGAAAACGAGCTATTTCGCAACGCTTTTAACTGGGATAAATTTAAACCATCCGGAAGCCAGACCTGTATGAAAAACACCGAACCGATTAAAGAAGAAATAGCTTCGGCGTGAGCTATTTTTTTAGCTATAGAATTGAATTGCCAGAAAAAGAAGAAAATCTGAGTTTCAATGTTTCAAACTACTAAAAACATACTTAATGATACTTTTAATACACTTTTTTATGAAACTTTTGCTGAAACATTGATGAAACACGATGAAACATTCCCCCTTTTTTCTGAAACAGGAATGTTTCATTACTGTTTCATGAGTATTTCTTATAAACCATTGAAATTATTTATCCAAAAAATGAATCTAATTCAGCGTGAAACAGGCCTGTTTCAGGAAATGTTTCATAATAATATGCCTTCAATAGTCTATAAATGTAATTTTTAGGTATTTGAAACATTTTTTTGGAATAAAATGAGTTTTACCGGAAAATCAGTACATAACCATAACACATAAGAAACCACATGCAAATCAACCCATCTATGCAAGAAATTATTGACCGCGAAGTAATGACCATAAAAGAAGCCCAGGTTTATGTTGAGGAAAAAACGGGCATGAAAAGCAGCCTGTTTTATGACTGCGTACGTCCGCTATTATCCCCGCGTCCTATGGCCATCAATCACCGAACCAACAAACCTGCTCACTTTGTAGTGGCCAAAGAACAAGTCGAGCAGGTTATATTCAGTATGAAAAAACAAATTGAGTAAAAAAGATCCATTCCAGTTTGCTCAATAAATTTTTTCCAATTTTTTGTGCTTGCAGTAAATTATTTCCTACTCACATCCCCTAGTATCCATCCAAGGGCTATTTAAAGCCATTTGTTTCCTGCCTATTCTGTGTTCGAACCAAACAGAACACAGATGGCAGATCATTCAGAACATATACGTGAGTCGCTTCCCGATGAAAAAATTGGAGGGGCTATTAAAGCCACTCCAGGTCGGCCTCCGGCTGAGTTTTACTCCAGCTCTTTACACTCTAATCCAAATTATTCAGTAGCTGGTAATTATTATCATGAGCGCTGTCTTCAACTTGAAGGTCAGTTGAACGATGCAAATCGAAAAAATCAGCAAATCACCGATGAACTTTTTCAAGCCCGAAAGGACCTCTCCCAGGATAAAACAGAGCTTCTTTTGGCCCACCAAAATGAAATAGCCCGGTTGAAAGAAGAATTCCGGGATAAAATGGATGGACTTAAAGAAGCCCATAGTTCAAAAGTAAGTGAACTGGAGAAAACTATCGATCAGTTAGACCGGGAGCAGTTCAGAAAAGATTTGGAATACAAAGCCTCCCAACAATCTCCTGGTAACCAGATTACCGAGCATTTATTAAAAAAATCCCCTGACCTTGTTGACGCTATTGGGGGTATCATCAGCATCATTGCCGGACAACGCCACGGAATGGGGCCTGTTCCATTGACGCCTGGCTCAGATCCATTCACTTCTAATATCAATGATGAACATGCCTCTGAGACTGCTGACATCAATTCTGGAAAAGTAGATCTAATAAAGGATAACTCACCTTTACCTGGTGATTCGACTGTAAAAAACGAGGATAAAGAGAATCCAGAAACCCAAAAATCTGACCAATGAGCACCCACCAACCATATATGAATCTTATAAGGTCTGCTTTAGACTTTATGAACGCAGACTCTCCGTCTACTTCCCGTTACATTAACTACATACGAACGATTCAGAATCAAATTCAGATCATTGAAAAGATGGAAAACAGGTCTTTAAATGTCGGTGACTGGATCAAAATGGCTATTGAGTTAGGTAGACAAGCACTGAAAAGAGATATTGGCCCAAAACGAATTGCAGAAAGTATATATCCCCTTGTGGATGGATCCGGGCAATTTTCGAGCTACGCCAAAATCTCTGCCGGTGCTGCTACCCATCTTTTATTGATTTGGACTGGAACCATCCGATCCATCAGACCCGAAGAGCGAGTATTGCTGGTTGATGTGATTGCCGAACTCCAAAAACTTTATCTCAGCCGAAACGAAGTGATATGACTAAGGTAAAGACAAAAACCATTTCTCAAGTTCGTAATAGCCTTTTTTCTATAGCCGGAACCGAAGGTATCACAGCCGTTACCCGCAATGGAGTATTTATAGGCGTTATAATCACTTGCGGTGAATCTACGCCAGAATTAGCTACTCTTCGTCAAAAACGAGTATTAGATAACCCCGTACATACCGTAACAGAACTTACGAAGGGAGTGCTCGATTAATGCAGAGCGGCTTCGTAAACATATTACCAGATACCCAGCAGCAATACACCAGAGCACGGGCTGTGGATGCTTCTTTGGGAGCATCCACAGTACCACTTTCTACCCAGCGTGTGGCTTACCCCGGTGTTGATGGCGTATTATCTGCTGCCTCTCGGCTCGTAACCAAGTATACCGGTGATGAACGCATTCGCTCCCTCGCTTTGAAAATTACAAGCACCATCCGTAAGCACCGCTTGACCGGACAACCGGATCTGCGAAATATTGACGCCATTGCCTCGGCCATATACAAGTGGATGGTTCGTAACGTGAATTATGTTCGAGATCCTTGGGATGTGGAACGTATTCAATCTCCGTTTGTCACGATTCAGCAACGGGCCGGAGATTGTGATGATCATGCCATTTTAGGGGCAGCGCTCCTGCAAAGTTTAGGTATTCAAACCGGTTTCAGAATAGTATCGAGAACCGGTCGGCATTTTGATCATATTTACGCAGTGTACCATTCTCCATCGGGCTGGAAGTCTTTTGACACAACGGTGTTAAAATATCCCGGCTACGTGTTTGACGAGCGTCTGATCAAAAAATCCCGCCACGTAACCAATGCCATGCCGGAAGGATTAGGCATTGACCCGATTACGCTTTTGACCACCGCCACAACGATTGCCACCACGGGGATGACCCTAAAGAATACCCTCTCTAACAAATTTGGAGCCAAGGATAAAGATGAACGTCAGCTTCGTGGGGCGCTTCGTGATTATTTAATGCAACGTGGAGTGAAGTCTGAGGTGATCAGTCTTTCCCAGAAGGATAATGCTATGCTTAAGCGTTACGCCCAAATCATTGATGAACTTGGTGCTCCAGCCGTCCATAGGCTCAATCGGTTCGGTCAGCTTTCCGAGATTTGGGTTACTGTGCAACAATCTTCTAAAAAAACCAAAAAAATGGGGCTTTATGCCGGACTTGCCATTGGAACGCTTGTTCTGATCGGTGGTGGCTACATGCTCCTAAAACCATAGATATGAGTAGAAGCGGATTTATACCAACCATGAATGACACCGTAATTGGTGAAGAGGACTCGGGTTTTGCTGTTTCCATCAGTACTGGCTTAGGCAACTGGGAAGAAACCGACCCATGCCGCTACGCCAACCAAAGCTGTAAAGGTAAAATGTTCGGCAAGCTGAAAAGCTGTCGACGTCAACGTGAGAAAAGTCAGGCTCTTTGCAAAGCGCACGAAGCATCTCTTCAAAAGAAAGCCCAGTGGGAAGGCCAGCGCCAGGAAATGATGCAGGCGCTTCAAACCAATATTACAACGACCGCTCAGCATCAAAAAACGGCTAATTCAACCATGAAATCGGGCATCGCTGTGGGCGGAGTTGCACTTACCGGAGCCATTGCAGTGACTTTCTTATTGATCAAACGAAGAAAGAAATCTTCCAAATAAACAGGCTTATACCATGACCAAACAACCTAGCGGTTACACCAGTTTTGATTTTCTCAACCAACGTGCGGCTACCGATACCCAGCCTACCCAAACTAAATTTGGCTCGACCTTGACGTCGATCAGCGATTTGCTAAAAACCGCAACCGATACCGTTGTTACGATGGACGGTGTAATTAACAGAGGGGGCAATAATTCCAGTGGAACTAAGGCTTCACCGGTACTGTACCCCGGCCAAGGCGCTTCTTCCTCCACTGGTTCCGGTGACATGATCAAGTATGCCAGCATTGCTGGTATCGCCATTGGCGGTGGCATCTTACTCCTCAAAATGCTCAAGAAGTAAGTATGCAGGCAGGAAGAATTTCAAAATATTTAGATGGCAGTGTACCCGGTGGCCATGCCCCTATGGTATTACCTGATACAGAAGACACCTCCTATGAGCAGCCTGATATCCAGGTTATTGAGATTGGAGAAGGCGAAGAGCCTGCGGCTAAAAAACTTTGCCAGCGCCTTCAGGAGCAGCCTATTTCGCTTTCACAGTGGATTCGGGATAACCAGCACACTTTGTTAATCGTCGGCAGCTTGTATATGGGCTATCGGCTTTTGCGGAGGTAACATGAACGCGCAATCAGGATATATCAACAGCGGACTCGGGCAGCTCAACTTGTCCAGCAACATCATCAGTTCGGAGGCAGTAGAACTTCGAATTATCGGGCGAAATCCCGCTTCCGGAAATCCCAAAAGTGGGGTTCCGTTTTCCCTCGACCTTGAAATCGAAACCTTCCGAAATTGGCCTAAGGTCCTGTTTGTGCCCTTTATGACCAACTGGGGACAGTGCCCTGATGCCCTTGTAGTAGTTCGCTCGGGGCAGACCGGATCGGTGTTAGGCTTCCAGCGTTTCAATACCGCAATGATGGATAACTGCCGCGCCCAGGAACGATTGATTTTTGACCGCTCGTTTGTTCCCACCTCGGGCCACAAGGTGATTTTTGAAGTGTACCCCGATGATGTTGATTTGCACAAGCTGTCACCAACGGATCTTATTGAAAAATCCGCACCCATATCCCTCGATCTTGATCAGCAAACCGGACAGCAGTCCGGGGTATATTCCCCACCTACCGAGTCGTGGTATAAGATGCCCGATTTCAATCCGGGTTCTACACTCAGCAATGTAAATACATTTCTTAAGCGTGTACTTATTTTAGGTGGAATTAGTGCAGGTCTGATCTATATAGCTCCCATACTTCCCGGTCTTCGTGCAGGCATTAAAGCGATTGCCCCTAAAGGAGCTAAGAAATGAGATCTGAATTTGCATCACATAGCAGCTCCACCCTGCAGGGCATGGACGACTACCTAAAGCGCACTTCGCAGAATGCTTTCAAAGTATTTGCAGGTAAGCTCCAGAATGCCACCAGCGGTCGCCGGGGTCAGCTTGCTACTATGGGTCTTAACCTGGCCAATCTGACTACGAGTAAAGCAGGCATCAATGGAATATATGAACAGAACGCTTCGGTCATTGACGCCTATTTCGAGTATGTAGATTTGGTAGCCCTGTCAGAGAAACTTACTTCTGATGAGCCATTGTCAGGCTCAACCAAATCTTCTTTGATAAAATATGGCTCTTCGCTTCTGATCGGTATCACAATTGGGGTTCTTGCACATCGAACTTATAACTCATCAACAAAAAAATGATACTCAGAAATGGTGATTCAGGCCAGTTGGTCATACAACTACAGGTAAGATTGCAAGAAATGGGCATTCCGTTGCCTGAATATGGTATTGATGGCAAGTTCGGTCCCGAAACTCAATCAGCCGTTCTACAGGCTCAGCGATGGCTTTCGCTTCCGGCAACCGGTGAAGCAGACAAGCAGTTGCTTTCAAAACTGGGCATCTCTATTACCCCAAGTGGTATGAAAGCAAACAAATCAACCATACTAACAAAAACTATTCTGACAGGTATTGCCATTGGAGCTTTACTTGTAATCTCCAAAAAAATGAGGAGCCGCTTAAATGGATAACCCAAACACCATGAGCGCCATAGAGCTTGCAAAAATAAATATCAAAGGCATCAAGATTGCCCAACCTTATGGAACGCTATTAGGTGAACCGGAAAAAAATGCTGTAATCTTTATATGGGGTGAGAAAGGAGCCGGAAAATCCACCTTTAGTTTAGGCTTAGCCAATGCGCTAGCCCAACACGGGAGAGTGGAATACATCCCCGCTGAAGAGCACTTCGGAAAGACACTCATAGATCGCGTAAAACGCCTTAATGCTACCCACGCGAACCTCAATTTCACTAAGTGGAAATCTTTGACCAGACTCAAAGAAACCCTGCTAAAAAACAGGTCAGCCTTCTGCGTGTTGGATTCCATTTCTGTTATTGACGCCAAGGACGCGTCCACGGTGGAACTTGCCCAGTGGTGTCGTGAGCAAGGTATTGGATTCATTATGGTGGCCCACGCAACCAAGGACGGCAAGTACAAAGGCAACACCAGCATCGCCCATGAGTGTGATATAGAAATCAAAGTCACCAAAGAGGGACTGGCCGAGACCGAAAAAAACCGGTACCAGATCTTAAATGCCATCGACGTACCCTTCGGCACTTCTGGTAATACTATACCAGTCAAGACCCCCACTGCCCTATCGAAGCATCAACATGAGATGGTGGAAGATCAGCTTTCAAATAACGAAACCTCAACGGACAAGGAACTTATTCAATTCTTTCAGCATGAAATTGGTCTCACCAGTCAGCAAGCCGAACATTGGGTCTCAAAAAGAGGAACCTATTTAATGAATCCCAAACATACTGAACCCCGAGAAAATCCCGTCGAGCTGCCCTTTACGATTTCGCTTAAGCAAATCGACAAGCTTCATAAACTCCGCTCGTGGAAGAGAGTGAATTCCCTGCTCGGCTCCAAAATGCCGTGCTACGCCAAACAGCATTCCGGGGAATCCGAACGGGCCACCCTCAGCATTCGATACGTACCGGATTATTTGAATAAGCGGTACATCGTTGAGCTACTCATTGACGGTGAGCTTAAAACCCAGATCTGCACCGAAGGGGTAAAAGGTGGTTTCAAAGCTTCGTGGGCTCAGCTCGTTAAAAAGCATGGAGATTTAGAAGTTCAGATTCTTGCCCAGGATCATGCTAAAAAAGTATTGGGCGCTCGCGAGTACCGGAAGCAAGAAAGGCTGCAAGGTTACAAACCGGATTGCCTACCAGCCAAAAAGAAGAAGGCTCCGGCTAAAAAGTCGAAAGCGGCATCCCCCAAGAAATCTGCACCCAAAACCAAGGCCAAAAAGAAGGTTCAACATAAAAAAGGAACGTCTAGGAAGCGTAAGCCAGCGGTTGATCTGGAAGCAGCCCGAAAAAGCCGGGCTAAACTCGACGCCTTTTTAGAGAAAGTACTAAGCTAACCCTATGCCGATCACGAAAACAAATATCGACCAGATTTCCTACATCGCCAAAGACGACTTTGATCACTGGCTGGGCGATTGGGACTCCGATGGGATTGTCAACATCGACGATCCCAATCCGCTGACTCCGGGAGATACCTCCCCGGTTTCCGAAGCCGAGCTGGCTCCACAAATTGAGTCCGTGATTGAAACCAAAAACCGGTACGTTCCGGCCTTGAAAAGCGTCATGAACGGCCTCATACAGATGAATCTGGCGCTGGTCGTAAAAGGGCGCATCAAGGAAGTGTATTCCACCCTTGGTAAACTCATTCGCAAGCGGTTTCCCTTCACCGAAAAGATCGCCACCAAAGCCGGAGAAAAATATACCACGGGTCTGACCGATGTAGCCGGTTGCATGGCTATTGTGGAGACTCAAGCGCAGGTAGATACCATTGTTGAGCGCATTCAATCAGGCACCCTTGGTGAGGTGTGGGAGCATGAAAACAAGTACGAAAACCCTGCCAACGGCTACCGAGCACATCATTTTATACTCATCGTGGACGAAGAGTTTCCGGTCGAGATTCAGGTGAAGACCAAACGCATGTCCATGATCTCGGCGGCCTCGCACCACCCGTATAAAGTGGGGCAGCTTAACGGAGCGCTGCTGGAACAGCTTACTCAACTCGCATGGGAGGCCGACAAAGGCGATTCCGAATCGGCAAAAAAACTGGAACCGTATCTAACCAATCTTGATGATCTTGAGAAGCAGCTAACGGTTCGATCTAATCCAGGTGGAGAACTTCAGCAACTGCGGAATGATTTTGAGCAAACCATTGGCAAACTGGCCTTAGCGTTTCAGCTGGACAAATTTCCCGCCGAATACAAAGAGGAAGCGCTTGGGCTATTCAGGGCACACGGGCAGATTATTGGCGTCGATTTTGATGGGGTGTTTAACAGCGCCTCGACCAAACAACCGGAGCCCGCCAAGCAGCCCAAAAAAGAGTCATCCCGGTCAACCTTTGGGTTTACCGATATTGATCTTTCGGGATATGCGCCCATTAAACTTACGGCGTCGGAACGACGAAAAGCCAATGAAGCAGCTATTGCCGTGCTCCAAAAAGAAGACCGGGCGATTACCCAATCTGACATTGAAGTCCTCCGCTCTTACACCGGTGCCGGTGGCCTTGGCTACACAGAGTCCACAGAACAGACCAAACGGGGACTCCTTAACGAGCATTACACGTCCTATCCCGTAGTGCAACTCATCTGGGATAAACTCCAAAAAATGGGTGTTACCCGTGGCAATATCTTAGAGCCGGGTTCGGGCGTGGGTAATTTTGCCGGATTTCTTCCCGACCGCGAAAATTACCGCATGGTTATGGTTGAGCGTTCGGCCATTAGCTCCCGTATTGCAAGCCTACTATACCCGATGCAGACCGTTCGTCATGAGAACTTTACCGACACCGATTTATCCTTATACAACCTCACGGGCGTAGTGGGTAATGTGCCTTTTGGTGATTTAAAGATTCATACTGGGCGAGATCCACTGGCACCGCTCAGCCCACGCATTCACGATTATTTTATTCTGAAATCATTGGACGCGCTAAAGCCCGGCGGGTTTTTAGCCGTGATCACTTCCACCGGAACGATGGATAAAAAAGATCCTTCCATCCGGCAGGCCATGATAGAGCGAGCAAAATTTGTGGGCGCTTACCGACTTCCTTCCACGGCTTTTAAAGACAACGCTGATACCACGGTAACCACCGATATCCTGTTTTTTCAAAAATACGCTGAGCACAGCGGAGAGCGTCATCCAGACCAGGATTCCAAACTTAACCGGCTGTTTGCTCAGGACGATCTCATCGAAAGTCAGGTGTCCTACAATGGGGAAACCTACACCGCCTTTTATAACCCGTATTACAAAGAGCATCCCCAGCATGTGTTGGGCGAGCATATTCAAGGGCACCATGTCCAGTTTTATTCCCGAATGGGCGTTAAAGGCCAGCTAAATAGCTCTGCTATTGACAAAGTACTGGCTGATGGACTCACCTTTCCCTACCCGTTGCCGGATGAAATGCCCCTGTACAATATTCCCGATGATGGCATTATGCTTGATCTGCCCCGGAATTATCATCCGGGTAACATCGTCTTCCATGAAGGGAAATTTTACGAGAGGCAGCGAAGATTTTATAAGCTTCTCTCCCTTGGTGGCGGCTCCGGACTCAGCAACCGTATCTCCTCGGCCTGCAAACTGCTTGACGCCTATGATGATTATATAACGGCGCTGGCACAGGAAACGCCAGAAAAAGAGGCGCTTCGGGCAGAGTTTAAAGAGCTGCTGACTACTCACATCGAAACCTATGGGATTCCCGATGAAGATGAGGATCTGCGAAAAGTATTCAAATTCGATAACAACCTGTACAAACTTACCACGCTGGTAAAACGTGATCCGATTAATGGAGAGCTGGTGCACGCTGATATTATTGATGCGGACTCGATGTTTAACCGGAACTATGTGCCCGCCGTTAAAGATTCGGACGATCTCGCTGAGCTGGCTATGTTTGGCAGAAGCATTGGCGAGACGCTGGATATGGACTTTTACCAGTCGGTGTATAAAGGCGGCACGGCCACCAAAGATGAGCTTGAAAAAGCCCTCGATTCTCACCCCGATTTCTACTGGAATCCGGCCACCGAAACGCACGAATTCCGCTATCAGTATTTAGCGGGTAATGTTCGGGAAAAGCTTCAATTGGCTCAGGAAAATGAGCTCGAGAAAAACATCAAGGCACTCGAAGAAGTGGTGCCCGAATGGATTGACGTGTACAACATTACCGTTGATCCCCAACACATTTTCACCTACCTGCCCGCCAAAGCCATTGAAGAATGGATTAAAGACGAAATGAATTACGACCGGGTGGAAATTGGCCTGGTCAAAGACAAGGCCGATCTGGGTAACCGGTTCTATATGAAGCTCCGAAAATGGGGCCGGTATGTTTCAGCGGGCGATGAAACCCAAGACGATATCAACCTTGGCTGGGGCGAGACGCCGTTCACGAAGATCATCAACTCCTACATTCAGGACAGCACGTTTCCGCTCAAATTCTATGATGAGGATGATATCCTGATGCCAAGTATGACGCTCAAAGAAGCGCAGTCTATGAAAGGCGAACGGGGGCAAATGCTTATTGAACGGGCGCGAAAAATTCAGCGACAGAACAACAACCGGATGCTCACGCACGTGCCCAAAAAGTTTAACAACTGGGTGCGCACCAAAGCTTCTCAAGAAGTGCGCTCGCTCATCGAAACCGCCTACAACCAGACCTATAACGCCGTCATTAACCCGCCTTTTGACGGGCGCACGCTACGGGTTCGTGGCATGAGCGATACCTTTTACGGGGTGAAGGATTTCACCGTGTACAAGCACAACCGCGCCATTGCCGAAAAGCTTGTGTGGAACGGTAAAGGGGCCAACTGCCACGATGTGGGAGCCGGAAAAACACTCGCTTCCATTATCACCTCGCAGGTGCTCCTCCAGCAGGGAGCCGCCAGAAAGCCGATGTTTGTTGTGCCCGGAAAGGTGCAGGAAAAATGGGTGGAAGAATACCTGATGCTGTTCCCCGACGCCAAAGTGCTTAACATGAAAATGAGCGGGGGCGACAAACACAAAGAACTTACGATGGCCCAGCTTTATAACTGGGACGCCATTTTTATTGCCGACCATGCTTTTAAATCACTGCCACTTTCACCGGCAGAGCAGGCTCGTATTTATCAGGAGCGGATCGACTACTTCAACGAAATGCTGGAGAACTTTGAAGACCTGCTTGAAGAAGATCAGGCCATATCAAAGGCGGCCAAAACGTCGATGATGAAACGCATGGAAAAGCAGATGGAAGAATGGGAAACCAAGCTTCGCAATGTGGCCCACACTAAACGCCTTGAAACCGATATTTTCTTTGACAAGCTGGGCGTGGACTGCCTGTTTTTTGACGAGGCCCATTTCTACAAAAACGCCCTCGGTTCGGCTAAAGCGGCCAAATTTGGAATTTCGGCGAACAAACCTTCCCAGCGAGCTGAAGACGCCCTGCAAAAAACACGTTGGCTGTTTAGCAAAGTGGGCCATAAAAACGTGTTTGTGCTAACGGCGACCCCGGTAGTAAACTCCCCGGTCGAAGTGTGGCACATGCTGAACCTGTGCGCTCCGGATCTGCTCGCTAAGTACGAAATTGAAAACCTCGATAACTTCATCAACCTGTTTGTGAGGGAAGAAGAAAAGATCGTCAAAAAGACCAACGGGGAATACCGCTCGGAGCGAGTGGTGGCCGGGTATTACAACCTGCCTGAAATGCGCAAGATTGTCGATGAGCTCATGGACATTAAAAGCTATGACCAGCTTATCGGGTTCTACAAAGAACATCCCGACTACATTCAGGACGAAAACGGAAAGACGCTCAAGGGCAAAGATGGCAAACCAAAAGTACTGGAGCCGAAATTCAAGCGCCCCAAGGCGAGCTCCCGAAATGTCATTATTGAACCCAGCGAGCTGCACAAGCTTCTCTTTGATGATATCATCCTGCGGGCCAACGATGTGATTGCCTGCATGAAAGACCGGCAATGTGAAACCAAGGATAATTTCCTTGTGATAACCGGCGATGGTAGTAAGATTGCCACCGACCTGCGGGTGTACGACAAAGACTTTGAGGGCATCGACCGCTCGTACCTCAAGCTTGGAGCGATGGTGGAAAATGTAGCCGCTTCCTACGGGGCGCGATCCAATCCGTCTCCCGAAATGGCTTCAGAAGATCTGTACGGCGACTTTTTTAACCGGCACGGTAGAGACCGGACAGCTGGCTCGCCTCCACACCTGAGATCAAACCCATCTCATATCGAGGTCATAACCAGTAAAGGGGTGGTAAAAGAAAAAGACGGCTACTGGGTGGTGTGGGATGAGAAGACCGAAATTTATGAACCGCTGCATATTCTGGAGGCTAAAAAACCCGAACACACCTGGAGTGAAGGCATTTTTGGCACTGAAAAAGAAGCTACCCAACGCGCCCAAAAATTAAACGAGCAGTGGGAGCAGATCAAAGCCAGTCGCTCCAATCCGGGCAGTCCTGCTATTCGCAACCAGATCATTTTCTGCGACTGGATTAGTCTTCATAACTCTGAAGGGGGAAGCTTCCATCAGCTTATCAAATCTGAACTGGTGAAGGCTGGTATCCCTAAAGAGCAGATTGCCATTATCAACGGCTCCATCATTGGAACCCGAAAAAATGGGGATGACTATCTGGTAAGCAGTAAGGACGATAAAGAAGCGTTAAAGAAAGAAGTGCAAGACGATTTTAACCAGGGAAAATACCGGGTGGTCATTGGCAATCAGTCCATTGCCGAAGGCATGAACCTTCAAAAGTGGACGACCGACATGCACCACATGGATGTTCCATATACGCCTTCTCAAATCCAACAGCGCAATGGCCGTGGGCTGCGTCAGGGTAATCAGTATGGGGAAGTAACCATTCATTATTACCTCATGCAGGACTCCTTTGATCAGTACCGGCTGGAACTGGTCTCCAAAAAGCAGAGCTGGATTGATGACCTGTTCTTTGGAACCGGCAGAGAAGTGGACACGGGCGGCGACTCCGAATCGCTGGAATACGAGCAGATGGTAGCTGCTACCAACTCCGATCCGAGAGTCAAAGAGTTCTTTGAAGCCTTGGCCCAGAAGAACGTGCTCGATGACCGGATCAGCAATCTGAAATCCGAGGTGCAGCGGCTGGAGGCGAGTCAGGCGCAGGCTGCCACCGATATTGAACAGAAGCAGCAGCGCATGAAAAATGTGGTCCAGCGGGAATCCGCCCTGCAAGCTTCCAAGCTACCAGCCACCGCTGAAAAAGTCCTCCAGGACAACCTGTTTCAGGTGCAGTACGGCTGGAATGGAGAGCCGTACCAGCTTGATATTGAGCTAAGCTCAGACGCTAAACGTATCTCCGGTTACCGCATGAAAACTGTGCTTGATGTGCCTGAAAACAACGCCAACGGACGGGTGTGGTTTCACCTGATCCCCGACAGCAACACTCCCGACCGCTCGTTTTACAATAAGCAGACGTGGAGTTCGATCAAACGTATGGCCTCCAAAGAGCTGGGCGAGTCGTTCGGATGGACGCTGGAAGAAAAAACCGGGCAAGGTAAATCCATTTCCGGCAACCTTGGCAATATCATTGCCAGCGAAGAAGATTTTTACGCTGAGTATGGCATCGACTTTGAGTCCGAGAAAGCCAAAAAAGATGAGGCGGGCAACGAGCAAAGTTTTAAAGCGCTCAAAGAATCCATCGGGATGTTCACCCTCAAAAAATGGCAGCCCATCATCACTCGAAAGCTGGCTGAAATATTTCTGGCCCTTGAAAACGCATGGATTCGCACCGCTGAAAGCCGGATGGAGCTGTTAAAAAGTGAGCTAAAACAAACCGAGAAAACACTGGCTGAACTTCAACGGGTGCTGGCCTCTACCAAGGCCGAACTTGAAGCGGCCAAAGGATCTCTTGAGAAAAACCAGAAAACGGTCATTGAACTCAATGATGTGGTCAACCAGCTGGTAGCGGTAAGCTACGATGATCGAAACGAACTTTATGAGGAGATCAACCGCATCGCCCCGACCTACAAGATCCGCAAAACCATCACCGTGCGTGATGTGGGATCGCTCAAAGGCAATGCCCCGAAAAGTGCACCACAGCTTCGGGAAAACAAAGCCGACAATGTGCCTGCAAAAAGCACCAAACGGCATGGCATATTAAAAACGCTGTACGAAGAACCGCTGGTGTATTCCGGCATCGTCAAAGACCTTGAGTATATCGATGCCAAGGGCTACATGCAGCGCATGGAAGCTGAAAAGGACGATCTGGCCATGATTATAAATGCAAAGGGAACGACCATTTTTATATTCCCGACCAAGCTCATGCGACTGTCAAAAAGCACATTCAACAATGAAGAAGCAGCCGAGATGTTTGAGGAGTTTCATCACTTCCCGGCTGACGATTACGATTATGAGCTGTTTCCACCATCGGGTGAGAAACTGCTCAGTGCCGGTTACGCCGACCGCATTATGTATGTAAGTGATAAGGTGATCTACGCCGATGACGAAAAAGGCAAAGCGAACCACTATTTCCATTACTTCGATGCGGGAAAGCGACCGGTATTCAAATACGGTGATGTCTATATCATCGCAAACGTCAACATAGACGGCAGGGGCATTCTTAACTGATCAACCTGTCTAACCAACGAAGGCACCTATGATAGAGCGAGTGTTCGCCAAAAATCCTTCCGAGCTACAAATTATCGAAAACCCAAACAAACGACGCAGTAATATGGCAAAAGAAAGCAAAATAACTACCGAGAAAGCGGTATCTGAATTCAAGCAGCAGGCGATCACCGCCGGATACATTCTTGGTGGGCAAGCTGTAGCAGCGCAGGTGAATGCTCTGGCCGTCCCCATGCTGACAGGCAACGCCTCTGCTACCATTCAACAGGCTACCCGAGCGGGCATTCCCCTTACCGCCGGCGTGCTCCTAACCCTTGTGACCAAGAACAAACATCTTCGTGGGCTGGCCATGGGTATGGGCGTGCAAGGCGTAATGGAAATGATCAAATTTGTCATGCCCGACTGGACTCCCCAGCAAGGCCTGATGGATGGATCCAGCTACGTGTATGATAGACTACCTGAAATACAGGAGAAAACACACCACGTTGATGAAGTTGAAACATCGTTGGAGGAAGACAACACCATCGAAGTTTAAAAGCAACGTCTCATAGCTCTGCATTGCAAAAGGGGTACTGGTAATACCGAAACGGCAATCAGCCAACTTCTAAACCTTTTAAAACACAGTTATGAGCAATAAAATCTCTAAAAAAGCACTTGTTCCAGCTACCGCTCGCATCAAAACCTATTTTGATACGCGCAAGGTTCAGCAAAACCAATCTGTCCTAAATTTCTTTCCTGCTAATGCAGATCGAATACTCACGCGGGACAATTATGTAAGTAACCCGTTTCCCGGTGCTATGAAACGCCGAATTCTGGGTCTTTCCTTTGAGCTTACCAAACAGTTCATCGAAGACGATGCCGCAAACGGTATCGATGCCCGTGCCATTGTCAACGGGCTGAAAGACGCCGCCATACTACTTCAGGCCGACAACGACAACAAGGAATTCCTGCGTGCTCCCATGAGTGAGTTTTCCAACTTCTCGGGAACCGGTATTCAGTATACCTCTGCCACCAATAACACCGTGGACGCCGTAGCCGAATACCGTCGCTTGGTTACCATGAAATCTGCCAGTGAATACCGTCTGGCTGATCCGTTCGATTTGGCCATCAATCAAACGGTTTCTCTTGCCGTGCACTTTGATGACGCCTCTGTTTTTCCAACGTCCGAAAACTGGACGCAATCAGGGCAAGGCCAGCTTTGGCTGCGAGCTTCCCTGGTAGTGGCAGAAGTTGAGTAATCCATCCCGGCCCGCCGGTTTCGGTACGCCGATTCCGGCGGGATTTTTTAACCGCTAATCCTTCTACCACTAAGCAAGCCATGAAGATCATATCCAATTTTTTACCTCCTAAAGAAAGTTCGGCCTACAATCCGGCCAAATCGGTCGAGGTGCAACCCGGAGCGACGGCTCACCTGACCATGAACGGTATGGGTGGAGAGCGTTTTGGCATCCGTAAGATTCTACCGTTCAGCCCGAACATGCATAAAATTCTTATTTCCGCGCGCCTGAACGAGGATCTGTACCTGTTTCGCGATATCCAGCTCACGGTGGTACATCACCTGTTCAAATCCATTGACGGGCTGTTTGCCCCGTTCATCATCCAGAAGAACAACCACATTGTTTTTGAGCTGAAAAACACCGACGCCGTCAAGCAAATTGTCAACATTCAGCTAATAGGTTATGACCAGTTTGCTCTTGCCAAACTCAGCGCAGCCTACCAGAAAATTGGCGCTTCGGTACCCGTACCGCGGTTTTTGTACGGGCATGGCACGGTTCCAGCAGGCGGGCTCAACATTGATCTGGGCGTGAAAAGCAAAAGCGTGGACGTGCAGGTTCGGCGCATGGCCATGAGCAGCAACCAGCCCGGAGCCATTACCGCCTCGATGAAAGTGTACAATACCACCGTTCGCGATGAAGTGTTCCTGGAGCAGGTGAACGACGAGTTCAACGACAAGTACATCAATGTGCCTTTTGTGGTGGGATCAAACGTACCCTTTGACGTGTACGCTTCCAACTACGGAGCCCAGCCAGCCGAGGTAAGTTTCCTTTGCGAGAGCTATGTGCAGGCCAAAACCGGATTCAGCCCAGCGGAGTAATCATGTTAAACGATCTGATTAAAGTACTCTGTGAGCTGGCCGCCAATGTGGAAGCGTTGGTTCAAAACCTGCAAAACACGCAAGGTGCTCAGCCCAGTCAGGCGCGCATTGCCTCCTCCATTTCCCCAGTGATGAAACACGGCCAAGAGCCCGTTCGACTGGTCAATGAAAACCCGCACCGGCTTGGAGTGATTATCCAAAATAGCAGCGAAGGCGAGCTTATGATTGCCCTCGATAGCCAACGCATATCCGACAAGTACTACACCTTCAAACTGCGAGCCGGTGAAACCCTGCACTTTGATCTTCGCCGGTTTGGCGAGCTCTACAAAGGCGGCTTTATGGGCCTGTGGGATGAGGCGACTAATCCCGGAGCGGAGTCCAAAGCCCTGGTAACTGAAATCTTTTGGACCAGCTGAAATGAGCAAGATTAGCGGACAGGAATTTGGCCTCAATGAAGCCTTCAAGATGAGAGTCGTGAGCGGAATGCTTGTGGACGGCTCCATTTTGATCTCGTGGGCTACTGGAGAACCGGCATCGAGTCAAATTGACTGGGGATGGGATGATTCGGTTCCGTTTCAAACTCTGGAAGTACATACCGAACCTGAAGAAATGGTGCGTTATCACCAGCTTTATCTGCCTCAGACTCTGGTTGACCAACGGCATTATTTCCGTGTGAGATCGCGAACCGAGCACGGAAAAACCGGGATCTCGGACATCTACATGGTCGTGGTTCCTCCAGATCTGGATATCAAAAATCGGGGTCGAATGGCCACAGAGATTGAACTGGAACTGGTGCTGGTCAAAACTACAAGCATCGACTGTACAAACTTCCCAGGCACCTCCCTCTCAGGTTACCGAACCGAGCCCATTGCCTCGGGTCAACCTTCCTTGATTGACCATGAAAACACCAAACCGGCTGCCCTGGATAAAGTCGAAACGGTGAATCCGGATACGAACAGCTCGCTGTCCACAAGGATTACATACAGCATTACATAAACCCATATTAGCATAATAAAACCCCATGAAAACCATCACAACGGATTTAAACGTCGGAAAAACGGCAAGCGGACTCGATATGTACTGCGACCTGTCGCTGGAGCAGAAACACTTATACCGCATGAAATGCGAAAGCTTTGTGGCCAACCTGCTCAAGTGGATGCGCATTCAGATGGGTAAGACCAATCAAGATGAGTACTGGGATGGCTATAATACCCGAAAAAGCATTTCTAACATCATTAGTATCGTAGAATCTGGTGATGACCTCATTATTGAACTTGCCGACTACCATGAATACAATACCGTCGAGCATGATCTTATTACCATTCAGGGCGTTATTGGTCTGGAAGGATTGAATGGCGTCTATTTCCATGACAATGCTATCGGCCAGTTTCCACTGGATCGCCATAGCCGGTACAAATATTTCATTCGGGGAATTGTGCCCCACCTTACGGGCGTATGGGATGGAAATTCAGGGGTTTCCATTGCTGCCAAATATCGAAATCAGTGGGCCTCGAATGACTATCATCTGCCACTAAACTGGAACCCGATTATTGGGATGAGTGATCAGCCGGTAAAAGCCTCTGACTTATGTCTTCCGGGGTATTTTAAGCGGGAGTGCACCCAAGGAGCGGTTTCCATTACCTCGCTGATCACCGATCAAGAGAGTTCTAAATTTACGCTATCGCGACCGTTCACCAACATGTCGGGCGGTATCAGAGACATCAAGGAAATTGGGATTATGTCCGGTGATTATCGCAGTGCTTTCATGCTGATGGCTCGTGATGTATTGGGTGCTCCGATCAGTCTTGGAGATACGTCCACGTTGTCGCTGGATTACGAGATCATTGCCATGATTGAGAACTTTAACCAGGACACGGACGCTAACGGAACCAATGGCGGGTGGACGGAAAACTTCATGTATATCCTGCACCGCATTGCCAATCCAAGTGCTATCTACAACTGGGAAAATGAGTTTCATTTTACCGCAGGACTGGGTGGTGGCGGTACAGGTGTCAATTTTAGTTACGACCGGAACCTGGATGGATGGAAATTTGGCGTCAGGGTGGGCGAATCCAACAAATTTGTGTCCATGACCGACCAGTCGCTCACGCCAGACAGTTCTGAAATTAACGGCGTTCCTCATGGCTATGGAGACGGGGAACTGGTGCACCACGGCACG
Organism: Balneola sp.; assembly: GCA_002696035.1. Lineage (GTDB taxonomy): Bacteria > Bacteroidota > Rhodothermia > Balneolales > Balneolaceae > Gracilimonas. The sequence continues at coordinate 17,573 of NZQV01000019.1, read as the reverse complement.
CATATCGGACAATTTATAGTTGATGATGTGGCCAACGAGGTGTACTTCCCGGTCGAACGCATTTTTGAAAACCGGGGTGCAACCGCTATCACTGTTCGAGAAATTGGCCTGTTTGGCAATAAAAACAACTCAAGCAATATCTCCCCAAACCTTTTGGCTCGAAAAGCGTTGGCCCCGGTCGATCAGTTTACCATCGGAGCAGGTGAGACGGCAAAGGTCACCTTCAACTGCAAGGCGATTGTTTAAGTGAGCAGCGCGCTGTCCATATCCTCCCAGCTCAGCTACCTTCGGGTGAAAGGCATCATGGGGCACTTCTATGAGGCTTCTCAGCTACATAACGTGCCGGTTTCCCTGCTTTTGGCCATCGCCTCCAGGGAAAGTCACATGGGACTGGCCCTTGATGGCAACTGGACGGGCGACAATGGCAACGGCATTGGCATCATGCAAATTGACCGTCGGTATCATTCGGGCTTCACCAGCTCCCATGCCAACAACGATCACCGCGCCAACATCCACTATGGCAGCAAGTTTCTGGCAGATCTGATCGGCAAGTTTGGCGGCAAGCTCACTCCGGCTGTGGCGGCGTATAACGCGGGATACACTAAAGTCAGAAATACCATTAGTGCCGGCATTGATCCGAATCTGGTTACTACCGGGCAAAATTACGCTTCTGATGTACTCCAGAGAAAAGAAATCGTGGAATCGGTCATGGGAATTTCCAAAGCGTCCACGGCAAGTATGGTACTGGTGCCCCTCATCATCACAGGATTTATTTCCTATCAAATCTTTAACACTCAATAACCCACTATGAAATCATCTTCCGGATACATCTACAGCGAGGAAAGTTCTCCCGGTTTGGGAAATATGATGCTCGACCCAACTTTACCTACTGAATTAAATACCGCTATCCAGCCGGTCTCTTCCATTGGCAGAATACGGCCCACTATCTCCATTGCTCCAGGGCCATCTTCCAGAGTCAGGAGACCGATTCTCCCGAGGCTTCCTAAAATCAAACCACCCAAAGTAACACCGGTCATTCGTGATCTGGCCGATAAGCCCAAAGAGGCCACAAACCCGACTACGACAAAAAGTGAGCCTGTGGCTACCCAGAAACCGTCGATCAGCAAAAAAATGATGGTTATGGCTGGTGCGGGTATTGTCGGAGCCGGAATTCTCTTCAAAATTTTACGCTAACCTTAAAAACTGAGACATGAGTAAATCAAGCTATACCTCTGACGCCGGACTTGGATGCGGCTGCGGATGCAACGGAGCCGGTATCGGCTCTTCTCCCGTTGCGGACGTGAAAAACGCCGAAGCCGAAAACACCAAAATGGATTTGGTGGATACCGCCAAGAAATACATCAACGGTGAAGTGCCCATGAAGTACAAAGCGGCTGCCATTGCCCTTGGAGTCGGCTTCCTGTGGTTTAAATTCAAAAAATAGCCCATGAAACGTACCGACTACATTGCCCTTATAGAAAGCTATGGGGGCAATTTTTCCGTAACCGATTTTGAGCTTCAGGGCGGCATTGACCAGATGGACGTCAATTTCCTTCGGTCGTTTTTGGCCTGGAGAAACTGGACGAACACCAAAACGCTCGTCACTTCAGCATGGAGGGATAACGACCCCAAATCACATGGCAAAGGACTGGCTATCGACTGCCTGCTGTTTGATCAGTGGCTTACCAATCAGGCTTCCCCACTGAGGCATTGGCTTTTGGCAACAACATGGCCTTTTCAGGGAGTGGGTCTGTACTTTGACTGGCAGTTTACCCATAAGCTCACAGGAGAAAAAGTTCCAGCTATCGGTCTGCACATTGACGTGTGGAGCGGGCAGCGAATTGGCGAACGTCCACTTCGATGGCTTCGGATTGATGGACTGTACTACTACCAGTCCACCAGCACTGGAGCTTTCTACTGCAAAACGAACAAACAAACCATAACCCTCCCGGAAGCTATTCGGAAATACTCCCAGCGCTATGAGCAAAGTAAGCAGCACCGAGACCTACCTCAGCAAGTATAAAGAGCTGATCATTACGACCATTATTTGCCTGTTTCTGACCGGCATTTACGACTCGATCAACAACCAGACCGCTGAAATCAAACGGTGGTACGAGCTGATGATTAATATTCGGGCCGAGCAAAAGATTCAGGGTGTGGACCTGGAACTCATAAAAGAGTCTATCGAGACTTTTCAGATCCAAACCAACCAGGAATTAGACAACCATCAACAACGCATTCAATCCCTTGAACGAGGGGATTACTAAACCTTATAAACCCTTTTAAAATTTGATCGTCATGAAAAAACTACTAAAAAACGCATTCAAAGCCGTACCAACACTTATTACATTATTCAGAAAAGAAACGCCACAGGAAGGAAAGGAAATTGCTCAAAGTGGGCTTACCAGTCTGGGCATTTCGGGAATGATTACAACTGGACGATTAAATGCCGCTGAGCTGGATGAAACGGTGATTATCATTTTAGCAATCGTTGAGGCTATCGGATATGTTTATGGGTTGATTGCTTTAATTTCCGGATCTGCTCAACATTCAGAGCAAAAGTAAAAGAGTTTCAAATTACCCAATATGGAAATGAAGAACTTTTTTAATACGTTTAGGTAATTAGGAACTACAACTTTTGTTATATTAAGGGTTCTCAAAACCAGAATCATGCATTCTTTACATAACATAGCATCTTACATCCTTAATAAGTATCCGGGAGAAATAACCCCGATGAAGCTCCAAAAGCTTCTCTACTATGTAAAAGTATGGACACTAGTTGCTGATAAGAAGATGATCAAATCTTCCGATGCCTTTTTTGCCTGGAAACATGGTCCGGTAAATCCTTCCATCTACCATCAGTATAAAGGGTACAAAAACAATCCCATTGAAGATACTCCAAGCTACTTACCCTTCACTGATGATGAGAAGGAAGTGGTGGACTTTGTATTAGACAGCTATGGATTTTACAACGCCATCACGTTATCTAAAGCGACACATGCGGAAGATCCCTGGATTAATAAGAAAGAAGTAAGCGGAAGAATTACCGACCAAGATATTCTGGATTATTACACGCATGAGTCCTTTGCAAAGAACTTTCCTTTAAACAAGACTCACGGTTACTATCCCCCCAATACAATTTCGCATTATGCATTTGTTTTCGATATGGATAAAACCGATAAAGCTGCCGAAGTAATGTTTGATTCTATTGAGGAATACAAAAATCTATTCTCAAAAGCTTCTGAAGACTATAAATTCCTTGTAAATCAAATCTATTAACATTGAGTGATAGTGCTGAATTAGAGCAGCTACGGGAGCTAATCGAACTCTTTCCCGCTGAGTACTCAATTGATGATGTTGAAGAAGCGAACAGATTAGCCCGTACTCGTTTTGATGCCTTAGATAACCAGCTGATCCCTTACTTCGTAAATCAATTGATAAAGAAAGAAGGAGTGCCTTCAATTGATGGATATATTGGATTTTGTAAATCGTTTCACACACTGATTTTCAAAGAAATAATATCAATTAACGGAGAATTTAGAAGTTCTGATCATGATGGTTCCGGCTCCGTTTATTTTGGTGGACAAAAACGCCAAGAATTAAAGCCAAGATTTACCGGCTCCAGGCCTGAGAATATTCAAAATGACCTGAGAGAAGCCTTCAAGCATTTAATGAATCTTCAAAGTGAGGCCCCGGTAGATAATGCCCTTAGATTCTACCAGAAATTCGTTTTCACGCATCCGTTTTATGATGGTAATGGGAGAATTGCCCGCCTATTCGTAAACCTCTATTTACTCGCTTACGGGAAGTTTATTGACTGGAAGAACCTGCAAGACAAAGGAAAGTTTTTAAGTAAGCTGAACTATTATCACGAAACGGGTAAAGAAGAACACTTTAAGTGGTGGGCGAAAGTGTGTTATAAATTTGTTTATGAGATTTCTGATGAAGATGAAAAGTGATAATCACATCTTAGTCTTTTCATCGGATAGCTGATTGAGAAAACTGGAAGCTATATCTTTTATACATAATGTTGATTGATGCACTATCTAAACGTATAATAGTCAATCATTCACGACTTAGTAAAACCAATATTTCGAAATGCTCTGGAACAAAAACGAAAAATATACCCTCGTCCCCTACGATCTCGAATCTGAATTAGAGGATGCAGTTAATGAAGTGAAAGAGGCTTTATTTGGGCCGAATCGTATTTACCTGGACGGCAAAAAGAAGATTGGTAAAAAGGGTGCGACCAATAACCTGCCGGATGGATACCTGATTGATCTCACAAATAGCCAAGACCCAAAGATCTTTGTGGTGGAAAATGATTTAGCCAGTCACCAGCACCTGAAGCATATTGCCGTGCAGATCCTGGAGTTTTCGTTGTCTTTTGAGTCTTCCAAGGTGAAGGTTAAGAATGTGATAAAAGAGATGTTGCGTAAGCGAGATGAAGATTGGGCTACATGTGAGGCTTTTGCGAAGAAGACCGGAAAAGAGAATGTTGATTTTTTACTTGAATCCATCATTCACAAGCCGGATGCTTTTAATGCGCTGCTGATTATTGATGAGGTTGGGGATGAACTGGAAACGGTACTCATAAAGCGTTTTAAGTTTCCGGTGGAGGTAGTGACGTTAAAGAAATTCAAAAATGATGCGGGTCATATTTTATATGAATTTGAACCCTTTCTGAATGAAGTTTCTGAGGATACGGAGAAAGTGGACATCTCTGAAATTGATACCATTGTAGTTCCGGCCCGGAAAGATGGCTTTGAAGAGACCTTTATTGGGGAGAATTGCTGGCACGCCATTCGACTTAATTCTTCCATGATTCCCAAGATCAAATATGTGGCAGCTTATCAGGTGGCCCCGGTTTCGGCTATTACCCACATTGCGGAAGTGAAGTCTATTGAACAGTGGCAGGATACCAATAAGTACATCCTCAACTTTAGCGAACCGGCTGATAAAATTAAAAAAGTGCCGCTTGGGAATAGTCCGGGTAAAGCCCCTCAAAGTCCACGGTATGCTTCGCGGGAGAGGATTATGAAGGCTAAATCGTTGGATGGGGTGTTTTAGCTCACATCAATCGACTCACTTTCAAGCTTAAATAAATGATTGAGTAGCAAAAACTCATGTAGGCAATCTTCAAGAGTATGTGTATTCTCTTGATGTGCTCTAGGATTACGATATGCCATAAAAGATCCAGTCATTAAATTAACCCTACCCTGTAATTCTCCCGGGTCCAGACCATCCCATGTAAGCTTTGAGTCTTCACCACGAAATGCCTCAGAAAATAGTTTTGAACCATGACTGTTTAAATCGGTTCGTTTTCGAATAATGTCCTCAAACCTCCGATATCCTTTCATAATCTTTTCATCAGGAGACTCCCAAAAAGAAATAGCTAAATCTGAAAGTCTTTGGTCTATGATCGAAAAAGGAATAACAGGTTTAAAGTTCATCCATAATTTACCTGATTCTTTTAATTTATAATCTTCTTCAAAAACGTAGTCAAATACCCTATTTGGATGTTTAGGCTTTGAACCGATTATCAATTCCACATCTTCTACTGTTAAACATGATTTATCAATCCTTTGAATAACTTCTTTTTCTACATATAACTCATCGACTTCTACATCAAAAGCTTCAAACAAAGTAATAACATAAGAAAGCGCTGATGGACCTGCTCCACTATATCCAGAGGAAAAACCAGACTTAACAGCAATTTTCTCTCCACGATCAAGCATTAGCATAAAGCAATGTGTATCTGATGATGTTAATAATCTTGCCCTCTCTATCATCTTGTTACTTTGAAACAATCTGATAATTGCATCCTTACACATATGAGTGACTCCTGAAAGCCCTAAATATTGGATACCTGCTAATTTATCTTCTACTGATTTCAAATCTGCACCTATTTAGATATAATATATTATTTAAGGAAAGCTCTTTGCTCCTTTGCCTTTATTTTAAATACTTGATCTGATCAAAATTTTATAAAGAAGTTAAAGGATAATATCTAATTTCATTTTGTTCATGTAATTCAATGAAAAAGGATGTACGCTTTAATGGCTTATGTTTTACAAATAACCACTCCGAATAACTATGAGCCTTTTTTTTAACATTATTAGGGAACAATTGCCCCCCTTTTCGTAAGTTTTCGTAATCTCCATCAAAACTATTAAACAAATCAGTTAAACTTCCTATTGCCAAATCGGGTATAGATGATAAATCTCTCAGGTATCTATCTTCAGAATCTTGCTCTGGATCAAAAAATGCAAGTTGGAAACTTTCTTTCAAGGTATATGCCTCTATTGTCTGAAAGATATATGATAGGGATAGATCTCGAATCTCAGGATTAATGAAAATGTCATCTTGGTCAGAAATAAAATGCACTTTTTTATTACTCGTTAGTATTGGAAGAATTAACACTGAGATCAAATGAGCTACAAAATTTAACTTCCTAAATACCTTATTGTGAATAGTCTCATATAAAGGAAATCTTTCAATGAAATTCGAATAGTAATTTGGAATTAACTCATCTAAAGAAGGCGCTATTATAAAATTGACCGACCATTAGCCCCTTAATTTCATCTGCTCCATTAATAAATGAATTAACATAATCAGGCCTATTCTTCTTAGCTCTGAACTTTGAATATTTAATCTCTTGATTACCTAAGCCATACTCTTCTTTCACTTGCACTCTAAGTTGCCTAAAGGGTTCTAAAGAGTGCAGATCAGTAATTATAAATGAAAGCCCCATCAACTTATTAGGTTTTTCCGGTTCTCTAAAATCACAAATTAAGACCAGTTCATCTGAGAAATTGTCAGATCTAAAATAATTTGGGTACCATTTTTTAATTTCGCTTAGTATTGGATCAGGGCTGATTGCAACTGGAACCCTCATTTCATTTAATTCCATCCTTCTCCATCCTTTGTTTGATCACTTTTATAAGCTCCTCAGCAGCTTCTTTTGGCGACAATGGCATTTTAATGCTAATAATATCTGAAGACTCCTCCTTTTGCTTTTGGTAAATCTTTTCAGCATCAGGATTTATACTTTCTGTCCATGGTTCTACTAATTTTTTAAGCCAATCTAAATCTATAATTGATTCAGGGTTTTCATTTTTACTTATAAATACCGCTAATGAATACATAACTGATGTGGCTTCATGATCGAGAAGATGTGGCCCGAAAAGCAATGGATTAAACCTATCGGGAAAAGTCTTTGGTTCTTTATATGCTATATCTAAAGAATTCACTACTTCCATTAAATCATTCTTTAGGCCTTTAATATTATCCCCATACTTACCTTTAAGAACAGGGATTAATCTCTGAGAAAAAATTAAAACGTTGTTCAATAGACGACCCATCACTTGTTCATTATCATCTAACTCTGTATTCCAATTGGAAATATGTTTAGGAGCTCCACTAACAAAAAGTGAGAGTCTTAAAAGACATGAATGAATTACTCTGAGATCTTGATCTCTATAAATTATTTTAAAATCGGAACCATTAATTTTTGAATCAAGTACCTGAGTTAAAAAAGTCTTTATAAATTCATTTACTTCAATTTTATTGCCCTCAAACTCAATCTTATTACTATCCGCTTCACTATATATAAGTAATTCAAGAAGCCTATGAGCCATAATAAATGGTGAAATTTCTTCCCTTAAAGACGATACATAAATTGACCCAAGTTGGATTTCACTTCCATCTTCAGCTATGTCCTTTTTAGATATATCAACAGAAGTAAAACATTGGTGATACAAAGTTTCTGCGGATGCCACTAGTAGTTCAGCGTCAATTAAAACATTTCTTGGATATTCTTTTCCTTCTACCTCAACAACACTTGGATGCATTTCTTTCAAAAACCAGCCTGACTTAGGTGCTATGAAACCATCTAAATCTGAAGTTTCCATTTCTTGTAGCCTTAAAATAAAATGTTGGACATCTCTCTGAAATTCAAATAAAACACTCTTGATTACAGAAAATGCGATCTCTTCACGTGCAACTTTCCTTATTCTTTCATCATCACTAAGTAAGTTTTCTTCATGCTGTTGAATTTTTGCCCCTAATAATGGATCTATAAGTTGTAGTTGTCTAATTATTCCCTCTATCACTTCAGGCATTTCATGTAATTCATCTCTGAGAATAAGCCGTATCATTGAGATGTCTACAGTAGTCCAATAAAAATCCTCTGGATGCTCACGAATTTGTTCAGGTTTTAAACGTTTCCATCTATAATTAATCCTCAAATCACTTGTTAAGTATTCCCCAAGTTTTGTATTTCCTTGTAATATTTCTCCCAAAATTTGAAGTGCATTCTGCTCTAAATCATCTTCCGGTATTTCATCTTCAATAGTATTTTCCTCAAAATCAAAGAAGTAAGTATGGGAAATTTTAAATTCATGTGGATAGGATGAAATATGTCCCAAACTTCTTCTCAATAATGGATTAAAACTTTCTAATAGTTGATTACAAATTAAGGGCTGTATTAAAGCTTGGATTCTACTTGTAATGATTAACTTACTTTTTTCTCTTAATTCACCTTCTGTTAAACCAAATCTATCAATTATATCTTTTTGATGAAGAATTTCCCTCATTTGAGTAACGTGCTTTATCAAAAAATCCTCAATAACTAAAACTGTTTTCTTTATGTTTTCAGAATCTTCATACTGTATCAAAGACTGAGTAAACCATAGGAGTGACTGATTAAGCCTGTTCTGAAATTCATCTCCCTTTGCTAAGTCAATTTTGTTGAAGGATTGGAAATCTACTATTTCATGTAAGAGACTCACCCAGAAGGAACCTATTTTATCTCTCATATCTCCAAGGTGTTCATCTATATATTTTATCAATAATGATAAAATATCATTGGCAAAGCTCTTTCTCTCTTCAAATGATCTTTTTGATTCACATAAAAGAATTGTTGCTATAATTCCTGGTACAATTCTACCCAAGAATAGCCTCTGCTGAGGTTTCGGATCTGCCTTTGGTTCATGATCATAGTTTTCGTCAATAAGAAAACCCTCCAAAGTTTTAATAAAAGCGCCATATTTAGGCAAATCTGGGTCATAGCTATAATTATTGAGAAGATACCTAACTGCAAGTTTGAAGTGCAGTGGGCGATAGCCAAGTTCGACCAACTGGTGCCCCATTTTCTCAGCAAACTCTGAATCATCTTCTTTTATATATATTTCTCCTAACAAATCTTCGGTAGTCAAAATATTTACCGTAGAATATTTTTTTTGCAATTGAGAAAATTCATCTCTTATCTCATTAATAGGAATCGGATGATTAAATGGCCAGAGTAGATATCCAAAAACTCTATCATCCGTCCATAAATCCAAATCTTTAAACTTTGCCAATTCCAATATTTTAATCGCATGGACATTTGACGAACGAAAGAAGAAAGAATCTTCAATTTCTGACTGCACATCGGGTATGGTATTTAATATTCCTTCTTCAATTAGCGCTTCAATTTCAGATAATTGTTTGGAACTCAAAGTTTGGACTTTTTTTTCATTTTTAGTTCGAAGTGCTTCTCTTTTTAAATGAGTAACTCCAAACGGACCAAAATTAATTTTTGGCCAATGATCATCACTGTTTATCCAAGAATTTAATAAGCCTGCTTCATACCAATGCTGAATTGAAAAGGCTGAAAATACGATTTCATCAGGTAGAACAATAGGATTTACATCTCTCCATCCCTTAAATCTTTCGTTTCTTTTGCTTGCTAAATTTGCTTCATTCTCACCAACTAATCCCCGATGTACCAAGGATTTTAGAAGTACTTTAGACGAAGTAAGTTTTTCTAATACTCGTCTGTTTTCCCCCTCCATTCCGTCAATTTTATCTAAAATAAAACTACTGCTTTCTAATGAAAGTGATAATCCATAATCTACAGCATGATTACCAAAATTCAACTCTATATCATCTGGAACTAATTCAGAAAATTTATCCCATTGTTCAACTGAATAATCTGTAATCAATTCATTTTCTTTAAGCAAATTGTACAATTCATCATATGGATACTTTACAACGTCGAAAAGAACTTCCTCAGGCTTATTAACCACTCTCCTAAGGCTTTTTAGTTCGTTAACTCTTAGATACAATTCAAAACCCTGGCTACTAAGTTTCCTTATTATCCTATCTGTTTCTGATAACACACAAAGACTTAAAAGTGCTGTTAAATCTAACAGGATTCCTTTTTTTTGCTCTTCAATTTTTTTAGTAAAAGGCCAAGGACACCTTACAGAAAGCACAAAACTATTTTTATAGAAATTTTCAGAGGCTACGGTAGTCCAACCTATCCATTGACTCCACGCTTGTCCGTTCCTCGAAAAAGTATCAATGTATGTCATTAAATCATATCGGTGGAACGTGTTCAATGATGAAGTAAATTCTTTGTTCCACTCTATAAATGCCTGTATTCCCTCTTGCCCTTGTAAATCGATTCTTACTAAACCATCCTCCATTTTCTGGTCAAGTTGATTAAAATCTTCCTTTTGATTTATTGAAATTGAAGGCACACCAGACCAACCTTTTGAACTGTATTCTATATAATCACTTTTCACTCCTGCAATGTTAGCAGCCTTGGCAATGGCTTTATAAATATTAGGAAAACCGGGATGAAGTTGGTTAGCTCTTTTTAACAAGGTTAATGCCCTGTAGCCCTCCTCAGGAGTTACTTCATCTTTCGAAATTATAGACACTCCATAGATCGCTATTAGAGCAGGATCATCAGGATATTTTTCAACCCACCCACTTAAAAGTTCATATGCCTCATCTATTTGGCCATTACTCAAATAAAATTTTGCCCCTTCATGTGCATATCGGGGATCATTTGTAAGCTTAGCAAGTTCTTCAAATAAAGAAGGAACTTCATTGAATCTATTTAATTCGATTAGGCAATAGGCTCTTAATCTAAGCGCTGAAATATTTACCTTCGTTTCGGTACTAATTCCCTTTAAGGCTTTAATAGCGCTATTATAATCTTGATCAGCTATTAATGCTCTTGCATGAAAAATATGGTTTGAATCCGTAGGGAGAAGGTTATTTAAAACTTCGACATTATTCTCAACTTCCTTAATAAGATCATTATTTGTTGAAGTGATTCCTTCATTTCTATTCTTATTTATCCTCTGAATCAGTGTCTCTACATAATATCGTCTAAATTGTATGCTAAGTGGAAATTGTTCTAAAAGTATTGTTAGATGTTCCAATACTTTTTCTTCACTTTCTTTCCTTTCAATTATACTCAGCTCAATAAGTGAAAATGCATGCTCAGGTATTCCAGAGAATCTTGAAAGTATTTTTTCAGCCTTATCAATTTCATTTCTACCTAAATAGAAATTGATAAGTGATTGCCCTGTAATAATCTTCTCATCTTTATTTGAAAGTTGAAAGGCTGTTTGAAGAAGATGTTCTACTGGCTCTTCATCTTCCGAATTATTTGATAAATTAATTGCCTCATTGTGAAGTTCAATCGCTTTGGAAACATTATTTCTCTTTAAATCAAACTCATAATTGATTTCTTCTGTCTCACTATAATTTTGTATTTCAATCTCGGTAACTCTCATGGCCTCTTCCTCTTCAAGCATTGAATAAAACTTTAGAGCACTATTCAATATGATTATAAGACCTCTTTGATAATCAACTTCTTTGCAGTTTCGAATAGCAGTATCTATATATTCCCGAATTTCATTTACAAGTTCTGTTTTATTTATTTCTTCAATTGAAAACATTCCAAAACATATTCTACGTAAAAACTTAATGGAAACATCTGCCACCTGTATTTTATGAATCGGTTGCTTACCTGTATGTTTGAATGCCCTTCTTATTTCATTCCTAATTTCTAATGCATTTTCTTCAAATTCTTGATCTTCTAATCCAAAAATTTTACCCAATAGTCTTAGATAAATTACACGAAAATTATCATTTGTCTCAGGGAGTTCTTTCAATAGTTCTTCCCACTTATCCTTTAGTAAAAGCAATTCTGCTTCAGCAATTTCTCTCTCATCCAGTTCATTCTCTTCTAATAGGAGTTCAAATTCCGAAATCTTATTTAGGTTGATCAAGAGTTTTGACTCAATTCTCTTCAGATAAGGGGTTTCAATACCCATTTTTTTAGCTTCTGAATAGTATTTTTCAGATTTCTGAAAAGCTCCTAAATTTGAATATGATGATGCTAATTTTAGTAAGAGTTCTACATGGTGCCGTTTAAACACTTCCCTGGAATCAGGTTGGTTCAGATAAATTTCAGAGAGTTTACCTAATCTCTTTTCTATTTGTTCATTAGCAGATTTAAATTTACCACTATCAATCAAATCTTTAATAGAAGACCATTCTTGGGAAATAGTTAAATACTCATTTACTGCTTCTTGTTGGCTTACAGAAAGTGCACCTTTTGTCCTTAGTAAGTCTTCTAATGTATCAGCCCTTTGATCTATTTTATCTTTTATTTCATCCTGTCCTTTTTGTAATTCTTTAGTTTGAGAATCCAACTTCATTTGGAATTTATTCCACATCAAAACAGGGCCATAAGATGATTTCAACAATCCATTACTTATTTCTAGAAACAAATATTCTAAAACGGTTTCAGCTTTATTATTAAGTTCAGAAACGCTTTGTTTTTTAAATGATTTAAGCGCCTTAGATACCACTTCATCTACCTTATGACCCTTCTCTAAAGCCTGTATCAGTTCTGTAAATTGCTTTGAGTTAGTCCAATTCCACAAGTAATCTTTTATAGCACCTCTCCCACCTGGTGCGTACCCTTTATATTTTTTTGATGCCTTATTAACTGCTCTCCATAGAATTATTTTACCCTCATTGGCTTCTAATAATTTGTTAACGCCTTTATCAATTAATACCCCAGTTAAAGTTGTTGCTGCTTCAATTATTGGCATGATAGTTCTATGTAGTTAATTTGTATAGCTCTTTATAGCTGGGGTTGATTGACAACTATTTCAACCAAAATCATAAAACGAAATCCGGGATAGGTTGTAAGTCGGTACTGGGACTCCCAGGGCCGACTACCCTCCCTGGATAAGTACATCAATCGCTATATGTACGATCTATAAGAATGTACTTAATTATCCTAACCGAGTTGAGATTATTTTTGAACAAATTTTAAACAGGGTTGTCCACAAATTTTCTAATAATTTGGAGACAGTCTACATATTCGTCAATGAAAATGTTCGCCAGTACTCATTAAAAAGTTCATAGCAAGTTAGTTTATTGTGGATATTTATTCGAGATCTATCTAATCCTCCAATTTTGCTTAACTGACGAATAATTTCATCCGTATTCGAATCTGAAATTTGATATGCTGTACCATAATAACGTGTTGAATTTAAATCAGAATGCTCCCTTCCATCCAACGCTAATAACTCCATATTAAGTTTATGATATGCAAACCCTAAAAAAATCATATTCTTTGCAGATTCAATGTGCCTATGAATAGCTTCCAATTCATCTTTTTCTTCATCTTTATTTTCGGTAAAGGTTTTTATTTCATTGATCAATTTTACCAACTTATGTGGAGTTGGCTCTTCGCCGAAATCAATCGAGCTATTGTAATCAATCCAAGGTAATTCCCCAACTTTACCATACATATGATGCACATTTAAGTGTGCTAATAAATCTATTGCAACATTGGCACTAACATTATAATAACTTTGAAAAGCATGATATAAAAAATGTTCTAAGCATCTATCATAATTAAATACAACAAAAACAAAGTTTGACAGTCTTTCAGTAATATCTTCTATTGTTGCGTTTTCGGTGATAATTTTAAAAAGAAGATTTAGCCAAGTATTCTTTGTATCCTCAAAGTTTAACTTTTTTCCTCTCTTACTTTTATCAATGAATAACTGACTTCTTCTCTCTGCATTTAAAATAGCTCTTACAATTGCCATCTTACTGCAAACCTCTATTTCCTTGTTTCCTCTATGTGCGTCAATTAAATTATCAATTGAAATTGTTAACGGTAATGCATGAGTAATTGCCAATGATGCCTCATCAAGTTTTTTCCTTGTTTCTCGATTATTACTAGAATATACTCTAAAGGCCTTGTCTATTAAGTCATCACTTACTTGATGGTAACCTGGTCTAAATTTTAAAAGATCTCCTATCTCTTCAATTAGTTCATTTCCGATAGGTAAATCAAATTCTTTACTACCGCCAGCTCCTAAAACAATTACAGTTCTATTATTTACCATATATTATTATCGAGATTTCCAATGTTTAATCATCCCATTCTTCAAGTCATCTAAATAAACTTTCATACTGTTCATTACTATTTTTAATTCTTCATTCCTGAAATGGATTTCTTCTTTATCCTTTAAATCTTTGTTCAATTCGTTTGGATATGCTGCTTTAATTTGATTAAGGAGAGAGCTATCAACTTTTGCGCCATTATGAACTATTGCATGTCGACAAGCTTGACCGAAAATAATGTTGTTTACATTGTCTGATTTTTTAATTTGATATTTAAAGTAGTTTTTAAAACTTCTCTGAATACTTTTCATATCCTGAAAACTGATACTATTTTTTTGAGTAATAATCTCGCCTATCTGATCTTCTAAATTTGAGCCAATATTAGCTAATTCCTTGACGCTAAATTTTAATTCTTCATTATTTAAGTGATCAGACAAATTATTCTTAAATGCATGGTTAATACAGCATTTAAAAAGATCATGAATCGCAGAAGCAAAATGAGAAACAGTTAAGACCAAACTCTGGTTAGTTATCGTTTGATACTTTATTTTAGTTGAACCATGAAGTTTTATTTCCCTTAGTGCTTTAATTACTTTTTGTACACTGAGATGAGGATTTTTAATTCCTGCTTTATTGAGGCCCTCTTCAAGATCCTCTAAATGTGATATACAAAATTGAAGAATTGTCTGATCAAATTCTAACAATTCATTGACTGAGGATAAATTTTTATTAAAATTCTCAGATATATTTTTTAGCTCTTCTTCAAAACTTGGCATTTTAAGGGAAAAGGTTTTCATATTTAATTTATACTCCCCTCCACAATCCCAATCTCCTCTTCACTCAGCCCATACAGCTCATACACCAGCCGGTCTATTTCGGCTTCTAATTCGCTGGTGTCGGCTTCGGGGTTTTCTTTTTTGGCGGCGAGGATTTGGTTAGAAAGTGATTGTATTTCTTTATTACCATCAAATTCACTCAACCTAATTGGAACTGGAAAATCCTTTATTTCATATAGCCTAATTTCGGGAAATGTAACATCTTGACGGTTGTATTTAACTCTGAAATAATAGCTGATTAACTTTGAATTAAGTATTGCCAGAAAAAGAGAAGCTAGTTCTTGATCATGTGGTTTGATGATTTGAAGCATTTGGCTTGTTACATAATCTTCGTTTGTGAACGCGCAAATAAGTCTATCTCCCATAACTCTTCTTACAAGAATTCTCTTACCTTCAAATAATTCAGGATCTCTTGGAGCTGCTAAATTTTCACCATATTTCAACCATACACCATCCCATTTAATTACAAACCTATCGATATTCTTTCCAGTCAGATACTTCCTATATGAAGAATCAATTTTCTTATTAGATTCAAATATATGGTTATCAGAATCAGATGGTTTTTGTGGCGGATTACCTTTTCCTGTTTCGTAAATCTTAATGCCAAACCTAATTGTGCATAATTCTTCTAAAAGATTAGTCTTGTATTCAATACGATTTATTACTCTAATATCTTCTTCCCTTAAATCAATATTTATTACACTCAACTCATCATTTTTCCATAAATCTTGTTCTAATTCATTTTTAAGAAAAAGTTCTTTATGGTCATTTTCAGTTGGATTATAAACTTTGGTTTTTTCATCAACATGTTTTTTGGACATTAAAGTTATTATCGGAAGTACTGTTGCATCATCAAAGACTTTAATCTTAGAATAATCAACAATTTTGACTATTGAATGGTTGAGTAAATGATTCCTCAACTTTTTATTCTTTTGGTTATTGAGCCATGTATTTGGAGTGATTAAGCATATATATCCAACAGATAAATTTAGTACTTGCTCCCAGAAAATTACATATGCATCAAATTGATATTCAGCAACTTCAAATTTCGTCAAGTAATAATTATACAGTGATTTATCAAGAGACCAATCCCTTCCTCCTATATAGGGTGGATTTGCAATCACTACATCAAAACCAACAAAACTCCCTTCTTCATCCAGCACTTCCGGGAATTCAAACCGCCATTCAAAAGCCTGGTTGTAAAAGGCACCACTTTCTTCTTCGGCTTTCTGCTCTTCCAGCTTTTCTACTTTTTGTTTCTGCTTTTTAATATCCTTTTTCGTGAATTTCTGATCGCCAAACAGATCCGCGTTTTGCATCAGCTCCAGCCGGCCCCGTTCTTTGGAGAGCTTTTTGTTAATGGGACGAATATTGGTCAGCGTGGTGGTGTATTCTTCTTTAATCTCTGTAATGAGCTTCTGAAGACGCTGTTTTTCGGAACGGTCGCCCGTGTGCTTGTAATTGCGCACGGCTTCCTTGTAGTCTTCCAGCGAATGATCGCTATCCTTGAACACCGAAGTCAGGTCGCTGTCCAGCTCAAACCGACTAACCAGTGAATTGCCTTGCTTAATGTTAATATCAATATTGGGCAATACTTCCAGCTCCAGGTACTCGCTCTCCGGCGTGTAAAAGGCTCGTTTCAGGAGTTCAATCCACAGGCGCAACCGGCATATTTTTACCGAATTGGCATTGATATCTACCCCAAACAGGCAGTTTTCAATGAGATATCTCTTTTCGTGAAAGAGCGCCTGCTGTATGCGCTGTCGCTCAGATGCTATGTTGCGGGAAGCCAGCGTTTGGCCTTTCCAGGTGTGGGATACGTCATATTCAAACAACTCATCATCCCCGAAACTGACAATCAGCTCATCGTTTTCTACCGTAACGTTCAGGTCGCGAAACGCTTTGCCCTCCACATCACACAAAATTCCCAAGTCCGATTTTATGGCCAGTAATTCATTCAAAGAGGACACCAAAAAATGACCGGAACCTACGGCCGGGTCACAAATAGTAATGGAATTAACGAGTTCATTCGCCTCTTCAATGGAAACAGATCGGTTCGGCCCAATATGATTATAGAGGTCTGAAATGGTAAGCTCTTCCCCGTCCTTAATCCCTGCGGCCTCAATGAATTTATCCGTTACCGCTTTTCTCAAGGTCTCTCGCGCCATGTATTCGGTGATAAACCCTGGCGTGTAAAAAGAGCCGTCTTTGTAGCCGTTTATCTTTTCAAAGATCAACCCCAGTACCGATGCATTGATAAGCGATTTACGTTCGCTGCGGATTTCCTCTTTTCCTTCGGCGGAAAAGTCATAGGCTTCCAGAAACCGAAAGAGATAATCCAGAATGGAAAGTTCTTTTCCTTTCAAGTCATTCAACACACTGCGGCTGTACACCGGCATGGTGGCATCGGTTAACCCGGAAATCCGGGTGGTATCATGTTCCAGATCCGATACATCAAACAAGGAACTGTTCAGGTATGGAATATGACCGAATTTCTCTTTGATAGCCTCGCTTCGCTCT
>NZQV01000018.1 GCA_002696035.1 Balneola sp. | reverse complement strand
AGAAGAATACGATATCAAACCTGCTCAAGCTGCTGTTGCAGTAGCTGGACCTGCTGGCGGTGGAGAAGCCGGTGGTGGAGAAGAGCAAACTGAGTTTGATGTAGTTCTTAAAAGCGCTGGTGCTAAGAAAATCGCCGTTATTAAAGAAGTACGCGGAATCACCGGTCTTGGCTTGAAAGAAGCCAAAGAATTGGTTGACGGAGCTCCTAACGCAGTAAAAGAAGCTGTTTCTAAAGACGAAGCAGAAGACATCAAGTCTAAGCTTGAAGAAGCTGGAGCTGAAGTAGAGCTCAAGTAACTTTTACTTAACATTTTCGTTGGTAGCCAATGCCGTGAAAACGGTATTGGCTATTGGCGTCTTATAGAAATTGACCTCATTATCAAAATGATATTTATGAGGTTTGCCCATATCATTTACCTTCAATCTAAGAGGAGAGGTTCCTTTTGAGCAAGAAGATGCAAACTATTCCGAACACGAACCGCCTGTCGTTTGGTAAAACCAAGCACGTTCTTGACTATCCTGATTTTCTGGATATTCAATTAGAGTCATTTGAAAATTTCGTACAGCTTGATATTGCTCCCAACGAGCGTAAAAATCAAGGGCTGCAACGAATTTTTAATGAAAATTTTCCAATTCAAGACAGTCGCGAAACACACATCCTTGAGTTTCTTTATTTTAATGTGGATGTGCCTCGATATACTGAATCTGAATGTCAGGATCGTGGTTTAACTTATTCAGTTCCGCTAAAAGCTAAGTTAAGACTTTCTTCAGTTGACGAAAGTGATGAAGCCAGTGAAACTATTGAACAAGAAGTTTTCCTCGGAGATCTTCCCTGGATGACCAATCGTGGAACTTTTATTGTAAATGGAGCTGAGCGAGTTATTGTTAGTCAGCTTCACCGTTCACCAGGTGTGTTTTTCGGACAAAATGTTCACCCCAACGGTACACAACTTTATTCAGCCCGTGTTATTCCTTTTAAAGGATCATGGATCGAATTTACTACCGATATCCGTGACGTGCTTTGGGCTTATATCGATAGAAAGAAAAAAGTTCCCGCAACTACATTGCTGCGAGCTCTTGGCTATTCTTCTGATATTGAGCTCCTTGGCCTTTTTGAACTTTCAGAAGAAGTTAAATTTGGTTCAAAAGCAGACTACAATAAAAATATTGCAGGGAAAAGACTTGCTGAGAATATTGTAGTTGAAAGCATGGAAGAAGTGGTTGATGATGAGACCGGTGAAGTTACCGAAGCTCTGAACCGCGAAATCGTTTTTGAACGTGACCATGAATTAACAGAAGATGATTACGGATCGCTCAAAGAAGCGGACGTTAAGAAAGTTCTTGTGCAGAAGATCTCAGCTGAAGAGTCTGAGCGTTCTGTAATGATGAACACACTTCGTAAGGATCCAACTTATGACGAATCATCTGCTCTTGGAGAAATTTATCAGCAGATCCGTTCTGGCGAAATGCCCGACCCGGAAACAGCTCGTTCAATTCTTGAGCGACTTTTCTTTAGTGATAAAAAATATGATTTGGGTGAAGTTGGTCGCTACCGATTGAACAAACGTCTGAAGCTTGATCAGGAAAATACACTGCAGTATCTGACTAAGGAAGACATTGTTGCGATCATTAGAGAAGTGATCCGACTTAAGAATATGAAATCTCAAGTAGATGATATTGATCACTTGAGTAACCGACGTGTAAGAACAGTTGGTGAGCAACTGGGACAACAATTTGCAATTGGATTGGCACGTATGGCCAGAACCATTCGCGAGCGTATGAATTCTCGTGATGCTGAGCAGCTGACTCCCCAGGATCTTGTGAACGCCCGTACCATCTCAAGTGTGATCAACACTTTCTTTGGTACCAATCAGCTTTCACAGTTTATGGATCAAACCAACCCTATTGCTGAATTGACGCACAAGCGTCGTATGTCTGCTTTGGGACCTGGTGGTTTGACTCGAGAGCGAGCCGGTTTTGAGGTTCGTGATGTTCACTACACTCACTACGGACGTCTTTGCCCCATTGAAACTCCTGAAGGTCCTAACATTGGACTGATATCATCTCTTTGTGTTCATGCTAAAGTGAATGACTTTGGATTTATTGAAACACCTTACCGAAAAGTAAAAGAAGGTAAGGTAACCAAGGATGTTGAATACTTAGCTGCAGAACAGGAAGATGAAACTGTAATTGCTCAGGCTAACGCTGAGATCAGTGACGAAGGGCAGTTTGAAAGCGATGCAATTTTCTCAAGAACACGCGAAGGTAACTATTTACGTGTTAAGCCTGATGAAATTGAATACATGGATGTTGCTACCAACCAGATCACATCGTTGGCAGCTGCGTTAATTCCATTTATTGAACATGATGATGCTAACCGTGCCTTGATGGGTTCGAACATGCAGCGTCAGGCTGTGCCGCTCTTACGTCCCGAAGCTCCTGTAGTGGGAACTGGATTGGAGCAACGTGCAGCTCGTGATTCCCGTGCTATTATTACTGCAGAAGGTGATGGTGAGGTAGTATATGTAAGTGCTACAGAGATCAGAGTGAAATATAACCGCAGCGAAGAAGAACAAAATTGTTACTTCGATGGTGGAATTAAAAGCTATGACCTCAATAAATTCATCCGAACCAACCAGGATACGACGATTAATCAGCGTCCTGTTGTTAAGATCGGTGATAAAGTGAAGGAAGGTCAGGCACTGGCCGATGGTTGCTCAACTGATAAAGGGGAGCTAGCTCTTGGTCGTAACCTGCTTGTGGCGTTCATGCCCTGGCGTGGTTATAACTTTGAGGATGCCATTGTAGTTAGTGAGCGCATTGTTCAGGAAGATATTTATACTTCAATTCACGTAACTGAATTTGAACAACAAGTTCGAGACACAAAGCGTGGTGAAGAAGAACTGACTCGTGAAATTCCTAACGTAAGTGAAGAAGCAACAGCTGACCTTGACGAACGTGGAATTATCCGTATCGGCGCCAAGATTGAACATGGTGATATTTTAGTTGGTAAGATCACTCCAAAAGGAGAAACCGATCCTACACCAGAAGAAAAATTACTACGTGCCATTTTCGGTGATAAAGCAGGTGATGTAAAAGACGCATCCCTGAAAGTACCGCCAAGCGTTGAAGGAACTGTAATTGATACCAAGCTATTCAGCCGTAAACGCGATGAGCTGGTTTCTCGTAAAGAAGAGAAAAAACGTGTTGAGCAGGAAGAAGAACGACATTCGCAAAAAGTTGCTGAATTGAATCAGCAGTGGGCGGATAAAATGTATTCTCTGCTCCGCGACAAGACCTCTCCTGGCGTACTCAACTACAGTAATGTAGAGTTGATCCCGAAAGGCGAAAAATACAAGAAATCTGTTTTTGAAGAATTAGATCCGGTAAACATCAACGAAAATATTGACTGGGCCACCGATGGTGAGCTTGTCAAGAAAGTTAGAAGGTTGTTTGCCAACTACCGCGAGCTTCGTCGTGAAATTGATACCGAAGCCAAGCGTCGTAAATTTGCTATCCAGGTAGGAGATGAGCTTCCTCCAGGAATCATCCAGAAAGCCAAAGTTTATGTGGCTAAAAAGCGTAAGCTTAAAGTGGGTGATAAGATGGCCGGTCGTCACGGTAACAAAGGTGTTGTTGCCAAGATCGTACCAGTAGAAGACATGCCGTTCATGGAGGATGGAACCCCGGTAGACATTTGTCTAAACCCGTTGGGTGTACCTTCTCGTATGAACCTTGGTCAGATTTACGAAACCATTCTTGGATGGGCCGCTAAGAAAATGGGTGTAACTTTTGCATCCCCGATTTTCGACGGTGCTTCTATGGATGAAGTTAGAGAGAAACTTAGAGATGCCGGACTCCCGGAAGATGGACGTGTACAGTTGTACGACGGTCGTTCCGGAGATCCATTTGCACAGAAAACAACCGTAGGTTATATCTACATGCTTAAACTGAATCACTTGATTCAGGATAAGATGCATGCCCGATCTATTGGTCCATATTCATTGATCACGCAGCAGCCATTGGGCGGTAAAGCTCAGTTTGGTGGCCAGCGACTTGGTGAGATGGAGGTTTGGGCACTGTACGCTTATGGTGCATCCAGCATCCTCAAAGAAATGCTCACTGTAAAAAGTGATGACGTAAAAGGGCGATCAAAAGTATATGAAGCCATTGTTAAAGGTGAGAACCTGCCTGATGGTGACGTGCCCGAATCATTTAAAGTGCTGCTCCGTGAGTTGATGGGGCTCGGCCTTGAAATGCATATTGAATAATTTCACTGTTAATAATTTGGAGGAACATCCTTGCCAGTAACTAAGACATTAACAGTCACCAAAGATTTCGACAGCATCGGAGTATCCCTTGCTTCCGCGGAAACGATTTTATCTCGTTCTCACGGCGAAGTCTTGACTCCCGAAACAATAAATTACCGAACCTTTAAGCCGGAAATGGACGGTCTTTTCTGTGAAAAGATCTTTGGTCCGGTGAAGGATTATGAATGCCATTGTGGAAAATACAAGCGTATTCGCTACAAGGGAATTATCTGCGACCGTTGCGGTGTAGAAGTTACCCGGAAAGCCGTACGCCGAGAACGAATGGGACATATTACCCTTACCGTTCCTGTATGCCATATCTGGTATTTCAAATCTCTTCCTAACAAGATCGCTTATCTGATTGGAACGAGTTCCAAGAACCTAGATAAGATCGTTTATTACGAGACTTTCGTAGTGATCAATCCCGGTGTGGCCCGTGACTTGGGTTATGCTCAGGGTGATATGATCTCAGAGGAAGAGAAATGGGATATTTTAGAACAACTGCCTGAAGACAATCAAGAACTTGATGACGACGATGATGACAAATTCATCGTAAAAGAAGGAGCTGATGCACTTCAAGCCCTTCTCGCAGATCTTGATCTTGATGACCTGGCTTACAATCTACGTTATGAGGTGAAGCACGAAACTTCACAAATGCGTAAGAAGAAAAAGCTGAAACGACTTCAGGTTATTGAATCCTTCCGTGCAGCTAACAAGCACACTGAAAACCGTCCCGAGTGGATGGTACAAAGTGTAATTCCAGTGATTCCACCAGAATTACGCCCGTTAGTGCCTTTGGAAGGTGGCCGTTTTGCAACATCTGATCTGAACGATCTTTATCGTCGAGTGATCATCCGTAATAATCGTCTGAAAAGATTGATCGATATCAAAGCTCCTGATGTGATTCTCCGAAATGAGAAACGCATGTTGCAGGAAGCTGTGGATTCACTCTACGATAACTCAAGAAAATCGAACGCCGTACGAAATAATAACCGACCGCTTAAATCACTTTCAGATATGCTGAAAGGAAAGAGTGGCCGTTTCCGTCAAAACCTTCTTGGTAAGCGTGTTGACTATTCCGGCCGTTCTGTTATTGTGGTAGGACCCGAGCTGAAAATGCACGAATGTGGTCTGCCAAAAGAAATGGCGGTTGAGCTTTACAAACCATTCATTATCCGACGACTTATTGAGCGTGGATATGTGAAAACGGTGAAGAGCGCTAAGAAAGTAGTTGACCGACGTGATGCCGTGGTATGGGAAGTGCTCGAAAATGTAATTGACGGACACCCTGTACTTCTTAACCGTGCTCCAACATTGCACAGGTTGGGTATTCAGGCATTCCAGCCGGTACTTATTGAAGACAAAGCCATCCGCTTACACCCACTCGCATGTACAGCCTTTAATGCTGACTTTGACGGTGACCAGATGGCCGTTCACCTTCCATTGAGCCACGATGCCGTTCTTGAAGCATCGGTATTGATGTTAGGTTCACACAACATTTTAGCTCCTGCAAACGGTGGGCCGATCGCGGTTCCATCTCAGGATATGATCTTGGGTCTGTATTATCTAACCAAGCCAGATGACGGCCGCTTAGGCGAAGGCAAGAACTTCTCGTCTCCAGCTGAGGTATTGGTCGCATTTGATCAGGGTAAATTAGATACCCACGCTAAGATCAATGTTCGAATTCCTGTAGTAAACGAGGAAGGAGAGAAAACTTACGAAGTAATTAAAACATCAACCGGTCGAGTGCTTTTCAATAGGATCGTACCGGGAGAAATTCCATTCATCAACAAGACTCTTGGTAAAAAAGAGCTGAGAAATCTGATTGGTGAAATCCATGATATTGTAGGAACAGCAAAAACATCAGCTTTCCTCGATGACATGAAGAAATTAGGTTATGAAGAAGCCACGATCGGTGGTTTATCTTTCAGCCTGGATGATATCATCATTCCAGATGCGAAAGGAGAACTCATCAACAAGGCCAAGGATGAAGTTACTGATGTCCAGGGTCGTTATGAGATGGGTTTCATTACCGATAATGAGCGTTATAACCAAGTAATTGATAAGTGGACATCCACAACCAACCGGGTTTCTGAAACACTGTTTCAGGCACTTGCAAACGATAGAAACGGCTTCAATCCGGTATATATGATGGCCGATTCCGGAGCTCGTGGTTCTAAAGAGCAGATCCGACAGCTCGGTGGTATGCGTGGACTGATGGCTAAGCCTCAGAAAAGTTCTATGCAGCAGGGGAATGAAGTTATTGAGAACCCGATCCTGTCTTCTTTCAAAGAGGGATTGACCGTTCTTGAATACTTTATCTCTACTCACGGTGCGCGTAAAGGTCTTGCCGATACCGCCCTTAAAACTGCCGATGCTGGTTACTTAACCCGTCGCCTGGTTGATGTATCACAGGATGTGATCATTAATGAGACTGATTGTGGTACTTTGCGTGGAATTAAGATGACTGCGCTTAAAGACAATGAAGACGTCATTGAAAGCCTCGAAGATCGTATCCTGGGACGAGTTTCACTACATGAGATCTATGATCCGATTTCGGATGAATTGATCTGTGAAGCGAACCAGACCATCGATGAATCCATTGCCAGCAAGATCGCTGAAACTTCTATTGAAGAAGTAGAAATTCGTTCAGTACTGACGTGCGAAACTCCTCGCGGAGTGTGTGCGAAATGTTACGGAAGAGATCTTGCCCGCGGAACCATGGTTGAGAAAGGGGAAGCTGTAGGTGTTATTGCTGCTCAGTCTATTGGTGAGCCCGGTACACAGCTTACACTTCGAACGTTCCACGTTGGAGGTACAGCATCTCGACTTGAGGCTGAATCTCAGCACAAGACAAAATTTGAAGGTAAGGTTGAATTCGAAAACGTTCGCGTTGTGGTTTACAACGACGGCGAAGAAGAACACAATGTTGTTCTATCGCGTGCCGGTGAGATCAAGATCGTGGACGACGAAGGTACCAACCTCATTACCTATAATGTTCCTTACGGTTCTGAAATGCTGGTTGAAGAAGGTGATGTGGTTCCTAAAGGAGCAGTGCTCTGTAAGTGGGATCCATATAACGCACTTATCTTCTCTGAAATTGACGGTACCATTGAGTACAAAGATATCATCGATGGAGTTACCTCATCAGACGATACCGATGCTCAAACAGGTCACCGTGAAAAAGTAATTACTGATTCCAAAGATCGTACGTTGGTTCCTACCATCATGATCAAAGGAACAAAAGACCGAATCCGAGAAACTACACTTCCCGTCGAGACACATATTGTTGTTGAAGACGGTGAAAAAGTAGAAGCGGGTCAGGTTATCGCGAAGATTCCACGTGTGGCATCCAAGTCTAAGGATATCACCGCTGGTCTGCCGCGTATTACTGAACTGTTTGAAGCCCGTTCCCCAAGCGAACCTGCCGTTGTTACTGAAATTGACGGTATCGTTGAGATGGGTGGACGTAAGCGTGGTTCTCAGGAAGTATTTGTGAAGTCGAAAGACGGTACGGATGAGAAGAAATATCTGATCTCGCTCAGTAAGCATATCCTGGTTCAGGCCAACGATTATGTGAAAGCAGGTCAGCCACTTTCTGACGGTACTATACCGGCTCAGGATATCTTGAATATTCTCGGTCCTTATGCTGTACAGTCTTATCTCGTGAATGAAATTCAGGAGGTTTACCGACTACAGGGTGTGAAGATCAATGACAAGCACATTGAGACTATTGTTCGCACCATGATGCAGAAAGTAGAGATCACCGATCCGGGCGACACTATGTTCCTCGAAGGTGATAAAGTTGACCGTTTCGAAGTGAACGACCGCAACGATGAATTGATCGGTAAGTTTGTTGTAACAAACGCTGGTGGCTCTGAACTGAAGAGAGGAACCATCCTTGATCGACGTGAAGTACGCGATCAGAACAATCAATTGATCAAAGACGGTAAAGAAGAGCTCGAAACCCGTGAAGCAGAACCGGCTATTTCTAAGCCAATTCTGTTGGGTATTACACGAGCTGCTCTTTCAACCGATAGCTGGTTGTCAGCTGCTTCCTTCCAGGAAACAACGAAGGTACTTACTCAGGCTTCTATCGAAGCTAAGAAAGACTTCCTCCGCGGACTCAAAGAGAACGTGGTTGTGGGGCACAAAGTACCGGCTGGTACAGGACTCCGAGACTACGACGACATCGTGGTTGGATCCAAAGCCGATATGGAAGAAGGAGACGAAGATATTGCCAAGGTATTTGAAGAACTTGGCGGTAGCGGAAACGGCGAAAGCGAAACGGCAGAAGCTGAAGACTAAGACTCCGGCTTCGATGACCGAAGCAGCTTAGTTAAACAAATTGAAAGCCCCGTTCATTAAGTTGAACGGGGCTTTTTTTTAGTGATAATAATTTGATTATACTATCCATGTAATACTTCAACATTGGTCAAAAATCTCTCAATGAATAGTCACAGATTAAAAGTAAGTACTCAATTGATTCTTGGGTTTTTAATTGGTTTAATTATAACCTCA
Organism: Balneola sp.; assembly: GCA_002696035.1. Lineage (GTDB taxonomy): Bacteria > Bacteroidota > Rhodothermia > Balneolales > Balneolaceae > Gracilimonas. The sequence continues at coordinate 222,800 of NZQV01000018.1, read as the reverse complement.
GAAAGTTTCTCACAAGGCTACACATCCCCCATATCATGGCACCATGCGGTTTATGAAACACGTGTTTCAGCACTAGGTCAATCTACCGCCGCTTTAGATAACGGTACGGCCTATCGGTTAAATCCTGCTATACCTTTAGAAAGTGGTATTCTGTACGCATCAAGTTTTCTTGAACCCGCTAGAAATTTTGAATCCTTTATAGTGCCAGAGGGAGCCAAACTTTATAGTCCTGCTTTAGGTTTTTCGAGTGGAAGATTTTCTTATACTGCTATGTTTGATTATACAACTTTTACCACATCCGGTAACTTTAACAACGAAACGGATGAAATTTCAAGCAGCTTGCTTAGGTTTAATATTGGATACCAGTTGAAGGAAAGATTTTCTTTAGGTTTGGGATACATGTATAGTTCGTATAAATCACCTGTAAGAACTATTGGGGGAACTGAATATGGAGGCGATGCAAAAGCATGGGGGATAAATATTGGAGCGTTTTTCAAGGATCAACTTGAAACAAAATATTTGCAGTTCAATCCAGAAATAGGGTTATCTATTAATAATCTCAGCAATGGTTTCAATTATGAGAATGATTACAGCGAAGAAGAAAACCTGCCCGGTCAAGTACGTTTGGGATTTGGGCTTGATGTCTTAACTAACTGGTCTTTCCTTGATAGATCATTATTGGGTTTTGGAGTATACACTGGATTTTGTAAATATCTTGCAAGGGTGGTTTATGATGAAGAAAATCAAAAGAGAATTGCTCCAAGTGGCTACAAGACATTATTTACGGGCTGGAACAGTTTTGAAAGATTTAACGGTTCCCAAATGGAAGAAATATCATTGCGGCAGCAAATCTCGAGCAGTATTGGGCTTGAATTATATTTTTTAGAAACACTTTATTTAAGATATGGAATAGTGGGAGGTTCAGATATGTGGATCAGGCCACAGCATAGTTTTGGTGCTGAATTGGATCTCTTTTATATAACTTTTTCAGTCTCTCACCAAGAATATCATTCGTCCGATCAATGGCTTGCACAAGACAGTTCAATATTCTATCAGGCTAAGATTAAAATTCCAGTAGATGGAAAATCTAGAGATACATTAGTAAAGAGATTATTCAAGTGATGAGAGGTGACAGTCCTTATCTGGTTCTGCCCCTAAGCCTGGGATACAACAGTGGAGCTCCAGGTTCTCTTGAAATATGACTCTAGGTTTTTTAAAACCAACCAAATAAAAAAGCCACCCCATGAGAGGTGGCTTTGTAGGAATTATAAAAGCTAAGATCAGGCCTCGTTGCCTATCAACTCGTAGCCGGCTTTTCGCCATCCGGACAGTCCTTCCTCAAAATCACTGACGTTGGTATATCCCATTTCTTCCAGCTTTTGTGCAAGTTCCGGAGAAGCCGTGCAGTCGGCATTGGCGCAATAGACCACAATTTCAGCATCCCTGAAGGGAATCACTTGCTTCGCTATCTCGGCATCTTCTGTTGGGATGTTAATAGAGCCGGGAATATGTTTGGCGATGAATGCATCATGATCTAATGCATTGATGATGATAGGCGCATGTTCTCCTGTCATTTTTCGATGTAAAGTTTCAGCGTCTACGCGTTGTAGTGTGGCTAAATCTGTCATGACCTTAAGATTAAATTCTCTCTCCAATTCATATTCATAACAAATAGAAGGTAAATGACATTCATAAGAGTTAAACCAGTGGGTGACTCATTTAATACATAAAAAAAGCCACCCCAATTGATTGAGGCAGCTTCCATCAACATTACAAATCGATCTATTTAGTTGGTTCCGTCACGATTCGGCGTTCGTGGCGATGGCCATTCCATTTGTTCTCCTGTACGGGGATTCATAGGAAGAACAGCACGGTCTCGTGGGAAAGTTTCAGGATCTTCACTTGCCATATAAGTTAATATTGCCGTAAGGATCACGTTATTCCGAACATCATCAAACACGATCTTATCGTAGGTATCTCGGTTGGTGTGCCAGGTGTAATTCCAGTAGCTCCAGCTCAGTGAACTCAGCGAAAATCCGGGAGCACCTGCCGTTACAAAGGAAGCATAATCAGAGCCGCCGCCACCCGGGGTTCCGGGGAACGTAGTTTCAATATGGCGGGTGATATCGCGAGGAACAGGAGCCAGCCAGCGTTGCATAAATTCATAGGCATGAAGGAAACCCTGTCCGGAGATGCGAACTACACGGCCGGTTCCATTATCCTGATTGAAGAGAGCTTGTAGTCCATCTACAACTTCAGGGTTGTCCTGAACATAAGATCCGGAGCCATTCAACCCTTGCTCTTCACTTCCCCAAAGTCCAACGATAATAGTACGCTTTGGATTGGGATACAGCTTCTTGAGAATACGAGCGGTTTCCATCATGATGATAGAACCTGTGGCATTATCAGTTGCTCCAGTTCCACCATCCCACGAATCGTAATGGGCAGAAAGAATAATATACTCATCCGGCTTTTCGGTACCGGGAATCGTAGCGATAGTATTGAACATCGGTACATCACCAAGCTCCTTAGATTCAGCATTGAGGTGAACTTCCGGCTCGCTGTCAAAATCCACCATGCGCCACAGCATACCATAATCTTCAAGGGAAAGATCCACCACCGGAATATATTCGGTATTAGCGCTGAAGATCTTATTTACTCCAAATCCATTCGACCAGCGTGACTGAAAGATCCCAACTGCTCCAGCTTCTTCAAGCTTCTGATTCAAGTCTCTGCCATATCCAATACGCTCGAGATTATCCCGCCAGGCTTGTGCTTCTGAGCTACGATCTTCCTTCATCTTTTCGAAAGATTCTTCGGTCGCAAATTCTTCCCAGTTATAGTCAGGTCGGCCGGTGATTTGTGGTTGTGAAACCAGGATGATCTTGCCATCAATAGTTTTTAGCCATTCATCAAATGCTACCTGACCTTCAACTTCAGGAAGGATGTCAAGTTTGGCTGTGATGCCACCTTCAGGGCTGGAAGGACTCCATGCCAGCTGCATGCCTTCCAGAGAGACTACACGAGGTGAGATAAGGTCTACATGCGTGATGCCGCGTTCCCATCCCCGCCATTCACCAAACTGCTGATTCTCCGCTTCGATGCCCCAATCGTTGAACTGCTCAACCGCCCAGTCATGAGCGTGCTGCATTTGCGGTGTTCCCACGAGGCGCGGCCCGATTACATCCGTTAGTTGATGTCCCAGCCATTCCAGTTGAGAATTTTCATTGGCTTCATTGATGATAGCTTCTACCATTTCATCTGTAGTTTGTGCAACTACAGAAGCAGATATTGTCATCACCAAAAGAAGTGCTGATACAAGTATTCGTTTCATTACCATTCTCCGATTTTATTTGAATTATGAATCGGGAATATATCTGAACGGTAAATAAAAGAGGTGATCAGAAATGTATTTTTACATCAGTTTAGATGCGTAGATCTCATAAAAAACCTTGGCTGCCGGTTCAATAATATCATCCGGGAAATCATATGCAGGATGATGAAGGTTGGGCAGATCTTCTCCTGCTCCAAATCCAAACTGCACTCCCTTGTTGGTGGCAGTGAAGTAGGCGAAATCCTCTGACCAGTTATTTGGGTTTTCCATTGTCTTGAAATCCAGTTGAAGAGCATGGGCTGAATTCTTGACCATTTCAACGCATTCCGGGGCATTAAGGGTAGCAGGATATTCTTCAGAATATTTATGTGAATATGCAAGATCATAAATATGAGCCTTATTAGCGACGATAGACTCGGTTTTTTCACAAAGCAGGTCCAGATCTGTATTTTCATAAGCTCGCAAAGTGATGCCCATCTCAAGATCAGACGGAGACACGCCGAAAGAAATTTCTCCCAGCCGAATGTAGATCAGCGTTGAGATCACGTGGTTGTTAAAGCCTTTGCCGGAAGTGGTCAGATCATGTACCGCTTCGATGATCTTGGTTGCCGCGAAGTAGGGATTGTTACCTTTCTCAGGTTCAGCAGCATGAGAAGTCCGGCCTTCCAGGTTGATCGTGATTCCACAAGATGCGGCCGTATAGCTGCCTTCTTTGACCAATACTTTATTTTTAGATTCGCCCGGAATGTTGTGTAAAGAGAAGATATAATCAGGAGAGAGCTTGTGAAATTCGGGCGACTCCACTACGTCTTTCGCTCCCAGTAAATTCTCTTCTGCGGGTTGAAAAAGGAGTACGACTTTTCCTTTCTTAGGCCGGTTTTCCGAAATCAATTTTCCAAGATAAGCGATGATCGCCATATGGCCGTCGTGCCCACATAGATGTGAGACTCCGGGAATGGAAGATCGATACGCCAGATTATGTGACCGTTCCTGAATGGGAAGGGCATCAAGTTCACACCTGAACATCAGTGTCTCTCCGGGTTGTTCACCTTTAAAAACAAACATTTTACCTGTTCCCGCCACTTCGATCTCATCATCAGGATCAAACTGCCGCATAAACTTTGAGATCCGTCGTGAGGTCTCAGTTTCTTTCTTAGAAAGTTCGGGATAACGATGCAGAGTACGGCGCAGGTTAATGAAATCCTGAATATTTATTGATGAAGACATACAGATCTGAGGTTTATGAATGACGTAATGATGTTCTTATGAATTGCAGATCCTGAGATCGAACAGAATAAACAATAGAACATTTTGAAGCTAAAAAGCATTATATAATCTATAAACTCTAATCAAAAATGGAGAATATTATGGATGAAAAGAAAATTTTAATGATCGTGGGAGACTACGGGGAAGACCTTGAGATCATGGTGCCCTTTCAGGCCTTGCAGATGGTAGGTCATGAAGTGCATGCTGTTTGTCCGGATAAGAAGGAGGGAGATACATGTCCGACAGCAGTGCATGACTTTGTCGGAGACCAAACCTATAAAGAGCTACAGGGCCACAACTTCACCCTGAATTATGATTTCGATAAAGCCGATCCGGAAGAATATGATGCCTTGGTTCTGCCTGGCGGAAGAGCTCCTGAATACCTTCGCCTGAATGACGAAGTGGTGAGGAAAGTGAAACATTTTCTGGATGAGGACAAGCCGATTGCTGCTATTTGTCATGGCTTGCAGATCTTTGCGAAGACCGGCGGAATTGAAGGTAAAACGTTAACGGCTTATCCGGCCTGTGGACCAGAAATGGAAGCTTGTGGAGCCGATTACAAAGAAGTGGCTCCAACTGAAGCCGTAGTAGATGGCAACCTGGTGACCTCACCTGCGTGGCCCGGACATCAGAAATGGCTGGCTGAATTCCTGAAAGTACTTGGTACTGAGATCACCCATAATTAGTCCAAAGAAATAAGCGATTACAAGTAGTAACAACGACCCATTAAAGAGGTGCTTTAAGATCAAGCACCTCTTTCTTGTAGGGACCTATTGGACTTCTTTATTTGGAAACCATGCTTTCCAGAATTCACCCGGAAATTTCATGGATCCATAGCCAAATAATAAAACCCCTAATGTGATCCCGGCAAGGAAAGAGAAAGATTTCTCACCCATGATACCTGCATCACTGGCTGCAAGTATAAGACCAAAAAAGACAATGCCGAGTACACAACCTCGTAAGAAAAGATACAATTTGTTGGTTTTCATACTACTTGATCTATTTTCTAAGTTCACAGATTATTCAAAAAATATGAATTAAAATCAAAGAAGAGGTGTGAATTTAGATGTAAAGGTCACCGTGTAAATTTTTCGATCAACGCCTCATACCGGGGAAATAAGGAAGAAAGGGTATCCCGTTCGGCAAGCTCAAAATCTTTAAAATCAAATCCCGGAGAAACGGTACAGCCTACAAAACCGTAGGAATCTTTTTTTTCTACTTCAGCCGCAAACCAGCACTTCCCGGGAACGGTAAATTGGGGAGCTTCTCCTTCCTCAAAATTCAACCCAAGCACATGTTTGGTGTATTTACCATCAGGGTGGATAACATGAATGGTGATGGGAGCACCCTGATAGAAATGCCACATCTCATCCTGTTGGATACGATGAAAGGCCGAAAAGGAATCTGACGTCAACAGAAAGTAAATGCCCGTGCTGTAATTACGGGAGCCTTTAAAAGCATCTCCCAAAACAGATGCCGGAATGGAACCTTCACTGCGATAGGTCTCTTTGAAGTAGCCGCCTTCGGGATGTTCCTGAAGGTCGAACCGGTTGATCAATGTTTCTATTTCGTCCATAGATGTTTTTATGGTGTCAATTTCTGAAAAGGGCAGACCAAAATTCATCACCGAATTTGTAGGCTAAAAACCCAAAAGAGATCACCCCAAAACCTAAGGCGAGCCAGGTATAGATGGCGACCTCATCAAAGCCGTACCAAAAGATCCGAAAGCCGACCAGGCTGAAAAAGAAGACCCCGAAGAGTCCGCCTAAGATGGCCTGAATTCTGCGTTTCTTTTGATCTTGTTGGTATTCCTCTTCGTCTGGTACGTTGATCTTCATATCAGCAATGTAGAGACACAAGATTTTGTGTCTCTACATTTTTATTCAATTATTAAACGTCAAAATCGATACCCTGCGCCAGTGGCAGAGAATCGCCCCAGTTCATGGTGTTGGTCTGTCGACGCATATAGGCTTTCCAGGCATCGGAGCCTGATTCTCGTCCGCCGCCGGTTTCTTTCTCACCGCCAAAGGCGCCACCAATTTCAGCACCGCTTGTTCCAATATTGATATTGGCAATACCACAATCAGAACCACGGGCGCTCAGAAAGGTTTCTGCTTCCCGCATATTCAAGGTGAACATGGCAGAGCTTAGTCCTTGTTTAACCCCGTTGTGCAATGCAATGGCTTCATCCAGATCTTTGTATTTGATGAGATAAAGGATGGGAGCAAAAGTCTCTTCCTGAACAATGTCATAATGGTTCTCCACCTCAGCTAAAGCAGGTTGCACATAAAAGCCGTCTTCATCTAAAGGCTCTCCTCCATAAATCACGTTGCCGCCTTCTTTCTTGATCTCTTTCAGTGCATTTTGCATGGCATCCACAGCATCCTGATCGATCATTGGACCCACTAAGGTATTCTCATCCAGCGGGTCACCAATGCTGATGTTATCGTAAATGTTCACTAGACGCTCTTTCACCTGATCATATACCGATTCATGAATGATGAGCCGTCGGGTTGAAGTACACCGTTGTCCACAAGTTCCAACCGCTCCAAAAACGGTTGCCCGGATCGCCATTTCGATGTCAGCGTTATCGGATATGATGATTGCATTATTACCACCCAACTCAAGTATGGTTTTGCCCAATCGGGAGGCCACTGTTTTGCCAACCTCCTTACCCATCCGGATAGATCCGGTAGCTGAGATGAGCGGGATCCGGGTATCTTCCGTCATCCATTCGCCAACCTGCCGGTCGCCGGTTACGAGGTTAAAAATTCCTTCTGGCAGATCATTTTCCTTCAATACTTTGGCTACGATCTTTTGTACAGCCACGCCACAAAGAGGCGTTTTTTCCGAGCCTTTCCAGATCATCACGTTTCCACAAACGGCAGCGATCATGGCGTTCCAGCTCCAAACGGCAACCGGAAAGTTGAAGGCAGAAATAATCCCTACAATTCCAAGCGGATGCCACTGCTCGTACATACGGTGTTCAGGGCGTTCGCTGTGCATGGTCTTTCCGTAAAGCATGCGTGACTGTCCCACCGCAAAATCACAAATGTCGATCATTTCCTGAACTTCACCGAGTCCTTCCTGGTAGATCTTGCCCATTTCATAGGTCACCAGTTTGCCCAATGGCTCTTTGTATTCCCGAAGCTTCTGCCCGATCTGGCGGACAATCTCACCCCGCTGAGGAGCCGGCATGTTGCGCCACACCTCATATGCTTTTTCAGCTTCTTCAACTACATGTTCGTATTGGTCGCGGGTAGTAACGCCAACAGTCGCAATTTTCTTCCCATCGGTGGGGGTAAAGCTGCTGATGGTCTCTTTGCTTTCCATATGCTTACGGCCGGTACTTGTGCCCGGGTTAATGCCTTCGATACCTAATGTTTTCAGAAACTCCATAACGTAATTTTTTAGCTGAATTTTCTACGAAGATAGGTAAGTAAAACCTCAGAATACAGAAGTCTATTTTGTGGGCTTTTGACGGCTCAAAAGAAACCCTTCTGTTCTGAGAACATAAAATAAGTACCTTATAAATGGATTTTAAATAATGGAGATAGGTAAAGAAATGACCTCAGAAGAAAAGAAAAAGCTTAAAAAGATCATTGAGGAGCGCATTGAAACTACGCGGCAAGATATTGAGGAACTGGAAGAGCTGGTGAAGCCTATACCTTTGGATGCCTCCATCGGACGTATTTCCCGGATGGATGCCATTAACAACAAAACCATAAACGAGTCATCACTTCGGGAAAAGAAACAGGAATTAAAAAGCTGGAGCGGGCTCTGGAAAATGCCGAATCTGAGAAGTTCGGAATATGCACAAAGTGTGGAAATGAGATCCCATTTGGCCGGCTCGAATACATGCCCCATACTACCCGTTGTGTAAATTGCGTGGGGTGATCTCACTTTAGGTTTTAATGAGTTGGAATGACGATTGGCTTGGAAGGAGCTGGGTTTTATAAAAATATTATACGATAGCTAACATTTCGTCATCCCCGTGAAGACGGGGATCCAATTGTAGCCACCATTTCTGTGGAAGAACTAATATCAATACTTCAAAACAACTCCGAATTTCATTCCAAAAATTACCGTTGTAACGTTGATGTTTGCACATTATATTTGAAGGCAATTCTATCATCTACAATCAGCTACCATGAGCACCTCTACAACTACAAAAACCGAGCTTTCGGTTTGGCAGGAACTACGCAATAACATCTTTGAAACAGAAGTCTGGATGCGAACGCAGATCAAAGAATTTCTGGATGAATTCGGCATCACCCAAAAACAACTCGCCATTCTTCGTATTCTAAAGGCCGCCAACAACGAACCGATGTCAACCAAACAAATTCAGCAGCATATGGTTGATAAAAGATCGGATACTTCTCGTATGGTAGATCGACTTATCGATAAGGAGCTGGTTAGAAAGCGCCAGGACCCAGATGATGGTCGGTTAGTACAGGTATTCATTAAGTATGAAGGACTTCGCCTGATCGCAAAAATTGATGATAGGTTGCATGAGCTTGATGAGCAATTCTCGTTGCTTAGCGAAGAGGAAGGTTCTCAGCTAAACTCCTTGCTTGAAAAAGCCCGAACGTAATATAACGTCAATTCGATATAAGGAAACCTGTTTTATTCATTGAAAGGTCATTTCGCTGCGAATGCCCGAAATCTTATTGCTTTACAGGAATCAATAACTGATTGTATGGCTACATTTAGATTCCCGGCTTCGCGGGAATGACTACAACCACTATTTCTTAGCCTGTTAAGCTTATTTCTTATATGTTAATATAGGCTCAAATTTCGGTGTTGTTTCTAATGCTGCTTCAGGTTACAATCCGTAACCAACAAATGAATGGAGAAGGCAGATGAAACATGCGATAAACTGGTTTGAAATACCCGCAGTGGATATAAAACGTGCTCAGAAGTTTTACGAGCAGATCTTTGACTATGAGATGCAGCCACTGGATGTAGGCGATGAACTTCAGATGGTTATGTTTCCAGGTGAGCCGGACGGGGTGAGCGGTAGCCTAGTAATGAGTGAAGATTCATATAAACCCAGCGAAACATATGGTCCTTTATTGTATATGAATGCGAACCCTGATCTCCAATTAGTGCTGGACCGGGTGGAAGAAGCAGGTGGAAAGATATCTATTGCTAAGCGACTGATTAGCGAGGAAAATGGCTACATGGCTGTCATCATCGATTCGGAGGGCAATCGAATTGCCCTTCATTCCTTTGAGTGATTAGCAAAAGGTCTTGCTATGTTGTTTCTTTTGTAGCTCATATTTTTTGAATTGGAAAAAGGAAATAGTTCAACTATTGGCAAGAACCTGTGTCCCTCCGGAGGGACTGCACAATCAGCTAGCTGATTGTGCAGGGAGGAGAGTCAGGAATGACTAACAAAATAAAGTATCGACTCCAAAAACAGGTTCAAAAAGCAACGTTGCTTTTAAATCTGTAAAACTACTACCTGTAAAACTCTTTATTCTTTACCTGAACCGAAGCTGCATAGTAAGCCGCACCCACAATGCTGGCACTATTCAATAGACTGGCGGCTTTAAACTTTGTTTTGATCTTTATGTAAGGAAACGTTTTATCGGCTTTTTGAGAAAGTTGCCCACCAAGAATAAAAAGGTCGGGATGGAAAAGTCGTTCATACTGTTCAAGAGCCAGTTGCAATCGCTTACCCCAGGTTTTTTTACGAATTCCTTCTTCCTTCCGGACCCGGTTTGAGGCTCGCTCCTCAATACTGATCCCTTTGATTTCGATCTGCCCCAGTTCTGTATTGGGTACCAACATTCCATCAATAAAAAGGGATGAGCCAATACCGGTTCCAACCGTAAGCACGATCACGGTTCCGCGCTGTTCTTTGCCGACACCAAAGGTCATTTCAGCTAAGCCGGTGGCATCGGTGTCGTTGATCACACTGACGTTACAACCCGAGATCTCAGAAAATAAATGATCGGCATCGGCATCAACCCAGCCCTGATCCATACGGGTTGTAGAAAGAACAATGCCTTTACTTGTGGCAGCGGGAAAAGCACATCCTATAGGGCCATCCCAGTCAAACTTCTTCACAACCTTGTGTAACTTGGAGATCAGCTTATGTGGACGGGTATCCTCAATTTTATCCGTGGTGTGTTTTTTGGAGATGATCTCTCCCTTTTCGGTATCCACGATGGCCCCTTTAATGCCATAACTCCCAATGTCGATTCCTAATACTTCCACGGCTGATTTTGAATGCTAATTCAAGCCAAACATAGTGAAATTTTTCTTTGCTGCATAGTGGAAAGAAGGTGCTTTATTTTTGTACTGTGTGCTGTGACTCTCGTTTCTCCCAACGATGATACCTCCTGCTCGTTCCGTTGCCAAATGCTAAACTGAGGCTCTGACTCAAACTGAAAATTGAGAAGTATGTATTAGCTGTCGGAGTTCAAACGATTTTATTGTTCGAGTCCCGAGATTTTGTAGCAAAAAACTTATCGGTTCATCAGCCAGATATATAAAAAAAGCGTGGCTCAAACGAACCACGCTTTAAATATCATCGAAATAAACTTCCTGAATGAAGAAAGATCACTCGGCAAAATCCGGTAAAAGCTCCAAGAACTTGGCCGAGGTTTTGATGCCGCGGTGGAAATCCTTCACAGAGAAATTCTCGTTCGGGGAGTGAATGGCATTGCTGGTCAACCCAAAACCCATGAGGATGGATTCAACACCCAGCACGCGTTTGAAATCCGCTACAATTGGGATGGAACCGCCTTCCCGGGAAAACAGAACTTCCTTATCATATACTTCTTCAAAAGCTTTGGCACCGGCTTTTAATCCGTAAAAATCCAGGTCGGTAACGGCAGGGTGACCTCCGTGATGCTCCGTAACTTTCACTTTAACCGTATCAGGCGCAATCGATTCTACATGCTTTTTGAAAAGCTGCGCGATCTCTTTTGGTTCTTGATTCGGTACTAGACGCATGCTCACTTTGGCATTGGCTTTGGATGGAAGCACCGTCTTGGCACCTTCTCCCTGATAGCCACCCCAGATTCCGTTTACATCTAAAGTTGGTCGGGCCGAGGAGCGCTCGAGAGTTGTATATCCTTTTTCGCCATGAACGGATTTGATATCCAGTGATTTTTTGTAGGCGTCTTGATCAAAAGGAAGTTGAGCAAAAGCTTTACGGTCGGCTTCGGTCAATTCCACTACGCTGTCGTAAAAACCGGGAATTTGGATCACGCCGTCTTCGTCTTTCAGCTTGGCAATAATTTCACATAAAACATTAGCGGGATTTTCAACCGCTCCGCCATACACGCCGGAGTGCAGGTCGCGATTTGGTCCAACCACTTCTACTTCCATGTAGGCCAATCCACGAAGGCCGTAGGTGATGGAAGGCTGATCTTCTCCGAACATGGCGGTATCAGATATCAACACCATGTCGCATTCCAGCAGGTCTTTGTGTTCTTCCAAAAATGGAACGAGGTTTGGCGAGCCAATTTCTTCTTCACCTTCCAGAATAAATTTCACGTTTACCGGAAGTTCCTGACCCGTTTTTTTGTAGGATTCTACCGCTTTTACGTGGGTAAAAGCTTGTCCCTTATCGTCACTGGCACCACGGGCGTAGATCAATCCGTCTTTGATGGTGGGCTCGAAAGGAGGTGTATCCCAAAGATCATCAGGATCGGAAGGCTGTACATCATAGTGACCGTAAATGAGGACAGTGGGTTTATCATCATGTGGACAGTGTTCGGCATAAACGATGGGATTTCCGGGTGTTTCAAAAGTTTCAACCCGTTCTAATCCTAAACTATTTAGTTGATCCGCTAGAAATTGAGATGCCTTTTTGATCTCATCTTTTTTGGTTGAATCGGTACTTACGCTGGGGATGCGCAGCAGTTCAAATAGTTCTTCAACAAATTTGTCTTTATTCTGATCTATATATTCCTGAGATGTGCTCATAAATGTATTTAATGATTTCTTATTTATTCCATAACCATGTGCAAAATACGGACTCTGAAGAAGAACTTCCGCAAGTGATATTGTAGCTTATAGTTTCTTTACACCTTCGTTGCGGATCCACCCGAACTGGCCGTTCCCAAGACGAACGTATAGCCAGTTTTCCACGTCATTGCTTTTCCAGTTGTCAACGGTGAGGTCGTACCCTTCATAAGCGATACTGACCAAGGTGCCCTCTGGGTTGGAGGTTTCATACACGCGCTGGGAATTATCAACCAATACGGCGTGATGGTACCGCTGATCTACATAATCCGCATAAAAAGCGAGTCCGCCCACCACAGTTCCGGCAATAATGAGTGAGATGATAAAAGACGAATATGAAGAAAATTGGAAGGAGCCAAACCAGCAGCCATACAGCAGAATCAAACCGGATAAAGTGAGTAGAAACCCAAGCACGAAAAGCCCGGAAGCTCCGGGCACGGTATTGATCCATTCAACAGCACGATCCCACGGCAGTTTTGGTAATAGGGCGGATTGCCGGCTAAACTGAGCATTCACGTACTCAAGAGCCTGATCGGCTTGCTCCCTGGTAGTTTCAAACTCCTGGGCTTTCAGGAAGTAGTACTTTGCAATGCCCATAGAATCGAGCCGTAAAGCAGTGATTCCCATATTCAAATACAAAGCTCCGGACTCTTGTCCCGTTGCAGAAACAGAACGATAACGGTTCAATGCTTCATTCAGCTCACCTTCTTGCAGCAAGGTATTGGCTTCATCAAATATAGCCTGCGGAGATTGTTGGGCAATGGCCGGTTGTACGACAAAGAACAGCAGGGATAAAAAGATAAATAATCGGGTCATACCAGTTTCCCAAGGTCTTTGAGGATTTTCCGGGTTTTATTGAGATCGTTTTCCAGATTTTGGGCTGAGACATTCGGCGCATAGGCTATAGATTCGCACCGATCGAGAATCCTTTTTAGTTCTGAAGTAAGCTCGGCATCCCCAAGTTGCTCAACTTTTGCAATGATGTCCCGGTTAGAAAGTCCGGCCGGAGGAAGATCAAGTTTATCGGTTATAAACTGTATCAAAGTCTTTTCGATCAGGTAGTATCCTTGCTTTATATCGGAGGTCTCTTCGATCTTAGCCAGCGTTTCTTCTGCTTTTTTGAAGGCCGTTCTGGATCGTGCAAAAGCCGTATCCGTGTTCATGCGATCTGTGTATTTCTTATATCCGAAAGCAGCTGCTGTAATGAAAAGGGGAAGGATTATGAGGATCCAGATCCATGTCTTCTGATGCAATGGAGTTTGGGCCGAGGAAGTCCACTGCGCGAGACCGGTGATGGGTTTCACCTGAAATTCAACATCCTGTACATCAACCGGTGTGGCCTCGGGATCCCGTTCTGCAGTAAAACTCAAAGCCGGTAATGTGATGCGTTTGTAGCTGCTGGAAGAGGGATCGAAATAGGCAAGATTTGCTTCCGGGATGGTGTAGGTCCCATCATTCCGGGCGATCAAAATATCGGTAAAGATCCGCGTGCCCGATATCTGTCGGTTTTGCCGGTTGATGGTAGAACTTTGCTGGGGGTTATATTTTTCCAGCGCTTCCGGATAATCATACTCAGGTTTGTTGATAAGCGGCACATTTCCACTGCCTGAAATGCGTGTCGTAATTTCGATGCTTTCCCCCACCATGGCTTCTCTTGGGGTGATGGATCTCGAAATCTCAAAATCTCCCACAGCTCCAATAAACTCCGCATCAGCAAGAGAAGGCAACGGTTCCGCATTAATGGTCACGGGGACAGATTCCACTTTCATGCGCTCTTGCCCAAAACCAAATCCAAAGGGATCTGAGCTTCGTTGTTGGCGTACCGAGAGGGTAAGTTCAAAAGGACTCAGGGTCAATTCGCCGGATTTTGTGGGGAACAGGGCATATTGGATCAGGTTGGCTTTTTGATAACGCACTCCGTTTACGATAGTGGATGAAGCCTGGGCACGCTGGGGATATTGCAATTCCTCTTTCCAAAAACCTTCCGCTTTCCATCCCGGTGTGGGTTGATAGGAAGAGATCTCAATTCCATTTTTGAAATAGAGCACCACATCGATCACTACTTGTTCACCTACAACGGGAGTGTCGGTATTCGGTTCAAGCCGTACATAAATATCGGGAGCGCGTTCGGCTTCCTGCTGATCAACGGTAGCGGGATCAAGAACGGTAAAGTTTAGGGTGTTGGACTGATATTGCTGGCCGTCAATTTCGACTTCAAAAGGCGGAGCGGTATAATCACCGGGTTCCTGAGCAATGAAAACGTACCCAAAGGTGTAGGTGATCTTGGGAGTGTTGTTTTCGAGTACGTACTTGGTGCCGCGTGAAGTGCTTCCGCGCATCCATCGTAATCCCTCGATCTCAGGCGGGGCAGGCTGACTCACAGAACCTATGGAAGTCCCCGTTATGGCAAGTTCGATCTGAACCTGTTCGCCGGAATAGATATTGGTCTCTGAGATTGAGGCATCCACCTGCAGGCTTTGCGAGAAGCCGGATTGGGCCCCAATAAGTAAAAATAAAAAAGGGAGAAAAAACCGGAATTGATTACCAATCTTTTTCATGCTTGGCGCTTCCGTCTGTTTTTTTCTTTTTGAATTCCTTCAGTAACTCTTTTTCCTTCTGAGCGAGTGCCTGCAAGATCTTTTCGGCATCTTCCTTGCTGATCTTCTGCATATCCATATCCTCAGGATTCATTTCTTCGGGAGTTTCTTCACTTTGATCTTGTCCCTCTTGCTGTTGCTGATCCTCGTTTTGCTCCTGCTTATCCTGTTCGTCTTGCTGCTGCTCTTGTTGCTCCTGATCTTTTTGCTCTTCCTGCTCCTGCTGGTTTTGCTGATCCTGATTCTGTTGTTGCTGCTGTTGTTGATCCTGTTGCTGTTGCTGGCGCTCCTGTTCCTCCTGTAGCTTTTGCATGAGCGCATTCAGCTTTGGATCGTTGGGATATTGCTGCAAGCCGGTTTGCACTTCCTGCATCGCTTGTTGCAGATCCGCATTAATAAAAGACTGAGCTCCATTGTGGAAATACCTGTCAGCCGTTTGGCTAAAAGCAGTGATCGTCAGGACACTGAATAAAAGCGTTAGGAATATTTTTTTCATAGCATCAATTATTGGTGTCAATGTCTGCAACATTTCCGGTTCGTTCGATGAAATCTCTGAAGGCCTGCACGGTTTCGTCGGCTTCAAGAGCACGCTGCATAAGGTTGTAAGCCTCGTTGTATTTTTGTTGTTCCACCAGTTTTTCGGCCTGTTTCTTCATGGCAAGGGCATACTCGCTTGGTTCCGGCGGCGGCTGATTTTCCTGGTCCTGCTGCTCTTCCTGATTTTCTTCTTCTTTCTCAATTTCAACCAGCGACCGTTCGTAGTTATGCTTGGCATCCTGATCAGTTGGATTCAATTTAAGGGCATTCTTGAAGTGTGATGCCGCCGGTTTCCACTTAGCTCTTTCAGCCAGTAAAGTTCCGATATTATATTCCGCTTTCGCTTTTTCTTCGGGAGATTCAACCAGGGACCGGTATTCCATAAAAGACTGGATGGCATCTTCCACTTTATCCTGTTTAGCCTGCGCATTTCCCAGGTTAAAGTAGAGTTTCGCGTTATCCGGATCCTGTTCAATAGCCGAAAGGTAGAGTTGCTCAGCTTCCTCGTAATTGCCGTTTTCGTAAGCCTCATTGGCTTTACGTCCATCATTCACAGCAGAAGCGGTGAGCAGAAGAAAAAGAGCGATATATGAAAATAGTCGGATCAAGATCTAATCAAGGTTTTCAGCTAAGGCGATGGTTTCATCGTCCATCAGCATATTGGTGAATACGTTGTTAACGTCGTCGTTGTCTTCAAATTTCTCCATCATCTTCAGGTTCTTGATGGCAGTCTCTTCATCCACTTTTGTTTCCGTCACAGCCTCACGAATAAGAGTTGCTGACTCAATTTCAAGATCAGCCTCTTCCAGGCGGGACCGTACGTCAAAAAGTTCTTCGCGTTCGGTATAAACTACAAACATTTCGTCGTCGGTGTTCACATCAATAGCACCGGCATCAATGGCATTCAGCATAAATTCTTCGTCATCCAAACCTTCGGAAGGCACCTGAATCATACCTTTTTGCTCAAACATGTAACCAACGGATCCATTGGTTCCCATATTACCTCCGTGTTTGGTAAAAATATGACGGATGTCGCTTACGGTCCGGTTGTTGTTGTCGGTAGTCACTTCAATAAAATAGGCGATACCCCCGGGGCCGTATCCTTCAAAAGTAGCCTCTTCGAAGCTGGCTCCCTCCGTGTCTTCTCCGGTGCCGCGTTTTATAGCGCGTTCAATATTATCCTTTGGGACATTATCGGCCTTGGCATTATCAATAGCCAGAGAAAGCCGTGGATTTCCATCTACATCGCCGCCGCCTTCACGAGCTGCAACGGTAATTTCTTTGATGTGCTTGGTGAAGATCTTTGAGCGTTTTTTATCTTCTTTCGCTTTTTTGTGGCGAATGTTCGCCCATTTCGAATGTCCAGCCATAGGAGTTTTTTCAAATAAATTTTTGTGAAGTTACAACTCACTAATATACAAAATTGAACACTTCAATTAGAACCGCTGAAATGCTTTTTTATGTGATCTGTACATACATCCGAAAAGGAGTTATCTCGGGGAAACCAATCTGTTAAAGAGTGTGTTTGGTTGCTAATCACATTCTAATAATGTGTATTTTGCAGTAATTATATATGAACGGAATCATTTAGGATGAATATAGGAATTGTTTGTTATCCCACTTTTGGCGGAAGTGGAGTTGTAGCTACCGAGTTGGCAAAAACCCTGGCTAAGAACGGTCATAACATTCATATGTTAAGTTATGCCCGTCCCGCCCGGCTCGATACCCTGGAAACCGGAATCACCTATCACGAAGTTTCGATCAATTCCTATCCGCTGTTCGACTATCCGCCCTATGCTCTTGCATTGGCTTCGCAAATGGTGAATTTGATCGAGTACGAAGACCTGGATCTTTTGCATGTTCATTACGCACTGCCTCACGCCACCAGCGCATATCTGGCCAAACAAATTATGGCAGAGCGTGGGATCAACGTTCCGGTGGTAACCACATTACACGGAACAGACATCACCCTGGTGGGCCGGGACCCCAGCTACAAGCACGTGGTGGAATTCTCCATCGATAAAAGTGATGGCGTAACCGCAGTCTCCGAATATCTGAAGAAAGAGACCTACGACCATTTTGATATTGAACAGGATATCAAAGTAATTCCGAATTTTATTGACTTGGATCGGTTCCAGAAATCAAATAAAAGTCATTTCAAGAAAGCGATCTGTCCCAATGATGAGAAAGTGGTCGTTCACGTATCCAACTTCCGAAAAGTAAAGCGTGTACCCGAGGTAGTAACAGTATTTTCAAAGATCCTGGAAGCGGGAATTGAAGCAAAATTATTGTTGGTGGGAGATGGTCCCGATCGGCAAAAAGCCGAACAGCAATGTCGGGATCTGGGAATTTGTGACCATGTTCGTTTCCTTGGAAAACTGGAGCAAGTGGAAGAAGTGCTTTCGATTGCTGACCTGTTTCTCATTCCCTCAGGGTCGGAAACTTTCGGACTGGCGGCTCTGGAAGCTATGAGTTGCAGCGTTCCCGTCATCAGTTCAGATATAGGCGGACTCCCGGAGGTGAACATTCACGGAGAAACCGGCTACCTGTGCGACCTGGATGATGTGGATTGCATGGCCGATTATGGAGTCAAGATCTTGAGTAACCCGAAGCTTCATCAACAAATGGCTGATAATGCCCGAAAACAGGCCGAGCGGTTCAATCAGGATGAGATCGTAAAACAGTACGAGCAGTTTTATGAGGAAGTGAGCAAGCGCCTGAAAGAAAGATCTGAGTCTGCTTCCGTTTCGTGATTTATAGTACAGATTGGTCCAAGCGGACGCTTGAACCAGTTTGGGGGAGGCTTGAGCCAGTTTGGGTTGGACACCTTTATCTGTTCGAGCATTGCAATAGAACACGGATGACGTAGATCTATGTAAAATTGCCGGATCCATGTTATTCGCGCTCCATTTACCTCTCAGGCCATTCCTTTTCTATTTCTGAGGGCTTCAGATAACAATTTTTTTGAAAGTGTTTTTGGAACACTTATAATCATTTCAGAAAACTATCTGCACTACTCATATAAATGGAGTTAAAGAAATGAAAAAGCTCTCCTTGTTTTTGATGAAGGCTGTGGCCGTTAGCTTGTTGATCAGCACTTCTTCCGTTGCACAATTTGCACTTTCTGATCTTCCTGATTGGGAAAATCCCCAAACTATTGGGATCAATAAAGAACCCGCACGTGGTATATTTGTACCCTATGGAAATGTGGAAACAGCATTGGCAAACAACGGACTTCACTTTGAGTCGCCGTATCATCAATCGCTGAATGGCAACTGGAAATTTCATTGGTCAGAAAATCAATCCCGAAAACCGGAAAATTTCTTTGAGCCTGCATTCGATGTAACGGACTGGGACGAAATTGAAGTGCCTGGAACCTGGCAGATGCAAGGTTACGACCTGCCGATCTATCTGAACTGGATCTATCCGTTTGTGGAATATATGGGAGGCGAACAAAAGCCGCCGCGGGTCTCGAAAGAATACAATCCCGTTGGGTCATACCGCACAACATTTGAAGTGCCGGATAACTGGGACGGCCGCCAGACCTTCATTCATTTTGGCGGGGTGAAAAGTGCCTTCTACCTTTGGCTGAATGGCGAAAAAGTGGGTTACAGTGAAGGAAGTATGACGCCTGCCGAATTCAACCTGACTCCATTTATGAAGAAAGGGGAAAATACGCTGGCAGTGGAAGTCATTCGCTGGTCGGATGGAGCCTGGCTCGAAACACAAGACATGTGGCGGTTTTCAGGGATCTACCGGGATGTGTTCCTGTACTCCATGCCGGAGGTATATATTCAGGATTTCACCGTAAATGCAGGATTAGATCGCGACTATCATCACGGCGAGATGGAAGTGGAAGTAGAGGTTCGAAATAACAGCGATGAGTTCATCCCAAAACAAAAAGTGGAAGTACAGTTGTATGATGCAGAAAACAATCTGATCTCTTCGCGGGAAGAGGAGACCATCAACGATTTTCCAATTGGCACTCATAACAGAGCGGTCACCTTCTCAACCATCGAAAATGTAAATAAGTGGACCGCAGAAACGCCGTATTTGTACACGGTGGTGATCATCCTGAAAGATGAAAACGGGGCTGTCAGGAATGTGGCCCGGAGTACGGCCGGATTCAGAACGGTGGAGATCAAAGACCGGATGTTTTTGGTGAATGGGAAGCCGGTTAAACTAAAAGGAGCGAATGTCCACGAGCACGATCCTTATAAGGGAAGAACGGTGGATCTGAAATGGATCGAAGAAGACATAAGACTTATGAAGGAAAGTAACTTCAACTCCATGCGGATGGCGCATTATCCGCATCATCGGTATTACTATGATCTGGCGGATAAATACGGCTTGTATGTAATTGACGAAGCAAATGTGGAATCTCACGGAATTTCGTTTTATCGGGAAACCCTGCCCGGTGGCGACCCGATCTGGCAGAATGCCATCATAGATCGTGCCCGAAGTATGGTGGAGGCGAATAAAAATCATCCCTCTATTGTGATATGGTCGTTAGGAAATGAAGCCGGTGCCGGTGAAAATTTTGAGATCATGGCGGCTTATATCCGTGCGCTGGATTCTGAAAGACCTATTCATTATCACCACATGAATTCCGTAGCGGATGTGATGAGCTACATGTATCCATCGGTAGGATTGCTCGAGTCAGAGCTGAATAATCCGAATATCGGGAAGCCGATCATGTTGTGTGAGTTTGCACATTCAATGGGGAATTCCACCGGAAACATGGATGAATATGCCGAGCTCATGAAGAAAAACAACAACTTCTTCGCCATGTATATCTGGGACTGGGTGGATCAGGGGCTCTATCTGGAAGATGAAAATGGGAGAATGTATTGGGCATATGGCGGCGATTTTGGGGATGATCCAAACGATGGAAATTTTAATTTTAACGGACTGGTATTTCCTGATCGCCAACCTCAGCCGGCGCTTAAACAAGTGAAATACTCGTATCAATTTGTGGATTTTGAGCCGGCAGATCTCAGGGAAGGAGAACTGTTTCTGCACAACAATTACCTGGACTTCAACCTGAGTAATTTTGTATTGAACTGGAATTTACTTGAAGATGGTGAGGCAGTTCAATCCGGAACGGTTGAGTCGTTGGATATTGAGTCCGGCAGACGTGGTCAGGTTAAAATTCCCATTCAAAAACCGGAACTTAGTCCCGGCAGGGAATATCACCTAAGTGTGAGCCTAAATCTGAAAGAAGATGTGATCTGGGCAGACAAAGGATATGAAGCTGCCATCGAACAATTTGAAATGCCTTATGGAGTCATGCCTGCACCGGTACTCTCGGATGAAAATGTGTCGGATGTTGAAATGACCGAATCCGATGAAGTAATTTCGGTAAGCTCTTCTCAATTCAAGGCAGAAATATCTAAAACTAATGGAGCGCTTATCAAATATGAGGTTGGAGGGAATTCTTTACTTGATGCTCCGCTCGGCCCCAATTTCTGGCGGGCCACCACCGATAATGATAACGCCGGCTGGGGTGATGCTCTCGATCCATGGAAAGAAGCTGCCGGTCGCCGAACGGTTACAGATATTGAGACGGGAGCACATTCGGTGAAAATAGAAGCGGATCTACCCGTTGGGGATTCCAGAATTGTAATCACCTATGCGTTCCTCGGAAATGGAGCCGTTCATGTAGAGTATGATCTGTATCCGGTTGGAACTGATATTCCGGTGGCCATTCCCAAAGTGGGCATGCAGATGCAAATTCCTGGGAATTATTCTACGATGAGCTGGTTTGGCCGCGGACCGGAAGAAAGTTATGCCGACCGAAAAACCGGGATCAATCTCGGAACTTATTCGGGACAAATTGATGAATTATGGGTTGATTACCCGGTTCCACAGGAAAATGGCAATCGTACCGATGTTCGCTGGGCAGCGTTCACAAATGAGGCAGGAAATGGATTCATCGCTGTTGCAGATGAAGTAATTAACGTTAGCGCGTGGCCGTACACTTTGAATGAACTTCAGGACTCCGATCACATGAACCAGCTTCCCCGAAGCGATTTTTATACGGTGAATCTTGATCTTGCTCAACAGGGAGTCGGTGGAACAGATACGTGGTCGGGACATGCTCGTGCTTTGGAAGCCTATCGCTTACACACCAACCAAAGTTATCATTACGGCTTTAGCCTGATCCCTTATTCCTCGGAAATGGGTAAACCGGGGAATATGGCAAACTTCAGCTTTCCTGAAATAGATTGAAAAAAAAAAAGCCCGATCTCCATAAAGATCGGGCTTTAAATACGGTTAATACTTCTAAATACTATGCCAGTACTTTAGAAACTTCGTCAGCAGCTTCTTTCAACAGAACAGCTGAAATCACATTCAGATCGCTGTTGTCGATGATCTCCTTGGCTTCCTCAGCGTTGGTTCCCTGTAGACGAACGATGATAGGCACGCCTTTCACTTTTTCAGCAATTTCAGGATCCTTCACGGCTTCAATAACACCATTGGCCACACGATCGCAGCGAACAATTCCGCCAAAGATATTGATGAGGATCGCTTTTACATTCTTGTCTTCCAGGATAATGCGGAATCCGTTTTTCACGGTTTCAACATTGGCTCCACCGCCTACATCCAGAAAGTTGGCAGGTTCGCCACCGGAAAGCTTGATGATATCCATGGTCGCCATCGCAAGTCCGGCACCGTTTACCATACAACCTACGTTACCATCCAGTTTGATGTAGTTCAGGTCGTATTTTTGAGCTTCAAGTTCTGCTGGATTTTCCTCAGACTCGTCCTTCAGTTCTGCCAGATCTTTGTGGCGGTACAAAGCGTTGTCGTCAAAAGTCACCTTGGCATCCAGGGCATATACTTCATTATCTGGCGTTACGATCAGCGGGTTGATCTCAAACATATTGGAATCTGTTTCCTGATATGCATTATACAGTGCATGAATGATCTTGATACCGTTTTTCAGCGCTTCGCCTTCCAGTCCAAGTTCAAAAGCAATACGTCGCGCCTGATTAGGCTGAAGATCCATACCCGGCTCAACCCACTCTTTTACAATTTTCTCAGGCGTTTCTTCAGCTACTTTCTCGATCTCAACGCCACCTTCAGTAGAGGCCATGATCACATTTTTGCTTACTGCTCGGTCAAGCAAGATCCCTACATAAAATTCAGATTCGATATCCACACCGTCGGTTACATACAAGCGCTGTACCAGCTGACCTTCTTCTCCGGTCTGAACCGTCACGAGTACATCACCAAGAAGGTTTTCTGCAGCTTCTTTGACTTCATCAATGGTTTTGCAGAGCACAACGCCTTTGGCATTGTTCTTTTTGGTGCGGCCTTTTCCTCGTCCACCGGCATGGATCTGGGCTTTCACAACAAAAAGTGAAGCTCCTTCTTCCTTCAGTTTTTTAGCGGCTTCAACCGTTTCTTCTACGGTAGTGGTAGCAATTCCGGCAGGAACAGCTACGTTGTATTTTTGGAGAATTTCTTTGGCTTGATACTCGTGTATTTTCATGGATACCTATTTAGTATTTAAAGCATTTTTTCAGGGTGCCAATAATACCGAGAATAGGAGCTAAAAGAAAGGAGGGAAGGGATTCTTTACAACTGTGTATATATGGGCTTTTGAATAATGGAGCCTTGGTTGGTTTTTGTGAAAAGATTAATATGACTCTATATAATTCCCTTTGGTATTTACAACCAACAAACGCTAACTTTAGCGCGCACACTCAACGAAGGTAAATACGCTTGAAGAAAGCCAAAATCATGATACCCGAAGATCTGGATCGCGTTTACCTGCGATTTGCCCATCAGTTTTTGGAGGGGTATGATGATGTTTCCCAACTCGCCATCATAGGTATGCAGACCCGCGGAGTGTATATGGGAAAACGCATCCTCAAAGAAATCAAGGCATCGTTTGATGCAGACATTGATTTTGGCGTACTCGATGTTGCCTTCTATCGGGATGATTATCGCTCCAAATTCAAAATGCCGGAAGTGAAAGTCACCGAAATTCCCTTCGATCTGTATGACCGGGACATCGTATTGGTAGATGATGTACTATATACGGGAAGAACCGTGCGTTCGGCCATGGAGGCACTGATGTCGTACGGAAGACCGAGAAGCATAAAATTTTGTTGTATGATCGATCGCGGGCACCGTGAACTTCCAATTTCTGCAGATTACATGGGGCAATACATTCCTACGTATGAAAATGAAGAGATCCGGCTGAAAGTGAAGGAGCTGGATGGCGAAGATGCCGTGTATATCGTAGAAGTAGAGGAGGGCGATGATGAGTAAAAAACCATCCGAAGAATATCCCTTCAATCAAAAGCACCTGCTGGGCCTGGCCGACTATTCCGCAGAAGATATTTTATACGTGTTGGAACAGGCTAAGTATTTCCGGGAAATATTAGACCGCCCGGTACCCAAAGTTCCTACTCTACGTGATAAAACCATCGTCAATCTTTTCTACGAAAACAGTACCCGAACCCGCCTTTCTTTTGAGCTGGCCCAAAAACGAATGGGTGCCGATGTAGTGAATTTTTCCACCAGTTCCTCAAGCACCAAAAAAGGCGAGTCGCTGAAAGATACCATTCGCAACATCAGCTCTATGAAAATTGACATGGTAGTGGTGCGGCACGAAAGTCCGGGAGTTCCACATTTTCTAACCAAATGTGTGGATGCCGCTATTTTAAATGCCGGCGACGGAGCTCACGAACATCCCACACAAGCGCTGCTGGATATGTTCACGATGCAAACCCTTCATCCAGACCTGACCGGAAAGAAGATCGCGATCATTGGGGATATCGCTCACAGTCGCGTAGTTCGGTCCAATATCATTGGGTTGAAAAAGCTGGGAGCGGAGGTCGTACTTTGTGGTCCTAAAACGCTGATGCCAATGTTTGTGAACGATATGGGGGTAGAAGTATCTTACAATCTTGAGGAAACCCTGGCCTGGTGTGATATCGCGATGGCGCTTCGCATTCAGCTCGAACGGCAAGATTCGGGCACTGAATTTTTCCCATCGCTCCGGGAATACCACGAACGATTTGGCATCAAGCTTCACCATCTAGATAAATATCCTGATTTTAAGATCATGCACCCCGGCCCCATAAACCGAGGTGTGGAGATGGAAAGCGAAGTTGCCGACAGCGACCGTGCGGTCATTTTAGATCAGGTGACCAACGGAGTAGCTGTGCGAATGGCTATTTTGTATTTGCTGAGTGGAGGCAATCGTGTATAGTACTTTTTTGAAACTGGCATATTATATTAAGCAGATAAATCCGTAGTTTTGATTTCAGCCAAACAAAAACAATCTACAACACCTATTACAAGCCAGCCTTCAGATATTAATAAAGCGCCTGGGGTTACCGTTGGTATCCCTGCACTAAATGAAGAAGATCATATCGAGAGAGTTGTATCAGGTTTTCTGGATACGGAATATCCCAATCTGGTAGAGGTCTTGGTTGCTGATGGCGGCAGCACCGACCGTACCCGTGAGATTGTAAACGAGCTTTCCCAAAAAGATCCCCGCGTAAAACTCATCGAGAATCCTGAGAGATTTCAGTCCTATGCGCTGAACCGGATGATAGAACAGGCTCAGGGAGAAATCTTCTTACGGGCTGATGGACATTGTTTATATCAGGATGATTACCTGAAAAAGAATATTGAAGTATTCCTGGAAACCGGCGCTAAAAATGTAGGGGGAGCGCAACGGTATGTGGCAGCAAATGCGGTTCAAGCCGGCACGGCTCTTGCCGTAAAAAGTTTTCTCGGAAATGGCGGAGCCAAATACATGGACGATACCTACGAAGGCTATGCCGATACCGTTTTTCTGGGATGTTTTTGGACGGAAGATCTGCGTGAAATAGGTGGTTTCAATACCAAAAATATCACGAACCAGGATTCGGAGTTGAACCTTCGCCTGATCGAGAATTTTGGAGAAAGCGTGTATGTGAGCCCTGAGATCAAAAGCTGGTACTATCCCCGGGATTCCTTCACCAAGTTATTTAAACAGTACTTCCGGTATGGTCGTGGACGCTTTCTCACGAAAGTCCTTCATCCCAAAAGTTCACCCATCCGCGGGTTGACTCCCTTTCTCTTTATTTTTTCGCTGGTCATTTATCTGATCGCCGACCTGCTAACGCAAACAAATCTCTACTTCCCATACGTAGCAGGATTTTTGGGAGCCATTGTGCTTGTTGAATCTCTTCGCGTAGGGCTTTCCAGCCACAAAGAATTCAAAAAAGAGAACTGGACCGGAGAAAAGAAAAGCCCGGGAATCCTGTCCCTTTGGTGGCATACTTCCTTTAGCGTCGTGGTTATGCAGGTGGGGCATTTTAGTGGGTTTCTATATCAGTTTCTTCGCAAGGCTTTTTTGAGGGTAAAAGGGTGGTAATCACCACAAATTGTAAAATCTCAAAGCTTCTCTATGAGAAAATTTATATCTCAAGAATCAGGGAATAAATATCAAGCTTTTCTGGATGTCATAAATAACGAGCCTTTCAGTATTAGTGACATTGATCACCAATCACTCCTTGAGTTTTTGAATTTTGGTAGTTTTTATTTTGAGAATACATTACTAAAGGGGATAAGAAAACGGTTCACCCATCAGATCTTCAGTCTTGATATTGTTAATGGGTTTGTTGAGGAAAGCCAAGAATCTGATAATCCTATGCAATGGGAGGACATCGATGATCCGTTTAGTACTTTTTTAGATTTTTTTGAGCAAAGGGTGCATCACCTGAGAGATAAAAAGATCTCAGTAGATCTTACAGGCGGGATTGATTCCAGGCTCCTTGCAACTGTACTTAAACATTTTGGGGTGCATTTTGATACGGCTTTTTCATTGAATTCTGGAGATGCTCAAGAAGCCAAGATCGTAAAACAGGTAGCAGATTGCTTAGGTGTTGATCTGTATATCCTTGAATCGGATGACATTCAAACTGAAGAAGAACTTGACGATTTATTTAGGCTATCTGATGGTCTGTGGGATTTGTTAAAATTAAAATCATTAAAGGACAATCAGTCTTGGCGACAGGAAAATGGGTATGATTTAATTATTACAGGAGTGGGAGGAGAGCTTTATAAGGATTTTTGGTGGCAACAGGATTTTCCCTTTTATAACAGAAATAACGCTGATTTAGAAAAGCTTATATCAATGAGAATGTATCCTGCCCAAATAGATGAAAATTGGTTTGGTGCTAACCTTCAAAAGCAGTTTAAAAATTATCAAGCTGAATTTAGAAAGAAACTTCAACCGTTTGTACGGAAATCAAATACGAGAACCTACGACCAAATCTATTACCACGTACGTATCAAAGAGCAAGTTTCTATTTTATCGAATATTACATCTCAGTTTGTGGATACATACTCTCCGTTATTGGAGCCAGAATTATTGAAAATTGGCTATAATTTACCTCGTAAAAAAAGGTTTTTTAACCAATTTCATCGAGAGGTTATAACCAGGATAAATCCAGAAGTAGCAAAGATAAAGACCACCGAAGGAAATATTTCGGTATCTGCTGATTTATCAGATAAGCTTTTGGACATAAAAAACTATGGTTTGCATAAAACGAAAAGTTTAGTTCGAAAATTGAGGAGCTCCCAAACAAGAGAACAAGTTAAGAACGATTTAAAGTCATTTGACCTGCAAAAGCGTTACCAAGAAGCACTAATGGTTTTAAGAGAAGCTGGATTTATTTCTAACCAGATTCCCAAGAATCATCAAAAAATTGGAAAGAAAATTGTTGGCAGATTAATTACGTTGGCGGAGGTTGTGAAAAAAATAGGATAGCTTTCTAAGTAAGAATGATTTATGATTCTAATTATCCCGAGAATACATTTTTTCGACCACCGTATACTTATCTCCTAAACTATCAGGATGGGTGCTTAAACGAATTTGATAAAAAGTGATTTCAGCAATATCCTGAGGAGATTGTTCAAAATCAGATAAAAAAGCAGCTATTAATGGCTGGTATTTGGTTGAATCACGGTTTGAACTGTTAATGATGTTTTGCATGTATCCCCTGAGTCTTGCACCACTCGATCCGAATTCTTCCTTAAAATGTTCATTTAAAAGAGGGATGGTAGAAGCAACAAGAGTTCCTTCGTTGTCATAACCTTTAATCAATATACTGGGAATCGTTGATGATTCAAGAGAGGCAAATGTTGGGTAAAGGGCAAAAGGCCAGGTTTTGATTAACAGAGATCCTGTGATCAAATATCCAGCTATAATAACTATTCCCGTAAATTTAAGCCCCTTTTTATAAAAGGTAGATTGTGAATTTTTAGAACCTGTGAAATTCAGGTCGAGAGGTAAGCTAGCCAGTATTTGTTGCCAAGGCAGAAAGGCAACAAACATAACCATAGTACTGGCGAATAAAATATGCATGAAAATGTCAACGAATAGATGAAATGTAAAAGCCAAGATTAAGAAGAAGGCCCTGGTTTTTTTGAAGAATATTCCAAAGAGAAATCCAAGTTCAAGTATAAGTGTAGAAAAAGCACCTGATTGATACAGAAAAGGATAACGGTCAATTCGAATAGAAGGGGTCCATGCGCCAATATCGAGCCATTTGGAATGCATTTTTAGCATCAAGTTATCACTAAAAGCCCACTCAAAGCCTGAAAATGTAAACTTCCAAATTCCAGGGAAAAAGTATCCTAACCCGATCAATATCATGATCAAATTTATTGGTATGGCGTATTTTGTGGCCTTTTCTATGTTAAATTGCGGTAGGTTTTTTCTCCAGGCATCTACCGATAAACTATCTCCTGCATTAGAAAAACTCATGATGACAAGCGTATGCCACAAAATATGGTAACTATCGATTTTGCCAAAAAATTGAGGAATACCCATTACAAATAAGCCGGTAATTGTAGCTCCAATAATCATGTAGCGGGTATAAAAGCCTATCAATCCACCTATACAAAATGTGGTGAACAGTACACTGAGTGTGGAAGAAACGATGGGCTGAATTAAAAATGCGGCTAATGAATCGGGCCAACCAAGTGGAGGAGATAAGGAATCAGTTCCTAAATGACTTAGTTCACTAATGGAAACAGGGAAATTAATGTATAAAATCAGGCTGAATACAACCACACGAAGTATCCCTAAGCTAAAGGCAGACTTCTCTTCGTTGAAAAATGCCCGGATTACTTTGAAATTATCTTTGATAAGAACCCAGAGAAAGATAGTGGTGTAAGCAGCAAGAAAAATAAGCCGGTTTATATAAACGGGAACTTGCGACCTGTAAAAGGCTAAATTTCTAACGTCGGGATTTTTTAAGCGGTGTTGGGCAATAATTTGGTTTAGATACTCAAAAGAATCTCCCTGAAAAGCGGCCTCAACGAGAGGTAATAGAATAAATGCCTGAACTAATTTACCTGCTACTACCAATCCGGCAATAATTAAGAAAAGAGTTAGATAAGGCCTTATCTTAGTCATTCAAATATCTTTAATTTAAAAAAATTGCTGCCCTGAATGGTAGCAAAAATATGGAGAACTTTCCGCTCGTATCCGTAATAATTCCAACGCATAATCGGCTCGATTTGGTGCGTCGGGCTGTTGACTCCGTGTTGAATCAAACCTATCCTAATATTGAGATCATTGTTGTTGATGATGCTTCTGAATTAAATGTTCAGAACCACCTACCTAAAGAACCAAACATACAAGTGCTGAGAAATGAGGTGAACAAAGGAGGTTGTTTTTCTCGGAATCAGGGTATTAAAAAAGCTAAAGGGATATACATTAATTTTTTGGATGATGATGATATTTTTTTTCCAGAAAAGATTTCTAAACAAGTGGAGTGTTTCAAAGAGTCTGCAGATCCTAAGCTTGGAATGGTAACCAGCCACGCTTTGGATGAACGGTCAGGAAAGTTGATCAGGAAGTTTAATCGGGTACAAGGTAATATTTATCGGGACTTGTTGAGTTACTATGCAGTATCTGGAATTGAAACCATGCTTTTTAAGGCCGAGACAATACAAAAAATAAATGGCTTTGATGAGCAGATTCCATCCAGTCAAGAGTATGATTTACTTATCCGTTTTTCTGAGTATTACACCGTCGATTATGTGGATGAAGTTTTAAGTAAAGAATTTCGATCCATAAATCAGATCAGCCTGAATTTTGAAAAAAAGATGAGAGGAACTAAATATTTATATCAAAAACATGATAGCCGGTTTAAGGAGCAAGGGCTGCTCTTTTGGTTAAAAATGAAGATTAAGCTCAGATACTTAATGTTTCGATTTTTTGTAGGGAAGTTGTTTGGTGAGAAGTGGTATCGAAAGCTTTTGATTGAGAAATAATATTATTTCTCAGGATCTGTGAAATGCAATTTATAAGCAAGAATTGCTGTGATGGCGGCAAATTTACCTCGGGTTTGATGATTAGCATAGACGGCTGAAATATTCTGTTTGAGCCAGGTATCTGGAATCTGATGTAAATTTTGTTGATAAATTTCTGTCATCTGCTCTTGTAACAGAGAGTTAGTTTGATACCAATTATCGAACGGGTTCATTACCGCACGGTCTTTTCGAAGAATAAATCTTTTTGCGTATCCACTTAGTTTGTTAATAAGCTTCGCTATGTTAGTTAGATATTTATTTTTTGGGGCTATTCCAGCTACATCCCATTTATAATTGAACATGTAGGGATGTTTTTCTCTGATCCAGTAGAGATAAATATTTTTATTCAGCTTAAATTTTTGTGGAAGGCTTAGAAAAAAGCTCATTATGGTTTTATCATAAAAAGGAGATTGGAGGTCGATATAATGCGATATTTGTCTGTCTCCATTTAAAGTGCCATTAATAAGCCGCTGTTCAAAGGCAAATAACTCTACAGAAGATTTGTATTTACCTTTAATGGCAGGTAAAATGGTTATTTGAGATAAAACTGATTCATCATTTACATAGCCTAACTTTCCAATATCTTTTTGAAGATTAAATTTTGGACGGGTAAAAGAACCAAATACTGTACCGCCTATTTGTCCAGTATGTAATCCCCCATAATTATCCAATGGTATGGTTTGAATAGCTTTAAACATATGAGATGCTCCTGCTACTGTAACCATTCCGTCATTAGATGCAACTAGCTCTTCTAATGAATCAATAAAGTAATGCCCTTTGTCAAGTGGGTAAAAGGTATACTTCATATTTTCACCTTTAGCTATTTGCTTTGCTATATGGTGATCGGGCGTGCCTTTTTCGGAAAAATTCAATACATGAATATCCTTATAGCCTAATTTTTTTGCTAATAGTGTATTTACTCTCGCATCTAATCCGCCACTTAAGGTTGTTAAATGAGATCTGTGTTCATTTAGATCTTTGTCCCATTCCTCTTTTACAGATTTAAGTAATAAAGTATCAATCTTTTTAGCAGCTTTCTCTTTATCAATAGGTGATTCCTTTATTTCAAAATTAAAATACTTTTTGAAATTTCTATTATTCGACTCCAGATCGTAAGTTAAAATTGTGGCATTTCTAAGCCTTTTAATTTTATCAACCAAAGTTGATTCATTTAAAAGATATCCAAAAGTTAATAACGCGTTAAATCCATCATTATCAGGCGTAATTTTGATGTTTAGATCATTTAATAGACTTGTTAATACTTTAAGTTCAGAAGCGAAGAAAAAAGAATGATTATTTGAATCTATATAGTAAAAAAGGGATCTGGTTGCGAGAGGATCTGTAAATAAGCTAATTTTCCCATTTTTCTTATCATAAATAAAACCGGAAAAGCCTCCTTGCAAGTCTTCAATAAATTCTAACCCTTGTTGCTTGTATGCCCTTGGAATGTCGACTCTTGGGTTTTTAAAATTATAGATGAGTCCTTCTATTCCTATGATAAAGTCATCCTCTTCATGCAAGAAACGATCGTTAGTAAATTTATTAACTACACTTCTGCCATAAATAAATGAACCACTAGTATATTCTTCGTTGATAATATTATTTAAGGAGGAGCTAAAAAAACGATGATAGTTATTTTGGAAGGGAATAGTTTTAGGGGAAAAGAAACCGTAAAGTCCAGACATTAAGAAGCTTGTTTAGCGATTGAAAGAATCCAGTATAATAGATACAGCTGAATAATAACACCAACTGCACTAAATAAAATAATTGCCAATAAGGCATCACCCAATAGAAAACCTAGGCCCAGGGCACTTACACGAAGTATTAAGTAGACCACATCGATGGCAAATGCTTTTCGTTGTTTATTAAGTAACAGTGGAAGATAGGTTATGGGAGAAACTACAAATACTAAATAAAGAAAAGGTGTCAAGAATTGAGAATAGACCCCCGCAATTCTCCATTCTTCCCCAAAAATAAATTCAAAAAGGCTTGGAGCAAAAATTAGTAAGGCAGTAAAGGGGATAATGGCAAGTAATGAAAGTTGTTTAAATACTGACTTGCTGTATTCAAAAATATCTTTGCCTTCATTAAAACGCTCAGTTACTGAGCGGCTGTAGACTTGTTGAACAGAAGTGGAGATAAGTTGAATTGGAGCAAAACAAACCCTGTGACTCAAGCTGTAAAATCCTGCTATGGAAGAGGAAAATAGCGATGCCAATAAAATATTAGGTAAATTGCTTGAAGCTGTATTGGTGAAGGCATGAGGTGCATTATATTTGGGAAATTCTTTATAGTCTTTAGACAGCTTCTGAATCTTGGTCCAATTAATTTTTTCGTTTTTATACTGCTTATGTCTAATCGTAATCCAAAAGCCGTAGAGGCAGCCAAGTATTTCTCCAATCAACTTCCCTAAAACCAATCCTAAAGATGAAAAACTTAAAAAACCTAACCCAAGCTGGATACCTGAACCTCCAATGGATCGAGTAATTTTAGATCCTGCAATAGCTTTATAGTGCTTTACTCTGTTTAGTGTGTAGGTAAATATTTGGAAGATGGATTTTGCAAAGATTCCTATTGGAATTAAAAAGATCAAATAAGTATAGATTCCGAAATTCAGAAAGGTAAGAATTTGATGTCCATACAGAAGAAATATGATCAATGTGGCTAAGGAAATTATTGTAGCTATAAAAAAAGATAAGGCGCCTAAATTTTTTGCATTGTTGTCAGTTTTGGGCATAAGGATGGCCATCTCATATCGTCCAGTGGCTACTACCCCTAAAATTGAGGTAAAGGCCATGAAAAATGCCAAAACCCCGAAATCTTCTGGTGTGTAAATACGTGTCAGAATCGGAGAAACTGCTATGGGAATAAGCTGAGAAATTCCTGTTCCGCCAATAAGGGTACCTACATCTTTATAAAAATCTTTTTTCAGAAAAGGGTTCTTCATATTTACGAGTAGGATCTATAAATAGATCTTAGGGAATCAATCTTTTGCTCAATACTAAATCTGGATTTTATTGCTTTATGCATTTCCTGACTATCAAAATGGTCAATATTTGATAATATCTGAGCAATTGATGTTGCTAATAAATCAGCGTTTCCCGGTTCTATTAGTTGTCCAAGAGCTGGAGTGATGATTTCTTCCGGACCACCAGATCTAGTAGCTAACACAGGAGTGCCACAAGCAGCAGCCTCCGCAATGGCAAGACCGAAACCTTCCTTTAAACTGGCTGAGACAAATAAATCTGCTGCTTGGTAAAAGGGGATGAGCTCATCTTCCGACATACTTTCATAAAAGGTAATCTTATTTCCCAAGCTGTGATTTTTTATAAACGAATAAACTTGTTCCATTAGCTTATGATCTTTTCTGGGAGTCACCAAATGCAAGTGAAGATCACCTTTATTGGTTAAATGCGAGAAAGCCTCAATTAAAAGATCTACCCCTTTTACTTTAAATAAATTGCCAACACTTAAGATATGGATTTTGGAGGTATTCCAACCTAATTGATTTTGAGATTCTACCTTTGATTCAGAGGGGAGAAATTTTTGGGTATCAATAGCATGAGGAACATGAGTTATTTTATCAGACAGGGTTGGATAAACAGAAATAATGTCGCTTTTAAGTTGCTTTCCAACTGTTATGATATGATCACAAGCATGAAGACTTTTTTCTAATATATCATTTAGCTTATTCTTTATAACATTCGAGTACCAGTCTCCACCATGAATAGTCAACACTACTTTGTATCCAGCTTTTTTTAGTGCTGGAGCAGAGAGCGCTCCCGGAAAAAGCCAATGAAGATGCACAAGAGAGGTATTTGAATTCTGAAGAGAGTGTAATAACCCTGAAGAAAGAAATTTTTGAGTTAATTTTGGGAATTTCCGTTTTGGAATCGATAAATATTTAAATCTATGAACAGGGAAGTTTTCCTCAACGGGACGATGAGATCTGTAGAACTGACTTTGAAAAGGTGTGGCTATAACTGATGGGATATGTAATTCAATTTCTGAAAAAACTTGTACCAAGTGTGCTTCTCTTTGAATGAATATGCCACTACTTGGATCATGCTTTGTAGGATAAATATGGGAAACTATCTGTATAGCCAACTAATTGTTACGTTTTAATAAGTTCTACTTAAAGCTGTAAAAAATGATGATACACATAGAAAACGGTTACCGTGAGTTTAATTTTGAAGGTAGATCGTACAAGCTTAACTTTAGTTAGTATACAACGCACCATAAAACTAGTAAAGACCTATTTTGGAGCATAAAAGCAACACCACCAGTTTTTTTGATTTACTGATTATTCTTGCCAAGCATAAAATATTTATTCTTAAAACGGTAATAGGGATTTCTATTCTTGCCTTAGTTATTAGTTTACTGTGGCCCCAAAAGTACCACTCTTCTTCCGAAATTGTGCAAACAAGAGAAAGTATTGGGAGTTTCGGAGGGTTGCTTCAGAATATTGGATCGATAGGAACTAGCCAATCTAAAGTTGGCGGCGAAACCATGCTTATTATTCTAAATAGCCAAGGATTAAAGGATGAATTAATTGAGGAGTTTAACCTTGCAGAAGTCTATGGTACAAATATCAAAGAAGCCTTGTATCAAACGCTGAACGGTGTTATTGAAATTGAAGAGGTACGTGAGGGTGGTTTTGGTTTTAATCCAATTGTATCCGTTAAAATTGGAGTTATTGATAAAGAACCAAAGCGAGCTCAAGAGATGAACCAATTTATTTTGGCAGAGCTACAGAATAGAATGGAAGAGATTAATTTGGAGGGGTCTCAAGAAAATTTGCAAATTATAGAACAGCGTTTTCAGCAAAATGAAATTAATTTAAGAAAAGCTGAAATGGCTTTAAACGCTTTTCAGAAAGAATATGGGATTTTAGAAATATCGAGTCAACTTGGAGCTTTAATATCAAATTTGGGACAGCTTAAATCTACGATTATTCAGGAGGAGATAGAGCTTGAGGTGATGGAAGATCGGTTAGAAAAGAATTCTAATCAGATAGCTCAAAAAAAACAGGAGATTTTAGCCTTGCAAAGAGCTTATGAGAATATGATCCAAGAGAGCGAAAACTTAGCAAAAGATAACGATGCTTTTTATTCATTATTTGATATGCCGGATCTAATGCTTCGCTATACTCGCTTATTCCGAGAAGTCGAAATTCAAAATACCATTTATGAATTTTTGGTTCCTCAGTTAGAACAGCAGAGATTATATGTTGCGAACAACAGTAGTGGAATACGAGTAATTGACAGTCCTGATTTGCCAACCTATAAACATTCCCCCAAAAGAGCTTTTATTGTTTTAGGAGGATTTTTCTTTGCTGTGTTTCTATCCTTGTTTGTTGTTTTCCTTAGAGAGCTAAGAGAAAATGGGGATTCAGAGTATAATCAGAAAATGGATCGTCTTAAAGAAGAGCTTAGATTTACATCCTTTTCTAAATCCAATAATTAACTTGTTCTGTAGAATTAGGACGCTATTATCCAAAATGGATGACTGAATGAAAAATGGAGCACTTTTATATCTGCTCATTTCAGGGGTATTCCTGGGAGGTATTCTGGCAGTACTTAATAGCGAGAATTCACCGGTGAGTTTATTTCAGGTTATCCTGATTTTTTCTTTTTTGATCTTTGTTGGGTATAAAATTTTCAGTGATGATTTTCAGATATACTATAATGATTATGCTATTCCGCTAATCATTTTTTCTGGATTGATATTTCTATCGCTGATTTACAGCGAAGACCGTACGAATGGTTTTTTTAACGGTATTAGGTTCTTGGTACTTCTTTTATTTGTTGGTCTGATAACAAACCTCGTTATTTCTCAAAAACAGATACTAAAAGGGCTCATTCTAGGGAGTTTAATTTGTATCGCACTATCAATGGTATCTGTTGCTGAAAGTCTTTTTAATCCTCAAACGGTTATACAGAATTTCTTAAGCCAAGGTGCCAGTATTACACGATCCGCTGCCGGTGGTATTTATACTGATCCTAACCGGTTTGCTGCTTCCCTGTTTTTACCGCTCTCATTTGGATTTGCCGTGATGAATTCCCGATTAGATATGAAATATCGGGTGGTAGGAGGATTTATATTCTTAGCTATTCTAGGAGGAATTATAACATCATATTCACGTAGTGGCTTTTTAGCAGTTGTGGTGATTTGTGCTCTTTGTATTTACTTCTTCAGAAGATTCAAGCCTTTTTTAATTTTAGGGTTGATAGCTATAGTTATAGTATTCGCGATACCAAGTTTAAGGCTGACCATGTTTTCATATTCAGAACGCATTATTAGCTTGCTTTCAGGTATAGGAGATGCCTCTTCTGGAATTAGGGTTTTACTAGGATTGGCAAGCATCAAAATGTTTATTGATTCCTATGGGTTAGGAATAGGATTTGATGCGTTTGGTAATCATTTCACAGACTATTATAGTCCACAGCAAACTATTGGAGTAATTGAACCACATAATATTACCTATACGATCTTGTCAGAACTTGGAATGCAAGGGTTCTTCATTTTTGGCGTGATCGTATTTTTCTTATTTCGGGATGCTTTTGGGAATATTAAAAAATCCGACTCAACAATTGATAAAATAATCTCTGTGACGCTGTTTTCAT
This sequence comes from Balneola sp., assembly GCA_002696035.1. Classification (GTDB taxonomy): domain Bacteria; phylum Bacteroidota; class Rhodothermia; order Balneolales; family Balneolaceae; genus Gracilimonas. The sequence goes on along the minus strand of NZQV01000018.1, from coordinate 186,120 downwards.
CTTTCTGCGGATACGTACTATTCTACCAATTTTATGGAGGAGGCTTATTTGACAGTATCTTAATGCTAAACATCGGGCTAATCTTAGCCCATAAAAAGCTGCTTTCGGGTTGGGATTTTTCTATGGACCCGAAAACAGCTTAGAGCTTTACCGGGTAATAGCTACATACGTAGTAATAATTCCGGTAATGGTTGAGATCCCTGTGAGAATAAGCTGAATGCGGGTATTCTTGATCTGTTCTTTTTGTACTTCATATGTACGTCTGGCATTCAACTCATCATAAGGAATCCGGTCAATGAAAATACGATCACCTGACTGAAGTTCCGTTTCCTGAGGCCTGTACCAGGTGCCACTGCCTGCTTTGATGATGAAAATTCGTTCCTGATCGGCAGAAAGGGCAAAGCCTCCGGCGCGTTGTATGTAATCTGTAACTGATTCATTAGGATCGGTAAATGGGTAGTAACCGGGGTTATTTACCTGACCAAAAACGAAGATGGTTTCTTCATCGCGTGGCACAAAAATACGATCGCCGTCATAGATCTTTACTTTCGAAAGCTGATCCTCATCGTTCAGGTCAATAAAAACTTTGTTTCGGCTTACCTGTGTTTCCAGATCCAAATACTCAAATCCCTGTGCAAGCTGATCGGAGGTACGCTTAAGTAAGTCGGAATTGAATTTGTTGGGGATCTCATTCTCAGGGGACCCGGCACGGATCATGTATGCAGCAGATGGCAAGGCTTGTGACGTTAATTCGCCGGCAATATCCAACAGCTCAAGTGCCGTGGTTTCGCCACTTTCAATAGGGAAATTACCGGGCATGTTTACTTCGCCGGTGATCCATGCTGAAGCGGCTTGATTACTCAGGGGAAGTTCCGGTACCACTATACGGTCGTTGGGTTGGACTGTGAAAGAATCCCATTCATTTCTGCTTAGCTCAATACGACTGGTTTCATTTTGGGCTCGCCGGTAGATGTATAATTTGGAAGAATCGGCATCATTGGTCAGACCGCCTGCGATCTCTATCAATAAAGAGGGGGTGTCACTGTTGGAATATTCAAGCTCGGCACTGGAATTTACTGCGCCTGAAATGCTAACCTTTGGACTTCGGTTTGTGAGCCGCTTCAATGAAACCTGATCACCACTTCGGATGATTGGGTTATCCTCGAGCTTGCCGGTCTTGAAATAGGAGACAAGGTCGGCCCGGCTTGAAGTTCCATCCTGATGCTTGATCAGGATATTACGGTATGAATAGGCAGACTGATTTAAAAGTTCACTGGTTCGTAAATTCTTTTGATTGCCGGAGCCACTTTCTACAATGGCAGGGTAGATAGCTTGATCCACACGGGTTTGTGGGGGCAGGGTGAATTTTCCGGGATAGGGGATATCACCATTTACAAAGTACACCACCGGTTTTGCGTATTCTAAAGTTACTGATACTTCCGGATCGCGAAAGGTTTCAGAGGTGACTTTTTTAAGGGTTTCTTCAGCCTGTGTAATAGTTTGTCCTGAGAGATTGACGTTGCCAATAACCGGAAGCACGACATCACCCTGGGTATTAACAAAAAGTCCGCGCATTAAAATTTGCTGATTTCCGGTAATGCGTATAGATATTACATCGTTGGGACCAAGCTGGTATGTTTCCCTGTCAATAGATTCCATGCCCGCCAGTTCATCTCCCAGAATAGAAAGAAGAGCATCCTGGTAGTAATAGCCACCAAGCAGGGAGTTAAAGTCGAAATTCAGATCTAAAGGAGAAGTTGCTGAACTGCGTTGTTGTTGATTCTCCGTATCCTGAGCGTGCAATGTGCCGGAGAACAGCATAAGAGTAATAAAAACTACGCTACACGTAAAAAATGTTGAAAGCTTCATTCGTTATTTTTTGAATATTCGATTTAATTTCAGGCGTGCAAGAACAATTCCGGTGATAACCAAGGCCGCCCCAATATATTGAAGAACCGAGAGTTCTTCACCTAATAATACCAATCCAAATACCAGGCCTAAAACCGGGACCAGATTTTGGTAGGCAGCTGTTCGGACGGCTCCAATTTTCTTGATTCCATAATTCCAGATGATGTAGGCTAGTCCCACAGAAAGAGCACCGCTATAGAAAACCCCTCCGTAACCAATAATGGAAATTTGAGACCAATCCAGTTTGATCAAAAAGGGGAGTCCGATGAGCAGCAAGCCCACAAGTCCCACAACCGACATAAAGGCGGAATATTGCAGCGGACTGTACACCCGTAAATATTTTCGTGAGAGTATGGTAAAGCTGGCCCAGCAGACTGCCGCCAGAAGCGTGATCAGGTTCCCAACAAATGTTTCTGATTCGAAAGAGAGTGTTCCATCTCCGCCCATAATGATGAATGCTACGCCGGCAAAGGCAAACAAAACGCCCATTCCGGTAAAAAGGGTGAGTTTCTCATCGGTAAAGAATTGAGAGAGTAGTGCCACCCAAATGGGGATGGTGCCCAGCATTACAGCTGCATTTGCGGCGTAGGTGTAATTCACTCCTATAATGAAAAAAAGCTGATAGAAGACATTCCCCAAAATTCCTATTGCAACCAGTTTCCAGAAGTGTTCTTTTTTCACTTTAAGGGAAAAGCCCCGTTTGTGTGCAGCATAAGACAGCAATGCCGTGGCAAAAATGAACCGAAGTGCGTTGAAGCTATACGGGTCCATTTCACGGAGGGAAACCTTGACGATACTGAAATTCAGAGCCCAGATAATAGCTACCAGGATGAGACTTAAGTCAATTAAGTATTTGCGGAACAACGGCTGTAATTTTAAGTGAGGTCAAAGGTACAGTGTTTTTGCATTTTTACCGAACCCTTCGGGTATATAATTGATCTCATTTACGCAAAAAAGGTTCTTGGAAACCATCTTTTTTAATGGTTAAAACTTTTATCTTTGCTCAAAATCAAAAAAGAAAATTCATATCCGTGATACAACGACTTCAAACCGTATTTTTAGCACTTGCTTCCCTGTTAAACCTGTCTGTTTATTTTACTCCCATTTATGATAAGGCCATGGCTGACCCACAGGCCTGGATCGGGTACGGACTCGCAGTTTCGCTGATGATCCCCATGATCATGAATGTGGTATGCATCTTTCTCTATCAAAATCGAAAAAACCAGATCGTTTGGGTGAAACGAACTGCTTTAGTGCAAGTGATCGCCTTTGCTTTTGGTGTGGGCGTGTTACTATCGCTCGGGGGTGTTGGAACCTATCTTTGGGATGAAGCGCTCGGTACAGGGCTGATTGCCTTAGGATTGATCCTCGAGATCCTGGCTTTGCGATATATCCGGAAGGATGAAGAACTGGTTCGTTCTATGGACCGGATCCGGTAGGAGAATTTTGAGTCAATCTTATTCAAAAATTAAGGTTTTTATAGTACTGGCCATTGGTTTGACCACCTTTGGTTTTGCGCCTATCCTGGTAAAATTTGCCACAGAACATTCTGCTTTGCTGTTGGTAGCTATTCGTACCGTTGGCGCTTTTTTAATGCTGGTCCCCTTTTATCTCTACCAAAAAAAGAGCAAGAAATATGATGTAAAGCCCGTAGGCAATGAAACCAAATGGATGGCGCTGGCGGGCATTGCGCTGGGACTTCATTTCATCCTGTGGATCAGTTCTTTGTACTACACTTCTGTGGCCTCAGCTTCAGTACTTGTCACCATTCACCCGATCATGCTTATTGTTGCAGAACGGGCACTGTATAAAATGAAATTCCCGATGACAGTTTGGATCGGGGTTTTTGTGGCTTTTTCGGGATCAGTTCTGCTTGGTGTTTCAGATTACAATACAGAGAGTGAATTTTTGAATCCTGTGTTAGGGAATGGAATGGCCTTTGCGGCAGCTGCCATCTTCGCTGTGTACTTTCTGATCGGCCGGAAGGTTAGGCAAAACCGCTCCTGGCTGGGATATGTTTTCCCGGTATACGGGTATGCAGCTGCTACATGTTTGGCTGTTTTACTGGTTGTGGAAGGAATCCCAGGTTCTATTGATCCCATCGTGATTTGGGTAGGAATTGGGTTGGCTGTCGGTCCGCAGCTAATGGGGCATGGTTCACTGAATTATGCCGTTAAATATGTGTCGCCGACACTGCTTTCAACCCTTATCCTTACAGAACCCATTTTTGCCACTATTCTCGCCTTCTTTATTTTAGGTGAATTACCTGCTGTGCTTTCATTCATAGCCATAGCTGTTACTTTAGTTGGGGTGGTATTAACCTGGAAACGTAAACCCAGGAAACAAGCAAAAGACCATTAAGAGAGAACGAAGATTAGAATATTCTGTATGAGCAAGATTTATGCTTCAGTAAAAATATTTATTGAATACAAATAATTGAAAAACATACAGATAGGGTATTGATGAACCTTGTTCAGTTTTCTATCGTTATAAACGTGGGTTAAATTAGACATTACTAAATAATCAGAATTTCCCATCTATTTAGTGTATTATTGATCAGCAGATGGAATTGTAGAGTTATTTAATTTTGATAATGTAAACAACACCGCTTCATGCTTTATAAAGAGAACAAGATATCAGGGGTATCAAAATACTTATTGCTGGGAGGAGTTGGCATTCTGTTGCTTGCAGGTTGTTCTGCGGGGAATACTGATGAGGCTTCATCTTCCGGCGACCTGCCTGTTTCGGTGGTTGAGCCCGTCAAAAAAGATTTTGCTGAGATCAAACAGAATGGCGTGTTGCGGATGATAACAAGCTACAGTTCCGGTTCTTACTTTCTGTACAAGGGCGTGCAGGTTGGGTTTGAATATGAACTTCTGAAGGAGTTCACCAAACAAAATGACCTTGCCCTGGAAGTGGTGATCACGGGACCTGAAGAAAGTCCATACGATCTTCTGAATAGTGGTCAGGGAGATATCATTGCTGCCAACTACACCATCACCAAAGAAAGAAAGCAGTATGTTGAATTCACCCGTCCGTATAATTTGGTGGATCAGCTGATCATAGTTTCGGATCAGGTTGGCAGAACGCCCAACAGCATTTCTGAAATGCAGGATATTACGATCAGTGTACGCAGAAATAGCTCTTATTATGTGCGTTTAAAAGAACTTCAGGATGAAGGCTTTCCGGTTGAGATGCAGATCATCCCTGAAGACATGGATACGGAAAGTGTATTGTTTCAGGTAGCAGATGGCACTTATGAGGCCACCGTTGCCGATAATAATATCTATGCAGCAGCCAGCAAGTATATGACCGGTTTTAATAAAGGTCCGCTGATCGCTGAGAACGACACTATTGCCTGGGCCGTCCGTAAAAATGCCCCGGATCTTGAACATAAACTAAATCAGTTTTTATATAAGCACTTCCGGTTTGATGAAAATGGAGTGCCCAAGCGTTCTGCATTTCTGAATGTCCTTCGTAAAAAATACTTCCGGTCTGGTGATCAAATTGCAGATTATTTTAGCCCGAACTTTCGGGGAGATCAGTTTGGGGTGATCTCACCTTATGATGATATGATCAAGCAGGTGGCAGAAGAGTATGAGCTGGACTGGGTGATGTTGACAGCCATTGCGGCACAGGAATCTAAGTTCAACCCAAGGTCGGTTAGCTGGGCCGGCGCGGTAGGTATTATGCAGGTGATGCCTCGCTTTTCGGAGATCTCGTCTGATTCACTGTATATCCCCGAAGTTAATATCAGGGAAGGGGCTAAGATCATGGCTTCCCATCTCAAACATTATTCCTATATGGATTCTACCAATCAATGGGCCTTTGCACTGGCTACCTATAATGCAGGAATGGGACATGTGGCAGATGCGCGTCGTTTAGCGATCGATCACAACAAAAATCCGAATAACTGGGATGAGGTATCAGAGTCCATGTTGAAACTGATGCAGCGTAAGTATTATCAGCAGGCCCGGTATGGATTTGCCAGGGGAATTGAAACGGTTCGGTACGTGAGTGAGATCATGAATCGCTACAATACCTATCAAACTATTCTGGCGTATAGTGAAAGTAAATCCGGCTCAGCACCCGGTGTTTTTGGTTTACAAACCCTTAATTGACTTTCAAGACCATCAGGGTGATATCATCGTATTGAACGCCTTTTGAAAACGCCATGATATCATCGATAACGGCATTCATGATCTCTTCTGATGAGCCGTCAAGATTGGCTTTGAGGCATTTTGTTAACCGTTCGCTTTCATACTCTTCATCTAGATCAGGACTCATAGCTTCGGTCACTCCATCCGTGTAAAAAACCAGTACATCGCCCGACTGAAATTCAACAACCGATGATTTATAGGGAGTGATTGTTGACATAGCCCCTAAAATCAGTCCGCCTTCTTCAAGTTCAATGGGCTTGTCTTCTCCTTTCCGAAAAAGCATGGGATTGTTGTGCCCGGCATTCACATATTCAAATTGTTTGCCGTCAGCAGAGATCTTTCCCCAGAAAAAAGTAATGAACTTGTCATCAGGGGTGTTGGTGTGAATGATATCGTTGATGCTGTCGGTGGCTCCTGAGAGAGAAATATCAATAGGAGCAAGAGCATGCAACATGGATTGTAGGTTAGCCATCAGCAATGAGGCAGGGACTCCTTTCCCGGTTACATCGGCGATCGCGAGAAGATGTCCTCCATCGGGGGTATCCACAATGTCAAAAAAATCGCCCCCAACCTGATAGGATGAGACGTTGGTTGCTGCCAGGTCGAATCCTTCGATCGTGGGGATGGGAGACGGGAGGAGGCCTTGCTGAATGGTCTTAGCCAATCCAAGCTCTTCTTCCATACGCTTTTTCTCAATGCGCTCTTCCAGCAGGTAGGTTTTCTGAATGGTAAGCAGTGCGAGATTTCCCAGGGACTGTAAAAAGTTTACCTGCTCTTTACTGTAGTTTTCTTTGTTAGCCGGTGCGCCTACGCCAACCACCCCGATCTTTTCATTTTGAAAGCGAAGTCCAATAAGTAATTTGATGTCATTATTATCTAAAAAAGGGCAATCGTGCTCTTCTTCACAATAGAATACATCTTCCAGCTCAAACATCTGTTGAATTTCTTTCTGGGAGGGTTTGTCATTCAATCCGCTGCTGGCTACTATCGACTTTTCCCCGTTTTCATCCAGCACAAAAAAGAAAGTGCGGATGAGCATTTGTCCCAGCATGGCGAATTTGAAGGTCCGGGCTATTTCATCCTGATCCACCATCATGTTAAAATCCTTACTGAGCTCAAGCAAAGTATGCAGATCATGGACTTTCCGGTCCAGCTTTCTGTTGATGAGCCGCAATTCTTGGAACATTCGCGAGTTTGCTATGGCCACCGAAGATATGATGGTCAGGCTTTCAATGAATTCGAGTTCATGTTCAGAAAGTACTTGCCTGGTTCCCTTTGTTCCAAGACATAAAAAGCCCAAATGGTGATTGGAGGTACGCAGGTTAAAAAAGGTGCTATTCTCGCCCAGTCCCAGTTTTTCGGTGATCTCAGGTATTTCGTTCCCTGAAAAGGCAGATTGATCGAGTTTTTTTTCAGGGAAGTCAATTTGAATGACTTCTCCTTCTTCCAGAGGGTTTCGCCCCTTAATTTTACTGATCTGGTACAAGTGGTCTGAGCCCTGATTGATCAGGATCATGCCTTTGGGGACCAGCAGTTTACCCATGGTAATGAGCAGGAGATTGTTTAAAACGAAATCAGGATCCTGAGATTCAATGAGCATTCGGCTTGTTTCGAGCAAGGTGCGAAGTTCGAAACGACTTTGCCGTTCTTCAGAATCAGATAAAGACAAGTTATTGGGTGTTTTCACAATGGCTCAAAGGTTTTTAACCATTCGTATTTCGTTGGTTTTCCCCTTTCGGTTGTATTGCACCTGATCCATCAACTTGCGGATCAAATATACGCCCATGCCACCCCGCTTTTTTTCTTTGATACGCTGCATGAGATCTGGTTCATGATAGGTGCTTGGGTCAAAACTATCACCCTCATCCATTAAAGAGATCCAAAGCTGATCGCCATCAGAGCCAATTTCAATATTCACTTTCATGCTGGCATTGTTATTATAGGCGTGTTTGATAATGTTGGTATAGGCCTCGTCAACAGCAAGCCGGATCTCCGAAACATCTTTTTGATCCAGCCCGATCTGCTCAGCATGGGCCGCTACAAAATCACGCACTTCAGCCAGGTGCTTTGTAGAAGCCTCAACAGATAAGGATTGTATGTTTTTAGTTCCAGCCACGCGCTCTCTTTCTTTAATTTAGTTCTTAAAGCTTTGCAAAGCTTCTTCTTCTTCTTCCAGGATATCATAAAGGGTAGGAAAACCCAGCAGATCGAATACATTATATACCCGGTCGTTCATGTTTGTGAGTTTGATGTCGCCTCCTAAACTTCGAACATCTTCAATGTATGCCATGAAAACACCGAGGCCGGCACTGGCTATGTAATCCAAGCCAGAGCAGTTTACAACAATGGAATAACGCTCTTCGTCAATCAAAGATTTTAGTGCGTTTTCCAAATGAGAGGCGGTGTGTGCATCCAGTTCTCCTTTGATATCCAGTATACTTACGTTTTGTTTCTGGCGTGTAGCAATACTGAAATTTTTCATTCCAATTCAATTGAAGTTTTATGGGGATGTTGAAACTGCATAATAACGTAAACCTTAGAATTTGGAAAGTGTTAAGAATGAAGGCTTACGTGAGCCAATAAGAAAAGATGCAGAAAAAAATAGCCCCGCACATTTATCTAATGCGCGGGGCTGACTATTCATCAAGAGAGACGCTACTTGAGCGCTCCTATAATTAAGCAAATGCTTGGGAGAGATACAACTATAAATTATTTGATATTTAAAAACCTAAGATCCGGCCGATCGTTCTACCTTAGAAACCCAGTATCCCGTATTAAGTTCGGTTCCAAGTTCTTTGCCTAATTCTTCAGCTTCCGCTTTTTCAGCAAAAAAGCCTACCCGAAGACGGAACCAAATGTTCCCGGTTTCCTCTTCACCTACCTTTACAATATAAACATGAGGGTATTCACGGCCTGTGAGTTCTTCTTTGTAGTTCTGGGCAGAAGTTTCTGAACGAAAAGCACCTACCTGTACAGCGTATGTCCCGTCTTCCGCAAATTGTGGTTTTGCTTCTTCTTCAGCAATTTGCTGTCGTTCTTCTGCGCGGGCTATACTGTCTTCACGGGCTTCCATCATTTGTGCAATGCGCTGCTCCTCCACTTGTCGGAGAGAATCTAACCGAGCTTGTTCTGCAGCTCTACGTTCTTCCTCACTTGGTCCACATGCCTGTACCACGATTATTAATGCTAAAAACAAAGTGTAGATGCCTAAATTTTTCATAAAAGAGATTGTTAAGTGAACATTGTTTGTAAGTCGTATTTCTTACAGTGAATTAAACTTACATTTTCCCGCCCTGTTTCACAAATATTCAGGCATCAAATCTTTCGTAAATGACGAAATTGTCCGTATCTTATGTAGACTGAATCTAAATGAAGATTTTTTGGTTCAGTATACCCCATGAAAAAATCATTACTACACATATCCGGCTTAACCAAGTCTTTTGACCAAAGTGGTCCTGTTGTAAATCAGGTTGGCTTTGAAGTGAAAGAAGACGAAATATTTGCCCTGCTGGGGCCTAGTGGGTGTGGTAAAACCACTACGCTTAGACTCATCGCAGGATTTGAGCATTGTGAAGACGGTGAGATCCATATTGAAGGTGAGCTGGTTGAAAGCCCTGGAGTACACTTGTCACCCCAAAAAAGAAAAGTAGGGTTTGTATTCCAGGATTATGCACTATTTCCGCATATGAATGCGCTCGAAAATGTAGCCTTTGGGTTGAAGGAAGTAGAGCGAAAAAAACGACCGGTTCTGGCAGAAGAAGTACTTTGCCGCACCGGAATGGAAAAATATAAACACCGCATGCCGGATGAGCTCTCAGGCGGACAGCAACAGCGCGTAGCTTTAGCCCGTGCCATTGCTCCCAAACCAAAATTGGTTTTAATGGATGAGCCGTTCTCGGGATTGGATGCCATGTTGCGGGATTCAACCCGAAAGGAAGTTCGTGCCATCCTAAAGAAATCCGGAATGAGCGCGATCCTGGTGACACATGATCAGGAAGAAGCTCTTTCTTTTGCAGACCGTATTGCAGTGATGAATAATGGACAGATCGAACAGATCGGTACGCCGGAAGAGGTATACTATCACCCCAACACACAATTTGTAGCCCAATTTTTGGGGAGAACTAATTTATTCCGTGCCCATGCTGATGGCTCTGACAATGTGGAAACAAGACTAGGTCCTGTTAAGATCAATCGTGAGGCGGAAGGATTTATATTGTGTTCAATACGCCCGGAACATCTCACCATAGAGCGATGTAAGCCCAACGGTAAAGAAACAGGGATCATAACGGGACGTGAATTCAGAGGACACGATATCACCTATCACGTGCTTTTCAAAGGGGATAAATACATCGTGCACACCGACAATCGTTTGATCTTTGACGTAGATGAGCCCGTAGTTGTGAAACCTCTGGAGCCGGCTGTAGTATTAGAACAGAAAGCGAACGCTTAATCAGTATCACTTAAACTCAATTATTATGTCAATTTTTGGATTTCTGTTATTACTACTCATTGCAGCTATTTGTGGAGGAATAGGACAAAGCATAAGCGGCTACAGTTTTGGTGGCTGCCTTGTTACATCCGGGGTCGGTTTTATAGGAGCCATCCTTGGCAAATGGATAGCAACCGAACTTGGCTTGCCGGAACTGTGGACCATTGTAATCAGCGGAAATCCATTTCCTGTGATCTGGTCCATCATTGGTGCCGCACTTTTCACTTCGGTACTGGGTGCACTTATAAGAGGGCGAAATAAAATAAAAGCCTGATCCTAATTCTTTTCTAGAATCTAACTCACTCGATCAAATACTTCATAAATTCATGAGCAACATTTCTGCTGTTATCTTTGATATGGATGGTGTTATTGTACACAGTAATCCCGTGCATAAAGTTATTTTGCAAAAATTCTGTCATCAAAAAGGGCAGGAACTTACCGAGCAGGATCTTCTTGAAAAAGTATACGGTCGCACCAATCAGGACTGGATTCCCAATGTGTTTGGGGATGATATCTCCCAGGAAACCATAGAAGCCTTCGCGGATGAAAAAGAGCAGATGTTTCGTGAAGTGTTTAAACCTAGTGAACACGTAGTTCCGGGACTCATCGAATTTCTGGATCTGCTGGATGAGGCCGGAATCAAAAAAGTAGTAGCCACTTCCGCCCCGGCTGAGAACGCCGATTATATTTTGGCCGAACTGGGGATCATCGATCATTTCGAGGCGGTGCTTAATTCCTCTCACGTCACCAAAAGCAAACCCGATCCGGAACCCTACCTGAAAGCAGCAAAAACAGTTGGGGTTGATCCTGAAAAATGTATCGTATTTGAAGACTCCATCTCTGGGGTGAGATCAGGACAGGATGCCGGCGCCACAGTTGTAGGGGTAGCTACCACCCACACCCACGAAGAAATGAACACCTGCGCGCTGGTAATAGATGACTTTGAAGGCCTTTCCGTGAAAAAGCTGGAAGAACTGCTGACTGTGGCTGAAAACTAAGAACACTTCGATATTCAACATTCAATGTTCAAAATTCTAGTGACCCCGCCGGGAATCGAACCCAGATCTAGGACTTAGGAGGTCCCTATTCTATCCAATTGAACTACAGGGTCATTTAGAAGGCAATGTTTTTGCAAAATATACGTAGGTTGATGTAACTAATCAGCTTCAGATAAGTAGAAGTTCGTTGTTATTTCACGTCAACATAGTTCATCAAAATGTATAGATCTTCGGTCCTCGTACTTCTTCTTATCTTCGGAATTGGAACACTTCCAGCGCTGGCTCAACAAAAAGTATCCGGTAAAATCGTAGACGCCGAGACCGGAGAGCCTCTTCCTGCTGCCCACGTTATTATCAAAGATACGTATAAAGGAACAATCTCCAATCAGGATGGAGAATTCAGTCTTTCCGTAAAGGAGTTTCCCGTCACAGTGGTGGTGCGATTTTTAGGTTTCGAAAGTCAGGAAAAGACCGTAAATGCAAATTCCGGTCCCATTGATTTTATTCTGAAACCCTCCGTTGCTCAAATGGGAGAGATCGTGGTGACTGGCGAAGATCCTGCAACGGCCATTATGAAGGAAGTGATTCGAAGGAAGCAAGAGTGGAGAGCCAATCTGAAAACGTACAAGGCAGAAGCTTATACGCGACAGCAGCTCCGAAATGATACCACCATCATTTCCATTACCGAAAGTATTTCAGTAGCCTATTGGGATAAAGAAAAAGGATCTCGGGAGATCCTGAAATCAAGAAGACAAACAGCTAATATTGACGCGGCCGATAACTTTGCCGGGGTAAGTTATCTCCCTAATTTCTATGATGATAATCTGGATATTGCCGGGTTTAATATGGTGGGCGTTACGCACCCGGATGCCCTCAAGTTCTACAATTTCACCCTCGAGGATATTCAGTCGCTGGATGGTCAGGTGGTTTATGAGCTGTCTGTATCCTCTGATCGTAAACTCCAGCCGCTTTTTGAAGGGACCATTTTTGTTTTGGGAGAAGAATACGCGGTCCTTGAAATGGATCTTAAACCTAATTCCGTGGTTCAGTTTCCTCCTCCGGTTCAGGATTTTGATCTTTCCTACAAACAACAATTCAGCAATTTTGGCGGAGAGTTCTGGCTTCCTGTGGATGTCCGTATCGAAGGCCTGGTGGAGATTGGCGTGGTTGGACTTCGATTCCCCCCAATTGGTTTCAGGCAGGTGGCCCGACTCAGTGATTATGAGGTAAACATCACGCATCCGGATTCAATTTTTAATGACAACGATCGTTTTTCTGTGGATTCGACTACCATCAATTCAGGGGATTCCTTGTTTGTAAATGAGATCGAGATCATTCCACTGGATACCGAGGAAGAATTCGCTTACGCCACGGTAGATAGCAACACTACTCTCGAAAAAGCATTTCGCCCTCAGGGATTTTTAACCCGTTTTATAGATTGGGATGAAGATGAATCAGGAGCATCGGTAAGCAGTGGTTCCGGTTCAGGTACCGACAGCGCATCAACTACATCAAGAAGCGGGCGCAGTAACTTGTTTTCTGCACTGACCAGAAACCTCACCCCGCAAGCAAAATTCAACCGGGTGGACGCTTTTTACGGCGGATTGAAGCATTCACGGGGTTATGTAGACAATCGGTTATACTCTGAGATATTTGCAGGATATAGTACCGGGTATGGTTCGGGCTTAGAGTCATTTTCATACGGCATCGAGATGAGCTGGCGGCCATTGAAATCAACCCGCAGGTTTGGGCTGATTTCAGAATACCGGGTGAAAAATGAGACTCGTTACAATTCCGATATGTTCACCCCGGAGATGACCACGGTAACTTCGATCATAGGCTACCCCGATTACTTTGATTATTACCGGAATAAGAGATTTGCACTGGGGGCCGCCTACCTGATGTCGGATTTTCCGGGACGATTAGAATTAACCTATGCCTATGAAGATCACAGTAGCATCGACTATAAAACAGATTACGATATTTTAGGTCGGGATGAGATTCAGCGCCCCAACAGTTATGTGGATGAAGGCAATCTGAGTGCTGTTCAGTTTACTTGGCGGGGCGGAAATAATAAAAAGGCTTATGGCATTATAGGAGCCGATGACTTTGAATTCACCGTCGAACAATCCGCTACATTCTTGGGCAGCAGCTGGGATTACACCCGTTTTAAAGTAGATCTGTATCGTGAATTTGAAACTTTTTATCAGCGGCGGTTCTTCCCGAACACGTTGAACATGAGGGTGAATGCAGGAACTTATCTGGGAGATCTTCCCATCCAAAAAAATGAAGTGTTAGATGTAGCTCCCGGAATTTTTACCCCATTCGGTGCTTTTCGCGCAAAGCGATTCATCCCTTATGAAGGGGCTAGCTATTTTGCTTTAAATGCCGAGCATAACTTCAAAAGTGTTCCACTGGAAATGCTGGGATGGAGGGATGCCTCCAAAACCGGGTTGAGTATCATCGCATTTGGCGGGGTTGGGAAAACCTGGGTGAAGCAGGAGCAGGTCAATGAATTCAATTCCCGTTACGGATTATCCCCAATAACGGCCGAGGATCTGCATATTGAAGCCGGACTTTCGCTCAGTAATATCTTTAACCTCTTCCGCGCGGATGTGGCGTATCGTATAGATCAGCCTGGGTTCTTTTTTGGAGTGAGTGTGGCACGGTTGTTTTAGAAAAGTGGTATAAATGTTGTTCAGGTAGGGATAATCAAAAAAGCCAAGCTATTGATTAAACAAAGCTTGGCTTAATTTTTATGTGCTCACGAGAGGAATCGAACCTCCACGGCCGTTAGGCCATACGCCCCTCAAGCGCACGCGTCTACCAGTTCCGCCACGTGAGCAAAAATACATTTTAGAAGGGCGACAAAGATAGCACTTTTAGCTTTCAAAATTCAATGCTTTCCTGCAAAAAGATCGGTTTCCTTAAAAGAAAAGCTGAATTAAAAATTCATTCAGGAAAAGTATGTGGAAGAATAAAGAATTCGTCTGGCCACTGAAGCGAGAAACCCTCGGTATAAGCTTTTACCCTCCACCAATTAGGTTGCAAAATCCAATAAGAAGTGGTCCGACGATTGGAAAGGGCAATCTGTTTGAGGGTCAAAAAAGAACAATCTGGCCTAGAATCATTCGTCGGACGAGCTGTAGTCGTCGGACGAGAACTTGCGAAGAAAAGAATTCGTCTGACCACTGAAAAGGCAAAACCGAATTGAATAGCCTTATTTGCCCACCATAATGTTTACCTGAATAATTCGGAAATGGTCTGACGTTTGAAAACGAAAAAAGCTAAACCCCATTTAATCTCTTCAATACCGAAATCCCAAAACAATTATATAGAATAATTCTAAATAGTGTTGTTATTTATAACAAGTCTAAATAAGTTTGGCGCAGAAATTATTCCGCTAACTACTATTTAGATTTGAACCTAATGGCGCTAAAATTCACATTTAGCTTCCTTTTTCTATTATCTGCGATTTCCGGTCAAGCACAAACCATACAGGGCAACATCCAAAATGAAGAGGGTGAACCTCTTTCCGAGTCACATATTTATATAAAGGAATTCGGTTCTACGACCATCTCAAATTCAGCGGGGGAGTTTGAGATCTTTGTGGGAGAGATCAGCAAAGGATCTGTAAATCTTGTGGTCAGTCGACTTGGATATGAAACGGCAAAAAAGCGCATTGACCTGAATAGTAACTCGGCAGGAAGTGTCATCATTGTTTTAAAAGAAGCGGTATATGATTCCGGAACCATGGTGATCACGGCCACCCGAACACAGCGCGATGTGGAAGAAGTTAGCATTCCGGTTTCGGTGATATCGGATGAAGAAATTGAATTAAGTGGAAGTACCCGGCTTAGTGATATTTTACTGGAGCAAACGGGACTCAACATCATTTCTGATCATGGCACGGGCCTGCAAATGCAGGGATTTGATCCGAATTACACGCTGATCATGATCGATAATCAGCCTGTGATCGGTCGCTCTGCGGGCACGTTGAATTTGGATCGGTTATCGATTGGCGACGTGAAGCAGATCGAGATCGTAAAAGGGCCATCTTCCGCACTTTGGGGCAGTGATGCACTGGCTGGGGTCATCAATATCATCACCGAAAAAGGCAATGAGCCGTTGTCCTGGGATGTAACCGGACAGCTGGGATCCCACGCTTCTTTTGACGGATCTACCAATCTTTCATTCCGAAAAGAAAAGCTTAGTGGACAATTTTTTGCTAATACTAATGGATCGAATGGCTTTGATCTGAATGAAGAAACCATTGCTCCAACGATTCCTGAATACAACAGCTACACATTCTCAGGGGGAGTAGAGTATGATGTGACTCCGGCTTTATCGTTTTCGGTACAGTCCCGCTATTATCAGGAGGGGCACAATTCCCTGGTTGATATAGACAGAGAAAGTGGAATTCAGCGAATTCTCCAGGATGAAGGACAGAAAAATTACAGTGCCAGTCCGGAAATAAGTTTCAGGCTGGGAGACCGACAGGTCTTTGATGCATCAGCATTTTTTAGTCGATTTAACAGCGAGTCGGAATCTCAATTTATTGAGAGCGGTGAACTATATGCTAACAGCAATTTCGATCAAACACTGAATAAATATGAGCTGAAAAGTTCAACATTCTGGAATAAGCAGCATACGTCCATTTTTGGGGTGGGAATGAACCACGAGGAGTTGGTATCAGAAAATTATACCGATGTCCCTCCTTTTCAAAGTTATTTTCTATTCGGCCAGCATGAATGGAGTATCACAGACGAATTATCTATTACGACCGGCTTTCGGTTTGATGCTCATAATGAATACGCTTCTCAGTGGAGTCCCAAGTTCTCCGGCTTATATAAACCCAATGAATTGATCCATATTCGCGCCTCAGTGGGCGGTGGATTTAAAGCTCCCGAGTTCCGTCAGCTGTATTTGAATTTCACAAATGCCCAGGCCGGATATAGCGTATTTGGTTCCAATACCGTAAGCGATGGAGTCGATCGTCTTGAATCGGAAGGACAAATTGAGGAATTGTTCATCAATCCGAATAGCATTGGGAAGATCAAATCCGAGCAATCATTCGCATACAATGTCGGCTTCGATCTGTTTCCTTTTGATGGGATTCAGCTTCGGTTAAATGCTTTCCGAAATGATGTTCAAGATCTTATTGATACACAGCGTATTGCGGTGAAGAGTAACGGCCAGTCGGTGTTTTCTTATTTCAATCTGAATAAGATCTATACGCAGGGAATTGAAACGGAATTAAGGTTTAGCTCCACAGAAATTGAAAACTTCAGGTTCAGCATAGGCTATCAATATTTAGATGCCAGGCGACAGATCACCCGCGAATTTGATGAAGTAGTAGATGGGAGGGTGGTGACCCAAACCCGCAAAGATTATATCCCGATGTTCAACCGTTCTAAGCACAGCTGGAATGCAAAGCTGTTTTATACTTTTGATCGGCTGGGCATTGACTCCAACCTGCGATTCCTATATCGCGGCCGATACTGGTTTGGCGATTCCAACAACAACAAAACCCCTGATGAGGGTGAGTATGCACTGGATCCAAAAGACATTGCTACCTCTTCATTCCTGGGCACAACAGAATCGTATCTGAAAAAGACTACGATCAATGCCTCCCTCTCAAAAATATTTGCCGGCAAATACCGACTTCAGGTAGGCGTCGATAATCTGCTGAATTTCCAAAGTCCTAGGTTTATGCCTTCAAATCCCGGCAGAACATTTTATGCGCAATTTAAAATTCAACTCTATTAATCCTTTAAAAAATCACTCCAAATACACCATGCAATTAACCCAACACAAATTATTAGTAGTACTTCTGTTTGCATCCTTAGCCTTCACAGCTTGTGATTCGACAGGAAATGACGGACCGCAACCTGTAGTTGCAGAAATGGCTGAGGACATCCCCGGTAACGTAAATACCCTGAGTGCCACACGAGCTCCTGAAGAAAATGTAGAAGGAAATACCGAAACCAATCCCGGTTATACGTTCTTTGATCTAAACACCGGAGAAATTATTGAAGACTCTACCGATGCGAGCTGGGATATTGGCTTTGGAGGTACCACACTCATCGCGAACGCTGGTCATGGTGGAGGAATTCAGGTGATCAGCACCGGATATGCTGATCTTCAAGACGCTCCGGCCGACGGATATGCTTCGGAGACAGAACGAAGTTCCTGGTACGATTATGACTTTAACACGCATTTCATCACCCCAAAAAAAGATCATTCTATTGTAGTGCAAACGCCCGAAGGAGAGTTTGCCAAAATTGAGATCCTGAGTTATTACAGGGATTCCGATACAGAAAACGAGAGTCGTTTTTTTACCTTCAATTACACCTTGCAAACCGAAGCTGAAAATACCCAGCTATATCACGAAGATACCGAGACCTACTTTGATCTGGATACCGGCGAGATCGTAGAAGATGCGTCTTCTTCTCAATGGGATATTGCATTTTCCGGAACGGCTATCAACGCTAATGCTGAAAATGGCGGCGGTATTCTAGACTTGAATATTCCTTTTGCGGATGTGACTGAAGCGCCAACCGAAGGCTACGAAGAAGACAATTCAAACTGGTACTCTTATACCGGGAATACGCCTCCGAGCCACGCTGTACTCCCTGTGGATGGATTGACCCTGATCGTACAAACTCCCGATGGGAAGTACGCTAAAGTCCGCATGATCAGTTATTACGAGGGCAATCCGGATACCTCTACCGAAGAGTTTGCTGATTCTGCTACCCGACCCGAAGCTCGTTATTTCACATTTGAGTATGCGGTACAAACCGACGGTTCAGTGTATTTCGAGTAACCCTGATTCATCCATAACTCTAGACTCTTAACCTTCTATTATGAATTTTTTGAAAAATAATATTCGAATTCTGCTTTTAGTGACGCTTTTCCCATTTCTTGGGGTGAATAGCTCCATGGCTCAAGACACCGGCTTTCTCGTAATGTCACCCGACCGTGGATTTATGGGGAATCAGGAAGTTCGTGATTTACATGCCAGTTTCAGTGAGAATTATACTACCAGTCTTTCCATTATCACTCACGAAGAAACCGATCGGTTTTTGAAAGAAGGAATTCAATCACTGGAGGAGCAGGGTGCGGATGAGCTGGTGGTCCTTCCGTTGTTTGTTTCAGATGATCATCCGCTGTACAAATTGGCTTTAGAGCGACTAAGCGATAAAAAATTTACCAAACTTCCCGTCGAATTTGCTTCAACCATGAACAACAGTTTTCTGACAGCTGAGATCTTGGTAGATCGAATTAACGAATTGTCACAAGATTCTAAAAATGAAGCCCTGGTTGTAGTAGCAGCAGGAGCTTCAAATGAGGAAGAAAAGAAAGCCATCAAAGCTGATGTAGAACAAATACTGCATATGAATCACGGATTCTTCAGTTTTGAGAGTGAAGAAGTCGTTGTTTTTGGCGATGCCGGTGGAAGGTCAGCTGATGCTCAAAAAAAGCTGCAAGAAACACTCGCAGTCATACAGGAAAAAGGCTTGACTCCGGTAGTTATTCCTTTCGGTTTCACCAGCAAGTTAGACGGAATGATGGCCTTTAGTTCCAGAATTCGTTCTATCGTTCTCAAGGATGGAACATTTTACAATGGCAAGGACATTACTCCGCATGAGACCGTAGAGCTTTGGTTAGCTCGGCAAGCCAATAGTTACCTCCCGGTATCCAAAGAAAACCTTGGGGTTATCTTCATGCCACATGGTTCTGATTATAACTGGAACCGCACCATGATGGATGCAATTGCCGAACTTCATGACAAGTACAAGGTCGAGTATGCATTCAGTATGGGAGATGCCGATCTCATCGAAAGGGCAACCCGAAAACTGGAGAAGGAGGGAGCAACAGCCATCACTGTTCTGCGGATCTTTTCTTTGGAATCCAGTTTCAAATCTTCCATTGAATACACCATTGGCATGCGCGAAAGTATGGGGCACGGAGGCATGATGATGCACGGTATGGGCGCTCCAAAACGTGTGATAAGCAGCAGTGAATTTTACACCACAGGCGGACTTGAAGATTCTCCGCTTTTTGCAGAAGCATTACTTGATCGCGCTATAGGACTGAGTGAAACTCCGGAAAAAGAAACAGTGATCCTGGTTGGTCATGGTACGCGAACGGAAGAAGGGAATGCCCGCTGGCTCAGGAATCTGGAGAGTATCACGGCTCACATGGAAGCAACAGCTGATGAAAAAGGCTACAACTTCAGGGATTTTAAATTTGAAAACTGGCGTGAAGACTGGCCTGATCTTCGAGATAAACACATTGCCAATGTCCGAAATATGGTAACCGAAGCACAGAAAGATGGCGGTACAGCGATCGTTGTTCCGGCTCGAACTACACAAGGAGGACATGCTCAGCGCTGGCTTGGCGATCTGGAATTCAAGCACAACGGTGAAGGATTTGCTCCACATCCTTTATTTGTAGAGTGGGTGGAAAGTTTGATCCAGGAATCCATCGATCATTTTAATGATGGGGAAGAAGTAGCAGAGCCGGCAACTGCCTCAAAGGGGGCAATGGAGCATGCTCACTAAAAGACCTGTGAGCGTTGTATGTGAAATACAAGCCTTGGCATGAAGGAAATGTACAGCGTCTCTCCAGAGTCGCTGAATAGATTTACAGATCAGTATACGGCGTCCACATTTTTTCCGGCCAAAATAAAAGCCCTGCACAAAATTTATGTGTGGGGCTTTTTGATGTGTTTTCACCCATTCAGATATTCCACCGGTCTAGGCGAACTGCTCTTTTCAACAATAAGGCGAGTTTCCCAAGTCTATAGCTTATCCATGTATTCGCTCCAACGCAGAGCGATAGGTGCGAGAAAAAGCCGGTAAAACACATATCACAAGCGGACGCTTGCGATAGTTTGGGTATCTGTCCACCAATAAACTTGAACATTCATTATTGAATGTTCAATGTTGGATATTCTTTATCCTTCTTCTTCGAGCTGTCGTTTGGCGTATTCGTTATCGGGATCGATCTTCAGCGCTTGCTCGTAGTAGGTCCGGGCCTTATCCGGCTGACCACCTTTCTGGATCATATCACCCATCAGGATCCAGTTCTCGGCATCCTTAGGGTCGTTCTTGATTCGCTGAATGAGATAGGGAATAGCTTCCTGTCCACGATCGGTCATCAGCATCAGCAATACTTTATTACGGTGTGCTGCAGAACTATCATTGATCTCAATAGCCTTATCAAAATCTTTGCCTGCCTCATCCAGTTTTTCAAGCTGCATGCGGACGTTTCCCCTTAAATTATAGTAGGGAGCATTTTCATCCGAAAGTTCTATTGCTTTTTCAATGGCCTTTTGGCTGTGGTCCCATTGATTTAGCTGTTGCATTACCAAAGCCTCTAAGTACCAGGCTTCATGTGCATCGGGAAATTCTTTTTGCAGGTCCCGAGCTACATCCAGAGCATAATCAATGTCTTTCTCTTGTAGTAATTCAAATCCTTTATTTAGTTTCTCTTCAAAGTTCATGGAGTGCGGTTTTTACTTGTCTTTATTTGATAGGTCTTCGTATTCGGCTTCTTCAATTTCATCAAAATCCTTTTTACGGCTGAAACCTGAGCTTGATCGTCCTTTAAACGGATCAAACGATTGTTGTTGCTTTTTGGAAGGTAAGAACAATCGATTTATGAATCGTATGACAAAGAAAAATATAATGATAAAAAATATAAACTTAAGCATGGTGCTTAGGGCGTAATATGTATATGAGTGTTCGTGCGAACAGGCTCTTCAAAAATTTGCTGCTCTATATAATCAAGGTGTTCTACATTATTCACAAAATCTACCTCCGTAGCATTCAGAATAATGAGTGGTGCCCGGTTGTAATGGTGAAAAAAGTGATTGTAAGCATCGTTCAGTTCTTTCAGATACTCGGGAGTAATATGGCGCTCGTATTCCCGCCCCCTGTTTTCGATGTTATCCATTAGCCGTTCTACAGAAGACTGAATGTAGATGATAAGATCAGGCTGGGCAGCAATTCCGGTCATGATGCTGAAAATATTATCATACAATGCCATTTCATCCGGATCTAAATTCAGTCGGGCAAAGATTCGGTCCTTGTCAAAAATGTAATCCGAAATAGTGAGCTGATGGAACAGATCCTGGCTCATCATATTCTGCTGTTGCTTAAAGCGGCTCGCCAAAAAAGCCAGCTGGGTTTGAAAAGCGTAACGCTCACGATCTTCGTAAAATTTAGGGAGGAAGGGGTTGTCTTCAAATTCTTCCAAAACCAAACGGGCATTTTGCCGTTCAGCAAGTAAAGAAGCGAGCGAAGTTTTGCCGGCTCCAATTACACCTTCTATTGCAATAAAATCATAAGAGTTGGACATCTGCTACCAGTTCAGCGTTGTTTTGTCAATGTTGAGGTCCGGCGCACGCTCTATCATCTTATCGATAGATTGAGCGGAAACAGGATCTTTCCAATCCGGGAAAACGTCCTTTAAAGGCATTAGGACAAACAATCGCCGGGAATATTCTTGATGAGGTATGATAAGGTTATCTGTTTCAACGACCAAGTTCTCCCAGGCAATAATATCCAGATCTAATGTGCGGGCCGTCCATTTTGGATACCGTGAAGGCCGGCCTTGCTTACGTTCTTGCTGTTTAAGTTGCTCAAAAAGATTTTTGGGTTGAAGGGAGGTTTCGATCACACAAACGGAATTCAAAAAATCCTTTTCAGAAGGGCCAACCGGTTCAGATTGGTAAATTGCAGATTTCTTAACAGGATGTTCGGAAATGGATGCTAAGAAAATACCTGCTTCTTTTATTTGTTTATGCGGATCGTTTAGGTTGGAACCCAGCGCAATGACTACCTGGGCCATGATAATCTCGCTTCGGTATATTCAACGGGTAAATCAAGGGGAGGATTTAGTTTTCTGACGGCTACTTCAAAACTAATTTGATTTGAGATAGAGCTGATGATTTTTTGTCCGATCTGAAAACAAAGGTGTTCGATAAGATCTTTTGACTCTCCCTCCATCACTTCACGGCAAATATCATGCACTTTAGTGTAATCGATGGCATACTTTAGTTTATCTGAATAGCCGGGAGCACTAAGGTCTGCTTTAAAGATAACGTCTACCTCAAAACTATTTCCCTCTACTTTTTCGTGATCGTGAACTCCATGAAGTCCCCTAAACTGCATCCCTTTTATAGTGAGGGTATCCATGGTATCAGAGGCTCGCTACTTCAATACGTTGGTGCAATTCTTCAACCATTCGCTTATGCTTGGCACTGGTTGAGATGCGCTCTTCAACCGTTGAGATGGCATGAATTACCGTGGAGTGATCTCGACCGCCAAAATGGAGACCGATGGTCTTTAAGCTGGATTTGGTGAATTTTTTGGAGAGAAACATCGCAATTTGCCGTGCTTCAACAATTTCTTGTTTACGTGTTTTTTCGCGGACTTTATTGGTATCAATACCAAAATAATCGCATACATAATTCTGAATTTGCTCGATGGAGATCTGCGTGTTGGAATCTTTCACCATATCCTTAAGCACACGCTTAGCCATGGCCAGGTCGATGTCATCAATATTTTGCAGAGATGCATGAGCCAAAAGCTTTATAACCGCCCCTTCGAGGTCTCGCACGTTTGATTTAAAATTGTGTGCTATAAACTCAATGATCTGAGGGTCGATCTCGATGCCATTGTCATTTGCTTTGCGTTCAAGGATGGCATATCGGGTTTCATACTCAGGCATTTTCAAATCTGCACTTAGTCCCCAGCCAAATCGGGAGATCAGGCGTTCTTCAATATCAGGAACATCTTTGGGGGCGCGATCACTGCTCAGTATAATTTGTTTTCCATCCTGATGAAGTGCGTTGAAGATGTGGAAAAATTCTTCCTGTGTTTTCTCTTTTCCGCTAAAAAACTGAATATCATCTACCATTAAAACATCAATACTCCGGTAGAACATTGAAAATTCGCTGGCGCGATTATTTCTGATGGCGTGTACAAACTCGTTGGTAAAAGCTTCCGAGGATATATAAAGAACTGATTTCTCATCGCCAAACTTCTCCTTGATCTTATTTCCAATACTTTGAACAAGATGTGTTTTTCCCAAACCGGTAGGGCCGTATACAAAAAATGGGTTGAAAGAATTACTTCCGGGATTATCAGCAATAGCCATCGCCGCTGATCTAGCTAAACGGTTACAGTCGCCTTCAATAAAACGGTCGAATACGTAATTGTTATTAAGATTGGAGTCTATCTTTGTCTTTCGAATGCCCGGTATCACAAAAGGGTTTTCGATGCGATCGGGATGATTTTCAGGGAAGCCATTTGATTCCTGAGGTTGA
The DNA here is from genome assembly GCA_002696035.1 of Balneola sp. Classification (GTDB taxonomy): domain Bacteria; phylum Bacteroidota; class Rhodothermia; order Balneolales; family Balneolaceae; genus Gracilimonas. The sequence continues at coordinate 162,225 of NZQV01000018.1, read as the reverse complement.
ACAGGACCCATGGGACGTTGCGGCATTCTGACTGAGCGATTATTTTCAAACTGGTCAGACTTTTCCATCACTATGGAATACTCAAGTTTGCCTTCAGGGCCAAGCACTTTTGCGAGCGTAGAACGTAGCATATTATAGTAATGCTCTTCCAGCCATTCATACCAAAATTGACTGGGTACCTGAATAGTGAGCGTGCCGTTTGTCAGTGATACAGGTTTGATCGGTTCAAACCAAGACTTATACTTTTGATAACTAATGTTGTCCTTTATAATATCAAGGCACTTTTCCCATGCCGACTCAACCGATAGCTCGTGCAATTTTTTCAATCCCCCTGTGAGGTGAAGCTTAATGTTATAGATCAAACCAAAGTCAGTTATCCACACGCTGTAAAAAAATAGCTGCCTTTGAAGCGAGTTGAAAATGGCAATTTATCCGGCACTTGTCAAACGGAAGAATGGTTAAGTTTGAAAAGTTATCCACATAGTCGTTAACCGCGTAAACCATTGAGTGTCAGCGTATTAACAATTTTCCCAAAAAATACTCAAAAACGCCTTGACACTGCGTAACATTGCCGTAACACGGAAACAACCTTTTTGTTATGCAACTGAAATTAGAGTGAATAATTTTTCCACAAGTTTTCCACATTCTGATGTTGAGTTTTTGACTCCAAAAAAAAGAATCAAATTCAACTGGAAGTTTTACTTTTTTCACCCTTAAAAAAACGAGGCTTACCACTATAGTCATTCTTAATGGTCCCGTTCCAGCCACGTGTTTTAAAAAGCTGATGAACTTCTTCCGAATAGTCCTCGTGGAGCTCTAAAAATAAGTCTCCATCTTCAGAAAGTTTTGAGCGGCTGAGTTCTTCGAGTGCGCCATACATTTTCTCTGTAGACTCACAAAAAAGGGCAAGCTCGGGCTCGTATTTTTTGACTTCCTCATCCAGTCCGGATTTTTCTGATCGCAGGATGTAAGGAGGGTTTGAGATGATCAGGTGGAAAGAGGTATCCTGGAAAGCCTTTGGAGAGAAAAGGTCGTCTTGCTGGAGATGAATCTCCGTACTGTTTAGCTCTGCGTTGGTCTTGGCGATGTCAAGAGCCTGAGGGGAAATGTCCGTTGCGTATATATTCCAGTTTGGCCGTTCATTTTTTAAGGCAATGGGGATGCATCCGGAACCAGTTCCAATATCCAGAACATTAAGTTCAGCATCTTTTGGATAGCTTTGCAAGATCCAGTCAACAAGTTCTTCTGTTTCTTGTCGTGGGATCAATACGCCGGGCTCAACTTTTATTTTTACATTATAAAAATCAGTTTCACCGGTAATATATTGCAGTGGTTCGTGGCCGGCTCGCCTTTTCACTAATGGACGCAACTTCTCCAGCTCAGCCGATGATAGCGGACGATCATATTCGAGGTAAAGGTCAAGTCTTTTTATAGAAAGGACATCAGCCAGTAGCCACTCAATACTAAAACGGGGAGACTTTACTTCGTTTTCCTCAAAATAAGCAGTGGCCCATTCAAGCATGCTAAGTACCGTCCATACGGAGGGAACTTTAGGCATGAATTATTCTTCCTCTGCTTGCTTGGGGGGTTGCTCCTCCTGAAGAGTAAGGCCATGACGTTTGGAAAAGTCGAGTATAAAATCAATAACATTCGATTCTACATTTCGTTCTTCAGATAAAGAACTACCTCTGAAGCCCATACGTCCTCCGGTCTTTTTCAGTACGATCTTGTTGTGTTTCCCAAGACTCTCCACAATACAAGTAAGCGTTACACTAGAGTTGATCTGTTTTTCATACTCCTCATAAACGGCTACATAAATTGTTTCTTTAGAGTCTTCAGGAGAATACTCGTACAAAAATTTTGGGGGATGTTCTTTGAACATTTTCGAAGACATCCTGCGAAGCGTTGCAGTTGGCCCAAATACAAAATAAGTTGTGTGTGAATTCATGCTTTGTAGCTTGAATTAATTATTTTAAAGCTTTGTTGAATAGAAAATTCGTGCTGAAAATAAAAGGATATTATATTAACACAATAAGTTTTTATTGAAAAATTCGTTCCATTTATAGGAAATGTACTCAAAACCGTTTTTAAACCACTTTTTGAATGAAAAAACTTCTGATTTTTACCCTGGTGTTTGCGTTTTCAGCTGCCGGCTTTCCGATTTTAGCTCAATTTAGTGAACCAGATGTGCTCGAAAGAGAGAAACCCCGTAATCTCTATGATGAAGGATTTCGCACAGGATTTGGCTTTAATTTTTCCCTGAATGATTTTGGTGTGGGAGCCGGAGGGCAGTTTCGCATTGGCTTAGATTCTTATACCGAGGCTATCATCACGCTAAAAGCTGCGGCTCTTAAAGATCCTACCGAACAAACGTATGTTGATTATTATTTTGGATTCAGAACGGTACCCGAAAAGTATAAAAGAGTGCTCTCTTTCCCGCTGTATGTTGGGTTGAAAAAAAGATTATTCGCAGAGGATATTTCAGATAATTTCAGAGTCTTTTCATCGCTGAGTGCAGGACCAACCTATGCTTTTTCATACCCTTATTTTGATGACGCAAACGAGAATGGATTCAGAGAGAACAACGTGAATATTTATAATTATTCAGAAAGAGTGAATGATATTTTTACCGGTTGGAAACAAGCCGATAGTCATTGGGGATTTGGTGGCGAGTTTGTTGTAGGAATTGATTTTGGGGAGAAATTCAGTAGCCTTTCCAGTGTACAGTTTGGGTATACGATGAATTATTTCAGCAAGGGAATTCAGGTGCTGGAGCCTTGTGCCCCGGATCTGAACCGAATAAATCAGCAGGCCATAAATCCATGTGGTTTAGGCAATGTTGATGCGGTTCAGGTTGGGCAGGATGATTTTGCCCCACTTGAAAAAGCAAACGGTCCGCGTAAGTATTTTGGTTCCGCTCAGATCTCTTTCATCTTTGGGTGGATGTGGTAAGAATGAGTTTCGGGCTACTTGGTGTGGGTTACAGGGTTTAGAAAATCTATCTAAGCTTTTCCGTTCTTGTTGATCTCGTTGAACCACTTTTCAGGTTGCGCCAGATTGTCGATCACAAGATTCGGGCCATGCTCTTCCAGCTCTTCTCGATCATATTTACCAGTAGTTACTGCCACGCATCTCATTCCTGAATTTTTTGCGCACTTTATGTCGCGTGGAGTATCTCCCAAAATAAGAAAGCGAGAAGGATCAGGGCTGAATTCAAAGTGCTTTTCAACTTCTTGAAGAGCCAGACCCGGCAGCTTATTTCTATCCTTTTCAAATTCCCCAAAAGCACCAAAAGAAAAATCACGGTCAATATCTGCTGCTTTTAATTTGATGTGCGCAGCCTGAGGGTAATTTCCTGTAAGCAATCCGCAAATAAAATCTCCCTCAAAAAAGTACTCGAGGGCTTCATCAATATGGTCGTGCCTTTGCACACGTTCGGTTTTAGCTAAAAGTACATTTTGCAGGTAATGGAGATACCTGGTTTTGAATTGCTGATACAGTTCCTCATCAAAATCATGGTTCACCAGAAACGAAGTAAAAATGTCGTGATCGGTGCGGCCTGAGAAAGAGTCGGTTTCCATATCCGGATAATCAATATCAAGTTCATCCAGAATTCGGCGAAGGTGGCTGCGGTTGTATTTACTGTCTACGGTTAAGAGGGTGCCATCAATATCAAAAAGGATGACCCAGGGGTGCTGCTTATCTTGCTGCAAGACGAATAGGTTTTAAGGGTTTAATATTGTGAATTTTCACAATTAGTTAATCAAATCTTCAACTAAAGTTACGAAACTTCACATGAAATGGCTTTAAGTACATGTTAAATCGTGGTACCTTAAAGACTCTTAATCACTAACTAATCGGAGAAATTAGAATGAGTTTTATTGAAGATGTTCACGCGCGGCAGGTCATTGACTCGCGCGGTAATCCTACTGTAGAAGTAGATGTAACCCTTGAAACCGGAACAGTTGGCCGTGCTGCGGTACCATCCGGAGCTTCTACCGGAGAACACGAAGCCGTTGAATTGCGAGATGGAGACAAAGATTATTATCTCGGCAAAAGTGTGCTGAAAGCTGTTGAAAATGTAAACACCACGATTGCTGATGAATTACGTGGCCGGTCGGTCTTTAATCAGGTAGATCTGGATGATCTGTTACTGGAATTAGATGGAACTCCGAATAAAGCAAATTTAGGTGCCAACGCTATCCTGGGTGTATCTATGGCTGTTGCAAAAGCTGCTGCCGAAGATCTTGGTATGCCGCTCTGGAGATATATTGGTGGAGTGAATGCCAAAGTGATGCCGCTGCCCATGATGAATATCATCAACGGTGGTTCGCATGCAGACAACAGCGTGGATTTTCAGGAATTTATGATCATGCCTGCCGGTGCCGACTCGTTCAGCAAAGCACTGCAAATGGGTGCCGAAGTTTTTCATAATCTGAAGAAAGTACTTTCCAGCAAAGGCTATGGAACAGCAGTTGGAGATGAAGGTGGTTTTGCTCCCAACCTGAAATCCAATGAAGAAGCAATCGAAGTAATTTTAACCGCTATTGAAAAAGCAGGATATACTCCGGAAGAAGATATCCTGATCGCTTTAGATCCTGCAGCATCTGAGTTTTATAATGATGAAACCGGACTGTATGAATTTAAGTGGAGCGACGGTTCTACAAAAGACACCGATGCCATGGTGGAATACTGGAGTAACTGGGTAGATAAATTCCCAATTATTTCCATTGAAGATGGCCTGGCTGAAAATGACTGGGATGCCTGGAAAAAACTAACTGATGCTGTTGGCGATAAAGTTCAGCTGGTTGGGGATGACTTGTTTGTAACCAACACAGAGCGCCTTGCTACCGGAATTGAGCGAGGCATCGCGAACTCCATTCTTATTAAAGTGAACCAGATCGGAACCATCACCGAAACGCTTGATGCGATCGAAATGGCACACAAAAATGGATACACAGCTGTGATCTCTCACCGCTCCGGTGAAACGGAAGATGTGACGATCGCCGATCTGGCTGTGGCTACAAACGCCGGACAGATCAAGACCGGTTCCATGAGCCGAACCGACCGTATTGCAAAATACAATCAGCTTATTCGTATCGAAGAGCAACTGGGAGATTCTGCCCTGTTCCTCGGTCGTGATGCCTTCGGACTCTAATAACAAAGTCCATATCAATTTTATGAAAGCCCCTGAACATTCAGGGGCTTTTTTTATTGAATACATTTTTCACTCTTTGTGATTCACGTTTTAAATGGCTCATATTCGCTACTACGCAGAGCGTATGTAGCTGGTATTAAAGTTCAAGAACATTCTCCTATGCCTGGTGATATGCGCTCCGCGTTGTCACCTAATTGATGAGCAATGAAATACTCGAAATGAGCTGAAAAATCTTCCAATTATTGTTATTGATAACAATATGTTTTTTATAGGAGGAAGTACTTTTCTGAATTTTTTTTGTAAGGAATTGGCTTGAGATCGCTCTTACTCTATACATAGTAGCTTTTCAGAGCCGGTTTTATAGGGGAGCCGGCTCTTTTTTTATGGGAAAACTATCTGCTTAAAAGTCATAGAATGCGTACCATAAATGCATGCGCAATACCCATACCGAACTTCTTAATTTTCGCAATCATCTGGGCACCAAGGTTGAATGGGCTCCACACCTGAATGTGATAACAGGACCAAACGGCTCCGGCAAAACCAGCCTTATAGATGCCATTCATTACCTGTGCATGTCGCGAAGTTTTATTTCTACCAGCGACATGTATGTCGTCAATCAGGATGAAACTTACTTTATGGTGAAAGGGCATTTTGAAGGACAGATCAGGTCTGAATTTGAAGTATCGTGTTCGTATTCGAGGGGAGATGGAAAGAAGATCTTTGTGAATGACTCTCCGCTCGATCGGTTGTCGGACCTGATTGGAATGGTGCCGGTGGTTACGCTCACTCCGGATGACAAAAAACTTACGCTAGAAGGGCCTACTGAAAGGCGCAGTTTCATCGACTCCTTTATCAGTCAGATTTCACCGGCCTACCTTCGGGACCTGATCGAGTATCGTAAAGTCCGGAAGCAACGGAATTCTCTTTTGCAGGAATTTAGAGGGCCAACATCTGTTCTTGAAGCGTACCTGGAACCCTGGAACGTGCAGCTGGTGGAAGCCGGTTCGCGCATCATTGCCAAACGATATGAAGTACTCGAAAACCTGAAAGCATATCTGGAAAAAGATTATGCCATGATATCGGGGATGGACCTGACCACCAATCTGACATATCAAACTTTTTGCGAACCCTCTGCAGATGCAAAAGAGATCGAGAATAAATATTACGCAGAACTTGAAAAAGTACAGGAAAAAGAAATAGACCGGGAAGTGACAACGGTGGGCCCGCATCGGGATGAGATCGTTTTTTATCTGGATGATTTTGAACTGCGCAAGTATGGCTCACAGGGTCAGCACAGGCTGTTTGCACTTTCTTTGAAAATGGCACAGTTACATTATTATTCCGATGAACTGGATGACCTGCCAATACTGATGCTCGATGATGTATTTGGTGATCTGGATCCTCATAAAACTGAAATTTTACTGGAAGCTCTTCAACAACACAAAGGTCAAATATTTATAACTTCCGCCAATCCGGTTCCTTTTGAGGATTATGTTGAATTTGATAGAACAAATAATCGTATCTACCGGGTAGAACAAGGAGAAGTAACCGAGGTGAAAAAATGAGATTCGATACCCCTAAATCACTGAGCTCAGTGCTGGAAGAATTCATTGAGAAATTTCCCCAAAAACGAAAGCTGAAGCAGGGAATGATATTGTCTGCCTTTGCAGAAGTAGTGGGAGAGCGGATGGCCTCAGAAGTTGAAGATCTTCACTTTGAAGGAACTAAACTTGCCATAAAAGTTAAGCATCCCTCATGGCGGGCTGAAATTCACGCAAACCGGTTCAGTATCGCCAAACGTTTGAATTCAAAAGTTAAAGGTGATGTTGTTTCTGATATCATTGTTCGCAGTTAGTTGATAAACCTGAATCCTGCATCTATATTCGGCTATGCCAGAGATCTCCGAAAACCAACTTATTAATCGCTTAAAGAATTTGATCAAGCCCGGAACCAAGCCCGGTGCCAATGAGGAAGAAGCACGCTTCCTAAGGCGTGAGAAGATCGTTGTATTTATTGGTGCTTATATTATGGCGGTCTCACTCTGGTTTATTGTGAATTTGAGTGGAAGCTTCAGCCTCACACTCAATGTTCCTGTTGAGGCAGGAAATATCCCGGAAGATATGGCGCTCACCGAAGATCTCCCGGAATTTGTGCAAGTAAGTATTTCAGGAGACGGCTGGCAGCTTCTGAATTTATATAATGATCCTCCCTCGGTTGTGATCAATATTGAAGAGAGTGAGATCAATTTATTTGATCAGGTTCGGCAACGCTTAAGTTATTTGCAGGAAGTGGATATCGCCAAAGTACAGCCACTCATTCTTTCAGTAAATATGGAGCCCAAGGTATCCAAAAAAGTGCCGGTCAAGATCAACACGGATCTTCAGTTTCAAACCCGGTATGGATTGGTAGGAGAGCCTTCCTATTCTCCCGATAGCATTACGGTTACAGGCGCAGAATCCAAGGTAGCGGAGATCAGTCAGTGGGAGGTAAGGGATACGCTTCATATGACGGGAATAAGAGATGACATTCGAACTACGCTTGCCCTGAAAGGATCTGAAGGAGTGATCGAGTTGTCGGAACAGGAGATCACATTCCGTGCCGATGTCTCAGAATTTACTGAAGGCGAGACAACGGTTTACATCCGAACACGGGGCTTGCCGAGGGGGCAAAATGTGAACTACAATCCTTCTTCGGTAACCATCAAGTTTGATGTGCCTATTGAGCAATATTCCGATGTAATGAAGACCCAGCCTTATGATGTTTACGTTCCCTATTCCAAGATCGTGGAAGACGAAACAGGGTTTGTTACACCCGATATTGAACTAACTGAGAACGAATATGAAATTCGGCTCCGAAGTTTTCAGCCCAAAGCCGTTGCATATTTTACGGTACTGAATTAGCCATTTAACACGCTGCCTAAAAATTCAGCACAAGTCCTATTGATGGCAACACTTCACCACTTTCAGTGGCGCTCACGCGAACCAATTCTCTTGGTCTGATGATCTCCCCACTTTCATTCCGGTCTAACCCATAGCGGGGTTCAGAAGGACTTGGCTGAGCGAGTACATTTTGCACTTCCAGATATACATCCAGGCTCAGGTTTTCAAAATTGAATTTTTTGTCGATGCGGACATCAAGTTGACTAAGCGGATCAAGCCGAACGGAGCCTAGCTCTTCATAATCCCGAAATACTGCGGGATAGTTTTCCAGAGTTTGCTGCTGGTCAACCGGTGGGTAGGGTGCTTTCCCAAGAAAACGATACCGAGAGCTAACTTCCCAGTTATTGCCAAATTTGTAGCCTCCTAACAGAGATATCAACACGCCGTTATCCCAAACAGCCGGTTTATAATCGTTGCTAAACAGGTTGGTGAATTCACTTTTGTAGAAAGTGAAAGCGGCAACGCCGTAGAACTTACCGGTGAATTTTTGCTGGTAAAGCAACTCCACTCCATAGGTACGTCCTTCTCCTTCACTAGTTATTTCCTCACTCCCAAAAACCTCAAAATCGCCTCCTTTGTTAGCCAGTGAAACACTGTCTGTAGTGGAAATTGGGTAGTTATCGTAAAGCTTCAAAAAGCCTTCGGCTGATATCCGCGCACGCTCATTCAGTAAATATTCAATTCCTGCTACAAGGTGATCGCTTTGAATGTAAGCGGAGGTGGTATTGGGAAAATTCCCGGAATTTGTTTGAAACCCAAGGGTGGTGTAGGGGAGGATCTTGAAGTACCGGCCCACCGATGCATTTGCAGTCCACTTTTCGTTCTCAGTGAGTTTGTAGGAAATGGAGAACCGGGGACTCACTGTGCGGTAGATCTCGTTACCTGATTCGGTAAAGGTGTTGCCGTCGGCTCTTAGTCCAAAGGAAAGGCCCAGCCGGTTGTTATAGAAATTGGCGGAGCTCTGTGCAAAGATCCCGTAACGGAAGAAATTCAGGCTGGTCTCAAAATTCAGATCATTGATGAGATCTTCGGTCGTATTATTGTAATCAGCGTTGATGACATTCAACCCACCTGAAAGCGTCCAGTTATCCACAAACTTAGTGGCTTGGTACCGAAGATGCGTTTCTGTTTCCCGGGATTCATTCTTCAGATAAAGTCCGGTTTCATTCACATTATCCTCATACCGATAAAAGAAATTACCTAGGGTATTGTTGCTGAGTACGGTTTCCATAAATCCGGAGTTATCGTCAAACTGTCGCCGCCACCCGATACCCACGGTGTTGCTGTTTTGGCGTATAACCGGGATCTGATTTTGGATAGCTTCCTGTTCAGGATCGAATTCCTCTATATTGTTGATGGCAAGATCATCAATGGAGCCAACGCCTGTAATATATATCCGGTTCTTATCATCGATGCGGTGATTTACTTTGTACTGATAATCCCAGTAATCCGGCAGAAAGGGTAAGCCGATGACCTGGAACAACAGCTGTAAATAGGACCTCCGTACAGAGGCGATGTAGGTTGTGTTGGCTTCAGAATCATTACCCTTAAAAAGCGGGCCTTCCACGGTCAGGGCTGCCTCGCTGGAGCTAACACGCAAATTTCCGGCAAACTCCCGATCATTTCCATTTCGCTGATTGAATTGAAGGACGCCGGAAAGCACATTCTCATATTCGGCATCAAAAGAACTGGCCGTCAGTGACACGCCTTCAAAGAATGATACATTCAGCAATCCCACAGGACCGCCCGCGCTGCCCTGTGTTGAGAAATGATTGATATTGGGAATGGGAATGCCATCCAGATAATACACATTCTCGTTTGGAGCGCCTCCGCGGATGATCACATCATTCCGAAATCCACCTACCGAGCCTGAAACTCCGGGCAGCGATTGCACTACCTTGGCAATATCGTTATTACCGCCGGGATAGGCAGCAATTTCTTCCTGCCTGAATTTCTGAATCGAAAGCGGGGTGACCTCTTCTTTGGCAAAAGGGTTTGGGGTGATGTTGATCTCATCCAGTTCACTCACCTGTTCCTGAAGCTCAAAATTAAGGTCAATATTCCCCTCCGAGCGAACGACTACGTTGAATTTGGTTTGCTCCACAAATCCCACAAATGAAGCTTTCACATTGTATGTTTTTGTGGGAATGTTGTTGATGGTATAGCGGCCTTCGGTGTTGGTAGCATCTCCCAGTTGAGTTCCCTCCAAAATTACCGTAGCTCCGATGAGCGGCTCCCCGGTTTTAGCATCGGTAACAGTGCCCGTTATTGTTCCTGTAGTTTGTGCAAAAATGGAGGTCTGGAATCCTAAAATAATGAAAATGATGAATAGCCGATTAAGCTTCATGGCCAACAGTTAAGTTTTAATTTTGTTTATTCAGATGTGAACAACAGATTTATATTGGAAAGGCGTTCCAAGGCAAAGGGTTATATGGTGAAAAAGATTTCAAAAAAATTGGAACTCCCTAACTTAAAGTTCAGTTATCTCGGCAAATAAATTATCCATGAAAAATTCACGTAAAAATATTGCCGGTGTTGTGGGAGCGATTTTATTGTTCTTCAGCTTCACTATAATGCACGAATTTGGCTGGTTGATTCCGCCATCTCCAGTGCAAACTGTGGCTGATACTTCTCCGGTGCCTCTGCCCGACGTGATTGAAGAGCATGGCAGTGAAGACGAAATTGAGCATGAGGATGCCGATCCCGTTTTTATTTCTCCATTGAAGAAAGCCAGAAACACCTACATGGTCTTCCGGAACTTGTACGTTCCATCAGTGGCTACTCCGCCGCCCGACATGATCTAAGCCCGTCTCAACATTCATGTCATCAATTTATAGGAAATTATTCTATGGAATAAGTACGCCTTAGTTGGGCTGATTTATATCCTGAAACTATTCTTCAACAAATAAAGGTAAGGGCACATGACCTTTGATGACATCATTACATCCATATTAATCTTAGATCATGTAAACCAATGAGATCATTTAAAATTATTTTTTCTCTATTTGTAACCGGATTGTTAATCACCGCCTGCACAGAAAAGAGCTATGACCAAAACATGCAAGTGGCAACAGCGACTCTCACATCAAATGTGATCACAGACAACGATCAGGATAAGCTAACTCCTGAACAGATCATTCAAGGAATGAAGGAAGGAAACGAGCGGTATGCTAATAACGCTTTGACTCCCCGCGACTATCAAGCTCAGGTAAAAGCAACTGCTAAAGGACAATATCCGGAGGCTATTGTAATCTCTTGTGTAGACAGCCGTGTACCCGTTGAAAAAGTGTTCGACAAAGGAGTCGGAGACATTTTTGTTGCACGGGTGGCCGGTAATTTCGTGAATGAAGATATCCTAGGCAGTTCAGAATTTGCTACTGCTGTGGCCGGTTCAAAAGTTGTAGTTATAATGGGCCACGAAGCCTGTGGAGCTGTAAAAGCTGCTATTGATGGTGTGGAAATGGGCAATATCACGGCCATGCTGGATAAGATCGAGCCGGCTATTGAGATGACGGCCAGCTATCAGGGCGACCGCTCAACAGCCAACAATGAGTATGTAACTGAAGTGGTGAATAATAATGTTCGCAACACCATTTCTGTAATGCGCGAGAACAGCCCCATCATTGCGGAATTGGAGCGCAATGGTGATGTGGTTATCGCCGGAGCATTTTATGACCTGGATACCGGAAAAGTCACCTTTATAGAGTGATTTTGAAGTTAAAGTAGCTAAGCAAAAGAGGGAGTTTGACGCTCTCTCTTTTTTTTATCCAAACAATCCTTTGATGCTACCGCCATCGTGACTGATGGTTTGCCCTGTTACATAACCTGCATGCGGTGAAAGTAACCAGGCTGCAAGTGACGCAAATTCCTCAGCTTTTCCCATTCGGCCTACCGGAATATTCTCTTCCATCTTTTCCTTGGCTTCCTCAAAACTGATATTCAGGGAAGCTTTATTCTTTTCGATCACTCGTTCAATGGCCGGTGTTTCGTGTGAACCAGGAGCCAGAACATTCACAGTAACTCCCGATTTGGCAATTTCCAATGCCAGCGACTTCGCAAACCCAACCACTCCGGCACGAAAACTGTTGCTGAGTGAAAGAGAAGGCAAAGGCTGCTTCACCGACTGACTTTCCACAAAGATCATTCGCCCATATTCTTTTTCTTTGAAGTAGGGAGCCAGTCGTAGGGCCAGATCTATTTTCCACCGCATCACTAATTTCCAGGAGGAATCCCAGTCGTCCATGTTGGTTTCGAGCGGCGTTCCGGTGGGAGGTCCTCCTGCATTAAATACAATTCCATGCGTTTCTTTGGCTTGAACCGATTGTTCGATCTTGTCCAGTGTTTCGCCATAGATCAGGCTGCCTTCAATAATCTCGGTTTGCTCTTTAAAATGATCGAATTTTTCCCGAAGTAGTTCTCCCCGGCGAGCAATTAAAACTACGTGTGCGCCTTCCTGCAAAAGCTGTCGGGCAATGGCTTCCCCAAAACCGCTGGAAGCTCCGCATACTACAAATCGTTGGTTGGTGAGTTTAAGGTCCATGATCTTTCAGATTATTTCGTTATTTAGAAAAGTAGAATTGAGTGGAGTCTATTTCAACAATCATTTCGCAATCCCGAAAATATCGGTACAGGAGCTACCGCACGCTGCGAGGTTGCTGCGGAATAAAAAAGGATGTAGAACGCTGCGAGCGTCCCCAAGACCTCGCAGCGTTCGGCCCAAAACTTATCTTACCTATTCAAATAATACGAAGTACTGATCAGGAAAAGATGACTGATCCCCCCATCGCTGAAGATATCTTGCGTGCGGTATTGGAGTCCCAGCTCAAATTTTTGTTTTGAATTGAAATACCAGCCTAGTCCAACGGAAGCACGGTTCTCCGCATCAGCTTCATTTTTGTTGAAAGCAGTCATCATCTCGTCTTTCAGGATGAGGTATTTTTCGCCGGGGTCGAGTTTTTCGCCTTGTAGCGGAAAATCGTAGCTCAGACGATAGCGTAGTCTGTTTTGGTATGAACTTGAACGAACGCGTTGCTCGAGCCGAACCCGGTGAGCCAATCTTCGATCTCCGATATAGGAAATAAACCCGATTTGTTGCAGGAAACGATGCTCATATTGATAGCCATCGATCAGGGGAGTTGAGAGCCGGTAGTAATATCCGCCGCCAATTTTGGTTCCTGCAGAAAGACCATAAGAAAATGAAAATTGTGGCTCGATGTATTGAATAGCACCATCATTATTAAAATCCCGGATGGAATTGAAGACCGAGAGCTTGGCATTAAATCCAATTCGGTCAGATGATTTCCAGGAATAGGAAAGTTCAGGATTCCAGATGAGTTCTGCTTGTTGCGAAAATGCACATACCGGAAGCAGTGTTGCCACTGCCAGTAGCGCCCAGGTTTTTAAAAACTTCATGTATTACCAGATGTTATCCAGCGAACGTCTCACAATTCTACGTTTCTGAATTAAATTTCCATGTTCGTCAAACAGTAACTCAAATGACCCAAGTACTTTTTTGTTTTGTGCATCAATTTCTATTTCAAAGTTAATTATTAGGTCTTCGAAATCTTCATCAAGCACATCTTCCAGAACCTCGTCATTGTCATCTTCTTCCGAAGCTGAAAACTGACGCTGTATCCGGGTGAATTTGAACCGGGTGTACTGTTTGTCTATTTCTTCTGTGATGGTGTTCCGCAAAGCTTCGGGAAGTTGCTCAAACTTGATAAGCTGCTCAACGTCGATGAGCGAACCAGTTGAATCAAATTCGATACTGTATTGATGACCTTCCCAATCAAGCTTTGCTTCATAGCTGATCATTTCACCGTGTGATTGAAGATAAAAATCTACTTTTTTCTGCTCATTCCAAAATTGATTTATCTGTGATAAGGCACTGGCTGGCATTGCATCACGAGATATAGATTTTTCGATCTCATCTTTGGCATCCTGGGCAGATGCAAGACTAAAAGGAATGTGCAAAATAGCGGTCAGAAGAAAGAGTATGTGGTAACATGATTTCATATTGGAATATGGAATCCAAATATTACTAAACGGTTACCAGAGCATTAAATCAACATAAACTGATGAAATGACAGTAATGAATCCATCATTTTCGCAAGGCTCTCAGGATCTATCGCTCGCTGCAGGATCAAACAAAAGTGTTAGAACCAGCGAGCGTTTCCCGGGCATTGGGGCCGATGTTTCAAATCTCCCCGGCAATCAAATACCCGGTATATCCCAAAAAGATCAGCAGCAAAAGGGCAGCTTCCCAGCGATCCAGCTTTTTCTTCTGTCCGGTAAACATCCCGATAAACAGGAGTAAAGTTCCCCCGCCCAGCAGGTACATTTCCGAATTAAAAGAGGGATTGTAGCTGATCGGATTTACCAGGGAACTAATTCCCAGGATCAGAAAGATATTGAAGATGTTGGAGCCAATGATATTCCCCACAGCGATATCTACATTCTTACGCATGGCGGCTACAATGGAAGTAGCCAGTTCCGGCAGGGAAGTTCCAGCGGCGATGATGGTTAACCCAATGATCTTTTCACTGATTCCTAATACCGTTGCAATTTCAATGGCATTGTTGACCACCAACCGTCCTCCAAATACCAGTCCGGCTAATCCGATAATGATGAAGCTCCAGATCTTGAATTGTGAATATGGTTTTTCCGGTGACCCGGTTTCTGCAGAATCAGAAGAAAGTTGTTTATACACATAGAACAGAAATCCTGCGAATAGGAGCAGAAAAAGGAAGCCGTCGATACGGGAAAGTGTGAAGGTCTTGGGGGACCAAAAGTCATTAGCTACGATGAAAAGTAAAATTGCTCCAAAAAGGGATATGGGTATTTCTTTCCAAACGGTACTGGATTGCACCACAAGCGGGGTTATCAAACCGGAGATTCCCAAAATCACCAGAAGATTGAAATTGTTACTTCCGATCACATTTGCGAAAACGATCTCGTGATGTCCCTGCATACTTCCCATTACATTCACCACCAATTCCGGGGCTGAAGTTCCAAAAGCAACGATGGTAAGTCCTATTGCCAGATCAGAAATATTGAATTTTTTTGCGAGTGCTGAAGCGCCATCAACGAGCCAGTCGGCACCTTTAAGTAAAAATATCAGCCCAAAAATGAGCCAGAGAATAGGGATGAGCATGTTTATCTATTGAAGTTGAAAAGATCAAAATGTAAATGTTCTTTCATCATTCTAAAATGCTTGTCCAAAGAAAAAAGTGAAATTTTTTCATCAATTACTTGTTGTAAAATAATCAGGTCAGGAATACCCACTTTATTTATGCCAGTTTTTAAATTTGCCAATTGATAATGGCGAATAATCTCCCAATCAATATTCAAAGGAATCTTCTCAATGGCACGTAAACCTTCAAGTAAATCGTCTTTTTTCTTCTTCTTCAGTAGAGGAGCTATTTCAGTTAAGATCAGTTCATTGATGCAGGCAAGCTCTTCTTCAATAAGGAAATCCAACTCAGGATAATTTCCATTCTTGAAATAATCTATCCATACTGAACTATCTACTAAAACCTTATATCGAGACATTGTTTACAGTTTACGATCTCTGAGAGTATCCAGGTCGATATCCAGATCGACAGTGCCTTTAAGCGCAATCAATTTTTTACGCTTTGAACGGTCAATTTGCTCCTGTAAAGCATCTTTGATGAGCTGACTTTTAGTTTTTGCTCCAGTTGCCTTCATAGCCTCATCGATCAGTTTTTCAGGTATGTCTAATGTTGTTCTCATGATATTATATGTATTGATGCATATATATTTATGCAAAGATAGCGAAATCTTTCCAGAATAGTACAGTGGTCTTTTAATTGTGATCAAAATTTATTCTCAATTAATTAATACGGAAATCGCCAAATAAACCGTATATTTAAGGCTTGCTGTTTTTCGGTGAATTAGTGGATAACTAAAGATCGTTACTTGTCAATTTCGATCAAAAAGATAAACCGGTCAGCTACCTCATTTTAAATAATAGATTTTACACACCTACATGTCACAAGATTTAAGAAATATCGCCATCATTGCTCACGTAGATCATGGCAAAACCACACTGGTAGATCAAATTCTAAAACAGAGTGGAACGTTTAGAGAGAACCAACAGGTAGACGAGAGGGTCATGGATTCCGGCGATCTGGAAAAGGAACGCGGAATCACCATCAGTTCAAAAAACACGGCTGTTAATTGGAATGACACGAAGATCAATATCGTGGATACACCGGGTCACGCCGATTTTGGGGGTGAAGTGGAACGTATCCTGAAAATGGTGAACGGAGTGATCCTTTTGGTAGATGCTGCTGAGGGACCACTTCCACAAACAAAGTTCGTACTTCGAAAGTCGTTGAGTCTGGGATATCAGCCGATCGTAGTTATCAATAAGATCGACCGGAAAGATGCCCGCCCTGATGCCGTATTAGATGAAATTTTTGACTTGTTTGTAATGCTTGATGCAACAAACGAACAGCTCGACTTCCCTGTACTGTACGCAGTTGCAGTAAACGGTATAGCCAAAGAGAATCTGGAAGACGAAGATGTAGATCTGGCTCCCCTTCTTGATAAGATCGTGGAGCATGTGCCTGCACCTGAGCAAAACACTGAAGCCAAATTCAAAATGCTGGTAAGCAGCATCGACTGGAATGACTATGTAGGCCGTATTGCCGTTGGAAGGATAGAACAAGGCACTATCAAAATTGGGCAAGAAGTTGCGCTGATGAATGGTAAAGGAGAGGTTCGGGAAAAAGCCCGTGCCACCAAATTGTATACTTTTAACGGACTGCAACGAGAGCCGGTTGAACACGCCGTAGCTGGAGACATCATCGCACTTGCGGGCTATGAAGAAGTAAATGTAGGCGATACACTGACCGATACCGCAGACATGAGTCCCCTGGAATATGTGGACATGGATAAACCGACTATCGCGATGTATTTCCGCGTAAACAATTCTCCTTTTGCAGGAAAAGAAGGGGATTATGTGACTTCTAATCAGTTGAAAGACCGGTTGACAAAAGAAGTTCGCACCAATGTAGCTATGCGTGTAGAGCAGACGGAAAGTCCTGATATCTATAAAGTTTCTGGTCGTGGTGAATTACAGATGGCTATTTTAATTGAAACCATGCGCCGTGAAGGATTTGAATTCTCGGTTTCCCGACCGGAAGTACTTTTCAAAGAAGTTGATGGAGTAACTCACGAACCGGTGGAAGAAGTAGTAGTTGATGTATTGACTGATTACAGCAACCGGGTGATCGATAACCTTCAGAAACGAAAAGGGATCATGACCTCCATGAGCCAAGAAGGGGAAAACAACCGAATTGAATTCCGTGTTCCTTCCCGTGGGTTGATCGGATTCCGTGGCGAAATGTTGACGGAAACGCGTGGAACCGGAATTATGCACCAGCAGTTTGATGCCTATGAGCCCTATGCAGGCGAGATCCCCGGAAGAACCCGCGGAGCGCTGATTGCACTGGAACAAGGCGATGTAACAGGCTATGCCCTGGAAGGCGTACAAGATCGCGGAGAATTTTTTGTTAAGCCCGGAGATCCTGTATATGCAGGACAGGTTGTTGGCCAAAACAAACGCAGCGACGATATGGTGGTGAATGTGGTGAAGAAGAAAAACCTGACCAACCACCGAGCTACACAGACGTCCGATTCAGTAAAATTAAATCAAGCCAGGAAGTTAAGTCTTGAGCAGTGTATCGAATTTATTGATAATGATGAGCTGTTGGAAGTAACGCCAAAAAGTCTTCGAATTCGTAAAATGCATCTTGATCACAACGAACGTAAAAGAGCTGAGAAGCAAAAAGCAGGCGTTTAGAATCGCTCTTCAAATTGAATTGATAAAAGGCTTTCGATGGAAATATCGAAAGCCTTTTTTTGTTTCAACTACTTTATAGAAAAGATCAAGCCTTCCATAGATACCGAATACAGGTGTAAGCTCCAACTGCACCAAACACTTTTTTGGAACGTATGAATATTCAAACTTCATCAAATAAATCAGTACCTTTATGCCCTTTCAAAATTAACCATTGTCGTTCATGAAACAGTGTACTTCCATTGATGAGATCAGGAAGGAAATTTCAGCCCTGAAAAAACAAGGTAAGACTATCGCTTTTGTTCCAACTATGGGAGCATTGCATGAAGGACACTTGTCGCTGATTCGCCTTGCAAAGAAAAAAGCAGATGAAGTGGTGGTTTCCATTTATGTAAATCCAGAGCAGTTTGGGCCGAATGAAGATTTTGAGGACTATCCTCGGCAGGTTCAGGTTGATTTGGATGCATGTGAAAAGGAGGGAGCCTCATTGGTTTTTACTCCGAATGATAAGGTCATGTATGGTTCCGGGAAAAAGTATTTTCGCATTGAGGTGGATACCTTGAATGAGTATATGGATGGGGGAAGCCGCCCCGGTTTTTTTGAAGGGATTGTGTTAGTGGTGAATAAATTCTTCAACATCATAGAGCCGAATGTGGCAATTTTTGGTCAAAAGGATATTCAGCAGTTTCAGATCCTGAAGCAGATGGTGCACGAATTCAACCATGATGTTGAGTTGATTGCCGCGCCTATAGCACGTGCCAATGACGGTCTCGCGCTGAGCAGCCGGAATGCGTATTTAAATGATGAACAAAGGAAGATAGCCCCCGGTTTATACAGGGCACTGCAGTATGTGGAACGCCAGATCAAAGATGGAGTGATGGAGCCCAAATTGTTGTTAGATCATCAACAAGATGAACTGGAAGCGAAAGGCTTCAAAAATGATTATCTTAATGTGTTTTCCATGAAAACGATGGAGCCGGTAGAAAAGTTGGAAACCGGTAATAAATATATTTTAGCCGGCGCGGTTTATGTAGGACAAACCCGCCTGATCGATAACATAATTTTAGACCTCTGAGCAATACCTATGAAAATCACGATGTTTAAATCTAAACTGCACCAAATGGCAGTAACCGAAGCAAACCTGATGTACGAAGGTAGTATTACCATCGATCAGGATCTGCTGGATGCCGCTAATCTTCTTCCTTATGAAAAAGTGCAGGTATTAAATATCACCAACGGAGCCCGGCTCGAAACTTATACCATTCCCGGAGAACGAGGAAGCCGTGTTTGTTGTCTAAATGGCGCTGCAGCTCGTATGACGCAGGTCGGAGATCGAATCATTGTTATCAGTTATGCAGAAATGACCCCCGAGGAAGCCAAAGACCACAAGCCTCGTGTGGTTATTGTAGATGAAAATAACGATCCCAAAGATGTAATAGACAACACCCAGCCGGGCACTTCTTATGACCTTGAAACCGGTTTGGTTGATAACACATTAGTTGATCAAGGGGGCTGAGATCATTTTATTTTTTAGCTGTGTGGGAGTAGGGAAATGAGAGAACGGTTTAAGCGAATGTTCCCCCCCAAAGAAGAAGTCGTCAAAGGGAGTGAAACGGGATTAGGGACATTCGGCGGAGTTTTTACGCCTTCTATTCTTACTATTCTTGGCGTAATTATGTACCTCCGTTTCGGTTGGGTAGTCGGAAATGTGGGGCTTATCGGTACGCTAATCATTGTTACCGTAGCCACTTCAATTACTTTTCTAACAGCACTATCCATTGCTTCTATTGCTACCGATCAGAGGGTGCGTACAGGCGGTGCTTATTATATGATCAGTCGCTCCCTGGGAATTGAATCTGGCGGAGCTATTGGCATCCCACTCTATCTTGCGCAAGCTCTTTCCATTGCACTGTATACCATAGGTTTTGCTGAAAGTGTGGTTAGCGTGTTCCCTGAATTGGATATGACCGCCGTGGGAATTGTTACTACCATCTTGGTGGCTATTTTTGCATTGGTCTCAGCTAAAGCAGCCATTCGTGTCCAGTATTTTATCATGTTTGGTATCGTGCTGTCTTTGTTATCTCTTATTTTTGGAAGTCCTATTGAGCAGTCTAATATTGAAATGTGGGGAGCTTCATCAGAAAATTCAGCAGGATTCTGGGTGGTATTTGCGGTCTTCTTTCCTGCGGTTACCGGGATCATGGCCGGCGTTAATATGTCTGGAGATCTGAAAGACCCCAAGAAGTCGATCCCGAAAGGTACATTTTATGCTATCGGAGTTGGATATGTGATCTACATGCTGTTGCCGATCATCCTGGCAAACCGGGCTGATGCACTCACACTCATTGAAGATCCTTTGATCATGCGAAAACTTTCGTATTGGGGAGATGCTATTCTCATCGGTGTTTGGGGAGCTACCCTTTCCAGTGCGATGGGCAGTATTTTGGGTGCGCCCCGTGTACTTCAGGCACTGGCGCGAGATAAAGTTCTTCCCCGCTGGCTAAGTTGGCTGGGCAAAGGCGAGGGAGAAGAAGACACTCCCCGGTTAGGAACCGTGCTTACGTTGGGAATAGCATTAACTGCCGTTTATTTCGGGAACCTGAATTTGATCGCTCCCATTCTCACCATGTTTTTCCTGACCACTTATGGAATGCTCAACATAACGGCCGGTATTGAGCGTTTGCTAAAGAGTCCTTCTTTTCGGCCAGAATTTAAAGTCCACTGGTCATTTTCACTATTAGGGGCAGCAGGTTGTATTGCCGTGATGTTTTTGATCAACACCTTTGCAACCATAATTGCTTTTATTTTTGTGGTACTCATTTTTCTTTGGCTGGAAGGAAGAGAGCTTCAGTCTGCGTGGGGAGACGTGCGCAGGGGAGTTTGGATGGCCATTACCCGAACCGGCTTATTTAACCTGAGTGCCCAGGAAGAGGCAAAAACATGGAGGCCCAATCCATTGGTACTGTCAGGGGCGCCCACAAAACGCTGGCATCTCATTGATTTTGCCCTTTCGTTGACGCACAATCGTGGCCTGATGACGGTGGCCACTGTTCTTACCAGCAAGAACATTTCTACTCCGCAGATCAATAAGATGGAGAAGAATATCCGTGAGTTTTTAGCTAAACGGAGCGTGCAGGCCTTGGTAAGAGTGACAACAGCCGAGAATGCATTCGAAGGTTCTGAGCGATTGGTAAGAGCATATGGGCTTGGTGCATTGGTGCCAAATACCATCATTCTGGGTGACAGTGAAAATGAAGAGATCAGAGATCAGTATTGCAAAATGATCAAGGATTTCTATGAAATGAGTCGCAACGTGATGATCGTTCACGATGATAAAGAGAAGGGGTTTGGAGATAAAAAATATATTGATGTGTGGTGGGGTGGTTTAAAAGGCAATGGCGGATTGATGATGATGGTTGCCTATCTGTTAAATAGTAGCCGAGCCTGGTGGGATGCTGAAGTTAGGCTTAAGATGGTAGTTGACTCCGAAAAAGCTGCTGAGGATGCTCATAACAATCTTACCAACTTGATCGAAAAGGCAAGGACCGGAGCTACTCCCGAGATCATTGTCTCAAATGGCCGTTCTTTTAACACTATCTTGCATGAATCTTCTTCTGATGCGGACCTGATCTTACTGGGGATGGCTAAACCGGATGAAAACTTCACTGCTTACTATTCTGAAATTCAGGAACGTCTGAAAGGGTTACCTACTACATTGCTTATCCTTGCGGCTGAAGAGATCTCCTTTGGGGATGTTCTGATGCAAAATGAATAAATAGAGCAATAATTTGGCGCTAGAGATTTGATCCATTTCTGTGGCAAAATTGTAAAACTATTTTTTTAGTAAAGTCGTCTACACATAAAAAGAGTATATTTTCAGAACATTTATAAATTACTGAACAAATGAAGAAAAAATATTTAATACCTGCTATTGTGATTGGGCTTTCCTTGATAGCCTGGTTCATTTTTGGAGGAGATCAATCAGAATCCGTTGAACTAACCACAACACCTCAATCGGGAGAATTTGTAGTCGATGTAACCACAACAGGCGAGTTAAGGGCAAAAAGTTCGGTAGAGATCCGGGGCCCACAACGCGCCAGGGAAGTGCGTTTATTCAATCTGAAAATACAGCGCCTGATACCGGAAGGCACCATTGTTAAAGAGGGTGATTTTGTAGCTGAGCTTGATCGTTCAGAGATCACCGGACGTATTCAGGATGCGATGCTGGAGTTACAGCAGGCTCAGTCTCAGGTAACACAGGTTTCGCTGGACAGCACCCTTACCTTATCGCAAGCACGCGATAATCTTATTAATTTGGAGTACGCTTTAGAAGAACGTCAGATCGCTTTAGATCAATCTATTTATGAGTCACCGGCTGTTCAACGTCAGGCAGAAATTGATCTTGATAAAGCCAGGCGTCAACTTGCTCAGGAGAAAAAGAATTATGTAACCAAAGTAAAGCAGGCAGAAGCCCGCATGAGTGAGGTTGAGGCAGACCTTCAGGAGGAGCAAAATGAAGTGGATAAGATCAGAAGTTTACTGACACAGTTTACGGTTTTAGCTCCGGCTCAGGGGATGATCATCTATAGACGAAACAGGGACGGAAGTAAAGTGGCCGAAGGGAGCGACATCAGTGCTTGGGATCCGGTTGTGGCAGAACTGCCTGATTTTACTACCATGGAATCCATTACATACGTCAATGAAGTGGATGTTCAGAAAGTAACGGTTAACCAAAATGTAGAAATTGGACTGGATGCCATCCCTGATAAAAAATTAAGTGGTAAAGTAACAGAGGTTGCAAACATTGGTGAGCAGCGTCCCAACTCTAATTCCAAAGTATATGAGGTGATCATAGAAATTTCAGAAACAGACAGTGTTCTGCGCCCTGCTATGACAACCAGCAACCGCATTGTTGTGAACAGGGTAGAGGACGCTATGTTCATTCCACTGGAAACTATACACGTGCAGGATTCTTCCAGTTTTGTATTCAAAAGATCAGGCCTTTATCCGGTGATGCAAGAAGTTGAGCTTGGTTTGATGAACGAGAATCAGGTCATCGTTCACCGTGGTTTATCTATGGATGATGTGGTCTATTTGACGGTTCCCGAAGATACCGCCGGTATTGAGCGGGTATTTCTGGAAGAAGAGATCACATCAAACTAAGAGCTCATGCTTCAGAAAATTCTCTACAATTTCGACATTGCCCTGGAAGCCATTCAGCGAAATAAACTGCGGGCTTTTCTTACTTCCCTGGGAATTATATTTGGGGTTTCTTCTGTGATCGCAATGCTGGCGATCGGTACCGGAGCTCAACAGGAAGTGCTACAGCAAATGGAGCTTTTAGGTACAAATAATGTGATCGTTCAGCCGGTAATAGAGCAGGTAGAGGGCAATCTGAATGATCAAAGCGATCAGGGAAATCAAAATAAATATTCGCCGGGACTCACTCTTAAAGATCTAGAAAGTATCAAAGAACTGGTTCCTGAGGTAGAGAAGGTGAGTCCGGAGATCATGTATGAGACATCCTTCATACGGAATGCCCGCATGCGAAGCGGAAAGCTGGTGGGGGTGAATGGAGATTATTTTGACATTACCAACTTCAATATTGTGGAAGGTAGTAATTTCAGCAATATACAGCTCGATAATGCAGACCCGGTAGCTGTGATCGGTTATGATGTGAAAACGAGATTTTTTGGTGGCGAAAGTCCCATTGGTAAGCAAATTAAAGTAGGGCATTTGTGGCTTACGGTGATCGGGGTGATCGAAAAGAAAGAAGTTTCTTCAGAAAACATTGAAAACCTGGGAATTCGAAATTTCAATCTTGATATCTATGCCCCTGCCACCACGGTTTTACTTCGATTCAAAAACAGGGCGATCCTGACAGGTCAGGACCTGCAGGGCAGTGGGGGAAGTTCGGTTGTATTTATGGGCGGAGCTATGATCACAACATCGGGCGGAAGCAGCAGTAGCTCAACGTCTGACCCGAACTACCATCAGCTCGATAAGCTCATCGTAAAAGTTACGGATACCAGATTCAGTGGAGCCATTGCAGATGTTCTGTCGCGGATGCTAAAACGCCGCCACAACGATGTGGTTGACTTCGAGATCATTGTCCCCGAGCAACTCCTTCAGCAGGAACAACGCACCAAGCGGATCTTCAATATTGTCCTTTCCTCCATCGCGTCCATCTCATTGATCGTTGGGGGGATCGGGATCATGAATATTATGCTTGCTTCGGTTGTAGAACGCTATCGGGAGATCGGGGTGAGAATGGCCGTAGGAGCACAGAAAAAGGATATCGAACTTCAGTTTTTAACAGAGGCACTGACCATTAGTATAACCGGCGGTTTTATCGGAATTATTTTGGGGATGGGCTTCAGCTACACCATTGAAGCTACCGCAGACATTGCAACGGTTGTAACCCCCATGTCCATTTTTATATCCTTTGGAGTTGCCCTGGTTATTGGGGTGATATTCGGATACTATCCCGCAAAAAGAGCGGCTCAACACGACCCAGTACACGCATTACGCCATGAATAAATTTTATCCCGCATTCCTGATCCTGGTTTTTATCGTAGGTTCATTTAACCTGCATGCACAGGATCAGCAAACGCTTACCCTCGAAGAAAGTATTGAAATTGCCAAGCAAAACAGTCCGCTTTCCCGTGCTGCAAACTTTGCCCTGATCTCTTCAAAATGGCGTTATAAATCGTTTCAGGCCGACCTACTTCCAAGTCTTGACCTTGACGGAGACGTTCCGGGTTTTAACCGTGCGATCACCTCAAACCGGCTGGATGATGGCTCAACGGTGTATCAGGAAGAAAGTCAGTCGCAGTCGTCTGTGAACCTGTCCATCAACCAAAACATTATGCCAACCGGTGGGCGGCTTTCGTTGTCGAGTGGCATCAACCGGCTTATTTTATTTGACCGGGGTGTAGATGGTGAGAATGTATATTTCTGGCAAAGTACACCGTTGGTGGCAACCTACTTTCAGCCATTATTTCAGTTCAATAGCTTGAAATGGAGAAACAAGACTGAGCCGCTTCGATATCAGATCGCTCAGAAGCAATATGTGGAGGACATGGAGGACCTGGCTTTCAATACCACGCAGAGTTTTTTCGATTTTCTGTTGGCCAAGATCAACGTGGAAGTAGCTGAGTTCAATGTTACGGTGAATGATTCTATCTATAATATTTCGAGAGGCAGATATCAGGTGGGAAGTATAGCTGAAAATGATCTTTTGCAAAGTGAGCTGGCGCTTCGAAATGCGGAAAACTCCCTAACTACTTCATTGTTGAATTTTGAACGAGCTGAGGAAAATTTCAAGGCACTGCTTGGAATCCCCGATGAAACACAAGTTAATGTAAACGCTCCGGAAGAAGCTCCTGAACTGAATATAGATGTGGACAGAGCTTTGCAGCTTGCACGCGAAAACAATAGTACTTCCCTGGAGTTCGAGTTAAATGAGATACAGGCAAATCAGGCCTATGATCAGGCAAGGAAGGAGGCTGGCTTTTCAGCGACTTTACAAGCGAGTTATGGACTGAACCAAACTTCCGAAGATTTTGATCAGCTCTATAATGACCCCCAAAATCGGCAGTTTTTCACGTTAGGCTTTCAGGTCCCGATCTTTAACTGGGGCAAAAATACAGCGGAAATTCAGGCTGCACGGAATCAACAGGCGGCTACGGCAAATACCATTGCCTATCAAAAGCTACAGTTCGATCTGAATGTTCGTAGTACAGTGCGTGAGTTTTCACAGCTTCGGGATCAGGTGGAATTGGCTAAAGTATCGGACGAAATTGCCGACCGGAGGTATAACGTGGCACAGAACCGGTATCTGATCGGAAAGATCGATGTAACGAACCTCTTCATAGCTCAAAATGAAAAGGACAGTGCGCGCCGAAGTTACGTTCAGGCGCTTCGTAACTACTGGACAGGCTATTATAATCTTCGCCGACTTACGCTATTCGATTTCGAAAATAACCAGCCTATCACGGCAGATTTAGATTAACGTAGATCGGCTCGCTGAGCAAATTTGTGGGGATCAATTCATAATCTCCGCTGATCTCTTAAGTCTTGAGCGAGTTCAAAATGTATGATTCGGGTAAACATGCAATCCGAGCGGAGACTTAAGAGTTGGTGCCATGGGGTTTCCTCAAGTCAGAAGACTTGTTTTGCTACTACTTTTCAGTCACCGCTTCGCTCAAGACTGAACAGATCTCGGGGGAATTGTAAACAAAAGACAATCAGATTCCCGCCTTTGCGGGAATGACCCTTGGTTGGTTTCCGCATTCGTTATCTATATATCTCATCTATCGAAACCGTCATTCCCGTTCAGACGCGAATCTAAATGTTGTCATAAAATCAGAGAATGATTCCTGGAAAATAATTGGATTACGAGCATCACCGACAGTTTTCTTGCGAAAAGACTCGCTGATCTCTTAAGTCTTGAGCGAGTATAAATTTCGGATTTGACTAAAACTGTAATCCGAGCGGAGACTTAGA
Source organism: Balneola sp. (assembly GCA_002696035.1). Taxonomy (GTDB): domain Bacteria; phylum Bacteroidota; class Rhodothermia; order Balneolales; family Balneolaceae; genus Gracilimonas. Next base: position 135,794 of record NZQV01000018.1, on the reverse strand, counting down.
GTGGAGCCACGGACTTTGCCTCAAGTCTGAAGACTTGACGTGCTAATATCTTTTTAGTCACTGCTTCGCTTAAGACTGAAAAGATCCCAAATTAGGGGTAGGGTGACCGAAAATATTAAGCCATAAAAAAACTGGTCCAAGCGGATGCCTGAACCAGTTCTTGTAATTTGAGTACATGATTTAAAACTGAGTCCTGACTTATTTTTCAACCACGATCCATCCTTCCTCATCCACCATGCGTTTGGCGTATTTCCACTTCACTTCTTTGGTTTCGCCAGAATCCATGTTTTGAACGGTCACGTAATCATTTCGGCCGGGTTCATCAGCAACTTCTACCGGTTGACGCTTGGCATTTCCGCCTTGTGGGCGTTGGCCTCCATCTTGTTGCTGTCCCTGACCTGAATTAAGTCCCATACCGGTTGAATCGGCATGTTGTGTTTCCATTGAGGAAGTATCGAAGCGGGATTTTTGCTTCTGTGCCTGTTGTAATTTACTGTCATCTTTGACTTCAGGAACGGCTTTCCAGATAAGTGAGGTGGCTTCCTTATTGATGTCATCCAGCAACATCTTGAACATATCAAAAGCCTCTCGCTTATATTCCAGCAGCGGATCTTTCTGAGCAAAAGAACGCAAACCGATCCCTTCTTTCACGGAGTCCAGTTCACGTAAGTGTTCCATCCATTTTTGATCGATAATAGATAGTATGGCACTTTTCTCAAGTGAACGTGCTACTTCTTTACCTTCATTTTCGAGAGCACTTTCAACATCCACGACAATGCGCATACGGCGAATTCCATCCGTGAAAATAACCTGAACTTTATCAGGACGGTTTTCAGGATTACTTTCGTTGATTCGCTGCATCACCTTATAAAGTGGAGCTGCTATGCGTTCTTCTTTTTTGCGATACGCTTCAAGGGCTTTATTCAGGATGTGGTCAGTAAGTTCACTCTCACCCATCTTGAACCAGGTTTCGCGGTCGTAATCCACGTCTACGGCGAGGTGACGAATGATGGCTTCGTGCAGTCCGTCATAATCTCCTGCAGCCACGTGATCCACTACAAGATTTTCCACCAGATCATCCAGCATGTCAAGGATGTCTGTTCGTAACTGCTCACCGGAAAGGGCGTGCTTACGACGGGCATAGATCACATTACGCTGATTGTTGAGTACATCATCATACTCCAGCTGCTTTTTACGAATACTGAAGTTATTCTGCTCAACTTTACTCTGAGCTCGCTCCAGCGACTTGGTGATCCAAGGGTGGGTAATGACTTCGCCTTCTTCAAAACTGAGTTTGTCCATCACATTGGCCACACGGTCACTCATAAACATGGCCATCAGGTCATCTTCCAGCGATACATAGAATTGCGATTCACCGGGATCACCCTGTCGACCGGCACGTCCACGTAGCTGCAAGTCAATACGGCGTGATTCGTGACGTTCGGTTCCAAGAATGGCCAAACCGCCTTTCTCTTTAACACCCTTGGCAAGCTTGATATCGGTACCACGACCGGCCATGTTGGTAGCTACGGTTACGGCTCCAATTTCACCCGCCTGCTTCACAATTTCACTTTCGCGGGCATGTTGTTTGGCGTTCAATACGTTATGCGGAATGCCGGCACGTTTCAACATCCGGCTCATGGTCTCGGATACATCCACGCTGGTAGTACCGACCAACACCGGCTGTCCTTTTTCGTGATATTCCTGAATTTTCTGAATAGCAGCATTGAATTTCTCGCGTTTGGTCTTGAATACGAGATCTTCTTTGTCATCACGCGCGATGGGTTTGTTGGTTGGAATAACCACTACATCGAGTTCATAAATTTCGTTGAATTCACCCTCTTCCGTTTCAGCTGTACCGGTCATACCGGCAAGTTTGTTGTACATACGGAAGTAATTCTGCAGGGTGATGGTGGCGTAAGTCTGTGTAGAAGCCTCAACTTTCACCTGCTCTTTGGCCTCAATAGCCTGGTGCAGTCCATCTGAATAACGCCGGCCGGAAAGTACACGTCCGGTATGCTCATCCACGATCTGCACTTTGCCATCCTGAACGATGTATTCTTCCTCGCGCTCAAAGTTTGTATATGCCTTCAGAAGCTGATTCACCGTATGGATACGGTCTCCGCGTTCGGCAAACAACCGGTGCAGATCATTAAATTTCTTTTCTCGCTCCTGGCGAATTTCATCTTTGATCTCTTTGACCTTCTTCTCTTTGTAATCCTCACTCAGGTCTTCATTGTTCTTGACCTCTTCGACCTTCTCTTCCTCGAGTGCTTCCACTTCTTTTTCGATCTCGGCGGTTTCTTCACCCAGGTCAGGAATCACAAAGAAATCTTCATCTTCTCCTTTTTTAGTGATGAATTCCCGGCCTTTCTCGGTCATTTCAATAGAATTCATCTTCGGATCTACTGCATAGTACAAATACTCATCCACAATGGGCATGTTCTTGGCATTATCCTGCAGGTAGAAGGACTCCGTTTTCTGGATCAGTTTCTGAACTTTTGGATCCTGTTGAAGTTTTCGCAACTGGGAGTTTTTCGGAAATCCACGAACAGCACGGAATAACGCAAGTCCGGCTTTTTCTTCATCTCCTTCATCTAAAAGCTGCTTGCCTTCTTTAACCAGGTTAGCCACCAGTTTTTTCTGAGCATTCACCAGCGACTCAACCCGGGGCTTGATCTCCACATACTTGTCAGATTTATTATCCTGAGGAACCGGACCGGAAATGATCAGCGGAGTACGCGCCTCATCAATCAGAATGGAATCAACCTCATCAATAATGGTGTAGTGGTGATCGCGCTGTACCAGCTGTTCTTGTTCAATCACCATGTTATCACGTAAGTAATCGAAGCCAAACTCGTTGTTGGTCCCGTAAGTGATGTCCGCTTTGTATGCCTGCCGACGCTGCTCTGTACTGGGTTGATAGTGATCGATGCAGTCAACTTGCAGTCCGTGGAAGTTAAAGATCGGTTCATTCCACTCAGCATCACGTTTAGCCAGGTAGGTATTAACGGTGATCACGTGCACGCCTTTTCCTGCAAGTGCATTCAGGTAGGCCGGGAAAATAGCAACCAGCGTTTTACCTTCACCGGTTTTCATTTCGGCCACTTTACCCTGGTGTAATACAATGGCACCAACTAACTGTACATCATAGGGGATCATCTCCCAGGTAGTCTCATTTCCGCCCACTTTCCAGGACTGTCCCACAAAGCGGCGACAGGTATCCTTGAGGACCGCAAATGCCTCGGGGAGAATTTCATCCATCACTTCCTCAATGATGTCAAGTTCCTGCTGCTCCATGGCATCCAGTTCTTCAGCCAGTTCCCGGTGTTCTGCCGGCGAGAGCGTCTCAATATCATCAAGCTGTGTTTTTATTTCCTTGATGCGGGCGATCGTATCGGCCGTGGCATCTTTGATCTTTTGCTTGAACTCCTCGGTCTTAGCTTTCAGCTCTTCGTCACTAAGCTGCTTCATTTCATCTTCGTAGCTTTTGATCTCATCTACGATAGGCTGGATCTTTTTTATATCCCTTTCACTCTTGGAACCAAATACTTTGGTTATAGCTTTACCGACAGTTTCTAATATATCCATAATGGGGTACTCGTACTCTTCTAAAAATTTCGTGAACCGTTAAAGTTAACCTTATAAACAGGGCGGTTCAACTGTTTAGAAGTTAATCTTTACAAATATCCTGCCATATTTTTTATTGCTAACAAATACGGACAGCTTGGCGGAACTCAACAATTAATGAGTTGAGTATTTTAGTGCTGAAAGGGGAATTCGGCTTCCCTCAACATCTTCTTTATTCGTGGCATAGCCCACGTACAAATAGTCTCCCCAAACGATGCTTTTTGGATAGCTGTAACCTTCCCGTTTGTACTTTCCGGAATATCGTAAGGGTTGAAGGTCTTCCCCGCCACTTCGGATAAGTAAGGCGCGGTCAAAGGTATATCCATGTTCACTTAGGGTGATAGCAAGTGGATATCGGGTTTTATCTGCAGAAGGATTATTCACCATAAAAGCAGTGCCATCGGGGAGGTTTCCTGCACTTTGTTTAGACCGGGAATCGGGCGTATCAATAAGTTCGGGGGTTGACCAACTTTCCCCGCGATCATAACTGATGGAGGCTAATTTTTTGTGAGAACTATGCTGGTCTCTGAATATCATGACTACAGCGCCATCTTCCCGGTAAAACCAGCTGGGTTCTAACTCACGGCTTATGAATTTGTCGGAAAGCAGGTTTGTCATTTCTCCGGCGATCCATCCCGTAGTGGCAGAAGGATCATCCGTATAAAAAGGAGTTGCGATCAATCCGGGTTGCATATGGAAGCTCGTAATAATTCGGCCATCGGGCAGCGCTCTCAGATCTTGTTCTATGATACCTTTGATGGGAGTTCCATTATTTACTTTTACTCTTTTAAGGGCAGACCAATTTTGCCCATCTGTAGATCTCATGAAAGCGGTGTATCCCTGCCGGGGCGTATCCTCATTCTCCGGCCAGACATTGATAAAAGCGATGAGGGTGTCGTTATGGCTCCACCATCCACCACTTGTTGTTATCCCTGACTCTGATTTCCTGGTTAATGTGATAGGGTCACTCCATGATCTGAGATCTTGGCTTACGCTGTAATAAACCTGGGTGTCAGCAGCATCTTCATCCCTGGCTGAGCTTTGCCACATAGCGAATAATTTTCCTTTAAATGGATACAAGACCACACCATGGTTGTAGGTATTTTGGGATGAATCTGGCGCGAAAATTGTGAATGTTTGGATATTATCTGCAAAGGTAAGCCCTGCCGTTTTAGGTTGATCTAAGTCGAAAACTGGTTCAACAGAAAAAGGTTTTTCAGAATTTTGTGCCAAGAGCAAAAATGGAACTAATGCAATTAACAAAACAGCACTATAAAACTTAAAGGAATTCATTTAATTAGCTATGCTTATTCAACTGATGTTAGCTTAGGTAAAAAAGAAGATAGTAATGCTGTATACAACGATTATTAAAAAAAAAGACTAGTGTAAAGTTAAGACACTTGTGTCCGCAGACCTGTCAGGTTTTTGTAGCTTTAATTATATATGTATGGGGGGAAGTTTTGATAAAACATGGCAGGTCTTTACTCAGTGTTTGCACACTAACATGACACTAGTTGAAATGTTTACAAGAAGAAGGTATAAAATTTTATTTTGTTAGTCGTAGAGTTAAAAGATGAGACTATTATTAGATGAAAAATCGCTTCCATAACTAAATTAATTAGTTAAAAATTATAATTAAGTAAAAAATTTATATAATTACTTAATTATTCATTAATTAATATTAGTAAAATTTTGTTGATGCTAAATAATGCAGTATTTTTAGTTCTCACTCACTCACTCATCGAATAAAACTTTACTGTTATGATCTCAAAAGAATTCACTCCAAAACGGACGGTTTGCAAAGTAACCCTAACCATTCCTGAAGAATGGGCGGAAAAAGAAGTAGCTGTCGCTGGCACCTTTAACAACTGGGACACTGACGCCGATAAGCTGGAAAAGAAAAAAGGGGGCTGGACCACAACACTTCGCTTGAAGCCGGAGAATGAATATAAATTCAAATATTTTATTGACGGTGAGCGCTGGGAAAACGACGATGCCGCTGATGAATATGTCACCAACGAGCATGGTACCGAAGATTCTGTGATTAAGGTAGGTAAATAATCCTGCTTTAATGGGGAACATTGATGCGATTACCTTACTTTAGAAAGTGAGCCAAAACATCAGATCCCGGATTTTGTTTGATACAACGTTATTTGAATCGAAATTAGCTACGTCCTGGTTGGGGCGTAGCTTTTCTTTTTTTGAGGAACTGCCTTCTACCAATTCATTAGCCAAAAAAAGGGAGGGAGATAACTCGATGCATGGCACGCTTATTTTAACGGATTATCAGTCTGGAGGACGGGGGCAATACGATCGAAAGTGGACGGTTGATCCCGGGAAAAATCTGACCTTCTCCATAATCTTCGAGCCCAAAAATGCAGATCGCCTGAATCTATTGACGCTTGCCTGTGCCTTGGCTGTTCAAGAATCTCTAGAAGAAATTGCTGGAATACAGGGGAAGATCAAGTGGCCGAATGATATCCTTATAGCCAACAAAAAGATCTGCGGAATTCTGACAGAGACGGTTTTTATAGGGAATAGGCTGGATCGGGTGGTTGTTGGGATCGGACTGAATGTAGCACAGACTCAGTTCCCCGGGCAAATGGCAGAGAAGGCTACTTCGGTCTGTTTGGAATCGAATGAAGCGATAAGCAGGGAAGAGCTGTTGGCCCATCTGTTGCAAAGGATCGAATACAAATACCGGCAGTGGACGCACCAAAGTAAGGAGCTGGTTAAGGAGGTAAATGGCTTGATGAGAGGAGTTGGAAAGTGGTGTGATATCGAGATTAATGGAGATGTGCTGGAGGAAAAGTATAAATTTTTAGGGGTGAATGAGTCGGGGGAGTTTCTGGCAATGAAAAAAGATCTTGATGTTCAAAAATATACCTACCAGCAAATCCGGGTGTTAGAAGATCCATCCACATAAAAAAAGTCCGTTCAGCTTTCACCGAACGGACTTGAATTTCTAAGCTGAAATGCTCGTTAAGCACTCATCTTTTCAGCGGCTTCAAAAACGTATTCTTTGATAGCATCAAAAGCCTTCAGCGTTTTGTCAATGTGTGCATCGGTATGCGCTGCTGTTGGTATGATACGGATCAATACGGTGCCTCTTGGTACAACGGGGTATGCAACACCACTCACAAATACGCCGTGTTCTTCACGAAGCTTGCGCATGATGTCGGTACAGAGTTCTGTACTTCCTTTAGTGAGCACCGGAGTAACCGGACTTTCTGAAGGAAGAACGGTATAGCCCAGATCACGAAGTCCATCGCGCAGTTTCAGGGTGTTGTTCCAAAGGGTTTCGCGCCACTGAGGATTGTCTTTGATCATCTGCAATCGCTTGCGGGCGGTTACAACCAACGGCAATGGAAGTGACTTTGCAAAAACCTGACTTCTGGAATTCGCTTTCAGGAATTCAATAACCCGTGGTTCAGATGCAATAAAGGCACCGATCAGTGCAAAGGATTTGGCAAAGGTTCCAAAATAAACGTCAATTCCATCCTGAACACCTAAATGGGTTCCTGTGCCGGATCCGTCTTCACCCATGGTTCCAATTCCGTGAGCGTCATCTACCAATAAACGGAAAGGAACTTCTTTTTTGAGCTCAATGATCTCTTTCAGAATACCGAGGTCTCCGGTCATTCCAAAAACACCTTCTGTTACCACGAGTATAGAAGTGTTCTCATTCATTTTCTTTTTAGCACGGAAAAGCTGCTTTTTGAAGCTTTCAAGATCGTTGTGCTTAAATACATACTTATCAGCCATAGAAAGCTGTTTTCCATCAACGATGCATGCATGGCTCAGTTCGTCGTAAATAAGAATGTCGTTACGGTCAACCAACGCATGGATGGTACTCATGATGCCCTGGTACCCAAAGTTGAGAAGCTGCGCATCTTCTTTATGAACAAAAGCCGCCAGTTCTTCTTCCAGTTTCTCGTGCTCAGTAGAGTTGCCGGTCATAAGACGAGCACCCATTGGCGCACTGAGACTATATTTTTCAGTAGCTTCAACATCTACTTTTTTGATCTCCGGGTTGCTTCCAATTCCAAGATAGTCGTTGATACTCCAAACGACCATATCCTTGCCATTGAATTGCATTTCCGGACCTAATGGTCCTTCTAATTTTGGAAAAGTGTAGTACCCGTATCCTTCAGAAGTAAATTGGCCCAGTGGACTTGGTCGGCCCTCAAGTTTGTCAAATAAATCCATAAAGTTGCGCTGAAATTATCGCTTTAATTTGTGATTTGAACGGCATTCAGTGCCGTATTTAAAACGTGGTAAATGTACGTAAATATGCCTTCAACTCAAAAGAACCGGCTATATCATAACATCCGGGAAATATAAACCCGTGGACGGGCTGACATTATGCAAAGCCTGGAACTGGAAAGTGTGGTTGTTAAATTTTAGTTACAGATTGGGGCGTACAATAAACAGGCCGGTTTCAATGTCACTTAAAACAACCATTCCGCTGCCGAAATAGGGGTAGTTGCTCCAGGTGCCGGTAAACTCGGCAGCATCGGTTCGGGGTCGAGTGTCGAAATAGGCAACGCGTTCAAGTTCGGCATCTTCAATATTGGAGAGATCCAGAATTTGTAATCCCGCATTGTAGTTCGTTTCGAATGCATATTCTCCCCGAACATATAAATTGTGATCGATGGAGTAGGATTGATGCTCGTAATAGCCCATGAATTCAGGATCTTCTAAGTCCCGAACATCCCAGATATAGGTTTTGGTGCCACGCCCAAGATTGCGTTCATCCAGCTCGTCGTTCATTAAGAAATAGGCATGATCTTCTGTCAACCAGCCCTGATGAGAATACTGCATGTCGGCTTGGCGTTTGAATCCAACTGTTTTTGGGTCTTCTTTGTCGGTTACATCTGCTATAACCACATTTCCTTCAGCTGAATTAAAGCAAATTTCCTGACCGGAGTATCTGCCATCGGGGCCATCATATACCACACATTGCGCATCATGAATATAACCTGGGGCAATTCTATAATTTCCGGGAGAAGAGTCGATGTAACATCCTGCAAATTCCGGGGCTTTTGGATTTCGGATGTCGATCATATGCAAACCGGTGCTATCACGACTTCCACACATTTCCGATTGGGTGATTCCGACTCCATATGCAAAACCGGTTTCTGGATTGATCACAATGTTATGAGCAGGACCAAATTTGTCGTATAAAGCATCGTGCTCAAACTCCATAACCACGCCGTCATATTCGCGAAGTCGGGTCAGGTCAAACACCTGCATTCCATGTGGCTGAGCATCACTTACCACAAAAGCGTGGTTGTCGTATACTTTAACATCACGCCAGGCAGTTCCCTGAGCCAGAGACTTTGAACGGCTGATAGAACCAATACCAACATTACAGGCAGGATAATTATCTAAAGTAAGCTGCTTGAATTTGCCTCTGATATTCGACTCCGGAAGCCGGCCTACAACAACCGGATTTTCAGGATCTGATATATCCACAAAGGCTGTTCCATTGGTGAGGCCAACTAAGGCATATTCTTTAGCGGTTTGCGGATCGGTCCATCCCCAGATGTCATTCAAAAAAACACCGCTGGAATCTCCGGCCAGATCAAAGATAGACACGTGAGAAAACAGATCCACGTTATCGCAGGCAAAGCCGTTGGCAAATCCATCTTCACAGGGGAAAGGGGCATCGGATGTTTCTTTTGAATTGGAGAGGTTGCAGGAACTCATAAAAAATCCGAATACAAGAAGTATAGCAAGAAAAGAAAATCGGTGGATCATAGCGCATCAGGTTTAAAGTGTCGATGAAAGTAAAAATACAAGATCTGAAAACGAATTATAGTAACGAAACAGAATCCTTAAATGTTACTATAAATCAAATCCCACATGCGTAACATACAGAAATTCATGTTAATTTAAGTTACTTTCAAGAATAACAGAGAGTAAAAAAAACGGCCTTACTATGTTTTTAATAATGCGCTACATCGCCAAGTTGTTGAAAGCCTTGGCATCAGAAGCATCACCGGCTCAGATTGCGGGTGGTGTGATTTTGGGGATGATCATTGGATTAACTCCACTTTCATCTCCTCACAACCTGATCATATTGGTTTTGATCCTGATTTTTAAAGTGAATTTTGGGATGGCAATTTTGTCATTCACCATCTTCAGTGGAATTGCATACCTGGCTGACCCACTTTTTCACAGTTTTGGAACCTATTTGCTGGAGCTGGAAAGCATGCAGGAGACCTGGACCTCGATGTATAATAATGAATGGTGGGCCTTCACAAATTTCTATAACACCGTGGTGATGGGCAGTTTTGTGTCGGCCTTAATTCTTTCAGGACCGATGTTTCCACTGGTGATGTACGGAGTGGTTCAATATCGGGAACACATTCATGCCAAGGTGCAAAAATGGAAAATCGTGCAGGCATTCAAAGGCACCAAGTTTTATACCATCTACCAAACCGTAAGCCGAGTGAGAGGATAGGTCATGAGAATCTGGGGAATTATAGTTGTATTGATTTTAGCAGGAATTAGCTTTGCGGCCACGTATTTCATCACCGATGAATGGGTGGAAGAACAGATCGAGTATCAGGCAAGTGTCATCAACGAAGCCAAAGTAGAAGTGGATGGGTTGGTTTTTGATCTGATGAATTTGCATTTACGATGGGATCGTCTTCAGGTTACCAATCCAAACAGTACCATGGAAAATACCTTTGAAACCGGTGAAACTGAATTTCAGGTTGAATTCTGGCCGCTGGTTCTTGCCAGTAAGGTGATCGTCAACAATATGCAAGTAACGGGATTTGAACTGGCAACGGAGCGTGAAACCGATGGAGCATTCGAAGTGCCGGAAGAGGAGACTGATGCCGAGCCCGGATTTTTGTACGGTGTGGTAAATCAGGTGAGCAGTCAGGCTCAACAAAATGCGGAAGTCCGTTTTACCGATGCCCGTGATGACCTGAACGTGGACAGCCTGATGGCGAAAGTGAATATCCAATCACCCCAAAAGATAGACTCGCTGCGAAAAGGAGTTGAAAAGACCTATTCCAAATGGGATAGCACGTTTAAAAATACCAATGTTCGAAAAGAGATTGCGCAGGTTGAAACAACGGTAAATGCCATCAAGCCAAAAGAGATCAAGCAGCCTAAACAGCTTGTAGAGGCTATCGAGAATGTGCAAAAGCTTCGCAAACAAGTTGATTCCCTGAAGACACGCGCTGAAACCATAAAGCAGGAATTTGAGCAGGATTACGGAACCACCAGGGAAGACCTTTCTCAGGTTGATGACTGGATTCGTGCCGATTATCAGCGGGCATTAAGTGTGGCCAAACTTCCGGACCTGGATGTGCAGAATATCGGGAAAGCGTTGTTTGGTAGCAATTTACTGGGTGATTATGCGGCTTATTTAGAATACGTAGCCATTGCCCGGGAATATGGCAGTCGTTTGGTGGGCGCGGAAGATTCAACCGAAGAAATTCCCCGTTATGAAGGTATTGATTATCACTTCACCGATAAATATGACCTGCCCGGTTTCTGGTTTAAGAATATTGAGCTTTCGGGCAGAACGAAGTCGGATGTAGAGATCTCCGGTATGGTGACGGGGATCAGCAGCAGTCAGAAAAAAACAGGAGAGCCTGTGAAGTTTGAAGTGGGAGGCAGGGATGAGAATGAAGTCAGGCTTTCCCTAAACGGGGAGTTTAATTACCTGGAGGAAGAGCCCCGCGAAAGTTTCACCCTTGCTTATGAAGGGTTTACCCTTTCCAAAGCCCGCTTTTCTGGTTCCGACCTGCTGCCTTATGAACTCAGTTCAGGGAAGGGTGATGTGAGCGTGAATTTGAGTATCATAGATAAGCGCATTGACAGCCGGATCGATTATCTGGCCCGGGATATCAGTTTTGATTTTGCTTCTGCAGGGCAGCCCAAAAATCGGCTGGAGCGTTTGGTAAGAGACGCCATAGGCAGTACCGATCGCATCGACGTTTCAGCTTTGGTGGATAACGTGGATGGCCCGCTGCGGGTTCGCGTTCGTTCCAATGTGGATGATCTATTTATGAATGCTTTGCGACAAACGGTGAGTCAGGAACTTGAAAATGCCAGGCGTAAAATTGAAGCCGAAGTACAGCAGCGCGTAGAAGGCCGCAAAGAACAGCTGGCAGAATTCAAGAGAAAGAAAGAAGAAGAAATTCAGCAGCGCTACGAAGAACTTCAGTCTCAGATCGAGGAGAAAGTGCAACTGGTGGAAGACAAGAAAAAGGAACTCGAGGAGCGCAAGAAAGAGCTGGAAAGTTCCCTTAAAGACGAGATCAAAGACCGCATTGGGATAGATTTTAAATAAAATCTATCAGCTTTTAGACTTCAGCTTTCAGTAAAATCATCTACAACTAGGAGTTGGTTCAAGCGTCCGCTTGGACCTTCTTACGAAACTCTGCGAGAGGGAATGATCTTTCTTGGCACAATCTATTAAAAGCAAAACTGAAGCCTGAAAGCTAAAAGCTGACAGCTTCTCACCCTACTTCATCAACAACATCTTCCGCGTAAGCTGTACTCCGGAGTTTGTGGAAAGCCGGTAAATATAGACCCCACTCGAAAGGTTTCCGGCATCAAAAGTGATCTGGTGTGAACCGGCTGTTTTGCGTTCTCCATTTATCAGGGAAGTTACTTCACGCCCCAGCATATCAAACACCTGAAGACGAACCGTACTGTTCTCCGCCAGCTGGTAGCTGATCACTGTAGTTGGGTTGAATGGATTTGGGTAATTTTGATTGAGTTTGTAATTGGAGGCGAGCTCGGTTTCTTCTTCATTAGAAGATGGAATGTCGAAATTTTGATCTGAGTTTAAAGAACCTTTTGTAGAAGAGTCTGATACAACCCACTCGAAATCAGAGTATCTGTATCCTGATCCTTTTAATGACAGGGACATAGAAGCGCTTGCTTCTTCAGATTCAATTATTCCAATATCTTCACTTTGGTGATCTTTGGCTGGTCCGTCTACAGCGGGAAAACTTCCACCATAGGATAAAAACTGGTGAAAACCATCTTGATAGGTTAAACTTATTCCATCGGGCTCTCCGTTTTGTAAACCGGAAATATCTACATGATAGAAAATGGCAAATCCTCCTCCGCTATCTGCTAATTGTTCCGATTCTTTTATATCATCACCAGAGAATGATGCATATGCTTTTCCGGTTTCCCCGTTATACAAAGTAAGCGTTAAATCTTGCATATAGTTTGATTGCTGTTTTACAGGAATACCAACATTCACAAATTCAACAAACTCATTACTATCGGGTCCTACGTTCTGATAGTGTATTTCATTGATCCAGGTAAGTCGGGAATTACGGTCATTTTTATCATCATTAGTAATGGTAACCGTCAATGTATCCGGAGTTCCAATTTCGGTTGCGGCAGGTCCGTGTACACTTTGAATGGCAAACACAATGGTTTCATTCTTTTCATATAGATCATCATCTGAAATCGAAATATCAAAGGATTGATCCTGGGATGAACCGGCTGCAAAGGTGAGGCTTTGAGTTCCAATGGCTTCAAAATCCTCGTCTTCTGTGGCAGTTCCACCGACGCGTGAAATTTTAACGGTTGAGGCGGTGTCGGGATTTGGGTTGGTGATGCCGAGATTGACTGTAGCTGTCCCTTCATCTTCAAAAAGCGAAACAGTGGCTTCCGTGAATTGAACGATAACAGGTTCTGAAGGTTCTGGATCGGTTCCATCTTCACCCACCGTTTGATTTTCATTTACCTCACCTTTGGAATTCACCTCGGTAAACTCCCAGGTGAAATCGTCATAACCGGTTCCGGTCCCTGCTAAAGAAAGTGAACTTCCAATGGGACTGGTTCCGGGTTGCTCAATTCCAATATCGGTGCTTTCAATGTTTTCAGCGGGACCATCTGCAGCCGAAAACGTTCCTTCATAAGAAAGGAATTGGATCAGCTCTCCGTCAATATCTAAGCTAAAACCATCCGGAGAACCATTTTGCAGACCGTTTGTAGGTAGATCCACATAATAAAAAGAGACACCGTTCTGGCTTCCTCCTTTGATGAAATCATCGCCGGAATAAGTGTCATAAGAGGATCCTCCATTTCCGTTGTATAAGGTAAGATTCACCGTACTCAGATCGGCAAATTCAGCATTCACGGCCAGCTCCACAAACTCACCCTGGTCGCCTCCGTCGTTATCATAATGAAATTCATTGATCCAGGCCGCGGTAGGAATTTCGCCGTCATTATCACGGATGGTGATTTCTGTCGAACTGGCCTGACCCAGGGTTACATTTTCGGGTCCGGTTGGGTTTTCAAGGGCAAGCGTTATGGTTTCATCGCCTTCTTCCAATTCATCATCCACAAGATTGATAGAGATAGACTGCCGCTCCAGAGAACCTGCCGGAAAGGTGAGTGTTTGTGTGGTGAAGGCATCAAAATCATCGCCGGAAGTTGCGGTTCCGCCAGAGTAAACTACATCCACCGTAGTGGCTGTGTCGGCATTTGGGTTGCTGATTGAAACATCAATTTCTACCGTTCCTTGCCCTTCCCCAAAAGTGAGTATGGAAGCAGAAAATTCAACATTGGTCTGGCTGATCTGTCCTTCAAAATAGGCGCGATCTACAAGCGTTGGGTCTATCACAAACGGATTTACTTCATTCCCTGAAATCTCGGCAATGGCACAGGTCCGCTGATATTCTTTATCTGATACAGCATCCAGACTGTTCCAGCCGCGGAGAAAATCTTTTTGAATTTCAAAGAAGATCGGGTCGGCGGCATCTGCTTCACTTTTATACATGGTGTAGAAATAAAATGAAGCGCGGGCAACATCCCCTTTTGCGTCTTCACGGGGCTCCCAGCTTGCAGCATAATTCGTATTGGGATGAGAATCTCTGTACTCACTGTACTCATCAACAACCGTGCCTTCGGGTGCAGAAATATTTTGATCTAACCGCCACCAGGTATCGGTTTCCTCATCGGGAATTTCGTAATACGGGTGATTTCCCCGTGCGCTGTTTGCCCGGGAGTAGGCCGGGAAAAGATGGTGCATATCGGAGCGCGCGGGTTCGGCAGAGGCTCCCTTACTTTGTGGCCAGCTGTGTTCGGCGTTGACGTCTTTACTGAAGGCATCCGAGCTGGGGTCTGCATTGGGATCAAGATAGATGGTATATCCGGTATAAATTCCGGTCAGTGAGTCATTCCGGAGGTCAATTTCAGAATAGAGAATATCACGGGCGGAGTCGTAGCTGATGTTGTCGGTGGTTCCGTAAGCGGCAACCAATTCGTCAATAAGCTCCTGCCCAGATAAGTTTGGAAAAAGTTGCGTGCCCTGTGTTGGACAGCTTTGCGAGAATCCGGCTGTTGATAGAAACATCACGCCAAGAAAACCGGCAAAAGCGGCCTTCATCAACCTTGAAATAGAGAACATAGATTTGGGGAGTATTTGGGGGAATAACTAAAAGAAGTGGTAACGGACGATTTACGGTCGACCGGTGGAAGCTTCCCTGTCCTTATTGCCGGGAATTACACTAACTCATTTCTATCAATATAGAGCTTTTATCAAAAAGTGATGTAATGGTTGTGTAAAACTTATAGAGGTTGCGAGGCTTTTGAACGAGACATTCTCAAACCTGATTAATGACTGTATTATGAATTCTGAGTTCAGTATTCTTGAAGTATGAGAAATGCATCTAACAACGAGATCAAATTATTACGCAAGCTGAATCGCAAAAAATATCGTGAGAAAGAGCAGCGCTTTGTGGTGGAAGGGGAAAGGGCGGTAGAGCAGGTGGTGGAAAACGGTTTGTTGGATGTAGAGACTGTTTTTGTACAAGAGAGATTCAAGGTACAAGATGTAAGGTTCAAGGAGATCGAGGTTTGTGTTTTAGAGGATGAAATTTTTGCAGAGGTGGCGGATACGGATAATCCGCAGGGGATATTGGCGGTTTGTGCAATGCCGGATGAAATTCAATACGAACAGTTAGCTGACGAATCCGGAATCATTGTGGCGACGGATGCCATTCAGGATCCCGGAAATATGGGGACGATACTGAGAACAGCAGCCTGGTTCGGAGCCAAAGCTTTGATAGCCGGAAAGGGCAGTGTGGATGTGTATCACCCCAAAGTGGTGCGAAGTACGGCGGGAGCGACTGGAAGTCTGCCGATCTTAACCGGCGATCTGGAAGAGATATTTGAGAAACTGGAAAGTTCCGGCTGGCAAATTATGTTGTTGGATGGGGGAGATGCAGCCGAGCCATTGCGATCGGTTCACCCCAATAAAAAAACCGTATTGGTAGTGGGGAATGAAGGAAATGGGATCAGCGAAAAGCTCCTGAGTTCTGGAAGAAAAAAAATCAAGATCGAGCCTGCTGCGGGACAGGAGAAAGTTGAAAGCCTGAATGCGGCGATTGCGATAAGTATTGTGTTGTGGAAAATGAGTGAATGGTGATATAGTGACATGGTGATATAGTTAGGTTTGAATCACCAAATCACTATATCACCATATCACCACCCCACACTAATAATTCTCTGTTAAATCTGATCGGGGCGTTGCAAATGGTATGGGCATTAGCTTTATTTCAAGAGCCGTTCACAAATCATCTGCTATGGCTGGTACATTAGCTTTTACAACTCAAATCTCACCTCTATGCCAAAGAAGAAAGAGAAGAAGATCTTCGTCCTCGACACCTCCGTTCTACTCTATGATTATGAAGCCGTCCGAAATTTCGAAAAAAATGATGTAGCTATTCCCATCACGGTATTGGAGGAGCTGGATACCTTTAAAAAGGGAAACAATGTGATCAACCTGCATGCCCGGGAATTTATTCGTTACCTGGATGGGATCTCGGATGCCAATATGCTGCAGGATTGGATTCCCCTGAACGGACGCTCACATGGTAAACTTAGGGTGATCACCAATCAGGAAACTTCTACGGATGCCACTAAAATATACGGTTCAGATAAAAATGATCACCGGATCATTAACGCTGCCCTTCACCTTAAAGAAGAAAATCCAGGACAGCGGGTAGTCCTGATATCCAAAGATATTAATCTGCGATTGAAAGCCCGTGCGTTGAATTTGGAGGCAGAAGATTATGAGACGATACGCATCAAAGATATTGAGCATTTGTATCGTGGAAAGACGGAAATTGAGATCGAAGATCCGGCGTTGATCAGTGAATTTTATAAAGAAGGAAGTATAGAGCCGGAAAAGTTGGGACAGAAAGAACCGGTGTGTAATCATTTTTATATCATGAAAAGTCATGGTGCCTCAGCGCTGGGTTGGTTTAATCCGCAAAGTGAAATGATCGAGGTGATCGACAAGACCCATGCCTATGGCATTCACCCTAAAAATGCGGAACAGACCTTTGCCTTGCACGCTCTTCAAAATCCGAACATTCTGTGTACCACTATCACCGGGGCAGCGGGAACCGGGAAGACGTTGCTGGCACTGGCTTCTGCTTTGGAGCAAAGAAGTGAATTTAAGCAGATCTACCTGGCGCGGCCGATTGTGCCGCTGAGTAATAAAGACATCGGCTATTTACCCGGCGATGCCAACCAAAAGATCGATCCCTACATGCAGCCCCTTTGGGATAACCTGAGCTTCATCAAGAATCAGTACAAGGAAAGCAGCAAGCAATTCAAAAAAATAGACGAGATGCTGCAAACGGATAAGCTCCGGATTGTGCCGCTGGCGTACATTCGCGGACGAAGTCTCTCCAATGTGATCTTCATTATTGATGAGGCCCAGAATCTGACACCACATGAAGTAAAAACCATCATCACCCGGGCGGGCGAAAATACCAAGATCGTATTCACTGGAGACATCTTCCAGATCGATACGCCGTACCTGGATGCACAAAGTAATGGGCTAAGCTACCTGGTCGATCGAATGCACGATCATGACCTGTATGCGCATATAAATTTAGAAAAGGGAGAGCGATCTGACTTGGCGAATTTGGCTTCAAAACTGTTGTAAGAGTTTAGGTGTTAGGTTTTAGAGATGAGGTGTTAGTTTCAAATAGTTCTAACACCTAACACCTCCCACCTAAAACCTATTCCTCTTTAGAAGGACTGAGTAGATCTACCTGAAAACGGAACTTCTCGGTTTCCATCGCCATGATGTCGTACAGATCAGCGATCACTTCAAATACCATTTTAGGCGCACCAATGATGGTAGTAGATAAATAGCCAACTTCGATATCTACATCGTATTGGGCAAGATGCTCCAGCAATTCCTGTACTTTTTCACGGGGATCTTCTTCGGAAAGGGGAATGTAGGTGAGCTGAGCAATTGTTTTCATATATGGATGATACTAAGACTGATAAATTTAATTTGAATTAAAGATAAAGCAGAAGTCGTAAAGAGGCTAATTTATATGAATATCGAATATTCAATAGTGAATTCGGAATATTGAATGAGATATGTGGGCTAATTAATCTTGGCTGGCCTTAGAAAAAAGAGCGTTAAGTAAGAAGGTGATGGAATGAAGCGTTAAGAAATAAATCATACCGCTGAAAAACTTTGAACAAATTCATATCGAGATGGAGCATTGATTTATTTTAGCGGATTGGAGTCAGCTTTAGCTCTTTTTTCGAAGCCTTGATCTTTTGGTTCGTTTTGCATCAAGGCAAAATGAACAATATGGCCAAGGGCTGAATAGGTTTTAACTTGTTCACAATTAAACCAATCCTCATATTCATCCGAATTAATAACAAAAAGAAGAAAATTGATGAAAGACCTGATTCAAGAATTCAAAAAATTTGTATCCCGTGGGAATGTGATCGAATTGGCTGTGGGTTTAATTATGGCCACCTATTTCGGAGCCATTGTGAAATCATTTGTGAACGATATCATCATGCCGCCGGTGGGCTATGCCATTGCCGGAGTTGACTTTGCAGAGCTGAAATTAAAGATCGCAGACCGGGTGTTGGCTGACGGAACCATAGAAACCATAACCATCAACTATGGAGCGTTCATCAATACCATCATTACGTTTGTGATCGTATCTGCGGCTATTTTTATGGTAGTGAAGGGATACAATGAGTTCATGAAAAAAGAAGAAGCCAAACCAGAACCCAAACCGGCTGAACCCAGCAAAGAAGAAGTCTTGTTGACAGAAATTCGGGATTTGTTGAAAAATCAGTAAAGGTTGTTTTGAAATTGAATATAAGGTACAAGCGTTGAAAACGAGTTCCAGTAGCTGACAGCTCCTATAATCAATCCAACACCACTACTTCAACTCCATTCAACCTGCGACCCAAAAAACGCTCAGCTAGTTCATGAAAGCGCTGGGGGCGGTCACTCACAAAACATTGAAACTCCCCGCCGGTATCATTCAACAAGCTCAGTTCCCCCAATTTCTCCCTGGCTGAAGTTGCGATCGATTCAGCCGAATCAATGATCTCGACTCCTTCGCCATTAAGAATACTTGGAATGATCTCTTTGAAAAGCGGATAATGCGTACATCCCAAAATAAGCGATTGTATGCCACTTCCTTTAAATCCATCTAAATAGTGGTGAAGGGTTTTGACCGCTACATCGTTATCTATCCAGCCTTCTTCAGCCAGCGGAACCAGCAACGGACAAGCTTCTTGTTTTACCGTGATGGTTGGATCATGAGCATGAATGGCTTCCACATAAGCCCGTGAATTTACGGTTCCCAAAGTTCCGATCACCCCAATATTATGATGGTTTGCAAGTCCAATGGCCGTATGAGTTCCGGCGGTAATTACATCTAAAACGGGAATATCACCAGCCGCCTGAATGATCTCTTCCTTCGCAGAGGCCGATACCGTATTGCAAGCAATCAGGATCATCTTCACCCCGCGCTTCAATAAAAAGTTTGTGATCTGCAGCGCATAAGCCCGAACCGTTTCTTCCGATTTGATGCCGTAAGGAACACGGGCGGTATCGCCAAAATAGATGATGTCTTCGGTGGGAAGGGCATCGATCACAGCTTTGGCTACGGTGAGTCCGCCAATGCCGGAGTCGAAAATGCCAATAGGAGCGTTCTTTAAATCTTGCAATGAGAGAATATTAGGGTTCCTGTTATCTGTTAAAAGTACGTACTTACCAAAGTCGCGTCATCCTTGCGGAGGCAGGGATCTAAATGTTGTCCTTGAATCATAGTCAGAATCTTAAACAACATTAAGATTCCAGGCATTTGCCGTGGAATGACTCTGAAATCATTTAAGCTCGTAAATCCACCACTTTTCATGGAATGATTTGTTGCCGGAAGGTATTCAATTCTTAAATGTTAATACAAGCCTTTGTACTTTGTTCCCATGAACAAAATAACTGTTTCTATACTCACTCTTATTTTATTATCACCATTCATTCAAGCCCAACAAATTGATACGCTCCAGGGGGATCTCGGCGAAGTCGTTGTCACCGGCTTCGAGGGGAATCGAAGCGTGATGGAAACGCCCGGCGCTATCACGAACATTGATGCGGAACGCGTATCCGGTTTTGACGAAACCTCACTTTTATTTGGGTTGAACACCGTTCCAGGGGTGCGAATTGAACAACGTGCCCCGGGAAGTTACCGCGTGGCTATTCGGGGAAGTTCCCTTCGCGCACCTTTTGGAGTGAGAAATGTGAAAATTTATTGGAATGATATCCCTTTCACGGCCCCATCAGGAAGCACGCCTCTCAATCTGCTGGATGTGATCAATATGCAGGAAGTGGAAGTTATTCGGGGTCCGGCTGGAAGTATTTACGGAGCAGGAAATGGCGGTGCGTTGTTACTTGAAAGCCGGCAATCCAGTCAAAATGAAGTGGGAGCAGGGACGATGTTTGGCTCCTATGGACTCCAGCGCTATACCGCTTACGCCGAACAGCAAATGGACCGCGGTAACTTTCGGTTCAATTATTCCAACCAGCATCTGGATGGTTACCGGGATCAATCCTTTTTTGACCGGCAGACGGCCGAACTATCCGGGCGGTTTCAACTCAACGAAAAGCAGATCATCAAAACCAGTTTTCTATACTCGAATCTGAATTATGGCACGCCGGGCGGATTGACGCTGGAGCAGTATCAAAACGATCCGAGTCAGGCACGGCCGGGAAATCCATTTGTACTCAGCAGTGAAGAAGCCAATGCGAGTATTTATCAGGAATCTTTTCTGGCCGGTATTACGCATGATGTGGACATCATGGGAAGCATTTCCAATGAAACCACATTGTATGGTACATTCAGCGCTTTCGAGAATCCCTTCAATCTGGACTATAAAAAAGACAGCCGGAAGTCGGGCGGTGGCCGAACCCGTTTCTATTATGACACGGATATCGGAGAGGTACGCACCCGATTTACTTTTGGAGGTGAATACCAAACAGCAAATTATGCCGCCCGAAATTTTGAAAATGATTTCGGTGAAACAGGAGCCTTGAATTTTGATGACGAGATCAAGATCCGGACGGCCCTGTTATTTGTGAATACTGAAGTTGATCTGCCTGGGGAATTCTACCTCACGGCTGGATTCAGTTACAATCGCCTGGAATACAGTTTGAATCGCCTGGTGACCAATTTAGAGGACGATGAAGCAGGACTGGCTGAAAAATCCTTCAACCCTGAGATCATCCCGAGAGTTGGATTGGTGAAGAAATTTGCTCCTGAGATGTCTATACACGGAAGTATCAGCTATGGATTTTCACCTCCAACGATAGAGGAATTCCGAACCAACGAGGGCAGTATCGCTCTTAACCTGGAAGCGGAGCAGGGAACTAATTATGAGGTAGGCGCCCGCGGAAGTTTTCGGGAGCTGCGATTTAGTTACGACCTGACCACCTTCTATTTCAAGCTGGATGAAACCATTGTACAGCAGCCTTCGGGAAGAAACACGACCGTTGTATTTGAAAACACTGGTGCTACCGATCAGTATGGAATTGAACTTTCTGCGAATTGGCGAATCCTTCAGAATCCGGCGAGGTTCCTTCAAAACCTGGATTGGCAGTTTTCCTATACCTACCACAATTTTAAGTTTGTGGATTATCAAAAAGAGGGAAATGATTATTCCGGAAACGAGCTGACTGGGGTCGCACCGCATACTGTGGTTTCAGTGATCAAAGCGAAAACGGAGCCGGGTTTTTATGCCAACCTCTCCTACAACTTCACCGACGAAATTCCCCTGAATGACGCCAATACGGTGTATTCCAACGCTTATCATTTAGTTCAAAGCAGAATCGGTTTCAAAAAAGAACTCTTCGAAAACGTGAATATTGACGCCTATTTTGGAATCGATAATCTACTGGATGAAAAGTACAGCTTAGGAAATGACTTGAATGCTTTTGGGGATCGCTTCTATCAGCCGGCAGCTCCCCGAAACTGGTTTGGCGGAGTTAAACTTAATGTTGAATTCTAAATGTTGAATGTTAAATGGTGTGATTCATTTAACATTCACAATTCAACATTTAAAATTTCCTGGCCAGCACCACCGTCTCCTTGAACGTCCGGTTCTTTCCATTTGCGCTGTTGTAAGCTTCAAAAAGCACAATGTAGATTCCTACCCGGTTTTTCCGGTTACCATCTGTGAGTCCGTCCCAAATTAATGATCCTTCAAACCCTGCTTGTTTGCCATCGGCGAGTTCACGGACTTCCCTTCCGTACCGATCAAAAATACGAACGCGGAGCAGATAATCCGGTTCATCCAGTTTGTAGTTGATGAAGAGGTTGTCGTCAAAACCGTCATCATCAGGGGAAAAGGGATTGGGCGAAAAAGAGATGCCCGTGTCTTCCGGTCCGGCGCCCGCTTCCTGAAAAATAGAATTCTGTTCGCCCGGTGTTCCTCCATTTACGCGCGTGCTTGAACTCCAGTTCGATAAATCATTGCCCGGTCCGTTTGGATCAATGCGTTCCAGTGCCACCCCGTCGGTGTCATAGAGATTAGGATTTTGCCAGCTTTCATCAAAAAATACGGAGTCAATGGTCGTTCCGGTGCTGTCGGAGAGGTAAATGGCATCATCACTATTGGCAAGACTTAAACTGGAGCGATCGATCCTGATGTAATATAATTCCTCCACAGTTACCATTTCAAAATAATTGGCAAGCCGGCTATCGGTGAAATTATTGGCCTGATCTTCAGCATACACGAGTACATAATCATTTGGAGCGATCCACTTAAACTGCGATGAAACGGGGCGTATGTCCCGAACTTCTTTGGTCTCGTCGGGTTCATCATGCAGGAAAAATCCTTCCAGTGAGACGGCATACTCTGAGCGATTGTAGAGCTCAACGTATTCGGTTTGGTCGGGGAGATTGTCATCCGGATTGGCCAGCGGATTGTATAGAATTTCATTGATCACCACATTGCTGGATGCCAGCGGTTGCGAAACTTCTATCGAGAGATCTTCCGAAGAATTTCCCCTGAAATCACGAACCTGATCAAATGTAACCAGCAGCGGTTCGCCGGCGGGAAAGGCATCCTCTCCTAAGATCACCCTGTTTCCGTCCGCCTTATCATAAACGGTGATGGCCGTAGGTTCCTCATTAACGAATACGTTCGTATTCTCAATGTTGATAAACTCAGAAAACGCCACAAAGATCTTTCCATCGGGTTGAAGTTTGGCAAAGATGACTTCTGGCGGCGTTTCATCGGGTTGAAAGGTGGAACTTTTGGTCCCGGCTGAATTTCCTGATTCCGAAGTGTTCGTTGCCCAGTTGCTGGCATCATTGGAGGCTGATTCAGGGTCTTTTCGTTCCAGCGATTTCCCGGGTTCATTCCCGCCCCAGGTCTCATTGTAAAACAAGCTGTCGATGATCATTCCGTTTCGGTTTTTGATGACTATTGCGTCTTCATCGTCATTCAGAGAAGGAAATCCCGATACATAGATACCATCGGTAACCCGAGAGCTATTTGAATTATTTTTTGCGCGTAAGGCGCTTTCTTTATCAGCCGGTTCTGAATCTGTGAGTACAAGATATGCTCCACTTCTGATCTGTGTACCCTCGGGGATATTGGCAGAACCGGTGGCATCGGAAAACGTCCAGCTGGAGAGATCGAAGTTTTCATCCGTTCGATTAAACAACTCGATGAATTCTTCTGAATTTGCGGATGCTCTGCGATACAAGATCTCATTCACAATAATATCTCTGGGATGAGCCTCTGAAAGCAACACGTATTCAAAAGAGGCATCATCGGTATCCATCACATTCCCGAAAATATCCTGCTGATTTTCTACCGCTACCGTATACGTGGTGCCATCCATAAGCTCCGTGTTTAAGACCAAATAGAGTGCATTTCCTGAATATCTCGCAATCTCACTAATGCTGATGGATGGAGAAATCGCATAGGAATCCAGATCAAGTGCCAGAGATGAATCTACTCTTTCACTAAACGTGATGCGGATGGAATCGGCTGAAGAATAGTTTGCCTGCAGTATCTCGGGAGGTGTTTCATCGGGTTGAACCTGATTTTTTCGGCCCGGTGTAGAACCTTCCCCGGCCGGAGAACCAGCCCAGTTTTCCCGGTAGATGGATGGCGCATTTGGACTGAGCCGCTCCAGGGAAACTCCATCACCGCCCCAGGCAGATGAATAGGTGAGTGAATCAATGATCACGCTATCTGCATTGCTGATGACGATGGCGTCGGTAGAATTGTTGAGGGAAGAAAAACGGCTGCCCATCACAATGATATTCCGAGTGGGAAACTGCTCGATCAGAGAACTATCGGGCACAAGAACAACGTAGGATCTTGTAGCAAGTTCGAAATTAGTATCCGTAATGACTCTTCGGTTCCCCGTATTGTCATTGAAAAACCAGCCCGACAGATCAAAATTCCGCCCGGTATGATTGTACAGCTCCACAAACTCGGTCATCATTCCTTCTGGGTCATACATAAATTCATTGATGACAACCTCTCCTGTCTGCGCTTCACTCAGGTCAATAAGGAAGAATTGCACATCAAGCACCTCCGCAGTATTTCCAAAAATGTCGGTTTGATCTTCAATATTCAGCCCGAGGTAAGAACCTTCGTCTTCGCGGGGAATCTTTCTTTCGTATGTGAGCAAAACCGTATCAGGCGGTAGAAAATCAATGGTTTCGATATCGGGTAAAGGTTGATCAAAATTAAGAGGGATGCTGAAGGAGTAATTTTCTGAATGGGTGGCCGGGCCGACTTGTACACGTTCCGTGAAGGTCACCCGAAGCGTGCTGTCATTCAGTACGGTCAGGTTTTTAATTTCAGGAGGGGTTTGGTCTTCAGGAATTACATTGGGAAGTCCGGGCGTGGCTGAATTTTCAGCAGGCGAGGTTCCCCAGTTTTCCTTATAAGCAGGTGGAAAAGAGATCGTGCGGCGTTCCAGAGATGCTTCACTTCCGCCCCAGTCAGATGAATAGGAAAGTGAATCGAGCAGTGTGCTGTTCTCATCCCGAATCACGATGGCATCGGTGGAATTATTGAGGGCAGAAAACCGGCTTCCGATCGCTAAAAAGTTTGTGTTTGGGAAGTTCTCGTAGATCACGCTGTCGGGAGTGAGGATGAGGTAGGCGCCCGGATCCAGCGAAAGATCCACATCCGAAATAACGCGGCGGTTTCCGGAATTATCGTTGAAAGTCCACCCACGCAAATTGAAGGCGCTGTCGGTGGCATTATAGAGTTCAATGAATTCAGAAAACAGCTCGGGCGGATCGTACATAAATTCTGTGATAAAGACCTCACCTGAATCAGGATCTGCATAATCTACAATGAAGAAATCAGTGCTGAGTTCATTGGCAATATTTCCAAAAACATCAGTCTGATCGGCTACGGTTAAGGTGTAGGTGGTGCCTTCAGGTTCCCGCGGAAATGTATCGTCAAAAGAGATCAGCAGCGTATCCGGAGAGACCTGATCTATTGACTGAGGAGCCGGTGTAGTAATGGATGATCGTTCAGTGTTCAAACTAAAGTTTTGAAGGTCTGAAGCAGGTTCGGGTAGAACAGACTCAGTGAATAGAACTCGAAGCCGGGAATTTGAAACAACCTGAATAGCGGAAATAGAAGGTGGGTCATTATCGGGTTGAACTTCATTTTCTTTGCCCGGGGTAGCTAATGATTCAGCCGGAGAATTCCCCCAGTTTTCCCGATAAATCCCTGAAACTTTGGTGCTTCGTCTTTCAAGGGAAGTTTCTGAGCCGCCCCAGTTTGGTTGATAAGTCAGGGAATCGATCAGTGCACCCTGTGTGTTGCGGATGACAATATTATCGGGCGTGGTGCTGTTCAGGTTGGCAAAACGACTGCCCATATCTATGAGGTGGATGTCAGGAAATTTCTCCAAAAGCAGACTATCGGGAGTAAGCACGATTCGTTCGTTTGGGAGCAAAGGAAATTCAGCATCAATAATACTTCGCGGGTTTCCGGAATTGTCGTTAAATGTCCAATTTTGGAGGTTGAAGGGCGTATTTGTGGGGTTATAAAGTTCAATGAAATCGGTAAATCCTTCTCCCGGACTGAAAATAAATTCCGTTACAAATACATCCCCGGAATCGGCTTTCGCATACTCGATCACGAAAAAAGATTGGGTGATCTCTCCGGCTGTGTTATCAAAAATATCGGTTTGGCTGGAGATGGAAAGTTCATAGGTGGTTCCTTCGGGGAGGCTTGGCAAACCGGCATCAAGCTGTAGCAGAATAGTATCCGGCGAAGAAAAGGTCGCGGATTGGAGTTCAGGAATGTCCGAAATATTATCAGCCGAAAGGGTGAAATTAGAAACGGTCTGAGCAGGATCTTGTTGAAGCCGTTCTGAGAAAATAAGCCTGAGCTGATTGGGTGATAATTGTTCGAATTCTGAAAGTTCAGGCGGGGTATCATCAGGTTGAATTTCATTTTCGGCTCCGGCTGTAGCCTGGTTTGGGGAAGGAGAATCGCCCCAGTTTTCCCGGAATGTAGCAGGATAATGTACGCTTCTGCGCTCGAGGGAAACTTCCTGACCACCCCAATTGGAAGTATACGTCAAAGAATCAATTTGAAGACCGTTTTGGTTACGGATCACAATAGCGTCGGTGCCATTATTAAGTGCTGGAAAACGACTGCCCATCACAATTAAGGAGGCGTTTGGAAACAGATCAGCCAGAGAACTATCGGGTGCAAGAATTGCGTAATGCCCTTTGGGAAGAACCCGGCTGGAGTGGGTGATGGTTTGCCGATTCCCGGTGTTGTCGTTCAGCGTCCAGTCTTGCAGGTTGAAGGAACTGTCGGAGTGATTATATAACTCCACAAATTCCGAGAATCCTGAAGCCGGATCGTACATAAATTCGTTGATGGCCACCTGATTTTCCTCAGCGGTAAATATCACGTAGTAATTAAATTTCGCAGAGGCGTTGGCCGTATTTCCGAAAATATCGGTGAGATTATCTGCCTGAAGTGTCCAGTTTCCATCGTATTCTTGCAGTACCGCATCCAGGTCAAGCCGAATGGTATCGGCAGCAATTTGTGTGGCAGAGCTAATGGATGGAAGAGGAGGAGTGGATGCACCTGATGCTGGATTTTGGCTCAGCGTGTAGTTACCGGCGTTTTCGGCAGAACTTGTTTGGAGACGTTCAGAAACTATCATCATCAATGTTTGATCATCCAATACCACGAGTTCGTTAATGGCGGGCGGAGTGTTGTCGGATTGAATTTGATTGGTTTGTCCCGGTGTGCCAAAATCGGCTGCAGGACTATCGCCCCAATTCTCCATGAAAGTTGATGACACCGCGGGATCTCTGCGTTCGAGGGCTACATCTATTCCACCCCATTCAGAAGTATAGGAAAGGGAATCGATGAGCGTCCCATTTTCGTCATACAGCCGAACTTCATCGCTGCCATTATTTAGTGCAGGCAGTGAAGCTTGTATGTAGTTTGCATCCCCATAGTAATTGTTGAGTGCAGAGGTGTCGGCAGAGATGACCACATAGTTGTTGGGGAGAATGACCTGATCAGAAGTTGATACCGTCGCCAAAGAGTTTTTATCTCCAACTTGCCAGTCTCTTAAATTTAAGTAGCGACCAGAAGTATTTCGAAGTTCCACATATTCGGCCGTTCCGGTGGGCGGATCTTTCATGAATTCATTGATCACAATATCGCCGGCTTGGTAGGCATCATAAATAAAAAATGATCCGGAACTTTCAGATGGAATAGTCCACCCATTTACACTTTCAAAACCTGAAACTTCAATTTCCACCGAACCGGATGGGAGTGGATCCGAAAAATCGAGCAAGATCTGGTTGTCTTCGGGAAATGTAATACCGTTAGCCGGATCTATGGAACCGCCATTCACCATAAAATCACCGGCTTCAACAGTGGATGCATTCAGGTCTTCACTAAGAGTCAGTAAAATCTGATCGTTTTGAGGTGACGCTGTGGCTGTAAGTTCAAAAGGATTGGCGAAGGTGAAGTTAATTTGTGAATTGGCAGGAAGGGAATTGCCAAAAGTATCATCGAGGTCATTCACAGTAAGCGTATAATTTCCGTTAGGGATATCCTGTCCGTAGTCCAGACGGGCAGTAAGGTCAGAATTTACAAGTTGTGTTTGCTGGGGTGAACCAAGGCCATCAGAGAGGGTGAAATCTGAGTTCTCGAGCGTGGCAGCATCAACAGGAAAGTTGAAATCGACATCGATGGTTTCATTTGAGTGAGCCTGCGCATTATCGATCCTGAATACATTGATGAAAAAGTCATCAAAATATAAGAGTTCACTGCGGGTAGAAGTGTAATTTGCCACCAAACCAAAATAACTGGAGGAAGTATGGTCATTGTCAGATATGGTTCCCTGCGATACAAAATTGCCAGTTACAGCCGAATCGATCAAAACCTCCCAATTGCCTGTATTGTCGCGAAGTACTTTTATGCGGATGTTAACCGGATTTGTAGAAACAGTCCCATCCGTCCCGTCAATGATCTTAGTAGCAGCAGCTCCATCCTGACGGAATAATGAAACTTCATCAGCTGTACCTCCAATTCGTACAAAATACCCGTTAAGGTCATCCAAAAGATCTTCCTGATCAGATATTAAATACACATCTGCATAATTTGAAGAAGAAGGATTGAAGTCCATTTGCAGGTAAAACTCCCAGCCACCGTATGCTGCAGCCGATGCGGTTCTCAATTGTGTGCTGGAATTACTTGCGTCGGTATCATTAAGTTGCAGAAGGTTATTTCCGGAATCATCAAGAATGATGAATTCACCGGTATCGCCGATCCACACAGGGTTGGCTGTAAAATCACCGTCTTCGAAGTTTTCATTAAGAGTGGTGGATTGAGCATACAGCAATCCCGGCAAGATCGATATAAATAGTAGTAAGTATGGTTTCATCCCGAAAAACTTTGACTAATGAGTTATGTGTCGTAAAATGTGCGAAACCAAAATGAAAGGCAAAAAAAGAGGGTAAAAGGATTTTCCACCTTTTACCCCTGAAGGACATGAGGACGTTGAAGTCCCCAGGCAATGTTAGTGTTCTCTTTGTTAGCTGTTAGTTAGAGCGATGAGAACAGAACTCCTTACAGTTTTTTTGTACTTTTTTTGAAAAGAATTTAATGTACACTAAACTAAGTAAAAACAATATTAGCGATGCGTAGTCTTCCATTTACTATAGAAAATTTAAACGGCGGCTTCATGAAATTGGAGGGAATTCTGCGCGTGGAAGAGAACACGCTCGTCTTCGAATACCAGAAAAAGGATGCAGTTGTTGAAGCCTATCAATCTGAACTTAGAACGGAGAAGATTACCATTTCGGAACTTGATATGCTGGAGTATAAGAAGGGATGGTTCAGCGGAAAGTTGATCTTACACGGGAAAACGGCAAAATCTTTCGGAGATCTTCCCGGCAAGGATCTTACAGAACGGGTGTTAAAAGTAAGACGCAAAAACCGGGATGTGGCGGCAAGTATTTCATCTAATCTGAACCTGAAGTTGTCGGAAGAAAAACTCAGAGAGCTGGACGATTAAACCATGAGTATTCCTTATCAATATTCCATGTATGAAACTTCTGATAAACGAGTAACCGTGAAGGAAGTGAAAGGCGTGGTCAGTGCTATCGACCGGGAAATTTTATTCGAGTACAAAGTGTATGATATGTATGGAAATGCCCTCAGCAATCTCTCAAAATTTTCGATAGATGTAGATCAGATCAAAAGCACGGAATTCAAGAAAGGCTTTCCGTTTACAGGGGGCAAGCTGATCTTTGAAGCCAGTCAATGGGCGTTTTTTGAGCCCCTTCCGGGAAGTGAGCAGGGTAAGATCGTCCTGAAAATAAAACGGCGCGACCGTGATGCTGCCATTCGGTTTTCAACCAAATTGAATTTATATCAGTCCCAGAAAAGATTGGATGATATGAACGACCGATAATTTTGTAAAACACCTGTAGAGACGCAAGGTTTTGCGTCTCTACCATGTTTAATAAATTATTTCAGGAATCCTTTCTTCACCAATAATTCGGCATTCAGGATGGCACCACCAGCCGCACCGCGAATGGTGTTGTGCGCCATGGCTACGAAGCTGACGTCGAACACTTCTGCTTTTCTCAGGCGACCTAAATGCAGTTGCATTCCATTTTCCCAGTCGGCATGCAAGCGTGGTTGTGGATATTTCTCTTCCTCATGCAGCTTATACAATTCTTTGGGGGCAAAAGGCAGTTTAAGATTGGCAATAGGATTTTTCCAATTGGTATAGGCCGCTTTCACTTCCTCAATATCAGCCGGGGTGTTTTTGAGTTTCACCGTCGCTGAGATCATGTGCCCGTTGATGGTGGGGACGCGCGTGGCAGTGGCTTGAACCGGAAATTCCGGTCTGATGAGATCGGTCCCTTCCAGGGTTCCTAACAGCTTCCGGGTCTCAGGACCTACTTTTGGCTCTTCGCCGGAAATGTAGGGAACTACATTGCCTAATATATCAAGACTGGCTACACCAGGATATCCTGCTCCGGATACGGCTTGCATGGTAGTCAGGATCAGGCTGTCGATCCCAAATGCATCATGAAGCGGTTTTAGTGAAATAGACAACGGAACAGCCACGCAATTGGGATTGGTAACGATCCAGCCACTTCCATCTTTGGTGAAATTCTGAGTTTTGATGAGCTCGGTATGATCCGGGTTGATTTCCGGGATCAAAAGTGGAACCGTAGGATTCTGTCGATAATTTTTGGCGTTTGAAATAACCGGGATTCCGGCGGTTGCAAAAGCTTTTTCAATTTCACCTGCAACGGAAGAATCCAATCCCGAAAACACAAAATCGACTGTGCTGAACTCAGAAGGCTCACAGTTCTTAACCGTCATTTCTTTAATAGATTCCGGAAGAACTACATCTTCGATCCAGTTGGCAGCCTGTTTGTATTTTTTGCCGGCTGAGCGTTCGGAAGCACCAAGGGCCTCAATTTCAAACCAGGGATGTCCCTGAAGTAAACGAATAAATTTTTGTCCAACAGCACCGGTAGCGCCTAAAATTCCAACTTTCATGATAAATGAGTGAGTTTTGTTTTGATCAAAATTAAGTGAGTCTTAAAAATAACCATTCTGTAACCTTGATGTGAGATTTTTGTACAGCAAATATTCAATTTTCTTAATGGAGCGAATAGATGAACTCCAAACTGTCCACGAATTACGATGCTGTTATACAATATGGCTCAGGGAGCCATGGTTCGTAGATCGGCTCGCTGAGCAGAGGGGAAAGCAAAACGAGCACAATGTATTTAAATCTGTGAAATCCTGTCATCCAACAAATCTGTGCTCTATCTTTGCGGCATGAAATTCATCTACGACAAACTTGAAGCCCGAAATCCAACATTATATGCCTGGCTGGTACTGGGGTTGTTATTTCTGATCTACATTTCCAGCTTTGTAGACCGGCAAATAGTTGCTGTACTGGGAACGGCCATTCGGGATAACCTCGGTCTCTCCAACACCCAGATCGGTATTCTGTACGGACCAGCTTTTTCCCTGATCTATGCGATATGCGGAATTTTTATGGGGTGGTTTGCTGATCAATTTTCCCGAAAACGAATTATCCTTACCGGGTTGCTGATCTGGAGCCTGATGACCGTAGCCAGCGGTTTTGCCAGCTCATTCGTATTTCTTGTGACCGCACGATTTTTTGTTGGGGTGAGCCAATCCGCTTTGAGTCCCGCTGTATATTCCCTGCTAGCCGATTACTTTCCCCCCGAAAAAAGAGCGCGGGTATTTTCATTTTACGCTTCCGGAATTTTTGTGGGAGTCGGACTTTCATTCCTTATTGGAGGTTCTGTTGCCGAAGCCTACGACTGGCGGGAAGCCATGAAAACCGTAGGCTGGCCCGGTGTATTATTAGCTGTGATCGGTTTTTTGTTGATCCGAGAACCAAAACGAAGATCGGGAAAAAGTGAGCGCACAGTTCCCAAGTTTTTTGAAGTGCTGAAATTCATCTTCCAAAAGAAAGCCGTTCAATATCACCTTGCGGGATTTTCTTTATTGGCTCTCAGCGGCTACACCATTTTGGCGTTCATAGGGAACGTATTCAATGACACCTTCGCATCTCCATCACTGATCTCTCAATACGGCTGGTTCATGTTTGCCACAGGCGTGGGAGTGAATATCTCCGGCTGGCTGGCTGATAAGCTGGCCCTGAAATATGGTGCTGAAAAACGGTTTGTGATGGGAATTATCGCTGCTTTAGGTGGACTTCCGTTCTATTATTTCGGGTTGATGGCGGAGTCGGTTATCACCGCTTTTATTTTGATCGGGATCGGGAATGTGATCGCCTCTTCCTACAACGGAGTGGCCGCTGCCCTCATCCAATATTTTGTGAAGTCGGACATGCGGGGAATGGCCGGCGCGGTCTATCTATTTGTGATCAGCATTGTGGGATTCGGGATCGGTCCGCCCGTAACGGGCTGGCTCATTGATCATATGTTTACGGATTTATATGGACCTTCAAAAGCTTTATTGCTGGTTTTTACGGTATGCGGAATTTTGGCGACTTTTAGCTTTTTGAAGGCGATGCAATTCTATCAGAAAGATGCCGAGGATTAACTCCATCTACTTACGTCCTCATTCCCAGCCATCTGGCTGAAAAACCTTATCTGAAACCACCATAACCTATGTTTTACCTCATAGAATTCCACACAATCATGTGGTGAAATACTATCAATTTTTTGGGTAATTAAGTGATATGCCAAGGTAAATAAAATCAGCGGGGTGATTATGTATATCACAAAGAGAAGCTTTCTCAAATTTCAAAAACAAAAAAGAATCAGACTGTTTGCTCATCTATTATTTCTGATGGTTATAGGGATCTTTATGGCAGGATGTGCGGAGGAAGCAGAAATATCTGAGCCTGAATTAGTCTTTTTCGATCTAGATGATTCTGACAATACTAACATTGACTTATACATTGAAGAGTTGGGCAGCGAAGAACATGTGCCTTTCAATTTGGTAGCGGCGGTTGGGTATATCGACAATCATGATGAGGATGAAGGCGGAATTCTGTTAACTATGTTACCCTACGACTCCCGTGGAGATATTTTTGAACCAGGGCCAGGTTGGTTACAGATCAAGATCAATAATGAACAAGATTCCGGTCTCTTAAACAGTCGTGTATCGGAGCATGAAACATTCCTGATTTTTGAAAATATGCCAGATCATGGAACGTTTAAAGCTCTTTATTTTGATGAAGATACCAACAGCGTATCTGTATCAGGGCAAATTGATTTAGTTGGAATTGATTTTTCCATAGAGGATGGATTTTCAACACTAGATCTCGATATGGAGGTCCCCGAGCTTGAAGTCAACGATACAGAGAGTCCATACACACTTTCAGGAAATATTTCATATAGTGGGATCGGGGGTGATTACGGAGAAAGTGATTCAGGCAGTGATGAAGAAGGCAAGGATAGTGGAAGTGATGTGCCCGGAGGATGTGGCAGTTATAATGGTCCTGAAGGAGATCCCCAATGGCAAACTCTATGTCAGGCTGCTTATCAATATGCATGTGCAAATCAAGCGGATGCTGTAGAGGCTACCTGCCAGAATTTCCGTGGGCTGCAAGAAGCATTTCCGGGAATTCCTGATTGCCCATATTGTAATTACTGAGTGTGAAGGCAAAATTTATCTCTTTCTCAACAACCCTGTTGGGGACGCCCATCGGGACCACCCGGTCCCAAAACAAAAAAAGGCAGCCTGAAATAAATCAGACTGCCTTTGTAATATCAATTTGGTGACGACGCGGAGCGCCGTCACCAGGTATTGGAATGGATCAAATTACTTCAGATCGAAACGATCCAGGTTCATTACCTTATCCTATCGTCAACACTGAATTCTCATTGTATTTGAGCATGCATAGGGAGTTGAATATCAGGTGAAAATGATTTCTGCCCCAGCTGACTTTTCGTAAAACTCACCTACAGAAATGATTCCATCTACCTGTTCACAAAAGTCTCTTTCATCCAGATGAAACATATCTACCGTAGCCCGACATGCATAGATTTCAGCGCCCGTGTCATGTATCATTTCTATGAATTCACGAACTGGAGGAATGTCTAATTTCTCGATTTCTTTCTTCATTTTTTTGGTAGCAAAAGCTGACATTCCAGGCAAGCCGCCGACCATAGTGGGAATATGCATAGCGGGATTTCCTACTGTAGCCACTTTCAGCTTGTCCATTCTATTATCTATAATGGCATCCAAACCAAAAAAGGTGAAAAATATGGTTGCTTCAATTCCTTCCATCCGGGCTCCATTTGCCATAATTAATCCAGGGTAAACTTCTTCAAGCGATCCCTTAGAAATAATGATAGACACCTTTTCGATGGGTTTTGCAGCAGACTCCTGCTCTCGTTCACCATTTTTTTTATCCTGAGTCACAAATGTAGTCATAGCGATCTCCTTTGGTTAAATACATCCTTTGGGTTTAGGTAAACCGGCTACTTTTGCAGCTTTCTTGGCCGGACCCTTTGGAAATAATTTGTAAAGTTCTTTAGTTGAAACACCACTTTCTTTGGTAAGCTTACGTATAGACGGAGCATCTCCCTTTTTATCAAATTCATCCCGAATATAGTTTATCACTTCCCAATGGCGATCCGTGAGTTCGCCAATATTTTCGTGGTAGGCCAGTTCCTGCGCTAACTCCTCGTTCCAGTCTTCACGATTGGCCAAATGGCCATCTTGGTCTAATACTACGGTTTTATCATTTTTTGCTTCAGTAGTCATGGTGGGCCCTCAATGGTGATTTAAATGTAATGTTTTAGTTTCTTGCTCTTTTACTTCGGGAATTTCTTTGCCTGTCATTGACATCTTGGATTCCAGCGGCAGCTCCCGACCTTTAATCAACGCGTTCCAATACAGCCATTTAAAACCCACTTTTCCCAAGTGATTCATTCGGGTTTCCTTAAGAAGTGAAAACGGACCTATTCCCGGAATCGGAAACTTACCTGGCAGGGGTTCAACTTCGTAGTTGAAATCAATGAGTAATCCTTTACCTCCACCCGATTCGATAAAGCAGTTGGCGTGGCCGTCAAAACTAGCCTCCAAGGGGTTCCCGTTTATAGCAGACATTAGATTCTCAAATAAAATATCAGACTCAAAATGGGCTACCGAACCGGCTTTTGAAGATGGCAGGTTTGTCGCATCCCCAATCACAAAAATATTTTCATGAGCTTCAGATTGCAGAGTATGTTTATCCGTAGGAATGAAATTCAATTCATCCCCCAGTCCGCTTCTTTCTATCGCTTTGCTGCCCATATTAGTGGGAATGGCTACCAGAAGGTCGAAATCCACTTCTCGCTCATCCCATGAAACAATTTTCTTCTGTTCATTATCCACTCGCCCAATATTAAATTCAGTTACCAGGTTGATTCCTTTTTCATCCAGGAAACCTCCCAGCGATTTCGCTGCCACCGGCTTGGTAAACGCAGCATCCAGTGGTGTTACCATGGTGATGTCTACTTTATCCCTTATGCCTTTCTTTTTAAAATAATCATCGGCCAGGAATACAAACTCCAACGGAGCTACCGGACATTTAATAGGCATTTCGGCAATATTCAGCACCATTTTCCCACCTTCCCAGTCTTTCAAGAACTCTGCCAGGGCAACGGCTCCTTCCACCGTATAAAAATCAAAAATAGATTTATGCCACAGTTTATCTTTCATCCCTTCAATTTCATCGGGACAAATCTCCGTTCCGGTTGCAATAATTAAGTAATCATAGTTTAATGTTTGTTCACTTTGGAGATACACGATGTTTTGGTCAGCATCTATACGGTCAATGGGTGAATAAATAACTTCTGTCCCCTTAGGAAAAAATTTGTTCTTAGGCTTGATCACATCTTCCCTGTCATAAATTCCAAAGGGGATAAACAGAAAGCCAGGCTGGTAATAATGGTCTTCTTCTTTATCTACAATGGTGAGCTTCCATTCCTTTGGGTCAAGAGCTTTACGAAGCTTATTCAGCATCATGGTTCCCGCTGTTCCCGCTCCCAATATCACAATACGTTTCATGGCAACCCCTCGGTTAGATTCAATCATTCAATATAATTATTGAATGATTTTAGAAAATAATTGTGAAAATATTATGAAGAACAGGAGAATATTATACGTTTATCCAGATCTGAATATCGTGATGCCATAGCTATGCCTGATAATTGCCCGAAAACCTTAACATTCTATCCAACATCTTAGTCGGAATTATTATCCCCGACCTCACGGTGCAAAACAAATAAGCATAAAAAAAGGCAGCCTGAATTAAATCAGACTGCCTTTGTAATATCAATTTGGTGGCGTCGCGGAGCGCCGTCACCATGTATTGGAATGGATCAATTTACTTCAGATCGAAACGATCGAGGTTCATTACCTTATCCCAGGCTTGTACGAAGTCGTTGATGAACTTCTCTTCAGAATCTTCGCTTCCGTACACTTCTGCAACGGCGCGGAGTTCTGAGTTTGAACCAAAGATCAGATCAGAACGGGTAGCCGTCCATTTCACTTCGCCGCTGTCACGGTCTTTCGCTTCGAATAAACGCTCATCCTCAGAAACGGCTTTCCACTCGTATCTCAGATCAAGGAGATTGAGGAAGAAATCGTTGGTGAGCGTTCCTGGCTTGTCGGTGAATATGCCATGCTTGGAGCCGTCAAAGTTGGCATCCAGTGCACGCATTCCGCCAACCAGCACCGTCATTTCAGGAGCCGTCAGTGAAAGCAGCTGAGCTTTGTCAACCAGCATTTCTTCTTCAGTGGCAATACGACGTGCATGTGGTTTGAAGTAATTTCGGAAACCGTCCGCTTCAGGTCGTAGCCATTCGAAGGATTCCACATCAGTTTGCTCGTCAGTGGCATCAGTTCGACCCGGAGTGAATGGTACCGTTACATCATGACCGGCATCTTTTGCTGCTTTTTCAATAGCAGCACATCCGCCCAGTACGATCAGGTCAGCCAGAGAAACTTTCTTGTCTCCGGACTGAGCATCGTTGAATGATTTTTGAATGCCTTCAAGTGCATCAAGTACTTTACTGAGTTCGTCCGGATTGTTGACATCCCATGCTTTTTGAGGAGCCAGGCGAACGCGGGCGCCGTTTGCACCACCACGCTTGTCAGAATCGCGGTAAGTGGAAGCAGAAGCCCAGGCAGTTCTCACTAGCTCAGATACAGAAAGTCCGCTATCCAGGATCTTGCCTTTCAGGTCTTCGATATCGTTTTCGTCGATCAGTTCGTGATCTACGGCCGGAATTGGATCCTGCCAGATCAGATCTTCTTCAGGAACTTCAGGTCCGATATAACGGGATTTTGGTCCCATATCACGGTGAACCAATTTGAACCAGGCGCGTGCAAAAACATCCGCAAATTCATCTGGATTGTTGTAGAAGCGCTCGGAAATTTTGCGATACTCAGGATCTTCAATCAAAGCAAGATCTGTGGTGAGCATCATAGGTGCATTCTTTTTGTCTGGGTCATGAGCGTCAGGTACGGTTCCGTCACCGGCTCCGTCTTTAGGCTGCCACTGATATTTTCCCGCAGGACTCTTTGTCAGTTCCCACTCGTATTCAAACAGATTCTCAAAGAATCCCATATCCCATTTCAGGGGTTCGTTGGTCCAGGCGCCTTCTAATCCACTGGTGATAGTATCAGCACCTTTTCCGGTTCCATAGTCGTTATTCCAGCCAAGTCCCATTTCTTCCATAGGAGCTGCTTCCGGGTCAGGTCCGTTATGTTCTTCAGGAGCTGCACCATGAACTTTTCCGAAAGTGTGTCCGCCAGCAATTAGTGCTACGGTTTCTTCATCACCCATAGCCATTCTTTTGAAAGACTGACGGATAAATTTCGCCGCTTTTTTAGGATCAGGCTCACCATTAGGACCTTCAGGATTTACGTAAATAAGTCCCATGTGGTCGGCAGCCAGTCGCCCTTCCAGGTTTCCGTCTTCATCGTGGCGCTCGTTAGCCAACCACTCTTGCTCAGGTCCCCAGTTGATATCTTTTTCAGGTTCCCATGCATCTTTACGTCCACCGGCAAAACCAAAGGTCTCAAAGCCCATGGATTCCAGAGCTACGTTTCCGGCTAGGATCAAAAGATCAGCCCAGGAAAGTTGCTTCCCATATTTTTGTTTGATGGGCCAAAGCAGTCGGCGTGCTTTATCTAAACTTACATTGTCGGGCCAGCTATTTACCGGAGCAAAACGCTGATTTCCGGTTCCGGCGCCTCCACGACCATCTGCCACGCGGTATGTTCCAGCACTGTGCCAAGACATTCGGATGAAAAGCGGTCCGTAATGTCCCCAGTCAGCAGGCCACCAGTCTTTTGAATCAGTCATCAGATCGTTCAGATCTTTTTTGACCGCGTTCAGATCCAGTGATTTAAATTCTTCAGCATAATCAAAATCATCACCCATTGGGTCAGACAGATTTGAGTGCTGACGTAAAATTTCGAGGTTCAATTTGTTTGGCCACCAATCGCGGTTTTTAGTTCCGCCCCCGGCAACCTCTCTTTTGTCAACATTTCCGTGAGGAAAAGGACATTTACCTTCAGTGTTATTAGAGTTTTCCATAGCCATAATTTTCCGTTAAAGTCTTTTTTATAGATTTGTAAGAAAGGAATTCCTCCTTCCTGAACCAAATCAATATATATTTAAGGGGTGATAGGTTTTCTTTATTGGAATAGATTTGGCCTTAGAAAACCCCGGCTAATTCGATATCAAAGATGAGGTTTGAATTTGGTGGGATGGTATCACCAGAGCCTCGGCTTCCATATCCATAAACAGAAGGAATATATAAGGTGATGCTTCCGCCTTTTTCGATCAGTGGGATTCCAATCTGCCAGCCGGTGATCAATCGGTTCAACCCAAAAGCCCGGGCTTGGTCGGTGCCGTCAAATACGCTGCCATCACTCATCAGACGACCTTCATAACGCACCGTCACCTGATCGCAAAGTGTGGGTTTGTCGCCATCACCGGGCTCGTTGATCACATATCGCAATCCGGAAGAATGAACCTGCGCATCGATGTTATTTTCTTCCAGATACGTTTCAATAGCTTCAATATCTGCCTGAAGTTGACTTTCACTAACGTTCAGGTTTGGGTCTAGGTCGCAGTTGTTGTCAGGAAAACAACCGGATATCAATAAAACAACTATTGCGAGTGTAGGAAGGAAGGCTTTTGTCATGGATAAATTCTTATTGGTGTTTTTGTTTTGAAGGAAGATAAACGGATTGAACACTCAGATGTAGAAAAAAATCAGGGTATTTATTACAGCGCGGCTCAGCGAGTCGCGGTACGTACATCGGCTCGCTGAGCCGATTTTTAGGAAATTAAAAAATAGACTCCAAAAGAAAATGGATGACCAGGTTTCCCCAATCATCCATCAAAAATCATCAATAATAAATCTTAAACGTCATTTAGCGCTTCATTCAATGCCTGCAGACTCTTCTTGGCATCACCGAAGAACATCTGGTTTTTCTCGGCATAGAACAGTGGGTTGTCGATACCGGCATAACCGGGGCTTAAACTGCGCTTGAACACAATAGTGCGTTTAGCATCATCTACATTCATAACAGGCATGCCATAAATGGGACTTCCGGGCTCGGTTTTAGCCACAGGATTCACCACGTCATTAGCCCCGATAATTAAAACTACATCCGTATTTTTGAATTCCGGGTTGATCTCATCCATATCCAAAAGCTGGTCGTAGGGAACGTCGGCTTCGGCAAGGAGCACATTCATATGTCCGGGCATTCGTCCCGCTACCGGATGTATACCATATTTGACCTGAACGCCCCGGTTCTCCAGTTTTTCGGCTACTTCTTTGAGCACGTGCTGTGCCTGCGCCACGGCCAATCCATAACCCGGAACGATCACCACTTTGGACGCATAACCCACTTGAATAGCGAGATCGTCTGGAGTGGTTTCGCGAACGGTTTTGTCGCCCGTGTCGACTCCTGATCCTCCACCTGAATCTCCACCGAATGCTCCGAATATCACGTTGGAGAGCGAACGGTTCATGGCTTTACACATGATCTGTGTGAGGATGAGTCCGGCCGCGCCAACGAGTGCACCTGCAATAATGAGGAGGTTGTTACCGATCACAAATCCGGCCATGGAAGCTGCAATTCCTGAGTAGGAGTTTAGTAATGAAATAACCACCGGCATATCCGCTCCGCCGATCGGGATGACAGAAGTAATTCCAATCAGTAACGAAAGCCCCAGGATGATCCAGAATATGGTTTGGTTAGTAGGATCGAATGTAAACACGCCGATCAGCACCAAAACGGCGACCATTGAACCGATATTGATGACATTCAGTCCGGGAAAAGTGATCGCATTTCCGGAAATGAATCCTTTTAGTTTTCCAAAGGCGATGAAGCTTCCGGTGAAGGTGAGCGAGCCGATGAAAATACCCAATCCGGTGGTAACCAGACTGTCCGGGGTCATAGTTGTGGGATCGACCAATCGGGAGAATTCGCCCCAGGCAACCAATGCTGAAGCTCCACCACCAAATCCGTTGAAAACGGCAACCAGTTCCGGCATGGCGGTCATGGCTACTTTTTTGGCAAGAACTACGCCGATCAATCCACCGATCAAAACTCCGGCGATGATCCATTCAAAGGAAATAATTTGTTGGTCAAAGAGTGTGACCACAATTCCGATGAACATCCCCAATGCTGCAAACTGATTTCCCTTTCGGGCAGTGGCAGGGGAGTTCAATAATTTTAACCCGCGAATAAAAAAGAAAGTCGCGATCAGGTAGATGATCTGAATGGTGTCGGGTAAATAAGGTAAAAATGCTTCCGGTAAAAACTGACTCATTTCTCATCCTCCTTTTTCTTGAACATCTCCAGCATGCGGTCGGTGACCATAAAACCACCCACCACGTTAATGGTGGCAAACACAATAGCCACAAAGCCGATGATCTGACTGGTTTGAGTATCCACGCCCACGCCTGAATGTCCGGCTACAATAAGTGCCCCCACAATAGTGATCCCGGAAATGGCATTAGCGCCACTCATCAGCGGCGTATGCAGCGTGGGAGGGACTTTGGAAATGAGCTCAAAGCCAATAAAACAGGCCAGAACAAAGATGAAGATGGAGAAAATGAGTGTTTCCATAACTTATAGTTCGTTATTTGTTATTAGTGAATGGATATTTGTGCAATCGTTGAGTGAATCAAAAAAACGATCAATCAATAACCATTTCCCATTAACTACCTTTAAGCATTGGGCTAATGACCTCGCCCTGATGCGTGATGGTGGTTTTTAGAAGAATTTCGTCTTCAAAGTTGAAATTAGGTGTGCCGTCTTCCAGCAATAAATTCAGCAATGCGTACATATTCTTGGAATACAGTTTACTGGCGTGGAGTGAAAGCTGACTGGGCAGGTTGTTCGGTCCTACAATTTTGACTCCAAATTTCTCTACAGTTTTGCCGTGCTCTGTCAGTTCGCAGTTCCCTCCATTTTCTGAGGCAATATCCACGATCACCGATCCGGGTGACATATCCTTTACCATCTCTTCTTTAATTAAGATGGGAGCAGGGCGTCCCGGAATGAGTGCTGTCGTAATTACAATATCTGATTTTTTGCAATGCTTATGAATGGCCTGTCGCTGGAGGTCTTGTTTTTTCTCATCCAGTTCTTTGGCATAGCCGCCTTCGGTTTGGGTGTCTTCATCGCCGAGTTCAACTTCTACGAATTTGGCTCCAAGACTTTCCACTTGTTCTTTTACTTCGGGGCGGATATCGAAAGCTTCCACTACGGCTCCCAGTCTTCGCAAGGTTGCAATGGCTTGAAGTCCGGCAACACCGGCGCCCAAAACCAGCGTTTTAGCAGGCGGAATGGTTCCTGCAGCAGTCATCATCATCGGGAGGTATTTGTCCAATTCATTTGCCGCAATGAGGGCTGATTTGTATCCGGCGATGGAACTCATGGAGGAGAGAGCATCCATATTTTGTGCGCGGGAAATGCGCGGAACGGCATCCATCCCCAAAGCTGAAACTCCTTGTTCTTTGAGTAATTCTACCAGCTCGGGATGTTGAAGCGCCCAGAGGAAACAGATCAAGACGGCTCCTTTTTTCAATTTCTTTAGTTCATCCTCAGCCGGAGTTTGAATGGTTAACAGGATATCGGAATTGGATAAAACTTCATCCCGATTTCCCGCTACAGTGGCTCCAGCGTCCTTATACTGATCATTCGGGAAATTAGAATTCAATCCCGCATCCGGTTCAACCCAGACCTCCAGATCTTTTTCAATGAGCTGTGCTGTCACTTCCGGTGTAAGAGCAACCCGGCGTTCATGTTCCGCTGTTTCTTTTAAAACTCCAACAATCACTTGTATCCTCCATTTTATCTTAACAGCATTTAACATAGTGAATTGAATCTAAATCACAAATATACTTGGGAGCGCTTTTTTAAGAGTTTTTTTATTGGGAAGAGTTTTTTTGGGTTTGATCTTTGATCGGAGTTGATTCAGGCACTGTCTTCCCCGGAAGTAATGAGCAAGCTCAATCTTCCAGTCCCTCCAAAGGGGCACAGTTACTTTCTGATTGGCTACATTTCTTATTAGGACATGAATATTATGCATCGGCAAGAACCTGTCTCTCTTTGGAGAGAGACCGATTTCAGCTCCGCTGCAAATCAGAGAGAGGAGAGTCGTGGTTCTTGGGCTAGATTGGAATCACCAAAAATGAATATTTAATGAACTTGAAATAAGCGTGCTCTATCAATTTCATAGAAAATAAGAGCCATATTTTTGTAAGATAAAGCCTTATTATTGCATCAGAATCTAAAAAGAGGAAATGATCATGGAAGACATTGCAGGAAAAACATTCAAAGTTGTAATTGTAGGCAGCGGCCCGGCCGGACTAACCGCAGCTCTCTATGCTGCCCGGGCTGATCTGAGCCCTATTGTATTTGAAGGGCCTGAGCCCGGTGGACAGCTCATGACCACTACCGATGTAGAAAACTTTCCCGGATATCCGGAAGGGGTAATGGGACCTAAAATGATGCAGGATTTCCGCGAACAAGCTACTCGTTTTGGTGCCGACTGCCGCTACGGATATGTGACTGACATCGACTTTAGTGAACGCCCATATAAGGTTACCGTTGATGAAAAAACTGAAGTATACGCCCACTCCATCATCGCTTCAACCGGTGCATCCGCAAAATGGCTGCATCTGGAAAGTGAGCAGAAATTACGCGGTAAAGGTGTGTCAGCTTGTGCTACTTGTGATGGTGCTTTCTTCCGTGATCAGCACGTTATAATTGTTGGTGGCGGCGATACCGCGATGGAAGAAGCAACTTTTCTGACCAAATTTGCCAGCAAGGTTACGGTCATTCACCGAAGAGATGAACTCCGTGCCTCCAAAGCCATGCAGCAACGCGCTTTTAATAATGACAAGATCGAATTCATGTGGGATAGCGAACTGATCGAAGTGCTCGGAGACAAGGTGGTTGACGGTGTGAAAG
Organism: Balneola sp.; assembly: GCA_002696035.1. Classification (GTDB taxonomy): domain Bacteria; phylum Bacteroidota; class Rhodothermia; order Balneolales; family Balneolaceae; genus Gracilimonas. The sequence continues at coordinate 92,327 of NZQV01000018.1, read as the reverse complement.
TCAGAAATAGAAATACGGATGAAGTCACTACACTGGATGATGTGACGGGCGTATTTATCGCTATTGGTCACAAGCCAAATACAGACTTATTCAAAGGTGTGGTTGAGATGGATGATGTCGGTTACATTCAAACCAAAGGACAGTCAACGGCTACGGATCTGCCGGGAATTTTTGCATGTGGAGATGCTATGGATGCTGTATATCGACAAGCAGTAACGGCAGCGGGCACCGGATGTAAAGCGGCCCTTGATGCTGAGAAATATTTAGGCGAGCTGGAAAGCGAAGAAGCTATTGCCGAATCCCATTGGAAGTAAAGTGATATTGTGATTTGGTGATATAGTGTCATTGCTCTTCAAATTCTGAGACAACTTTAAAGATTGTAGCTTAATACCGGCAGGTTTTATTTCATGCCGAAATCACTATATCACCCTTCACCATATCACTTTTTCTTACCTACTGTTTTTTCTTCTTTTTCCTCTTCTTCAGAGGCAGATTCTTTTTTAGCGTTGGTTTTAGGATCTTCCTCCTCCTCATCTTTAATGTCGATAAATTCAGCATCTACAGAATATTCATCGTCCCCATCTATCACTTCTTTCTCTACGATGATCTGATAGTCGTTGATGAACATAGCAAACATTCCAATTGCTGAAATTACCGGCGCCATAGCAGCTGCTAATGTGACGCCGCCAACGCCTACCGTTAGGTTGGTCTGAAACTTTATCTCGCCCTCTTTATTCTTGATGATCAGCTTTCGGGCGCTTCCCTCTTTGATCATTTTCCGGATCTGACTGATCACTTCATTCACACCACCCTGGATCTCTTGATACATGGTTTTTGCCTTGGCTTTAGCTTCTTCTTTTTTCATGATATGTAAGATTTATGAAATTTTTTTGTAAGGAATTGCTTTCTCACCGCTCTAACTACGTAAAGATAACAGAAAAGATTCAGGTACAAATTATGCTTTCAAGAGTTTATTGTGCATCCACTGTCGGGGTAGATGCTAAAATTATCGACGTAGAAACCCATCACACCAATGGCATGCCCAAGTTTTTTATGGTAGGATTACCAGACCGTGCCGTCAAAGAAGCCCGCGACCGGGTTGAGGCAGCTATCCGGAATACAGGTTCATATTATCCTATTGGTAGAATTACGGCGAATCTGGCTCCGGCCGATCTCCCCAAAGAAGGGAATGGATTCGATCTTCCTATTGCGGTTGGAATTCTGAACATGTCCGGACAGCTTCACACCGATAAACTGGACACCACAGTGATGTTAGGCGAACTGGCGCTGGATGGAAAAATTCGTCCCGTTAAAGGTGTATTACCGGTTGCCGTTGAGGCCGCTAAAAAAGGATTCAAGAATTTGATCGTCCCCAAAGAAAATGGAGGAGAGGCGGCGGTTGTAGAAGAACTGAATGTATTTCCGTTCGAGCATTTGAATCAGGTAAAAGACTGGCTCGAAAACCGGGGAAGTATGGATCCGCTGCGAAGTAACGTACAAGAGTATTTTCACCAAAACGGAAAACATAATCCACTGGATTTCAGTGACGTACGCGGACAAGAAAATGTGAAGCGGGCGTTAGAAATAGCCGCTTCCGGTGGACACAATGTGATCATGGTAGGTCCGCCAGGTTCCGGTAAAACCATGATGGCTCGTCGAATTCCTACTATTCTTCCTCCACTTACTTTAGAAGAAGCACTTGAAACCACGAAAATTCATTCTGTCTCGGGAATATTGGAATCCGGAAAGGCACTCATCACCAAAAGGCAGTTTCGGTCACCGCACCACACGGTTTCTGATGTAGCGCTGGTTGGAGGCGGAAGTATTCCCATGCCCGGTGAGATCTCGATGGCGCATAATGGCGTTTTGTTTTTGGATGAACTGCCGGAGTTCAAAAGAAGTGCGCTCGAGGTAATGCGTCAGCCGCTGGAGGATGGCTCGGTTTCAATCTCGAGGGCGCGGATGAGTGTGACGTATCCCAGTCGGGTGATGTTGGTGGCCTCTATGAATCCTTCTCCATCCGGCGATTGGTACGATCCGCATGAAATGAACGGAACTACGTCGGTGCAAATGCAACGGTATCTGAGTAAGATAAGCGGCCCGTTGCTGGATCGGATCGATCTGCATATTGAAGTTCATAAAGTGAGTTATGAGGAGCTTTCGGGAAAGGCGAAAGGGGAATCATCCAAAGATATTCGGGAGCGTGTTGTTGAAGCGCGTGAAGTGCAATCCAAACGATTTATGGGCGTGAAAGGCGTGTACAGCAATGCACAAATGAGCACACGCATGGTCCGCAAAATGTGCAAACTGGATGATGCCGGTTCGGAGATCCTCAAGAAAGCGATCACCTCGCTGGGGCTTTCCGCCAGGGCCTACGACCGCATTTTAAAAGTTTCACGCACCATCGCCGATCTTGACTGTTCTGAAAACATTAAATCCAATCACGTTGCAGAGGCGATCCAGTATCGAAGCCTGGACCGGGAAGGGTGGTTGGGTTAGGAACATCCAACATCGAAGACGGAACATTTAAAATTGAAATATCGAGCCTTAAAAACAGGTCTAAAGACCTTGGCTTGTTAATTAATGAGTTAAATAAAAATATGTTTCTATTGAAGATGAAAAGTGTAACGGGTAAATAAGGTTTTGACTGCAAAGAACATAAACAAGCCAAGGCCTTCAGGCCTGAAAAATTCGGAAAAGAATGCCACAATCATTTTCAAATAATTGGGTCCATTGTATTTGGAGAACTAAAAACAGTCGAAGGATTTTATTGAAATCTTTTAGGTACAGGCTCTTTAAGCATATGAAAAATTATGCTCAGCGAAATGACATATATCTTGATATAATTAATGGTGTTGAGGATCATGTACATTGTTTGATTAGACTCAAAACTACGCAGAGCGTAGCAGATGTGGTTGGTGTTTTGAAAGGGGAAGCTTCTTTTTGGCTCAATAGGAACGCAATTCTTGACGAGCATTTTGGTTGGCAAGCTGGGTACGGTGTGATTTCAGTATCGCCAAATCAAATAAGTGGTATCAGAAAATACATTTATACTCAGGAAGACCATCATACGAAGAAAACGCTGAAAGAAGAGCTGAAAGAACTAAATTTCAGTAAGAATATGATCAAATAAAAATTCAGTGTTCAGGGTTGAATGTTGGCTGTTCATTTGACATGAACATGCGGTGTTTTTGGAGAATTTTATTTGTAAAATTTTAGTTGTTAAACATTCCTAAACGGAAAGATAGGAGGTAGTTATGAAAAAGCGAGAAGCACATTGGAGAGGTGGTTTGGTTTTTAGCCTGCCGGTTCTAATTATCCTGCTCTATTTATTGATCGTGTTATAAAACGGGTTGACTCAAGCTTTGAAATTGGATAAGCTTTCCCTTCAAAATAAATCCAATATCACCCGCATATTTTGCCCACTTTTGTAGATGTAGCATTGCCTGCCGCTGTTCGCAGACAGTTTACCTATCACGTTCCTGATGCACTTGAAACGAGCGTACAAGCTGGTCAGCGCGTGTGGATCCCATTCCGGAATTATTATGCGATAGGGGTGATCGTCTCGGTACATCAAAAAACTCCTTCCTTCAAGACCAAGCCTGTCCGTAAAGTTTTAGATACAGAGCCATTGCTTTCCAAAGAACTGCTGGATCTGTCCCAGTGGATCTCAAAATTTTATTATGCGAGTTGGGGAGAAACGATTCAGGCGGCGCTTCCGGCAGGATTGAATTTTGTCTCACGAAAGAATCTGAATATCACAGAAAACCTAAAAGAAGAAGGGCTAAGTAGAGAAGAAAAAGAGATCATAGCAGATCTTCGGGAGCAAAAGACCACGCTGAAAGAAGCTAAGAAACGCTATAAAGGAACAGGGCTCAACAAAGTTTTTTCCAAACTGCTCAAGGATAAGAAGATCGAGATATGGGAAGAACCCGATATGAAAGTTTCCGTTTCTACCGAGCGTGAATGGATATGGGCAGAGGGAAAGAATGGGCAAAAAGTTACTGAGTTCCTGGAAAGTGAGGATGTAAATGAAGAACTGAAATGGACCTCAGCATTAGCAGAAATTGCCGAAGAATTACCTATCCGACAATCTGAGATTTCGGATGATCCCGTTTTTACGTCCTACACGCTCAAAAAACTACAGGAGGAAGGCTGGATCACCTACCGGGAGGTGGAGAAGAAAAACGAGATCGAGCATCTGGAATTCGATCCAAGCTCTATAAAGACATTAAATGAGGATCAGCAGGCTGCGTTTGAGGAGATTCAACAGTCTCTTTCAAAAAAAGAATTTGCCAATTATTTGTTGTTTGGGATCACGGGAAGTGGAAAGACGGAAGTTTATATTCATGCTTTAAAACAAGTTATTGATCAGGGAAAGGGCGGTATTGTGCTGGTTCCTGAAATTGCACTTACACCGCAAACGGTATCCCGGTTTTACAGGATCTTTGGAAATGATATTGCCATGCTGCACAGTCGTATGACCAACAGTGAGCGACTTCAGGCGTGGCGAGAACTGAATTCCGGGAAAAAGAAAATTGCCATTGGTCCGCGCTCGGCTATTTTTGCCCCGGTGCAAAACCTGGGCATCATCATTCTGGATGAAGAACACGACAGCTCCTACAAACAAATGGACCCGGCACCGAGATATCATGCTCGCGAAACAGCGCTTGTTCGGGCAAAGATGAATGATGCGGTGGTGATCATGGGTTCGGCCACGCCCAGTATGCAGGCTTTGAACATGGCTGCAAAGGAAAAGTGTGAGCTGCTTGAATTGAAAGAACGTCATGCCAATGCCGTGCTACCGGAAGTGAAGATCGTGGACCTGAAGCAATACAAGGGGAAACCCATGCGCGGCGAATTTGCGGTCCCGTTATTTCAGGCCATGGAAAAAGCATTGGAGAATGATGAACAGGTAATCCTGTTGTACAACCGGCGCGGATATGCCAGTTATTTGCAGTGCGAAGATTGTGGGCACATTCCTGAAAGTCCGGAGAGCTCGGTCAGCCTTACTTTTCACAAGCGCAAAAACCTGCTGATGGATCATTACACTGGCTACTCCCGTCGCAAAGATACACAGTGTGAAAATTGCGGTTCACCCCATTTGAAAGTACAAGGCTCTGGAACACAAAATATAGAGGAGCAGCTGGAAGATCTGTTTCCGGAAACAAAAGTAATTCGGTTTGACCGCGATTCAACATCTCGGAAAGGATCACATGAACGAATCTTGAAAGAGTTTGGAGAAGGAAACGCCGACATTCTCATCGGAACACAGCTGGTAGCCAAAGGACTTGACTTCCCGAATGTAACTGTGGTTGGCGTGGTGAATGCCGATACGGAACTGGCCTTTCCCTCTTTTCAAGCCACAGAGCGCATGTATCAATTGTTGAGTCAGGTTTCAGGGAGATCAGGCCGGGGAGAGAAACCGGGAACGGTATTTTTGCAAACACGTCAGCCTGATAATCCTGCCCTTATTTTTGCTAAGAATCATGACCACCGGGGGTTTGCCCGGCAGGAAATGGAATTTCGGAAGCCATTGTACTATCCACCATATTCAAGATTGATCCGGTTTGAATTGAAGTCGGCAAAAGGACACGAAGTGAATATGGCCGCCCATGTGCTCAAAGAATCTGCCGAGCGTGTAGTTCCTGATGTTCCAGTTTTAGGGCCATCTCCCGCAGCCATTCCCTGGATGAACAAGAAATACATTTGGGAGGTCACCATGAAGATCGACACACAAAAGGGAGGTAGCTACATCGAAGCCCTTCTTGATAAAATACTGGAAGTGTACGAGGCGGATATTAAAGGGAAATTCTCGGGTGTTCGGGTGAATGTGAATGTGGATGCGATAAATTAACTCGCATTACAAATTTATTGTTTTACGAAAATCATAAACTTATATTGGGGTAATGAAGCTATTCGATCTGAAAACGGGTGATTGGATAGAGGCCGAAATTAGTTTGGCTTCGAATAAAGATATTGACCAGATAAAATTTTCGAAGGAATTTTTATTCGATTGGTCACAAGAAAAAAGTAACAGTGTTTTTAAAATATTGGAACGGTCTTCAGGTAATATACTTGGTTTGATTTCAGTGACTGATTTCGCAAAAGAATTGAGGATTCACATAAACTTATTAGAAGTTTCGAAGCCCAATACCGGACGTAATAAAAGAATTGAAGGGATTGCAGGAAGGTTAATCTCATTTGTAGTAAAGGAGTCATTTAAGAAAGGCTACAATGGATTTGTGTCTTTGAGGCCCAAAACTGCTTTGGTAAAACACTATAAAACCAAATATGGGTTCAAAGAGCTTGGAAAAGTAATGGTTATTGATGGAATAGATGCTTTACAGTTAATCAGAAAATTTGATAAACAATGAGAATTGATAAAGTCTATAACAAGTTAAAGGAAGAGCTATCAGACGAAGAAATAGCTGAGTCGTATATGATTCCAGAAACTGATTCGATTCAGGAAGAGGAAATGCAGTACGAAATAAAAAAATATAGAGAACAGCGTTTGGATGAGATGTCTAAAAAGGAAAAAATGATGTCCAAGCTGATTGAGCTGAAATTTTTGATGGAAGAATATGTGAAGAACGAGTCATTCTCTTTTCATAAAACATTTGGCACTTTTTTAGAAGAGTATATTTCGGTTGTTGAGAGACCAAGAAAGCAGATTTCGAAAGAACTTGCGATTCACTACACCAAGTTAAGCCGCATAATTAATGACCGGGAAGAGCCAAGTATTGAACTTTGCTACCGCCTTGAAAAGCACTCAGGCGAATTAATTTCCGTTCATGATTGGTGGCAACTTATCAAGAAAAAGGAAGAATTCATCTTATCTCAGGACATCGAACTTAAAAGGGAAGAGCAAAAAAAAGTCACAAATAGCTTATCTGTTTAAAACTTACGGTATCAGGGAACTAAAAAATTTGCAAATACCCTTTCAAAGTAAGTATTTAGGGACGGTTTCACTCCATACTTAAATTGATACATTATGGGAGAAGAGCGAGTTAAGCTTGCAGACGACAACGAGCAGGTTCAAAGATTTATGAAACAAGTGTTCCGCGATATGCGGGCACTTAAAACCATGCTGGAAGACGATTGGTTCGAAACAGATATCATGCGTATCGGGGCCGAGCAGGAACTGTGTATGGTTGATCCACACGGGAAGGCGTTTCCCCGATCCATGGAAGTACTGGAGAAACTAGGGGATGGAAATTACACTACGGAATTTGCCCGGTTCAACCTGGAAATCAATATGGATCCGCTGGAATTCTCCGGAGATGCGCTCTCGCACCTGGAGCACAACTTGCACAGCGAAATGCAGCATGTGCGTAATACAGTTCGGGATCTGGGCGGAGATATTTTATTAACAGGTATTTTACCAACTATCCGGAAGATGGACCTGGATATCAAAAATCTTACGCCTTTGCAGCGTTATGAAGCACTTTGCAAAGCCATTAATAAACTGCGGGGCAAAGAATTTGAGCTACGCATTCAGGGGATGGATGAGTTACTGATGAAATTTGATTCCCCGTTGCTGGAGGCTTGTAATACCGGCTTTCAGGTGCATCTGCAGGTGAAACCGTCAGAATTTGTGAACCGGTATAACGTTGCGCAGGCAGTTACTGCTCCTGTGTTGGCCTGTGCTGTAAATTCTCCTATTCTATTCGGTAAACGCCTTTGGGCTGAAACCCGTGTGGCCTTGTTTCATCAATCAGTTGATACGCGACAAGTGGGTGAGCACCTGCGGGATTCAAGTCCGCGTGTAACATTCGGAAATCAATGGCTGGAAAACAGCATCCTTGATATCTACAAAGAAGATATTTCACGCTATAGGGTGATGCTGAGTGCTGAGATCGAGGAAGAGGTGGAGCAGCTTATGAAAGAAGGAAAAGCTCCTCAATTGATGGCACTGAATGTCCACAATTCTTCAGTTTATCGCTGGAACCGGCCTTGTTATGGTGTCTCAAACGGGAAGCCACATCTACGTATTGAGAACCGGGTGTTTCCATCCGGACCTACCGTGGTTGATGAAGTAGCCAATGCCGCATTCTGGCTTGGTTTATTAAATGGCTTTGAAGATGAATATGCCGACATTACTCAGGAGATGGAATTTGACAATGCACGAATGAACTTTTTTGCGGCTTCAAAATTAGGATTGGATACCAAATTCAACTGGGCAGGCGACCGGAAAGTAAGTGCCGTGGAATTGATCAAAGATGAATTGCTTCCTATTGCCAAAAATGGCCTTCAAAAAGCGGATATCAACAGTTCAGATATTGACACCTATTTGGGAGTGATCGAAGATCGTGTGGATTCGGCTCAAACCGGTGCGTACTGGATGGTAAAGTCGTACGGAAATTTGATCAAAGAAGGGAACCGGGAGCAGGCGCTTTCTGCCATTACTAATGCAATGATAAAAAATCAGAATAAAGGTGAACCTGCACACAAGTGGGGGCTGGCAAAGATCCATGATATGGAACACTGGAAGCCCTCTAAGCTGATGGTGGAAGAGTTCATGACCACAGATCTGTTCACCGTTCGAAAAGATGATATCCTGGAATTTGTAGCCAACCTGCTGGACTGGCGCAACATCCGATATGTTCCGGTAGAAGATGATCAAAAACATTTGGTGGGTTTGATCACTATGCGGAAAGTGCTGCGCGAATATACCAAAGTGGTGAATGATGATGAAGAGGCTTCAGTCTCACAGTTGGTGGATGACATTATGGAGCAAAACCCGGTAACCATTCATCCCGAGGCTTCCATCATGGAGGCTATGGAAATTATGCAACAGCAGAAGATCGGTTGCCTTCCGGTGGTGAAAAATAGTCGTTTGGTTGGAGTGATCACCGAAGATAATTTCATGAATATCACCCGCCGTTTGCTACAAGTGTTGTCGGATGAAAATGAGGAATGATTAAGTGATATAGTTTTATGCCGTGGAATGAACTTAGAGATTTCACCAAATCATCATATCACTAATCAAAAAAAGAAATATTGATTTTGGAAGAGCTTAAGAAAAAGACGAAACGAATTGAATATGAAGATCGAATTATTGGAGATTTGAGGGGAGAGCATCCCGGACCTACCGTAATTGCCCTGGCGGGTATCCACGGGAATGAGCCTTCGGGTATTGAAGCAATTCAACATATCTTTGAAAAGCTACAGAAGAAGAAAGGACATCTTCACGGACGTTTTTTGGGTATTATTGGCAATATACAGGCTATGAGGGAAGGCCAACGGTTTATAGATGAGGACATGAACAGGATCTGGTTTACCTCCATTCTGGATAAAATTCGAAGAACGCCTATCAACGAAATTCTGACTGCTGAGCGTCGTGAAACTAAGAAAGTATTGGAGATCATCGATCCTATTTTAGAGAACTCGGATGAGCATCAACCCGTTATTTTTGTGGATATGCACACCTTTTCGGCTGAGGATGGATTGTTTGTGATTAGTACACGCGATGAACGGAATATTGAGCTGCTTGCACAATTGCGGGTTCCACTTATTTTTGGGATCGAGAAAGCGCTGCACGGAACAGCCCTAAAATATTTTCAGAATACCGGAAATATCGGCTTTGCCTTCGAGACGGGACAACATTTCACTGATGCAGCAAGTAAAAACGCGACGGCCGGATTAATGTGCTTACTTGCCGCATCAGGAACTATATCGGCAACTAAAATTGAAGATTTTGCGCGTTATTACGATTACCTGAACTCCCAAACCGAAGACCTTCCTCACAAAGTAGAATTTCTGTATAAACATATCATTGAACCGGATGATGAATTTGAGATGCGACCCGGTTTCAAGAACTTTGACAAGATTAAAAAAGGACAGTGGCTGGCTACAGACAGACATGGAAAGATCTTAGCTCAGCGGGATGGATTTGTGTTAATGCCTCTCTATCAAGATCAGGGTGATGATGGTTTCTTTATTGTAGAAGAAACAGATTAAAGCCACGGAGCATACTAACAGAATGGCGGTAAAATTATAGAATCCATTGAGCTCAAATTTACAGATCTCTAAAAATCGATACCTTGCAGTTCGGCTTCTTGATAAACTTTAATGAGTTGCTACTTAAAAGGGGAATCAAAAGAGTTGTAAATTAACATAGTACCCTCTGTGGTTTTAACAAATAGGTTGTTGGTTGAATGAGGGTTTGCGTAAGTTTGTAAGCTGTAAGCATAATTTATTGTAGAGCATGAAGAACGATTACGAATTTATTGATGGAACGAGGCTTTCTTCGGTGATAGAAGCCCTTATTTTTGCAAGTGATGAACCGATTCCCGCATCCAAAGTCCGCGAGATCATAGTTGAGAATGAAGAACAGATCGAGATCACAGAAGAAACCGTACAGGATTTTGTGGATAAGCTGAATCAGCGTTACGATGAAAATGGACTGAGCTTCCGCATTCAGCAGTTAGGCGGTGGATTTACCTTTGTAACCCAATCCAAATATCACTACTGGTTGAGTGTTTTTCAGCATGAAAATGCATATCGAAAATTGTCACAATCGGCGATCGAGTCGCTGGCTATTGTGGCTTACCGGCAACCTATCACCAAACCGGAAGTAGATCAAATTCGTGGGGTAGACTCCGGTTACATCCTCCGGCAGCTTATGGAGAAAGCCCTTATAGAAGTGGGCGGCAGGGCAGATAGTCCTGGTAAACCGTTACTCTATAAAACAACGAAACACTTTCTGCGCCATTTTGGGATCAACTCTGTGGACGAACTGCCAAAACCACGTGAGATCGATGAGATCCTGAAAGATGACGACATGGCCGAGCACCGGCAGTTATTGATGGAGCGACAGTTGATGATGGACGAGATGGAGGATGCTGAGGAGGAGAAATCGAAAGAAGATCTGGCAGAAGAAATTTTTGAAGAGTTTGAGACAAAAAAAGCTCAGCGAGAAGAAGTTAAGGAACAAGAGGAGGAAGAAATTCCTTCAAACAAAACAGAAGAAGAACAGCAAGACGACGAAATAACGAACGAGGAAGAATGAGTAAGCCCAAAGGCGGAAATAAGAAACACAGTAAAAAGGCTGACAATAAAAAGGCAGCTAAAGTAGATCAGAATTATTCGCAGGATGAAGAGATCCGGATTAATAAGTTTATTGCCCATGCAGGATTTTGCTCCCGGCGCGAAGCAGACGAGTATATTTCAGCAGGTAAAGTTCAGGTAAATGGACAGGTTATAACCGAACTTGGTACCAAAGTTCGCCGGAAAGATTCGATAGTAGTTGATGGGCAGAATTTAAGCCTGGAGCCCTTTGTATATTTGCTGCTGCATAAATCAAAAGATGTGATCACCACTACGAACGACGAAAAAGATCGCACTACGGTTATGGATCAGATCGAAGATGCTACAGGATACCGCGTGTATCCCATAGGTCGGCTGGATCGGAATACCACGGGGCTGTTGCTGCTGACCAACGACGGAGATCTGGCTCACAGGCTAATGCATCCAAGTTATACAGTCCGCAAAACCTATTTGGTTACAACTGATACGCCCCTGAATGAATCTCAGCTTGAGCAATTTCTGGATGGTATTGAACTCGAAGATGGGGAAGCAAAAGGCTATAATATCACCCAATTTGTAGATGATCCGCATTCTTTTGAAATGTCTGTTTTTGAAGGCCGGAATCACCTTATCAGGCGTATGGTTCAATTCCACGGAACAGTGGTTACAAAATTGAAACGGGTGGAATATGCCGGACTCACGCTAAAAGATGTTCCGATGGGCCGATGGAGGTTTTTACGACAAAATGAAATTAATAACCTCCGAAAATTGGTTAAACTTGATACACTCGATTTCAATAAAGATAATTAATAAGGACTTACATGGACGTTAGCAGCATTTCGATTTCATCCGGAGCAGTAGATTCAAATGAAGGATTACCCATTCGCTACGATCTGTATTCACCGATTTCAAGAAACGGACTTAGTTTTCCGGTGATCATTTTCTTACATGGATTTAAAGGCTTCAAAGATTGGGGGCCGTTTCCGGATGTTTGTGAAGAGCTTGCATACGCCGGATTTGGCGTAGTAGCCATGAACTTTTCGTTAAATGGCATTGGTGATAAAAAGACTGAATTCACCGAGTTAGAATTGTTTGAACGAGAAACCCTCTCACAAGACCTGGATGATATTGGCAGCATCATTGATGCCCTTCAAACAGGAGAATTATCAGATAATCATTCTAACCTGAATACAGATGTTATAGGGTTGATGGGCCACTCCAGGGGAGGGCAAACGGCAATAGCAGCTGCTGTAGAATATACTCCTATCCAATGTTTGGTAACCTGGTCGGCTGTTGCAGATTATCGGGAACGATGGTCTGAACAGATGAAAAAAGACTGGGAAGATCAGGGTTTCACCGAGATCGAAAATTCACGTACCGGACAAAAGATGAAAGTCGGGAAGGTTGTGTACGAGGATTCTGTCAAAAACGCAGAACGTGTTATTGCCATGGAGCGAGTTAAAGAACTCCGGATTCCTACGCTTTTCATACATGGCCGGGATGATGAAACAGTAGACTATACCAATTCCGAAAAACTACATATTGCCTGCGAAGCTCGTGATAAAGAATTACGACTGGTAGCCAATGGCACACATACCTATGGTGCCGCTCATCCATTTGAAGGCCTGGAATTCCCCAAGCCTTTGGCAGAAGTACTTGATTGGACTGAGGGCTGGTTTACAGAGTATTTACGATAATCTGGAATCACTCTGTTTTAATCTTTTTACACAACTCTAGGCCTTCAGTACTTGATTAGCTGTTAAACTAATCTCACTTTAGACTCCTGCTAACTTAATCATAATTAACCAAGATATATGAACTACGGAAAATCTACTTTTAAACTACTATCCGTACTACTTCTTAGTTTTACATTTGTATTTACAGGATGTAAAACCACAGAAAACGCTTCTGATTCTTCATCAGAAAGCTCTTCTCGCAGTATGAGAGGCGGCCCCGGAAGCGGTGACGGAGAAATGAAAAAATACAGTGAAGTTGTTACCGATGAGGCTGAAACAGATGAAGGTCTGTTTGATGTGCACAAGGTTGACGACAAATATTATTACGAAATTCCTGACGATCTTTTAGAGAAAGAGATGTTATTGGTAACCCGCCAGTCAAAAACTGCTGATAACTTAGGATATGGCGGTGAGAAAATGAATACACAGATCGTGCGATGGCAGAAGAAAGACAACAACATTCTGTTACGTCATGTATCATATGAAAATGTAGCTTCAGAAGAAGATCCTATTTATGAAGCCGTTCGAAATTCAAATTTCGAGCCTATTATTGCATCATTTTCAATTGAAGCCCTGAACGAAGACTCTACCGGGTCGGTCGTTGAGATCACAAGTCTGTTTAGTTCCGATATTCCTTCATTAGGACTCCCAAGCAGAACAAGGCAAGCCTATCAGGTTCGCCGATTAGATAGCGACCGTACGTTCATTGAGCATATCAATAGTTATCCTGAAAATATTGAAGTACGCAATGTACTTACCTACGATGCCAGCAACCCGCCTTCAAATTCATCTACAGGAACCATTTCCATGGAAGTAAATCACAGTATGATCGTGCTTCCGGATGAAGAAATGAGAGCCCGAAGTTATGACCAACGTGTAGGATTTTTCAGCGTACAGAAAACGGAATACACCAAAGATGCTCAAAAAGCTAAATCTGTTCGCCACATCACCCGGTGGAAATTAGTTCCTAAAGACAAAGAAGCATACACCGCATGGTTGAACGGCGAAAGTGATGAGTTAGTAGAACCGGAAAACCCGATCGTATATTATGTTGATCCGGCGACTCCCCAGAAATGGAGAAAATATTTACTGCAAGGTGTTGATGACTGGCAAGTAGCTTTTGAAGCGGCCGGTTTTAAGAATGCCATTGTTGGTAAAGAACCGCCAACTAAAGAAGAAGATCCTGAATTCAGCCCCGAAGATGTTCGTTATTCTGTGATCCGTTATTTCGCATCTCCCATTCAGAATGCATACGGGCCACATGTACACGATCCCCGAACTGGCCAGATTCTTGAGTCCGATATTGGTTGGTACCATAACGTGATGAACCTGCTTCGTAACTGGTTCTTTATTCAAACTGCAGCAGCCAATCCGGATGCACGCGGTGTGGAATTTGATGATGAAGTTATGGGTGAATTGATCCGGTTTGTATCTGCTCATGAAGTTGGACATACGCTTGGTTTTCCTCACAACTGGGGTTCAAGTTATGCATACACCGTTGATCAGCTTCGCGACCCTGAGTTTACTTCCCAAAATGGAACGGCTCCATCTATCATGGATTATGCCCGTTTCAACTACGTAGCTCAGCCCGGTGATGGCGTAACGCAATTCTACCCTGCCGTTGGTCCATATGACAAATGGAATGCAAAATGGGGCTATACTTGGTTCCCTGAAGACTGGAGTGATGAAGAGATCGAAGAAACACTGAATGAATGGACCAGAGAGCGAGCTGATGACCCTCTTTATTTCTATGGAGCGCAAACCGGATCTAAGATCGATCCACGTTCACAGAACGAAGACCTTACCAACGATGCTATGGAAGCCGGCGAGCTCGGCCTTGCCAACCTTCAGGTGATTACTGAAAATCTGATTGATTGGGTTGAAGAAGAAGGTGAGAACTTTGAAGAACTTGAAGAACTCTACGGTAATATTGTTGGTCAGTGGAACCGATACATGGGGCATGCGCTCAGCAATATTGGTGGTGTGTACGAGAATCATAAAACCTTTGAACAGGAAGGTGTTGTTTATGAAGCCGTGCCAGAAGCAACACAGCGCGAAGCTATGGAATTCATCCAGCAGCATGCTTTTAGTGCACCTACCTGGGCCTTCAATGATGAGATCCTGGATCGCATCAATCAGGCTACTGCCATCGAAACCTTTCGACGGGCACAAGCCGGTATATTAGGTCAGGTGGTTGATGCACAGCGTATTGCTCGTCTCATTGAATACGAACGACGTTCTGACGAGGATACCTACACGGCTTTCGAAATGATGGATGATGTACGAAATGGCATCTTCAGTGAAGTTCGCGAGCGCCAAAACATTAACGTACACCGCAGATACCTACAGCGTGCCTATGTTGAAGAAATGGCTGAATTGATGGAAGCTGAATCTGTAGGCGGTGGCTGGTTTGGTCCTTCCCTGAATGTAAGTCAGTCTGATATCAAAGCGAATGTTCGCAATCAGCTGAACATCCTAAATCGTGATATCAACAATGCATTGCGAGGAGGCGGTTTCGATCGTATTACCCGAACCCACCTTGAAGATGCATCTGCAACTATCGAAGATATTCTGAACGGCGACGATTAAACGCTGACAGAAAATTAGTTTTATAAGCCCTCTGATTTATTTCGGAGGGCTTTTTTTATGGTTGAACTTTGCCCCTGAGACCACTTTTTAGCATTTTACCCGTATCTTAAATCAAAGTCAGCATACACTATGGAATCATTGATCGAATTTTTTGAAAACGTTCCAACTACATTCCGGGCAGGAATTCTGGTTGGCGGAATTTTTCTTTTTTGGGTGATCGAAGGGGTTTTTCCGCTCTTTGAATTCGGATACAAGAAAGTTCGTCATGCCGCCCTAAATTTAATACTGAATGGATTTTTTGTGGTGATCGGACTTGGATTTGCGGGGCTTTTGGTTTGGTCCTCAAACTATGTGACTGCCAACGAGTTCGGCGTCTTGCAATGGATTGAAATGCCGGTATGGGCACAAATGATCGTAGGGGTGATGCTGCTCGATTTCTTTGGCGCCTACCTCATTCACTGGATCGAACACAAAGTGCGGTTCATGTGGAAATTCCATCTTGTGCACCACAGCGATACCAATGTGGATGTAACCACAGGATTACGCCATCATCCCGGAGAAGCTGTTTTCCGTATGGTGTTTACCATTATTGGGGTGATCCTGGTAGGTGTTCCCATCTGGATCGTGTTCTTGTATCAAAGCATTTCGGCTTTATTTGCACACTTGACACACGCTAATATCAACATGCCTAAAAAAGTAGACCGGGCGTTATCCTGGGTTTTCATCACTCCGCTGATGCATAAAGTGCATCACCATTACACACAGCCTTTAACGGATACCAACTATGGAAACATATTTGCGGTTTGGGATCGACTGTTTGGTACCTTTGCTGAAGTTGAAGATATGAAGCAACTGAAGTATGGTATTGATACCCACATGGATCCAGAAGAAAATGACAATTTGGGAAATTTATTGAAGATTCCTTTTCAACCCTACCGACCGCCAACAGGAGCGAAGTTTGGAGAAGAGGTAGAAATAAAGAAAAAGAACTAGGATCAACCTCTATTTTTGAGATTTAAACTTCCTGATCGCATCTTCGAATTTGTTACGACGTTGATCATCCCATTGCTTTTCAAACGGTTTAATAAAATCAGCGACCTCTTTCAGTTTTACTGCATTCAAGTGATAGTAGATCTTTCGCCCCTTTTGGTCTTTTTCGAGCAATCCACATTCTATAAGTATTCTAATATGATTAGAAATAGTTGGCCGGGATGAGTCGAAGTGTGATGCAATATCTCCTGCTGTCATGGACTTTTCAGCCAATAGAAGCAGGATAGTACGTCGTGTTGGATCAGCAATGGCCTGGAATACATCTCTTCTTAAATCCATGGTGCTCTGGTTTTGTTTGTGTAGACAAGTAGCTACAAATATACATGTAGACATTTAGCTACGCAAATATAATAATACAGGCTGGATGAATTATTGGGCTAGAAATGCGATCAATTGGTCAATTTGGGACAAAAATTGAATAGAAAAAAAGCAGGAGCAACTAAATTTGGTTGGATCGTCTAATCTGAAAAATTTAGTTCTAGCAAGAAAACTCCATTTTTGGAATCAGAAAGTGCTATAAAATCCTCAAAGTCAATATAAGAGCTACGAATATCAGTTCGGTCTTGAGACTCCACCCGGTTTGATTGTTTGCCAAAGTAAGCATCAACCGGAAAATTGCGAAAGTTGATGTTTGAATAGTCTAAAAGATAGAAGCCACCCTCTCTGTTGGAAAGATAAAGTTGGGTGTTTTTTGATTGAAGATCTTGATTTCTGCCTTGCAACTGATCCGATGTATTGGTGTAGAAGGTGGGATTATCTAAATCACTTATATCCCAAATATAAATATTTGCACCACCTCTTGGGTTTAGAAAATAATATTGAAGAGATGGAGAGAAAGCGCCGTCATTAATAGTACTGTAGCTATTCCATTGCTGAATGTAGTCAACTAAAGTGATGGATGTTTTCTCGGTCACATCAACTATAACAAATGCATTTCCTTTACCTAAAAAGCAGAGTTCTCTATTTTGGTAATCAGGATCAGGACCGTCATAATTAAAACAATTCGAGTTGTAAGTATATTCTGGTGAAATGCTGGAATTTCCAGAAGGAAAGTCGGCATCATAACAACCTGCGTAACTTGGTGATTTTGGCTCGTTGATATTTACGATATGCAATCCACCTTTTGAGCAATCTTCACCCTGTATAACTCCTGACAAATAGGCGAACCCACTTTCTTCACTGATCTCGATATTCCGGGCGTTATATGCGCCTTCATACAAAGCATCCTCAGTAAAGGTTAAATACTCGCCACTGTAATCTCTTAGGTTTGTGAGGTCAAAAACCTGCATTCCATGGGGCTGACCATCACTAACAACAAAAAGGTGATCGTAATATGTTTTGACGGCCCGATTTGTAGCGTCACTTCTAGTCTTGATCGTGAAATCTATGTCAAGTTGTGATTCCGGGAGTTCTCCAATAATTTTAGGTTCTAAAGGATCAGATACCTCAATGAAAAGCACTTTAGAGGATAATGCCAGAAGGACGTAGTCTGAATTGTTTTGGGTATCCGTCCAGCCCCACATATCGTAGATAACTCTATCATCGCCAAGATCATCTTTTGAAATGTTGGTGAGAAGATCAAAGTTCTTGCACTCGTATTTTTCGGCGATTAAGCCATTTTCACATTTTTGAATGGTGTTCTCAGTTGGTGTTTCCGGTTCTTCCGTATTGCTTGGATTGTCTTTACAGCCAACTATCAAAAATAATGTGATGAGTGGAAATACGAATTTCATTCTAAATAAATTCTATTAATGATATTATTCGGGAGTATTATCCAGTTGTGGCTCAACTAAGAAGAATCCTTTGTTAAAATCTGCTATGGCAATATTTCCACTTTCAGAAAAAGAGTAACTGCTAATTGCTCCTCCATCTCTTCGGCAACAGTTCTTTTCAAATTCAGTATCAAAATATCCTTTAACCTGGATGTTATTAAAGATGATATTGGAGTAATCCACTATATAAAAACCGGATACTCCAACTGAAGCATGCCATAGCAATCCCTGGGTTTGAATATCTAGATCCGTGGCTTGTCCTTCGTATTTGAAAGTTCTGTCATAAATAACTGTATCCAAATCACTGATGTCCCAGATTCTGGTGTTGGGTTCTTGCCCCATATATAATTCATCTTCTATATCATTGGTAAATAGATATCTTTTTGAGGGCGATAAAGCTATTTCATCAACTAAATAGTAGTTAGAATGATTGAAATGGGTGATTAAAGTCGGGTTTGCTTTGTCTGTAACATCAATGACTTCCAAAAGATCTCCTTTGGTTGTAAAACAGATTTCCTGGTTCTGGTAATCTGCATCAGGACCATCGTAGGTGATACAGTTTACATTATAAATATATTCATCAGAATAGGAGGCATTGCCAGCAGGACTTTCTTGGTCATAGCAGCCTGAAAATGAAGGAGAGGTAGGGTTATTGATATCCACGATATGAAGACCACCTTGATAGCATTGCTCACCAAATTGCACTCCGGTCAGATACGCAAAACCACTTTCCTCATGGATTCTAATTCTATGAGCATTATACGCACCTTCGTATAAAGCATCTTCAGTAAAGGTCAAATAATCGCCACTATAATCACGGAGATTCGCAAGATCAAAAACCTGCATACCGTGGGGCTGGCCATCACTAACCACAAAAAGATGATCGGCATAGGTTTTAATGGATCGGTCTGTGGCATCGCTATTCGTTTGTTTTGGAGTAGAAACATTTAGCTGAGATTCAGGCAATTCACCGATCAAAACAGGGTCTGTGGGCTCTGTTAAATCAATGAAGATGACTTTCGAGGATAAAGCTAAAAAAGCATATTCTGAACCATTTGAAGGATCGGTCCATCCCCATAAGTCAAAAATTGTTTGGTCTTCACCAAGTTCTTCTAAAGGAAGGTTGCTGAGGAGATCAATATTCTCGCAGGCGTATTTTCCATCAGAAAGTCCATCAATACATTGTTTTAGATTTTGCTCTTCCTGATCATCAGAATTACTGGGATTATTTTTACACCCTGCAAAAATCAACACACAGGAAAGAATAAGTAGATATCTCATTGACATATTTTATTCATTATTGATAGACATAAAATTATAAGGATAATATACGTCTAAATGAAGAGATGAATGCGAGTTGACCGCTGTTTGATGATCAAAGATAGCAGTAGAAAACTCACCTGACAGCGCGGAGATCTGTCTTTGGGTGATACTATTTCTTTTTTGGTAAGATAAAGCTGATCAGTACTCCAACTAAAACCACAACAGCCGTCCCAACCGGATTCAACCACAAGAACTCTATGGCTTTGGAATAGCCATCGGGAATGGAACTCCAGGGAAAAATGAATGAATAATCACTAGTGGTGGCATTGTAGAAAAGGCGATCAAAAGTGAAGACCGAAAGCATTCCGGATATCAAACCAATCAAAGCACCGGTTCCAGTGGCGCGTTTTACCCAAAGTAGCAGAATGAATACGCCCAAAATAGATCCATAGAAATAACTACCGATCTGGTTTACTAATTCTATGATGGAACGTGTTTCACCCATCAATAAAGCGGAGACGGTGGCTAGCGCTCCCCAGAAAAACGTTACGCCACGAGATGATTTCACATAATGAGCTTCCTCATGCAGATCTCCCTTCAGCCGCTGATACCAATCTACAATAGAAACGGTAGTGAGGGCATTCAGTTCACTGTCAATGGAGCTCAGGGCGGCGGCAAAAATGCCACCTACAATGAGTCCGATCAATCCAATAGGTACATAATTTAGAATAAAGTAGGGAAAGATATAGTTGGTGTCATTAACGTCGGCCTGACGTATTTCGGCTTGCAATGCAAGTTCTGCATCACGGGCTTCGTTCATCTGGGCATCGGTTTCCACGAAAAGCTGTTGGCTGGCGGCGTCTCTTTTTTCTACGGCTTCGAGTGCAGCTTGCTGCCGGGCGTGATGGGCTAATTCATACTCATGCAAGATCTTTTGTTCGGCAATTTGTTGCTGTTCGGTTTGAGCCACAGGTTCGGTGGCCCGGAAAGAAGCTGGCGCCGAATTAAAGATGAAGAACACGTACAACATCACTCCAAGTAACAGGATGAAGAACTGCATCGGTACTTTAGCATAAGCCGTAAGAAGTAAGGATTTCTGTGCATTTTTCTCAGAGTCGGTGGTGAGATAGCGTTGCACCTGCGATTGATCGGTTCCGAAATAAGAGGCCATCAAGAAAAAGGCGGCGATCACCCCACTCCACACGTTGTATTTTTCGGAAAGATCGAAGCTGAAATCCATGACGGTGAGTTTGTCCAGGCTTCCGGCGAGATAAAGGGCTCCGTCAAATCCAATTTCATCTGGCAGGTTCATCCAGATCAACCCAAAACAAAATATGAGTCCGAACATCATTACGGCCATTTGTTTTACATCGGTGTTGATCACACCGGCAATCCCGCCGACTGTTGTATAAAATGTAGCAATGACACCAATTATGAGAATAGTGATGTTGAGCGGTAATCCCAGCAAGAGCGAAAGCACATAAGATGGTGCAGCAATGATGACGCCGAGTGCAAGACCGCGGGAAATGAGGAATAATCCTGCGGTGGTTAGGCGGGTTTTTAATCCAAATCGTTCTTCCAGTGATTCATAGGCCGTAAAAGCTTTCATCCGGCTAAAAAAGGGAACCAGGAACATGCAGATGAAGATCATGGCGAAGGGAACGGCCAGATAGGTTTGCACAAAACGCATGTCTTCTACGTAGGCGATGCCGGTGGTTCCGATGAAGGTGATGGCGGAAGCTTGAGTGGCCATCACAGAAAGTCCGGCGGCCCACCAGGGCATAGAACGATTGGCGAGCAGGTAGCCTTCAATGGTGTCAGCGTCTTTACCGCGGCGCGTACCATCCCAGATGGTGTAACCGAGAAATGCGATCAAAACCAGCCAGTCGATCCAACTCATAGCTTAAGGCAGGTTATAGCTTGAGGTGAACCACCAGAAAAGCAGAATGAAAAGGATGCCTAAAATAAGCGATACGGTGTATTCCGTAAGCCATTTGGGTTTGAATTTCTGGTCGGTGGTTTTTTCTTCCATGCCCGATGATAGGGATTGTGTAAAGAACATCCAACATCGATCAAAGAACATCGAGTGTTGATCTGTTGGGAAGGGGTTCTGCGAAACTCAGCGAGAAAAGGATTTTATTTTGTGGATAGTTAAGTGTTCACGCAGAGGTTCGCGGATGAATCGCGGAGTTTCGCAGAGTAATTAGGTAAGCTTTTCGAAAACGCGAAAGCTTTCTTTGCCTTCGTTGAAAAGGAGATCGAGGAGGCTTAGTTCCGATAAAAAATCGTCACCGATCTGGGAATAAGTTGGGTGTTTTTCTATGGGATCTACTGCAGCGTCACTGCGCCATTGGTAATGTCGGGATCCGTGCTCCTGGAACAGAGTGCCAGCTTTAATATTCTCTACAAAAACATCTGGATTGGGCTCAAATTCTGGGATCTGACTGGCAAATTTATAATCTACATTGAATTCCAGGTATTTCATCAATCTCCCGAAAAACCAGGTATTAAGGTTGATGAGTTTCTCAAAATCGGCAAACTTTTGGATGTCGGATTCCAGTTCTTCCGCAAAGAAATCATACCACGTGGCCTCAGAATAATTGTGGTGAAGCGCATTCCAAAACGGCTCGATCCATTCCTCTTCCTGATCAATACGCACTTCGCGAATGGGTTTCTTCCGATCTTCGGTCATTACAGGGATGTTGATCCACTGCTCTCCCTGCTCCCCTTTGATGGTAGCCCGATGCGTTCGCCCTTTGCGATGCCATTGCTCCAAGTCATTCCAGACCACAAGGTCGGCCTTTAGCATGGCGGAGAGATCGTACAGATTGGGAGCAAATTGGGGTTGAAGAAGCGCTAGTCTCAATGTTGAATTTTAAATTTTAAATGTTGAATTGAAACTTAGCCAATTCAACATTTAAAATTTAGCACTTAAAATTTCTTATCTTTTAAATCTAAAAATAGAAGAATTCAACTAAACAAAATACCATATGTCAGTTCGCGTACGATTTGCGCCTTCACCTACCGGATTTCTTCACATTGGTGGACTCCGGACCGCTCTTTATAACTATTTATTTGCTCGTCATCACGGCGGTACTTTTGTGCTTCGCATCGAGGATACCGATCAGTCCCGTTATGTAGAAGGAGCCGAGCAGGATATCATAGATTCCCTGGAATGGACGGGAATGGAAATTGATGAAGGTCCCGGTAAAGGCGGCGATTTTGGCCCGTACCGACAAAGCGAACGCAAAGATATTTATCACAAATACGCCGAGCAGCTTATTGAACAAGGGCAGGCATATTACGCTTTCGATACTGTGGAAGAAATTGACGAAATGCGCGAGCGTTTGAAGAAGTCAGGAAATCCTTCGCCCAAGTATGATGCTATCACTCGTCAATCCATGAAGAACAGCCTCACTTTATCGCAGGATGAAATTGATAAGCGTCTGGAGAATGGCGATGAGTATGTGGTTCGCCTGAAAGTTCCCCGCAAAGAGACCGTACGTTTTGAAGATGAAATTCGCGGCCATGTTTCATTTGATACGGAAGGACTGGATGATCAGGTATTGCTGAAATCCGATGGCATGCCGACTTATCACCTGGCGAATGTGGTGGATGATCACACCATGGAGATCACGCATGTGATCCGTGGAGAAGAATGGCTCAGCAGTACGCCAAAGCATATTTTGCTGTATGATGCATTTGGCTGGGAAGCTCCAATAATGGCACATTTGCCGTTGATCATGAGTCCAAGTGGTGGGAAATTATCCAAGCGAAAAGCAGAAAGTGAAGGTATTCCGGTGAATACTAAAGACTACATCAAAGGAAATTACGAACCGGATGCACTGGTGAACTTTCTGGCTTATTTAGGATGGAGTCCCGGCGATGATTCGGAGATCCATGACATGAAAGAATTGTGTGAACTGTTTACGCTTGATCGCGTTTCCAAAGGCGGCGCTGTTTTCAATTACAAGAAATTGATGTGGTATAATGAGAATTACATTCGCGAGCATTCGGTTGATGAACTCAAGCCACGGGTAAAAGCATTGTTTGAAGAGTCTAAATTCGTGATTCCAAATGATGATTTCTTGAAAGAGGTGATTGAATTACTTCACGAGCGTGTTTCCAAAGTAGATGAATTCGTAAGTATGGGTGCCTTCTTTTTTGAAGCTCCTAAAGAGTACGACGAGAAAGCCCTTAAAAAGTGGAAAGATGACAGCCCGGTTATTCTGAAAACATACCGCGATAAGATAGAGCAACTCTCAGACGAAGAGTTCGAGGCAGTTACGCTGAAAGACAAGATCAAAGAAACCATTGAAGAGCACGATGTCGGTTTCGGTAAATTGATGATGCCTTTGCGCGTGGCGGTAAGTGGTCAGGGGTTTGGCCCCGATCTAACCCCGGCACTAGAGCTGATCGGCAAAGAAGAAGTACTCGAGCGTATTGATACCGCGATCGAGAAGCTCTGATCATATTTCAGAACCCAAAATTTGCAAAGCTACCTGACCGAGTACAGGTGGCTTTTTTTTTGACCTATCTTTATTTATCCCAAATTAGCTGCGTTTACAATTGCTAATAGTTTTTGTTTTAGAATGACCTTATAATACATTTCCTCATACTAAGGATGGAAGTTTGATATTAATAAGAGAATTGGGACAAATGAACTATTCAAGCATTGGAAAACTATTAGCAATTTTAGTTTTAGCAGGCGGCTTTAATGCATGCAAAAGCAGCGAGATGACTTCAGGCTCTGCTGAAGAGAACAATACAGAAGCAGTTACAGAGAATACCACTACAGAAGCTGATGAAGAAAGTATGGAAGAGCTGTACTGGCAACGTCAGCAAGAAGCACTGATGAACTTTTCGGAAGATGACGTTCATTTTATGACAGGTATGATCGCTCACCATGCACAAGCACTGATCATGTCAGACCTGGCTCCTAAAAATGATGCAAGTCCTGCTATTCAGCGTTTGGCTGCACGTATCATCAATGCGCAAAAAGATGAAATTAAATCCATGCAGCGCTGGCTTAGAGATCGGGACCAACCCGTGCCGGAAGTACACATTGAAGGATTGAACCTTATGATCCACGGCCTGGGAGACCATCACATGAAAATGGATCACACCAATATGGCCGGTATGCTTTCCCCCACACAACTTGAAAAACTAAGTGAAGCAAAAGGGCAGGAATTTGACCGTCTGTTTTTGAAATATATGATTGCTCACCACCAGGGAGCTGTAACCATGGTAACGAAATTATTTAATTCTGATGGGGCCGTTCAGGATGAAGCTGCTTTTAAACTGGCATCTGATATTCAGGTAGATCAACGAACAGAGATCGATCGTATGCAACTCATGCTCGATGAGATCACAGCTTCAGCCGACTAAAAAAAATTGGGTACAACAAAATTATTTTCTTTTCGAAGAAAGACTATTACTTAAAATACCAACACATCAATAACAGTATGAAAAACCAAGATACAATAAGCAGCCCGGCTCCCAAGCGTAGCCGGATCAATCTGTTTCTTACGCTTATGGTTTCGGTACTTATTGCGGGATATGCCTGTTCTTCATCTTCAGTGATGGACGATATGGAACCTGTAAAACCGGAAATTGCACCAAAACCCATTTCTGAAGTTAACCCTCCATCACCCGACCCGCGAGTAGGTCTCGGAGCCGGAGTTTTTGATGCCGAAGAGGCCATCTGGAACTTAGAAATGCTATCACAAACTCCGCCAACCGAAGATTTTGTTGGAGTTACCAATTCTGACCTGGCTTTCCAGGGAACCTATGCTTTCCAGGGAAATTATAACGGAGTTATGATCTGGGATGTATCCAATCCGCGATCTCCGGAACTAGTTACAGATTATTTATGCCCGGCTTCTCAAAGTGATGTTTCCGTATATGGAAATCTCATGTTTGTATCCGGTGAAGGTTTTGGTGGTCGTTTAGACTGTGGAACCGAAGGCGTTCAGGAACGAGTAAGTGAAGAACGACTACGTGGTATCCGAATTTTTGATATCACCAATATCGAAGAGCCAGAGTATGTGGCTAATGTTCAAACCTGCCGTGGTTCTCACACGCACTCTGTGTTGAAAGATCCTAACGACGACGAAAATGTATTTGTATACGTTTCCGGCTCAGCACCTGTACGACCAGAAGATGAACTCCCAGGCTGTGTGAACGCCCTGCCGGATGAAGATCCCAACTCTGCTTTATTCCGAATTGAGGTTATCAAGGTACCACTTAATAATCCACAGGATGCAGCGATCGTAAATTCACCCCGCATCTTTGAAAACCTGGATGCTGCTCCTACACACGGATTAGCTCCAGCCGAAAAAGCTGAACTGGAAAAAGCACGCGAAGAAGGTGCTTATATTGCTGAGCTTTTTGGACAAGAGCGTGTGATTCCCAATCGCTTTGTAAATGCATTACTTCAACGAGAAATGGAAGCACGCGGTGGTACAGAAGTTACAGCTGCTGATTCCGCAAGCTTGCGTGAAAATCTTCAGTCGATTGTTGATGAACAATTTGGCGGAACAGAAGGCCGCGAAGAAAGAGGTCCTAACCAATGCCACGATATTACCCTGTATCCTGAAATAGGATTAGCCGGTGGTGCTTGTGAAGGATATGGACTCCTGCTCGATATTACTGATCCTGCAAATCCAGTTCGGGTTGATGCTGTTGCCGATTCCAACTTCTCATACTGGCACTCTGCTACTTTCAGCAACGATGGAAGCAAAGTACTGTTTACGGATGAGTGGGGCGGCGGTGGCCAACCTAAGTGCCGTGAAAGCGATCCTTACGAGTGGGGCGCGAATGCATTGTTTACCATCAATGACAACAATCAAATGGAATTTCAAAGCTATTACAAACTGCCTGCACCGCAGTCTTCGGAAGAAAATTGTGTAGCTCACAACGGATCTCTGATCCCGGTTCCCGATCGTGATATTATGGTTCAATCCTGGTATCAGGGTGGAATTTCGGTATTCGACTGGACAGACATTTCAAACCCAATCGAGATCGCTTATCACGATCGTGGTCCTGTTGATGCAGACCGCATGCAGATGGGTGGTAGCTGGTCCGTATACTGGTACAACGGGCTGATCATCAACTCTGAAATTGCACGTGGACTGGATATTTTTGAATTGACACCAAATCCACTTCTGACTCGCAACGAGATCGAAGCTGCCAACACGGTTACCTTTGAGTATCTGAACCCACAGGGTCAACCTAAGTTCACATGGCCAACTACTTTTGTACTGGCTAAAGCTTATGTAGATCAACTCGATCGAAATGACACCTTGGGCGATGAAAACCTGACCGACATCCGTACGAGAATTGCAGCAGCTGAAAAAACCAATGGCTCTGAGCGATCAGACCTGTTGACTAACTTAGCTGATCGTCTTGAAGGCGAAGCATCAGCCACCAACGACAGTGAAAAAGTTGAAAAACTTGCCCAAACACTGCGCGACCTGGCTGCTATGTAATTCACAGTAAAGAACTACTTTTTTCAAACCCCGATCTGGTTTTCCAGGTTGGGGTTTTCTTTTTTTGTGAACCGATGAAAAACCCGTCTTGCCCCTCTCAACTTTCATCGGGAACTTAGAAAAATGCTTCAACATTAGAGAGGGTTATTATCTTTTCCAAAAAAATTTGCAATTTATATATATATATATATATATATATATATATATACTATTGTATAATTGCTTAGCTAATAACATTAGAAAAAACAATAACTAATAATTGTAGAACAATGAAAATCTAGTTTCAATAGTTTTTATGATTGTAGCTGGAGCAATTGGTAATTCGGCAGAAGCAAATATTGCCCCGTGTGTTGATATGGGGTGTTTGGAATCCGGGAATGGACCTGATGGAGTGGCATGCTATTATATTCCAGGTTTGAATTGCGGTTTACAATCTTCAACAGAATGTACAACCGAGCTATGCTGAGGTTGATAAGTATATTCGAGATTAATAAATGGTCAATAGTCTATTTGTCTATTGACCATTTACAATTTAACCACGTTCAAGATGTTTAAAGTTGTTTATGGGCTGTTTTTTTTAGGAATTATATTTTCTTCATGTGAAAATAAAGAGAATCAGACTTACTCCAATGGGTCAATTAATCACCCAACTCAAAGGAATATGATTCCAAATGATTCTATTAACCATAAACTAACTTTTGAAGATGAAGCGTTAATTGATACTTCAAATTTAAATAAGATATCCACTATTGGGGTGCTTGAAGGTAGCAGGCAGTATATGCTTGGAAATATCACAGCTACGAAAGTAAATTCTAATTCAGAAATTATGATTCTTGATGCCCAATATGGAATTGTGAGGGTTTATGATGTGCATTCGGGAAAGTACAAAACCCAATTTGGGAGAGCAGGTAGTGGCCCGGGAGAGTTTTCCCAACCAAATGATTTATTTATAGAGAAAGGTAAAGTTTATATTTCTGACCGGGTGAATAAGTTGCAAGCTTTTGATGCTGAAAATGAATTTAAACATAAAAAAGAATTAGCTGTAGAGTTTGCCCCAAATAGTATTTGTGGAATAGATAATGATGTATTTATCTCAGGTGTTGATTATGAAAAATTTCTCACTGTCCATAAAATGAATATGCTTAATAATAAGAAGATTAAATCATTTCATGAAGCATATAAATCAGATAGAAGTCTTGCCAGAATTTTGCTTTCTAATAATATAATCTCTTGTAACAGTCAGACAAAAACATTAGCTGTGGTTTCTCCAAATTTGCCATATATCTATGGCTACGATATGGAGGGAAATATTAAGTGGGTTAGTGAATTATCTGATTACAACCCAATTCAGACAATCGAAAAAACAGGAGATAGTGGTAAACCTTCAATAACAAAACGTATAAATCCTAACGATATAACTGACAGCTATAATAAGTTGTTAGAAATTGAAGGTACAGAATACTTTTTACTTCAAATAAATAGAAGTGAGAGAAATAATAATGAAGTGTTATACTCAAATAATATGACATTTTTGATCAATGCATTTACAGGGGAAGGAAAATTTTTGACTCTTGACTTCCCCACTGTAGAAGCGGTTTCAAAAAATATTTTAGTTACAAAGGGACAAAAGGGTTATCCATTAATTAATATCTACAAAGGATTCTATGAGCAATTTCAAAAATAGGGTTAAATTTTTAAGCTTATTATTACCAGCTATTTTAATATTAACATTTTGTGAAAATAAAAAGCAAAATAGCAGTGATGCTGAATTGGGGGCGACTTATAATTCAGATTATAGAATTGAAAAAAAGGAGGAAATAGTGATGGTATATATTACCAGTCCTGGGTGTGGTATATGTACCCTTCAGGAAAATATTGAAGTAGTAAAGCAAATTAAGAGCAGGTTAGAAAAGAAAGCAGATAGTTTAGAGTTGGGTTTTATGACTATTGGTATTTCTAATAATTGGGTTATAGAAAAAGGTTATAGTCATTTAGAAGACTATGGATCCTTTGACGAGGTGCTAATTGGGAATAACTGGTTTGGTACGGGAACAATGAAGTATA
Organism: Balneola sp.; assembly: GCA_002696035.1. Classification (GTDB taxonomy): domain Bacteria; phylum Bacteroidota; class Rhodothermia; order Balneolales; family Balneolaceae; genus Gracilimonas. Next base: position 63,332 of record NZQV01000018.1, on the reverse strand, counting down.
TTTTCGATGAATTTGCAGGAACTCCTGCTGTACCTAGTTTAGTACTTACAAAAAGAGTTTATGGGGGTAGTAATAATGATTCAACTTTCATAGCTCGGGGAGTTGAAGATGAGCAGCTTGTCAGAAGAATGTTTGGCATAGATAAGTTAAGAGAATGGCTTGATCAGGGTTTACCACTACCTAGCGACATTTAATTGAATATTATATGGGAGTGAAATTTAAACTCTCAATATATTCAAAATAGATAGGTTAGTCTTAATTGGTCAATAGCATTTAAACCGGTGAAAAACCCGTGTTGCCCCTCTCAAATTTCATCGGCATATTCTGCGATATCATTCAACAAATCACAGACTATGAAAAAGATCTTACTGCTTCTCACTTTATCACTGTTCACTTCCGCACTCTCTGCTCAAAATTACCCGCATATACTGCCCATGAAAGAACGCGCAAAGGTGATCGATGATCTGCTTAAGGATAAGATCGAAACGGTGCTTCCAGGACTCATGGAGCGAACCGGAATAGATATGTGGGTGGTGGTTTCCCGGGAATACAATGAAGATCCGGTCATAGAAACACTACTTCCTGCAACATGGCATGCTGCCCGCAGAAGAACCATTTTGGTGATGCATAACCTCGGCGATGGGAAGGTGGAAACCTTAGCTGTAGCCCGCTACGATGTAGGAGAGATGTTTAAACGAGCGTGGGATCCAGAAACTCAGCCGAACCAATGGGAGCGATTGAAAGAGATCATAGAAGAAAGAGATCCGCAGACGATCGGGATCAATATCTCTGAAATATGGGGACATGCAGATGGATTGGTTGTCACTGATCACAAAGAAATGAAGGAAGCGATCGGCGATAAGTATGCGCAGAGATTGGTTTCAGCTGAAAAACTGGCGGTAGGGTGGCTGGAAACACGTACTCCAAAGGAAATGCAGATCTATCCGCAGATCGTAAGAATCGCACACGAAATTATAGCGGAAGGATTTTCGGACCGTGTCATTCAACCGGGCGTTACCACTACCGAAGATGTGGTTTGGTGGTACCGGGAAAAGATCAAAGAGCTAAAGCTGAATACATGGTTTCATCCCAGTGTTTCCATTCAGCGTGCCGACCCGGACTCCTTTGATCACCTTAGAACTTTTGACAGTCGCCCGGAAGAGAATGTGATCATACCCGGCGATCTGTTACACGTAGATTTTGGGATCGAGTACCTTCGATTGAATACCGATACACAACAGCATGCTTACGTGCTGCGCCCGAAAGAAAGCGAGGTGCCAGATTATCTGAGGGAAGCATTTGAAAACGGAAATCGACTGCAAGACATTTTCACAACCAATTTCAAAAAGGGTCGGACTGGGAATGAAGTACTGAAAATGTCCCGTGAACAAGCGATTGAAGAAGGACTTAAGCCAAGCATCTATACGCACCCGATCGGGTATCACGGTCATGCAGCCGGAACTACGCTGGGAATGTGGGATCAACAAGACGGAGTACCCGGCGATGGCGATTATCCGCTTCACCTTAATTCAGCATATTCCATAGAACTGAATGCAGCGACTTACATAGAAGAATGGGGGAAGGAGATCCGCATCATGCTGGAGGAAGATGCCTTTTTCGACAGTACTGGCGTTTGGTATATAGATGGCCGCCAACGTGAAATTATGACCATTCCAAGAACTGCGTCCAAACAATGATGTTTGGACACTGAAATAACATAGGCACAGAAGCTTAGCAATGTGTAAAGACTCTGTGAACCTCAGTGATTTCTGCGGTTTCATCTATTTGCCTTTTTTATTTTCATCCGCTACCATCAATAAAAAATGAGTTGTAGATCGATGGAGTTCAAAAGCTTAGAAGAGAAGATGGATCACGCCCGAAGTCTTACCAATCCATTACCGGATCTTGGAGTAGATTTCAAAAAGTTGCTAAAAAAGGGAATTGGCAGCAACAAGGTATATCTGACATACAGAGATGCCGATCAAAATAGAACGGAGATCACCTACCGGGATTTCTATGAATATGTGTTGAATACTGCACGATTTTATCAATCCAAAGGACTTCAGCCGGGGGATAAAATTGCAACCATTTCACACAATCACTGGCATACCGTGGTGCAATATTTCGCAGCATGGTTTTGTGGATTAGTGGTTGTGCCAGTCAATTTAGGTGAAGACGACAGTCGCGTTGCCTATATCTTGGAAAACGCTGAAGTAAAACTGGCACTGGTTCGGGATGAATATGCAGGTCGTGTGCAATCGATCATTAACAAAGAGATCACACTTTCCGGAATCGAAATGGTGGTGTGTGATGAAGATGTGGCTTGTTTTTCAGAAGAGGAAGGAATGCTGGATGATCCTGAAGTAGATATTGAATCAGAAGCGTTGATCGTATTTACTTCTGGTACAACAGGGAATCCAAAAGGCGTTGTTCTAACACAGCGGAATTTGTTGGAGGATGCCCGAAGCACATCTAGATGGCATAACATTGATGGTCAAACAAAAATGATGTGTGTGCTTCCCATCCATCATGTAAATGGTACTGTTGTGACGATGATCACTCCGTTTTATGTTGGAGGTTCAACGGTACTCAATCAGAAATTCAGTGCAGGACATTTCTTTGAGGTGGTTGAGGAAGAAAAAGTTCACATTGTGAGTGTGGTTCCAACTTTGCTTCAGTATCTCACCAACTATTACTCCGAGAAAGAAGCGCCCTCGATCGATCAATTTCGACATATTATTTGTGGAGCAGGTCCGCTTACCGTGCAAGTTGCACAGAACTTCGAGGAGAAATTCGACATTCCCATCATCCATGGGTACGGACTTTCGGAGACCACATGCTATTCTTGTTTCATGCCTGCGGATCACTCCAAACAAGAGCACAATAAATGGATGAGGGATTTTGGTTACCCAAGTATTGGTATTCCGATTCCGGCCAACGAAATGGACATCCATGATGAGAAAGGAAACTCTGTTCCTGAAGGAGAAAAAGGGGAAATTGTAATTCGTGGAGTAAACGTGATGAAAGGGTATTTCAACAATAAGGAAGCCAATGAATCTGCTTTTACAAATGGGTGGTTTCGAAGCGGGGATGAAGGTTTCATCAAAAGAGATGCCAAGGGTAATCCCTTCTTTTTTATTACCGGGAGATTGAAAGAACTTATTATAAGGGGCGGCATTAATTTAGCTCCGCTTGAAATTGATGAGGTGATCAATAAAGCTCCGGGAGTAAAAGCAGGGATCTCGGTGGGGTTTGAGAATGACTGGTATGGGGAAGAAGTCGGTGCTTATATACAGCTTAAAGAAGGCGCCGAGGAGGATGAACAATCCATCCTGGATTATTGTCATGACCATCTCCCGTTTTCAAAAGCGCCCAAGGTAGTGGTTTTTGGAGATGAACTTCCGGTAACCTCAACGGGTAAGTATCAGCGACTGAAGGTGGCTCATTTGTTCGGGGAATGGAAAGAAGTTCAATTCAGAGATCGATGAACCCGATAGATTAATTAAAACTGAGATTGGGAAAAGAACCTGAGCATATCAAAAATAGGCGTTATCTTTGAAGGTAGTGAGTAAATACAAAAGAGACTCCACAGCACACATAAGTGGCAAAAAATAATTAATGCATTCTCAAAAAGAACCGATAGATGCCGTTATAAGTTGGGTTGATGGCGATGATCCCGAGCATCAAAAAAGAAGATTAGCTGCGCTCAAGAAAACTGAGAGGGAGGCAAAGAATACACTTCCCAGTGGGTTTGACGCGACTCGTTTTACCGATAACGACGAAATTCAGTTTTGCATAGCATCCATCCTGAAGTTTGCACCGTGGATCCGCAATATTTATGTGGTCACTGATAATCAGGTGCCCGGTTTTTTGACTCCCGGGTTCATGGAAAAACACAACATCCATATCATCGATCATAAAGATATTTTCAGGTCTTATGAGTGGGCGCTTCCTACTTTTAACACCCGTACTATCGACACTGCTTTGTGGAGAATACCCGGGATAGCTCCCTATTTTATCAATTTCAATGATGATTTTGTTTTTACGGGAAAAGTGCGACCGGATGATTTTTTTGAAGGTGAGAAACCGGTTTTAAGAGGAACATGGAAGCCCATTCAGAAATACAGTCCACTTCGGTTAAAAGCGAATGATGTGTTCAGCTCTTTAACGAAAAAGTTGTTTGGGATTACCCGGTCTATGCATAACCTGTTGCAGGTCCGTTCCGCAGAATTAGCGGGCTATAAAGAGCAGTATTTTCATATTCCTCATGTTCCGCATCCCATCAGAACAAAAACGCTGGCTGATTTTTTTGAAGTCCACCCGCATATGTTTGATGAGAATATCAAATACCAGTTTCGCAGCACCGACCAGTTCTCGGCCATATTCCTTGCGGGTCACCTTGAGCTGATGAAAGAGGAAGCGGTACTTAAAAACACCGATCACTATTTGATGATACACGGTGAAATGGATGTTTCCCTGGCTTTGAGAAAGAAGTTAAATAAGCTCAGAAACGAAGATATACGGTTCACCTGCCTGCAGTCTATGGAAAAATTCACCCCAAAAAAACGCCAAAAAGTAGAGCAGGTAATGAAAGAAATTCTTGCGGGTAGTGATGTTCCGTTTTCGTGAGTGTGGAATCGGTCTTTGACATCTTCTATGTTGAAAGCCAATAAATATAAATATCAGCCTTTTATTACCGCTAGTGTACACCGGGAAGTACAAACCAGCTTTCCCTTTTCATCCCTGATCTCACATTCCCAGACCTGAATTTTTCGGCCCATGTGAATGGGTTTGGCTGTTCCGGTTACTTTGCCCCCCATTTTTACTGAGCGGATATGATTGGCGTTGATCTCGACGCCAACAACAGTTTTGTCTTTATCCTCAAGCAAGAACCAACCGCCGACTGAGCACAATGTTTCCGCCAGGGCTACAGAAGCTCCCCCATGTAACAACCCAAATGGTTGCACAGAATTCTCGTTCACGGGCATAGTTGCTATAATTTCTTTTTTGGCGATGTGCTGAAATTCCATTCCCAGAGCATGGCCCATGTGCTTGTGCTTGAAGTTGAAGTACAGCTTGGCTTTGTCTTTTAGGGACTCTTCGATAAACATAAAACTTGAATTTGATTAACGGTGTTAAGTTATTAAAATAAAGGCATGGAATCGCTTTCAATAAAGCGGCGAAATTGTTATTAGGTATTGGTGGTGAAATGATTCGATTCATAGGATCTAAATTCCTTGCCATTACACCACCCACGATTAACCATCAGATGATAGGAAAATAAAATGAAATACGAGCCAACAACCATACTATCAATTGCAGAACAGGGTTTTGAAAAAAATAAAACGGGGATCGTTTCTGCCGTTAAGCGAAATGGGAAGTGGATAGAAACTTCCATTGAGGATTTTAAACAAATGGTGCAAGACCTTGCCCTTGGATTGTATGAACTGGGTGTTCGCAAAGGCGATAAAGTTTCTCTGCACGCTGAAAATTCTACCGAATGGCTGGTGATAGATCAGGCAGTGTTAACACTTGGGGCGGTTTTGGTACCCATCTATACCACACAGCCAGGCGAACAGATCGAATATATTCTGGAAAACTCGGAGACTAAAGTTCATTTTGTCTCGAATGATGACGTTTTTGCTGAGACAAAGCCGCTGATCAAAGGCATAGAAAATGTGAAGGCAGTGATCTCCATCGTAGATTCAAACCACAATAAATTACGTGCATTTGATGAGATCCTGGAAATGGGACATAAAAAAGGAGAAGAAGATCCGGCTTTATATGATAAGTTGAAGGGCGATGTAGAACCTGAAGACCTGGCGACTTTGATCTATACCTCCGGAACTACGGGCGTTCCCAAAGGAGTGATGCTGACCCACGATAACATAGCGGGGAATGCTTTGCGGGCACACGAAATTTTTCCTTTTGATCCTGATGATTTTGACGAACCGAAGGTGATCTCATATTTACCTCTGGCTCATATGTTCGAGCGTACGGCTTCCTACATTTATTTATATGCGGGAGTACCGCCCTATTACATTGAAGATGTAGAAAGCATTAAAGAAGACTTTGCCGAAATTAGACCTATCTATCTTGTAACTGTTCCCCGATTGCTGGAAAAGATCGTGACTGGAATTAAGGTAAAAGGACAGGAAATGAGTGGAATTAAGAAGCAGCTATATTACTGGGCAGTGAATATGGCAGAAGAGTACGATCCTGAGAATCCTCCTGCAAATTGGAAAATGTGGCTTGCTAATAAGCTGGTGTATTCCAAGATCAAAGAGTTGTTTGGCGGACGGATGGTCGGCTTTAATGTTGGCGGAGCGGCTCTGTCTCCCAATATTGCCCGATTTATAAACGGCATTGGCATTTACTGTGGATTGGGATACGGACTCACCGAAACTTCCCCTGTTTTAACAGGACCTCCGGTGGGAGAACTAAGAATTGGCTCCTCTGGAAAAGCCATCGCAGATGTAGAGATCAAGATCGCGGAGGATGGCGAGATCCTTGCCAAAGGTCCGAATATCATGAAGGGCTATTACAAAATGCCAGAAAAAACCGAGGAGGCTATTGATGATGATGGCTGGTTTTATACAGGGGATATTGGACATCTGGATGATGATGGCTGGTTGTTTGTTACCGACCGGAAAAAGTCGCTCTTTAAGCTTTCTACCGGGAAGTATGTAGCGCCTCAGCCTATTGAAAATGCCTTGGTAAATAGTGGATTTATTGAACAGGCGGTGGTAGTTGGAAGTGAGCACAAATTCTGTGGAGCATTGATAGTGCCTAACTGGGAGAATATGAAGAAGCGGTTTGAAACGACCGGCCATACTTTTCCAGAAGATAATCCTGCTGAAAATGAATTCGTCATCAAGCGCATCCAAAAAGAGGTCGATAAAGTGAATGAAGACCTTTCGAAGTGGGAAAAGGTGAAGAAATTCAAGTTGCTTGAAGATCAGTTTACCATCGAAGATGGAGAGATCACCCCAACATTAAAAGTGAAGCGAAGTGTGATCAATAAGAAATACAAAGAGCAGATCGATTCTATTTATGCAGACGAGGAATCATAATTGTTCCTTATATGAAATGCCGTCTTAAGATCTGTACGATAAAGGGCATCTGAAATTGAAATCTATAGTTCGCTGGTGTCGTTAGCCTCGAACAAAAAGTATGTAAGAGTTGAAAATTATGAGCACAAATAAGTATTCGATCAAGAAAGTAGCAGTGTTAGGTTCAGGGGTAATGGGCAGCCAAATTGCAGCTCATTGTGTAAATGCCGGATTGGATGTGGTTTTGCTGGATCTGAAAAGTGATGATCCTAAGCGTCCCAATAAAACAGCAGAAGAGAGTTTACAGAAAGCATCTAAAATGAAGCCGGCTCCCTTCGGTAAACCTGAATTTGCCCACCGGATTGAAGTCGGAAACTTCGAAGATGATTTCGATAAACTGAAAGAGGCCGATTGGATCTGTGAGGTCATTATCGAAAAGATGGACGTGAAGAAAGATATGATGGCTCGTATTGATGAGATTCGAAAGCCGGAAACGATCGTGAGCTCCAACACATCCGGATTGCCGATCGGGGAGATCAGCGAAGATTGCAGTGATGATTTCAAAGCACATTTTTTGGGAACCCATTTTTTCAACCCGCCCCGCTATATGAAGTTGCTGGAGATTATTCCGACGGAAACCACTTCTGATGAGGTGACCGAATTTATGCATCGTTTTGGTGAGAAATCTCTCGGAAAAGGAGTGGTGATCTGTAAAGACACACCGAATTTTATAGCCAATCGTGTGGGCATCTTCTCCATCGCAAACATTATGCCTTACTTTTTTAATGGGGAATTTCGTGCGGAAGAGATAGACCTGCTTACGGGAACAATTACCGGATATTCTAAAGCGGCAACTTTCCGCACCGCCGATATGGCCGGGCTGGATGTAACCAATCATGTGGCCAAAAATCTCTATCCATCCATTCCTGATGATGAAATGCGGGAGACTTTTGATCTTCCTGAAGAATTCCAGAAGATGGTGGATGAGGGAATGATCGGAAATAAGGCAGGTAAAGGTTTCTACACAAAAAAAGAGGGCGAATACCTGGTGCTAAACCCGGAGAGTTTTGAATATGAGTCACAGCAAGAGCTTGAAGATCCGGTTCTGGAAGAGGTAAAAAAGAAGAAAGATACAGCCGAGAGACTCAAGTTCCTGGTAAATTCTGAAGGGAAGATCGGAGACTTTTTGTGGAATGTGCATCGAGACTTGCTGATGTATGCAGCCAACCGTATTCCGGAGATCACGGATGCGCCACTTTCCATCGACCGTGCCATGCAGTGGGGCTTTAACTGGGAGATGGGGCCTTTTGAGCGATGGGATGCCCTTGGCATTAAAGAGACCTCCGATCGAATTAAGAAAGAAGGAAAAGAAGTTCCTGAACTGATCACGGAAATGCTGGATGCTGGTTTTGAGCAGTTCTATAAAGAAGGCAAAGTCTATGACCCGACTTCAAAATCTATGGTTGAAATTGCACCGGAGGCCAAAGGGGAGATAAAAGTAGCGCATCTTCGAAAACAGAAAGAGCCGGTGATGGAAAATGAAAGTGTTGCTCTCCATGATATGGGAGATGGAGTAGCACTTTTTGAATTCCATACGCCACATTCTACCTTGGGTGCTGAGCTGGTACAGTCTCTTTATGGCGCTCTTGATACCGTTAAAAAAGACTTTGATGCTTTGGTCATAAGTCACGATAGTGACAATTTTGCCTTTGGCGCGAACTTGAAAGAAGCACTGACTGCCAAACAAAACGGCGATTGGGAAAGCGTGGAGGAAGCTGTAAATAATTTCCAGAAAACAGCGGTTGCCTTACGTTATGCTCCGTTTCCGGTTGTGTCAGCTCCCTTTGGTAAAACATTGGGGGGAGGAGTGGAATTTTGCCTCTATTCTGATAAAGTAGTAGCTCATCATGAATTGTATATGGGTTTGGTTGAAGTTGGCGTAGGGCTAATTCCTGCCGGCGGAGGAACCACTGAACTTCTCCGGCGAGCTATGGATAAACTGGAAGGTGAAGCTGATCCAATGCCATTTATACGAGAAGTTTTTAAAACCATTGGCATGGCGAAAGTTTCTGAAAGCGCCCATTTGGCCAAAGAACTTGGGTATTTGCGACCGACTGACACTATCGTGATGAATCGGGATCTGCTGATCAAGACTGCGAAAGAAGAAGCACTTAATTTGGTTCAGGCAGGATATCAATCGCCTGCTGATACACCCATTAAAGTTTTAGGGAAAACGGCTTTAGCTGCAATGAAACTAATGCTACATGTGATGCATGAAGGAAAATTCATCACAGATTATGATCAGGTTGTGGCAAAGCGCGTAGCGTATGTGTTGGCCGGTGGAGATCTGAGTGAAGCTCAGGATGTGCCGGAATCTTATTTGTTGAAGCTGGAGCGTGAAGCCATTTTGGAATGTTTACAAGATGATCGGACGCTTGCCCGGATGGAGCATATGCTGAAGAAGGGAAAACCTCTGAGGAATTAGGTGTGTGAGTCTTGAGTTTTGAGAAGTGAGTTTGTTATGAATAAATATAAGAATTTAGAGATTTGGCAAAGATCTGTGGCTTTAGCCACTGATGTTTATGATGTAACATAATCATTCCCAAAAGAAGAGAAATATGGAATCACATCTCAAATAAGGAGGTGTTCTGTTTCAGTTCCGTCGAATATTGCAGAAGGCGCAGGCAGGCCAAGTAAAAAAAGAATTTAAACGATTTTTAAACATTGCCTATGGTTCGATCTATGAACTTGAAACTCAATTATTGATCTCAAAAAATTTAGATTATTTAAATGAGCAAATGCATGAAAGTTTATCAGAAGAGATTGATCAAATTCAAAAAGTGATCTATTCATTCTCGAAGAAATTGTAACTCAATACTCACGACTCAAAACTCAATACTATTATGAGAGAAGCATACATCGTAGCAGCAACACGCACACCTTGTGGGAAGGCGAATAAAGGCTCACTTCGGTTCACTCGTCCCGATTCGATGGGGGGTGCCGTTGTCAAGGATCTGCTGAATCGTATTAAAGGGTTGGAAGCGGAACACGTGGAAGATGTGATCATGGGATGTGCTTTCCCTGAGGCATCCCAAGGATTGAATGTGGCGAGACAAATCGCACTTCTTGGGGGATTGCCTGATTCGGTTCCCGGCGTGACTGTAAACCGATTTTGTTCTTCTGGATTACAAACTATTTCGATGGCTGCCGAAAGAATTATGGCAGGCGGAGCAGATGTGATCATTGCCGGAGGAGTGGAATCAATGAGTTTGGTGCCTATGGGGGGAATGTCAGTTCAACCCAACCCGCAATTAGTGGATGAAAAACCAGGAATTTATGTAAGTATGGGGATTACTGCTGAAAACGTTGCAGACAAATATGAGGTAAGCCGTGAAGATCAGGATGAATTTGCATACCGAAGTCACCAGCGAGCAATTAAGGCCTGGGAAGATGGAAAGTTTGACGGTCAGATCACCCCTGTGGAAGTTCAAGAAAAGAAAGTGTCAGCAGGCGGAGAGGTCATTGAAGATACCTTCACTTTTAAGCAAGATGAAGGTCCCAGGAAGGATACTTCCGTAGAGGCTTTATCCGGATTGCGACCAGCGTTTAAAAATGGTGGAAGTGTAACGGCCGGTAACTCTTCTCAGATGAATGATGCCGCCGCAGGTGTGGTGGTTATGAGCGGAGAGATGGTGAAAAAGCTAGGCTTGGAACCCATGGCCAGATATGTTGGATTTCAGGTGGCCGGTGTGGCTCCTGAGATTATGGGTATTGGGCCGATTGAAGCTGTGCCAAAGGTTCTAAATAAAACTGGTTTAAAACTGTCAGAGATTGATCTTATAGAATTAAATGAGGCTTTTGCTTCACAATCGCTGGCTGTAATTCGTGAGTTGGGATTAGATGAAGAGATCACCAATGTAAACGGTGGCGCTATTGCAATGGGACATCCACTGGGCTGCACCGGCGCGAAATTAACCACACAGATCTTACACGAAATGAAAGCTCGCAAATCAAAATACGGCTTGGTCACTATGTGTATTGGTGGCGGTATGGGCGCTGCGGGTATTTTTGAAAATCTATAATCAGGATCGCTATTGAAGATTGCAGTACGATGCTAGTTTGTGGTCAACCTTCTTTGGTTATCCGTCATCAGGAGAATTATGTTTACAGATGATACGCTATCAGAAAGAACAATTTTGATAACAGGCGGGGGCAGCGGACTTGGACTTGCTATGGCTAAAGCGTTTGCCGGAACCGGAGCTGATATTGCCATTTGTGGCCGAACCGAGGAGAAGCTTCAAAAGGCTGTAAAAGAGATCGAAAAGGAAAGAGAAGGAGCGGTTGCTCGCTACTACCAATGTGATGTTCGGGATTATGATGGAGTAACATCGATGTTTGAACAGATAGTAGATGATTTTGGGTCATTAGAAGGATTAGTAAACAATGCAGCCGGTAACTTTTTGTCTGCATCGGAAGATCTAACCCCCGGTGGTTTTAAAGCAATCGTGGATATAGTGCTTCATGGAAGCTTCAACTGTACACATGTATTTGGGAATTATCTCATCGACAATGAAAAGGAAGGGAATATCCTTAATATGGTTACGACCTATGCTGAAGGAACAGGATGTGCGTTTGTGTTGCCATCGGCTTGTGGAAAAGCAGGCGTGCTGGCTATGACGAGATCACTTGCCTTCGAATGGGCAGAATATGGGATCAAGTTAAATGCGATCGCCCCGGGGCCGTTCCCAACAGAAGGAGCATGGTCACGTTTGGTTCCCAAGAAAGTGATGGAGAAAAAATTTATTGAAAAAATTCCCCTAAAAAGAGTTGGCGAGCCGGAAGAGCTCGCCAATCTTGCTGTATTCTTAATGTCTGACCTCTCATCCTATATGACCGGAGAATGTGTGGTTATAGATGGAGGAGAACGGCTTCAAGCTGGTCAGTTCAACTTTATCGACGGATTGATGTCGCGCAGTAAACTGAAAAAAGTATTCAAGGCTATGAAGCCAGATAAGTAGCAGGCTAACTCCTAAGAGATTATAAAGCCTACCATAAGTACGGTAAACATTAAGGCATAATAAAACCGCTTTACATTTTTGTCTGGTTTGTCTAACCCAAAAACATTCTTAAAGATGTAGTGGTCGAATCCTAATTTGTAATATTTCTCATATAATTTAGCTCTCATAGTGGCACCTCCTATTTTTTTGGTGCATTTAATTTGTTCGGCTTGAAAAAGTAAAATAGCTACTGTCTTATAGAAGCTAAGTGCTGTCTGTCAGCTTTAATTACCTTTCCATTGATATTTGTTTCTACGGTTAATTGTTTTCCTTTCTCATAGGTTGCTTTAGTTACAACCTCTTCAGAGATCTCAGAATATAATAACCATGTTCCATGTGGCTTGAAATGATCTGCATCTCTCCAATATTGACCTTCCTGCACTACATTTCCATCATTATTTAAGAATTGAACATTAAAAATGTTTCCTTCAACATGCGTTAACAAACGTTCATGTTTTTCATTGGTGATGTTTTGCTGTGCAAAAAGACCGGTTGTTAAAACCAGCGTAAATAAGATCGTTGAGATAATAGATTTCATAAAGTTCTCCACATTGAATGCTCCCCAATGTTAAGGAATTGTTAACTTAATGTAAATGGTTTGTTAACGTAAATTTAACATTAAGTTAACATAGCCCTCAGGAGAACTGTGAGAGTCGTTTTTCAAGGGTTTTTACCTGAATGGAGAGCTGATAGGCATCATAAGCGGTGTAAGGGGTTTCCTTATCCATCTGTATCGACTTCAAAAACATTAAGGCAGATTTTTCAGCTGAGGTAGAGGGGTCAAAAGATTGTTTTTCGAAGTAAAGCCGATTGCCAGAATTTAACCTTCCTGCCCTTATGTTTTGATCAGAGACGCTGCAATCCAGGATCTCTGACTTATTGGAGGCCATACGATGATGTCGGTTTTCCGAAGCCCCGGTATAAATATTGATATCAGCTGTTGAGCCATTATCAAAACGAAGGAAAATGTGAATGGCTGTGGGGTGGATATCATTCAGCATCACTTTTTTTGCCTCAGCATGATGAATCCCGCTATCCATCCATTTCATGCAAAGCCCGAGCTCATCGATCCAATAATGGCGGAATTCATCTTCTGAGTTTAAAAAATGAGTGTATTGAATGTCCCGTGAAATACTGAGATAAGAAGGACGATGCATTCGGTCCATCATCCACTGGGTGGCGGGGGCTAAGGTAGGCCAATGGGAAAATTGTACTTGTACTCCGGCCTCACGGGTAGCCCGGTAGATCTTTTCGAGTTTTTCAGTATCGGTGGGCATTCTTGAGATCAGGTAACAATTCAACCCTGATCGTATGCCTTCAAGTAAAATGTCGAGATCATGGGGAGATTCGTCTACCAAAAAGCAAGCATCTACCTCGCTTACTTCACTTATATGAGGACATAATTCTACTTCCTGAACTATTTGGTGCGGCCGCAAATGGCGTTCCCAGGCAACCCCGCGTTTTGCATCTCCTACAATTCCAACTTTCATAAGCTTTCCATGTTTGTTGGCATTCAAGATGCTAAGCCGGTACGACTTTTACAACAATCTGTTAGTCGGGCATTACAATGGCCAGTATGAAGTATAAAAGTATAGGTGAGCCCCAGCCAAGGAATATTAGTAATACAAAAAGTACACGAATGAGGGTTGCATCCCATCCAAGATATTCGGCAAAACCACCGCAAACGCCTGCAAGCATTTTATCGGTGCGTGATTTTCTGAGTTTAGCTGCCATGGTAATTCTTTTTTTAGATTATAATCTAAGCCATTGGTACGACAGCAAAAAAAAGATGTTGCAAAAAAGTTCAATAAAAAAAGCGAAGCCGATCTAGCTTCGCTAATTTCATAAAGTCAGTATTTGTTGTCAGGTTAATTTAAACCACTGCCTTGTTCTTTTTGAACATTATTTTCACCTGATGAAAAGTCGGAATCTTGCAGTCTGAAGTTTATTGACAACGCATATTGAACACGTACCGGTTGTCCGTGCTGCATACCAGGTTCAAATTTAGCCTGGTTTATAACCCGAAGAGCTTCTTCATCGGCGCCTCCGCCAATGCCACGAACTACCTTAGGATTTTCAACATCACCATTTTCATTAACGATGAACTGCACGGTTACGCGGCCTTCGATTCCTGCACGGCGGGCCAATTCAGGGTACTCAATTTTACTTTGGATGGATTTCATACCGTCAATGAGAACAGGCATTTCTTCTACTACTACAAAGAAATCATCATCTTCTTTGCCAGCATTAGCTACACCCTTTGTATCCGGTATGGGATAATTGTCGAAACTTGCTTCCTTGAGCTTTGAATAGGGTACAGATGACATTAGCCAGGTAGCGGATACTTTATTTGGAAAATGTCGAACCCATAATTGAGCTTCCCCATCAATAAACTTTCCATCAGGTTTATTTACTTCAAAATTTAATTCATTCGTATTAAATCTAAGTTTACTTCCGGAAAGAGTCGCCGATTTAACAGCACCTTCAAATTCAGTTCCTGAAATTATAATAGAACCATATTCTCTGGCTGAAAAAGCTATGCCACTATTTAGAGAAGGGGCATTACCGATATTATTTTCAGGAAAAGTAACTATTTCTTTACCATTGACTGACAATGTACTATTGGCAAGGTCAAATTTAGTGTTTATCAATTCCTCTTCACTTAGCCCTTGAGGCCCTCTCAAATCTGAGCAGGCAATAGGTAGGGTAATTCCAACGATCATCAGCATCAAAAAGGCGATGCTTTGCCGGAAAGAGGTTTTGTGTAGTTTATGATATTTCATGGTTTTGATCCGTTTCTTTAGGGTTGAATTCTTCACTGCCATGCTTACTGACAACCGTTCAGCGCCACTGCTTAGAGGTACTAACTCGTATAACAGATTGGCGTAGGATTTTATGGAGAAATCGGATCTGGAAAGTACTTCCTGATCACAGGAAATTTCCCGATAGGTATCGATCTCCTGATTTCCATACCGTATCAACGGATGAAACCAAAACACCGATTCGATCATGGATAAGGCTAGCTGCAGCAGGTAATCACCTCGTTTAATATGAGTGAGTTCGTGCTGAAGGGCCATCTCCAGTTTTTCCGGTTCGTGCTGTAATAATTTTGGGAGCACGATCACCGGCTGCTTCCATCCAAAAGTGAATGGAACCAGCGGATGATCATGAAAAGCCAGTTTAATCGGGCGGTCGTTATCAGATGCTCCGGAAACTACATCCTGAAGTTTCGTGATGCTCAAATTCTTGTATAATGATTTCAGGGCTATATAACTGCTTAAGAGTCGGCCCAGCATAATAAGTGAGATGAACGCCACAAGCACTGTCGCTACCCCGATCAATAAAGAAGGTTCCATCCAATTGATGGATATCTCGGCTGTGGAATTATTCGCTGATGGTACTAACTCAATAGGATTCATGACTACAAAAAAAGCGGTCTCAATGTTAGACTCAGCAAACCAAACCGGGATGCGATTCATAAGTGCAGCTGCACCGATGCCAAAAGGAAGTGAAAGAAGTGCAGCGGTTCGCAAATGGTAGTGGAAGAGGGGATTCAAACCTTCCTGATTACGCAGAACAAGGAATGCGATTCCGCAACAGAGTGTCCAGATACCCAATGGAAACCAAATGGCATCCAGACTAAAATTCCCAATCTCTCTCAAATAATAAACAAGTTCAAACATCACTGATCCTCCATATTGTCAATCATATTCCGAAGATCTTTGAGTTCCTTTTCACTGATATTCTCACCTTTAACCAACGTTTGCACAAGGGCAGAAGCGGAACCTTTAAATACTTTATCTATCAATCCTGATACCAGGTTGGATTGTACCTTCTCCGGCTCAATACGTGCGCTGTATACATACGTATTTCCATCTTTGTAATACTTCAAATATCCTTTGTCGTTCAGGTTTTTCATGATGGTCATAACCGTGGTATAGGCTACTTTGCGCTCTTTCAGGATGCGCTCTCTTACCTGAGCAACCGTCGCTTCGCCCAGTTCCCACACGTGATGCAGGATTTCCATTTCCGATTCTCCAAGTGGTGTCAGTGATTTTCTCATGGCAGTAGTAATTAGTTAGTACTAATATAATAGTAATAGATCGAAATGCAATAAATATTCTTTAAAACCCATCCGGAACGCTTAAATCAATAAAAAGCATTTAAATGGCATGGACAACAGAGCTTTTTTATCGCATGTGGATAGTACCATTTCAAAACCGAATTTAAAAGAACATGGGCGAGCAGTGTTCATTTTACATGATCAGCTGAACATGGATGCCTGGCCCAGCTGGATCCGGGAGGAAAAACCATTACTCATCTTTATGGAGTCAGCGGGAAAAGGAAATGAACTTCCTCATCACAAGAAAAAGGCGATCTATGTACTCAGCAGTATGCGTCACTTCGCCCTTGAATGTGCCGAGGCAGGTTATCCGGTGCATTATCACTCCACAAAAGGTCATTTCGATGATGGATTGTCAGAGATCCTTTCGGCCAATGAGCAGCTTAGTATGACCTTCATGACGCCCTCCGAATGGGATAGCCGGGAACGCCTGCGCAATATACAAGCTGAATTTGAAGATCGGGTCCGGGAGATCCCAAACAATTTTTTCCTGGCCGATCCTGAAGAGTATAAAGAACGAGTAAAAGACGGCTGGTTGATGGAGTATTTCTATCGGGAAATGCGTCGGAAGTCGGGATACCTGATGAATGGAGATCAGCCGGAGGGCGGGGAATGGAATTATGATGAGAAGAATCGCGAGAAGCTCCCTAAAGATCATCCGGTTCCGACTATTGCTGAAACTGAGCCAGATGAAATTACTCAGGAAGTGATCGAGATGGTAGAGGAGTGGTACCCGGATCATTTCGGTAATAGTGAGAATTTCACATATGCAGTCACAAGAAGGCAGGCGTTGTATCGTCTCAATGAATTTATTGATGAGCGGCTGGATGAATTTGGTCCGTATGAAGATGCGATGGCTCAGGGTCAATACAAGTTATTTCACTCCCAATTGTCGGTGTATTTGAATAACGGATTGCTTCTCCCTAAAGAAGTCTGTGACAAAGCCGAAAAAACCTATCAAAACGGAGAGGCCCGGCTGAATTC
Source organism: Balneola sp. (assembly GCA_002696035.1). Lineage (GTDB taxonomy): Bacteria > Bacteroidota > Rhodothermia > Balneolales > Balneolaceae > Gracilimonas. The sequence goes on along the minus strand of NZQV01000018.1, from coordinate 46,116 downwards.
AGTAGAAGGGCTTATTCGGCAGATCATAGGCTGGCGTGAATATGTGCGGGTGTACTACGAAGCCATGATGCCGGAAGTTCGGAATGCCAATCACTTCAACTTCACCAAAAAACTTCCGGAGATGTACTGGTCAGGCGAGACCAAAATGAACTGCATGAGTGAATGTCTGAAGCCGGTGATCGATGAGGGGTATTCGCATCACATTCCAAGGCTGATGGTGCTCAGTAACTTTAGTAATCTGACGGAAACCGATCCACGGGAATTAAATGAATGGTTTCATCTGGCCTATGTAGATGCGTATGAATGGGTGGTGTTGCCGAATGTGCTGGGGATGTCCACTTTTGCAGATGGCGGGGTTTTAGCCTCGAAACCGTATGTGAGCAGTGGAAACTACATCAATAAAATGAGCGATTACTGCAAGCATTGCGAGTACAAGATCAGCAAGAAAACCGGGGAGGAAGCGTGTCCGTTTAATTATTTGTATTGGAATTTCATTGACAAGCAGCGGGAAACCTTTTCTAAAAACGGACGTGCCAATTTTATGGTGAATATGTTTAATAAAAAGAGTGAAGACGATAAAAAAGCGATCTGGGAGGGCTCGGAAAAGTTTATTGAAGACTTAAAACGATTGAATTAGTTTTTTGATTTTAGGCGTTTTTTGTTAGTATTTCAGTAAATGAAATAAATTTTCGAGGTATGTCTAACGAAACTAAATTGTTAATAGGGGCTATATTAGCGGGATCAATAGCTTATTTGGTACCCCTTTATTTTGGAAGTATCTGGCTTGGTTACACTCTGCTCTTACTAATTACCATCTCATTCTTGGGCAGTTTAATCTGGTTTGCCAGGCTTAATTTGGAATCAAAGATCTCTAGACGAGTTGTGATAGGTGTTACCGGAACTCTTCTGATCTGCAATATTCTTTTGTTTGTCCATGATTACAATAGGAAGGATTACCAAAAAAATATTCTGCTGGAAATAAGAAAAATCCTAGATACCGGTATTGCCAGATCGGATGTACAAAAAGAACTCACCTATGTCTTTTCGAGGTATCACACTGGAGATAGAAATTCAGTAGTAGAAACCGCAAGAGATGTAATGCCGGAGAGGCTTGGAGAGGACGGAATATATCTTTCAGAGTTTGATCTGGAAGAAAATTCATTGAATGATGACAATACAAATTACTTTTACGAGCTCGATGAAGAGGCCGATGAATTACGAGTGATCGTTGTTACTGATGTATCTCGGGGAGAAAACCCTGAATTTAAAAATTATGATGGGCAAGTCGGGCGTTTAGAAATGGAATTTACAGTGAATAAGCAAGGGGTGGGATATGAAGTTCGAAATTAAAACACTGAATGAGTGGCTGATTGTGGTGCTGATTGTAATAGTATCAGGTTTTGCCGGTTCCTTTTATTGGGGAAATGGAGCGCAATTTAATCCGGGGTATTTCTTCAATCCCAATCCCGGCGTTATTATTATGGGCTTAGAAACAGTAGCTGCTATAGATATTTTCAGTGGCACGGTTCCTGAAGAAATAAGTATGAACTTTGAAACCGTGTCAATATTGATAAGTATCGTACTGTTATTGATGATAGGTCCATGGTTGTTTTATACTGGGTATAAACAGGATGAGAATAATGACGAATCAGCCCTGAAACCTTGGTATTGGTTTTTGGGAAGTTCGTTGAGCGTCTTCTCGCTCTCCAGTATTCCTGTTCTCATCATTAGTTTTACCGTTTTTCAGAATACACAATCAAGTGCTGAACTGAGTAGGAGTCAGGATTTAGTGAGACAAGAATTACAACACGTAGGTTTTAGAGCCGCCGAATATGGCATCTTAGAAGATGGTTTTGACGAGTCTTTTAGTGTTAGCGACCTGGATATAGATGGCTTAAAGTTTGAATACAAGACAGAAAAAACAGCTTCTGACAGCACCGTTATAATAGTTGCTCCAAACCTGGAGACTGGAGGTATTGGTAACAAAATAGAAGTAATGCCTTTTAGTCCTGAAGTGATGACTTATCGGAATTAGATGTTCTTCAATTTGGTTTCGAAACAACTATGAAAAACATCAACAGCTACCGAAAATTTAAGCGGAACGATAATGAGGCAAATCCGGATGGGGATTACATCTTGTACTGGATGCAGATCAACCGGCGCACCCAATACAATTATGCGTTGGAATATGCAGTGGCTCTTGCCAATAAACATGACAAGCCCCTTCTGATCTACGAAAGTGTGATGGTAAATTATCCCTGGGCCAGCGATCGCTTTCATTCCTTTTTGCTGGAGGGGATGAAAGAGCATCTGGATGAGCTTAAGGATTCTGATGTCAGCCACTATTGTTATGCTGAAGAGGAGGCCGGCACGGTAGAGCAATCGTTCTATGATCTGGCAGAAAATGCAGTGGCGGTTGTGGCCGATGAATATCCGGTGTATATCATTCGTGAGAACAACGAAAAAATGGCCGAGGAAATTGATGTGCCATATATCTCTATCGACTCGAACGGCATTATCCCTTTGGGCGTCACTGATAAAGACCCATATTCCGCCTACCTGTTTCGAAAAGTGATGCAAAAACATTTTTTGGAAGCTTATACGCATCCACCAACGAAAGACCCGCTCGATGATCTAAAGAATAAAGAAAGGGCAAAATTGCCGGATGGATTTGAAGATAAATATCCCCGGGCTGATGACCTGCTGGATGATATTCCCGCTTTTATCTCCAAACTGGATATCAACCATGACATCGGTATAACAGACATGAAAGGGACCCGGCAGTACGCATTGGGTAAATTAGGAGATTTTATCGCACATGGGCTGAGCCGTTATGATGAGGAACGCAATGACCCCGATGCAGATGCAGCTAGTGGACTAAGTCCGTGGCTGCACTTTGGGTTGATAAGTGAATACGAGATCGTGAAGGTGGTCCTCGATCATCAGCCCGAAAACTGGGACTTGGGTGACATCACCCCAAACAAAGGAAAGAATTCGGGTTTCTTTAACGGCGATCCAAATGTAGAGAGTTTCCTGGACGAAGTGATCACCTGGCGAGAAGTGGGATTCCATTTCGCCCATCACCGACCGGATTACGATCAGTTTGAAAGCCTGCCGGACTGGGTGCTCAAGACGCTAGGCAAACATCAGGATGATGAGCGTGAATGGGTGTACGAGCTGGAGGAATTCGCCCAATCCAAAACCCACGATGAGATCTGGAATGCTGCTCAAACACAGCTTAGGGAGACAGGCATCATGCAGAACTACCTGCGGATGTTGTGGGGTAAGAAGATCATTGAGTGGAGCAAAGACTACCGCACGGCATTGGATTACATGATCGAGCTGAATAACCGGTATGCATTGGATGGACGTGATCCCAACAGTTATTCGGGGATATTCTGGTGCTTTGGTAGGTTTGACCGAGCCTGGCAGGAACGCCCTATCTATGGGAAACTGCGCTACATGACGAGCGACTCAACCCGGAAGAAGTTAAAGCTGGATCGTTATTTAGAGAAGTATGGGAGTCAGAAGTCGTTATTGTAGAAAGAAATCAGAACCCAGAATTCAGTAGTCAGAATACTGAGTTCTGATTCCTGAATTCTGACTACTTCTTTCCCTTAAAACACATATCTTACATATACTTTTCAATCACCCCGAAATTTATTCATGGATCTCTTCGAAGAAAAAAAATCCGGTGCTGCACATTTTTCATCCCAAAAAGAAAATCCGCAGTATAGTGAGCCATTAGCAACCCGAATGCGTCCACAATCGCTGGATGAATTTGCCGGTCAAGAGCATTTAGTGGGAGAAGGTAAAATGCTTCGGAGAATGATAGAAAGTGGGGTGATTGGTTCGCTCATTTTTTATGGTCCGCCAAGTTCCGGTAAAACGACTTTGGCGCATGTAATCTCACGAGAAATTAAGGCTCAGTTTGAGGTGATAAATGCAGTTCTCGATGGTATAAAAGAGTTACGGAATGTAGTTGATAAAGCTGAAAAACTTCGGAAGTTGAATGGCAGAAAGACCATACTTTTTGTAGATGAAATTCATCGTTGGAATAAAGCCCAGCAGGACGCCTTGCTGCCTCACCTGGAATCAGGAATTATTACCTTGGTTGGGGCCACAACCGAAAATCCGTTCTATTCGCTGGTAAACCCGTTGCTTTCAAGGTGTCAGCTTTTTGAGCTTCACCCTTTAACTATGGATGAGGTGAAGTTAATGCTGAATCGGGCGATGAAAGATGATGAAAGAGGATTGGGCGCGAAGGATATTGAAGTTACAGATGACGCCTTCAATCACCTGGCAGAAATGGCTGGTGGAGATATCCGAAATGCCTTGAACGCTCTTGAAGTGGCGGTTCTATCCAGTGAGCCGGATGAGGAAGGCTCGATCACCATAAATCTGGAAGTAGCCAAAGAGAGTATACAAAGGCGAAATGTGAGATACGATAGAACCGGGGATGAACATTATCATTACGCTTCAGCTTTTATCAAATCTATGCGGGGGTCCGATCCTGATGCAGCTCTTTATTGGATGAATGCCATGCTGGAGGGAGGGGATGATCCGATCTTTTTATTCAGAAGGATGCTGATTTTTGCCAGCGAAGATGTGGGGCTGGCCGAACCGAATGCGATCACAATGGTGAATGCATGTCAGGATGCCTTTACAAAATGTGGAATGCCGGAAGGAATGTACTTTTTATCACATGCGTGTTTGTATTTGAGTCAGTGCCCGAAAAGTAACAGCACCAAGGCGATCTTTCAGGTGAATCGTGAGATAAGCGAGAGGGGTGTGAAAGATATTCCACCATATTTAAAGGATAAAACAGCGAACAAGATGGGGGCCAAACATCTGGATGTGGAAAATGCATCCGATGATTATAAATACCCTCATGATCATCCCAATAATTGGGTAGATCAACAGTACCTGCCGGATGAATTGAAGAACAAAAGGTGGTATGAAGCCGGAAATCAGGGGCGTGAAGCTTTGTTGTGGAAGAAATGGCAAGAGATCAAGAAAAAAGATCACTGATTTTTGGATTGATTGATTTCAGGATTTTTTTTTGGAATAGCGCAAGAGGGTATTTGAGTTGTTTTAAGTGATAATAGTTACGCGAAATTTTGTATCCCTACTCTTTATTCTGTTTTTCCTCGCTCCGCACGCTCTGCGTCGGAGTGAATATGGCTTAGGCTATAGTCTTCAATATCTTCTGATGAATTCTTAGATCACTATCACTAAAAAGAACAAATCGTATTTCTATAACGGATTTCAACTGACCGATCTCATCTTTAATAGTTTCAAAGGCCACTGTTGCTGCTTCCTTCATGGGAAAACCAAAAGCTCCGGTTGAAATAGCCGGAAAGGCAATAGAATCGATATCATGTTCTTCAGCTATTTGTAAGGCATTTCTATAACAATCGGCAAGTAACTTTTCCTCGGGTTTATCTTGTCCATATACCGGACCAAGACAGTGAATCACGTAATTATTGGGAAGGTTATGTGCCGCGGAAATGACTGCTTCTCCAGGTTTGATGGGAGCCATGGGCTGGCATTCCTCAGCAAGTTGAGGGCCTGCAGCACGGTGAATGGCACCGGCAACGCCGCCACCGGTCTTTAGTTCGGCATTCGCTGCATTAACTATGGCACTAACATCAGGCTGGTTTGCAATATCACCCTGAATACAGTTGATCTTGACGTTTTTGAAGGTACGCATATACCATGATTTATTAGCATTCACCAAAAGGTGTAAAGAAGAGCAGACATTGTAAAATAAAACGGGCGAAGGAAGTCAATCCTTCGCCCGTTGTTGTTGGAGTCACTAATACCATCAGAGAGTAAATCGCAGCCTAACCAACCGAGCTCTCTGAGAAATATTAGGCGGAATAAAAGTTCATGATCAACAGATTTAAGCTACCTGCTTGAATACACCTGAAAATATATGAAGGAATTAATTAAATACAAAAATAAATTAGGTTAAATAATTATTACGACTTTTATAATATAGTATTATTCTGAAAAGCGCTTACAAAATTATGTTCACTGGAATCTTATCCTGAAATGGAATGATTATCACATATATTTGGTAGTTTTGATTCCACTAAACACAACCAATAATATTTTTCTATTCATGGATCTGAAAATAATCAGCGGAACCGATCGTCCAAATGCTTATGCATTAAAAGTGTCAAATTATGTGCAGACGTTATATCAGCAACAGGACGTAAATGCAGAGGTCATAAGCTTAAAAGATTTTCCCCTGGAAGAAGTGGTTGGCGGGCTCTACGGCAAAAATATACCGGCTGTAGAAAAATTCAGAGATCCGATCATCAATGCAGATGGATTGATCTTTGTGATCCCTGAGTACAACGGTAGTTTTCCGGGTATCCTGAAGGTGTTTGTGGATTACCTGCCATTTCCCGATGCTTTCGAAAAAATGCCAATGGCGTTTATCGGGGAATCGGCCGGAGCTTTTGGGGCGTTACGTTCTGTTGAACAGTTTCAGATGATCGCTAACTATAGAAATGCGCTTCAGTTTCCTGAGCGGGTATTTATCTCCCGCGTAAAAAGTGAATTTGATGAAGTGGAAGGTTTATCGGATCCTTTTAAGCAAAAATTGCTCAATTCACAGGTTCAAAACTTCATCAAATTTGTGGAAGCATCCCAGAACAAAGAGATGGATCAGCTGGTATAATTAGCTGTTTCGCAGCATGTATCCTACACCGTGTAAAGTTATAAGATAGCGCGGATCGTCGGGGTGAACTTCGATCTTTGCCCGTAATTTGGAGATGTGAACATCTACCGTTCGGGTATTGGTACTGAATTCGTACCGCCATACTTTTTCAAGAAGCTCATCTCTTGATACGGGTTCGTTGGCACTTTTCAGCAGATAACGGATCAGTTCAACTTCGCGGGAGGTAAGTTCAAGCACTTCATCATTTGGCCGATGCACTACCGATTCTTTCAAATCTATTTTAACCGGGCCCAACTGAAGGATATCTACTTCTCCTGAAGTTGAGTATGTGCCGGCGCGACGTAACCGGGCTTCAATACGGGCCAGTAATTCCTTCACCCCAAAAGGTTTGGTCAAATAATCATCGGCACCCAGATTCAGCCCTTTAACTTTATCGGGTTCCTGATCTTTTGCGGTCAGCATGATGACAGGAAAAGTCAGTTTTTCTTTTCGGATCTCTTCCATGATCTCGTACCCGCTTTTGCCCGGCAGCATAATATCCAGGATCATAATATCCGGTTTGTGCTCTTTGGCAAGGTTTACAGCTTCGGTACCCTCTTCACTTACAATTACATCGTATCCTTCACTTTCGAGAGTATCTCTCAGGGTGAAGATCAGGCTGGGCTCGTCTTCCACAACGAGAACTTTCATTCGTTTATCCGACATGTTGTGTGTACTTATTTAATTGTTGTTAGATGAGCCTCTGCTTCTGATTAACTGTGGCAGATCGTTTTAATTCTGATTCTCATCGGCTTCTAATTTAGGAAATCTTACAATAAATGTTGTTCCCTTGCCCAAACTACTTTTTACCTCAATAGTTCCATTGTTCAGTTCAACCAGATTTTTAACAATACTGAGCCCAAGACCATGTCCTTTAATTTTCTGACTTTGGGTGTCAGATTTTTCAACCCGATAGAATTTTTTAAAGATATTTTTTTGATCTTTTTTTGCGATTCCCTGGCCGCGATCTGATATGCTGAAATACACATTGTTCTTATCAGTGGATACCTGATACTCTATGTATTTTTCATCGCTGCTGTATTTAAGGGCATTTTCGGTGAGATTATTTACGATGGTTTCGAAATTATCACTATCAACAAGGCTACGTGTATTGTCATCTGGAGATTTAAAAATAACCTCAAATCCTTTCTTTTCAATATACTCTCTGTTTTCGGAGAGATATTTTGCCAATAGTTCTTTGATCTCATAAGGTGCAGCTTTGATCATGTTTTGACCAGAATCGACCCGTGCTACATCCAAAAGCTTTTCGATCATTCCGCGCAGGCGAATAGATTCGTTGTAGATGTGTTCCCCATATTGTTTAAGGCGTTTTGGTTCGGTCACTCGTCCGTCCGAAATATTTTCACCGGCAGCCTGCATTACCGCTAAGGGGGTCTTCAGTTCGTGCGTTACATTGGCCAGGAAACTAGCCTGTCGCTGGGCCAAATGGCGTTCTCGTTGAGCGGTCACAAACATGAAGATAAGCGCCCCAAGTAAAAACAATACAGCCACTCCCAGTACAAACAGGTTTTTCAGCAGCGTCTCGTTATAGGCCGTAGTTACCGGAGATTGAAGAAAAGCGAGATTCATGGACCAATTGTCGAAAAAGCCGGAACCGGAAAAACCCATTCTATAGTCCCTAAGGTCACGGTCATACTCCACATCAGGATCGCTTGTGGCAATTACATTATTATCGGGCCAGTCGAGTACCCAAACAACAATGCCGGTTTCTTCACTATCCCCAAAATAATTCTCTAAAAGAGGTGGTAGCACTTCTTGTACGATATAATCCTGATCAAGTGTAAGTGTGAGTACTCCTATCAACCGGCTTTCTGCGAGGTTGATGAGCCCAAGATTGAGACTTCGATGGGTATCGAATTCAAAATTATTATTCCATCGGTAGTTGAAATCATTGAGCTGTATACGGGTCTTGGTGCGTGCTATTCCAACGCCATCACATAAAAGATCGGGATATTCAGACGTTGAATTTACTTCATTTAGGTCTTCATGATATTTATAAATAGTAGCGTTATCGGTACATGGATCGGTCCCTTCAGGAGTAAAGTAGATATTTGTAAAAAAGGGGCTTTCGGATGACCGTTGAAGTACGTCTTGTATATTATTGGGGAGATGCCCGGTTTGCTGGATCGAAGATTCAATAGGTTCGAGCTCCAGCTTATATAGTCCGCGAAGGGGAGCCAGGATCTGATTTCGGATTGAATCATTGATCTCATCGAGTTGATCGATACGGCGTTCTTCCTCGCTTTCAACCATACGGTCGCGCAGGTCATAAAGAGAGAGAACGTTCATCCCTGTCAGGGTAATAATGGCGATCAGGCCAACCATCAACAATCCCCAGCGAAAAACTCTGTTTCGTAACACTTTCATAGTTGCATTAAATTGAAAATTAGATCATCAATATAGCACTAAGAAAAATGCATTAAACTCAAAATTGGTAAAAATAGGTAGGGCAGCTCGCTCTTTTAGAATTCAATTTACTCTGCAAAAAATAATGAACTTTTTAAAAAACCGTCAACTTAAAGGCTCAGTGCTATTTTCAATTTCCAACATAAATTTTGTTTTACAGGGGTAAATGATTAAGCTGTCTTAGCTATTAAACTTCCAATAATTAATAGCATACTTCTTTCTTAAAATCAAACTTCGGGGATTTCAGCATGAAAATTTCAGCTACAATAAGCAAGATCTACTCATCATTTTCAGCAACTATACTAATTTGTTTGCTGGCGCTAAGCCTGGCACCGGCAGATTTATTTGCGCAAACTACCGTAACTGTTCAGGGTATCGTAGAGCTTGAAGGCGAAACCGATTACGGCGGGGTTGAAGTATATTTTGATCCGCAATCTCCCTCCGCGGCTGAAAAAACAGTAACCACCAACAGCGATGGTACCTGGACGGCCAATAGTGTAAATGTGGGGATTTATACGGTGCGGTTTAGTAAAGAGGGATTTGTGCCTTCTCGCATCCCCGATATTTTCATAGATAAAGATTCTGTGCTGACCACCCAGATTATGAAGGTAGGAGGGCTTAAAAATATTTCGGGAGATATTTCGGGCACTCTGTATAGCGATACACTGTATGTGGTAACAGATGATATTGTGGTAGCTGCCGGAAGTAGTTTAGAAATAGAGGCCGGGACAGAGGTACGATTTGACCAGGAAACAGGCTTAAGAATAAATGGTGGAACGCTTGCAATAAACGGAACTGCGACTGACAGCGTACTATTTAGTTCTAATGCCGATATCCCTGATTTCGGAGACTGGAAGGGAATTTATTTTAACGGAGGAACTAATCATATCCTCTCCCATTTGACCATAGACCGGGCATTAAATGCAATAAGTGTAGGTGATAGTACAGGTACACAAGGCATAACAAATTCCCTGTTTGATTTTATTCGAATACAGAATACAAGCTTGAGACAACTCCCTTTTCGTTTGAATGGCTCCGAGAACGTCGTTTCCAATTCTACTATAGACACTAAGGAATCATATAATATTCAAATTAGTGGAGCTAACAATAGCTTGGAGGGAAATACTTTTAAGAATGGCTTTGAGAGAAGTGTTTATGTTAGTTATTGGGATGAAACTGGGGAGAATAATTTTGAATTTAAAAATAACACTATCCAAAATTATACGGGTACTGCCATATATGGAAATGGCTCAAATATAAATATTGAGGCAAATACCATTTCCACGATCCATAGAAACGAAATAGCAATTCAGGTAGGTGGAGATTCAACCCAAGTTATCAATAATGATATTTCAGTTTTGGGAGGGAGCAGAACGGATGAAGATAGATTGAAAATGATCTCGATTAGCAGAGGTAATATTGTCAATAACCGTTTGACCATAGCGTATGAAGGCACGGAAGATTCATATACTTACGGACATGTTTTCAGCTCAAACGGTGGGGTAATTCGAGATAATGAGCTTCTAGTTAATACCGATCGTCGTTTATATTATTTCGGAATTCTTCATGTAAATAATGTAAAAGTTATAAGTAATGACTTTCAAATTTTTGCAAGATATATGTATGGTGGAAGAACTAGTGCAATGGATGTAAGTTTAAGTGATCGTGTTTACAACTCAGAGATCAGAAATAATACATTTCATTATGAAGCAACAAGTTCTTCAGGTGCTTATATGGGTTTTTATTTTAGAAACTCACGGGTAGAGGATAACGAGTTCTCCTTTTTGAATTCTGGAGATCGAAATGGAGTTATTGTTTCGGAAAATTCAACTTTCAGGAGAAATACTATTTCGAAAACTTTTTATTCTAACTGGGTAACTGCTAATCTTTCATATAAATATGCGATTAGAACAAACGGGAGCTCCATCATTCAGAATAACGTTATCTATAACGAACGGGGTATATATGCGGAAGGTTTGGATCGAAATGGGGAGATTAGCTATAATGAAATTCATAACACCATCGGTAATGAAAGGCTGGGTATTCATGTCACCGGCGCTTCCGAAGCTGATGTCGTGAATAATACTTTAGTAATGTCTGATTCAACCGGTACGGGCACGGGTATTTTGGTTGATAACAACTCTTCCATTGATGTTCAAAACAATCATATACAGAATTTCGCAACAGGTATTACCATTAATTCGGTAAATAATATCCCTTCATTTAATAACCTATATCAGAATACAGCTGCTTTTTCAGGTTCAGAACTTCCATCTCAAATAGGAACCTTTAGTACGACCAACCATCAAGGCTCCTCCAGTGATATCTATTTCAATATAAATGTGGATCCTCAGTTTATAAACCCGGCAGATTCTAATTATGCATTGCAAACAAGTTCACCCCTCGTTGATGCCGGTTCGGATAAACTTTCAGATGCAGACGGCACCCGTTCCGATATCGGGGCCAACCCCTTTGACTATGGAAACCCGAAGAACTTGCGAGCTGCTGAAACCGGTGAAGCAAGTATAACACTATCATTCGATCCCGTTTTACGTGATTCTGTTTCTGGTTATCGCATTATCGGGGGCACCAATCCGGCAAGTCTATCCGAGATGAGTCTGGTTACGGATCCTGTGGCAAACAACGTGGTGCTTACAGGGCTTACTAATAATGAAACCTATTATCTTATAGCCAAAGCGGTTTTTTATAATACAGAAAGTATTCCCACCGATACGGTAACGGCCATCCCTGGAACCGCCTCTTTTACCGTTTCTTCCGATAGTCTTATTTACGTGCTAAGCGATACGGATACCTCAAAAACGATTTCTTATCAAATTGCTAATACCGGGACGAAGGACTTTTCGGTAGCTGGAGAAATTTCATCTCCACCTGATTTTGCGTCTGTAGGAAATTCTTTTAATACTCAATTCGACTATAACTATGATATTAATTATAGTTTGCCAAGTGCTCTTTCGAGTGAAGACGTACTTTATATGCAAGTGTCGGGTGAAATTCACCGATGTTGTGGTAGTACTTACCGATGGGATGCGCAAAACTACATCGGAACGAGCTCAGATAGCTCATTTTACCAACCCGAGCTACTAATAAATGGTAAGGTAGTAACCGCACTCGAGTCAGGCATTACTGATGATCATACTTACACATTTGTACTCAACAAAAGCGAATTCTGGAGTAATGACAATCAACTAAGGTTTCAGTTCAACAGAAATTTCAATAGTTATATGGATGGGCGTTTTTATTTTAAATTTGCTTCAATGGATGGTACCAACTTTGATGAAACACTGCTCAATGTAAATGATACAGATACGGTTTCAACAACGTTAAGATTTGGAAATGCGCCCCAGTTCATGGAGAACACCATTACGGTACAGCAGTCAGATGCTTCCGACAGTTCGAAAACCCACTCCACCTATCTGATTAAAGAAAGCACTTTTGGACTCTCCCCAACGTATTTTGATGAAGTAGTCGTTGGAAATGATCCGGTATATCTTGCTTTGAGCAGCGTAAATTTGGATAACCAACCTCTACAAACCGGAGATGAAGTGGCCGTGTACTCGGGCAATGAATTGGTTGGATCGTTCAGCCATAACGGAGTATTTCCTAAGATTGTTAAATTGGAGGAATCGAATGCAGGATCCCCGCTTACCTTTCAGATCTATGACAACAGCAGTGGGCAGCTGGTATCAGCCGCCACTGGGGAAGAGGTTACAGCTACTAGGAATTCACTCACGCAGATAGATCTCTCAGCAACACTATTCGCTGAACAAACTGTCAGGTTCTATCCGTCTAAGTTTAACCTGATGTCATTGAACGTTTTCCCATCCAATGGATCCCCTGCTTCTGTGTTTGGTAGTATTCCCGGCCTCGAAATCGTACAGGATGACGAAGGCTCAGTTTTTATCCCCGGTTACAATGTGAATACGATTGGACAGATCAATGGCGAAAGAGGTTATTATCTTTTCACAAGTGGTGAGGATACTTTGGATTTCAATATCGAAGGGCGCCGCAAACTTCCTTCTGAAACAGACATTGAACTTTCTGGAAATCGCTTCAATATTGTGCCTAATTTGTATAGTGACAGCGTAGCAATTGAAGAGGCAATGGGAGGTCTGGAAGACAGGATTGTAATTGCACAGGATGATGAAGGAAATGTATGGATGCCTTCGGATAACGTGAATACGATTGGTCAAATGGTTCCCGGTAAAGGATATCTATTATATGTTTCAGGGAATGATACCACGTATAACTTCCCAGATACCTTATATACGGCAGCGGCAAAAAGAAAGTTTGTGTCAGCCCCCACCTCCGAGCCTGAGTTTTTCGCTGAGGTCAAGTCAAGTGGATTGCCTTATACCGTCCTGATTAATGAAGTATCAAATTTTGATGACTGGAAACAGATAGATGAACTTGCTCTGTTCAAAGGTCAAGGTTCTGATCAATTGGTCGGTTCTGCGAAAATTGAAAGCCACGATCTTCCGCTTGCCATAACAGCCTGGAAAGAAAATACTGATTACGACCTCCCCGGTTTTGAGCCGGGCGATCAGATCGTTTTGAGGGGATATGTAGCTGATTCAGAACAAGTATTAGAACTGGAAATAGGCAATCTTCAGAGCGATACCAAGCCTACCTATGGGGAAGATATATTCAGTAAGATCGAGATTAATCTTCCTCTTCTTACTTCCAATGGATTGGAAAATGAGAAGCCAAAAAGCTTTGAGCTAAAGCAGAATTATCCTAATCCTTTTAATCCGACAACCAATATTGGATATAGCGTACCAAATACAGCTCATGTAACTTTGGAAGTTTTTAACGTGCTTGGCCAAAAAGTCGCGACCCTGGTTAATGAGCGTCAAAATCCCGGCCGTTTTAATGTTACCTGGGATGCAAGCAACGTTTCATCAGGAGTCTACCTAGTACGGATGACAGCTGGTTCATATGTCAACACTAATAAGATGATGCTGATTAAGTAGATATAGAAATTGGGGCCTTCTTTTAACTAGGGCCCCATCTCTATCTCACTAACAGCTAATAATCTTTAAAAAGGAGTTTATTATGAAGTGGTTGATAAGTTTAGTGCTACTGATTACGTCTACAAGCGCTCTTGCTCAGGAAAGTCTGAAACCGGTGCCCTCTACAGGGAAAGCCTATACCGTGCTAATTAAGGATGCCCTCCTGAATGAAAGCAACCTCAGTATCGGAGATACTGTAGCCGTATTTGATGGAGATTTGAGTGTGGGAGCTTCTGAATTTCAGGGCGGATTTCCAATGGTTATATCGGCCTGGGAGGGAGACGCATCCCAGAATTTAGAGGGTTTTAAAGCAGGAAATCCGATAACATTCAGGGTAAAATCAGCAATCTATGATTCAGTTATCGTTTACGAGCCAACTGTAACCTACGAAGATGGAGACGGGACGTTTGGTTATGGTGCATTTACGTCTGTTAAATTGAGTCATCAGACCAATTTTAGTCCAAACATTTCAATAAATAACACAAGCTTTGATTTTGGTAGTGTCCGGCGTGGAAATCAGGCCACGAGGGAATTTACTATATCCAATACCGGTAATGCGCAACTACAGATTTACTCTATAAGCAGCAACAACAATCAGATATCAGTTGATTTTGCAAATGGTGAAATTGCGGACGGCGGTTCACAAACGGTGACAGTGACCTACGCGCCAACTACAGAAAATCCACTTGATGCCACTCTTGCTATCAATTCGTCTGATCCTGATAACGGAGTAACCACTGTTGAAATAACAGGTCAGGGATTACCCGCTCTGGCACCGGTTTTGTCAATGGAGCCCAATTCATATTTACTCGGCAACATTAAGCTTCAGGATTCGGAGACGGTAAATGCCCGAGTATATAACCGAGGCAATGATACGCTACGAATTTCATCTGTAACATCTTGGAATACCAATTCTTTAACTGTTAGTATGGATGATCTGGAAATTCCATCTGGAGAATTTTCTGAAATAAGCTTTACGGTAAATGCAACCTCAGTTGGACAGAATAATGCAAGTATTCAGTTTCAATCAAATGGAGCAAGTGGGAGCGCTACATCTGTTCCTGTCTCGTGGATAGGTTATGAAGGATTCTTTGCTACCCCTGTTGAAACTGGATTACCTTATACGGTTATAATTAATCGAATTTTAGTTGATAATCAAATACCAGCTGTAGGCAGTGAAATAGCCTTGATGGATGGTGAGAGGGTAGTTGGCCTGGGTGTTTATACCGGTAGTTTTCCTCTTAGTATAACAGCATGGCAGGAAGATACTCAGCAGGGATTGAGTGGTTTTACGCAGGGAGATTCAATTTCAGCTAAGATAAGCACTTTCAAATATGATCAACAGCTGGAAGTTGAGTCGAATCTAGAAATTAAAAGAGGAGACGGAACGTATGGAAACGATGCCTTCTCAGTAATTGGTATTAAAGGTATCACAGGATTTGCACCGACGGTGAAAATAGATGAATCGCCACTATTGTATGAGGATCTCCCTCAGAATTATACGGAAACATTACGAAAGTGGATATTTAATACTGGAGATGAGGAATTAAGAATCAATTCTGCAAGTGCGACGGGTAATTTCTCAGTTGATGAAGTTGGAAGTTATCTATTAGGATCAGGGGATTCGACCTATGTTGATATTTTATTTCGTGCAAATACGATAGGCATAAATGAAGGTGTTTTTATCCTATCAACTAACGATCCTTTTAACACTAATGTTGATATTTCGCTTCGAGGAAGAGCCTTGATTGAAGTTTCAGAAGAACGTGTTTCTCTCCCAGACTCAGAAAGCCCATGGCTGCACTCACCTCTGAATGCACAAAGCGATGTTAGCTTGATGCTTAAAAACAATTTTGCTCGCACTGAAGCGATTGATTTATCAATCGAGAACAGCAGTGATGTTTCACTTCAGCAAAGCAGTATTACTATTGCAGGTAATGAAAGTAACCGTTTAGGCCTGGATCTAACGGGGAGCAGTGTAGGAGCCGATACATTGCAATTAGTACTGACGTTTCAGGATGGAAGCAGACAAGAAATAGAGCTCTATCAATTAACATACGAAGATCATTTTGAGGAAGTCGTTGAAACCGGAGTACCCTACTCTTTGGTATTGAATCTAAACGAACCGGGAAAGCCTTATAACTATGGGGATCAAATTGCAGTCTTTGATGGGAATCAGATCGTTGGACTTCATGTCTGGAAAGGCTCTAACTCAAATATTCCCGTTACGGCCTGGAAAGCAAATCCCACCAATAACCTGCCGGGTTATTATGATGGCAATGATATTTCTTTTAAAGTTTATAAAAATGCATTTGGCAGAGAGGAGCCGGTAGAACTGGGAGTGTTCTCTAATACATTCAGCGGTGATGGAAAGTTTGGTTCAGGTGCTTTTCAGGCAGCTACTATTGAAGCAGATGAGCCAATCTATTTTAAAGATCGAGGCAAAACGGTCTATTTCAGGGAAAATCAATTCTCTGCCACAACCTACGCTTCTTTAGATACTTTGATAAACGATCCTAATAATCAAACAATAACTCATACTTTCACAAGCGATACTTCAGCTTTGGTTGCTAGCAGGTTTGCCAATTTTTACAGGCTCCAACTTCAGCAGGAATTTTATGGAGAAGTGAATGTTGCGCATGCTGCTGAAACAGAAACATCTTCAGCTTTGGATACGACTACTTTCATCATTATAGATGAACCCGCATTTCAATCTTCAGAAGCCCACGATGTACTGGTGGGAGATGATATTTCTATGGCACTTTTCGATGTGCAGATGGATAGGGAACTTACTCATTCGGTTGAAATTTTAAATGATGGATATGCTAACCTGAATGTCTTTGGTGATAGTCTGTCGATGGACGTTTTAAAAGAAGGCGTTTTCTACATAGATGTAAACGTAAGAGATGATTATGGTTTCGATATTACCAAACGTATTTCATTTACTGCCAGATATGAGAAGCCTTGGATAACTACCCAGATTGATACTCTTAAATTTAACACTGTAAATGCAGGCGAATCTGAGGCCTCCTCGATTGTATTGAGTCACACCTTACCAGTTAGTAGAAATTATTCAATCGCTTTCAAAGATGGCAACGTATTTTCAGCTGAAGAATCGGAAGTCTCATTAGATGAAAATGGCTCTACAGAAGTTGAGATTACGTTTTCACCAAATTCGGAAAATGTCTTCTCAGACAAGATTCATCTTATCTATAACGGGTTTGAAACCGACACTAGTTTCACATTAACTATTGTTGGAATGGGGCAGGCTTTGCCTATTGCAAGTGCAGAGCTAGGGATCTCCACTCAAAATTTTGGTTATGTCAAATTAGGTGAAACCTTGGAAAAAAGTTTTTGGATTTATAACACTAGTAATGTAGCCATGACAGTAGATCCATTATTATTGGATAGCGAGGTATTCAGTGTTCAACTGTCAACAGATGAGGTTCCGGCATTTGATTCTATAGCTGTGAAGACTTCATTCTCACCTGTTGAAGGAGGTAATTACAACGAAGACTTGCAGTTTGTCGTAAATCCGGGTTCAGATACTCTTGATATAACACTAAATGGAAACGGATCTGCAGATATAGGAGTGTCCTTCTCTACATATTCACTCAATTTTGGTGATGTTGAATTGGGTAGCAAAAAAAATAGATCATTAACGATTACAAACAGTGGAGACATTGATATTAGGTTGGATTCTATGGAAACATCAAACATGGCCTATGGCATCGATTTCCAGCCTGCTTTATTAAAGCCAGACTCCTCTATGAGTTTTGAGGTTGCTTTTTCACCTACCCAAATTAGGGAGTATAATGACAGTCTGAATGTCTATATCCAAGATTTGGAAACGATGGTAGTATCATTAGATGGACGTACAGCATCGGCATTTTCCGAAATTTCAGTTTCGGCACAGGAATTTGGAAATGTAAAGATAGGTGAGAACTCAATAAAGAGCTTTTGGCTGTATAACAGAAGCAATATAGCCTTGACAGTAGATACACTTTTATTGGAAAGTGAGGTATTCAGTGTTAAGCTGACCGAAGAGGATATTCGTGCATTTGACTCGGTGGCTGTGGAAACGGTATTTACTCCTATGGATGCTATCAGTTATAGCCAAGACTTACAGCTTGTTATAAATTCGGATACACTTAATATATCACTTAATGGTAAAGGATTCGAAGATACATCTCTGGAGCCTAGTGTATCCTTTTCGCTTGATAGTTTAAATTTTGGTGAGACATTCCTTGAAAAACAAAATACGAATACATTAATCATTCGTAATAATGGCAATGTAGATTTAAGTATAGACTCAGTATTGGTAACAACAGAAGTGTTTACCTATGATTTTCAACCATCAATTATTGAACCTGATTCAAGTATGAATATTCCCATCTCATTTCAGCCGACTCAGATTGGTCTTTATGAAGGAAGAATTGAAGTGTCAATAAAAGAATTGGGAAAGAGGTTAATACATGTGACAGGATTAGGAATAGCTCCTGTTGCTGAGCTATCGCAGTTGTCTTATGATTTTGGAGAAGTTAATGTTGGTGAAATATCTGAATTAGATTTATGGCTATATAACCGCGGTAATGCTTCTTTAGTTATCGATACATTAATCCTTGATAGTGAGGCTTTTTCTGTGGCTATCTCAGAATATGAAGTAGGTGCTCAGGATTCAGTTAATCTTACGGCAAAATTTTCTCCTACTGATGTGGTTAGCTATGAAGATGAATTAGTACTCAAAACCAATGCTTTAGTAGATACGCTAAGATTAATAATAACAGGTTATGGAGCCTCTATTGTATCAGTGGAAGAAGGAAGCATGATTCCATCAGAGTATGCACTTGAGCAAAATTATCCAAACCCTTTTAATCCTAGTACCACAATTAAGTATGCTCTGCCGGAGGCGGCAAATGTCCAGCTTCTTGTTTACGATTTGTTAGGCCGTCAGGTATCTTTGCTGGTTAGCAAGCAACAAAGTGCCGGCTACCATGAGATTCAGTTCGATGCCAGCCGAATGGCAACTGGCATCTATATCTACCGGATTGAAGCAGGCGATTTCGTGCAGACAAAGAAACTGATGCTGATAAAATAATAACTCAAATTTTTATTCCATCCATTTCGATTGGAATTGATCAGCTTCTCAATAAAATTCTGCTTTTCTGCCGTTTGATAAGATTCTCACATTTCAGAGCATCGGATTTGTGCTCAAAAGTGCGTGTGTATTTTAAAACCCATGGAATTCCGGATTTTGTTGAGCGCGTCCAGCCTTCGTTATGTCGTGCTAGTCGTTTGTGAACACCGACACTGGTTGAACCGATATAATATCGATCTTTGGATGCGCTAAATATGAGATAGGTTTGATACATATTATCTTCCCGCAAATAAAAAAGGGCAGCCAAGTATTACCTGACTGCCCTGTATGAGCGGGAAACGAGATTCGAACTCGCGACCCCAACCTTGGCAAGGTTGTGCTCTACCACTGAGCTATTCCCGCAATATGTCAATTCTTTGTGTGGTATTTAAAAAACTCGCGACCTCAACCTTGGTCCCGAAGCCTCCGGATGCTCTACCACTGAGCTATTCCTGCATTCAAAAATAATTATTAAATTACTTTTTGAAAGGGCATCAAATATAAGGGCGATGTCAGTTACTATTCAACTATTTTTTTAATAAATCCCGGATTTTCTTTGAAGCTTGAATAAGGCGGTTTAAAAAAGGAATGTATATCTGCCGGGACTCGTTATCTTAGGTGAAGAATAAATATCAACTCAAAACTAAAAAATATGCCTACTAAGAAAGCTAATGCGATTTGGAAAGGAGACTTAAAGTCTGGAAATGGAACCATGAAAGTTGGTAGCGGAGCTTATGAAGGAGCTTACAGTTTTGCTACAAGGTTTGAGGATAAGGAAGGATCGAATCCCGAGGAATTGATTGGCGCTGCTCTTGCCGGATGCTTTTCCATGGCTTTATCAAATGAACTCGACAAAGCTGGCTTCACCCCGAATTCAGTTGAAACTTCTGCGGATGTGACCATTGATCCAGGAGCGGGTGCAATCACCACTATTAAATTAGTAACAAAGGGTGATGTTTCTGATATAGAGAATGAAAAATTCCAGGAAATTGCAAAAGCTGCAAAGAGTGGATGCCCGGTTTCAAAAGCATTAACCGGTGTTGATATCCAATTGGATGCCACCCTGATCAGTTAATTTTATTTTTTTAACATAGAATCACTTTTAAAGCCCTTCAACTGTTGAAGGGCTTTGTTATTTTAGATAGATATTCTATCGATTTTCAATTTTGAAAACTTTAAGGAGGGCAGTGGTCTTAAGAATCCTAATCCGGTCGGTCAGTATGTTTGTGTTGGTTTTTGCGTGCATGTTTAGTGTGCAGGGACAAACAGAGAATGAGGTAATTCCTGATACTTCATATGTTGAGGCATTGCTGGATGATGCGCGTCAGTTTAAATCAGTTTCTGATTATGACAGTACCATTATACTTGCCAAGAAAGCGGATATTATAGCCGAGGATATTTTATACGAGGAAGGGCAGTTAAAGGCTATTATTGTATTATCTGAAACCTATAACGAACGGTATGAATTTACCAAAGCCGAAGAAGTTCTGGCTGGAGCCTTGCAGCGGTTTGCAAATTCAGATCAGTTGGCTCGTCTGTATAAGTTAAAAGGGGAGGTTCTTTATAATCAGGGCGATATTATAGGTGCTATGCCGGTATTAGAAAAAGCGTTGGGACTGGCAAACCGTATTCCTGATGAAAGTTCAAGAGAACAGTTTCTTGCAACCATGTATCAAACACTTGCTACCACGCACATGGCGTTCGGTAATATGAATGAAAGTTTTGAGAATTTTCTCAAAGCTATTGATTTTGCAGAATCCCGTTCAGATTCATTAATGCTCACTTTGCTTTACAATAATCTTGGAGGCGCTTATGAGGATGTGAAGGAGTATGAGAAAAGTCAATACTACCTTGAAAAGTCAATGGAAATGGCCAGATCCATCAATAGTAAGGTCAATGAATCCCGTGCAATATTAAATCTGGCAAATGTGTCTCGAGAGCAGGGGAAGTATACCGATGCCTTAGCATATTACGATCAAGCAGCAGTACTTTGGGAAGAGCTCCGGCCTAATGCTCCACCTGCCATAATCATTCACAATAAAGGGGCTACCCTAAGTAGAATGGGGAGATTTAAGGAAGCTGAAGATCTCTTATTCAGATCTCTTGAAATGAGCGAGTCCATTCAGTTACCACAGGGTATTTATTTTAATCATCTGGAATTGAGTCGTTTGTATGAAAATGCAGGACAGCTCGAAAAAAGTGTTTTTCATATAGAACAGGCGCTTCCACTAGCAAGAGGTTCCGGAAGTCTTTCAACGCTTACTGCAGCGCTGCAACAAGCACAAAAGGTGTATGCAAGCGCCGGTCGTTATCAAAAAGCGTACAACACGTTAGTAGAAGATAAAGCATTGACTGACAGCCTTAAGACCATAGAAAAGGAGAAGGAGTTGTCGGAATTAAAAAGCACTTTTGAGATTAGCCGTCAGCAGGAGATCAACGAACTTCTGGAGGAGAAACAAACACAGCAGGAACGACAGATTCGTGTACAGAACATTCTTATTGGCGCAGCTATTTTGATCATACTTTTGATCGCGGCACTTTTAATTATGGCAAGAAAGACCACCCGCGAAAAACAGGAACTTTTAGAGGAATTAAGAGATCGAAAAGACGAGCTTGAGCAGCTAAATCAGGCCAAAGACCGGGTTTTTGCTATTGTATCTCATGATCTTCGTTCACCACTCACATCGGTTCAGGGAGTGCTGGAGCTTGTCAAAGATGAGATCTTGAAGGGAGATGAATTGAAACAACTGGTTCAGGATATTGATCAATCCGTACAAGAAAATGTAGATGTAATTGAAGACCTGCTTACCTGGGCCAAGGATCAGTTATCCGGATTGGAGCTTCAGTCAGGGGAAGTGGATCTGGAGCCTTTGGTCAAAGATGTACTTACCAGCCAGTCTTTTATGGCTATCCGGAAAGATATTTCCCTGGAATCAAACTTGAGGGAGCAAAAAATTAAGGGCGATGTAAACGCAACCCGCATCATTTTTAGGAATCTTATTTCAAACGCCATCAAGTACACCGAAAAGGGGGATACTATTACTGTGAATGCAACAGAAAATAAGGACAGCGTTACCATAATGGTGAAGGACAACGGGATCGGGATTCCAAAAGAGTCAGCTCAAAAAATCTTCAACAGCCGTACATGGACGCGTGAAGGTACCAAAAATGAGAAGGGTTCAGGTTTTGGGTTAAGCCTCAGTAAAGAATTCACCGAAAAAATGGGTGGCAAGATCTGGTTTGAAAGTGAAGAAGGGGAAGGCACTACTTTTTATGTAGAATTACCCAAAGCCTGATAGAAGAAATAGTCTATATTGACCCGTTGATGAGGACGGTTTTCAACTCTTTTAAATAATAAGACATTGGCATGCAAAGGATTGTAGAAAAGCTGGTATTGGTGTTGGTTGTGAGTTGTATAGGTACTGTTTCTGCGCTCGGTTTTCAGGATAAAGATGATAATCCGGAAACAGCTTATGTAGATTCGCTTTTGAGTCAGGCTTTTGTTTTGAACCAGCAAGGGGGATTGGATGAAGCAAGAATGCTTATAGCAAAAGCAGATTCACTTTCTCAAGAAAGAAACTATACCGATGGAAAAGCAAGGAGTGTCTTAATTTTGGGGAATCTTTATGAAAGGGAACAGAAGTTGGACTCTGCTTTTTCTCAATACAATTTCGGTATCAAAGAGTATTCTGAGACTCAATTTTTGCCTGACTACTACAATGGAATGGGAAATGTGTTTGATGCAAGGGGGCAAAGTCGTCAGGCATTGGAGGCTTTTCAAAATGCCTTAGATCTTACATGGATGATGGAGGAGAAGTCGCGCGAACAATTTTCAGCGGGTCTCAAAATGAATATGGCCAATGCCTATGACGACCTTGGCAACACCGGCCTCGCAGCCGAAAACTATCTGGAAGCCATTGTGTTTGCCGATGAGGCTGAATATGTCCCGCTAATGTTTCTATCCAGGCTTAATATAGGGGTGCTTTACGAAGGCATGGACAACTACGAAACGGCTGTTTCGTACTATGAAAAAGCTATAGAGATAGGACAGGAGTTCAATTTCAGGTCATATTTGTATAATGCATATAATAACCTTGGGGTGGTTAAAATGAAGCTGGAGCAGTTTTCTGAGGCCGAAGAATATCTGTTTAAAGCTCAGGAAGTATTTGAAGAAGTAAACCCCGGAGCTCCTGAGTTGATCGCAAATCATAACCTGGGCGAGTTAAAACGAAAAGAGGGAAATTATTCTGAAGCAGAACGATACCTGAAGCTATCACTGGAGAACGCGCAAAAAATAAATGTGGTAGAAGCATTTTATCACAATTACTTAGAATTAGGAAAACTTTATTTAGATGTGGGCAACTATGAACAGGCATTGGACTTTTTGAATAGCACCCTTCAGGTAGCAGCTGATCTGGATAACCCTGACTATGAAAAAGAAGCACAGCTGCAATTGTACGAAACGTACAAATCTGGACAGAACTATGAAGAAGCACTTAAAAGCCACGAAAGGTATACTACAATTACTGATAGCCTGACTCAATTATCAATAGAAAAAGACCTGGCGAATTTGGAAAGTCAGCTTGAGTTAAGGAGACAAAATGAGATAAATCGTCTCCTGGAGGAAAAACAGGCACAGCAGCAGGCCCGCATTCAGTTTCAACTGATCTTAATAGCTGCGGGTGGTATTATCTTGATCCTTATAGCCATTTTATTATTTGTGGCGAAGAGAAATGCAAAAGTTAAACAAGAGTTACTTGAAGAGATACAAGCTCAAAGAGATGAACTACAAGATCTTAACAAAGCCAAAGATCAGGTATTTGCAATGGTTTCTCATGATCTGCGTTCACCGCTTACATCCGTGCAGGGAATTCTCGATCTAATTCGTGATGATATTTTGAAAGGTGAGGACCTTAAACGTCTGATAGACGATATAGATAGTTCAGTTCGGCAAAACGTAAATGTGATCGAAGACTTGTTAGCCTGGGCAAAAGATCAGCTTTCGGGCTTCGACCTGGATCCAAAACCGATGGAATTGAAACCACTATTGGCGGATGTTCTGACTACCCAGTCCTTCCTGGCAATCCAGAAAAAAATAGAGCTCAGAAATAATCTGAATGGAGAAGCTTCAACAATTTTAGCCGATCCCAATGCCATGCGAGTGATTTTACGGAACCTCATCTCAAATGCTATCAAATATACCAATGAGAATGGAGTGATAGAGGTATTTACTCAGGAAGAAAAAGAGAAAATTATTATAGGGGTTAAAGATGATGGGGTAGGCATTCCAGAGTCATCAATGGATAAAATATTCAACAGCAATACATGGACCCGCGTTGGTACGGGTAAAGAAAAAGGATCCGGGTTCGGACTTAGCATGACCAAAGAATTTGTTGAGAAAATGAACGGGCGTATATGGTTTGAAAGTGAAGAAGGGGAAGGCACTACTTTTTATGTAGAATTACCAAGGTCCGAATGAATGTTCAAAACCTGTCAATAACTTCCGCGACTTCTAATTCACTAAGCCCGCTATAATTTCTTATCTTTAGTTTTAATCAAACTTTATCCTCGGAGTGTTTAGAATATGAGCGACAAACCTCGCGAATATTGCGGAATTTACGGAATCTATAACCATCCCGATGCCGCCCTGCATACCTATTATGGGCTTCATGCCCTGCAACATCGTGGACAAGAATCTGCGGGAATCGTGTCTTCGTATTATGATGAAAAGAAGGGACGTCCTGCTATGCCGGCATACAAAGATTTTGGCTTGGTCCTGAATGTCTTTGATGATCCAAAGGTCTTGAAGAAGGTCCTGAAAGGGAATAAAGCTATCGGGCACAACAGGTATTCCACATCCGGATCGTCTAAGAATCCTGCGAATATTCAACCATTTCGGGTACATTACCGAAAAGGGAACCTGGCGATAGGGCACAACGGAAATCTTTCCAATGCGAAGCAGATCCGGGAACGGTTTCGGAAAGAGGGCGTCCTGTTCCAAAGTACCTCTGATACGGAATTGATCCTTCACCTGATCTCGCACAGTTTGTACGAAGATCAGCTTGATCAGATCATGGATGCTTTGAGACAAATTGAAGGCGCATACTGCCTGGTTATAATGACCGATGACAAACTCATTGCCGTTAGGGATCCCAATGGATTCCGTCCGCTTGCTATCGGGAAAGTGGATGGAGCCTTTTGTGTGGCCAGTGAAACTTGTGCCTTCGACATCAATAACGCCGAATATATCCGTGATGTGAAACCAGGCGAAGTCGTTGTGATTGATGATGAAGCTGTAGAAACAGGCGAACCCAAATCATTTTTCATACCGCCAACCAAAGGAACGGGTACCAGCCAATGTATTTTTGAATACGTGTATTTTTCACGGCCAGACAGTATGATATTTGGTGAGATGGTAGATAAGATCCGCCGAAATCTCGGGAAACAACTGGCTAAAGAGCATCCCTTAGATAAGATCATTAAAAACAATACTACGGGAAGAAAACCTGTGGTAATGTCAGTTCCCGATTCAAGCAACACTGCCGCCCTTGGGTATGCCAGCGAAAGCCGTAAACTAGGCCATGAATGTAAATATGATATGGGTTTGATCCGCAATCATTATGTGGGGCGCACATTCATTTCACCGGGACAGAAATCCCGTGAGCAGAAAGTGCGGACCAAGTTCAATCCGGTTCGCGGGGTGATCGAAGGACGAAACATCATCATTGTGGATGATTCCATTGTCCGCGGAACAACTTCCCGATATCTGGTAGATATGATCCGTGATTGTAATCCGGCTGAAATTCACTTTTTGGTGAGTTCTCCTCCTATTATTTCACCATGCTATTACGGAATGGATTTCCCAAGTCCTGAAGAACTCATCGCCAATAAATTTGACCGTGATATCGAAAAAATGGCTAAGGAAATTGGAGTTGATAGTCTCTGCTATCTGTCACCCGATGGACTCGTGGATGCGGTCAAAGAAGCCAATCCATCCGATGCCGATTACTGTACCGCCTGTTTTACCGGAAATTATCCTGTACCGGTCAACTTTGGGGTTGAAAAGGAAGCCAACGATTTAATTTAATTCATGTTCAAAGCTCAGCCGAAATTTATTACAAGCGCTACTAAACTGGAAGAATGTCCACCTGCTACCCTGCCGGAAGTTTGTTTTGCAGGTCGTTCTAACGTGGGGAAATCTTCACTCATCAATACCTTGTTGAACCGTAAGAATATTGCGCGGACCTCAAACACGCCCGGGAAAACACAGCAGATGAATTATTATCAGATCGGGGACGAGTTTTTTATGGTGGATCTGCCGGGCTATGGATTTGCTAAAGTTCCCAAAAAAGAGCGAGAACGATGGGGTAAAAGTATCCGGGAATACTTACTCGACCGAGAATCACTTCGCCTGATCTTGCATGTTGTAGATGTGCGGCACGATCCCAGTCAACTTGATGAAGATTTTTTCTATTGGATGGGGATGAATGAAAAACCATTTGCAGTGGTCCTGTCCAAGTCCGATAAACTATCACGAAATAAAGTGAATGCCTCGAAAGCCAAAGTGAGGCGCGTACTTAAAGAAATGAATATTGATGTGCCAATTTTGCCATTCTCTTCATCCTCAAGAGAGGGCGTAGAAGAAGTCGATAAGCTCATCAAAGAATTCGTTTTCGAGCAGCAAGTAGAGTGACAATTCTTGCATAATTCTGACATTATTAAAAGCAGAGAAGTCATTTATTTCAATTAGTGTTTAAACAATATTGTTTAAACAAAATTTAGAAGTCACCTTTATTATAGCGCTCAGCCAGTCTTTTTTCATTCACTCGTTTAAAACCGGATAGCTTTTCTTCAGATAAAGAAGCAATGGTCATTTCCCTTTTGCCTAAAGCCCCTCGAGCTTTTGCGACATACCAGTCTGCGGCACACATAGCACCCCGGGCTTTGGAGGCTGCACAGTAGGTAGTAAGTACCGTTTCAGAGTGGGAGTATGTTGAAAGTTTTTTGAAAGTCTTATCATCCCAGAGCTCTTCATTTACTTCAGGAGAAAAGGCATCATGAAAAATAAAATCGGCCGAACACTCCTGAGCTCTGAAGCCATCAAAAGTTCCAAAAAATAAATGAAGCTCAACATCAAGATCTTTCATTGGTTTGATAATATTCATTCCGGGATTGAGATCAGAAAAGATAGATGGCAAGAGCTCATTCAAGCCCGGATCTGAAAGATGTTCTTTGAAGTCAATAGATCGGGCTGTTTCAACAGTAATGGGAAAGGCTTCGATCGAGTAGAACCTGACAGGAATATGCAGGTTATGTTTCTTCAGAATATCCAGCAAAAGCAGAAAATTAAGGCCCGTTCCAAAACCTACTTCTAAAACGGTCAAAGTATCAGTGGTTTCCAGAAACGAGATCAACCCCGACTGCTCAAAAAATACGTACACGCTTTCAGAAGCTGCGCCATTCGGGTTGTGATAATATTGCTCAAATTTTTCGGAATAGAGTGTGGAAGAACCGTCTTTGGTTTGATGAACTTTCGGAGACATAAAGTAGCCTGAACTTAATTTTTTTCAAGGTAAAGCTAAGTATTATTTAATTCACAAAAGATTCATGTTAGCCATGTAGCTTACCAATATATAGGCAGGAGTTAAGATGAGAAAACATACCCAAAATGTACTATTGGATGTTTGCCTTTTTGTCGGCTTTATCGGATTAATTGCAACCGGTATCATTCTGTACTTTGTATTACCACCTGGCAGCCGACAAGATACATTTGCTGTGCTCACGCGACATCAGTGGGGAGATATTCACTTTTGGATAGCAGCTGCATTTACAGCATTCATTGCATTGCACCTGACTTTACATGCAAGTTGGTTGAAGAGTTCATATTTCAGAAAAAGAAATAAAGGGCCTTCAAAAGGATAAGTAGAAAATTCAGGTTCTAATTATGTGCCTTTAGAATCACATTGCCATAATTGGTTTTTGCGGTAACAGAATGTGTTCCGGAACCAATAGTTCCACTTGCTTTACCTGAGGAGTTCTCTCCATTAAAATTAAAAGCAGAAGGGATCTCAATGGTATTACCGGATAGATTTAA
The DNA here is from genome assembly GCA_002696035.1 of Balneola sp. Taxonomy (GTDB): domain Bacteria; phylum Bacteroidota; class Rhodothermia; order Balneolales; family Balneolaceae; genus Gracilimonas. The sequence continues at coordinate 17,698 of NZQV01000018.1, read as the reverse complement.
GCTGACATCTGTGCTGGTTGGCAATTGCAAAGTTATGGAGCCGGCAGCGGTTGAGGCAAAAGTATCTCCATTCAGCTGAAGAAACTGAAATTCTATATTTCCACCATTTGTTGATGCCTGAATTCCGCCACTGATCTTGGAGGCTCGTAAATTCCCACCTGAGGTCTTCATTGTAATATCTCCTTCGGTTTCCATGGCGCTAATATGTCCGCCGGCAGATTCCAGTACAAAAGTGCCTTTAGACTTTTTCAGGGAAACGTGCCCACCACTGGTTTTGGCGTTTACTTTACCCGAAAGTTCAGAAAGTGTTATATGTCCGCCTTTAGTCCTGTAATGCTGCTGACCGGTTATATTTTGGGATGAAATGTGTCCGGCTGCAGTAGTGGCATTTAAGTCAATATTTTGAGGTACATGCAGGACTGCTTGCAGATTAACATTTCTTTGATTGCCGGAAGAAGCGGACCGAATTTGAAAAGTAGCTTTGTCGGAACTGAGTTGTTCAGTAATGGAAACGATGGATTCCAGATCTTCTTTGCTGGCGATCTGACCAGAGGCTTTTAGCGTTAATTTGCCTGGGCCAGAAGTCTGACTAACAATTTCAATGGAACCAAAGGGAATACTGATGGCCATATTTTCCAAAGCATCGGTGTCAAATTCTTTCACGTACGCAAAAACACCAGGAGATACGGACGTCCAGCTACCGGACGCTCCAACGGTGACTGCACGCTGAATTTCAACAGTACCGTCTTCAGTATTGATGTTGACCTTCAAACTTTCATCCTCAAACTGTCTCAGTACCTCGTCGATCTCATTTTCAAGATCTGCCCGAACTTCTGCAGGTAGGAAATTTCCCAAATTTTTGAGGTTTTTTAGATTCTCCAGGTTCTCCAGTTTTTCAAGATTAGCTATTTTTTCCAGCTTGATGACCCTGATATTCTCTCCCTCCAGCTTAACATTTATACTGTCTGCTGAAATGTTTGAGGAAGCTTGTTGTTTAGGGGTAGATGAATTGCCTGCTATGTAAACACCGATACCTACAAAAATGAAACCTGCTAAAATAATTTCCCAAGATGATCGCTTCATAATGTCCTTTAATTTTGTAACCCGTTTAACTACGGCATAGATTGTAAAAGGTTACGTCAACTCACAGAATATCCTTATTATTCCTTAAACCAAATTCAGAGCAAATTCATGCATTCGAAAATCAAAGAATTGTCAGACAAATACTTGCCTGATGCTATTAAAATAAGACGCTACTTACATCAACATCCCGAGCTAAGTTTCAAGGAATTTGAGACTACCAAGTTTATTAAAAGGGAACTGGATAAGTTGGGAATACCCTATGAAAGTCCACTCGAAACAGGTTGTGTAGGAATTCTGGAAGGCGGGCAGAAATCCGATCGGGTGATCGCCCTTCGTGCTGATATTGATGCGCTGCCTATTCAGGAAGAAGGGGAAGCAAAGTCGGAATTCTTTTCAAAAAATAAAGGGGTTGCTCACTGTTGCGGACATGATGCACACACTGCGAATCTACTTGCGGCAGCCAAGATATTGAAAGACCTTCAGGATGATATTGAAGGAACGGTGTTGCTGGTATTTCAACCCGGCGAAGAAAAACTTCCGGGGGGAGGAAAGCTTTTAACAGAAACCGGTTTCCTGCAAGAAAAAGGCGTAGATGCTATTTTTGGAATTCATACTTCACCGATGCATAAAGCCGGAACCATGGCTACAAAGGTAGGTCCGCTGATGGCGTCAACATCTGAGTTTGAGGTGGAGATCATCGGAAAAGGAGGGCATGCAGCCCGGGCGCATGAAACAGTTGATCCCGTGGTTTTGGCCGCTCAATACATCAACGCGGTTCAAACGATCGCCAGTCGTAATGTGGATCCCACAGAACCTGTTGTGGTAACGATCGGAAGAGTGGAGGGGGGCTCTGCTCATAACATAATTCCGGAAAAAGTGAAGTTATGGGGAACTGCGAGGACGTTATCTCCAGACACGGAAGATTTAGTGATCAAGAAGCTGGAGGCCCTGGCAAAAGGAATTACAGAGTCAGCCGGTGGAAGTTATAAACTGGATTTTAATAAAGGCTACCCGGCCGTTATCAATTCCGAAAAAGAAGCACAAACGGTGTTGAATTCAGCTCGCACACTTTTTGGAGATGAAATTGCCATCGAAATGCGTCGACCCATTATGGCGGGAGAAGATTTTGCGTTCTATCAGCAGCAATTTCCCGGCGCGTTCTTTTTTGTAGGTAGTGGTAGCGAAGAAGCGGATTCATTCTACCCCTGGCATCATTCCAAATATAATGTGGACGATCGTTTTTTCGAGATCGCAACTCCACTCATGGTAAGCTTAGTTTTTGACCACCAATGATACAGGCTGAACGCTCTTTTTGGGAATCGGAATTATATGAACGCACCTACGATCTTATCGTAATTGGAGGCGGACTTACAGGTCAGTCAACGGCTCACTTCTTCAAGAAAAAAAATCCAAAGGCGAGCGTAATGGTGTTGGATCGTGGCTTTTTCCCAATTGGGGCCAGCACACGAAATGCCGGGTTTGCCTGTTTTGGATCCGTAACAGAACATATGGCTGACATGAAGATCGAAGAAGAGTCAAAGATCATTGATCGCATTCGGAGGCGTTTTAACGGATTGAAATTGCTTCGATCCACGCTTGGGGATGAAAATCTGGATTACAGGGAGCCAGGAGCGTATGAGATCTTCACCGACGAGCAAGTGTATGACGACGCGTTGGATCATATAGACATTTGCAACCGATGGCTCAAAGAAGCCGCCGGTGTTGAAGAGGTATATGAACAAACTGAGCATAATGGCTTTCCGGCAATCAGTATAAAACATGAAGGATGTCTTCACCCCGGGAAGATGATGAAAACACTGTATCAAAAGAACCTGGATCTGGAGTTCAGATGGCAATCTCAGGTGCAGAACATAAATGTTGAACTTGCTCAAGTTACACTGTCGAATGGCATCGAATTGAATGCGGATAGATTGGCGATAGCTACGAATTCGTTTACTTCAAAATTGCTTCCTGAGCTAGATATAAAACCCGGCAGAGGATTTGTATTTGTAACGAAACCGATCCCTGATCTGAAGTGGCAGGGCACTTACCATTATGATGCCGGTTACTACTACTTTCGAGGTATTGGAGAAAACCGAATGTTGCTGGGTGGAGCTCGAAGTTTGGACATTGATGTGGAAACAACAACTGAATTCGGGACCAATCAAAAGATCAGAGATCACCTCATACAGTTTGCAGACGAGGTTTTAGAACTCCCTCACAATTGGGAAATTGAAAAAGAATGGTCGGGCATAATGGGATTTACGTCTACTAAAAGTCCTATTCTTAAAAAAGTATCAGGCAAAACAGTAATAGCTGCGGGACTAAGCGGAATGGGCGTCGCCCTGGGAATGCAACTCGGCCGCGAAGCTTCTGAATTAGTGATATAGTGTTCTTGTATTTGGTGGGTCCAGGATTGAAAACTTAGAATTCTCCTTTGGTCTATTTTTGCAAAGTTACTTTCCACCATATCACCGTGTCACTATATCACCTATTCACCATCACTCAGTTTTGGCAGCCATAATATCATTCCAGTCTGTAGTGTATCGTTTGCTTAAAAAGTTTTGATTCATCTTCCATGTAGCTTCCTCATTATTTTTACGATGCAATCCCGTTGCAGCAAAGGCCGCCTTATTACGTCCGTGCTTGGTATTGATCTGATCGATGCATTCCATGAGTCGAAATTGTTGCTGAGTGTATAGGTCGGGATCAAAGAGGTCCATTTGTACTTCGCTGTGGGGAACGAGTCCGGTTAGCATGATGGCCGCTTTTTTATATTTGGTGTTGGGGAGATGAACAGCTGCTGCGATTCGTTTTCCGGCATGGATCAAAGTTGGAGTATGGGCGGTGGGAACCTTAAAAGAGGTATAAGCTCCATATTTATATTTTGACTTGGGATCTTTGAACTTATCCCCGATCAGTGTTACCTGAAGATTGGAAGCAACCGAGCCTTGAGCCCGTAATTTTTCAGCTCCCCGGGAAATGAAAGTCGCTACAGCTTCCTGAATATCCGGCAGATCGTAGAGCGGCTTGCCAAACATTCTGGAGGTTAAGATCCCTTTCCGCGTTTCCAGCGCTTCACTTAATTTCATGCAGGGAAGTCCATTCAATTCCAGCACGGTTCGCAATCCGGTTACATTGAGATGCTTCCGAACCCATCGCTTGTTGTTAACCTTTTGTTTTAGGTGATAGGCTGTAGAAATATTGTAACGATTCAGCCGAATAGTCAGGCTATGTCCAATTCCCCAAACTTTCTGCAAAGGCATTTGTTTAAGAATGGCATCGGTACCGGCATTGTCACACAAACTCAAAACACCGTTATATAAGAGATTTCGTTTGGCCGTTTCGTTAGCAATTTTGGCCAGAGTCTTACTGGGTGCAATACCCACCGAAACGGGAATCCCGGTCCATTGATAAACGGTGTTTTTAATGATCTTGCCATATTCTTCCAGGTCAGTATAGGTATTGGTGGAAAGCTCGGCGAAGGCTTCATCAATGCTATAAACTTCAATATCGTGGGTGAGTCGGCGCAGCGTCTCCATTACCCGGCGCGACATATCGCCATACAGCGGGTAGTTGGAGGATCGAACGACGACTCCGCGTTCTTTAAAGAAATTTCGGTATTTGAATTCCGGAGCCCCCATGGGAATATTCAACTCTTTAGCCTCCTCGGAACGGGCGATCACGCAACCATCATTGTTGGAAAGAATGACAACGGGTCGGCCCTCCAGTTTGGGATCAAAGGCTCGTTCGCAGGATGCATAAAAGTTGTTGCAGTCTACCATGGCATACACAATGGAACTGCGGTTATTGTATGATTCTGGCTCAATGCTCATGACGGTACTTATGAATCACATGTGTCACCACTCCCCAGATCATCCAGTTGGTGTCGGAATTAATGGCGTATGGTTTGATCTTGAGATCATCTGAAACCAAAAGCAGCCGCCCCCCACGTTTTATTAAGCGTCGTATGACGGGTTCTTCATCAATAGCAGCAACCACAATGGTACCATCATTTGGATTGAGTGAACGGTCTACCACTAAAATATCGCCATCGTGAATACCGGAAGCTTTCATTGCATTTCCCTCAGCACGTACATAGAATGTGGCGGTGGGGTGATGCACGATCAGCTCTTCCAGGTCCAGCGGTTTTTGGAGATGATCGGCCGCCGGAGACACAAAACCAGTCTCTGCTTTTTGTGATAACTTCCTTTCTTGTTTGGGCTTTTTTTCCGATCCGCCCTGATATATTTTAAGTTCCTCCATTTACACCTCGTTGCCTTGAGAATTTACATGTGTAATGTATGTGTATATGCGGGAATTTTAAACTATTATTTCGAAAATTTAGTTGGAAAGATGACGCAAGCTGACATGGTCTAACCGAGTGTGAGCAGAACCATCTGAGGCGCTTTGGGTTAGCAAAATTTTAATACAGAAATAAATATAACGTATGGATTGGCTGTATTTGTTAGGATTCATTTTACTTGGCTTGATGGGCATGGAAGTCATTTCCTATTGTGTGCATCGCTGGCTGTTTCATGGAGTTTTGTGGAATATCCACGAATCTCACCATAAACCGGATCACGGGGTCTTTGAGCTAAATGACATTTTCTCCCTCGTATTCGCAAGTATTTCTATCTGGTTCATGATAGATGGAGCAACAACGATGTTTAAACAGCCATTATTTGGCCTTGGCGCAGGTATAGCTGTATACGGGCTTCTGTATTTCATCATACATGATCTGTTTGCACACAAACGATTCATACCCTTCAGCAGTGATAACAAGATCATGAAGCTGATTCGTCGTGCTCACCAACGTCACCATCAGGATGTAGAGAAAGAAGGCCATGAACCATACGGTTTATTTCTTTTTCCCTACGACAATTACCCCGAGCACAAACGTAAATTCAATCGGTGAATGAATCCAGAAATTATATCAGGATAAAATGGAGTAACCTCGCAGCGTCTGCTAAGTCTTGCGAGCGTTGCGACTTTCGAGCTAAGAAACCAAACGCTGCGAGGATCTACGGACGCTCGCAGGTTCTATAAAAGAAGGTAGCAAACTCTGCGTTCTCTGTGGTTAATCAAACCGCTCTCTCAAATCCCGCATCTGCTCAAAATGTCGCCGTTGGTGCGCTTCCTGAATCGCAAAACAAGCTGTTAACGACATTGGGACAAGCTTTACTACAGGGTTTCTTGTCTTGATTCGATCCAGATGCAACTGTTCCAGCTTTGCTCGTTTCAGAATTTTGATGAAATTATCCTGCAAAGTGAGGAAATTAGCCAATACTTCTTTTCTATCTATTTCAACAGCTTTTTTAGGCTCAAATGGTTTCACTGTGGGAACACCACGCTGATACTCCGGACTCACAATTTTGATAAACCATCGAAAAAAGAAATTTGGGGTGAAAGGTTCTCCTCCTTTGGGTAGTTGTTCATCAGGCTTTTTCAATCCCTTCTCTATTTGGGGTAAATATTCATTACCGGCCTGAACCAGGTGATCCAGGATTTCACCCATGCACCATTTGTCCTCAGCAGGCTTTCTCAGAAAGATTTCTGCAGATACAGATTCTGTTAATTCCTGTGCTGTTTGCTTTGCCTGTTGAAAGGCGTCCAATAAATAATCGTAGGTGTAATCTGAATTTTTCATCGTTTAAATTTATGGCTGGTAAAATTATCCAAAATGAGAGAGTTCAATATTTCATCTGATGGCTAAATACACTTTCTTTAGGCCATTATACGAAAACAAAATCGAGATCTATGCTATCCCATAAAATGCGCTACTGTTTTGTTCTTTTAATTGGTTTGATGCTCACCTCTTCGGCTACGGCACAAGGAGTTTTGAGTTTCGAGGACGTAATGAAATTTGAGGATATTGGTTCCATTGAACTTTCTGAAAATGGCGATTGGGTAGCCTACGAAGTCTGGCCCGATCGTGGGGATGGAAAAGTGGAAGTTAAAAGCACGAATGGCCGGAATACGCATTCCATTGATCTTGGAGCTTCACCAAAAATCACACCAAACGGAGCATGGGTAGCGGTTTTCCGAAATGTGCCACTGGCCGAACAACTGAAGGACGGAAAGGATAAACCACAGCAGGGATTGTCGCTGTTATCTACCAATGATGGAGGAATTTCACAGTACGACAGCGTTCGGAGTTTTCAGTTTTCAGAAGATGGTAGCTGGCTGGCGATCCATCACATGCAAAGCAAACAGGTTGAGGATCTGAAATCCAAGAACAAACGACTGGGAACAAAGCTTTTGCTGAAGAACCTTGAATCCGGAGATGAATTCGATATTCCTTTTGTGCGGGAAATGGCCTTCGATAGCCTTTCCAATTACCTTGCCTATTCCACTGTGGATACATCCAATACCATCAACGGGGTGTATGTGTTTGATCTGAATAGGGAAGAATCTCAGCGGATCAATTCTGAGCTTAGCGGATTATATGCAAACCTAACCTGGGATTATGACGAAGAAAAACTGGCCTTCACCAAAGCCAAGTACGATACCTCTTATGTTGAAAGCGATGCATCACTTCACCTCTGGGATGCAGAAAATGAAGAACTCCTCACGCTACTAAATGCAGATGATGGTAACGAAGGATTCACGCTTCGATCAAACAATAATCTCACCTTTACCAATGACGGCAGCCGCTTATTCTTCGGATTCATGGATGCAAAAATGGCCGATCTGGATTCCAAAAAAGAGGACGATGAGGACGAAGAAGTGGATGTGTATGATATTGATGATATCGTGGAAGACCGTGGTTTGGATATCTGGCATGATGACGATCCGCGTATCAAAACGCATGAAAAGAATACCTGGAATTCGCGGAAGAATCACCTGTACACCGCAGTATATCATCTCGACGAAAATGAGTGGGTGCAGCTGGCTGATCACGAACTGGAAGACATTCGCATAGCGCACAATCCCAATGTGGTTTTGGGGAGTTCGCAGAAGCCGTACCTAAAGGAAATGACCTGGGAAGGCTTTTTCAACGATTGGTATTACGTGGATCTGGAAACAGGGGAGCGGACTCTGATCGGTAAGAAATTATCGGAAGGAGTGAATCTGTCGCCCGGGGGTAAATTTGCCGCTTTTTATGTGAATAAGAACTGGAATCTGCTGGATATTGAAAATGGAACATCGCGAAATATTACGTCAAATATGACGGTGCCTTTCTATGATGAAGATCACGATTACCCCTCCCGAGTGCCCGATTATGGTATAGCCGGTTGGATTGAAAATGATCAAGCTGTATTGATATACGATAAGTATGACATCTGGCGATTCCCTACTGACTTTAGCGAACCGACCAACATCACTAACGGCGAAGGCCGCGAAGCCAAACGTATTTTTCGGGTGGAGCGCATGAATAAAGACTGGGATGAACCGTTCGAAAACAACGAAGAACTGCTGCTGAGCTCCTACCACGATCTGATGAAAAATTTCGGATTTTATTCAGCTCGTGCCAATCGATCTGGGGTGAACCGGTTGCTGGAAGAGGATAAAAAATTCACTTTTATAGAGAAAGCCGAAGAGGCCAACACGGTGTTGTACAAACGCGAAGCTTATGATGAATTTCCAAATATCTGGGTGGCTAACAACTGGAAATTTGATCGCACGAATAAGCTCACAAATCTTCACGAAGACCTCAAAGAAAAATGGAACTGGGGCAGTGCCGAGCTCATCGACTGGCTGAGTGTGGATGGGAAATTCATTCAGGGTGTGGTCATTAAACCGGATAATTACGATCCCAATAAGCGTTATCCGATCATGACGTATTACTATCGTTTCTTTACGAACCGACTGCATGATTTCAATGAGCCGAAGACCAATCACAGACCTGTTTTTGCACAGTATGTGAGCGATGATTACGTGGTTTTTCTGCCTGATATTCGATTTGAAGTCGGCACTCCTGGATTCGCTGCCACCAAAAGTTTAGTGCCCGGAATCCAGAAACTCATCGAAATGGGCATCGCCGATGAAGACAAACTTGGTCTGCACGGACATTCATGGAGTGGCTACCAAACGGCATTCATGGTCACCCAAACCGATATTTTTGATGCGGCTGTTTCCGGAGCTCCGGTCAGTAATATGACAAGTGCGTACAGTGGCATTCGCTGGGGTTCAGGACTGGCACGACAATTTCAGTATGAGAAAACGCAAAGTCGCATTGGAAAAACGCTGGTGGAGGCACCACATCTCTATATTGAAAATTCCCCGGTATTTTATGCTGACCGAATTAACACGCCCATGCTCATCATGCACGGAGATGATGATGGCGCCGTGCCGTGGGAGCAAAGCATTGAGCTATACCTGGCCATGCGTCGATACGACAAAGATGCGATCTTCCTGCAATATCATGATGAGCCGCATCATCCGCAGAAATTCTCCAACAAATTAGACTACGCCATACGCATGAAGGAGTATTTTGACTACTACCTGAAAGGTGAAGGCGAGCCGGAATGGATCTTGGAAGGGGAAGCGTTTATAGGTAATTAGAAATGTTAAATGCTAAATGTTGAATTTTAAATTCTTTCAATTCAACATTTAGCATTCATAATTCAACATTCCCACCCCATTCAGAGAGAAATCGATTCACAAACTCCTCCATAAATTGGTGGCGTTCTTCGGCGAGCTTGCGACCGGAATCAGTATTCATTCGGTCTTTCAGCAAAAAAAGCTTTTCATAGAAATGATTAAGGGTAGGGCCTGTACTCTTTTTATACTCTTCGAACGAATCGTGGTTTTCTGGCGGAATGTTGGGATTGTGCAATTCACGGCCTTTATATCCGCCATAGGCAAATGCTCGGGCAATCCCAATGGCTCCTAGTGCATCCAAACGATCTGCATCCTGCACCACTTTCCCTTCGATAGTTTTCATGGGTGTTTCCACTTCGGCTCCTTTGAAAGAGACATCGCGAATGATCTCAAAAACGTGGTTTATAATGGATTCTTCCACTTCCAAACTTTTCAGCCAGTTTCTGGCAGTAGCCGGACCAATTTCCTCATCTCCGCCATGAAATTTATGATCGGCGATGTCGTGGAGCAGGGCGGTAAGCTCCACAATAAACAGATCGGCTTGTTCTTCCTTTCCGAGCTTCAAAGCGGTATTTCGAACGCGGTGAATGTGCCACCAATCGTGGCCGGAGCCTTCGCCTTCCAGTTTTTGGCGGACGTGGTTTTCGGTTATGGTGAGGATTTCTTTTATATCCATGTAGGGAAATTAGGAATTTTGTTAGCTGGTTTTAGTTTCAAGAAACTACTTGCACCTTGCCTCTAAAACCTAACACCTAATCACTAAAAATCCATACAGCTACACAATTCATCGATCACATCAATCTTCAACGAATCAATGCGGGCGATGGATTGCTCAACGGTTTCTTTCTCGATCTTTCCTTCGCGCAATAGTTTCTGGATGATGCCAATCGCTCGCTCGGCAATGTCCGGCTCGTAATGCAGGTTGTTGCCAAAGATCAGTACATCCACACCGGCGTTAATGGTTTGCTGGATGGCCGTTTCCAGTCCGTATTCTTCGCGAATGGCATCCATCTGCATGTCGTCGGAAAAGACCACGCCTTCAAATCCAAGTGAATCGCGCAGCAGTCCGTTAATGGTTTTTTCGGAAAGCGTAGCCGGCCATACAGAGTCGATATTTGCATTGAAAATGTGAGCAGTCATGACGGCGCGAATCTCTTTTTCCGCAAAGAGCTTTTTGTAGGGAATGAGTTCTTTGGGGTCCCAGGTATCGGTGACGTCCGTAAATCCCAAATGACTATCAGTGGTCGAGCTTCCATGACCCGGAAAATGCTTCAGCACGGAGAGAATTCCTTCCTTGGAATATTCATCAATTACATACCCGGTGTGTTCAGCGACTTTATCGGGATCGGAGGAAAAACTGCGTTCAATGTTACCAATCACAGGGTTATCAGGATTGGTGTTTACATCTACCACAGGAGCAAAATTCGTATTCGTTCGAACCACCATAAATTCCTGTGCCATGATCCGGGAATAGTATCGGGTCGAATCTTCATTATCCAGTTCACCCAAATACTCAGCAGAAACAGACGTTGGAAATCCCTTGCTCTCCTTAAGCCGGCTAACCAAACCGCCTTCCTGGTCCACGGCAATAAATGGAGAGTTAGGTGTAGCAGCAATGATGTCGTTACTGAGATGCATGAGCTGCGTGGGATCTTCGATGTTACGGCTGCGATTGCCGGTGATCACATCCCGATCAAATAATACTACGCCAGAGATATTGCGCTTTGAGAGGTCCTCAAAAATGGTACTATCCTGTGACAGTTCGGTGCCACGAAATCCAACCATGATCATCTGTCCAAGTCGTAGCGGATCGATGATTTCTTCAGACTCAGGTTGAGGTTGAGATTCGGATTGTTGACATCCAAAAAAAGAAGATAATAAAAACAGGGAGAGTAGAATTCGGATCATTAGTTAGGTTGGTTTTGATGTTGTATAAGTAAACTGTCGAGAACTTCAGTAAAGTTGAAGGAGGGACGAATATCGTTATAACGGGCGATTTTTCCATCCGGGTCCACTAAAATATAAAATGGAATGCCGCCGCCCTTGTAAGCCTTGAACGTTTCTTCCTGGAAGCCATTGCCTCCGTAAAGCTGCACCCAAGGGAGCTCAAGTCGGTTCACATCCTGCACCCAAAGGAGGCTGTCCACTTCGTTGGAAATGCCGATGATCTCGAGTTCGTCGCGGGAATATTCTTCGTAGATTTCCTTCATATAAGAAAATTCATCCAGGCAAGGCTGGCACCATCCGGCCCAGAAATCCAGCAGTACGAATTTGCCGCGATAATCCTCCATCGTGTGAATGTTGCCTTCCAAATCGGGCAGGGCAAAAGGCACTGCTGGCTGACCGGGAGAAACGGATTTAATTTCATTAAAAAAGTACGTGAGAAACTCGGTGTATTCGGGATAATCAGCAAATTCTTCGAGATAGGCTTCAAAGCTTGGTCGGGCAGTTTCCGGTCCCTGTTCGCCAATGCGTTCAGCGATCAAATACATTTTGGCGTGGGCCAGAGCATCTCGACTTTCCATGTGATCCAGCACCTGCACGCGTTTATCGTTAAGCTCTTCATACGCCACTTGTTTGATATCATACTCGGAAAGGTCCATGTCATAAGCGGCTTTTACGCTGTCATAAATTCCGAAGGTACGGGCGTAATAATGGGCAAAATCCCGGATGCCGGCACGCTGCGCTTTCAGCGATTCAACAGTGAAAAAGTTGAGAGAGTCGGCTTCGGCAAAAACGGCATTTCGGGCAGAATCAGCATCAAAATCTTCAAAAAAACGTTGATTATATTCAATAGAGCGAATTTTAAAAACAAGATGTTCGCCGATAGCTTTCAGGTAATAGTCATTGAGAGGGGTTTCCTCAAGGTGATCTTCAGCGATCTCGTATTTTTGCTGACTAAGTTCGGTCAGGTTGTTTTCTTCCCCGATCTTGATCTCTTCTTCCTCCACGGGAATCTGAGTTGTGATCTCCTTAATTTCAGAAAGGTATTGATCATAGCGTTCGTGCCAATTTTCTGCATATCCCTGAACCTGTACATTTTGCGGGAAATCTGATCTTGAGATATCAATCTTCAGGTCGCGTTCGGGAGTAAGGAAAATTGGATACGATTCGTCTTCAATTTCCAAAGTGCGAATCTCTGGCTTTTTGACAGAAATGGCGGTAGAGAAATTCCCGTTATCATCAACAGTCAAAGTATCCTGAGTGACGGGCGCATATTTATAGTGAATGGGTTTATCTTTAAGGATAAGATCTGCATCACCAATGTAGTCGATGGAACCACTGACTTCTGTATCGTTTCCACAGCCAGTCATAAAAAGGTAAATGGATAAAATTCCGCACAATTTTGCAAAAGATGTCATAAAATCCGGAAGTTAGAATCGCTTAATAATTGAAATAATGGAATGAGAATCTGTAACATTTTCCTTTCAGAGCCTCTTTATAATAAGAAAAGGTTCTGCTAAAAATAATTTTCAAAAAAAATGAAAATAAATTGTAACAAATGGCGGTGTCATTACTCTTGTCTTAAGATGAGGTATTACGGATAGTACAACACTCTAAAAAAGGGGTGAATTAACATCGAAATTAAACAAAAGTTATACAGGTTAAACTGTTTTAGACTGGTAATCATAAATCGGAACAAATGATAGAAAGCAAATCAAATAAGGAACTCGAGAGAAAGATCGATCTTTATGTGAATGGGAAGTTAAACGCAGAAGAGGTTGACGAGTTATGGGCTGAACTGATTCAGGATGAATATTACATGGACTACATGAAAAGTGTAGCTAACCTGAAAGCAGTGATGGATGAGAAGAAACAAAAGAAAGCCAAAGCCAGCATCACTCCAATACAAAAAGCAGTGCGATATGGAATGGCTGCTGCAGTGATATTAATTGCCTCGGTCTTAGGCGTATTGAATATGAATACTTCCGGGGATCTCTCCGTGAGCCCGGTAGACCAAATTGGATTGGATGTGGTACGCAGCGCGGAAGGTATTTCAGGTGAGGTTACGAACGATGTGATTCGTCGTGCCATCCGGTTAGCTACTGAAGGCGATGTTCAGCAAGCGATCTCCATATTGCAGGATGAACTTGAGGTAACCGATGATCCACAGCTTACGGCTGATTTAGCCCTTAGTTTAGGCTCTATACAGTATAATAATGGTAATTATGATGCCTCTTTAGAGAATTTTGAAAAGGTGGTGCGTCAGGATAATGTTGATCTTCTCACCCTCGAAAAAGGCTATTGGTTTCTGGGGAATACCTATTTTCAGTTAGAGCGAATGGAAGAAGCTGAAGTGGCTTTTCGGAACGCATACGACCTGAATGGAGCCTACAGCCGTGTTGCAAAAACATATATGGATGCGCTTGGAAATGTAGGGGTAACAGCAAGCGAGTAATTATAAAACTCAGGTGATTTTTTCTATACTTCTTTACCGGATGAATAGGCCATAAAGCCGGTCATGACAGTTCCCAGGGCCAATAAGATCAAAAACAGACTATGGTAATTATCCTTCGGAGTGATGGGAGCCGGGTTTCCGATCATGGTATAAGCGCCCCAAAAATGTGGGTTGGCATTACCGGTTTTTAGCTGGTTCAATTTTGCCTCTCTGATGGCTTTGTTCTTCGAATTACCTTTGTTGATGGAAGTGTAAAAGTCAGTGGCAAATTCAGAAGCGATCTTATCATTCACGGCCCATAGGTTAAGCGCAAGGCTTTGGGCACCTGCATACCTCAGCGCTCTGCTGATGCCCATAATGCCACTTCCCTGTATGTAATTCCCTGAACCGGAACTACATGAGTTCAACATGATAAATTCACTGTTCAGTGGCGTATCAAACAACTCATAAGCATAAAGCGCCTGATCAGACTGGAGAGCTGTATCTGCGGGATTCCTGGTGGTTAAATAGATGGTCGAAAACAGCGGATCTTGCTCAGAAACTTCGCTGTGAGTGGCAACGTGCACCAATCTGGAATTCCCTACACGACTTTTAAATGTTTCTTTAGTAGCCTGATCTCCGGTAAATATGTCTTTATTCTCCTCTTCAAAAGTACTGAGTGTGGTCTGGATGTTTTGGGTTTCGATAGTTGCATAGGGCAATGACGGCAGATCTATCCCATTGAATTTCGAGAAGTCAGAAATGCCGAATCCTGAAAAATCGAAATCAGCATTACTTCCGGAAAAGCTACTGCGCCGATTGCTCTCAAATTCTTTAAGCGAGGTAAAGTACCGAAACTGATAGTCTTCGATAAGGTATCGGGTACTGCCAAAACTGAACGGAGAATCTGGCTGATGTGAAGGGAGCACTTCCAGCGGAATTCTATACAGGAAATTATCCGGTATCACGCTGATCTTTTGGATCTGTTTGGGGATATCATCGAGATTGAGTTGCTCATAAATTTCATGGAGTGCCTGCAGGTCGGTATTTCCTGAAGCAAGAGCATCGGCGATCTTAGAAAAATGCTCTTTAGTATCACCGGAAAACTCAAAAGGGGTGATCTCAATATGGTTATGAGTCAGACATGTGATGTACAGGGTTGATCCCACTTCGGTAAAATGCAGAACGAGTTCATCTTCATCGATCGAGCGCTGAATGGCCCAAACCGGCGACAAGGGGGTAGATTTATTCAGATTCACTTCCGAAAGAATTTGCTCTCTCAGGGCAGAAATCCGGTCTATCTCTTGTTTTATGGTGAACCGGTCATTTTCTTGCGCATTCAAGTATCGTTTTCTTAACGACTGAATTCTTTGATTCAGCCTCTTTTCCTCAGCAAGATCTTCTTCCGAAAGTTTGGCGGCTTTAACCAGCGGACTATTATATAAAGCCGCATCATTGATGGTCTTCAATTTGTCGAGAAGCGTTAAAGCCTCGCTGGTATTTTGGTTTGAGATCAGCATTTCCACAAGAAGTTCCACGGCGTCTAGATACTCATCTTCTACCGACCAAAACCCTTCCTGAGAATCAGTATTATTCTTAGCCCGATCTATCACCTGATCAACAACCGGAGCTAATTCATTGATCGCGGCTCTGTTGTTATTTTGCAGAGATAGGAACTGAGATCTTACCGTAAAGAACTTAGTTAAGAGAGGGAAGTCCACATCATCGAGGGGATAGAGGTTGATCTCGTCGAAGATTTCTTCAGCAGCCTGCATATTGTTCTGCTTCAGCTCAATAGCTGCAAGATTGATAAGAGCATCCAGATAATCCACCGTATTTGACTTAGAAAGAGCAAGATCTTTAGCCGATTTAAAAATTTCGCGAGCCTTACTTAACGAATCAATACGGAAATAAACGTCCCCTTTTTCACCTAAAAGATCGATGTATTTAATGTAGTTATCACTAGGAGACAATACTTGTTGGGCTGCATCAAAATTTTCTAAGGCTTTTTTGTGATCTCTATACTGAGTCCAGTAGAAAGTACCCAGGTATGAATCAATAAGTGCCAATTCGGTTGAATCATTATTGTTGACAGCTACTTCTTTGGCTTTCTCTATGTATTGAAGGGCTGAGCTTATGTCTTTATTTGCGGTATAGTAGAGGAAGAGATTTCTATAAACGTTTAAAAGATTTCTGTAATCTTTAAACTCAAATTCTAAAGCTCTAAGCTGAAAAGATATATACTTATTAGAATATCCTAGCTTATAATAATTGTTACTAAGGTTAGTAAGTAAATAGAAATCCTCGCCATCACTTTGAGCATAAAGCTCTTCGTAAATATTTTTAGATTCTTCATATTTTCCTAATGAGTAGAGATAGACTCCTTGTCGTTTTTTGATTTGTTGTATCAGTGTATTTTCTTCTAAATATGATGCTAATGGAATAGAATATTCTCTTTGTAATCTTAAGGACTTATCAAACTGTTGTGTGGCATAATAAGAAAAATCTAAAGCGCTATAGATTCGAAGTAATTTTGTTGAAATTGGAAAGGAGTCAGCACTGATGAATCTATCAGCGTATTTATTTAATAGTCTGTAGTCATCATTAATGAAGGCTACCCAGATAATGTTGATTACATACAGAGTTTGTTGAAGTGAGTTCGAGGAGTCGTTATTATTAGCAATATGTACCCACTTTTCTAATGCTTTTGAAAGGAGTTCCTGATCATAGAACTTGTGAAAACTTCTTCTCATTAGAAGCTCGAGGTGCAGATGAGGTTTTTCAGATAAGCTCAATATATTCTCAGTAAGAATTGTGTCCTTACTTATTATTTTTTCAAGTAGAGCTCTGTCTTGCTCAGACCAAAGAAATCTTAACGAGTCACTTATAGATCCTTCATTTACTAACTTTTCACAATTGAAATATCGAGTCTTAAACTCTTTTTGGATAATCTTATAAGATTTACAGTCGCTAGTAGCCGCTTCATATAATGCCCACCTATAGAGACCATTATTATGTTCTTTGATACCTGATATATATGTATCCACCTGTGTTTCTAACCTGTTCTGAACCTCACTTGAATCAGGTAAAATTGGGGCCAAAAAAATTAGCAATGAAAGTAGAAACACAGGTCCTCAGTTTTATTTAATGGTCAAAGATAGTAAACAATGTG
The DNA here is from genome assembly GCA_002696035.1 of Balneola sp. Classification (GTDB taxonomy): domain Bacteria; phylum Bacteroidota; class Rhodothermia; order Balneolales; family Balneolaceae; genus Gracilimonas. Next base: position 518 of record NZQV01000018.1, on the reverse strand, counting down.
ACCAATGGAGGGCCAAAAATACTAAACTTTACCAGGGTTTTTCGATCACAGGATCCATGTCGTTTCCGGTACCGAACACGCCGTCGTCAGCAGTGGTGGTTTCGATGGCAGGCTGGTCGAGTTCTTCGGTGAGGGAAGCGTCCGTTACGGAAGCACATCCGAAAGAAAGAGTAACGATAGCAAAAAGGGCGAAGATAGATTTAAGAGATTTCATAGTAGGATATAATTGGTGGTTAAGAAATTATTTAAGGAGGTATTGTGAATGACTACCAGGGTTTTTCGATCACAGGATCCATGTCGTTTCCGGTACCGAACACGCCGTCGTCAGCAGTGGTGGTTTCGATGGCAGGCTGGTCAAGTTCTTCGGTCAGGGAGGCGTCGGTAACAGAGGCACAACCGAAAGAAAGGGTAACGATGGAAAAAAGGGCGAAGATAGATTTAAGAGATTTCATAGTAGGGTATAATTGGTGGTTAAGAAATTGAGTTAAGTAAGAATTGTGAATGACTACCAGGGTTTT
>NZQV01000017.1 GCA_002696035.1 Balneola sp. | reverse complement strand
GCTCACTGCTCACTGCTCACTGCTCACTGCTCACTGCTCACTGCTCACTGCTCACTGCTCACTGCTCACTGCTCACTGCTCACTGCTCACTGCTAAATTCTTCCTCGATAACCTCCAGGCGCTGCTGGTACTCTTCCCATTGCGAGTATCGGTCTGTAAGGTCGGCTTTGAGTTGATCATATTCTAATGAGAATTTTTTCACTTTCTCCTCATCGTCGTAGAAATCGGGCTGAGCCATGGCTTCTTCGATCTCTTTTTTGCGGGATTCCAGTTCCTCGATCTCCTTTTCCACTTTCTCAATTTTTTCCCGGATCGGCTTGGTTTGGCGGTTTCGTGCATTTCGCCGTTCTGCCTCAATACGTCGCTGTTCCTTACGGGAAAGCTGATTGGTTTCCTGCTCCTGTTGTTGAACGGATTCTTCCGCCGCTTCGGCCGCAGCCTCTTCTTCCTTTTTTCGAGCCAAATAATAAGACACATTCCCCAGGTAGGTTTTGATATATCCCGGCTGTACGTCCAAGACTTTATTCACGATGGGATCCAGGAAATCCCGGTCGTGAGATACGATCAAACATGTTCCCTCATATTGCTGAATGGCTTGCTGAAGGATGTTCTTGCTGCTCATATCAAGGTGATTGGTAGGCTCATCAAAAATGAGGAGATTTGCAGGAGAAAGGAGCATCTTGGCAAGCGCCAGCCGACTTTTTTCACCACCTGAAAGTACTTTCACTTTCTTGAACACATCATCGCCCTGAAAAAGAAAACAGCCTAAAATGGTTCTTAGCCTACTTTCCTTTTCCCCAGAACCGGCATCGTGCATGGTTTCGAGAGCATCTCGATTGGGATCGAGTTCATCGGCTTGATGCTGCGCGAAGTAATTCACCGTCACGTTATGCCCAACAACGCGATCTCCTTTCTGGAATGATTCATTCCCGGCTATGATCCGGATCAACGTTGACTTACCAGCGCCGTTAGGTCCCACGACCGCAATTTTATCACCCCGCTCAATTTCATAATCGATGCCCTCAAACACCGTGTTCTCATCGTAGCTTTTGTGGAGGTCTTCCAGCTTCATCACCACCTGTCCGCTGCGTCCCGGTTCCGGAAAACGAAACGAAACGTTGTCCTGTTCCTCCTCAATTTCAATTTCCTCCAGCTTCTCAAGCTGCTTGATGCGACTTTGCACCTGACTGGCCTTCGACGCTTTATACCGAAACCGATCAATAAATTCCTGCGTCTGCTTGATCTCTTTTTCCTGATTCTTTTTAGCGTTTAGTAATAGCTCCCGTTCCTCTGCCCACTTTTTTTCGTAGAAGGAATAGTTGCCGGCGTAGTCAGAAATTTTCCCCTGTCGCAATGCCAGCGTTCGGTTGGTGATGGTATCGAGAAAAGCCTTATCGTGCGAAACCACAACCACGGCTCCTTCATAGCTGTTGAGAAAATTCTCCATCCACTGCAACGATTCGATATCAAGGTGGTTGGTTGGCTCATCCAAAAGCAGATATGTAGGACGGCGTAGCAACAGCTTGGCGAGGGCAATACGCATCAGCCAGCCACCGCTGAATTCGGACGTATTTCGGTGAAAATCTTCTTCGGTGAAACCGAGTCCCATGAGTATTTTTTCCACCTGCGAGCGCAATTCATACAAACCGGAGGCCTCTAGTTCCGTCTGCAGAACTCCATATTGTTCCATCAGTTTTTCGTATTCTTTACTTTCATGATCTACCTGTGAAAGCTTTTCCTGAATACTCTTCACTTTCATCTCAAGCTCAAATAGGTCAGCAAAAGCCGTTTCTACTTCTTCCAGAACGGTGAGGGTAAAATCCGGATCAACGCCATCCTGAGGGAGATAGCCTAATGTTTCTTCATTAGCCAGTGAGATGGTGCCATCATCCTTTTCCTGAATGCCCATGATGATCTTAAGCAGGGTAGATTTTCCTGCTCCGTTAGGACCAACAAGTCCAATTCGCTCACCGGGATTGATGAAAGTGCTGACGCCGTCAAGGAGTTCGCGGTCGCCCAAATGCAACGTAATATTTTCGAGTGCTAACAATGTTTGATGAATGTCTGAATGAAAAGTGAAGGGCTAAAAATATGGATTAATTGGGTGCGGTATGAAATTAATCGGTGGGTTTACTACGAAAAATCTAAAACACTAAAATTTGTATGAAGGGGTAAATCCCTTCGCTTGCGTACTTGACTAAAAACGGATTTTGGTGACAGTGTTTTTTGAGATCAAATATTTTTCAGTACACAAACGAAGTCCTTCAGGGCTTCACTTAAAAATTATAAGTGGATAAAAATTCGTAGCCTTATAAAATGAATTCACCCCAAAAACCCTTAGTTTTGAGGAAATTCAAAAAGAACGAAATTCATGCCGAAAAAAGAGATCAAGATTACTGTAGATTTAGATGAAAAGAATGTAGCGGATAACATCGCGTTCAAAGCCGATGACATGCCCAATGTGGATGCCGTAAACTGTCGGGCTATGCTGCTTTCTTTCTGGGATTCCCACAACAAAGACACCCTCAAACTCGACCTGTGGACCCGCGACATGACCGTGGACGAAATGAAGATCTTCTTCCACCAAACGTTAGTGACCATGGCCGACACCCTCCAAACCTCCATCGATGACGAACGCATTGCCGGCGACATGCGGGATTTTTGTGATTACTTCGCTGAGCGAATGGAGATCAAGGAGTAATTTTAAATTTAAAATTTTGAATTTAAAATTCTCACAACCCGATCAAAATAGCCGTCATAATAGCTGAGAGTGAAATGGCCATGATGATCAAAAACGGTTTCCAGCAGTACATGATCCATTCCTTGTAGGAAATTCCACCGGCAGTTAACATAGCGAGTAGGGCGCCGTTGGTTGGAGTGATCATATCCATGATAATGCCACCGTATTGATAGCAAAGGATCATCACTTGTCGCGACATCCCGATGAGATCAGCAAGTGGCGTAAGTAACGGCATGGTGAGAACGGCCTGACCTGAGTTGCTTGGAATGGGAATATGAATAAGGGCGTGGGAGATCGTCATCCCAAAAGCAGAAAGTGCAGTTGGCAGATCTTGAAGCGGATTGAAAAGTCCATATACAATGGTGTCGATGATCATCCCTTGATCCAGGATCAGGTAAATACTGCGGGCAAGTCCGACCACGATGGCCGCAAATGCCAATTCCTGAAAGCCCAGTGCGTATGCTTTCGAAGTACCGTTGACGCCAAGCTGCCCTATCAATCCAGCCACCAAACCAAGCACCAAGAATATGGCCGACATCTGGTTGTAATCCCAGTCCCAAGCTAAAATTCCGTACACCATGATGGCAAAGGTGAGCAGCACCAGAATCAGAATAATGGCAGAACGGGGCGGAAGTTTTGATCTTGCTGCCGGTTTGATCGGTTTGGCCTCGGAGTCTTTCCCAACTCGAAGTACCCACCAGATCCAGAAGGTAAGAACGATCAGCAATATGACAATGCGAAAGAAGGTGCCTGAAAATGGTGCGACATCAGAGATCTTCTGAGCCAACAAAACTCCGAATGGATTGATGGGACTGAAAGCGGCTCCAATAGTTGCAGACCCGGCGCTGATGGCTATAGCAGAGATCTTGGTGTATCCGAGCCGATCGGTCATCACCATCAGGAAAGGAATCATGGCGATAATTTCTTCATAGGTATTGTTGAGTGCTCCGGCCGTGGCAAATACGATCCCCACCAAAATCATAACCCGTGCTTGTGTATGCTGAAACCGTTGAATGAGTGCAGCAAGTCCGTCGTTAAAGGCCCCGGTTTTATCAACCACCACAAAAGCCCCGCCCACAATGAGGATCAGGATCACGATGTCGGCGCCGAACACAATGCCTTCCGGAACTTTGATCACAGCATCAAAAACGCCAATCGGTTCGGCTTCCACCTGTTTGTAGCTGTTACTCACTACCACTTCCCGTCCCGTTTCCTCATCCAGGGTTCGGTCGTAAGAGCCGGATGGAATGATGTGAGTCAGCACTGCAGCCAGCGCAATAAAGATGAGCAAAATGGCAAACGGATGTGGGAATTCTATTTTTTTCAAGGGCCCGAATTTGGTTAAAGGAGATGCCTATAATAAGAATCAAAGATATGAGAAGCTTGGGATGATTTAAGATCGTTAAGCTCATTCCGAATGTTCCGTTCCGGATCCTGCCTTTATCTCCGGCCGAAAGATGTTATCAAAGGTTTATCTTCACCTTTAAAAATTACCGATACAAGATCGATCCAAAACTAACACCACTTTCCCGCTCGCTTTCATCCCAGATATCGTAAGTCAGAATTTCGCCCGTCAGATCTGGGATAGTTTTTAGGAATGAGTAAAGCGGCGGATATCCGCAGATGCGATAAGGGTCATATTTTTCACTCATCAGCCCCAGTATTTTTTGGGGTGAACCGGAGGCTCCGAGATCGAGAAAAGATTCATCAAAATTTCGGATGTCCTCAAATAGTTCTTTAGCCGGTTTTTCGTCGCCGAATTTCTTTCCGATGTGGGCCAGATCTCCGCTGATCAAAAAGAAGGTGTCATCGTCATCACCAAATAATTCCGCCAGCAATCCGCTGAAATTTTCCACCTGTTGTCCCTGAAATCCATCGGCTTTGTAGAACAATTCATCCAGGCTTCCCACAACGATCGGGATCATTGAAAAATCATGCTCCCAAAGGTGATTGATGAAAATGAGATGTTGTTCAATACTATGCTCGATCCGGTGCGCCCGATCCTGAAAAGTGACGCCATAATGTTCGAGATCTTCCCCGATCTGCTCGCGGATCTTTTGAATTCCATCATGATCCGCTTTCACGGTTCCATTCACCATTTTAAAATCCTTGTTAGCGATCACAAACGGCCGCTCTTCATAAATATCGGGATACATGCCGGAATAGTGAGACGTTGCCAGCATCACCATACGTTTGGGTTTAAGATCTTTGAGGGCCGAAAAAGCTTTTACATAACTGTTCATCCCCACCCGAATATCAATATGCGGTGCATACAAGGCTTTTGCAGTTTGAACCGGATCCGAAGTCGGGAGCTTTTCAAACGCTTCGTTCAAAAAGTGAGTGATTTCCTCAGGATCATCGGGGTAGGCAAGTCCCGCCGTAATGGAGTTATGCACTTCCGATTGCTCGTACTGCAGTTCCGTGTGTTCTGCATGTTTTTTGAAATAAAGGGAATGCAGCAGCGCATTCTCATCCAGAAATTGAACGTATTCCAGGATCTGTTCTTTGGTGACACCATTGCCGGAAAACTCCATAATGTCCTCCACGCTGCGCTGTCCATCAAACAACCCAATTATAGAACGGGCCGATTGAGGAATCGCAAAATCGCTGGTAGCATATCCGTATTGATCCTGAAAGTAGAGATAGGTCTCTCCATCCTGTTTTATGGGAATGATCTGTACATCAAACCGCAGTGGTGGGATGGGGTCGGTGTAGGAGTTAAATAGTTTATCCTTCATAAATGTTGAGTGCTAAATGTTGAATGTTAAATGGCAGGCTGCTCATTCAACATTTAAAATTTATAATTACTCTTCGCGCATATTCTGGCACTTACAATTCACCCCGTAATTTTTGCACAGGGGATGATCCGGTGCTTCCGAGATCCGGGCTTTACAGGGGCCACGACCGTGATGGATCATCAGGTGTGACAGGTCCGTCCAGCTTTCGCGGGGAAATAACGCCATCAGGTCCTTTTCTATTTTGTTGGTGTTCTTCTTTTCCTTGGTGAGACCGAATCGATTGGAAAACCGTTTTACGTGCGTATCTACCACTACGCCAACATTAATTCCGAAGGCATTCCCCAATACCACATTAGCGGTTTTACGGGCGGCTCCGCGTAGCTTTAGCAAGTCCTTCATATTTTGCGGGACTTCCCCGTCAAATTCTTCGACCAAAATTCGGGACGTTTCCTTCAGCGATTTGGCCTTGTTGCGATAGAATCCCGTAGATCTCACCAACTCTTCAAGTTCCTCCAGCGGGGCATCCTTCATCATTTCCGGAGTTGGATAGGTTTCAAACAGATCCGGCGTGGTTTTGTTGACGCGGACATCCGTGCACTGCGCACTCAAAATAGTAGCGATCAGCAGCTCAAAAGGGTTTCGATGATTCAGCTCGCAATGCGGATTTGGGTAGTATTTGTAGAGCTCATTGAGGATTTCCAGCGCCCGCTCTTTCTGTTTTTTTGATTTCCTGGGGAGCTTTGGAAGTTTGTTCTTTTCTTTCGCCATATTTAGTGATCGGTTTTCAATAAACAGTTTAGAGTGCGTTTGAAGGTATGATTTTGTGAATAGATACGCAGGTTGAATTATATGTCGGGTTCGAATCAGGCATCATTCCTCTCTCTCTCTCTCTCTCTGGATTATAGCTAAAGCCAAATCCGGTCTCTCCCCAAAGAGAGATAGTTCTTGCCAAAAGTAGACAATCGTTACCTACGCAAGCATGATTGCCAAAGCCCAAGAACCTATGTCCCTCCGGAGGGACAGAAAAATTAATTTATTAATTTTTCAGGGAGGATCGTCAACCTACTCTCTATCAAACAAAGAAAATTACCATTCCTGCATAAGATATCACGGCCAGTATTCCGGCTAAAATAGCTAAAGGAAACTGGGTTTGAACGTGATCCATGAGGTCACATCCCGTTGCCAATGAAGAAAGAATGGTAGTATCAGAAATAGGCGAGCACTGATCTCCAAAAACGGCTCCACCAATCACCGCAGAAAAACAAAGGGTGATAAAGAACGGATCTGGAACCACGGCCCAGGCTAATGGGATAGCTACTGGAAATACGACGGCGTACGTTCCCCAGGAAGTTCCGGTGGAGAAAGCGATCAGCATGCACAGCACCATCAGTAATCCGGGAAGAAGGAAAGCGGGAATGACATCGCCAACCAGATCGACCACATAAGGAGCCGTTCCGACTGCATCGGCCACTTCCTTCAGGGTTACGGCAAGAGCAAGAATGATGGCTCCAATGGTTACGCCTTTACAGCCGTCAATAAAACCATCGATAACTTCCTGCAGCTTCATTCCTTTGGCAAGTGCGATTCCGAACCCAACTAGCACGGCCAGTATGAATGCTTCGGCAATGAGCAATATTGCATCTTCTCCCATATTCAGCACAAATCGAGAGATTATGTATGGAATAATGGCAACACCAAGAAGAGTGCCAATGGGACCAAAGAAATCGATTAATCCCGGGTTATAGTCTTTGGGAACAGCGCTTTTGGTGAGTTCATCAGCTGCCATGGGAGAAGCTCCCGGACGGTCGAGGCCGTTACCTGAGCGAGCTCGTTTGATGGCAGCTCTCATTTTCTTTCCGGGTACGTACGGGAATTTATCCCAGGCAAAAAGCAGTGTTAAAAGAATGGCAAAGATGGCATAGAAATTATAGGGCAAAGCAGAAAAGAAAAAGGAGATACTTTGCTGTGTGGTCTCTAAAAAAGGAAGTGTACCGATCACCAAACCACCTACATAAAAAGGCCATACGTTGAAGGGAATGAGTGTTGCTGCGGGAGAGGCGGTGGAGTCGACCATGTAAGCCAATTCTTCGTGCGAGACGTTATGCTTGTCGGCAATGGGACGAACGGTGGCACCAGTCAAAACGGTACTAATGGTTCCGCCCTGATGGAAAATGAGTCCCATCATCCAGGTGAAGAATTTAGCGGTTTGAGGTCCGCGCACCATTTTCTCACTGGCCCAAATGGCAAATTTCTCAGCTCCCCCCGTTCGGGTCCAGATACCGATCAGTCCACCCAGTGCCCACAGGTATACAATGATGATAAGCGCAAAACTTTCGGTTCCAACAGAAGGGATCAGGAAATCCTGTACAATATTGAGTTGCCCGGAGATCACACCACCCAAACAAATTCCGAGGAATAATGAACTAACAACTTCGCGTGTATAAAAAGCGAGTACAATGGCAACAACTGGTGGCATTATCGACCAAAACCCATAATGACCATCTTGCTCCGGGAAAACTTCATTCACCCCGGCATACACTCCCGCGATGATAAGGACGATAAACGCACCTACTCCAATTTTTCGACGCGTTTTGGGATCGTTCCATTTTTGCTTGGTTCCGGCGAAATCGTTGCTCATAGAATCTCATTTTTTTATTGGTGCAGTGGATGGTAGTGAATGAACATTGAACATTCAATAAAGAACACCGAACATTGAAGTGTTCTTAGATCCCTGAACATTCCTCTAGGCTCTCAATTGGTCTTTCTTCAAAGGGAGATTTTATAGTTTCGAGGATAGGTTAAAACTATGAATTTGGAATTAGATGAGAGTTCAATCAATTAGAATTTCCCTTAGAAGAGGGACCGAGAGTGAATTAGTTCATTTACAGGGAGATGTGTGATTCCCAAGATTGATAAATAATAATGTATAACTAAGTACTGAAACTAAATCCACAAAAAAAAGGCGCATCAACCGATGCGCCTTTTAGTCTGTGTAATCAGTAAATCACAAAATCTGTGATATCAGTTGAACAGCTTTTTGATCCACCCAAAGGCTCCATCTGAGCTGCTTGGTGTTGGACGTTTGCCATTTTCATCGCCTTCTTTTCCACCGGAAAGACCGTCGTACGTTGGACGAGGAAGTCCATTGGACTGCTTTTCCTTTTTAGGCTGGCGACGTTTTTTCTCACGTTTCTTGTTATTGTTTTTCTTTTTGCCGGATGATTTATTGCTCTTATTGTTATTTTTACCACGGCTTTTCTTCTCTTTTACCTCTTCAGGCAGTGGAAGTTCGGTAGGCGCATAACCCACTTTCTTCACGATCTCATCAATGTCATCTTTATCCATTTTGGAAACCAGAGACACGATCCGGGCAGCTTTTCCGCGGCCAACTAATTCGGCGCGATACTTGTATTCTTCCACTTCGTTCGGCACGTCGTAGTTGATGACCTGCTTCACTTCATCGAGCTCCACTTCCGTGGCCGAAAGTCCGCCAACCAGCAAGATCTTCATATCACCGGAGGTAAACTTCCCGAAGCGCTCATCATAATATTCCTGCTTCAGTCCTTTGTTGATGCTCACCACACCCCATCCCTTTTTGCGGATGATGCGAAACAGACGATCGGTAGTGCGCTTGGAGGCCGCAAAAACAACGATCTTATCCGTTAGTGTTTTCTCAAGGTGAGCGAGCAAAGTGGAAATCTTAGCGCGAGGAGGTACGTAAATATATGCTTGCTTCAGATCTTCAGGAACCGGTTCAGGTTCTTCTTCATCTGCGGGGGCCTGCTGTTCAGCTTTTTTCTCTTCTGCTTCTTCTTTTTCCTCCGGGTTGAGCACGACGCTTACACTAGCCTCGGCCAGCTTACGGTTCACTTCCTCCTGATCAAGCTCAAATTCTTCATCAGCTTGGTCGTTGGTATCAGCTTCAGGTTCTTCCTTTTTAGCTTCCGGCTCAGACTTAGCTTCTTCTTTACTTTCGGAAACAGCGTCATCATCAAAACCGATAACCTGCGGATTTTTTAACAGGTCAGAAGACAGTTGTTGTGCGGCTTTATTGTTGGACTTGGAAAAAATAAGCACTTGCGGGTCGCCCTCTACTTTCTGCATGATGTCCTTCACCCGGCTCACCAGGTTATAGTTCTCCATGCCGTGAGCCTCATCAATGATGATAAGATCCACGTGAGGAAGCGTTAGCTTATGGTTTTCCAGTATTTCAATCAGCCGGCCGGGATTAGCTATCACAACCGGTGCGCCATCTTTCATCGCTTGTTCTTGTTCAGTGCGAATTCCCTTCATGGAAAGTGCTGCACTGCTAATTTGAGCATGGTAGCCCATAGCCCAAACAGTTTCATCTAACTCTTTAACTCGCTCAACAGATGGTGTTAATATTAAAACTCGTGTGCCAGAAACCTCTCCGTTAGTCGTCAGTTTTTGCAATGCGGGTATCAAAAATACTCCATCATCACCAGCTTCATGTTTTACAAGTAAATGCTTGCCTTGTAATGCCGGTGGAATAACTTCATTCTGGAGAGGTGTGGGTTCTTTAATTCGTACGTCGGCCAGCCCGCTCATCAATTCGGGGCTGAGGCCAAATTCTTCAAAAGACAATGGTTACACCTCTTTCATTTTTGGCGTTATAGTTCAATTTTCAAAGATCTCGTCTTCACTAAGAAGACTTCCCAATATATAAAAAATGAAGACCAAGCTCAGGGAATAATGAAACTCCATCCCTGAGAAGGAAACACGGAAGGTAAAAATTAACCTTATTCAGATGAATGAGGCGCGTTTAAAGTCTGGAATGTTGATTTAAACTGATCCGAAAACTCAAGTTTTTTACCGCTCCATTTTAGGTAGAGAAGTGTAGTCGCCAAGATGAGTAGAATCCCCAAAATACCGATCACACCTGCTTCCGGACCAAAGGCTCCACCCGTCCACCAATCGGAGCCGCCTTGTTGAATCTGTATCAGTGAGCTCCGAACCTCCAGTCCGCTTACCCGAAATCCAAAAATGCCAGCCTGAAAGAAATTCCATGAAAAATGTATGCCGATGGAGAGCGCCAGTCGTCCGGTAAGTACAAAGGGTACGGCTAACATCACCCCAGCCAAAAAGATATTTATTACCGCAGTGACAGATGCATTGGGATTTCCGGCATGCATAATTCCGAATAATGCCGAGCTTACCGTAATAGCTATGATAGTGGCTTTTTGCGGGGTGATCTTTCCAAGCGTAAATCCTTCTGTGATGTTGGGGATCAGGTAACCGCGGGTCATGAGTTCTTCGTAGAATCCAACCGATATCATGCGCACAGAGAAGAATACAAATGCCATCAGCCATCCTTGTTCAAAAGAGCGTTCCCAGCCGTAGCCGGTAATTTCAAGAGTGCCGGTTTGCCATTGTGTGAGGAAAATAAGTCCCATGGTTGCAGCAGCGATCATAATTCCTACCGCACACTCTTTGAGCCATGTTTTGTTGATGATAAGTCCTGAATACTGCCAGTGCCTTTTATCTACATATCGGAAGAAACCGTAGAATAAGATCAGTGCAAGAAGCGACTGCGTAATATATACAGCCAGTGGAAATGGGATTAGGGTCGGAATTCCCGTGAAAAAGAGGAAGAGAAAAACGAAGCCGATGATCCGAAATAAGGCAGGAATTCGGTTTTCACCCGGATTATAAAATGAATTTTTCATAGCATGTTAAGTTCTGTTGAGCGTAGAAGGTAGTGAATTTTAGGGCGTGCGGGAAAGGTGCCAATAGTCAGGGCCTAAAATTCTTAGTTTGTCAGAAGTCCCTCAGAAGAATACCGGTTAATAATAATTGAACAATAGAATCGGAATTTTACGTTATCACAAGTAAACCAAAGCAAATAAAGGAGATACCATGAAGCGATATGTATTTGAGGCTGACAAACTGGACGTAGAAAGTACATTTGGGGTGAAGTCGGATTCACAGATCCTGTATGAGCCTAATTACAATGTGATTCCCGGAGCTACTATGCCGATCATCATATCTACAGAAGAAGGACGGGGTATTGTGCAATCGGTGTGGGGGTTGAAATTTGAAGGTGAAGATGATGGAGGCACGAGAATTAGACATGAAGATGCTTCGGAGAATGAGAGCGTGATGAAATTACTCAAACAATCTCCATGCATTATCCCGATCTCAGGTTTTTATAAGTGGAAGGAATCGGTGGAAGATCCATTGCCGTTTTATTTGCGAGTGATAACGCGGGATGTGACTGCAGTGGCGGGCGTCTGTAATGTGTTTCAAAATAAGGAAGGTCGTAGCGTTCATACTTTTGCGGCGCTCACGATGGCTGCGAATCCTTTGGTTGAACCCCTGGATGACCGGATGCCGGCTATACTTGAGGAAAAAGATTTCGGCCCATGGCTTAGCGAAGGAGCTCCGGAAATGGTGAAAAATGGATTTTCCGGAAATCACCTGTTGCCGGATATGACGGTGTTCAGAGTGCCTGAATTGGTGAATGACCCCTCCAATAATTTCAAAGAGCTCATTCAGCCGATCCCTAAACTCAGAAATTATGACGGACCGGATGAAGATTAGAAATTCTGAATGATAAATTATAAATGTTGAATTATGGAAAGCTTCTTTGGTGAAACTAATTCAATATTTAAAATTTCCTATTTCTAATCCCCGGAGGGAATAGTTCCGGGTTTACCTTCGGTAGGGTTGTCGTAATAGCGGACGGTAGGGTAGGCAAAATCAATATTGTTATGTTCTTCAAACCGTTCTAAAATAGTTTCCCATAGTTTTTGTGAAATACTGCGTCTCATTCGCGGATTTGTGAGATACCGAATGGTGAGATTGATACCGCTGTCTTTTACGCCTGTGTACACGATAGGTGTGAGATACTGATATTGGATCAGGTATGATTTTTCCGCTTTTTGAACCTCTTTTCGGGCTTGTTCCACAAACTCTTTGCAAACTTCATCAGCAATTTCCTGAAGGATCTTCTTGGCTTTTTTCCAGTCACTTTCGAAGGTGACCAAAACGCCCATTTCATTCCATACCCACTCAAAATCACTGGTATAGTTGGCAATGTCGTCTGAAAATATTCTGTGATTTGGGATATGAATGACGCGCCCGGTGCTTTGGTCGGCATCTACCCAGTTGCCGATCTCGAGCATGGTGAATTTGAATACGCGGATGTCGATCACATCTCCTTTTGAATTGCCAACCTGAATACGATCTCCCACATCAAATGGCTTTCTCCAGATCAAAAATAACCATCCGGCCATATCTGTCACCGGATCTTTCAATGCAATAGCGATACCGGCCGAAAGTAATCCCAGAAAGGTCCCTAACTGTCCAAGAGCAGAAAACCATACCTGAGCCAGAATGAGCGCACCAATAGTAAATATGATGTAGGTGGTATTCTTTTTCCATTTATAGACCGACTTTTTACTCTCTACATTACGCTGAAGAATTCTGACGACAAAAAGTCGGAGCATCCACAACACAAATATAATACCCACCGTCTCTGCAATTTGAACAGTTAGGCTCGGAGAGTTACTTATGATTTCCTGAATGCTGTTAATAAAATCTTCCATTCTGTAGAAATGAATTTTTTGAGGCGTGTATGCTTGGGATAGTAGGCAAAAATGGGTATCTTTTCATCCTTCAAAAAGTTAATAAACTAATTACATGCTGTTATATAATATTATTGTAGGAATTGTTGCTGTTATCTGCTTCCTGTTGATCGTGGTTGTTTTGTTGCAACCGGGACAGGGAGGAGGAGTTTCTGGAATGGGTGGTGCCGGAGCCATCGGTGGTGGCGGAGGCGGTGGCCTTGGTGCCCGCAGAACAGCAGATCTGCTTTCAAAATCAACGTCAGTGCTTGCAACACTATTTTTGGTGTTATGTGTATTGGCTAACTTCGCGATCGATCGTGGGCAACCTGACAGAAGTATTTTGCAGGAAGGTGCCCCCGGAGTAAATGCTCCTATTGAGTCACCATCTCAAACAGCACCTGCTATCCCCCAAACACAGGGACAGCAAGAGCAAGGTGGAACTGAAGACAATTCTGGTAGCGATAACTAATCGCCCTAAGACCTTAAGATATCAAGCTCAGCATCATCCGGTGCTGAGCTTTTTTTGTTGATCATATTTTCCCGTTAAAAGCATTTTCCAGCATTTCCTCAATATTTGGCGGGGTAATGGGAGCCGGACTTTCAAAATTGATAGCGCAGATCTGTTGGGCTTCTTCAGAAATATCTTCTTCTTTAAAACCAATATTCTTCAGATCCGTTGCTGCACCCATATCTTCGATCAATTCCTTTAGAGCAGCCGGGGGGAACTCTGAACCGGTAATTTCCTTAAGATCAGCCTGAAGCGAGCTTGATAAAAATTCCCATTGGTGCGCAAGTGTGTAAGATAAGATCACAGTGTGAACCCGGGAATGCTCCATCCCAAAGTTTCCTCCCAACACGTGCGCAGTTTTGTGATGAAGTCCCATGGTCACCTCACACAGCGATTTCCCAGCCAGATATGCACCCATAAGCAGGTTCTCGTTGGTTTCTTCAGTTAATTTCTGCTCTTTTGCCAAGCTCTTCATTCCTTTAAGCAGGTGCCGCATTCCAAGTAATGAAACTTCATATGTAATCGGGTTGATCTCCGGACTGTACATTGCTTCCACTAAATGGGCGAGCGCATTGGTTGCACTGGTAGATGCCAGGTGCAAAGGCAAACTAAGTGAAAGTGAAGGGTCATAGAATACTTTCGCCGGCATCACTATATCAGCACGGCCTACGTCTTTTTTTCCATCGGTTGAAATGCCATAAATATTGGTGACTTCCGATCCCGAATAGGTTGTTGTTACCGACCAGATAGGAAGAGGGTGATTCAGAGCCATACCTTTTGCTAAACCAACCGATGAGCCACCGCCGATCACTAGAATTACATCTGCTCCGGAATTGGTGATTGCTTCAACTGCTTTATCCACCGACTCCTTCGGTACATGTTGAATGACGTTCTCAAAGTGATAGACCACTTCAATATTTGGGTGCTGGCGGATTTCATCAATCAGCTCATTATATCGGCTACTGCCGATCACAAAAAATTTAGTGGGCTTATCGGTTTCTTGCTGAAGCGCCTCAAGTACAGGCGTTCCAAAAATAATTTTATTGGGATACGAGCGATACGTAAAATTCATGGATATTCTAAAGTTAGTAGGTTCGTATTCATGGGTGTTTGAGCAAAAGCTTTAAATTTGTCATCCAGAGCGCTTCAAAAATTTTAGTAGAAATACTTGTTGGTCGCGAAGGATCTCAAACGTTTATACAACTGAACAGTTTAGGCTTTTGAGACCCTTCGCAGAATACTATATACCTTAGTTAAACTACTAATATGCTCAGGGTGACAACAAGGTATGAAGGTTACGTTTTATGAGCCGTAGCGTAAATATGTGCTAGCCAGAATGGGCCAAAGCAGTACGCTCATTCAAATCCCGCAAAATACCCAGATACTCTGCTGAAGGTTCAGGAGTAGTTTCCAACTCCTCCGCAATTTTCAGCTCCCAGCCGGTGTTTTCCCGCACTTCATCTACAGTGACGTCAGGATGAATGCTTTCCAGATAGAATTCTTTGGTTTCAGGATCGGGTTTGAGGATTCCAAGATCGGTGATGATGACTGCCGGGCCTTCTCCCTTAATTCCGAGTTCTTCTCTCTCACTTCCGCCATTCAAGTATCCGGTCGAGGTAATGAAATCTACTTTATCCACGAAGGCTCGTTTGGAGTGGCGCATCACCACCAGCGTTTGTTTGGCGTTGGATGCAATTTCCGGTGCACCACCGGCTCCGGGCAGGCGAACTTTAGGATTGTTATAATCTCCGATCACCGTAGAATTGATATTCCCAAACTTGTCAATCTGAGCTCCACCCAAAAATCCGGCATCTACCTTTCCGGCTTGCAACCAATATTTGAATACCTCTGGGACGGAAATCACATGACTGGCGGTTTCAGCCAATTCACCATCGCCGATCGAAAGTGGAAGTACATCCGGTTTGGTTTCAATGGTTCCAGACTCATAGATCAATACCGCATTTGGGGCATGAGTGAGTCGGGCAAGGTTACAGGCAGCACTTGGCAGACCAATTCCCACAAAACAAACCATCCCATCCTTAAGCTTATTCGCTGCGGTAATGGTCATCATTTCATCTTTGGTATAATCAGCCATTATTAACCTCTAATTTTTGAAGATGCTCGTTAAAATTTTCAACTTTTGTGACATAGGTGTCCATCCATTCATGAAAGCGATCGCGGTCTTGGGAAATTTCATCCCATTGTTTATAAAATTCGTTGTTTCGCTTGTAATATCCCATGGCATAAGAAGGCTTTGAACCGCCCGGGACTTCTGAGATTGCCGTAACCAGCCAGTGCGGAATGATGGTGGCGTTTACATCTCCATCTTCAAAAGAATCTACGATCTCCTCAACGGTCACGATTATCTTCTTTGCAGCCATTGCTGCCTCTTTCTGTACTCCTATGATACCCCACAATTTTACATTACCTTTCCGATCAGCTTGCTGGGCATGAATCACGGTGACATTCGGGGTGAAGGCAGGAGTAGCTGCCAGCTTTTCTCCGGTAAACGGACATTCGATCCACTTCACATATTCCGGATTTTGCTTGGCAAGATCGGTTCCGGTATAGCCCCTGAGTACGGTGAAAGGCAATCCCGAGGCTCCGGCCACATAGGCACTGGAGATATCAGCGTGACTGTGTTCTTCAATTTCTATAGTATGCGGAAAGCCATTTTCAATGGAATCCCGAAGGCGGTGCAGAGAACCCACGCCCGGATTTCCTCCCCACGAAAACACCAGTTTCTTCGCCATTCCCATTCCTATCATCTGGTCATAGATCAGATCGGGCGTCATACGGATAAGCGTCAGATCTTTCTTTTGCTGGCGGATGATCTCATGTCCGGCTGCAAAAGGGATCAGGTGCGTGAAACCTTCAAGGGCCACTTCATCTCTATCCTGAATGTGATCAGCAATGGCTTTTTCAAGGGGAATTATTTTATCGCTCATAAGGGATCAGATTTTTCTCAATTTCTTCTCTTCGGACTTCCTGCCAATCAGGTAATTTCAACGAAGTACCGAGTTCATCTTTGTCTTCATCGATAAGAAATCCGGGTTCTTCGGTGGCCACTTCAAACAGTACATTTCCGGGAATTCTGAAATAGATGGATTTAAAATATTTGCGGTCTTTCACTTCGGTGATGTCTATGCCAAGGTCATCTTCAATATAGTTTCGAACTTTTTCCAGTGTTTCAAGATCTGCAACCCGGTGAGCTACGTGATGAACCGTTCCAAGGCCGTTTATGCCGGTATCACCATCGGGATTACTGCGCATGATAACTGAATTTCCGGGACCGCCTTCTCCCACTTCATATAAGGTGAGATTATCTTCTCCCATCACTTTACGATAGCCAAAGTTCTCCAGGAATTTCCCGGTAGCGTCTCCATCCTCTACACTGAAGGTTACACTGTGAATACCTTTAATAGCTTTCGATTTTGGGATATCATCAGTACTCCAGATATGATCTTCACGGGTATCCTGAGGATTGGCTTTTAGATCTAAGACCAGCCCGGAAGGATCTGTGAAGACGAGTGTTTCCAATCCAAAACGTTTGGTTTTAGAGTAGCTGAGTCCGTTATTTATCAATCTTTTTTCCCAGAAGTCCAGGGCATCATGGGGAATAGAAAAAGAAGTTTGTACTACCTGACCATTGCCGATCACACCTTGCCGAACACCCTGATCTTTGTACGGAAAGGTGGTGAAGACCGTAGAGGGATTTCCAATTTCATCGGCATAATAAAAGTGATAGACGGCTTCATTATCAAAATTTACGGTTTCTTTAACGAGCCGGAGTCCAAGCACTTTGGTATAAAAATCGTAGTCCTCTTGTGCATCGTTAACGGTGGCAGTTACGTGATGAAGTCCTTTGATGACCTTTTGAAGTTCCATGATATCAGTTTTTATTAATTAGTTTAACATTGAAACATTTTATTATACTGAAATCATTTCATTGATTTGATTTATTTCATCATCAGGCACCCCGTTTTGATAAGCGTGAGGCGACAGTCTTCATCTTCCTGACTGAATAGCAGCTCATTTTTTTCTTCAACTTTTTTCGGGAAACGCAGTCAAAATTTTTTTTATTTGCGCATATTTTAAGTCCACATATTTTCGGAGGTTGTGAACGATCTCGATCTTATCTATATACGATGACAAATAAAATCCACATAAGAATATAGAAATGCAGCACAATCCCGATTGTGTTTATTATATTCTTGTGTAAATAAAGGTACAATCAAAACAGGATTATTATGTTTTCGGATGCAAAGATCACACTCAGTCTAAGCATTCTTATACTCCTCGGTTTTACGGGATGCATGGTCCCCGGCGCTTCAATGCTGAATCAGGTCCCTATCAATTCAGTGCAAATTGGAGTTGTAGATCAGGAAGGATATCCCATTCAGGGAGCGCAAGTAGAAGCTTCTAATGGACGTCAGTCTTCAACAGATGTAAATGGAGTGGCGACCATTCGTTTTGGAACAGTGGGAGTGCACAACATCAGCGTTTATGCAGATAATTATATGCCCAATAATATGGTGGTGACCATGCCATCGGACAACGGTTCAACCCTGACTGCCCGGCTAACCGGAGAGGTTGAAGTGGGAGCCTTGAATTTTGGTGGGATGAATATGGGCGTAAATATGTACCCCATGATGTTCAATTATCTTTTTACAGGATATGGCTATGAACTTGAAGTGGAAGATTACCCGGAAGGCGGATGGACGAAATGGCAGATATCTGACAATGAAGGAGAAGTTGGAGCTGTAATGAAAAAAGGATTTCTCAAAAAACTTAAGAACGGTCAACAGTGGTGGCAGATCATAATGTATAATGAAGATGACCGGGAGGAGCCTGCTTATGTAGCTGAAGTGTTGTTTGCGGAAGACCGTCAGCAAATTGTTCGGATGCGGGAAAAAATGGGAGATTCCGAACCCCAGGAAAAACCTGTTTCAGAGGGGTGGTATTCACAGCCTCAACAACTGACAGAAGAATCCATCGAAGGGGCAACAACTGAGCGAGGAATTTCAGTGACTGTTCCCAAGGGATCTTTTACTGCAGACCTTATAGACTTTGGCGTGGCTCCGGATATTTCTCTGAAATTATGGAAAGCTACTTCTGAAGAAGTTCCGGGTGGAGTAATAAAATCAGCTACGATGGAAAACGAAGAAGTGATCTCTTCCCTTGAATTGGTTGACCATGGAACGGATGCTGAAACGATCTTGAATAGCTACTAATACGAATTGCGAGTAAATAAAAAGTCCTGTACGATCTTGCAGGACTTTTTTATGGCCTTCAGTTGTCATTCGTCAAAAAGGGGTGAACTTAAATAGCGGTCTCCCCGAAGCTCCAGCTTCCCACTTCTCCGTTTTGATCTTTGCCAGCTCCTGTTCTTTTGTACCGACAAAAGAACCAAAAGCTCCCGGCTGCGAAAAAAGAGCTAAAGCTGACTTCATTACGCTAAAAGAAATCAATGCTCCTTCACGATCGGAGATTGCTTCTTAGTTGTTCAGCGGTATGATTTCTTTCTTAACGCTTCATTCCGTCATCTTCTATACGCTCTTTCTTCTGAGGCCGATGGAACATTGAACAAAGAACATTCAACATTTAAGGCAGAAGTTCCTAAATCTCGGTAGGGACGGCCCAACTTTCTATAAGAGTTATTGAAATCATAGAAGAAGTATCAGTATCATCGAAGAAAAAGTATGTATGGGCATGAATGATGTATCTAAACTCCAAATCAACTTTAAGCGCTTCAAAAAAAGGCTGGATGAGCTAAACAAGATAGGCGCGATGAATGGTGGCGGGGTCTGTCGGCTTGCACTTTCTGATGAAGACAAGGCTGCCCGTAATCTGCTGAAAAAGTGGGTGCAAGAACTGGGGCTTCAGCTTGAAGTGGATCAGATCGGGAATATGTTCATCACCCTGCCCGGACAAACCGATGCCCCGTGCGTAATGACCGGCTCCCATCTGGATACCGTGGGAACCGGCGGACTTTTCGATGGTCCATTGGGCGTTCTAGGTGGACTGGAGATCATTGAAACCCTCCGGGAAAATGACATTCAACCCAAAAGACCGCTGAAAGTTGCCAGTTTTACAAACGAAGAAGGCGTTCGGTTCACCCCGGATATGATGGGCAGCCTGGCATTCAAAAAAGCGAACACCCCAAAAGAACTCTACGATATTGAATCTGTGGATGGCAAGGTGAAGCTTGGAGAAGAACTGGAACGCATCGGTTATAAAGGAGAGATGGAACCGGGAGATTTTCCGGTTTCGCATTTTGTGGAGATCCATATTGAACAGGGACCGATCCTGGAGAATGAGGAAATCGATATTGGCGCCGTCACTAAAGTGCAGGGTATTTTTTGGACGGAATATCAAATTTTAGGTCGGGCTGCCCATGCCGGAACAACGCCCATCCCACTTCGGAATGATGCCGGATTAGTAGCGGCTCAATTGACCGCTTTTGTTCGCGAAAAGGCAGAAGCACTGGGCGGAGCCGGAACGGTTGGAATTACAGAAGTTTCTCCCAACCTCATCAACGTAGTGCCCGAAAAAGTGAGGTTGACTACCGATCTTCGTCACCCTGAAAAAGAGACATTGCATGAACTTCAGAATACTGTAGATCAAAAACTGAAAGAGCTATGTGATACTGAAGGAACTCGTTTTGAACGTAAAGAACTCGTTCGGTTTGAGCCGGTAGATTTCTCCCCGGAAGTCGCCGATCTGATCGAAAAACAAGCTGAAACATTAGGTTACTCATCCAGAAAAATGATCAGCGGGGCCGGACATGATGCGCAGATGATGGCAGCGGTTTGTCCAACTTCGATGATCTTTGTGCCTTCGGTGGATGGTATTTCTCATAACATCGAGGAGTTTACCAAAGACGAGGACCTGGAACGCGGTATCAATACGTTGCTGCATGTGTTGTTGGTATTATTGGAGCGCTAAAAAATGGCTAAAACATCTTTGAGTTTTGTACCCAATCAAAAAGTGAATCCAAAAACCTGGAAGGAATGGGATGCATTTCCAACCGATTCGATTCTGGAATTTCATCGACAATTACCGGAGTATTCCATCACTCCATTGCACTCATTGAATGCGCTGTCCAAAAAGTTGGGGGTGAATCGAATTTGGGTTAAAGACGAAAGTCATCGTTTTGGATTGAAGTCGTACAAGGCGCTCGGAGGTTCTTTTGCCATTGCTCGATTTTTGCAGCAGCGGTATGATCTTGAGGATTTGCATTTCGAGCAGCTTCACGCCACAAATTTCCCTGATTCGGAAGAGATCGTTTTTGCTACGATGACTGATGGAAATCACGGGTTGGGTGTGGCGTATATTGTCTCCAAATTGGGTTATGAATCACAAATTTACGTTCCCAAAGAAATGGTGTCGGCACGAATTGAAGCTATTGAAAAAGTGGGCGGAACGGTCACCATTTTTGAAGGAGGTTACGATGATGCCGCCCGACAGATCGCCAAGGATGCTGAAGAATACGGCTGGAAGGTGATCTCAGATACCGCCTGGGAAAATTATACCCAAATTCCCGAATGGATCATCGCAGGTTATTCAACAATTTTTGAAGAAGTGAAGGAGCAGTTAGCCTGGGATGTTCCAACCCATATTTTTATTCAAGCCGGTGTTGGTAGTTTGGCGAGTTCACTCATTCAGTATTTCAGAACAGTTTATGAAAGTGACGGCATCAAGATCATAATTACCGAACCGGACTGCGCCAACTGCTTTTATCATTCCGCACAAATAAACGACGGGAAAGCACACAACTATCCGGGAAAAGTAGATACCATGATGGCCGGACTTGCCTGCGCCGAGCCCAATCCTATTGCATGGCCTGTTATTCGTGATGGGACCGATTTTATGCTGAGCTGTTCGGATAAGATCTCGGCGTTGGGGATGCGAAGTTATTATCATCCCGAAAAAAGTGATCCCATAATAATATCAGGGGAAGCCGGCGCGGTGACTTTTGGAGCATTGATAGAAATGTGCAGGAACCCGAATTATTCAGCGATCAAAGAAAAGTTAGAACTGAATTCAAAATCTAAAATACTGTTGGTGAATACGGAGGGAGCAACCGATCCGGTGAATTTTGAGAAGGTCATTCAAAGCGGATAATCAGTTTCAGCGAAACTCTGCGTTTCAATCCGCGTGAATCTCCGAGAATAATAAATTGAAAATTAGCTCAAAGGCTACGTCTGTTTACAAAGTTAGTGCCTCGCAGAACCTCTCGGAAACTTTCAATTTTTGAGACAGTTAAAACCATGAATTTATCGCTGATTTGCGCAGAGTCTTACGCGGATGTTCGCAGAGCATTTCGATCACTGATCAATCATCTTCGCATCAAGAAATTGGATGATATTACTCCTCAAATAAGACAGAGCTTAAATACCGGTCTCCACGATCGCAGGTGATGCAGACTATGACACCTTCATCAAGATCCTCGGCTACTTTGAGTGCCGCCGTCAATGCACCGCCACTGCTCATTCCGGCAAAGATGCCTTCCTCTTTGGCCATACGTCGGGCCATGGTGGTAGCTTCATCCTGACTCACATCCACGGTTCGGTCAACACGTTTGTCGTCAAATATTTTTGGTAAATACTCCGGCGACCATCTTCGGATTCCCGGGATGGAAGCACCTTCCGTGGGTTGAGTTCCTACAATTTGAACGTCAGGATTCTGGCTTTTCAGATACCGGGACACGCCCATAATGGTTCCGGTGGTTCCCATGGCCGATACAAAGTGTGTGATCTTGCCATCCGTGTCTCGCCAGATCTCAGGTCCGGTGGTGCGAGCGTGCATCTTATAGTTATCGGGATTGGCAAATTGGTTGAGTTGGTAATATCCGTGTTCATCAGCCATTTCCTGCGCGAGTTCCCGAGAGTACTCGATGGTTTTTTCTGCGGGTGTAAGGATCACTTCAGCTCCATAAGCCTTCATGGATTTGATACGTTCTTCGGTGGCACTTTCGGGCATAAGCAGCTTGATGTGGAGTCCTTTCAGGGAGGCGATCATAGCCAGTGCAATGCCTGTATTTCCGCTGGTTGCTTCCACTAAGGTGTCTCCGGGTATGATGTCTCCGCGTTCCAGCGCTCCGTTGATCATCCCCAAAGCAGCACGGTCTTTAACGCTGCCACCGGGATTCTGCCCCTCCAGCTTGCAGTAGATCGTGACATTTTTGTTGGTGGGAATATTCCGTAGTTCAATAAGCGGCGTGTTGCCAATAAGTTCTTCGATGTTCATGGTTTTATGATTTTTACATTAGTGCAAAAAGGTTTCAGATCGTAGGTCGGTCAACTTGCCCTTTAGTTTCAAGCAAGGCAAGCTGCTCAAGATCTAATCACAAATAGATTGGGATTCTATTTGTAGGTAATGGTATCCGTTTCTCCTTCGGAATTCGTCATTTTGGCTTGGTAGTAGATCTTGGAATTTGGGGGCACGCTTTTAGTGAGCCATACATTCCCGCCAATGATGCTCCCTTCCCCAATAGTAGTATTTCCGCCCAAAATTGTAGCTCCCGAATAGATAACCACGTTATCTTCAATAGTGGGGTGACGTTTTTTCTTGGCATCTTCTTTATTTACGCTCAATCCGCCCAATGTTACACCCTGATAGATCTTGACATGGGATCCGATCTTCGTGGTCTCTCCGATCACGATGCCTGTTCCATGATCGATGCAGAAGTGATCACCGATCTCAGCACCGGGATGAATATCGATTCCGGTTTGTTTGTGTGCGTGTTCAGAGATGATGCGGGGAATCAAATTCACCCCAAGTTTAAGTAGTTCGTGGGCAATTCGGTGAGCCGCCATGGCATAAAAGCCAGGGTATGTTCGAATGATCTCACCGTTACTACGGGCAGCAGGATCTCCGGCAAAAATTGCTTCTATATCTTTTAAAAGAGCCGTTCGGATAGAAGGTAATTGTTCAAAAAAGGCATCTTCAAGTCCGCTTCGGTCGCTTTCTACACACTCTTCATTTTGATCTAAGATCGTGCGAAGTTCGGTTTTACATTTTTGGAGTATTTGTTGAATTCCGGCTTCATCAGATTGGCGATTTCGGGAGAATTCAGGAAATAATATACTAAGAAGGTGTTCGAAGAAAGTGATCACCATTTCCGGGGGCGGACATTTGGAGGCATCCCGATGGGCAGCTGCTAAAACTTTTATAAAATCCTGAGAGATCATGATGTTGCTGTGTGACAGGTTGGAAAGCCTAACAATAAAAGATAAGGATTCAGTTCACTAAACCCCATTTAATGAAGGCGTTCTGTTTCAGGTCGGCAAATTTAGAAGGTAATATTTGAATAATATTTTATTATAATGGTAGTAGTAATTATCGGGGTAACCAAGAGGCCAAAAATTACGTGTAAAATTCCAAATGCCTTGGGCTTCTGTAAATTCCTCCTTAAAATTCAGGCAATACTAAATCATATAAACACCATACAATTATGAAACACTTACTTTCTGTAATTTTAGTTTCTCTATTGTTTGTGAACCTAGGTTATGGGCAAACAAAACTGATAGAGAAAGTAGAAAAGTCGGATGACGAACTCGTTATTCCGTATGAAAAATATGAGCTCGAAAACGGGCTGACACTTATCATTCACGAAGATGATTCCGATCCCTTGGTGCATGTTGATGTGACCTATCATGTAGGCTCTGCAAGAGAAGAAATTGGGAAATCCGGTTTTGCTCACTTTTTTGAGCATATGATGTTCCAGGGCTCTGAGAACGTAGCTGATGAAGAACATTTCAAGATCGTCTCAGAATCGGGCGGAACCTTGAATGGTACAACCAACCGCGACCGGACCAACTATTTTGAAACCGTACCCAGCAATCAGCTTGAAGTTGCACTTTGGCTTGAGGCCGACCGAATGGGGTTTTTTCTTCCTGCTGTAACCCAGGAGAAATTTGAGATCCAGCGTTCTACCGTTAAGAACGAGAAGCAGCAGAATTATGATAACCGCGCGTATGGTTTATACAGCGAGCTGAATGCGGCTTCACTTTATCCATATGGGCATCCATATTCCTGGCTGACCATCGGTAAACTGGAAGATCTTGACCGCGCAAATCTTGAAGATCTTAAGAACTTTTTCCTTCGCTGGTATGGTCCAAACAATGCAGTGCTTACTGTAGGTGGAGATGTAGATCCTGAAGAAGTAGTAGCCCTGGTCGAAAAATATTTTGGGGTGATTCCTTCCGGTCCTGAAGTTCCGGATATGGACCTGGAGCGGGTAACCCTCGAAGATGATCGCTACGTTTCTTACGTGGATAACAACATACGTTTCCCGGCACTGATCTTCACCTATCCTACGGTGCCGAGTTATCACGAGGATGAAGCACCATTGGACTTTCTGGCTCAGATTCTGGGAACCGGACGTAGTTCTTATTTCTTCCAGAAATTTGTTCAAACTCAGAAAGCCATTCAGGCCTTTGCAGGTAATAGCTCAAGTGAGCTAGCCGGTGAGTTTAGCATGTTCGTGCTTCCTTATCCCGGTCAAACATTATCCGACTTTGAAGAAGAAATGCGCGGTATTCTGGAGCAGTTTGCTGAAGATGGTGTTTCAGAAGAAGATCTCCAGAAAATTAAGGCTTCTTATGAATCCAGCTTTGTGAATCGCCTTACAAACGTAAGTGGTAAGGTATCACAGCTGGCCAGTTATGAGACCTTTGCGCCTTCTGCAGATTACATCAATAACGATCTGCAGCGATATCTTGATGTTACAGCTGAAGATATCATGCGTGTGTTCAATAAATACGTATATGATCAGCCTGCGGTCATTCAAAGTGTACTGCCAAATGAAAATGCAGAGCCGGCTCAACCAGACAATTACACAGCTCCAACAGAGGGTGAACATCCGTATCCAGAGGTTGATTATACCGGCCTTGAGTACGAACGACCAACCGGTGATGACTTTGACCGAAGCAAAACGCCAGAAGCCAAAGCAGCTCCCCTTGTTCAGGTTCCTGAATACTGGAGAACCGATTTCGACAACGGCATCAAGGTGATCGGAACAAATTATACCGAAGTGCCCATCGTTACGATGCAGCTTACCATTAAAGGTGGTCATAGAATGAATGCCTACGCCCCGGATAAAGCAGGCCTGGCTTCATTGACATCTTCCATGATGAACGAATCTACTGAGAATTATACAGCCGAAGAGATACAGGAAGAACTCCGAAAAACAGCGAGTACTGTTCGCGTTTCATCAGGAAATTCCACAACAACGGTGTACATCAGTACATTGAAAAAACATCTCGACAAAACTCTGGAACTGGCTGAAGAGATCCTGATGCGTCCCGCTTTTGTGGAAGATGATTTCAACCGTGTAAAAATGCAGCAGCTTGAAGGCTTGAAATCGAGCTACCAAAACCCCGCTTCTGTGGCAGGAATGGTGTATGACCGACTTCTTTATGGAGATGAGCATATCTACTCCGTTTCCGCAAGTGGACTGGAAGAAACCATCGAGCGCATTACGCTGGATGATGTCAGAGAATTTTACAACAAATACTATGATCCTTCTTTAAGCGAGCTGGTGATTGTAGGTGATGTAGAACGAGAAGAGATCACTTCAAAACTTGGATTCCTTAAAGACTGGGAAGCAAAAGGAGCTGAAGTACCTGAACTTCCTGAAGTGAAATCTGCTGACAAAACGAAAGTGTACCTGGTTGATAAGCCCGGTGCGCCACAATCCCAGATCAGAATTGGTTACATGACCGACCTGACCTACGATGCGACCGGCGAGTATTTTAAAACCGGATTGATGAATTACGTGTTGGGCGGTGCATTCAACAGCCGGATCAACCTGAACCTTCGTGAAGACAAAGGCTGGACCTACGGTGCACGTTCTTACTTCAGCGCCTCTGACGAACCCGGGCCATTTACGGCATCGGCAGGTATCAAATCAGCTGCAACCGATAGTGCGGTGTACGAATTCATGAAAGAGATCACCGAATATCGTGAAGGCGGCATTACGGAAGATGAACTCACTTTCATGCGAAATTCCATT
Source organism: Balneola sp. (assembly GCA_002696035.1). Taxonomy (GTDB): domain Bacteria; phylum Bacteroidota; class Rhodothermia; order Balneolales; family Balneolaceae; genus Gracilimonas. The sequence continues at coordinate 139,093 of NZQV01000017.1, read as the reverse complement.
GGTCAGCGCGATGCCCGTGAATATGAGACTCCGGGCCAAAAAGCAGGATTCCTGCGTGAGATCGTACGATATGACCTTGATGAAACCTTCGTTGAAAAGCAATCAGATATCATCAATAGCATAACAAAAGCTGAAATTGATGATCTTGCCAAAGAGCATCTGCAGCCCGATGAATTCTACATTCTTGTAGTAGGTGATGCCGCAGCGCATCGTGAAAACCTGGAAGCTCTGGGTTACGAAGTAGTTGCGGTAACAGAGAAAGGCGACATCATTACCGATTATCAGGAAGGTGAAGCTGAAAAAGAAGGAGGGGACGAATAAGGGTCCTTGATTCTCGATTCCTTATCATTTTAAACCCGTTTGTCGAAAGGCAGGCGGGTTTTTTATTTGGTGTGAATTTGAGCAAATGCCATAGATGGAACCTATCGGTAGTATAAGAATTTGATTGAGGTCAATTTGGAAGGATATTGAATTGCGGCACGTTTGTTGAGATAGTTTAACATGAAACTATTTATTAACTCACTCAACAAATTATTATGAAATTACAAGAAGCTTTACAGTGGAGATACGCTACCAAGAGTATGAATGGAAAATCAGTTCCGCCAGAAAAACTGGATCCTATTTTAGAAGCCATTCAAATGGCACCGACGTCTATCGGCCTCCAGCCTTTCAGTGTCATCCATGTATCTGATCCGGAATTGAAAAAGCAGATACAGCCGGTTGCGTACGGCCAAACCCAGATCGTAGATGGATCTGATGTGCTGATATTTGCGGCCTGGGATGAGGTCACACAGGAGCGTATTGACGAATTTGTACGACTGACAGGAGAAGTTCGTGAAATGAGTGAAGAGGAACTGGAACCGGTTCGAAATATGGCAAAAGGAGTGGCTTCGCGATCTGTGGAAGAGCAGTTTAACTGGTCAGCACGGCAGGCTTACATTGCTCTCGGCTTTGGGCTTTCGGCAGCAGCTATCGAAGAAGTTGATGCCACGCCTATGGAAGGATTCAAAAACGAAGAGCTGGATGAATTACTCAATCTCCCGGAAAAGGGACTGAAGAGTATCGCTATTTTAACGCTCGGCTATCGCGATGAAGGCAATGACTGGCTTGCCCCAATGAAGAAAGTCCGCCGGCCAAAAGACGAGTTATTTCTGAAACCTGATGTACCGGAATTAGCCTGATAAAATATCCGGTTAGGTTTATTTGTAAAGGCCCGTGAGTTATTTCACGGGTTTTTTTATGGTTGAAAGTCACGCCACAGAGGTGTTAAGAAGGTGTTTGATGGAAATGAAGTTAAAGTCAGTAACAAAAGATCAGAAACAATTTGAAGGTGAACGCGTAGAGGCTCTCAAAACCAATTCATTTTCACAATACAATCATGGCAAAACAAAAAAGAACAAAACTGATCTGGATAGTAACCATAGTTATCGTTGTGTTAGGCGGCGGCGGATCTTATTTCGTCTACAGTAACAACACCGAAAAGACTGGTGAACAAGAGGAGCCTCACGTAAAGGCGGAGATAGGAACCATCGTTGAAAAGGCACTCGCCGTTGGCACTATTGAACCGGAAAATGAAATTGCAGTGAAATCAAAATTATCGGGAGTGGTGAGTAAGCTGTATGCTGAGGCCGGAGATTATGTGAGAAAAGGAGATCCGCTGATCGAGGTCAGTCCGGATCCTACACCATTGGAGCTGGCAGAAGCCAAAAGGAGCTTAGAGCGTATCGAGATCGAGGAAGAGAATCTCCAAAAAGAGCTAAACAGAATGGACCAGCTGATGGAGCGAAAATTAGTAGCTCAGCAGGATTACGATCAGCTTAAGGAACGTCACAGTGATGTTCTGGTGAGAAAGCAAATTGCACAAGAACGACTGGAACTGCTTGAGTCGGGCCGCATCAAGATGGGAGATGTTCTGATCGAATCTGTGATTCGTGCACCTATTGACGGATATATTCTTGAAGAACTCGTTGATGTCGGAGAACCGGTTGTTCCGCTAACCTCCTACCAGGCCGGAACCCCTTTGATGACCATCGCAGCAATGGATAATCTCCTTTTCAAAGGTACGGTAGATGAAATTGATATCGGGAAAGTGGTAATAGGTATGCCAGTTGATATCAAGATCGGAGCCCTTCCTTCCGATACCATCAGAGGTGAAGTGGCGCATATTTCGCTAAAGGCACAGGAGCAGGACAACGCCACTGTATTTCCTGTTGAGATCAAGATCACTGACACAAAAGGAGCCGTGTTGCGAGCCGGTTATTCTGCCAATGCCGATATCATCATCGAAAAAATGGAAAACACGCTGACCATTCCCGAACGCGTCGTTACCATGAGAGACGGTAAGGCGTTTGTGGATATTCCGGGAAAAGAACCGGGCAGCCGAACCGAGATCGAGATTCAGATCGGAATGAGTGACGCCATCACCGTGGCCGTACTTGAAGGGCTCCGTGAAGGCGATAAAGTTCTGGAGCGCCCCGTTAAAACGCTCACAGTCAGATAGTATTCATCAATAGAGGTTCGGGATGTCACCATCAGCTTTAATAAAAGAATTATTTCAAAATCTGAATCAGCAGCGCTTGCGAAGCTTCCTTACCATCTTTGGGATCATGTGGGGAACTGCAACGCTGATCTTACTGCTGGCTTTTGGGATGGGCTTCCGCGATCAAACCGTGCTGAATATGCGGGGGATGGGAGATCAGATCGCTATCATGTTTGGAGGCCAAACCACCAAACCGTTTGAAGGCTACGGCATAGGGCGTCCTGTTCGATATCGTGAAGCAGATGCTCAAATCCTGGAAGATCAGATTCCAAATATCGATGTGGCAACTCCTGAGTATAGCCGAAGTCTGGTGGTATCCAATGGAGAAAAACGCCGGAATTCATCGGTTGGAGGAGTGTATCCGGTCTATCAGGAATTGCGGAATGTATTTCAACAGCCCGGCGGACGGTGGCTGAATCAGCGAGACCTGGACGAACGAAGAAGAGTGATCTTTCTGGGAAATAAACTAGCGGAAAATATTTTTGGGGACGAAGATCCGGTTGGCAGACAAGTTATGGTCTCCAATACACCGTTCACCGTTATTGGGGTGATGCAGGAGAAGATACAGAACTCATCCTACAATCAGCGCGATCAAGACCGTGCTTTTATCCCGGCTTCCACTTTTTCGGCAATGATGGGCACCGACATTATCAATAATATTTTGTACACCCCCACAGACCCGGCGCTTGCCCAATCAATCCAGGATCAGGTGTATGAAGTAATGGGCAAAAAACACCGCTTTGATCCTGCCGATAAAGACGCGATCGGTATCTGGGATACCAATGAATTCTGGTCTTTTATCAACGTCATGTTTTTAGGTATAAACGGATTTTTGGGGCTGATCGGATTTTTTACACTGGCAGTAGGAGGTATCGGCGTGGCAAATATCATGTTCGTAGTAGTGCAGGAACGCATGAAAGAGATCGGTATCCGCAGGGCTACGGGAGCCCGCCGGCATCATATCATGATCCAGTTCTTCCTGGAAACCTTCATGATCATTGGGATAGGGGCATCGGCCGGTTATCTCATCGGGTGGGTTTTGGTGGAGCTGATGCAAGATATACCGATCAAAGAGTTTGTAGGTACCCCGTATTTCTCTCCCGAAGTAGGACTGATCGCCTTTGCGGTACTCGGTTTTGTGGGGCTGGCCTCCGGATTTTTACCGGCGTGGCGCGCCTCTCGGCTCGATGTCGTAGAGTGTTTACGAAAATAATTGAATCATCAAATTTGAACATATGTGGCGAACATTATTTACCGAATTTTTCTCTGATCTGGCCAAGCAAAAGCTTCGTTCTTTTCTCACTCTGACAGCCATTGCCTGGGGGACGCTTTCCGTGGTCCTGCTACTGGCCTTCGGTAAGGGACTCGGAACAAGCATGACAAAAGGAATGCTAGGAGCCGGAAATCAGGTGATCATCGTTTACGGCGGTCAAACCAGCGTGAATTATGAGGGGCTTGGTATTGGGCGCCGAATTTCATTTACCGAAGAAGATGTGGATCTGCTTCAAAAAGCTGTTCCGGGCATACAGTATTCAAGTCCACAATATGGACGTTGGGGAGCTCAGCTAAAAACCGAAGACGTCACTACAAACACCTATATGGAAGGGGTGAACCCCGATTTCGAGATCATGCGTACCATGTATCCGGCAGCCGGTGGACGATTCATCAATGAGCGAGATGTAGATGAAATGCGCAGAGTACTTTTTCTGGGAGATGAGATCGCAGTGCGTCTTTTTGGGGACGAAGATCCGGTTGGACAGCAGGTGATGCTCGACAACACTCCATTTACCGTAGTTGGGGTGATGAAGCCGAAAATGCAGACATCTATGAATAACGGTCCGGATGCGGATCGTGCCATCATCCCACATACAACGTTCAGAAATATGTACGGTTATCGAAATATAGGCTCCATGCTCATTCGCCCCGATGATCCTTCACTTCAGGAAGACATCAAAGCCGGTATTACGAAGATCATGTCCGCTAAATACAATTTTGATCCGGCCGACGAGCAAGCAATGCCCATGTGGGATTTTATAGAGCAAGAAGAAATGAATCGAAAAGTATCCCTGGGGCTGGAAATGTTTCTGTTCACCGTAGGTTTTTTCACCCTGATGATAGCCGGAGTTGGTGTGGCAAACATCATGTTTGTGGTAGTGAAAGAACGGACCCGTGAAATTGGGTTGAAGATCGCCGTGGGAGCAAGAAGAGTGCACATCATCACACAGTTCATATTTGAATCCCTGTTCATCTCCTTTTTAGGGGGCGGCATAGGAATCCTGATCTCAAGTGGCATTGTATATGGAGTCCGGGCCCTGAACCTGGAAGGCGGTGCAGGCGATTTTCTTGGAAATCCTGAGATCTCTCAGGTAGCCGTAATCCTGACGGTTGGTGTTTTAGGATTGATCGGCCTGCTTGCCGGAGTTTTCCCGGCCATCAAAGCAGCCAAAGTAGATCCGGTGGAATCGCTCAGATATGAGTAAGGGATAACTTGCGCTTTCAAACACGGCCCTCTCTTCCCGAGCATTCGGGACATAGCTAAATCCTCTCTCTCCAAAGAGGGACAGGATTTAGCTATGAATTATAATGTTTGATTGAGGACTATATTCCCTTAAAGACAAGAACCCTGTGTCCCTTTGGAGGGACAGCAAGAACAGCTCGCTGTTACTTACGGGGAGGACAGTCAGAAACAGTGAACGAATTACAATCTATTTCCCGATGCAAAACCGAGAGAAAATGCTATCGAGAACATCTTCATTAGTGATCTCCCCGGTAATAGTTCCCAGTTCTTTCAAAGCGGCTCGCAGATCTATGGAGAGAAAATCCCCGGTCATATTTTGGCCTAAAGCACGCAGGGCAGATCGGACGTGCTCCTGTGTCTTCTGAAGGGCATCGCGGTGGCGGGTAGAAGTAACGAGCAGGCTGGAGGCATCATAATGTTTGTTTTCCAGAGCACGGTCTTTTAGCAGCTGTTTCAATTCTTTGATCTTCTCACCTTCCAAAGCTGAGATCTTCAGGTCAAATTCCGTGCGCCACTCCTCATCCGTTTCAATATCTGCTTTCGTTCCGATCAGGATAAAAGGCGTATCTTTAGCACGCGATTGAAAATCGGCGATCTCTTTTCGCTCTACTTCAGAAAAAGGCTGAGAGAGATCTTTCAGGTAGATCACCAGGTCGGCCTGTTCAAAAGCTTTTTGGGAGCGTTTTACACCTTCGGCCTCTATAACATCTTCGGTTTCCCGCAATCCGGCCGTGTCAATGAGTTTGAAGAGGAGTCCATCATAACTCCAGTCGGCATCGATGGTGTCGCGGGTGGTGCCGGCAATTTCGGTTACGATGGCACGATCGCTGCCCACCAGCGTATTCAATAAAGTAGACTTGCCAGCATTGGGGCGGCCGATCAAAACCGTCTTCACGCCATCTTTTACCAGTCGACCCGTTTCATAGGTTTCCAGCAATTCGGTGATCTCTGTATCCAGCTCTTCAAGGAGTTTTTGGAGCTGTTCCTTGTTGGCGAACTCCACATCCTCCTCAATAAAATCCAGTTCCAGTTCCACCATCGCCGTGGCATCGATGATCTGTTGACGGAATTTCTTGATGTGCTCGCCCAGTCGACCTTCCAATTGTTGGTGCGCCGCATCCACCGCTTTGGAGCTTTTGGCGTGAATGAGATCCGCAACGGCTTCGGCCTGATCCAGGTCCAGTTTCCCATTAAGGAAGGCTCGCTGCGTAAATTCACCCGGTTCAGCTGACTTCGCCCCAAGCGCTAAAATGGTTTCCAGTACCGATTGGGTAACTAATACTCCACCATGACAAGAGATCTCCACTGTTTCCTCGCCGGTATAAGATCGTGGAGAATGAAAGAGCGTCACCAACACTTCATCCACCGGGAGTCCGTCCTTGTTCATGATCTTACCAAAATGAACGGTATGGGAATTTTGCTGGGTGAGGTCTTTGCCTTTAAAGGCCTGCTCCACTGTGGCGATCGCATCCTTTCCGGAAACACGAATAACGGCAATTCCGCCTTCCCCAACCGGAGTGGCAATAGCAGCGATAGGTGGTTTTTGGTTGATGTCTGTCATGGCTAAAAGATAGGCAGTTTGGTGTGAAAACCGTAAGCATAATTCGTGGTTAATAACTACGGATTTAAAGCTCATTTCTGTACATTTGGTTCTAATCAACCGCAATAAATTCAATCCTATGAAAAAGATATTATCGTTTACCGTCCTCTTGATTTTTGGATTTCAGTTTGTGCAGGCTCAATCATATTCCCCGGATCGTCCCGGCTGGAACCGGCTCTTCCATCACGCCACAAAACATGCTTGGGCTTGAGGGCGGAATTCAATTCAGTAATACAGATTTCAATCAACAGTTTGATATTGGTCAGCTGCTACTCAGATATGGATTGACTGAGCAATTTGAAGTGAGAGCTCTTTTAGGATCTTATACGTCTTTTGACCAGGAATTGCTCGGTGGCAGCAGAACGGTTACAGGCTTTCAGGATATGGGCATTGGGGCGAAATACAAGCTGCTTTCAAATGAAAGTAAAATAGATCTTTCGGCCCTGGCGGAAATAAGCTTACCTGTTGGATCTGATGAGTTCACAAGCAATGAAGTGGTGCCTTCCATTGGTCTGCTTGCGGATTATGCGTTTCATGAAACCCTGAGCTTTTCGTCAAATCTGGGATACACTTTAGGTGTTGGTGATCTTGAGGACCACTGGCTGTTTACGGTGACCCCGGGCTTTACCATTTCCGATAATGTTGGCGGCTATTTTGGATATGCAGGACGATATTACGGCAATTTTGAGCAACACTGGATAGAGGGCGGTATTACTTTTGGGTTAAACAGCGGTGTTCAGCTTGATGCAAATATCGGCTATGACACCGAAAACGAAATTACTTTTATAGGAGCCGGATTCGCAAAAGGATTTTAGGATCCGAGACAGGATGTTATAGATAAAAGGGAGCTGAAGTGGTTCCCTTTTTTATTTGGCAACGGTCACTTGTACACCGGCTTCTTCCAGTTTATTGATCAGTTCCGGTGCAATGCCATCGTCGGTGATAATGTGCTGGACTTTATCGAGGCTGCAAATACGGCTGAATCCCCGCTTTCCGAATTTGGTATGATCTGCTACCACCACCGTGTATTGAGCAACGTCAATGAATTTCTGGTTCAGGCTGGCTTCCATCAGGTTCGAAGTGGTGAGTCCGTGATCAAGGTCGATGCCATCCACACCCAAAAACAAGATGCCACAGGTAATGCCTTCCATAAACTGCTCGGCATACGGACCTACCACAGAAGTTGAGCTTTGCCGGAGTTGCCCGCCCAGCTGTAACACTTCCACATTCTCATGCTGCGATAATTCCAGCGACACGTTAAGTGCAGAGGTAATCACATTCAGTCTTTTTTCGGGGTGAATTTTCCGAGCCACTGCAAGTATGGTAGTTCCTGAAGCCAGAATAATGGAGTCATTATCACCAATAAGCTTGATTGCTTCATTTGCTATCGCATTCTTTTCTTCGGCCTGGATCTTTTCTTTTTCCGAAACCGGCCGGTCGCTGGTGTAGGGATTACTTTGCGTGGCTCCTCCATGCGTTCTGAAAAGCAAGCCTTTATCCTCCAGTACCCGAAGATCTTTTCTGATGGTTACTTCAGATACGTCAAGCTCATTGCTTAACTCTTGCACACTGACCTTTCCGTTTTCTTTCAGTTCCTGAAGAATTTTTTCGTGTCGTTCCGTTACTGTCATAAAAAGCTGTTTTGGTTGGTTTCAAATATAACATCAAAGATGATATAGCACAAATACGCACACATATGAAACAAAGTGAAACTCATTAGGCAGGCCTGACCCACATAAAGGATTAGGTGTTGCTGACCTAAACTCCTCATAGATAGTCATTTAGCGTGCAATGGTGTTTTGAAATATTTTGAAATTATAAAATTTGCCTTTCGATTTGTTTTGTATAAATTAATAACAGAATAAAATGAAACAACATCTATGAAGGTGAATATCATGAAACGACAGAAATTACTTCAAAAAGTAGAAGAGAGTCAGTCAGGAAAATGGGATGTGATCATTATTGGAGGAGGGGCTACGGGATTGGGTGCGGCATTGGATGCGGTGAGTCGTGGATACAAGCCCCTGTTGCTGGAGCAATCTGATTTTGCCAAGGGGACATCAAGCCGCAGTACAAAGTTGGTGCATGGCGGAGTCCGGTATCTGGCACAGGGTGATATTGCGCTGGTGCGGGAAGCACTGCGTGAGCGCGGACTCCTTCAAAAAAATGCTCCTCACCTGGTTCAAAACGAGATCTTTGTCATTCCCGGTTATAAATGGTGGACTAAATATTACTACACGATCGGACTCACCATGTATGATCTGCTTTCGGGGAAATTGAGTTTGGGACGATCGAAACCCATTTCAAAAAAAGAAACCATTCGCCGTCTGCCTACTATAGAACAAAAAGGACTTCGTGGAGGAGTTATCTACCACGATGGGCAATTTGATGATTCCCGCCTTTCCGTCAATCTGGCTCAAACCATAAATGAAAATGATGGTGTAGCACTGAACTATTTTGAGGTCACCGGATTACTGAAAGAAAACGAAAGTATCTCTGGGGTGAAGGCAGTAGATCGTGAGACTGGAAAAGAATATGAGCTCAAGGGCAAAGCGGTGATCAACGCTACAGGAGTTTTTGTGGATGAGATCATGAAGATGGATAAGGATGAGCACAAGGAAATGGTGAAGCCGAGTCAGGGTGTGCATCTGGTTTTGGATAAGGAATTCCTGCCCGGTGAAGATGCCATCATGATCCCAAAAACCGATGACGGCCGCGTCCTGTTTGCCGTGCCGTGGCACAACAAAGTTGTGGTAGGTACCACCGATACTCCACTGGATGAACACAGTCTGGAGCCGATGGCCAAAGAGGAGGAGATCGAATTCATATTGAAGACCGCTCAAAAGTATCTCGCTAAAAAACCAACCCGCGCTGATGTGAGAAGTGTGTTTGCAGGTTTACGTCCACTGGCCGCTCCTAAAGAAGGTGATACCAAGACCAAGGAGATTTCCAGAAGCCATAAGCTGATCGTTTCGGAATCAGGATTGATCACGATCACCGGTGGGAAATGGACCACTTTCCGTAAGATGGGTGAGGATACTATTGATAAAGCGGAGAAAGTGGCAGGGATGGAGAGGCGGAAGTCCACCAGCGAATCACTCAAAGTTCACGGATTTGAAGAAAGCACAGATTATAATGATCCGTTGTATTTCTACGGCTCTGATCGAGATGCCATCATGGAGATGGCTAAGGAAAACTCATCCTTAAAAGAAAAACTTCACCCCGATCATGAACATATTGCGGCAGAAGTTATATGGGCCGCTCGCAACGAAATGGCCCGAACCGTAGAAGATTTCCTGGCCCGGCGAATCCGGATATTATTCCTGGATGCCAGAGTGGCCATGGATATGGCTGAAACGGTTGCTGAACTGATGGCCGGCGAGCTGGGTTATGATGAGGAATGGATATCCCATCAAATAAAAGAATTTACTACACTTGCAAACCGGTACGTGTTGCAGGAGTACACACCGAAAGCTTTAGAAACAATAAATAGTAATTAAAGAACCAACCGGAGTTGTTATGGAACAATTTATTTTAGCCTTAGATCAGGGAACCACAAGTTCACGAGCGATGCTTTTCAATAAAAAGGGAGAGATCGTATCCGTGGCTCAGAAAGAATTCAGGCAGATATATCCGAAGCCCGGTTGGGTGGAACATGATGCGCAGGAGATCTGGTCTTCACAGGCAGGAGTTGCAGCCGAGGCCGTGGCTTCAGCAGGTATCAACGGAAAAGCGCTTTCAGGCATTGGGATCACCAATCAGCGGGAAACCACGGTGGTTTGGGATCGCGAATCAGGGAAGCCCATCTATAATGCTATTGTATGGCAAGATCGCCGTACCTCCGAATATTGTGATCAGCTCAAAGAAAAAGGTCATGCTGAGATGATCAAAGAGAAAACGGGGCTGGTTGTTGATTCCTATTTCTCCGGAACCAAAGTAAAATGGATCCTGGATAATGTAGAAGGAGCCCGCGAAAAAGCCGAAAAAGGGGAACTTGCCTTTGGGACTATTGACTCGTGGCTGATCTGGAATTTTACCCAGGGTGAATTGCACATCACTGATGTTACCAATGCCTCCCGAACTATGCTTTTCAACATCAATAAAATGGAATGGGATGAAGAGTTGCTGGAGTTGATGGACATCCCCAAAAACATGCTTCCGGAAGTGAAACAGTCGAGTGAGGAGTACGGGCGAACAAAGACTACCCTTTTTGCCAGCAAAGTACCGATCGCAGGAATTGCCGGTGACCAGCAAGCCGCCCTGTTCGGACAAATGTGCACTGAGCCCGGCATGGTCAAAAACACCTATGGAACCGGATGTTTTATGCTGATGAATGTGGGAGAGAAGCCTGTGAAATCAGAGAACAACCTGCTGACTACCGTGGCATGGAAGATCAATGGGAAAACGGAATATGCGCTAGAAGGATCTGTTTTTATCGGAGGAGCCGTGGTACAATGGCTGCGCGATGAGATGAGCATCATTCAGGAATCCAAAGACATCGAATATTTTGCCAATAAAGTAGAGGATTCGGACGGTGTATATCTGGTGCCCGCTTTTGCCGGATTGGGAGCCCCTCATTGGAGGCAGCACGCTCGTGGAATCATGGTGGGAATCACCCGCGGAACCAATCGCGCACACCTTGCCAGAGCTGCCCAGGATTCTATTGCCTATCAGGTGATGGATCTGTTGAACGCCATGAAAGCCGATGCCGGCATTGAAGTAAAAGAACTCCGGGTAGATGGCGGAGCAACCGTGAATGATACCTTGATGCAATTCCAGAGTGATCTGCTGGCAGATGTGCCGGTTATTCGTCCCGTGATAACCGAAACAACCGCACTCGGAGCTGCTTACCTGGCCGGTCTCGCCGTTGGGTACTGGGATGACATCGAAGAGATCCGAAAACTCTGGAAAGTGGATAAGCAATTTGATCAGGAAATGGAGCCTGCCAAAGTAAAAGAGCTTACCAAAGGCTGGCAACGAGCCGTAAACGCAGCTATTACCTGGGCTGACGATCGGTAATCATAACATTGAATGTAACTGAATCTGCCGGGTATTACGAGCATTCAACCGGCAGAATAACCCAAACGTGGATGTACCGGAAGTGTATCTGGTCGCACCATCAAAAAAGAACAATAATTGTAACGGAGAACAAATCATGAGTCCGATCTTAGCTGAATTTATAGGAACCGCCATTCTGCTGCTTTTTGGTTGCGGTGTGGTAGCAAATGTGATCTTAAACAAAACCAAAGGCAACAGCAGCGGCTGGATCGTCATTACCTGGGGATGGGGAATGGGCGTATTCATAGCTGTATTCACTATGGGGCAGTTTAGCGGAGCCCACATAAACCCGGCCGTAACGCTGGGATTGGCAACCGCCGGACTGTTTGACTGGGCGATGGTGGTGCCTTACATCCTTGCCCAGGTAGCCGGTGGATTTGTTGGAGGGTTTCTGACCTGGCTCACCTATAAAGATCACTTTGAAGCAACGGAAGATGAAACAACCAAACTCGGAGTATTCTCCACCATCCCTGAGATCCGAAATTATGGCTCAAATTTTATGACTGAAGTGATAGGGACGTTCATCCTGATATTTGGAATTTTGTATCTGGCAAGTCCCGGTTTCATTGATGTGAATGGCGAATTTTTATCGACTATCACTATAAACGGCGAGGAAGTTGGTTTCGGGCTTGGCGCATTGTCGGCACTACCGGTTGCATTGTTGGTATTTGGTATCGGTCTGGCGTTGGGTGGCCCGACGGGGTATGCCATTAATCCTGCCCGTGACCTGGGACCAAGAATTGCCCATGCTGTTTTGCCCTTTTCCAAGAAAGGTAGCAGCGACTGGGCCTACTCATGGGTTCCAATTGTAGCTCCTTCAGTCGGAGCTGTATTGGCTGGACTTGTCTATCTGCTACTTTAGCAAGTAATGAAGGTCGATCTCTAAAAGTTGTCATCCTGAGCGCTCAAATTGGAGATTTGAGGATAGTTGTATAACGCGAAGGATCTCAAAGTGTAAACAAGCTGAGATGTGGAACTGACATTGAGACTCTTCGCGTAAGGAAAACAGATTCAACCAAACTTCGGGGCGCTCAGAGTGACAAATAAAGTTTACGAACCTCAGATTCATACCTAATAAACAAACCAACCATCAAGAAAGGACTCATTATGAATTTTTCGAAGACACTTAAAACGCTACTTGGAACCACGCTTATACTTTTATTTACTTTTTCATTGCAGCCCAGTCAGTTAAAAGCGCAGGGTGTAAATTTTGAAACCAATGAAGGTTGGGGACTTCATGTTACCGGGCAGCTTCCGGTATTCCTCGTGGCTTCAAGTCATAACAACTATAGTACCAATGGTAATGACCAGTTTGCCACTCGGGTAATGTCAGGTTTTAATCCCGGAGGCATCAACTTCAACATCACAGCTCCGGAAATGAATGGCATTCAGGTGAAGGGGATCTTTCAGATCAACCATCACCTACAGGGGCCAAGTGTACAGAATGCCGGTTTGTTTGAAGGACGGGTAGCTGATATCCAGGTTTCCGGTGATTTCGGAACCGTTAATATCGGGAAAGGCTTCGGTATTTTTAACAGCAGTTCTATTGGTGATGCGGGTAGTGGCATGGGCGTTGGCCGTTTTGGCGGACCTGATGCAGCGGATGCAACATTAGGCCGGATCGGAACCGGATATACCTACGCAAACTTCAACCCGAGGATCACCTACACTACTCCTGCTATAAATGGATTTACGGTGAAGGCCGGCCTCATCAACCCAGAAAAACCGAGTGGAACTTCTCAAGCAAATGTGGAAACACCTCTTCCCAGATTAGAAGCACAGGCGAATTACTTATTTGATATGGAATCAGGATCCATTGATTTCTGGGCCGGTGGAATGCTCCAAAACGTAAATGTGGTAAGTGCCGATTATGAGTACAATATTTCCGGATGGGATGCGGGAGCCCGAATGAGTGTATCCGGGTTTGGATTTACCGGGAGCTATTCGCAAACAAGCGGTGTGGGCGCTGATGGGTTGATCGGAATCAGTCTGACAGGCACCGGACTTGCACAAGCTGAAGTGGATGCTCAACAATGGTACACCGAAGTAACTTATGCGGTGCAGCGAACTACTTTTGGGGTGAGTTATGGAGAAGGATCTCAGGATGCGAATTCAACAGTGGTAGGTTCTTCGCCGGATATCAAGAACACGCTGGCTATGCTGTTTACGCGTCATAAAGTTACAGACAACCTCACTATGATCGGCGAACTACAACGTTTTACCTCTGATGCACAAAGTGACTATCAGGCATTGGTCGTGGGAATGCAGCTTAATTTTTAAAAGACGTAGGGCGGATAGCCCATCCGCCCCTGCTGAATTTGGGAATTCAATCTGAATAGGTATCTGATATTTTTTGGGTGGTTGTAATCAGATCCCTGCCTTCGCAGGGATGACGGGTTGGTGGGTAATTTTTGGCACTCACTGAAATCAATCTAAAATCTCTCCAAGGTCATTCCCGCGGAGGCGCGAATCTAATTGTATTTATTACCCCAAAATCGAATTCAAAAAAAAGTCTGTAAGGAATCCCCTTTTCATCACTCTAACTAAGTATGAAAGAGGGGTATGTTTACATACTGGCAAATAGCAAAAGAACGGTGTTATACACTGGGGTCACAAGTGATCTCCTTCAACGAGTCTTTGATCATAAAAAAGGGCAGGGCTGTGAATTCTCAAAAAAATACAACACGTACTATCTGATGTACTACGACATTCATCAAACGATGTATGAGGCAATTACCAGAGAAAAGCAGATCAAGAAGTGGAATAGAGAATGGAAAGTTAATTTGATCAGATCGATCAATCCTACGATGAAGGATTTCTGGAATGAAATTTTGCCTGATGGCAGGATGCACTTTTAAATGAACGGGTTTGGCTTGACCATATCTGCCTTTAGATATAATCAGATCCCCGTCTTCACGGGGATGACGGGGTGGTGCGGTTTTTTTTGGACACTTGCCAAAGTCGATCCATAACCTATCCAAAGGTCATTCCCGTGAAGGCGGGAATCTTATTCTTCAACTTAGAAAGGAAGTTTACTCTTGGTGTTATTTTTGATTTCCGGCTGCGCGAGGAGGACTTTCGGCCAAAAAAGGATCATATTTGAAAATGTATACCAAAAAAAGGGACAGCTTTTAACTGTCCCTTTTGAAAATAAAACAAGTTCTAAAATCCTATCTCACATTCCCCATTAGTTTGCGGATGGGTTTACTGAGAAGGAGCATCACAAGGCCACCACCCACAGTGGTGATCACAATGATCCAAAAGAGATCGGGCAGTAAGCCGGGGTCGGCAGCAATGTCTTCCTGATTAAACTGTCCGGCCACACGGCCCGCGATAAGGTTCCCAAAGGCAATGGACATAAACCAGATTCCCATCATTTGTCCCACTAATTTTTTGGGTGCGAGTTTGGTTACGGCGCTCAATCCAACCGGACTCAGGCAAAGCTCACCGATGGTGTGAAAGAGGTACGTCATGATCAGCCAGGTTGGTAACACCTGATTTCCATCCACTACGTAATAGGAGGCAAACATCATCACTAAGAATCCGACTCCCAGAAAGATCAATCCAAGTGCAAACTTAACGGGAGTAGAAGGTTCCAGGGTTCGTTTTGCAAGCCAAACCCAAAGCCATCCAAACACAGGAGCTAAGGTGATAATGAAGAAGGCATTCACGGATTGAAGCCAGCTTGCCGGCATTTCCCAGCCAAACATCAATCTATCGGTGTAACGCTCGGCAAAGAGATTCAGGGATGAACCAGCTTGCTCAAAGCCTGACCAGAAAATGGCAGAAAAGACAAATAAAGCAGCGATCACCCCGATCTTTTTTTTCTGATCCGTGGTGAGTTCTTCAGCAACAAAAACATACACGAAGTAGGCGATCACCAAGCCAAAAATGATAACTCCTGAGGCATCTGCAATTGCCACTGGATCGATGGTGATGGTGCCGGCCATTACCAAACCAATAAATGCAGTAAGGGCTATCCCTATGATCCAAAGCGCATTTTTGATGCGGGAATGTCGTTTGGCTTGTTTTTCAGGATCGTCGAGTTGTTCCGGCAAAACCCCGACATCTCCCAGATAATGTTCTGTGATCTTATACTGAACCAATCCAAGGACCATTCCTACGCCGGCAAGTCCAAATCCATAATGCCAGTTAATGCTTTCTCCCAACCAACCGGTTGCAATAGGTGCAATAAAGGCTCCGATATTGATCCCCATATAAAAGATCGAAAAACCTGCGTCGCGTCGGGCAGATTCATTGTCGGAATACAAACCTCCGACAATAGAGCTGATATTTGGCTTAAGAAATCCGGTTCCAATGACGATAAGAACAAGACCGAGATAGAAGGTTTGGTCTGTTGGGATGGCCATGGCAAAGTGTCCGGCCGCGATAATGATACCACCGTACCAGATGGCATTTCGCAGTCCCATGAATTTATCAGCCAGCCAGCCACCCGGCAAAGCAAGCAAATACACAAACATGGTATATAGTCCATAAATGGCAGTAGCAGTTTTATCATCCAGGCCAAGTCCGCCGGTGTTGATAGCATCTACCATAAAAAGTACGAGGATGGCACGCATGCCGTAATAACTGAATCGCTCCCACATCTCTGTAAAAAAGAGGGTCGCAAGTCCACGGGGGTGACCAAAAAACGAAGTGGAATTGCTGTCTTGTTCGTTTGCCATAAGAAATGAAATTAGGTTAGGATGAAATTCGTAAGCAGCCCGATGATACCCAAACCCCTGAACGGTTGCAAGAAGGGATTGAATTCCAAACCTTAACTGACGACCTTCAGCACATAACGCTTGTGAAGCTTTTGGAATTAACCTGAGTTTGGTTATAAGCTTCAAGAAGTTGTCATCCCGTGTCGGGGTGACAACCAAAGACCAATTTTATATCGGTTTTTATGTTGATCAGATCCCTGCCTGCGCGGGGATGACGGAGTGGAGGGAAGTGATAAAGTTGGTGCGTAAATAGACACGAAACTTACAAAAGGTCATTCCCTCGCAGGCGGGAATCTAATTGTTCTTCTGATATCAAATATGGAAGTTGGTCAGATAGGTAAGCATCAAGCCAAAAAAAGGATAGAATGGTTCATATAAAAGTAGAAAAACTGTATTCTGATATTCAGAAGTCAATTTCTGAGTTAAGAAAAGATCCTTCACGAGTTGAAAATTCGCGGAGCGTGGTGGAAGAAGCGCTCAATAAGAATGAGGCATTTTACGGCATCAATACCGGATTTGGGATTCTTGCCAACAAGCGGGTTGGGGCCGATCAACTGAAACAATTGCAGCGGAACCTGATCTTATCGCATGCGGTGGGGACCGGTGATCTGATCTCTAAAGATATTTCCCGGCTGATGCTGCAGCTCAAAATCCATGCACTGGGATTGGGATATTCCGGCATTTCTACCGAAACCTTTCAGCGACTGCTCTATTTTGAAGAGCACGATCTGATTCCTGCTATCCCGGAAAAGGGAAGTGTGGGAGCGTCGGGAGATCTGGCTCCGCTGGCGCATATGTCACTGCCGCTGTTGGGCTTTGGTTCCTTCTGGGATAAAGAAGGAAAAGAAACCATTCCTGCTGATCAGGTTCTGAAAAAGCACAACAAGGAACCCATCGACCTTCAACCCAAAGATGGACTTTCCCTGATCAATGGTACGCAGTTGATGAGTTCGTATGGAGCATACATACTAGAAAAAAGCATGAACCTGTTGAAGGTAGCCGATCTTTTAGGGGCAATGAGCCTGGAGGCGCTGCAGGGAAGCATCAAACCATTCGATAAGCGGATTCATGAAATCCGCCCTCATTCAGGACAGCAGACCGTAGCGCAAAATGTACGCAATCTACTGGCAGAAAGTGAGATCCTGGAATCGCACCGAAATTGCGGCAAAGTTCAGGATCCATATTCATTGAGATGTATTCCTCAGGTACATGGAGCAAGCCGGGATGCCATTGCGCATTGTGTGAAGACAGTAGAAACCGAGATCAATTCTGTAACCGATAATCCGCTGGTGTTCCCTAACGGGGATATTATTTCGGGCGGGAATTTTCACGGTCAGCCGTTGGCTTTGGTGCTTGATTATGCCGCCATTGCGCTGGCCGAAATGGCAAGTATTTCTGAACGGCGAACGTATCTGTTGCTGGAAGGTCATGACGGTTTGCCCACCTTGTTAATGGAGGAAACCGGCATCAATTCCGGTTTTATGATTCCGCAGTACACCGCCGCAGCTTTGGTTTCTGAGAATAAGGTGCTTTGCCATCCGGCCTCTGTGGATTCCATTCCCACCAGCCTGGGGCAGGAAGACCATGTGAGTATGGGAAGCATCGGCGCGCTGAAATTGCTGAATGTGTTCAAAAATGTGGAGCAGGTACTGGCTATAGAAATGTTTACGGCAGCACAGGCGCTGGATTTCAGAAAACCAATGAAACCCGGCCATGGCGTGGATGTAGCGCATGCTTATATTCGAAAACACATTGCACATGCCGATGAGGATCACTTTTTCAAGGATGAAATTAACAGTGCTGTAGCGTTACTGGAAGATGAACAGTTGATCAGGGGACTGGAGCTGAATTGATATGAATGCCCAAAATCCGGAGAAGAAAGTAGGTACGGTCTTGTTTTGTGATATCCGGAACTTTACTTCTTTATTTGATGATAAAGATCCCTTTGAGGCTGTTGAATTTGCAAACACGGTGTTGGCAGTTCTTGGGGAAGTTGTAGAAGAAAACGGAGGTACCGTTGATCGTTTTACCGGAGATGGCTTTCTGGCCCACTTTGGGTTTGCCAGAGAAGCCGACAATCATGTGAAGTTAGCGGCAAAAACCTGTGTTTCAATACGTGGCACGCTGAAAGAGATCAACGCAAGCCGGTATTTTAAGGTAGAGTCTATGGTTGCGGTTGGTATTGGTATTCACACCGGAGAGGCCGCCTACTGCAGGCTCGAGACCAATCAGCTAAAACAAACCACCGTGCTGGGCGATACCGTGAATGTAGCAGCACGGATCGAAGAATTGACCAAACATTATACCGTGGATGTATTATGTTCAGATGAGGTCTATCAGGTATTAAAAGATGATTTTCAATTTCAAAAGATGCCGTTGAAGTCAATTCGCGGTAAAAAGAAGCCGGTTCAAACCCACTGGTTTCTCCCAACAAATACTAATTCCTAAATACTATCATTTATTATGCAAATTACTGTAGAAGACGGCACTCAGGTTTCTGAGGAAGCAGCCAAAGAACTTCGCAAACATGCGGATATGATCGAATGCCAGTGTCCCAATAAATTATTGGACATCCTGGAAGTTGTGCGCGATTTCGAGCGATATACCGAAAACTGCATCGAAAAATATCCCGAAGACCGCGACACTCACAAGTGGCTGAAGTCATCTGCTATCAACCTTGATCAATTACTGTCAACCACGCTCATTCAGCTGGCTCGTATAGAGGGCTTCATCGATGAAGAAAATAAGATCGTGGACCGACAAAATATCTGAAGCGTAACTTAGTGCTATTAACCACGTTCACTGTGTATGGAAACAATTATTCTAATTTTTGGAGCGTTGCTGATCATTGCCGGACTGATCGGTGCTTTTCTGCCGGTTGTACCCGGGCTTCCCTTCAGTTACGCTGGTTTATTGGTGCTTCAGTTTGTATCGGCCCCTTTTTCCCTCACCTTTATGTTGATCTGGGCCGGTATTGCCATACTATTCGGTTTTGTGCTGGATAATGTGATTCCCGCCTGGGCCACAAAAAGGTCGGGTGGCTCTCCGTATGCAGTAACCGGCAGCGTGGTTGGCTTGGTCGCTGGATTATTTTTCCCTCCTTTAGGTTTCGTGATCGGCCCACTCATCGGCGCTTTTGCGGGTGAAATTCTGGCCGGACAAAGATCAGATCGGGCTCTGAAGTCAGCTTTGGGGGCATTTGCAGGCTTTATGGCAGCCACCGGCTTAAAAGTAATAGCTGCCGGAATTATGGGGTTCTACTTTTTCACGAACCTGTAACCGTTAAAAGATATATCTGCATTGGAATTTGGGATTTCTTTTTTGGAATTTCAGCTCATCAAAAAGCCATTAACCAAATTTTATTTCCATTTTGGATAACCTGCCCCGATTTCTTTTTTATGCGTCCGGTGTGTTCATCATTTCGGCCGCTTTTACCCTGTTCTCATCCGAATTTTTAGTGAAGATCAGTGATCCCACTTTTGTAGGGACCCTGTTTCTGCTTGGATTCGGCTTGGTGTATATGAATATTATTTCTGTGAGCGGCAGACGATTTATGCGCCGCCTTCAGGGACCCAATCCCATTCCCTATATTTTTGGACTGTTGGTTGCTGCTCCGCCTCTCATCTGGGTTCAGATCTATGATACCGGGCTTGGGCAATCCAACCTGACCTTTCAGTTTACGGTGATCCTGGCCTGTGCTCTGGGTTCTTATTTAGGCCACCGAACAGGATTAAAAGCCCAGGTGAAATTCCAGCAAAATATGGAAGAATACCTCAATCAAGACCAATAACGTACTACGAGCTCAAAGGCTCCTATTATAATTTCAACAAAAATTGACCTATGAAAACATTAAAAGCTACTGTTTGCTCTTTATTATTTGTGATGATGATTGCGGGAACAGCTTTTTCCCAAACTCCTCAAACCGAAGTACTTCGGCAGATCGGAGCTGCAACTTCTGCAGAACGCATTGAAGCCGATATCACCAAGCTCGTCAGTTTTGATACCCGCCATACCCTATCCGACACTACATCTGAAACAGAAGGAATTGGAGCTGCCCGGCGCTGGCTGAAAGAAGAATTTGAACGTATTTCAGCCGATTGCGGAGGATGCCTCGAAGTGTTTTATGTGCGGGATTATGTTGGGGGTGAGAACCGAATTCCCGAACCCGTTGAAATAGTAAACGTAGTGGCTATTCAGCGTGGTACGGCCGATCCAAACCGGTTTGTGATGATGAGCGGCGATATTGATTCTCGAGTAAGTGATGTGATGGATGGCGAATCTACATCGCCCGGCGCAAACGATAATGCCTCTGGAGTAGCAGGAGTGTTGGAGGCCGCGCGGGTATTGAGTCAGTATGAATTTGAGGGCTCCATTATGTATGCACAGCTTTCCGGAGAAGAGCAGGGATTATTTGGCGGACAGATCCTCGCTGAACACGCCAAAGAGCAAGGCTGGGATATCAAAGGCGTTTTGAACAACGATATGATCGGAAATATACAGGGCATCAATGGTGTGATCGACAACACCACGGCCCGCGTGTTTTCGGAAGGAACGCGAGCGGTTGAAACAGAACGCGAAGCCCGAATTCGGAGATTTACCGGCGGTGAAGTGGATTCTCCATCCCGGAATCTGGCGCGCTACGTTGATAAAATGGCTGACCTCTACATCCGTAATTTAGATGTGATGATGATCTATCGCCTCGATCGTTTTGGCCGTGGCGGACATCACCGTCCATTCAACGATGTTGGATTTCCTGCAGTACGAATCATGGAAACCAACGAAGACTATAACCGACAGCATCAGGATCTCAGAACCGAAGATGGTGTTGAATACGGCGATGTACTTAGCGAAGTGGAATTTGATTTTGCCGCCAAACTGACCGGTTTAAATGCCGTAACGATGGCCGCCATGAGCTGGGCACCAAGTCCGCCGGCCGAAGTGCAAATTTCCGGAGCGGTTCGTCCAAGTGCAACCCTGAGCTGGAAAGCCCTCGATCCCGAAGAAAATCCTCAACTGGCCGGTTACAAGATCTACTGGAGGCTCACTGACGCCAACCAATGGCAAAAAAGTGAGTTTGTTCCAGCCGATGTAACCGAGCACACCCTCGAAAATGTAGTTATCGATAATTACTACTTCGGCGTGGCAAGCGTATCGAAAGATGGATTTGAAAGTCCGGTGGTATTTCCCGGGCCTGCCGGTAGTTTTGGTGATTAACCCACGTAAGGCGGACAGCCTGTCCGCCTCACCATTGGTAACTGGAAATAGTACAGGCTGAGAGTCATCCTGCGAATGCGGGTAACTAATATCAAATCAGTTGCTGATACTTATTGGCTAAGCGAAGCCCAAAAGGATTATCTCACATTCTACCCCATAAAAAAAGGGACGCAATTCATGCGTCCCTTTTCTTTTACAAAAAACTAAAGCAGCTTAATTCAATGATCAGTCATTGAATCGCTTATACACTCCTCCGAGTCGGCCGGAGATGCTGGCATTGGAAGAGTATTTGTTCTTGATCTTCCCAACGGTTTCTATGCGTTTTTCTGCCAGGTCATTCGAAGCTTTATGAGCCGGGATCCCGTGTTCTTCAGAATAGTTCAAAATGTCAGTGATGGTGGTGTAGATGTTTCCGGCATTTTGCATAGCGCGCTTCTCGTTGTAGCCTTCCAACTCGCTTGCAATATTGATGATACCACCGGCATTGATCACATAATCGGGAGCATAAATAATACCTTTATCGAGTAGCATCTGCCCGTGTTTGTCTTCTTCATCCAACACGTTGTTGGCTCCGCCGGCAATGATATCACATTTGAACTCATCCATGGTATCATCGTTGATCACCCCGCCTAACGCACAAGGGGTGAAAATGTCGACATCCAGTCCATAAATGGAATTCGGATCAACCAGCTTGCCACCAACTTCTTCAGCAAGGGTTTTGGCTTTTTCATCGTATATATCACATATAAAAAGTTCAGCGCCTTCTTTTGCGGCATGACGTGCAAAATAAGAAGCTACATTTCCGGCTCCCTGAAGGGCGATCTTCTTACCTTCCAAAGAGTCGTTTCCATAAGCTTTTTGGGCACAGGCTTTAACGCCCATGTATACGCCATAAGCTGTTACAGGAGACGGGTTTCCACTTCCGCCCAGTGCTTTGGGGATACCGGTTACATACTTGGTTTCAGAATAGATCCACTCCATTTCTTTTTCGGTCATTCCAACATCTTCGGCAGTGATGTAACGACCACCAAGGCCATCCACAAAGCGTCCGAAAGAACGGAATAAAGCTTCGGTTTTTTCGGTGTGAGGGTCGCCAATAATGACGGCTTTGCCTCCGCCTAAATTCAACCCGGAAATAGCTGCTTTGTAGGTCATGCCGCGGGAAAGTCGGAGCACATCCTTTATTGCGGCCTCTTCCGTTTCATAATTCCACATACGGGTTCCGCCAAGTGCAGGGCCGAGCGTGGTATTGTGAATGGCAATGATGGCTTTCAAGCCGGTATCAGGATCAGAACAGATCACAATTTGTTCGTGCTCTTTGTTAGCCAGCTCATTAAAAATGGGAAAATTCTTGTTCTCTTGTGTCAATGGTTTAGGTGCTTTTTCAATGGTTTTAGTCATGGCGTAAATATAACTATTAATTCATGGAGATCCGTTTTTGGAACCGCTTCCAAGGTCGGGATTTATTTGCCGGTTCTCAACCTGTGAACGCTCATCGATACAAAAGTTTGTAAGAAAATGCGTGAAAAAGCCTCAGGAATGAACCTTCGTGAAATCCTTTTTATTTTATTGAACAAAGAGGCTGAATTTCTCAAGTTTAATAGTATTTTATATATCCAATAAGCACGCGAAAGCGTTGGCAATCCGGTTTGACCGCCGCATCGCCTTTATGAATAAAAATAAAGCACAAAATAATCATGTCATTCCGCTGGGTATTCGCGCAGCCGGAAGGGGAGGACTCTGCCTCAACACTTGCAGAGCAGCTCGGAATTCCGGACAAAATAGCCCAATTACTGGCTATCCGCGGCATAAAAACATACGATGAAGCAAGATACTTTTTCAGACCAGAGATAGAGAACGTCCACGATCCTTTTTTAATGAAGGACATGGATGCCGGTGCGGAACGCCTTGCATTGGCTATCCGTAAAAGTGAGAAAGTACTCGTTTACGGCGATTACGACGTAGACGGAACTACGGCTACTTCCTGCCTCTATATTTTTCTAAAGGAATTTGGAGTAGATGCCGATTACTATATCCCACACCGATTTAAGGAAGGCTACGGCATCAATCCCGATGGCATTAAATACGCTGAAGAGATCGGGGCTACACTGATCGTATCTGTGGATTGCGGGATCACTGCTATCGAAGAAGCCAAAGTTGCCAAAGAAAAAGGCATCGACCTCGTGATCTGTGATCACCATACTGTTGGCGACGGCATCCCCGATGCAGTAGCGGTACTCGATCCCAAACGACCGGATTGTAATTATCCTTTCGATGGACTTTCCGGAGCCGGCGTAGGGTATAAACTCATTCAGGGAACCATCAAAAAGCTGGGCCTGCCTCAATCAGTCTCTTATAAATTTCTGGATCTCGTAGCCATTTCCATTGCCTCCGATATTGTGCCCATCATCGATGAAAATCGTGTGCTTATGAAAGCCGGGCTTAAAATGGTTCAGAGAAATCCCCGGGTAGGTATAAAAGCGTTGCTTGAGCTGATCAATGTTTCTCAGGAAGAGGTGAATACCTCCAAGATCGTCTTTTCCATAGGTCCCCGAATTAATGCTGCGGGACGAATGGGAGATGCCAGTACGGCTGTGAAGCTCATGATCTCTGAAACTATGGCCGAGGCAAAGTCACATGCACACGAACTGGAATCGGTGAACCTGAAACGCCGCGATACAGACTCAAGAACCATGAAAGAAGCGATGGCTCAGATCGAAGAAGATTTCGATATGGAAGAAGTTTCGACCATTGTACTGTATCAGGAAGACTGGCACCTGGGGGTGATAGGAATTGTAGCTTCCCGTTTGGTGGATCTGTATCACCGCCCGGCCATTATGCTCAGTAACGTGGATGGAAAAATAAAAGGATCGGCCCGAAGTGTGAAAGGCTTCAATATCTATGATGCTATCAAAAAATGCGGAGATCTGCTGGAGCAATTTGGCGGACACGAATTTGCGGCCGGACTTACACTGAAAGAAGGCAGCCTGAGTGAATTCCGCCGACGCATGAATGATCTGGCCTACACCGATCTTTCCGAAAACTCCTTTGAGCCTGAACTTACCGTAGATGCCAAACTCGATCTCGAAGATGTAGATATGAAGTTCTGGAAGCTGCTCAGTCAGTTTGAACCATTTGGCCCCGGAAACCTGCGTCCGGTTTTTATGAGTGAGGGCGTGAAAGTAGTAGGCGAACCCACCATTGTGGGTAATGGACATCTGAAGATGAGAGTTCGCCAAAACGGCTCGGGGGTGTTTGATACCATCGGGTTTAACATGCATGAATTTCTGCCGGCCGTACGGAATGAAAAACCGTTCAAAGTGGCCTATGTGTTGGAAGAAAATAACTGGAATGGCCGGAGAACCCTTCAGCTTCGTTTAAAGGATATTCAGATCCCTTAAGCCAATTTTTTTTGAAAGAAGTACGATTCAATATTGTATGTAGCTAAGAAACCCATTATCTTTGCCGTCCTTGTGAAAGGGACTGTAGCTCAGTCGGTAGAGCAACGGACTGAAAATCCGTGTGTCGGCGGTTCAAATCCGCCCGGTCCCACACTCAAGTAAAGCCTTGACTCGCATTAACTTATAGCGGCTCAAGGCTTTTTTATTTTGTATAAAATCGCCTTGTATTTTGGGCTGAGGGTAACTGGAGGGTACTTCAAATTGAAGGGGTTTCATGCTTATTGATACGAAATAGGATGAAATTTTCTGCAATAAATATATGGTTGCTGCATTCAAAATACTTTAAGGTATTGACTGCGATAGCCTGATATTACTTACAAAAATGATTTAATTAGACTTTAATTCATGTGAGTGGAAGAGAGGAATTGATATTATGGCAGACTTTAAGATAATCATCCCTTCAGATACACCCATTATAGCTCACACTATTTCTCGCAAATTTGAAGCTCGGCTGGAAAGAGACGGGTGGCATGATCAAGATATATGGTTATTGCGCTGAGAAGAAGATTCCTTGAAAACGAATGTTTAATGAACTTTTATTCAGCCAATTTATTTGAATGAGTTTATTGATCATTTTCCTGTAAATACATTGATTTCTAAAGTTTAGAATGGATTCCTTGTTTGAATGATATATTTTGTGGTAGTTTAAATGTTTATCATTGGTATGTAATATGGCTTAAATTATTTTTTTAACTAAAACTCTTTTATGGAAACAGGTATTGTTGTAGGAATAATAGGTGCTATACTTACTATTATTAGCTTAGGGTATGCTATTTATGCCTTTCGGACTAGCCACAAAGAAAAAAAACTTACATATGACATTTTACCTCCAACACCAATTGCTGATGCTGTTTCAAAGCAAAGTGGGTATTCAATTAAAATTGTTTATGAAGGAACTGGAGAAAGCAGAGAGACTGTTAACAGTGTGATTCTTCAATACGTGCGTTTTACAAATTTTGGTCGTATTCCAATATCAAAAGAAGACTTGACAAGTAATGATCCTCTTCGAGTTGAAATAGATGGAGCTAATGTACTTGATATTAATATAAGTGGGGTAACAAGAGATGTTTGCAATGTTTCTATCCAAAAAATAAAAGAAGTGAATAGCAAAGCTAGTGCAATTATTGACTTTGATTTTCTTGATCATTTAGATGGAGGAATAATTCAAATTGTAACAGATAGTCCTGATACTGTTGCTAGCTTAAAAGGAACAATTATTGGTATGCCTGATGGCTTAATCAAAGGGAAAAAAGAGAAAAACTCTCTTAGTTTTCCAGAACTCGGCTGCGTAATCCCATTAATTTTGCAAATAGCTGCAATTATTTCTGTTCCGTATATTTATAAACATATAACTGGAGGTTGGGAAAATGCTTGGACTTTACTTTTACCAATAGCAGCATTAATAATTCCTTTAGTATTTACTATTCCACTAATAATTTACTGGCTAAATCGTGGTACAATTAGATTTCCTGAGCATCTAAACCCACCCGAATGGTATAGAAAAAGATCTAGAATATATAATTCACCCCAAGCTAAATCCTTTGAAAAAAAAACTACATAATAAGTGCATAACTGAGGATGCGGCCGTAGCATCGGTTTACAGGGTTGTTTGTTTTAAATTTTTAGCCGTTAATTAACTCATAATCTCCGCCCCCGTTATGCGCTGGGCCGGTAGGCTTAGAAGAAAGTAATCATGGATTTCCAAAAAGCTTGTGATGCAATATTTACTGATTTCGAAGTCTCTATAGTAGGTGAAACTGAAGAGAGTCTACACTTGGAAGCTGGGCGAGCTATACTGAGTTTAGATAAGCTTGACCTAGAATACTATTACCAAAGAAGATCTAAGATTGTTAATGATCCAGAAACTTCAATTTTCTATAACGGTTACTTTGAACAATTTGTAGAACCTAAACTAGCGAAGGGTTCTCATTATCCATTTGGTACTTATATAAATGAAAGACTTGAAAATTCTTCCGGTAATATTAGAGTAGACCTGTCGCAGATTTCAAACTTTTTTATTCTCTTCTTGATTGATAATAACTTGTATAATCATATTTCAGGACGCTATCCTGACAGTTTTTTGTTATCAGGCTTTATGAGTGGTGATACAATACCTTTTAATAGATTATCAAATATCGCTTATTCAATAAAAGTCACTGCTGAAGATTCTTATGTAAATTTTTCCGACAAGAATTATCTGCACAAAATAGCCAAATCAGCACTATTTAATATTTCCTATTCTAGTGGAAAAGCAATTGTACCGTTAGAATTTTGGGATAAAAAGGATCAATTTTTTTATGAGTCCCATGGAAGATATCCTGAATTCCCAGTCAGAAATTATAATGAAAAGCTTATATCATATCATAATTTAGCTCTTTCAAGCGCAAGTCCGATTTTCAGTTACTTAGCTTTGTATAATATCATTGAATATTTTTTCATCTCGTCATCAGAGAAAGTTTTATACAGCTTAGTTTCAGATAAAATATCATCTCCTACATTTTCGATTGAAAAACCTAAAGAGTTAAAAAAATTAGTCGATACTGTACGAAAACAAGACCAAAGAAGTAATGAGCAAAAAATGCTTGAAATGGTATTAGGAGAATACTTTGAACTGAATGAGATTAAGGATTGGATTAAGGATTACGAGGAAAAGAAAGGCATTCATTACTCAGAATCTAACAATATTTTTGACAAGCAATTTAAGGTTGAACTCAAATCTGATAAATTTGCCAATTCAATAGCAAGAAGAATATATCATATTCGAAATATCATAGTTCACAATAAAGAAGATCTAAAAGAAACAAGGCTTATACCCTTTGGGGGCCAAGAAGAAATAATTAGTAAAGAATTACCCTTAATGTACTTCATATCAGAAAGTATAATCATAAAAACAGGATCAACGATACTTACCTAGACTTCTTAACCCAAGCCGTATAATGAGTCGGACACTTCATACCATCGGCAAAGGATTTCAAGTTTATCAGGTTGCATACTAGATTATAGTGTCAGCTTCCCTAAAATTCGTCCGGTCTAAAGTAGAAAAACTCTTACTTTTGACCTATGAAAAAATCTCGATTTACCGAATCCCAAATCATCTCTATTCTCTCCCAGCATGAGCAGGGACGCAAAGTAGCCGATCTGGCTCGTGAGCACGGAATTAGCCCGGCTACCTTCTATAACTGGAAAGCCAAGTACGGAGGCATGAGCGTCAGTGAGCTTACGCGTCTGAAAGAATTGGAAGCCGAAAACCGTCGCCTGAAGCGTATGTATGCGGACTTGAGTCTGGTTCATCATGCCCTCAAAGACGTAATGGAAAAAAAGCTGTAAGTCCTGACGTTAAGCGGGAAATGGTAACTCATATGCGAGATGAGCATAAGATATCCATTCGTCAGGGCTGCAAGGCCGTGGGCCTTCCCCGCAGCACCTATAGTTACCAGCACAGGCCGAAAGATGACAGCTATGTGATTGATGTGCTGTTAGCTTTGGTTGACCGACATCCTTCCATTGGCTTTTGGAGCTGTTACTGGAGAATTCGCAACCAGGGCTGGGCGTGGAACCATAAACGGATCTACCGGGTCTATACGATGTTAGGACTCAACATTCGTCGCAGAGCAAAGAAACGACTTCCAGCACGAGCTAAACAAACCCTCTTCCAGCCAGAAGAGCCCAATCAGGTATGGAGCCTGGACTTTATGCACGACAGCCTGTGGGACGGGCGTAGTTATCGCCTGCTGAATGTGATCGATGACTACAACCGGCAGGTGCTGTGGATCGAAACCGACACGAGTCTGCCTGCGCTGCGGGTCATTCGAGTGCTCAAACGGCTTAAAGAAACTCGAGGGCTTCCGAAGATGATCCGGGTGGATAACGGCCCGGAATTTATATCCATAATACTCGACCAGTGGTGTAAGGAGCACCAAATCACCTTGGCCTTTATCCAGCCGGGTAAACCCACGCAAAATGCTTATATAGAACGTTTAAATGGAAGTATGCGACAGGAACTGCTGAACGCGTATGTGTTTAAAACTCTGGATGAAGTGCGAGAAAAAACGCAGCAATGGATGTACGATTATAACCACCACCGCCCCCATAAATCTTTGGGGTATAAAACACCGATAGAACTCTTAAATTAACCCGAACATTCTACTTTTAACTGGTCCAGTTTTTGGGGAAGCCGACAATAGAACTAACTCAGTGTCAATTGAAAACTACTAACTGAAAGATTGTAAGGTTACAAGTCTCTGCCCAAAACCCTAATTGAAGTAACCAGACTCGCTGCTTAAACGTTGGGTCTTTAGTATTAAATAATTAATCTGATTATTTTTAATATAGAAAACAAAATATACTTTTAATGTCATCAAACTTAATTATCTACTCAAAATTCGAATTAGAAAATGATTTAAAAAGTAGAATTGAATCTTGCTTTAAAAAACTTTTAGAAAAGAAGCACCTTTACCAAAACGTGAAGGTTATAGATGATAATTTTTTAAAATCTATCAAGGCAAAATGCGATTTGTTTTCTGCTAACATTAAGTATGAGGAGGCTTTAAAAATAATTGAAGAATTTAAACTTATGTCTTGGGAAGCCTTAGATCCCAGTTCAGTCAAAAGCCAAAGATTGGGTTATGATGATGTTGGACGATTTAGCTTCAAATTAAACAGTATAAAATCTACCTGTGGAAATTGCGCAGAATCAGGCCCAATGAATCTTCTAAGAACTGACGACGCTCTAAAAGGAGTAAGAAGATTTATTGATAAAAAAGTTCCTGAATTTAAAAGTGTTTTTACCTTTACATTCCATTGTCAAAGCTGCAGGAATGGATTAGAGGTTTTTCAAGCGCAAAGAGATAAGGATAAAATAACCTTAACAGGCAGGTCTCCAATGGAGATTGTTAATATACCCAATTTTATTCCAAATGATTTTAACAACTACTTCACAGGTGCGATTATTGCATACAACTCAGGTCAGGTATTACCGGCACTGTTCATGCTTAGAGTATTCATTGAACAATATTGTAGAAGTGATATTGATGAGAATTTGGATAAGGCAGATAGTGTAATTCAAAAATATGCAGAAGGATTACCTGTTGATTTCAAATCCCAGTACCCATCTTTATATTCGATTTATGGGGACCTGAGCTCTGCAATTCATAGTGCAAATGAGTCAGAAAAAATATTTTTGAATTGCAAAGAAAGAATTGAAGTCCATTTTGATGGGAAAAGAATCTATGATAAGGCTAAATCACTTAAGTCAAAGTGAGAATAAGAATTATGAGAAAAATTCATGTTTTCTCCATCAGATCGTTTAGGAATGGTAATTAACTTCGTTCCTAGCGTCCTCGTTGGATTGCTTACTAGGTTCTCCTAGTCCAATTGGAAAAAGGGCACAAAAGTATTAGTCGGTGATGCGAACAATGCGTTGGAGTCCGAAGTTACCTGTTTTTAATAATTAATCCATTTTTAACTCATAATCCCAGTGCCTGCTAAGCGCTGGGCTATTAGTGTTCAATAACTGTTTTACATGGCTACTAGCTTCATCAACGAACATACAGCTGAATATTATTTAACTTCCGATTTAAAATCGAAGTTGGGTAATCACTTTAAAACGGTTGTACCAGTGTATCCATGGTTGACTCGGGAAACAAGCAACATTTCCAAGGCCGTTCATTTAGATGATAGATTCAAATTACTTGCAGTGTTTCCAAGAAGACCTAAACTTAAAAATGACAAAAGTGATGATATATATATAACTATAAACCCAGAGTTGTTAGAATTTCAAGAATACGCCATATCGCACAACTTGCCAGTAATAGCTGGTTGTCCATTAGCAAAAAATTTCTGGGATTTATCTAATGAGATTGATGTTTTATGGTTAACCCTAAAAGGAGATCTATTAAGTAATTATTTAAATCCTATAAGTGCAATTTTGGCAGAAGGTGATCTCGTTTTAGGAAAATTAGAAATCATCAAAATGATCGAAAATAGTAATGTTTTCGATATGAAAAGCTTTGAAAACTTCATTAGAGAAGCCAGATCCTCTTTACCAGCCTCCTCATTTTTTGGACCAAGGTATAAGCCTATATATTTTATATTTAAAGAGCAATGATAAGGTGGCTTCACATGGATTCGTTTAGGGTTCGAGACATTAATTCTACAATTAGGCTCGTTGCTTAAACCCTGAAATGTTATAAAATTAACTGTAAGGAATTCCATCCTCATCGCTCTTACTATATAAAGTTTTAAGCAAAAACAGCTTTAAATGACTGAGAAAGAGCTTAGACTAACAAAAGGCATACACAATTTAGTACGTGGCACTCTCACTTGGGAGGAATCCTGGAAGTTATTGAGTGAGGTTGTGGAATCGAAAGAATGGATTATATTTCTCGAAATAGAATTTATGCTGGAAGAATATTTCAAGAATGTGAACCAACGCTAACTTTGCTTAGCATTTCCATCTTCTTCACTATCATTTTTGTCAAAGTTTTGCCACTCTTTAGCAATTGCGCTCCAATCGACTTCTCGTTTTTCTTTTCCTGTCCAAACATCCCAAAAATCAGGATCTTCGGATTTTGGCCGTTGCTCTTCATGTAGGTAATTCATTTCAACCAATGTCGGAATTGGTGCAGCCCACCCCAAAAGAACTGCTTTTTGGGTAGGCAAAATGGGGAGTTCATTCAAAACTCCCCCCAAATTATCTGGAACTAACTTCTTAACCATCTCCTGATCTTTATCATTAACCAAGCGATGAAGTAAAAATGTATTACATTGAGATAAAACCGTCTGAGAAAGCTCAAAAGGTCTTTGAGAAGAAATAACCAACCCCAAACCAAACTTTCTTCCCTCTTTTGCTACTTTCTCAAAAGCCTGAGCACAAAGCCGACTGGCTGAAATTTCATCATGGTCTGTATTGTAACGCTTAATGAAATTATGAGCTTCTTCTACCACTAAGGTTGTGGGCAATACCTGTTTGGTTTTCTTTCTATACCTCTGAAGTGCTTCAAAAATGATACGAGTTAATACAGCAACTACGATAAACAAAATCTCTGAGGGTACCAGCGATAGATCAATAATGTTAATCGAGGGCTTTTCATTCTCTCCTATATAATCCTCAAGCCAATCTTCAAGAGTAACTTCAGTATCAGAGGAAGTTTCGATTACCGAACAAATACGTACATCAGTTAGAATGCTTCGTATTCGCATTATGAAAAAATCTAAATATTGTTGAACGTTATTCTCATTTGCAAGTCGCTCTAAATGACTTACGAAATCTTCATTCTCAAAAAATGAAGGAGTATCTTCATCAGGTCCTTCATAAGGGGTTAGCTCACCAAAAACTGTTTGTGCATCCTGAATTTTTTCCTTGATTTCAGAAATATCTTTTAAATTGAAAGCCGGATAATATCCGCTATTATTGGGTTTTCTTCTATTTAAAACAGTATTTATTGAGCTGGCAATTTCGCGAATTTTTTTACGTGCATCACCTTCTAAATCTTCGGCCACTACCGCAAGAGATTCTATCGAGGACTGAAGCATTTCGCCCAAATTTTGCTTACCAGGAAATTCTGCATAACCGCTTACTCCTGATTTCTCTATATTTTTCAAACTTATTAATAAGCTTGTAATAGTACGCTTAGGTAATAATAGATCAACTTCATTATCATCTGTACCAGCTTTAACCTCTTTTAAAGCTCTCCTCAAAATAGGTCGTTGAGTTTTTTGTGTAGCTTGTGAAATAGAGCTCCACTCAAAACTATTCCACATCCATGAAGGGATTTTTAACTGCTCAATACCACCTGTATTGACATCATCATCTATTTTAACTTGATATTTGTTTACAGTAGAACCTAAATCATCAAATGTTTTTGAATACTCTCCATTAGGATCTAACACTATAAACCTTGAGTTAGATTCTTCTCCTTCTCCTAATTCTTTAGTTACTGCTTCTAAAGACCACCTGATCAAACCTGCCACTGAACATGATTTACCACTACCGGTATTGCCAAGAACGGCGGTATGCCTTCCGAAGATTTTATCCGGATTAACATAAACTGGTGCATTTGCAGCCATTGGAGAAGTTCCAATTTTAACTTTTGCATTTTTGTCCTTATTCTGGACAATTGCTTGAAGCTGATCCTTGTTTGGCACAACAACTATATCCCCCACGGAAGGAAAACTAAATACACCTCTCTCTATTTCATATTCCCCATTGTTTTCCTTTAGGTTGCCAAGTGGGCTTATTGATAACTTTCTTAGGGGGAATGGAAGATCAATTAAATTAAAATCCTGATAACCTTTTCTTTTAGGAAATTGTGAGTATTCAACTCCTACCCATGAAATAATACAGACCAAAGCTCCAGCTTCATTAGGTATTAGCACAAATCCATTTACTTTTGGAAAAAGTTGAGGGGTTCCAGTATTGATTGCGGTGTTCTTGGGAGCATTAATATCCAATAAAACCTTAATTTCATGAGGAGATACGAACTCAACTGAGCCGACTGCTTGTTCTCTTATATGTTCAAAGTCGTATGTATCCTGGTAATCACTCATCTGTATCGTCCGAATTGTCAATTTCCTTTCTTACTTCCATTACTTTTGCTTGTCGTTTTGAAATTCTATCAATTGCTGATTTAGGTAGATAATTTTTAACGAGAGTTTTCAGCTTTCCAAAATGGTTGCCTATTAAAAGAGTCAATTGAGATGGATTACACTTATTGACAAACTTTTCAACTCTACCATCAGCTTTATCATATGAAATGATGACAAGATGAGTTGAGGGGATCGTCATCATGTCAAGTATGATGTTATTAATATGGGTATCGCCAAAACCGTAACCATATGTAATCAGAACTGAGTTTGGTCGACAGGTTGCGCTTGAAAAATCACGGAATAGTTCAGAATAAGGAAAATAGGCTGTATCAATCCCTTTTGCAGAGTTTGGATAAATTACTTTAGCTTCAAATGGATTAGAAATTTTATCGGGAACCTCACCAAATTGAATAGGCTCTTTTCTGATTTCATTATTATTTAACCGCCAATCCAGTGAACCATGTAACTTAGTATAACGCACTACCCCTTCAACATATCTGGGTTCACCTCTAATTCCTGGTGGGTTATAATGATAATCCAACTCCATCTTATTCATTCGCATAATTGGGGACAGTTTCCCAATAAACCGATCTAAAACATGGATTGCAGATAAGTCTAAAGCATGTTCAAGGAACCTGTCGTAATTGGTAGTAAATATATGAAGTCGGTCTCTGGTAGCAGTACGGCTACTAAAACTAATTAGAAATTGTTTTAGTAGCGCCATAGCTGAATGATAGTCAGTTGATTCAAGCACTTTTTTTTCATTTTCGAGTAGGCTTTTAACTAAGTTGACTAACTGAGTATCAATTTCATTTTTCAAGGCTTTTGCCTTATCGTTTTTGGAAATTTTCAATCCATTCCAGAGCTCAATTGCTGTTCTTAGATCATCTTCAAAATTTGCTTTGCCTCTGTCCATAAGCTTTGCTGACTCATCAGCCGAATCCTTAATCACATTTCCACAGGTGGAAAATTCAAGTCGATCCATAGCTTGGGCTTCTTGATTTGCTTCATTAACAACAGCCGTTGTAATTCCAGTACCAAGTAATAGAGAAAGGTGTTCACTTTGAAAAACAGCTGTAAGCCAAGGTTCAATTTTTTTCCTTAAAACTTTTGAATCCAGATCACCTACTTCTTCAGGGACATTATTTGCAATCCATAAGATGTGTTCTTTACTCCAGTCTAAATCTTTCATTATGTCTATGTTTAAAACAATCAGTTCACGCTAAGATGCAATATTCTTCTCAAACATTAAAAAATTACTAAAGGATTGATTTACACTCCTCAATTCATTGAAACAAATACTCTTATTTCATAAGGAATAGGGTTTTGTTAGATTAAGTCAAAACAATTAGAATATACCTATAGCATGCCCAAAGAAACCCCAGATAAACTCGATCTCCGCTCAATGGACATCACTGATGAAAAGAAGCAGCAGTTGAAACAACTGTTCCCTGAAGTTTTTAGAGAAGACAAAGTAGATTTTGATCACCTGAAGCGAGTGCTCGGTGAATGGGTAGATCCCGGTAAAGAGAGGTTTGGATTGCAATGGCCGGGTAAGGCGGAGTGCATGAAAACTATTCAGCAGCCAAGTGTTGCTACATTAAGACCGGATCGTGAAGAGTCGGTAAATTTTGATGAGACGGAACACCTGTTTATTGAAGGGGATAATTTAGAAGTGCTTAAACTACTTCAAAAGAGTTACTTCGGGAAAGTAAAAATGATCTATATAGATCCCCCTTACAATACCGGGAATGAATTTATTTATCCGGACAATTTCACGGAAAGCCTGGATACTTATTTGAAATATACGGGGCAAAAAGATGCGGAGGGAAATTGGCAGTCCTCTAATAAAGAAACGGAAGGGCGTTTCCATTCCAAGTGGTTGAATATGATGTATCCTCGCTTGTTTTTGGCTAAAAACTTGTTGAAGGAAAATGGAGTAATTTTTATTTCGATTGATGACCATGAAATGGCTAACCTAAAGAAAGTATGTGATGAAATTTTTGGTGAAGAGAATTTTATTTCATCCATAATTTGGCAAAGAGCATTTTCTCCTAAAAATGACGCGAAATTTTTATCAGACAGTCATGATTATATTCTTATGTACTCAAAAGACAGTTCAAATTTTGAGGCAGGCAGATTAGAACGAACTGAAGATCAAGATAGTAGGTATAAGAATATTGATAATGATCCCAGGGGTGCTTGGGCTTCAGGTGATTTAACAGTTAAGACATATTCTGAAAAGTATGATTACCCAATTGAGACTCCATCGGGTAGAATAGTTAATCCTTCACATGGCTCATGCTGGAGGGTATCAAAGGAGAAATTTGAAGAGTTAGTTGAAGATAATAGGATTTGGTTTGGTGAAGATGGCAATAACGTACCCAGAATTAAAAGATTTCTTTCTGAAATTCAAGATGGTATTGTTCCAACAACTTTATGGCTTCATGAAGATGTGGGACACAACCAAGAAGGAAGACAAGAAGTTAAGAAATTGTTTGATGATAGGGGGTATTTTGACGGACCTAAGCCGATAAGGTTATTGGGAAGAATTATAAAGGTTGCAAATGTTCAAAAAGAGGACATTATTTTAGATTTTTTTGCTGGCTCCTGTTCTGCAGCTCACTCAGTACTAAATCAAAATCATGAAGATGGAGGAAACCGAAAATTTATAATGGTTCAGATTCCTGAGCCAACAGAGGAGAAATCAGAAGCAAGAAAAGCCGGTTTTGGAAGTATTGCGGATATTGGTAAAGAACGTATCCGACGAGTCATTAAACAAATTAAGGAAGATCAAAAATCAGGCAAGCAACTGGAACTCAAAGAGGAAAGTAAAAAGGAGAAAGAACTGGATCTGGGTTTTAAAGTCTTAAAACTCACCCCATCCAATTTTAAAGTTTGGGAGGCCCCCGGTGTAGATATTGAACCGGAGAAATTGAAAGAACAATTGGATGCATTCTCTGATCATCTAAATCCGGAAAATGAAAAAGAAAGTATCTTATTTGAACTCATCCTTAAATCCGGCTTCCCCCTTACGGCAAACATTGAGAAGATAGAACTTGAAGGTAAGAATGTATTCAATGTGGAAGATGGCAAACTCATGATCTGCTTGGCTGAAGGTTTAACCTTTGAGGTGTTAGATGCTATTTCAGAGAAAGAACCACAACGAGTAATATGCCTCGACAATGGATTTACAGGTGATGATGCGGATGCCTTAAAGACCAATGCCGTTCAGCTATTTAAGAGCAAAGAAATTGAATTCAGAACGGTGTAAAATGAATCACTATAGAATTAAGTTTTGGTTATACAGACATGATCAAGGGATAATTTCATTCCTCATACTTTGTCTATTAGTAGTAATAGCTTTTTCGATTGTTGATGTAATAACAGACGGTGGAATTATTGGTGCTGTACCGGACGATCAAATAGAATTCCGAACATGGCTTGGAATGATATTAGGTATTCTGACTCTGCTCTTTGCTTTTATGAGACAGAAGCACAATGACATGAGTATATTTTTTCAGCTATTTGAAAAATATAATCAAAGGTATGATGAATTAAATGGCATCATGAATATTATTAATAGTAAAACCAAGAATCTTGTATCAGGTGAGGGTGCAGAACCTTTTGATGGTCTTGACAACAAGCAATATGGAAGTCTGAGAAAACATTTGACAGATTCTGATACTGTAGAAAATGTATTAGATGATTATCTGAATCTATGTGCTGAAGAGTATATGGCTTATTGTAATGGATACATTCCTCCTCAAATCATGGAATATTGGTATAAAGGAATGGAAGTGTTTTTTAAAAATCCACACATGAGAAAATACTTCAAACATGAATTAGGTAATGATTCTTACTATGAGTTTAAAAGTTTTGCGGAAAAACAGTTTGAAAAAATAGAGGCAGATGAAGCTTAAATTCGATCCAAATCTCGATTACCAATTAGAAGCCATTGAGTCTGTTGTAGATATTTTTGATGGACAACCATTGGGTCAGGGCGAGTATGAAATCAGCCTAAACGATCAAGTTGGCTTCATCGAGCAAAATGAATTGGGAATTGGGAATCAATTATCCCTCTCAAAACCTCAAATCCTTGAGAATGTACGTGCTGTTCAGGAACGCAACCAGATTGAACGTGTTCCCGAGCTTCAAGGTGGTGAGTATATAAACGGAATGAACTTCACCACCGAAATGGAGACAGGCACGGGTAAAACCTATGTCTATTTACGCTCCATTTTTGAACTAAATCAAAAGTATGGGTTCAAAAAGTTCATTATCGTCGTACCCAGTGTGGCAATTCGGGAAGGAGTTCACAAAAATCTGGAAATTACCAAAGAGCATTTCAATGCTATTTATAACAACCCAAATCCTCACTATTTTATTTATGACTCTTCCAGGATCAGCGACTTGCGGCAGTTTGCAAGTAGCAATCATTTAGAAATAATGATCATCAACATTGACTCTTTTAATAAAGACACCAATGTGATGTTCAAAGAGATGGATCAGCTCAGTGGTCGTGCACCTATTGAATTCGTGAGTTCAACCAATCCCATTGTGATCATGGATGAACCGCAGAATATGGAACAGGAAGCTTCAAGAAATGCAATTTCGAATCTGAACCCACTTTGCACTCTTCGTTATTCAGCCACGCATCGCAATACCTACAACCTTATTTATAAGCTCGATCCGGTAGATGCTTTCGAACGAGGGTTGGTTAAGAAGATTGAAGTAGCCTCCGTTGTTGCTGAGGATAGCTACCATGCAGCGTTCATATCAGTGCGCGATTTGAAATCAAAGAATAACAAGCTAAAAGCTTATTTGACCTTCCATAAGGACACTGATTCTGGTCCAAAAGAATCGAATGTAACGGTTACTCATGGAGATGATCTCTATGAAAAATCCAATGAAAGAACAGCTTATCAAAATGGCTATATCGTTACAGAAATTAATGTTACACCCGGTCGGGAGTTTATTCGGTTCTCAAATGGTCAACGCTTAGGTATTGGAGATTCTCAAGGTGGGCTCACTGATGAAGTGATGCAGGCTCAAATAAGAAATACAATTGAAGAGCACCTGGAAAAAGAAATTGAGTTAAAAGACCGGGACATCAAAGTGCTGTCCCTGTTCTTCATTGATAAAGTGGCCAACTATCGGGAGTATGATGAGCTTGGAAATGCAAAACCGGGAAAAATTGCCCGATGGTTTGTACAGGAATATGAAAAACTGGTGCAACTTCCGCGTTATAAAGATGTGATTCCCCACCCACTCTCAAAAGTCCATGATGGATATTTTGCCGTTGATAAGCAGAATCGAGTAAAAGATTCCTGGGAAGGACGAGATGTAAAAGACGATGAGGATGCCTATAACCTCATCATGAAAGACAAGGAACGGTTGCTATCAAAGGATGAGCCTTTACGATTCATTTTTAGTCACTCAGCGTTGAGGGAAGGATGGGATAATCCGAATGTATTTCAAATTTGCACCCTGAATGAATCCGGGTCAGAAATTAAAAAGCGACAAGAAATTGGTCGTGGATTACGCATTCCGGTAAATCAGGAGGGTGAGCGAGTTTTTGACGAACGTATTAACCGAGTAACCATAGTGGCCAATGAGAGCTACGATGATTTTGCAGCTGCTCTGCAAACGGAGTATGAAGACATTGGTATTAAATTTGGCATGGTTCCAAAATCTGAATTCACTGGGATAACGATAGATGGAGAACAATTAGGAGCCGATGAATCCAATGAGATTTGGAATCACTTGGTCAATAAAGGATTCCTGAATTCTGAAGGTGCCATTCTATCCTCATTCAAACCAGAGTTTGAAGATTTTAGCCTTGAACTGGATGAAAAATATGAGCCATTGGAAGCCGAAGTTATTGATGCTATCAGGAAATATGACTTCAGCCGAAGAATTGAGAACAAGAAAAAACGCCGCAAACTCAAGCTTAACAAACAGGTTTATCTCGATGAAGATTTCAAAACTTTGTGGGATAAAATAAATAAGAAAACCCGCTATCGTGTAGAATACGATACCAAAGAGCTTATTGAGAAAAGCGTTAAAGCTATTTCTAAAATACCGACTATTGGTAAAATAAAGCTACATACTTATCGGACTACGCAGGAAATAACCCGAAAAGGAGTAGAAGCTCAACTGGTTGGTCACAGGGTTGAGGAAGTACAAATGAGCTACAAATTGCCGGATATCGTTGCGTACATCCAAAAAGAGACCGAGCTCACAAGGGCAACTATTGTCGAAATTCTTAAACAATCCGACCGACTGGATGAGTTTGTAAATAACCCACAGCGATTCATGGATGAAATTTCAGCAGCCATTAATGACACCTTACGGTCATTGATGATTGGCGGGATCAAGTATGAAAAGGTGGAAGGACAGATTTATGAAATGAGACGATTTGAAGAGGAAGAGCTGGTTTCATACTTGAACCGTTTAGTTCCGGTCAAGAATTCTGTTTATGACTTTGTAGAGTACGATTCAGAAGTAGAAAAAAGGTTTGCTGAACAATTAGATATTAGAAAAGACATCCGGCTATTTGTGAAACTGCCAAAACAGTTCAATATTGATACTCCAATTGGGCCCTATAATCCCGATTGGGCTATAGTAAAGCATGATGAATACGGTGGGGAGGATAAAGTATATATGGTGAAAGAAACCAAAGGCTCAACTTCAAAAGATCAGCTGAGAATTAGCGAGCTTAATAAAATACAGTTTGGAGAAGCCCACTTTGAGGCTCTTGGTGTTGATTATGGCATGGTTAAGAGTGCGAGTGAGGTTTAGTCTATGTTGTTGAAGTATAAAATGGACAGCCGGTGGGAAGCCTTCGTGCCTCCATACACTCAGGAAATGTTTGAAAAACAAGCTGAATCCTTAATTGCACCACATGTGAATGTACCGGATGCTGTCAAGAATAAGTTATCACAGGTAAAAAGCGTGTATAAGCTCCGCTCTATTGATTATGAACTACAGGATGTAGCAGAGTTTCTTATGATAATGGCCTTTGAATTGGCTTTAAGAACTAAATTCGAAGATGCAAAAGGGAGCAAATCTGCAAAGGGGTTAACAGGGCTTCTGTATTGGGCGAAAAAAAAGAAGCATCTTGACGTTAATAAAAAACAGATTGATGCTATTGTCAATATTCGAAATAGTTTTGCCCACATAAAAAGACCGGAAGACCTGCACGGTACTTTATCGTCACATATAATTAAACCGGTCAACGACTGGATAAATGAGCTTTACAAGTAAGGTTAACCTAATGATATTTATTGTCATTTTGAGGTTATTAAATTTAACTTATATACACTTATAATATTCTTATTTTAAAGTAAATTAAGTTTTATTCAATGCAATGAGCACAGCCCTACAAAATAGCGTTGATACAAACCTTTCAGTTTCTGGGATATTCTCGAATTCGCATTTCAAGCGAGTTATCTCTAAAGGAAGTAGTAAGTTCATTGATGCCAAAATTGATAAGTACCACCAATATCTTGAGCTAAATAAAGGTGCTACACGTAAGGATGCCCTTGAAGCACTCTATTCATATTTGTTATCAGAATACCGTTGCGAATACGTGTATAAGAACTTTATTACAAAGAAAATACTTCTTGGGCGTCATAGCCTTAACACCTCAACTTTATTGAATGAGTTTAGAGTGGGCTCATCTTTAGCAGATCTTGTACTCATAAATGGAAAATCAGTCGTGTATGAAATAAAGACCGAGCTTGATACTTCTGAGCGATTAGAAGATCAGTTAGCGGATTACAAAAAAGCCTTTACTCATGTCTATTTGGTAACTCACCACTCACTGATTGATAAATACCTTTCTATTCTAAAGGACGACTCTGTTGGAGTAATAGCCCTTACGAACAATTTTACGCTATCTGAAATAAGAGAGGCAAAAGAAGAAACCCGATACTTGGATATAACAACCATGTTTAAGTCTCTCAGAAAAGAAGAATATTCCAATATAATCGCATCAGAATTTGGGAAAGTGCCGGATGTTCCAAATATGTACTATTTCAAAGAGTGTCTTAAATTTGCGGAACAAATCCCACCTAAAAACTTCCATAAATTAATGAGCGCGGAGCTAAAGAAAAGGAAGCCAAAAGAGACAAGCCCTTTTCAGAATAATCTCTTACCTGAGTATCTAAACAGTATCTGCATGGCCATAGATCCAACCGCCAACCAGTATGATCGCTTATACCAATTTTTAAATACAAAAATTAATTGAATGTACTTTCCATATCTGAGGGGTAAACAATACGAACTCATTTCTCTGCGTGAGTTATCAGAGCAAATGAGTGAAACAGGTATAATACACCCCATAATTGAACCTGTAAAAGAAACAACCTCTACACTTAGAATTACCTGTGAACAGTTAGTAGATGCTGAAGTATCCTTTACTCTCATTTTAAATCCTTCTGTTGGTGATCTCAAAGGTTCACTTGGTGAGATTATTCATTTTATTAATGAAGAAGTCGGTGACTACGAGCAGTTACACCTTGGGGTACTAATACATTCAAATACAGATTTTGTCTCTCTTAATCAAAGTCTTACAGAATTAGAATATAACTATCCATTCACAATTGTTCATTTAAGCCAGTACCCTGATACAGATAGCCTCTCTGATTTTTATAATGACAAAACGGTACATTTCAATCTATTCAGAGACCCAAATCTGGTTAGAAGGTATAGAAGGTATAGAAGTATAATAAACCAAAATACTAAGGTGATCCTTAGCGACCCCTTTAACTCGAAGCCAACCAATGCGGATTATGCAAAAGATCCTGACGAGTTTTTTACAGATGAACATAATTTCTACCATGAAGATGGTTTCATCGGTTTTTCTGATTATCTCACCATAGGTGAAGACTTCTCTGATTCAGGTTTTGCTCCTTATGCTGTTACTATTCACCTCACTTATCTACGAGATGATGACCAGATCTGGATACGGCATTTTGTATCAGACTCGAATGAAGATTACTCTGACGTTCCAGGAACGTACAAAGAAGCCCTTGATAAGCTTATCCCATTTATCAATGAACATAACTTGAGATCAAGTGCATGTAATGAATTCAGAAGGCAACATGAAACAGGTCATTATCCTGGTTTAGGAAGTGTGAAAAAGCTTTCCATTATACATCACATTGAACTTATAATTGGAGTTCTAAATTAAAAATGAATTGTTGCTCAAACTGCTTTGACGACTTAGAGTTAATCGGTTTTATTACTTCCAATTCAGTTAAAACTGGTGATTGTGACTATTGCTCAACGACAAATACTTCGCTCATAAATCCAAGAGAGTTCGAGGAAAAATTCATCTCTCTCGTTGATATATATGAACCAGTTAAAGGTGAGATTGACGAAGGCATATCTCCTGATCTAATTCACAAAAAAATTCAAGATGATTGGTCTATTTTCAATGGCGATATTGGTACTGACGTACATCAGTCATTGCTTAAAGAAATCCTATCGAGCTCATTTAAGGGAAAAGATAGGCTATTTACTGAGCCACACGAACTAAGAGTTATTTTGCACAAGCTTGAAGAAGCTGAAACCTTAGAAAAAGAATGGGAAGCATTTGCCAATGAGATTAAGACTAACAACAGGTTTTTCATTGGAGAAAGCATTAGCCTCGAATTACTTAAAGACGATCTTTTCCCGGTTCATACTAAAGTATATAAGAAGGGTAAGTTGTTTTACCGTGGCAGAATATCTACTGAAGAAGGATACAAAAAGGAGAAAATGGGTAAGCCTCCCATCGGGGTAAGTAAGTCAGGAAGAGCGAACCCCGTAGGAATACCCTATCTGTACATTTCAACGGAAAAAGAA
This sequence comes from Balneola sp., assembly GCA_002696035.1. Lineage (GTDB taxonomy): Bacteria > Bacteroidota > Rhodothermia > Balneolales > Balneolaceae > Gracilimonas. The sequence continues at coordinate 95,538 of NZQV01000017.1, read as the reverse complement.
ACCGTTCTATACGAATCAAGGGCAACTCATTCAGACTTTATTACAATTGCTGAATTTCGATTGGTTGATGAGACTATGAAGGTTTTGCGTCTCCGAAAGATTGAAGACCTTAGCCCATTTATGGCTGAAGACGGATTAGAGAATTATCTCAAGTATAGAAAATATCTAAAAAGGTTAGAGCAAGAACTATCAAAACCGTTGAGACGCCATGATGATGAAATGCTTGACTATTTACCTACGCAGTATCTTTGTGAGTATGTAAAATCACTTGGCTATGATGCTATAGAGTATGGAAGTTCTCTGCATGATGGAGGAATAAACCTTGCTGTGTTTGATGATAGTAAATTAGAGATCACAGGTCTAAATGTGTACGAAGTTATTTCAATAAAATTGGAAACTAAACCAAAATTGGAGCCTGAATAGTTTTCAGTTTGATTTAGGAAATGATCAATTCAAATATTCCTTAGCCAGCTCAAACTCCTTATCAAAAGACAACCCAAGACTCGAAACCATTTCCGGAACGGCAAAGGCCCAGCTCACATAAAAATAAGCTAAGGTCTGATAGCCTGAAAAATTACTATCTGGGATACTCGGAATTCGATACCCATCCTTTTTAGGATCAATACCAGCAGTACCCACTTTGGCAATGTCAAAAGCAATTTCCTTGATCTTGGCCTTGTCCATTCCCTCAAAATACTGGAGAGCACCAACCATATACATAGCCACGGCCATGTTTAAATCATCCCCACCGTGTTTCTCCATGAAAGTTTTCATCTTCCGGTCTTTGGAAGGATCATCTTCATCCAATCCGTAAGGATCACTTTCTATTTTGTCCAGTACTGAGTCGGCTGAATTATTTTGGTTCCTCTCATCAATGAGATTGAAATACCGGTCAAGGTTCAAGTCTTCCGCCCAAAACTGAATCAGGTCGTATTCGATACCGGCTTCTTTATTATCCTTATGCTCCAGGTATTCTTCATAGAACTTGGTTGCCGTTTCAACTTCACGTCGTTTAGGTTTGAATTCGCTTATGAGATCAACACCAAACAAATCCTTTAGCTGTAGAGCATGAACCAATCCGTAGGTTGTAGAGGCTGAAATAACTTTGTTGGGAGCATTCTTAATGATATCTGGTCGGGTGTTGGCATCGGCTCCTTCCATTGTGTTGGCATGAAGGGATAGCAACTGAAAAGGTCGCAGTTCTTCAAAACGGTTATAGATGCGGTCTTCAATAAACACATCAATAGGTGTATTGAACACTTGTCGGTTAAGACCGTCAGCCATAGAATCCATAAAACCCCGGACATTGGATTCAGGTACACCTTTCTTTTTTAGGCGCTCGGCATCTTTCTTGAATGTCAGCCGGAAAGAAGCTTTAGTAGAATCGGTTGTAGTTAACAGTTTGTTGGCATTTTCAGCTCTCGCTTCTTCCCGAAGCTCCAGATGCATTAACTCATGTACCACCAAATGAGCCACAGCCGGATGATTAGGCTTATATTTAATCAAGTGATGGTTTCGCTGATATACCTCCGCATATTGCATAGTCGCAGCCGTAGGTATTTCAGGATCTGCTTCCATCTTAATATCCACGCTGAATCGGTCGGATAGTGATTGCATGTACTCTTCCGCTATACTAAGTCCATCAATCTCTCCGGTCAATTCTTTTGCACTGGAAAGCGCCATTTTAACGGCATTATCGTATAATTCATTTTTCTTATCCTGATTGCGAAGAGATTTGGCGCTGAATTCAAACGCTTTGGAATAATCATTTTCCCGGTAGGCAATCATGGCAAAGGCAAACAAGGTGTTTGGATACTTAGGATTAGCCTCCAAAGCTTTATTCAAGTATTCCAACGCCTCCTCTTTACGGCCAGCTTCAAAAAGCTGAACTCCAATGTTGTTTAAGGCATGGTAATCATCCGGTTTCACTTCTAACACTTTGTCAAAATACTTTAGAGCTGTTTCCATGTCCTTTTTGAACCGGGCATATATGTTACCAATCATTAGCAGTGCCCACTCGTTCTTGGGATTCCACTTCAGGGCATCAATCAGTGAGTTGATAGCTTCTTCCTGATCTCCCTTCTCGGAGTAGGCTTGTCCACGCACCCGATGGTATTCACTGATGTTTGGAGCGGTTTCAATAAGATCATTCGCCAGTTCAATGGCCTTATCCAGCTTTCCGGATTCGGCGTATTTAACCAGCTTATCAAACTTGCTCTTATCGGTATTAATGCGATCTACATCTATGGAAACTTCGATGCTTGAATCTTTGAGTTCCACCTCCGGCTCAAAAGGCCCCAGGGTATAATACCGCTTTAGAATAGAGGTCAGCTTTTCGGTATCATGTTCCGCTTCAGGAAAGAGTTCAAATAAAAAGTCGTCAACAATATGGGTGATAACCATTCAGTAAATATAGATTCAGGATTAACAGCTCGTTAATAACCTAAGTAAGATAATGGTTATTGGGAAGGAATTTTATGGCATTTTAGCTTCTATGCAAAGCGTGTATATTAGCACAATAATATGGAGCCAAAGCACTTTAAAATATTAGGTTGGATTGGACTCTCTAATTCAAATTCATCAAGTATTCGGCCTCTTCAATCACGCCTTGTTCACGAAAAGAATCTTGTAAATATTCCCTTAGCGTGACGGAGATCTCATCCATTTTATCATTTACAAAGCACTGGTAGTCTTTTCCAACTAACCTTTCAGAAGCAAGAGCAAGATCGGCTAATTCAGCAATGCTAAAGCGTGTAATATTTGGCTGCTGAATGTGATAGGCATGGTGAATTTGCCACCGGTTTATAGCAATGCCTACCAATGTCTCATCGAGGTACTCTTCCTCAGTCATTTTAATTTCAGTAATGGGTTGGTTCATATTCAGATCCCGAGGCGCGTAAGTGTCCAAAAAGAGAAAGACTCTTAATGATGTCATTAGCTGTTCTCGAAGGGTATCCATGTTTTACGTTGTTAGATTTCTTTGATGTGAATATACCTAAGTGATATAACATTTAATGCAAAAAGAAACCTAGGCTTCTCTTCGAGACGCGCAGCGCTCCAGGTCCTAGCGAAAATTCGATTTTAAGTTTTTAACTCACTGCCTTTCTTACAATTTCAGGGAGCTCCATAAGGAACTTAAGTATTAATTTATATTGGACTTATATAATAATTAAGTTCTTAGAGTGATCAGAGGTATTGCTTCAGTTTGTGCCTCTATTTTTAAAAAGAAACAAAACAACACCAAAAAAATATACAAATGAAAAAACACGGTATTTACATTGTTAAAGGGAAAAAAACACAAACCAAAAAAATATACAATAATGGATATTTGTTGGTTAGGTATTTTTATCAGCCACATAGTTTGAGCTTTAAAAACAAGATGGTCAATGATATGAACCAACACTTCTGTGGAGGCTGGGGCTTAAATGATATAGATTTATCAAATGAGGCTCTCTTAAAAAGGGTCCTGGAGGGTAAAAAACCTTTAGGAATTGTCACAGAATGGAAAAAGAAGGATTTGCAAAAGTATCATGAAAAAATTGATACCCAAAAGTATGATTTAGGAATATTTGAAATTGAAAAAACAGGAGCATATTACTTAGCAGTTGCACCAAAAGGTAAAATAAAAGACCATTTCGATTTGGAAACTCTTAAAAATGATTACCATGACAATGGTTTTGATATAGACATATCTGACGTGGGAGAAAGATCTATATCATATTATTTTGATGATTGGGATGCCCAAGATGGCGGTAAAATTCAATTGTGGCTTACTGGTCTATTGTTAGGATATCCAATTGAAAACACTATTTCGCTGTATAAAGGTGGGATAAGATAATGTTAGCCATAATTTTTAGTGGAAGTAACAAAAGGTTTAATTTATGATTCACATCAAAGAGAAGTGATTTAATATTTAGTGTAAAAAGAGAAGCCGAAGCTTCTCTTTAAAACATCCGGCTACGGCGTTTTACTGGTTTGTCTTTGGTTTCATCTTTGAAGAGTACCCATATCCACATGCCTATGACAGGTATCATGAATAGGGCAAACAGATCCATATTGGCATACCAGTTAGTATGGCCTGTTTTCACAAGTAAGTCTCCGCCATCCATCCACATGTCACCGATTTCTCGTCCATCATCCACGGGTATGGTCAGCCAAAGGCCGAGGAGCATCCAGATTACAGTAAATGCAATTTTATAGATGTGCTTTTTCATAGTTGAGTGCTTGTTATAAAGAAGACGGCGGTTCCGGTATTCTCGTTATATAGCACAAGACATCCCGCCCTCTGTCTATTCTGATAGTTACCTGCATTGAGTGTGAGTAAGGTGATGATGTTTTCATCTTCATCAGACCATCCCCCTGCGGCGTTTGTAATATCTGAGTAAGTGTCTACTACCTTATTCACAGCAGATCTAAAAGTCCACTTACTGATTGGATCACTGTATTTGATCCTGATTTGCTCCCCTTTTGCTCCAATAGGCAGATCCATTTTTTTAGGTAACGTGACCGTTCCAGTTTTTGTAGTAGTCCAAACTTCGTCTACGAAAGTTCTACCAATCTTAGCGTGCTGGTCTGTAACATCAATGGGGGTTTGAGCAGAGATATGAATGGTAGGTGATAGTATTATAGCAACCAGGATAAGTATCTTACTTCCTGTTGTTCGCAGACTCTCAATCGTGAAGTTTAATAAGATTTTCATGATGAGTCCTACTCTGGTTGCTCGCTAGTTGTAATAAAGACGGCAGTGCCGGAAATTACATTATATAGCACCATGGTATTTGCCCTTAGACTTCCTTCATCTGCATCAGAATTAAGCCAGAAGAACGTAAACACATTCTCATTATCTTCACCCCAGCCACCCTTCGCATTAATTATCACATCGTGATCATTCACTACTTGGCTGACAACGGATTTGAAATCCCCTTTACTAATTGGGTTTTTGAACTCGATTTTAATAGTCTCTCCATCACCACTGGATAAATCTTCAGTAACAGGTAAGCTAATAGTACCCGTCTCCGAAGCTTTCCACACGAGATCAGCAAAAGTTCTACCAAGTTTAGCGTGTTCATCGGTTACATCAATGGGAGCTTGCGCATAACCATGAATGATAGGTGAGAGTGTTAATGCAAACAGAATAAGTATTTTACATCCTGTTTTGGGTAATCGTTTAAATGTGAAGTTTAGTAAGTATTTCATAATATGAGTTTTAGAAAGTTGTGAGATATTGCACAATATATTGTGCATAGTCAAGGTGATATTTCTTGCATACTTGGATCATGAAGTCCAAGGAAGAAATACAGTCTATTATTGGGATTAATGTGAAAAGAGCCAGAGAAAAGGCTGGACTCTCACAGTTTGATTTAGGATTGGAAAGTGATCTTCACCGCAATATGATAGACTTGGTTGAGCGTGGGCAAACTATGCCCACCGTCTATACACTGATCAAGATTGCGAAGGCCTTGGAAACTTCATTAGCTGAGCTTACCAAGGGAGTGGAATAAAAAGAGGGCACTAAGGCCCTCCATTCATTAGCTGTTTACCATCTCTGCATACTCTTCAGGTTTCTTATAATTTTCCCTTTCAACTACACGGGTATAATCGCCGGATGGCTTGAGGTCGTAGAAGACCACCTTGTTGTTTTTCTTCCGAGGAAGAATGGTTTCGATGTTGGCGAATATTTTTTCATGCTGCTCGGACTCATTATGGCTGATAAACAGCGTGGCATTCAGCCCAATGAAAGCTTCCATATCTACGCCACTTTCGAGCTCATCTTTGCTGAACTTAGAACCGCGCCATCTTTCGAGGTCCTTGCGTAAATTGGATTTCTCGTTGAGCGACCACGTATATCGCTTGGTAACGATGAAGTGCTTTCCCTCGGAGTCGGTGTCCTCCAACTCAAAGACCAAAGACAATTTATGTTTTGGTCCCCAAGGAGTGTCCAGCTCGCCTAGATCTACCACATCCACGAGGAGGGCATCTAATAGGCCGTCGGGAGCCAAGGGGTATTCGATTTTTTCTTCTTTTATGATTAGTGCCATGATTATTGGGTTTAAGTGTTAATGGTGAAACGTCGGGTGGTGGTTTCCTTTAGAAACTGCTTGTAGAGCTGCGGGTACTCTTTCCGAAAGGCTGTGGTATTGAACCGGCGTTGGGTAGAGTTCTTCCAGCTGAAGAGCCTCCGGCCAGCCAGTGTCATATGCTCCGCATTTCCTAACTCTTCTTTGAGCAGGTGCTCCAGGGATTCCTTGTGTGTTTTGTACTCGTCAAGGCGGTCTCTTACTTTCTGAAGCTGCTGAAAGTATGCGTACAGCTTTGGATTCGCTTCGACCGTTTCTCCCTCTTTTGCATCCGGATAGAGTATGAGCAGATCTTCGTCTGTCATGGCATCCGGTGGCACATCGGCAATCACATGATCTTCCCACCATTCTATTACTTTTTGAGTGTTAATGGCGATCAGTTCTTCATTGCGCTCGATGTAGATCGGGTCGTGGAAGTAGCCAGTGTCCCTTTCCATAACGATCAAATACGCATATTGATAAGATGTAAGCATAAGATAATGTTGAATCTGATACTCCCAACTCAGCGGATAGGCGTTCGGCTCGTTTCGCATTCTATGAGACGTGGTTGTTTTGATCTCCAAAACTCCCGGCCCTGGATGCTTCTCCGAGCTTACAATTTGCCTATCTATGTTTCCACGTAAGAATGTATACTCTTCGTGTTCGTAGGGCTCCGAGATATTGCGGACTTTCAGCCCGGTCATTTCGGTGAATTTTTCCGCGCAGACAGGCTCCAGTATATGACCCATCTCTGTGATAGGCGTGGAACCTTGAGGCTCTCTACGGCCGGTTTTCAGAAGCCAGAGTTGAAAGGGTGTTTGGTAGGGAGACTTGCCAAGGGCGGCAGATATCTCACTTCCGCCCAAATAATTTACTCGAGCCTCAATCCAAGATTTTTTTGGAATGTTATCTAATAGTTTCATAAGTGATTTTGTTTAAGGATTGGTAGAAATAAAAAAGCCCACCGGGTTATCCGGCAGGCTTGTGGTTTGATTCGTTTTGATGTGTAGGAGGAGGGTCTTCCTGGCGGTCTTTACAGAGCCAGAGCCGAAGCCCATGTTTGAACCCCTCTAGGAGGCTTTTGAGTAGAACAGATTTGACGCTCATGGTTTTCCTCCCTTGCAGATTATGATGATGATCTTGACGACTAATGTTCCTAACGACATACGATCTCCGTTACAGGGCAAACACTTTGCTGATGTTGTCCTGATAACGGGCACGGTGCCGTTGGTCCAGATCATGGCTCACATAATTGGTTAGCCTATTGAGCATTTCCCATTGGGTAATTCGCCCAATTTCCTCCTGCTCGATGACTTGTTCAGCCAAGCGTTTGGAGATTTTATTGGATACGTTTTCCACGAGTTGCTCATCCACCCGCAAAGTCTCAAGGCGATTGATGCGCTCTTGGATCACGGGAAAATAATCCCTGGCATCAGCCAACTTTTCTCCAAGATCTTCAAAAGAGAAGCCGGAGGTATGCTTGGAATAGTATTTGGACAGAATCTGCCCGAACACCATACCATTGGAACATATCTTTCGGATAGCGCCAAAATAGAAGCGGACGCCTTCAGATTGATCGTAGCTGTTATGTATGAAAGCAGACAGGGCGATATCAGATTCGCCATCCCGGAAAAGAAGTTCAGGAAAGGTGATCATTAATCTCATCCGATTATTCTCGACAAAACTGTGAGACGGATCAATCCTGAACTGATACCCTGAAGTGGCAAGGGATCGTAAGAGCTGATCAATGAGATCGTTATTCTTCACGATCTTGTAGGAGTCTTTTACGATGGAAATGACTTCGTTTGTATCTTCTCGTACAATAGCCTTATAACCATTAGGTAAGAAGGACTCTTGGTCATCGATGTCGATTAGAGGTGATTTGGCGTTGTCGACTGCTACAGTTCTTAGCGTTACAGGAAAGCAGAATGGTTGTAGGTTCATTGGTTCTGGATTAAGAATTACTGAGCATGATTGCTCATTATTCTTATACCCAAAAAAGATGAAAAGCTATTGGGAAGGAGGGGAATTCTGCCAAAATAAGAACGAAATATCTACGGTGGGGAAATTATATGCCCTTGATATTATCTATTTTAAGGATGTTAGTTGCTAAAGTTAAGTAGTAAACATTTCCCTTAACATTAGGATTTTTTCTTTTACAGAAATAGCAAAACCATCAATACCTGGAAATAATGTAGCTCTATTAATATTCATGTTTAATAAATCTTGTAGAGCCTCAAATCGTAATTCTGGTGTTAATTTTATCTTTTCCACATTTCCTTCGAGATTCCCCATAGATTTTAAGTTTTCCATGAAAGATATACTAGTATTCCCGGGTACAACGTGAAGTCCTTGTTGATAATAAATTCTTTGATTTCTTTTATGAGGAGAAACTTTTGTGACAAAGTTGTATTCGTTTTTTAGAATTGTTTCCTCGAAAATCTGATCGTTATTAAAATCCACTTGTCCGTAGGAAGTATAGTATTCTTTTTGAGTGATACGTTTTTTTGTCTCTTTATTTAACCAAGAATTATTTATAGCCCAAATTGCAGAATTATCTTCCATTTCTGATAAAGCAAAATAAGCTGCTACGTAGGGTGAAGTAGTAAAGTCTAGCATCCTCGTTGGTGTACCATGATGTTGCATAAAAGCTAACCACCCAAGAAGATTCTGAGGTAGCCTTTTGTCATCGACAAAGTTATGTACACCCCTCTGAAATTCGGAGATTAAAACTAATTCTGCTTTTTGGTTAGTCCACTTAAAATCAGTTCTCTCTATAGAAGTTTCCAATTCCCAAGTAGCATTAGCCTGCCCCCTAAAAATCCAGTCACTTCTAAAATAATTTAAGTGCTCTTTTAATGACCCCCAATCTTTGAATTTGTATGTCTCAAATTCAGGCATTTTATTTCTTGTTTTTAAAACTAATGGTCTAGCATTTAAGTGGCTAACCTGATTAGTTAATTATATTTCCGGATCTTAATATAGTCCACTTGAAACGTTTTGTTAGGTGCAAATTTAAAATTTGTTATTATTTAGACATATTAATTCTCAATCTTCTTGCTCTTTCTTTAAAAGCATGTTCTCCTCCTTCAAGAATATCACACACAGCTTTTCGAATTTCCTTATTTTCTAAACCTCCTGATTTGTAACTAATATCCGGAAGTTTCCCACGTACATTTGGTTCTGCGTTTGCAATAATAACTTGATCCGAATCAGTATTTACTACGAGGTTAGCATTATGTGTGACCATAATTACCTGTCGTTTTGATTTGGCATCAATAAATAATTCAACTAACTCATCAAAGACTGATTTTGGATCTAAGTTTTCTTCTGGCTGATCGATTATTAATGGCCGATCATCGGCGTCATCAAGGGCTAAATAAAGTAGGAGAAGTACAATTCCTCGCGTTCCAGGAGATAATTTTTGGATATCAACTCCATCATAGTCAACACTATAATTTAATTTTATGTGGTCAGTGGAATACAACCATTTTGCAAAACGTTTCAGCCATGCTCTATAATCATTTTGATCACCTTTAGGAACATTTGAGTGTTCCAGTAATTTTTTTAGATATTTCTCTCGAAAACTTGACATAGCATCAATTACTGAATCTGAATCTCCACTTGTCCATGCCTCTTTAAGAGTATTATTTACTATGGTTTTAAGATTTCCTTTTCCTTTAAAAGGGCCTTGGCGACGGAGATCAACAAGCTCATTCTCTGCAAATTCTGACCATTTGTCTACATTTACATTCCGCGATACAGTAAATGAAAGTTTTGTGATAGTTCCTTTTTTTGAATTGATCTTTTCCATCAATGGCTTATACAATTCTTTAAGGACATTCTCTTCGGATTCTATTAGATCAAATATTCGTTTATAAGCCTCTTCTCTATCTACTTGAAGGTTTTTAATACGCTTTTTTGCACCTTTTGCTACCTTTAACTTTTCTTCAAGGTTTTCAAGTATACTAGACTCAGAAATTATACTCTTAGAAAGTGCAGAGTATCTTCTTTGAGTGACTTTGTCAGCACTAACTAATTTCTCTAATCGATTAATCTCGGCTTCAAGCAAAGCAAGAGTTTGTTTTTCTAGATCTTCACTTTCATTTATCAATGGAGTTTCTGGAGAATCCGGTTGTTTTGGTTTAGTGCCCCTCCAACCATTCATAGATTCTTTCGAGCTTTTCAAAAGAGTTTTTAATTTTTGATTTACATCACCAGTATAATCCAGTAAAAAAGTGTCCCAGTCTTGTGGATTCATACGACTGGCTGAATGCCTTTCTTTAGATTGGCGAAGCATTTCTGGGGCCTTATTATTTCGAAGATCCTCGACTTCATCTTGAAGACCAAGTAATGCCTGTTCTTGATTTTTGAAATACTTTATAAACCCCCTAACTTTTTCCGCAGCTGATGTTAATTCAGTTAATCGTTCTACACGTTTCTCACTTCCTTTCGTGACCAGTTTTTTTCGATCTTCTTCATAAGCTTTGATCTTTTTTTTCTTTTGGGCAATTTGTTCTTTCAATTTGGGAATTTCCCTGTCTTTTTCTAGTTCTGATCCTATTCGATCCGATAATTGAACTATTGCTTCTTCTTCTCGCTCTCTTGCCTGTCGTATTCTGGATGACCGCAATTCTAATAATTCAGAAAAATCGATAGCGCCATCTTGTTCAGTTAAGGAATGTGATTCAAATATGACTCTTTCTATTTCACTGAGTAGTTCATCAGTTAAACCATCAGACGAACAAAGATCTTCAACAAATTGCTGAGATAAATATCTTACTCGTGGATTTTTAACATCAGGAGTTGTCGAACCATCGAGCGCCCGGTTTTCAGAATCACCTGATCTCCAGTTTATACTGACATTAATTCCATCAAGTAGGTCTTTCGCTCGCTTGATAAAGGATGTGGTTAATCTACTATTTTCTAATTCTGTTGCCTCATGTATAGAATCACAGGCCATAGCTATCATGTCAGCAAGGGCAGTTTTACCTGAACCTCGAGCACCTATTATCGATACAAGACCAGGATTTAAACCAATTTTTGGTGTTTTTGCCCAAGAAGCACCGTTAATTTGGATACTATCAATTGATTGTGACGGTATTCCTGTCTCAGGTGGACTGATTCCTACAAATGCCCGGCCGTAAGGATCAATGCAAGCTTGTTTAATACTATCAAATTCAATACCACCTTTAATCCATGAAAAACGATTTTCATCTGGTTCCCCAGTATTTATAAAATCATGGCCATCACTACCATGAAGACAAGGTTTTAGACCTCCATATCTTGAGATTATTTCTTGTTCATTCAAACTTCTTAAACCCAGCCAAAATTCACGCTGAGCTGCACTACTGGCAAATATTATTTTTGCAAAACTTTCCATCTCTTCACGGAGAGTTGTGTCAGAAGCATCTCTTACACCAGATGTACCATCCGTTTTACTTCCTGCTATTGCTACTATTATATTTTCTTTTGCCCAACCTGATTTATCAAACTCCTCTCTCAATTGATCAAAACCAACTTTGAACTGAGTCGCTCCATATCTTAAAGCTGATTGGTCATCTTCTATATCTTTGTCAGATGCTTTCCCTAGTCTTATTAGATCTTCAGGAGTACACGCAAAAGTGTCATTATGTGCTCTAAAATTGAGTCGAGCTAGTAACCTCTTGACTTGAGGGATATGTTCTGGGTCAATCGGATCTACTAATAAATGAATGTTAACCCATTTCCCTTTTTGAGTAGCTATGTCCAGTCTTAATTCGATATTTGGAAAAATAAGATCAATATTAGGCAACCTACCCTCTGATTTTGCTAATAATATTTTTTCATAATTATCGGTGAGGTAGTAATCTGTTATTCCAATAGCTCGAATTTGAGGTTCAGACTTCTCAATTATAGTGAGATAATCTTCCCAAGGATCTTCACTATTAAATTGATCATTTAACAGTGTTTCAGGAGTATGAATATGAGGCTCCCATCTATGCCAAGTTGTGCCGTAATTCATCATCTCTTGTAAATTTCAGATAGTTAATATTTTTCTGATCTTATGCACCTAACGACCCAGCGTTTAAGCTGTGCGGTGATTGTAATTTGGTTGAAGTAGCGAAATTAATTCCTTGCAATCAAGTTCCATCGCACCCCGTCCGACTTTAAATGCTTATAAGGGCAAAAGGGTATTCTATGTTATTTCTATTCCTTCAACAGTAAAAATTCTTTCAGGCAACTTGTCTCCCATAAAAAAATTAGGACCAAAAGGGTCTCCATAAATTTGGCCACCGCAGTTTTTGTGGACTAACCCAGTTCGAATGGGCGTTCGAGACCTTGCTCGTTCGGGATCCTTTTCAACGGTTGGTAAGATGTCAAAATCGTGTTCTTCGCAGCTCAAACACCGGGCAGGAGCTTGGCGGTCTTTTAATGCATACAGCCGGTATGAGTTTTCATCTAAGGCATCTGGTCGTACATTACCAGATTCAACTTGTTGTACGATCTTTTGAATTTCAGTTTTAGTAGGTAGGATTTCGACGGGGGTAATAGTATGACACATATGGCATATACCCGTGTCACGTTTTAAGGAAATTAGTTTGTCGCTCACTTTATATTGAAATCTTCCCCAGCTTGAAAATGTGGAACCATTCAAACCGCATTTTGCACAGATGTATGTTATGGAAATAGGCATTTAGAATTTGATTAATTGACTTTTCATAAAGTCAGTAATTACTATAACTAAAATATTGGTTTATCACCTAAGATAAATTTATGTTATAAACACAACTAATTTAAACTTCTCCTGAATAGTTAAATAAAAATGTGGAATATTACGCTTATCACTACTTCATTATCAGAGAGTGAGATATATAAGAAAAAACAATTGTATTCATCCTGTGGTGGAGATTGGAAGGTAGAAATACTCAAAAAAAAATGGAGAAAGCCTCAAAGAGGAGTAATTAAAGGAAAATTTGAAACAGATGAAGAATTCTTACATTATCTAAAATTCTTTGGTTTTCACCAACAGTATGAATGGTGCGAAGGTGAAGAGATAGGGAGTGTAAAACGAAAACTTGGTTTTAGTTTAGGGTATTAGATATGTGGAAAATTGAAAAACTGATAAGTGGAAATGAAGAGGATATATCTATACTCTTAAATATGTACAAAAAGTATGGTGAATGGATACAAGCTGAAAATGAAAAAAAATTATTAATTGGGAAGCTAAATGATGAGCAATTTTTAGAATACTTGAAAATTTTTGGACATGTAACTCATAATAGTTTGAGCCAAAATAATGATAAGATTAAATTTGTTGGTGAAAGACCAAAAGTCACTCGGATAAGAAAATTCTTTCAGTCTGGCGATGGAATTTATGAAGAATAGTAGCTATTCAAATTTGATGTTAGTACAAAGAAATTAAGTCATATATTTTTTGTGAAATAAGGTATAAGAACAGTGAAGGCCTTTTACACCTTCATAAACCATAACAAACTCTTATACCAATGCCACAAATCGCTGAAGTCTCGCTTACCTACCGGTCCGTTCAACCGGTCGAAAGCCTGCCAACTATTACAAGCCCGGAAGAAGCTGCTGCTTATCTAAGATCAATCTGGAATGACGATCACCTTGAACTCAAAGAGGAATTTGTAGTCGTTCTGTTGGATAATATGAAACATGTGTTAGGTCATAGTTTAATATCCTCTGGCGGATCAACTGCTACTATAGTTGATACTGCACAAATATTCCAGGTTGCTCTGCTTGGAAAGGCAAATTCACTGATATTGAGTCACAACCACCCCAGCAATAACCCAAAAAGTTCGACCGCTGACGTACAACTCACTAAACGAGCTGTAGAGGCTGGGAAACTTCTCGGAATCCCTATAGAAGACCATGTGATTTTGTACCGATCCGGGTTTACCTCTCTCAGACAGGAGGGGCTTATGTAAAAGAGAGCGGTTTGCTCTCTTTTTACATTAGAATTTAAAGTTTACTGTAAGGAGTTGCTTTGAATTTGCTCTTACTGTTAGTAACCATTAACCAAAATATGGGGCAAATATGCAGAATCCTAAATTTCAAGTATTCAGAAGCACATCGAATCAAGAATTTTATTATCGACTCAAAGCAAAGAACGGGGAAAATATCCTGAGTGGCGAAGGATATACAACCAAGCAATCATGCCTGAATGGAATTCAATCTGTTAAGACAAATTCCCAATATGATTCTCGATATGAAAACCGGAAATCGATAAACGACCAATATTACTTCAACTTAAAAGCTTCCAATGGAGAGATAATTGGGACCAGTGAAATGTACACAACTACTTCGGCTCGGGACAATGGAAAAGCAGCCGTGAAAAGTGTTGCTCCTGGAGCAGATATTGAAGAATTAGCCTAATATGTTGATTGTACATAATCTACTGGCTATGTAGAATCCCATAAGGCAGATTTTAAAAAATCGGAAAAAATATTTCAGAATCCGATTTTCCCTGCAAAAACGCTAAGAACCCCATGGAAAAATTAACTCTAAGGCTGGGAGGCTGGGTAGAATGGTGGGGGTAGGATATGGAACCTTAATCCTAAAGATTCAAAATAAAGATTCCTTCCGTGGTGATCGCAGGTTAATTTTCTGCATGCTAGTCTTCCACATAGGTCTGAGTAATTCGCAGGGGCAGGTTGGAGTAAATATCTACTTCTACATCTTCACGTAATGCACGAGCCCGGCCCGATGCTTGGGTAAGCTCACTCTCTATTAAGCTCAGCTGAATGTGTTGAAGACGCTCGTTGTCGAAGGTATTGAAGCTAAACCGGAATCCACCTCATTCAACCGTTTGCATCCTGAACTCCCGGTTAAACTTGTCCACATTGACTCCTAATACTTTGCCTATTAGCAGATATTGGGCATTATGCTTATGAGGCGTGCCCAATACATTAATAGACCTTCCCGTGTACTGGTTATAGCCAGAGCAGTTCCCAAATCACATATCCGGGCTGGCATTATCTATCTGCTCGTTGAAGCTCTTAAAAGTTATCGTCGGGCGCTTCTCCAGCTTTTCGTTGACGTTATCCAGATGCTTAGCCAATGAATTTCTGGAATAGGAGTACCTAGTGTGCTGGGTGATGGTACCCTTGTGAGCCACATCGGTAATGTCAATGACCTGCACTCGCTCTCCGTAAAGCTCTTTGTAAATCTTTACGGGAATTGTAGCGCTCATTATGATGATCTTTTTATCCTGAGGGAGGGATTCTTGGTTGATAAAATGGATAAGATCCCGGTCTGATTCATCTTTATAAAAATAGTCAGAGGCTAAAAACTTCATTATGTTGCTGTCGATACCTTCGGTCTGCATAAATAGCAGCCATTCATTGGTGATATCTACTTTAAACTCATCTGGCAAGGTAAGGATTTCCCCCTCATCAACGCTTTCCAGATAGCGCTGGAGGTTGATAAACCTGGGCCTGTCATCGCCAAATAATAGCGCTCTGTGTTTATTCTTTTTGATCTTCTTTAGATCAGCAATCTTTAACGTATCCACATCTAACAGCAGGGGGAGAGGGTCTTCATCAAAGATGATCGTGTCATGCCCGAATGGCGTGTGGATAGCCCGGCTGTGAGTAGTAAAAATGCTCTTTATCGAGTTTTGGACTGTTTTGTTTTTATCAATATATGCTTGGGCCAGTTTTTGATCGTCTGGATTACAGCCCACACCATTTTTGAAATCTCAGAGCAATCGGTGAACCTGCTTTACAAAACCAGCTGTAAAAAGCCGGTCGATCTTTTCGTTTAGCCTGTAGTCGGTAAATACCGGGAATTCCGGGGTCATGATTGCAGAAGGAGCATCTTCTCGTTCATCGAATACCTGGCGTTTCAGGTTATTGGTAGGGAAAGCCAAGGTAACTTCATCCAGGTCTTTTATCCGCCAGGTCTTACCGATACCAGTAGGAAGCTGGAAAATGAAGATATCATCGCTTAGGCTGTCCATGGCTTGGGTAAACTTGTATTCTAGCAGCTGCTCGGCCTTTTCAAGGGGTATGCGGGTTATGGGCTCGGTTAGCTCAATACTATCAATTAGATCCCGCTCGGCTGTGATTAAATTCCGGTATATATGGTCGCTGTTGTACGGAGAAAAGGTTTCCAGGCGTTGAGGGAAATAAGCTTTGTCTACGTCTTTATTGTATTTGTTGATTTTACGCATCAGATCAAAACGTCCGTCTCGCGGATAGGGATTAATGCCCGTGTGGTTGTCGTTGAACTCTTGCAAGCGCTCCTCATATATCTTCTGGCCTCCCTTCATCCAAACCATATTCTGAGCAAGTCCCAGTAACTGGGCATAAGAGAGGCGCTCCTCGCCGTTCATAAAATCAAAGAACAGGCGAACTCGGGACTGCAATTTATCCCAGTCAACCTCTTTACTATTCTTGTTCCGATTTAGCTTTTCGTAGTATTCTAGCTTTTGCTCGTTTGTGGCTTTTGACGTTGCCCCTATAGTATTACTATAGGAGGAACGTGAAAAACCATCTTTTCGTAAAAACGCCACTCCGGGTGCCTGAGGGTTTATTTTCCGTAGTCTTCCTCCATTTTTAATCTTATCGGACTCTAAAACAGAAAAGAAAAGATCCAGTGGAAGTGCTTTTGGATTTAAAACCTCCCCCTGTTTATCGGTTCCATAAAAGAGATGGGCTGGGTTCTTACAGGCCTTATCGGCTTCGGGATACATTTCAAATAACCCGTCCATCAGGTAGTTACGGGTATTAATATCGGTAATAAGGGTGTCCAGAAAGAAGATGAGACGAAACTTCCTCTTTTCAGGGCTATCACTGAAGGTTGGATATCATGCATTTGGGGTAATGTCGTAAGCTTGTATGCGTTCGATAGCTTCATCAGGAGTTATCCCTGCATCGAAATCTAATGCGAGAATCACCTGACTGGTCCAATTAGCATTGGAGCGTGTCCCATTAAAGTCAGATGGACTTCAGGTGTGACCCTGCTGCACATCCTCCATAAACTCTTCGATGCTTTCTACATACACAGGTTTAAGGCTCTGGCTTATACGAGCTGCCTGGGTACTGCTTGGTTTGGTAGGGTATGGTTGTAAGTCTGCTGAAAATTCGTATTTCATGTGTATCTGTATGTTAATTTAAATTATTGTAGTAAAAGTAGTTTGTCTGCTATTGGTTGGGTTTCCTTCCAATCGATAAAGAACCAGCCTCCCAAAGGAAGGCTAGCTCATTATAGAGTAAGGTTATTATTAAACCTTACGAGGGAGTTACCCCGTCTTCAAAATCGAAATTGGGGTCTTTACCTATATAGGATTTATATACCTGCTCTACCTTGTCGAAATGCCGGGGCTGGAGATATCCGGATTTATCCTCTTTCATCGCCTGGATCAAGTCATCGTACGTCTCAACCCAATCCATT
Organism: Balneola sp.; assembly: GCA_002696035.1. Lineage (GTDB taxonomy): Bacteria > Bacteroidota > Rhodothermia > Balneolales > Balneolaceae > Gracilimonas. Next base: position 78,082 of record NZQV01000017.1, on the reverse strand, counting down.
TTAGGATCGCCTTCAAACCATCGGTAGATATTATCACAATAGGTATATCCTTTATTCAGCAGGCACCAGCCAATGAATGTACCTTTTTTCATTAAGTAGTAGGCGTGACGTTGGATATCTTCAGCTTGAGGTACCAACATTTTCGAATTAGTTACCTTGAATTCTAAATAAGGGTATTCCTTTGGATGTGCATTTCCTCTTGCTACTGCTATGAGGATATTTGGGGCCTTTTCAAGGGGCCGAGTCCACATGTATTTTTTTCTACAGTGAGTGATTGTTCAAGGCGAAACTCCGAAATGCTCCGCTGTTTTTCTGTTTCCGTGTTCCTTCCAGTACTCTCTTACTTTTTGCTCTCCATGGACTTCCATGAGCTTTTTGGTTCAGCCTCTAGGGCCAGAATGGATGTCGTTTATTTTAATATGATTGCTCATTTTTCTCTCTGTTTTGAAGTTGTGGATTATTAACTCATTTCACTGAGTGTTCTCCGTTTATTTTAATGTTTCTGGGACTTTTCACACGTGTCCCTTGTTATACTATAATTCTATTCATAGACGTGGGATTTGTCAAGTGAAATTGCAGAAAAAAGAATAAAAGTGAGATAATTTTGATTGGCTCAAAACTCTCACTTTTATTTAGGTGGTTTAGGAATTTAGGTTGTTGGTTTATCGTCTTCGGAGGAGGAATTTAACTTAAGCCACGACCTAATTTCCTTATTGTTGATATTTAGGTCGAGCGGAATTCCAATGCTGCTAATGGACTTATCTAATTTTGGTATCCACACAGATTTGATTGCGACATCACTGTGCAAGGTTTTAATCCAATTGTACAGAGAGTTGTTTTTGCCATTAAACTCCGATAGAATTGCCGTGCCACCCCAGACTTTGTTTGAAATCCACACCATTTCTTCATCGGTAGCATGGGGGAAGTCATCAAGGTCTGCTGACCACTCACGCAATGTATTTGTAAACATCTTGATTCTTCGAATGGTATCCTGATGAGTAGCGGCTAGTTTAGCCTGCAATAGGTCCTTGATAGTGGCTTCCAGGCTTCCACTTGGATCGATAAAGTTGGCAAGCACTAGGATAGGGAGCGCCAGTTCTCGTTGACGCCCTTCCAGGGATAGCCCACTTGGTAGGAGAATCTTATTTGGCAGGGTTGCCATCAGGTATTGCAGGTAATGATGATGGTATAAGCCAATTGCATAACCACCTTCAACAATAGATGTAATTTGTTGCTCTGTGGTTCGATCTGCAGGATCCCATGGTTTTAAGGCAAGAGATGAAGGTGCCTTTTGCTGCCAAATGGGTAATGTCCTTGAAGTCAGCGAATCGGTTTTAATAGCACCAATACTTGCGTATGCCTTTGGACTATACAAGTCGAGGTATTTATCGTTTTCGCCTTCCCCCATCATTTTTAGGTAACGACCACTCTTTTTATATCCTGCATTTAATATTTGCGTGTTGGCAGCAGATTGGCTCCCGCTGGATTTTTCAAACTCATCGAGACCAAGCGTACATTTGGTGTCGTTGATTTCTTTCATCATACGAGCGCCTGTAATTCGTGAAGCTAACGCCCCATTGAATGATGTACTTTCAATAATCTCCAAAAGCGTTGTTTTCCCGCTTCCGGCAGGTCCTTGTATGTGAAGATAAGGATAGGCATTAAAAAGCCGATACACATAGGTGCCTAGGATCCAGAGTGTGACCATTTCTAAATCCTGCTCATTCTCACCGAAATAAATACGCTCCGATATGAAGTTGCGTAGTGTTGCATATGTTGTAACCGGTGATACATTGCTAACGGATTCAGTGATGTTAAGAATGGTTGAAGGAGATAACTTCACAGACCGAGGCCGGCTTTCTTCAGCAGGGGCAACTACCGATAGATCAAACTTCTTTTCTACTGAATCTACTGAGTGGATATCAAGTGGATGAGATTGTACGATGTTGCCATCGTTCATGCCATAGAAAAAGAAACCTCTTGAATATCCCTGAGCAAATGTTAACTCCTCTTTGGTGCTCGAATAAATACTCTTCTGGTACACATCCTGTGGGATTAACGGTTTATTTGCACAATCCTGAGCTTTCTCAAATAACTTCGCCTGGTTTTCAGGCTCTTTAATCCATTTCACAAAGGAAGTCCCTTGGGTTATGTCCCGATACTTTAGCGCTGAAAAGCTTTTTACTGAATCCTGAATTGCCTCAAGGGATGGTAAGAAACTATCGCTGTAGGTATAGCTAAAATCTTCATATAAGATGATGACTTTCTTGTCTTTTAAAAGCTGATCGTAATGGTAATTTTGCAGATCATCTTCTTTTGGCCAAGGCAGTGCCGTCAGCTTGAGTTGTTTTGTGATCCACTTTGCCACAAGTGAATTTTCGACAAAAAAAGTCGTTTCTGATATCTCTTCAGGCATTCGAGGCACGCCAATAGTTCTTGCTAAAGGCTTATCCAGAGAAAAATTGGATACCGTCAACGGTACGCCGGATGGGGAGTAGTGGTCAATCATGCTATATTGAAACTCTCTCGTACTCATAAATCCAGGAACCTGTTTAAGGAAGCTTTTTGGAAGTTCTAGCTTTTCGCTGGCTACTTTAAGCCGGGGAGCATCATTTTTAAAGGAATCCACGGACTTAAGAATTGATTCCAGATGAGGTTTTGTCCAGACAAGTTCAGATGCCAGGACTTTATTAAGTCCGGCATTAGTCATGGTAGGGTTAAATGAACCTATAAAATCAATAACAGTACCGGATTTCCCTGTTGCACTACAGGAGAAGTCCCCAGATTTGGTTATGGTGATTTTACCATCTCCCCATGGAGAGTCGCCTTGCAGGCCTTGGTCTTTTGTTTGGGTTACGTTGTCTAAGTATTTGTGATATATTTCTGTTCTATTCATGATGTAATCTCCGTTGATAATTGTTTATTTGTAGGTTCAGGTTCGATGATGTCGTCCTCGATATGAGTGCTTGGGGTTATGAATCCAGTGGCGGGCTGGCCAGAAGTAATAGTTACTAAGTGTCCTTTGTAGATAAAGGAATCTCCTTTAGACGCTTTTAAACCAGTTGTGAATTCGAGATGCTTATTGCTATCTAAGCTTGCGGGCTTAATAGATTGCAGATTTATTACCTTCAAAGGCGGAATAGCAGCCAATGAAAGTGAAACGGTATCGAAGTTGTTGATACCTAATATTTCGGTTAGCTCCGGTGGGCATAAAAGCGTTAACGGAGTCGAGATAAAAGTACCAAGGTTTCCTAACCGGCCATACCAATCTACTTCTTCACCATGAATGCAGTAGTACTGCAAAAAACTGTGGTTTAGATCTGTAAATTCAAGCAGTGTGTCTGGCGTGATTGATGGATGAATAATAGAAGTGTCAGACATTGCCCGAACTCGGATTTTATTAACTCGTTTCATGATCAGCCTCCTGATTTAGGGGTTCAGAACGAGATTCAAGCCATTCCTCGATATCACTTTCACGCCAACCCACTGCTCGGGTTGATATTTTAATGCGAGGTGGAAGCTCCCCGCGTTTCTCCATGCGCCACAATGTAGTCGGGCTGACTGAAATGAGCCGGCACAACTCCTTTACTCGTATAATTTTGAGATTTTTCACAAGATCTCCTGTATTAGTTTGGATTTTAATTCAGGAGAAATTTATGAAGGGTCTAAGTCAATTAATTACCAGTACATAACACATTTAAGTCTGGTTAATTCCTCAGTTTATCCTATCTGAGGTTAGAATTGTCCGGTAGTTTTTTATACTTGTCCTATCAGATATAAGAATTGTCCGGTTTTTACAACTATTAAATTATTTTTAGAAAATTCCTTCTTTGCGAATAATTCTAGTGATAGAATTTCTTTTCAGTCTTTCTGGTTTACCCGATTTAGTTTTTTTGTAGCAGAATGCTTCAATTTTTTTAGCTAGATCAACCGGTCTTTTTAAATCATATTGCTCTATAAACCAAGAAGAATAAGTTCTAATGGCGTCGGTAGCTCCATCTACCGTTAATATCGGAGGCATGTATTTTGAAGTCGTTTTTAATGCTATTTCAATCTCACTTAGAACACTAAGCTTTATTAACCCTTCAACTATATGATGGAAGTGATCTATAGATTTTTCTAAATGAAATAAACCAACCTTTTGAGGCATGGTAGGAGTACTATAATTATCAGTTCCCTCTTCATCGACGACTATATAATCAGCATCATTTCCCCCGTCAACTGAAAACGATCTAGTTGAAATCCCTTTTTCAAGCTCCTGTGAATAGTTGTGTTTAATCCTGTCAAAGGTAGTGTCAGGAAACTCACTCTGATTATTGAATGGCTTTGGCTCAATAAGTAAGGTGAAATATGAGCTATTCTTGGCTGATTTGATCTTCCTGATTATGCTAGGAACACTTTCTTTGATAGAATTAAACGTGCTCTGATGGTTGATACCAGGTTTGAACTCATCAAAATCATCGACTTCAATTAGAATAGTGTTATCTGAAAGACTTTTGATATTGTTTTTTATTAGTTCAATGAGTCGCGTACGTAGTTTAGTTGGTTCAAGATCTTGAAACCCACCGTAAGTAAATCCCTCAAAGTTGAAACGAATATCCATTAGTATTTTATCGTAGTCGCAATATTTTTCTAGGTAGGTTATCGCATAATTTATAACACTATTTAGATCAGCCCAATCTTGGTTATTAGGATCGAGTATTTCGGAAAAGGTGTCTATTATATTTTTGTCAAACTCCTTAGGGATCTGCTTATCCGATTTTTCTAATTGCAATTTAGGGATCTGATTTTCTTGTAAGATATTATCACTCAACCCAAGCATAAACAATTTTATATGAGTCATATATGTCAAAGAATCTTTAATAAAATCATCACTATAATTCTTATTGAATAGCTTTAAGTGAAGTATTAGTGTGTAAAGAAAAAAATACTTCTTATGGAAAGGCAGACTTTCAAATGATGACTTGGAATCCCAATGAATTTTGTAATCGAGAAGTTTAAACATTGTAAAACCCTTTAGAGTTAAATTTTTTCCACCCCTTTCTCAAAAAGAAATAGAGGGCTAATTTTTATTCCAAAATAGATTAAACCCAATATTAATTCTATCATAATATTTAAAACGGTCGTCTATAACAGTAGAACTACATTTGCCAGTAACATTATCACCAAATACTAAAGACGGTCCCATGTTGGAAAACAGAGCATCTTGATTAATAAACAATTGGGAAGAGAATCCAAAAAGTGCTTCAGTTTTATATAGAAAAATTTTAAAGTCTGGGGCCCTATCTTGTCCGATATATGATAGCCAAGAGATCCAAACAAAAAGCTAAAAAGTTCGACTTGACTCACCTTCTAAATTGTCATGAGGGTAAGGTGACGATGCTTATCTGATTGTTAATTTTTTTCTTTCTCCTCTGTAAAGATACGTTCCAATTGATTGGCCCAACTATCCAAAGCATCCTTTTTCTCATCCATATATTCATGTCGGTCATAAATTGCAGTAACACTACTATCACCTGACAACCCCTTGTGGTTCAATATTTTTCCTAACACTGTACGTGAAACTCCCTGTTCAGCCATAAAACTTGCGACTGTTCTTCGAAGATCATGAATTCTAAAGTCGTCGATCTTTGATGCCCTTCTAACTCTTGCAGCTGCGTGTTGAAGCCAGTAAATAGGCTCCCCAGGATTGACTGGTGATTCAAATACAAAATCAGAATCACCCGAAATTTCTTTTCTCTCTTCTAGAATTTTTAAAGCCAATGTACTTAACGGAACAAAGTGGGTTCTGCTCGCTTTCGTCTCTTCTTCAGGTATTATCCAGATATCATTCTTTATATGCTTCCACTTCATTCTTCTGGTTTCCCTCAATCGTTGCCCAGTAATAAGCAGCATTTTAAAAACACTGCTAAAAGGTTCAGTTTCGAAGCAAAAATGCTCCCATAACAGCTTAATTTCTTTTTTTGAATAGACTCGGTTTCTCGACTTTTCTTCGCCAATGGGTTTTACTGTTTGAACGGGGTTGAAGTCACATATTGCTTTGTCCACCCCAAATGAATACATGCTTGATAATACAGCCCGAACTCTATTGGACTGAATGGGGGCTCCGTCTTTTCCATGTTCAAACGCAATCTCCTCTAAGAAATCAATGATGGTAATTCTATCAAGATCTTTGACATAAATATCTCCCAATGCAGGAACAATTACGTTGTTGATTCTTCTCCTGTAATCGTCTTGAGTTGTTTTTTTTAGTTTCGGAAAATGCCTGTTTTCATATTCTTTACTCAATTCGGAGATAGTTAATTGCTTGGGCTCTGTTCTGGCATTTAGTTTCTCATCTTGAGGGTCTATACCTTGCTTAACTTTTAAGTGTAAATCATCAGCGATTGATCTTGCTTTTGACAAACTGATAGCGGGAAATGCTCCAATTGTAAATCGCTGTACTTTATCACCGAACCTATATCGGTAGGAAAAAGATTTATGGCCTGTTTTGGTAACCCTTAAAATGAATCCCGGACGGATCTCATCATAAAACTCATGTTCCTTACCTGGATATGAAAAATTCCTTATAAATGAATCAGTAAGTTTGATCTTTGGCATATTGCAATAATTTGTTCTGAGGGTAACTCAAGGGTAACAAATATTAGCACTGAAAGGAAGTATCTTGAAAGAAAAAGATAAGTTTAAAAATTATAAGTATATAAAATATATATATTTGCAGTTTTATAAGAAGGAGTAAGAAATTATAAGAAAACTAATAGTAAACGGACTGAAAATCCGTGTGTCGGCGGTTCAAATCCGCCCGGTCCCACACTCAAGTAAAGCCCATGTAGATCATTGATTTGCATGGGCTTTTTTAGTTGTTGCCGGGGACAAGGTGGGGACAAGGATCAACATAGATACTATAAACAATTTTAACTTATCCTTCTTCCACAAGCTCGATCTCAACAATCAGCAACTCAAAAGATTCTTCCCTTCCATTTCCGATCAGTAAGCCGAGCTCTTCGATAGCATTATGATCGAAGTCGGATATATTTAGTTTTCTGCCGTGAAAAACAGGATACATTTCATTCAATGGAATCTCGATGGTTTCCCATTCTCCGGAAGTTTTAAATTCATATACATAGGAGTGACGCTGACGGCGGTCGTGTTTCAGCCTAAATTGATACTTCTTTCCATCTCCCTTAATCCTCAGCAGAATGTGATCGGTAGGGCTCACCGCAGTTTCAGAAAAGTTGTATCGTACAGATGAGAAGCCTCCATTGTTCTTCAAAGAGATCTCTCCTGCGAACCGACCATGTCCTTCAGAAGTCAGCTCAAAACTTCCTGATGAACGACCTCCCATCACCACATCATCAACGACTCTCCAATTTTCAAGATCAGAAGAGGGGGCAAAATCAAAGATGGTTTCGGTATTCATGTTGGTCATAATGAAAATGATCGCTATCAGATATTTCATAAATAAAACTGTTGTAATTGCCTTAGAAAACGTATCCATGCTTATATCGTTCAGTAAAGTGAATAGAATACTAAAAACCGGAAGAGCTTCTGCATAGATAGTATGATGGTGCGATCCCTATATAATGGAAGTAGCGGAATGATATTCGCCGCGATCAAATTTTTGTAGGTGAACCTAAAACAGAAAAAATACTATTGTATGGATCTCGAGATCAACGACAAGACCGCATTGGTCACAGGCGGCAGCAAAGGCATTGGATATGGCATCGCGGAAGCATTGGCGAAAGAAGGATGTGAGCTCATCATTTGCGCCAGACATCAGGAAGAACTTGAAGAAGCGGCAGATCAACTGCGTGGCTACGGCTCAAACGTACTGTCGGTGGTCGCTGATCTTACGAAATCCAGCGACATCGACAGGCTGGTAGCAGAAGCCCAAAAAGAGTTCGGGACTATTGATATCCTGATCAACAGCGCCGGCACGATCGGACAAAACGGGACTTTTGAAGAAACACCACTGGATGAATGGCGTTCTTTGTTTGACCTGAACCTCTTTGCCGTGGTGGAACTGACCCAAAAGATCATTCCGGCGATGCAAGAGCAGCAGTGGGGACGTATTATCAATGTTTCGTCAGAAAATGGCACGCAGCCTTATCCCGATATGATTCACTACAGTGCATCCAAAGGGGCTCTCGACAATTTTAGCAAGTCTCTTTCTAAGCAATATGCTTCAGAGGGAATTTTAGTGAATACCATCAGTCCAGCTTTTATCGAAACCCCGTTGGTAGATAATATGATGGAACAGATGGCAGAAGAACAAGGGATCAGCAAAGAGCAGGTAATTGAAAACTTTCTGTCAAATGATCGTCCGCACATCGAGCTTGAGCGGCCGGGTACCATTCAAGAAGTTGGTGCGGTAGCGGCTTTCCTGGCATCTGAAAAGGCCTCCTTTGTAAACGGATCAAACTACCGCATTGATGGTGGTTCAGTGGCAGCAGTGTAACCAAAGACGAGATAACTTATGAAAGAATGCAGCACCTATTTATTTGAAGATGATGGATCAATTCCGAATAATCCCGACCTGCCACTTTTGGTATATCCAGATGCTTTAGAGGATAACCAAACCAAAGCCGAAGCGTGCAAAAAGTTGCTCGAAAGCAATGGATGGAGTAATGCATGGGTAAACGGCATATTTTCGTACCATCACTATCACAGTACCACGCATGAGGTATTGGCTGTGATCAATGGTTCAGCAACGGTAAAACTGGGTGGTGAAGAAGGAGAAGAGCTATCGATATCTGAGCGTGATGCTATTGTGATTCCCGCGGGCGTAGGGCATCGCCTGCTTACAAGTTCCAATGACTTCCGGGTTGTAGGTGCTTATCCCGGAGGCCGCAGTTATGACTTGTGTACTGGTGAGGCGACTGAACGCCCGCAGGTATTGAGTAATATCAAAAATTTGCCACTGCCGGAACAGGATCCAGTCACGGGGAATAAGAACCCATTGTACAAATACTGGTTGGAATGAGCGATCAATGGCGATATAGTACAGGTCATCTTTACACAAAGGCACTTTTCCCCGTCAACGCGCGGCCCACGATGAGGGAATTCACTTGTTTGGTTCCCTCATAGGTGTAGATGGCTTCGGCATCTGCCACGAAACGGGCAACGTTGTATTCCAACAAGATTCCATTCCCACCCAGAATTTCGCGAGCTTTCTCGACGACACTTCGTGTGTGAGTGGTGCAGCTTACTTTTGCGAGGGAAGCTTGTTCGTCGGTCATCTTGCCTTCGTCCTGAAGTTGAGAAAGGCGGAAGGCCATTGTTTGCATGGCAGTTAAATCGCTAAGCATTTCCACCAAGAGATCTTGTATCAACTGGAAGGAGCCAATGGTTTTGCCAAACTGTTTTCTCTTATGGGAATAATCAACAGCGTACTCGTAGGCACCTTGAGCGCATCCCACTGCTTGCCAGGCAACCCCGGCGCGAGTGGCGCGTAGTACTTTTGCGGTATCTTTGAAGGAGTTGGCGTTTTTGAGTTTGTTTTCGGCCGGCACTTTCACATCCTCTAAATAAAGACGGGCATTTTGTACGGTGCGAAGGGCCATTTTATCATTCTGTTTCTCTGCGGTGAATCCCGGCGTAGCATTCTCAACGATAAATCCTTTAACCTGTCCGTCATCCTCATCCTGTGCCCAGATTATGGTGATGTCCGAAAAAGTTCCATTTCCGATCCATTTTTTCTGACCATTTAAAACCCAGTGATCGCCTTCTTTTCGAGCTTTGGTGGTGAGTCCGCCTGCAACGGCAGAGCCAACTTTAGGTTCGGTAAGCCCGAAAGCCCCGATCTTTTCCATGGTCCTTAACTTTGGTAACCACTTTTGTTTCTGCTCTTCAGATCCACAGAAATAGATGGAACCCATGACCAACCCGCTTTGCACACCAAAGAACGTGCTTATAGAGGCATCCACCCGTGACATTTCCAGTGAAATAATACCTTCCATCAAGTAGGAGTGATTCATACATCCGTAACCTTCCAGAGGGAGCCCGCAAATTCCGAGATCAGCCATTTTTGGGATGAGGTCATGTGGAAACTCGCCTTTCAGCCAGTATTCATTCGCGATGGGCCGGACTTCATCTTCCATAAACTGCCTGACCCGCTGCTGCAAGGCTCTTTCCTCATCGTTGAGCTGATCATATAGTTGGTAAAAGTCGCTCTTTATCTCAGGGGGCTCATATTCTTCATTGCCGGCTTCCAGGGCACGTTTCAGATTGAGCAGCTGTGCCTGATTCATATTTGAAAGGGACTTCAAAATCTCTCCCAAATTGATGTGCTTGGTAATACTTTTTAGTTTGTCAGAATCAAAATTTTTAATGAATTCAAGAATGTCACTGTCGGAGTCGGCCATGCCTGCACGTTGTGTTTTATGTTGAAGTTTAGAATTGCTATCTCAACAAAAATCAATGAATGAACGATCGTTACGGGCTTGTGGGGGCAAGCCCCGTATTTCTAAGTTCTAATCTTGCAGATTGCTACATCCTGAGTAACCTTTGTTCAACCATTTACATATTGATCCGGGATTTTTAAGATTCTCAAGATGATCGGGATCATAAATGACCTCGTCGTATCTAATACCCCGCAGCCTGGCCATCCACTCTCGACTCCGAAGCTCCAAAATACACGCCTTTTTCATGATCGCGCATGATGGCCTGAAAGCGGCCGAAAAAGCTGTCTCCGATCTGCACATCGTGGCCTTTTTGACGGAGTGCCTTAACTACTTCAAAAGAGACGCCGGATTCAATACTCACTTGTCCGGAGTTCGTCAGTGTTTCAGAAAGATCATCGGTAGGTTGGGTTGAACCGGAATGTTCCCAGCGGAAAGAATCGCCGGCCTGCTGGATATTCATCCCAAAATCGATCACGTTGGTCAAAATACTGACGTGACCAATAGGCTGATAGGCTCCGCCCATGTTTCCAAAGCTCATGACGGGCTTGCCGTCTTTCATCACAAACCCGGGAATGATGGTGTGAAAAGGCCGCTTACCCGGCGCATATACATTGGGGTGATCGGGATCGAGCGAGAACAATTCCCCCCGATTCTGAAAACTGAATCCCGTTCCCGGAACTACAAATCCGGTGCCCATTCCCCGGAAATTACTTTGGATGAGGGAAACCATGTTGCCTTCTGCATCGGCGGTGGTGAGGTAAATGGTATCGCCATCTTCCAGTACGTCCACTCCGGTGGAGAGGTCTCGGCGGGCGCGTTCACCGATCAATTTACGACGCTCGGCTGCATATTCTTTGGAGAGCAGTTTGTCGTAGGGAACCTCATGAAAATCAGGATCGGCGTAATGTTTGGCTCGGTCTTCAAAAGCGATCTTCTTTGCTTCGATCATCAGATGGAGGGTTTCTGCGGAGCCAAATCCGGTTTTGGTGAGATCAAATCCCTCCAGAATGTTGAGCATCTGAAGGACTGCCGTTCCCTGCACATTTCCACCCACCTGGTACACATCGTAGCCGCGGTAGTTTACGGTCTGGGGTTCTACCCATTCTGAACGGTGCTTATCAAAATCTTCATAGCGGAGGTAGCCGTTATTATCCTTCATCCACGCATTAATTTTTTCGGCAATTTCACCCCGATAAAAGGCATCACGGCCCTGTTCTGCTAACAATCGAAACGTATTCCCAAGATCGGGATTGCGAAAAATTTCTCCTTTTTCAGGTCCACGGCCGTCAATGGTAAAAGTCTCTTCAAAAGCTCCCGGTTGGTTCTTCAGAAAGGGAACACTTCGTCGCCATGAAGCAGAGATCGCTTCGCTAACCGGAAACCCGTTTTCAGCATAATAAATAGGGTCAGATAAGATCATATCCATATCAACAGAACCAAAACGTTCGTGCATTTCGAACCAGCCGTCCACGGCTCCGGGTACGGATACGGAGAGTAAATCATAGGCAGGAATGTCGTCTTCGCCTTTAGCATCCAGAATCTCCATCAGCCGATCATAAGACAAACCTTGAGGGGAGCGGCCGCTGGCGTTGAGGGCATAGAGTTTCCCGCTTTTGGCATGCCATATAATAGCAAAGAGATCACCGCCGATTCCATTTCCGGTAGGTTCCATCAAGCCCATCGCTGCATTAGCTCCTATTGCTGCATCAATAGCATTGCCTCCATTCCGAAGGATATTCAGACCAACCTGAGTGGCTAAAGGCTGACTGGTGGCTACCATACCTCGCTGGGCGATAACTTCAGAACGTGTGGAAATCATGTTACCGGATTCACGGTCAATCTGACTCATGAGATCTTCAGCGGGAAAAAGAAGTGCTGCGAATAGCAGAATGGTTGTGAGAGAAGCGTAGTGTTGTTTCATGAATAACCGGATAGTTAAAGTTCTTCCGATTATACGATCCTGAAGGGCTTTTTACAAAAAGGGTGGTGGAAGGATCATTGGCCGATCGGAGATGCTTCAAAAAGCACTAGTTGTTCTCCCTGGAATTTATAGTGAATGTTGATGGGATTGCAGCATACCTCACAATCTTCGATATACTCTTGTTCACGGTAGAATTGCTCCAGCATCATATTGATCTGAGCACCGCAATGTGGGCTCATAAAAGTATGTTCGTACATGCCATTCATGGTTGCTCCTGATATTTTTGTAAATAGAACAGCCAGGATGTTTCTGTCCTGGCTGAAGATAATTATAAGCGAATTTTTTAGAGAGTGATGATCAATTTCCCTTGAGTGTGCAGAGACTGAATTTGTTCTAATGCATCTGCTGCCTCATCGAGATCAAATGTTTTGGAGACGGGGACTTTTATCTTTCCATTATCAGCAAGCGCGGCGATATGTTCGAGCTGTTCAGCATTCGGTTCAACAAATACATATTTGAACGTAATGTCGTCACTGATTTCCGGCTTACTTTTAGTGATGGAGACAACTTTTCCATCTTCTTTCAGCACACCAGTTTCCATGACCTGGCTGAAAGAATCTCCCCGGGAGCAATGAAAGATAAGATCCACACCATCGGGATGTGTTTTTTTAACGGCTTCCCCAACGTGATTATCATTGTAATCAATGGTGATGTCGGCACCCAATTCTTTCATGTAATTATGATTTTGCTCACTGGCAACACCAATTACATTGGCACCTACCGATTTCGCCAGTTGGATGGCCAGAGTTCCCACTCCGCCGGAGGCTCCTAAGATCAGCAGGGTTTGATCTTTTTTCAGCTCCCCGAAATCAAAAATAGCCTGATAAGCTGTCAATCCCACTAACGGAATTCCACCTGCTTCATCCATAGAAATATTCGTAGGTCGTTCAGCAAGGTACGACTCAGGCAAGCTGATGTATTCCGCAAAAGTACCATGCTGAATAACTGGCCGGCGGGCGTAAGCGTATACTTCATCGCCTGCGCTAAAACGGCTGGCCGAGTGTCCGGTTTCTTCTACCACACCGGCCACATCCCATCCGGGGATAAGGGGGAATTTCCCGGGGATGGCATCTTTCAACATTCCACCAACTACGGCTGCATCTACCGGATTTACACCGGCTGACTTAATTTTAATTAGCACTTCTCCTTCACCGGCTTCGGGTTTATCAAGCTCACCGGTTTTAACAGTTGTGAGTTCTCCGTAATCTTCAATAAAAGCGGCTTTCATTTGTTCACTCATGGATCAAAATTTGTTTAGATGGTTCATTGTTTCTTTCCATCTAAAACAAGGGATGGGAACGATGAGTTCGAGCCCGTCAGTTGATTCAGACTATCAAGCTCATCCAAAGAATTTAACAGAAGAATTACACTTCTTCGATCGTGTTAACGTCCACTTCTTCATACCATTCCTCTTTCATGAAGAAGACAGAAGCAATCACAAACAAACCTGCTGCAATGGCAGCGGCATAAAAAGTAGCATCAAGGCTGATTCCGGCATACACCAAACCAAGTAAATAAGGGCCAAGAGCCTGCCCTGTGCGCATTACCACCCAGTTTACGGAAAGGAAGGCCGCTCGGAATTCTTTGTCGGCATAGCCGGTAAGGAGGTTTAGGATGCTTGGAATATTCATTCCCTGGGCGGCTCCGAAAATTACAACGGGAAGGATAAACCACCAGATGTTTTCAACCACGGGGATGATCAGGAAGATAGACAGATACAGAACGGCAGCAGTGCGAATCAGTGCTACTTCCGAAAACCGAAGGGTGAGTTTACCAAGTTGGGAAGAAACATAGGCAGTCATAAAAGACGAACCGGATAGAATCACCCCGATCCAAAATGAATTCTGGCTGAATTTTTCGTCCAGCAAAATAGTGAAATAAGTTATGTAGCCGCCGTAGAGCATAATGAAGGTGAGGAAGATCCCGGCAAATAGAGGAATCACTTTCTTGGAGATGAGAGAGGATGCCACGCTGGAAAAGATCTCCGAAATATTGAGCCCGGAGGATGTGCCGGTTTTATCGAGTTTAATGAGCACAAAGAGTCCCACCGGTATGGCTAGCAGACTCAGGAAAAAGGGATAATGCCAGCCAAAAAGAGCCACAGCACCTCCAATAGCTGGGTAAAAAGCCGTCCCGATGCTCAAAACACTTCCGTTGTAGCCCATGGCCGTGGCACGGTCATTGTCGGAATAGAGGTCACCAATAAGCGCTAAATTTAGTGCACCCAGGGAGGCACTTCCCATTCCCTGCAGGGCGCGGAAAAAGAGCATCCATTCAAAATCTGTGGTGAAAGCACAGGCGGTTCCGGAAATTCCGAACAGAAACAGAGAAGGAACTAAAACGATCTTTCGCCCGAAGCGGTCGGCTAGTAACCCAAATACCGGGGTAATAAAAATGCCGGGGAGAGTAAAAAAAGTGATCAGTAAACCAATTCTTTGTGCAGATACATTCAGTGCATCAGAAATGACAGGGAATGCCGGCGCTATGGAAGAAACACCCATGACAGCTGTGAGGGTTATTCCAAAAATGATGTAAAGGTTGACGTCCTGAAGAAGGGGTAAAGAAGACTTTTTTTGTTGTTCGTGTTTCAAAATCAGGCTATTGAAAATTTATTGATAACCGAGATGGCTCGTTCCGATAATGCCATTAATTCTATGGCTCAACCAATCTTGAAATGAATACGTTTAGCTCTGAAATGAAAGTTGGTATTAGGGATATTTAAATCACCCTTAGTAGTCGGGGATTGATTCTTTTGTGAGCACAAAAGAGTGACTAGGATAACGTTTAAGGTCAACTTAGGTTATAATTATTTATGACTTTCCATTGCTCTCCATCATGCTTTAATAAATAAAGCTGGTCGGCCGTAAACTGTTCCTCAAACTCCCGATCCTTGAATGCATCCCAAGCTTTATAAAAATTAGATTTCGACAGGTCTTTAAAAGCCAGTGTAACGTGCGGATGATACTCCCGCTCGTGATAATTATAGGCAAACATCTCTGACCTGGATCGGGCAGTGTCTTCCAGTTTTTGTTGAAGGTTCTGCAATTCCGTTGATTTAATTACATCAATAAAAACTACGCGCGGAGGAAAGGTTGAAAAGTTCTTAAGCTGAACTTCAAACGGCTCAAAACCCTGAGCGAAAACCTCCAGCAAAGAATCCAGCTGATCTTCCTGCTCCTCATCCATCCGAAAAGGACTGAGCAACGTGATGTGCGGCGGAGCATTCAGCGAGTGCGAGCTGTTGAATTTTTCCGTCACCTCCAGCTTGATGTCCTGAATTTGATCTTTGAGAGGTTCAGGAGGAATGAGGGCTATGAAGTAGAGTTGATTCATGATCATTGATGTTTTCTTAAGTCGATACCCGCAATATAAAGGCTGACTTCAAACTATTTGATCAACACCATCCTCTTTGTTACGGTAACAGAACCCGCTGTTAAACGATACATATACACCCCTGAGGATAATCCCGAAGCATCAAAACTGACGGAATGTTGGCCAGCAGTTTTTCTTCCTGAAACCAAGTCAGCCACTTCCCTGCCGGCAATATCGTACACTTTTAGCTGCACCTCACTATTTTCAGCCAATTGATAGCTGATTACGGTACTTGGGTTAAATGGATTGGGGTAATTTTGGTGAAGTTCAATGGCAGTGGGGATGTTTCCATCTTTAGTGATTGATAGTCCACCGGGGTCGTAATTTTCCAAGGTTTCATACTCTTCATCCCGCTGCTGAAGCCAATTTTCTTTTTGCTCGGGGAACCAGTTTAAATCTCCAACCGGAAAGCCGTTCAGGCCTCCGGTCAGGTAATATGCATTGGTATAGGATAGATTCACAGGAACCGGCCAGTCACTTAAGACGGTATATTCGTTGTAGGATGGGTTTTCCTCTGTTCTTAGGTCTTCTAACGGTAGTGGATTATCGTTTCCTTCGGGATCAGGAGGAGAGGATGCAAATGTTGCTATTGTATAATCCATGAAATCACCTAAAGCCGCGGACTCATCTAACAATCCCAGATCATTAATAAAACCGGGCGGGCCTTGTCCATACCAGACACCTTCAATCAAATTCGGCCAAGTTATACTATTATCAAACATGTTTTGTGTCCGTGGATTCATTGTCATCATCTGAAGCATCAGATCATCTTTAACCGAACCTTCCTGAAGCGTGTCAAGATAAGCAGCATGCGTGGTTTTGATATTTTCAACTATATCATCGAGTTCCGGAGACCAATAAACACCATTTAAGTGCACCAGAACTTTTCGCATAGACTCCCAATCTTCAGGATCTGCATGTTGAAAATCAGGAGGCAAAAGCTCAGGATTCACGGCATTGTTTGTTCCATTCAAGGTATCCATGTTTACGATTCCCATGGGATATCTATCCTGATCTGAGTCCTCATAATCCATGCCGGGGTAATATGCCTGTACATTGGTATTCACAAACAGGTTGTTGGTTACCAGCCAGTTGGTGTGATAACCCAGCGTTGAAAACACTGAATTTGAAATATTTACAAAAGTATTGTGATTGAATACCAGCTTGTTGATGGGGTAACGCCCCAGGTTATATAGTACCCCGCCGCCCATAATATGCGTGGAATTTTCAACCCACAAAGTATCGATACTGCTTGCTGCTGAAACCGGACCGTAATTATAAACGCCGCCGAGCCTCCGATACCCGTTTCCTCCCATATTCACGAAATAGCTATTTCGTATAAATAAGCTATTATTATCATGCCAGTACATGTGGATAAATCCCATGCGGGTATGCTCCAGGTACACATTATCCAAAGTGAGACTTATCCCGGAGGCATCAGCTTCAATGAAAGAGAGGCCAATGGTTGCGTCTGTACAATGCGCACCACCCATAATGTTTTTTATGGTGGTATTGCTTCTAAGTTCGAAAAAGGAGCCACTACAGCCCATGTCGCCTATTTGCATTCCCGCTACTATTGGAGGCCGCTTTTCACTTTTACTTACTACATGTGGTGTATCATCTTCTCCAATAATTGTGAGTGGTCGGTTATTGGCTACTTTAACCCTAAAAGTCGTGAGATACCATCCGCCTGAAATTAATTCATATACTCTGGAACTTGGGGCCAGGGTATCGATTTCAACTAATTCACTTAATGTATTAGGAGATTGGGTGAGCTGATAGTCTTTCACCACCAAGGTATCCCCGCGTTGTTCAATGATGTAATCTTCTATTGTTTGAGCATGGCTGCTCATCATCCCGAAGAAAACAAAAAACAGTATTGAAACAGTAATCTTTGGCATAAAACCCCTCTTTAAAAACTTAATACTCACATAAGATGAAATAGAATTGAGATATGATTGCTAACAATAAATACCAGTCTATTACTATTATACTTACTTCATTTTAATAAGTAAAAAAGATTGTTTCCCTCGTTTCGAACTACTGGTTTCGACTAATTTAACCTTTTACCTATTAAACCATCGCACAAGGGGAGAAATCATTCATTTAAAATTCAACATTACCTCATTTAACCTTTCTGCAATTTCCTCATTCCTCAAATTCCCGATACTGCCTTCATGAGTATGATTGAGCTTCGTTGGCGGTTCAAAACTTCCATCTTCAATTTGCTGGGCAACTTGTTGGTAGGCATCCCGAAAAGGCACGCCGTCCTTTACCAATTCATTTACGGCTTCCACAGAAAAGATCAGTTTGTATTTAGGGTCGTCCAGAATTTTGTCATTTATGCCAATTTTACCGGCCGCATATTTCGTAATGAACAAGCAGCTTTTGAGTTCTTCAATAGCCGGAAACAGTTGCTCCTTCAGGATCTGAAAATCACGATGGTAGCCGGAAGTTAGATTCGTGGTCGCCATCATGATCTGGTTGGGGAGGGTTTTGAGGGCGTTGGTTTTGGCACGGATCAGCTCAAAGACATCCGGGTTCTTTTTGTGCGGCATGATGCTGGAGCCGGTGGTCAGTTCATCCGGAAGTTTTAGAAATTGGAAATTCTGACTGTTGTACAGACATACGTCGGAGGCCAATTTATTCAATGTTCCCGCCAATCCCGCCATCGCAAAAGACAATGTCTGTTCGGTCTTTCCACGCCCCATTTGAGCATAAACCGCATTTTCATTCAGTCCTTCAAATCCCAATAATTCAGCGGTCATCGATCGGTTCAGCGGAAAAGAAGAACCATAGCCTGCTGCAGATCCCAGCGGATTTCGATTGGCGATGTGATACGTCGATTCCAGCAACACCAGATCATCCACCAGGCTTTCGGCATAAGCCCCAAACCACATCCCAAAACTGGAAGGCATGGCAGCCTGCGTGTGCGTATATCCGGGCAACAGTACTTCTTTGGTTGCTTCACTTTGAGTGATCAGCGTGTCGAATAATTTCTTAGAAAGTGAAGCGATCTCCTTGATCTGATCGCGCAGATATAACCGAATATCCACCAAAACCTGATCGTTTCGGGAACGACCGGAATGTACTTTCTTCCCGACATCACCCAACTCATGGGTCAGCATGAGTTCGATCTGCGAGTGGACATCTTCTACTCCGTCTTCTATTTCGAAATTACCCGGTTCTATCACCTCTTCCAGAATTCGATTCAGCTCTTTGATCAAGACGTCTAGCTCATCTTTCTCCAGCAAATCTACCGATTCCAGCATGGTGATGTGAGCGATGGTGCCCTGTACGTCATACTTAGCCAGTTCCAGATCTAATTCCCGATCCTTGCCTACCGTAAATTTTTCGATGAAAGCATCGGTTTGAGTTCCTTTTTCCCAGAGTTTCTTCATTTTTTTGTAGTGTTTTGGTGCGATGGTGTTACGGTGTTAAAGTGTTTAGGCTTCTGAAGCCACTATAACACTTTAACATGGTAACACATTAAAAATTTGGTTCCTCGTTCCCAAGCTCCGGCTTGGGAACGCAGTCCCGGAAGCTCCAGCTTCCAATTCCTTGAACTTTGGTAACATGGTTGCCCAACCTCCGATTACCAATTAGATACGAAAGTCAATGGGGCGGAGGTTCTTTGTCTTTGATTCTTCGCCCCGGGTTAAAACCCGGGGCTATGATGTCGGTCGTCCCTAACGGGACTAATCTATTGATCTTTAATCATCCGCAACATCCTTGTCAGCTGCTTTCCAATTCCAATTCATCCAAAATCTCAATGTACTTTTTGATGCCGTCACGGATTTCATCCAGGTATATGAATTCATCGGCGGTATGCGAACGGTGGGTGTTTCCCGGACCGATCTTCACGCTGTTAAAAGGCATATGGACCTGATCCGACATCGTTTTGGAACCATATGTCCGAATGTCGAGTTCTTTGGCCTTTTGCACAAATGGATGATCCAGAGGAGTTCCAGACGCATTTAAGTTGGTTGACCGTGGGTTTACATCACACTCCACATGCTTCTTGATCAAAGCAACGACCTCCTCATTCGAATAAAATTCATTGGGTCTCACGTCTACAACAAATCTGCATTCATCCGGAACCACATTGTGCTGACTTCCTGCCTCGATCTGCGTTACCGTCATATTGATACTTCCAAGCACTTCAGAGGTCTTTTCAAACTCATACGATTTAAACCACTCTATATCTTTCATGGCTTTATACAGCGCATTCTGGCCTTCATTTCGTGCAGCATGACCACTTTCTCCATGACTCACACAATCCAGCACGATCAACCCGCGTTCGGCAATGGCGAGATCCATTGAGGTGGGTTCACCAACTACGGCAAAGTCAATTTCAGGTAATTCAGGCAGTACGATCGGAACGCCTTTCTTGCCAGAAGTCTCTTCCTCCGCGGAGGCCAGAAAGATCAGATTATACGGCTGTTTTTTTCCGGAGAGATACACAAAAGTTGCTAACAAACTCACCAGCGGTCCGCCGGCATCGTTGCTGCCCAAACCAAATAATTTTCCATCCTCCAGAGTTGGGGTGAACGGTTCCTTGGTCCATTTAGAAGAAGCCAGCACTGTATCGTGATGAGAATTCAGCATGAAAGTGGGCTTGTTATCATCAAAGGGCTGACTCAACGCCCAGATATTATTCCCTTTGCGTTGTGGGGTGAAGCCAAATTCCTCCAGTACATTTGAAAGGATCTGGGCGGTTTTATCTTCTTCGCCACTGTACGACTGCGTTGCGATCAACGTCTTCAGCAGCTCAATGGCTTGTTCGCTAAGTTGTTCGATGGTACTCATGAGTGAGTTTGTGAATATTAATTCTGATTTAATACTTAGTACTCGTTCCCGAGCATTTGGGAGAACGCATTCCGGGAAGCTCCAGCTTCCAATATTGTTAATTCGAGATCAATGTCGTTCCTGATTTCGGTTTAGCTACATCTTCAAAACTTCGGATGCTGACTTTTTTCGTTCCATTCTTCAAAGCCTGAAACCCCACATCAATTTTCGGGATCATACCATCGGTGACAATCCCGCCATCTTTCAGATATCGATACAGCAGTCTGTTCATTTCGGTGATGAGCTTTTCTCCATTCATCACGCCCGACTGCTCAAAGCAAAGCATGAGCTCTGTGTTAAATTCAGCACTCAATGCCGAGGCAACCAAGGATGCGATCGTATCGGCGTTAGTATTCAGCATATTTCCGTTGCCATCGTGAGTGAGCGGAGCCAATACCGGCATCACGCCTTCATTCAAAAACGTTGAAATCCATTCTGAATTCACCTGCTCCACATCGCCAACCCATCCAAAATCGACCGGCTCCGGGTTTCGTTTTTTTGCGGGGATGATATTCAGGTCGGCCCCGGAAAGTCCCACCGCGTTTACTCCAAGCGACTGTAGCTTAGCTACGATATTCTTGTTCACCAAACCTCCATACACCATGGTGATCACCTCCAGCGTTTCGGAGTCGGTTATACGACGCCCATCGATCATTTTTGGTTTGATGCCAAGGCGTTTTCCGATGTCAGAAGCAATGGAGCCTCCTCCGTGGATCAGTACTTTCGGTTCTTTAATGGCAACAAAAGACCTCAGGAAACGATCCAGTTTTTGGTCATCTCCGATCACTTTTCCGCCTACTTTTATGATTTTAACGGATCTCATTTCAGGTTCTCCAATATTTGTTTTAAAACGGCCTGCATAGAAAATATTCGGTTCGTGGCCTCGGGGATCACCAAGCTGTTTTCGCTGTCGATGACAGCATCTTCCACGATCACATTTCGGCGAACCGGAAGGCAGTGCATGAATTTTGCGTTGTTGGTGAGCTTCATTTTTTCGGAAGTAACCATCCAGCTATTGTCGGTAGATAGCACTTTGCCGTAATCGGAGTAACTGCTCCAGTTTTTGGCGTAGATAAAGTCGGCATCTTTAAATGCTTTCTTTTGGTCATACTCCACGTTGGCATTTCCAACAAAATCATCTGCCAGTTCATAACCAGTGGGGTGGGTGATGGTGAGATCGAAGTCAGCCGCTTGCATCCATTCCGAAAAAGAGTTGGCCACGGCTTGCGGAAGCGGGCGGGGATGCGGAGCCCAGGTTAAAACCACCTTTGGTTTTTCTACGGTTTTATATTCTTCGATAGTGACCAGATCCGCAAAAGCCTGTAGTGGATGTCCGGTGCCGGATTCCATATTTACCACCGACACGGGGCAGTATTTCTGAAACGATTGAATGATCTGTTCGCTGTAATCTTCGTCACGATCTTCGAGTTTGGCAAAGGCACGAATAGCCACTACATCAAAATAGGAACCAATGACCGCAGCGGCTTCTTTGATGTGCTCCGCTTTATCAGAATCCATCACCACTCCATCGTTAAATTCCAGCTTCCAGCCCTGACTTCCCACATCCAGCACAGCAGTGTTCAACCCAAGATTGAAGGCTGCTTTTTGAGCACTCAGTCGTGTCCGCAAGCTAGGATTCAGAAAGATCAGGCACATAGATTTTTGTCGTCCCAGATCCGAATACGAATGCGGGTTCTTCTTGATCTCCAGCGCATCGCTCACCAACGCGGGGAGATTATCAACATCTTTTATGGAAAGGAATGAGTTCATTGTTTGATTTTATACCACAGAGAACACGGAGGTTCACGGAGTTTTAATTTAGAGTTAATTAATTGGTAAATGACCTAGTCTAAGCGTCCGCTTAGACTGAAGTTTTACTCGTTCCCAACGACCCCGTTGGGAATGCCTGCCAGGACCAGTGGTCCCAACTATTTTTCAGTTATAACTTTTTTCAAAGCCCCCAATAACACATCACATTCTGCCTGAGTGATACCCAGTGGAGGCAACAACCTTAGTACATTTTTATTCGAAGACGATCCGGTGAAAATATGATGTTCATACAGTAACTCTTTTCGCCAGTCGGCAACTGGTTCGTCGAATTCGGCTCCGATCATCAGTCCAAATCCACGGACTTCTTTCACTTTTGGAAGCTGCTTCAATTCGTTGATCAGGTAATTGCCGAGCTTAGTCGCATTCTGCATGAGCTGCTCTTGCTCAAGCACTTCCAGTACAGCCAGTGAAGCCGCACATGCCAGGTGATTTCCACCAAATGTAGTTCCCAGCATGCCGAAAGAAGCCTCGAATTTTGGGTGGATCAAAATGCCTGCCACGGGAAAACCATTGCCCATGCCTTTGGCCATCGAGATGATGTCCGGTTCAATATCAAAAAGTTGATGCGCGAAGAACTTCCCGGTGCGGCCAAATCCCGATTGTACTTCATCCAAAATGAGCACCGTATCGGTTTCATCACAAAGAGTGCGCAGGTGTTGAAAAAATTCCCTGGACGGAGACTCAATTCCACCAACGCCCTGAATGCCTTCAATAATGACTGAGCTGACATCCTCCTGTTCGAGCGCTTTTTCAACGCCTTCAAAATCATCAAAAGCAAAGCGGATGACTTCCGCCCCTTCATTCACCGGAAATACAATATTGGGATTGTCGGTGACGGCAACAGCCAGCGAAGTTCGTCCATGAAATGCGCCCTCAAATGCGAGGATCTTTTTTCGGTTGTTGTGAGCCGAAGCCAGCTTTAACGCATTTTCATTCGCTTCCGCACCAGAGTTACAGAGAAACAGATTCCAGTCATGGTACCCGGAAAGTTTGCCAAGTTTTTGTGCCAGTTCTTGCTGAATGCCAATGGGTACCGAGTTCGAATAAAACCCGATATCGTTAAGCTGCTCATTCACGCGCTTCACATAATGAGGATGCGCATGGCCGATGGAAATGACTGCATGACCCCCGTAAAAATCGAGGTATTTGGTGCCGTCAGCATCATACACATAATGTCCTTTGGCCTTTACCGGTTCAACATCAAAAAGGGGATAGACTTGAAATAAATTCATTGCGTGATCGTGTTAATTTTTTCAAATGAGGCGAGGAGTCCTTTGATGACGGCCGAGCTAAGTCCCTGGTGTTCCATTTCATTAAGTCCGGCGATGGTGCAGCCTTGCGGCGTGGTCACTTTATCAATTTCGGTTTCGGGGTGATTGTGTCCTTCAACCAATAGCGAAGCAGCCCCACGTGCCGTTTGCATGGCAATTTTCTGGGCCTCTTCGGCATGGAATCCAAGCTGAATTCCGCCTTGAGTGGCAGCCCGAATATACCGCAGGAAAAAGGCGATTCCGCTGGCGGCTAAAACAGTGGCAGCTTTCATTAGGTCTTCGTCTATGATGAGTGCTTCGCCAAGCGCCTCAAACAGGGTTTTAACGTCCTTAAGCTGTTCCTCGCTTACATTCTTACCGCACATACACGTCATCGATTCCTGAATAGCGGTGGCCGTATTCGGCATGGCGCGGATGATGGGCATTTCTGCTTCCAGGTGCTCTTCGATCGTGCTGATCTCAACCCCGGTAATGGTGGAGATGAGTACGTGTTTTTCCGGGTCAAGAACGGCGTTGATCTCCTTCAAAACATCCGGTAACTGTTTGGGCTGAACGCAGAGGAAAATGTACTCCGAGTTCTGAACCGCTTCGATGTTATTCGAAGTGACCTGGAATTTTTGCTTTTTCAGATCCGCTAGTTTCTCCAGGTGCCGGCGGGTCAAAAACATGTTCTTTGGCTTGGCTAGCTTGGCTCCGGCAATGCCTTTTGCGATAGCAATACCCAGATTTCCAGCTCCAATGATCGCGATGTCGTGTTTCTTAGCCATAATTAAAATGCGGTTGATTTTAGATTTAGTGCGTGAGTTTCGTCGAGTCCGAAGATCAAATTCATATTCTGTACGGCCTGACCGGAAGCACCTTTTACTAAATTGTCGATCACTCCGGAGATCAGGATCTGTCCGTTTTCTTTTTGCAGGTGAAGCAGGGCCTTGTTGGTTCCCACCACCTGTTTCACATCTACGGGATCTTCAGAGAGGTGTACATAGGGATGATCTTTGTAAAATTCCTGATACAATTCGGTTATTTCCTTCAGAGATCTTTCCGTTGGCACATAGGAAGCTGCCAAAATTCCTCGGGTAAAAGCCCCGCGCATCGGGATGAAATGAATTGATTTCGTGAATGTATTCTGAAGTTGTTTCAAACTCTGCCCGATCTCGCCAAGATGCTGATGTGTCAAAGGCTTATAAATGGAAGCGTTGTTACTTCGCCAGCTAAAATGAGTGGTGGCAGTGGGGTTTTGCCCGGCACCTGTGCTCCCGGTTATAGCGGTCACGTGAACATCATCTTTTAGCAAACCGGCGTGAGCGAGTGGCAACAGAGTTAGTTGAATGCAGGTGGCAAAACAGCCGGGATTAGCAATATTTTCAGCGTTTTGGATTTTATCTCGGTTCAGTTCAGGCAATCCATACACAAAATCATGCTCGCCTTTGATGCGAAAATCTGAACTCAGGTCCACGATCTTAGCCGAGCCCTGGATCACTCCGCTTTCTACGATACCTTTCGAGTGCCCGTGCCCCGAGCAGAGAAATACCACATCCACATCCTGGCTTAATTCGCTGTCAAATTTCAGGGCGGTTTCGCCGGTCAGGTCGGGATGTGCTTTATGCAAAAATTCTCCGCCATGACTTCGGCTCACCACACTTTTGATCTCCACTTCAGAATGG
This sequence comes from Balneola sp., assembly GCA_002696035.1. GTDB lineage: Bacteria > Bacteroidota > Rhodothermia > Balneolales > Balneolaceae > Gracilimonas. Next base: position 52,713 of record NZQV01000017.1, on the reverse strand, counting down.
TGAAGTAAAATTCGGAGTAGTTCTCCTGCCGTATAACCGGCGCCGCCTATGATGCCTGCTTTAATCATTATCTTTTCCTTGTACTTTTTGTTGAATGAGCATGGAGTTGGCCAAAATTTTGGTGAATCCTTTCACATCTTCGCCACTCCAGGCGTTGTTCATTTCGCCATATTGACCTGCTTTGGAGCCCATCAGATCGTTTTCGGATTCGATGCCCTGCAGTTCAAATCGTTTGGGTTCCAGTTGTACGATCACTTTTCCGGACACGGTTTTTTGGGTGTCCTCTAAAAAGGTTTCGATATTGCGCATCACCGGATCCAGATATTGTCCTTCGTGCATCAGCATGCCGTACCAGTCGGCGAGTTGATCTTTCCAGTGCAGTTGCCATTTCCCGAGCGTATGTTTCTCTAATAACTGATGCGCTTTAATGATGATCATAGGCGCAGCTGCCTCAAACCCAACACGACCTTTGATACCAATGATGGTATCGCCGACGTGGATGTCTCTGCCAATTCCGTATGGCTGAGCGATTTCCTGAAGCTTTTTAATTAATTGGACAGACGTTAATTGTTCATCGTTAAGGGATATTGGTTCTCCGTTTTCAAAACCAATTTCAACCAATAACGAATCAGTATTAACAACTTTAGTTGGCCATGCATCTTCAGGGAGTCCCTGGTGAGATGTTAGCGTCTCTGCACCTCCAACCGAAGTTCCCCAAAGCCCTTTATTGATGGAATATTTGGCTTTGGCCCATTCCTGATCCACGCCGTGTTTCTTCAGGTATGCTACTTCTTCTTCACGACTCAGTTTCTGATCACGAATGGGAGTGATGATCTCGATATCTGGAGCCATCACCTGAAAAACCAGGTCAAATCGAACCTGATCGTTGCCCGCTCCGGTGCTTCCGTGAGCGATGGCATCGGCACCAATTTCCTTAGCATATTCTGCAATGGCTACGGCTTGAAAAACACGCTCAGCACTCACAGAAAGAGGATAGGTGTGGTTTTTGAGTACGTTTCCAAAAATCAAATACTTGATGCCTTTTTGGTAGAATTCCTCTTCTACATTCAGCATTACATGATTTTTGATGCCCAGGTTTTGAGCTTTTTCGGCCAGGGCTTTTTCTTCGGCTTCATCAAATCCACCGGTGTTTACGGCTGCGGTATGAACGTCATAGCCTTGATCTTTGGCCAGCCAGATGGCACAGTAGGTGGTGTCGAGTCCGCCGCTAAAGGCGAGTAAAACTTTTTTCTTGTTGTTCATGATTACAGGGATAAAAATGCATTAATGGGATTAATTTTCTTGAGGTACTTTACGGTCTTCAGCTTCACCCAACGATAATATTTGTTGACGGTCTTCTCACGCTCAGCCTTGGGTTTGTTGTTGGGATGGCTGGGATCAAACATCATTCCGGTACACAAACAATTGCTTCGGTTATTGCGCTGAAGGATGTCATAATTAGGGCAGCTTTGGCAGCCTTTCCAAAAGGTTTCATCCTGTGTGAGTTCAGAGAATGTGACCGGCTTATAGCCCAGATCGGAGTTGATCTTCATGACAGGCAGGCTGGTGGTGATCCCGAATAATTTAGAACCGGGATATTTTTTTCTGGATAGCTCAAACGCCTTGGCTTTGATCCTTTTTGCCAGGCCCTGTCCGCGAAAATCCGGATGGACGATCAAACCCGAGTTGGCTACATATTTTTTGTTCTCCCAAACCTCGATGTAACAAAAGCCGGCAAGCTGATCTTCATCCAAAGCGATAACGGCATTGCCATTTCTCATCTTTTTCTTGATGTATTCGGGGTCTCTTTTGGCAATACCGGTGCCTCGTTTGTGAGCGGCTGTTTCTATTAAATCACAGATATCTTCTGCATAAAACGTATGCTGAACGGATGCGATAAATACTTGGGCGGACATAATTTAAAAAATTGATAGAGTGAGTTGAGTGAATAAACTTCTGTCAGGAAGTTGAGTGGAATTAGAATCTTGCGGTAATAAGATGAGCACTGTTTTTACACAGCAATAAAGTATGGTCTACCGCCGTCGCGGAAGCCGCCGGAGAGGAGTAACGTTGATTCTATTTCTGCTGTTGATTTGCATGGCTTAAAAGTAACTAAAGTGAAAAGTTTAAACCAAATTTTATTTGACTTTTAATTTTTGGGAACGAAACTGCCGTGAACTTTCATTTTATGCTGAAAGGAGATTTGCTGTAAACATACTATTCATCAAAAGAGACGCTGCAATTCTCCTGTACATAAATCACAATTAAATACAGGACAAATGAAAACCATTGTTACGAAGTACGCTTCGTACTTGAGCGTTTTTCTGATAGCCATGTTTGGTTTTATTGGAACAACCTCTGTACAAGCACAAACGACAGTTAACTATTGGAACTTTAACACCAATGTACCTGATAATGCCAACTGGGCGCAGCCTATCACTGCTACAGATGGAACAGGCGAAATTACATACACCTTAAACAATGCCGTAAGTTTTAGCGGAACTACAACCAATGCTGTAGGCTCCGATGAAAGCGGAGGAAGCTTTGTTCCTCAGGGCGGTGCAGATTCCGAAAATAATGGCGAAAGCTTCACTATTTCTTCTTCAACAGAAGGATATGAGGACATCAACTTAACTTATGCTACCCGGGGAACGGGAACTGGTTTCAGTTCACACCTGGTGGAGTATACCTTAGATGGTACGACTTACACCACCCTTGAAACGAGAGATGCTAATCAAACCTCATCATGGGAGACCTTTACGTTCGACTTTTCTGCCATTGACGGAGCGGATGATAATCCGGATTTTGCTGTTCGCGTTACTTTAGATGGAGCCACTTCTGAAAGCGGAAACAACCGCTTTGATAATGTTCAGATCACAGGTACTGCTACGGGCGGTTCTGCTGCTACAGCGCAGATCCAGATCGTACACAACTCTGCAGATCCTGCATTCGAAGTAGTAGATGTTTATGTGAACGGCGAGGAAGCTGTTGATAGCCTGGCTTTCAGAGGTGCAACGTCATTCCTTGAATTACCAGCCGGCACGGAATTAGAAATCGATATTGTACCTTACAATGCTGATCTGACGGAATCCGTATTTAACGCACCGGTTACCTTAACAGCTGATGAAGTGTATTATGTGATCGCTTCTGGTGTGGGAACCCCCGGTGATTTTGCAGCTAATCCAAATGATGTATCCACAGCGTTTACACTTGATATTGTAGGTGGAGGTTCGACAACAGCAGCCAATGCTGAAAATGTGGAGTTCTTGATTCACCATAGCGCTACTGATGCCCCAGCGGTTGATGTAGTAACAGGTGGATCTGCTATTGCTTCGGGATTACAGTATTCTGATGAAACAGCAGACTATATCAGCGTTCCTGATGATGAATATGTACTGAACATCAACGCGGCAGGAACTGAAAATACGGTTGCCTCATTTGTAGCACCGCTAACAGGATTGAATGGATCAACTGCTATTGTACTTGCCAGTGGGTTTTTAGATCCTTCAGCAAATAATGATGGAGCTGCATTTGGACTAATAGCTGTATTACCTGACGGTTCGGTAGTAGAACTTCCGGTTTATGGTACTGCTACTGCTCAAATCATTCACAATTCTGCCGACCCCGCATTTGCTACCTTTGATATTTTTGTGAATGGAACACGAACATTCGAAGATGTGGATTTCCGCTCAGCTACCGGTTTTGTAGAGTTGGAGGCAGGAGTTGTAACATCTATTGCATTGTCAGCACCCGATGCAGCAATTGAAGACGCAGTATATGAAACTGAGGTGACCTTAGAAGCTGATGAAAGCTACTATGTGATTGCGCAAGGTGTTGGTGCGCCAGATAATTTTGCAGCCAACCCGGATGAAGTTTCTACAGCATTTATGTTGGATGTGATTTCAGGTGCAGCACAAACTGCTGATGATGGTACTGTTGATGTTGCCGTTTATCACGGTGCAACTGATGCTCCAGCTGTAGATGTGAATAACGCTGGGAATACTCTGGTTGGAGGTCTTTCCTATACAGATATTAGCGATGGCTACCTGAACTTACCTGCCGATGATTATATTCTGGACATCAACGCAGCAGGAACTGCTACAACCGTAGCTTCTTTCACTGCTCCGCTTTCCGGACTGGGTGGAAGTTCTACTCTTGTACTTGCCAGTGGATTCTTAAACCCGGCTGATAATAATGACGGTGCTGCTTTTGGATTGATCGCGGTCTTGCCAAGTGGTGATGTGGTGACACTCCCTGCCTATCAGGCTCCTGAGCCCGAAATGGCTACAGCACAGATCATTCACAACGCAGCTGATCCTGCTTTTGAAGTGGTGGATATTTATGCCAACGGTGAGGTCCTGCTCGACAGTGTGGCTTTCCGTTCAGCCACTGGATTTCTGGAACTGCAAGCTGGTGTTGATATTGAGATCGATGTAGCTCCGTATGATGCTGGAATTGGTGCTTCGGTTTTTAATACCACGTTGAATTTGGAAGCAGACAGCTCTTATTATGTTGTCGCAACCGGAGTCAGCAATGCAAGCAATTTTGCAGCCAATCCTGATGAAGTCTCAACCGCTTTTACTCTGGATATTATTACCGGTGCTACTTCAACAGCTGCTAGCGGATTCGTTAATGTAGCTGTTTATCACGGAGCAACTGATGCTCCGGCTGTGGATGTTAATAACAACGGAATTACTTTGGTTGGAGACCTGTCATATACCGACGACAGCAACGGATATTTAACGCTCCCGACTGATGATTATATCCTGGATATCAATGCCGCCGGAAGCGAGACAACGGTTGCTTCTTTCACAGCTCCGCTTTCCGGACTGGGTGGAAATTCTACTCTTGTACTTGCCAGTGGATTCCTAACTCCATCTGCAAACAATGATGGGGAAGCATTCGGATTGATCGCAGTACTGCCGAATGGTAACGTGGTAATGCTTCCTGTTTACGAAGAGGAAGAAGAGCCGGCAACAGCCATGGCACAGATCATCCATAACGCAGCTGATCCTGCTTTTGAAGTGGTGGATATTTATGCCAACGGTGAGATCCTGCTCGACAGTGTAGCTTTCCGTTCAGCCACTGGATTTCTGGAACTGCAAGCTGGTGTTGAATATGAGATCGATGTAGCTCCATATGACGCGGGAGTTGAAGCTTCGGTTTATAACACTGCATTGACTTTAGAAGCTGACAGCTCATACTATGTCGTAGCAACCGGTGTTAGTGATGCTTCTGCATTTGCGGAAAACCCTGATGACGTATCAACTGGCTTTATGTTGGATGTGATCACAGGTGCAATGGAAACCGGTGAAAGCGAAGATGATTTCTCATTCCTTGTTTATCACGGTGCAACCGATGCTCCTGCAGTAGATATAAATGCCGGAGGAAATACACTGGTTGGTGATGTTTCTTACACGGATTTCACTCCGGATTACCTGAGTGTGCCTGCAGGTTCTTACACCCTTGATATTAATCCCGCCGGGACCGATACCCCGGTTGCATCATTCACTGCAGATGTGAGTGGACTGGGTGGTAACACGGCTGTGATCTTAGCAAGTGGATTCCTCACGCCAGCTGATAACAACGATGGTGAAGGATTTGGTCTGCTGGTTGTACTGGCAGACGGAACATCATTGATGCTACCCGTTGCAGCAACAAGCAACGAAAATGAATTGGATACACCGGATACCTTCGAACTATCTCAAAACTATCCGAATCCTTTCAACCCAACTACTCAAATAGCGTATTCTTTGCCACAAACATCGAATGTAACGGTTGAAGTATACAACGTAGTTGGCGTTAAAGTTGCCACATTGGTTAACGGTCAGCGACAGGCAGCCGGTTCTTACACTGTCTCGTTCGATGCTGCCAGCCTATCAAGTGGCATGTACTTGTACAGAATTAATGCAGGTGAGTTTTCACAAACCCGCAGAATGATGTTGATCAAATAAGATGGTAGTGTTGTGATGTTGTAGTCAACACATCACAATTCATAAGGTTAACATTACTATCCTCGAATCCGCCGGTTTAAACACCGGCGGATTTTTTTATGTCTTAATTTTAAGGATCAAAAAAAGAGTCTTCCAGCTAAGCAATAAACGCACTTTCCTGTTATACTTAGCGTTGATATGAATGCCATGAAATACATACTAAGTATATTTACAATTCTACTGGTAGCAAGTCCTGTGCTGGGGCAACTTCAGTCTGATACGGAAATCTCCGCTAAGGCAGCCTATATACAAGGCTTGGAAGCGTTTGAAAGCGAAGAATATGAACGAGCACGTGAACTGTTGCTGCAAGCCCGCCGCGATCTGCCGGAAGCTCCCGGTGTGAATTACGCACTGGCTGATGCCTACTTTGAGCTCAGTGATCTTCCAAATGCAGCGTTATACGGAAAACAAGCCGTTGAAGCGGAGCCTGAAAATAAATGGTACCGGCTGAAGCTGGCAGAGATCTACCGAAGTGCAGGGCGCAATACAGCCACTCTTGAGGAATTAAACACCCTGCTCGATTATCACCCGGATGATGTGGATGTGAAAGTGATGCTGGCCAACACCTATCAGAGTTATGGGGAATTTGTGAAATCAAATCAGGTGCTGAATGATATTCTGAGACAGCGCGGAAATGATCCCCAGATACTGATGCTGAAGTTCCGGAATTTTGAGTCTATGATGCTGCCTGATTCTGCCATTGCTCAGCTTGAAAAGATCAGGAATATCGATTCGGATAATCTTGAGATGCTGAATTTGCTGGGCTCCTATTATGCGCGTGATAATCAGTTGTCTGAAGCCAAAGATGTACTTCAGGAAGCACTGGACAGAAATCCGCGGGAGCCGGAAGCGCTTATCAAGCTTGCCGGCATTTACCTGGATGAACAAAAATGGGACAGTGCCGGTGTCAGGCTTAGTAAATTTATTTCAGACCCATTGATCGGTGCTGAGGCGAAGATGAATATCGCTCGTTTTATGTATGGCAAAACCCGCGATTCTGGCAATGCTCCCGAACTTATGCAACAAACGGAGCGCGTAATGGATAGCCTTACGGAAACCGAAGCTGATTTTGGCCCGGCTTTTACCCTGGCCGGCGAGTTTTATGCACAATCGGCTCAACCCGAAAAAGCCCTGGAAAAACTGGAACGTGCCAACGAATTATTACCTCAGGATGAAATTGCATGGCGACAGCGACTTCAGTTATTAATGAGTTTAGAGCAATATGAAAAGGCCACAGAGGTAGGAGAAACAGCAGCGCAAGAAGTGCCGGAAGATGCCTTTATTCAGTTTTTTGTAGGCAGTGCGTACATGATGATGGATGAGAACCCGAAGGCAGAGGAATGGCTGGAAAATGCATCCCGTGCACCGGCACGCCGGCCTTTCAAATCCATTATTTATGGTACGCTTGGGGATGTGCGTGCCAATCTGGAAAAGGATGAAAGTTCCGATGAAGCATATGAACTTGCGCTCCGCTACGATCCTGAAAATGATAATGCGATGAATAATTATGCCTACAATCTCTCGGTTCGCGGGGAGAACCTGGACCGGGCTGAGGAGCTGGCCATTAAAGCGATGGAAGTGGCCCCGGAAAATGCCGCATACCTGGATACGGTGGGATGGATCTATTTTAAGAAAGGAGAGTATGAAAAAGCACGTCGTTTTATTCAGGCTTCAATTGATACCGGCGAGGCGAGTGCCGAAGTGCTGGAACATTTGGGAGACGTGCACGAGCAGCTTGGCAATATGGAGGAAGCCCGGGATTGGTGGAGGCAAGCGCTGGAGAAAGATGACTCGCGTACATATCTGCAAGATAAATTAAATGGATCGAAGTGATTTTTAAGTTCCGCAATTCGTTTTTTGGTGTGATGGGTTTGGTATTACTTCTATCAGCTTGTAGCACATCCAGGCCGGTTACAGAAGGAGATTTCCGCCGGAGTGATCTCTCTAAAAAGGAAGTAGTGAATTCTATTCCGGGTTATGAGGGAAAGTTGACCTCGGTGGAGGGGAAAGGACGTGCAGTGGTAAGCGAGCCGGGCAACAGCGACCGGGTGACTATCGATTTTGAAGCGAATGAGGAACTGAGCCTGCTTACTATCCAAAACCGAATTGGTATTGAGGGCGGACAGATGCTGGTGGATTCCGACTCCATTCTGATCTACAACCGCATGGATAAAGTGGCTCAGAAAATTTCCATCTATGATGGCCGAATGACTACCTTGAATGAACTTGCTTCCATCAATGTGCTGGATCTTTTGAATTATAAGATAGAGGAAGATCAGGTTCGAAGTGTTTTTGAAAGCAATAATTCCATTCAGCTTCGTTTACGAAATGGAGCGCAGGTATTTGTGCATCCTGAAAACAGGACGGTTCAAAGAGTAGAGCAAAACCGGCGAGGCCAAGCTCCTTATTCACGAATTATCTACGAAAGTTATGGTGAGCTGGGGGGATTCACATTACCCCGTAAAATCACGATATTTAGTTCTGATGGAAATTCAAGAGTGGTGTTCCTGATTAGGAGTCTGAACGTTAACCCCGATGATCTGAATCTGCAGATCAACATTCCCGATAACATTACAATTCAACGATTATGAAGAATGGCTATCTGATCAAATGTTTTGTGCTATTTATGGCGGCCTTGTTTTTGAGCACGGATGTATGGGCACAGGCACAAACCTATGAAGAGAAAAGACAAGAGTTGCTACGCCGACAGGAAAATACCCGGGGAGAGATCAATGTACTGGAAGCACGTATCAAAAATTATCAGCAGCGTATTAGTCAGGCCGAAGAGCGGTATGATAAATCGTTTGAGCAATTCCAGTCGCTCAACAATCTGATCGCACTTCAGGATGATAAGATCCAAAACCTGCAAGAGGAGCAAAAGCAGATAGAGGCGGAGATACAGCTCACCGAAAAAGAGATCGAACTGAGGGAAGCCGAGCTGGAGCAATTGATCGAAAACTATAAGCAGATCATGTTGTATGCCTATAAAAACGGGCGTACTGGAAACATGGAATTACTCCTGACCTCAAATTCCATCAACCAGATGATCGTAAGGGCCAATTATCTTAAACGGTTTGAAGAACAGCGGGCAAAACAGGCTGAGGTCATTCGAAAGAATAAAGAGGAATTGGACGTTGTGAAAGACGACCTGCAGGACAGTCATCAAAAAAACCAGATGGTTATTGGAGAGATCCGTGAAGAAAAAGAAGAACTTGGAGAACAGCGACAGCAGCAGGAGCAAACGGTAGAGCAGATCAAACAGGAGCGGAGTACGTGGCTAAGTGAACTCCGAAAAACACGGGAAGAGAAAGAAAACCTGGAGAACGTTTTAAATCGCTGGATCAATGAAGAAGAATCGGTTATTGAGGCTGAAAGTGAACGAAAGCGCAGGCTGGAAGAAGCTCGCAATATTGCCGATGCCCGCAGACGGAATGAGGAGGTTGCCAAATATTCGAGTCCTGTTACCCGCGAAAGTTTTGTAAGTGATGAGGTGATGATGTCGCATGAAAATATGTTCGGGAAAGCGAAGGGCGAGTTAAGCTGGCCGGTAAATAGTAAAACAGTTTCAAAAAAATTCGGTAGGGTTCGGAATCCATTGTATGGTACGGTGACGGAACATCCGGGTATAGATATTGTGGCTGAGCCGGGTTCACCGGTAAAAGCTGTTTCGCCGGGATATGTATTTAGAATTCAGCCTCTGCCTGGGTATGGAGATGTAGTTTTCATGAAGCACGGTTCCTATTACACCGCTTACGGCAACTTAAGCCACATTGATGTGGAGGTAGGTTCGGTGCTGAAAGAAGGTGACCGGGTTGGACTCTCGGGAACCAGTCAGTCGGAATTAGGGGAAGTGATCTTCTTCTTGGTTAGAAGAGGAAATGAAAACCTGAATCCCGAAAACTGGCTTTCCTCGAAATAGTATGAATCAGATTGACCAACTCTTAAGATCTTTTCAGTCTTGAGCGAATGAGAAGACTGAAAAGCGCTAGCAGACCAAGTCTTCAGACTTGAGTGAATAGTTTATCTAAGTTCAAGAAACCTGCTATTTGCCCAGCCAAGCACTCTTAAGTCACCGCTCGAAATATATTTTTGCCTGATATTTTTTTATTGCCTCTCTGACGACTTAAGAGATCTATTGATCAGAAATTCAAAGCCATAAAAAAACCTGACTGCTAAAAACAGTCAGGTTTTGTTGTTTAAAATGATCGTTGATCAGTTCTCGATACTCATTTCCTGGACTTCGAGTTCTGAGTCAGGTCGTTCTGTTTGGTCGCCTTTCAGGTACTGATTAAACCATCGCAGAGAGCGCAAGCTGTAATCGTACTTAGCGGTTGCATTCCGGTTTCCATGGCCTTCACCGGGATAGAGCACAAGTCGTACCGGCGTATCAGTTCTGGTTTTTATATGTCGATAAAGCTCATAAGACTGGCCGGGATCTACGCGGGTGTCTTCTTTTCCGTGCATAATGAGCAACGGTGTTTCAGCATTATCAACATGGTAAATGGGACTTCTTTCCAGGTATCCCTGATAATCATCCCAAATGCGCTTGCGGGCATGCACATGATAAAGTTCTTCGGGAATATCGCTGGTTCCCCATTTGGAGAGGTTATTGCTGATTCCCACGAACATCACACCGGCTGCAAAACGATCGCTGTATTTGGTACTCATCCAAGCTGTGGCATATCCGCCGTATGAACCTCCGGTTACACCTACTTTATCTTCATCGGCTAGGCCCATTTCAATGAGGTGATCCACACCGTCCACAATGTCATCGAACTCAGCTCCGGCAAGATCGCCCTGACTGCTCATGGCAAATTCAAGTCCACGGCCGGTACTTCCGCGATAATTTGGATAGAAGACGGCATAGCCTTCAGCAGCTCCAACCTGACCGGCATCTGAATAATCAGTAAGCCAGCCATTATCATAGTGTGCTTCAGGTCCGCCATGTACAATTGTGATAACAGGATATCGGGTGCCTTCCTGATAATCTAATGGATAGATGAGAACGCCTTCAACTTCCAGTCCGTCACGCGCTTCGTAGGTTATAACTTCCTGAGGGGCTAGTTCAACATCATCCAGCCAGGGGTTGCTGCTGGTGACCCGTTCCAGGGCAAAATCATCCTTGGTAATAAAAACTTCTGATGGATGGGTGGGTGAATGTGCTTCAAACACATGAACACCATTTGCCGCATGTGCAAAACCGGAGATAACGGGACCGCCGGTTGGGATAAAAGCTTCCATCTCGCCTGAGCTTACATTCAGGCTTCCGAATTCAGACCATGAGCCCTTGCTTGCAAGATAATGCAGGGTGTTGGCATCTGCCCATTCGATCTGGTCAAAACTGCCTTCAAAGTCTTCATTCAAGAGCGAGGTGTTTCCGGTTTCGGTATCGGCGATCTTTACGCGTCCTGCAATAGGATCGTTAATAGTTGCAGCGGCGATCATAGCCAGTTTTTCGCCATCGGGACTCCAGGTTACTTGCCCTAGCTTTCCTTCATGGTCAACTTCGGCCAATATTTCACGGCTTTTGTGATCCACTATCACCACCTTTTGGCTCATATAAAAATCATCCACCAAAGGGGTTGGAGCAACCGCAACCATCAGCTTAGTCTGGTCAGGGCTCCATTTGATATCATACACGCTGCCATCTACAGGAATGCGGTGTGGCGTATGTCCCTCCATGGCTACATTCTGAATGTAAGCCCAGGTGTTGGTTAAGTTTTCTTCGTAGATCTCCGGGCTGTACGGCAAGGGGGATTCTTTTTCTTCTTTAGGCTCGGGTGCGCGGAAAGCGATGTGATTACCATCACTGGCCCAGTCATATCCTGAAATGTTAGACTCGAAAGCATAGAGCTTTTCCGTAGTTCCCTCTTCAAGATCCATTTCATACAAAGACCTGGTTTCATCTCCATCCTTTTTGGCCAGATAGGTGACGGTATTATAAGCCGGGCGAAAACTGATCCCGCTTACGCTCATGTCTGTGATCAAAGCCTCGGTTTCTCCAGATTCAACATCAAGTGCGTATAGATGCGAACTGTTGGGTGCGTTTTCCTTAAAGGGATCGGCGGGGACGGAAAGGGTGTATAAGGCAGTATTTCCATCCGGTGAGAGATACACGTTGGTAACACTTTGAATTTTGGCTACCTGTTCGAGGGTGAGACCATTTTGGGCGATCGCGTGTTGGCCCAAAAATAATCCCAAACCGAAAATAAGTGCCAGGTAAAAGGCTGATTTTTGTCCTAAAGAACGAATCATATTTCCTCCGGTTAATTATTGTTGTTCAATTAAATATAGGTAATTAGCAATGCTATCGTAAAATGTTATGATGAGTAATTAAGTTGAACGAACGATGAAGTTTTTTAAAAAATTATAATCAAGGGCGATCATCTGGGAATTTACGTTTCAGTACTCTTGGGACAAGGGTTTCTCTGTTTATATGTTTTTCCTTGTTTGTTAAAGCCGGAAGTTACTTTGACCCTGAAAAATTGTCTTCTATATTAAAGAAATTCATTAAGTGAACGATAAAAAAAATATATACCTGCATTTATAAAATATATATGGAAAAGCTCCTTCGGTTTTTTAAGGCTGATACCTTTGCGAAGCGTAGATCAGGATGGATATTCATAACAATTTTAGCACTTGGCTGCTTTTCTGTTCAGGCCCAGTCAACGGATCAGAAAGAAGTTTTGACTGTGTCAGAAGCGATGGCCGATGGTGATGGCGACGGAGAGATGGACCGGCTAAATCAAAAGGTAACGATAAGTGGTCGCTCTTCCGTTGATAACCTCTCATTTAATGAACGATTACTTTCGGTTTATATACAGGATGATAAGGCCGGCGTTCAGGTGTTCAGCGGGGAATTACAAGCAGATATTAAAAGAGGAGACAGTGTCATAGTTCGAGGCTCCCTTCAGTTGTATTACAATAAACCCGAGATCATTGCAGATACGGTTATTATTGTTGATACCGCCCCTGACCCCCCAAAACCAATACCGCTCAGCACTGTAGCAGCTGATCCCGAATCTTACCTGGGAATGTTAACAAAAGGACGTGCTGTGGTTTCCCGAAAATCAGCAAGCTCGGGCTATTGGGGTTTGACGATGATGGTGAATGATACTTCTGAACATATGATGGAGGTGTACGTGTCTCAGTCGCATGCTTCCAAGGATGACTTTAATCTGGACCTTTTTAGTATCGGGGATGAAATTGAAATTTCCGGTGTGGTGGGCAAATTCGTTTTTCAAAGTAATGGCGATGTGGTGTATAACGTGATGCCCCGTGGACCAGAGGATATCAAAACCACAGGTCTTCCAAAGAAATATCTTATCTATTCGGCATGGGGAGGCCTGCTTGTTCTGATCTTTATCTTTGGATGGCTGATCGTGCTAAAAAAACAGGTGAAAGCCCGAACCAATGAACTTTCAGAGGCATTGAAAGAAAAAGAGATCCTTATGCAGGAGATCCATCATCGCATAAAAAACAACCTCGCCAAGATCTCATCTCTCCTTGATCTGCAGATAAGTACTGCCGATCATCCCGCTGTGGAAGAAAGTCTTTCGAACAGTAAAAGTCGTATCAACTCCATGGTGCTGGTTCATGATAAGCTATATCAAACGCAGCATTACAAAACCGTAAAGCTTAATAAATACCTGGAAGAACTCATTACTTCTATTCATGATACGTACACCGGTGATCTGGATAATGTAGCGTTGGATTTTGACCTTGAGCCGATCGTGATGGACGTGGACAAGGTGGTGGTATGTGGATTGCTGGTGAATGAGTTGATCGTAAATGCCTACAAGTATGCCTTTGACGAGGTAGCGGAAGGGCGGCTCTCGATAGCTTTAGAACAGTTAAACGGGAAGGTGAAACTATCAATAGGAGATGATGGTCCGGGTTTGCCTGATGATTTTGAATCGCTTGTGGGAACAGGTTTAGGTTCCGTTCTCATCCAGAATTTTGCAGATCAGCTGGATGCCGAAATGGATGTTACTTCAGATGAAAACGGAGCCATTTTTAGTTTCACTTTTAAACCATAGATCAGGAACTCTGCAATTGGTTGATCTCCTGAATAACTTCCGTAAACCATTTCCGTTGTACAGGCCGAGTGTGACTTTTGACAGGTCAGTATGCGGTTTAGTGAAAGGATAAATTCAGTGCAAGATCACTGCCGTCTGTGGGTTTTTCAGAGATACTGAGTTCAGCGAGTTTGCGTCCGGCTTCACTTACGGGCAGGCAAACTGCTGTGGCACCCGCTTCACGAAGAGCATTGTTCTCTTCACTGCGCATGGTGAGTGCCATTACATCTCCGGTAAATCCATACTGACGAATCAGCTTGGTAGCTTCAATTTTTGTTTCCGGTTTTGGGATCGCCAGCATAATTGCTTTGATGTTAGCAAGATCAATGTTTTGCCAAAGTTCGGGATCCTGTGCATCACCATAAACCACTCGTCTTTTGTTTTCAAGGTTTGCCTCAATTTTAGCGGGATCCGATTCCATTCCAATGACTTTATAGTCGCGTTCTTTCAGATAAGTATAGGCAGCGGAGCCAGCCTGCCCCATGCCCAACACCAAGTAGTTGGCGCTTCCCAAAGAAACAACCTGATCACCGGGGTGTTTTCCTTCGCGTTCAAACCGGAGAAGTGAATATTCAAATTTATTCCAGATCGCGTTGATGTTTTCTGTAAAGGGAGCATTGATGGCGTATGAAACAGCTACGAGTAAGGCAAAGCTGGTCATTATGGATTCCGGGATGAAACCTCCTGAAACAGCTACAACTCCGGCTATCAATGTAAATTCGCTGTAAGAAGAAAGTGTGCCCATCACATAAAAAGCATTTCGGGCACGCATCTTGAATGCGGTGAGCATAAAGAAATATAATGCAGATTTCAGCGGAAGTAAGGCCAGCAGTACAGCGCAAAAGACGAGTGCATTGTAATCGGGGAGTCCGGCTAAACCCACCTCCAGGAAAAAGCCAACCAGAAAGGCTTCCTTCAGTCCCCAAAGTTTTTCAGAGAGTTCGTCTGAGAGTTCGTGGCCGGATAGCAACGCTCCGAATACCAGGGCCCCGAGTTCAGAAGAAAGTCCCAATACCTCGAATAAAGTTCCTCCGCCAATGGCCAGGATCAACGCAAAAATGAGTTGGAGTTCGTCATGTCCGCTTGCGATAAGTGCTTTGATAAGCAGTGGGCGTAAAAGAGGCAAAGCCAGTAAACCAAGTCCCCAAATAGAAGGTGCACCTCCGCCCGTTAAAGCAAGTACAGTGATGGCAACAATATCCTGTAAAATGAGTATCCCGATCGAAACACGGGCGTGATAAGCTCCTAGCTCACCACGACTTTCAAGCGCCTTGGCAGCCAAAACGGTACTTGAAAATCCCAGCAGTACTCCGATGATCAACGATTCGGTCCATGCATAACCAAAAAAATTGGCAACCAGCATAAAAATGCCGGTGGAGATGGCAAGGTGTAATCCGCCTGCTCCCAATACTTCCGGCCGCAAAATACTTTTAAAACGGAGATGGAGTCCTACAGTGAAAAGCAGTAACAGAACGCCAATATGTCCAATTTCATGAAGGGCATAGGTAGCTTCATATCCGTAAAGGGAAAGCAAGATTCCTGCACCCAAAAAACCAACAAGAGGCGGTATCTTGATCTTAGACACCCCCATCCCCAGAATATATGCTGCGATCAACCAAAGAATTTCCATAGACTATCCTGCTATATTTGTACCGAGATGAAAAGAAACCAAAATAGGAAAAAGAAGGTAAGTAATTGAAGAAGTGTTCAGGTCACTAACTCAGGAATAATTCTGAGCTCGCGATATTTTTTAAGGATTTCAGGTATAAGTACATTCGTTAAGGATCGCAAAGAGAAACAAATATTGAAGGCCGATTCCGGTGAAAGAATCGGCCTTCATATTCATCTTCAAGCTATAAATTATGCATTCAATAGTTGGTTGATCTCTTCGATCTCATCATGGGTTACCGTGTGTCCCATACCCGGATATAGTTTCTTGTTCACATCTGCATTTAACTGTGAAAATACTTCCGCCGACTCGTTTACCCGTTCTTTTGGGATGTGAGCGTCAACATCGCTGCACCCCATAAAGACCGGAGTACCGGAAAGATCTCCGGAATAATTATCAGCTGGTATAGAAGTTCCTTCGCCGATCAATCCTCCACTTAGGGCGATCAATCCGCCATATTTTTTGGGATGACGAGCTACAAATTCGGAAACCAGGCACGCTCCCTGCGAAAAGCCCAGAAGGTAGATCTGGTCTTCTGAGAATCCTTCCGACTTAAGTTCCTCCACAATGGTAAAGATCTGCTGCAAACCGGAGGAAATACCAGGCTCGTTATTCTCAGATGGCGCCATAAAGGAATTCGGATACCAGGTATTACCGCTTGCCTGAGGTGCGCGAAGTGTCAGTTTAAGATTGGTGTCAAATTCATCAGCTAAGGGTAAAATACTTTGTGCCGTTGCGCCCCGGCCATGGATCATGATCATTGCAGCATCTGCTTCAGAAGCATCAACGCCTCCTTTTAAAACCTGGGTTGATTGATGCGGTCCTTCGAAATTGGTGTCTTCAGTTACTCTAAATAAACTCATTGGTGTAATATTTTTATCTAAATTCGGGGGTAAAAATTCGTTCCCACGCAGAGCGTAGGAACGAGTTGTTGTTCGTTAGTTTTGGGCTGAACTAAGCTTTAGTGGCCACTTTGATCTCTGGCAGGATCTGTTCGATTTGCTCTCGTTTGGATTCCAGCCATGGTGGGAGAATCAAAGTCTCTCCGAGATGTTCGAATTCCTCATCTACGCTGTATCCGGGGTCGTCGGAAGCCATCTCGAAAAGTACACCCGCCGGAATTCGGTAATACACCGACTTGAACCAATGGCGATCGATGATCTGCGTAGGATTCAATCCTTTCTGACCCACTTTTTGGCGAAGTTCATCCAGCTCGTCCTGATTTTCTGCTCGGTAGGCAATGTGATGCACGATACCGCGTCCGTTTTTACCAGGGGAAGCTTCTTTATCCTCCTCAATGATCACATAACGGCCAACAGGGGCATCGGTTTGATACAGTGTTTGGTTTCCTTTTTGAGCAGCTTCTTCAAATCCAAACAGATCGCCGATCAACATTTCGGTATGCTGCTTTTCATTTAAAAGCATGCGGGCGCCCCAGAATCCCTGGATCGTATATTCAGAGGGTACAATGTAGTCCACATTTTCTACTTTGGGTTTAGCTTCTCCTTCAAAGACAATGTCCAATTCCAGTCCGTCGGGATCCTCAAACCGGAGGGCTTTTCGATCAAATACATCGACAACTTCATATGAGACATCGTGATCGCTGAGCCGGGTTTCCCAATATTCCTCTGAACCTTCAGGTACTTTTAGTCCCACGTTTACGACCTCTCCAACACCGGCTTCGCCTTTTTGAGCTCTTGGCCACGGGAAGAAGGTCAAGCTTGAACCGGGCTCCGCTGCCTGATTTCCGTAAAACAGATGATATGTGCCCGGATCGTCTTGGTTTACCGATTTCTTTACCATCCGCATCCCCAGCGTGTCGGTATAAAATTCTACGTTGCGTTGTGCCTCTCCGGCCAGTACTGTAATGTGATGTATTCCTTTATGATGTGTCATGATGTCTTAGGTTTGATTGTTTTGCTATCACAACAGCAATATACGGTTTATCATTCAATAGTTTAATGTTAAACTAATTTGTGTTTTCTATGAGTCTGATAAGAGTTTGAAGATGGTTTTGATGACCAATGAAAAAGCCCAGGTTCAATAAGTAACGGAATAGAACGCAGATGAAGCGGATGTTGCGGATAATCACTTATTCTATGAAGTGTTCGGCGGTTTCTTGAATAAAGGAATTATATAATTCTGGCCTTAGAAAAAAGAGCGTGAAGAAGATAGAGGAATGAAGCGTAAAGAAAGAAATCATACCGCTGAAAATCTTAGAAGCAATAACAGAACGTGAAGGAGCATTGATTTCTTTTAGCGAAACGGAGACAGCTTTAGCTCTTTTTTCGCTCGCCTTGACCTTTTGTTATCCCGATGCTTCGGGAGGTCAAGCCAAAAGTAAAGGAAGGAAAACTGGATGCAAGAAAATATTCTGGAATTCTACAAGTAAATGAAGACCCATTGGCGTACCAAAAAAGGATAAGAGAGGAAAGATAAAACCTTTATCTTAGGTTTTGATTTATCAATTTAAGTAAACCCCTTTCATGAACATCTACGCCGTCATTATTCTGGCAACTATCGCCATTGATTTTATTCTCGACATCACGTCCAATTACCTCAACCTGAGATCCCTTTCCAAAGAACTGCCGGAAGAATTTGAAGGCGTTTATGATGAGGACACCTATTCCAGATCTCAGGAATACACCAAAATACGAACCAAGTTTGGCTTCCTCACCGGCGGATTTGACCTTGCCGTGGTACTCGGATTCTGGTTCTCGGGTGGCTTCAACTGGCTGGATGAAATTGTACGAGCTTGGGGCTTTAGTGAGCTTGTTACCGGATTATTCTACATCGGAATTTTGATCATTGCCAAAACCATCATCAACCTTCCATTCAGTATCTATTCCACTTTTGTGATCGAAGAACGCTTTGGCTTCAACAAAACAACGCCTAAAACATTTGTGATGGATCTGGTGAAAGGACTTGGATTAAGCCTGTTGATCGGCACGCCTCTGTTGGCAGGGATCTTATGGTTTTTCATGTATGCCGGAAATTATGCGTGGTTGTATGCCTGGGGCGCCGTGACGGCTTTTACGCTCATCATGCAGTATGTAGCGCCGACCTGGATCATGCCACTGTTCAACGATTTCACCCCGCTTGAAGAAGGTGAGCTGCGAACGGCAATCGAGGATTATGCGGAGAAAGTAGATTTCCCACTGCAGGGCTTATTTGTGATCGACGGCTCAAAACGATCCAGTAAATCTAATGCTTTTTTTACGGGATTCGGGAAGAATAAAAGAGTGGCTCTGTACGATACGCTGATCGAAAATCACACCAATGATGAGTTAGTAGCGGTACTGGCGCATGAAATTGGTCACTATAAGAAAAAGCACATTGTAAAAGGCATGGTAACCAGCATCCTGCAAACGGGCGTGATGTTCTTTCTGCTCTCTGTTTTCTTGAATGCAGAAGGCTTATTCGAGGCGTTTTATATGGAACAGATGTCGGTATATGCCGGACTCATTTTCTTCGGAATGCTATATGCTCCCATTGATATGATCTTGTCCGTTTTCATGCAAATTCTCTCCAGAAAGCATGAGTTCGAAGCGGATGAGTTTGCAGCTGAAACCACAGGTGAGCCAGAGGATATGATCTCTACATTGAAGAAGCTCTCAAAAGATAACCTCTCCAACTTAACGCCCCATTGGTTTTATGTGTGGCTGAATTATTCACACCCTCCGGTATTGGAAAGAATTCGTGCCATTCGGGGTGAAGTTTAGCAAACTTAAGAGCTGCTGCTGCCGGCTTGATCTGAGATCTTGAATTCCATGGAAAAAACAGATCCGGAGTGATCCTTCTTAGATCCATAGTCATAAGTACCTTCCAGTTGAATAACCAAAGCATCAATTAGCTCCATTCCCAAAGAGGTGGATTTTGAAGAACCCACCGGAGTTTTATCTGCAAAACCATTTCCGTCATCCGTTATATTAAGAGAGACCAGGGAATCCTTGTTCGACAATTGAACATGTATTTCACCTGACTCCTCTTCTTTAAAAGCGTGCTTAATAGAATTTGTGATGACTTCATTCACGATCAAACTACAAGGAATGGCCTGATTGATGTTTAATTCGATCGGATCCAGATCAAAAGAAGTCTCGATCTTAGAAGCATGATCGAGGGTGTCTAAAATAGTTTGAACAAGGGTTTCAATGCCTTTATCAAAAGAGATGTTGGAAAAACTGTGCGATTGATATAGCTGTTCATGAATGTTGGCCATAGACTTAATTCGCAGGGTGCTGTCAATAAGCTTTTTTTGCATGGCTTCATCCGTCTCTTTAAATGATTGCATCTGCAGCATCCCCGAAATAACAGCCAGGTTGTTCTTTACCCGGTGATGTATCTCAGCAAGGAGTGTTTCCTTTTCACTTAAAGATTCTTCCAGTTCTTTTTGGTGAATTCTAAGTGATTTTTCAAGATCCTTTTGCTCACGTATAGTGCGCTGTAGCCCGCTAAATAACATCGGCATAAATATTACTGCGACGATACTCAGAAGAATAGAATTCCCGGCAATGAGGAACCATGAAATAACCTGGAAACTATCTCTCAGAGGATAATCAACCCAGCCAGTGTAGATAAACCAACCATGCAGTACACAAAGAATTACGTTGATATAAACGGTAATCCTTCCTGCTTTAGCAGGTAAAATAAGAAGTGCGAAAACGGTAACGCCAAATAAATAGGTAAGTCCGGCGCCATGATGTCCCATAAATGAGATCAATGAAATAGCCACGATGTACAACAAACCCAGGAAGAAATATTTCCTCAGGGTAATATTCATCGAACGATTTAAGGCAATGAATAAGATGGTGGCCGCAAATACAAAGTAAGCCACTGCAAGGCCTGCCAAATTCATGAAATAGGTCATGATAATGGAAGGGATCAACAAGATCATGGCGAACAAGGGCAGATATAAAATGACGGTATAGAATAATTTATTGCGCCAAAAGTCGAGTCCATCGGGCAGAGTCATTCCCCCGATGCAATTATTATATACTCTTGATTTATATTTTTTCCAGAATTTTATCATCATAGGAATAAGAGGATTTGCCCCAGGTCACGGGAACAAACGGTTCTTAGAATAGAAAAATCAAACTAAGTCAGAAGTGCGCAAATATCAAAAATATCTATATTGAACTACTCTGAAAGCCAGGAATAAATTAGGAAATATTTCAAACGGTTGCTGTCTATTTGTTATAACAATAAAGAGAGTTAGGGACAGAAATTGTTTATTTTAGGTTGAATTTAAGGAAAGCGATATGCCAAAAAAACACATTGAGACCATTGCCATACACGGAAGTATGAAAAAGTCTGATCGGGAAAATGATACCATTGTTCCGGGGATCGAAGTTTCTACGATCTATGAGCACCGAAAAGGCGGACATCAAGAGGGCGATGATAAATACATTCGGCTAACCAACCCGAATCGCTCACAATTGGAAAATGTGATCTGTGAGCTGGAAGGCGGAAGCCATTGTGCGGCGTTTTCATCAGGAATGGCAGCGATCTCATCGGTATTTCAAATGGTGGAAGCCGGAGCACATGTGTTGGTTCCAAATGATGTGTATTTCGGAACGCGAAAGCTGATGTGGGAATTTGCTGAAAAATGGAACCTGGATGTGGACTTTATCGACATGACCGACCTGGATACGGTAAGATCATCCCTGAAAGAAAATACCAAACTCGTTTGGCTGGAAACGCCCTCCAATCCCCGTTTACTAATTACCGATATTGTTGAAGTGAGCAAGCTTGCAAAGGAAAATGGAGCCGTGGTTGCTGTGGATAATACCTGGCCTACACCCTACAATATGCGTCCGCTGGAGCTGGGTACCGATATCTCGGTTCATTCCACCACCAAATACCTGGGCGGACACAGTGATATTTTGGGCGGAGCCGTCATCACCAACGACAACGAAGCTTTGTTTGATAAGATCCGCCTGATTCAACGCGTTCAGGGAGCGGTGCCTTCTCCGAGAGACTGCTGGCTACTCAGCCGAAGTATTCGTTCGTTTCCTTACAGAATGAGAGCTCACAACGAGAATGCCCGAAAAGTAGCGGCGTTTTTGAGTAAGCATCCTAAAGTAAAAGACGTCTATTATCCGGGATTGGAATCTCACCCCGGTCACGAAATTGCCAAAGCACAAATGGATGATTTTGGCGGGATGATCTCGTTCCTGATCGATGGCGGATATGAAGAAGCCATTGCCATTGTCGGAAAATCTGAACTGATAAAGGCAGCTACGAGCCTGGGCGGAATTGAAAGTATATGGGAACACCGGAAATCCTCTGAAGGAGACGAGTCTCCAACGCCTGATAACCTCATTAGGTTAAGTGTAGGACTTGAACATCCCGATGATATTATTGCCGATCTTGAACTTGCGCTAAGCTGAATCGGTTCACCTATAACAAACTAAATTTCGGCTCGTTAGTGAGCCTGAAATCATTCCAAAAATTTATTTATGACCATCAAAAACTATTTTCTGCTACTCATCCTTTCTCTATTCAGTATTTCTGCCTTTGCTCAAGATGATCCTCAGTCGGACCCGCTCAAAATGTTCGACTGGAAGCCATTGAAAGAAGCCCAGGAGCTGGCTGCAGAAAATGATAAGAAAGTCCTTATTTACGGCAATGCACGCTGGTGCACCTACTGCAAGAAAATGGAGAAAGAAGTATTTGCCTTAGAAGAAGTTCAGGAGAAAACAGATAAACATTTTTACCCCGTTTGGTTAGATATTGACTCTAAAGACTCGCTTTCATTTCGCGGAAACACCATGACCCACAGACAATTGGCCACGGGATTTCGAATTAGCGGAACGCCGACGTTTATTTTCCTGGATTCCGATGGGGAAGTAATTGCAGGTCAGCCCGGATATATTCCTGAGGAGATGTATCTGAATATTCTCGAATTTGTAGGAACGGATGCCTATCTGGATCAGAGTTTTGGGGAATTTGCTGGGGCTCCTGAAGAACAATAGTTTGAGATGAGTCTTCCCTCAAAATCCTGTACATTCCTGCCGTGTATGTAATTACAGGAATAAAAGTTTTGAACGATGGGAAGAAAAATAAAAGCACCAACGGGAACCGATCTAAACTGTATAAGCTGGCAGACGGAAGCTCCTTTCCGAATGATCCAGAATAACCTGGATCCGGATGTCGCCGAAAAGCCAGAAGAATTGGTTGTGTATGGCGGAATAGGAAGAGCCGCACGAAACTGGGAATGTTTTGATGGCATCCTGGAATCACTGAAGTCGATGACTGACGAGGAAACCCTGCTCGTGCAATCAGGGAAACCTGTTGGGATCTTCAAGACGCATAAAGATGCTCCTCGCGTACTGATCGCCAACTCCAATCTTGTTCCCAAATGGGCCAATTGGGATCACTTCAACGAACTCGATAAAAAAGGGCTGATGATGTACGGACAGATGACGGCCGGCTCGTGGATCTATATCGGAAGTCAGGGTATTGTGCAGGGAACCTATGAGACATTTGTGTCGATGGGAAAGAAGCATTTTGGGGGAGATCTTTCCGGAAAATGGGTGCTTACGGCGGGACTTGGCGGCATGGGTGGTGCTCAACCTTTGGCAGCAAAAATGGCCGGTGCAAGTATGCTGGCTGTAGAATGTCGGGAATCCCGGATCGACTTTCGCCTTCGAACAGGTTACGTCGATAAAAAGGCCAATTCGTTAGACGAAGCAATTGAGATCATCCAAAAATCCGTTGAAGATAAAAAGCCGGTCACAGTTGGATTACATGGAAATGCAGCCGACATCTATCCGAAACTGCTGGAGCGTAATATTTTGCCTGATGCGGTCACTGATCAAACCAGTGCGCACGATCCGCTGAATGGATATCTGCCTCTGGGTTTGAGTGTGGAAGAATGGGAATCCATGCAAAAATCGAATCCCAAAGAAGTGGTTGCGAGAGCAAAGAAATCTATTGCTGTGCAGGTAGAAGCCATGCTTTCCTTCCAGAAAAAAGGATTGCCGGTTTTTGATTATGGAAATAACATTCGCCAGGAAGCTTTTGATGAAGGCGTGGAAAATGCCTTCGACATTCCCGGATTTGTGCCCGAGTATATTCGTCCGCTTTTTTGTGAGGGAATTGGCCCGTTTCGCTGGGTGGCACTTTCAGGAGATCCTGAGGACATTTACAAAACCGATCAAAAAGTGAAAGAACTCATTCCGGACGATCCCCATCTTCACAACTGGCTGGATATGGCCAAAGAACAAATTCACTTCCAGGGATTACCCTCCCGTATTTGCTGGGTGGGATTAGGTCAGCGTCATAAACTTGGGCTGGCCTTCAACGAAATGGTACGAACTGGTGAGCTAAAAGCTCCGGTCGTAATTGGGCGCGATCATCTGGATTCAGGGTCTGTAGCAAGTCCCAATCGCGAAACAGAAGGTATGAAGGACGGATCGGATGCGGTATCTGACTGGCCGATCTTAAATGCGTTGCTTAATACTTCTTCAGGAGCCACCTGGGTGTCTTTCCATCACGGTGGCGGCGTGGGGATGGGCTTTTCGCAGCATGCGGGTTTGGTGATAGTAGCCGATGGAACTGAGGATGCCGATCGAAGATTAGAGCGCGTACTCTGGAATGATCCGGCTACGGGCGTTATGCGTCATGCCGATGCCGGCTACGAAATTGCGATTGATTGTGCGAAGGAGCATCACCTCAAACTACCATTTTTGGAATGAATTAGTTGCCATGTAGGTACGTATCGAAATATGCACCTAAACTGGTAATACCAATAATTTGATTTTGATTATATTAGATAAGATTTAGAACTAGGAGAAATGCTATGAACAAAGAAAAAATTCAGGAAAAAGCATTAAAGCTTCCGGAAAAAGAACGTGCGGAGTTAGCCCAGATGTTGCTTGAGAGTCTTCCGGTTGAGAATAAATATGAAACGGAAGAGGCTTGGGCAAAAGAATTAAAAAGAAGAGTTGATCAGTTTGATAGTGGAGAAGGTGAGATGACCTCTTGGGAGGAAGTAAGCAAAAAGGCACGGTCAATCATTGAAGAATGAAAATTAAGAATGTTAGCTTTAACGGGGAAGCTAAGTCGGAGTACTATAGATCAGTAAAGTACTATAAGGATATTGATGTACAGCTATCGGAAGAATTTTATGATGCAGTTCAAGAAGCAATTTTAGATATCAAGAAATTTCCTGATTCGGGGCATTCTTATTTACATAATACAAAGCGGGTTTTGTTAGATAGGTTTCCATTTGCGATTATTTATAAAAGGAAGGATGACCTAATTGCAATTTTGGCAATACATCATACAAAGCGAAAACCATCTTACTGGGAAAAAAGAATCAAGTAATCATGCCTAACCTACTCATTCAAAACATCTCCCAAATTGCCTCTCCTAAACCGGGAGTTTACCGCGGACCGGAACTTCGCAGTTTGAATATCTATGAAAATGTGGCCATCTATATTTCGGATGGAATGATCAAAGCCGTTGGGCCGATCTCCGAAGTGATGGAGCAGGTGGAAGGTCATCCCGTGATTCTGGATGCCGAAGGAAAATCTGCTGTACCGGGATTCGTGGATTCCCATTCTCATTTGGTCTTTGGGGGCAACCGAGCCGATGAATTCGCGATGCGTTCGGCAGGAATGAGTTACGAGGAAATTGCGGAGAAGGGCGGTGGCATAGTCTCAACGGTGGAGGCTACGCGGAATGCATCTAAAGAAGAATTGAAGAACCTGGCTCGAATTCGCCTGCAAAAAGCGTTGAAACAGGGCATCACCACGATGGAGATCAAAAGTGGCTATGGACTGGATCCGGAAACCGAACGTAAGATGCTGGAAGTGATACATGAGCTGAAAGAGGAACAGCCCATCGAACTTATTGCCACTTTTCTGGGAGCACACGCGGTTCCCAAACATTCATCCAAAGAAGAATATATGGAAGAGGTGTTGGCGGTGATCCCCGAGATCGCTGGGCTGGCAGAATATTGTGACGTGTTTTGTGAGAAAGGATACTTCACGGTTGAAGAGGCACGTAAAGTGCTGGAAAAAGGAATCGAACACGGACTTAAACCCAAACTTCATACCAATCAGTTTAACGATATCGGCGGGGTGGAGATGGCCATTGAACTGGGAGCTGTTTCGGTCGATCACCTGGAAGTGTTGAGTGATGAAGATGTGCAAAGACTGAGTCGTTCAGAAACCATTGCGACCATTCTCCCGGGCGTTTCCTACTTTCTGAATATCCCATATTCTCCGGCGCGAAAATTACTGGATGCCGGTGCTTTAGTGTCCCTGGCAACGGACTTCAATCCCGGTTCATCCATGACCATCTCCATGCAGTTGCTGATGAGCATGGCGTGCACCAAAATGGGGATGGCGGTGGAGGAAGCTTTGTGTTGCAGCACACAGAATGGAGCTAAAGCTTTAGAGAAAAATAAACTGGGAGTCATTGCACCGGGATTTCAGGCGGATATGCTGCTTTTGGATACCGATAATTACAAAGACCTTGCTTATTTCTTTGGGGAAAATCATGTGCACACCGTCATCAAAAAAGGAGCGAAGGTATGGGAATTGAGAGGGTAAAGAAGCTTATCAAAGCAGTACCGGATGGATATAAACAAGTTCGTTCTCATGATGAAAACGACCACTGGCTGGTTCAGGATGTTTTATTTGAAGATCGTGATTATGACCATGCTACACATGTCCTCATTGGCTGTCCGCAACATGAAGGCGTTCAGCGGAATAAGGGCCGGATAGGGGCAGCTGAGGCTCCAAATAAGATCCGGGAGCAGTTGTATAAACTACAGGTTAAAAAGAACTCACCAGTACGATTGTTTGATGCCGGCAATATAGAAACAGATTATTACGATACTTCAGATGAGCTGGACTTCATGGTTGAGGAGCCTGATGAAGATGCTTTGGATCGGATTCATGACACACTCACGAAAGTGGTTTCGGAGTTTTTACGGGATGGAAAGAAGGTGATTGTACTGGGCGGGGGAAATGATATTTCGTATGCGGATATCCGTGCTTTGGCAGAGACAGAGCACGGTATCTCTGCTATTAATATCGATGCACATTTGGATATGCGTATCGCTGAAAAAATGACCAGCGGAACTCCGTATCGGAAAGCTATTGAAGGTCATTATTTGGTTCCGCATCATCTGTATGAGTTTGGGATCCGCCCGGAATCGAATGGAGTTTTCTATTTAGAGAATGCAGGAGAGATTGGAGTGAATATTCATACTTTAAGTGAGTTGTTCAGCAACGGGGTGAGATCAACCTTTCAAAACATACTCGGGCAAATTGGGAATCGTTCTTTCTTTCTTGGGCTGGATATGGATTCTATTCAGGCTGCCGATGCCCCCGGGGTGAGTGCATCCTCGCCGGTTGGATTATCGGGCCGGGAAGTGCTGCAATGCATCCATCACGCCAGAAAAAAAGAAAACCTGAAAGTATTTGAGATCACGGAAGTCAACCCGAACTATGATGTGGATAACAGGACAGTCAAATTGGCCGCGCAGTTGGTGTATAAATTTCTCTTTGGATAGCTGTATAATGGAACGCCGATAACACTGATATAACAGATTTTCACAGGATTAAAATCTATCCGTGACTACCCGCAAGATCAGTGTCCTCTGCGTTCAATTACATAAGTGAATCTGGATCAAATCACTCCCAAACAACGGTAGTTCCAACATCTTCGCCATCTGCCACAATTCTCTTCAGGTTTCCGGTCTTGTTCATATTGAATACAATGATCGGAGTTTTGTTTTCACGGCAGAGAGTAAAAGCGGTGAGGTCCATCACAGATAAGCGGCGTTTGAGCACTTCATCACCGGTAATAACATCGAACTTGGTAGCGTCGGAATTTTTTTCGGGATCAGAATCATAGATGCCATCCACGCGGGTTCCTTTAAGAATAACTTCACTTTCAATTTCGATAGCACGCAGGGATCCGGCTGTATCGGTAGTGAAATATGGGTTTCCGGTTCCGGCTCCAAAGATAACTACCCGGCCTTTCTCGAGGTGACGAACAGCTCTTCTTCTGATATACGGCTCTGCGATAGCTTCCATGCGGATGGCACTCATAAGCCGGGTTTGGACTCCGATCTGTTCGAGTGCATCTTGTAGCGCCATACTGTTGATCATAGTGGCGAGCATCCCCATGTAATCACCCTGAACGCGATCCATGCCCTGAGTTGCACCTTTAACTCCCCTGAATATATTACCACCGCCAATTACAATGGAAACCTGAACGCCGGCTTCCTGAATAGATTGAATTTCCTGGGCATAAGCGCTGAGTATGTCAGCATCAATACCATGACCTTGTTCTCCTAAAAGAGATTCACCACTGAGCTTGAGAAGTACTCTTTTGTATTTATTTCCCACGTTATCCTCGAATTAGAAATTAGTAGACAAAAAAAAGGCTGTCAAAAATGACAGCCTTAAAATAATGAAAATTTGTTAAGCGTTTTCGCCAAGTTGGAGTCGATGGAACGACTTCACTAACGGCGCATCGTGTTTTTCAAGATATTCCTGAACAGATACGCTGTTGTCTTTAACGAATTTTTGTTCGAGCAGTACGCGCTCTTCATAGAAGCGTCGTAATTTGCCCTTTGCGGCTTGTTCAGCAATGTGCTCAGGCTTGCCTTCATTCAATAATTGATCTTTGGCAATTTCGAGCTCTTTCTCAACCAGAGATGAGTCAACACCATCACGGGTAACAGAAAGAGGCTTCATCGCAGCAACTTGCATAGCTACATCTTTACCGATGTTTTCGTCGGTCAGATCACCGTCAAATTCGGCCAACACGCCCAACTGATTGCCGGGGTGGATGTAGTCAACAAGGGTGCCATCGGTGGTAGAAAGGATAACATTGTTGATCTCGATCTTCTCACCGATCTTACCTACCATTTCTTCCAGATGCTTCTCGATGCTTAGTCCGTCAACTTCTATTTGAAGTAAGTCGCCGGCGTTATCAATATCGTTATCAAAGGCAGCATCCAGAAATTTTTCAGCATCTTCCTGAAACTCTTCATTGCGTGCAACAAAGTCAGTCTCGCAGTTGATCTCCAGCAGGGCAGCTTTCTTTTTGTCGTCGCTGATGCGGCTTAGGATCAAGCCTTGGTTGGCTTCACGATCGGATCGCTTTTCAGAAACTTGCTGTCCTTTTTTACGAAGGAGTTCAACGGCAGCGTCAAAATTACCGTCTGCTTCGGCAAGGGCTTTTTTACAATCCATCATGCCCGCGCCTGTCATGTCACGAAGTTTTTTTACGTCAGCAGCAGAAATACTCATTTTTTGAATAGTTTTATGAGGTTGAAATTAGTTTATTCTTCTTCGTCGTTGCTGTCAGAATCATCAGAAGATTCTGCTTTTTCAGCTTTCTTGGAATCGCCGGAATTATCTTTTTTGCTTTTACGGCGAGAACGCAACTTGGTGCCGCGAGCAGCATCTTTTACGTCTACGTCATCATCACTTTCGCCTTTAGATTCGGCAGCTGCTTGCTCCATTACATCTTCTTCTTTCTGGGCTTCGCGCTCAGCATTTCCTTCGATGATAGCATCTGCAACCTGTGTGGTTACCAATTGAATGGTTCGGGCAGAATCGTCATTACAAGGAACGATGTAATCAGGAATGTCAGGGTCGCTGTTGGTATCAACCATTGCGATAATAGGGATATGAAGCTTGATAGCCTCTTTAACAGCAAGGTGTTCTTTGTTGATGTCCACTACAAAGATAGCACCGGGAAGTCGTCCCATATTCTTAATACCACCTAATGCGGCATCCAGTTTGTCCTGCTCACGCTGAAGCATCAAACCTTCTTTTTTGGTGAGCTCTTCAAAAGTACCATCGGTCTTCATTTTCTCGATCTCATCCATACGAGCGATACTCTTACGAACCGTACTGAAGTTGGTCAGCATTCCACCCATCCAGCGCTGGGTAATATATGGCATACCGCAACGGAGGGCTTCTGTAGTAATGATCTCTGTAGATTGCTTTTTGGTACCTACAAACAAAATGGTTTTACCGGCACGGGCCAGTTTCTGAACTTCGTCCAGGGCTTCCTGCAGGTACGTGCGAGATTTTTTGAGGTCAATGATGTGAATCCCGTTTCGCTCCATAAAGATGAAGTCTTTCATTTTAGGATTCCATCGGCGTGTTAAGTGACCGAAGTGAGCGCCTGACTTAAGCAGGTCTTGTATAGATGCAGCTTTTGGCATGATATAAGTATGTGTTTAGGTTAATCCTCTATGCGGGTCATTCCCAAGCGTAAATCCTGACTGTTTTATCAGAACACCAAACGCCGGGTCACCACATATGTGTGATTTAGTTAATTTAGCTGGCTAAGAAATGATGATCATCAAATAGCCAGAAACGATATTATCGTTTAGAGAACTGGAATTTCTTACGGGCTTTAGGTTGTCCGTATTTCTTACGCTCAACCATTCTGTCATCACGAGTAAGTAATCCGTGTCCTTTAAGAATGTCGTGCATGTCTTCATTTTCTCCGTCCAAAGCACGAGCAAGAGCGTGAGAAATGGCACCGGCCTGGCCAGTACTTCCACCGCCACGTACGGTAATTTTAATATCGTACTTGCCGTCTGTTTCAGTAACAGACATTGGTAACAAGGCAATGTTACGTCGTGCTTTTACAGGAAAATATTCTTCAATTGGTTTGTGATTGACGAGAATCTCACCTTTACCCGGTTTGATATACAAACGGGCTGTTGCGGTTTTTCTACGTCCTATGTAATTCGCTTGTGCCATTGTTCAGTTTTGGATGGTTTAAAGCTCGAAAATTTCTGGTTCTTGCGCGGTATGCGGATGTACAGGGCCTGCATAAACTCGTAGGTTTGTTGCAATCTTACGGCCAAGTTTGTTTTTAGGAAGCATCCCTCTCACGGCAATTGTGATCAATGAGGTAGGATCTTTTTCCATCATTTCAGCCGCAGTTGTGAATTTTTCTCCACCTGGGTAAAAAGTGTGACGGAAATACGTTTTGTCAGTCATCTTTTTACCAGTCAATTTCACTTTTTCTGCATTGATGACAATAACATTGTCACCCGTATCCATGTGTGGAGTGAAAGTTGGCTTATGCTTGCCTCTCAAAATTTTTGCAATCTCGCTACTCAGGCGACCCAGGGGCTGATCTTCTGCGTCGAAAATCACCCATTTTTTCTCAATTTCTGAGGGTTTGGCTGAGTATGTCTTAAAACTTAATGTGTCCACGATTAACTCGTTTTATATTGTCATTTTGGAAAGTTGAATAAGATAAAGGGAAAATGTTAGGATTGCAATATCGTTGCGATGGAAATATTCATTCTAATACTAGATGACAGAAGGAGAGGAGATGTATTTGGCATGAATTCGGTAGGACAGATTAGTTTTCACTCACAATAGAGTAAACTGGGGTGAATTTTTTACAAGATGTTTCTGCCGTCACTGATTATATTCTCCAAAATGATAAGGCATCGACATTGAATTTAAATAACTTGTTGCTTATCAATCGGTACATGTATTTTTCATTACCAATTAGTTCAACCGGGCTTTTATATGAAGGCTATTCATGTTTTAATAATTACAAGTACACTTTTCTTTTTTGGTTGTGATAGTTCGTTCAACCCTATTCAAGAGAATGAAGAGCTGCATTTTTCTATGTATGGAGTACTGGATGTTCACGCGGATACCCAATGGGTGCGTGTAATGCCTGTTGGCAGATCCCTTTTGCCAACTGATCCTGATGTAGAGCCGGTACAGGTGCAATTGACAGATCACAGTACGAACGAGGTGAAAATGTTTAAGGATTCTTTATTTAAGTTCGGAACCAACATCTATGTCTATAATTATTGGATCGCTGATTCTGTTTCCCCGAATCAGGAATATACCATAACGGCAACCGGCGATGATGGCAGGCAGAGTAAAGTGAAAATTCACACCCCGTCAGTGTTAGAAGTTCCTGAAGTACTTAGGCCATCGGGCGGAGAAAACATCATGGTTACAGGAACAACAGCAGATTCAGTTGTTGTGGCAGGATCTAAGTATCTCGTTCAACCCATTACTCCTATGGGGTGTGGACCCGAGACGAGTGTAAGCATTTCTCATATCGAAAGTTTAATACAAAGGTCGGATGGGGAGTATATTTTCAGGGCGGATAATTCATCTGCAATAGCCGCAGAGCTGGGGACGAGTAGGGGCGGTTTCATTGTGAATAAACGGTCGGTGGAAGTGGTAACCTCAAAAAGCGACTGGCCCAATGGATCGATTTTGAGTGAATGGGAAATTTCGATACCCCGTATCCTGTCGAATGTTGAAAATGGCACGGGTGTGGTAGCCGGTGTTGCCAGGCGGGAGGTAACGATCACGCCCCGGAGGCCTGCATGTGAGAGGTAATTTCAGAGGTGATCATACACATAAACCCAACTGATGATAAGTTAAGTTTGAATTCATGGAAACGAACAAACAGGTATGAATAAATCAGTCACAAAGATCTTAACCGTATTTCTGCTCTTTCTTTTTATCCAGAATGAAGCGGCAGCTCAAAATGGTGTTGTCAGAGGAATTGTTTCTGACAGACAAACCGGGGATGCACTGGTTATGGCTACGGTTTCAATTCAGCCTTTGCCTGATGGAGATATAAAAGGGACAGCCACTGATAATAATGGGCACTTTCAAATTAGCAGAATTGAGCAAGGCAGGTACGAATTTTTAGTTCGTTACATAGGCTACACTACATTTCGGGATACCATAGAAGTAACTCAAGAGGATCAGATATTGCTGAGAAACGTACAGCTGCGTCCATCGAGTGAAGAGCTGGGTGAGGTTAATGTATACGACCGAGCTAAAGCAAATAATGCCGGACAGATCAGGATTCAGCCTGAAACCATTGGCAGAGCCCCAACGCCAGGTGGTAGTGCAGATTTTGTCAGTTATATTCAAAACCAACCCGGCGTGTTGGCAACAGGAGATCGGGGGGGGCAATTATTTGTTCGGGGCGGAACTCCTGCCGGTAACTTGGTACTTATGGATGGATCACTCATCTACCAGCCATTTCATATAGTAGGCTTCTTTTCAGTATTTCCTGAAGAAGTGGTTTCCTCAGCAGATTTTTATGCCGGAGGTTTTGGTGCTGAGTACAGCGGGCGTTCATCTGCAGTTATGGATATTCGGTTAAAGAATGGGAATTTATATGAGACAGGCTGGGCTGCTTCTGTGAGTCCTTTTATTTCAGATCTGTTTTTTGAAACACCGATCAAAGAAGGAAAAAGTTCGGTTTTAGTTTCCATGCGAGGTTCGGTAATTGAAGCTACAAGTGGACAATATTTGCAAGAACAACAGCCATTGAGGTTCAACAGTCAGCTTGTAAAATATAATAGTGTAAGTAAAGAAGGCTTAGGCTGTTCTGCCCTAATGATGCGGACTTACGACAGGGGGAAACTGGATTTTGAATCTGATCAATACTTTAAGTGGAGTAATTTTGTAACGGGTGGACGGTGTTCCGTTGCCTCCGAAGAATCATCGTTATCTTTCATGGAGATGAACTTTGGATTGTCCCACTTCAATAACGAAGCTGGCGGACAAGAGGCAGACACCCGGAAGTCGAGTATATTTAAATCAAATCTGGATATACAGTTTGCCCATTACCTGGGGCTTATACGATTAGATTATGGGCTGTTCACCAATTTCAGAACGGTGAATTATGATCTCGTGAATCGTTTTATTTCGCTTGATGAAAATGAAACTTCCTTTTTAACCACAGGCGCCTTCCTTGAATTTGAAATACCCGTGGGGCAGTATGTGAGTTTCAAACCGGGAGTGGTTGGAACTTCCTACCTGAATCGGCTGAATCCTAAATTAGAACCACGTATGCGGGTATCCCTCGACTTTTCAGAGGAGTTTGGAACCTCTTTGCATGGCGCCGCCGGAATTTACTATCAGCACCTCATTGGCTTGTCTGATTTCAGAGACGCCGGCACGGCTTTCACCGCATGGATGCTTTCACCTGATGAGGATCGCATTCTGAAGACCACTCACTATCTGCTTGGGATCAGGCAATCCATTACAAGACATCTTGAGGTTTCGGTGGAAGGATTTCACAAAAAAATTGAGAATACCCCGATATCTATATGGAACCCGGTTGCTGAATTTACAACAGATCTTGCTTATGCAGATGGGAATGTGAACGGAGTTGATGCCCGGATCGATTTCACAACACCAAATTTTTATACCGCCATAGGCTATGGCTATTCCATTACCGAATATGAAACATCCCAGGATCATTTTTTGGAATGGTATGGAGAGCCGGTTCAGCGCTATCATCCCTCGCACGACAGACGTCACCAGCTGAATGCCCAGCTTGGCTTTGACGTAGAGGCGTTCTCTTTTAACCTGAATTGGATCTACGGATCAGGAATGCCCTATACAAGACCTATGGGCTTTGACAGTTTCTTTAATCTGGAAGAAGGGATACCTCAGGTCAAAGATGATTATGGCAATCCACGCATTCTCTTAGATAAACCCTTTCAGGGCAGACTCCCTGATTTTCATCGGCTTGATGTTTCTGTGGAACGACTCTTTCAGCTTCAGAAAGCAGATATGAAATTGCAATTAGGAGCAATAAACTCCTATGACCAGCAGAATTTGTTCTATTACGATGTATTCTACCAGAGAGGAATAAACCAACTACCTATTGTGCCTTACTTTGCGTTGAAGTTCTCATCCAAATAGATAAAGGCACCTTTCTTTACGCACAGAAAAGCTCAAAAAATCCCTTCCAATAACGCAAAACAATGTTATTGATAGATAGGAAGTAAAGACAATCCCCAAAAAAAATGGTACCTTTCAACCCTGCAAAAAGTAAATTAAATATTTTATAAACCATGAGCGATAAACTGAAGCAAACCAGAGTAGAATTTGATACCGGTTCAGGCAAAGCCTTTCTCCACAGCCTGCCGAAACTGAAAGAATTGGGTTATGATAACGTTGATAAACTGCCCTTCTCCGTAAAGATATTGTTGGAAGCTGTACTTCGTGAATTTGACGGATATGCAGTAACGGATAAAGATATTGAAGCATTGGCGAATTATGATGCCAAAAATCCGCAGGGAGAGATTCCTTTTAAACCATCTCGTGTGGTTCTTCAGGATTTTACCGGTGTACCTGCTGTGGTTGACCTTGCGGCCCTTCGTTCTGCAATGAAGAGGATGGGCGGTAAAGCCACCGACATCAACCCACAAGTTCCTGTAGATCTGGTTATTGATCACTCCGTTCAGGTAGATATGTTCGGGCAAGATTATGCGCTTGAGTTCAATGTTGAAAAAGAAATGGAGCGTAACCGTGAGCGTTATGAATTCCTGAAATGGGGTAAAGAAGCTTTTGATAATTTCCGTGTGGTTCCTCCGGGACGTGGGATCGTGCACCAGGTAAACCTTGAGTATTTAGGTCGTGGTGTTTTCACCCGAAAAGAAGAAGACGGATCTACAACGGCCTATCCTGATACACTGGTGGGAACGGATTCTCACACCACCATGATCAACGGTCTTGGAATCCTCGGTTGGGGTGTTGGTGGAATTGAAGCGGAAGCTGCCATGCTTGGTCAGCCTATTTCCATGCTGGTTCCTGAAGTTGTTGGAATGAAATTGACCGGGAAATTGCGTGAAGGAATTACCGCGACTGATCTTACACTGACCGTAACGCAAATGCTTCGTCAGCATGGTGTGGTTGGTAAGTTTGTAGAATTTTTTGGAGACGGACTCAGCAACATGAGTTTGCCTGATCGTGCAACTATCGCGAATATGTCTCCGGAATACGGA
Source organism: Balneola sp. (assembly GCA_002696035.1). GTDB lineage: Bacteria > Bacteroidota > Rhodothermia > Balneolales > Balneolaceae > Gracilimonas. The sequence continues at coordinate 17,178 of NZQV01000017.1, read as the reverse complement.
GCTACGATGGGCTTCTTCCCAATTGACGAAGAGTCACTGCGATACATGCGCAGAACCGGCCGATCTGAAGAACTGGTTAAGCTTGTTGAATCTTATACGAAGGAGCAGGGACTATTCAGAACAGATGATACGCCTGACCCTGAATTTTCTTCTACACTGGAATTGGATCTGAGTACGGTTGAAACATCCCTTGCCGGACCAAAACTTCCTCACGATCGCATCAAGCTGAGCAACATGAAGAAAGCTTTTGAGAACTCTCTCACAAGCGACAACCCAACCATGGGTTTCAATCTTGCGCAGGAAAAACTGGCCAACAAAGGTATTTATAAGAACGGTCAGGAAATTGAGATGAAGCACGGTGATGTAGTAATTGCTGCTATCACTTCTTGTACAAACACCTCTAACCCAAGCGTAATGCTGGGTGCCGGTATCGTGGCGAAGAAAGCATATGAAAAAGGACTTAAAGTTCCTCCATACGTGAAGACATCACTTGCACCGGGATCTCGTGTAGTAACCGAATATCTGAAAGAAGCCGGGCTCACCGAATACATGGACAACCTTGGATTTAACCTGGTTGGTTATGGATGTACAACATGTATCGGTAATTCAGGTCCACTTCCTGAAGAAGTCGAGCGCGCCGTTAAAGAAGGCGACCTGATCGCAGCGGGTGTGCTTTCCGGTAATCGAAACTTTGAAGGTCGTATTCACCCATGGGTGAAAGCGAACTATCTGGCATCTCCTCCACTGGTTGTAGCCTACGCACTGGCTGGGACCGTGAATATCGATCTTGCTACTGAGCCGCTTGGTAAAGACAAAGACGGAAACGATGTTTATCTGAAAGACATCTGGCCATCAACGGCAGAAATTGCAGAACATCTTGACGCTGCTATCCGTCCGGAGCTATTCGATAAGATGTACGGCGATATATTTGAATCTCCAACCTGGGAAGATATTCCGGTATCAGGCGGAGATCTGTTTAACTGGAGTGATGAATCAACCTACATTCAGGAACCTCCATTCTTTATGGGAATGAGCGAAGACCCGGAGCCGATCAAGCCAATAAAAGGCGCTCGTGCTTTGGTAAAAGTGGGCGATTCTATCACTACAGATCACATTTCTCCAGCTGGTAACATCGATGAAGATTCTCCAGCCGGAGTATACCTGAAAGAACATGGCGTAGAGAAAGCAGATTTTAACTCTTACGGATCTCGTCGCGGTAATGACCGTGTTATGACCCGTGGTACTTTTGCCAACGTACGGTTTAAGAACCAACTGGCTCCCGGTAAAGAAGGTGGGTACACAACTTACCATCCAACCGGTGAAGTGACTACGATCTACGATGCTTCCCTGAAATACAAAGAATCAGACACTCCGCTGGTAGCCCTTGCCGGAACCCAATATGGAACGGGATCTTCTCGTGACTGGGCGGCAAAAGGAACCAACTTGTTAGGAGTTGAGTGTGTGATCGCAACTTCATACGAGCGAATTCACCGTTCTAACCTCATTCAAATGGGCGTGCTTCCATTGCAGTTCAAAGAAGGCGAAACCGCTGACAGTCTTGGTCTCGATGGAACCGAAACATTCGATATCCACGTGGATGACAATGTGAAAGCTCAGGATGAGATCAAAGTAACAGCTACCAAGGAAGATGGTGAAGTGATCGAGTTCATGACCGATTGCCGAATCGATACCCCGGTTGAAGTTGATTACTACCGAAATGGTGGTATCCTGCATACTGTGTTACTCGACTATTTAAAAGAGAGCAAAGCATAGTATCAGGCAAATAGCCGTAATAAGTTTAAAGAGCACAGGCATTTATGTCTGTGCTTTTTTTATTGGCAGGAATTGCATTTCAGTGATAACTGAATTTTAGTATATTTCGGGAGGCAATAATTTTTTTCGGGAGTATAGTATCAAAGAAACGGAACAGAATATAATGGGGGCGCCCACGAGTAAAGGACAGCAAGAATTGCTTCTTCATGCCATTGAAGGGATCAACAAAACGCTGGAGCTTAAGGAGGTACTTAAGAAATGCATGGAAGCCACTAAGATCATAATGAAGTCTGAGGCAAGTTCTCTCATGCTTTTGGACGAAGTCACAGGCGACCTTAACATCAGCATACCCACTGGTCCGGTAAAAGATGAGATCCGGGGGATGACGGTACCAAAAAGTAAAGGAATAGGTGGCTGGGTTATCTCTTACAACCAAGCTTTTATTTCTAACGATGTGGTTGAAAGTGATATTTTTTGGAAAGACCTTTCCACCGGTTTTACGACACGAAATATCATATGCGTGCCATTGCAGGATTCGGAAGGGCAAGCATTTGGAGTACTGCAGGCCATCAACAGAAAAAATAATAAGCCATTTTTAAACGAAGATGTTCCGGTTTTTGAGGCTTTTGCTATACACGTGTCTTTGGCCATTCAACGCTCAAAAAAGTACGATAAGTTAGAGCAGAAGGTTCAAGAACGAAATATGCAGCTTTCTGAAATTCATCATCGCCTTAAAAATAACCTGGCTATTATCAGTGGATTGATAGAATTTGACCTTGAGGCTATTTCTGATTCCATGTCTAAAGAAATTCTGTCAGCTACAAGCTCAAGGATTCGATCGGTTGCCGATGCTCATTCCCTGCTTTACGATAAGAAAGACCAATCCAAAATGGATCTGTCTACCTATCTTGGATACATAGCCCATAATGTTGAAAATATCTTTAGCTCACCTCAAAAAAAGATCACTTTAAGCACTCGTTTTGAGCCGGTACAATTAGACAGCAGCCGTAGTATGTTGTGCGGTTTGATCATCAATGAATTACTGATCAACGCCTACAAACATGCCTTTGTGAAAAAGGACAGAGGCGATATTATTATCAGTTTAAAGCAGACAAATAAAGATAAGGTCGTACTTATTATTACGGATGATGGGGTGGGCTTTAAAGGAAAAGCACCCAAAAAAGAGAAAAGAGAAGTAAATGGGCAGTATATTATTAATGCACTGGTCAAGAAACTCGATGGTGATATAACCTACACTCAAAACCCAAAAATTGGTTCAACCTGTCTGATCTCTTTTCCGGTTTAGAGCCACCAATCGTTAAGGCCTCGCATCGTAAATAACTGTGCTACATTTTGTTTTAGGGGTGAATGTAATATTCCCTTGATCATCCAGTCTTTGAACATGGGTACAGCTGATGCCCGGCCCAACCGCATATTAACTTCTGCCCGGCGCGCTACTTTGGCTGCGATCTTTTTATGCTGATCTGAATATGCTAATAAACTTTCAGGGTCAGGATGCCGTGCTGAGGATAACTGTTTGGCCATTTTCCAAGCCCCCAGCCACCCCAGATTCATTCCCTGTCCACCAATGGGACTTACAACATGTGCGGCATCACCGGCAAGTAAAACCCGGCCTTTGGCAAAGGATTCAGCTACAAAATGCTGAACGCCAAAACTGCTCAACATGGTGCTTTTAGTACCGGAAATATCATGCCCAATTCTTTGTTTAACAAAAGAAGCCAATATCTCATCAACGGGATCGGAGATATAATCCCTGGTTTTAACAACCCAGCGTCGCATTCCGTTGGGCAGCGGAAAACATTCTATCAATCCATCTTTAGGTAGGAAAACAGCAGCATCGGCACCAAAATCCGTTGTGTCTGTAAAGTCGCCCATAATGTACGTGTCAGGATACCTTTTGCCGGAAAAATGTATGGAAGAAGCCTGCCGAACCTGACTATTTTTCCCATCACAACCGATCAAAAACTGACTGCTGATCTGTTGGGTTTCTTGTCCTCTGGAAAAGTAGGTGGTCACGGAATTTTCTGATTCCTCAAAGCGGATAAATTCTGCTTTTGTAATAAGTGCATCTTTATTGAGCTTTCGTAGTTCATCCCGCAAAATACGCTCTGTTGTAGACTGAGGACAGGCCAAAATATAGTCGTGAGGTTTAGGGCAATCGGAGAAATGAATCTCTCCCAACTTTTTTGTCGCGGTAAGCGCAATTCCCCTTTTGATCTTGAGGCCTTCTTCCAGGAATGGGGTGGTGATCCCAAGTTCATCAAAAAGCTCAAGTGAGACAGGATGAATTCCCAGCGATCGGGAATCAGCAACGGGTTCTTTTCGTTTTTCAATCACCTTGCAATCAATGCCGTTTTTTAAAAGCGCGATAGCCAGGAAAAGTCCCACGGGACCTCCTCCAACTATCACAACCGGTATGTTGGCCGCGCTATTTTTCATGGATCAGCAGCAATCGAAAGGGGAATTGGCGTTTTACGGTCCAGCCACTTGGAGCAACCGCTTGAAGTTCAGGCCGAGTGTAACTTCGTTTAATGGAGATCAGTCCGTCTTTCACAATAAATGACTTTCTGAATAAAAGAGGGGTAAAGCTTGAGAAAAGAAAATAGCCTGCATCACTACGCTCAATATCGTTGAAGATGACTTTTTTCTGTGATAGCAACTCTGCCTCATTCAGTAATTGTTCTGTTTGGCGTGAACCGAGATGATGTAGCACATGATTGGAGATCACAAAGTCATATTTTTTGCCTTCTTCAACTAATTCGGTTGAAGAAAGGTATTGAAACTGAACCGGCGACCCATTTCGGTTTTTATTCACAAACTCAAAAGCCCGGGCATCGGTTTCAATGGCTGTGATCTGCAGATCGAAGTCATCCTTTTTAGCCCAATTTGCAAGCCGAACCGGAACATCACCACCGCCAAAACCAATATCCAGCAGGGTATTTGGTTGGTCTTTCTGAAGCAATGGCCGGATCTCATTTCGGTAGATCCTTCTCCACCCGGAAAGCAAACGGTTGATGGTTTCAAACTGCCGGTAGGTGTTTTCAAGCAAGAGGGGATCGCAATCCTCACGATCCATAAATTCCACCAGATCCGGCTGTCGGTTTGAAAGAAGCAGGGGCATTTCAGGAAGGATTGTAAACAGTGAATAATCCACTTTCGATGGTGAGTCCGGGCCCGAATGCCATTGAGATGATCTTGGTACCGGAAGATAGGTCGGAGCGAAGCAGCTTTTGCATCACAAATAAAACCGTGGCGCTGCTCATGTTTCCATACTCTGATAGAACATTTCGTGAAGCTTCGATCTGTTTGGGCTGAAGCTGTAGCGATTCTTCCACCTTATCCAGAATTGATCGTCCGCCGGGATGCACGGCCCAGAAATCAATATCAGAATTTGAAAGAGTGTACTGCTCGTAAAGAGGTTGTAAAACCGACTGCAGGTTCTCGCGGATAAGATCCGGGACGTAAGTGGAAAGCACCATTTCAAAGCCATGATCTCCGATGGTCCATGCCATATCTTTCTCCCCGTTAAAGGCCAGCGTTGAGGCAAATTGATTGAATTGTAAAGCGGTATTCTTCGGTTCTTTGGATGAGATCAAAAGTCCTGCAGCACCATCAGCAAAAACGGATCCGGACAACAGATTATCCACCTCATTATTGAATTGAAAGTGAATGGTGCAAAGCTCGGCACTCACCAAAAGTACGGTTGCATTTGGGGCGGCTTTGCAAAACGATTCGGCCATTTTTAGTGCCGGGAAAGCGGCATAACATCCCATAAATCCTACATGAAATCGCTGAGTGGAGGGCTTCAGATCCAGGGCTTTTACGATCTCAAAATCGGGACCCGGTGCAAAAAAGCCGGTGCAGGAAACGGTGATGACATGGGTGACTTCCTCCGAAGAAATGTGAGGATTATCGGCCAGTAGTTTTCGGGCAACATCCACAAACAGTTTTTTGGACTCACGTTCATAGATGGTATTTCGAGCCGAAGTTCCGGGTGCGGTTTTCATCTGTCCGTTGAAGAATAATTCTCCATGTTTACCCGGGCTGAAATCCTCGATCACAGAATGTCGCTTTTCGATCCCAGATTGGCTATAAATACGATGAATGATAGCCTCAGATCTTCGGTCAGAGCCTACATGTTCTTTCATCACCTCCCGGATATGTTGCTGATCGGAAGAGTGTGGCGGAACAGAAGTGGCAATATCGTGAATAAAAACGCCCATGCAGTAGAATAACGATTTAAGGTTAGTATCAAAACCTTTTGATAGCGGACTTCATTCGTTTGAACATTGCCTCAAAATCTAAAAATTATGAGACAGTGATTGCGAAAACTGCTCCGCATGAGCAATATATTTGTTTAACAAAAGAAGGTTAACTATCAAGCTTACAGTGGAGCACTGTCATCCCCCTGTGCTACCAAAACATCACCCCTAATAATCCAGTCCGGTCTCAGGCTTGGTGAGTTTATTGAACCGGTAATTGTGAAGCACCGCCGCCACGGTCAGTCCACAAATGAGACCGATCCAGAGACCTTCTGGTCCATAACCAAGATTGATGCCTAAAACATATCCAACAGGAAATCCAATGATCCAGTAGGAGATGAAATTCACCACCATGGGGACCCGGGTGTCTTTCAATCCACGAAGTGCACCAAAAGCGCCCACTTGAAGGCCATCGGATATCTGGAAAACCGCCGCCATAAATAAAAGTAAAACCGCCATACCTGTTACCTCAGGATCATCCGTATAAATACTGATGATGAATTCAGGAAAAAGGAATAGCAGGAGAGCTGTAAAGGTCATGATTCCGGCGCAGATCACAATGCCCACAAATCCCCTGAACCGAGCTTTTTCCAGGGAGCCTTGTCCGATCGAAAACCCAACACGCTGGGAGATGGCCAGCGAAAGACCGAAGGGGATCATGAACATGGTAGCCGCCACATTGATCGCAATTTGGTGAGCCGCAGCTGCTTTCACGCTCAGCGTGCCCATCAGTAAACTAACGGCCGCAAACAGAAGTACTTCCATGGAGGAACTCACTCCGTTGGGAACGCCCACTTTGATGAGTTCGCCAATGTACTTCCATTCCGGTCCTTTGGTTCGTTCAAAAATATTGAAACGCTTGAAGGGCTTAAAAGTGGCGGTGAAGGCTACAAATGCAATGGCTGCAAATAAGCTCACGATAGCGGTGGCGTAGCCTGTACCCACGGCTCCCAATTGCGGAAATCCAAGCTTGCCATACATGAGCACGTAATTGGCTCCAATGTTAATGATCAAAGCACCTGAGGCCACAAACATGGCGGGCCTGGTGACCGAAAGTCCCTCGCTGAAATAGCGCACCCCGGCATAAACCAGGAGTGGCAATAAACCCCAGGAAACGGCCTTCAGATATCCATCGGCAATGGGGATGATCTCCGGGGTCACATTCATCCAGATCATCACCAGGTCAAGATTGCGAAGCAGGAAAAAGGCGGGGATGGACAGCATAAGGATCAGCCAAAAAAGTTGCCGGGCGCTTTTCCCGATCTCATCAAATTTGCGGGCTCCTAAAAATTGAGAAACCACGGGGTTGATGGCGATCAAAGTGGCCATGCAAAAAACAGCCACCGGCATATAAATGGCATTCCCGATAGCTACGGCTGCCAGATCCAGTGCAGAAAGATTCCCGGCCATCACCGTGTCGGTGAAGTTGAGGCCCATACTGATCAATTGCGTAGCAATGATGGGGCTGCCGATGGTTAGGAGTTTTCGGCTTTCGTCTTTTATTTCTTGCTTGGGATATTTCATAGGAATCGGAGCCGAGCAATGTACGGACTTCTCCGAAAGAAAAGTGATAGAGTTTGATTATTAAAGTGCGAAGGATTTATCTATCCAGTTGCGGCAGCCGAATCACAAAAGTAGTTCCCTTGCCAACCTCAGAAGTAAAGGTAATTTCTCCATCATGCTCCTGTATGATCTTTTTGGTGATGGCAAGTCCAAGCCCGGTACCGCTGCTTTTGGTGGAGAAATTTGGAACAAAGATCTGGTCGCGGCTTTCTTCCGGGATGCCTTCGCCGTTATCTTTCACCGTGATGATGATCATTTGATCTTGCAGAGAAGTTCCCAGGGTAATTCTTCCTCCTTTTTGCATAGCTTCGAAGGCGTTTTTAACGATATTGATGATCACCCGGCGCAGTTCGTCCTTCACCCCTGAGACCCAAAGGGGGTGGGAGTGAAGATCGGTTTGAACCGATAGCTTTTCCTCAGGTTCATAAAGATCTGCTACCGAACGCACAATCTCGTTTACATCGAGTTTTTTAAATTCCTGTTCCGAGGGTTTGGCAAAATTGGAGAAATCGGAAGCGATCTGGCTAAGCGACTCGATCTGTTCGATCATGTTAGCTGCGATCTTTTCAATTTTAGGCTTCATTTCCGCAAAATCTCCTTTGGAAGCTTTGAGCTGTCGTTCCAAATGCTGGAGGTTGAGCTTCATGGGGGTGAGGGGGTTCTTGATCTCATGGGCAACCTGCTGGGCCATTTCTTTCCAGGCGGCTTCTCGTTCGGCGCGGGCCAGTTCATCCTGCAGATCTTTGAGGCGGTACACCATCACGTTGTAAGCGTTGGTAAGCGCGCCGATCTCATCTTTACTTCTTACGGGAAGCGTAGTTTCGAGATTGCCGGCTGTGATCCTGCGGAGTCCTTCACGGATCGCTTCCAGCGGTGAAGTTAGCTGGGTTGAAATAAGCGCGGCTCCCAATATGAAGAATCCGAAGATGATCACATACAATCCAAGTAAAAAACTGGTGGTAGAAAGCAGTTGCTCGTTGAATTTAGGGGCATCCAAAAAGGTGGGAATGGCAACAATTCCGGCAATTTCAGAATCTTCATTCAGCCAGGGCTGGTAACCGATCAGGAGTTGCTGGTCTCCCAGGGTGATCTTACGGGTGACCTGACGGTTTCCGCGTTCCACAATAGATTGGTACACATCCCAGGGAATAAGCCGGGGCAACAGGTGTTGATGGTAGATCTGGGAAGTGGTTGATAATTGGATGGATTGCTCCTTATACAGGGCGGCATCAGCATCTAGAGTAGAAGTGAGCTGATTTAAAGGGATCTGAGATTCCTGGCTGGATTCCAATTCATATAATGTGATGGCTTCACTAAGATTGCTGAGCTTATCGAGTAATTGATCTTGTATGCTTTTCTGGGTTTGATAGTTTATGGCATAATAGGTAGTACCCATTAACGCCATCAGGCATAAAAGGGAAGCCAGTATAAATCGGTCGATAAGTCGGTCACGGAATCGTTTGCTCTGCCCGAAAACATGAAATTCTCGTTTCCAGAAAAATAATCCAAACAGAAGAAAACTCGCACCCAATACAATGAAGAAAAACCGAATCACAGAAAATAGATGATTATCGAAGCCGGGATGAGCCGTAGCTGCCCGTATAATTTGATCGCTGTTATTGGCAATAAAAAATTCACGAATACTCACATCACCCAGGGTGCTGATGCGATATAAAGTGGAATCGGCCTGAATTTTATTCTCAAGCTCGTTAGTGAGTCGCAAATTGCTGGGCAATTCGAGTGGTGGGCCCAAAACATTAGTGCGTCCGGCCTGCCCGTTTATGTACTCGGTAATACTGATTGAGGTGCTCCATGTTCCATTATCCTCAGAGGCAATAACTGCGCGCAGTGGTTTGGCAAACTGAGGTCGCTCACGGTAAACGGAAGTTAGGATCCAGCCAATTCGGTTGTTGGTTCCGTTCTCGTAAAGAGGGATCCAGCCCCGGCGGAAGGAGGAGTAATTGGTATTGGCTTCATTTAAAGGACGTTCCCGAATGATAGGACGGAGATTTTGTATTCGAATTTGTTCTGCCTCAAAAGGAATAATGAGTGAGAACATATTGAAGGCTTTGGTCCAGGCGGGAGAATTCAGGTTCGAGGAGTATTCCCCAATAATTTCTCCGGAGTTGTTCACGAGTTGAGTGGAAATGGAAAACCGTTCCCATGTGGGGGCTATAAGTTCTTGTGTCTGCTGAGTGAAAAGGGATTCCACAAAATCGGGTCGTTCACTCAGGTCCTCTTCAGTGATGTTGAGGGTTGATAAAGACTGCTCCAGATTTGATAAAAGCTCTCGGGTGATCTGTTCGGCCTGGGAGGCTTCCTCTCCCATAAATAACTGTGTAGCTTTGTACATCTGCTCGTTGAGCCGGTCAGAAAACCCTTTGTAAATCGCAACGTAGCTCAGGCATACGGTTATATAGCTGAATAAGAGCAGGAGCCTCAGGCGGGATGCGTTATTGAAAAAAGTAGGGTTGAGATGAGATATAGTTATGAAGATCAGAACCACCAAAAAGAATACAGATGCTACCAAAATGGTCCAGCCTTGCATAGCAGCATTGTTCTGGATAATAAATAGTGTGGCCGACCCAAGTATGAACCCAAGCAGCGTATAGAGAAGCGGCGGGATGAACGTGTTGAGTCTTAATGTAAATAAAAACCAGCCGATCAGTATCAGGAGCAGGGTTGCTGAAATACCAAACAATCCGCAGGCTATATAAAATATAAGGGAAATGGTTGTGGGGAATACCTCCAGGTCTAACACTGGAACAGGCAGCTCTGAAATGAGGGTATAGGTTTCATTCAGGAAAAAGTAAAAAAGGAAGGCACTTGCCAGCCCAAAAGTTATATAAAGTAAGGTGAGAACGATCCCGGATCGGTCACGAAGCTTGATCTCGGCATGGCTTATGGGATGGTAACAAACAAAAGCAATCAGGAATATGAAAAAACTGTGGATGCAGTAGGTCGTAAGTCGTTCCAGGGTTTGAAAGTCACTAAGATCAAGAAAGCCGAAGATCTGGATCCAGCCAACACCATATTCTAAGTTAGCAAAGAACAACCAGGCAATAATAAGTGCGACCAGTTTCAGGATCAGTGAATTCCAGGTACCCAGTTCTGCTGAAATTGAGATCAGGAATAAAGAGAAAAAGACGATAATGAGCGCATAAAAAATTGCACGATAGATGAAATACTGATTCTCTTTAAGCTCTTCATATCTGGAGTAATCTTCTGCCAGGGTGAAAGCAATGCCGGCAGAATCAGAATCCTGAGTAGAAAGAGTTATAGACTGTAGCGGCTCGGAAGGAGGCGGTTCAAAAAAGCTAAACCGAACAGGATAAGTTGCCTTAGGTTGAAAGAGTTGTTGAGCCGAAAGTTCAGAATTATCGCCAATGGGAAGAATGTTATCCTGCTGGATTTTCTTTCGCGTTATGATATGAAAGTGACTGGAATCTGATTTACCTATCTGCAAGGTTGAGCGAAAGCTAAGGAAGGTGACATTGTTATTACGCTCAAGCTTTAGTTCTGGCCTGGCGTTAATTTCAGAAGCAATATCTTCGGGAAGTTGATCGGGCCCAAAGCCAGACCATAACCAAAGTTCGCGATCCTTAAAGACTGAAAATCCCCAAAAACTATATTCTTCCTCAGCAGCATTAATTGCCTCGGTAAGGTCTTCTTCGGAAGCCTTTGAACGTTCCACAATAAGGGCGGTGAAGTTCTGACTCTCGTTTAGAAACTGCTCTTCAAAAGTCTTGAAATTGTCCTGAGCTTCAAGAAGAGCTGATTCAGCTATTTGAATACGCTCCTCTTCAGGAAGTTGATCGTGTTCAGCCCAAACTTCAAATATACCATAGGCTAAAGCAACCAGCGTAAGCAGGAAGGCAAGCAGCCAGGTTTTATGTTCTATGGGAGATCTCAAATTAATACGGCTCATAAGTGAAAAGCGAATATGAGCGTAAATTAAGGGCTAATCAAGTTTGGGATCTCAGAATCAGGTTTGCCTTCTAATACCCCGGCAATGGCTTTGGCGGCAAGCATGCCGATAGCTTCTCGGGTTTTGTGGGTGGCGCTGGCAATGTGTGGCAGTAAGAGGGTGTTGGGTGCTGTGAGAAGTTTTGGGTGAACTTCCGGTTCATTCTCAAACACATCAAGTGCTGCACCGGCTATTTTTTGGGAGTGAAGTGCATTGGCAAGGGCCGCTTCATCAATCACAGCCCCGCGAGAAATATTTATAAGCAGCGCATGTTCAGGTAAAAGTTCCAGCATGTTCTCATCGATCAGGTGATGGGTTTGGTCCGTAAGCGGACAGTTCAAACTTAGTACATCACATTGCTCCACAAGTTCCCGGACTTCAGGAATAAAAGTTGCGTTAAGGTTCTTCTCAATAGCTTGTTCAACCCGGCTTCTGTTATGGTAAATGATCTTCATTCCAAACGCCTGGGCCCGCTGTGCAAAAGCCTGCCCAATTCGGCCCATTCCTATAATACCCAGCGTTCGTCCGCGCAATTCCATACCCAGAAAACCCAGCGGTTCCCAGCCGGTGAAATTTCCGTTCCGCAGATATTCATCAGCCTCCTTGAATTTGCGGGATAATGCAAGCAACAAAGCCATGGCATAATCTCCGCAGGCGTCGGTGAGTACATCCGGAGTATTGGCGACCTTAATGCCTAATTGATGAGCAGCTTCTACATCAATATTATCATATCCTACTGCAAAGTTGGCAACGATCTTTAGCTTTTTCCCGGCTTCAAGAACTTTTTTGCTAACCGGAGTGGAAAGCATGCAAAGAAGAGCATCGTAGTCCGGTATATCTTTTATTAAAGCCTCTTCGGTATCATAAGTGCCTTTTTGGGCAACGGTAAGAGTACCGAAGTTTTCCAGGAATGAAATTACTTTCTGAGGGATGGGCTCGGTAACGAGAATGTGTGGAGAATCTGCCAAATCAGAAAAAATTAGTCTTTGTCTTCGATGTAGGTGATCTTGGCATCGTTCCACATGCGTTCGATACCATAAAAGTCACGCTTTTCTTTGCTCATGATGTGAACAACGATGTTCACGAAATCCAGGATAACCCAAGACCGTCCCTGCATGCCTTCTTTTTTCCAGGCTTTTTCACCTGTTTGCTCTCTCATATCATCCTCAACGGCATCAGCCAGGGCTTTGATCTGAACATCAGAGGTACCGTGGCAAACCACGAAATAATCGGTCAAAGTGGTAAGTTCAGAAACATCCAGCACGGTAATTTCTTTCCCTTTTCTACTGAGAAGAGCCTCTGAAATGACTTCCACCATTTGCTTAGAGTTAGGAGATTCTTCTGAAAAAGCATTCTGAAATTGTTCTTTGGCCGGTTGTTTAATATTGCTCATAAAATAAAGTTAATTGGTATTTAGTTTTTCGTAATCGTGACCGATGATGACGCTCACATCAAGGTAATAATCGGGAGATGATTCAAGGATCACATTGTCCTCAGAAACTCCCAGGGCGTTAGCTACCCGCAGAGCGTTTTTCATAACCCCGCTTCGTGATACTATAACAGTTTCCTGAACGTCGAACGTTTCGAAATTTCCTGTTTCCACGACATCAAACCCATTTTCCCGTAATAAGCCAGTGTATGCATTTGCTATTCCTGAAACACCACATCCATTCAATACTTCAATTTGGATGATCTGGCTAATCAATTCTGATTGAAGATCCGCTCTCTCGTTAAAAATTCTGGGATAGATGATACGGGTAAAAAGTCCAACTATTAGTAATAATAACAGTACACTTAAAAACCCGATGGCCGAATTCAGGAGAAGATTGTTGGTATTGGTAGAGCTTTTATCACTGTTGGTTTTACTCATGTACTACACACGGCCTCGTTCTTAGTACCATGGACTGAATATATTGGAGTATCCGAATCGATTATTATGGCGGCTATAGGGATTATAATATCCATAACCGGACGGCAGCTGTTGATACTGTAACTGAATGTGGGCATTCTCCCCAATTTTATAATTCAGTTCAGCATTTCTGATTATGACTTCTCCGTTCATATTATTGTTGGTATTAACAAGATCGGAGCCACCAAAAGGGGAGTGAAGGAAAGATACATCGAGCCGTCCACTCAAATTCTCAGTAAAAGCGAACCGCATAGTATTGGTGTAGGCATTCACATTCTGATAGGAACCTCCAAAAGAACCAAAACTCATAGAATAAGAATGGTCCATTGTAATATTGTTATGGAAAAAATTATTTAACCAGCCCTGCACGGTTGGGGTATTAGAATTGATGATAGGTCCGGTATAATCTGCGGGGCTGTTTAAGTCTGCTCGCAGTTGTGCAGAAAGCTGTACACTGAATAAAAGGGCAAAGACGAAAGTAAGTGTGAATAATTTCTTCATAATGTGCTCATTCAATAAGTTCAAGATTCAACGCAAGAGCATATACTTAAGTATAATCATTTGGGGGTTAATAATAAACAACCCACATATGTTGCTAAGATTGAATTCCCTTAAAAAAAAGTATATCTTATTCAACTTTTCTAACTGTACTGATTAATACATCAATAAGCTAAATGAAGCTCACCGATTTTAAATTCGAAACTGACGACTTAAACATTCCAGAAGAACCGCTGAAAAAAAGAGATTCAGCAAAATTAATGGTTCTGAATCGTGACGAGAAAACGATTGAACACACTACCTTTTCCGAAATTCACAAATATGTGAATAAGGATGATGTAATGATCTATAATAATACAAAGGTTTTTCCTGCTCGTCTGAATGGTAAAAAAGAGAAAACTGAAGCTGATATTGAGGTATTTTTACTGCGCGAGCTAATGCCCGAAAATATGCTTTGGGATGTGTTGGTTGAGCCGGCGCGTAAGATCCGTATCGGGAATAAGCTCTATTTTGGTGAAGAGGATGATGAGTTGATGGCAGAAGTTGTGGACAATACTACTTCACGCGGCCGTACGATTCGTTTTCTTTATGAAGGTCCCAATCAAGAGTTGTACAACAAACTGGATAAATACGGAAAAATGCCACTCCCTCCTCATATTGAGAGAGAGCCGGTGGAGGAAGACAAAGAGCGCTATCAAACTATTTTTGCGACGGAACGTGGAGCCGTTGCTGCGCCAGCTGCTGGTATGCACTTTACTCCTGAACTGGTTGAAAAGATCGAGAAAAAGGGAGTGGAGTTTTTGTCTACTACCCTCCACATCGGCTGGGGAATTTTCCGCAATGTTGAAGTAGAAGATCTTACCAAGCACCGCATGGATTCGGATAATTACTTCATCTCAAAAGAAACTTCCGATAAGATCAACGAGACGCTTAAGAAAAAGAAGAGTCGCGTGATCGCAATTGGGTCAAGTTCTTGCCGGTCTATTGAAACAAGCGTTATGGCCAGTGGCATGTCGAAACCGGGAACAGGCTGGACTGATAAATTCATCTATCCTCCTTATGATTTCAAGATCACGGAAGGGTTGATCATTAATTTCCACCAGCCGGAATCTACCCGATTGATGCTTGCTGCTGCTTTTGCAGGCTACGATTTCATGATGGAAGCCTATGAAGAAGCCAAAAAGAACGATTACCGAATGTTTGACTTCGGTGATGCAATGTTGATTCTGTAGAGATGCAAAAACTGTCGCTTATTATACCTGCGGCAGGGTCGGGTGTTCGTTTGGGGAGTGATATCCCCAAACCTTTCATAAAGATCGGGGATAAAACGATCCTGGAGTACGCCATATCTCGATTTACGGCTCTGCCCAATCTGGTTCAGGTCATAGTCGCAACCTCAAAAGGTTATATTTCAACTGTAAAAGGTATTGCAGGAAATATTTCCTCTGATATTGATTTTGTGGTTGTGGAAGGAGGCAGGGAGCGTCAGTTTTCTATCCACAACGCGCTGCAGCATGTGTCGGGAGAAGCGGAATTGGTAGCAGTACACGATGCCGTTCGCCCTTTCATTCGTCCCCACCTTATCGCAGAGTGTTGCGAGGTGGCTGCTAAAATTGGAGGAGCTATAATAGGTGTTCCTGCTAAAGATACCATCAAAAAAGTCAACGAGATTGGCAGAGTGATTGAAACTCCTGACAGGTCTGTATTGTGGCAAGCCCAAACTCCACAGGTATTCCGGAAATCACTAATTATAGAGGCTTATCGATCTGCTATTGACACAGAATATGTTGGTACCGACGATGCATCACTTGTTGAAAAGATCGGTGGACAGGTTCACATGGTGGAAGGTGATCGGGAAAACCTTAAAATTACCTATCCTGTAGATCTTAAAATAGCGGAATTAATTTTGAGTGAGCATGAATAACATTAGAATTGGAAACGGATATGATGTCCATCAGCTGGAGGAAGGCCGGAAGCTGATATTAGGTGGGGTGGAAATTCCGTATGAAAAAGGATTGAAGGGACATTCTGACGCAGACGTTTTGCTACATGCTATTACAGATGCGCTGCTTGGTGCACTTGCTCTCGGTGATATTGGTGCTCATTTCCCAGATACGGATCCGGAATTTAAAGGAGCCGATAGTCGTGTTTTGCTCCGGAAATGTTATGAGTTGATGCAGGAAAAAGGATATAAAACCGGGAATGTCGACGCTACTATTATTGCGGAAGAACCTAAGTTACGCTCTCACATAAACACGATGAGAAAGAATATTGCTGAAGATCTGAATGTGGAAATGGATCAAATTTCAGTAAAAGCGACTACATCTGAGCAAATGGGTTTTGTTGGGAAGAAAAATGGAATGGCGGCTCATGCTGTTGTTTTGGTAATGAAGCAAAAGGCTGTAAATGGCTGATCAGATCATCCAAAATATTGTAGAGTGGATAAGTATGGTCCCTCCGGTTAGCATCTATTTGATCTTTTTTGGAATTGCCTATATCGAAAATATTATACCGCCCATGCCCGGTGATGTGTTGGTCGCATTTGGAGGATACCTGGCTGCTGAAGGAGTCATAAAAATCTTTCCGGTACTCAGTTTAACTGTGGTTGCGTCTGTGGCCGGATTTATGACAATGTATTGGTTTGGTCATAAATGGGGTGCTCAGATCGAAGAAAACAGGCATAGTCATTTTATTCTCCGCTTTATTGATTACAAATATTTTGCCAGGGGAAAGAAATGGATGAAGAGGTGGGGGCAGGGCGTTGTATTTGCAAATCGATTTTTGGCAGGAACCAGGTCGGTGATATCGCTCACTGCCGGGATGTCGAATCTCAAGATCACCCCCACTATTTTAAATTCATTTATCAGTTCCGTCTTATGGAATAGTTTGCTTTTGGGGGCCGGTTGGCTGGTGCGGGATAACTGGAAAATAATTGGTGAGTATCTATCTAATTATGGGAAGATTATTTTAGTTTTGGTGATGATATTTGTGGCGATTAAAGTGTATATTTGGCACCGCCAATCTCGGAAGGCAAAACAGGAAAAGGAAAAGTAAATTTTTCTGAAAAGAATATTGACAATCAAAGTTATCATACTTAATTTTGAAGTCTTTCGCGAAAAGCCAGTGTAGCTCAGTTGGTAGAGCAACGGTTTTGTAAACCGTCGGTCATCGGTTCGAATCCGGTC
>NZQV01000016.1 GCA_002696035.1 Balneola sp. | reverse complement strand
TGCCCGTTTTTCCTTTTTGGATGATCGTATCAATAATTTCAGCAACCCGTTCATCGGGAACAACGGTTTCCAGTTTTATACGGTTGGTGAGCCGTGCTTCATCTTCGGCTTTAACGTGCCCCCATCCCCGCACATCCGATAAGGTTATACCGGGCGGTTCTGGTAAGGCTTCAAGGCCATCAATGACGTAATCAATCATGTTGGTACGAATAAATGCTTTAATCTCTTTCATAGTATCAGGTGTTTTGAATTAAAACCTGTCCGGTTATTAAATCCGGACAGATCTATTTTAAAATTACAGTTCAACGTGTTCTACCGGTTCTGCAAACCACTTGTAGATGGTGGGCAGTACTACCAATGTTAGCAGGGTCGAGGTTACCAGACCTCCAACTACCACGGCAGCCAATGGCCGTTGAACATTGGAGCCGATATCGTTGGCTAAAAGCAGCGGAATGAGTCCGAGACCGGTGGTTAAGGCCGTCATGAGTACAGGGCGCAGCCGTAACAAGGCGGCTTTAACAACTGCCTTGTGGGTTTCAAGTCCTTCTTCCCGGAGTTGATTGATGTATGACACCAGCACCACGCCGTTGAGCACCGCAATCCCGAAGATGGCGATAAAGCCCACGGCGGCCGGTACCGACAAGTATAGGCCGGAGACCCAGAGTGCCACAATACCACCGATGGTGGCAAAGGGTATATTCAGGAAGATGAGTACAGCGTATTTCCAACTGCTGAAGGTGGAAAACAGCATGAAGAAGATGAGTCCCAGCGTGATGGGAACCACCACATATAACCGTGCCATCGCCCGCTGCTGATTTTCAAACTGTCCGCCGTATTCAGTGAAATATCCAGCCGGAAGTTCTACTTGTTCCGCTACCTTTTGCTGAATTTCGCTGACAACGCTTCCCATATCTCGCCCACGAACGTTGAGTTGTACATAGGTACGGCGACTGGCTTTATTTCGGGAGATTTGCTTTGGCCCGGTAAAAACTTCCACATCGGCGATTTGCGACAGCGGAACCAGCGCTCCTTTGGCCGTGCGGATGGGAAGATCACGAACCTGGTCAATGTGGGTTCGTTGAGATTCCTGCAATCGAACAAATATATCAAAGCGTCGGATGCCTTCGAATACCTGTCCGGCTACCGATCCACCGATACCAGTTTCCACAGTGTTTAGGAAATCATCCATGCTAATTCCCAGTCGTGCCAACTGCTCTCGATCCGGACGAACCAGGATTTGCGGTTTTCCACCTTGTTGCTGGGCACGAACATCTACTGCTCCTTCCACTCCTTCAGCGATGGCCTGAATTTCACCTGCTTTTTCAGCCAACACATCCAGGTCATCGCCATACAAACTCACAACCACCTGTGCCCGGACGCCGCTTAGCAGCTCATCAGTACGAAGCTGAATAGGCTGGGAGAAATTGGAAGAAACTCCGGGCAGGTCTTCGGATAGTTTTTCTGCCATCGCAGTCTGGAGTTCTTCGTAATCACGTCCCCATTCCCAAGCGTCCAACGGTTTCAAATTCACGACGTTGAATACGACGTTCACCGGTTCAGGATCGCCACCCACTTCGGCGCGACCAACACGCGAATACACACTCTCTACTTCAGGAAAGGTTAACATTGATTCCTGAAGCCTCTTGGAGTATTCGGTGGTGGTCGGAAGATTCGCTCCCGGTGGCAACACCGATCGAACGGCGTAGGTGCCTTCCCGTAAGGTGGGTTGAAACTCGGTTCCCAAAAACGGAAAGATGGCCATACTTCCGGCAAAGAGAACAAGAGCTGCACCAAATACCATTTTAGGATATTTCGAGGTCTTCTCGATCAGCGGTTCACTCCATTTTTTGAGCGTACGTACCAACCAGGGTTCCTTATCCATTCCTTTTTCGGGAAGAATGAAGCTGGAAATAATAGGAATGTAAGTCAGTGCTAAAAAGATGGCACCAAACAGCGCAAATGTGATGGTATAGGCCAGCGGTTTGAACATTTTCCCTTCCACACCTTCCAGTGAGAAGAGTGGCAGAAATACAATGATGATAATGCTGGTGGCGAAGAATACCGGTCGAATAACTTCACGCGCGGCTTCACTCACAATCCGTGTCAGCGACACATTCCCTCCTTTCCGCTCCTCAAGCAGCCTGTACGTATTTTCTACAATAACCGTAGCACTGTCGCCGATCATACCGATACTGATTGCCAGTCCACCAAGACTCATCAGGTTGGCCGATATGCCCAGCCATTTCATCCCTATGAAAGCGATCAAAAAGGCGATGGGTACTGTAGAAATAATGATCAGCGTAGAACGGATATCTCCCATAAAAAAGTACAGCACAATGAGCACCAGAATGGCCCCAATATACAAGGCATTCGTAACCGTACCCACGGCTTTTTCTACCAGTTCGCCCTGGGAATAAAAGGTTTCCATCATCATACCTTCGGGGAGGGCGCTATTGATGGCATCCACTTTGTTATCCATTTCGGCCAGCAAGTCCTGGGTGTTGGTGCCGATCAGCTTCAACACAAATCCACCTACTGATTCTTCGCCGTTGGCAATTAATGTACCCCGCTTGATTTCCGAGCCAAATGCCACTTCAGCTACATCTTTCACGTACACCGGAGTGCCCTCTTCATTCGATACGATTATATTCTCAAGATCATTGAGACCTTCTTCGTCGGGCTGAATCCAGCCGTAGCCTCTTACGAGATATTCTTCTCCTCCGCGTTCCAGAAAGGAAGCGCCCACCGTACGATTGTTTTTATTGAGTGCACCTTCGAGATCTTCGAGGGTAAGTCCTCTGGAAACCAAAGCATTCATATCGGCTTTGACCTGGAACTGACGAACATCTCCACCAATCGACAGCACCCCGGTTACGCCGGGCACCGTTCGCAGCTGCGGTTTTACGATCCAGTCCTGAGCGGTACGGATATCCATCAGGGAGTGATCGTAGCCTTCTTTATTCTTGACCTCATACATCAACACCGTTCCAAGGCCGGTTGTGATAGGGCCAAGTTGGGGTTCACCAAGTCCATCCGGTATCTCGTTTTTGGCCTGCGACAGTCGTTCGTTTACCAGTCGCCGGGCAAAGTAGATGTCGGTTCCCTCTTCAAAGTAAATATTCACTCTGGAGAGGCCGAAAATGGACGTACTCTGTACCCGGTCCAGCTTCGGCAATCCATACATAGAGATCTCTATGGGGTAACTGATCTGCGTTTCCACATCTACCGGAGAAAGGCCCGGACTGGAGGTAAACACCTGTACAAGCGGGGGCGATACATCTGGAAACGAATCTATGGGGACATCTCGAAATGAAAAGTAGCCATAGAGCGCTACCGCGGCAACCAAAATAAAAATGGTCAGCCGGTTCTTTAATACCTTGTCAATTATTTGTTCAAGCATAAGTCAAATATTCAGGGTGATAATTTTGTTGATCCAAACTGCATTAATGGCCATGATCTGCACTCCGGGTTGCGGCGGTTAAGGCCGATTTCAGGTCAAAAGCCCCTGAAACAACAGCTGTTTGTCCCGGATCTAAGCCAGAGATCACCTCAACAAAACCGTCTCGTTCATTCCCAAGAGTAACGGCAACCGGACGGAAACTTCCGGGCTCATCACCGGGCACAAATACACGGTCAGTACCTTCGATTTGCTGAACGGCGTCCACAGGAATGAGGGTAGCAGTTTCCTTTGAATTGGTGTAGATGCGAGCGGTACCAAACATGCCGGCACGGAGCTGGCCATCAGGATTATCAAAAAGCGCACGCACAGGCATGGTTCGGGTTTCTTTTTCCAGCTCGTACGAGATCCAGTCGGTCGTTCCCTCAAAGGTGGTTCCGGGAATGCTTCGTACCGATAGTTCCACAGCCTGTCCGGTATCCAAATAGCGAATGTCTTGTTCATATCCGTCTATCATTACCCAAACCTTCGACAGGTCAGCAACGTGAACCGGCGTTTCGCTGGGACTGATGGTTTGTCCCGGAGAAAGGTCACGCTCCTGAATCGTTCCGTTTAACGGGCTGCTCAGATAGAAATAGGAAAGGGGAGTATCACTTCCTGCTTTAATGTTTTGGACGTCATTTTTGGACAATCCGTACAAACGCAACGCTTCCGAGGCCGCATCAAGCTCCGCTTTGGCCTGCTCATATTCCAATTCGGCCTGCAATTGCTCAGCCTGACTGGAGATATCCTGCTCGTACAAACTCTGCTCACGCTTAAAGTGGGCTTCCTCTTTTTTCATGGCTGCTCTGAGGCGAATGTAATCGGCTTTGATTTTGCCGAGTCCAACGCTGCTCATTTGAGCGATGGGCTCGCCTTCTTCCACGTAATCACCCAAATCTTTAAGCACTTTGACCACTTTGGCCTCGATACGCGGACCCACTTTTGCAATGCGATCCATATCGTACATCACACTGGCAGGCCGTTGAATTACGGAGCTTGCACTTCCGGCTTTCAGGGTATCTACCTTGATATTGAGAGAAGCTATTTGCTCTTGAGACAGATGGACTTCACCGGGTCCTTCACTCTCTTCCTCCGAATGTTCTCCTTCTTCCTCTGTATGTTGAGTTTCTTCATTGCCATGTTCATCTGCCGTAGCGTGGTTTTCGGTTTGTGGAGTGGTTTCATTTTGAGAACTGCAGCCGCTTATGAGGACTCCACTCAATAGCAGCATCCAAACCGGAATAATTAGGTGTTTGATCTTCATTGTTTTTAATCTCTGTTTCATGGGGTTCAAATAATTAGTTGGTAGAAATTTCATTCAAGGGCGTGCCGATTAGTCGCTCTACATTTGCAATGGCACGGTTCAGTTCAGCCAGCGCTTGTACATAGCGGGTCCGGCTGGAAAATAAAGTTCGTTGGGCATCCAGTACTTCCAGGAAATCAAACTTACCCTGCCGGTAGCCGGATTGGGCAGCTTCATAAGCCGTTTTGGCACCGGGCAAGACTTCAGATTGAAGTTGTCTGACCTCATATAAAGCAGCCTGTAACTTGTTAAAGCTATTTTGAAGGGCTTTTTGCACCTCAATTCGGGCCGACTCCCTCAAGGTTTCCGCACGGTTGAGCTCATAGCGAGCCGCCTTTACGTTTCCCTGGTTCCGGTCAAAAAATGGAAGTGGGATAGATACGCCGACTATAGCAGCCTCGGCTCCGATATCTTCCATCCAGCGATACCCACCGCTGAGTTTGATATCAGGAATGGCTTTGGATCGCTCAAACGAAAGGGACGCTTCCCGCTGTTGAATTTCGGTAGTCCAGCGGGCTACATCAGGATTGCGTTCTATGAATTCGGCCATTGATTGATAGTTTGGAATAGAATCGGGCATATTTAACTCGCCTTTCAATGACGTAAACGAAACCTGATCACTTCCCCAAAATGAGGCCAGGGTGGTAAAAGCGGATTGCCTCGCATTGCGTCTGTTTTCAAGGTCTATACGCGCACGAGAGAGTTCCACCTGTGCTTTCGTTTGTTCCAGTTTTGAAACTTTTCCGGCTTCTACTTGTGCCGAGACGCTTTCATAAAATTGTCGGGCAACATCCAGTAATTCCTTCTGTTGCTCCCATTGCAGCTGAGCTTCCAGCGCGGAGGTATAGGCTTGCGTTAGTCCGGTGAGCGTATTTAAACGCTGGGTTTCATAGTCCCAGCTTGCGAGCTCAGTCGTTAAACCGGCTAATCGGTTTCGTTTCATACGATCAGCCCCTAAGAGGACTTGTTGACTGAGCCTTATCGTAGTTTCCCTGGAATCGTAACCTTCAAAGGGGCCTGTTCCTCCAAAGTTTTCCATTTCGGCTTCCAGTTCCGGATTAGGCAACAAAGCAGCTTGAATGCGCTCGGCTTCCTTAACCCGAACTTGCCAAGCATAACTTTGCAGTGCAGGGTTATCGAGGAGCGTTTTAGCCAGTGCCGTTCGATAGCTCAGCGTGTCGCCAATAGTAATCGAATTGGCCGAAGAGTTTGAATTTCTGTTTAGAATCTGAGAAGAATAGTCCTCGGATTCATGTTCTATAAGCGTGCTTTCGGATGGTGTTTGAAGTACCGTTCGTTCGCTAGCGCAACCGGCAACAAGCACGAGCGTGCCGATGAGCAGCATCGTTTTGATAAATTTTGACATGTAGTATTCAGCCTTTTTAGCTGTTGTAGATTGATGAGAAATGCGCACGGGATACAATGATCCAGTGATTTTTGGGAGACATTCTCAATTTGAATTAGGTATAGGAGGGGCTGTATGGCCTAATTCAGAAGTACTACGGTCTGTAGATTGGTAGTGATATAGTTTTCTATAAACAGCGGTAAGAAAATGGTTTGCTGAAGTGAACGGGAGGCCGGAGTGATCTCAATTTTCTGGAAAACAGCACGCTTAAGGTCAGCGACTGTTTTTTGCTGATCAAAGCGATTTAACTTGTCTTCTTTGGCACAAAGTAGTGAAATAGGAACATCCCGGTGGTCATCATTACCCTGGTGGAAGACCGCTTCTTCATTATGGTCATGATCATGAGTAACGTTTTCATGAACCTCAGATTTACTATTAAAGAGAATGCCAAGCTTTGCCGTTGATTCAACATTAATGTCCCCGTTATCCTCAAAACAATACACCAATGACTCTGCAAGACTGTGCACACTTAACACGTGCATAGCAAATACGACCAGCAGAAGTCGTGCTGAGATTTTAAAAATCTTTGTTTTGTGGATTTTTTTAAGCAAAGCTAAATTTTGTGAATACCAATAATAGACTATCAGCTACAAAACATCTTACATAATTATGTTTTAAAGATATCAAATATTGATATAAACCTTAAACCTGATACTGAAACGCATCTTGTTTTATATATAATTGGTTTTTAAGAGGGGTACCTTCCGGCAAACAAATCTTTCATTTTCCTTTGTTTTACCCACTTAAAGGAAAAGTGAAAACCAAGTTTATTCATCAATAAAATGTATTTAAACGCAACAGAGTGAAGACTTTTGCTTTCTTCCGGACGTACATAGACATACTGGCGAGAAGCCATAAGATATTTACTTACAATATCTTATGGCTTTTGTGTTTTAAAGACTGGCAAACATTTTCACTTAAATGCGCTTTATTGCCTGCTACAGGCTTGTTTTCATTACATAGATGCTTATTTAAATTATGACACCGCTAATCTCTTTCCCGGCTAACCTCATGGCAAAGCCATTATAAATCTCCTAGTACAAAAATAAAAGTCATCTTAAGGATTGTGCAATGCAGTTTTTCGGAATACATTTCAACTTCCATCCAATACATGACTTAGATTTAAGGGTATATAATTAATTATTAGGTTGTAAAATAATGTAACAAATTCTTTTCAGGATTCTCTATTCCATGTGCCTGTAGCATTCCTAAAATGCCTTGGCAAGCAACTTAAAATTAGAATAGCATGATCATGAAAAACTCAACGCATATATCTTTAATCATGGTGGCCTTTCTGTTAATCTTCGGACTTACAGCCTGCGAGAGTAACAGTACAGCTACTTCGGTAAACAATCACGAATTCAGTGAGGGTATTCTTGCAGCAGAGGCTTCAGCCCTTGAAGCCACCACAGAACCGAGTTCAGCAGAATTTACTTTAGAGGCAAGCTACTCGGCTTCAGATATAGACCTGAATGCTGATAACATTATTACCTCTGAACAGTTACTCTTTGATGTACATTCATCAAATCAGCTGAATGTAACCGGTAACCTTACCATTACAACAGGAACAGAAAGTACAATCAACGATCCGTTTAAAATAAATCCAGTCTTACAGTAGCATGCCAAGTAGTATTCGGTATGACGGATATTCATCGCTGCTATATACACTTGGTGGTTCTACTTACTCTGCGGCATTATCTACGGACGAAAAGAATATTCTGAATGAGATTCAGCAGGAATTAAACATTGTAAAGTCATTTGGGAGTGGGGCAGAAAGTCCGGGGCAATTTCTTAAGAGTTCAAACAACGCCAGTACTTCTGAAACGGATATACCCTTAGAGGCTATGACCGACGAGGAGATAAAAAAGTGGCTGAAAGAACAAGGTTACAAAGTTAAAGAATTAGATAACCGCCGTTTCGAAGTTGTTTATAAATATAAGGAAGATACTCCATCAAAAATGCTGAGTATTGCCAGCATTTTTGATGCCAACACCGGTCGGATGGAACCAAGCTTCACGGCTTCTAAAGATGGTAAGGTGATCGCTAGGCATGCAGCTAAGAAGGATGGCAAAGTGCAGGCTGCAAAAATGAAGCGGGGTGATGAAGGTTATTTATTGCTCCAGACAACCCCTAAAAAGAAACAAAATTAGGAGGTACACCATGAGAAAATATATGTTAGTGTTCGTCCTTTTAGCAGGCTTTTCAATAGCCGGATTTAGCCAGTCAAATACGGTATCATTCATACACGGACTGGGAGACAACTATACAATTTGGAATAACATGGCAGGGCAACTATCATCTGAATTTGTTTTTTATCGGGATAATGTATCCTATAATTCAGCTAATGCTGTAAGTAATACAGCATCAAGCGTCTATATTCCTTCGGGTACTGTTTCTGTGGCTCATAGCCTTGGAGGGCTTGTGGCACGAGAACACCTGAGACAAAAAGGAACCGGGAAAATGAACGCACTCATTACAGTGGGAACTCCCAATTTGGGTGCTCCGGTTGCTGTAAATGTACAAAACGGGAGACTGGCCCAAGTTCTCGCCGGTTGGGTTGAAGACCTTGCTGCGGGACCAGTAGCTTCATTTGGATCAGTGTCTGGCCGTGATTTTGGAAGGGCCGTACTACGGGAAATTGGTTATATAGACCAACTTACCGGGCCTTATATTAATGCTCGTTTACAATCTGCCTATGGGCAAAAAGCCTCAGTCAGCGATATGAAGCCCGGCAGTTCCTTCCTCAATACCCTGAATGCCTCCCCAAATAATACTCTGCCGGCTGCACGCTACGCTATTTTTGGGAATGAATCCGTATCCGGATTAGAATACGTGCGTATTTCTGAATCAGCTTATAGAGGTCCACAGTCCCCCATCGAAAACGGCAGTTTTGTGAAGGGTCACCGTCGAGTTTCTTACTTATACTTTGCTGCTGCTGCTTACTACACATATTTATCGGCTGAGTATTTATATTTATATTATACATCAGATAGTTACGACCCCAACCACTTCCTTTATTACAACAGCGCCGTGTACTTTGCCACTATTGCCCAGCAATGGTACAAGGGATTTGCCTCACTGGTGTATTTCCAGCAGCGCGACTGGGATAAATACGTGGTGGGAGCTAGCTATTATTCTGGTTCTGCCTGCGGAAACATCGGCGTGAATTGTAAAGATACGAACGACGGGCTGCTAACCGCCGCCACGCAGGCTCCCTCCTTTTTTAACAGATCCGGAGATAGTGTTATTAGAAGATTGGAAGCAAGAGGTGCCAATCACCTTGAAGAAACGGCCCATCCGGCAGTGAAACAGCGTCTTTTTGAAATATTTAGAAACGATGATGTTAGCATCCCGGAAGTTAAAGCGCCGTTAAGTGTTTTCATCAGCGGCCCCCGGCTGGTAAGCGATGGACAGACGGCCTACTACTCAAGCAGTGTATCGGATGCCGGCGGCCCGGTCAGCTACCGGTGGTATTATCGCAGGGATTTGGGGGCTTCCTGGGTAAGTGTGGGCAGCGGCACCACGCTGCAGCAGACGTTTTACGGCGCTCCGGGCGGAGAAACGGCCCGTGCTGCCGTTAAACTGGTGGTAAACAGTGCCGGGGAATCTGCAACTGCCATACACTATGTGGATGTAACCGGCTGCGACACTTCCGGTACTGAGCCACAATCTATCGATTCTAAGCTTATTGTTCCCTGTTATCAGTAAGTACATGTTTCACTCGCAGGCCGGGAACCTTCCCGGCCTGCGGTATTTAAGTGAATATCAGGAGTATTTCTCCGTTATGTATCCGTATTATAAAATAAATTTAAAGAGACTAACATTTTTTAAAAAAATAGAAAATGACGATGAATTACAGCTTTTTTTTAACTCATTTATGCCTGTGTGCTGCCCTGCTTTCTTCATGCGAGCTGTTTGGCGGTGGTGATACCGGTCCCGGAGGTGGAGAAGTGGTCTGGAAGGTGGAAAACCAAAATACCCTTACGGTAAGTACCCAGCCTCTTATTAACAATGGCAAGGTGTATTTTATCCAGGATAGTCAACTTAAAGCTTATACTCTGGAAACAGGCAAGCGCTTGTGGAGCACTCAGCTGTGCAGCACAGTTCGTTCGTGTGATTACAGTCGTGCTATTCTTCATAACGATGATTTATTATTCATTGATCAAGGCTTTACTATTAAAGCCATTTCCAAAGCCAGTGGCGTGGTGCGTTGGAGTACTCAGATAACCACCGATGCCACAGAGGTATCCGGCATTGGTTCGCCAGTAATGAGCCAGGATGAGGACTATCTATATGCAGGCCGTCGGGGCTACGTTTTGCAGGTACGAAAAAGCGACGGAGCGGTTACCCGCCGCTACCCCATCGACCGGCTGGTGCCCGAAGGGGTCAGCCAGGGAGCAACGGAACCGGTTTATTCCCCGTTTGGAGATGGGATATTGTATGTGCCCGGTTCGTCATTTGACCGCACTACCCCCGGAGAAGAACGCTATCGGGGAAACTTATTTGCCTTCGAGGCCTTAACCGGGGAGTTGATTTGGGAGCTTCCGGTGGAGTTTCCTATAGATGATATAAGAACTGAACAGCCCGGAGATTCGGTGTTGGTCAGTCCACCCATCTATGATATTGAAGTTACGGAATCGTCCATTGTGTTACTTCAGGGAAAAGCCATTGTATCGGTTGACCGGGAAAAGGGAACCATTAACTGGGTGAACAATTTTTTTGACAGCGGGTTTGATGTGGGGCTGGCTGTAGATGATCAGGCTATTTACGCCGCCTCCATTGGTACCTATGCGCATAAACTGGATCTCACAACCGGAGAAGAGCTCTGGCGAAGGGACATCTACTATTCCAACACCAGTATTCCTACGGTACAGAACAACCGCTTATATTTTACAAATTCCGGAGGAGGAGATATCTGGGTACTGGATACCTCAAGCGGAAAAACCATATACAACAAGCTTCCGCCCGGGTATAAAACCGACAGCCACGACATTTATATCTCCTCACTGGGGGTGGGCGAGGGCTACATGGTGAATGTGGGCAGCAAAGCTGTGTACTGCCTGAAGGTGCCTTAAATACTGTTTAACTAAATAGTCGCTATTTAAGAATAAATAATATTTGTTGGTGGGATTTGCGGCGGTGTCCTAAAGCACATTAAAATCAGTTTCAAATTACTCAAACAAAAGAAATTAGTTGCCTGCTGAATTCAAATGATATTTTGCGTCAACGCTGGCCTTGGTATCGAGCAGAAAATAGTATGGGATTATAGATGGTTACCTAAGCCATTCTAGCCCCTTTCTCTGCCTCTTTCCTTTACCCTGATACCTCAAAAAAAAAGAATTATCCGGCAAACAAATCTTTCATTTACCTTTGTTTTACCCACTTAAAGGAAAAGTGAAAACCAAGTTTAATCATCAATAAAGTGCTTTTAAACGCATAGAGAGAAGACTTTTGCTTTCTTCAAGAATCCTAAAAACTATTGACCAAGCAATACTAAAACTTCTATAATTTTGAGCGTAACCCATTAACAAAATGATTACTCAAATGACCGAATTAGAATACCAGTTTAAGAAAATCATGAAGGAAGTTGTCCGTGAAGTATTACTTGAAGAAATTGAAAAAGGAAGCTTAGCGCCTCCACCAAAGAATAAGCAAAACACAAAAGTACCTGAGCCTAAACAAATTAAACCCAGAAATTCCGATTCCATTATTCGCCCTAAAGAGCTCAGTAAATTACTTTCGGTTTCAACAACAACTTTATGGAGGTGGGAATCAAATGGTGAGTTACCTAAGAAAATAGAATTAGCAGGACGAGCTGTGGGCTGGCGCTATGGTGATATCCAAAAGTGGTTGGGTTATGATTAAAACACAATTCGTCTAAATTCTGTGGCATTAATCGAAATTGTTAGGAGTAAATTGAGTTTTGTGGAATAACCCAGCAGTTATGTTTCATATCTCCATAATGAGCTGAGAACTCATAAACCGGATATGAAACATAATTATAGAAGATGATTGTTATGTTTCGTATCTTGATAATGAGCTTAAAACTCATAAATCGGATATAAAACATAATTCACTGTCTTTCCTATGGAAATGCTACATAAAAACATATCAACAGAATCTAGCGTGCTGCTGACATATCTGGCAAAGCAGAAGAAACGTTGTTTTGAGGTAGCTGATGCAAAAGAAGCACTTCCGGAATCTTCAGAAAATACGGTGCTTAAGCTGCTTTCTGATATGGTAACAAGGGGGCTCTTAATGAGGTTAAAACATGGAGTGTATTGTGTAATACCATATGAAGAAGACCCAAGTAATTACATGCCCGAATGGCACATGCTCCCGGAATATTTAGTATCCGATGGAGAATACTATATCGGATATTATTCAGCTATGGAAATTCATAACCTGATAACACAGCCTTCCCTAAAAGAACAGGTAGTGGTATCAAAGCAGGTGAAGCCAAGCATCCAAAAGATCAAAGATGTGACGTTTCAATTCATCTATCATAATGAGAAGCATTTCTTTGGGTATAAAAAGAAATGGATAAACTCATATGATAAAGTTTGGTGCTCAGACCTGGAAAAGACGTTGGTCGATTGTCTGTATAAACCGGATTATGCCGGGGGAATAGTTGAAGTAGCTCGTGGACTTTATAAGGCAAAAGACGATATCTCTTATGATAAGCTGTTAGAGTATGTTATTAAATTTGATACTCAGGTTGTGATTAAACGCTTGGGCTTTATACTGGAAATGCTTGGAATTGAGACCGACATTATTCCGAAATTGCAGGAGCTTAAAACATCGTCCTACACCGTATTAGATACCGAACTTCCCAAAAAAGGAAAAATGCACAGTCGCTGGAGCATTCGTCAAAATTTGGATACAAAAACAATTAAATCCGCTATATATACATGATTTTACCGGCAGAGATTCAACAAAAAGCCAGAGATGCCGGAGTTCGCGACACTCAAATGGAAAAGGATTATATTCTTTCATGGATTCTTCAGGGAGTTTCAAACCATGAGCACTTAAGTGAAGCTTTGGTGTTTAAAGGCGGTACGGTTTTGAAAAAGGTTTACTTTGAAGACTATCGTTTTTCTGAGGATCTGGATTTTACATTGAATGACTCAGAGCTCACCAATGAACAAATATTTGAATGGTTTCAGGAAGTATTTGAGTATGTGCAGGAAGAGGCTAACATTCCATTGGAGCTAATCGACGATAATGAACATGAAGATGGTGGGATCAATTTTTATATAAGCTATATCGGGCCACTGGGAGGAAGAGGTAATCAAAAAAGTGTCAAAGTCGATATTTCAAGAAGTGAGCTCTTATGCTTTGATTCCGAAACACGTCCAGCTATCGGACTTTACAGAGATCAGGATGATTTTGAACTTTTGTGCTATTCACTGGATGAGGTCCTGATCGAAAAAATGAGGTCAGTGATGCAACGAATGCAGCCCCGAGATTTCTATGATATATGGTATTTATTAGAGATTGAGCAGATTGATCTAGAATTCTTGCTTCCCGAATTCTCAACAAAATGTGAACATAAGGAACTTCTATCATCGGATTTTGAAGATGCCTTACAGCGAAGACTCCCTCAGTACCAAGCTCGTTGGGCCGGTTCTATAAGTGACCAAATTCAAGAGTTACCTGAGTTCGACCAAGTAGAACGAGAAGTACAAAGGCATTTCAGAAACATTGAGTTTTAATAGTAGTTTTTCATTGTTATTTATACCTCTACTGGTATAAATTTATCGAATTGCTATGAGTTATACCCATTCAGGTATATAATATCTCCGTATTTGAACATCTGTAAATACAATGGGTACTTAATTGGAATTTGCCTAAATCCTCATGATTGGAAAATTCATCATTAATTTGATATGTCAGAACTAGGAATATGAAAACAATTAAAGCCAAAATAGGAGAAACACTTTTATTACTGCAAAAAATTGAGGCACTTTTACGAGCATCTTTATATGGTGTTGGCAACACAAAAGATACAAAATTGGCTAAGCTGCTTGATCGCGACCATCAAACCATGGGGATGCTTATCAATGGAATGAAAAGACAGGTAGAACTACCAGAGGATTTTGCTACAACTCTAGATCATTTATTACGAGATCGTAACATATTGGTTCACGAATTATTTCTTCAAAATTGGTTTGATCTAAAGAGTGAGTCAGGCTTGAAACAAACTAATTTATTCCTCAACCAGATTATAGAAAATGCCTCAGTTGTACTCCGAATTGTTATCGCTTTTGTATTGTCGATAGAGGAAAACAATTCAACCATAAATTCACTTTCAGAAAAAAAACGCAAAATTTATGATCACATCATAAACCGAATTAATGTTACATCAGAGCCCGACTTTGGGGAAAAAACACCAGATGAATATTTTGATGCGTTCTCTGATCAAGTACGGAAAAAATTCGTTAAAAAGATCAAACCAAAGAATTAAATTTTGGCCATGTATTAGTTGCGCTGAAGTTGGGCAACCTTATAGTTGAAAGGCAAGACAGTCGAGTCTGATATAATTATACTGGGCATTAGCTCGTGCATTTTCTGCAAGTTATTATATCTGAATTGCTCTTATATGGACTTCAACAAAACAGCTTAACATGAAAGATAAAGAGCTTAGACAAACAAATGATTTGTAACATCTTGCCCTAGGTAATCATAGAATACCAAACTGTGTTGTGTAACTATAAAAGACGTTGATTTCCACAGCTCCACAATACAAAATCTACGACACCAACTAAATCGCCACTTGATGAAGACAGTTCATTACAAAGTATATGAGGCTCAGTTTTATATTTATTAGCAATTCGAACAAGATGTCTATCAGGTTTACAAACATTTAGGCCGAGGTTCCTTGCTAGATGATATTTAGTAATTGAACCGATCCAAGGCAGGCTTTCCAAGTATGTTATTTTATCATCAGAAGATTCATACTGAGCAAAGATACTTTCTCTTCGCTCATAAACATGATTTATACCACTTACCTTACTTTTATGGTTAAAAATATATTCAACAGGAATGTTATGGTGTAATCCTTCAATTATTTTTGAGAAGATTCTGACTGCAACTTGATACTTCATGCCGGCATTTAGTACTACCCATATATATTCAGTTGCAAATTCATTATGATCGTTACAAGGATGGGCAAGGCAATTTTCTATAAATTCTAACTCTTTA
The DNA here is from genome assembly GCA_002696035.1 of Balneola sp. Taxonomy (GTDB): domain Bacteria; phylum Bacteroidota; class Rhodothermia; order Balneolales; family Balneolaceae; genus Gracilimonas. Next base: position 195,424 of record NZQV01000016.1, on the reverse strand, counting down.
TCGAAGCCGATATTTTTTATAGTCTCTTTTAATTCGAAATACTTATCAACTTCCATCATAATGTTCACTTCTTAGTTGTTCAATTATGGTGCTCCGCTTTAAGCAACTTCTACATGTGCCGCAAGCATACCTACTTCTATTGCAAGAGAAACTCCACAATAAAGTATCAAAGGGGATTTTTGATTTTTTAATCAAATCAACAGAATGCTCTGAAATTGCAGGGGCGCAAACCTCTATATTTCCTTCCTGAAATCCAACTACTTTTTTTATAAGACTGATGAATTCTTTTGAACCGTCTTTATATTTATCATCATCGATGACACTTCCAATAATTACCTTATTTAGGTTTAATTTTGTTGCATAGATGCATCCGATGGTAATTAAAAATTGATTTCTAAATGGAGTCCAATCTTTTATATCAGATAATTTTGAAGTGTTATTTCCAAATAATTCACCAAATCCCAGGTCATTTAGATTGCAATTAAATACATGATGTCTGATTCCTAGTATTTGACAAATCTTCTTAGATGCTTTGATTTCTCCAATGGAACTATGTTGTCCATAATCTATAGTCAGTGCATTTAGCGGTCTAATCATATATGCTAAAGCAAAGGATTCAAGTCCACCTGAAAGAAGTAAAAGTTTATTATTACCCTTCAAATACTTTCCATGCTGTTTTGTAAATAGAGGTAGTTAAATCATAGAATATTTCACAGCCAGTTCCAGTGAGCATAGTTTCACTATGATTCAAATTTAAACTTGAAAAAATTATTACTGGAATATCTTTAGACTGTGCATGTCCTACTTCGAAAAATGTTCCTATGTCAGATCCATCGGCGACTACATATATAATGCTGGATTTATTCAATGCATCTAAATCTTTCTGTGCAATGATATCTGCTCTACCAGTACCGACGTCATGAATTGGTGAAAATACATTTAACCCCATGTTTTGCATACAGGATCTAATGTCATTTACCAGCCAGTATTCAGCTACAGTAAAGAATGGACCAGCCAAATAAACATCATATTGATTTTTTGAAGCTTCTTTTGCTCTAACTAACGGGTCATATAATTTTTCAACCTTCTCAAGCTTTTTTGCTTCAATTGGTAATGCTTTGGAGTCACAATAAAGTGCTGTCGCTTTTGAGGCTAAAGAAGCTGATTCATGGGCCGTTTTACCCTCTTCGAGCCAGAAATAAGAGAATATTGATGAGAATACATCTCCAGAACCGATGGTGAATACATTACTCGTTTTATATGCAGGTACATTGCTAATTTCACCATCTGTATATACAGAAGCTCCATTTGAACCTTGCTTAATAATCACAACATCTGATTCTTCAAGTAATGCCTTACCAGCTTCATCAATGGTGCTTTTTTTAGTAAGAGATTTTGCTTCATAGCTATTCAGTACTAAAGCGAGTGATTCGCATTTAGAACCATTTTCAGAAAAGAGCTTGGGCTCAAGTGGTGCTTGTGGGTCATATACTATTCTATTCCCATTTACTATTATATTCGCATCCAACATTCCGAAAACAAGAGCATTTTCTACCTCAACCCTTTCTGTGATAGGAGTGTTAGTGTTATTTATAATTCTAGGAGCTGAAAGTCCATGCAAATAATAAAATTCTACAGTTGAGTTTGAAGTGAAAGCAGTTAACTCAATATTTTTACTTTCCAATAATGAATTGACACGTTCTCGGGCACTTGCAGTCAAACAAGTGTAATAATGTAAATCGACATCAAAACTTTCGAGAGCTAAACAGGCTCTTAACCCAGAACCATATAGTTCGTCCCAAGTTGGGAATTTACAGTTCTCATAATAGGTACCCCCAATTATCGAAAACATTAGCTAACAAAATAAACTGAAATTTGACAGTTACCGGAGGATATGCTTAAAACTTTAGCTTCAAATGTATGTCCTGCCTCAATACAATCTTTTATATCCTTAAAGAGATAATGGCTAATTGAGCCAACAGTTCCCTTCTCGTGTACAGCAACTAATGGACCACTTTCAGATGATAGACTTACACTAAGTATATCACCATTTGATACTTCTTCAAGAACGTCCGGGTCTGGTGAACTTACGTTGGTTTGGAAAGAAATTTCTGAACAATCTGGGCTGCCTGTCTCAGGATCGTTACTACTTAAGTTAGTTTTAGGTTTGTCAATTGGATTGTAAGAAGAACCGCCGCCGCCGCCACCCATATAATCTCTGTTTATTAAGGTTTGATTATGGGAATTAAATGATTCTTGATGAGAATAACCAATATCAATTGGTTAGGCTTAAATTTTAAATAAACCTGTTTGCAAATAACATTATTAACATTCAGGAATGATTTTGATACAAATAAACCAAAATTAACCTAATAAATTGAGTTTTTTGGAATTGGGGTGACATAGGTTGTCAGGGATAGTAATTACTATATATGATGATGAGTAAGAATTTCGGCACGAGTAATCTTATAATCCTGTATAATTTCAAGAAAATCATAAAGAGGAGACAATGAAATGTTACCTGACTTACTAAAACCTAATCTGAAGATAGTTTTTTGTGGAACAGCAGCCGGATCTGTATCGGCTAAAAGGGGATTTTATTATGCTGGGCCCGGAAACAAATTTTACCCCATTCTACACAAAGTTGGGTTGACTCCCTACCAGTTGAAGCCTAACGAATTTTCAAAATTGCTAAAATTTAGTATAGGATTAACTGATATAGTTAAAAATGAGTCAGGATCTGATGATTCACTTAACAACTCAGCTTTTGATGTAGAAAGCTTTAAAGAAAAAATAAATAGGTATGGACCTAAGATAGTCGCATTTAACGGAAAGAAAGCAGCAGCCTGGGCTTTAGGAAAAAAAGGTAGGACTGGAAAAGTTGAATATGGAATTTCCGATAAAAAAATTAAGGGAGCACAAGTGATAGTTTTACCTTCAACTTCCGGTGCCGCAAATGGCTATTGGGATGAGAGGAAATGGATTGAATTAGCTGAACTTTTTGATAAGTCGTAAAGTCAAAATGATTAAGTACACCCACGCATATAACGAAGAAGATGAAATCATTGATGTAAAATCTCTTGACAGAGATATGAATCTCGGTAAGTTTCATTGTATTGGTTGCGAAAAGGAGCTTATACCCCGTCTTGGCGAGCAGAGGCAGAAACACTTTGCTCATAAAGTTGATCAAAACTGTTCTCCAGAAACCTATTTACATCGACTGGCAAAAAATATTTTCTATGATTTGTATAAGGAATGTTTAGAAAATCAGGAAGAATTCATACTTGAGTATGCTGATCAACATTATTGTAATCATTTTGAGAATAGTTTAGGGATTAAGTGCAACTTGGGTAGAAAGACAAAGGAATTTGATTTGGTCTCCTATTATGATGATATAAAGAAGGAAAAAAGAGATGGCAGCCTTATTCCTGATATCAGATTAATAAATACTGAGAAAGAAAAGTCACTATATATTGAAATGGCTGTAACTCATGAAGTTGAGGATGAAAAACAGGCAAGTGGTAAGAAAATAATAGAATTCTTAATTAACGATGAGTCTGATCTAGAATTGATTGAAAAGAAAAGAATTTCACTACACGATGAAAGGATAAACAGATTCAACTTTAAAGAGAAAATTACTAAAATAGATCGCTGTAAAGGAGAGTGTAAAGAATCTAGAAGTGTATTTATAGTATATAAATCAGGTAAAGCAATACTTACTGACAAAATGTTTAGGTCACTAAATGCATTGATTAAGAAAGGTAATGTTGCAGATTTTCGTTTCGCTGAAGACTTTGGGAACTACTCTTTTCGAGAATTCGCATTTGTACAAAATGTTATTAGGTCACATGAAAATGGGGTAAAAGTTAAAAACTGCTTTCTATGTAGGTATCATGCACGGAATAGCAGCCCTTACTCAACTGAAAGCGAAAACATATTCTGTAAGTTTTTAAAAGAATCGTGTAAATCAAACTATGCTGCAGATTGTGAGTATTTTAGACCGGATAAGGAAGTATATGCAGAATATATAAATGAGTTTGAAATGTAAGAATTATAAAATACAGATGGTTAAAACACTATATTTATATAAAACAGAAATTCACTAGTTCTATAATGCAGTAATTTTGAATGAGATTGCCCAACTAAATGCCTGAAAAGAAACAAATGACAAATGAAAAACTGGAAAACCAACTATGGAAGTCAGCGGATAAGCTTAGAAAGAATATCGATGCGGCTGAGTATAAGCACATAGTTTTGGGCCTAATTTTTCTAAAATACATATCTGATGCTTTTGAAGAGCTTCATGAGAAGCTAAAAAAGGGGGAAGGTGAATATGTAGGAGCCGATCCAGAAGATAAAGATGAATACAAGGCTGAGAATATTTTCTTTGTTCCACCATCAGCCCGGTGGTCATTCTTGAGGAGCCATGCAAAGCAACCAACTATTGGTAAAACGGTTGATGACGCTATGGATGCTATAGAGAGCGAGAATCCATCCCTTAAAGGCGTTCTACCAATGGTGTATGCCAAGCAAAACTTAGACCCTACCAGTCTTGGTGGGTTAATAGATCTTATCAGTAATATTAATTTAGGGAATACTAAAGCCAGAAGTGCTGATGTTTTAGGTCATGTCTTTGAATATTTTCTTGGAGAGTTTGCCTTAGCTGAAGGTAAAAAAGGAGGGCAGTTCTATACTCCAAGGAGCGTAGTTGAATTGCTAGTGGAGATGTTAGAACCCTATGAAGGACGAGTATTTGATCCTTGTTGCGGTTCAGGAGGTATGTTTGTTCAATCTGAAAAATTCGTTCAGGATCATCAGGGTAAAGTTGATGATATATCTATTTATGGACAAGAAAGTAACTTAACGACTTGGCGTTTGTGTAAAATGAATTTAGCCATCCGAGGTATAGACAGTTCTCAGGTCAAGTGGAATAACGAAGGGTCTTTTCTAAATGATGCCCATAAAGATTTAAAGGCTGATTACATCATCGCAAACCCTCCTTTCAATGTAAGTGATTGGAGCGGTGATTTACTAAGGGGTGATGGTAGATGGGCACATGGTGAACCTCCTACAAGTAATGCTAATTTTGCTTGGGTACAACATTTTCTGTATCACTTGGGACCTAAAGGTAAGGCTTCATTTGTATTGGCAGATACTTCGTTGTCAACATCATCCAAAGCAGAATCTTTTATAAGAAAAAGCATTATCCAGTCAAATTTAGTTGATTGCATAATATCTCTTCCATCGCACTTATTCTCGAATACTCAAATAGCGGCTTGTATATGGATACTAGATCGAGATAGAAAGGAAAAAACTGATCAAGTACTTTTTATCGACGCTAGCAGTCACGGTGAGCTAATTGATAGAAGACAAAAAGTTTTAAGAAATACTGAGATAACAAAAATATCCGATAGATATCATGATTGGAAGCATAGTAATAATAAATATCAAGATGAGGCCGGGATCTGCAAATCTATAAGCTTGTCAGTTATAAAAAAGAATTCTTTTGTTCTATCACCAAATAGATATGTCGAGCCAGCTACCCAAGAAATAGAGTTAGATATTACTATTAATGAAGAAGAAAATTTAAACACAATATTAAAATTGGATACAGATTTAGATGATGCAATTTTAAATCTTAAAAATTCTATAGATCAAAATGATTTCTTTGACCTTGGTAAAATTAGATTGATGCAAAAAATCTCAAATGAAATTTCACGATATGCAAAGCAAGTATTTAAAGGTTGTATAAACGACTACATAATTGAAGTTGATGATTATTATAGAAACTCTGGAAAAGTTAAAGAAGGTTGGAAACTAGTTGAGTTTGGGAAGATTTTTACAAAAAGAAGTCTTAGGGTTAAAGATCTTGGTTATTGTCCCAAATTATACAGCATGACTAATAACGGTATACAGCCACGGGAAGGTAATTTTTCAAAAGACTTATCAAGTAATAAAGATAATTATAAAATTGCCTATGAAGGTGATATGGTCTTTGGACTAAGTAGAGAGATACCAAACTTAGACGTTTTTAAAGATTCTATAGGAGCTTTTAGCGGGGCATATCATGTTTACTCGCCAAATGACATTCGGTTAGGTTTGATTATTGGTTCAATTATGCGTTTAAAAATTATGGAGCAGACAGATATTCTTAAAGGAGGAGCAAGAGAGGGTAGAGGTCTAGACAAAGATAAACTGTCAAAAAAACCGTTTGTAATTCCTGGAGAGAATTTACTGGATAATTTTTGGTCAGAAAACTAATTACGAGAATGATTAATATTTAAAATGGCCAACCTAAAACACACAGATATACCATATATTCAAAAGTTTGTAGAATCTGTTGAGGGGGCTGGGTATGTTCTGGATTTTTCTAATGCCAGCTTCAGTCAGTTTATGTCATCAGTAGCAGGAGTAAATATTGACCAAGATAAGTATCACATATATGGAGGTTCTAAAGGAAAACGCTTCAAAGCATTTTTGGAGATAGAGAACGATAAAATAGTTGGAAAAACTCTTGATGCCTTAATACAACACTGGGAGGCCTACCAAATTCTAAATGATGCGAAGACAACAAAGAAATTAGAAATGTGTGTGGAAAAGGTTCAGGGTATTTCTAATAGTCTCTTGGGTAAGGAGCTGTCTTCAACCTCAAAAGATATGACTGAAGAAGAGTTTTTGGACAAAGACTTTGAAATATTACCTGTCCACGAATTAGGCTTAGATGATGCGTTGGTTGAAATAATTAATGGGCGCATAACTGAAATTCGAAAAGGCATACGATCTAAAACAGCGTTATCAATCCTATTCTTATGTGGTTCATCACTAGAAGGAATTTTGCTAGGGGTAGCATCAAATAATCCTGCTTTATTTAATCAAGCAAAAGCTAGTCCAAAGAATAAAGCAGGTAAGGTTCACCCATTTCATGAATGGTCATTAGCAAGTTTTATTGATGTTGCTTGTGAAGTTGGATTTATTGGTCTAGACGTTAAGAAATTTAGCCATGCGTTAAGAGATTTTAGAAACTACATCCATCCTTATGAGCAGTGGAGTTCTGGATTTAATCCAGATCATCATACAGCAAAAATAAGTTGGCAAGTATTGCAAGCTGCAATCAATGACTTGTCGAAATTGAAATAATTTAGTGCTTACAGCACTATACCAGAACAGGGTTATAATTTATGCTAAGAAAAACGGGGCTTTTTATACTATCCCTTTGGCTGTTATTCTTTTTGATAATAATAATTACAGTAGAAGTTCCTTTTTGTTGGGGGCCAGACTGCCAGTTTATTGGGTTCGTCGAACTTGTTGGTGATAACATAATCTCATTGATATGCTTAGTTGCATTGATGCTGGGTGCTTTCTCATATTGGGATTTTTCTTATAAAATCAAGGATGCGCCTGAATTATCATTTAAGATTACTAGTATCAAGAATATTGATTATGAACACCTCACTTTTTTAACAACGTATATCATTCCACTTGTTTGTTTTCAATTTGATGATGTTAGGTATCAAGCTGTATTTATTATTATACTTACTGTTATTGGTATAATTTATGTACGTACAGATTTGTTCTACGCAAATCCAACTCTGGCCATTCTGAGGTTCAAGCTTTTTAAAGTATCGGGGGATTTCAGATCAGGTGAATCTCGAAGTGAAATAATCTTAATAACAAGAGATCAATTAAACTTAGATGATAGGGTGAAGTATCTGAAATTAGATGATAGAATATATTACGCATATAAGGTCTAGAAAATGAATAAAAACGAACTTGATGAAGCTTTAACAGAACTAATCGACTTAGATGACTTAGATGGCTTGGAAATTGCTATTTATGCAGTTTTAAAGGAGGAGGGTGAGCCCAAAAAGCTTAATATTAAAGCAGATAACTTATCTGAAATTACCGAATTGTTTGCAAATTCAATCCATAACAGTGTTATAAATCTAGATGATCATTCAGTAATTCCTCTATCTACAGCTGACGAAAGGGGGAAATGTTTTTACGAATATGACCTCGAACTCCCAGATGAATTGGCATATCTCAATTCGGTAATTGGAAATGATGACTTAGATGAATTTGCCTTTAATCAATACCAACTGGATGAAATTGATTCTTTGATAGTTGTGCTGGCAAAAGATGAGAAAGAATTATCGTTGTATAAAAAGCTATCGCCAGTAGAAGTTTTAGGTAGAGGAGGGTATATAATCTGGAAATCTCAAACTAGATTTGAAAGGTTTAAAGAACAGCTTCTCAGGATTAGCCCAAGGTTTCAAGTTTTAAAAATCGGCGAGGACATCATTGTGACTGATCTAACCTCTATTGAGAGAAGTTTAGGTTTTCATGACGTTATTAAGAGAGAGGCATTAGCTGGATTGGAAGCCATAGAAGAACTAAGTATTGTAAGTAATATTGATGCCTTATCTGAACTTATTGACGATGTAACATTTGCTAGGAAATTAACAAAAGTGGCTAAAGGCTCACCAGTTATTCAAAGAGGTATACCAAATGACCAGATTATCTCATTTTCTAAAACGCACCCCAAAATAAAAGGAAAGATGAGGTATACAGATGATGATAGTCAGTTTTCACTTGATACAAATGTATCCAAGAATTTATTTGTCAAACTACTTAATGATGATTTTTTAACCTCTGAATTAACAAAGCTCCACTATGAAAGTCTGGCTAAAGATGGAGTCGAAAATGAAGAAGAGTCAGAGGAAGCAACAAGTGATGAAAATGCTGTTGTAACTGAAATGTCAGCAGCAGCAGAATGATGATATGAGTAAAATAACTGAAAATGATATAGAGTTAATGGCTATAAACTTGCTTGAGGAGCAAGGGTTTAAATATATATACGGGCCCGAAGTAGCTCCTGAAAGTGAAAACCCTGAAAGGAAGTCGTTTGAGGATGTTCTTTTAGAAGATCGTTTGTCTTCTGCTCTTCGAAAATTGAATCCGGATATTCCAATCCTGGCTATTGAAGAGGCTATTAAACAGATTAAGCGTAGTAACTCTCCTGAACTAATTACAAACAATGAACATTTTCACCGCTTTTTAACAGAAGGTGTTAATGTCAGTTATCAAATTAATGGAAATGATAGGGGTGATCTTGTATGGCTTGTAGACTTTGATAATCCTGAGAATAATGAGTTTATAGTTTCAAATCAGTTTACGGTTGTAGAGGATAATCAGAATAAACGACCTGATGTCATAATATTCGTAAATGGTATTCCTTTAGTAGTAATGGAACTAAAAAATGCAGTGAGCGATACGGCTTCTATAAAATCTGCATACCGACAATTACAAACTTACAAATCGGTTATTCCCAACCTATTCACCTATAATGGACTATTAGTTATATCAGATGGGTTAGAAGCTCAAATGGGCTCTTTATCAGCTGGGTTTTCTAGGTTTATGGCTTGGAAAACGTCTGACGGAGAAAATGAAGCATCACCTTTAACAGGTCAATTAGAAACACTGATTAAAGGAATGCTGAACAAAGAAACTTTACTCGATCTTATTCGATATTTTACTGTTTTTGAGAAGTCTAAAAGAGAAGATCCAGGAACGGGTGTAACTACGGTTGAAACAGTCAAGAAAATTGCTGCCTATCATCAATACTATGCAGTTAATAAAGCTGTTAAATCCACTTTAAGAGCTTCTGGATTTGTATCAAAACAAGAGTTGATATCTAATTCAAATGATAGGGTAGAAGTAGATCCACAAGAATACGGTGTTGCAGGTGTCGAGGAACAACCAGTCGGTGACCGAAAAGGTGGGGTTATGTGGCATACTCAGGGTAGTGGGAAATCATTATCAATGGTGTTTTTTGCTGGAAAAATTGTCTTAAAAATGGACAACCCTACCATTGTTGTTATTACAGACAGAAATGATCTTGATGATCAGCTTTTTGATACTTTTGCTTCTTCAAAGCAATTGTTAAGACAAGAACCAAAACAAGCTGAATCTAGGAAAAATCTTAAGGGATTGCTTAAAGTAGCTTCTGGCGGGATTGTTTTTACAACCATCCATAAATTTCAGCCGGACCAAGGTAATGTTTATGAAGAACTTTCTGATCGTTCTAACATTGTTGTCATAGCTGATGAAGCACATAGAACTCAGTATGGTTTTAAGGCAAAAACAATTGATGATAAGGATGAAGAAGGAAACATTATTGGTAAAAAAACAGTGTATGGCTTTGCAAAATACATGCGGGATGCTTTACCAAATGCAACCTATCTTGGGTTTACCGGGACTCCTATTGAAAAAACTGATGTCAATACACCAGCAGTATTCGGGAATTATATCGATGTTTACGATATAGCGCAAGCAGTAGAGGATGGAGCAACTGTAAAAATATTTTATGAAAGCCGGTTGGCAAAAATCCGCCTTAGTGATGAGGGAAGAAAGCTTGTAGAAGAAGTAGATGAAGAACTTGACAACAATGATCTTTCTGAATCACAAAAAGCAAAAGCTAAGTGGACACAGTTAGAAGCCCTTATTGGCAGTGAGCAGAGGACTGAGACTGTAGCGAAAGATATTGTAGAGCATTGGGAGCAACGAGACGTCGTAGAAGGCGGAAAGGGCATGATTGTTAGTATGTCTCGTCGAATAGCAACAGAGCTTTATGAGGCTATCATTCAATTACGACCTGACTGGCATTCCGATGAATTACATAAAGGTGTGATTAAAGTTGTTATGACAGCTAGCTCTTCAGATGGCCCTAAAATGGCTAAGCATCATACAACCAAGGATCAACGCAAGATGTTAGCCGAAAGAATGAAAGATCCAAATGATGAGCTAAGGTTGGTTATTGTTCGTGATATGTGGCTCACTGGATTTGACGCCCCTAGCATGCATACGCTGTACATAGATAAGCCTATGAAGGGTCATAATTTAATGCAGGCTATAGCTCGAGTTAATAGGGTTTATAAAGATAAGCCTGCTGGTCTGGTCGTTGACTATTTAGGTATTGCTTCAGACTTAAAGAAGGCTCTTTCCTTTTATTCAGAAGCAGGTGGCAAAGGTGATCCGGCACATACACAAGAAGAAGCTGTTCAATTGATGCTTGAGAAATTGGAAATAGTATCTCAAATGTTTCATGGCTTTCCATACGAAAATTATTTCGATGCAGAAACTTCTAAAAAATTGACACTAATTCTTTCGGCTGAAGATCACATACTTGGATTAGAAGACGGGAAAAAACGATTTGTAAACCAAGTAACAGCATTATCACAAGCATTCTCAATTGCCCTACCTCATGAAGAGGCATTAGATGCAAAAGATGAAATTGCATTCTTCCAAGCTGTAAAAGCTCGTTTAGTCAAGTTCGATAGCACAGGTGGAGGCAATACTGATAAAGAAATTGAATCTGTTATTCGTCAGGTAATTGACCAAGCATTAGTTTCCGACCAAGTTGTAGATGTTTTTGATGCTGCAGGTATTAAGAAGCCTGAAATATCAGTGTTATCAGAAGACTTTCTTCTCGAAGTAAAGGAAATGGAACATAAAAACATTGCCATTGAAGTATTAAAAAAACTACTTAATGATGAGGTGAAAGCTAGAATGAAGAAAAACCTTGTTCAGAGTAAATCTTTAATGGAGATGCTTGAGGACTCAATTAAAAGATATCAGAATAAGGTTCTAACGGCAGCTGAGTTTATCGATGAATTAGTCAATCATGCTCGAGAAGTTATCAAGATGGATAATGAACCAAAAGAAATGGGGTTATCTGATTTTGAATATGCTTTTTACACTGCTGTAGCAAACAATGAAAGTGCTCGAGAAGTAATGAAGCAAGATAAACTAAGAGAATTAGCAGTTGTGCTCTATGAGAGGGTCAAAGAAAATGCTTCAATTGATTGGACTATTAGAGAAAGTGTCAGAGCAAAGTTGAAGGTCATTGTTAAAAGAACACTTAGACAGTTTGGTTATCCACCTGATATGCAAAAATTAGCAACTGAAACGGTATTGAAGCAGGCTGAAATGATTGCGAAAGAACTTGTAGAAGCATAATAATTTTGGACTCACTACTTTAAGAAGTCTAAATGACTTTTAACAGTTTAGGCTATGAATCTACTAAACAGGTTTTGATATAGACACTCATGAATTGTCTAGTAATTTAATTTGGTTATGTGAAATTTGTTGAAGTATTTGTAGCCTTTAGTGATAAAATCTTTTTCTTATTCTATTGCTTCACAAAGATTTTTATTAGGGTATTTAAAAGAAGTATTTGAGATAAGAAAAACAATAAATTATGGACTGGAATAAACTATTAAGTAGTAAACGACTTAGACCATCATCAAAAGATTATTCTGGTGATGCAAGAAATCCATTTGAAAGTGATTTTGGAAGATTGATTTTTAGTCCTGCGACTCGCCGGATGCATGACAAAACACAAGTTTTTCCACTTACCTCAGACGATAACATTCATTCTCGCTTAACTCACTCGCTTGAGGTTCTAGCAATAGGGTACTCTCTTGGGATACGAATTGTAGAGAATGAGGAGTTTTTAAGAAGAACTAATCAGGATAAAGATTATTTAATAAGGAGTATTCCAACTACATTGAAAAATGTATGTTTAGTACATGACATAGGAAACCCTCCATTTGGACACTTTGGAGAAACAGTTATAAGTCAATATTTTTCAAATCTTTTTAGAGAAGAGGAGGGCAAAAAGGTTTATGATTTTGAGTTAAATGAGGATCAGATGAGAGACTTCACTTCCTTTGATGGTAATGCTCAGGGATTTAGAGTCCTTACGAAACTTCAAATACTTCAGGATACATATGGGCTTAATCTAACTTGCAACACACTAGCTTCCTTTTTGAAGTACCCAAATTTTGGCAAGCCAACTAATGAGAAATTTTACACAGAAAAAATTGGAGTATTCCAATCTGAAAAAGAAGTATTTAAAAAAGTTGTTTCAGAATGTGGTCTAGAAATCTCTGGTAAATATTTACGTCACCCATTAGCTTTTCTTATGGAGGCTGCGGATTCTATCTGTTATTATGTAATGGATATTGAGGACGGGTATAATAAAAGACTTTATGACTATAATTTTATTAGAAAATATTTTGAAGAAAAAATAAAAGATCAGTCACTTTTTAAAAAACTTTTTAGAAATGCTGACAAGGTAAAAGGGATAAATAAAAGAAATACTAAGATTATTAAGCTTAGAATCAGTTTGATTGACTATTTGGTTAATTTAACTGTTGAAAACTTTATAAAGCATATTGAATCAATCGAAAAAGGAACTTATAAATCAGAACTTTTAGACGATGATTCAAATAATGTTGCTGGTACATTAGACTTATTTTGTTTTGAAAATATCTTTAAAAGAAGGGAAATAGAGTTTTTAGAATTAACTGGACATGCCGTTCTTACTGGATTGCTTGAATACTACATTCAATTTCTATTTAGAGGATCAAAACACTATAAGCGAAGGGCTCTAAATCTAATTTCAAAGAGTATAAAACTATCTGCTTTTTTAGAAAATGGAATTGAGGGGGATGATGAGTTAGAGAATTTTGAAGAACTTAGTGACTATTATAAATTGAGAATTATAGTCGATTTTATAACAGGAATGACGGATCAATTTGCGTTAAAACATTACCAAAAATTAAGTGGCCAAAAAATTATCTGAAATAAAACAAGTTATAAAGGATCAGGAGTTATCATTCTATCATTATTTAACTTCAATAACTCCTTTTGAATTAACTACATTCATAAATAAGACTATAGAGAGAGTAGACATATATGTTTTTAGTGGGGTTATAAGGAATTATTTTTTAAATAGCCATGAACTACGAGATATAGATTTTGTAGTTGAAGATATTTCTAGGATTAGGGAGGTTATCGAGAATTATGAATATAGAGAGAATAGTTTTGGTGGATTCAAAATAAAGATTGGAGAAATGGACGTGGATCTTTGGGAAACCAAAAATACATGGGCTTTTAAATACCAAAACGAAATCGACTATAAGCTTTTTAAGGTCATTCCAAATACATCGTTTTTCAATTTTTCCTCAGTTATATATCATTTAAATAGGAAAGAATTTATCTATAATGAGGACTTCTTAAATTTTCTAAGAAAAAAAGAGTTGGAAATTTCATTTTATCCAAATCCAAATCATCAGCTATGCCTCATTAACACATTATATTATTCAGAAAAGTACAAGTTAACTGTTGGCAAAAAATTGAAGAGTTTTTTAAGAAAACAATCAACCCAAATAGATTCCAATTATCCTGAAGTTCAAATAAAGCATTTTGGGAAGATTATTTATTCACAAAAAGAATTAGAAGATAAAATTGACTTGGTCATAAAAACCAATAGGGCATTTGAAACAGTATCAAGATAGTCTGTCAGTGGGTATTTGAGAATAACCGAACAACCTACCGGACAAGCTGGCGTGGAAGTAAGTGGGGAAGCTACTGGGGAACCTGAGTAGTGCTAAGGGCCAAGCTCTGGTCTATGCTACAGAAAAAAGAGTGTTCTTCTTGTCACAAATATTTACTAAATTTGTGACAGAAAAATAAGATAAAATTCATGCAAAGCACAGAAGAACAAATACTTAATAAGATTAAAAACTACAATCGTGGGAAAATATTTTTCCCGGAAGATTTTCTGGAAATTGGCTCCAGTGAAGCAGTTAGGCAAGCTTTAGTTCGCCTTGAGGATGATGGAGAGCTGGTAAGGCTTGCCCATGGTATTTACTTATATCCTAAAACAGACCCACAGCTTGGGGTATTAAAACCATCCATAGAAAAAATTGCTGAAGCGATAGCAAAAAGAGATAAGGCGAAGATCATACCAACCGGCACACTGGCAATGAATAAATTGGGCCTTTCAACCCAGGTTCCTTTAAATGCTGTATATCTCACTGATGGTTCACAAAGAAGTATTCAGGTTGGAAACCGTAAGATTAAGTTCAAGAGAACGGTTCCCAAAAATCTTAAAGCGAAGGGAGAAATCAGTTCGTTGGTTATTCAGGCTTTAAAAGAAATTGGAAAAGGGAATGTATCTGAACAACAAAAAGATAAAATCACCGAAATACTGAAAAAAGAAAAACCGGAGCACTTAAAACATGATATCAAACTTGCTCCGGTATGGATTCGGAAAATAATGGAACAAAGTATAGAACAATGATTGACTGGCTAAAGGTAGAAGACGGGAGAAAGAAACAGGTATATGAACAGGTAGCTGCCAATGAAGGCTTACCGCCCGTAGCTATTGAGAAAGACTTTTGGGTAACACTGGTATTAGAATCTGTTTTTGAACTTGAGCAGGCCGAAAATATGGTTTTTAAAGGAGGGACCTCTCTAAGTAAAGGTTGGAATCTGATCCAGCGGTTTTCTGAAGATGTAGACCTAGCTGTAGACCGTAAAGCATTTGGTTTTGATGGAAAACTTGGAAGCAGCAAAAGGACAAGACTTCGTAAAGCGATTCGGGAATTTGTTCTGGAAAAGTTAACACCGGAATTGGTTAATAACCTTCAAGAAAAAGGAGCTGATGTTAAAGTAGAGGTTTGGGAATCAGATAACTCAGACGAAGATCCTTCAACCATTGAGGTTAGATTTCCTGCTGTTACAGAGTCTGTAAAATACCTCCCACCAAGAGTATTGATTGAAATAAATGCTCGTTCCTTAATCGAACCGAACGAAGAAAAAGAACTTACTCCCTTGGTTGGTTCCGTATTTCCACAGTTAGAAATTGATTTGTTACCGGTTAAAATTCCTTGTGTGCTACCCAGACGCACATTCTTAGAGAAGGTGTTTTTGTTACATGAGGAATTTCAGAAGAACCCGGATGAAATGAGAGCAGAACGATTAAGCCGACATTTGTATGACGTTGAAGCAATCATGGATACAGACCACGGGAAAGAGGCACTGGATGATGAAGATCTTTATATGGATATCATTCACCACCGAAAGCATTTGACAAAAATCAGTGGGATTGATTACAAAAAACATTTGCCGGGAACCATAAACCTTGTACCGCCCGACGCTTCTATAAAGCAATGGAAGGACGATTATCGTGAGATGCAGGAAAGTATGATTCACGGTGATTCTGTATCATTTGATAAGCTAATTGACAGAATGAAAGAATTAATGGAGAGAATAAATCAATTGGCTTTTAAGTAGTAAAAACAGCTTTGTTCACTTTTTTACCATGTTCACGAATCGTGAACAGAGGGATTAAATGAACATAGTGAGGCTTACTAAGCTATCTAACCGGCAATGTAACCGGCAAAAAAGTCTCTTTTATATTCGTTAGAATAAAGATTATGCTGTTCTTAGGTGCCAGAATTTAACCGGCAAAATATAGCCAAGTTTAAATGTTCATTTGAGAAAGTTATCAAGAAGTGAATTCCTATGAAAAACACATATGAGTTCTGAAAAACGCATATAAAAAACCATTTTTATGAAAAACGTATATATATGATCGATTTTATGAAAAGCAGATATTGGATCTCTGAGTTTGTAATCTATCAAGGTTTAAAATAGTTTCAATAAATAGACTATAAGCCAATTAATATGCACTTTTTTAAACTATGACCCTCTTAAAACCCGATTATTAAATAAAAACACTCACTAAACCCCGAAAATTAAATAATGGCTTATCATTTTCGTTATTAACTCCCATTTATTTAAGAAAAACGCAGAAAGGTTTAATAAGGGCGGTTGTTATTTAACTTTTATGTAGTTTTCTTAAGAGAGATCAGATAAAATCTTAGAGGAATACGTCATGCGATCATTAATGCTATTATTTTCGGTTTTGTTTTTCTTTTCATCCTGTGATGATTTGCCATTTCTTAGTGCAGGAAGCGGAACTAATGAGGCCATGAAGCTTAAAGTGACTGCTGACAACATAGAAGTTATGCAGCATATCGAAGCAGATTTCGTGTTCACGAATGTGACTAATAAAAAAGCAGAGTATGGGTTCCCATCAAGCTGTCAACATGGATTTAAAGTAAAGAAAGGAGATGAAGTGCTCTTTAACAGTCAGCATGCATATGCATGTTTGACTGTAGTGACAAGTTTTGAATTAGCCCCAGGAGAGAGCAAAACGTTAAAAATTGATCTGAGCAACGGTGGGGATTATGAATACCTAGAGTCCGGGACTTATACCTTAGAAGCTTTTCTATTAACCGATGATAGCGACACAGTATCCACTACGTTTGAAGTTGAGTAGGTTTCGGGCTGGAATTCTGTGGAGTTATATGAGTAAACCGGAATAAAACAGCATTCCTGACAGCCCATTTATTCCAAAATAAGTCTGCTCACAAACAAAATAGCCCAATTCTTTTAAACGAATCCCAAAAAGGACTCATTAGATGTATTAAACAGTGATTTGTAATTCGCGAGTCACGAATTATTTCAACAATTCTCCTATTCTTTCAATGAAACCGGCTGAAATAGTTAATTAACGAAATTGATTATGCTCTGTACCTGCTTACCTAGCCAATTAATGCATATAATCTTCAATAAATCAGTAATTAACGAAGGGTATTAGCCTAACTATGGCCTAATTAGGGTGAATTGTTATAAGGAATCAGTAAATAACTACTGGATGCAGGAAATCGATTGTCTAGTTCCTTCAAAAAAAGAAAGAAAAACCCCTGCTAAGCTGCTAAACACTGCTAAGTTTTTTAAAAGATAGGCTCGTTTGTATAAAAGAAGAGATATAAGCTTTAGCAAAGATTTAAAGAAAATGCTAAGAACTGCTAACCTGTGCTAGAAATTTTAGCGTCTCTTAGCACCTGTTAGCAGACCTTAGCAGTTAGTTATTTGTAAAGAAATGATGATTTAATGAGTGTATGAATAGATTTTGGGTAATTCTTAGCAGTTTAGCAGAAAAAGCCATGAATTTATTAAAATTTTTAAGCGCTTAATCTTCCGGCTCTCTGTTGTTCGTATTCCTTGGCCTTGGCGATGAGTTCCTGAAGCATTCCTTTCTCGTTGAGCTGGTCCACTCGAAGCACATAACAGCGCAGATTACTTTCCTTCGGCTCATCAATGGATTTGGTTAGGAAGACCTGCACGCTGTTATTCAAAAAGTAGCTGCTGTTTTGCAGTTTGGCTTCTAAGGTGTTGAGATTTGTTTGGCGGGTAACATCTGACTTCGCATCCTGAAGCGCATACCAAATTCGTTTTGGATGCAGATACAGAACTTCTCCCTGATACACTTTCCCATTGGCATCGGTAAAAGCTTCAAAGGGTTTGTAGCGAAAGTGCCGGTGATCAAGGACAAAGAATCTCCGGTTAAACTCAGAGTTAGGATCAACTTTTTGGGTAGCGTAATGCTCCAGCGTATCAAAAAACTCATGCAGGGGATTGGATTCTTTTTGGAGCGCTTCTTCCTTATGAATGGCTTCATAAATTTCAGTTTTAAGGGCTCCAAATTCATTCGACCAATGGTTTAGATCGGGGAGAATGTAGGGTACACATTGAATCCCGGCCATAACATAGCTCCAGTTGTTTACGGTTCGCCCCTGGAATCCCTGATCGGCCAAGCATTTTTTGTTGCTATCGAGGAAGTCCATGAAGAAACCACGCACATTTTCGTAATCTTTAAGCACCAAAGCGGTGAATTCAGAGAATCTGGGGGTTGAGCGCACGACATTTGGTATCATATCCAACTCATTTCGTTTCAAAAATTTTGAATAATTGAGCACAATGAGTCGGGATAATACCGCCGGATCGGTGGGTTTATCGTTTCCGGTCATTACTACACAAGCTTTCATCCGGGTATCAATGGTTTGATTGTCTGTGCTTTTCTTGGCCATGGAGGTACCAATGCGGTGATACCAGTTCAAGATCGGACTTGTTAGATCCGGAACCTGACTGTTGGTCTCGTGATTACGGTAATCATCCAAGAAGAAAGGAAATGAAGTAGGAAGCGTCATGTTTCGGATCAGTCCTTTGATGGTATTTTGCTTGGACACAGACTGCCGGTTTCCATTGCGATAGCCAAATAGCGACATGAACCAATCCATACTGGAGCTTTTCCCGGTACCTCGCTCACCAAACTTGAACATCAGGGGGAAGGCTCCATCCTGTTCTTTGATATCACGACTAAACAAACAAGCTACGGCATAACCCAATGTAGCTCTCACGTTAAGTTTTCCGTTAAAAGATTCCCACATCATGAATTTTTCTGCAAGGAATCGGGCCGAAGCCACATCATCCGTTGGCATAGAAATGATGGGCGGTTGTACAAGCTCACTTCCGGTTGGACAAACAAGGAGCTGCCTGCCTTTCTGGATCCGATTTTCCTCATTGGCTGGATAGAACCGTTGCTTATTTACATCAAAGAGTCCATTTTCAAAGAGAAATTCTCACGGTTTGTACTCGCCCCAGCTGGTGATCATCTTCACCGTTGGATACTCCTGATCATTGATCAAAAACTCATGGAAACGATCAAACACTTCGTTATTTCCAATAAACTTCACAAACCCCTTGGAAACCAGAAAACTGGAGAACCGTGTTTTGGTTGTGAGCTCTTCAAAAGTGGCAATGGTGATGACGTCCTTATCTAACCGATTGGTAAGCCGGAGTCGGTAGCGCACTTCCTTATCGTCCTCAGTTTGGCCGGGTTGATCGATAATGTGTTCGATGGCTTCCTGCACAATCACCTCACAATCTACAATCTTGATCAGGAGCTTCAGGTATTCCTCCCGGTCATCGGGAATGTCTTTTTTGTACATGAACGGATGCATATAGCAGGCTCCATCCATGTTCCTGATGCAGGGAGAGATGTAGGACTTTTCCTTCTCTTCTAACTGGTCCTCTTTGATCTGAGTAAGTTGTTCATGCAGCTTTTCCGAAGCCTGTAAATTATCTCCAACGGCTTGCAGCTTACGTTTTGAAGGTGGTTTCTTGCTCTGTTTACCTTTCCGTAGCGCTTTGGGAATCCAGCCGGTTTCTTTAGCGGTACTGTAGATCGAATCATTTAAATATTTATCGGGAAACTGGAGTTGGTAGGGTGTTAGATTTGACTCCTCCCAAAATTCATCGAAGTTTTTTGGAAGATTATTCTTTGTTTTAAAAAGCCACTCCCTGGCCAGATCTTTTCCTTCTTCGTCATACACAGCCTTGAGTGCTTTGCAAAGAATGGTTTGATCAAATTGAGCCGGGAGGTAGTAAATGGCATCTTTTAAGTCAGTGGAGTGATGGGATTCAGTGGTTACTGGATATTCTTTTTCCATAGTTTTTTGAAAATGTTTAAAAAAATGGGAGCCATAGGAGAAAGCTCCCTTGAGATTAGAGTTCAGGTGAGGCTTTTATTTTCTGGCTGATTTCTTTTAGGTCTCTCCAGCTATATTGAAAGCCACGCTTTGTTTTGATATACGCAATGCCATGTAGTTTTCTAAGTAGAGCAAGATTTGAATCGCTTATTTCAAAGATTCTTTTTGCTTCTTCTTCGCCAATTAGAACGGTAATATCGTTGTTAATTTGGCTTGCTACCTGAAGACGGGTAAAAGAAGCTAAATCGGGAGGATTATCGGTTATGAATCTTTCAATGTGCCGAACTAGTAGTTGTGCATCTGATTCATTCTTTAAAATTTTTATATCCTCGGTTCTTTTTACCAATAAAGTTGCATCAAGAGAAACATACCTTTGATCAACTAAAGAGGCGTGGAAAGGCCATACAAAAACATATGAGCTTAGTATTTTTTTACAAATCTCGTCATCACTCATGGTATTATTTTTCATCTTAATACTCTCCCAAGTTGATGAGTGAACGTTCCTGAGTCAATTGAGGTCTTTTAGCCCGACGAATACGCAATGCTTTAGCCGCGTTTTGTAGATCTTGATGAGACCAGAGTCTTCGTCCTCCAATCTTTTCCGGAACGGGTATAGATTTTGCCCGAAGCAGGTTATCCAGGTCGTAGTAGTTTACTTCCTGTTTGAGTTGTTGGGATAAGTATTCGGCTGCTTCACCGGATGTCAAATAATCTTGGATCTTCATTTTGTTTCTTTTGTTTAATTAAAGTTTGGGGCGACCAAGTGAATAGAATCACGTTGATCGCTGTACCAAACTTCAGGAGAAACCGAAATGAATTTTCCGCTGGAGAGATTATTTCATTAGCGGAGTCGGAACTTTACTTAGAATTAAGGTTGATGAGGTTTTCTGTACGAACTCTAGGGACTGGTGTATTATATACAGGGTTCTCTTTGATGTATAGGTCGTAGGTGATTTTCCTGTAGTAGATTTCCCACATATATTTTAGAAGAGCAGTACTTAGTATATGTTCGCTTTCCCCTAACTTGGCAACATCATAAACTGGGTGAATGTTTAATGGTCTGCGAAGTAAATTAAACTCATTTGAGATAAAATCTTGTTCGATATCGAAGAATTGATATTCGGCTAATAACTTACAAAGTTGATTAAGTGTAAATTCAGTATGTACATGTTTAGGTCTTGTGTCATCGCTAGCTGATGTTATCTGAAATCGAGTATTTTCAATACATTGAAATATCATTATTTCGATATATAAAGACATAAGACCCTGTTCAATGGCTATAATTGGAAGAAGTCCTTTAGCTATTTCTGGCCATAATTTGAAGTCAATTTTTTGCAAGTATAACATCCACAAGTATTCATATCTATTATCGAGGACATCAATATATTTTGAAGGATTTATAAATAAATCAGTGGCTTGATGGTTTTCTGAAGAAACTTTTAAAAAGAAGAATTTCTTAGCAATTTCCGGATTGGTCGGTATTGATAACCATTTATAATCACTAAAAAAACCATTCTTTATTTCAGAGGATATGCAAGCATTGTACTTTATAATAAATTTCTTAATGATAGTCTTGTAACTTTTCAAAGTTTCATCAGAGACATTATCCTTTAGCTCATCAATCAAAAGTTGAATATATGGATAGAAAGGTGTTTCACTCTCCTGTATAGAACTAAGAAACTTAATTGGGTTGTTTTCAAACATTGATATGCTCGTCAGAACAGAATTATAAAAAGGGTCATAGAATTCGTTTAGGTAGTGAAGTGTATCATTATCCTTCTCAGGATTGTACATGTCGTATCTTGATTGTAATAGACAATTTTTTTGGGAGTCAACTGAACCGTCGAGAGTCATATAAGGTCGAATAGTATGTATAACTTTGCCCACGGTATCATACACTTTTCGCATCTCTGAGAATTTGTTACCAAGCTCCATTTCCTCGAAATAGGCATAGTAAGCCTTCTCACTCATTCGAGTGACTTGTTGTATAACGTCCTTTATGTGGTTGTAGCCGTCACCTCGTTTGGAGGTGTAGGTTATGCCCTCAGATTTAATTGTGGTCTCGTTATTGCTCAGAAATTTGAGAAGATCAGCGAGTCTTTTCTCATGCAGTCCGGCCTGCTCAGGTTTTTTAGACTGTTTTTTGCTCATTCATTAAAATTATTGGGTAAAAAAGGGCGAATAGTTACCAGATAGTTACCAAAAACCCTGAATTTACTGGGGTTGAAAAAAAGTTGGGGATGATAGGCAAAACCCAAGAAAAGTGGAAAAGAACTTTGACGAAGTAGTAAGTAAAACCTTATATTTAAGTCTGTTTTTAAAAACAGCAGAACGAAACCGTTCTTTAACATAATGAGCAGTGCAATTCGTTACCTCGGAGTTACCAGGTAGTTACCAAACAGTTACCAAAACTTGGTCAAAAAGGGGTGAATTAGTACGATTTACGTTCTAATTGCGAAAATTGAAATCTGCTGTAAGTCACTGAAATAACGTGATTTAAACTTATGCCGTGGTAGCTCAGATGGTTAGAGCGCACGACTCATAATCGTGAGGTCGACGGTTCAATTCCGTCCCACGGTACATAAATAAAGCCTTAAGTAACTGATAAGTAGTTTCTTAAGGCTTTTTTATTTTGGAGATGTACAACAATGGTAAAACATTTAAGAAAATTCTTGCTCAAGGATGTCTGCAATTTTCTTTGTTTCAAAAACATCAGTTCCTGTTGTTTCCACCAATAACTTTAGCTCTAAATCAGTTTTAGGAATAACAATTTTGATACTTCCATTTTCTTCAATTGAATGGATAAATCTTTTACCACCCATTTCAATACTACGTACCCCCGTAACATATTTTGATTGTACTAATTTTGAAGCAAAATTTTTCATTTCTTTCTTACCATGATGATCACCAGAAATTGTAATGGGTTTATCTTCACTGTTAATCTTTGATTCAGTAATATGGTATCTACCTATTTTGTATATAAATTCCCGAATTTCATCATTTTCAATTGAATCAGAATTACAAATGTTCAAAACGTTTTCAGTTCGTTCATCGCCACTTTCCGAAACAATTATTTCTTGAGTTGAATTAAGCCATAAATTAATTGAATGCAAGCTAATTGAAATAGAACTTTTAATATATGCGGAAGCTAATCCGGCACATTCTGTTCTATCAATTGAATATTGTCTGTTCTCGAAATAAAATCCATAGGAAAGAAATTCTTCAACTTCTTCTTCCCAATCATCTATAAGGTAAGGTCTTTTGAACGAGGATAGGAGAATGCTTTGGTAAGTCTTATTAGCGTTAGGATCAGAAGCAAAGTCTAAAAGAGAGTAATCATTAGCTAACATCGTTTCTTTGAAGTTCCTATCTATTCTAATATGCTTAAAACCTATTTTTTTCGCATTTCGAAAACATATATAAAGATTTTGCAGAATTTCATGAATGCGATCTTCAGACTCAGCTTTACTTATTTCGTTGAAGAAAAGATCCATTAAACTAATTTTAGCAATTGATTATTCCACTCATCTAAAAGGTGCTCAGGATAGTCACTTAGTTCTCCATTACTGTCAAGTTTTATAACATTATTAACAGAGTATTGCTCAAAATCTTTATTAACCTTATCAAAGAAATTTAGTCTTACTTTAGAATAATCAATGTATTCATTTTTTGTAGCTACTCTTATTCCATTGACCACATGGTCACTATGAGTTTCAATTAGTAGTTGTACTCCCAAACTTGCTACTTTGGCAATCAGCATACCTAGTTGGGCTTGTCCTTTTGGATGAATATGTGACTCCGGGTTCTCAATGACAACTAAGGCTCCTTTTTTGGCCGAAAGTAATGCAGTAATGACAGGTAAGGCATATGAAAGACCAAAACCAACATTTTTTGGTTTAAACACATTTGTAACGTCAGAGTCTGTCTCAAACTCCATTCCCATTCTAATTAATTCTAGTGAGGGGACATTAAAAGTTTTCAGGCGAGTACCTGGTGAGATCTCACTTAGCCAAGCATCAACCTGATGCAGTAAGGAACTGCTTTTTGCATCTTTATGAACTAAGTCTGAATCAACATCTATGTCGCCAAATACATTTAAAAAGTGAATCGTGTATTCACCTCTAACACCAACTTGATGACTATTTATTACTTCTCTTGTAGAAATTATGTGTCCGTCTGTAGGTGGGATTCTTTCGGCTGATAGATAATTAAAATTATCATTAAATAGAGATAGTTCATCTAGAGTATCTCTAGTATATATGTCCTCTGTTTCTAATATTTCAGCGTCTGAAGCATATTTGAATTTCCAAGAAAATTCCTGATCAACTGAGTGCTCTTTCAGGGAAATATTAATAGACTCAGAAGTATCATTAAATTGATACATAGCATCTCTACCAACACCAATTTTTGCTAAATCACCATTTAATTCAAATACACCATCACTTAAATCACTACTTTGTCTTAAGAGTAATAAAGATTGAATTAAAGAAGATTTTCCCATCCCATTTAATCCTAGCAACAGATTTAAGTTTGTTAACTCAACTTCCATCTGTTTAATAGGTTTGAAATTTTCTATTCTCAGGTTAGTTAACATATTTTTCTAACAGATTTATTAAACATTCATGTCGATATATTACTCTTGACTTAGTGCCTGTTGCATTACTTATAGAATCAAAAAATTCAGAATTTTTATTTTGTAATTCAATGAATTCCTGAAATAACCTCTTTCCAGTTTGCTTATTTTCGATTTTTTCTCTTTGTGAATCAGTAAGTTTTGCAAATAAAACACTCCAAACCTCAAAAAGTGCTTTATTGATAGGTCTTCTGCGTTCATTTAGACTAGGTACTTTTCTAAATGCGTATCTACCAAATACTTTATATGCTAGATTCATTGAAGAATCAAAATCATTTTTACACTTTTGGATTTTTTTCTCATCTAGCTCAGACAGCTTCACGAGGCTTTCATTCAAAAAGCTGTCAATGTCTGGCCGGTATTTTTGATGAGAGGTTAAATAAAAGGCCAGAAATCTATTTGTAAATTCTCGATCTAACATTCGTTCGGCTTTGATAGAATGCTGAGTGGCTTTTTTAAAACTATTTAAATCAGCTAGTTCTTTAACAAAGTTCGCCGGTCTTCCCTGATTTAAAGCATGTCTAATCTCTTGCCCGGTCAATATCAACCCACCAGTATTAATTCTTCTAAATATATTAAATTTGACGTCTATAGGTGTGCCTGGGTTAATTATGTATGCAGTAATTTGAGTTTCTTCAATTTGCCTTTGGAGACTTCTAGAAAGTTCCGAAAACTTTTTCCCTTCTAACTTATATA
Source organism: Balneola sp. (assembly GCA_002696035.1). Classification (GTDB taxonomy): domain Bacteria; phylum Bacteroidota; class Rhodothermia; order Balneolales; family Balneolaceae; genus Gracilimonas. The sequence continues at coordinate 169,846 of NZQV01000016.1, read as the reverse complement.
AGAACTCCAATCCAGTTAGCTCAAGGTCGTCATCAATTACGAACCTTTTCAAAGAACTCATTCTTTGCAAGCCATCTACTATTAACCAATCGTTATTATTTGAGCCATCGAAATAAAAAGCAGGTAAAGGAAATTTTATCAAAATTGACTCGATCAATTTACTTTGCTTTTCAAAATCCCATAAATCTTTATGCCTTTGAAATTCTGTATCTAAATCAATTTCACCGAAATCCAACCTTTTAATTATTGTGTCTAAGGACATCGTCTTTGATGTAATATCAATGTCTTTAGGGTTGAAAGGCCTATCCATTAAATTTGAAGGCCCAAGATTTTCGGCCTCAATTGAGTCAGTATTGTTTTCTTCGCTTTTAGACATAATTATAATTCAAGGGCAAATTGTATGAACTGAAATTTTGGTAAATATATATCCTTATATGCATCTACAAAAGAAATTAGTCATATATGCTTTTATTGTCATGAATCCACATTTAAATTTCGATGTTATTGATAACATGGAGACAGTATGTTATTAAAATAAAATTGGGATTAAAGAATTTCTATTGAATTTAAAGGACGGTTTCCGAATTTACTGCATCAGCAATACCTGCATAATCAGGGAAAAAATGATCCTCCGTATATCCAAATCCTTTCATTAGGTCGATTAAGTTTTCTATTAACTCCCAATCTATTATATAAACATTTACAGGAACTCTATTCTCAACATTTGTTGGAAATGGATGAAATGTAAAAACGGCCTTTTGTCTTTCTATTCTTCTATCTATTGCATACGGCTTTAAATAAGATGAGTGTTCAAAAGTCATTATCTGTTTTTCTTCTGGAAATTTATCATGAAGTAATCTTTCATCAATGATATGATAAATGAAAACCTTTAATTCATTACTGAAATTCTTATCACCAAAGACATTTCTTATTGCAAAAAAAATTGCGGTAAAAATGTTTTTAGACCAATCTAGAAGAGGTGTGTTTACACCGAAATGTTGAGCTAATGACATTCGATCAGGTAATAATTCAGGGAAGTCAGGATTCTGACTTTCTGCTCTCCTGCAAAATTCTCTAAAACCTCTTAAAGATTTGTGGAATAAATATCTTCTGATAGAATCTTTTTCTTCTTCTAGGTCTTTATCTCGAGTTAAAGTCCTATAACATTTTGGAATAAGTGACCAATTCCGAATCTGACCACGAAATAGACCAGATGTATTATGACCCAATAATGGATAAGCAGTCGGAAATTCAAAAGAGGTTGAGGAAATTACTTTAGAATCACGATCAGGAGGGCGCTCTAAAAAACCTGGTTTAAAGTATTCTTTCTGAATATTTAGAGAGACCAGAGTCTCAAGGGTATCAATTTTTTTTGGCTCTGATAACTCAAAATAGAAGTTTTGGTTTTTTTCTGACATAAAACTAGTCAATTAAGTTATTTGCCTAAATAAAACAATTTCCATTATTAAAAATACACTATCTAAATTTCCCTAATGTGATCAGGGTAAGGAATATAGCCCCAATTCCCCCTAAAATTTTCAATTCTTTCTTTTCCTGCTCTTTCTGAGTCATTTTTTCAAAGATTTCATCCTTTTCCAGATCATGTATATTTCGGGCATGTGAAGTTAACCTCCTTTTATCCCGAAAGGATTCATTGTAAAATGGGCATTTGATCTTCCCTAAAAATAATACCGAAAGCCAAAACCGCCGTTTCCGGACAGACTGATATCTGGGGTGAGGTCTAAGATGGGGGCGGCTTCTACAAACAGGTCGAAGGGGATGTTTTCAAAAAGGTAGGTGAGTCCCAGTGGAATACGGGCACCAACTTTTGGGGTATCCGAAAAGATGATACGGCCGCCAATCCCATAGTAGAATGAAAGTTTAGGTGTATTGTCCAAAGCATCGTGAAGAAGCAGATTACTGTGAAGGTGTAAGGCTTCATTTTGAGCCAGCGACCAAGCGGCGCCAACATCCACAGCAATTCTGTTATTAAACCATTTTTTGATGGAAACCCCGCTCGGTTCGCCAATTATTAATCCTACTCCAAGAGAAGAAGTGCCGGATTGAGCCTGAAGACTGGAATGGGAACATATCATCAATACTAAAACAGAGAGAGCAGAGATCAGAAGTTTGTTTCTCATAATATTCAAAAAAATAAAAGGTTCAGAGATCTGAAAGAAGATAAATTGTGAACCTGCAAAATCATAAGAAACCTTGGTTCTCGATTAGCAGTATATTATTTCGTTACTTCTTGTAATAAAACAGATGTGATCAATGAAGAAAACAGAACAGTATCAGATGGCGCTGGCGGCAGAAAACTCACTCCAAAAGGCATCTAATACCTATAATAATTTAATCTCAGAGTTGACGGAAGGTGGCGAAGAAACCAAGACCGACCTGATCATCACTATCCACGATTCCATCCGCAATCTTAGCAGAAAAATTGAGGCATATCTTCAGGAACAGATCTCAATGGAGCGAGTAGTGGATGAATTTGTGTTTGAGTACCAGGTATTGGAAGATGAGCTGGAGTCTGCTGGTGCGGAGTCAGTCAGAACTAAAAAGTTTACCCGAAAACTACTTTCAAGCTATGACGATTTTATCACGAAAGTTGGTGGCAAAAAGAAGCGTTCGCTTATTGTGAACCGGGATTTTCCGGATGTGGATGCCAAGTCGAAGGGGAAGGCGTATCTGTTTTGGTTTGTAGGGATATTCGGGATCCTGGGGCTGCATCGGTTTTATTTAGGGAGGATCGGTACCGGTATAGGCTGGCTTTTGAGTGGCGGGGTTTTGGGGCTCGGAGCCTTGTATGATCTTTTCGCGCTGTCTCAAATGGTGGATGAGCAAAATACCTACAACGAATTAAAGGCCGCTAAGCTGAAACAGCTTTCACAGGGGAGATCATAACTAGATCTATGTGCCGGGATTTTAGTGACGACCAAAAAAAAGCCACCCTCAAATCAATGAGCGGTGGCAGATATCATCTACAGACGGCTATTACCCCATTTGCACGTAAAACATAGCTTTATGTGGGGTGTTCGTCAATGGAGGGAAGTACGTAATTTTAGTACGTGAAAATACGTAGTCTTTAAATTCCAAGAGCCAAGTATCAAATTCCAACGGTTTGATACTTGGTAGTTACAACAGGGTTTGCTGGTTTTCCATGGCGAATCGAACCAAAGAAGCAGTATTCTTCAGATCCAGTTTCTTCAATAAATTGGTTCGGTGCTTTTCTACCGTTCGGGGACTGATATAGAGTTTATTGGCGATCTCGGTACTGGTGAGTCCTTCGGTGAGTAATCCCAGGATCTCTCTTTCTCTTTTGGTGATGGATTTGATAGGATCGGGGTGTTTTTTCTTTCGGGCAAGGCGCTTGTATTCTTCTGTCATCATTCGGGAAAATTGTCTTCCGAGAAAACGTTCTCCCGCTGCCACTTTTTCGGCTGCATCAATGAGCTCAAGTTGGTGCGCAGATTTGTGGATCAATCCAAATGCACCGGAATCCAAAAATTCGTTGAGGGTGGCACGATCGGTTTTATCAGCCATCAACAGAATGTTGGCACCGGGATTTTTGTCAATGATCTTCTTAGCGATGATGATGCCTTCCATCTCGGGCATAGAAAAGGAGAGGATGCAAAGTTGAGGTTTCACGCTTTCATAAGCGGTAAGTACGAGTGCACCGTTGTCCACCTCGCTGCAAATATTAAAAGCACCGTGGTCGCGCAAAATGGAACTTAGTCCATATCTGAAAATCTCGTTGCCGTCAGCAACTATAGTATCGATGATATTCATTGTACCTCCCCAGGTAGAATGGTTTTTCTCCGACCCACTCGGAGAAAGGACGAATAATGTAGCTAAAATTGGGGGAAGTTTGCCAATATTAATTTTTTTGGGTGTTTTTGGTAAGGCTTGGGGATCTCAACCAAGCATCTTCATCAACAAATAAAAACTCAATCCGGATTTCAGGGTCCACAAGATGGTCCGGATCCAGTTGGTGGAAACGAGTTTGTTGATGGCTTCCAGATCTTTCCCGGATTCCAGTTTGGAATGAGCCGGCACCGAGAACAATCCTGTTGAGATCCAGATCATCAATACAATAAGGAAGCCGAGAGCATTCAGGGAAAGAAATCCTTCATACCAGGAAAGGGCGAATGAAGTAGTGATCTCTATAATCATGATGGGGATCACGATCTTATCGATACTGTGGACGTGATGGTTTTGAAAATCGAGGTAGTTTTGTTCAGACACAAATCTGAAAGAGGGATAATGTACCAGCTGTACAAGCCAGATGAGTCCCATCATAAAAAATGAAGTGAAGGTATTTGTCAGAAAAATAAGTTCCTGCCACATTGATTAAGCGATTCGTTAACATTATGTGTATTTTCAGCGCCTTAATAACCAAAAGTTTTCACTCTACGATTCATCGAAAAGAATGACCCTCAAAAGAACACATACCTGCGGAGAGTTAACCGCAACCGATATTGGCGACGAAGTAATTTTAAATGGATGGGTTGGTCCCCGGCGCGACCTGGGCGGCGTTATTTTTATTGATCTGAGAGATCGCTATGGCGTAACTCAGGTTGTTTTTACCGAAGAAGATGATGCCCTTCACGAAAAAGCTGAGCAGTTGCGTGCCGAATATGTGATCGGCGTAAAAGGAAAAGTGATCACGCGGGGCGAGGAAAATAGAAATCCAAATTTGCCTACGGGTGAGATCGAGATCGAAGCCACCGACTTGGTGATCTACTCGGAAGCTGAGACGCCTCCATTTGAGATCAAAGATGGCATTTCTACCAATGAAGATGTTCGGTTGAAGTATCGCTATCTCGACCTTCGACGCCCTGAAGTACAGGATCGTTTGATGTTGCGATCCAAATTTTATCAGTCGGTGCGAGAATTCTATCACAACCTGAAATTTGCCGAAGTTGAGACTCCGGTATTGATGCGCAGTACGCCAGAAGGGGCCCGTGATTATTTGGTGCCGAGTCGTGTGAATGCAGGGAAGTTTTTTGCTCTTCCTCAAAGTCCACAGACCTATAAGCAGTTGCTGATGGTTTCCGGTTACGACCGATATTTTCAGATCGTGAAGTGTTTTCGGGATGAAGATCTGCGTACCGATCGCCAGCCGGAGTTCACCCAAATTGATGTGGAGATGAGCTTTGTGGATGAAGAAGTGATCTATGAAACGCACGAATCTCTCTGGAAGAAAGTGTTCAAAGATACCATTGGCTATGAAGTGGAAACACCATTTCCGCGCATGACCTACGAAGAGGCTATGAATACTTATGGTTCCGATAAACCAGACATTCGCTTTGGACTGGAGTTCAAAGATTTTTCTAAGATCGTAAGAGATGCCGAATTCAAAGTGTTCTCAAATACAGTGAAAGACGGTGGTGGTGTGGTTGGAATCACCGTGCCCGGTCAAGGAGATATGGGCCGTGGCGCTATCGATAGATTGACCGATCGCGTGAAAGAAGAAACCGGTGCCGGAGGATTGATCTACATCAAGATGCAGGAAGATGGTCCGCTGTGCAGCGTGGCTAAGTTCCTGACCGATGATATTGTAGATCAGATGGTGGAGAAATCCGAAGCGAAGGAGGGAGACCTAGTGCTCATTCTTGCAGGACCAAAACCGGATGTCCTCAAACAACTCGGACAGCTTCGCCTTATGATGGGGAAAGAGTTTGAGTTGATCGATGAGTCAAAATATAATTTCCTTTGGGTTACGGAATTTCCTCTGTTGGAGTGGGATGAAGAATCTCGCCGTTACCATGCAATGCACCATCCATTTACCTCACCAAGGGCAGAAGATGTAGAACTGATGGATTCAGAGCCCGGTAAAGTAAAAGCGCGTGCTTATGACCTGGTACTGAACGGAAATGAGCTGGGTGGTGGTTCTATCCGTATCCATAATCAGAAAATGCAGCGCAGAGTATTTGAATTGTTAGGCATTTCTGATAAGGAAGCCGAAGAGAAATTTGGCTTCTTGCTGGATGCGTTCAAATATGGAGCTCCTCCACATGGTGGAATTGCTTTTGGGGTAGACAGGGCCATTATGTTACTGACCGGGGCCAAAAGTCTTCGCGACGTTATCGCCTTCCCAAAAAACCAGAAAGCACAAAGCATGATGGATAACTCTCCGGATACGGTAGACAAACATCAGCTGGATGAGCTGCATATCCAACTCAAGAAAAACATCAAAGATCAGTTACAGTGAAAACAGCAGGAATAGACGGTTGTCAGGCAGGATGGATCCTCATCACTTTTGATGAGGGCGAAGAGAAATACGAGATCCTTCGGGATAGGGAAGCCTTGAAAGAAGCTTTTGAAACATTTGACCGTGTATTCATTGACATGCCGATCGGGTTGGAAGATGAGGAGTATACCCGGGAAGCTGATGCCCTTTTGCGCAAGAAATTAGGTGGGGAATATGCTTCCAGCGTATTCAGTCCGCCCATTCGTCCGGCGCTGACAGCTCCTTCCTATGTGGAAGCCAACATGATCAGTCACGAATACACCGATAAAAAACTGACGCTGCAATCGTGGAATATCACTCCAAAAATACAAATGGTAGATGAGCTTTTGCGTGCGGATGAATCACTGAGAGATAAAGTGCTGGAATCTCATCCCGAATTGCTGTTCCAAACGCTGAATGGCGGGATGATCTACCAAAAGAAAAACCTGAAGAAGGGCATCAAACACCGGTTGAAGCTTATCGAAGACCGGGAACCTATTGCAGACGATTTCTTCCGTGATATTAAAGAGGACTTCCGTCGTAATGAGGTGGAAGAAGATGATATCGTGGATGCAATGGTGCTGGCTTATTCGGCAAAGATCTCAGAAGAGAAAGGAATTAAAACATTGCCTGAAGAATTTGAGCTCGACTCCGAAGGCATGCGCAAAGCTATTCATTACGTTTGAACATCGCACATCCAGCAAGGAACATTGAAGGGAGAAGATATTCGCTCCGACGCAGAGCGTCAGGAGCGAGAGTAAGTGAGTAGCGTACTTGTTCCTACGCTCTGCGTGGGAACAATCCTGTACAGTGTTCGGTGTTTTTAGTTTTTGTTTTTCAGGATCTTCTTGTACTTCACGCCTGCTTTATACACCCGGTTCATGCCGTTAAAAGCCGCAATACGGTAGGCCTCGCTGTAGGTAGGATAGTTAAGCACGTGGTTTATAAAGTAACGCACATCTCCTCCTAGCGACATCACGGCTTGTCCAAGGTGAATAAGGTCACTGGCTCGTTCCCCGATAATGTGAACGCCCACTAAATTCAGATTTTCTGTCTCAAATACTAGTTTCAGCAAACCCTCCTGCTGGTTACTGATATCTCCCTGAGTAATATTTTTGTAGTAAGCACGTCCAACCGTTACATCATAGCCCCGTGATTTGGCTTCTTTTTCGGTGATTCCAATGCTGGAGATTTCGGGGATGGAGTAGATGGCAAAGGGAATTTCGGGAGGCACGTCCAATGCCTCAATACCGAACATACGGCAGGAGGCCAAGCGCCCTTCAGAAAATGAAGCAGAAGCTAAAGCAGGATAGCCGATCACATCGCCACCGGCAAAAATATTATCAACGTTCGTTTGGTAATCGTTATCTACGTTGATGTAACCGTCTTCATCCAGCTCAACACCGGCATTTTCTAAACCCATGCCGCTTGTATTTGGAGTTTTGCCCCCTAAATAAAGAACATGTTCCGTTTCTATAACATGGGTGCGATCCTTTTCATTGTCGTTTCTGAGTTGGTATCGTACCTCAGTTGTGTTGCGTAAGCTGTTAGATGCGATCGTTATATTATTGGCGTTTGAAAATACTTCGATCTGTTGCTTTTTAAGGACCTGTATAAGCTGATCTGTGATCTCGTTATCCAAAAAGGGAAGAAAGGAGTCGGCCTCATTTAAGATGGAAACGCGACTGCCAAGATTGGAAAAGGTAGTTGCATACTCCAGGGCCTGTACTCCGCTTCCGATCACTAAGATCTTGCGGGGAATATGTGTCAGGTTCAACACAGAAGTGTAATCCAGAACTTTATCGTGGTCTACATCAAAACTCTCTGGGTTGATGGGTTTGCTGCCCGGAGATGCAAAGATAAACTCAGCAGTGAACTCTTCGATCTCCCCGTCATGTTTTTGAACTTCTATGGTATTGGCATCTTTAAGGACTCCATAACCACGCACCGTATCGATCTCATTTTTGTTGAAATCGTTTTCTACTTTGGAATTTTTACTCTGAAGTGTCTCATTTTTGTACTTCAGCAGTTCTTCCATTTTGTGATGCTGGTACGCTTTTTCATGAGTGAGATCTTCAAACTGGCTTTGGAACCGCTGAATGATACGGGCTGTTTCGCGTAGGGCTTTACTGGGGATGGTCCCGGAATTGATCCATGTTCCCCCAAAAGAATCTTTGTTGGCTTCAATAACCAAAACTTTCTTATCGAATTTTGAGCTTTGCATGGCACAGGAAAATCCGGCAGGCCCGCTTCCAATAATAATAACGTCGTAATCGTACTTCATAAATAAATGTGAGTGAGAAAATGTTGTATGAGACCCATAAGATACTTCAATTTCGAGAGGATTTCAGAGTAACCTTTTCCGATAGTGTTAACAAATCTAAAAGATAGATTGTATTGATGGGGAGCCGGAACGAATTTTAACCCCGTTTTGCTTATGTTTAGGAACGATAAATTAAAGGCGCACAACTTATAAGCGCCGATCAATTTGAATTTAAAAAGGAGTTAAACAATGGCTTACTCACTTCCTGAATTACCATACGACTATGACGCACTTGAACCCCACATCGATGCGCGTACGATGGAGATCCATCACACCAAACACCATCAGGGATATACCAACAAAGTAAATGCAGCCCTGGAAGGTCACGATTTTGCCGACCTTGATATTGAAGAAGTGCTGCGACGTATTGACGAAGTTCCTGCAGAGAAAAAACAAGCTGTAATTAACAGTGGCGGCGGATATGCAAATCACAATCTCTTTTGGAGCATTCTTTCCCCAAATGGAGGCGGAAGCCCTGAAGGTGAATTAGCTGATGCTATTAACGATACTTTTGGCAGCCTCGATGAGTTTAAAGAAGAATTCAACGCTGCCGCAGGCGGACGTTTTGGTTCTGGCTGGGCATGGCTTTCAGTTGATGGAAGCGGAAACCTGGTTGTGCATTCTACTCCAAATCAGGATAGCCCGCTGATGGAAGGATACACTCCAATTATGGGAATCGACGTTTGGGAACATGCGTATTACCTGAACTATCAAAATCGTCGTCCTGATTACATTTCAGCTTTCTGGAATGTAGTGAATTGGGACCAAGTAGCTGAAAATTATAAAGCAGCTAAGTAACAACGACTTAAGATAAGGTCATTCTCGCAATCGCGGGAAATTGATTATTTCGAGGCTTCCCTACTATGGGAGGCCTCGTCTTATTTTGGCTGAAATATTTTGTATTTTTCAGCTGTTAAAGCAATCAAAAAACACAAAGAGACTATTATGCAATTTGGATTTGGAATGGGACCTGATACGTCCTGGATGAGAGAAGAGCTGACTAAGTTCGGCGTAGAAGAATTGAAAACTACAGATGATGTAGATCGTGCTATGAAGGAATATAAAGGCACTATGCTTTTGGCTATCAATTCCGTTTGTGGTTGTGCAGCAGGGAATGCACGTCCCGGTTTAGGCATTGCGCTGGAAAAAGCCGAAGTGAGACCTGATCATCTGGTAACCGTGTTTGCCGGACAGGATAAAGAAGCGACGGCCCATGCGCGCGACTATTTTTCTGAGTATCCGCCATCATCACCGGCATTTGCCTATTTTGTGGATGGCGAGATCAAAGCTATGATTCCGCGGCACCGCATCGAAGGCCGGACCAAAGAACAGGTGGCCGAAGATCTGAAAATGGTATTCGAAGCTTTTTCCGGAGAAAAGGAAGAAGAAAAGGCGGCGAAATAAGCTGAAGCCTAAATATTATACATTTTGAATTTCAAAGCCGGCTCAATTGGGTCGGCTTTTTTTTGTTAACCTTAAAGGTCACAGAGTTTCACTGAGATTTTTTATGATAATTTTTCAGTGGAGCTATCAAAGGATATCTTAAGTCTTCAGCGAGGAAAAAAAGCTTAAATTGATTCAAGATGTTCATCGAGCGGTGACTTAAGATTATTTATTGAAAATTTTTCGCTGTGTTTTCTTGATCTGGCTGAGATTAGAACCGGGTCGCTTTCGAAAGCAGGAAATTGAGGTGTAAAGCATGCCACACGCAACTCTGGAGAGACGCGCTACGATGTACATCGATTCTAAGATCATAAGCTAATGTGATCTAATCTATGCTGTGTTTTCCTTGTTTAGGCCTATTTATTCGCCCCAAAATCGACTTCTTCACCACTCTTAAAAATGCGAATACCGTCCGGTTTACCTTTCTTGCCATCCGGACCAAAGTCATAAACAGCAGAGGCCAATTCTTCTTCGGTTCGTTCTTCACCTGCTTTTCGTGGTTCATCCTGGTGAAAACTATCCATGTGCAGTGTTTGGGTTGGAAAGGCAAACTCAACACCTACTTCTTTTGCAAGTCGCAAGATCTCCAGCAGGAAATTGTGGCGCTGCTGAAGTTCGGTACTCCAGTCGGGTACATCAAAAAATACATACACTAAAACGTCCAGTGAGTGTGCACCAAAGGAGTTGAAGTGTACTTCATAATAATCCTGGCGCATGTGGTTGTTGGCTTTTACGATGGCTTTGATACCCTCTACAAAAGCTTCCATCTGTTCCGGTTTTGTTGAGTAGGTGAGATTGAGTACGGTTTTTAATCGGCGATATTTTCGTAACCCAAGGTTGTCAATATCTGTGTTAGCGATATTTGAATTTGGAACACTCACCAGCGAATTGTAAAAAGTACGAACACGAGTAGATCGAAAACCGACTTCTTCCACAGTTCCCTCAACATTACCGGTTTTGATCCAGTCCCCGATCTTAAAGGGACGGTCCATGAAAATGGTAAGCGATCCAAAGAAATTGGACAGTGTTTCGCGCGCGGCCAAAGCCACAGCCAAACCACCAATTCCAAGTCCGGCAATAAGCGATGCTACGTTATAACCATTGTTCTGCAGGATAGCGATCACTCCCATCAGCACCACAAAAAAGCGCAGGGTTTTGCGAATGAGCGGAATGAGTTGGTCATCCAGTTCGGTATCGGTTTTGGATGTCAGAACGCTTAGATATTTCGAAAAGACATCAGAGAGGTTATAAAACAGCCAAACTACAGTTACGGACAATGCAATTTCCAAGGTGACCGACAGGAAATGACTTATGCTCACCGAAAATTGAAGATTGGAGTAAGTCAGAAAGTAAAAAGTGAGCAGGAAAATGTAGCCGGAAGGTTTTTCAACTCCATCGATCAGGTCATCATCCCAGCTTATCTTGGTTTTTTCGGCAAGCCTTCGGACGTAGTTATCCAAAAAGAACTGGAAAATCTTCATCAAAATGAGGCCGACAAGCAACCAAATGAAAACCGCTAAATATTGCCAGATCATGATTCCCATCCATTCGTTATAAGCCCAGTCCGGGAGATTATCAACCAAAAAAGTAAACCAGCTTGAGAAGGTATTGGCGTATAGATCGGGGATACTTTCTACCGTGGCCTCAGAAAAAACCCATTCATTTTCGTTGGTCTTAGAAAGATAAACTTCGGGCAAGCTCTGGAATAAAATGTACTGCTGTAATCCTGAAAGACTATCCGTGTAATTGGGGTTGGAAGGAATCTTGTCGTAATCTATCAACAATCCGCGCGCGTCCAATACTTTCAGGAGCTGGGCGGCCAGTTCAGCCTTTTGTTCTTTGTCACCATCAGCTTGCTTCATGGTGGTGATAACAAGATCCATGTTCTTATGTCCGGATTGCTGCCAGTGCAGAAAAGTGTGTACTGCTCGCTGGGGGTTCGTCAGCAGGTTCTGCTCCCTTGGCTGTGGCTGATCAGTATTCTGAAATCCAAATGCGATTCCGGAAGAGATCAGTAAAATGGAAAATATGAGTAAGAATGATCGAGTGTGCCCCATGTGAGTCAGTTTTCTTTTCAAGATTGAAGTTGCCCGAAATTAAGAAAACTGTGGGTGGGATTAGAATCATTTTACATTTAAAAAATGGCAGATGAGATTGGCCACCCGCGACTCAGGAGGGGCGAGTTACGATGTAGGTCGACTCTCCTGAGTCGATCGGGAAAAGGAATAATAAAGAAAAGTCAGTTTGAATTTTGCTTGGATTAGAACTTGGTCTCATTCAAAAAAGGGAATTGAGAAATAACACTGTTGATACGCGACTCAGGAGAGGCGAGTTACGATGTAGGTCGACTCTCCAGAGTCGATCGTGAAATTTTGAATTAGATTTAAAACAAATCCTGAAACTCAGATATGCAATAACTATAAGGCCATTCACGCCAATGTTCAACAAGGTTAGCCTTAACAGGGTTACTGAGTGTGTAATGTACAATTCGATGTAACTCATCAGAATCCCGAATAACATGGTCATAACTTTCATTTTGCCAAAACTGATGACCTGTTCGCCCTAAATACGAATTGCACCTTCGGCCTGTATATTTTTTGAGAGACGCCAGAATTTTAGTGATTGGATATTCATTGACCTTATTTGGCTCCATACCTCCCGCTATATGTTGAAAAACAAGATGAACGTGATTAGACATAATGCAATAGGCAAAAAGAAAATAATCTGTACCATCTTTGAAATGAAGAGAGTCTTTAATGATTTGTGCCATCTTTGGATCTTTTAGCCAGGTAGGACCGTGGTGTCCCTTATCAAGATAATCCTCAATCTTCATAAACAGTTTCTTGTAGATGAATTCTTGTAAAGCTTTATCAGATGGGAAGGAGTGTTTGTGAAGTGCTTGAAGCTTTTGCTTTTCTAATCTCAGCTCATCAAGTGCAATTTTTGGTAAAGTTCCTGCAAGACGAAAAGTAATAAAATATGACGCCCCGGGTGGCTGCCAATGCGGGAGGTTTCGTTTGTAGAAGGTCATCTTGGGAAGTTGTTTATTACTTTCCGAAATAATCTAAATCAAACATCAAAGGCAAACCTGCGATTCATACGCGACTCAGGAGAGGCGCGTTACGATGTAGGTCGACTCTCCAGAGTCGATCATGAAAATGGAATAATTGGCATTGTTTTATTAAGACCTAAATCTCAGATAAAAAAAGGCTCCGACGCGGAGCATCGGAGCCAGTCTGTTATTTGATTTTACCAAAAGTTCTCTCAGTGAAAATCAGAGAACTCTGTGGCTTAAATTATTCGTCATCATTGTTATCGTTTTTCTCATCTTTATCTTTCTTTCTGATCAGATCAGAGGGATCTTTTTTCTTGAAAGCTTCCAGGAAATCCATAGGCAGCGGCAAGAAGGCGAACGTGGCATTCTCTTCACTGATCTCGTTCATAGTTTGCAGGAAGCGCAGTTGCAAGGCAGCCGGTGCCGTTTCGATCATCTTGGCGGCATCCACGAGTCGCTCGGCAGCCTGGAATTCACCTTCGGCGTTAATGACTTTCGCACGACGATCACGCTCGGTCTCAGCCTGACGGGCCATAGCGCGTTTCATGTTCTCAGGAAGTACAACATCACGAACTTCCACAGAAACCACCTTGATTCCCCACGGGTCGGTTTGCGTATCAATATTTTGCTGAATTTGCTTGTTGATCTTCTCACGATTGGCCAGCAGCTCATCCAGTTCTACCTGACCAATTATACTTCTTAAGGTAGTTTGAGCCAGCATGGAGGTTGCATGAATGTAACGTTCAACCTGGATTACGGCAGCTTCGGCGTCAACCACACGGAAGAAGGTGATAGCATCCACATTCACCGTAACGTTATCCTTGGTGATAACCTCCTGTCGGTCCACGTTGATGGTTAACACACGAAGATCAACCCGCTCGATTTTATCAATGAAGGGGATCAGCACGATAAGGCCGGGTCCTTTCACACTTTGGAACTTACCAAGTCGGAAGACCACAGCTCGTTCATATTCACGCAGAATCTTGAAAATTTGTGGAGCTAACAACACGATAAATACCACCAGTGTTATCAGCCAGGTTATATAGCCGGAAAAGATCTCAGTTGACTCCATGGTCAATCTCCTTTTTTTGAGTGTACGGTTTTACGGTGACGGTCAGTCCTTCGAAGCGGACGATCTCGCACCATTCGTTTGATTTAATTTCTTCGCCTTCGGTTACGGCATTCCAGTATTCGCCGGAAATAAGCACGCGTCCCGAGTTTTCATCTACATCATCTATCACTTTGGCTTTTTTGCCGATCAGTGATTCCAGTCCGGTTCGGTGTCCGGTAAATTGTGCTTTGATCCCGGAAGTGGCGATCCATCCGAAAAAGATGACCATCAAGATCGTAGCCGGAACCAGCCAATACCATTCTAATTGCATGTCTTTGGGAAATTCCTGGAATAACATCAGCGCACCAAGGAAGAATGAAACGGCTCCTCCTGTTAGCAATATTCCAAAGGTTGGGGTGAATGCTTCTATCACAAAAAGTACAATAGCCAGACCAATAAGTACAAATCCAGCAACATTAATAGGCATTGCGGCCGATCCGTAAAGTAATAAGATCAAGGCGATCACACCGGCCACTCCGGGTACAATGGCTCCGGGATTCGTAACTTCGCCCACAATTCCATAAATAGCCACCATCGTCAGGATCAGCATAATTTCCGGCCGCATAATGAAGCTGAAGAATTTCTCTGCAAAGCTTTCTTCCAGTTGTTCAATAGTGGCTTGAGCCGTTTGAAGTGTTTTGCCTTCCACTTCCATGCCATCCATTTTGATCAGTAATTCGTTTAGGTCGGTAGCGATCATGTCGATCACGTTCAATTCCAGTGCTTCGGTTTCGGTGATGGCTGCTCCGTCACGTACCGCAGATCGAGCCCATTCCGCGTTTCGGTCGCGTTCTTTGGCAATATTTTCAATGAAGCTCTCGGAGAAGTTGAAGATCTTTTTTTGCATCACAGTATCTTGTTGTCCGCCGCCCATGGAAACCGGTGATGCCGCCCCGATAGTTGTAGTGGGAGCCATCGCTGCGATATGAGCTGCCAGCGTGATAAAGGTTCCGGCACTTCCTGCATTCCCTCCGGAGGGAGTCACATACACCACAATAGGCATTTCGGAGGCAAGCATGTTTTGAACGATATCCTGGGTAGAAGTGAGTAACCCGCCGGGTGTATCGAGTTCAATGATCAGGGCTTGGGCATTTCGTTCGCGGGCCGTTTCAAGTCCCCGGTTGATATAATTGGTGGTGGTAGGACCTATTGATCCCTGAATAGTAATCACGGTAACCGAAGTTTCCGCGGTTGTATCTGCCTGAAATGATTCTGCAAGAGTAGTGCTAAAACCCAGAATCACTCCCAAAAAAATCAGCGATATATACCTAATCTGTTTCATACTATCCCAATGAAAGCTGGAGTTAAACCGTTCCGGTATGGTACACAATCAAGGTGAATTTTTAAAGAAGATAACCATTGATCTTAAAGCTGGTTTTAGTATCAATCTGAAAAGGATGAAAGATGTGCATTATTCATTCCGAATGGCTTCTACCGGATTGATGATGGCTGCTTTGATGGAATGATAGCTTACTGTTGCCAATGCCAGCATAATGATGATGGCAGCGGTTCCCAGGAAAATAAAAGGAAGGGAAGCCAGCAGATCAAACCGGTAGGGGAAATTCTCCAGCCAGCGTGAACCGAGATAATAAATAAACGGCCAGGCTATGATGTTTCCGATCACCACAAGGATAAGAAAATCTTTGGAAAGCAATCCCACAATGCTTGTGACAGAAGCGCCCAGACTTTTTCGGATCCCGATCTCTTTCTGCCGGAGTTGAGCAGAATAAGAAGCCAAACCCAGCAGACCCAGACAGGCAATAACGATACAGAGAATTGAAAATGCTGTAGCCAGTGCACTCATGGTGTTCTCACTGCGGTAGATCTCAGTCAAGCGTTCATCCAGAAAACGATATTCGAAAGGGTCTACATGATTGACATCGTCCCAAACTGATTTGAGGTGAGCAAGAGCTGCGGATGGATCTCCGGGCACAATTTCAACCGCGGTGTGTTCTATGCTTCGCAGAATAGGATTGGTGCCTGCGGCCAGACGAATAACGACGGGCTCGATCTCTTTTTTCAGGGAAGAGTAGTTAAAATCCCGGGTCACCCCGATGATGGAAAAAGACTGTCGTTCAGCATTTAACGGATAAAAATAGATGGTTTCGCCAATGGCTTCTTCGGGAGACCCTGCTTCCAGCTGAGATAGCATGGCTTCGTTAATGACAACGGCATTATCCGGATCGGAGGGGAAATCGCGGGAGAATGCACGACCGGCTAACATGTTTACGTCAAAAGTTTCTTCAAAGTCATGGGTCACATACAAAGCCAGGTTAGTGACATCCTGATTTTGACCGACACCTGCCGGCACATACCGATAATATTCCTGAGTTTCGGTTCCGGGGATCTTACCCAAGCCAGTAATAGATTCTATTTGGGCATGGTTGAGTACCCGTTCCCTGAAGTTTTCAAATTCCCAGGCAATCAAATTCTGTTTGGTGGGCAGGAGAACGATATTGCTTTCATCGAACCCGAGATCCTTCTCCTGAATGTATTGCAGCTGCAGGTAGATGATAGCTGTTCCAATGATCAGCATCACAGAAAGGGCAAACTGAAAAACTACCAAGCCCCGCCGGAAGAGTGTGCTGCCTTTACTTTTTACAGCGCTTCCTTTAAGAACATCAACGGGTTTGAAAGAGGATAGAAAAAGGGCGGGATAGGAACCGGATATGAATCCTACCAGCAGAGTGAGTATCAGCAGTCCCGGAATGGTATAGACACTTTGAAACAGGCTAAAACTCAGATCTTTATCGATCATGCTATTGAATATGGGAAGGATGGTCCATACCGAAAGAATGCCAATCACGATCGCAAAGAGGCTCACTAAAAAAGACTCTCCAATAAACTGTCCGAAAAGCTGTCCTTTGTAGCCGCCCAGCACTTTTCGGATGCCCACTTCCCGGCTGCGTTCCAGCGAACGGGCCGTCGATAAATTCATGAAATTAATGCATGCGATGAGAAGGGTAAAAGCTGCGACGATCAGTAAAATGTAAATGTAGGTGGCCGAACTGTTTACCTCCATTTCCTGGTCACGATTGGAATGCAGGTAAATATCGGTAAGGGGTTGAAGTTGAATAGTAAGTTCTTCATCGGAAGGCCAGCCGGAGTAGGCGTAGTAATATTTTTCAACCAAGTCAGATAGTTGATCTTCGAAGCGTTGCGGATCTGCGTTTTTGTTGATCAGTGCGTACGTCCAAACGGGATTCCAAAGCCAGCTTTGGTCATAATCCGGACTGCTGGCGTAGATGCTGGTGAGGCTGCTGAAAGAGGCGATCAGATCGATCTTCATGTGCGACTGTGCCGGCCACGCTTTCATCACGCCGGTCACCGTCATATCGTTGATACCACGATAGCTAAGGCTTTGTCCTACGGGATTATCATTCCCAAAATATTTCTCAGCCAGCTCTTCAGAGATCACCAGTGAAAGCGGGTTCTTTAAAACTTCATCTGGGTTTCCCTGTATCAATTCTGCAGAAAAAACATCGAAAAAAGTAGAATCCACGAAATAAAAGTTGTGCTCCCGAAATGAAAGGTTGTCTTCCCGATTTAGGAAAGTGTGATTCTCTTCCTGCAGATCGTAGAACCGGACGGTCTTTTCAACCATATCCGGGAATTCTTCCTGAACCACGGGGCCGAGAAGAAAAGGCGTGGTGGCTTGTTCTTCGGTCTTGTCTGAGGAAGAAGTAGTTTGAGCAATTCGGTAGATCCGGTCAGAATTTGTCTGGAATTTGTCATACGCAGATTCATGTAATACGAAAATGATAATGAGCAAACTTGTAGCTAATCCAATTGCTAACCCGAAAATATTGATGCCCGAATACACCTTATTTTTGAGGAGATTCCGAAAAGCGATCTTAAAATAATTTTTGATCATTGTTTCTTAAAAATTTCTGTGTGCCAACTTTTTTTAATACCCACATTTCAAAAAGATGAGAGCGTGTTTTCAGCTTCTTGGTCTTCATACAAGAGAAATTGAATTACATTTTGTTACAAACAAAAAGAAAGATGATAAACTTCTAATATTTCTTGCACTTAGAATTTAAAGAACTTATTTAAAGATCATAAATTCATAATAAATAGAGAATAAGGGGAATAAGTGAATAGTCTTAAGTTGATCTTGGTATTTATGGTGGTTTCTATAATTGCGATGGCTTGTAGTGCGAGCAATCAGGCCACCTGTTCTATGAGCGAGTATATTGTATATCACTATAACACTTCAGAAAATGTCCATTGTGGTCAGGTGTATGCAAATGATGACATACTCTATGGCTTCGGGGAAGGAGAAATGAGAGGTGGTGACGATGAAATGGTGAAACGAATAGCTCAGGCAAATGCTATATCAGATCTGGGACGGAAAGCCGCGGGTGTAACGGACAGGATCAAAGGGTCTATCTTCAAGCTGTTTGAGCAAAATGCTGAAGGTGAAACAGTTACAACTGAAGGAATTGAAATGAATTTTGAGATTCAGTTAAAGGGAGTTGAAACGCTTGGCGAACAATGTGAAATTACAGATAGCGGAACCACCTGCTACATGCTGGTTAAGATGCCGAAGGAGAATCTGTTGGAAGTAGCCTCCACAAATTTAAAGGAAATGGATGAAACACTGCATGAGCGCTGGATCACCTCTTCAGATTATGAGAAACTAAGATCTGAGCTTTAGAATGAATCCTGTTTTTGTTGTTCCAGATACGGGATAACACCTTCTTCCAACAGGTCGAAAATGGGCTCCTTGTAAGCTCGGCGCTGGTTTGCATTCTGAAGGAAGGAAGTCATCACAACTACAGCATCCAGTTCCGGGATCATAAATATATACTGTCCGCCAAATCCCCAGGCAAAGAACACATCATGTCCGCCTAAGGGGCGATTCCACCACATGTAGCCATAATCATAGGGATTGAAATTGCTGCGAGTATATGTTTTGAAGGAATCCCGAATCCATTCACTTGACACGATCTGTTGTCCGTTATATTCTCCGCCGTTCAGCATCAACTGACCTATCTTAAGAAGACTGCGGGGCGTTAGTGCCAAATTGTTTCCACCCATATAATATCCCTGCGGATCTCGGTCCCAGCCGCCAACGCGAATACCCAGCGGGTTAAATAAATTTTCTTCAGCAAAGGCTTTGGTGCTCATTCCGGTGGCTTTGGTGATGATCACAGAAAGCAGATGCGATGTTCCAGTGCTATATACCATTTTCCCTCCGGGTTCTTCTTCAAAAGGTTGATCCAGCTGAAATTCAACCCAGTCATCACTGATAACCCATGCACCATAGTTATAGAAACTGGTGGTCTCCAGTCCCGATTGCATGGAAAGCAGATGTTTAATGGTGATGCTTTCTTTTTTGGGACTTGGATTCGTTTCAAAATAATCGGGAAAGTAATCCCCGAGAGTCTCTTCTAATGAAAGATGTCCCTCATCTACCGCAATACCCACCAACAGAGAAATAATGCTTTTGGAAGCTGATTTGATGTTATAGGGATAATCGGCAGAGGCACTCCGAAAATACTCCTCGCCCAGCAATTCCTCGATTTGCTGGATGAGCAGACTTCGTAGCGTGGTGATGGATTCTGCTTCATCATAGAGCGCCTGAAGTTCTGATTGTGTGGATGGCTGAGCCATCAATGGAGGAAAGACGAAGAACACGAGGGCGCAAAAAGTAAAAAAGTAGACTCGCAAAGAATTCATGTATTTTTTTGTAGGTGAAAGTAACCGAAATTTTATCATCAAACGGACTGCAGATGTAATAAAGTTCCTCTATGAACTCTCAGGTGCTAATAAGATGGCAGGGACTGGAGGACTTGGTTTGATGAATCATATCTTCAGATAAATATGTTATGAACATCCATTAAAAAATGCAGAAAACAGGGAGAAACTATGCAATTTTTAACAACAGAAAATATATCGGAACTAATTTCAGGAATCATCCATGAAGATACCCAGCTTCATACCGACCATATAGACCTGACGGTTGCTGAGATCCATCGAATAACCGGAGCCGGATCGCTGGATTTTGGAGGGAGTGAATTCAAGCCTGCCACCACGGAAAAACTGGAACCTAAACAGCGAAAACCGGAAGATGATTATGGTTGGTGGAAATTAGGCCGCGGGCCATATAAGATCATATTTAACGAAACGCTGGAGCTCGATGAAAACGCAAAGGCAATAATCAGTCCGCACGCCCATGCTCGTGAAGCCGGCCTTGTTACAAACACCAACGTGATCTCATCCGGCGCAAATGAAGAAGAACTTGCCATAAATGTGACCGTCTCGGAAGCAGGCTGTAACATCAAGGAAAATGCACGAGTAGCTGCCATGTATATTTTAAGCTTTTAGCGGCAACTACACATGAAACCCTTCCTGCATATTCTCGGGCACAACGTGGCCATCAAATAAGTGGATCACGCGGTGGGCGTATTCGGCGTCGTGGGGAGAGTGTGTTACCATCACGATGGTGGTTCCGGCTTTGTTGAGTTCAGCCAGCAGTTTCATAACCTCATCACCCCGATCAGAATCCAGGTTACCGGTAGGCTCATCGGCAAGAATGAGTTTTGCGTTGGCCACTACGGCCCGGGCGATGGCTACACGCTGTTGCTGCCCACCGGAAAGTTGCTGTGGGAAGTGATTGCGACGGTGCATCATGCCCATTCGCTCTAAAGCCGTTTCTGCTTTCTCTTTACGTTCAGCAGAATCAACTCCAAGGTAAAGCAACGGAAGTTCTACATTTTCAAAAACAGTGAGCTCATCGATCAGGTTAAAGCTCTGGAAAATAAAGCCAATATTCCCTTTGCGGAGCTGAGCTCGTTCTTTCTCGGAATGCGTTGAGATCTCATGCCCCAGGAAGTGGTAATTGCCCTCAGTAGGATTGTCGAGCAGCCCCATGATATTCAGCAAAGTAGATTTTCCGCAACCCGATGGGCCCATGATAGCCACAAATTCCCCTTCGTTGACCTCGAGGTCTACGTTACTTAAAGCGGTAGTTTCCACTTCCTCGGTGGTGTAGACTTTTTTTAGATTCTTGGTTTTAATCATGGTGTATGGTTTTTTGATAATGTTATGGAATGCGAATGAGAAGGAGGTTGCGGACAAACTGGTTCAAGCTTTACTAATTGACCAATCTTATTTAAATCAACACCGCACAAGCGCGACGCTTGCGCTAGTGCCTTTAATTAATTAGTCCGTGATTATCTACTCTATCCGTGTCATCCGTGTTCAATTAAAATGTTTTATTCGAGAACGAGCACTTCGTTATCCCCAAAAGTATCATAGCTTGAAGTGATGACTTTCTCACCCGGTTCCAGTCCAAATTGCACTTCAAAGTAATCAGGATTCTGGCGGCCAAGCTGGATCTCCCGGCGGAAGGCTCTTCCTTCATCCTCATTGATCACAAATATCCAGTTTCCGCCGGTGGTTTGATAAAATCCTCCACGGGGTATTTGAACCGCACTTGCGGATTCACCCAGTTCCAGCCGAATTCTTAATGTCTGTCCACGCCGCAAGTTTCCGGGAGCTTCTTCTAAAAACTCCATATCCACCTCAAACTGTCCGTTGTTAATGACCGGGTAAATCTTGGTGATCTCTAGTTGATGGGTTTTGCCATCGAAATTGAAAGAGCCTTTCAGCCCCGGGATGATCCGGGAAAGGTGATATTCATCGATGGCAACACGAACTTTATAGCTGTCCAAAATATCGACCTGCCCAATGCGCTCTCCGGAAGAAATAGACTGGCCCTGATTTAATTCAATGGTACTCAACTGACCGGAAATAGGAGCAGTAACAGCTAAATTATCGAGGATCTGTTGCACTGCTTCCAGGTTTTCATACATCCGATCTTCCGACTGATCGAGCTGTCGCATCTGTGTAATGGTTTGTATCGAATCCTTTTTGAAAGACTCATAGGTCAACTCGTGCCGGCGCTTCTGATAGGCATAATTTTCTTTCGTGGTTTGAAATTCCTCTTCAGATATCAGGTCCCGTTCCATTAATTTTTGTTGCCGCTCATATTTTGCTTTCAGGATCTCCATTTGTGCTTTGGCATTGGCTAGTTGCTCCTGAAGCCGCAGGGTGTTTTGCTCCAGGTTGAGCCGGGAATTCCGCACGTTGTTGATCTGATCATAGAGGCCGGAAGTCTGTTGCATCACCTGCAATTGCAATCCGGAGTTAGCGAGTGTGAGAATAGTATCTCCCTGCTGAACCTGAGTTCCGGATTCCAAAAAAACTTGTTGAACCACACCACCCTCAATGGCATCCAGGTAAATGGTTTGTATGGGTTGAACCGCTCCCGTTACCTGAATGAATTCCTGAAAGGTGTCTTCCCGAACTTCAGAAACGGCTATTTTATCAGGGTCTACATTCAGTGTGGAACGCACATCCATAAACCAGAACGCGTAAATACTTATCCCTGAAAAAGCCACAATCGCAACAAGGGAGAGTATGCGCTTAAGCGTCCATGTTTTCTTCTCAATTTTTCGATCCATTCCCATGTGGGTAAAATCCTAACTGCTGTTTTTACTGTTTCCTGTCTATTCAGCTTCAACAAAAGAGTTGCTATTCTTTGCCTTCAATATATTTAAAACCAGTAGCAAACTAATTCCCCATTTTGAAGTGAAATGACAGCATACCACAGCTCATTTGTTTAAGCCAACGCTTGGACAAGAGTTATCTGAAGCCCATTTGTTACAAAAGAGGTTTAATTTTTTTAAAAATCATTGATCAGAGCCTTAGGAATGACCAAAAAGACAGAATGAATCAAATATCTCCATGCAAATATTTTAATCGAAGCGGCTCCTCAAACTTCTCGATCGCATACCGCAACATGGTTCGCGGCATGGTTTGGTAATGTTTTTTAAGGAATGATTCTTCAGTAGCCAGGTCCCGATTTCCAATTTCCCGAAGCATCCAGCCAACGGCTTTATGGATGAGGTCATGGTCATCATCAAGCAAAATTTCAGCAATGTACAGCGCATCTTCAAAATCTTGATTCCGGATGAAATGGTAACAAGTGATCATCGCAATACGCTTTTTCCAGAGATCATCAGAGCGGGCAAAGTCATACAGCAGGTCACGTTCCTTATCTTCAAAATATCGTCCCAATATCTGATGACACGAACTATCCACCAGATCCCAGTTATTTATTCCGGAAAGGTTATTCAGGTAGCATTCAGTTACGGCTTCAAGGGTTTGCTCGTCCCCTTTTTCAACCTTGTAAACAAGCAGATAGGCCGCGGTAAGCCGCACTTCGTGATACTTATTATGCAGCAGTTTGGCTACCTCATCCAGCGGCATTTCCCTGAATTTCTTGGCCACTTTACGCTGTGGAGGGACTTTGATCCCCAGAAATTCATCTCCCTCTCCATATTCTCCTGATCCGGATTTAAAGAAACGTGTAGAGTGTTTTGCTTTTTCAGGATCAGCGTGTTCCTTGAGTTCGTTGATAAGTTGGTCGTGTGTCATATCGGAAGCATCAGCGTTTGTTTAGGCTAATGATCGCAACTCCTGAGATGATAACCAAAGCGCCGAAAAATTGAATGAGCGTAAGTCGTTCACCCAGAAAGATCATGGAAAGTGTGATGGTTGAGACCGGCCCCAGACTCCCTAAAATAGAAACATCCGGAGCACCAATGCGCTTGATGGCTTCATTGATCATAAATGAAGGAAGCACCGTGGCAAACACAGCCATCAGCAAACCGATCACATACACCTGATACGGATATCCAAAAATATCCGGGGTTTGTACAATGGAGAAGTGAATGATCACCGAAAGACACGACATGCTCATCACAATAGTAGTGAGTCGTAACGTGCCGATACCTCCGATCATGAAGTTAGTGCCCGTTAAATAGATCGCATAAGTGAATGCGCTAAGAAGGATGAACGCAGAGCCGGTTATGACATCTTCGGTTGCTCCGGAAGCAATTCCTTGATTGTCCAGGAAAATGATAGCAAGTCCGGCGTAGGTGATCAGTATCGCAGTGAGCTGGAATCCGGTAACCTTCTTTTTTAGGAAGATGGCGCTGAGGATCAAGACAATAGTGGGATAGGTGAAGAGAATCAGTCTCTCTAAACTGGCGCTGATGTAGGTCAGTCCTTTGAAGTCGAAAAAGCTGGCGAAGTAGTAGCCTACCAATCCCAGTGCGATGACACCGACCCATTTTTTAGAGCCAAGTGGACGTTCTTTCCATTCCGAGCGCTTGTAGGCCCATACGCCGAGATAGAAGGGCAGGGCAAAAACCATCCGAAGGAGCAATAAGGAGAGTTCATCGATCTCATAGCCATAAGCCAGTTTCACCATCACCGCTTTGGATGAGAACAAAATAATACCGGTACCAGCTATGAGTAGGGCAGAAAGTTTTTGGTTGTTGATGACGGTTCCTTCTGAAATTAAAAAAGCCTCCCAAAATGGGAGGCTCAAAGGTACAAAGTGCGCTCGGGTTTATCCGATCAATATTGGCTAATTATGGGATAGCCAACGGCTTAATGTGCTCCAAAACAGGTACACTGCAATCCGGCGGGCGCAATGGTGATGGCATGCCAGTCGAATTCTTCACCGTAGCTGTCACGTTCCCACCAGAATGGAAGTCGCTCGTTTTCCTGATTGCCAACTTCATTCATAGTAGCGGCATCAAACAATCGGCCATTTACCATGGTGTGTGTTACCGAATTTGTGTTTCGGATATTATCCAGCGGATTCTCATCCAGGATCACAAGATCAGCCAGTTTTCCTTCTTCGATGGATCCAATCTCGTGGTCCATTCCCAGGTAATGTGCACCATTGATTGTGGATACGCGCAAGGCTTCCATGTTACTCATCCCACCTTGTTCAAACATCCAGAGTTCCCAGTGGGCGCCAAGTCCTTGTAGCTGACCATGTGCTCCGAGGTTCACTTTTACGCCAGCGTCAGCTAGTTTTTTGTCTGATTCGGCAGTGAGAATATGTCCGTTATCGTATTCCTCATCAGGGATCATTGTACGATGGCGGGACCGCGGATCGATCACACTTCTTGGAGTGAAAGTCAGCAGTCGCTCATTTTCCCAAACGTTGGTCTTTTGGTACCAGTAATACTCACCGCTCATACTTCCATAGTTTACCACATGTGTTGGGGTATAACCTACATCACTGGCACCCCAAAGCTCGGTGACATCCTTATAAAGTGGCGCTACAGGAATGTTATGCTCGATGCCGGTATGTCCATCCAGGATCATGCTCATGTTGTGGGTGAAGGTAGAACCGCCTTCAGGCATTACCATCATCTCCAATTCCTTGGCTGCTTTGATGACCTGCTGCCGCTGATTTCGGCGAGGTTGATTATAACTCTTCACAGAAAAAGCACCCCAGGCTTTGGTTCTTTCCAGCGCAAATAAAGCATCTTCATAGCTGTTGATCTCTGCTTTGATAGAGCCATCTGCCCCGTACAGGATCACTCCGGTAGAGTAAATTCGTGGACCAACCATATGTCCGGCTTTCACGGCTTCGGAATGAGAAAAGATCATCTCAGAATTGGAAGATGGATCGTGAACGGTTGTCACTCCATACGCCAGATTTGCAAAATATTCCCATTGCTGCTGTGGACTTATGCCTAATCTGAAATTCCCCACATGCGCATGTACATCCACAATTCCGGGCATGATGGTTTTGCCGGATGCGTCGATCACTTTGGCATTCGATGGAACGTCCACATCAGTTCCAATTGAAACGATGCGATTTCCTTCCACTACAATGGTTCCGTTTTCGATCACTTCGTTATCATCGTTTACGGTGATGATGCGAGCGTTGGTGAACGCTATGGTGCCCTCAGGAACATCTGTCTCCAGTTCTAGCCCAAGATCAATTCCTTCAGTTGGAGGTTCGGGAAGTTCTTCCGGCGCTCCCTCAACAAATTCAAAAGTTTCGTTGAGGTCTATGGTGAAATATTCTTCACCAAGCGTCCAGTGGATCTTCTGACTGTCGTTCGACCAGTGCATGTGATATCCTGCTTCTTCCGAGATCTGTTTTACCGGAATGGCTTTTGTGTTTGGATTCAGCTCAATGGTTTTCCCTGTTTTGGGGATGGGAGCCAGGTATACTTTATGCAAGTTTGAAAACGCCATCCACTTGCCATCGGGGCTTGGAGCGAACTCATGTCCATAACTGGAGGTGAAATGGGTGACCTCATCTTCACCACGGAGATTCACGCTTTTGTACGCTTTATTGATGCTTCCAAAAATGTAGCCACCGGTTTGATAGTAAATGCGCTCTCCATCAGGACTGAACTTCGGAAAGGCACCTTCATCGGTGATCATGGTTGATTCTCCGCCTGCTGTCGGGATAGTGTAAATGCCAGGATTCAGCGTATGCACAAATCCCTGCTGACCGTTTCCATCTTCTTTTCTGAACACAATGGTATTTCCATCGGAAGAGAAGGAAGGTTCTCGGTAGATTCCTTTTTCCGAAGTAATTTTTTGGGGTGAACCGGCATTTCCACGGCGATTGAACTCGATCACATTGATGGCGCCCATTTCCTCATCACTCCAGGTGACATAAGCTAACTTGCGCCCATCGGGAGAAAAGGCTGGTTCGAATTCGAAATCAGAGGCGGTAGTCAATCGCTCGGGAGTTCCATTGGGGAGTTCTTTGGTCCAAAGATATCCGGCTGCATTCCAGACCACGCGATCTCCATCAGGAGAAGTGGTAAGATGACGGGCCGCTTTGGATCGGAATTTATCCGGCGCTACATCCTGCTGAAAACGTACGGCCTCTACCAGGTTATGCGTGGCTTCTGCTTCAAAAGGAATGATCTGAGACTCATGCGTCTCCGTATCGATCATGTTGATCTTTCCATTTGCCCAAATAACAATATGTCGATTATCCGGCATCCAGTTGAAGTTGGCATTGGGACCAAAGATCGCCCAGGCTTCCTGCATGTCTTTACTGAGGTTTTGGTACACCGGCCATTCGCGTCCCGTATCCAGATCACGCAAAAACAACACAGATTTTGTTCTTACCCGTCGTACAAAAGCCAGCGTTTCTCCATCGGGAGAGATCTGTGGTCGTATCGCTCCGCCATTTCCTCCGGTCACTGTTTCGATATCACCTTCCTCACGATCGTAGCGGCGGATCACATAGATCTGACTGTTGGGATCTTTGTTATACTGAAAATATCCGCCGGGGTATACGGCCTGACTGTAATATACATACCGACCATCCGGAGAAACCCACGGCTCGCCGATATCTTGCTGCTCGTTGGCTTTCTCTACAAGCTGAACGCCTGCTCCGCCCGATCTGTGATACATCCAGATCTCGCCGGCTCCCAAAGAACGAGTCGAAGAAAAATGTTTTTTGGCGATGATGTATTCACCATCCGGAGTCCAGACGGCGTTGTTCAACAACCGGAAACTTTCGTCGGTGATCTGCTTGGCGTTTTCGCCATTGGCATCCATCACCCAAATATTATCGCCTCCTCCGGCATCACTGGTGAAAAGAATTTGGGAGCCATCCGGGCTGAACCGGGGCTGAATTTCATAGGCATGTCCGCCCCGTAAAAGCTCTGCTTCTCCACCTTCGATGGGCATCATAAAAATATCCCCCAAAAGATCGAAGACAATTTGCGAACCGTCGGGACTTACATCCAGGTTCATCCAGGTGCCTTCATCGGTGGTAATGGTGACTTCAGAAGATTCACCCATAACACCGGGGTCGGTGACGTCCCATTCATCCTGGGCAAAAGAAGAAAAGCTGACGAAAATCAGCATCAATAATAACAGAGAAAATCGCATAATAGATAGGTTGGTTAAAAAGATGCCTGAGTATACAGATACTAAAAATTAATTGTGGTAAATAGTGTATACGAATAGGGAAGTAGGAAAAAATCCTAACTTTTTAATAGGACTATAATTTTAGATATTCAAAGGCTAATTAATAAGGTTTCATTTTGAATAAATTACTGCCGTTCATAGGGATACTAATGGCGTTTACGGGAAACGCCGGGTTTGCTCAAACGTTCGATATAAAAAAAATATCGACCAACGAAGGTTTGCCTGCCGGACAAATAGGGGATGTGATTCAAGACTCGAGTGGCTATATGTGGTTCTCCACTTATGAAGGACTTGTTCGGTTTGATGGCATAGAAACCCAAAACTATACCGTTGAGAATGGCTTCAGAAACAATCTTTTATACGACCTGTTCATTGATTCACGAGATCGCTTCTGGACGTCGGTTGAGAATGGTGGAGTTGGAATTTTTGATGGAGACAGCGTTAAATATCTCCCCGAACTTGCGGCCTTAGATTCGCTTACTGTCCTCCATATTTCTGAATCAAATGATGGACGGATCTGGTTTTCAACCTATGGACAGGGAGTTTTTATTTGGGATGACCAGAATCTCATTCGGCTTACCGAGCAAGACGGACTCCCATCAAACTATAGCTGGAATATTTATCACAAAGAAAATGGCGATACCTGGATCGGAACCTGGCAGGGGATGGCTGTTTTCAATAGAAATTCCCTTAAAGAAACTCCACCGGAAGTAGGTTTGAGCGGGAAGTCTGTATATAATTTCGCAGAAGATAAAGAAGGCAAAGTGTGGTCATCTACCAGTAATGGGGTTTCCGTTTATGATGAAGGCGTATGGAGACATATAGAATCCGTCGATGGAAATGATCTGGGCTATGTCTATTTTGTTTCGGTTGATGATGCCGGAACGGTTTGGATAGCTACCGCAGGCGATGGTATTTATTGGTATGATGGGGAGGATTTTACGCACATCAATAAAAGCAATGGGCTGAGTTCGAATTATATCTACTATTTATTTGAGGATAATGAGGGACAGACGTGGGTGGCTACGGATGAAAATGGAGTGAATGTTATTCGGAGTGAAGGTTTCAGGATCTTTGATGACTCAGAATTTGTGTTGGGAGAATCTGTGAATGTGATCTTTGAAAATGACGAAGGGCTTTGGCTCGGCACCGATCTTGGTATCACAAAATTCAACGAACAGGGGAATTCTCAACACTTCAGAATCCCTGAACACCTGGTGGATTACAAAGAAGTTTGGGATATAGATCAACTTCCCAACGGAAATCTTTTGGTGCAAAGCAGCTACTCGAGACTGCTTGAGTTTGATGGCAAAGATTTTGTGGATTACGGAGCTTCACTTGGCATCGGCAATGTTGCAATTCAGGATGTAAAAGTGGACGGTGATAATTTGTGGCTGGCTACCGAAACCGGGTTAAGACATTATAAAAGTGGAGATCTGGAAAATACATTTACCATTAATGAGGGATTAGTAGACAACTTTGTGTGGCAGGTATATTTTGATCTTTCCGGGAAAATATGGGCGGTCACCGATCAGGGATTTAGTAAAGTTGAGGGTGATTCTATCAGCTCGTACACCCTGGATGCCGGCATTCAGGGAACAGGTATGCACTTTATTACCCAATCTCCGGATAGCACCTATTGGGTTGGAACAAACACAGGTTTTGCGAAGATTATTTTTGATGAGCAGGAGAGCATTGAAGCGGTGCTCAATTATACCTTACCCGAAGAATTCCTCAAAGAAACGCAGTTCCTGGAATTTGATGATGAAGGTAATATCTGGCAGGGCACCAGTGGCGGGCTGCATTACCACAAAAGAGGTGAGTTGCCGGAAAAAGCATCGAATAATATCATAAACGGACTTTTCTTTCCGCTTGAGGATTTTGGGAAAGGTGTGGAGATGAATTATTTGTCGTCTTATAAAGACAAAACCGGGGATATCTGGTTTGGTTCTTATACGCATGGATTGATCAAATATGATGAAAAGTATAAGCCGGAAGTGAAATCTGCACCAAAGCCAATTTTGAGATCTTTCCTGGTTAATGGGGTAGAACAGGATATGAAGGGAGAGCAATTGCTGACCCTTGAGCATTCTCAGAATAACCTGACATTGATGTTAGGCGCCCTGTTTTTTGAAAATCCACAACGGGTGTTCTATAAATACAGGCTGCAGGGTTTGGATGAAAGCTGGAGAACGCATTATGGCACCTCGCAGATCAACTACACAAATCTTGAGCCCGGCGAATATCAGCTGGAGGTGCAAGTTAAAAGTATTCAATCTGATTGGGGTGAACCGGTTTCCCTGGCTTCTTTCAATATCCAAAAACCATATTGGCAAACAGCCTGGTTCTATGCACTGATCACACTTTCTTTTTTGGGGCTTATATATCTCAGCATAAGAATGATGATGATCTACTATCAGAAGAATAAGCTGGGAAAAATGGTGGATGAACGCACTGCCGAACTTCAGCTGGCTCTGGATGAAAAAGAGGTATTGATCAAAGAAATTCACCACAGGGTGAAAAATAATATGGCGGTGGTTTCGGGCCTGTTGGAGCTTCAGGGTTATAAGATCAAGGATGAAGAAGCCAAGTCTGCTCTCGAAAATAGTAAATTGCGGATTCAGACGATGTCGTCCATCCACGAAAAACTATATCAAAATGAAGCACTGACGAATATTGATTTCAAAGGTTTTGCTGAAGACCTCATAGAGCGAATATCAGCAACTTTGCAGGGCGGTGATCAAGAGATCAAGCTACACTTAGATGTCCGCTCAGGTTCACTGAATGTCAACACAGCCATTCCCTGCGGACTGATCCTGAATGAGCTTATCAGCAATTGCTATGAACATGCTTTTGATGGGCTGACAGAAGGAAATATCTGGGTAAATTTCAGACCTTATGTTGGGAATCGTTATCTGATGGAAGTAAAAGATGATGGCGTTGGAATATCAGAAGAAGTGATCGTGAAGAAAAGGACCTCACTTGGCGTAACACTGATCCATTCCCTCACCAGTCAGATCAAAGGGGATATTGAGATCCTTAATGATGAGGGGACAACCGTGATAATCAAAATACCGAGGGATCAGTAATTACTTCTCTTTAAACTTTCGGATGAAATTTTTGGTGAAATCAGATAAGACCAATCGTCCACTTACTTCAGCTCGTTGCTCCAAAAGAAGATCCCAGTTTTCCGTTCCTTTCCATAATACGCCTTTAAGGTTTTTCATGGCGTCAGGGCTACTTTTGGCGAGTTCTCCAGCCAGGTCTCTGATGCCTTGATCCAGGTCATAGGTTGAATCGAATGTCTTATTAAATAACCCTTTTTCAAGGGCCCATTCTGCATCGTACCAGTTGGTGGCATCAATAGAGAGGGCAGAAAAAGCACTAGTGCCCACCTTTCGTTCTACCGCCGGACCTACTACAAAAGGGCCAATCCCCAGCGCCAGTTCGCTCAATTTAATGGACGCTTTTTCCTCAGCAAAGGTATAATCTCCGGCTGCTGCAATGCCCACACCACCGCCTACTGTTTTTCCATGTACGCGAACAATGATCAGCTTCGGGCAGGTTCGCATGGCATTCAGAACAAGGGCAAATCCCATGAAGAATTCCTTGCCGGTGTCGTAATCTTCAATCGCGATCAGTTCATCGAAAGAAGCCCCGGCGCAAAAAGCTCCATCGCCCCGGCTCTTGATCACCACCACTCGGATCTCGTCATTCAATCCAGCATCTGTAATGGTTTGCGCCAGTTCTCTGAGAATAGCTCCCGGTAAAGAATTTCCTTTTGGGTGATAGAACTCAATGGTTCCAATATTGTTGGTGATGGTTAGGTTAACGGCTCCGTTTTGCTCTGACATTTGTATTTGGTAATTAATATTTAAGTTCAAAAAAAGAATTCAGAACTCAGGATTCTGAATTCAGAATGGCTTTGTAATAGCCATCAAGAAGGCGACTAACTTCTTCTAATAAATTGTTCAGATGATCTGAATTTCCGTAGTTCAAATCTTTTGCAAGAATTATGTAATATCTGCATTCCTCCAAAGAACCATGCGAGATGTTTAAGAATCGCATAGTATCCTTTGGTCCTCGTTTTTTAAATCCCTCAGCAATATTTGCGGGGATAGACACCGCTGCTCTTCTAAATTGAGAGCTCAATCCATATAGCTCATATTTTGGAAATTGCTTAGTGTATTTATAGGTCTCTAACACAAATTGATGTGCTTTTTGCCACACTATTAAATCACGAAAAGTTTTTGCTGGTTTTCTCATTGTTCAAATCTTTTATTCTGATTTCTGAATTCAGACTCCTGAATTCTTTAACAGTAAGAGCAATGAAATCAGCAAACCTTACAATATTTCCTAAATTTCGTCTATATCTAATTTGTTTTTTCGCTTCATCAAAGTGAGGATGGTGTATTCGGCAACAAGTACATCCTCCTGATTAGTGACTTCCACATCCCAATAAACAACTCCAAAGGGGAACTTATCATCCTTTTTCTGTTGACGGACGTTCTTCCGTTTCAGGATCAATTTTGCCTGAATAGTGTCCCCCGGAAAGACCGGTGCCACGAACCTCAGGTTTTCCAATCCATAGTTCAGCATTACCGGACCTTCATCCGGATCCACAAATAAACCGGCCGTGGCCGAAAGTACAAAATATCCATGGGCTACGATCTTACCAAAGAGAGAACGCGCAGCCGCATCTGGATCTGTGTGAGCATAAAAATGGTCGCCACTGAGCTCAGCAAATTCTTCCACATCTTTTTCAGTGACAGTGCGTTTTTCAGTCGTCATTGCTTCACCGATCTCCAGTTCCTCAAAATATTTTTGAAATGGATGTTTTTCGGATTCCCGCGTTTCCGCTCCTTTGATGTGTTGCTTCACGATGTTTCGTAGCGTGGTCGGCGATCCCTGTAAAGCAATTCGCTGCATGTTGTGAAGGACAGCCCGGGCTCCGCCCAATTCCTCGCCTCCTCCTGCATGTCCGGGTCCGCCATGTACCAGCGAAGCAATAGGAGATCCATGTCCGGTTGATTCCCCAGCTGAGTTTCTGTTGATCACCATAAACCGACCATGGTAGGGAGCGCATCCCATGGTGACTGTATGAGCGAGCTCATCATCAGCTGTAAAAAGCGAGCCTACTAACGACCCGTTAGCTTTGTTGGCAATATCGATGGCTTCCTGGGTATTTTTATAAGGCATGATGGTCGTCATAGGTCCGAATGCCTCAAGCTGGTGCACTTCATCTACCTGCATGGGCTGATGACAGACAAGCAGCCGGGAATTTGTGAAGGCTCCATTTAGCTCATCACCAGACATATATACGGTGTCTGTGATCTCGGATAACTGTTGGAGTTGTTCCTCAAACCGTTCGGCTTGAAGCGAGCTCGCCAGCGGTCCCATTCTCGTTTCCTTTTGACCCGGATCGCCGATGGTGGTTTTCTCTAATCGGGTTTTCAGGGCTTCGATGACTTCATCTTCTAAATGCTCTGGAACTATTGTTCGACGAATGGCCGTACATTTTTGTCCGGTTTTGACCGTCATTTCACGAGCCACTTCTTTTACAAAAAGATCGAACTCTTCCATATCCGGAGTAACGTCTTCTCCAAGGATAGAACAGTTCAGGGAGTCCGCTTCCAGGTTAAATGGAACATTATTGGCAATGATATTTGGATGAGCTTTCAGTTTCTTTCCAGTCAGCGCTGAGCCGGTAAAGGCAACGGAATCCTGACTAATTAAATGATCAAGCAGATCGCCGGGTTTATCAGCAGCTATAAATTGGACCGTTCCTTCCGGGAGAATGCCAGATTCAATGATATCCTTAAAAACTTCCCACGCCAGGTACGATCCGGTTGGCGCTGGTTTCACAATAACGGGCATCCCGGAAATGATAGCGGGAGCCAGTTTCTCCAGCATTCCCCACACCGGAAAGTTGAATGCATTGATGTGAACAGCAACTCCTTGTTTTGGAACGCAAATATGCTGCCCCATAAAAGAGCCTTTTCGGGAAAGCCGTTCCGTATCGCCTTCCACATGCCAGGGCAGATCCGAAAGTTCGCGACGTGATTTACTGGAGATCCCAAATGCGGTCAGGATCCCACCTTCAATATCGATCCAGGAGTCGGCCCGGGTAGCACCTGTATGCGTGGAGATCTCATAATATTTCTCCTTTCGCTCCATCAAATACTGACCCAGAAACTTGATCTTGAAGGCCCGCTCGTGGATGGTCATCTCACGAAGCTTTGGTCCGCCTGTTTTTCGGGCATATTCCAAGGCAGATTTATAATCAATTTCCGCTTCCACCAACTGGGCAATCGGTTCGTTGGTAACCGCACTGAACAGGTTAGTTTCGGTGCCTTTATTAAACCACTGACCTTCTATATAACTCGTTACTTTCATTTTAATCCCGTGCAATTCAAAATTTAAAATTCAACATTCAAAATTACTTTGTTTTACCCCACGTCTCATAATCCATCTTCTGATCTTCTCGGCCATTGGGAACTTCACGGAGCGGTTCACATTCATTCAGAGTTTCATGCAACTCTTTCGGTAACTGTTGATACAGTCCAGTCCCTTTGGTTTTCCACTTAGCCATTTCATCCGTTACATCCTTTACGATCTTGGCCGGATTCCCAACCACTACTTTTCGATCTGGAATATCCATTCCTTCAGGCACAAAAGTCAGGGCTCCAATAATACATTCTCTTCCAACTTTCACGTTGTCCATCACAACAGCATTCATGCCAACCAAGCAATTTTCTCCAAGGTGTGCACCATGTATAATAGCTCCATGTCCTACATGAGCGGATTCCTCTAAAGTCACCGTCATACCCGGAAACATATGGATCGTGCAATTTTCCTGTACGTTGCATCCATCCTTGATCACGATCTTGCCCCAGTCGCCTCGAATGGCTGCTCCTGGACCGATATATACATCCTTGCCAATGATCACATTTCCCGTAACTGTTGCTTGGGGATGTACAAAAGCCGTCTCGTGAACTACCGGTTTGTATCCATTGAATTCGTAGATCATGATTGATTGAGGTGAGTAACTAATTGATTAATCACGGTGTGATACCTATGCGATGAAATGCTTCCAATTGTTCCGGGAATGTCTTTTGATGGAAGAGTAGCAAGAAATCCTGTTCTAATGACGGATGAAACTTGAAGACCTGACTGCTCAAAATCTGTATCCTTCATTTCAACAACACTATCCAATCCGGAGACAGCATGTCTGATTTGAGAACTGATTCCGCAAACAAGCCAATCATCAAATGGAGGGAAAGTGGTTAACAGTAAAACCGGTCTCAGTTTAAGTTGACCATCAGCTTGTTGTAAACTTGCCAAAGCAATTTCACCGGCTTTCATACTCAGAATTAGGTTCTTTTACCATAGAAAGCTCATATTCTGGTTCGCTTTCACCGTAGGCACGATTAAGGTTTTTAGTAGAAAGCTCCGCCCACTCCTCTTCATCTTCCAATAATATGACCAAGAGTTTGGAATCTTTTTTTAGTTCTACATCCTCATCCAACTGGATGTGTTCACCATCATATGTACCTTTAAGAGCTTTCATTTAGAATCTGTTTTGAATCAATATTACCCAAATTCAGCTAATCTTCAACTTTTACGCCTTAGCGTCCTCTGGAACAACTCAGCGACCTTTGCGGTTTTTCTTTATGTTTTCTCAAGTATCACAGCCATTCCCTGACCAACCCCCACACACAACATACAAAGCGCATATTGGTGCGATTCTTTTTCGTGAAGTTCGACCGTAGCCGTTTGCAATAAGCGTTGACCGGTCATGCCTAGTGGATGTCCCAAAGCAATTGCTCCACCGTTTGGGTTGAGCCGGGGGTCATCGTCTTCCATTTCAAGCAAGCGGGTTACGCCGAGCGATTGTCCGGCAAAAGCTTCATTAAGCTCTATTACATCCATATCATCTAGCTTCATACCGGCACGTTTCAAGACTTTTTGAGCCGCTTCAACCGGGCCCAATCCCATTATTCTCGGCTCAATTCCTGAAACCGCATGAGCTACAATTCTCGCCTTAGGTTTTAGGCTAAAATTTTTGATGGCTTGATCAGAAGCGACTAACAATGCACCAGCCCCATCATTCAATCCGGAGGCATTCCCTGCCGTCACAGATCCATCTTTTCGGAAAGCGGGACGCAGTTTGGCCAGGATCTCAGCCGTGGTGTCGGGGCGCATAAATTCGTCGTGCTCAAACAACAGCGGATCTTGTTTTCTGCGGGGAATTTCAACCGGGACAATTTCTTTTGCTAATCGACCGGAATCCCGGGCAGCTCCGGCTTTTTGCTGACTCCAGGCCGCAAACTTATCCTGATCCTCGCGACTGATATCGTATTTTTCAACTACATTCTCTGCGGTCATGCCCATACCATCGGTGCCGTACATTTCTTCCATTTTTGGGTTGATGAACCGCCATCCGAAAGTAGAATCGTGCATTTCCGTAGTTCCGGAATAGGGCGAAGATCCTTTACCTAAAACCATCGGTCCGCGGGTCATGTGTTCCACTCCGCCTGTTATAAACAGATCACCTTCGCCGGCTTTGATGGCGTGGTAAGCTTTCACCGTGGCACTCATCCCGGAAGCACATAACCGATTTACCGTTTCACCGGGAACAGAAACCGGAATTCCAGCCAAAAGAGAAGCCATTCGAGCTACATTCCGATTGTCTTCGCCGGCCTGATTTGCACACCCAAGGATCACATCTTCAATGGCTTCCAGATCAATTTCTGGATTTCGTTTGATGAGTTCTTTGATGGGAATAGCTGCCAAATCATCGGCTCGAATAGGAGAAAGCGCCCCCTTAAGTTTTCCGATTGGAGTTCGAATGCCGTCAATGATGTATGCTTCGGACATGTAATTTTAAATTTTGAATTCTAAATTTTTAATTATCCTGTTTATGCTGCTTTCCGGTTCTGTAAACCGTGCCTCTGAATTCGGCTACCAATTCTTCATTTTGGTTTGAAATATGGACTTTATACACGCCGATGGTTCGCCCATTTTGAAGTTCTTCGGTTTCAGCAATAAGTAAATCTCCAACATTCACTTTCTTTGTAAAGTTTATGTTGTTTTCGAGAGCCAGAGAAATTGAACCACGGGAATTAGAAGCAAAAGCGAGAGCACTATCGGCCAGCGAGAACGTAATTCCACCATGACAAACTCCAAAGCCATTGGTCATTTCTTCCCGAATTTTCATAGAAAGTTTGCAATAGCCAGGTTCAGATTCCATCACTTCTATGCCCATCCATTGAGAAAAGGCATCGTTTTGGAGCATGTGGTTGATGATGGTTGTTGGTTTCTTATTCATAGTCGTTGGTAATTAGAGCTTTCAGTGATCAAGAAAAACTGAAAGCTGATAGCTATTCCTCATAAAAACTATTTCCTTCGGCTACCATTTTCTTAAGGAGCGGATTAGGCCGATATCGATCTTCGCGGTATGTGACCTGAAGAGCGGTCATTCGATCCAGGATATTTTTCAAACCGATCTCATCACCCCATTGCAGTAAGCCTTTTGGATAATTCACGCCATTCTGCATTGCAAGATCTACATCTTCCACCGAAGCGATATTCATGAAAACGGCATCACAAGCTTCATTAATAAGCATGGTTAAAATGCGATCGAAGATCTTTGTGCCTAATTCTTTGTCTTTTGTGGGCTCTTTTTTTTGAGCTCCTTCACGGTAGTCATAAAACCCGCGGCCAGATTTTCGACCCAGCCAGCCAGCTTCCACCATTCGTTTTTGGGCGAATGAAGGCTTGAAGCGCGGATCGTAATAAAAAGCTTCAAATACCGTGCTGGTGACTTCATAATTCACATCATGACCGATAAGGTCCATCAGTTCAAAAGGTCCCATTCGGAACCCACCGATCTCTTTCATGGCCCAGTCGATGGTGGCAGCATCGGCAATTCCTTCTTCATAAATACGGAGGGCTTCCCCATAAAAAGGTCGCGCCACACGGTTCACAACAAATCCTGGTGTATCTTTGCCTGAAACGGTGATCTTGTCCCAGCTTTTGATGAATTCCCTGGTTGATTTGAAAACCTCATCATCAGTGGCAATTCCGGGAATGACCTCAACGAGTTTCATCAGTGGAGCAGGATTGAAAAAGTGGACGCCTAAAAATCTTCCCGGCTTTTTTAGTGCAGATGAGATTGCGGCAATGGACAGGGAAGAGGTGTTGGATGCGAGCACGCAATCTTTGGAAACAATGCCTTCCAATCGGGCAAAAGTATCTTTTTTGACATCCAGGTCTTCAACGATAGCTTCTATCACAAACCCGCATTCTCCAAAACTTGTGATGTTATCCACAAAATCGATGCGGTTTAGGATTCCGTCTATTTCATCTTGTGTCATTCGCTCTTTTTCAACCTGACGGGCAAGGATGCTCTCCAGGCCTGCTTTGGATTTTTCGAGTTGTTGCGGGTAGGCATCATACAAATACACATGGTGACCTTGGGTAGCTGCAACCTGAGCAATTCCTGTTCCCATGGTTCCGGCGCCGATCACGCCGATCTTAGCTTCATTAGATATCATAGAATTTCTTTATTTAGCGTCTGAAAAATCGCTTCCAAGATAAGGAATCTGAGGCGGAATGCGTTGTAAATTGAGCTTAATTTTTAGACTTGATAATCATTCTGTAAAAAGATATCATAATGATATCAAATAATAAATCAGGAGAAAATATGCCTGACGTTTTAGTTCGAAATATTGATGAAAAAACGCTTAATAACTGGAAGAAGAGAGCAAAGAGGAACAACCGTTCGCTACAAGCGGAATTAAAAGAAACCATTGAGGCTTTGGGAAAAGTCGATATAGAGGAAACCCGTAATATGGTTCGGGAAGAACTGACTAAATATCGTGCTGAAGGTCGAATGTTTTCCAATAGCGTGGATGATATACGGGAAATCCGGGATCGATGAGCATTGTTCTTGATGCTTCTATTGCTGCAAAGTGGATTTTCTTAGAAGAAGATTCGGATAAAGCTGAACAATTGTTGAAAGATCATTCAGGCTTTCTTGTACCTGATCTTTTTTATGTGGAGATGGATTCCATCATAGGCAAAAAAGTGAGAAGAAGAGAGTTGGAAGCCTCAGATGCTCACCGTAAACGAGATCAGGTGCAACGTATAGCAGCAGATGTAGTATATCATCAAACGTTGGCAAAATTAGCTTTTGATATATCTGTTTCACTGCCTGTTACAATGTATGATGCCTTATATCTTGCATTAGCCATGGATAATCAAACAATAATGTGGACAGCAGATAACCGATTAGTACGAGGGCTTTCAAACACTGTTTTATCCAAACATGTGGAAAATCCGTTGGAAAAAGATTAATTCGCAATCCTGCCCAAATGCGTATGCTTGAAGTCATCGGGGAATTTGAGTCCGTAGCCAAAAATACGGTCAAAAGAGGTATGGGCGAGAAATATAATTCCTATTGCCATCACCGATTCAACTTCCGCAAAATAACCAACTAATATCAGTCCGATCATCAAGCCTTTGTGATGAAAGAGGTTGTAGATCCATGAACCGATATTTGTGTTAATTAGGTAGGCAGCAAATGAGATATCAGGTAGGAAGAAGAGTAGGGCAAAGATCCACCAGCTGTAAGAAGTGGCTAATCCAAATAGAATTACGGAACCGGTGAAGAGTGCGAGTTCTTCAAGATTGAGAAGGAGTTTTAGGTGTTTACTAAGTTCAATATTCATAATGAAGAGAGTTGTTGTTAGCGAAAAAGGGTAGATCACAGAATACGCAGACTTCACTGATTAGTTGGAGAAAATCGAGTAGATAAATCAGTGAAAACCTTTAATCAGTGTAATCTGTGATCCTATTGACCTTTGAACTCCGGCTTTCGCTTCTCTAAAAAGGCTTGAACCCCTTCATTATAATCGTGAGTCTCGCCCGCTTCGGCCTGGAGTTTGGCTTCCAGCTGCATCTGCTCTTCCAGCGAGTTGGAAAATCCGGCGTTGAATCCGCGTTTGGTGAGGCCAAATCCACGGGTGGGCATCTTGGCAAGTTTGGAAGCGATCGCTTCAGCTTCCTGCATAAAAGAATCGGCAGGATAAGATTTCCAGATCATCCCCATATCCACGGCTTCACGGGCAGAGACTTTTTCTCCGAGAAACGTGAGGGCAGTTGCTTTAGCTAAACCAACCAATCGGGGTAAAATGTAGGTTCCGCCGCTATCCGGGATCAACCCAATTTGGGAAAAGGATTGAATGAATTTGGCTTCTTCGCTGGCAATTACGATGTCGCAGGCGAGAGCGATGTTGGCTCCGGCTCCTGCTGCAGTTCCGTTTACCGCACAAATCACCGGTTTCTCTAATTCCCGAATTCCTTTAATGATAGGAATGTAGGTATGATGAACAATTTCACTGAGGTCCCGATCCGGATCATTGGAAACTTCGGTGGCTTCGGCAAGATCCTGTCCGGCGCAAAAAGCACGACCGTTTCCGGTAAGCAAAACACAACGAATATCATCATTCGATTCAGCCTCCATCAGCGCTTCTTTCATTTGGCTGCCCATCTCAAAGTTAAAGCTGTTGAGCTTATCGGGGCGGTTTAGGGTGATGGTAAAAACGCCATTAGTTAGGTCAGTATTAATCACAGATTTGAGGTTTTTTATCAATTTTAGAAGGATCAAAGATTGTCAATGAAAATACAAAAAGCTTGATTCTACTATTGTATAAAACTTATTACAACAGTTTTTTCAAGTAAA
This sequence comes from Balneola sp., assembly GCA_002696035.1. Lineage (GTDB taxonomy): Bacteria > Bacteroidota > Rhodothermia > Balneolales > Balneolaceae > Gracilimonas. The sequence continues at coordinate 129,143 of NZQV01000016.1, read as the reverse complement.
AAGCTGTTATTAAATATTTTACTAATAAATTTGGAAAAGCTATTTTTTTTTTTGCTATTTACTGGCTAAGTAATTAAAAAATCGGGGAATATGATTATCAAAGATTTTGTAAAATGGGTCTTATTACTTTCACTAATTAGTTCGGGAATACTAAAGCTGGTAAATCCTACTTTTTTCCTACCATACTTTAGCGAAATGCCTATTACATCTGAATTTTCAGTTTACTTTTCTGTGCTATTCTTTTCTGCCTTTCAAATTATCATTGTAATAGTAGCATTAATACCGAGACTATCGGAAAAAGCCTTTAAGTTAATATGTATTGTATTTGCAACTTTAAGCATTTGGACTGTATATGCAATCTTAGTTGGGGCAGAAGTATCTAATGATTGTTTGAGAGATATGGTCAAAGATCAAAATTTTAAAGTATTAGCAGTAAAGAATATTGGTATAACACTAAGTTCCTTTTATTTAATGTTTGCCAATAAGGTCAATAACAATAACAAAACTATAGAAAGATGAGAACTCAAAAAACATATATAAAAAAGGTGGGTACATTTTTTGGAGCATTACTTTTAGTCACTTTTTTAAGTATTAGTACTGTAACGGGAATATCCACAAATGCTAATGCTACAAGTACAAATCTGAATACAAGTGAAGCAATAGTTAATCCAGAGCCTGATTGTGTTTGTGCTGAAAGAAAAGGATGGTTATTTGGCAAATGTAAAGGGCTGACAGTTCGTGTATGTGAAGGTGATCTTGGCTGCGATGAAACGTGTGGTGATTAAACTATAATAAAGTTAAAGAGTGATCTTAAAAAGATCACTCTTTCTTTATAGATGTAAATATTTAGAAAAATGGGTACACGCATAAAAACTTTTTTTTTCACATTTTTAATTTCTGTGTTTCTGATTGGAGAAACTTCAGCCCAAATTGGGGAGATGATTTATAATCCATACAATCTATGGTTGGCTGGAGATGGAGAGATCGTAATTAATGATATAGCTGATGAAAAGCGGACGATAAAACTTTTCGAATTCTCAAGTGAATTATTAAAGGGATCGATAAGGAGTGGCCGTGGGCCGGGTGAAGTTAGTCCAAGTTACTATAAGCGGAGTACTACATTCTCGAATGGGGATTTTTTACTATGGGATGCTGGGCGAAAGAGACTGATGCGGTATTCTTCAGATTTAAAATATAAAACTGATGTAAGAGGAGATGCGACAATCGGAAGTAGTTACCAGGCTGGATTAATAAATGATAGCACTCTTCTTACCGTTGATTTTTCGGAAGAAGTTTTTAAAGCTTGGAGGATAAAGAATAACAAAATAAGTGAGGGTTCTTTGTTATGGGCGGTAAATAGAAATGAGCAAAAAGAACTTCTACCACTTGCTAATTTCACGCTACTACAAACATTGTTTTATGACAACTATGATGGGATGCTATATGTGACATTTGAGTTTTCTTCAATGATTATTGGAATAAACGAAGATGGAATAGTTTTTATTAATGATGAGCCTGCTAAAATCCCATTACCTCCTGTTGATCCTGAATCTGAGAAAAGTGGGAGATATAGCCTGCCGGTAATGGGGAAACATCCAGAAGGAGCAAGAGATATTGCCGCCAATGACAAGTTTGTATATGTTCTACTAAATGGTGAAACTATTTCCAAGTTTCAACAAATGAAATACATGGTGAATTTTGAGGCTCTTATTGAGAAAACAAACCATGCAAAAAGGCTGTTGATTTATAACAGGTTTACCGGAGACTTTCTGAAAGAGATTGAACTACCTATACCTTCGAAACAAGCCAAAATTTCGGATGATTTTGTATATCTACTACACACTTTAGGAGAGGGGCCAGTTGTTAAGCGGTATAAGCTGTCGGAACTTCATTAAATCAGTGAAATCTTAGTCATCCTTAACTCTGCAGTCAAATACACTTAAAATGCTCGAAAGGTTGATCGCATCCATTACAATAGTACTGCGATTTACAGGCTGTTGAACCAAACTGACTTACTAACTCGGTCTCAAAAGAATCACAATAGGGGCAGGGGACGATTTTGGTGCTGGAAAGACTCTTCAGGAAATCAACACCTTCATCTTCGGTTTTCTCGGGTGGAGCGATACCATAATCCTTGAGTTTCACTTTGGCTTCATCGGTCATCCAATCGGTCGTCCAGGTTTCAGAGAAGTCGAGCTTTACGTCAAATTCCCCAACGGCTTTTTCTACCATTTTTTCCCGAACGGATTTTTCAATAGCATTCATGGCCGGACAACCGGAATAGGTTGGGGTGATCTTGATCAGAACTTTACCCTGTTCATCGATCTCCACCTTACGAGCTATTCCCATCTCCACGATATTCAAGACAGGAATCTCAGGGTCCATCACCTCATCAAGGTAGTCCCAGATCTGATCTTCAGTATGTAATTGAAGGGTTGTCATTATTAGTTTGGCTGAGAAATTAATCGTTAGCAAAGTAAGTCTCCCCTTAAGGGGAGTACGGCTTTAGCCGGGAGGGGTGTTGTAACCAAGGGAATTTGAGTTTGATTCAAGCAATATACTCCTTGGTGCCAACAGCCTCCGCCTCTCTCGATTACTTCGGGATCGGCACCTCCCTCAAGGGAGGACTATTTTTTAGTTTAAACTATGAAAATCTATTTCCACTCCGCATCAGGATATGACCTGCGCAAAAACTGCATCTGCGCCAATAGATGTCCCAGGTGCTCAGTGTGAATTCCTTTGCGACTTCCACTCATCATGAATTGATCCCAATCCGGAACGGTGAGTGTCGCTTCTGTTAACGTATCTTCCACTAATTTCTTCCATTCTTTTTTGAATTCGGAGGAATCTACGCCCAAGCCTTCCTTGATCATAAATTCATCCACTTCATCCATATAAAAGAGCTCGCCAATGTACATCCAAAGCTCATCGAAAGACTCTTGAATGCGTTCGTGACTTTCTTCGGTTCCATCACCCAAACGTAAAACCCATTCTCTGGAATGTCGAAGGTGATACTTGATCTCCTTCAGGTGCTTATTCATCATTCCGGCAAACTGCTCGTCATTGGCATCTTTCAGTCGTTCGTATTGAAAATAACTGAATGCACTGAATAAAAACTGCCGGGCGATGGTAAATCCGAAATCACCTTTGGGAAGTTCGCAAAGCTGAAGGTTGGTGAACTCGCGGTCATCCCGAAAGTACGCGAAATAGTCTTCATCGTGGCCTTCATCTTCGATCTCGGCAGCATATTCATACAGCGCTGTGGCATGACCGATAAGATCCAAGGCCATATTAGCCATGGCAAGATCTTCTTCAAGCTGAGGTCCGTGCCCACACCATTCTGACATTCGCTGTCCGAGGATGAGGCGATCATCAGCCAATCTGAGCAGATAGGCCAGGAAGGCTTCTTGTTTCGTCAATTCTTTGGTTTCAGTAGTCATTCTTGTAAGTAATTACTTTTAGTTAATCGTTATTTGTGAAATGGTTATTTGGGTTGATCCCAATCAGGAATAACCATTAACCAATAACTAAGACCTCTTCTTAACGGCCCGTGGAACGCTGTAAAATTGGGGATGTCGGTAGGGCTTGTCGTTGGCGGGATCAAAAAATGGTCCCATATCTTCGGGAGTAGAAGCGGTAATGTGTTTTGATTTTACCACCCAAATGCTCACGCCTTCATTTCTACGAGCGTAAGTGTCTCTCGCATTTTGGAGCGCCATCTCTTTATCCGCAGCGTGGACGCTTCCGGCATGTTCGTGAGGTTTTCCTGATTTCGGTTGTGTGAAAACCTCCCAGAGAGGCCAGTTGTCGTTGTTATTGTCAGTCATGAATGTTTTGTCGATTTATGAATTTGATTTCGAGTCCAACACTGTCCTCTCTCTGGATTTCAGTGGAACTGAATCCTGTCTCTCTCCAAAGAGTGATAGGTTCTTGCTCATGTTAAGGTCTTTGACCAGGAAAAAATTTAAAAATTGGCAAGAACCTGTGTCCCTCTGGAGGGACAGAAAGAACGGCTTGTCGTTACTTTCGGGGAGGACAGTCAGCACTACGATGCTTTTTCCTGCTGTAATTTCTTCTTCCGGGCATAAGCGTTTGCCGCTTCGCGAACCCACTCGCCATTTTCATGAGCAGCACGTCGGTCTTTTATCCGTTTGCGGTTCATCACTCCATTGCCTTTTACTACGTTCCAGAATTCGTCCCATGGAATATCACCGAAGTCCCAATGACCTGTTTCCTCATTATATTCCAGATCAGGATCTGGGAGTTCCATGCCAATTGCTTCGGCTTCCATCACCATACGATCCACAAAATGCTGACGAAGTTCGTCGTTGGTTTTCAATTTCACTTGCCATTTGATGAGCTCGGCGCTGTTTGGAGAATCGGAATCGTGCGGACCGAACATCATCAGGCTTGGCCACCACCATCGATTGACAGAATCCTGCGCCATCTTTTGCTGCTCGGGTGTTCCGTCAGCCATCTTAGCGAGCATCTCATATCCCTGTTTTTTGTGGAAGCTTTCTTCTTTACAGATTCGGACATTTGCTCGTGAATATGGTCCATAGGAAGAACGGGCCAGCATGGTTTGATTTACAATAGCGGCTCCATCCACCAGCCAGCCAATTGCACAAATATCAGCATAGGTCATAGTTGGATAATTGAAAATGCTGGAATACTTGGCGCTTCCGTACAGATATTGGTCTACCAGTTCGCTACGGTCAATGCCCAGCGTTTCGGTGGCGCTGTATAAATAAAGTCCGTGTCCGGCTTCATCCTGAACTTTGGCCAGGAGCACTAATTTTCTTTTCAGGGATGGAGCCCGTTCGATCCAGTTGCCTTCTGGTAGCATTCCCACGATCTCGGAATGGGCATGCTGACTCATCATCCGAATGAGTTGCTGCCGATACCGTTCGGGCATCCAGTCTTTGGGTTCGATCTTTTCTCCCGCATCAATGCGAGCTTGAAATTCGTCTAGCTTTTCTTGGTTTTCCATGGTGATGAATATACGGTTTTTTGGAAGCGCTTTTCAGTCTCTTTAACAGGAATTTAAAAAGAGTAGTTCGGGAATTGAAATATAAAGTTATTTGAAGGTAGTATCCCATATTTAATGATCTCCCACAATCACTTTTCGACCTCGTTGCGAAGGTCCATCTTCGCAATGCAGTCAGGAAACTCCAGTTTCCCGTGGCATGTAATGAGTCTGCCACCCCGAATACTGTTTCACTAGAAGCTGGAGCTTCCGGGAGAGGGTTACGCAGCCAGAGCTGCATAACCATGATGACTTTTCCAAAAAATTTGTAAGGAATCCCATTGTCATCGCTCTTACTATAAAAAAGACAATGGGAAGAAGCCGTTACAAACAACACGAAACATGGTATCCTTATTTGCTTACCAGCAGTTTTGTTCATGGATTGCCGCTATTTTCAAAACCGGAAATAGCACGATACGTTATTGAAGCAATAAAGTATCATCAGTCTCAAAGCGGACTTAAAGTATATGCCTGGTGCATCGTGGAAAATCACTTTCATCTGATTGCTGAGCACGAAGATCTAAAGACATGTATGCAAAGCATTAAATCATATACGGCCAGACAAATTCTGGATCTTCTGAAATCAAAGAATAATCTGTTTTATTTAAAACAGTTGGCATTTTCACGAAAAAGAGGCAAGAAAGAGTCTGTTTATCAAGTGTGGCAGGAGGGCTATCATCCCAAGCAAATTTCTAAGGAAAAGATGTTGTATCAGAAGGTCAATTACGTTCACTTTAATCTGGTTAAACGAGGATATGTGGATAAACCGGAAGATTGGCGATATTCATCAGCGCGGGATTATTTGGGAGGAAGTGGGTTAATAGATATCCATAGAATTATTTGAGGGGAAGCTAGAGCTTCTAGGACTGCATTACGAAGCTGGAGCTTCGTAACGAGTTAAACAACGAAGACAAATCCCAGGGTGCGTGTTTTCTAAAAGCATTGAACCTCAGATGTTTACACTATGGAAGCGCTTTTTTATTTTGTATTTTCAAGAGTGAATCATTCAAAATAAACAAGTGTGGATATGGCTAATCAACAGGAAACCCTCGAGCGACCCGTAGAAGAAAAATTTGATGATCATCTTGGCCTTCAGGATGTAGATTATGTAGAACATTATGTGAACAACGCCAAGCAGGCAGCGCATTTCTACATCACGGCTTTTGGGTTTGAATTGAAAGGATACTCCGGACTGGAAACCGGCATTCGTGATCGGACTTCTTATTATTTAGAACAAGGAAATATTCGGTTTGTACTTTCAGCTCCGTTGAACAGTGATTCTCCTATCGCAAAGTTTATTCACAAACACGGGGACGGGGTGAAAGACATTGCTATGCATGTGGAAGATGTGGACCGTGCCTATAACGAATCGGTAAAGCGAGGAGCTGAACCGGTGCTGGAACCACATGACCTGAAAGATGAAAACGGCACTATCCGCAAAGCCGCCATCAAAACATATGGAGATGTCATTCACTCTTTCATCGACCGCTCCAGGTATAACGGGTTGTTCATGCCGGGATTTAAAGCCAAAGAAAGTCTGATCAAAACAGAAGATGTTGGACTTCAGTTTGTGGATCACTGTGTGGGAAATGTGGAACTCGGTCGAATGAACGACTGGGTGGATTTCTACCGTGATGTGCTCGGTTTCACCCAATACATCAGCTTTGACGACAAAGACATTTCCACGGAATATTCTGCTTTAATGAGCCGGGTGATGGCTGGTGGACGCGGGATGATCAAATTCCCGATCAACGAGCCGGCCGATGGAAAGAAAAAATCCCAAATTGAAGAATATCTTGATTTCTTTGAAGGTCCCGGCGTACAACATGTAGCCATGTTGACCGGCGATATCATCGATACGGTAACGAAGCTGCGAGATCGTGGTGTTGAGTTCCTGAAAGTTCCTACCACTTATTACGAGGAACTGGAAGACCGGGTCGGAAAGATCGACGAACCCATCGACAAGCTGTCGGAACTGGGGATTTTGGTAGATCGTGATGATGAAGGATATCTGTTGCAGATCTTCACCAAGCCTGTAGTAGATCGCCCGACGTTATTTTATGAGATCATTCAGCGCAAAGGTGCCCGCGGTTTTGGGAAAGGAAATTTCAAAGCCCTTTTCGAAGCCATCGAACGCGAACAAGACGCTCGGGGAAATTTGTAAATTTTAAATGCTCAATGTTTAAATGTTAAATGAGGAACGAGCCATTTAACATTTAAGAATTCAAAATTTAACATTATGTATTACCACGCATTAGGGAAGATTCCGCATAAACGTCATACTATATTTCGTCGGCCGGATGGTGAATTATATACTGAGGAATTGTTCGGAGCAGAGGGATTTCACGGGAATAGCTCCCTGTTGTATCATCATCATATGCCCACGCGGGTAAAGAAGATCGAGGAAGGGGCACAGATCAACATCAAGAAAGCAGATGAAAAAACACTGCGACATCGATTGCTGAAAACCAAAGATATACCGGCAGGTGGAGATCCCATCACCGGGCGCAAAGTGCTGATGTTCAATAATGACATTCAGATCGGAGTAGCCCGGCCAACCGGCAACATGGATTATTTCTACCGAAATGGCGAGCACGATGAGCTGCTTTTTATCCATGAGGGGGAAGGACACATTCAATCCGTATTTGGTCGACTCGATTTTGGCTGGGGCGACTATATTTTCCTTCCACGAGGTACAACGTATCAGATGAATTTTGAAACGGATGAAAACCGGTTTCTGATCGCGGAATCAACCGGTCCCATAGAATTCCCGAAACGCTACCTGTCTGAAATGGGACAGTTCATGGAGAACTCGCCGTTTTGTGAACGGGATTTTCGTTTGCCTTCCGAGCAGCTTTTCCATCCTGAGGAAGGAGATTTTGAAGTGAGAATAAAAAAGGGAGGTCGGTTCCACCATTACACTTTCGATCATCATCCCTGCGATGTGGTTGGTTGGGATGGATATCTGTATCCGTGGATCTTCAACATTCGGGATTTTGAGCCCATCACCGGACGTATTCATCAGCCGCCACCGGTGCATCAAACGTTCCGGGGACATAATTACGTGGTGTGCAGTTTCTGTCCGCGTAAGTTCGATTATCACCCCGAATCCATTCCAGCGCCCTATAATCATTCGAATGTAGATTCCGATGAGATGATCTATTATGTGGAAGGGGATTTTATGAGCCGAAAAGGAATTGGCTATGCGGATATCACGCTCCATCCCGGCGGCATTCCCCACGGACCTCAACCCGGCAAAGCCGAAGCGAGTATCGGCGCCGAAGAAACGGATGAATATGCCGTCATGATCGACACCTTCCACCCGATGTACGTCACCGAAGAAGCGATGCGGTTGGATGATCCGAGTTATCCATTTTCCTGGCTGGAGGATTAAGAATAGTAGGTGTTAGGTTTTAGGTGCGAGGTTTTAGGGGTATAGTGGAGGGTAGTTTACTTTTTGAGTAAGGTGTGGAGCATTTTCTGGACTTCATCATTAAAGCTTATGGCTGCTGTTAGAAATTTTGCTTCTATGATTTTATTCTGTTCCAGCATCAATAGTTGAGTTTCAAGTTCAAAGCGTGAGCCTAATGAAATTCTTAAAAAGCGCATAAAGTCTTTTCGGCTATCCCTGCTGCTACCTTCAGCTATATTCGAAGGAATAGATATTGAAGCCCTTACCATCTGATCTCTGTATGTAAATCGTTCTACTTTAGGAAGTTTTGCAACAACATTATGAGTCTCAGAAACAAGTTCCATACTCCGTTGCCATACAATCAGTTTTTTGAAATTCTTCATTTTATGGGATTGAGTTAGGATTACATTCTAATTGTAAGAGCGATTAAAACCCTACTCCTTACAGAAAAAATTATCGCTTCTGACTTTGTAAAACTAAAACCTCGCCTCTAACACCTAACACCTTGAACCTTATCCCATTCCTATCCATATTCCGCCATCCAATTCTAATCTCAAATCTCCGTCATGAGAATAATTCTGTTCACGCTTACTTTATCACTCCTCACTTTATCACTGACCGCACAGACTACTACCAAATACGAGATCTCCTTCGAAAATGCCGTTCATCACGAAGCAGAGATCAGCGTAACCTATACCAATCTAGATGATAAGGTGCTGGAAGTTCGAATGAGCCGGACTTCCCCAGGAAGATATGCGCTGCATGAGTTTGCCAAGAATGTGTATGGTGTGAAAGCGACCGATGGGGAGGGTAATGAGCTGGAAGTCACCCGGCCCAATACACACCAGTGGAATGTGAGCGGACACGATGGCACGGTGAAATTTGAATACACGCTGTTTGCCAATCGCGGTGATGGAACGTACTCTCAGGTAGATGAAACTCATGCTCACCTCAACATGCCGGCTACGTTTGCCTGGGCGCGCGATTATGAGCACCGACCTATCGAGATCACTTTTAATGTTCGGGAAGACCTGAACTGGAAAGTAGCGACGCAGCTCAAACCTTTAGATGGAAATACATTTTATGCTCCGGATCTCTATTATTTCTTGGATAGTCCGGTTGAAATTGCAGACTTCTTTGAACGATCCGAGAAGGTGGGAGATCAAACCATAAATATGGCTCTGCATACATCTGCCACAGATGATGAAGTTGATGAATATTTTGAAAAAGTGATGGCCATTGTGAATGCGCAGGTTGAAGTCTTCGGGGAGTTACCGGAGCTGGATTATGGCGAGTATGTATTTCTGAATTGTTTCATGCCCAATGCCAGTGGCGATGGAATGGAGCATCGAAATTCTACCATCGTAACCAACTCCAAACCCTTGGATGAGCCACTTGCTGAAACAAGTATAGGGACCATTTCACATGAATTCGTACATACCTGGAATGTAGAGCGAATCCGTCCGGCAAGTCTTGAGCCATTCAATTTTGAGGAAGCCAACATGAGTGGCGAGCTTTGGTTTGCAGAGGGATTTACGAGTTACTATACCGGATTGATCTTGGCAAGAGCCGGAGTCCGCACCGAGCAGGAGTATATTGAAGGCTTGGCGGGCGGACTCAATTATGTTTTCAATCACCCCGGGCGACAGTTTTTTAGTCCGGTTGAAATGAGCTATCAGGCGCCTTTTGTGGATGCGGCCACTTCAGTAGATCCTCAAAACAAAGAAAACACTTTCATATCCTACTACAGCTATGGAAGCGTTTTGGGCCTGGCCCTTGATCTTTCTCTCCGAAATCTGGATGGAGATAAAAATCTGGATGACTTCATGAAATTGATGTGGCAGGAATTCGGGAAACCGGAAGTACCTTATACCAACCGAGATATTGAAACTACTTTAGGTGAATATGCCGGAAAAGAATTCGCCTCCGATTTTTTCAACAAGTATATCTACGATAGCCAAATGCCGGATTATGTAACTTTGCTTGCCAGTGTTGGGGTGAATTTTGGGAAAGCCAATCCCGGCAAAGCAGTACTGGGGACTAATATTCGAATCGAAGACGGAGTTGGGGTTTTGAGATCGAATGCCATCAAAGGCTCACCTATTTATGAGGCTGGAATTGAGTCTACCGATGAGATCATTTCCGTTGCTGGAACTAAGCTCAGTTCAATATCTGAGGTAGAAGATATCTTGCGTGATTATGAACCGGGTGAGGAAATTGAGATCACTTTCCACCGGTGGAATGAAGAGAAAACGGTTCGGGTGACATTGGCCGAGGATCCGTCCTTCAAGACAGACATGAACAGTGGGGCTGATGATGCTCAGCGAGAAAAAAGAAGTGCCTGGTTGAATTAGGAAGCAGGAGCTTCCACTCGGGCGTTCCCAAGCTGGAGCTTGGGAACGAGTAACGTACTCGAAATAACGTGGTGACGACGCAGAGCAATCGGCACCAGTTCAAAACCTGACAGCTGAAGTCTGTAAGCTGAGAGCTACTACCTCTATGGATTATCAAAGTCATCTTCACTGATCGGTTCTCCACCGGCTTCAGCCAGGCTTCGGATCTTGATACCGGCATAGGCGTAGAAGATCGTCATGAACGGACTGATCAGGTTGAAGAAGGCAAAGGGGAGATAAGCAAATGTAGCCACTCCCAATACGCTGGCATGATAAGCTCCGCAGGTGTTCCAGGGAACGAGTACGGAAGTTACGGTACCGGAATCTTCGAGTGTACGACTTAGGTTTTCAGGTGCGAGGTCTTTCTCCGCATAGGTGTCGGTGTACATTCGTCCCGGCACCACAATTGCTAAATACTGATCAGAGGCAGTTACGTTGAAGAATACACAAGTTCCTACCGTAGAGGCGATCAGGGAACCGGTGGAGTTCACCATAGAGATCACTGCTTCGGCAATGCGTTTGAGCATGCCACTTGCTTCCATTACCCCGCCAAAGATCATAGCTGAGATAATGAGCCAAACAGTGCCCAGCATTCCATACATGCCGCTGGCACTAAGCAAGTCATCAACGATGGTGTTGCCGGTAACGATGCTGATATCACCATACAAAGACATCATCACCCCAACATACATGGACTCCCACGAAGCTTCCTCATATCCTGAAACACCGTGAACTACGTCGGGTTGAAAGATGAGAGCAAACAGGCCTCCAAGTAATGCGCCTGCCAGGATAGAAGGTATAGCAGGTATCTTTTTTACGATCAAAACTACGACCAGTACCGGGACGATAAATAACCACCCGTTGATGTTGAAAGCTCCGTCAATGGCTGCCAGGATCTGATCGGTATCCATGGGTTGAGCATCGCCGCCGTACATAAATCCAAGGATCAAAAAGAGCACCAGCGAGATGGAGATGGAAGGAACGGTGGTGTAGGCCATATATCGAATGTGTGTGAAAAGGTCGGTGCCTACCATGGCCGGGGCCAGGTTGGTGGTGTCGGACAATGGCGACATCTTATCCCCGAAATAAGCGCCTGAAATAATGGCTCCGGCTACCATGCCAGGATTCAGTCCCAGCGCCGTTCCAATACCCACGAGTGCAATACCAACAGTTGCAGCTGTAGTCCACGAAGAACCGGTAGCTACGGCTACAATGGCACAAACTATACAGGCAGCGAAGAGGAAAATGGTGGGGTTTAGAACCATCAGTCCGTAATAGATCATAGCGGGAACAATTCCACTGAGCAGCCAGGTTCCTGCGAGCGAACCGATCAGCAATAAAATGATAATGGAAGACATAGCCGAGCCGATACTTTTCACGATACCATTTCGGATCGTTTTCCAGTTAAACCCAAGTTGAAGAGCTACCAAACTGGCAACTCCGGCTGATAACATCAGGATGATCTGGTTAGAGCCGGCGAGGGAGGCATCGCCAAAAATGCGCACGTTTATGAACAATGCAATGATCAAAAATATAATGGGAACAAAAGCCTGAAAGAGCGAAGGTTTGGTATGTTGGTACGTCATATATGCCTTTAATTGAACTAAACGGCGGTTAAGATAGTGATAAACTTATTGGGCGCCTATTTAACGAAATATTCGATAAAAATTAAGTGGAGAAGTTAAAATGTTGTTCGCCTTTAATGTTGGTAGTTCCGGGGATAAACCGGCGTTCAGTGAAGTCAATGTTTCCGGCCTTATCAATTAGAAGTAGGGTGGAGCAGCGGGAACCATAATTTTCGGTTTTGATGAAGATGGAAGACACCGCTTTTTCCATTTCAGGCTCAAGTCCGGTTGAAGGCAGTTCCTGTTCCGGAGCTTTTTGTTCATCAAGCAGTAGATCGAAGAGCGCCTCTTTGTTGAGATCTTTATCTGATATGATCTCACCCAGTTCTTTTTTTGCTTTAGTGAGTTTCATCCAGGGAGTATCCAGCGAAGCATTACTTAGTCCGTGAATGCCGGGTTCAACCGGGTTGATGGTGCCCTCTTCATTCAGCATGTGATAGAGGCCTTCAGCATCTCCCAAAAGCAGATTGAAACCGTTATATTTTTGGGCATCAGGTTTGATTGAATTGAGATACTGCAATGCGGTTTGGTCTGATTTCAGGTAATTCATCACCAACTCACCCCGTGTGGGCGGATCTTCCTTAACGGCCTCCATATCCCGGTAGTTGGTCAAAGCTCCCCAGCGGCCATCTTTATGAACACCCAGCCAGTTTCCTTCACCGGTCAGGTCTTTTCCCGCTAAAATTTCCGGTTGACCTTCTTCGGTCCAGAATTGTGCTTTCTGTGTCGGGCGGGCATAGAATTCATCCCGGTTTCCGGCTAAGATGAGGTCGTAACGGGGATGAACTTTGTAGGCAAAGGTGATCAGGCACATAAATTCAGATTATTCAATTTCGATGTTTCCAAGAAACTAAGCATATTCATGAAACCTAACGGATATTTTTCGTACTACTACTCATGCAACATAGAAAACAACTCTTTAGGGAATTACTGATCATACTGCTGGGGCTGATAGGGCTCGGGTGGTTTTTTGTCTCGTTTTTAACGTTTCATCCCTTTTCTGTTCAGCAAAATAACTTAACAGAAGATGAAGTGGTCCAAAAAGCAGATTCAGTCCTTCAAAGCTGGCAGTTCGAATCGGTAGATCTGATGGGCGGGGTGAATTTAGAACCGGCACATTCTTTTTCAGATTCACTTCAAAGAAAATGGGGAGCAAAGAAATTTCAGAAACAGATTGAGCAGAAGAAATTTTTATCAGACTTGCCATTGCTCCGCTGGGAAGTGACGAGCACAAACAGTCCCGATTGGGAAGAGTCTGCCCGGGTTCTCATTCAGTTTGATCAGGAGGGGGAGGTAGCGGGGTTTTCAGCAAATGCAGAATTCTTAAACCAACAGCGTCCTTCTAACCGAGTAGCTGTTCGTTCAATCTTTGAAGCTAACTTTGGCAGCTATAACCGCGGTTTGGAAGATTCCCTCATAAGTGGATTGACCGATTATCAGCATTTATCGGATGGGGTGCAGGACCGTGGACGAGAGCAAAGTATCCTGAATCGCTTACGAAACTTACGGGGTGAGAACGATGCGCGATATTACTCTATGGATAACATCCACAATCTGGCCCGGTTTTACCTGGACCGAACGCTGTGGAGAGACTTTGACCTCCGCCAGGATTCCATTAGCATTATGGATGAAGGAGGTATTCGTTTTGCCCGCACATGGTGGAATGTGGAAGATCCTGATACGGAAACTTCTGTTGAAATTACGGTTGATGTCCTCCCCGCCGGCTCGCTGAAAGCCCTGGAATACACATTGGCTCCGGAGAGTACGGAATCAGTGACAGGTATTGAGGATATAATTTCAACCATCTCGCTATTCGTTATTGTATTGTTTTCCCTGTGGCTGTTATTTGTATTCTACCTGCGTATAAAAGCCCATGCCATCGATACGCGGCCTGCCATGATCATAGCCGTGATCGCCGGTTTTATTGTACCGGGATTTTGGATACTGCAGTTTGCAAATGATTTCGGCCTTGACTACTCCAACATCGAGACTAGTCAGTTGATGAACGGCGCCATGTTTATTGCGGTGATGGGAGCCATAAGTGCGGTTGGATTTTTTGTGTTAACCGCTGTCAGTGATTCCATCACCCGGCAGTACTGGCCCGAGAAATTAAAAACCTGGGATCTTGTACGTCGTGGATTGTTTAAAAATAAACCGGTGGGCTGGGGACTCATTCAATCTATAGGAGTCGGAGGTATACTGGCAGGTATACTTGGTATCTCCATTTATTTTATTCCGGGAAGTTATATACCGTCCGGTAACGGCTTTATTGCCAACGAATTTGTGCTGCCTTCCATTGCCAACCTTATGGTCTCTTCCATGATGGTGCTGCTGATCATGGTTCCTGTTTTTCTGATCGTCGGGAATCAGATCAAAGGCCTGACCGAAAAGAAATGGATCATCCCTGTTTTAGCGGCTGTTATTTTTGGGGTGATCGATGTGTTGCCTTTTGCTATGGAGCCAGCCATCATTGACAGAGTCACCAAAGCGGTGATCGGCTTCGCTCTTGGCTACTTCTATCTGCGATACGATATTTTACCTGTTGTATTCGGGTTTTTCTTGTTCATGAATCTGCTTACAACCTCCAAAGGATGGGTCTTGGAAGGTTCTCCCGATGCCAACACCTTCTGGATGTTTGTTCTTTTCATGACCTCACTATGTATGATAGGCATATATTTTATAGTGAAGGGAACCGAGCGTAACGAACTTCCCGAGTACGTTCCATCCTACATCGAAGACCAGGCCAAAGAGCAACGGGTGAAGCAGGAGCTTGCAATTGCCCGAGCGGTACAGCAAACCTTTTTACCTTCCAAGATCCATCACCTGCCCGGTATTGATATTGCCGGAGTTTGTATTCCTGCACAAGAAACCGGTGGTGATTATTATGACATGATTCCGATTGGTAAACAACGCACCGCTATTGCTATTGGCGATGTGAGCGGGAAAGGTATCAAGGCTTCATTCTATATGACCTTCACTAAAGGTGTTCTGCATAGTTTGAGTGCACTCATTTTATCGCCGGTGGAATTACTGAATCAGCTCAATCGGCTCTTTAATGAAAATGCCACCAGAGGTACCTTTATCTCAATGATATATGGAATTCTTGAAGCCGATAAACGCCAGTTTACCTTTGCCAGGGCTGGGCACAATCCTATGCTGGTCATTAGAGCGAATGGGGACTCTGAATGGTTACAACCCGATGGACTTGGAATTGGCGTTGCCAAAGGGGATAATTTCATCAAATGGACCAAAGAGGCTACGCTGAAATTGAATGAAGGAGATGTGATAATTCTTTACACAGATGGAATCACAGAAATGCTGAATCCCGGCAATCAATTTTATGGAGAGGAAAAGCTGGAGAAATTGGTGAAAGGGGGCCGCGCGGCTTCCTCTGAAGAGATCATGAGTATCATTGTGGACGATGTGAAAGAATTCAAGGGTATTGCCAAACAACACGATGATATGACCCTCGTAATTATCAAAGCGGATGCCTCCGTGAATCAGTAATTTTTGTATTTTACGTTCAAAACTGAAACATCTTGATCCAATAATTTATTTTGAAGGAATCCATCAAAAGTAAAATGGGGCTTAGTCAGTCCATCGAAGATTACCTGAAAGTCATTTATGTGCTTCAGTCTGAGGGCGAAAAGGCAACCACTACCAATATTGCCAACGCACTGGAAGTCTCTTCGGCCTCGGTAACCAACATGCTGAAGAAGCTGGCCAAGATGAATTTACTGGATCATGAATCTTACAAAGGCGCTAAACTTACCAATTCGGGGAAAAAGATCGCGCTTGAGATCTTAAGACATCATCGCCTTCTGGAATTATACCTGAAAGAAGTAATGGGCTATTCCTGGGATCAAGTACATGACGAGGCCGAAAAGCTAGAACATCATATTTCCGAACAATTTGAAGATCGTATTGCAGAACTGCTGAATCATCCTACTCACGATCCCCATGGCGATCCCATTCCCACCAAAGACGGGGTGATGCCGGTTATGGCAAATCTTTCCATCGCCGAAGCAGAAATCGACACGCCCTATATTGTTGGCCGTGTTAAAGATCAGGACCCGGAGCTTCTTCGGTACCTGGAGAAGATCGGCGTGTTGCCCGGCGTAAAGCTCAAAGTTGTGGAAAAAGCTCCTTTCAACGGCCCCATCACCGTCACCCTGGAAGAAGAACAGGAGCAAACTATTGGCAACGCCGTAGCCAGCGAAGTGTATCTGGTGGAAGCTTAGGAACATCCAACCCTCAACAAAGAACATCCAGGGTTGAAGTTGATGTAGAATGACTCGATGAGTCGTTTTTGTTGTTCATGTTTGGGATGCACGAATTGAAATCAATTATTAGAAGTGGAGTTGCCTTCATCCCATCTTATACCCTTAGCAACTACACCCCACGAAATTCAAAATAGGAACAGCTTTTTTGAATTGGTCTCCCCTTGAGGGAGGTGCCGGACTGAGCGAATGCGAAGTCTGGCGGAGGTTGTAAGATGCAGCCAAGGCGAGCAGGTTTTCTTACCAAAGAAGAATAAACTATTAGGGAATAAATTAGACCACCCCATAACAAAAAACCCCGCACACTACACAATGAACGGGGAAGCTACCGATGCTTTAAAAGAATCGATGAGTGAGTGAGACTCTTGTTTATTCTTTCTCCACAGAAGCTTTTTCAGTTTGCGTTTCCTGATCGATCATTGAAACAGGAATATATTTCTTGAATTGTGATTTTACGTTTTCCCAATCTGAAAGAATATATTCGGCTTTGGTTGAACCGGTTTCTTCTTGATAATCTTTTAAGATCGATTTCAGCTTTTGCTCATCTTTTCCGGACAGTTTAACAGTGTCGATATAATCTCTGTTAACTTTACTGCCGGGATCTTCGAACAAGAACAATTCTCCTCCTGTCATTCCGGCACCGATGTTGTTGGAGGTTCCGCCAAGGATAACCACTGTGCCGTTGGTCATGTATTCGCAGGCATGCAATCCGGTTCCTTCCACAACAGCAGTACAACCACTGTTGCGAACGGCGAAACGGTCGCCGGCCTGGCCATTTACATAAAACGTTCCGCCGGTGGCTCCATACAGTGCACAATTTCCGATGAGGGCATTTTCGCTGGGTTCGTAAGTAGCTTCGTTCGGAGGCACAATAACCGTTTTTCCACCCGACATGGATTTACATACCGAGTCGTTGGCTTCCCCGATCAGGCGCACATTCACATTTCCATTTTGGAACACGCCAAAACTTTGACCGGCGCTTCCGGTGAAGGTCAGTGAAATGGTTTTGCTGTACGGATTCTTAAAATCCTTGCCTTCCTTGATCTCCTTCAGCCGCTGCTTGCTCATTTTACGGGAAAGTTCTCCAAACAAAGTAGCCAGGGCAGAACGATCTGTATTATAGATCTCATATTCCTTGCTGATGTCTTCATTCTTGTCGATAGCTTCCGCCAGGTCATTCACAATTTGCTGATTTAGCGGGCTGATAGGATCTGAAAGTCCGGGCAGGTTTTTCTCCTTTTTATAGGAAGGAGCATTCAGGAAATAACTCAGGTCAAAATTCTTTTCCTTGATGAGTTCTTCCCGACCGGGATGCATTTGAAGATATTGGGTTTGCCCAAATACCTCTTCTAGAGAGCTTGCACCCATTTTTGCGAGTTCGCGACGGACATCCTGCGCCAGATATTTCAGGGTATCCACCACATGGTCTTTATGGCCTTTGTACTTGGCTTTGAATTTAGGATCATGCGTGGCGATACCGGTTGGACAGGTGTTTTTCTCACAAATACGAGCCATGATGCAACCTTCAGCGATCAACAGCAATTTACCGAAATCGAATTCCTCAGCCCCTAATATAGAAGCGAGGACAATATCTTTTCCTCGGGAAAGTCCACCATCGGTTCTCAAGATCACATGATCGCGCAGGTCATTTTCTACCAATGCCTGATGAACTTCAGGAAGCCCAATTTCCCAGGGAAGTCCAGCATGCTTCATCGAGCTCAGTGATGCGGCTCCGGTTCCTCCCTCGCCACCGGAAACCTGAATGACATCCGCTCCGGCTTTAGCTACACCCACGGCAATAGTTCCGATGTTTACACCGGATACTAATTTCACACTTACTTTTCCTCCGGGGTGAAGTTGTTTGAGATCATGAATAAGCTGCGCCAGATCTTCGATGCTGTAAATATCGTGCAGGGGAGGAGGAGATATCAGGTCGAAGCCGGGATTGGCAAATCTAGCCCGGGCGATATCCTCAGTAACTTTGATGCCCATCAGCTGACCACCTTCGCCAGGCTTTGCTCCCTGACAAACTTTGATCTGAATTTCATCTCCGGCCACCAGGTACTCGCCTGTTACGCCAAAACGTCCCGAGGCAATTTGCTTGACTGAAGCTGATATTCCTTCTGTAAAATAATAGGGATTTTCGCCACCCTCGCCACTGTTACAGCGGCCGCCAATTTCCTTCATGGCACGGAAAATATCACGCTGAGATTCAGCACTGATAGCTCCAAAAGACATCGCTCCTGAACCAAATTTCGGCAAGATGTGATCAATAGATTTGACATCTTCCACATCTAGCGGTTTATCGGATTTCTTTGTGTCAAGAAGATGTCTAAGTGTGACCGGTTCATCATCGTGGCCGGCTTTCAGGTACTCATCGAACAATTCCATGTCGGTGAGATCCAGTTCCTTATCGCGCACCAATTCGTGAATGGCTTTGGAGCGGGAACTCGTCATAGAGTGTTTTTCACCCGTTTTACCGCGTGCATGTTCTTTGTATTGATAGGTTTTCAGCGGTTTCATTTCGCTGAGGTCTTCATCCCGCAAATGTTGCGTTCGCTCAAGCACCTGCTCGCCTATCTGATCTAGTGTAATTCCACCGATCGGACTTTGAATACCGGGGAAGAAATCCCGGATTACCTGTTTATCTAATCCCACTGCCGAAAACAGCTTGGCGCTTTGATAACTTCTAACCACGGAAATTCCACATTTCGCCATGATCTTGAGCAGCCCCTGCTCCAATGCATGTAAATAGTTCCGTTCTTTGGTATCGGCATCCAGTTTTTTGAGGGCACGATTGTCATCATTTCGGGCAATATCCAGCGCCATATATGGACAAACGGCATAAGCACCAAAGCCGATCATAGCGGCAGCGTGATGGGTGTTCTTAATTTCACCTGAATCGATCACAACCGAAGCATTCAATCGCAATCCCTGTTCATTCAAATTATTTACCACAGAGCGTAGTGCCAGCAGAGAGGGTATGGCAGGATACTCGTATGAAGCATCCCGGTCACTTAAAATAATGATGGAATGGCCTTTTTGAGCCGCTTCAATAGCAGAATCAGCCAGTTCCCGGAGCTTGGCTTTGAAGCCAACCACACCATGCGTTCGCTTGAAGGTCATGGAAAGCCGGACCGGTACGATCTGTTCTTCAGAAAGATCTCCGCCCACAATAGAATGCAGGTAGTCCATTTGCGATAAACTTAAAAACGGGGTCTTTAGCAAGAAAGCCGGTGCCGGGGGAATGAGTTCTTTAGGTTCAAAAATGTTGGGTTTTTTTCCAAGATGCGTCCTGAGATCGGTTACCACTTGCTCACGGATATAATCGAGCGGGGGATTGGTAACCTGTGAAAAATTCTGGTAGAAATGATCAAAAAACGATCGTGGCTCTGTTGAAAGCACCGCAAGTCGGGCAGTATCTCCCATGGAACCCACTGGTTCCTTACCATCCGTTGCCATCGGGTAGATGACTTTTTTTAGCTCCTCATCGGTGTAACTGAAAAGCGGAAGTTTCTCGAGATAAGATTTTTTGGGATCTCCTACTTCTTCCGGTATCGGAGTGAGCCGTGCATCAAATTTAGCATCTTCATTTTCCTTGGAGTGACTTGGATCACGGAAATGTACTTCACCAGTATCTAGATCAAGAGTTACGCCCCGGCCGGCGAATAAGGTTCCTTTTGCATTAATTTTAGATTCATCTACTTGAAAAGTGCCGGCTTCCGATGAAAGGTAAAAATGATCTTCCGTTCGGGCCCATCGTGCGGGTCGAAATCCGTTACGGTCTAGTCGGGCACCAATGGTGTAGCCGTTGGCATAGGAGATGAAAGCCGGACCATCCCAGGGTTCCATAGCGCGGCTCCAGAAGGTGTAAAATTCATTATCAACGCTTGCGGGAGGAACCATTAGGGCAAGAATATCTTCCACATTCGGAACTCCACTGCGGTAGCGCATGGCTTCCACCATTTCATTGAAACTACCGGAGTCACTAATACCTTTTCGGGTCAGCAGTTCATATTTCTCTGCACCTATCATCTTCTCCCGCGATTTTGCCCAGGAGCGATTTCCGGCAATGGTATTGATCTCTCCATTATGACCGATCAGTCGGAAAGGCTGCACCTTATCCCATGATGTTCTGGTGTTTGTACTAAACCGGCGATGGAATAAGGTAAACCGGGTTTTGTACTCTGGGTTTTGCAGATCAGGATACAGATCCTGAAGCGCATCAGCCTTGCAGAGTCCTTTATATACTATGGTCTGTGCAGACAGAGAAGTGAAAAATAAATTTCCAACCAATTCCGTAGAGTAGAGCTTCCTCATTGTAAGCTGTTTGGCCATATACAGAAGCTTATCAAAGGCAAGATTTGTTCTGCTTTTTGCAGGTCGTTCGATGACCACATGTTTGATGGCAGGAAGTGTAGCAAGTGCTTCTTCTCCCAAAACTTTGGTATTTACAGGTACATCCCGATATTCAAGAATGGGAAGCCCCATGAATTCAAAAGTATCCTCAAAGATCTTCAGGCTTTGGCGCTGTTTCACAGGGTCGTTGGTAACAAACAGGGTAGCAATGGCAACTGTATCCTGCTCATAGCCGAACATATTGAATGGGATGTCGGTCATAATGCCGGCACCGTCCCCGGTTACGCCGTCAGCTCCACAAGCTCCCCGGTGTTCTACACACTTAAGGGCATGAAGCCCACTTAGCAAATGTTCGTTTGCAAATACTCCTTTTCGGCTGGCGATAAATCCTACCCCGCAGGCAGAACTTTCCTCACCGGTATAACTTAAATTATTTCGGTCCATAATATTTTCTACTTCGATGGTTAGGCGAGATGAGTACACTCAAAAACCACAAAAATTTTGTATTTGTCAAATGCCTGGATCTAAATAATCCTTATTTAAAGCTGTTTAGTGCATATTTTGGAACTTCTATCGACGGGAGGTATCAACAGAAAACAGCTGAATCTATCTTGAGCATATAGAAAAGCGCTTACAATCAGAAATATAATTTCACTTAAAATAATTAGGTGGAAACAAAAATAATTTAATTATGTTCGAAAAAGGGGTGTAAAAAGAGAGGGGAAAAGAAATGTAGTTCAGGGAAAAGGCATCAGATTGTGCGAACTTCGATTCCGGCTTCTTTCATTTTTTGTTTCAGGTGATGGATCTCGATCTCTTTAAAATGAAAGATACTGGCTGCAAGAACGGCATCGGCATTTGAGATTTTGACGGCGTCAATACAATGCTGAACAGTGCCGGCACCTCCACTGGCGATTACAGGAATTCGGACCAGTTCGTTTACTTTTTTAAGGAGCTCGGTATCGAAGCCGGCTTTAGTGCCATCGCGGTCCATGCTGGTAAGCAGTATTTCACCGGCACCACGATCTTCCACTTCCTGCATCCATTGCAGCGCATCGAGTCCGGTATCTTCGGTTCCTCCTTTTATGTATACGTTCCAGGAATCTCCGTTCTTTTTGGCATCCACGGCAGCAACGATGGCTTGTGCTCCGAAGGCTTCTGAAGCCTCATTGATAAGGTCGGGATTTTTTACAATGCTGGAATTCAGTGAAACTTTATCAGCCCCGCCTTTAAGCAGTTCCTCAATTTCATCCACGGTTTTGATTCCACCGCCCACGGTAAACGGAATATTGATCTCGGCTGCGATTCTCTTTACGAGTTCCGCCAGGGTCTTTCGCTTTTCAAGCGTAGCGGTGATATCTAGAAAAACCAGCTCATCGGCTCCTTCATCGCTATAACGACGAGCCAGCTCAACCGGATCTCCGGCATCACGAAGTCCTTCAAAATTTACACCTTTAACGGTGCGTCCGTCTTTAATATCGAGGCAGGGAATGATGCGTGTTGTGAGCATGCGAAATTAAAATTCTACAAATAAATAAGTTAAAACTGCTTCAGAAAAAATAATTGTCACAGCGTTAAGATAAATAAAATAATAGGTAGTGTTCTGTTTTACTAAGAGTTTGTTCTATGAATATATCTTGAGCAGTTGCACAATTTTATTTAAGTAGATTCTTTATTAAAATATAGTATATCAAAAAATGTCAAGACCATGAGATACAGATACTTACTTTCGCTAATAGTTGTAACGGCAGGATTCATTTTGTGGAGTTGTACAGAGAATGTGACCGGGCCAAATGAGAAGGGAGAGCTTTCCCGGGAGCTCACTCAATCTGAAAAGAAACTGGTTGAAACCAGTGAGTCATTTAGCTTCAATCTTTTCAAACAAACGGTAGAACAGGCTGATGATGAGAATGTGTTCATTTCTCCCCTCAGTATTTCCATTGCTTTGGGGATGACGATGAACGGGGCTGAGGGGGAAACTTTTGAGCAGATGCGCCAAACACTTGCTTTCAGCGGACTTACTCAGCAGGAAATTAATGAAGGCTATGAATCACTAATTACATTATTGAAGGAGGTAGATCCCAAGGTTTCAATGGAGGTCGCCAATTCCGTTTGGAGCAATAAAGGTTTTGCCGTTCAGGAAGAATTCAAACAGACTTTGGCGGAATACTTTAACGCCGAAGCTACCGAGCTTGATTTCAGAGATCCGGAAGCCAAGGATGTCATAAATACCTGGGTAAAAGAGAATACCAATGGGTTGATAGAGAAGATCATTGAGGATGAGATTCCACCCGAAATGGTAATGTATTTGATCAACGCAATTTACTTTAAAGGAGACTGGACCTATCAGTTTGATCCTGAAAGAACACGCGAGAGTTACTTCGCCTTAGAAAACGATGAGCAGGTGACTGTGGAGATGATGAATCAGGAGAATAAATTCAATGTGCTGATGAACGATGATGTCCACATGATAGACCTTCCATACGGCGACAGTCTTTTTACGATGACTGTACTGATGCCCGGTGACCGGGATATGACTATTGATGATTTCATTCAGAATAAATTCAGCCGCCAACAGGTAGCTATCTGGTATGATGAACTCGAATACCGAAAAATCCCGCTTGGATTGCCCAAATTTACTTTAGAGTTTGAGATCGAGATGAAAGATATTTTATACTCTATGGGTATGGAAGATGCTTTCACCAGAAAGGCGGATCTGTCTGGAATTAATCCGGATGCGCCACTATTTATAAGCGAAGTGAAGCACAAAACCTTTGTAGAAGTAAATGAGGAAGGAACCGAGGCAGCAGCAGTTACCTCTGTTGGGATCGGCGTGACATCAGTGCCTCAGAGTTTTAATGTAAACCGACCTTTTATATTCATGATCCGCGAGCAAAACAGCGGTGCCATTCTTTTTATGGGGAAAGTGATGAATCCCAACGCCTGAGATCATCTCAACTATGTAAATAAACGTAGGCCGAACAGCTTGCTCGGCTTTTTTAACTTTAACGTAAGAGCGAGATAAAAGACTGGCTGATATGTAGTCATTGCCGTGAAGATGGGAATCTGATCCTTGCCAACAATTCAGAGTCTGATACTTGTAACTTCGATCCTGAATTACGAGATGGATTTATATCGGACTTAATAAGCTTACGTAAGTTTTACGGTCGGGCAAGCTGCCCGACCTACGTTAAACTAGCCATTAAAAGCGGCCATTTCTTCCAGAGAAATTCTACCTTCGTAATACGCTTTTCCGATTACCACGGCATCAATATTAGCTTCATTGAGGATGTTCAGATCTTCCAGGGAAGAAACGCCACCGGAAGCGATCAGGCGAATTTGGGGGAAGTTTTTATGGAGATCGTTATACAGTTCAAAATTGGGGCCGGCCAGCGTACCATCTTTGGAAATATCAGTACATAACACCTCCTGAAGGCCTTGATCTATCATCCGGCTCAAGAACGATTCTACCGATTCCTCAGCCGTTTCGAGCCATCCGGAGTAGGCTATTTTTCCGTTTTTAAGATCCATTCCCAGGATCATGTTCTCGGGATATTTTTCCAGAGATCTCAGCCAGTCTTTTTCATTTTTGATAGCCATAGAGCTGCATATCACTTTAGAAAGTCCGGCTTCCAGCAGCATCTCTACGTCTTCAAACTTGCGAATTCCCCCTCCGGTTTGAACGGAGATATCGAGTTCGTCAATGATCTGCTGAATATGGGGAAGGTTTACGAACTCACCTTCTTTAGCTCCATTCAGATCTACCACATGAATGTGATCGAAACCGGCATCTTTAAACTTTTTTGCCTGATTGAGCGGTGATTTATCATACACTGTTACTTCTTGGTAAGATCCTTTATGGAGCCGAACAGCTTCTCCGTTCAGAAGATCGATAGCGGGAATGGTTTGCATGAGTAATTTCTGGGTTGAGTGATTTTAATAGTAAAGGTAGGGGTTCGTAAACTTCTTTTCTCTAATACATTCTGATGCTGACTGACCGGTGTAAATGCAGATAGTTGGTCATAAAATGGGAAAAGCTGAAGGAGCTTTTCTGGGTTTCAAAGAATGAATTTCCACCCAAAGAAAAAAATTCATGTTTATAGGTCTTATTTTATTAGCTTCTTAGGATCCCAATAATGGGGTGCCTTCATATAAAGAAGGAAAAGAGAGACAGACCATACACTCGGGAATAGTTTAGTCTGTCAATTCAACATTAATAAAAAGACGTACAAATGAAAAAAACGGATACAATAGAACAGAACAAGAGAATAAAAAGCAGTTGGAGTACTCATTTAAAATACCTTTCGTGGTTCGTACTTCCTTTACTGATAATAGTTACCACCTCATTTGAGGGGTTGGCACAAAAAGGAGCCTTGGTGCTTGACGGTGACGGGGATTACGCTACTGCCTCTCACAATGCTTCGCTTGATGTAAGTGAAACAAGTATTACACTGGAGGCCTGGGTAAACCACGATGGTAACAGCAGCGAAGATGCATTACTGATAAATAAAGGCATCGACGGAAATGGATATCGCTTGCAGCTGGTTGGTGAAGGGGATGAAACCTACGTTCGGTTTGTGATTGGGGACATTGACTACACCGGACCACAAGTGCTTTCAGAAAGTGGAATTACAGCAAATCGATGGACTCATATCGCAGCCACTTATGATGGACAGTTCCTGAAAATTTATATTGATGGAGAACTGGATGCCACAGATACGGAAGATCGTAATATTGGGTCTAACAGTAATAATTTAACGGTGGGTACCGATGCGTCGCTATCCACAAATTTTCTAAGTGGACAAATTGATGGTGTTCGCATCTGGAATACCACTCGTTCCGCTTTTGAAATAGCTGATACTTATCTCGAGGAATTGACCGGAAGTGAAACGGGCCTGGTTGCCTTGTATGAATTTAATTCTGCAAGTGGAAATACCGTGTCTGATCTTGCAGGTTCAAGCGATATTTCCTTTGCAGGAGATGCGGGCATTGTTGCCCCGGGAGTTGTACCTATTGCACCGGATGTGTATGTGCAAAATGGAAATGGACAGGTTGAACTGAGCTGGGATGAGAGGCTGGGGCCAAATGACGAAAATGATGCGGCTTCCTTCGAGATCTACCGATCTACACAACCGGATGGCAGTGATCGTACAAGTATTGCTACGGCTGCCTCGGGCGTAACTTCCTATACAGATACGGATGTAGATAATGGCACCAATTACTACTACCAGGTATCTGCTGTAGATGGTTCAGACAATGAAAGTGACTTTTCCAGAATGGTAAATGCTACCCCATATAGTCAATTGGGAGGAGCCAGTTTACACTTATCAAAAAATGCATATGGAGCTCTTTCAGAACGTCCTTCGCTGGATATTACGGGAACGGATATCACTGTACAGGCCTGGGTGAAGCATGATGGGCAGAGTGATGAAAATGCTGTGATAATAGCAAAAGGATCTACCGGCAATGGATATATGCTTCGCTTTGAAGGGGAAGGGCAGGCGCCGGGAGTAGCCTTTGGGATTGGTGATGTAGATTATAGCGGCCCTACTGTTTTTTCGAATTCTAGCATTCCTGCCGATCAATGGACGCATGTTGCCGGAACCTATGACGGCACCGATCTTAAGATTTATGTAAATGGGAAACTGGATGCCACAAAAGGCGAGGATCGTGGTATAGGTAACAATGATCTGGATCTGTTTATAGGAGCAGATGCCGCTGCTTCAAGCTACTTTTATAGTGGTCAGATCGATGAGCTGAGCATCTGGGGCCGAACACTGACTCGTCAGGAAATTGAAGATCAATTCAACCAGCCATACACCGGTAATGAAGATGGCCTGGAACTGTATTACAAATTTGATGATGCAGGAAATAGCATCGTTCGAAGTTCAGATACCCATCATACCGACATGGAATTGATTCAGGTGAACGGCGATATCTCTGTTGAAGCCTCCGGAGTTTTTCCGGTTACACCGTACGGATTTACGCAGGTTACAGGATCAGATGTTGAGGTGAGTGTGGAAAATCGGGATATTGCGAATCCCGCTCAATACAAAGTCTATCGGTCAACCACACAGGATTTCAGTGATCGAACAGAAATTTCGACGGTCTCCTCAGGTACCTCCTACACCGATACTGGTGTTGAGCAGGAAAACTCCTACTATTATGAGGCTGTAGCTGTTTCAGCAAGTGGTCAGGAAAGTGACAGAAGCTATCTTTCACCGGCAAGAGTATCAGAATTTACGGCCGGCAATGCGCTGAAACTGGATGGCGATCTCGATTTCGTTCGCTTTGATAACCGAAATTCTTTGGATGGTTATGAGCAATTGTATCAGAACTTTGACAGGTCAATGACTGTAGAAGCCTGGGTAAATCACGATGGAACTATAAATGAGAATGCCATCATCTTGCAAAAAGGTACAACCAGTGGCGGATACAAGTTACAGCTGGAGGAGTCTGAAGGCTCTGTGCTCGCCTCTTTTACCATAGGCGATATCGATTACACTGGTCCCCGGGTTTATTCAGGCTCACATATCCCGGCCAATCAGTGGACTCATATTGCTGCTACCTATGATGGAACGGATCTCAAGATATATGTGAATGGAGAGCTCGATGGTACCGATACCGAAGACCGCGATATTGGAGCCAATGAATATCCATTTCTGATTGGAGCACCAAATGCTCTGGATGGCAGTTTTTTCAGCGGAGAGCTGGATGAGATCAGGATATGGAATACCACTCGAACCGATACAGAGATCGCCGATAATTACTACAAAATGCTGAATGGTTCGCAGGAAGGGCTTATAGCTTATTTCCGGTTTGACGAAGCTCAGGGTTCAACCCAAACGTATAGTTCTGCTACTCTTGCCATGAGCGGAGAACTTCAGGGTGATGCCACTTATTCCAATTCCAACGCCCTCAGCAGTCAGCCGGTAGTCGTAAATCCAATTCAAAAGATAACGCTGGATGAAGATTTCGGTACGTTTGTGGTGGCTGATCTGGATACGGTTTTTCAGGATGATGACAATCCAGAACTAAACTACAGTATCAAAGTACCTTGCCATATTGTGGAAGCTGAGATCCAAAGTGATACCAGCTTAGTGTTTACTTCGCTGGATAACATCTTCGGGGCGGATACGCTGACCATTCAGGCTTCTGATGGAGCAACTACGGCAGAGCAAACCTTTATTGTGGAAGTGATCTCCGTAAATGATCTGCCCGAACTGGCCGGATTTGAGAATGACATCAAAGTTCCTTTTGACGGTTCTTTTACGGCTGATATGTATGCGCGGACTGGCGATGTGGAATCCCATGATTCTACAATGACCTACACTTTCGATGTAGATACGTCCGGCATCAATGTAGACTTTAATGGCCAATTCCTGACCTTGAGTCCCAATGGAGATTTCGACGGATCCGCTACGCTTGATATCACTGTCACAGACGAAGATGGCGGTGAAACCTCCATCAGCGTTGGAGTAGACATGGTTGAATCAACCGACATAGTTGAGGAACCAGGTATTCCTGGAGAGTTTGACCTCAAACAAAACTATCCGAATCCGTTCAACCCGACTACACAGATCAGTTATGCGCTGCCTAATGCAGCTCAGGTACAGCTAACGGTGTACAACGCTCTGGGGCAGGAAGTAGCAAAACTGGTGAATGCCAAACAGTCTGCCGGTACTCATAACGTGGTGTTTGATGCCAAAAACCTACCAAGTGGAATGTACATCTACCGCTTGCGGGCAGCTGAATTTGAAAAAGTGCAAAAAATGATGCTGGTCAAATAAGCAAAGATCAGGTCTAATATTTTGTATAAAGCGCCCGGTTACAAGCCGGGCGCTTTTTTGTTTTATGGAGATTATATAAACCTCACAAATTAAAAAGAAGGAAGGAACAAATAGCAGGTTGGCGGTGTTTGGTCGAAGCAACAACGACCTAAACATTTTTATGAAAGAGCACTCACATATTCAGTTAAACAAGCTTACCAAAAGCTATCAGGAGGGAACAAAATCCCGATCTGTGCTAAATGAACTTCAACTTTCGGTTCAGGAAGGGGAAATGATCGTGCTGCTGGGCCGGTCTGGATCAGGAAAAAGCACCTTGCTAAATCTGGTGAGCGGAATCGATAAACCCGACTCCGGGGAAGTAATAATTGGTGAGACGAACCTCGCCGAGCTTGATGAAAAGAACCGAACCCTTTTTCGACGAAAAAACATCGGCTTCATATTTCAGTCTTTCAATCTGATCTCAACTCTCACCGCACATGAAAACGTATTACTTCCTTTGAAATTAAAAGGAGATTCAGATGATTCCGCCACTCAAAGAGCAAGTCAATATTTGGAAGAGGTAGGCCTTGGTGATCGAGGTGATAGCTATCCCGATCGACTTTCAGGCGGCGAACAACAACGCGTGGCTATCGCCCGGGCATTGGCGCACGCTCCGATGTTGATCTTAGCTGATGAACCCACAGGCAATCTCGATTACGAAACCGGTAAAACCATTCTGGATATGCTGCAGAAATTAGTTCAGGATAATGGCCGGACTATAATCATTGCGACCCACGACCGTGATATCTGCAAGATCGCAGACCGGGTGGTTGAGCTCCGCAGTGGCAAACTGGAAGATGTTGAACCAGCTGAACTAAAAGCCTGATGAGTACAAACTTCTCGAATTTACTTTGGCTCTCCAGCCTTCGGTTTTTAAAAAAACATCCATGGCATTTCGTGCTTTCCATTTTGGGCGTAGCCCTTGGTGTGGCGGTGGTTGTCTCCATAGACCTGTCCAACTCCAGTGCTGAAAAAGCCTTTCAGCTTTCAACAGAAGCCGTGACCGGAAAAGCCACGCATCAGATCCGCGGAGCAGCTGAGAATCTCGATGAATCGGTGTATCGGGATCTTCGGATTGAAGCCGGTATCAGAAAATCAGCACCTGTGGTAGAAGGCTATGCCCGTGTTAATGGGGTAAACCGAACTTTTCAGGTGCTTGGGGTGGATCCTATCGCTGAAGGACCATTTCGCGATTATGCGAGTCAGCAGGCGGGCATTGAGCTCTCTGAATTTATTAGCGGTGAAAACTCCGGATTGGTGGCAGCCTCGGTTGCTGAAGAGCTTCAAGTTGGCATCGGAGATCCACTGCAAATTTCTGTAGGCGGAAGACCGGCTGAAATTCAACTCATTGGGTTGATCGAGGCTAGCGATGATCGCAGTCAACAAGCCCTGGAAAGTATTTTATTGGTTGACATCAGCACCGCCCAGCGACTCTTTAACATGCAGGGAAAACTTACGCAGATCGATCTTATCCTTCCCCAGAATTCAGAATCTGAGAAACAAAGAATCAGATCTATCCTGCCGGAAGGTGCAGATATCATTCGCTCCGATTCCCGTACCGAGACCGTTGAGCAAATGACGCGCGCTTTCGAATTCAACCTGCAAGCTCTCAGTATGCTGGCGCTTTTGGTTGGCATGTTTCTGATCTACAATACCATGACCTTTTCCGTAGTTCAGCGTCGCCCGCTTATAGGAAGACTTCGGGCACTGGGCGTCACAAGAAACGAGATCTTATTTACCATTCTAAAAGAGGCATTACTGATCGGTGTATTGGGAACTGTGATCGGGATTGTAACGGGTATTATTCTCGCACAGGGCCTTGTGAAATTGGTCACGCAATCAATTAACGATCTCTATTTTGTGCTTTCCGTGCAGGAACTTTCCATTGGAATATTTCCCTTGGTGAAGGGCATTGTTCTTGGCGTAGGCGCAACGCTGATCGCTGCTTTCTGGCCGGCGCGCGAAGCTTCTCAGGCGGAAGTATCCACGGTACTGAAACGTTCCTCCAATGAATCGAAGATCACTTCAAGGATATTACCCCTTGCGGGATTAGGTGTTTTAGGTGGCCTGGCTGGAGTTGGGACCCTCCTCATCCCAAATGGAGGAATTGTGGCCGGATATTCATCCCTGCTATTCATGATCGTGGGTTTTTCGCTTATCACTCCGCTGCTGATAGTTGGAATGGCGAAATTGTTCAGACCGATCATGGGAACATTAAACGGATTGATCGGGAAGATGGCGGTGCGTGGTGTGGTTACCGAGCTGAGTAGAACCTCAGTAGCAATTGCGGCATTAGCAGTTGCCATTGCAGCGACTGTTGGGGTTGGGGTGATGGTAGACAGTTTCCGCACAACAGTCGTATCCTGGCTGGAAGCTCAGTTACAGGCCGATGTATACATTCAGCCGCCAAGTTCCGTATCCCGCCAGGCCGATGCAACCCTCGAACCCATGCTCGTAGAATTTCTCAAAAAAACAGATGGTGTGGCCGATGCAAACAGTGTCCGAAGCGTGGAAGTCCGAACCAGCAAAGGCACCGACAATCTGGTAGCCATCGATCAGGGAGTGGCAGCACAAGAGGCCTATCAGCTAAAGGAAAGTGGTGATAAATTCTGGCAACGTTATACCGAAGAGGATATCGTTATGGTCTCAGAAGTATACGCCTACAGGAATGAAGCGGGCCTTGGGGATACACTTTTCATCGATACCGATTCTGGCAACCGCGGGTTCGAGATCCAGGCCATTAACTTTGATTATGCCTCAGATATTGGAACCATCACAATTAGTCGCCAGGTCTACGATCAGTATTTTCAGGATGACGCCATTTCCGGACTGGCTTTGTACGCAAAAGAAGGAGTTGATGTAGATACTTTGGTGGAACGACTCCGGGAAAGATCTGCGGGAATGCAGGAAGTCTTCATTCGTTCGAACCGGGGATTACGTGAAGCCTCTATCGAGATCTTTGACCGAACCTTTACGGTGACTGTTGTTTTGAGGATGCTGGCTATTTTGGTTGCCTTTATGGGCGTACTCAGTGCATTGATGGCACTTCAATTAGAGCGAGCCCGGGAATTAGCAGTCTTGAGAGCTAATGGAATGACACCCGGACAGCTATGGAATTACGTGATCACCCAAACCGGTGTGATGGGCATTATGGCAGGTATTCTTTCGGTTCCACTTGGAATTCTGATGGCCTATATTTTGGTATATGTGATAAACCTGCGCTCTTTCGGGTGGACATTACAATTTATGATCACTCCGGAAGTGTTAATCCAGGCGGTTGGATTAGCGATCGTAGCGGCACTTTTGGCCGGAATTTATCCTTCAAAAAAAATGGCCGAAGCTAATCCTGCGGATGCATTGAGGAATGAATAGGAACATTGAACATTCAACAAAAAACATCCAACATTGGAGGAAGAAAGTAGCTCTGCTCGCTGAGCCCAAAAATCAAAGATCATGAAAAAAATATACTGGACGATATTTGCATTAACATTAGTAGCTGGAATAGTCTGGATAACGGCCGAAAATGAAGAAGACGAGATCACCGCATCCATTTCCGTAGCTGAGGCGATGGGCGGGGGCGATGAGGAAGGTTATCTGCGGGCTACCGGCCCGCGAGAGTTTGTTTTTCCCGATGATCACGGACCTCATCCCGGCTTTCGAACAGAATGGTGGTACTACACAGGGAATGTATTCACAGAAAGCGGTCGACAATTCGGCTATCAGTTCACCATTTTTCGGAGTCAGTTAAATCCACCGGATAGTTTGAACTCAGATCAGCAATTTTATTCCAATTGGAACACCGATCAGTTATATCTGGGTCATTTTGCTATTTCGGATGTGGAAGAAGAGGAACATGTATTCGAAGAACGATACAGTCGCGGTGCAGCAGGACTCGCCGGCGCGCAAGTGGAGCCCTATCGCATTTGGCTGGAAGACTGGGAGATCATTCGCATGAATCCGGAGACTTCTGATGACAAGAATTTTCCCGTTCAGCTTAAAGCAAAAATGGAAGATGGTTCCGCCATTAACCTGACCGTAACCCCTGCAAAACCATTGGTGCTTCAAGGCGAAGATGGATATGACAAAAAGGGGGAGGAGCAGGGAAATGCATCCTACTACCTGGCATTCACAAGAATGGATACGGAAGGTAGCATCACCTTAAATGATCAGAATTTTGAAGTTTCAGGCTCAAGCTGGATGGACCATGAATGGAGTACCTCTGCTCTGGACCGTGAGCAGGAAGGCTGGGATTGGTTTTCGATTCAGCTCTCCAATGGGTACGATCTGATGTACTATCAGCTCAGAAATGCTGATGGCTCGGTGAGTCGCTTTACAGTGGGTTCGCTGATAGATCCTGAAGGTAATAAAACGACCATCACCCCAGAAGATGTAGAATTAGAGGTGTTGGATCGCTGGACAAGTCCCCATAGTGGAGCTTTATATCCTTCACAATGGAAAATGAGTATCCCTAAATATGATATTCAACTTGAGCTGGCTACCCTTTTCCCCGATCAGGAAATGGATGTTTCGGTCCGTTATTATGAGGGAACCCTTTCGGTTTCTGGTCAAATGGGGGGAGAACAAATTGGCGGTAATGGTTTTATTGAGATGACCGGGTATGAGGAGTAGAACTCTGAACATCGAACACCGAACATTCAACATTGAATTCAGAAGGATGTTTAAAGTTGGAATTTCGAATTGTTTGAAAGGCATAAAAAGTAGAACTTCACATCCGCAAAAATTGTACAAAATAATTAAGCATGGCAGACATCAAAACGATCACAGAAAAAGATTTTGAATTCCTCATTGAGCTGGAAGAGTTACTCTACGAACGCAAAGCGGAGATGCCCGATGGCTCATATACTACATCCATGTACAAAAAGGGACTGGATAAGATCGCCCAGAAAGTAGGAGAGGAAGCCGTGGAAACGGTGATCGCATCTAAGAACAACAATGACAAAGAGACCATTGGAGAGGCGGCAGATCTGATCTTTCACCTGATGCTGCTATTGGCCGAAAAAGAGATTCCCATGCATAAGGTAATTAAGAAGTTACGGAAGCGACATTCCAAAGGCACCCACAAGCATATCGGGGAATAATAGTGGTGGTATGATCGCGAAGGTCACGAACAAAACAATAGACGATAGAAAGGGGTTGAATGTTTTGTTTTCCGTATAAAAGGGGAATAGGGGATCTTCTGCATGAATATGCAGTTTGTTTTTTGGATTGAATACTTTATACTAAAGTCAAATTCGTGGGTACATCCGAAGTAAATGGATTTAATTTTGAGTAGTACCATAACGTTCTACTGATATTTTTGGGATACAATGCCGGGGTAGCAAAAGGCAAATCTCTTCAAGTAGTGTAATGCTTTGATGTACCAAGAAGTACAACAAACATAAATAAGGTAGCACTATGATAGACAGAAGTATACGTTTCATAACGCAGGGAATCGCTGTATTCCTGATAGGAATGTTGGGGTTATTTATAGCACCCGACGCACAGGCGCAGGAAATTGGTTCCGCCTCAGTAACATTCGCAGATAATGATAATAACGGTTGGGCTGATCCAGGTGACAACCTGAGTTTTCAAGTACTTGTAGATGGGGTTTACACATATGCAAGTGCCGACTCAAATTTGATTACAAGAATTGATCTTACCAGGTATTTTGGAGGAGAAACTCTGGCGAATAAAAACAATAGTTCGGGTACAAACGGTAATGCGACAGGAGATAATGTCGAATTTACTTCCGGACCAAACGCAATATCACCCGGAACTGATACTGGATTAGATGCTCTGAATGGTATTCCATCCAACGCAGATTCAGCACTAATCACTGTTTATCTAATTGTTGAGGATACAAACCTCGGTACTGAGGACACCTTAGATACCGTGCAATTAGAAGTTAGCGATGCTACAAATGGTGTTGATAACTACGCTCCGCAATTAGGGGATGTAGTAAGTGATACGGTTACATACATTAATAATGAAGCAAGTGTATCTTGGGCCAATATTGGCGATGATATTCAATGGGCTGTAACTATTGATCAAAATGTTGACCCAACCGTTGCATTCGCGAGACTAAATAATACGGGTGTTTTTAACGGTGAAGTCGATAATGATGATTTTACAGATATTGAAGTAAATGGGAATAATTTATCCAGAGGGATGTCTTTATCTGGATCAGTATTTTCAGTTAATGCTACTTTATTAGAAGGAACACTATTCGATACAACGGGTTTTGCTACTTTTTCAAATTATCTGTTGTATGATGAAGCAGGTAACTCTTCAGGGTTAGGATCTTTCCCAGACTTTGACGGTGATATTGATAATGAAACTACAGATCTGGGTACTGAAACTGCGGTTGATGTAGCTTTTTCAATTACCGATCAGACAACCGACGGTGAAAGCAGTGCAGCTATTGTCGGTACCAAGACTCAATTTGCATACGATTATGATCCTGATGACGGAACAGATGAAAGTGTAGAGTCGGTCGTATTTGACCTTTCTCAGTTTGGAGGATCTGCTACAACTGCTACTACATATGATGAAACCGACAATCAGTTCCAAGCGGAGTTAACGTTAGCTGAATCTTCCGGAATTGATGGAGATCTGTCTGATTATGATTTTAATGTAACAGTCACAGATTCTGCTGGTAATGTTGTAGAAGGAGCTTCTAATATTACTAGTGGACCACAGGAAATTGACCTTGAAGGTCCGGGAACTCTTGAAATTGCGATGACAATCAATGAATTCGGGAATCCAAATTCACTGTTAAATCCAAGTGAGAGTTTAGATATAACGATTTCTGGATTAGCTGATGATACATATGGTGTATATGTAAATAACCCAGCTTTACGAAATACTTATACGGCTTCTGCTTCAAACCTTGTTACAGGTGATTTCAATACCGACGGTAATGTAGCAACCATTAACGGTGCCTCTACGGGTACGGGCTCTGCAACCTTAACCAGTGGTTCATACAATAGCAGCTCTAACCCTGCTGGTCTTGATATCGAAGCTGATGCTTCGGCCGGAACCATTACTTTCTATGTACGTGATGATGCTGGTAATGAAACCTCTGTCACAGCAACCATCCCATTCCCAGTGGATAACATTGTGCCGGAGATGATGGCCACACAAAGCTATACGCTTTCGGATGATGCAGACGGGAATGGAGTTGCCAACATAGGCGATGAACTCAGCTTTTCTTTCTCTGATGGAAGTCAGTCTGATGTTGAAACGATCTATTTAAGAGTACAATCCACAGATTTCGGAAGCCTTGGACAAGAGGACTTCGATAATTACAACTATTTCGGAAACGATCTGGGTAATGTAGATGGAGGAATTGGCCGCCCTGACCACTTCCAACTAATGGAAGATGGTGGTTCGTTCTCTACATCTTTTACCCTGTTTGATGATCAAAGCACTGAGTTTACAGGAACTAACAGCAGTGCCGGTCTTACTTATTTTGTAGTAGATGATGCAGGGAACTCTGCTCAATTTACAACAGATGCTCTGGACGAAGATATTGATAACGTAGCACCGGATACAGATCCTAGTGCCTTAAATCAATTAACCGGTCCTGGTACAGTAGGTGTTGGTGCAACCTTAACCGCACAGTATAGTGCAGCAGCAGATGCTGAAACGGTTGTGATGGACCTATCTGCTTATGGGGGGAGTGCTTCACAATCATTAACCGATAATGGTGGTGGAAACTTTAGCTTCACATTTGCAACTACTGAGCAAGAAGACACCCCGGATGTACAGATTCCAAATCAGGATGAAGGACCGGCCGGTGTTCGTGTTCCCGTAACGGCAACGGATGAAAACGGAAACACCTCCAGTGGTTTTGCACGATTAGATTTCAATGTAGTTGATCTGCAACTTCCAACCCCGGTTGCATCTGATGACATTACCTACACTCATGTAGATAATGATAATGGAGATAGCAGGGATAACAACGGAACCATCAATAGTGGTGAGTATGTCCGTATCACGGTAGATGTGAGCGACAATCCTGATTTTGACAACCCAACAGGTGGGTCTATTCAGTTAGGTTTAGAGGCATTTGGACAAGGTACTCCTACCATTAATGCGGCCTCAGGTGCACCTGCTCCGGGTAACACAGGGAATGGTTATGACTCTGACAATCAGCGTTTCATCTATGCATTTAATGTTGGCACGAACGCTCCGGACGCCGCTGCAGGTGCTGCATCTATTCAGGTGCGGAATGTGACGGATAATGGTGGAAATGAAACCAATCCTAACGATCAGCAGGCTCAGTATGTGTCTGCAAGTGTTGATGAAGCCATCGATGCTATCCCTCCGCAGATCGTTGGAACTCCTTCTATGACCTTTTCAACCAATACGGATGAAAACGGTGATGGAATAGCTGCAGTAGGTGATGAAGTGACCATTTCTGCTCAGGTTACTGGCGCAGATTCCGTAGTACTTGATGCCCGCTATCTTGGAGCTGGTTTTGTAGATATGACCAATACCAGTGGAGATACCTGGGAAGTGGATGTAGAAGTACAGGAAGCAACTGATATGCTTTATGCTTCAGACAATGATTTAGGTAACACTACATTAACGGTAACAGCCTTCGACACGGGTGGGAACAGTAGTTCACAGAATACCAGTGGCTTACCTGTTGATAACGTGTCTGTCAAATCACCGGAATTATTTACAGAGCAACAATCTGATGGCCGTATTCAGTTAACCATTAATAATGGACCGAATACAATAATTCGCGGTAACAACACAGTTAACTTTGGCACTGATATGTTTGGTGGTTCAGTGGCTGGAACCAGTGATTGGGTCATCTATTCCGATCAGGGATCCGGAACGATTGACTACAACACGCCGGTAGCAACTATCGATTATGCTAATGGTGCAACCTATACCTCTCCGGAATATGCCGACGGAGAAGTTGTACGCTATGCCGTTCGTCCGGTAGATGACGCCGGTAACGCAGGGGAAGTAAGCTTAACCGCTACCAATTCTGCCGATGCAGTAGTAACAACAGCAATGTGGACAGAGCCTGAAGATAGTGTGGTTTTTGCCGCTAATACAAATAGGAATATTACTATTGATGTGGACGACGACATTACCTCTGTACAGTTCAGAGTTCGTCCCGCAGATACCGATCCGGAAACAAATGGATTGCAACCAGGTAACTGGGCAAACCTAGCCTTTGATGGCGGTGTACAAGGTGGCCAGCTACAAGTTTCTGTTGATGGTAATAACATTGCAGGTGCAAGTTCAGAACAATCGATCGGTAGTGAATATCAGATCATTCCTGTCCTTACTGACAATAATGGTAACACCCAAACTGATTCTGAAGCACTTGCTGCGAATGGATATATCACGGTGTTTGCCGACATATTCGATCCTGAAGTACAGATCGTTGCCATTGACGATTCTACCTGGGATGGGGTAAATGACGGAGAAATTGTTGGAGCCATGGCTTCCGGCGAGACCTCCTTTACCTATCAGATTGAAGATCAGTTTGATATCGATCCGCAAGTAGGAACTGTACAGGTCTTGATCAATGGTACTACTGTTTCCAATACCACGATCAGCCAGCACATATTTGCTGGTCGACTGGCGGTAGATGGAAACTTATTCACCATCACCTTGGATATGACTCCTTACAACGGATCAAATCCAAACATCCAGATCGTAGTTAATGATGGGCGAGATAACTCAACTACGACCTCGTCACAACAGTTTGAGGTTGTTGACAATGTTGCTCCATTGTATACACTGGTTTCACCTTCTAACGGGAGCAAGTTCAATACCTCGATTAGCTTCTCTGCAAACTTCAACTATACGGTAAATGATCAATTCAACGCAAGTTCCGTTGAATATGAATTGTCACCGACAGAAGATTTTTCAGGAGATGTTTATCTCTTGGGTACAGGTACTTCTATATTTGGTACTACATCATTAACTATTCCTTCTGAAGTAAGAACTTTACTGACTTCAGGACAAGAGTACTATGTAAGAGCAGTAGCTGAAGATGGAAACTTCAATGAGTACACTACAAATACTCAAAAAGTTATCTTCGATACGGATCTTCCTGAAGTTACTCTTGATTTTGTAGATGCTGTTGTGGTTGATGGACAAGAAACCATCAATGGCTCCGCTTCAAGAATTGAAGTAACAAGTGATGCAGATGATATCGCAAGTATCAGCATTGTGACACGACAGCCATTTCAGTCTGCTACTAATAATGATGTAACTCAAGGTCCAAATTATGCACCGGGTAACTTTGAGTTCGATTTCAATACGCAATCGAACTACAACAACTATCAAGGTTCAGTACTCTTATTTGTGACTGTTACAGATGATGCTGGAAACACTTACTCTGGACAAACATTTAGTGTTTACGTTGACAATGAGTCGCCAACCTTCGAGATCGTATCTATTAATGGAGACGAAACCATGCAATCTCTTGCGCCAATGCAAGCGGGTTCCGACACGGTTTCTGTTGAAATTAAGCCTACGCTCGAAAACGAGGTGACTTATGCAGAGGCGATGTTGAATGTACAGAGCAATAATGGTGCTCAAACACTCAACGTACGAGGTGAAATGGTTGGCGATAACTACGTTTTCCGCTTCCCATTACCTGACTACGCTGATAACCAGCAGATCAACATGAATGGTGGTACGCTATCATTTGATGTAAGGGATACCTTAGGTAACTCACAGACATCTGCCCTGAACCAGTCTGGTGGTAACTTCGGGAACCTAACCGTTGTTGGAAACGAGCAAGCAGATATCTTCTTTACTGATCTTGTTGACGGTCTCAGACTACAAGGATTCGTAAGTGGTATTGATTACGAACACTTCGGTATTATTAACCAGGTTCGCTTGGATGTAATGGAAGTAAATCAGTCTGATTTCCAGTTTGCAAGCAGTACAGGTACTCCCGGAACTAATCTGTCACTAAACACCAATAATTATCCTGACGGCGAGATTCAAGTACGTTTAGCTGCAGTTACAGATAACGAAGAAGAGTTCTACTCTGATACGCTTACTGTTATGATAGATAATACCTTCAACCCAGCTACCGAGCGAGCTACCATTGTAGATTACGCCGGTGCCAGATTAGGTGGTGGAAATATCACGCTAACTGCTAACGGACTGGAAAATACAGGTGCTGTTGAATTCCGAGTACGTCAAACAGATGATAACTCTGGATATACAGCAATTGGTAATACAGCCGTTAAGAATCCGGATGGATCATTCAGTATCTCAATTACTCCACAGGAAATTGCGGATGCAGTTGCCGGTGGTAATATTGGAAACCTTGATGGGTCTCATGAACTCATTGCCGTTGCTCAGGACGATGCCGGTTATGAGTATCAGCGAATACTGGGTAATACACCGAGTTGGAATACCTCAGGAAACGAAGATATCGAAGACGACGTGGCTACAACCACCGTTGAATTTGATTTCACGGCTCCAAACGGATTCTTTACGCTGGATGGAAGCCCGCTGACGAATGATCAGACACTGACATGGAATAATCAGAGTACTTCATCATTCAATGCCTTGACAGAAGCCACTGAAATGGCGGTAACCGTAAATAGCGGAACCGAAGATTTCAGTCATGCTCGAGTTCAGGTTACTCGATTAGCTAATCAAGGAGTAGGTAGTAGTGTTTCTTATAACAACGCATCTACTCAACTCTTGGAGCAGTTCAATGATGCTGAAAATATTTCTGTAACGCTTGATCCTGCTGACTTTGTGCAGGACGGGGTCTACAGAATTCAGGTTCAGTTTTCTGATGATCTGTCGAATCGTACTTCAAGTACATCCTACGAGTTTGTAGTAGGAGAACCACTTGCATGGGTACACGGCTATAATGCAGAACACTCAACGCTTTACCTGCAGGCTTCGCCTCATGCACAATCCGCAATTGTTGAAATATCAACAGATGGTGGATCAAGTTATGATATCGAACGTGAAGTAGGTTTAACCGGTGTCATAAGTGGTAATAACCTGGATGGCTACAGATTAGGCACTGTTAATCTGGAAGGGAATGATATTCCTGAAGGCACCATGAGTATTCGCGTCACAGCTTCCGAGCAGACTACAGGTAATCTTGCGCAAAGTAGATTTGCAAGCTCCCCAACTGTTCTTGACCTGGATGTAAATTATGCCAATGATGCTTCAGGGCTAACTGGTGCTCAGGATATACTTACAGCCTGGACTCCTTCCAATGAGGAGAACAATAATCTTGGCTTGATCATGAATAAACAAAAAGGGGATATCACGGACTTGCGTTTGGAAGTTTTCCCGGAATCAGATCAAGATCAGGTAAGTCTCTCAACCGTAACAGACGGAAACCTGTATTCTAATAGAAATGGATTAAACTTTGTGTTAAACCCAGCTTATAGAACAGGAACAAATGGTAATGTCCTAGAATATATTGACGGTGTTCATTTTGGCACTGGAAGTTCATTCAATCCGGGTATCGGTAGTGGAGGTCAGTATGTTGCATTCGCAACTAATGTCCTGCCGGATGGTACGGTGGAGATGGTTCATCAGTCAGTACGTGTAGAGCGTGTTGCAGCCAACCGCGGCGGAACTGTAACAAGCAGTGATGGAGGATTCTCTCTTGAAATCCCTGAGTTTATTCAAACTAACGTTGGGGTTTACGTTGAAGAAGATCCATCGTCTTTCCGCAGTAATAGTGCACAGCAATTAGACTGGATGCAGATCAGCTCTGCTTACTGGTTGAATGCAAGTTCAAGTGCACTTGAGGGAGGATATCCTGCAACGGTATCAATATCCTATAGCGATGATGATATCATGGATTCCAACCGTGACGGTAATATCGACGCACAGGATGAACTGGAGCTTTCGGTAGTGACAGTGGCAGGTGGATCTTTCAATGGAAATGTTCAAATAATGAACAAAGTGATTGATACCGGAAATAATACAGTGACCTTCGAGATCAGTTCACTTCCAACAACTGCAACACGGTATACATTGATTCAAAAAGGAGTAGCTCAGGCTAATCCAGGAAGCATGGTGGTATCGACTATGCAGTATGGTGCCGCAAATAGTGGGGGATATATCCCAAGTACTGGTGCAAATGCCAGCTTCTATTCTGTGGTATCTGATCAGATATCAAGTGTAAATGCTGGTTCAGGTCAGTTGTTCATTAATGATGCTCCGGTATTATTAACAACTGGTGCAGGAGTTAATCCAAATTCAGTACAGTTTGTAGCAACAACGGGTATTCAAGAGTTGAATCTTTCTGAAGGTTCACATAACTCTACATTCGTTGTAGATAACAACAACGGTAACCGGGTTTTAGAACAACAGGAAATCATTGTTGATAACTCGCCAATAGGTATTGATGCGGTAACTACTCATGTTGGGCCAAATTCTGAAATGACCTTCGCAGTATACGATGCTGCAGTAGGTGACACCTCAGGATCTGGACTTAACATCAACTCCTTTTATGTGGATGTTTATGCCAATATAGTTGCCGAAGACAGTTCCGGTGCTAAAGAAGAGCGCGTGCGCTATCTGCAACGTGTATCTCCGGAACAGATCGACTACGTTGGTAGTGTAGATTCACTCATGGCTACTTTCAATGTGAATGTAGACGAAGAGGAAGGTGAAGTAGCATCACTATCATTCTATATGGTAGATGCGAACTCTGCCGGTCTGCAAAATCTGAACGGTTCACCT
Source organism: Balneola sp. (assembly GCA_002696035.1). Classification (GTDB taxonomy): domain Bacteria; phylum Bacteroidota; class Rhodothermia; order Balneolales; family Balneolaceae; genus Gracilimonas. Next base: position 86,503 of record NZQV01000016.1, on the reverse strand, counting down.
AACCCAAATGGTGCTACCAATGACCATGTAAACTTTGGTCCAAGTTCTTATACGAATGCTAACGGTGTTCTTGACCGCGCGGGCAACCGTTCTACGGTACAGCAATATCGTGCCAAGTATGACAACACTGCACCAGAAGCTGAAGTAATGAGTTCAGTTGTTGAAACAGGAATCAGAATCCGTCTGACGGATGAAGGTTCCGGAGTTGACTCTACTTCTATCAACATCACAAGTATCAGCTCTGAAGGTGAAAGTAGTACGTACGGAATTGACAGCGACGAAGTAAGCTATAATGAGAACTCAGGAATACTGACGTTCGCAGTAGCTGAATTCGGAAGCACCGTTGAGATCGAAGTTGCCGATAATACCGGTAACGTAGCGGTAGCTGAAGCAGTTAGTGAGTCTCTGCAGCTGTCAGTAACTGATTTCCACATCTTCCCGAATCCGTTCGATCCAACCGTACGAGAGGCAACGGTAGAATTCATCCTTTCAAAAGAAGCGCAAGTTTCTATTGAAGGACTCGACTTTAACGGAAGAAAAGTGATCGAATTAGCAAATGACGAAACGTTTGCACCTGGTGTACAGCAAATGAGCTTCGCTGGTAATGCCATCGATGGTCAGCAGCTGGCAAACGGTGTGTACTTCTTAAGAATTGTTGTGAAAAACGGCGATGACCAAGAAGAGCAAGTATTCAAAGCAGTAGTAGCTAAGAGATAATACAGCTTAAATTAGGGCCGGTTTTTGGCCGGCCCTCTTTTTAACAATTCAAAAAAAAGAAATCACATAGTCATGAAGAATCTGAAAAAAACACTAACTATTCTATTGCTCGCCCTGCTTTTTGGTGGCATAGAAGCTTACGCACAAAACACAGCAGCCCCTTATCTCTCCCGAGCTACTACAGCTTCCGGTGAAGGATATGGAGGTGCGTATACCGCTTTAGCAAACGATGCTTCTGCAACGTACTGGAACCCTGCAGGATTAGCCGGCGTCACTTCCTACAGTTTTACGGGAATGTACTCTGCCGGACTTGCCTACGACCGAGTTTTTAACACGGCATCATTAGCCTATAATTTAGGTGAAGCCGGTGTAATCGGGATTGGGTTTATAAACGCCGGCGTTAACGACATCATGGGTTATGATGAAGGCAATAATCAAACCGGTACATTTAATAATGTAAACATGGCCATTGGAGCTTCATACGCATTTTCTATTTCGGAGGCACTATCGGTAGGGGTGACAGGTAAGTATCTGTCACAGGACCTCGATGTTGTTAAAGATGAAGGGTATGCGATGGATCTGGGGGTTAAATTTACTCAAGAACAGTTTATGGTAGGAGCCACTTACCAAAACCTATTGGGTGAATTAGGTCCGGATAAACTTCCTCACGTACTTAGGGCAGGACTTGGATTAATGCCAATTCCCGGGCTAACTGCTGCAGTAGATCTTGAGGTGGACGACCTTTCCAGTGATCAATATAATGCCTATCTCCGTTTTGGTGCGGGTTACGACATTCAAGTAACTGAAGAATTCTCTATTGGAGTTCGTTCAGGAATGAAGGACACTGAACTGAATTTTGGAGGAAATATTGGCTTTAGTGCTGAAACCATCAACTTTAGCATAGATTATGCGTATGCAAAAGAACCAAACTTCTTTGGTGCAAGCCACAGAATCGGACTTTCCATAAATGGGCTATAAATCCACTCTATAGTTCAAAAGCCACACCTTGACGGTGTGGCTTTTTTTTTGCCTATAATTTTAGGACTGCAAAACTCCTAAATGGATAAATCTTTACTTAAAAGTTTTGTTTAACAGCTCCCGCCTTCTTTGTATCTTTATTTTTTTAAAGTGAGACGCACCACATCCTATTCAATACATGAATAATATTCGAAATTTTTGCATCATTGCCCATATTGACCATGGGAAATCTACCTTAGCGGACAGATTGCTTCAGCTTACCGGCTCTATTAGTGAACGGGATATGAAGGAGCAGTTGCTGGACGATATGGACCTGGAACGCGAACGGGGTATCACCATTAAAAGCCACGCCATCCGCATGGACTATAAACGACCCAATGGTGAGAACTATATATTCAATCTCATTGACACACCCGGTCATGTGGATTTTGCCTACGAAGTATCACGAGCACTCAAAGCTTGTGAAGGGGCCATTTTAGTTGTAGATGCAGCCCAAGGTATTGAAGCTCAAACTATTTCTAATCTCTATCAGGCCATTGACCAAAATCTTGAGATCATTCCGGTTTTGAATAAGATCGATCTTCCTGGCGCCGATCCTGAAGGAGTGGGACAGCAAGTGGTTGACCTGATTGGGTGCGATCACGAAGATATATTACATGTATCTGGTAAAACCGGCGAAGGCGTAGATAAGCTGCTTGAAGTAATTGTGGAAAGAGTGCCGGGGCCAAAACGAGAAGATGAAAAACCACTTCGGGCTTTAATATTCGATTCAATTTTCAATACTTATCGTGGTTCTATTGCTTATGTGCGTGTGATGGAAGGAGTACTTCGCAAAGGTGATCTCTTCAAATTCATGGCAAATAAAGAAGAGTATAATGCCGAGGAAATAGGATATCTGAAAATGACAAAAGAACCTACAAAGGAGCTCCACGCCGGTGAAGTAGGCTATGTAATCGGGAGTGTAAAGTCGCTGCAGGATGTTCGCGTAGGTGATACGATCACTAAGGTAGATAATCCCGCTACTGATCCAATCCCTGGATATCAGGAAGCCAAACCGATGGTATTTAGTGGGCTTTTTCCTACCGATGCTGATGACTTCGAAGACCTCCGTGGTGCTCTCGAAAAGCTTCAGCTGAATGATGCCTCCCTGACCTATGAACCTGAAACCTCTAAAGCACTTGGATTTGGATTCAGGGCTGGATTTTTGGGGCTTCTTCATATGGAAATTGTACAAGAGCGCCTCGATCGTGAATTCGATATTGATATTATCACGACGGTGCCAAACGTACAATATGAGGTAGAGCTTACGGAAAGTGGCAAGCGTATTGAAGTGGATAATCCAAGCCAGATGCCTGATAATGGAGATATTGAAGCGATCTATGAACCTTATATCAAGGCGAGTATCATTACACCAGCAGATTATATTGGTCCGGTGATGAAGTTGTGCCAGGATCGCAGAGGTATTTATATAAATCAGCTCTTCATGCAAAATAATAGGGTTGAAATTACGTATGAACTACCGATGGCAGAAGTTGTTTTTGATTTCTACGATCGTTTGAAATCCGGAACGAGGGGATACGCCTCCCTGGATTATGAATTTATCGAATACCGAAAAGGAGACCTTGTCCGTTTGGATATTTTATTGAATGGAGATCAGGTAGATGCTTTGTCCAGTATATCACATCGGGACAAGGCGTATTACCTCGGCCGTAAAGTTTGTGCAAAATTAAAGGAACTTATTCCTCAGCAACAGTTTGAAGTAGCAGTACAGGCGGCTATCGGAAACCGGGTAATTGCACGAGATACGGTTCGAGCCATGCGCAAAGATGTAACTGCAAAATGTTACGGCGGGGATATTTCCCGAAAACGAAAGCTGCTTGAAAAACAAAAGGAAGGTAAGAAACGCATGAAACAGGTCGGTACCGTAGAAATACCACAAGAAGCTTTCCTGGCTATTCTTTCAATGGACGAAGAAGATCGTTAAACCCAATTTTATCCTATGCAGAACTTAGTAAAACGAATTGTACTGTTTTTCATCTTTATGGTGATGATCTCTACGGCTGCTCAAGCGCAGTTCGAAGAGCCTGAGATCAAGAAAGTGGAAAACACAAAAGAAGCAAAGGCTGCTTTTCAGGCCCAATTTACTGACATCAAGTGGACCGGACAAGGATTTCGATATAATGAACTGGATCGGATGCCAACCATTGAGATTCGAGCTGTATTGCAGGATGTATATGGCGATCCGACCCAAACCGTGGAAGACATCATCGAAAAGGATGGTTATTTGCGGGATGGTAAATCCATTCAATTTGAATATTGGTTTATTATAGACGGCTATATTCCTATGATGGTACTTGACCTTGAAGGACCGTTTGAGGATGGGTTGGTCTACGTGGGCGCCAGTCGCTATATAGATCTTATGCCTGAGGTTAAACGTACACTCACCAAAGATTTGCGCGCAGCATCACCCCGAGAATATGTAGATTATTTCTTTTCACCTGAAAGAGGTCAATGGTACCGGGTTTCCTATGAGGCCGGCGAATACAAGAAGGAAGAGATAAAGAAACCTTCGCACATCAAAACTAAATAATAAACGACATTGGAAGACAACAATAAGTCCGAAGACAAAGGATTAAGCTCCTATTGGAAGAAGCGGAAGGAAAAGAAGGAAGCAGAAAACAAGAAAGCAAAGTCGTGGTTACGTGAGTGGTTAGATGCAATCGTATTTGCATTTATTGCAGCGGCTATACTCCGTGCTTTTCTTTTTGGCTCATATAAGATCCCCACACCCTCCATGGAAAAAACGCTCATGACGGGAGACATGCTCATTGTATCAAATATTACCTATGGGCCGCGAACTCCAATGGGTGTTTGTGTTCCTTTTCTACAAGGTTGGTGCCTGCCCGGTGTTCAGCTTCCATGGACCCGGCTTCCCGGTCATCGTGATGTTGAGCGAAACGATATTTTTGTATTTAATGTGCCATGGGAAGTAAAACCCATCTCTCAAAAAACAAACTATATAAAACGGGCCGTGGCTATACCCGGAGATACGATCTCAATTCGGGATAAAGTTCTGTACATAGATGGAGAACCGGAAGTAGATCATGAAGGGGTTCAGCAGCATTATGTCATCAAAATGGCAAATCGCGTTCGGTTGAGTAATGCCAAAATGGAATCTGTAGGTGGAGAATTGATCGGATACACTAATCAGGATACCTACATCGTGAATATGACTGACGACGTGGCAGCAGAAGTATCTGGTTGGTCTGAGATCGATACCATGTACATGAATGTCACGCCCGAGGGATCAACCGAAAGAGGCTATGTGCAAAGTGAAGGCAGTTTTTCAAGAGCATTCAGTAATCCGGATCAGATGCCGAAGACCGTAGTGCCGTTTGAAGGGCAGAAAATTCAGTTAACTGATGAAAATTGGTTTGTCTACAGAGATATAATTGAGCGCTATGAACGAAATGAGTTAAGGCGTGAAAATGGTCAGATCTTCATAAATGGAGAGCAGACGAATACCTACACCATTAAGCAAAATTACTATTTTGCGATGGGAGATAATCGGGATAACAGTCAGGATTCCCGTTTTTGGGGCTTTGTTCCTAAAGATCATGTGATTGGAAAAGCGGTGATCGTATGGTTTTCAATAGATGGGATGGTGCCCAAATTTGAACGTATGTTCACTCTGATTGACTAGTTAAAAAATGAGTAAGTACAGCCGGGGTAATTTTTGTGAATGACCCCGGCATGACTTTAATCAATTCTTAGCCATTGTTTTACCTTTAGGCGCGCCTTCCCGAATTGCTAGCTGACCACAACCAGCGTCAATATCATCTCCACGACTACGGCGAACCGTTGCCCGTACATCATTTTTGATAAGCTCCCGCATAAAATTGTCGAGGCGTTCTTCCCGGGCTCGTTTCAGTTCCACTCCAGCCACATTGTTGTACATGATGATATTCACCTTACTAGGTACCCACTTTACAATTTTCGCCAGATCCCGAGCATCCTGTGGACTGTCATTGAAATTGTCAAAAAGCAGATATTCGTATGTGACCGAACGATCTGTCATTTTATGATAATGTTTTACGGCATCTTCCAGACTTTCCAGGTTCATGGAGTTGTTGATCGGCATGATCTTGTCCCGCTTTTCATCGGTAGGGGCGTGCAGGGAAATAGCCAGATTGAAAGGCTCCTGATCATCTGCAAGCATTTTTATCTGTTTGGTGAGCCCAACGGTAGAAACCGTAATACGTTTTGGAGAAAGCTCAATACTTAAGGGGTCTGAAATAATATGAGCAGAATTGGTAACGGCCTTATAATTATGCAAAGGCTCACCCATTCCCATATATACAATATTGGTGATCTTCTTTCCATACTTCTCTTCGGCAAGATCATTGATATACTGAACCTGATCAACAATTTCACCATGAGTCAGGTTTCGGAATAGCCCCATTTTTCCCGTGGCACAAAACGCACACCCAAATACACAACCTACTTGAGACGATACACACACGGTGAGTCTTCGGGCTGCACCATCCGCAAAGAAATCAGGGATCAGAACAGCCTCTACTTTATACTCCTTTTCAGGATCGTTCAGCTGAAATAAGAATTTAATGGTTCCATCCTTACTCTCCTGCTGCTGTACCAGCTTAATGCGGTTTATCGTAGCAATTTCACGGAGTTTATCGCGAAGATCCTTAGAGAGATTGGTCATATCCTCAAAATCAGAAACGCCCTTTTGGTAGAGCCATTGAAAGATCTGATCAGAGCGGAAACTTTGGAGACCAAGTTCGCTACAAAAGTGAGCGAGTTCGTCTTTGGTGAGGGATTTTAAGTCGGTTTTTTGGAGAGTATCTGCTGTATTCATATCTCTAAAGATACGGAATTACCAAATGAACATCGAACGGATGCGGAAAGGGATCACCGCCTTTTATGAGACCTTTGTTGTTGTACATTATTCCTGCCAAAAGAGCGTTTCATCATTTCGCCAAAGGCTCGTTGTTGTTCTTCATCTAAAACGCTACGCATTTCTCGCATGTGCAAGAACATCTCCCGTTCCATTTTTGTGTAGTGATGCGTGAGTTCATTTAGCAAGGAGTCGCGGAATGCTTCATTATCGTCTCGCTCACTCATAACAAAGTCGATATATGCTTTTCGTTTCTCGTCAAGTTGCCGCCTATTCTCCCTCATATCCCGGTAGTGGCGTCTTCGTAGTGATGAAACTGTATCAAGCTGTGCATGGGTCAGGTTCAGTCTTTCCTGAAAATATTCATGCATAGGCCTGGAATCCTGAAAACTATTTCCGCGATCTGAGAATCCGTTTCTTGGGTCAGGCAGGTTCATCCATAAAGTGAGTAAGATCCCAATATTTATTACCACCATGATGATGAAACCGGTAAGTGACCAACGGTATTTTTTTTCAATATCCATGTTTTTATTCCTCCGTTTGGGTGTAATAGCTCAGGTCAAAAAGCTGATAGTCGGCCATCAGTTGCTCTTCATAGTTCACAACAGATGACTCCTCAGTTGCGGTATAATTACCGTGTATATAAATAGATGCTACATTCAGGATGAGGATCAGCACTACTGCTGCAACCGAGAAAGCAAAACCAAACTCTCGAGATTGCTGAGGTAAAGCCGGCTCATTCTGCTGTTCGATCTTAGCCTGTAATCTGCTATAGAAAAAATCATCAGTTTGGGCTCGTTCTATCCTGTCCAATGCATGTAAAGTTTTCTCAACTTCATGCTCAATATGTTTTTTTGATCCCATGGTTCAATCCATTTCGTTTTGTTGATAATAATCGTGAAGCTGCTTTTTTAAGTTTTCTCGGGCCCGGTATAAAAGTGATTCCACTGCTGGAACACTCATTTTCATCACATCAGCCACCTCCTGATAACTCAGCCCTTCCACCTTTTGCAGAGTGAAGGCCGTTCGCTGTTTTTCGGTCAGTTTTTCAATTTCCCCAAACAAGATACCGGCACGCTCTTTATTCTCAAGTTCAAGCCCCGGATGCATAAAATTGGATCCATCAACTTCCTCAGCTCCTTCATTTCCGAAAAAAGAACTAATTGCCTTAAAAAAACCGGATCGTTTTTGTCGTTTCCGATACCGGATCTGCTCCAGTGATTTTGTAACGGCAATACGATAGATCCATGTTGAAAGCGCAGCATCTTCCCTGAAATCTCCGATCGAGTCATATACCTTCATAAAGACCTCTTGTGCAATATCTTCCGCATCGTGGTGATTTCGCAAAAATCCCAGGCAAGTGTTATACACCTGATCTTTGTGCGTATTCACCAAATGTTTGAATGCGGCTTCATCACCTTGCTGAAGTCGAATTAAAAGTTCTGATTCCTTGATCTTTTTGAAGTTTTGGAATGATGGTATTTGGGTTGATACAGACATGATACTCAGCTGAGCGCTTAAAAAAAATGCAGGGATGTTGCTCCCCGCATTTTAGGTTCAAGCTACTACCGATTCCATCGCTGCCCGCGGAAAGCCCCCATTTTGCAACCGCGATTCAGATGAAAACTGTCAAACTTGATACGCTGCTCTTCATTTAAGATCTGTTTGATCTGTTGTTGATGAGCAGCTCTTTGTTTGAGCATATTGGCCCGCAACTCACCGATCTCATCTGCAAGTGTAGTGACTTTCGATTTGTCATAATTATCGCCTACAGATAGAGCGCGAAGTTCGGCCTGCTTTTGCTGAAGTGTAGTGCGAAACGTCAGCATCTCCTTTTGTCCGTTCAGGTGAATTTTCTCAATGGCGGCTTTTTGGTCTTCATCGAGGTTAAGCATTTCAATGAGGCGCAGATGCTGAGCCCCGGGTTGATTCTGCATCATTTGCATGCGTTCCTGTCGGTCGAAACGAGGGCTATCTGCTCTGTTGTATCGTTGCTGAGCATTCAGGTTGGTTGTGAATGCAACCAACAGAATGAAAATGGTTAAAGATCTAATGTGTGTTTTCATGGGATGGTGCTCCATCTAAGTTGGTGTTCATTAGCTTAGATGCCATCGAAGACGAAAACTTTTGGGTGGGTGAAATAGTTAGTTGGTGAAGAGGTAATATGTTGCTAAAGGATATATTTCTTCCCCAAAGATCAACAACTTTTCATCGAGCTTTTACCATTTAACTCATCCTGCAATGCCTTCCAGTTGGGGAGAAATTGACTCATCAATCCATAAAAACGTTTGTTGTGGAGGCGTTCGTGCAAGTGTGTCATTTCGTGGACCACCACATATTCGAGTAGTTCAGGTCTTTTATGAGCGAGCTGTAAATTTAGCCAGATACGCCGCGCTCTGATGTTGCAGGTTCCCCAGCGTGTTATCATGTCCTTCACCCCAAATTCAGCAACAGAAACCTGCATCATGGGTTCCCATTTCTCGATCAGCTTAGGGATCTCACGTTTTAACTCAGCTCGATACCACTCCTTCAGGACAGATGCTTTTTTAGCGGTTTCACTGTCAGGGCGAACCGTCATTTTTAATATCTGTCCATTGGTTTCAACGCTTGGCTTCTGGCGCTTTTCAAGTATCTGAAGCTCAAACTCCTGTCCCCAGACCCAATGTTTTTCACCCGAAACAAAATTCAGTGTTCTGTTGACCGGGGCCTTTCTTTTCTGCTGAAGGTGCTTTTTGATCCACGGTAACTTATCGGTGAGAAATTGAATGATGGTCTTTTCAGGAGTGCGACGGGGAACCGATAACCGAATTTTTTGCTCTGAAGGATAGACCCGTAAATTTAGATTCTTGATGTTCTTCCGGTGAACGTCAACATCCAATTTCGCAACTGTGATCTTTTCTTTAGAGTAGGTTTTAGGTCTTGCCATGTTTAATTACAGTGCTCTCGATAAAATTTTAAGCCATAAGATATTGATGCATTCAATTAAATAATAATCAGTAATTAAGGCGGGTATGGAACAAAATAAGATTCAAAACCCTTGTTTACACTGAATGAATCAACTGAAACATAAGGAGTTATGGAATTGAACAATATTTATGATACCGTAGTAGGTAAACTGGAAATGTGGCTTAGCACGGCCATCGAAATGCTTCCTAATCTGGCAATGGCTTTATTGGTTGTTGTCATATTTTACGCATTGGCCAAAGTGATCAAAAATACGGTAGGGAAGCTGCTTGGGCAAGTGACGGAAAACAAAACAGTCACAGGTTTGATACAAACGGTTATCAGCGTATTGGTGCTCACAGCCGGGGTGTTCTTTGCTCTCAGTATTTTAAATCTTGATGGCGCTGTAACCAGTCTGCTTGCCGGTGCCGGTATCATAGGTTTGGCTTTGGGTTTTGCCTTTCAGGATATCGCCTCTAACTTTATATCGGGAGTGCTCCTTTCTATTCGGCATCCCTTCGGTATTGGAGATATCATTGATACGAACGGGTATTTTGGAACCGTACAGAAACTGAATCTCAGAAATACGGTGATTCGTACGCCGCAGGGACAAATTGTATATGTACCAAATAAGTCAGTGTATGAAAACCCATTTACTAACTTCACAAAAACAGGAATGCGACGTATCGACCTGGAATGCGGAGTCTCCTATGGAGATGATTTGGAGAAAGCCCGTAAAGTAGCCATTGAAGCCATTGAAGGCTTGGATGCGCGTGACAAATCCAAAGATGTAGAACTATATTATGATTCTTTTGGTGGGAGCTCAGTCGACTTCAAACTCCGGTTTTGGATCGATTTCGAGGTGCTTCCCCAATATCTTGGAGCCCGAAGTGAAGCCATTATCAGACTGAAAAAAGCATTTGATGAAAACGATATTATGATCCCATATCCTATCAGAACCCTGGATTTTGGAATTCGTGGTGGCGAAAAGCTGGATTCAATGCTTCAGAATGGTAAAACGAAATAATTTAAGCCGCTTTTTTAAGAGCAATTTAAAGGCCGGACAGCAATGTCCGGTTTTTTTAATGCCCAATTAAGATCTGGAATGCACTCATAGCCAAGATAGCGAGGGTTACCCAAAGCCCCACTTTTTTAGGTTCACACTTTTCCAGTGCCTCAGGTATCAGATCTGCAAATACCATCCAGATCATTGCTCCGGCGGCTAATCCCAATCCCAGTGGAAGGTATTGCTGAAAAACCTCTACAAATACAAAAGCGGGGATAGCCATCAATGGCTGGGGCAAACTTGAAAAGATACTCCACCATACGGCTTTTAGCGGAGAAGTTCCTTGTGGCACCATCACCAAGCTAATTGCCAGGCCTTCCGGGATATTGTGAACAGCGATGGCAATGGCAATGAAAACCCCAAATTCCATAGTACTGGCGAAAGAAACCCCAACACTTACGCCTTCTGCAAAAGAGTGTACCGTCATGATTCCTAAAAACATAAGCATAGCCATGCGTTTTCCGCTGGCAATATCGGTGATCTCGATCTCGGCACGGCCTTCCATCCACTTGTTGGCAAGCACTACAATGATCACTCCGGAAAGCATTCCGCCAAGCGTCATCCACTGATCAATGCTATACCCTTCCATGATGAGGCTAAAACTGGCTGCTAACATCAATCCCGAAGCTGCAGCATTTGATTTCCCCAACAAAGAGTCGGATATATCTTTAATAAAAAAGAAGGGAATAGCGCCCAGTCCGGTTGCTACCGCGGTAAGCAGTGCATACAAGAAAACCTGGGTTATGGGTTCGTTTAGTATATCCATAGGAGTTGATTGGCGATGAATATAGAGATCAAAAAAATCATTCCCTAAACAGCAGAGGAGATCAAAGTAGTTTAAATTCAGTCAAAATAATCGGAAGAAAAATGAGGTTTAAGAAAGCTTACTTTACTACGATAAGAGAAAAAGTGAGCATATGAGGTTACGGATCTAAGAGAAGTTTCGATGATGAGGATATATGTACTTTTATTTACGGTGGTGATTCTAGCTGGATTTTTTGAGCCGACAATAGCGCAACAGGAGGAAAGCTCAAATCCATTTTCCCTAAGTGTAACTTATACCGTGGATATTTTTGGAAATTTTAACGGAGGGAATGCCACGGGGCTCAGGTATATGGACAATCTTGATGTAAACCTGGAAGCCCATTTCGAGACACTTCCCTTTGGTCTCGGAGGGACAACCTTCTATGTATATGGACTTGGAAATCAAGGTAGCGGCATTTCAGCTTTGACCGGAGATATACAAGGAGTGAGTAATATTGAGACAGAGAATTCCTGGCGTATATTTGAAGCCTGGGTGCAAAAGAAGTTTTTTCTTGCAAACAGCTCCTTATTGGTTGGGCTATACGATATCAACTCTGAGTTCAATGTGCTGAACAGCAGTTTGTTGTTTTTGAATAGTTCACATGGGCTTGATCCTACCATTGCCTCAAGCGGGGTGATGGGACCATCAACTTTTCCATACACTTCGCTGGCTGCTCGTCTTAAAATAAATCCATTTTCCGGGATGGTGATACAAGGAGCGGTTCTGGATGGAGTGCCATCAGATCCCGCTAACTCCAAAGGAACTAAGGTGAAGTTAAGAAAATCGAACGGAGTGTTTGTAATTGGTGAAGTTGGGTATCATTCTGTGTCTGGAATGGAGCTTCAGCAAAGAAATCGTACTTCGCGCAGGCAGAATCTGCTGGCTCCCGGTATTTCATCGGATAACAGCATAGCATTGGGTGGATGGTTTTATTCAGACAAGCGAGACACTTTCACCGATGGATATCAACAAACAGAATTTGGGATCTATGCTCTTGGTGAATATGAAATTCTTACGGAAAGTGAGGGAGAACAGATCCCTGAGAGTCTTCAGATATTTGGCAGAGCAGGAATATCAAACACAGAAGTTCAGGAAATTGGAGGATTTTTTGGCGCAGGGTTTGTGGTTAAAGGACTCTTTAAACAAAGATCAAAAGATCAGTCCGGCTTTGCAGTGGCGTGGGCGTCAGCGGGAACAGAATACATCAACAATACCTTCATCGGAGATGGTAGGCCGGAAAAGGCAGAAACGAATTTCGAGCTTACGCACCTGTTTTCTCTCAATGATTATGCAGACCTGCAGCTAAATACCCAATATATCCTAAATCCCGGTTTCAACCCCGTTTTGGATAATGCCATGGTTGGCGGACTTAGATTGATCTTGGGATTTTAGGAAATAGGATCAGGTTTTGGCTTCCCCCACTTTATTCCAATTCACCATTTTGACTACAATATACAAGCCTCCGAGTACCATTGGGATGCTAAGCAGCTGCCCCATGTTGAACATCCAGTCGCTGGCGAAATTGGCTTGAGGGATCTTTGTGTATTCAAGGAAAAATCTTCCGGAAAATAACAGGATCAGGAACATGCCAAATAGCGAACCTTCCGGCGGATGGGCTTTATATTTTTTATAAATGAACCAAAGCACAGCAAATACTGCGATACATAGAACGGCTTCATATAACATGGTTGGGTGCCTTGGAACCATTCCTAATGGTCCTGGCAGATTGGTGAAGACGACTCCAAAAGCGGAATCCGTTTCATGACCATATATTTCTGAGTTGAAAAAGTTACCCGTTCTGATGAAAGCTCCACCGATCGCTGTTGGGATCACAACCCGGTCTGCCAGCCACCAGAAACTCATCCCGGCGTGTTTTTTAGCCAGGTAGTACATTGCAATGACAATGGCAATGGCTGCACCGTGACTCGCCAACCCGCCTTTCCAGATAGCCAGTACTTCATCCAGGTTTCGGAGATAATAGGAGGGGTCGTAGAATATCACATGCCCAAGCCGGGCGCCAATAACCGTGGCTACTAAGATCCAGGTGAGAACACTTTCCATTTCTTCCACTTTGCGTCCCGCATCTTTCCACATCTTCACCCCAAACATATAACCGGATACAAAAGCCCCGGCAAAAAGTAGTCCATACCAGCGGGGGGCAAGAGGACCTAATTCAAATATCACAGGGTCGATGCCCCATCTCAGGTTATCCAATAAAGCTAAAATCATAATTCAATTAAGAATGAAAAGTCGCTCCGAAAATACAAAGCTACCCCCGATAAAAAAATCTCAACTATGGATGCTTGAAGATTCAGTAAATACAATCTAAAACATATTTTTTTGAAGTTATCTGAAAAATTACTGTCCCCGGCTATTATAGTCCGGAACGCATTTAATATCCTGAGAGCATATTCGCGCTACTGATACTGGTTATGGAGCAAATGAACCCAAAATAGACACCTCATTTTTTTAGCTAAATGCCTATACTTGTTTTGTCAATATAACAGGGAATTAATCGAACGCAGGTGAAGGACGACCGCAGATTTGTACGACCGCGAAAGCAGCTGGTAGAGCAACTACGCAAAAAAGGCATAGAAGACGAACGTGTGCTTCAGGCTATTGGCAAGATTCCCAGGCACAAACTTATTGATACGGCTCTGCATACCAAAGCCTACAACGATACCGCTCTCCCCATAGGAATGGGACAAACGATCTCGCAGCCTTTCACTGTGGCGGCTCAAACCGAATTATTGGCCGTAGAGAAGGGAGATAAGATCCTGGAAATTGGAACCGGTTCAGGCTATCAATGTATGATCTTATGTGAGCTGGGAGCCGAAGTTTACAGCGTTGAACGCCATAAGGAACTATATCATAAAGCAAAGGAAGCCCTCAACGAGCTGGGATATCGTGCCATGCTGAAAGTGGGTGATGGAACGCTGGGATGGTCTACCTATGCCCCCTATGACGGCATCGTGGTAACAGCCGGGGCCCCTGTAGTTCCGGATGACCTGGTGCAGCAATTAAGTATCGGCGGTCGATTAGTGATCCCGGTTGGAGATGATGAAAAACAAATGATGCTGAGGATCACACGCGTCTCAGAAAATGAATATGAACGAGAAGAATTGGCAGATTTTAAATTTGTACCGCTTATTGGCGAAAAAGGCTGGGGAGAATCATAGTGGCTGATCAAAAGCAATCAAGCTCTCCCAAAGACACTACCACATTTAAAGAATCACCTTTCTTAGTCCTTAAAGGATTTTTGATGGGCTCGGCCGATATCGTACCTGGTGTGAGTGGCGGAACCATGGCGCTGATAGTGGGTATTTATGAACGACTGCTGAATGCCATTAAAAGTGTGAATGGCAGATTTCTGAAGCTGTTTTTCACCTTCAAGTGGAAGGCTGCGTTCAAAGAAATGCATGTGTTCTTTCTGATCGCATTGTTTACGGGAATTTTTTCCGCACTGGCTTTCTTTACGAAAGTAGTGCCGCTGCAGGTGTATATGTTTACTCATCCTGAAATTGTATATGGATTGTTTTTTGGCTTGATCGTCGGCTCAATCTACATCCTGATCAAAGCGCTGCAGCGGTTTTCGAAACTCGAGCTGCTTATGCTTTTTTTGGGGATGGCCTTTGGGATCTGGATCGTTTCACTGGTGC
Source organism: Balneola sp. (assembly GCA_002696035.1). Lineage (GTDB taxonomy): Bacteria > Bacteroidota > Rhodothermia > Balneolales > Balneolaceae > Gracilimonas. The sequence goes on along the minus strand of NZQV01000016.1, from coordinate 71,420 downwards.
CGGCTGATACTCCTGAACATCCCGCTTTTGTATTTTTGAGTGGAAGCATTGCCATCTGTGCGATGATCCTGCCGGGCATTTCTGGTTCCTACCTGTTGCTTATCATGCGAAAATATGATTATCTGCTTTCCCAGATCGGCAAGATAGGTGGAGTAGAAACCATGGATGGATTGATCGGATTACTCCCTTTTATGCTGGGTGCAATAGTCGGACTTGCTGCTTTTTCCCGCTTTTTATCTTGGTTGCTTTCCAAATATCACCCCCAAACTATAGCCGTTTTGATCGGGTTTTTGATCGGGTCTTTATATGTGATATGGCCGTATCAGCACCGGGATTTTGTAGAGCAGGTGAGAGATGTTGAAGTGGTTTATTTGACCAATCCCAAAGCGCAGGAACTACTGGAAAATCCCCCAAATACGAATCTGCCAGAGTACGAGCGCCTGGGGGAGATCAGCAATGCAGAATCCAATTTTGACGAGATGAAGCAGGTAGAGATAGAGACGGTAAAGAATAAGCTCATCAAATCGGAACCATATGTGCCGGGTTGGCTTGGCTCAAAACCTGGTGACGATCCCAATGTTTGGGGTGGAATCATAGGTATTTTAATAGGAATATTGATGGTAGGTGGGCTGGATAAACTCCGGGATAAGTAGTAAGACTTTCTCCTTTGCTAAATTCCAGAAGATTGACCTTTCAGATATCAAAAGAAATTAAGGATGCATAAAACCATTCCTCTTCGATGTTGACTATTCCTCTGTTCAATATTCTAAAGCAGAATTTATTTATCGGAAAGATGGAACCTTAACATCTGCTAACTTATTTTAAATAATAGGTTATCAATCAAAAAAAGGAGTCACAATGAAAGTCGATCGAATATTAATTCCCACCGATCTATCTGAAAAAAGCAATGCTGCGCTTGAAACTGCTGATCAATTCATTGAAAGCTTTGATTGCACGGTAGATCTGATGCATGTGATTCCACTTTCGAAATATCTCGGCGATAGTTTTGATAAGATCGGCGTGCCGTTGAGTATGGACAAGGATGTATATCCGAAACTTGTGGAAAATCAGCGGAAGGAGTTGTCTGCTTTCGCGAACAAGCACATCCAGAAAAAAGAAAACAGGGGCGAGTACATCGTAACCATAGACCGCAAGCCCTCCGATTCTATTCTCAAACAGATCGAGAAAGGAAATTATGATCTGGTGATGATGAGTGCGAAGGGATCTCATGTTGGGGAATTCTTCCACGGCAGCGCCACCGATAAAGTTATTCGTCGTTCCAAAACACCGGTTTTAACGCTTAGCGGAAAAATGGTGTCCGAGAAGATCAACACGATCGTAGTGCCTTGTGATTTTTCCAATCACTCTCTGGCGGCCATTCCAATGGCTTTTGATCTGGCCCAAAAATTTGGCGCCAAACTTGAGATACTGAATGTGATTGAAATGTATGCCCATGATATTCATGGAGTGGAACCAACTACTATCGGTATTGATGAAGATGCTGTTTACGGAGGCTTGAAAGGCCGGTTGAAATCATTTTTTGATGATTTTGAAGAATACGATTTCAGAGTAGAAGATGGAGATGCGGAAAACGAAGATATATTGGTTCATTCCGAAAATGGGGAAGAGAGTAGCCTCGCATTTAAGACGGTGGTTCTAAAATCGATCGCCGCTCACCACGAGATCATCGATTACGGAAATGAACATGCCGACTTGCTAGTTATGAGTACACATGGCCGCACCGGACTATCAAGAATGTTGTTGGGTTCTACGGCAGAACAGGTTATACAACATCTTGAAATACCACAGATCACCATTAAACCGGACTTGAAGAAGTAACAGGGAACTCTGTAAATAGCTTTATTTAGGAAGGAGCAACAAGTTTTATGTTGCTCTTTCTTCATTCAAACTTCACAGATTATCACGATCTTCCGCTAACAACTAATCAAAGAGGAGGTTGTTATGAAAGCACGTCATATTCTGGTCCCAACGGATTTTTCGGAAGCATCTAATGAAGCTGTAAAGATGGCCGCCCGTTTTGTAGATCTATTCGATAGCACGGTAGACCTGATCCATGTTATTCCATTGATGAGTTATTACGACGAGAGCATGGAACATCTTGGGGTTCCTTTTGATATGGAGAAGGACTTGTATCCTAAAGTGTTGAAATCTGCGAATGAGAAAATGCATGAGATCGCTGAAGAGTTTCTTCCCAAAGAGCATCGCGGTCAGATCATAAACTTAGTTGGTCGGAAGCCTTCACAGGTAATAGCTGAGCAAGCCAATAGCAGTCAGTATGATCTAATCATAATGAGTAATAAGGGAGGACATCGATCTAAAGGTGAAAGAAGTAATATCACCGAAAAAGTCATCCGCTATTCAGAAAAGCCGGTGCTCAGTATTAATACTGAATTCGGTAAAGAGGACATTCATGAGATTCTGATCCCCGTAGATGGTTCAGACGATTCTGCTGCACCATTGGCTGAAGCTTTCGAGTTGGCTATGATGTTTGACGCCAGGATCACATTAATGCATATCATTGAGCCATATACACTGGGAATGGAAGTGTTGCCTATGACCATTGAAGACGATCAGGCGGTGTACACTTCTCTGCTGAAAAGCATAAAAAGCTATTTTGAAGATCACCCTGATATGAACCTCAGTATCGAATCAACTGGTACGGATTTCGAAGATCAATTGGTCCGAAAAGTGGATGGAAAGACAGAAACGGTGAAAGTAGTGAGCCTGATCAAAAAAGGCTTCTCTGCTCATACTGAGATCATAGAATATGCTGAGGAAAATGCAGATATGGTTGTGATGAGTACACACGGTCGCACCGGCATTGCCCGCGTATTATTAGGCTCAACAACCGGAATAGTAGCTCAACAATTATCTAAACCTCTTTTGACCTTGCGCCCTGAGTGAATGCCATGTTCTTCGTGCATCTCAAAAAGTTCAGAATAACAGCAATTCACTTCTGCACAAATACTTGCAGAACGGATACTCCTTGTCCTTTGTTGGTAGATTAGAACAGAATAAAAGTAATACCAAACCTTGAAGTAACATTATGGAATACCGTTTTTTAGGACGATCAGGACTAAAAGTTTCAGCACTTTCATTCGGCTCATGGGTCACCTTTGGAGAACAGGTTGACACCGATCTGGCCTACAATCAAATGAAAACCGCCTACGATGCCGGCGTCAACTTTTTTGACAATGCAGAGGCCTACGAAAATGGGAAATCGGAAACCATTATGGGAGAAGTGATCCAAAAAGCAGGATGGAAACGATCTGATCTCGTTCTTTCTACCAAGATCTTTTGGGGCGGAGAAGGGCCGAACGATCAGGGGCTGTCTTTCAAGCATATCAAAGAAGGAACAGAAGCAGCCCTCAAACGACTTCAAACTGATTATGTAGATCTCATCTTTTGTCACCGTCCAGACTTGCATACGCCTATCGAAGAAACCGTTTGGGCCATGAACCAAATGATCAATGAAGGGAAGGCGCTGTATTGGGGAACGAGTGAATGGAATGCGGATCAGATCCGAAAGGCTTATGATTTTGCCAAGGAAAACAACTTGCGTCCGCCTTTGATGGAGCAACCTGAATACAATATGTTTCGTCGGGATAAAGTAGAATCTGATTTTACTTCGTTGTATGAAGATATTGGACTTGGAACTACGATCTGGAGCCCATTGGCAAGTGGTTTACTTACGGGGAAATATAACGACGGAGTTCCTGAAGGTTCACGTCTTGACCTCGAAAAATATAGCTGGCTTCGAAAAAAACTACTGGAATCTGAAGAGGGGAGAGCCAAACTTGAAAAAGTTAAAAAGCTGGCTTCTGTTTCTGATGATCTTGGCGTGCCTATGCCACAGCTTGCGCTTATTTGGTGCCTCAAAAATCCAAACGTAAGTACCGTGATTACCGGTGCATCCAGTGTTGAGCAGGTAGAGCAAAACATGAAAGCCATTGATCTTGTAGACAAAGTGGATGAGGCAGCAATGGCGAAGATCGAAGAAATTCTCGATAACAAACCCAACGCACCTACCGATTGGAGAAGAGGCTAAAATTTGAAACCCGAATATCGGATGTTCATTATCATAGATGAACATCCACTTTAAATTGATCTTGCCCTAAAAAGGCAGGTCATCATCCAGGTCGACTTCCTGATTGCCGTCCATCGTTAATCCTGGTGCACTTGGCGGAGCTTCTGCTTGTCCGGCAGATCCTTGTTCGATCTTCCAGGCTTTCACATCGGTATACCAATTTCCCTTGTACTCCCGGCTTTGGATATCAATAAAAGCTGTGATCTCATCGCCTTCGTTTACTTTATTCTGGTCGATATTATCGCCCCATTGGGTGATGCAAACCTGCTTCGGATACTTCCCTTTGGTTTCCAGAATAAAATCTCGTTTTCTCCAGGGACCATTTTTTCCCTGACCCGATTGTTCTTCTAATATTTTGCTGACTTTCCCTTGAATTTGTAGATCCATAATCCCTGCTGTTTTTGTTATTGAAAAAGGGTCGGATAATATAGAAAGCTCTGTTTCTAACTTCGAGTAGTTTTTTGGGAAAATACGGAGCCATCATAAATAGATTCCCAATACAAAAAAAGCCCCGCAAAATTGCGAGGCTTTTAAGAACATTCGAAAATTAAATTCGCAGCTTATTTATTGGCGAATTCAAAATCTTCCAACTCATAGTCAACGCCATCTTGTGGGCGGAGGGTAGTAGATTTTGGCTCAAGGAAATACTTGAGATAATCACGTCCGCCGGCCTTGGCATCGGTTCCGCTTAGTTTGAAGCCGCCAAATGGCTGAGCTCCAACAAGGGCTCCGGTACACTTCCGGTTGATGTATAAGTTTCCTACACGGAATTCACGCAGCGCTCTGTCGATCTTCTTAGGATCTTTGGAGAAATAAGCTCCTGTAAGCGCATAATCTACGCCGTTGGCAATACGAAGCGCATCATCAGTGTCTTTGGCTTTAATGAAGGCGGTAACCGGACCAAAGATCTCTTCCTGAGCAATGCGGTCATTTTCGTCAATATCTGCAAAAACAGTAGGCTCTATGTAGTACCCTTCGTCATCGGTTTCGGCGCGTTTACCACCTGCAACCAATCGGCCTTCCTCTTTTCCGATATCAATGTAGCTCATGATCTTATCCACGGCTTTCTCATTGATAACAGGTCCGGAAATATGATTGTCTTTTGGATTTCCAACACTTAGAGCTTTCGTTTTCTGGGCCACTTTTTCAAGTAATTCATCATAAATAGTCTGGTGGGCAACAACCCGTGAACCAGCTGAACATTTTTGTCCCTGAAATCCAAATGCTCCTTTTACGATCTCAGTAGCTGCCAGCTCGATATCGGCATCTTCATCTACCACAGTGGCATTCTTTCCGCCAAGCTCGCATACCATTCGCTTCAGGAATTTTTGTCCTTCCACAACATCGGCTGCAATTTTGTTAAGGTGAAGGCCAACCGCTTTGGATCCGGTGAAGGAAATAAAGCGAGTCTTTGGATGTTTAGCCAGGTTTTCACCCACTTCAATATCGCCACCGGTAACATAATTAAAGACTCCGGCAGGGAGATCTATTTCGTCAAGGATCTCAGCAAAAAGCTGTCCCATTTTAGGTGTATCGGGTGCAGGTTTGGCAACAACCGTGTTACCAACAGCAATGGGCGCGATGGACATTCCCACAAAAATAGCGAAAGGGAAGTTCCAGGGAGAGATAGATACCCCGGCACCTATAGGCATGTAAATAGATCTGTTGTAATCGCCCCAGGTTTCGGAAAGCACATCCATGCCGTCGTCAATACGGAGTGCTTCGTGTGCGTAGTACTCAATAAAGTCAATGGCCTCGCAGGTATCGGCATCGGCTTCAAGATAGCTTTTTCCAGCTTCGCTGATCATCCACGCATTGATCTCAAGTCGACGGCGACGTACAACATTAGCAGCTTTAAAGAGATATTCAGCTCGTTTTTCAGCTGATACATACTGCCAGCTTTCAAAGGCATCCCAGGCTTTATCGAGGGCATCAAAGGCTTGTTTTTTACTGGCCATCTGAAAGGTTCCGATGGTCTCTTTCAGGTTACCGGGGTTTTTACTTTCAAAAGTTCCGGCATCCCCTTTTACGAATTCACCGTTAATGTATAGATCATATTCTTTTCCAAAATTTGAGCGTACTTCTTCGAGCGCATCTTTCTGAGCCTTGTCGTTGGTAGGGTCAGAAAAATCGAGATAGGTCTCATTTTTGTACTTTTCTAAAGTTTGATCGGGCATAGGTCTTAGTTTTAGATGTAATATTTAATTTCTTTACACCCGAAAGATACGCAGAAAAGCGCTCCCAATTCAAAGGTTGTATCTATGTGAGGGATTGAAAGTCCGAAACATTGAAAATAGGGCGTTATAATGGTAGCTTAAGGGAAATTCACATGAACTTTATAGATGCTTAATACATTGAAGTTAGTGTAACAAATAGCATCTAAACTCAATCAAAAAAAGGATTAAAAAATGGCTAAAATTAAAGTAGGAATTAACGGGTTTGGCCGCATTGGAAGAATGGTAACCCGATCAATTCTGGCAAATCATAAAGATAACATTGAAATTGTTGGGGTGAATGACCTTACCGACCCCAAAACACTTGCTCACCTGTTTAAGTACGATTCTGCTCAGGGAACCTATCCCGGAGATGTATCTGTAGATGGAAACAAACTGACCATTGACGGCATGAGTTTTGAAGTAAGTGCTGAAAGAGATCCTGCAAATCTGAAATGGGGAGATCTTGGAGCAGAAGTAGTTGTGGAATCTACCGGCTTTTTCAGAGATGCAAAAAGTGCTGGAAAGCATCTTGAGTCAGGAGCCAAAAAAGTGATCATTTCTGCACCTGCCTCCGGCGATGACATACAAACCATCGTGTTGGGTGTGAATGATGATAAGATCGATAAAGATATTACGATTTATTCTAACGCCAGCTGTACCACCAACTGCCTTGCACCAATGGTGAAAGTACTGGATGACAAATTTGGTGTGGAAAAAGGATTCATGACCACTATCCACTCTTATACAGGCGATCAGCAACTGGTTGATGGTCCTCATAAAGATCTAAGAAGAGCACGTGCTGCTGCAGCTAACATTGTACCTACTACAACCGGTGCTGCTGCTGCTGTGGGTCTTGTTCTTCCACATCTTGATGGTAAACTGGATGGTAGCGCGGTTCGCGTACCAACCCCAACAGGCTCATTAACAGATCTTGTTGCCGTTGTGAAAAAAGACACCACATTGGAAGAAGTGAATGCGGCTTTTAAAGAAGCAGCTGATGGTGATTTCAAAGGCATCCTCCAGTATACGGATGAGCCCCTGGTTTCAACTGATATTGTTGGAAACCCACATTCTACTATTTTCGATAGTGACATGACCAAAGTAGATGGCAAGCTGGTTAAGATCATCGGCTGGTACGACAACGAAGCAGGATATTCTGCCCGTACCGTTGATCTGATCACTAAGATCGTTTAAAGTGATTTTTTCCTGATTTATCAGGAATCATTTTAGAAACACATTCAAAACTCCTGTTTTCGAAAGAAGGCAGGAGTTTTTTAATGGGAAAAATTATGGCGGCGTACAGGATACTCCAAAGCACCTGCTTAATTGTGATTTTTTCTGAAGGGGATGATTGAGAATTGGTTGATCCATGTAGTTCAAATTCATGGGTCTTGAGCATTTGGCTTTTCCCCACCTAAATCCTCAACCATTCTTTCTGCAAAGAATGTATATTCAAGCCATCAAAATTATGTCAATCAGCATATAGACCGGAGGAAAATATGAATCGGATATTTTTACTATCAGTAGTTATTTCAGGAATGATGGCAAGTGGATGTGTACAGCAAACAGATCAAACTTCCGAAAAAGAGATTGCCTACGACTACGAACTCAACGACACTCAAGTGCACGCAAAATGGAGTAATACCATTGAGCCGGTTCTAACGGTTCCTTCAGGTTCAGTGGTGAAAGTTTCGACACAGGAAGCTTCCGCCAGTCAATTAGATAGAAATTCGACCATTGAAGACTTAGCCAATTTGAGTTTTGATCCCATTCATCCGCTAACCGGACCTGTTTTTGTGGAAGGCGCCCAACCCGGTGATGTACTTAAAGTAACACTGCACAAGGTGGAAATGGGGGGCTGGGGCTGGACGGCTATTATCCCAGGCTTTGGATTTCTTGCCGATGAATTTGATGAGCCCTGGCTAAAAACCTTTGAACTTGGTAAGGATAAGAAGACCGCGAAATTTTCAGAGAATATTGAGATTCCACTTAAGCCGTTTCCCGGAGTGATGGGTGTTGCTCCCGATACCGAAGACAGCCTTTCAACTATACCGCCCAGAGCCAATGGCGGCAACATGGATGACCCGAATATGACGGAAGGCTCTACCATTTATTTTCCGGTATTTGTTGAAGGAGCATTGTTTTCAATAGGTGATACACATGCTGCCCAGGGACACGGAGAAGTATGCGGGACAGCCATCGAAGCTCCGATGAATATCATTTATGAAGTGGAAGTCATTAAAGGCGGCCGTGAAATGAGCGAGCCCCAATATGAAACGGAAGAATATTATGCAGTCACCGGTTTCGCAGAAACAATTGACGAAGCTGCGAAAAAGGCTACGCGCTATATGGTGGATTATCTGGTTGAAGAAAAAGGGATGAACCGTAATGATGCGTATGCACTTTGCTCGCTGGCCGGGGACCTCAAGATCGCTGAAGTTGTGGATGTGCCACACATGCTGGTTTCCATGCACATGCCAAAGAGCATTTTTAAAGATTAAGGAGTGAATTCCTGATGACTTTGAACAGGCACGATGCCGGATTCAGAAAAGATACGCAGCCAGAAATATTCTGAATTTTTAACATCAACTCTCTGCTCAAAATTCTATCATATCACCCAACAGCCTTTATTGAACTTTGATAAAACGAATGAACAAAATGAACACAGCAAAGAAATTATTCTCCCTGTTTTTTATAGCTGCCCTTTTTATTTCCTGCACTGCTCAAGAAGAACAGGTTACTCCGTCTCTTGATACCGTTCAACTTATTGAAGACCTCCGTTTCATTTCCTCCGATGAAACAGAGGGTCGCCAAGTGGGAACGGAAGGAAATCGTATTGCGCGTGAGTATTTGGTTGAGCGTTTTGAAGAGGAAGGCGCGGAACCATTTCAGGGATCTTTTACTCATGAATTCGTTTTCACGGGTCGGGAGGGTGAAGAAATGACCGGCATAAATGTGATCGGACAAATTTCAGGCCGGAGTGATTCTGTGATCGTGATCACAGCTCATTATGATCACCTTGGAAAGAGGGATTCTCTCATCTTCAACGGTGCAGATGATGATGCCTCCGGAACCGCAGCTTTGATCGCCTACATTGATTACTTCAGTCAGGTTCAACCCAACCATACGCTAGTTTTTGCAGCTTTTGATGCCGAAGAGATGGGACTTCAGGGAGCACGGGCTTTTGTTCAGGATTCCGTATTTCTGGAAAAAGTGAAGATGAACATCAACCTCGATATGATCGCTCAGAACGACTCGAATAAGATCTATGCGGTGGGAACCTATCATTACCCTGAGTTAAAGCCGGTACTTGAGGAGATCGAAACTGGGGAGGTAGAACTCCTGTTTGGGCACGATGATCCAAGCAGTGAATTAGACGACTGGACTTATGCATCTGACCACGGTCCATTTCATCAGCAAGGCGTGCCTTTTGTGTATTTTGGGGTCTCAGATCACGAACACTACCATAAGCATACTGATGAGTTTAAAACCATTCCGCACGAATTCTACAAAGGAACAGTACAGCTGATCTTGAATGCGATACTGGCTTTTGATTCAAAAAGTTAAGTGAATAAAAAAAGCCTCTCCGTGTGGGAGAGGCTTAAAAGTTTAAAATCGATATTCGTTAAAACTTTCTCAGATAACTGGTGCATTCGCTGCAGTCTTTTCCGTCTTTACGGGCGTCTTCTTCTTTCTCAAAACCTTGACTGGAAAAAGCCTCAATATCTCCGCTTTTAGAAACGCGTCTCCATCTCCATTCGCCCTTAACGTCTTTGTATAATTCACATTTAGCCATAGATAAGTATCTGATTTATTGAAATTTAATTAGTTTTAAAATAGCTAAAAAGTGCCTCAGAAGCAATTCTAATGCCTTTTTAGGGTTGTGAAGGGTAGGTTTTAGAACTGAAGAAGAGGAGACTCAGGTAATAAATTCTCCTCATTGATTTGGAATCAATGTATCGTCTGATGAGTCTTAAGGACTACCTAGACTTATATTTGCCCGTTCTATTTGATCTCAAAATCATAACTGATCTCAGATCCCATTTCCAATGCTTTGGAAACCGAGCAATACTTAGTGATCGAAAGCTCCAAAGCACGTTCTACCTTTTTGGGATCCAGATCTCCTTCCAGAATATAATGCATGTGAATGCTTTCGTATTTAGAATGCTTTTCTCCTTTTACATCTTGACGATCCCCGTCTACTTCAACTTTTAGGCTTGTTACCTCTTGTTTTTGTTTTTCAAGTATATGAAGGACATCAATGGCACTGCATCCACCTGCTCCTGCCAGTAAAAGTTGCATGGGAGAAAGTCCGCCTTCCAATCCGCCGATCTCATTATTGCCATCAATACGGATCTTACCGCTGGTTTCGTTCTCTGCTTCAAAGTGAAAGTCGTTACCAAGCCAGTTTACATCAATTTTCATTACTACCTTTTTTAGTTGAACGTTTGAGGATCAAAAGTACGGATTAAAAAATAGGGGAACCAAAAAAGAGGATGAATACAGATTCATCTCATGTTTTGAGTCCTGAATTTTTAATTCCCTTTTCCATCTTCTTTCATCTCCAGTTTACGCATGGGCATGTCGTCTATCACTTCAAACAATCGGTCAGAAGAAATGCTTTCCTCAGTTTGAAGTTTTTTTGTTCCGTCTTTTCCAACTAAGATCACAACAAAATCTCCTGAAGAAACATCAAATTCAGTTAGCAGATCACTCGTTTCATCTCCTTCCAGCACATCGCCTTTTACAGATGCACTCGATTCCTGCAGCACATAAAAAACCTTAAGGTCTCTTTCATTTATGCCTTTACGGGCATTCTTCAGTTGTTTAGCTTGATCCCTGAAATCCGGATTGTAGGTATTGGGTGAAAAGACCAGTAATACCCGATCTTTCCATTTGTGATCGTCAAGGTTAAAATCCTGCGCTTGTAAGGGCATAATACTTAGAAGTAAAGATGATAAGAGTAAAGTTATGAAAGGGATCTTCATGGGGCTTTTTTTGTTGGATTTACTCCATCAAACAATCCCGAAGCCTGTAAAGTTTACATCCTGGAAACGCACTCACTTTTTTCAGGGTTATCAGACTACGTTAAAAAACTGTTAATCGGTTGTGCTAACTTAAAACAATGCCTATTTTTGATCGTGAAAAAAAATCAGCTACATACCAGTCACTGTTTTCATCATGATGTCCATCATGCCCATCACGGACATCATCACGTGCATTAAGCATCATTTCAACTCTTTTTCTACCTCGATTATTCTTACTTTTTAACCCAACTTATTATTTATCAAAACTATGAACCGAACGAAGGATTCTTCAACTTCACTGCGTATCGCCATTCAAAAAAGTGGTCGTTTAACCGACAAAACCATTGCTTTATTAGAAGGTATTGGCATCGAATTCGACAACTATAAACGTAACCTGATTGTAAAGACACGGAATTTTGATGTGGAGCTATTATTGCTTCGGGATGACGATATTCCTGAATATGTACAAGATGGCGTCTGTGATCTTGGCTTTGTAGGAGCCAATGAAACACAAGAAACCGGTGCCGATGTAACCCCAATTCGCGATCTTGGATATGGCAAATGCCGACTTTCACTTGCAGCACCAAAAAATGGAGACATCAATGGGCCAAAAGATTTTGACGGAAAGAAGGTAGCTACCAGCTATCCGAATTTGACCCGAAAGTTTTTTGAGGAGCGTGGAATTGATATTCAGGTTATAGAGATCTCCGGAGCGGTGGAAATTGCGCCTCAGCTTGAAGTTGCAGACGCTATTGTAGATCTGGTATCCTCCGGTGGAACACTGAAGGCAAATGGTTTAGTGGAGCTTGATACCATTCTGGAATCTCAAACACAATTGATCCGAACCAATCAGGAGCTCTCGCCCGGAAAGCAGCAGCTTATCGAGAAGTTTTTGGTGAGAATGGACGGTTATCAGCAGGCAGCCAATAGCCGATATATTATGATGAATGCTCCTGAATCAGCTATTGAAGAGATCAAAAGCATCATTCCATCCATGAAAAGTCCGACCGTTATGCCTTTAGCAGAAAAAGATATGGTCGCGGTTCATACTGTAATTCCTCTGGAAAAATTCTGGATCGTAATGGAGGAACTCAAAGAAGCCGGGGCTTCAGATATTGTGATGCTGCCGATCGAAAGTATGATCCTGTAGAACACTGAACATTGAACAAGGAACATCCAACTTTGAATTTTAAGGCTCGTTCCGCTGCTCTGCTGTGGAATGCTTGATAGAGGCTCTGTCTCAAACCATAAGGCAATGAAATGAAAACGTACAAGAACGCAGAATTATCACCGGAAGAAATTACGAAGCTGCTGAAGCGGCCTAAAATTGATTTTACTTCCATCTTCCAAACGGTTCAACCCATTTTAGATGCGGTTGAGAAGTATGGTGATGAAGCGATCAAAAAGTATACCCGGGAATTTGACGGGGTGAATTTAGACTCGGTGATCATCAACCCAAATGAGGTTGAAGTTACGCTGGAAGAGGAAGTTAAGGAAGCCATTGATGTTGCCTTTAAAAATATTTCCAGGTTTCATCAGGCTCAATTTCCGAAACCGCTTGAAGTGGAGACAATGCCCGGTGTTCGGTGCATGAAAGTAGCGCGACCGATCGAAAGAGTGGGTTTATATGTGCCCGGCGGAACGGCTATTCTTCCTTCTACTGCTATGATGCTGGCCATCCCCGCTATGATCGCAGGTTGTACAACCAAAGTGATGGCCACGCCTCCCCGCAAAGACGGAACGGTAGCTCCTGAAATTATATATATCGCACAAAAAGCCGAAGTAGATCAGGTCTTGCTGGCCGGAGGAGCTCAGGCGGTAGCGGCCATGGCTTTCGGAACGGAATCAGTTTCAAAAGTAGACAAGATATTTGGTCCGGGGAATCAATATGTAACGGCGGCAAAAATGATCCTTCAGAATTCGGAAGCCCAGATCGCCATTGATATGCCGGCCGGACCTTCTGAAGTGCTGGTTATCGCCGATGCTTTAGCCAATCCAACCTTTGTTGCAGCAGATCTGTTATCACAAGCAGAGCATGGCAAAGATAGTCAGGTGGTGTTGGTCGCAACTCCAGGTTTTGATATGGAAGGGTTGAATGCTGAGCTGGAATCGCAATTGGATAAACTTCCCAGGAAGCAGATCGCAGCAGGAGCATTGGAGAACAGTTACTCTCTCATCGTTGATTCGCTGGATGCAGCTTTTGATTTTTCCAATCAATATGCGCCAGAACATCTAATTGTGAATGTGAAGGATGCCGAATCTTTTACTGAAAAGATCACAAATGCAGGTTCGGTATTTTTAGGAGCTTTGACGCCTGAAAGTGTAGGAGATTATGCTTCCGGCACCAATCACACGCTGCCAACCTATGGCTATGCGCGAATGTACAGTGGAGTGAATTTAGCTGCTTTCCAGAAATCGATGACCATGCAATCGCTTAGTGAAGAAGGCTTAAAGAATATCGGTCCCGCAGTGGAAAAGTTGGCGGATTTAGAAGAACTTCAGGCGCATAAAAACGCGGTCAGCCTGCGGCTGAAGAATATTGAACATTGAACATTCAACATTGAATTTTGAAATGGTAATTTCGTCCGATGACTTTAAGCTCTTTTCGTAGCTCTGCTGCGGAATACTAACGCGAGGCTCTGCCTCAAACCAGAAAAAGCAGTACACCAAAACCGTTATACATGAAAAAAACAGACATCAGCTCCCTGGTAAGGGAAAATATTCAAAACCTGAAACCTTATCGCAGTGCACGGGATGATTTTGATTCCGGTATTTTGCTGGATGCCAACGAAAATAGTTTTGGTGCTCCTTTTGCAGACGATCTTGAACTGAATCGCTACCCGATGCCGTATCAGGAGCAATTGCGGGATCAGGTTGCGGCTTTTCGCGGGGTGAACCGGGAGAATGTTTTTGTAGGCGTGGGCAGTGATGAGGCTATAGATCTGCTGTTTCGCATCTTTTGTCGGCCGGGCAAGGATCGTGTGATCATCAACCCGCCTACCTATGGGATGTACAAAGTATCGGCCAACATAAATGATGTGGCAGTGGATGAAGTCCTGCTCACCGAGAGTTTTCAACTTCAACCCGAAAAGATCCTTGCAGCGGTTCAACCCGAAACAAAGATGATCTTTATTTGCTCGCCCAATAATCCCACGGCCAACAGTATGAGCGTAACCGATATCGCAACCGTGCTGGAAGGATTTGACGGCATGGTAGTGGTAGACGAGGCGTATATTGATTTCAGCCGGCAGGGAAGTCTTTCTAATAACATCGGCGAGTTTCCCAACCTGGTGGTGCTTCAGACGCTTTCAAAGTCATTTGGGCTGGCTGGAATTCGGTTAGGGATAGCGCTGGCAAGTCCTGAGGTGATCTCATATATGATGAAGGTAAAAGCACCCTATAACGTGAACAAACTGACGTCTCAAAAGGCGCTGGAGGGATTTGCGAACCTTAATCACGTTAAGAAAAATATTGAATCTATAATGGAAGAACGGGAACGCGTGATCACAAAATTGGTTTCGTATTCACAGGTTGAAAAGGTATTCCCAACTGATGCCAATTTTGTGATGTTTCGTATCGCTGATGCAGAGGCAGTGTACCACAAATTGGCAGAGCAAGGCGTGATTGTTCGCTACCGTGGAAATGAGCAACATTGCGAGAACTGCCTGCGATTAACGGTCGGAACATCAACTGAAAACGACCGTTTTTTTACAGCGCTGGAGAATATCACAAAGTGAAAATAAAAATATGGTAGGGAAAGCGGTGAATTACAGATTCGAAAAGAATTTAAAACAAATCAGCGAATATCTGCTGTATCCATGTCATCCGCGTTCCATTCGATAGTTTTATTAAAGAATATAAGCTATAACTTAAAATGGCGGACAGGCTGTCCGCCCTACGAGGCTTAATTATGTTGATTTCCATCACTAAAAAAGCAATTAATGATACGTCCGATGAATTCTTGTTTAGGGCAAAAACAATATTTGCTTTACAACAGATAGTCAAAGGAGGCCGGGATCTTCAAATTTCATCTGATTCAATTTCACCCCAACAAAAAAACGTGCTGGAGCAGGAAGGAATTGCTTTTCTGGAGGAAGGAGAACCGGACTTGGTGATCGATGAGGTGGAGGGAAAGTTGGCTTTAACCAAAGCAGGAGAAGAGCTGATCGCTTCTGATGAGTGGGAGCCATTGGTGAAATTTGTAACTCAGGAGGCCCGCAAAGCCTCTGTCGAGCGAAAGACCAATGAGACGGATATCAGCATAGAAGTTAATTTGGATGGAACGGGAAAAGCTGAGATTTCGACCGGATTGAAATTCTTCGACCATATGCTGGATCAAATTGCGCGGCATGGATTGATAGACCTGAAGCTGAATTGTGAGGGTGATTTGGAGGTGGATGAGCATCACACGATAGAAGATGTGGCTATTGCGTTGGGGGAAGTTATCACCAAAGCACTCGGAAATAAGAAGGGAATTGAACGTTATGGCTTTGTTTTGCCCATGGACGAAACGCAAGCTACGGTGGCTATTGATCTATCTGGAAGGCCTTATTTAGTTTTTGAAGGAAATTTCAGAAGAGAATATGTTGGGGACTTTCCTGCCGAAATGGCCAAGCACTTTTTTTATAGCCTGGCAATGAACTTGAAGGCGACTTTGCATGTTAGCTTTTCAGGTGAGAATGATCACCATAAAATAGAAGCCTGCTTTAAGGGTCTCGCCCGGTCTTTAAAGATGGCAATTGAACAGAACGGGCGCATAATAGACCAAATTCCAAGTTCGAAAGGAACTTTGTAGGTATTTATGATAGCTATCATCAAGTATAAAGCAGGAAACACGGCATCTGTTTCGAATGCTTTGGAGAGATTAGGTGCCGAATTTTATTTAGCCGAAACACCAAAAGATCTGGAAAAAGCTGATGGAATTATATTCCCGGGTGTTGGTCATGCTAGCTCGGCCATGAGATCTCTTAAAGATCAGGGCGTTGCCGACTGGTTGAAGCAAACCAGTAAGCCCGTATTGGGAATTTGTGTAGGCATGCAGCTTATGTATGAAACCTCCACGGAAGGTGATACAGTTGGTTTGGGGATCATCCCCGGTTCTCTCCAAAAGTTTGATGAGAAAGAAGCCAAAGTTCCGCATATGGGCTGGAACAGAATAAAGATGAACGGCTCAAATCATCCAATTCTGAAAAATCTGAGCCCTAAGCATTATCTGTATTTTGTGCACAGTTATTATGCTCCTGTGAGTGAAAATACCCTGGCTTCCTGCGATTACATTCATGATTTTACTGCTATCGTAGCTAAAGACAATTATACGGGTGTTCAGTTTCATCCCGAAAAATCCGGCACGGTTGGTTCTATGGTACTTCAGAATTTTTTGGAGATGGTGTATTCAGAAGTGCAGGCAAAATCTGAATAAACGGGTAATCGCTTTCCCTGCTTTTTATCATTTTCACCTACAACAGCTATTTTCTTTTCACAGATCTTTTGGTTAAATACCTGAAAGATTTTGGAGGAAAATTATGCGCTGTAAGAATTTAGCTGCACTTTTTATTTTTTTACTGATTTCTTGTTCGGGCTTACTTTACGGGCAAGATGCCACCGAGATCATCCGGCAAATGGATGAGAAAATGCGGGGAGAATCACTGAAAGCCGAAATGAGTATGACGATCGTGCGCCCAACCTGGGAACGTACTGTGTCTATGACAAGCTGGAGCAAAGACACCGAATATTCCCTGATCTTAATTACTGCTCCTGCCCGGGATGAAGGCACGGCCTATTTGAAACGGGGAAACGAGATCTGGAACTGGGTGCCCAGTGTAGGAAGAACCATCAAAATGCCACCATCTATGATGATGCAATCCTGGATGGGCTCCGATTTCACCAATGATGACCTGGTTCGGGAGTCATCCGTAGTCACCGATTATGAACATGAGCTGGTTGATGAAGACAGTATCGATGGGCGAGAATGCTATAAGATCCAAATGACTCCAAAACCGGATGCCCCTGTTGTTTGGGATCGGGTGGATGTATGGGTTTCCAAAGAGGAATACCTGCAATTGAGATCTGAGTTTTACGACGAATTCGGTGAGCTTATTAACGTGATGAAAGGAATGAACGTGAAGGAGTTTGACGGAAGAATGATCCCTTCTAAAATGGAAATGATACCTCAGGATAAAGAAGGCCACAAAACGGTGTTGGAATATGAATCCATGGAATTCAATGTAGGCATCCCGGAAAGCTTTTTTAGTGTGCAGAATATGCGTAGAGTGAATTGAGTGTTCGGAAAGCAGTAAGCAGTAACAGAAGGCAGGATGCTGATTTACTGCTTACTGCCTTCTGCTTACTTATGGAAAAAGATGGGGATCTTTATAAAAGGTAAATTCTAACGATTACGAATGCTGTATTTAAAACTCGCATGGCGAAATATTTGGCGTAATAAGCGGCGGACGCTCATCACGATGGCATCTGTGGTGATGGCGGTTTTGCTTTCTTCTGTGATGAGTTCCATGCAACAGGGTCAGTACGATCAGATGATCGAAAATACGGTGGGCTCTTTTACGGGGCATTTGCAGGTTCAGCATCCCGATTATTTTGAGGAATCTACTCTCGATAATTCTCTGCAGGTAAATCAAGAACTTCTCAATACACTCAATGATCACCCCAAAATAAAGAGCGTTATCCCTCGAATCGATTCTTATGCCCTTTCGGCCGGAGATGAACGAAGCAAAGCAGCCATGGTCATTGGAGTTGATGTAGATAGTGAAAAACAACTAAGCGAGCCGGATCAAAAAATAGTGGAAGGAGAATATTTCGGGTCCAACGCCGCAAATGGCGCATTGATCGCACAGGGATTGGGGGAGTTTTTAAATGTTGGGGTAGGCGATACTTTGGTGCTGCTGGGGCAGGGTTTTCGTGGAATGAGTGCAGCAGCAGCTTATCCTGTGATGGGGATTATGAAATTTGGACTTCCAGACATGAACAAGAATATGGTCTATTTGCCCATGGAATTATCCCGTGATTTTTATGCCGTAGATGACCGGGTGACTTCCTTAGTGATCCTTCTCCATGATCCCGAAGAAGTAGAAACAGTGGTGCGTGAGCTAAAGGCAGAACTGGGAGAAGAGTATGCCGTTCTGGGATGGCAAACATTGGTCCCTGAGCTGGTTCAAGCTATCGAAGCCGACCGAGGAAGTGGGCTTATCCTGTTACTGATTTTATACATGATCGTCGGTTTTGGGATCTTCGGAACCATTCTGATGATGACCGCTGAGCGAAAATTCGAGTTGGGTGTGATGATCGCAATTGGCACGGCACGAATGCGAATGGCTATAATGCTGATCCTTGAAATGATCTTTATCACGTTTATGGGGACGGCTTTAGGAATGCTTTTTAGCCTTCCCGTTATGTATTATTTCAATTTTAATCCACTGAGGTTTTCAGGTGAAGCAGCTATGGCTATCGAAGAATACGGTATGGAGCCATATGTTCAATTTTCTACCGACCCGGCTATTCTGATCCAGCAGGGGACGATCATCCTGATCATAACACTCATAATTGGATTATATCCGCTGCTGCACATGCGTAAACTAAAACCGGTGGAGGCCATGCGACACTAATGAAATTTTGGTCGATCTTAAAACTGAGTTGGAAAAATGTATGGCGTAATCCTACCCGCAGTGGAGTGGTGATCCTGGCGGTAGTGCTGGGAACCTGGGCGGGAATTTTCTCTACAGGATTGATGAATGGACTCAGTATGCAGTATATAACAAATCAGCTTGAAACTTCAGTTTCCCATCTTCAGATTCACCACCCCAAATACAGCGAAGAATATCTGCCAAAGTATTATCTCCCCAATCCGGATTCTTTGGTGAAGGAGTTGACTAGCTATGATTTTACACAGTCAGTAACGGCGAGAAGCGTTATTCAGGGACTGGCTACCAGCGCGACCAATACTTTTGGGGTGACCGTAAAAGGAATTGATACTGAAACAGATTCAACGGTGTCTAATGTACATACGTACCTTGCGGAAGGAGAATATTTGAGCCAATCAGCCCGAAATCCGGTGCTTATCGGGGATGACCTGGCCAAGCGGCTGAAACTTGAAGTTCGCTCCCGACTGGTCATTAACTTTCAGGATGTGGAAGGAAATATTACTGCAGGTGCTTTCCGGGTGACCGGGATCTTTGATACGCCTAACTCCGCTTTTGATGAGAGCACAGTTTTTGTGAACCGGGAAGACCTGAATCGCCTGCTGGGAAGGAAAAACACGGTTCATGAAATTGCGATCATGGTAGATAATTTCAAGAATGCGGATCAATACCGGGATTCTCTTGCTCATGCTACGAACCTGGAAATCCGGAGTTGGGGTGATGTGTCTCCTTCACTGCGATATACCGATTCCAATGTGGATTTCATGCTATACATCTTCATGACCATCATAGCTATTGCACTGGTTTTTGGGATCATCAATACTATGCTGATGGCGGTACTTGAACGTACTCAGGAACTCGGCATGCTGATGGCAATAGGAGTGAACCGAATCCGAACTTTTTCTATGGTGATGCTGGAAACTTTTTTCCTGACGATGGTAGGAGTGCCGGTGGGTATGTTGCTAAGCTGGCTTACTATTTTGTGGGTTGGAGAAGTTGGAATTGACCTAAGTGCTTTTGCCCAGGGCCTCGAAGAATATGGAATGAGCACAATGATATACCCGGAATTGCCGGAAGGATATTTCATAAATATCGGACTGCTGATGGTAGTGGCAACGCTATTGGCTGCGATCTACCCGGCCATCAAAGCGCTGAGATTAAATCCGGTTCAAGCCATAAGAAAAGTGTAGTTCAGGAGGCAGTGAACAGTAAGCAGTGAACAGTTTAAATATCGAATAATGAATAAAGGAATATTAGCCTGGCCCGAGAATTTGGGGAATAGTGAAGTAGGAGATTACATCAGCTTACTGTCCTCCCCGAAAGTAACGGCGAGCCGTTCTTTCTGTCCCTCCAAAGGGACACAGGTTCTTACTGTTGGTTATAATCTTCTTTTAGGACAAAATTGTATAAACAGGCAAGAACCTATCTCTCTTTGGAGAGAGATAGATTTCAGCTTTGTCCCGAATTACTCGGGAAGAGAGGACCGTGTTAGAAAGGGCAGGAAAGTTAAAATAAAAACTATCCAGCAATGAAGCCCCCAATCAACAATCATCCATCATAAATCATAAATCCAATGTCTATTATTAAGGTTCGTGATATCAAGAAAGTATACAACAAGGATCAGGTTCCTGTTCATGCTTTGAATGGGGTAGATCTGGATATCAATGAGGGAGAGTTTACGGCTATTGTGGGGCCGTCAGGCTCAGGAAAGACTACGCTTTTGAATGTGATTGGCGGCCTGGATGAGCCGACTGAAGGCAAGGTGTATATCCACGATACGGATATGTTTTCGCTGAAGGAGCGAGAGCTGATCGATTTCCGGCTGCATCACATTGGATTCGTATTTCAGGCATACAATTTGATACCAGTACTGACAGCAAAAGAAAACATCGCTTTTATTTTGCAGATGCAGGGACGTCCCCAAAAAGAGTGCAATCAGCGAAGTATGGAATTACTGAAAATGGTTGGGTTGGAAGACAAAATAGATAAACGACCGTCAGAACTTTCGGGAGGACAGCAACAGCGGGTAGCCGTTGCCAGAGCACTATCTTCTAAACCGGATTTTGTGCTTGCTGATGAACCCACCGCCAACCTTGATTCTGCATCAACCGCAAATTTACTGGATATGATGCTACGGCTGAACGAAGAAGAAAACATCACCTTCATCTTTTCGACACACGATCAGCGTGTAGTAGATCGTGCCCGGCGCATAGTAACCTTAGTTGATGGAAGAGTAGATTCGGATGAGGAACGAATATCCAACAACGAACAAGTTCCGAATTCTCGGAAGAATTAAAAACGTAGCACGGCTCAGCGAGCCGTTATATTGTGAATATTGAATAATGAACATTGAACAAGGAATATTAGCCTGCCCCGAGAATTCGGGGAATATCGAAGCTGGTAATCAAAGCTTACGCTCCTCCCCTAATGAAACGGCGAGCCGTTCTTTCTGTCCCTCCAAAGGGACACAGGTTCTGGCAGATAAAGACCGTTATTTCTTAGGACTAGATTGTAAGCACGAGCCAGAACCTATCTCTCTTTGGAGAGAGACCGATTTCAGCTTTGCTGGAAATCAGAGAGAGGAAAGTGTTAGATTTGGTTTACTTTTTCTGATCCTGATTTTACTCCTCCCAACATCCATCCAATCCCAAAACATCGAGGCAGATCTGGGCGGATATGTAAAAGAGTTGGGGAGTGTGAGCCTGAGCAACGACCTGAAAACCATACGATATGACAACATCTTACATCAGCGTTTAGAATCAGAAATTCATATTGGATCTCATTTTGAGTTTCGGGGAGATGTACGAACACGTCTATTCAACGGCTGGACGGTTAACAACACTCCGAATTATGGGGATTTCCTTGAAAACGATCCAGGCTATTTTGACCTGAGTCATACCTGGATCGATACGGATTATACCGTATTGAACTCGGCCATCGACCGCCTGCATCTTTCCTACTTCAACGGGCCTTGGGAAGTACATGCAGGAAGGCAGCGGATCAACTGGGGAAAGACGATGGTGTGGAATCCGAATGATCTGTTCAACGCATATGCCTACCTGGATTTTGACTATGAGGAACGCCCGGGCACCGATGCGCTATATGCTTCCTATTCGTGGAGCTATGCCTCCAGCGTGGAAGCCGGGTACCGCATTGGGGGATCTCTGGATGAGTCGGTGATTGCCGGGATGTACAGAGGAAATATCGGAGAATATGATATCCAGCTCATAGTCGGTAATTATTTGGAACAGTTGGCTCTGGGAGCCGGATGGAGCGGGTATTTAAAAACGGCAGGGTTTAAAGGAGAACTCACATACTTTCATCCCAAAGATAATTTCTTCGATGAAACCGGACATTTCACTGCGGCCCTCGGAAGTGATTACATGTTCCCAAATGCCGTGTATGCTTCTGCAGAAGTGCTGTATAATGGTGGATGGAATCGGTCTGCAAATCCCCTCGGACAATTAACAAGGCCACCCAGCGCCTCAGATCTATTCATTGCGGAAACGGGGTACTTTGTGAATGCGGCCTTTCAATTGAATCCGCTTACCAGTATCAACGGAGGTGTGATGGGCAGCTTTGACCGTGAAATGGTCATTTTCATCCCTCAATTCACAAGGTCCGTAACCGAAAACATCGACTTCTTACTACTTGCACAACTGCTAAAAGGATCGGTTTTCTCTGACCTGACTGATACTTCGAATCTATTCTTCTTTCGGCTTAAATATTCGTATTGAACGGGAATTTGGGAATTAGTTTCGTCATCGAATTTCATAGTATCTGCAGAGAGTCAACAAAAGTCGGATCATATTCTAACTCATCTTTTTTAATGCATTCATGACAATAAATTTTATGAACATTAAATTATTAGTCATGACTAAATAATTTATTATTCATGTTGAATAGTTGTGCGCTTAACCTATATATTTAGTCGTGACTAATAATTAATTTAATCGCGATAATGATGAAGCATTTCTACCTGCTTTTGATCTGTGTTCTGTATGGTATGAGTTTGCAGGCTCAGTTTAGCAACATTGAGGGAAAGATCTCTCATAATGATGAACCGGTCGAATTTGTGAATGTCTATGTAGTGGAGGCAGAGAAAGGAACCACTACCGATGAACATGGAGTCTATAAGATCACAAATTTACGTCCGGGGAAGTACACACTTCGGGTGACCTATATTGGGTTCAAAACACATGAACAGGCATTGGAAATAGTAAATGGTCAGGATCAAACCATCAACATAGAATTAGAAGCTGATGAAATTCAGGATGAGATGGTCGTAACCGGAACGATGCGGAAAACCTATTTGAAAGACTCTCCGGTACAAGTGAATGTAGTGAAAGCGAAACAGCTTCAGCAGGGGAGAACCAGTTCCAACATCATGGACCTGATCAGTAGTGTAAATGGACTTTCAACCCAATTAAATTGTGGCGTTTGCGGAACCAATGCCATTCGCATCAATGGAGTAGAAGGACCCAATACGGCAGTGTTGATTGACGGTATGCCCATCATGGGAGCGCTGGCTTCTGTGTATGGATTGAATGGGATCAGTCCGTCTATTATTGATCAGGTGGAAGTGATCAAAGGACCCCAATCCACATTGTATGGCACGCAGGCGCTGGGCGGAGTCGTTAATATAATTACCAAAAATCCAGCCTTAACGCCCACCTTTTCGGCTGATGCGTATGCTAAAAGTACTCAGGAGGGAAATATAAATGTGGCCTATGCTCCCTCATTTGGACGATTTGAAGGATTTATAAGCGGGAATTTGGTTCGTCTTGAAAATTACTTCGACCAAAATGGGGACAACTTCAACGACCTGGTGAAGCAATCGAGGATTTCTCTTTTTGGGAAAGGAACGCTACTTGGCGAGAATATGGAACAAAGACTTAATGTGGCTGCGAAGTTTTACTCTGAAAACCGTACAGGTGGAACGGAGCAGTATTCTGATAATCTGCGGGGATCGGATCAAACGTATGGGGAGTCTATTTACACGAATCGGTTTGAACTGATGACGGAACATCGGCCAGCTGGATTAAATGAACAGCTTCGATTTAGCGGCGCCGTCACCTATCACGATCAGGACAGTTACTATGGAACGGAGTGGTACGATGCACAGCAGAGCGTTTTATTTGGTCAGGCTACGTGGGATCAGCCAATTGGCAATAATTTCCAGTTATTGGCAGGCGCAACACTTCGCTATGAAACGTACGACGACAATACGCCTGCGACGTCCGCGGGAACCGACCGAAGATGGATTCCTGGGATCTTTTCACAGGGAGAACTAAAAGCCGGTGACTTCACTTTTCTGGGTGGGATTCGGTTTGATCACCATTCTGAGCACGGTATTGTTACAGCTCCGAGATTATCATCTAAATTCAGTCCCACAGACCTGACAACATTTAGAATAAGTGCCGGAACAGGATTTCGTGTTGTAAATGTATTCACAGAAGATCATGCGGCTTTGACCGGTTCACGTGATGTGGTATTCAATGAAGATCTTGAGCCTGAGGAGTCAAGAAGTATCACCATAAGCCTAGAGCAGATCATTTCTTTTGGTACAAATCCTATGACTCTAAACCTTGATGGTTTTTACACCCATTTCTCCAATAAGATCATTCCGGATTATGATCAGAATCCAAACCTGATCGTTTACGAAAACCTGGATGGATTTTCGGTTACCCGTGGATTTTCGGTGGGACTGGAGCAGAATTTTACCGCACTACCCATCACGTACAATGCAAGTGTTACGATCATGGACGTATACACCAAAGAGAATGGACAGAAACAAGCGCTTGCGTACGCTCCGGAATTCACAGGCGTATTTGGCGCAACCTATAATATTCGTTCTTTGGATCTCTCTCTTGGATACAACGGTAATTTAGTGGGGCCAAAACGCATGCCGGATGGGTATGTGGAGAACTTTGGTCGTGAGCCGTGGTCACCTTCGTATAGCACCCATGACCTCAAGATCACCAAAGAATTCACCAGCGTAAACAGTGAAGATGGATTTGGGTTTGAGGTCTATGCATCGGCAGAAAATATTTTTAATTACACACAAGGAAGTCCATTGGTGGATGCTGGAAACCCTTTCGGACCAAACTTTGATACCATCTACACCTGGGGACCAATCCTGGGACGTACGTTTTCCATTGGAGCCCGCTTAAACCTGAGGTAGTTATGAAGTTCAAAAACAAAAAAATAGAGAACCTGCGATCGTCCAACGGTCCTCGCAGCGTTCGGATAAAAGCCTCAAATCCAGCTAACAAACTCGCCGTCTTTGTAAGCATTTTTATATTGATCGGAATGCTTTTTTCGCCCCCATTATCAGCTCAAGAAAAAGAACTGAATTGGAATTCGTTTGAAAAAGCAATAGAACTCGCGAAAGAACAAGAAAAACCGATCTTTGTGGATGTGTGGGCGCCATGGTGCGGCTGGTGCAAGAAAATGGAGAAGGGAGTCTATCCCGAGCTTGTGGCTACGTTGAATGAAGATTTTATCCTCACCCGTCTGAACCGGGACGACAACGAAAGCCGAAAACAATATCAGCAGTTTTCTCTCACTCCATTACGGTTAGCCCAAAAGTTCAATGTGCAGAATGTGCCGGCCGTGGTGTTGCTTTCTCCGGAAGGGGAATATCTGTTTCATATTTCAGGGTTTACTGAAGCAGACAAGCTGGGAGAGATTCTGGATTATGTGGCTTTGGATGGGGCGGAGAGACATTTAAGATAAAGGCCAACCAGCGGCTCAGATCTATTTATTGCAGAAACGGGGTATTTTGTGAATGCAGCCTATCAATTAGATCTGCTGATCCTGGCCCAATTTTTGAAAGGGGCTGTCTATTCGGAACTAAGTGAAACACCTAATTTGTTTTGATTTAGGGTGAAGTGGATATATTGATCTAAGAAGACAGTCCCAACTATCCGGGTATATTTACTTTAATATTGAATATTTTTATATATAATAATTGAGTCATGTTAACTTAAAAAAAGGTGATGTTATGAACTCTACAATAGGTAAAATAGGACGATTCGTATACGCTACACCATTTGCCATTTTTGGTCTGTTTCATTTTATGAACGCAAACGCAATGGCCGGAATGGTACCACTTCCAGGTGGGGTCTTTTGGGTGTACCTGACAGGAGTTGCTTTAATTGGTGCTTCTTTTTCACTTATCATTCAAAAAAAGGTAAAGCTTGTAGCCTTATTATTAGGGATCATGCTACTGATCTTTGCCCTTTCTATTCACTTGCCCGGTGTAATAAGCGGAGGGGAAGGAATGCAAAGTTCGATGTCGAGCATGTTGAAAGACCTGGCTTTATCCGGAGCAGCATTTTTTGTTTCCGGTGTATATTCGGATAAAGAGGATTCCACAGAGGAATAAATGAGCCGCAATTCGTTAATTAAAAGCCCGATGGGTTAATACCAGCGGGCTTTTTTGTTGAGTATGAAAGAGGGGATAAAGGCCCTAGCGTTGAAACGCTGTTTATGTAACAGGCTCCGGTTCTTGAATTAATACTTCTGCTGGAATCCCAAGTTTTTTGTACAGCAATTTAATATGTCTGAGAGAGAGAGAGCGTTTCCCTGAGAGTATTTCACTTGCTCGTGATTTGGATCCCAGCACTTTGGCCAAATCTTTCTGTTGCATTCCTAATTGATCCATGCGGAATTTAATAGCTTCAACGGGTTTTGGAGCTTCAATAGGAAAATGTTTTTTTTCGTATTCGTCCACTAAAATTCCCAATATTTCCAATTCGTCGCCTTCCTCACTTCCAGGTTTGGCGTCAAAGATTTCTTCAATACGATCTAGTGCCCTTTGATAATCATCTTCGGTATGTATGGGTTGAATCTGCATAATTAGTATCCGCTTTAAATTGTCGTTGCATTCCCGAACGCTTTCGGGATCGTATTCAGCATGAGTACCTACAAAACGGATGAATACTTGTCCATAGTCATAATTAATTTTGACTACCAGCCGATAGTTATTGCCCTTGATATTGAAAACCACCCGGTTGTCAGGAAGAATACTGGCGTGTGGATATTTATTCTTGATATCAGAAGGTGATTCCCATTGGGAATTCTCTGCTTCAGAAAACCATGCCTTTAAAGCATCTTCACTGTCCGAATGATTAATCCAAAACTCACGTAATGTTTTTCGGGCAAATACTCGCATAGGTGAATATAGAAAGTTCCACTATTGGGAACAAGGGGGAAGGTAGGTTATATAACGTCCCAGCGTTTAAACGACGCGGAGATTATAATTTGATTGAAGTAGCGAAATTAATTCTTGGCAATCAAGTTTCCATCACACCCCGTCCTGAACCGGCAATTTGGTTGGTATTAAATTATTCAAAGGTTAGAGCTTTTTTCCATTACAAAATTTGCTACCCTTAATAATGAAGAAAAAGAGAAAAAAATTTAAAGGGTCTCCAAAAAGGTATCACCCCAATGGCATTACTATTTTGTATGAAGACTATGACATCATCGTCATCGAAAAGACACATGGCTTGTTAACGGTCCCCAATGACAAAGAGAGGGATAATACCGTAGAATTTTTGCTTGGCAACTATGTCCGAAAAGGAAATCCAAAGTCCAGAAAGAGAGTCTTTATTGTACATCGTCTAGACAAAGACACCTCAGGAATTTTAATCCTTGTTAAAAGCGAGCAGTCGAAAAAATACCTTCAGGATAATTGGAAGAAAGCGACCAAAACTTATTACACGGTTATAAATGGTCAACTTAGAAAAAAGGAAGGAATACTAAGCTCTTACCTTGCTCAGAATTCGATTCACCGGGTATATTCCGTGGGAGAAGATTCAGAAGACGGTAAACTTTCGAAAACAGAATACAAGGTTCTAAAGGAATCAGATGATTACAGTTTGATAGAGGTCAACCTTTTAACCGGTCGTAAAAATCAAATTCGTGTCCATTTTGCCGAAACCGGACACCCTGTTGTGGGCGATAAAATGTATGGGAAGAAAGAAAAGGGCATTAAGCGACTTTGTCTTCATGCCGCAAAACTTTCAATAAATCACCCGGTTACCAAAGAACGAATGACCTTTGAAACCAATATCCCTGAATATTTCACTTCTTTAGTTAGTTAAGGAGTGATGACTCAAAGAACAATAACGACCTGGCGTTTAAACGGAGCGGGTTCTCGGTTTTAATTGAAGTAACTGAATTAATTTCATGCCCACAAGCTTAAGTGCCAACCTTTCCTGCGTCCGACTTGAAACGCTTGCTATACAGCATTTTAACTTTGGTAATTAGTCTATCTTTTTTTCTGAATAACCAAGTTTTATGAAGTGGGTTAATTTTTGAAATTAAAGATCTGATATTCTCATCAAATTCTTTCAGATTGTTGTTATAGACAGTCAATGTTCTTTCAGGAATATTTTCAACATTATCTTCTTTTGCATAAACAACAAATCCTGAATAAAGGCTATCCAATATTTTTAAACTATCCTTAATACCATATAACTTTTTAGTGAGAAAATATTCTCCCTTTTCGGCTTCCCATTCTGAAACTGAAGAAACAATGGAATCAAATTGATCAGGTAACTCTGGTGGATTTATTGGTATTTCTGATCTCCATGATTCGTCAATTTCAAATAAACCTTGAACTGTTTCAATTAGCCCTGCATTTCTCCATGCTTTTGAAAGTTCAATGTGAATAATTAGATCTTCTAATACTCTTCTTAATTCTGTGAATGTCTTTCTGGTTTTTCTTCTTTCATTTACTAAATATGCTATAAATGTTGTCATTGAGGACAATATCCAACCTGCTAAAATATATAGGAGATTCTCGATTGTTTCGGGATTCATAGGTTAGATTAGTTAGAGCATTTATAATTGCGTTTCTAATGCTGTATAACATAATATTATCCGAAACGTCGTTCGTCTAACATCAAGTTGTTAAGTTGTAAGATGAAATCTCTGCTAACTACTGCAAGAGAAAAAAAATCACCAATCTCTTACTTTTTTTTTACTTATAGATCAATCAATTCAATGGCTGTCGGTAGTCGTTATTCATCCTCCCGTGAAGGCGGCCTTCGGTTATCATTCGATATCGTGTCAATGAGTTTGTTGTAAGGATCGATGCCGACTGAAACGGGTTCTTCATCTACCGTGATGGTAATGTCATTCATGATATCGGTGAACTTCCGTTTCTCAAGATAGAGCACGGTTTCGTTTCCTTCCTCATCCACTCCAAATACGCCTACTTCTATCCAGTCGTTAAGGGGCAGCGATTCCACCGGCCGGCGCCGATCTTCAATTTCCACAGAAAGACTATCTCCGGCTTCGTTCTTATAGATGCGTTCTCCGGTTTCGCTTGTCCGGTATTTCGAAGCTTGCAGCGTCATATTCACTTCATAGGTGCTGCTGTCAACTTCCGTATATGTGGCTTCTTCCACGCGATTATCGTACAGCGTGATGGTTTCAAACATATCCTTGATCAGGTACTGCAGCGAATCGGGGGTAGCCTCTTCCAGGTACTCCACAAGTTCAAGTGAGGTGGTGTAAGGGGGCTCCTGAAAAGCTACATCGTCAATATAATCACTCAGGGCGCCATTCAGTTTGTCCTCACCGATGTAATCACTCAGCGCATAAAAGACGAGGGAGCCTTTGTTGTAGTGGATGTACTGCTGATTCTCGTTGTAGATGAGCGGCATTTCTTTTTGTGATTCCATGGTCCTTCCGATCAGATAACTGTCGAGAGCATCTTTCAGGAACCGGCGCATCTGGTGAACGCCATATTCTTTTTCAAGTACTTTCAGGGCGCTGTATTCCGAAAGACTTTCGGATAACATAGTTGCTCCCTGCACATTTGCCCCAATTACCTGGTGCGCCCACCACTGATGCGCCACTTCGTGTGCGGTAATACTGAAGGGATAGTTCACGGCTTCTTCATCCGTAGTATCTACATCAGCGATAAAACCGACGCCCTCAGAATAGGGAACCGTATTGGCAAAGGATTGCGCAAAGCTACCACCGGTTCTTGGAAACTCGATGATACGAAGCTGACGGAACTGGTACGGACTAAAATTCTCGGTGTAATAATCCAGCGATTTCTTCACTCCATCGATCATATAATCCAGGTTATAAGTATGCTCAGGGTGATGGTAGATCTCGATGCTCACATCATTCCATTCATCCCGAACCACTTCAAATTCAGCTGATATAAAAGAGTAAAAATTCACGATAGTGCTGTCCATTTTGTAATGGAAATAGCGCCTGCCATCTTCTTCCCATTCATCCTGAAGGTAGCCCGGGGCGATGGCGATCTGCTCGGGGGAAGTAGAGATCGTGGTCTCAAAATCGATCCAGTCTGCGTCGCTGGAAATGTAGTTATCCATTCGTGCGGTGCTGTCGGTAGGCGGAGCCATACGCTGTTTGGGAGGCAGTTCATACCGTTCCCGGGCTTCACGGCTGCTCAATTCTATGGATTCAGGATACCCGATGGATGGAAAAAGGGAGTTGTTGATGAACGTTCCGTTATTCCGCACCGGCGAATTATTTCGCAGGATCTCATTGGGCTTGTTGGAAAGGGCAAAGGTGAACAAAACAGAATCGCCCGGCATCATGGGTTCAGCCAACCGGTAGATGTCGTAGTCCATGGAATCGTCTTCCAAAACCAGTTCAAAGTCCCGGTCAAATTCAAAAACACTGATCAAATTGTTGTGTTCGATGTGGATGGAGTCGATGGCTACATCGGTTTTATTTTTCAGGATGTAGCTTCCTGCCACTTCAATATCACGGCTTTCAGGATATAGATCCAGGTTGATAGAACTTGAAACGATCCGAGGTTGTGGAGCGTCTTCAAACTTACCGTAATTCTTCTCGAAATTAGCGTAACGGAGTTCCCATTCCTGAGAGGTGATGTACTCGTTCTCGATGTTATTCACATAATAGATCCAGCTTCCCATTCCGATAAAACCGATCAGCGAAAGTGTAAATATAAGCTTCAGTTTTGGGGTGAAGGCTTCTGCTGCATTCTGAAATCGTTCTTTGATGCTGCCGGGTAATCCTCTTCTGAAAAACAAAATGGCGAGCACGTAAAACGCAATTCCCAGCAATAGCCAGTAGCCTTTATACACAAAGTAAGGAGCAAGTGATGTGCCGTATCCGTTCATGTCGGAATAGGCTGTACCGGGAGCCTGATTGAATTTAAAAACGGTTTGCTCGATCCCAATTTCACCCAAAAAGGTGATACCAATGGAGACGATAAGCAACAGGATAAACCCGATGTAGTAATTTTTGAACAGGCTGTGAATAAAGATGGAAAGCAATCCCCAGATAACCACATGGATAAGCGAAATGGCATACAGGTCGAATAGATACTGACCGATCTCAAAGTTGTAATATCCGTTGAAGATCTGAACACCAAGTCCGGCTACCATGATGATGGAAAGCAAGACCATTTGCATGAGTACCAATGCCAGGAATTTAGAAAACAGGAGCGTCCAGTTGGAAGTCGGCGTTACATGGATCAACTGATCCATATTGTCACCGCGACTGCGATGGATAAGCATACCCGCATATAAAAAGGTCAGGATATTGATGAACAGACTGAAGAAGGTGCCGGGCAACTGCAACATTTGCCAGGTTACGGGGAGGGTATCGGTGCCAAAGATCTCGCCACCTAAAAGGATCACACTCAGCGAGATCAGCAGTCCGATCAGCGCTATGATGATAAAGGCCCATCCACTTACGATATAACGGAAATCAACTTTGGCCATCTGCCAGGCGAGTTTCAGGTTTTCAGCAAAAGAGAAATCCATATGTACGTCCGGCATGTTCACTGTCAGAATACTGCCGAAATTTTTCTTGGTAACAGCGGCACCTTTTTTCTTACGGAAGAAATTAAAGCTGTATGCCTGCTGACTAAAACTGAAGGCTCGATATACCAAACCAAATAAGAGGAGACCAAGTCCGGCCCAGATCAGGCGGTTGTAGAGGATCACTTCTCCCCATGGGAGCGGATTTTCATTTTGCTCAAAAACCGTCCAGTATTCCGTGTAGTAGGCATTGGCCTGGGCTCCATAAGGATCGAGGAGGGCGGCCAGCATTTTATTATCAAGATCGGAAGTGAGGTTTTGAGCAAATATTTGAATCAGGAAAAAAGCGAGGATCACAATAAAAGCCACGTTGATGTTCCTTGTGAAGGCAACAACAGCAAAAACCATCGCCCCGAAGAAGATCATATTGGGGATGAGATAATACACGAAAGGCTGAATGTAGCTCATCAGGCTGAAAGGCCCCAGAACATCTGCGTTTGTACCGGGAGTGATGGTTCCCAGGATGATACCCAAAGCGGCAGCCATCATCACAAAGGTGGAAACTGTGAGTCCGGCCATGAATTTACCCAGCAGGTATTCCCATTTTTTGAAGGGATAAGAATACAAGACTGAATGCATGTTGTGTTTATAATCCCGGTAAATGGTTCCGCCTATCAGGGCCGGAAGAAAGAAATACAGGATGATCGCCATCTCATTTAGTAGCCCGTTTATGGCCACCGGTGAATTGACAATGGTAATAGTATTCATACTCACCGTCAGGCTTTCGAAAATGCCTGCAGCGCTGATCATCACAAAATAGGAGAGGGCAAACATGATGCCGGCATATACATAGAACGACGGTTTACGCAGCCAGTACCGAATTTCAAAAGAAAAAATAGAATAGAACATAACGGACAAATTTTTGGATTAAGCGGCGGCTATTTCTTTCTCTTCTCGTAAGGTCACGAAGTAAACATCCGCGAGATCAGGGTCTTTGGCCTGGAAAGTTTCATTGGGTTGTTCCATGCCGTGAACACGAATGTTCAGCGTGTTGTCCTGATTGAAGTTGGAGGAGATGATGTTGAACTGTTCTTCATAGGATTCCAGTTCATCGCGCTCAATAACCTTTGTCCAAATTTGTCCTTTTAGGGCTTGAACTGCTTCTTTTGGGGTATGATGACTTAAAATTCGTCCGCCATTCATGATCGCCATATCGGTGCAAAGTTCTTTGACATCATCCACAATATGGGTAGAAAAGATGACAATATGGTTGGTTCCAATTTCCCGGAGTACGTTCAGGAATCGGTGCCGTTCGGAAGGATCAAGGCCGGCGGTGGGTTCATCTACAATGATGAGTTTTGGGTCGTTCAATAATAGCTGTGCAATTCCGAAACGCTGTTTCATTCCGCCTGAGTAGCCTGCCACACTTTTGTTTTTCACCTCAAACAGGTTGGTTACTTCCAGGGCGGTATTCACCATTTCTACTCGTTCATTCTTATCGGCAATGCCTTTTAACCGGGCAAAATAATGAAGCAGATCTTCGGCCGACATTTTGGGATATACCCCGAATTCCTGCGGCAAATATCCCAGCACTTTTCGGAGATTTTGTTTGTCGTCCAGGATGTTGATGTCATCCAGAAAAGCAGAGCCGCTGTCGGGTGCTTGTAAGGTGGCGATGGTTCGCATCAGAGTGGATTTCCCCGCTCCGTTTGGTCCCAACAGACCAAACATGCCCGATTCAATTTCGATGGATACATTATCAAGGGCTTTCACCCCGTTTTTATACGTTTTTGAAATGTTGGAAAGCGTAAGTTTCATAGCCCGGTTTATTTATTGTTGAATTCCGAGCATGAGTATAAGTATTTTCAACTTCTTTGTTGCAGGTAATGTTTACTGCATAATAAACTTTTTGGGTCAAACAGCTTTAAACTTTACCATGTACTTTTTGTCGCTTCGGTAAATTTGAGCTTGATCTATTCCCCGTTGTAACATTCGGGAATATACATTTTGAGCCCTTTGCAGGTTAGCTTTTTCTGCTTCAGCGGCATCGAGTTGTCCATCCGAATCATGATCCAAAAAAGTAGTTTTGGTTTTATTCCGGAGATCAACGATGGTGAATTTGTTATAGATATGGTCAACATAGTGGCCAATAGTCTCGATCGTGAACAGAGTATCATTTTCTGCAAACTCAAACTTCCTAGAACCCTCCCGATTTCTGAACTTTCCGGCCTCCATCGCTTTTTGGATACCTGCGGCATAGATCAAATTTGCTTCTGTCAGACCAAGACCTCCAAATTGAATGACTTCAAGTATACCGTCCTGATCCATATCGAGATACTTAAGAGTGGTAAGATCTCCTTCCATTTTTGTTAAAAAATTTCGGCCTTCGCCATCAGGTGAACTGATACTTATGATCTGATAGGTCTGTTCATTGTGATCAAACTGAAAGACAGATTTGACGGGCAAATTTTGGGTAGATGAGCAGCTTATCACAAGCAATCCCATGAAAGGCAGAAGGAGATATTTAAGTGATTGAATCATACCCTTCGGTGCTGTTAGGGTGTATTTGAATAGTACTTAAAAGGAAAATTGATTCAAAGTATTTATTGATAGAAAAGTGGAACACAAAGGTCGGCATATTTTCCACTTTTGCATATCCTTCGGAGGTACCCTCAGGACGAATCTTTGATTGACTTCGCATTCCTCAATCAACCATTTTCTCAATTAGGTCATGCTGAGGATACTTCCGAAGTATCTACACGAGTCTTTTTTGCTTATATATGAGATAATAATAGCACGTGTTGTAAAGTCTTCAATAGTGATGCTTAACTACGCGAAAATTAGAAGCTCAGATTGAAAACTTTGAACAGGAATGCTATAAAACAAGAAAATCTAATCCACCCAATCTGCCACAAATACATTGGTAGACCGATCTCCACCATTATTTCGGTTGGATGAGAATACGATCTTCTTGCCATCAGGAGAGAACATGGGGAAGGAATCAAATTGTCCGTCAAAAGTGATCTGCTCCAGTCCGGTTCCGTCCACGTTGATCATGAAAATATTAAACGGAAATCCACGCTGGGATTGATGGTTCGATGAAAACACGATCTTCTCTCCGGAAGGATGAAAGTAGGGCGCCCAGTTTGCATTGCCGAGGTCGGTGATCTGTCGGAGTCCGGTACCGTCTACATTCACAATAAACAGTTCCATATTGGTTGGCTCCACCAGACCATCCGCTAATAATCCTTTGTATTTATTGATCTCTTCCTCGGTTTCAGGTCGGGAAGCACGGAAGATCAATTGCGATCCATCGGGAGAGAAAAAAGCACCCCCGTCATAGCCGAGCTTGTCAGTTACCTGAATTACATTCGAGCCATCGGTGTCCATGATATATAATTCCAGATCTCCGCTGCGATCTGAGGTAAACACGATCTTATCGCCTTTGGGAGAAACAGTAGGCTCGGCATCATAACCGGATTCATCTGTTAATTTGGCGATGATATTTCCATCCATATCGGCTTTATAAATATCGTAGGTATCATAGATCGGCCATACGTAGGCTCCGCTGGTTCCACGTTCAGGAGGAGTTGGACATTCCATTCCATTTTCGTGGGTTGAAGAATATACAAAGGTAGAATCACCTGGCAGAAAGTAGGCGCAGGTTGTACGCCCGTTTCCGGTGCTGATCATGGGTGGTTCAAACCCCGGTTCTTTTTCGGAAATGTCCATGGTGAAGATCTGATCACATTCTACACCCCATTCAGGATTGTTGGATTGGAAAATGAGTTCTTCGCTGACGTAACTCCAGTAGGCTTCGGCATTGTCACCGCCAAAGGTAAGCTGACGCACATTCTGGAGGTGGATTTCCTGCTCGTATTTAAGCGTATCGGCAGCAGGATCGTAGGTGGTTTTTTCAATCTTGGAATTGCAGGAAATCGTGATCAAAAATATCAGGGGTAGAGCCAAGTATTTCATTGAATAGTCAATAGATGATTTTTAAAAAATTTGAGAAAAAAGATACGAAAAATTATTTGTAAGGATTGGGTTTGAAATCGCTCTTACTCATGAATGGTAAAAGGAATGTGCATATGGAATATTGGAGAAAATCAATTCGGTTAGATGGTTGGGATTACCGGAATCCGTGGTATTATTTTGTAACGATCTGCACCATGGACCGCCGGCATTATTTTGGTGAGATCCGAAATGGAATGATGGGGTTAACAGAGCAGGGATGTGCCGCATGGTATTTTTGGAATGAGATTCCCAATCATTTTGATAATGTAAAATTGGATGAATTTGTGGTGATGCCGGATCATGTTCATGGAATTATTCAGATAATCCCAGATGAAAATGGCAATCATTCTGTAGGGACGTTGTATGCAACGTCCCTACAGAAAACCGATTCGAAAAATAGAATGGCGGAAATATCACCAAAACCAAAATCATTGTCTGCGGTGGTTCGATCATATAAATCCGCCGTAACACGTTGGTGTAATCGTAAAAATTACAAATTCGAATGGCAACCTCGGTTTTACGATCACATCATCCGCAATCAAAAATCGTTGGATAGTATTCGGCAATACATCAATATGAATCCTCATAACTGGGATAGATGAATGATCATGAAGGCAAAACAGATCAATTCCCGATCTTAAATTGCAGGGTCAGATAAAAGGTGCGCGGAGGGGAGGGAATGATGCCGGGGCCGGGATACCCAGTGGCACGACGTGTGAAATACCAGTCATTCAGCAGATTGTTGATGCCAGATTCCAATGTAAAATTCTTCCAGGAATAGGAGGCCGAGAGATCCAATACATCATAAGCCGGGATCTCGCCCCGGATGCCACTTTGGTTATCAAAAGGGTTTTGCTGAGCATTGGAGGCATCCGTAAACTGTTCAGAAACATAAGTGTATTGCAGACTTCCCAACAGGTTTTTATATCCAAAATTGAACCCTGATTTCAAGTTCAGAAAAGGGACGAATTCTACTTCATTACCTTCCACACCTGGAATATCAGAATCAAGATATTCCGATCGGGTGAGGGCTGTGTTGGCAAATACACTGAATTTAAGGTCACGAGGGTCTTTTCCAAGAAGAGGCAGGAGGTTTAACTCAACCAGGCTTTCGATGCCATACATAAAGGCTTCCCCAATATTCCCCCGAAACCGAACAACCCGGCCAGTTTCTTCGCGCTGACCATCTGCATTGATACGGGTTTCAGCCCGCAGTACTTCTCCAAGCCGGTTGTCGTACATCAGCCCAAAACCGCCGATATCGTATGAGATGGATTCTCCGACTCGGCCTCTTAAACCAAAATCAGTTGTAAACCCACTTTCGTCGGTGATGTTGGGATCAACCTGGAAGGATGGATTTACGATGCGAATATCGTTAAAAGTGACGGAGCGATAGTTCTGGGAGAAATTCCCATACAACTCCGTTCTGGAATCTGGCAGATAGCTGATTCCGGCTCCCAATAATACAAAACTGCGTTCAAACTCACGATTGTCTTCGAAGGTCTGATTCTGAATTGGATTCCCGGCCAGGTCAAAATTCACGCGTTTAAAAGTTCCTTCACTTCGGGTGTTGATGTACTCAAAGCGAAAGCCCGGTGTAATGGAAAGGTTATCCATCAAGTAGAAGATATTCTCTCCGAAAACAGCAACATTTCGGTTTGGAAAGGTGAAATCGGATTGGTTGGGGTAGTTGGGAAACTGTTGATCGGCCAGCGTGAAATCAGCTTCTGCACGCGCTGAACCGGGGCCTTGAATCGACTCATTTCTGGATTGATAATATTTTGAACCGATCAGGAAGACAGAATTCATGTCACCGATCTGGTAACGATTTAGAAACCGAACTTCGGTGCCCCAATTGTTGAAATCTCCGAGGATGAGATCGCGAGGGGCATTCAGGTCATCTTCCTGTGAAACCCGGTTGGTACGAAAACCAACGGATTTACGGGAGGCATTCAACCCGTAAGCCAAAACGCTCAATCGGGTCTTGTAAGAAAAACGATGCTCGAGTTTTACAGAAGCCAGCTTCCAGTCTACTTCAAACCAGTTTCGGCTTCGGTTACTGACGGTGGGATCGCGATAGAATTGGGCATCGGTAAGTCCGCCGGGCTGTTGAGCAAGGTAGTAAAGGTAGGTGAAGTCGGCACTTATGGTTGTGTTTTCACCGAGATCATAATCTGCGAAGATGTAGGCATTCTGGGAATCGAAATTCGAATTGGGACGGAACCCATCTCCCTTTTTGTAATTGAAATATCCGTAATAACCAGCTTTTCCTGTGGAGCCGCTCAAACTGTTGAAGGAGGTGAAAAGCGCGTTCGAACCCAGAGATTGTCGGCTTGTGAATTCAATATTCCGATCCTGAACCGGCTTTTTCATCTTGAAATTAACGAGGCCACCAAACTGTGTTCCGTATTGGAGGGAAGCTGCTCCGCGGATCACCTGAATTTCCTCGATCCCTTCGGCAGGAGGGGTGTAATAACTTTCCGGGTATCCCAATACATCCGCGCTGATATCGTAACCATTTTGGCGCGTGTTGAAATTGGAAGAGCGATTTGGGTCGAGCCCACGACCGCCGATATTAAGTTGCAGACCAGCATCATTTGACTCAAAGATATTCAATCCGGAGATCTGGCTGTAGATCTGCCTTGCGTTATTGGAAGAGGTATTCACCACCATATTATCCAGGTTGATGACCTCATTCTTCTTTCCGGCAAAGATCGAAGTTCCCTCCACTTCCCGAAGCCGCTGCATGGCAAAAACCTGTTCTCGCTGTTCCGTGATCGCCACTTCTGACATTTCCCGCGATAATTTTCTCAACTCAATGTAGATCGTCGAATTTTTAGTATCTAACACAATAGGCCGCTGTTCCACCTCATATCCCAGTTTGTAGAAATACAGAAAATAGGTGCCATAGGGAATGTCATTGATCTCAAAATAGCCTTCCTCATCAGTGCGGAATGACCTTCCGGCGTTATTATCATAGATCTCCACCATCTCGATGGGGGCTTTGGTTTCTGCATCTATCACATAGCCGGAGATCTGATGCTGGGCCTGAGCCGGCATTGAGAACCATCCAAAAAGAATAAGTAAAATGCTAAAGGCCTTTAATTTCATCATTGAAAGAGAGTAACCACGTTCGGTGTTTGAGTGAGGGTTCTATTTCGGTGAGATCCACTTCAGGATCTACATAAGGCTGACTTCGCCGTCCATTCAAAGCCACATAACTTTCCACATAGATCTCGGGATCATCGATGCCCTGCTGTTGATAATGGTCTTCGAGATAGTGCGCATATTCCAGTATGAAATCGGGCTGTGCAGACATTTGCTTTTCCTGGAACCGTGTCAAAAATTCGGTATTGTCTACATAAAAACGCTGTCCATTTTCAGGATTCACTACTTTGAAATTGGCGTAGCCAGCCTTTTCCATCAACATTACTCGCCAGGAAAACCGGTAGCCTTCTTCCGTCCAGAATAGTTCTCCGGGATACAGCAGGTATCGAAAAGGGATCAAAAGTTGTAGGATAAAAAACAGCGTAATGATGCCGATGGAAGTCTTTCTAAGCCAGGTTTTAGGGAACTGATAGAATTTTCCATTATCAAAAGCTGACTTACTGATATTCAGCCACTCAGAAATTTTAGCAAGGATCTTGTTATGCAATCCGGCATCAAAAAAGATGAGTGCACTGGCGATCATGATGTATGGAAACATCCCAATGGGAAACAGTACACGGGTGAGGACATGGAAAATGATAACCAAAGCGAAAGCAAAGATCCGGGTTCTTTTATAGAGTAGCAGAAAGGGAATGGTCAGGTCATAAATAGCGCCGCCCCATGCAAAGGCATAGTGCGTCCAGGTTTGCTGAAGCAGATCTCCCAACAGCGGAATAGAGTATTTAGCAGGCAGCCAGATCTGAAGTGGCATGGCTTCAAAAAGCCAGTCGGAGTTTAGCTTGGCAAGCCCGGCATAGAAATAGACAATTCCCAAAAGGAGTTTGATGGAGTCAATGGTCCACCTTGGGACTTCCTCAGAGCGAAGGTTTTCATCACGCCAGGCATCGATGGAATAGTAGGCGTGAGCCGGGAGAAATATCATCAGAAAACTGAGGATGCTGATGAAATAATAATGATTCAGATAGGTGGTTTTGTCCATCAGCTCGATGTAGGTAAAGCTGAGGAAAAAAACGATGATGGACATGCGGTATTTGAAACCCAAGGCAACAAATATAGAGGCAAATCCACAGATCGCAAAGATCAAATAGGTCCATTCACCCAGGGGCTGAACCCATTCAAATCCCAGGTAGGAAAAGTGAAAATTAGGCTCAATGTAGAGTTTCGAGATCCAGCCGTTGGCCCCAAAACGAATGATGCTCCACAGCATCAGGATCCCAAACAGAATCCGAAAAACGGCTAATGGAGCAGCATTCTTTGTGTCGGAAAAATATGTGCGGATGAAAGATGAATTCACGCTTTAGTCACCGTCTGCATCCACATAATCTACGTTGATGTTGAGGGCCTGAAGCATGTCTACTTTCATGTTCACCACGTTTCGCTGAAGTTCATCATAAGTAGCAAGCATTTTGGGGTTGTCGTTTTTAACCTGAGCTGCGAAGTCGGCATTCAATCCTTCGGCTTCCTCCCGGGCAGTTTGAAACTGACTGTTGATCATAGACGTCAGGTCAGCTCCGTCTTTCATGGTGTTCAGGTAATCGAGATAATCATCCAGACTTTGGCCATCCACTTCTGCTTCGAAATGCGTTCCGTTGAAAAAATTAGTACTGGCAGTCAAAGCTTCATTAAAAAGTGCTTTGGAAAGCCCCTCACTGTAATAGGCTTCAACATGACTGCTTAGAGGTGATCCGGAAAAAACACCGGCCGGAATACCGATCTTACCGGCGCGGAGATGTTTCTCGTAATAATAGATGTAATCATTCACCATCATATCGAGGGAAGAATTCGCTCCATTACCCGAATTGCTTACAAATTCATCCCGGTAGCCGGAGGTCCAGTTTTCCAGCACTTGACTCGTGAGGGAATCGATCCGATCGGTCAGGTCCGTAAGATAGACCTGATAATTTTCGGCATCAGCGTTGATGGTATAGTGAGCCAGAATTTCAGCATCATTTTCACCCAAACCATTAAGCAGGAAATCCAAAGCAGGAAATCCC
Source organism: Balneola sp. (assembly GCA_002696035.1). Lineage (GTDB taxonomy): Bacteria > Bacteroidota > Rhodothermia > Balneolales > Balneolaceae > Gracilimonas. The sequence continues at coordinate 30,453 of NZQV01000016.1, read as the reverse complement.
TGACTGTCATTTAGTGAGGGAAGTTCGAGGTTGTAGTTTCCTTCAGCAATATTCTCGTTGATCTGAGTGGTATCGGTGGGGTAAATATTCAGGTTATCCCGAAAACGGAGCTGCATGGCTTCACCCATCTCGAACATTGAAACATGTTGAAAGGCGAGATAAGCTGATTCCCAGGAATTGCGAAGTTCTTCAAGATTTTGCTGAGTCGGGGCAGAGGAAAAGTCTTCAGCTGAAGTATGAAGCTGAGCTGTGGTCTCCGAAAAATGGGTAAAAGCCGGAATAATGATATTATCGGCCCAGTTTACAAGGATAGCTTCGCGGTCAAAATCGTCGGGATCAGGCCCTGAAGGACCATTATCGGTACAGCTCCACACTAAGAAGACTGTTAAAATTAATGCGAAATATTTCTTCATGATGAATAAAGTTTAAAGCAAAAAAGCTGGCAACAGGATATGATGCCAGCTTCAGAGTGAAAAAGTAATTTAGTTAGCGGCCTGCTCTACTGTGAAATCAAATTGTGCCGCAATCGTTTCAGACATTTCGTCTAATAAACTTGTTTCTACGTCCCAGAGTCCTTCTCCGGCGGTTAATTGAGCCAGCATTTCATCAATATCCTGAGCAGTAAGATAAGGGCTGTCGGAATTTGGAACACGGCTAAACTTCAGGCTGTACATGAACCCATAGGCTTCAGAAAGGTCATGGAAAGCAGCTCCATAATCAGGTGTGGATTGGTCCAGACCATTTTTTCCGGATTGTAGATAGTATATGGCACGCACTGCAATTACGGTAGAAATATTTTCACGGATGATCTGAGCCTGCTCGTCGCGTACATCATAGGCACCGGCTTCAATAGCGGCTCGTCCCAAGATGAAAGCTTCGTATGTTTCCTGCGCAATTCCTGCAAAGTCTTCATCGCCATCAACGCGACCTAAGTAGGTATTTAAGAATCCGTTTCCTTCCCCAAAAGTTGGGTTAGCGGGATTGTCAGCATTACCGAATAAGTATCCGTAAGCTTCGTCCCACTTGTGTTCCATATTGGTGTAGTTAGAACCTTCAGCCAGAGTGCCATCGTTGTTGTCCTCGCGATTAGTTCCGGCATCTAACACAGAAGTGCTGAGGTAGTTGTTCAGCATTTGGTCAGCCATCAGGGCTCCGATGAGGCTTTTGCCTACCATTTGGTTGTATTCGAATCCTTTTCCGTTCACGTAGCGTACGTCTTCACCATCTGCAATTTGTCCGGGTTGACCAGGAGCGGCAACCATGTTTTCATTTGGGTAAACTTCTTCAACCTGGGCAACAAGCCAGTTTTCAAACTGATTTTTGATCTCAGCACTAAGCTGGGAGTTGGAAGAAAAATAATCTGTGGAAGCAGCTACTTTACCTTTAATGTTTTTAGTGGCTTCGTTTAGATCAGCGCTATCAAAAGGATCCGTGCCTTCATTCCGGTACATGTTTAGAAGTGATTCTTCAGTAGAATTATCAAAATCCATCATGGCGAAAGTCAATTCAGCAGCCATTTGGATACGGGTGGTTTGCCCGGTAAAAGAAACTGAAGATTCTCCGTTTCGGGAAAACTCATAGGTTGAAGGAGGTTCTACAGTAGGATCATTATTATTATCACAAGAAATTAGTGCAACAGCTAAAAGTGGGAGTAATACTATTTTAGAAAGCCTCATGAGAAGGATATAACTAAGATTTTGGTTGTTATTTTTATTTAGAACAATTCTAAGTTAAGGAGGATTTTAAGCGGAGTCAAAACTTATATGGAATAAATCTAAATAAACTTCACTCAGCTGATGAGCAGGGGCAGCCGGTTGTAAACTAAAGAAGGGCAGGCTATTGCTGATGACGAGGGGAGACCAATTCCAGCACCTGGCTCAATACATTTTTGCTGATGTTGAACATTTTTTCCTGATGATTCATGGCAAGGAAGCGCAGTACTACCCGGAGTTCTGCCAGTAATTTAGGTGGGTTGCTGATGAGCGTATCTTCCCGAACCACTTCTTCCCAGTTTATAGAATGCTGAAAATTTACTCCAGCCCGGGCCATTGTTTTCAGATATACGTTGGCCATCAAACCATAGCCAATAGTTGTAGGGTGAAGGCCATCTAAACTGAAAATACCTCCCTTGTAGAGTTTACCTTCGTCATTCAGTCGGATGAAATCGGTAGATAGGTTTACATCGCCCTGTTCATCAACTAAGTGTGATGTGCTTTCATGAGATTTGAGCGCGTCGGCGAGCCCTTTAGGAAAATCCCGAACCAACTCGCCGCCTAATCTGCGCCGTGCCATTCCGGCTACGTTTTTTGCAATAGGAACCACGTGCCAGCCATTTTCATCGGCTACTTTTTTGATGATGGCATTATACTCGTCCATAGTCAGATCCAGCTGAATGGCTTCATCTTTGGTAAGATGGGGATGTTTGTCGGGATGAAAATCCTCATCCCAGATCCAGAAACGCGTGTAATAATCGAAATACCCAAGACGCTTACTTGAAAGGTCTGAATTCACACCTCGCATCACGGGGGGAATGGTTACATAGGGCAGTGTCGGTACAAAAACCCTTTCAGCTCCAAGTTTCTTTACCTTTTCAGCCATTTTACGGTATTGCTGCTCAAAATGCTCCGGTCGGTAAACGGTGTGTTTTCGTTGTCCGGGGAAAACTTCCAGGTCATCTTCTTCCGTCCATATCAGCTTCAGATCGGTTACCGTGGCGATCATGTTATTGTGCCCCAGACAAACGATCAGGTTTTCAATTCCCCCATCGTCAGCCAAAGTTTTTGCGTTATCGAATTGGGTACGAGTCTGATATTCTTTTTGTAGTGATGGGTTGAGGACGAGCCGGGCTGTTGTGAATTTAGCATGTTCGGGAAGCATATTGAATACCGTAAACTGTTCCCGGTTATTGTTGATATACTCTCTGCTGTTTTCCTCATTCACTTTCCATGAATCGCTGATATTAAAGCCCCAGACCGATTGGTTGTGATAAGGGGCAGATCGATCAACAGAAAGGTCTTTAAAACCGCCTTCCCAGTATTTTTTGATACGCTTCAGCGTTTTAACCATGTGTGTGGCTGCCGGCAATACTTCATTCCATTCAATACCATCACCAAATTCTTCGGAAAGCCCCCGAACCAAGACTTCAATATTTAGAGGGATTCCGGCCTGAGCAGTAAAAAGTGGCTGATCGAAATCGGGTTTGGGATCAAAACACCGGTGAAGCATAGCTGGAAAGTTCATATCCGTACGATATACCCCTCCATTGTTGAAGCCCTGGGAAAGACTATCTCCAACTACCACCAGTCTATGTTTCGAATTCTTTTTATTCCAGAACATGATTTGCTACTTAATCTCCAAGCCCCAAAAAGATAATCAAGTGTATGTGGATTCAAAATGAGAATAGGTGGAATTAAAAATTTTGTCAGTTACAGCACTGTCCTCTCTCTGATTTCCAGCAAAGCTGAAATCGGTCTCTCTCCAAAGAGAGATAGGTTCGTGCCACCGTAAACAATTCTAGTTTTAGTTCAACAATACTGCTAAAATTTAGAACCTGTGTCCCTTTGGAGGGACAGCAAGAACAGCTTGCTGTTACTTGCGGGGAGGGTCGTAAGTAGTTACAAATTAATCCACCAATCCGGCAAAAACTCCCTATTTTGAGCTTTCGAGATTTATTAGAGGCAATTAAACCAATCCAATTATGCCAGCAAAAAACCGATTACAGCAATTCAGAGAAGAACGTGAAGTCCAAAATGAGAAAGTGATGGACCTGGATCACCTGGGTATCAAGCGCTTTTTTAATATGGACACCAATACCTACCGCGATGGAGCGCTTCCCACTCAAACCAAGGAGTTATTGGGACTGGTAGCCTCAGCTGTTTTAAGATGTAACGACTGTATAGATTATCACCTGGAACAATGTGCCAAAAGTGGTTCAACCAAAGCGGAGATCGTGGATGCGCTTAATGTTGCGCTGACAGTAGGTGGAAGTATCGTGATCCCGCATTTACGTCATGCCACGGAAACGCTTGAGTTTTTGGAAGAGGAAGGAACTCTGAACGCAGAATAATTCAGGCGGTTATAACCACTTTCTTTTCCTGAAATAATAGATCATGCCAAGTGTGGCGATGATCATAAACCCCCACACCGCAGGATACGCCCAGGGAACAGAGAGTTCGGGCATGTACTCAAAATTCATTCCGTAAATACCGGCAACAAAGGTCAGTGGAATAAATATGGTGGCAATGATGGTCAGCACTTTCATAACCTCATTCATTTTGTTGCTTACCTGACTCATATACATGTCCAGCATACCCAGGATCATATCCCGGTAATTTTCCACACCGTCGATGATCTGCACCACGTGATCATACACATCGCGGAAGTAGATCTTGTTTTCCTCATTCACTAAATGTGATTCTTCCCGAAGCAAGGTGTTCAAATTGTCACGCAGCGGCCAGAGTGCTTTTCTGAAATAGATGAGTTTTCGGCGTAGGGCGTGAATATGTTGAGGGATATCATCATCAAACCCTTCCAGTATTTTATCTTCCAGGGCCTCAATTTCATCCCCGAATTTTTCCATTACCTTGAAATAGTGATCTACAATAGTATCGATAAGCGCATAGGCGAGATAATCCGGGTCTTCTTTTCTGAGCCTCGGTGCGTTGTTTCGGAGTCTGTGCAGCACTGGATCAAAAATGGGAAAATCATCTTCCTGAAACGATAAAACGCTGTTTTTGGAAAGCACGATACTGACTTGCCCCACATTCAGGTCTCCGGTATCCTCTTTAAAGCTCATCATGCGAAGTACAAAAAACATATGCTCGGGATATTGCTCGATCTTGGCCCGCTGATTGGTATTGATGATATCTTCCTGAATGAGTGGATGAAGCTCAAAATAATTCCAAATGTGCTTTAACCTTTCCACATCATGCAGACCACAAACATTGATCCAGGTTTTGGAGGGAGATTCCAGGTACGGTTTGCTCTCTTCAATTTCGGTGATGTCATATTCTCCAAGTTGCTCTACATCATAATCGTAGAGGTGCATAGTGATATTTTCGAGCCGTTTTTCTCCGGTGAAATGCAGTGTACCCGGCGCCTGACCTGGTTTCTTGGAAGTTCTGCGGTGTTTTAGGAAATGAGGGACCGGAAGTCGTTTTGTGATCTTTTTAACCATAGTGTGGTTTATTTTTGCCTAAGGTTAATGCAGAATAGAGTGCTGAGCAAATATTAATACAGATCAAACAGAGCTTTTAATTTTGTTCGTGTTGCCTCTTTAAGCTCATTATTTGCTATCCCCAATTTTCTTTTGATCAGTGATTTTGGGATGGTAACAATTTTATGAAGGCGTATTATTGAATCGACATGGAGGCCGGTTTCCTGCCAAATTTCTGTGCTCTTTTCGATTAAGATATCACTTTCCGAAATATCTTTAGTTTATGGGAATTTTACTCGATATGAATGCTATAATAATATGATCGAATTTGCCGATGGAATTCGTTAAGCAAAGAGCTGGTCTTACTTTAGTGGAAGAAAAATCATCAAAAGGAAAGGGCACAAGAACAATTGAGTGCTTAATCATCGATTGGCTTGCCATCTTTAATGGAATAAACTTCTTCGGCAGGATCGTTTAGAAAATCGAAAGATGGGTTGTTTGCAATATTTCGAACCCATTCTTCCTCTTGTTCTTTATCAGAAAAGTTTTGGTCGTCGATCAAAACTAAAACCCTTACTTCCTGATCTTTTACCCCAACCTGATGATCTATTTTGAGAGATCCTTGTTCGTCTGTTTTCGCTTTTAATTCTATAGCTTTCATAATTTTCCTCCAATAGAATGTAAATAAATCGTGACAGACTAATTAAATCATGCTACCTCAGCTCGTAAAACCTCAAGGGGTGGTTTATTGTGAACACCTCGTGTATTCAGTAACCCAATAAGGAGAACCAGTGCTGTCAGGATCAGGATCTCGACTCCGATGATGTAAAAATTCGGCACGAATTCGATCTCAAAATAGAAGTAGCCGATCAGTACGCTGGCGCCAAGGGAGAGAATAAGTCCAGTGATGGAAGCCATGATCCCAAGTAAAGCATATTCGATCACCTGTATCTTGATGACCTGTTTTTTAGCAGCGCCAAGTGTCCTCAGCAAAACAGCCTCACGTATTCGTTGAAATCGGGAAGTTGCAGCCGATCCTGCTAGTACGATCAACCCGGTGATAATGCTGAACAGGCCAATGAACTGAATCACAAAAGTTACTTTATCCAGGAAATTACGAACGGTTTGAACTACCAATCCCACGTCTATGGCAGAGACATTTGGGTACTGCTGAACCAGTTCCTGCTGAAGTCTGAGGGAGGCTTCCCGGTCTTCGGTGTTGATGGTGGTGGCAAAAAACTGAGGTGCATTTTCCAGAACTCCTGCCGGAAATACCACAAAGAAATTTGGTGAAGGCTGATCCCATTTCACCCGGCGCGTGCTTGCAATATAAGTTTGGATCGGAATTCCCTGCACGTCCCAGGTTAAAGTATCTCCTAAAGAAGCATCGAGATTGTCCATTTGGTCGTGTTCAATGGACACGGGGACGATCTCATTGAATCCATCTGCCTCGCCGATCCATTCTCCCAATACCAGCTCTTCGGAGGGCAACAGGCTGTCGCGGTAAGTAGATCGGTATTCGCGATTAAGCGCCCATCCACTTACATCCTGGGTGGTATCTGCCCGGAGCTGCTCCGCATTCATCCCGTTAATGGATTGAATGCGCATAGTGACGATGGGCACATTCTGGAGGATCTCGTGTCCGTTGGAGGTGATGATCTCATTTACGCCATCATTTTGATCGTATTGAATGTCGTACAATGCAAGATTCGGAAGATCACGCTGATTACCAAAGTCAATTTGGTCGAGCAGCATATCCTGGGTTAGGTAGAGCGAGCTGATCATGGTTACACCTAACCCAAATGTGAGTAAAAGTGTAGTGGTTTGATTGTTCGGTCGGTACAAATTGGCCAGGCCCTGACGTAATTCATATGAAAATCCGGCGCGCAGAAATTTTCTAGAGCCTTTCATGATGAGTTTTGCAAATCCGGTAAGGAGTCCAAGACAGGCTACCAAACCCAGTGTAAACCAAAGGGCAGGCAAGAGTTCACCGATCATGAGCCAGGCATAGCCAGTAATAAAGATCAGCAATACTGCAGAAAGAATGATCTTAGTGTTGGCGGTAAGGAGCTCGGTCAGGTTAATATTGATGCTTCTCAATGAATACAGTGGCGAAATTTTCTTAACAGCTAATAATGGGAACAGGGCAAATAAGATCGAAATGACAAGTCCGGTACCAATTCCGATGGCAATGGACGCCCATGAAATAAATAATTCAATATCTACCGGGAGGAAGTCCTGAACTAAAACTGGTAAATAAAACTGTATGGCAGAGCCCAATATGGCTCCAAGAACAGAACCGGTGAGTCCCATAGCTACGGCCTGTATCAGGTAGATCATTAACGCCTGATTAGAGGAAACGCCTACACAACGTAATACTGCAACCGTGTTTATTTTTTGACGGATGTAGACAAAAATGGAGCTGGCAACGCCAATTCCACCCAGCAGCAAAGCAATAAAACCGATCAAATTCAGGAAATTGGAGAGGTAGAGAATGGCTTCGCCGACTTCTTCCTCTCGCTCCTCTACGGTATCGTAACCAAAGCGTAATCCCTGATCATCGCGAAGCTGATCGAGCCGGTCATCCACATAGGCCATATCGGTGCCTTCGGGAAATTTATGCCATGAGACGTATTCAAGCCGGCTTCCTCGCTGCAGCAATCCTGTTTCTTCCACGTTGGCTTTTGGGATGAAGATCCTTGGTCCGAAAAAAGAAGCCGCCACGGGCTGTCCGGGTATCTCGATAAGCGTTCCGCCGATCTCGTATGTAACCTGTCCGATCTTAACGGAATCGCCGGGTTCCAGTTCAAAAAGCCGCATTACCGGTTCATCAACAAGCGCTGTTCCTTTTTGTTGAAAGTCTTTGGCTGCTGATGCCGGCTCGGTGATCAGATCTCCATAGAAAGGAAAATCCCCTTCGATGGCTGAGATCTGTGAAAGCCGTGTATTCCCATTTTTTGGAAAAAGGGCCATTGAGTTGAATTCCAAAGCGGTAGAAACATCTCCACCTAAGGAATCTAAAACAGCCTGTACTTCCTCCTGAAGGGGAGCATTTCGTTCAACCTCAAGATCGGCTCCAAGCAGTTCCTTAGCCTGACTCTCTATGCTTTCGTTAAGATTCGCCCGGAAGGAAGTAATGGCAACCTGGGCGGCAACACCAACGATGATGGCCGCCATAAATAAAAATAGTTTCGAACGGTTGGATCGGGAATCGCGCCAGGCCATTTTGAAGGTCCACAGCCACGAATTGGATTGCTTGCTCATACAGATTCAACCGTCTTTTCGGGTTGGGATTCCGCATGAGAGTCTTCAAAAACCTGACCATTCTTCAGCTTGATAATGCGATCACATTTTTTAGCCAGCTCCAGATCGTGTGTTACCAAAACGAGGGTAGTGCCCTGCTGTTCGTTCAGGTCAAAGATCAATTTCTCGATATATTCACCAGTTTCGGTGTCAAGATTTCCGGTCGGTTCATCCGCAAACAAGATCTTGGGCTGATTGATAAATGCCCGGGCGATGGCTACTCGCTGCTGTTCTCCTCCCGAAAGTTGCGTTGGGTAATGGTGGGATCGATCGCCAAGGCCTACACTTTCAAGTAAAGAAAGTGCTCGCTTGCGGACATCTTTCGTTCCTTCACCGCGCAATTCCAGTGGAACCATCACGTTTTCCAAAGCCGTAAGCGTAGGCACGAGTTGGAAGGTCTGGAACACAAATCCTACATGTTTATTCCGAACTTCAGCCCGTTCATCTTCACTCAGGGGATTTAAAGGAATGTTGTTAAGAGAGATGCTACCGGAAGTGGGTCTGTCCAATCCTGCACACAACCCAAGCAAAGTCGTTTTTCCGGAACCGGAAGGTCCCACGATAGCGCAGGAAATTCCCTTTGGGATGGAGAAATTAATATCGTCAACCACGGTGAGGATCTTATCGCCGCTTTTAAATTTGCGGTAAAGCTGATGTACTTCGAGTATATTTGACACGTTCTTCTTTTGTTTTGAATGATACCGACACAAACAACGGTTTATTGCACAAACATTCCTTTAAATGTTGAGAAAGATTTACGATTCAATCGGATTAAAGTTGTAGTAAATATGCTCCGACGCAGAGCGTCAGGAGTAAGTCAGTAAATCTATAACTCCAGAATCTCGCTCGGCACGCTCTGCGTAGGAGCGGACAAAAATACTTTAAACACAAAAAATTTCTATGAAATTCTTATTACTAATTTTCTCCATTTTCCTGTTCAGTTCGGCGCAGGGACAACAAGCCGAAACTAAAACGATCCTCTTTTTTGGAGATAGTATTACAGCAGGATTGGGAGTGGATAAATCCCAGGCATTCCCTGCGCTTATACAGCAAAAAATAGATTCATTGGGATTGAATTACGAAGCCGTGAATGCGGGATTGAGTGGAGAGACTTCAGCCGGAGGGTTACGAAGAATCGACTGGGTGATGCAGCGTGAAATTGACATAATGGTGCTGGAACTGGGAGGAAATGATGGCCTGCGCGGAATTGACCTGGCAGACACGAAACGCAATCTTCAGCAGATCATTGATAAAGTAGAAGCCAAATATCCTGATGCAGAGATCATATTGGCGGGAATGCAGGTGCCACCGAATCTGGGGCAGGAATACACTCAACAGTTTGAAACCATGTATCCTGAGCTGGCGGAAGAAAACGACTTGCCACTTATCCCCATGATCATGGATAAAATTGGAGGCAGTGAAGATCTGATGCAGGGAGATGGGATTCATCCTACCCCAAAAGGACACCGCGTAATTGCGGAAACGGTGTGGGAAAAACTACAACCGATGTTGGAATAGAAGGTCTTTCGATTTGGAAGGAACAAGATCTTTTATCACCAGATATACTGCATCATTTAACCTTCACATCAAAATAAAACGTACTGCCTTTTCCCAGTTCACTGTCTAGCTGTAGTTTACTTCCCATAAGGTTGAGCAGCTTATTGCAGATGGTAAGTCCCAGTCCGGTGCCGGTTACATTTTTCTTTGTTCCATTCTGAGGCTGTAGCTGGGTAAAAGATTCAAATATTCTTTCCTGATCTTTCTCCGCAATACCAACTCCAGTATCGGATACGGAAAAGCGGATGAGCTGAGAGTCTGAATTAAGGGAAGAAACCTCAAGCGTGATCGTTCCCTCTTCGGTAAACTTCACAGCGTTTCCCAAGAGGTTAATAATAACCTGCCGGAGTTTAGTTTTATCTGCTATGATGGATTCAGGGACATCAGAAGAGATACTATATTGCATGTTCAGGCCATCTGTATTTGCCTGCCATGCAAAAAGGTCCATGGCTTCTTTGCAAAGCTGTTCAATTTGTGTAGCCTCAGGCAATAGTTTTAAGCTGCCGGATTCAATTTTAGTGAGATCCAGAATTTCATTTACGATGTGTAACAGTGATCTAGAAGAAGTGCCCACAATAGAAACGTATTCTTGTATCTCTTCACTCAGGTCTTCTAATTCCATCAGGTCCACAAACCCAATTATACCAGAAAGAGGAGTGCGGATTTCGTGCCCCATATGCGAGAGAAATTCCGATTTTGCTTTGCTTGCGGCCTCTGCCTGATGTCGGGCTGCTATCAATTCAGCCTCATTGCGTTTATTTACGGTAATATCTTTGAACACCATAAAATAACCCGACTGTGCCCCGAGATTGTTTAGAAATGGGTTGATGGAAATTTCGAAGTGCTTCTGCTTATTTTTGGCATGAATACTCCATTCGGAGCTGCTTTGTTCCGAGTAGTTGAGCAGATTCAGGACCTCATCTTCATCCCGAAATATATCCGTAGCAAGCTCACCGATCACAGTACCATCAAATACCTTATGTATGATTTGAATAGCAGCAGCATTCAGATCTAAGATCTGAAAGTCGTTATTCAGAATAATGATGCCATCTTTGGTCTGTTCTATGATCTTTTCCCGGGCAACCGGAAGAACTTCAAATAATTTATACCAGACCAGCCCTGCAGAAATAAAGATCCCGGTAATTGCAAATGCGTAGGGTGTAGCGTCAATGTATTGCAAAGGGCGATAGCCCAGTAAGTAGGTGGCATTTGCGATCCATGGAACTGAGGCACCCAGAAGGATCATACTAATTTGTTTTCGGATGAGGTGGTTGGTGTTGGCATATTTTTTTAGCAGAAAACCAATCCCGGTTAACAGATACGAATAGAATATGATGGTATGAATGATGTACCAAATTCCGGTTTCAAGCTTTAAGAGGCTCAATCCCTGTACCTCTACAATGGTGGTAGCTGCATAATGAAGCTGATGAAAGTCGTTGGTCCATACCAGCAGAAGAGTGATCGCCGGAAGCAGGAAAATCAGGAATATCTTGTTTTTGGTGAGGAGTGAATCATATCCGGTAAACTGTATGCAAAAAAGTAACCAAAACCCCGGCATAAGTGCGATACCGATGTATTCGATGTTGATCCAGAAAAGCATGAGGCTTAAAGAAGAGGAAGCGAGCTCGAAGGCGTAAGCGAGGCACCATATGGTGATTCCAAGCATCAAAAAAGAAAAAGACCGGATAGCCCGTCCAGATCTAAAAAACAAAAGAGTGGATATCAATCCAGCAATGCTGCCTACGAAAAACAGAACGATGGAGTAGATATTTAAGGTGATTTCCATAAAAGATGCAGAGACTATTTACTCGGGTATTAAGTTGAGATATAGTAGTAATACTAAGTTTTAGTTACAATTAAAGTACGGCGCTTAAAAGTAAATCATAATATTGCCGATCATTACAACAACCTTTCCTATCTCCCAAATCAACGCTACCTTTTGGAAGACTTAAATTTAAATGATGAATGTACCATGAAACGACTATTGCTTCTCTTTCTGTTATCCTTTTTTACAATTTCATCTTTTGCGCAAGATTCACTGCTGAATTATGAGCCCAAAGTACTTCTGGTTACGGCTCACCCGGATGACGATGCCCTGTTTTCGGCCACGGTGTTCAAGACCACAAAATTATTAGGTGGTATGGTGGATCTTGCACTTTTGACCAACGGCGAAGGTGGTTATACCTATTCAACCCTTGGGAATTATATCTACAATAAGGAACTGGATAAGGAAGAAGTCGGTCGAGAATATCTGCCGGGGATACGTAAGCAAGAGCTGATGGCCGGCGGGGAAATTGTGGGCATCCGAAACTATTTTTTCTTTGATCAGCCCGATTTTTATTACACCGAGGATGTAGAGGAAACGCTGGAAAAATGGAATACCGATTGGGTGCACGAGCGGATGGTGGAGATCCTGAAAGAGGGTGAGTACGATTTCTTATTCCTGATGCTGCCTTTTGAAGAATTCCATGGCCATCATAAAGCTTCTGCGGTATTGGGTTTGCAGGCTATGAAGGAGCTCCCAAAAGAAGATCGTCCGATTGCGTTACAGGGCTTCATCCGCCGGGGCGATAACCCAAGCGTTTCATTCACAAAGCTGGAAGGCTATCCCGATACGAAAGTTATGGAAGGTGAGGTTTTTGAATTTGATCGCAGTCAGACTTTTGGTGTCAACGACCGGCTAAATTATAACATCATTTCCAACTGGGTGATTGCTGAGCACAAATCTCAGGGAACCATGCAACTGCTCATGCAAACCGGCGAATCGGTGATAGAGCAATATTGGTACAACGAGATCAACGGGGTAGAGGGTTTGGAAAAAGCGGCTGAATTTTTTGAAGCAGTGAATACAGCTCAACCTTAGGATGATATAGTGATATGGTGACTTGGTGATACGGTGTACTATCAATCAATTGTGACTAATCGAGATCATTACAAAAAAACCATGAAATTTCTACGATTGAGAAAAGCTCAATACCAAAATCACTCAATAAAATAGCTGATGTTTACATTGGCTCGCACTTCCACGGTTTGAGAAAAATCCATCATGGAAGCATCTCTCGCCATCGACATCATTTCCATGGAGTTAGATGATTTTTGAAGAGCGCGAACATGGTGATCAGAGTGGTTGATAGTTGCTACAGGACCCAATTCCACTCCGGACGTTTTCGCGATCAGCTCGGCGCGTTCCTTTGCGGCTTCAATAGCAGAGATGAGTGCCTTTTCTTTTCCTTCGGCAATTTTGGAAGATGAAAACTGTCCGTTAAAGGAATCAAATCCATTTTCGATGAGGGTAAGCTGAATTTCTTCGTACATGGAAAAGTCCTCAAAAGTAATACTTACAGATTGATTGGTGGAGGTGATGTATTGAGGATCTTCCGTACTGTAGCGATTTCCGTTGATTTGGCGGCGATTCATCTTGATTGGTTCGTAATCAATGTTTTCTTCCTTGATGTCAAGATCTTTGAGGAGTCCGGCCAGCAGCGATTCTCGTTCGCGATGTAACTCATACGCTTCCTGTGGGGTTTTCCCTTCCGCATTAATGTTCACATTAAAGATGATCTGATCGGCGGGCAGCAATTCAGAAGCGCTCATATTGATGGTGATGGTTCGCTCCGATACCGGTTGTTGAGCCATCGTGGTACAGCTCATTCCAAAAAAGAGAAGGCTGATCGTTAAAGTGATCTTACTCAATTTATTACCACTCGATACCATATTCTTGTTTGATCTTTTGAACGTCTGCATAATTTTTTCCTTGATTTAATTTAAAGACCCTGCTTCCCAGCTGGTCAAATTCGTGAATATCGTAACCGCTTCTGTACCAACTCTCTAATACTTCAAAATATTGCTGATGTTTCTTTTTGTTTTTGAGTAGCAGTCCAAATTCAGAGGTCTCATCGTCATTCGTAATTTCAATATGAAGCAATGTTCGGCTTATGGGAAAACGGGCGCCCTGTATCACACTGATCCCGATCTGTGAATCATGATCAATATGAATAGGGGACTCAGGAAATTTGTCAGGGTTTCTCTTTGGACTGAGGATGATCTTATCTGTCCCGATTTTTACAGCTCCTTCATTTTGGCTGAACAACAAGGCTATGAATGCAAAAGTGTAACCAAAAACGATTCCCATAGATATCAAGAAACTGGCCCAATCGGGAACATCAAAATCCAGGAAATCCAGTGTAAAAATACTCAGGATTGCAGCTACAGCAATTCCCATTGATATTTTAAACTGTATGGACTCCGTAAATGAAACTTTACCCGTCAGCGGGTCTTTTTTGGAGCCGATTTTAAGCAGGTCAAATTCAGTCATTTTGGTCAAGAATTTGGGTTACTGTTGGCAACATCTCATCCACCCACATCGCATACATTTTGGCAGAGGGATGAAGGTTGTCTGGAGCTATTAAAGAGGAATCCTCAGCGCCAAGTTCAGAAATAGGGGTTACATCAACAAATGGAATATTGAATTCTGTGGTGATCTCTTTGGCAATATCGTTGTACACCTGAAGCTCCTGCCGGATGATGACCGGATTCCGGGACTGGCCAAAGGGAGTAACGCCATAATTGGGGATGGAGATCACAAACACATTCGATCTGTTTCCACCGGCAAAAGCGATAGCCTGGTCGAGTAATTCACGGAATTCAGTTCTGTAGAGTTCGAGATCCAGCCCCTGATACTGATTGTTCACTCCAATAAGGAGAGAGACTAAATTATAGGAGGAATCAGGATCTTGAGAATCAATACCGGTTTTAAGATCGGTGGTGGTCCAGCCATTGGTTGCAATTACGGCAGTGGTGTCTACGGTAAAGCCTCTGCTGGCAAGTGAATCAGAAAGCAGATGTGGATAATTACTTACTGTATCGATTCCTGTTCCAATAGTATAGGAATCGCCAAGAGCGAGGTAACTTACTGGCGAGGAGTCGGGTAGAGTGCCTGATGGATCAGGATCCTGGGCACAGGATGCACAAATAAATAGCAGCAGCGTTATGAAAGCGAAAAATTTGATTTGGAATAAGTGTGATTTCATGACCTCTGTATAATCATTTAATAGTGAGAATGAAGAATACTATATACATAAGATACATGCAGAATTATATTATGAAAGCGCTTGCATTTAACCTTGAAACAGGCGTTTATTTGGTTAATAATTTAACGGAGCCCTTTTTGAGAAGGCAAAGTACATTTGGCGGAAACTAAGCTAATACCTGCCACACTAACCAAAACCAAACAAATCATATTATGAGTTACATGATACAACGCATTTTTTGTGCTTGTTTGATTTTCACGTTTATGTTCAGTGGAATCACAAATGCAACAAGTTTAGATCAAACCGAGATATCGGGAATAGTTAAAGACGTGAATGGAGAGCCTCTTGCAGGGGTGAATATACGCGTTCAAGGCCGGGTTATTGGAACGGCAACCTCACCTGATGGTACTTTTAGCCTATCCGTACGGCAAGATCCGCCTCTAACATTGATCGTTTCGATCGTCGGTTTCCAATCAAAACGGGTTGAGATCACAGATGCTGTGGTTGATGATCTTGAGATCATACTAGAAGAAGAAACTATTACCGGTGGTGATTTCGTAGTTTCTGCTTCTCGTGTGGAAGAGAGCATTCTAAAAGCTCCGGTAACCATCGAACGACAAGATGTTATTCAGTTGCGTACTTCTGCTTCTGATGATTACTACAAAACCCTTGCAAACCTTAAGGGTGTGGATATGACCACAAGTAGTATCAACTTTCAGATCGTGAATGCGCGTGGTTTTAACTCAACAGGAAATACACGTATGGTTCAGCTTACCGACGGTATGGACACTCAGGCTCCGGCGCTGAACTTCCCTATCGGAAACCTGAACGGACCTTCTCAGCTTGATGTGGAGAGCATGGAATTTCTACCCGGTGCTTCTTCAGCACTGTACGGTCCCAACGCTTTCAACGGTATTTTACTGGTGAACAGTAAAGATCCATTCCGCTATCCCGGGTTAAGTGTGATGGTGAAATCAGGAATTAACCATCTTGACGGAAATGAGACTTTAGGGGAACCGGGAAGTCCACAACCGTTGTACGAAACAGCTATTCGGTACGCCAAATCTTTTAACAACAAATTCGCCTTCAAAGTGAATTTTTCTTATTCACAGGCTCAGGATTGGGTAGGTATTAATTATGCTGATAAGAATGCTTCATTAAGCAGCGGATTGGCTAGTAACCCGGCTTATGATGGTGTCCATACTTATGGTGATGATGGAACTTTCAATATTGGTCTTTTAGGAATTAACCCCGCAACACGCCAGCAAATTGCACAAGCTGTGTCAGCTCAAACCGGTGTTCCTCAATCAGAAGTAGAGCAGTATGTGGCTGCACTTCCTTCTCAGCCGGTTGCCAGAACAGGTTATCGGGAAGAATATTTAGTAGATCATGATGCTCAAAATTTAAAATTTGGAACTTCATTGAACTACCGCATCAATGACAAAATAGAAGCCAGCTATACATTAAATTTTGGGTACGGTACATCGGTATATAGTGGTGCGCAGCGCTACAGTCTCAGTAACTTCAATATTTCCCAACATAAGTTGCAGTTAGACGGCGACAACTTTATGGTTAGAGCTTATGGAACATTTGAAAATTCCGGAGATTCTTACATTGCTGATTTTGTCGGCTTTGCTGTAAATGATGCTTATATGCCAACATCACAGTGGTATGGTGCCTATGGTGGTACTTTTGTAGGCGGAATGATTCAAGCTGCGGCTCAAGCTCAAGGTGGAGATCCGTCATACAACGAAGCTACCGTGAATGCTATCCTGAGTAATCCCAATTTTGTAAATCAATTTCATATAGCAGCTCGGGGAGCAGCAGATGCCAACCGCTATCAGCCTGGTACGGCAGCATTTGAAGCGGCCAAAGAAGGCGCCTTGGAGGGAGTTGTTCCTGCCGGTGCCCGTTTTGACGATAAATCAAGATTCTTTCACACCGAAGGTCAATACGATTTTAAAAATGAGATCGATTTCATGGACCTGCAAGCAGGTTTGAGTTTCCGACAGTATCAGTTGCGCTCAAACGGTACCATTTTTGATGATGACGGAGGCGTTGAGATCAACGAATTCGGTGGGTATGTACAAGGTTCCAAGTCAGTTTTTGATGATCGGGTAGACCTGACAGCATCGCTCCGCTACGATAAGAATGAAAACTTTGACGGACAGTTTAATCCTCGTTTGTCAACGGTGATCAATGTTGCGGAGAATCAGAACATTCGTGCCTCTTATCAAACCGGTTTCCGAAATCCAACTACACAGGGGCAGTATATTGACCTGAACGTATTGACTGCACGTTTGCTTGGTGGACTTCCGTTCCTGGCAGAGAAGTATAGCATTACTGAAAATGCGTTCACGCTTGAAAGTGTAAATCAGTTTACGAACACTGTGCTGGCCGGAACTCCAAACCCAGGAGTATTGGAGGCATATACTGAATTTGAGCCGGTTAAACCAGAGCAGATCCAGTCCTTTGAAGTTGGTTATAAAGGCTTGTTAGGCGATAAGCTGTTCTTTGATATGGCTTACTATTACAACATTTATAATGATTTCATCGCACAGTTCCGCATCAGAAAAGCGGCTGCAGCTTTTACAGGAAACCCAGCTCAGGATCAGCAAATTGCTGCTTCTCTGCTTTCCGGAGACGCCTCCAATACCTTCCAGATTTACACTAACGTTGATGAGACGGTTGAATCTCAGGGAGCTGTATTTGGATTCGACTATAGCTTGCCAAGCAACTTTAAGCTGGGCGCCAACTACAACTGGAATCAACTTATTACAGATCGTGAAGGTGAGTACATTTTTGATTACAACACTCCGGAGCATAAATTCAATGTAAGCTTTAGCAACCGAAACCTGGTGCAGAACTTAGGCTTCAACGTAACCTACAGATGGCAGGATGAATTTGAATGGGTTTCTTCTTTTGCAAGCGGAACTGTTCCTGCTGTTTCTACTGTGGATGCACAGGTATCTTACAAACTGTCTGATCTTAACTCCATCATTAAAATGGGTGGAAGTAACATCACCAATAACCGTCATGTTCTGAACTATGGTGGCCCAAATCTTGGTGCTATCTATTATGTATCTATTACATTTGATGAGTTCCTGAACTAAGGAAAACAGACGACTTAAATTTCAAGCCCTGTCCGATT
Organism: Balneola sp.; assembly: GCA_002696035.1. Taxonomy (GTDB): domain Bacteria; phylum Bacteroidota; class Rhodothermia; order Balneolales; family Balneolaceae; genus Gracilimonas. The sequence continues at coordinate 12,257 of NZQV01000016.1, read as the reverse complement.
TATTTCGGACAGGGTTTTTTTATGCCACTCGATCAATAAAATGTCATGGGAAAGTAACTTTGTCATTTCAGTGGTTTATACATCTTGGTGGCATGCTATTTGCTTCAATCATATCAAAATTGAAAAAAACACCGATCAACAAGAATACATGAGTAAAGAAAAGATTCAGGAAGACGAAACCACTCAGCAAGAAGTTGAGGAAACGGAAAAAGCTGCTCAGGAGATAGAATCAGAACAGGAGCTGGAGTCCGAAAAAGACGAGAAGGATATCAGAATTGAGGAGCTTGAGAATGAGCTTGCCTCCACTAAAGACAGCCTCTTGAGAAAAGCGGCTGAGCTTGACAACGTTCGCAAGAGAGTGCAGCGTGAACGAGTTCAGTTATTTGAAGAAGCAAAAGCGGGTGCTTTGGAAGACTTTATGCCCATTGCGGATGACTTGATCCGAACCTTGAAGGCAGCTGAAGAATCGAAGATCGAAAATAGTTTCCTTGAAGGCGTTCAGCTGGTGGCTGATAAGTTCAAAAATGTACTTGAGAAACATGGAGTTGAGCGCATTGATGAAACCGGCGTCCCTTTTGATGTAAATCTCCACGATGCTATGATGAAGCAAGCTGCTCCGGATGAAGATACAGACAGCGATGTTGTGCTTCAGATATTGGAAAACGGCTACAAAATTGGAAATAGAACCATTCGTCATGCAAAAGTAATTGTAAGCGAGTAATTCATATATATGTCAACTAAGAAAGATTATTACGAAATACTTGGAGTCGATAAAGGTGCATCAGAGGCTGAAATAAAAAAGGCCTATCGCAAGAAAGCGATGAAATTTCACCCTGACAGAAATAAAGGGGATGATGATGCCGAAAAGAAATTCAAAGAGGCATCTGAGGCTTACGAGGTACTCAAAGATCAGGATAAGCGAGCCCGTTATGATCAGTTTGGCCACGCCGGTGTAAATGGACAAGGCGGAGGCTATGGCGGTGGAGCCGGAGTCGATTTCGATAACATGGGCTTTGAAGATATCTTCAGCCGTTTTGGGGATATTTTCGGATCCGGATTTTTTGGTGAGGAGGCCTTTGGCGGTGGACGTCGCGGGCAATCTCGCCGCAGAAGAGAGCCTGGTCAGCCCGGTTCTGATATGAAGATCCGAATGCCGTTGACGCTAGAGGAGATCGCTTTTGGAGCTGATAAAAAACTAAAGATCAAAAAGCAGATAAAATGTGATGAATGCGAAGGCACCGGCGCTGAAACAAACTCTGATTTTGAAACTTGCTCCACCTGTAATGGTATGGGGGAAGTCCGGCAGGTAACCCGGACTATGCTTGGGCAAATGGTGAATGTGCAGGCATGTCCAACGTGTAATGGTGATGGTCGCATCATTAAAAATAAATGCAAAAAATGCAGCGGTGAAGGCCGTGTGAAAGGCGAAGAGACCATCAAAGTGAATATTCCATCCGGTGTTTCGAATGGAAATTACATCACTTTAAGAGGGCAGGGAAATGCAGGACGAAGAGGAGGTTCCGCCGGCGACCTGATCGTGTTGATCGAAGAAAAAGAGCATGAGCATTTCCAGCGAGAGGGAAATAATATTTATTATAACCTTACCCTGAGCTTGCCAGATGCAATTCTTGGTACTGAAGTTCAGGTACCTACCCTTAAAGGAAAAGCGAAATTGAAGATCGATCCCGGTACACAGCCAGGAAAAATGCTGCGAATGCGGGGACGAGGCATTAAAGGGTTGAACAATGCCGGAGAAGGGGATCAATATGTGCGGTTGAACGTATATATTCCTGAAAACCTGACCGATAAAGAGAAGAAGGCCATTGAATCACTCAAAGGCTCGGATAATTTTGACGCCTCTAATGCCAATGATAACGCCAAGAATTTCTTCTCTCGGATGAAGGATATGTTTGGGTGAATAGGTTTTAGTAGTTAAGGGCGAGGTTTTAGGTAAAGTATGCTGAAATGAAAAGTCTCGAATAAAACTTATACTTCTGTACATAGTATTACTGGTTTATGATTAGGAGCGCTAACACCTAATACCTCGACCCTAAAACCTAATCAACAAATCATTCCGCTAAAACTGCGGTTCCGCTAACGGAAACCATCAACAAACTGCCATTGGCACCTATGGTTTCATAGTCAATGTCGATGCCAACGATGGCATTGGCCCCTACACTATTGGCTTTCATTTCCATTTCCTCAAACGCGATCTTACGGGCAGACTGCAATTCCTTTTCGTAAGCACCGGAACGTCCTCCAACGATATCACGAATTCCTGCGAAAAAATCACGGAAGATATTTGCTCCCAGTATAGCCTCTCCGGTTACAATACCTTTATACGTTTTGATCTCTTTATGGTCGATGGAATGTGTGGTGGTCATTATCATAGCAAAAAATCTTTGTTTAATATTCAGGTCACTGATACTGAGTTTAGCTAAAAAAGTTACTGAAATAAAAAAAGCCTTTCCCGGAAAGAGAAAGGCTTTTAAATCAAATCAAAAGAATGATCAGTTGCGAGGCTTAGCCTCATTCACTTTAACCGGACGGCCATCAATTTCAGCTCCATCCAATTGTTCGATGGCAGCTTCTGCCTCGGCTTTGTTATCCATTTCCACAAAACCGAAACCTTTGGAACGCCCCGAATTTCGGTCGGTAATTACTTTTGCAGAACTTACAGTACCGTAAGCCTCAAAAACTTCTTGAAGTTGTTCGCTGGAAACGTCATAACTCAGGTTTCCGATGTAAATATTCATAATGTCTAAATCTATTTAAAATTGAAATTGGAAAAAGGATACATCACAACAATGAATCGTGATTCCAAAATCAAAAGTACGCTATTTTAAGACTTTCACAAAGCCTCTGGTGCTTTTATTTGTGATCTGACATTCTGAGTGATCTGAAGGATTGAACTGGATATCATAATAAGTGAGCAAAAATTGCCCAACATATTGTAAAATATTACACCTACACAATCTTTTGATGGCATATTGGACTCGAATTGCATTTCTTAGGTAAGAATTGAATTCAAGAAATTGGCTCTTATTTGAGCAAAATTATCGCACCCCAAATCCAACAACGACTCTGGAGTAAATTATGCTGAGAACGTGTACTATTTTGACCTTTGTGCTATTATTTCAACTATGTGGTTCATTTGATGTTACCGCTCAGGAAATTCCTTTCGTGTATCAGGAGGAGGAAACCTGTGACGATTGTCAGGCGCCTTATATGCCATCGGTAAACGAGCTCCCAAATGTACAGGCATTGACTAACCCTTTTGAGTGGTCAGATGGCAGAGGGGTGATCTCGAATTATTCGGACTGGAAACACCGCCGGGCTGAGATTGGCGCCGAGATCGAGCATTATGAAACCGGGGGGGTACCTCAGGATCCCGATGCAATTGAGGCAACTTATGCTGATGGTGTTTTAACCGTTCATGTTACCGTGAATGACAATACACTTACGCTGACTTCTCCCGTCACTTTACCGGAGGGTACAGGGCCGTTTCCTGCTGTGATCGGAATGGGTGGGGCATCCGGAAGTTTACCGGGAGAAATTTTTAGCAGCAGAGATATTGCACAGATCTCGTTTAACTTCGGTCAGGTGATGGCGCATACACAAACCCGAGGGAGTGAACCGATCAATGATCTGTATCCAGAAAGAACAGATATTGGAGCATATGGAGCATGGCCATGGGGCGTAAGCCGTTTGATTGATGGATTGGAAATGGTATCAGATGATCTGAATATTGATACAGATAAACTCGCAGTCACCGGTTGTTCATTTGCCGGGAAAATGGCGTTGTTTGCCGGTGCTTTTGATGAACGAATTGCATTGACTATTTCACAAGAATCAGGGGGCGGAGGATATACATCCTGGCGTTTTTCTGATACCATGGATGGAGTTGAAACACTTGCTGCCACTAATGCAGCATGGTTCCGTGAAGGCTTTAAAGGTGCATTTGGGAATGCAGCCACCAAACTCCCATTCGACCACCACGAACTGATGGCTATGGTTGCACCGAGGGCTTTGTTGGTAACTGGAAACGATGGCTGGACCTGGCTGGCAGATGAATCCGGATATGTTGCAAGTAATGCCGCTGAGAAGGTATGGGATGCTTTAGGCGTACCCGATCGGTTTGGATATTATAACATGGGCGGGCATAATCACTGTGCACTTACAGCAGAAAAACGCGTGGTTATAGAAAATTATGTGGATAAATTCCTGGTTGGCGTTGATAGTGTAGACACTGATGTAGCTGCAAGTCCGTATAACACAGATCTTACACCCTGGATCACCTGGGAAACACCGGTTTTAGGAAATGATTCCTCATACTTCGGCAAAACAAGTTTGGTTGCCCCTGCCAATAATGAAGAAGATCAGGATACTACCATCACCTTAAAATGGAATGGAAGTGATGATGCTGCCAGCTATAATATAGAAGTATCACCCGGTGCCTCTTTTCAGAATGTGATACATGAAAGTTCTGCTTCTGATACATCAGCCACCATCGATGGTCTTGAAAAAGGCCAGAAATATTTTTGGCGAATTCAGATCGAAAATCAGGAAGGGGAGACAGGTCCGTGGACCGATCCGTATAATTTCACCACATACATTCCATTGCCAGGAGCTCCGCTTTTGGGTTCGGTTGAGACCTATCGTAATAGACTGGATTTCGTGAATATGGAATGGAGACAAGCGATCTACGCAAGGGAATACCGTGCCGAGCTTTCTGCGGATGAGGCGTTCGGCTCCATGACAGACACCTACGAAGGGAGAGATACATCAGCAGTGATGAATGGTGTTGATGAGGGTAAAACATATTATTGGAGAGTGCGTGCTGTAAATACTACAGGAAATTCGGAATGGAGTGAAGTTTCTACTTTTGTGATCCTTGCTCCTCCCACAGCTTTGGAGATCACACAGAACAACGATAATGAGATTACGCTGAATTGGAGAGATCGAACCAATGCTGAGGATGGCTACATCATAGAAAGAAAGACCTCAGAAGAGGCCGGTTTTGTGACTATAGATACAGTTGAAACAGACGTAGTTGAATTTGTGGATTCAGGGACCGCAGATGAATCCGGAATATATAGGGTGAAAGCGTATCAGGGCGAATTTGTCTCTGGTTATAGCAACGAGGCAAGCCTGACTGCAGTGAGTAATGAAACCGATCGTTTACTTCCCACTGAATTTGCCCTTGCTCAAAACTTCCCCAATCCTTTCAATCCAACTACTAACATACAGTTTTCGATACCGGAAGCATCTGATGTTCAGCTGAATGTGTATAATATGCTGGGACAGAAAGTGGAAAACTTGATCAACGGAAGAGTGGTGGCAGGGAATCACACCGTTGTTTTTGATGCGGGTAATCTTTCCAGCGGATTGTACTTTTATGCTTTACAAGCCGGAGAATTCCTTCAAACAAGAAAATTGAGTTTGATCAAGTAGAAGTAAAATGAAGTATGGGAGTTTCTTTTCTTTACTTCAAATTCTGTGTCTTCTTCATAGACTCTTCTGCCATCTCCTGATGATAAGCTTGCAGCTTTTTGGTGAGCTTTTCATCATTCATGCCAAGCATTCTAACTGCAAGTAATCCTGCATTTTTCGCTTTATCGATGGCGACTGTTGCAACCGGTATTCCATTTGGCATTTGCACGATGGAGTAAAGGCTGTCCACTCCGCCAAGAGCAGAAGTTTTTATAGGAACACCGATCACCGGCAAGGTAGTGTGACTTGCAAGCATACCCGGAAGATGAGCAGCACCACCCGCACCCGCAATAATTATTTTGATTCCCCGATCGCGTGCTTCCTTTCCATAATTGGCCATCACATCGGGAGTACGATGGGCCGAAACCACGCGCTTTTCGTAAGGGACTTTAAAGTGATCTAAAATTTCAGTGGCTTCTTTCATGGTGGGCCAGTCGCTGTCGCTGCCCATTACTACGCCGACGGTTGGATTGCTCATTATTTTCTTATCTCTGAATTTGGTTTGATTGAAATATAGAATTCTGAATTCTGAATTCAGAACATCAAATTTCGATATTTCGGGTTACGTGCATCGCCTTCTTATAGGTCTTTTCCAGATTTTCTCCAAGCAGGGTATAATGCGCCATCTTGCGGCCTACTTTACTGTCGATCTTTCCATACACGTGAAGATGTCCGTTTTCGGTTTCCAGCGCTTCGGAGAGGTGGTCTGTTTCGGCCGGACGTTTATGTGTACCCAACAAGTTGATCATAGCAACCGCCGGCTTGTTCAATTGGGTTGAGCCGAGAGGAAGTCCAAGCACGCCCCGCACGTGATTTTCAAACTGAGAAGCCACGGTGCCTTCAATAGTATAATGGCCGGAATTATGGGGACGTGGAGCGGATTCATTCAGCAATACTTCACCATCTTTAGTGAGGAAAAACTCGAAGGCAAAAATCCCTTTTCCATCAATGGTCTCTGTTGCCTTAAGGGCTAGTTCCTGTGCCTTTTTCTGAAACCGTTCTTCCACAGGAGCCGGCGAAAGTACCGCCACACAAATATGGTTTTCCTGAACGGTTTCGCAACAAGGATAAACCACGGTTCCGGTTTCATTACGGGCTACCTGTACCGCAATTTCGTTCGTGAAATCCACGAAGGCTTCTGCAACAGTATCGCGGCCTTTGTTGCCTCCCAGTTTGTCAAAAGCTTCTTTGGCAGAATCGAGATTCTTAACAGTTTCATTTCCATATCCATCATAACCGCCTTTGGATGATTTCAGCAGGAAAGGCCAGCCATGTTCCTCTCCAAAAGCTTCGATATCCATATCGTTTTTCACAAGCTTATAAGGTGTGACTGGAATTCCAGCCGCTTCGAAAGTTTGCTTTTCGATGAGTTTATTTTCGATAAGGGCAAAACTATCCGGCGAAGGAAAGATCGGCGTTCCGCTTCTTTCTTGTACTTCTTTAAGGATGGCGGAGCTGATGAATTCATTCTCCAGGGTGATGACATCGCAGCCTTTGGCAAATTCCACCATATCATCTACCGAATCGAAGGATCCTGAAGCAGAAAACGGCGTCATAAATTGAACAGGCTCGTTCTCGGTTCGGTCCGAAAAAACAGCTACCTGTATTCCAAATCGAAAAGCTTGCAGGGCACTCATGCGGGCCAGCTGACCGGCACCTAAAAATCCAAGTTTGAGGTTGGCGGGGAGAGATGTACGAGGCATAGCGGGTTTTTCTTTTAAAGGTATGAAATTTGACGAAGGTTTTTGGCTTCAATATCAATACCAAAGTCTAAAAAAAGGGTTCAATTTCTGGTGGGTTATGTTGGATAAAGATCGAATTGAACAAGATTCCGAGCTGCCTAAGAGTGCTTTCCTTGAATTTGAAATTATAAACTTATCCGTATGTGTAGCTATAGCATTAAAAAAATCTACATAAACGGGTAGTGTCTGAAGCGTGGAGGGGCAGTATAATGGCTACTTCAATAATTTAAAGTGAAAACAGAGTTGGTAAAATGAAGTTAGCAAGCAATTCCATAGTATTGATAATAGGCATTTTGATAGCAGTTCCCCTTCAAGCTCAGGATTCACTCAGTTTAAAACTGAATACATTTTATCAAAAATATATTGAAGAGGATGGTGGCAGCGAGCTGTTGTTCCAGGAATACCCGTACTTATATGTTAGAAATTATGAAAATAGTGGATTGCGAATTTATCGCTACAATGAAACTCCCGACGATTATGTACCCAATTGGGTAGGCGATATAAATTTAAACATTGATGACCAGGAAGCATCTGTTGAGGGATTATTCAGAATAGGCAGTGACAGACTTTTGGTTTATTATTTCAGAGAAACAGATGGAAGTCAATCCCAGTTTTTTGGACGAATTTTTGCCAGAAGGAATGCAGCAGATGATGATAATCCTGATAACGCCGATGACGAAGCTTATTTTGATCCCGTTGGATTACAGGATATACAGGTTGCGCCGTTTGATGTGTTAGGTACTTTTACCAGGGGGACAGCTCCCAACGAAAGGGGGTATATGATCAGAAAAAACTTTGATGATATAAGTATACAAGAAGTTGGGCCAGAGGGAAATGAAGGCTTCAATATTGTTTCAAACCTCTTTGAAGACTTAGAAAAGAGAGAAGAGATCGAACCTGAAGATCCTATCTATGAACTATTTCCAAACCGCCTGGAGTCCTCAAATATTACGTTTATGGATGAAAACCGTCTTGTTATTGCCGATGATGACATCATGGTAGTTCTCGATATCAGCACACCATCGTTTCCCCAATTGATAAGCCAAAAGAAATTTGAAGGGTATGATTTTAATCGGGTTATTGCCGGAAATTATGCATACGGATTTACCCGGGAATTTTTTGGACCTGAAACCATGCATATGATCAGAGCGGCCACCTTAGAGGAGGTCTCAAGTGCTGAACTGCCATACTACAACAATATTTCCATTGGGACCTATGAGGGGAGAGATCGAATTACTATGGTTAATTTTGACAGCTTTACCTCAGATGTATACAGGTATCGGCAAGCGCCATCTATTTTGGATAGCGGAGTAGATACACTGATGCTGGCTGCGAGAGGAACAAATCTTGTCTCTGAAGATTTCGGGTACCCGGATGGTGATGTACTTATCTATAATAACTCTGTAACTATTGATATTTCTTTTGACAGGGGAGACGACTACCCTGTGGGATATGCACATTACTCAATCATCGAAACTGATGGGGATGGTGGCGGGAATGGTGGGGATGATGATGGCGGCAGCGATGATGGTGGAGAAGATGACAATGACAATAGTGATGATGAAGGAAATGGTAACGATGATGACAACAACGATCCTCAACCTGAAGAAGTAGTTGCCTATAAAATGAAATTTGAATACCAACCTTCTGTAGATTCTCTATCAGCATTAGCATACCCTGAAGGTTGGATCTTAGAGCAAACAACGATTGATGAGAATGGTTTTTTTACTTCACAACAAGCTGATTCCTTAATCCCGTTTTATTCATGGAGAATGCATCCTCCTATTCTTGGTATGATGGAAAATGGGGAGGAGTTTACTCTGTTTCCAGAAGGATTTTTAGGAATAAACGGGTTTATACAGGGTGAAGATGTGCCATATAATGAAATAATAGTCTCTCCTAAAATTCCTGTAGCTGAAAAAGAAGGTTTGAGGGTGAAAACAAATTTGCCCTATGAGCCACTATCCATTTTGATCGACACAGTGAAGTTTGAATTTTTGCTACGATCAGGAGATCAGGAATGGATCAGTTTACATGAAGTGATTTCTGAGCAAGAAATGCCGGATAACATAAATGAATATTACGGCTCAAAAAATATCGAAGAACTTTTCAATACGGATCATATAGATCTGAATATTGATAATCTGATAACTGAAGACAGTATCCAATTTGGATTTAGATTACAAGCAGATATGATAACAACTGGACTTCCTGTAATGGTAGACTCTCTGGTTTTCTACGAAACAATAGTGCAAACTTCTACTGATATAATAGAGGAAGACTTTAAAATTCAGGGGTTTAAGTTAAATCAAAATCACCCCAATCCATTTAATCCAACCACGAACATCAGCTTTTCTTTACCTCATGCAGCAGAAGTGAAATTAAACGTGTATGATCTTTTGGGAAGAAATGTGGCTAATCTTGTAAATGAGCGCAGATCGGCTGGGAACCACACCATTCAATTTGATGCCGGTTCGTTATCGTCAGGAATCTACATATACAGAATAGTTTCGGGTTCATTTACGCAAACCAAGAAGCTCACCTTAATAAAATAAGCGTCTTTAAATATCTAAATATCAAGAGGAGGCAGAATAAGTGTCTCCTCTTTATTTATTTTAAAAACCACCTGTTTGGGTAGTGTCTGAGTGATCGTAATTACCTATTGTTGGCCATTCCTATTAAACAAGGCTTTTCGGCCCGCTAAAATTTATACAAATGAAATATCTATTCTCGGTACTCTCAGCAATTCTAGCCATTGTTGTATCTCAAGGTGTATTATTTGCTCAAACTTCAGATACTTTGGCGACCTCCGTCACATGGACACAGGCAAATAGTCCCTATACAATAACAGAAGACGTTGTTGTGGCTCAAGGGGTAACTTTAACCATAGAACCTGGAGCAGAAATTCGGTTTTCCTCCGGAACTTCAATGATAGTTGACGGAGCCTTGGTTGCCAATGGTACACAAGCCGATCAAATTGTTTTTACCTCGGATGCCGGAAGTCCTGCGAATGGAGATTGGGGAAGTATCCGGTTCAACAATAGTTCAAGTGTTGGCTCAGAAATGAGCTTTATTATAATGGAATATGGCGGTGGCGGAGAGGCTGGTGCATTGATAACCTACCGTACCGGAGCCCTGGGGATACCAGTTACACATTCTGAATTTCGGTTTAGTGCCGGGCATGGGATCGATCTGAGAGCTTCAAGTCCTCTTATAAAACACTCTACTTTCCGTGATAACAATGGATATGGAATTTTTTCAGATCTTGCGCTGAATTTTGAAGTCGATTCATCTACTGTAACCCGGAACGGACAGGGTGGTATTCGCGTGCCTATTAACTCCACCCCAACTATTAATGCTACAACCATCACCGAAAATGGTACGGGGATCTATATTGATAACGGTGCTATTCCAACTATCACATATAACGATATCCTGGATAACAACATCGGTATTCGGGTTATAGAAGCGGGTTCCGTTACTCCAACCATTTCTGATAATACCCTTTCAGGGAATTCCGTTGGTCTTCAAAACGACGGGGGAGGAGAAGTAACGGCTGATTACAATTTCTGGGGTGATAAATCGGGGCCGGAAAACTTTGCAAATCCATCTGGAACTGGTGATGCCGTTACCGCCAATGTTGATTTCACACCTTGGTTGTTTGGCGCTACTTTGCCGGTTCGTGAGATATCAACAAACCCAGCTGACGGAGACATCTGGTTTGCTGATTCGGTGTACTATGTGCAAAACAATATTTCAGTTCCTTTGGGCTATACCCTTACCATTCAGCCCGGCGCTGTGGTGAAATTTGTTGACAATGTAACTTTTACGGTAAACGGAACACTCATAGCAGACGGTACTGAGCAAGACAAGATCTACTTTACTTCTCAGTATGATGATGCCATCGGGGGCGACTCAAACGAAGATGCCCGAAATACTCAACCTGCTCGCGGAAACTGGAGGCAGATTTTAATTGAAGGGAATTCACAAAACACGGTACTGGATTATGTAGATATCCGTTTTGGTGGCTCTGGTACGCAATCGTTATATCTCAGGTCGCTGACCGTATCTGTGACCAATGTTCTAGTCACTAACAGTAATCACCATGGAATATTTGTTGATAATAAGCCCATCGCCTTCAATAACATCACCTCCAACAGTAACAGGTATGACGGAATTTATGTGCAGTCTACAGGAACGGAGCTAAATAACCTGACTGCAAGTTTTAACGATCGGGATGGGGTAGTTGTTGAACTTTATGATCTAACTGAGGATGTATCAATTGACAGTTTAATGGCTACCAATAACGGCGAAAATGGTGTCTATTTTGGGGATGGTGGCACAGGAAGAAGCTTTGGCCTCACTTCGCTCACAAATTCTACCATATCAAACAATGTACAGAATGGTTTACTTGTTGATGAGAATGACGTAGATCAAATCACCATCAATAACAACACTTTTTCCGGAAATGGGGAGTTTGGTGCCTCTTTGTATCTGACTACCGCTTACGAAGAAAATGCTACTATTTTCGAAAATACATTTGAGAATAACGGCTATTCAGGAGTCAGAACCACAGCTGCTCAGATCTATGCTAACATTTTTGAAGGCAACGAAATTGGAATCAGTGCCTGGGGCAGATTAGGCAATAGTTACACCGATGGTGCGGGAGTAGACGGTAATACTTTTGTAGACAACACCTACAATAATGTAGTAGGGCTGGAAGGGTACTTTTTGAGAGGGACACTGAGTACTGTTTTTCCTGAAGCCATCACCTCTGGGGCGTATATGTTTCAGCGTGTATATAGTAATTCAGGGTGGAGTCCTGCGGTTTCCCCGAATGACACGTTGCAGATACAGCCCGGAGTGCTTATCAAGGCATGGGATGGGCGATATTCAGATGGAGCCTTTGGCACTATTGACGGAATGATCATTGCAGAAGGTACAGCCACAGATCCGATCGTATTTACGTCCTGGAGAGATGACAGTGTGGGTGGAAACACCAATGCCGTTGACGATACGGTT
>NZQV01000015.1 GCA_002696035.1 Balneola sp. | reverse complement strand
GAATCAGTTACGTATGTCAACCGGTCTGCGAATCAATCGCGCCGAAGACGATGCTGCCGGATTTTCTATTGCCACGAAATTGAACAGCCGGGTAGCCGGGCTGGAACAGGCACTTTCCAACGTAGGAGATGCTAAATCGGTTTTGGACATTGCGGAATCCAGTTTTGGGACCGTGATGGACAACCTGGTTGAAATGAAAGGCTTGGCCACACAGGCTGCCAACGACACGCTGGGCGCTGAAGAGCGTCAGTACATCGGCGATCAGATCGAGAAGTTAGCTTCAGATATTAATGACGTAGCCGATCAAACTGTATTCCAGGATACTCAGCTATTGAATGGTACTGTATCTACTGGTGGAACGGTATCAAATAGTGGCGGTCTTTCATTAACATTCCAAGTTGGAGAGCGATCTAGTGATACCCTATCTACTACAATCAATGCAGTAAACGTAGGTGAACTATTTGCAGATACCGGAGATGCAGCTTTCGGAGCAACTGCTGGAGATGGTGGAACAGGAACTGGATCCATTACAGCAACTGCTGCAACTGGAGGAAATGCAGGAGAGCTGACTTTCGCTTCAACAGCAAATTCCGCTGATTATCGTAGCTTTATCGATGCAGTTGATACAGCTATCGAAGGAATGAACGATCGTGTAAACGACATCGGTATGGCGCAGTCTTCACTGAGTACCCGTGAAGTGACCTTGTCTCAATCTATTTCAGCCAACAGTTCTGCAGCAAGTAGAATTATGGATGCTGATTTTGCGAAAGAGCAAAGTGAGTCGGTACGACTACAGATCCTGCAGCAGACGTCAACTTCTGCTTTGGCTCAAGCCAACATGGGACCACAGTCTGTACTTGGATTCCTCGGTTAATTCCTGAGCAATTCGGTAACTACTTTTACCAGTAAATAAATATAAGATCCATGTCCTCGAAAGAGGGCATGGATTTTTTTATATCCCGTATTCGTCTGACGGCTTCCGGAAAAAATTCGATAGGGTTGGATGCATCAGCGATCTGATAAATAAAAAGACAATAGTAACCCTGTCATCTTTCAACTCTCAAACTACTTCTGAGTTTGATATTTCTTGTTCAATGTTCGGTGTTCCGCAGGCTTCCTGACAATACGTCGGTCATTCCGTCAGATTTCTTCTGCTCTTCCATGCTTGGCATTGGTATTGCTTATCCACTAATGAACTTGAACAAACCAATACGCACATGGGGGATTTTTCAGAATTTGGTATCGAAATTGAGCGGCACCTCTCCAAGCTGGGGAAAGATATTCAGCAGTTTGTAGAAAAGGTTGTACCGCTAGCCAATGAAGACAAAGACTTTGCTCCCGATTGTGATATTCTGGAAAGTGAAGATGAATTTAAGATCATGCTGGATCTGCCCGGATTATCGAAGAAGGAGATCGGAATCTCCATGAAAAACAATGTGCTGACGGTGAAGGGAGAGCGAGAAATTGAAGCCGGTGACGGCGAAGAATTTAAACGACAGGAACGACGACGCGGAGCATTTGCCCGTGCGTTTGCGGTACCACAGAACGTGAATGCGGCTGAAGTATCAGCCAGTTTCAGGAATGGTGTGTTGACGATTGCCATGCCCAAATCCGAGGCATTAAAGGACTCGCAGTCCATTCCGGTTAAATAGTGATTAAGTGATGAGTAATAAAGTAGACCGATAAGAAATTTGAAGGAGTCTCAGCAGATGAGTAAAAAGTTTAAACTAACTACTTCATCACTTTCTCACTTCATCACTAACAAATGAAGAAATTGATTTTTGAATAAAAAATCGTATCAAAAGAATATTTATAACAATAAAAGCAAATAGATCAGACCAATGGGAAAAATCATAGGAATTGACTTAGGAACAACCAACTCATGCGTGGCCGTAATGGAAGGTGGCGAACCGGTGGTTATTCAGAACAGCGAGGGTGGACGAACTACTCCTTCTGTTGTGGCATTCTCCAAAGATGGAGAACGACTGGTAGGTGCCCCGGCAAAACGCCAGGCGATCACCAATCCGGATAAAACCGTGGCTTCCGTAAAACGATTTATGGGCCGCATGTTTGACGAAGTGAAAGACGAAACCAAACAGGTTTCTTACAAAGTGGTGAAGGGCGACGACAACACAGCACGTGTTCAGATCGAAGACCGTAAATATGCGCCACAGGAAATTTCAGCAATGGTACTTCAGAAAATGAAGCAAACCGCTGAAGAATATTTGGGCGAAAAAGTTACAGAAGCTGTAATTACGGTTCCTGCTTACTTCAACGATGCCCAGCGTAAAGCCACTCAGGAAGCCGGTAAAATTGCCGGACTTGAAGTGAAGCGTATCATCAATGAGCCAACTGCTGCTTCTTTAGCATACGGATTGGACAAGAAAGATGATGACCAAACCATCGCAGTGTATGACCTTGGTGGTGGTACATTTGACGTATCCATCCTGGAACTCGGTGATGGTGTATTTGAAGTGAAGTCTACGCACGGTGATACTCACCTAGGTGGAGATGACTTTGACCAGCGTATCATTGATTTCCTTGCAGATGAATTTAAGAAAGATGAAGGCATCGACCTTCGCAAAGATCCAATGGCCATGCAGCGACTGAAAGATGCTGCTGAGAAAGCCAAGATCGAGCTTTCAAGTTCACAGAAAACGAATATCAATCTGCCATTTGTGACGGCTACCGATGCAGGACCAAAACACCTGAACATCGACTTGAGCCGCGCTAAATTTGAGCAGCTTGTTGATGACCTCGTAAAACGATCCATCGACCCTTGTAAAAAAGCTCTTGATGATGCCGGATTGAGTAAATCTGATATTGATCAGGTAATTCTTGTAGGTGGTTCAACCCGAATCCCAAAAATTCAGGAAGAAGTAAAAGCTTTCTTTGGTAAAGACCCAAGCAAAGGCGTAAACCCTGATGAAGTTGTTGCCGTGGGTGCTGCCATTCAGGGTGGTGTGATGTCAGGTGATGTAGAAGATGTTGTACTTCTTGACGTGACCCCGCTTACACTGGGTATCGAAACAATGGGTGGCGTTATGACTCCGCTTATTGAATCGAACAGCACGATCCCAACCAGCAAGTCTCAGACATTCTCTACCGCAGCTGACAATCAGTCCAGCGTAGAAATTCATGTACTGCAGGGTGAACGCGCTAAAGCTCAGGATAACAGAACGCTTGGCCGTTTTCACTTAGATGGAATTCCTCCGGCTCCACGCGGAGTGCCTCAGATCGAAGTTACCTTCGATATTGACGCAAACGGTGTGTTGAACATTACGGCGAAAGACAAAGGAACCGGAAAAGAGCAAAGTATTCGAATCGAATCTTCTTCAGGACTATCCGAAGAGGAAATCGAAAAAATGAAGAAAGCTGCTGAAGAGCATGCCGAAGAAGACAAAAAAGTCAAAGAGCGCATTGAGAAATTAAATCAGGCCGACAGTCTGATCTTCTCAACCAAGAAGCAGCTTGATGAATACGGCGACAAGATCTCCGATGACAATAAGAAAGCCATCGAAGATGCTATTGAAGATCTTGAAAAAGCACATAAAGAAGAAAATATGGACGAGATCGATGCAGCTATCGAAGCTGTAAATCAGGCTTGGTCCGGTGCTTCTGAAGAGATCTATAAAGCGACACAAGAAGAAGCGGCCGCTGGCGGTGCTGCCGGAGCTGGAGCTCAGGGTGCAGCAGCCGGAGCCAACGGAGAGGAAGCTTCCTCAGAGTCTGAGGATGAGGGCGAAGATGCCGTCGATGCAGACTACGAAGTCGTTGACGACGAAGACGAAGAGAAAAAGTAAGCTGAGTTTTCTCACTTACAGACGATAAATTTAAGATCCCGCTTCGGTTTTCCGAGGCGGGGTTTTTTTGTTTTATACTGTAGAGTCTTATGGAATAGAACACAGATCGAGTCGATGTCCGCTGGTTTTAATGTTAACTATGATCTGTGACTATCCGCACCATCTGCGTTATTCGTGTTCAGTTTAGATGTATTCCACAAGCACGTAGGGCGGAGAGCTTGTCCGCCTATATTTGATAATTGACTACCTGTTTGATCTGGAAATGGACGAGCTGCCCGTTCTACGGGGTCATTTTTTAAATTTCCCCATTTCTCATCCTGAAAGGATACAACATGAATAACTCCGGGTGGAGCCTGCGGAACCCGGAGAAAACTGAAAACCTCAAAACCTGCAACCCTGAAGGGGTTGAACCGGATGCTTGAGCTTGACAATCAGTGTTGCACTATCCCAAAAGTTGAACCCCTTCAGGATTCCGTATTTTATTTTTATACTTTCCACGGGTTGCGTAAACTTTGTTTACTCCACCCGTGGTTATTCGTATTAATCCCCATTCGGGGATTTAAATGATTTCTATAAAAAGGATTTACTCAAGACATCCTCTTTTCCTTATAACGTGAATTCTACATTGCCTCTTGCAGTTTAAAATGGGAAAGATTATTTAAAGGGTAACTAACATCCAACAAAATAATCTCATACTGTTATGTTCAATGCTGTAAGCTCTGCTGCTTTTATTATTCCTGTTATTCTTTACCTGGTTATTATCGGGCTCATTGTGTGGTTAGCGGTACGTTTTGTGCGATCCAACGAGCGCATTGCAGATAATACGGAACGAATAGCCAAAGCCTTATCTGATCGAAATCGAATCGAAAGAGATGGGACTATAGAGTAAAGTACGCGGTGTTTTAAATGCACTAGGCTTAGTTATTCTACTTTAGCCTTAGATATTATGGAACTCAAAGACACTGATAACTTTTTATATAATTACGTGATAAATCTAACCGATTGTATATAAGTTATTTATCTGATGTGTTCGAGGAAATTATCTCTAAGCTTCTTAGCCGTAATTTTAACCCTGTGTCCTTTTGTTTCTGAAGCTCAATATTTTGGAAGATATCCGGTTCAGTATGAGGATTTTGATTTCCAGATCCTGGAAACAGAACATTTCAATATCTATCATTACCCTCAGGAAGCAAAGGCAGTAAAAGACCTTGGGAAACTCTCGGAGAGGTGGTATCAACGGCATTCGGCGATGTTGAATCACAGTTTTTCCTC
Source organism: Balneola sp. (assembly GCA_002696035.1). Taxonomy (GTDB): domain Bacteria; phylum Bacteroidota; class Rhodothermia; order Balneolales; family Balneolaceae; genus Gracilimonas. The sequence goes on along the minus strand of NZQV01000015.1, from coordinate 61,490 downwards.
GCCCAATCCACTTATCATTTATGCCAACCATGCCGACTTTCAGCAAAATAGTATTGTTCCAAGGGTGGGAGTGAGCACCGGAGGGGTTACCGAAGGAATACGCAACCGGGTGGTGATGCCTTTCGCAGAAGCCAACCAAAGTACCAATCATGTATTAGGTCACGAACTGGTTCATGCGTTTCAATATGACATTGCCCGCCAGGATGAAATTGGCGGAATTCGTGCTACCAGTCAGTTACCTCTTTGGTTTATTGAGGGGATGGCAGAGTATTTATCCGTAGGTCCTGAAGATAGCCATACTGCTATGTGGTTGCGGGATGCTCTTCAGAATGATGACCTACCTTCCATAAAAGACCTCAACAATTCCCGTGAATATTTTCCATATCGGTACGGACATTCTGTATGGACCTTTATTGCAGGAGAGTGGGGAGATGATAAGGTTTCAGAATTGTACGTTAATTCTGCAAAAAAAGGCATTAAAAAGGGATTCAAGAATACACTGGGGATTTCAAGAGATTCTGTTTCAACCCTTTGGCAGCAATCCATTCGGGAGAGATATGAAGAGGATATAGAGACTCGAACCAAACCTGCCGATGTGGGAACATTGATATTAGGTGAAAAGAAAAACACCGGGACCCTCAATGTGTCTCCGGCGCTGAGCCCCGATGGGGAATATGTAGTATTTATTTCTGAAAAGAATATTTTTTCGATCGAACTTTTTCTGGCTGATGCCGAGACCGGAGAGATCATCCGTAAGCTGACTTCCACAAGCATGGATCCACACCTGAGTGCACTTCGTTTTGTGGAGTCCTCAGGAAGCTGGTCGCCTGATGGTAAGCGGTTTGCAGTAGTCGTTTTTGCGGAAGGAGATAATCAGATCGCCATCATAAATGTGAACAACGGGAAAATAAACAGGCGTCTTAAATTTGGGGAGGTGGATGCCATCACCAATCCTGCATGGTCACCCAATGGAAAGAAAATTGCTTTCTCAGGAGCCGATGGAGGATATACCGACCTGTATATTTATGATCTTGAAAAGGATTCTCTACGAAACCTGACGCAGGACAGTTATTCAGATCTTCAGCCCACGTGGTCGCCTGACGGGCAAAATTTAGCGTTTATCACAGACCGGGGAACAGACACGAGCCTAGATGATATGACCTTCGGTGAAACAAAGATCGCAGTGATGGATATTGAGTCCTCCGAAATTGAGTTACTGCCTGCCTTCGAAGATTCTAAACATATCAACCCGCAGTATAACGAAGATGGAAGTTCGATCTATTATGTATCGGACCATGAGGGTTTTAGTGATGTGTATCGCTATGATCTTACAGAGGGAATCAGATATCGGGTGACGAGTGTTTCAACAGGAATATCCGGCATCAGTAAATTATCTCCGGTGATCACGGTGACACCAAATACCGGTGAGCTGATGGTTACGGTCTTTGACCAGTCAAACTACAGTGTTTACAGTATCAGTGAAGACAAAAAAGCAGGCGAACTAATAGATGAACGCTCCGCGATGATGACTTCAGATATTCTGCCCGGGAGTGGTGTATCCGGCAATCAAATAGTGTCATCATACTTGAAAAACCCGATGACGAATCTCCCTTCCGATACCTCTTTCGGACTCCGGGACTACAAACCCACTTTAACGCTCGATTATATTTCCGGTGGGGGTGGAGTAGGTGTTTCCAGTCAGTTTGGAGCTGGAATGGCCGGTGGTGTGAGCGCAAGCTTTAGCGATATGCTGAATCAGCACCAGCTGTTTACAACCCTGAGAATACAAGGGCGTATTAAGGATGCAGCCGGACAAGTTGGTTATCTGAACAGAGATAATCGTTTTGTTTGGGGGGGATCTTTGAGTCACCAAGTTTTCAGAAGTTCACGAAGAGGAATTAGTCGAAACGACACTACCTCTTTTAATGGTGAACAAGTAATTGCCCCGGTTTCGGTAATCAACCTGAGGCAACGCGTATTCAGGGAAAGAATTTCTGCGTTAGGATTGTATCCACTTACCAATATTCAGCGGCTTGAGTTTTCAGCTGGTTACACACACTTATGGTACAGAACAGAACGAAGACAGGTCTATTTGAATGAATTCGGTCAGCCCTTTAAGCGAGATATTTCTGATGCTGAAGGCGCAGAGCCTTCTCCGTCGAATCTTTTCAATGCCTCTGCAGCTTATGTTGAGGATAACTCGATAGCCACTTTTACGGGACCTATAGATGGACACCGTATGCGCTTAGAGGTTGAACCGACAACGGGTTCGCTGACATTTGTACAGGCGCTGGCAGATTACCGGAAATACTTTTATATGAAGCCTGTGACATTGGGATTCAGGGCTTTACATAGCGGAAGATATTTTCAGGATTCTGATGATAACCGACTCAATCCCTCGTTTATTGGAAATCCAAGACTGATACGAGGATACAGTTTGAATACATTCTCTGCCCAGGAATGCAGCGACTCGCCGGGAGATGGCTGTCCGGAATACGAACGGTTGTTTGGAAGCCGTATTGGTGTGGCCAATGTAGAACTCCGATTGCCGGTGCTTGGCATTGAGGAACTTGCCTTGTTTCGCTCACGAATGTTTCCGAGTACCCTTTCGGCTTTCTTTGATGCTGGAATAGCATGGAGCAATGACCGTGCACCGGATTTCAAATGGACTACCGACGAAAGTTCAGCAAATGTTTCCGTTTTTAGTACAGGATTAAGCATGAGGGTAAACATACTCGGCTATCTGATCACGGAGTTCTACTATGCATTCCCGCTACAGCGCCCTGATAAAACGGGCGTATTCGGTTTTCAGATATCGCCCGGTTGGTAACTTGAGTCCTTAGAAACTCCGATTAAGAACCCCTCTGGTGCGATCATTGTTTCTGACAGATCTACGCAGAATAGGATCATTGATTAGCGAAGATCAGCCCGATCCGTATCCCATTCGGATATAGTCCAAACGTAGGGCGGACAGCCTGTCCGCCCATTTCGATAGGATAGATTTGTTGAAACTATAAAAAGCCGGGCAAATTGCCCCAAGGAAGGAGATCCTCTTACAAAGTTAGTAAATTACTAAAGGTGAGCGGTAGGGAAAGAGACAGAGAAAGGGTTGTGTTGAAAAGGGCTATATAGTCTACTAAAAAAAACAACACTTCCGCGAAAACCTGCCCAATCCGTGTCATCCGTGTTCCATTAGATGTACTCCACAAGCACTTAGGGCAGACAGCCTTTCCGTTCTTGTTTGTCAGGATACAATTGAGCTGAACTAAAAACGGACGTACAAGCTATCCGGCCTGCTGCATCTCTGTTCCATTCCCGCATGTCTTTCAAGCCCAACATTCGTATCTTTGGAGCATGAATATTTTAGCCATTGAATCATCATGTGACGATACTTCAGCTGCAGTTTTAACGAGTGAGGGAGTCCGATCCAATATCATTGCTTCCCAGTCGGTGCACCTGCAATTTGGAGGAGTAGTACCTGAACTAGCTTCAAGAGCTCACCAAAAAACGATCACCCAAACGGTAGAGCAGGCACTTGAAGAAGGGAATATTTCCCTTGATGAAATTGAAGCTATTGCTGTAACGCAAGGTCCCGGACTACTGGGATCTCTTTTAGTAGGAATCTGCTTTGCAAAAGGATTGGCTCTGTCCCGCAATATTCCGCTGATCGGAGTGAATCACATGGATGCGCATATTTATGCCAATTTCATTGATCATCAACCCGATTTTCCGCTTATCGCACTTACTGTTTCTGGCGGACACACGCAGCTGGTTCATGTAACTTCACCATTTGAACAAGAGGTAATTGGCGAAACACGCGATGATGCAGCTGGCGAGGCCTTCGACAAGATCGGGAAACTACTGGGACTTCCATATCCTGCAGGTCCGCACATGGATCAGCTGGCGAAGGAGGGAGATCCGGGCTTCCATAAATTTCCCCAGGCTTTACTCCGGGAAGGACTCGATTTTAGTTTCTCCGGATTGAAAACCAGTGTACTTTATTATTTACAGGACAAAGAAGAAGAATGGATCCAGAATCACCTGAATGATATTTGCGCAAGTGTGTCTTTTGCGATCTCGGAAGTGCTGGTGAAAAAATTGAAAAGAGCCGTTAAACAAACGGGAGTGAAAACGGTTTTACTGGCTGGAGGAGTTTCTGCCAATTCCATGTTGCGTGAAAAATCCGAAAAAATGGCGAATGAGATGGGCATACAGCTTTATTCCCCAAAATTAAGCTACTGCACCGACAATGCTGCTATGATCGCCATCACCGGAAAAATGAAAGCAGACCTGGGACATTTCGATGATCTGGATCTGGTGCCTTTTTCCTCTTTATAGGAAATTGGGAATTTTGGATTATGAATTTTGAATTAGCTCTGGCATAATTCAAAATTCAACATTTCCAATTCAAAATTTCTGAGATTCAGCGACAGCCAGTTGGTCAGCACGTTCGTTTAATTCGATGCCGGAATGCCCTTTCACTTTCACCCAAATTACTTCATGCGGTTCCATGGCTTTTAGCATCTCCTGCCAGAGTTCCTTGTTTTCAACCGGCTTCTTATTGGATTTTCGCCAGCCTCGCTTTTGCCAGTTTTTGATCCAGCCCTGCGTGAATGCATTTATGATCAGCGCACTATCGCTGTGGATCTTAACGGTACACGGTTTTTTTAGTGCATTTAATGCTTCTATAACCGCTTGCATTTCCATACGGTTGTTCGTGGTTTGAGGATCGCCACCAGAGAGATCTTTTTCCTTTCCATTCCAGATGAGAACGGCTCCCCATCCGCCAGGCCCGGGATTTCCACTGCAAGCTCCGTCGGTATAAACAATAACTTCCGGTTTCTTAGACATACTGCTGTGTGATCTGATTGAGTTTTTGTTTCATTGATTTTGCGGCTTCGGCAACATGTTCTGGCCAGTCGCCTTCATCTTTGCCGGCATACGTAATACCACGACTCGAATTGATAAGCGGAATTCCCTGGTGACCTTTGAGTGATCTTGCTAACTCAGAAATAGAGCCTCCCTGTGCTCCAATACCGGGAATCAATAGTGCGCCTTCAGGATGAAGTGATAGCACGGATGCGGCTTCTTCAGCTTGGGTTGCTCCAATAACCATCCCTAAATGAGAACTTGAATGAGCTGATTTTTGGGCTAACTGATCGGCGATGTATTGTGCCATCATGTCAAAACCGGAAAATGGCTTTTTCAGGAAATCTGCAGCTCCGGGGTTGGACGTTAAGGTAAGTACATAAATGCCTTTGGTTTCGTCTTTTGAAAATGCCTGTAAGGTTTCGAATCCCATAAGTGGATTCAAGGTGATCGCGTCCACATTAAATTCATCCCAAAATGCTTTTTTGTAATGCTCGGCTGTAGAACTGATATCGCCTCGTTTAGCATCAGCGATGATGATCTTATCATCCGGAATGTGATCAATCACTTCTTCAAAAACAGAGAGTCCGTTAGAACCCAGGGCTTCAAAAAATCCAAGATTAGGTTTAAAAGCCGCACAGTACTCTGAAGTGTAATCGATCACTAATTTGCAGAAATAGGTTACTTGTTCTTCGGGCGAATCAAATTGATCTTTTATGGGCTGGGGAAGAAGATCGAGGTTAGGGTCTAATCCCACACATAATACCGACCCGGTATGTGAAACAGCGTTTTTTAGTTTTTCAGGGAAAGTCATAGATGAAATTTTTGAGAAAGATAACATTTCTGAAATCCAATGTTTGGGGTTGCTCAGAAATCTCGAAAACAGGAAAGAATGATCTTAATTCTCATTCCCAACGTCCCGTTGGGAATGTGTGCCTGAACCACTGGTTCGTAACGAGTATTAATAATTTTGGGATTCCATTCGATAGTATCTAATGCCTTAGTATTTGTGGCAATCTTGTATATACTTGTAAAAGCGTTGGGCAGTTGGACTGATTTTTTTAGCTTCACCCATTCACAAAAACCAAACCACCTATTATGCGATTTTTAGATACTGCATCGACCTTTTGGAAATTATTCCTGACGGTTTTCATTCTTTCGTTCACTTCAGATCTGGTGATAGCTCAGGATGAGGAAACCGAATCCGATTCTACCGAAACCGAAGAGCTCAATGAGCTACCGTTGGAGCCCGGCCGGGAGTTTTCTTTTGATCTGACCGAAGGCTCGTGGATCTCGCTGGATGTGAGTCCGGACGGAGAAACCATTGTATTCGACTTTTTGGGAGACCTGTACACCATCCCTGTTTCAGGTGGAGAAGCTACACAGATCACGAAAGGAATGCAGTTCGATAGTCAGCCTCGCTATAGCCCGGCTGGAACTAAAATTGCCTTTATATCGGATGCTTCGGGAGGAGAAGGCGTTTGGATCTATGATATAGACACCGAAGAAACCGAGCAGTTAACCAAAGGCAAAGACAATGAATATCAATCGCCCGAGTGGACACCCGATGGCACTTATGTTATTGCCTCCAAAGATGATCCGGGGAACCACAAGATCTGGATGTATCATATTGAAGGAGGTTCTGGAACACCGCTGGTGGATGAACCCGGGAATCTCCGTATGACCGAAGGAGCTTTTGGTGCCGATGAGAGATATGTTTGGTTTTCAAGAAGATCAGGAACCTGGAATTACAATGCATCTCTTCCGCAGTATCAGATCGCTACCTATGATCGGGAAACGGGCGAGATCACAACGCAAAGCGATCGATACGGATCTTCATTCCGTTCAACGCTCTCCAATGATGGAAAATGGCTGGTGTATGGAACGCGCCATGATGAACACACCGGTTTGGTGAAAAGAGATCTGGAAACAGGTAACGAAAGCTGGCTGGCTTATCCGGTTCAGCATGATGATCAGGAATCACGGGCTTCGAGAGATGTACTGCCCGGAATGTCCTTCACCCCGGATAATAATTTTGTAGTGACTTCTTACGGTGGCAAGATCTGGAAGCTGCCTATTGATGGGGGCGATGCCGAAGAAATTCCATTCCGTGTGAGTGGAAGTATTGATCTGGGACCCGAACTGGATTTTGATTATCCGATAGAAGACACTCCGGAGTTTGAGATCACGCAAATTCGCGATGCCGTTCCTTCTCCTGATGGAAGCCAGATCGCGTTTACCGCACTAAATGAAATTTATACGATGAAGCTCCCTGACGGGGAACCACAGAAACTGGTAGATCTGGATGAAACGCAGGCGCAGCCGGTTTGGTCTCCCGATGGAGAATGGATCGCATTTGTGACGTGGACTCCTGAGAGTGGAAAACTGTATAAAGTCCGCCCGAACGGTCGAAGATTGCAGCAGCTGAATGAAGAAGAAGGCGTATTTCAAGATCCGGTGTGGAATACTGACGGAGATCGTATTGTGGTGATAAAAGGGCAGCCGCAGGATTTCCGAAATGCCACGCGACGTTCTGCGTTCCAAGGTACAAGTGACCTGATTTGGATTGATGCGGATGGAAGTGAGAATAATTTCATCTCGTACACGAACGGCCGTTCCAATCCTCATTTTGTGAAGGGATCGGATCGAATTTACCTCTCAAGCTGGAGTGGTTTGGTTTCTATTCGCTGGGATGGAACCGATGAGAAAGAGCATCTGGAAGTAACCCGAAGTGGAGGCGGCAGAGCTTCGTGGATCCGTATGGCTCCGGAAGGAGATCAGGCGCTGGCTCAGGTTGGTACCGATCTGTTTGTGGTTACGGTTCCGCAGGTGGGGGGTGAGGCTCCGAGCATACGTGTTGGCGGATCTTCAAGTTCTTTCCCCACTAAAAAGCTTACGGATATAGGTGGACAATTTCCGGCCTGGAGCTGGGATGCCGATCGTGCGCACTGGTCTATTGGTAATGCCCATGTGATCTATGATCTTGAGGCAGCTGAAGCTTATGAAGACAGCGTAGAAGCTGCAAAAGAAATGGAAGCGGAGGAGGAAGAGGAGTCCGATCCTGAAGAAGAAAGTGGGGAAGAAGCGGATGAAGCCAAAGAAGAAGAGAAGGAAGATGAAGGCTATAAACCTCAGGAGATCAAGATCAGTGTGATGGCCGATCGCGACATTCCTGAGGGAGAACTGGTACTTCGAGGTGCTACCGTTATTACCATGGATGGTGATGAGATCATCGAAAATGCAGACTTGGTGATTCGTAACAATCGCATAGTTGGAGTTGGCGCTCGCGGTGAAGTGGAGATTCCCTCCGGTGCAGATATCAAAGATGTTTCCGGCAAGACCATCATTCCCGGTTTTGTAGATACGCACGCGCATTTCCGCCATCCGGTGAATTTGCATCGGGGTGAGTTTTGGAGCTACCTGACGAATCTGGCGTATGGCGTTATCACCACAAGAGATCCGCAAACGGCGACTACGGATGTGCTGACGTATCAGGATCTGGTTCATGCCGGAGAACTGCTGGGCCCAAGAGTGTATTCAACAGGCCCGGGTGTTTTCAGCAGCGAGAATATTGAAGACCTCGACCACGCCAGAGAGGTCATGAAGCGCTACAGCGATTATTACGACACCAAAACCATCAAGATGTATGGAGCCGGTAATCGTGAGCAGCGGCAGTGGATCATTCAGGCTGCCAAAGAGATGGAACTGATGCCAACTACGGAAGGCGCCCTCGATTTCAAAGAAAATCTGACGCAGGTAATTGATGGTTATCCAGGACATGAGCACTCCTTTCCGGTCTTTCCGCTTTACAGGGATGTGATCGACCTGGTCGCTTTTTCTCGAACGGTGTACACACCAACCTTGCTGGTGGCATATGGCGGTCCGTGGGCGGAGAATTACTACTACGCCACAGAGCGTCCCCATGATGATCTAAAACTTCAGCGGTTCATGCCACATAACAATTTAGATGAGCGTACCCGTCGACGTACCTCCGGCTGGTTCATGAAAGAAGAGCATGTATTTGAAGAGCAATCTGTATTTGTAAAAGATCTGTTTGAAGCCGGTGGACGTGCAGGTGTTGGAAGTCATGGCCAGCTGCAGGGACTTGGTTATCATTGGGAGCTTTGGGCAATGCAGTCCGGAGGAATCTCAGAGCATGATATTCTGAAAGTGGCTACCATTCAGGGCGCCGAAGCCATTGGCCTTGATACCGATCTTGGGACTATTGAGGAAGGTAAACTGGCCGATCTTTTGATCTTGAATTCAAATCCTTTAGATGATATCCGTAACTCGAAAGACCTGGAATTCATCCTGAAGAACGGATATATGTACGAAGCCGAAACCCTGGATGAAGTATTCCCTAAACAAAAGGAATTACCGACGTTCTGGTGGCAAAATAATGAGCCGCAGAATGTGCCCGGAGTTGAGAAGTGATATGGTGATTTGGTGATATAGTGGGGCTGCTATTGTAAATCTACATTATATCACCCTTCACCAAATCACTATATCACACTCTCAGGGTGTACTTCTTCAAATCCGTGGGGAGGTTTATCAAGCGTCCAGGTCTCGAAATAGAAATGGCGCTCTGACCTGAATTTCTTCCCATTGATACTAAAAAAGCGAAAGTGACCAGGTACTAATTTTTGCAGGGGAAAGAACAGGTCTTTATACACATTCTTTTCAGAAAACAGGTGAAGGTCAAAACCGTCTTTGGCTTGTTCTTTATAGACCACAATATGCCCGGCTTCAAGCGCTTCCTTCAATTCCTCCTTCAGGTGTCCAACATTGGAATTGATGTCAATGTGAAGTGAACTGATATCCAGGGAGACCTCATCACTATCGGTCAGGATAAAAACTTCACCCAGCTCCAGGTCTTGTATAGCCTTTTGGATGGAAGGAAACTGCGTTTTATGGGTGAAGATGTTTTTATCAGGAAATGCGATCTCCAGCGCTGCGATGACTTCATCATAAGCGGAGAGCATATTCAGTCCAAAGCGCTCTTTTGCCAAGTCGGTTCCCGTAAGATAGATTTTTGAGTAGGTGGGGTCCGGGGTCATGAAATCTTCCAGGGTAGACTCCATTTTTTTGGGATTCTCGCGTGTATTCCGTTCGGCGAGCTTATCGAGTCGCTGATCGTGCTGGAAAATGAGTTTGAAGATGTCGGTTGAGTTATTCATCTGGGAAACTGTTATTCGTGAGTAAGTCATTCTGAGCTATTAATTTTGCCTAAAAGTGGGAAACAACCTTGAGGAAATGACAGATTTGCTAATCTACTATCTTTAAGACTCGAAATCTATGACCGTAGATCGGAGTCAAAATTCCATCAAGCCGCCATACTTTCTCTTACTTTTGTCTTGATACAAAAGTAACAAAAGATCAAGGCGGGCGAAAAAAGAGCTAAAGCTGACTACATTTCGCTAAAAGAAATCAATGCTCCTTCACGGGAGTTGCTTGTTTCTTAGATTTTCAGCGGTATGATTTCTTTTTTAACGCTTCATTTCGTCTTCTTCTTAACGTTCTTTTTTCTAAGGCCAGTTTAGTAAATCACTATCAAATCAAAGACTTTAAGATTCTTCGGGGGTACCCTCAGAATGACGATTAAATTATTTGTAGGTTTCTAAAAACAAAAAAGCCCCGCACTTCATTTAAGTACGAGGCTTGAAAATACTAAGTTCTAAAGCTTAGATCATAGTTGCAATTACAAGGGCAACTACGGACATCAGCTTAAGCAGGATGTTTAGGGAAGGACCGGAAGTATCCTTGAATGGATCTCCAACCGTATCACCCACAACACCGGCTTTATGAGGCTCTGAGCCTTTTCCGTATTCAACACCGTCGATGGTTACGCCTTCTTCGATCATCTTCTTGGCGTTATCCCATGCACCACCAGCGTTAGACTGGAAGAGGGCCATAAGAACACCGGCAGAAGTTACACCTGCTAGAAGTCCACCAAGCATTTCAGCACCAAGCGTTGGGCTGTCGCTGATAAATCCTGGTACAAAACCGAACAGTACAGGAACGATAACGGCTAAAAGTCCGGGAACTACCATTTCACGAATAGAAGCTTGCGTCGAGATCTCAACACATTTTTCATATTCAGCTTTACCGTCGGCAGCTTCAAAAATTGTACGGTCTTCATCAGACCAGTCTTTAAGCTTTTTGCCTTCGTTACGATTCATCGCAGAAAGAGCTTCAGTCAATTCAGGAATGTCTTTGAACTGACGACGAACTTCTTCGATCATACTCATTGCTGCGCGGCCTACTGCGTTCATAGAAAGAGCAGAGAATAAGAATGGTAACATAGCTCCAATAAATAAAGACGCCATTACTGAAGGGGCAGTAATATCAATTCCCATCAATTGGGTTTCGTGTGTTGCGTTATAAGCAGTGATGAAGGCAGCAAAAAGAGCGAGTGCGGTCAAGGCAGCAGAACCGATCGCAAAACCTTTACCGATAGCAGCGGTTGTGTTACCAACTGCATCAAGTTTATCGGTGCGCTCACGTACTTCACCGGGAAGTTCAGCCATTTCAGCAATACCACCGGCATTATCAGAAATAGGTCCGTATGCATCAACAGCTAACTGAATACCTGTGTTTGATAGCATTCCAACAGCAGCGATGGCAATACCGTATAGTCCGGCAAATTCATAAGCGCCCATGATGGCAACAGCAATAATGATGATAGGAATCGCGGTTGAGATCATACCTACACCTAAACCGGCGATAATATTGGTTGCAGATCCGGTAACAGACTGCTTTACGATAGACCAAACTGGCTTGGTTCCTGTTCCTGTGTAATGCTCGGTAATAAGCCCGATAGACAATCCTGCAGCCAATCCAAAGATGGTAGCCCAGAAAACTCCGGTGCTGTTATAAACTTCTCCGTTGAATGTCCATGTTTCAGGGAGCATCCACGTGATAATGAAATAAGAAGCAACCAACATAACTGCAGCTGAAACAAATTCACCCAAGTTCAAGGCTTTTTGAGGATCACCGCCTTCTTTCACACGTACAAAGAACGTACCGAGTATAGAAGTCAGGATTCCAACAGCAGCAAGAACAAGCGGAAGGATCACAGCAGAAAGTCCGTTAAAGGCATCTGCCCAAACAGCTCCGTCAATAGTGGCACCAGCTATAAAAGCGGCACCCAATACCATAGTACCAATAATAGAACCCACATAAGATTCAAAAAGGTCAGCACCCATACCGGCTACATCACCTACGTTGTCACCAACGTTATCTGCAATAGTTGCAGGGTTTAGGGGGTGATCTTCCGGGATACCTGCTTCAACTTTTCCTACAAGGTCGGCTCCAACATCAGCAGCTTTGGTATAAATACCACCGCCTACACGAGCAAAAAGAGCAATAGAGGAAGCTCCGAAAGAAAACCCGGTTACAACAGCAAGTACTTTATTCACTGCCCCGGCTCCTTCAAGACCAAAATGCATTCCGAAGATAATGAACAACAAACTAAGTCCCAGAACACCAAGACCAACAACACCAAGCCCCATAACAGAACCACCGGCGAACGCAACTTCAAGGCCTTTTCCAAGGCTGGTACGTGCGGCGTGAGTGGTGCGAACATTGGCTTTGGTAGCAACCTTCATTCCAATGAACCCGGCAAGACCGGAACAAATTGCACCTACAATAAAGGAAATGGCAACCATCCAGCTTGAGGTAGTTGGGTCGGCACTAAAAGCTAATAAAACGGCTACAACAGCTACAAAGATAGAAAGTACTTTATATTCCGCTTTAAGGAATGCCATGGCCCCAGAAGCGATGTGCTTACTGATGCGTTCCATTTTTTCAGTCCCGATTTCCTGCTTGGAAACCCAGGAGGTCTTAAATATAGTGTACAAGAGCGCAAGCACCCCTGCCACCGGTATTAAATACATGATTGTTTGCATAGTTCCGATTGCGTTAGTTATGATTTGCTTTGCCCGTAAAGGGTTGGTTAGTTAAAATGATTCATAGTTTTTTGGATGCCTTCCCGAACAAAGTGGAGGGAAGCATCATGGGCTTTTTGAATGCCCTCTTCCAAATATTTTTGGTCAGAATTGTTGAAAGGGGAGAGCACAAAATCAACCTGCCTGCCCCGGGGGAAATCATTCCCGATCCCGAATCGAAGACGAGGAAAATCCCGATTTCCCAACTGATCTATAATACTTTGTATTCCGTTGTGTCCGCCGGCGCTGCCTTTAGGCCTTAGCCGTATATCTCCGACATCAAGGTTCAGGTCGTCATAAATGATCAGGCAGTCTTGTTGGCTGGTTTTAAATTTTGAGAGCGCTTTACTGACGGCAACTCCACTTTTGTTCATAAAAGTAGTTGGTTTTATCAGTACAATATTTCGCCCTCTGTGCCTACCCTCTGCAACCACAAAAGGCCCGTCGCCCGGGCCAAATGTGATAGAAAGAGTTTCTGCAAGCGCATCAACAACTTCGAATCCTATGTTGTGACGCGTTCCTTCGTATTCAGTCCCAATGTTTCCTAATCCTACAATAAGGGACATGATCAGTTCAGGGTCGCGTTCACGTTAAAAAGGATAAATTTTATTCTTCGGTAGATTCTTCTGAATCTTCATCACCTTCTTCTGGCTCTTCACCTTCAGCAAGCTCTTCGCCTTCTGCAAGTTCTTCGCCTTCTGCAACAACTTCTTCTTCTGCTTCATCGGTAACACCGGAAACAAGATTTTCGAGGAAGTCGGCTCCTTTTGGAGGACGGATAGTCACAATGGTACGTCCCATGTCATCGAGAGGAATGATTCCTTCAAGCTCAATGTCTGAAATGTGGAGAGACTGACCGATTCCAAGCGGGGTGATATCAAGTTCAAATTCAGCAGGAATGTCTTTAGGCAACACCCGCACGCGAACGAATTTCAAAGGCTGGAATACACGTCCACCGTTTTCAACAACACCTTTTGCACTACCGGTGATTTTAACCGGAACGCGAAGTGTTACAGGTTGTCCATCTGCCAATACATAAAAATCAGCGTGCAGAGGACGGTCGGTTACCGGATCATATTCCATTCTTTTAAGAAGGGTATTGTAGGTTTTTCCGTCAACCTTGAGCTCCTGAATCTTGGTTTGTGGAGTTCTTAATATTTTTTCCAACTCCAGCTCATCAATAGAGAAGTGAACATTTTCTTCAACTTCTGGACCGTAGAGAACAGCAGGCACGCGGAGTTCTTTCCTCAGCGCTTTGTTAGCTTGTTTGCTGGTCTCTCTTAATTTTCCTTCAAGTTGTACTAAATCTGGGTATGCCATAATGCGTTTACATTAATCATTAATTATCAAACAGTGCACTGATAGTGTCGTTGGTATGAATACGTTGAATAGCTTCGGCAAATATATTTGCTACACTCAACACCTTGATCTTATCCGAAGGCTGTCGAAGCTGAACGGTATCTGTTACCAATACTTCATCAATTGGCGAATCTTCTATTCGCTGAAATGCCGGACCCGACAGAATCGGGTGTGTACAAATGGCGATTATATTTAAAGCGCCTCGCTCCTTAAGAGCAGCAGCAGCATTCGTCAATGTTCCGGCGGTGTCGATCAAATCATCGACAATTAACACATTCTTTCCTTCTACTTCTCCAATGAGATTCATGATCTCAGACTGATTGGCTTTCGGCCGGCGCTTATCAATAAACGCAAGACTGGCTCCTAATTTCTTTGAATAGGCACGAGCCATTTTAAGGCTGCCCACATCAGGAGCTACTACAACCAGGTTGTCAATTGGGTTCGAAGTAAAATGATCTATAAAAGCCCGGCTTGCATATAAATGGTCAAGCGGGATATCAAAAAATCCTTGGATCTGAGCGGCATGCAAATCCATAGTTAAAATACGATCGGCTCCAGCCTTTACCAACAAGTTTGCCATCAGTTTTGAGCCAATGGAAACACGAGGCTGATCTTTTCTGTCTTGCCGGGCGTATCCAAAATATGGAATTACTGCAGTAACCCGTTTTACGGAAGCACGTTTTGCTGCATCTAATAAAAGTAACAGCTCAATGATATTATCACCGGGAGGCGGAGTAGACTGAATAACAAAGATATCTTCGCCCCTGATGCTTTGCTCGTACTTCACATATTGCTCCCCGTCCGAGAATTTCTTTATGGTCACATCACCTAATGACGTGCCATATTCTTCAGCAATTGCTCTTGCTAAAGCCGGATTACTTGTACCGGAAAAAATCGCCAGAGGAGTATCCACGTATAGCGGGCCTACAGTTCAGATTTTGAATTGATTGCGCGAATCAATTCTTTAATTTATAAACAAAAAGGATGGCTCTTCAGTCATCCTTTCTTGATTGTGTTGCCCGGGGAGGATTCGAACCCCCACTGACTGGACCAAAACCAGCTGTCCTGCCATTAGACGACCGGGCAATTGCATTCGTTGACAGACCCCAAAGATAGGAAGCGCATAAAAAGCAATCAAGACTGAATTGCTTTTTTTAAAACAAAACATTCAGAGCATCTTCCGGGTTTACAATAAGCCTTTAACTGATGTACAGCCCCAAGCTTTCTTTGATAGCTTTGATTCTTGAGCGAAAGTGATTTAAATGAATGAAGAATACTTTTTGGAACCGGAGTGTTTAAATCCTTCCATGATGAAAAGGCAGATTCTGAGAGTTTTTTGTGCGCAAATAAATTCCCGAGCATATACAGAGCGGGAAGAAATACGGTTCCGAATAAAATTTTATAGCGTCCTGTATTTTTGATTTCAGCTTCCTGAAGGAGCTGATCCCAGAGGGAAACGGAAATCGGGTTCAGAAAAGTGTTAAATGGAAGTTTGAGTATGGCATTGCTAACAGCTACGGCCTCGGTAATTCTTTTTTTGGGGTGATTTGCAGGACGGACGGCTTTAAAATTCCAGCCAGGGTCTTTATCTGAATTATTACGCAACCCGGATAGCTTGAGCGTTTCAGAAACGGTAAGGGCTGATCCTTTTTTTCGAAATTCATGCATCCAGGATTTTGCAATTATTTGCATAGCCTCCCGATTGTGAGAGATACCAAGCCCATCCCAAAGCGAGATTATCAGTGCTTGCTTCCAGGCGTCGGAAGGCAGCAGTTCCGGATCATAAAACTGCAGGAAATCATTTCCCTTTTGATCAAAATACTCAAGGTGCGCTTTAGCAAGCTGCTTGTAGAAAGCCTCTTCAGATATAAAATTCAGCCCGGATGCACAATTCAGGGAACCCGACGTTTCAAAGCTATTCAGGAAACGATGTATTTGCGGCGAAAGGTGAGGAAGAATGTTGAGGGTGTGCGGCCGGTGACCGTTTTTAGTACGGACGGTCTTTTCCGGTGTATTTGTAACCACATGAAGTACAACAGTATTATAATTTGCATCTAGATGATGCCTGTGAGATTTCCAGCCACTGTTCTCGATATGCAATTCTACATCGCCGTGCCAGGTGATACCTTCTATCTCAATGGCTGCATGATTAAAATCAGGCCCGTCAGTTGCATTTTGAGTTCCCGGATCTATAACACGCAGTTTTTTTCCATCAGTGGTTCTTAAACTGTTTATGTCGAATAACACGTTTTGCCAGATCCACTGTAAAAAAGCTTCAGAATGTCTGAAACTTGTATCAGCCACGTTTATTGATCTCTTCTATGCCTTCTTCTTCCGTAAAATGCAGATCTTCGGTAGCTTCATAAAGATCAGGAACCGCATCTTTTACTGTTTTGCGTATCCCTTGCGATACTTTGTCGATCCTTTTTTCGCTGTCTGATATTATTTTTTGGCCCTGATCTTGCAGCCAGCTTTTTGTTTCTTTGCTGTACTCGTTAAGGACCTGAAGGTTTTCTTTTCCAGATCTTGGGGTCAATAAAAGCCCGGCAACAACGCCACCTGCAAATGCAGCGGAACTCAGTAATAATGTTCCAAATCCTTGTTTCATGGTCTCTCTGCGTTAGATTTATAGATTTTGGTTAACACTGTTAAGATAAGAATTTACGAGAAAAATTTTCTGAATTTTTTTAACTTTCTCTCAATAAAAGAGTACCTTAGTCGGAACTCAATATTATGAATATGGATAAGCAAATCGTACTTATGAGTCAGGCCCGGATTGACCGGACTTTACGACGAATGGCTATACAAGTGTGGGAAAAACTCAAAGAAAAAGAACCCGGGAACAACCTGATATTGATCGGATTAAATGAAAGAGGGTATGCAACAGCCCAGAAGATCGCGCAGTATCTGGATGAAGTCGCGGATATAAAGACAACTCCACATCAATATCATGTACATGATAAAGCAGCGAGTAGAAATGTACCTGACTGCAACGAAAAATTCGTACTGCTTGTTGATGATGTGATTTTCTCGGGCAAAACGATGTTCTCGGCACTTTCTGCCATTTGTAACATCTATGAACCCAATACCATTGAGATCGCAACTTTGATCGACCGGGGACATCGAAAATACCCCTTGGGTTCTGACCTGACTGGAATAAAAGTTCCAACAAAATTAGGAGAACATATCGAAGTGATGCTTAAAAAAGGTGCACTCGATCAAGCAATACTTTTTAAAAATAAATAACCGACATGTATAAGACACTGAAGAACTACGTTTTATTAATTCTATTAATGATGACAGCTACCCCTGCAGTTGCTCAATCTATTAACATCCCGGATACCCTGGCTGGCTGGGACCAAAGCTGGGTTGCCAACCTAAATGGATCACAAGCCGCCTACAGCAATTGGGCCCAGGGTGGGGTAAGTTCCATCAGTGGAACGGCTTCGTCCATTTTTACGATGAAATACCGACAGGGATTGTTCAGCTATGGCTTTCGAACCAATCTTAAATACGGTCAGTCAAATGTGCAGGGAGAAGGCGTTATAAAAACCGATGATGTGATAGAGGTCATAAATCGGTTCAATTATAGATTTACTGAAGATGGTAACTTTTCAGGATACGGTAATATAAATTTCAGAACACAGTTTGATGAAGGGTATGAATACAGTACAGAAGATGGCGTGCCTGATGTCTTGATCTCAGATCTTTTTGCTCCGGCTTATGTTATGGAAGGGGTTGGTGTGGCTTATGCACCAAGTGATGCTTTTACATTCGAGACGGGTTTGGCGCTTAAACAAACAATAGTAACCGATGATGATCTCAAACCTCTCTACGGTGTAGCCCAGGATAAAGAAGTGCGTGGTGAAGGTGGTTTAACAACCGGTATCAATTTTGAGAAGGAGGTTTTTGAAAGCATTTTTTATACCAGTGCACTCGAGACCTTCACTAATTTCCTGATTCCCGTTTCTGAAACGGACGTGAAATGGAGCAACGAAGTGGTCGGTCAGATCAATAGCCTGGTGAGTGCCTCTTTTCAGTTTGAACTTCGGTACGACAATGACTTTTCCAGTGAAATTCAGCTCAAACAGGTGCTTTCTGCCGGTATTTCTGTCAGCTTATACTGATGGATAAACAGGCGAGGCATATTCTGGACACTGCTCTGGATCAGATCTCAGAGTGGAAAGAATCGTACGGTGCATGGGATCAACATCCGGCGCTTTCTGTTTCTCAGGAGAAAGCTGAGCATGTTTTTAATGAACTTGCTGGACGCCTGAAAGGAAACTTTCCATTTCATCATCCCGTTTATGCGGGACAAATGCTGAAACCACCCCATCCATTAACCTGGGCGGCTTATGCCATGGCCATGACCATCAACCCAAACAACCATGCCCTTGATGGCGGCCCTCCTTCATCAGAAATGGAAAAAGAAGCGGTAGCCGAACTTGCCCGTTTTTTTGGTTATGGGGATGAGTTCCTTGGTCATCTTACTGCAAGCGGAACCATAGCAAACCTGGAAGCACTTTGGATAGCCCGAGAGTCTCATCCTAAGAAGAAGATCGCCTTTTCTGAAAATGCCCATTACACTCACGAGCGTATGTGTTCCGTTCTTCAGGTTGAAGGCACAAAAATTCCGGTTCGCGAAAATGGAGATTTTGACCTGGATGCTATCAACCCACAAGAAATTGGAACTGTCGTGGTTACGCTTGGTACAACCGGGCTGGGGGAGGTAGAGCCCCTTCAGCAGGTTTTACTCTGGGCAAGGGAGCATGGCATTCGAATTCATATTGACGCCGCTTACGGAGGATTTTTCAGAGCGTTAAAGGATGCTGATCTGGCAGAGGAAACAGCATGGAATTTAATGGAAGAAGCAGACAGCATTGTAGTGGATCCACACAAGCACGGCTTGCAGCCCTATGGTTGTGGGTGTGTGCTTTTTAAAGATCCCGCTGTGGGAAAATTTTATAAGCACGACTCGCCTTACACGTATTTTACATCTGAGGATCTGCATCTTGGAGAGATTAGCTTAGAGTGCTCTCGGGCGGGAGCTACAGCGGTGGCATTTTGGGCTACCCTTCAATTATTTCCTTTAAAGGAGTCGGAAGGGTTTGGACCAATTTTGCGAAGTTGCCTGACTGCAGCAAAAGAGATGTTTGAGAAGATCGGTACCTCAAAGAAACTGAAAGCCTATAAATATCCTGAACTCGATATCCTGGGATATTTCCCATCTGAGGCTACCACCACAGCTGAAATCTCAGAAAAAGTGAAAGCTGTGTTCAATGTGGGAATGCGTGAGCGAACGTTTTATTTGTCTTTGTATCGCGTACCTGCAACATCCTTTAAAAGGCTGCATCCGGAATATGAGATAAACTCAGAAGATGTTACCATTTTGCGGAGCGTGTTTATGAAACCCGAGCAGCAAAATTTTGTGGAAACGCTGCTACACCGAATTGAAACCCATCTTTGATCGATATAAAAAAGCCTTGCACTAATGAAAGTACAAGGCTTTAAATGATGTAATTACTTAGCTTCAGGTTTTTTTCTTGGCCGTTTCAATAGACTCCAATAAGTTCTCAGCTTCCTTAATTAGATCTTCAGCTTTTTCTTTGGCGTCCAATACTACTTTATCGCCTTTTTCTTTGGCATCGGATACGAGAATTTCTTTTTCCTCCCGAAGCTGATCGATAAGGTCGTTGAGCTCGTCGTAATAATTGCTCAGTTGATATGAAAGACGGTCACGCGTGTTCTTACCCGTATCGGGTGCGTAAAGCAATGCTATTGCTGCACCAACAAGAGCTCCTGAAATAATTCCTGATACAAAATCTGATGATTTACTCATAATATTTCTCCTTTTTGTTATTTAAAACAAGTATAGCGAGAACAAGTTCCAATTTCCAAGAGTGAAACTAAATTTTATCACTATTGCTACCTGTGCCGGATGAAGTTAAACTGTTAGTAAGAACTATTTAGTTTAAGCCTCAGCCGATTGTGTTTGTTTACTGCGAAATAATTCCTTGAACCATTCAATGGTCATACTTAATGAAACCGAAAGGACAGGGGTGATGAAAAGAGTGAGAATTGAGCCGAACATCAACCCGCCAATAACAGATTTTGCCAGTGGCGACCACGTTTCAGCCCCGGAACCTAATTCCAGAGAGAGGGGAACCATAGAGCAGATCGTGGTGATGGCTGTCAGTAAAATGGGGCGCATTCGTCGCCGGCAAGCTTCCTGAATGTTCTGCAGTAGCATGGAATCTTTGACTGTTGGTTTTTCTTTCCAAAAGAAAACCGGGATGAATAAATTCTTCCAGCTAACAGATTTTCGATTCAGCATATCATATTCAACGCCTTTGGTGTATAGGTGCATATAGTCGACCAGTACGATGCCGTTGTTTACGATGATGCCCACCAGCATAAACACGCCAATATTAGCGGTTGTGGTCAGCGGGTCTCCGATCAGGTACAAAAAGGCGAGGGCTCCGAACATGGCCAGCGGAATACAGAGCCAGATCACAAAGGGATCACGGAAGTTTTCGAACAGGGAGGCCATGATCATAAACATCAAAATGAGGGCGGCAAGTAAGGCAAAACCAAACTCGGATTGGCCTTGCTGGGTCTCGCGTGTGCCGCCGGTAAATTCATAGCGGTAGCCATCGGGAAGTACGATCTCGGATTCTATGAAATCGCGAACCACTTGCTCGTACTCCAGTGCATTTCCCTGTATCTGAATGTTTACATCGAGAACGGTTTCGCGATCTCTGCGCTGAAAGGAATCAACCCCGCGAACCGGTACAAACTCCCCGACTGCTGAAACGGGAATTCTCTGATCTTCATATTGAAATACTTCAAGGTCGAATAATTCTTCGCGGCTGGTCAAAGCTTGTTTTTGGGTACGAACTTCAATGGGGATCTCGCGGCCTTCGCTGATGAAGTATCCGGCAGTGTTGCCTAGTGTTTGGGTGCGAAGATTGGAAGCAATGGCATTCATGCTGGTTCCCAGGCGTGCCAGTCGTTCGCGATCGGCCATAAAATGAAGTTCCGGGGTAGGATCGGTTCGTCCGTTATCAACATCAATGACGGTGGGGTCATCCATCAGGTTGGCTTCGATTTTTTGCGAGATAGCCAGCAATTCTTCAATCTCAGGGCCAATCAAACTGAGACGAATTGAGTTCCCTCCTGAATCCCAGCCACGTCCAAAGCTCAGTCCGCCGCCCTCAACCCGAACACGAACATCCACGCCGGGTGCAGTAAGGTTTTGGCGAAGTTGTGCTGCAAAATCGGTACTGCTGATCTCTCGTTTAGTTTCAGGAACAAGGGTGAGGCTGATCTCTCCACGGTTGCTGGAGTTATTCCACCGGCTTCGTCCAATGTTGGTGATCATGGTTTCGACCTCCGGCATCTCATCTACACGGCGGCTGAATTCCTCCAGTACATCGGCCGTTTTAATAAGCTGACTTCCCTCAGGAAGGCTGATGTTGATGTCGATCTGTCCGGAGTCTGCTTCCGGAAACCCTTCTTTGGTGATGTTGCTATACAGTAAAAAGGTCCCTGCTGCTATAACAACCATTCCCAGCAACGGGATCCATTTATGCTGAAATAACCATCCCAGCGCTTTGGTATAACCGCGTTCAAGTTTTGAGATTCCTTTAAAAGCAAAGTTCTTGGTGTTGAACTGTTTGGCATCGAGTGTAAGCAGCGCAATAACGGGTACCAGAATGATGGACGAAAGGAACGAAAAGGCGATCGAAAAACAGATGGCATAGGCAAATTCCCTGAAGAATGCACCTTGCGTTCCCGAGATCAAAATGATGGGAATGAATACGCCCAATGTAGTCAGGGTTGAACCGAGCAGGGCTCCGATTACCTCATTGGTACCCTGAAGGGCAGCATCAAAGCGGGATTTGCCTTCTTCGAGTTTACGGGCAATACTTTCGGTTACCACGATGGAATTATCAACCAGTAAACCAATGGCCAGGGCAAGGGCTGAAATGGTGAGGATATTGAGTGTCAGGTCGGCAGCGTACATGGCAGCAAAGGTAGCGGCGATGGAAACGGGTATGGTTGAAGCAACAACCAGCGAAATGCGCCATCCACCCATAAAGATCAGTATCACTAAAATAACAACTACTAAAGCAGCAAGGGCCGATTGTGAAAGATTATTTATTGAATCTTCAATGGTCTTGCCTTCGTCAGATAGTACGCGCAATGTTACGCCGGGTGGCATTACATCGTTGATCTCCGGAACCAAGGCTTTCACAGCATTTACAACATCAAGAGTGTTGGCATCAGAGGTCTTTTGAACTTCTACTGACACGCTGTTCTTGCCATTTACTTTCACCAGGCTGGTGATGTCAGTAAAGCCATCACTTACATCGGCTACATCTTTTACGCGAATGGGAATTTCATTTTCCGACATCCGGATGATGGTATTCTGTATTTCTTCTACGGTTTGATAGGTAGATTCTGCCCGAATGCTGTAGTTGATCTTTTCTGATACAACATTACCGATGGGTAACTGTACGTTATTAGAGCGTAGCGCATTTTCAATATCAGATGGAGAGAGGTTGTATTGTGCGAGTGACATTGGAGAGACGTCCACATAAATACGGCGTTCCAGCCCGCCTTGTGTTTCAGCTGAAGCGAGTCCGTCGATACGTTCCAGCCGGGTTTCAACCAGTTCAAGGCCAATGTTTCGGAGTTCATCCAATCCGCGATTTTCAGCATCTATACTGAGCCGCATAATGGGCCTGTTTTCCGGATCAAACTGAAAAATGACGGGTTCCTGAGCCTGGTCGGGCAGTTCTCCTCTAATTTGATCTATGGCTTTTCGAACCTTTAATTCTGTTTTTCTGATGTCGGAGCCTTCCCGCAAACGAAGTATGATGAACGCACTTCCGCGATTTACGCGTGCTTCCAGCGTCTCGATTCCCTCAATTGCAGATAATGCACCTTCAATAGGATTCACAATGATCCGGTTGATATCTTCTGGGGCTACATTGTTATATCCGGTGGATACTGCCAGCACCGGAATGTTGAACGAGGGATAAAGTGTGACCTTTAAGTTGGTGAGTGAAAACACCCCAAACCCGATCACGATCAGCGTCATCATGATGACCGTAATTGGGCGTTTGAGAATACTTCCGGCTACAGAAAATTGTTTCATGCCAGGGCCTCTTGTGATTTAGCTAAAGGATCTACTTTATGAACAGCATCAAAGCCGAATTTTTCAACCAATCCGTTTATGATGTTATAAAAACAAGGTACTACAAACAGCATCAGCAAGGTACTCATGGTCAGGCCGCCAATTACGGTTCGGGCCATGGGACTCCAGGTTTCGGAGCCGGTGCCCAACTCAAGGGCCAGCGGTACCATCGAAAGGATGGTGGTGAAGGCGGTCATCAAGATAGGGCGTAAACGGCGGGTCGCTCCATCAACAATAGCTTTCTCGCGAGTCGTTCCCCGGGCCTGTAATATCTTGATGTAATCGATCATCACAATTCCGTTGTTTACAACAATTCCGGTAAGCAGGATCAGCCCCACCATAGAAGTTACACTAATGGAAGTGCCGGTAAACCAAAGCATCAATAACACGCCTGATAGTGCTAATGGGATGGTTAAAATGATGATAAATGGCTCAACAAGGCTTTCGAACTGGGAGGCCATTACCATATAAGTAAGAATTCCTGCGATCATGAATGCGATCATCAAAAAACCAAAGGATTCAGATTGCTCTTCGGCCGTTCCTGAAATTTCGTATCGGTATTCATCGGGCCAGTTTACCTGATCGAGGGTTTTACGAGCTTGTACAGAAGCCGTTGCCAGATCGGTATCATTAAGCTCGGCGGTCACTTCAGTCACTCGTTCCTGATCGATACGGAGCACGTTGGTGGGGCCGGTATAGCGTTCTATGCGAGCCAGGTTTTTCAGCGGCATCCATTCTCCGGCCGGAGTTTGAACCTGAATATTGGACAGGTCAACCGATTGGGCTTTGTCGCTGGCGGCCAGTTCAACCACTACTTCGTATTCCACACCCTGATCTACAAATGCGGTGGCAATATTTCCTTTAACGGCATTGCTGACGGCACTTGCAACCTGATTCGTGTTCATCCCTACTCGGGAAATCCGTTCACGATCCATGATCAGCCTTAATTCTGGGCGACCCTGATCGGCAGAGCTGAATACGTTGTTGATGCCATCGATCTGTAGCAGGCGCTCTTTAACGCCTTCTGACAATTCTTTTTTGATTTCAGGATCGTATCCAAAAATCTGTACGATCAGGCCGTTTTGGCCATCGGGACTTAGCGGATCGATGATCACTTCCTGAATTTGTACGCCGGGCACAATTTGCAGCTCACGCATCAGCGATGAGGTGATCTGGGCCTGTGAGCGGTTTCGTTCATTTTGTGAAACAAGTTCAACCCGAACGGTTCCTGTGAATCCTCCGGGGTCATCTGCTCCTTCAATGCCTTCCTTATCGCCATAATCTGAAACGATAAGCCGGGCTTCGGGTACTTCCTGCCGAACGATGGATTCAACTTGTCCCATCGATCGTTCCAGTTCAAATAAATTCACACCGGGTTCCCGCTGAACTTCCAGTACAAAGGCATTTTCATCTACACGGGGAAAGAATTCACCACCGATCATGAAAAAGATGGGAATCGTGGCTCCGAAGAATAAGAAAGCCGCCAACACTACCCATCCACTTTTTCCGATCACTTTTTGAAGTTGTTCGTTGTAGGTGGTCTCAACCTTCTCGAGCAGGTTCCCAAAGAAAAGAGCGATCTTGTTAGTTGCTCCTATGTTTTGTGTGGAGGCTTTATAGAATTGGGAAGCCATCAGTGGAATGAGGGTGAGAGCCACCAGGGTAGAAACGATCAGCGAAAATGAGATCGTTAACGCGAGATCTCTGAAAAGAAATCCGGCAATGCCCGGTACAAATAGTATAGGGAGAAAAACCACCAGGGTTGTAAGGGTAGAAACAATAATGGGGACGGCAACCTCTTTGGCTCCATCTACCGAAGCTGAATCGCGATCGGCTCCCTGCTCCCGAAATCTGAAGATATTCTCCAAAACTACCACGGCGTTATCTACCACCAAGCCAACGGCAAGGGTAAGTCCTGATAACGAGATGATGTTCAGGCTTAGATCTGCCATATCCATGACCATAAATGTGGTAATTATAGATACCGGAATAGATATGGCAATAATGGTGGCGGAGCGACCGCTTCTCAAAAATACGAGCAGGATCAAGATCACAAGGATAATGGCCTGAACGCCTGTCCATAGCAGGTTACTGATGGATTGCTCGATAAAGTCGGCTTTGTTGGTGAGCACAGATACTTTTACATCCGAAGGGAGACTGCGCTGTATTTCTTCCAGCCCACCCACCACAGCATTAGCGGCTGTCACTACGTTTGCATCACTTTGGCGATATACATTCAGTACAATGCCATCCTCGCCATTCACACGGACATTTCCTATAGGTTGCTGAATGCCATCTTCCACATCGGCTACATCTTTAAGTAACAGGGGCTGACCATCCCGTACGGTAATGATGGTATTTCGAATTTGATCTACATTTTTGAATTCGCCAATGGTTCGCAGCGAATAATTGGTGTTGCCTTCAGTAAGTTGCCCGGCCGGCACCTGAATATTTTCTTGCTGAAGTTTTTGGGCAATTTCAGCAATGGTGATGTTGTAGAGCCGCATCTGGTTGTTATCAATACGGACGTTGATCTGCCGCTGAAGCCCGCCTGAAGTTTCTGCAGATGCAATCCCATTAATACGCTCAATGCGCTGCTCCAGCACCTGTTTTGAGTAGGTGCGCAACTCTCGGGCACTACGGGCATTGGAAGTCACCGTCAGCACTACTATAGGTTCCTGATTCGGGTCGTAAGAGAATACAAGCGGTGTTTCGGCATCATCGGGAATTTGTCGTTCCACAAAACCGAGTTCCTTGCGCACGTCATTTTCGGCTTGGTAGAGATCGGTTCCCCACTCAAAATTAAGTTTAACTACCGATGCTCCCTGACTGGAAAGCGAACGCACCTTACGAATACCACTGATACTTCCAACAGATTCCTCGATGGGGCGGGTTACCAGCGTTTCGATATCTTCCGGAGCTACGCCTTCGTAGCTGGTGTAAACAGTGATAGTGGGGAAAGATACATCGGGATATAAATTTAGCCTGAGATTCTGCAATCCATATAAACCAAATCCCAGAAGGATCAGGGTACCCATTAAAAATGTAATTGGACGATCTACCGCCAGTTTGGATAACGAAGCCATTATATCCCTTTAGTTTGAAGTTGAATCTGCAGATGAAGTCTGCTGTGCTCGCAGTTCCTGTAAGTATTGCATGCGTTCCTCACGGCTCATATCCTGCATTTTTTCACGGGCTTCAGCACGTTCTTCCTCACTCATATTTGCGAGTATATCTTGCCGGTTATTAACTGGGGATCTTCCTTCTTGTCCAATTTGTCGTTCCTGAGGAGCTTGAAAGCGTTCTCCGGAAGCAACCTGTATGCGCGACCCGTCATCCAGTCCGCTTTGTCCGGTTACAATAATATCATCGCTTGGCAGTAATCCGCCCAGCACTTCAATACGGTCTCCCTGCTCAATTCCAAGATCAAGCTCACGGCGTTCAGCTATAGAATCACCTTTAGAAACAAAAACAGAGTATGTTCTTTCAAGGTCTATGGTATTTGTTTCCGGGTTGATGACGGTCTCAACCTGTTCCACCAAGGCGCTCCGGGGAACGATCATAGCACGTTCTTTGGTGGTGATGTTGATAATATTTTCAACCAAAACTCCGGGATATATATCACTGCCAATACTTGTTAGCGTGATCACTACTTCTCCAAGGCCGGTAGTCTCATCCAGTTGTGGGCTCTTTCGGGATACGATACCGCGAGCACTTACATTACTTTCGTTGCTGATACGCAAATTTACATCCTGGCCAATTTTAACAGCACGCCAGTCACTTACCGGAAGAAAAATGCGGGATTCATATCCTTTAGTGCTGGCGATCTGAAAGATCTCTGTTCCTGTTGTAGCAAGATCTCCGGTTTCCAGTGATCGTGAGGTTATTACGCCGCTTACAGGTGCTTTCACTTCCGTATTGTTGAAATTCTCGAGCGCCTGGGTGAGTGAAGAACGGGCTGACTCATATTGCGCCAATGAACTCTGGTAATTGGCCTCTGCAATTTCAAGATCCGCACTGCTGGTGAGATCTCTTTCTCGCAAACTTTGCTGACGTGCATATTCTGAACTGTCACGAACTACAGCAATTCGGCTTTGCTGAAGTTGAGAGCGAGCCTGAGCCAATTGATCCCGAAAAGTTACATCATGAATCTTGGCGAGGGTTTGTCCCTGTCGTACGGTATCGCCCAGATCAACATACATATCGGTGATTCTGTTGCTCACCTGGGGAACAACAGAGATGACATTTTGCGCCTTTACATTTCCAAAAGAGCGCACTTGTTCCGAAATGGATCCGATGGTAATGTCTGAGGTTTCCACGCTGGTAGCTCTCTGGCCAAAGTTGCCACTGCCAAATCCCCCGAATCCTGATGAGTTGTTATTGTTTGAATCGTCTCCACCACAGCCCGCGAAAACTATGCTGATCAATAAAATGGGCGTTAAAAATTTCTTCACTTGATTTGTTTTTTCTTGATTATATATACGTTTAGCAAAAAGCTTTTTCTTGAACGAGAAAGTTCGGGATAAAGTTTTAGTTTAAAACCTTTGTTTTTGTAAAAAAAAGAAACAATATAATTGTGATTTACGCTGAATGAGTCCTTACTTATCCTTATTTTGCGCAATAGATGCTTAAATCTGAACCAAACTTTTGCTCAATCATGAAATTTTTTATTGATACTGCTGATCTCGACGAAATTAAAGAAGCCAATGACATGGGTGTTCTTGATGGAGTAACCACCAACCCAAGTCTGTGTGCAAAAATTGGAGTGAAAGACTTCGAAGGTCACATCGCCAAGATCTGTGACATTGTTGACGGCGATGTTTCTGCCGAGGTGGTTTCTACGGAATACGAAGAAATTGTGGAAGAAGGCCGCAAAATTGCAGCTATTGCCGATAATGTTGTTGTAAAGGTGCCGCTGATCAAAGACGGCATCAAAGCTATCAAAACCTTTACTGAGGAAGGTATTAAAACAAACTGTACGCTTTGCTTTTCTCCAACGCAGGCCTTAATTGCTGCCAAAGCCGGTGCTACTTACATCTCTCCATTTCTGGGAAGACTTGATGATATTTCCACCGACGGAATGCAACTCATCCGTGACATTGTAACGATCTATGATAATTACGGATACGAAACGGAAGTACTTGCAGCAAGTATCCGCCACCCAATGCACTTGCTCGAATGCGCCAAAGAAGGTGCTGATGTAGCAACCATGCCATTGAGCGTGATCAAGAGCCTGCTTAAGCATCCACTTACTGATAGTGGTCTCGAGCGTTTTCTTGCAGATTGGGATGATCTTCAGAAAAGCCTGAAGTCTTAATTGCAGGATTTCATTCAAAAATTTAAAAAGGCTCATCATTTGATGGGCCTTTTTTGTGTTATTTAATTTTTTGATCCTTGGTTGGTCCCACAAACCAGCGCTGGTGTCAACGACAACTAGCGCAAGCGTCCGCTTGTGCGATACTGAATTTGGGCAAGAAGCTAAAACAACAATGGTCCAAGCGGACGCTTGAACCAGGTTTATTTATTATAGGTTTAAAACTGAGGCGCTTTTCTCACCTTGGATGCCTGCTCAAATCCGTAAGCTATCTCCAGAAGTACAGGTTCACTCCAGGCTCTTCCAAAGAAGGAGATACCAACGGGTAAACCATCAATATAGCCCATGGGCACGGTGATGTTGGGATATCCGGATTGTGCCGCCGGCGAACTCGAAGAAACTGCAAAGTTATCGCCATTGGTGAGATCGGTTTTCCAGGCAGGTCCGCCGGTAGGACCAATGATGGCATCCAGTTCGTGCTCATCCATCACCCGGTCGATGCCTTCTTCTCTTGTAATTCTCAACATTCGCTCCAGTGCATCCTGATATTCTTCGGAATCGAGGCTGCCTTTTTCGCTGGCTTGAATTAAAAGGTCATGATCGAAATAGCGCATTTCTTCGGGATCACTCAGGGTGGTATCTACCAGCTCCTGCATGTTTTTGACCGGGGCGTCATCCCCCAGAGAAGCAAAGTATTTGTTCAGGCCATCCTTAAATTCATACAACAACACCTGAAAGGAAGCACTACCTACATTTTCTTGTGTGATCTGGTCGATCTCAACCACGGTAGTACCCTGACTTTCCAGGAAACGAGCCGTCTCATGCATCAAGGTATCAACCCGAAAATGTCCGCCGAGAGAGCCGGTCCAGAGTCCAATGCGTTTTCCCTGTAAGCCGTCTGGGTTCAGGAACTGGGTGTAATCGGTGTGATAATGTTCTTCACTTTCAAAAGTTTTGGCATCTGAAGAATCGATACCCGCCATCGTGCCCAAAGCGATGGCAGCATCTGTGACGGTGCGCGCCATGGGACCGGGGGTATCCTGAGTATGAGAGATGGGAATAATGCCTGAACGGCTTAAAAGTCCGACGGTAGGTTTGATCCCGACCAGTCCATTTGCGGAAGAAGGACAAGTGATAGATCCGTTCGTTTCCGTCCCGATGGCAAAAACAGTCATATTAGCTGAAGCTGCAGCCCCGGAGCCAGCACTGGAACCACATGGATTTCGAGTAAGATCGTAGGGGTTATGTACCTGTCCGCCCAGTGCGCTCCAACCACTTGATGAAAAACTGCTGTGGAAATTGGCCCATTCGCTCAGATTGGCTTTCCCAAGAATGATGGCTCCCGCATCTCGTAATTTCTGAGTGATGAAGGCGTCCTGATCAGGCACCGACTCTGCCATGATATTTGCTCCTGCTGTGGTAGGCATATCGTCAGTGTCAATATTGTCTTTTAGCACTACAGGAATGCCGTGCAAAGGTCCGCGTGTTTGTCCATCACGGAGTTCAGCATCCTGCTCTTTAGCAATATCCAGTGCCAGCGGATTGATGTAAAGCATGGAATTCAGTTTTGGTCCGCTTTGGTCTTTTTCAGCGATGCGTTCAAGGTAGGCCGCGGTTACATCCTCAATAGTGAAATCTCCGTTTTCATATCCTTGTTGAAGTTCAGTGATCGTGATCTCCTCAAGGTTGAGTTGGTCGTAACTTGATTGGGTTTGGCAACCTGTCAGCAAAAAAGGGAGTGCCATAAAGAATAGTAATCGTTTCATAATATAATACAGTGAGGTTTTGATCCGTAATTAGGTCAAGAATATACAAGGGGGAGAGGGCATTTCCACACGGAAGAGGGATTTTCCGAGATGGGGATCAATCGGCACTAAAAAGAACAACCAGTATAGCCAGACCAATAAAAATATTAGCAGCTGAACCAAATTTGGCATCCTGCCACGAGTAGATGATAAGCGATTGTGAAAGGATGAGACCGGCCAATGCAATTTTCCACCATATCATATATTCGGTGAGTAGAAATAAGGTGGAAATGATGAAAAGTACAGCGGAAAGCAGCCAAAGGATACCGCCTGTTTGTGAAATAGGAAGTGTCAATTCCGGAATCTCAGCAAGGCCAAAACCTTTTATAAAACCCATTAAATGGATCAGACCATGAAAAGTGAGAAGAATGGTTAGAATAATTTTCATGCATACCAAAGTTAGTTCACTTTAGTATATCTGCGAAAAATGTAGATTGGATGAATATTAATCTTTAAAGCTAATGGTAAAAGTCGTTCCCTGGTTTATGGTGCTTTCGGCTGAAATGCTTCCCCCTAAATCGGTGATATGGCTGTGAACCAGATAAAGCCCGATGCCCTTGCTGTCATACTGATCATGAAAAGTTTGGTATAGCCCAAAGATCTTGTCTTTATTCTTTGAGCTGTCAAAGCCAATTCCGTTATCAGAAAAAGTAAGTTTCCTGAGCCCATTTTCAGCCTTCGTCGCAATGGTGATAACAGGGCTTCGGTCGGGATGGGCATACTTAATAGAGTTGGAAAGCAGATTGAGCAGTATGCTTTTCATAAAATCCGGGTTGAAGGGGATGGTCTCAAAGGCAGAAAAATCAGTTTGAATGGCTGCATTGGTATCATCAAGAAGTTTACCCAGAGATAACTGCACATCCTTTAAATAGGAAGGAATATGTACAGGCTCTAATTCAATGACAAGTGATTCGTTTTGTTGAAAGCCATCAATGTAGGTATCAAGGGTCTTTTTGAGGTTTGCAGTAGATGTTTCCAGGAGTGCAATTAACGACCTTGTTTCTGCATCGTCTATGGTGGAAAGATCGATCATGTCAAATACCCCAAGTAAGCCTGAAATTGGAGAGCGCAGGTCGTGAGAGGTGGTATAATTCAATTTTTTAAGCTGATCATTTTCCCGAGTCAATTTAGAAAGTAACCTGTCACGCTCTTGATTCTGTGCTTTTTGATGAGTCACATCTTTTGCGATAGCATATACCAGTTCCTGATCCAGCTTGGGAATGGAGGTCCAGGAAAACCATACAATCTCTCCGGATTTTTTAATGTATCGGTTTTCAAAATTGAGTAGCGGTTTCCCTTTATGAATTTTCTGGCGCTGTTTTGCAGTAAGAGCCTGATCTTCGGAGTATATGAAAGAATTCACGGGACGGGAAAGTAATTCATCTTCAGAATATTCCAACAGGGTGCAAAGGGCCGGATTTACTTTTTTGAAATATCCGTCAAATCCAGCAATGCATAACAGATCGCGTGTTTGGTCAAAAAAAGGCTTAAGGGAGTATCCTTTTATATTGCTGGCAGATCTATGATCATCCATTATTGAAATCTGAATTTTTGAAAAACCGTGTGAAACCTAATAAGCTCATAATATTCTAAAATAAGCGATCAACATATATAAATGGAAAATAGAAATGGCTGCCAACATACGCTATTATTTAACCAAGGAAAGCTTTTTAGTGTTTTCAAAATTTTTGGCTTTGATCCGATAGATGTAAAACCCACTTGAAAGTTCGGAGGCATCGAAAACAGCGGTATGCCACCCGGCAGATTTATATCCATCAACCAACGTGGCTACGGTTTGTCCCAGCATATTGAGTACTTCCAGCTGTACGCGACCCGGCTCGGGAAGGCTATATGGAATGTAAGTAACGGGATTGAAGGGATTCGGATAATTTTGTCCCAACGCATAATCGAGGGTATTTACACCGGACTTCTTGGGTGGGGGAATAAGTGGCACAAAACTCCAGGCATCCGACCATGCCGACTCACCACCCATATTTTGAGCTCTCATTCTCCAATACACTTGTTGCTTTTGGGGGAGGGGCCGGCTCATGGCTAAACTGGAATCGGTGGCGACTACGGTTGTATCAAACATGACGTTTTCAAAATCTTCATCAGCGGCAATTTGAAGGAAATATTCTTCAGCCCTGTTGGCGGTTGTCCATGCAAAAACGGGCTGCGTAGAGGCGTTTTTCTTACCTGAATCGGGGGCTTTCAGACGTACAGGAGCAGGTTTTTCAATGATGGTGGTAAATTCCGAGATATTGCTCCAGGGTCCGGTGGTATCGGAATTGGCAGCCCGAATCCGCCAGTGATAATAGGTGTGGTGATCAAGCTTTTGGGTTAAGGTGTAATTCGTGGTATCGATGTCTGTGATCTCAACATCGGTAAAGATAAAATCTTCGTTCTTGGATATCTGAAGGTCATAGGATTCAGCAAGGAAGGCTTTTTCCCACGAAAAAGTTGGGGTGAGGCTTACATGTTCTTCCAGCACATAAGGCTGATCGAGATCAACAGGGTCCGGAAGTTTTGCGACTTGAATCGGGATGTTTTTCTTGTAGTGCTTGGTTTCTGCCAACAACGTGAATACCCCGTGATCATCCAGTTCCGTTTGCCAGTTAAAATTTGTTTTGAATGACTGACCAGGCATAAGGGAGATCTGCTCGGCTCGGTCTATGATCTCTCCATTGGGATGCCTGAGTACGAGATCACTGATATCGGCCATGCTTCCCACATTTTTCAACGTAATTTCCACATTCACGATATCCCCACTTATGATGCCTGAAACGGCCTCTACGTCAGTGATAGCAAAATAAGACATTTCCCAGAGGTGTTGAGGAGGGGTATCTTCCACATATCCCCAGATCTGGTTGAAGGAAAGTCCATGCATGCTTTCCATGCTTTGGTATCCTTTCATTTTGTTGTCGCATAATCCTGTGATGCCATCTTCTACTCCTTTACTGACGGCGTTCATTCCGGGTGAACTTTCCTTGTTCCAGTAGCTAAACTCAACCGGGTCACGGTTCACCCCAATAAAACCTCCGTAGTCCACAACACCTGTTACCGGGCTTGTGGTGTATGATTCAGTGATCTCTCCGTTTCGGTGATTTACACCGGCCAGCCCGCCAACAAGATTGAACCCTTCTACAGCACTGGTGGAGTACGACCAGGAGATTATGCCTTGATGATTGTTGCCAACCAATCCACCAACGTATGCGCGCCCGGTAACGCTTGCTTCTGAGTAGGAACGAAAGATATTTCCGCCATTACTGCCGGCAACGCCGCCCACGGATGAAACGCTTTCTCCGGTAACAGATCCTCTTGAAAAGGATTCAGCAATCAAGCCGTCGTAGTTATTTCCTGCAATACCGCCCAGGTTATGTCCGGTTGCTTTTACTTGTCCATCAAAAGAGGATTGTATGATTCTGCCACGATTAATACCGGCAAGTCCCCCCACGTAGGAACGACCGGATACAATGGCTTCTGCGATAACAAATTCAATGCGTCCCGAACGGTTAAAGCCGGTTATGCTTCCGGTATGGGTACGACCCCGAATATCTCCGGTAACTTTGATCAGGGAGATCTCTCCTCCGGTTACTTTACCTGCCAGTCCTCCGGTTTCGTTGGCTCCACGGATGTTCACATTGATGAGAGACAGGCTTTTGATGATGGCTCCATCTGTATGACCGAAAAGGCCTATAAATTCACCAGAATTTCGTTGAATACTAAGCCCTAAGATCTCCTGACCATTGCCGTCAAAGACACCGGTAAAAGGAGTGTTTTCGTTGCCAATGGGCTCGAACCCTTTTCCTGCATTCCAGTATATGGATTCGGAAGCATCAATATCATTCAGGAGCACAAAATACTTGTCTAGATGTTGCTCTATGGACTGAAGCTGCGTAAGCGTAGAAATTTGATATGGGTCATCCGAAGTACCGGAGCCGCCGGAAAACTGAGCCTGCAGATCTCCCATAAAGGGTATAATACTGAAGAGCAGCCCGTAAAATATATATCGAATGAAATTGTAAATGCTCACGTATTTTGACCTCTTGTAAATCCTTCCAGAGACTAAAAATAGGAGTTTGGCAGTTGGCAGACAAAACGGAATTATTTAAACCGCAGATCGAAAGCCAAAAAATGATATTTCAATTGATCAGGCTTTACCGATCAGATTTTGTGCAATGATGGATGAACTTAACACGCCCGGTAATCCTGCTCCGGGATGCGTTCCCGCCCCAACAAAATAGAGGTTATCTACATCTTCCGATTTATTATGAGGACGGAACCATGCCGATTGCGTCAGGATCGGCTCCACCGAAAAGGCAGACCCTTTATAGCTGTTCAGTACATTTTGAAAATGCAGCGGATCGATATAATGCTCAGCTACAATATTTTCCTGCAGGTTAGGTAAATAGTTCTCCTCCAGGAAGTTCATGATAGCATCACGATATTTTGGAGCCATTTCATTCCAGTCTACATCAGCATCAAGGTGAGGGACAGGAGAGAGTACGTAAAACCCTTCATGTCCTTCCGGCGCCATCGATGGATCGGTGATAGTTGGCATGTGCAGATACAGTGAGAAGTCATCTGACAGGTGTTTTTTATGGAAGATGTCCTTCAACAAACCTTTATATCGTTCTCCCAGAATGATGTTGTGATGCGCGAGTCCTGAGTCCAGATAACGTTTCTTTGTTCCAAAGTAGATCACAAAAAGCGACATACTGTATTTGGTCCGCTCTATCTTACGGTCGGTATATTTCTTGCGGTGTTTTGGGTTGATGAGGTTCTTGTAGGTGAAGGCTACATCAGCATTGGAAACCACTTCATCGGCCTGGAGTTTCTCTCCGTTTTTAAGGCGGACTCCGGTTGCTTTCCCATTTTCCACGATGATCTCATCAACTTCTGTTTCGGTATGGATGGAGCCACCTTGCTCGCGGATCAGTTTTTCCAGGGCATTTACGATAGCCCCGGTTCCGCCCATTGCATAGTGGACGCCCCACTCACGCTCCAGGTAGTGGATCATGGCGTAAATAGAAGTGGTATCAAATGGATTTCCCCCAACCAGAAGCGGGTGGAATGAAAAGCATCGCTTTAGAAACTCATCATCAATGAACTGCTCAACATATTTATAAACCGTTTTATACGACTGAAGTTTGATAAGGTCCGGCGCCACCTTCAGCATATCAGTGAACTTCAGGAAAGGTTTGTCTGCAAGTTCCACAAACCCTTTATCAAAAATAGCCTTCGTGGTTTTGATGAATTTCTCATAGCCTTCCACGTCGCCGGGGTTTCGCTTTCGGATCTCCTCCAGGGTAAATTCGTGATCGTTGTTATAATTGAAATGATTACCCTCGGCATCAAAAATTCGGTAGAAGGGATCGCATGGGACGAACTCAACATAATCCTCACGCTTTTTACCGGCGGCTTCAAAAATGTCATCAAACATAAAGGGAGCAGTGATGACGGTAGGTCCGCCATCAAACTTAAAACCGTCCATTTCATAGACGTAGGCGCGCCCGCCCAGCTTGTCTCTTTTTTCGAGGATGGTGACGTCGTGTCCGTCTGATAGTAATCGTGATGCGGCACCAAGTCCGCCAAATCCGCTTCCTATAACAATGATCTTTTTTTTCATGGGTAAATTGCTTTTTGATTCTGTGCGGACAACGGAAAACTCGGGAAAATCAATCCCGGCAAACTCAATTATTTTCGATCTGCTTCACAAAACCGGCATGTCCCAGGCGGTTCAGGCGACCCATCTCAGTTTTGGCATCTTCGGGATCGGTGTAGGTGCCTTTATATACGCGATAAAAAGTGTTTCCATCAACTTTGACGGTTTCCACAAAGCTGCCGTCCACTTCTTCCGAGTGTTTTTCGGCTTCGCCTTTATCCTGATAAGAACCAAGCTGAACAGTATAGGTAGGTACTTTGATATCTGTAATGCGGGAATTTTCGAGATCTCCTTCAAGTAAATACAAGCGTACCCGCGCGGTTCCAGGCCCCAGCATATCCACTTGTTCAGCTGCTCCCTTTGAAAGGTCGATGATACGGTCTTTGGCGTAGGGGCCACGGTCGTTTATACGAACCTGTACGGTTTTGCCATTGTCGAGGTTTTCAACCAGCAGTATGGTTTCAAATGGCAACGTTCGGTGTGCGGCCGTAACACCGTCCATGTCGTACACTTCTCCGTTGGCCGTTAACTTGCCGTGAAAGTTGGGACCGTACCAGCTGGCAACTCCGTTTTCTATAACGCGGGTATCTTCACTAACGGAGAAATCGGCGCTGCGTTTGCTAACGCCACAGGAGGTAAGTAGGAATCCGGCGAGGGCAATAAAAATTATTTTTTTTAGATATAGCATGCAGATGAATTGATTTAAGTGGCTAAAATATATCCTGCTTAAGGTTGAAATGCTATAATTAAGCAGGATGGTGTTCAACAAAAAAAACACCTGTCTATGTAGTTTAAATTACCGGGAAAAAACGTAATATCGCATCGAACAGATCTGGGGCTTGTACCCAAACACGCCTCAGTTTAACTTATAAATTACCTACCTATGCGTATTGCTACTATAGTTCTTGTGCTGATGGGCCTCTTTACTTATCCGTCCATTAAGGCACAAAGTGTAATCTCGTTTGCGGGTGGAACCCTGGAGAGTTCCGGTATGTCGCTTGCTTTTTCAGCAGGTGAAGTTGTTGCCGGTACTTTTGAAAGTCCCTCGATGCAGCTTACCGGTGGCTTTGGTAATGGTTTTGATCTGGTGTATACCTCCAACGAAAATGTAAAGTTGGACTTACCCACCAGGTTCGATCTCAGCCAAAACTACCCAAATCCCTTTAACCCTTCTACTAACATCCGGTTTGATTTACCTAAAGCCGCTGATGTGAAATTGGAGGTGTATAATACAATTGGGGCAAAAGTTGCTGTACTTGCCAACGACCGTAAGCCGGCCGGTTCCTATACGGTTCGGTTTGATGCTTCACATTTAGCCAGTGGAATGTATTTCTATCGTTTCCTGGCTGATGGAAAAGTGATCGCTACTCAAAAAATGCTATTAATTAAATAATTGAATGAAGGACAACCCTATGAATAAGTTAGTTACAAAAATGATGTTTTTGGTTGCGATACTTTTATTCGCAACAGATGTTATGGCCCAGGTGCCGCAAGGTTTCAATTTCCAGGCGGTAGCCAGAGATGCCAATGGTGAGCTGATCACCAATACCGAATTGGGTGTGCGCGTAAGCGTGATCCAGGGTGCCGAAGATGGCACAGCAGTATATACTGAGGTTCAGAATCCTACCACATCCGGAGTGGGTTCATTCCAGATCGTGATCGGAGAAGGAACTTCTGAAGATAATTTTTCAGGTATCAACTGGGCATCCGACAACTACTATGTGAAGCTGGAGATAGACCCTGCCGGCGGAGAAGAATATGAAGAACTGGGAACCACCCGATTGCTTTCCGTGCCTTATGCATTGGTGGCTCAGGATGTGGTGAATGGCTCCGGTGGTGGCGGATTGTTGACAAATATTGAACTCAACTCGAGTGAAGGCGATACATCCTTTATCGTAAATGCTACAGGAACTGAAGGGCTAACAGCCATTCGTGGGAATGCAAGTACCGATGGAGTAAACTATGGAGTGACTGGGACCGCAACTTCCACAGCAACGAATTCAAACAATATGTATGGTATGTATGGAGTTGCCTCCGGTATTGGAACGGGAGCACAATTAGGTGTACTCGGCTCAGCAATAAATCGAGAGGCTACTACCGGAAGCAGATATGGTATTTATGGACAAGCGGCATCTAAAGCAAAATACACCTATGGAGCATTAGGTTACTCTTTTGGTGAAGGCAATGGTGACGAAGGTGAAGGCTATGGAGAAGGTTCCATAAATTTTGGAGTCAGAGGAAGTGCTACAGGAAATACTTGGAATAACTCCGGTCTTGAGGCTGAAGCTTTCGGAGATGCCGGAAAAGTGAATTACGGAGTTGCAGGATTGTCTCATGCAGGTTCTACAGATTCAACAAAAAACTATGGAGTTGCAGGACGAGCATGGGGACCTGGAATTAACTATGGAGTGTATGGAGCAGCCTGGGACGGTGTTGAAAATTACGCCGGTTATTTTGATGGGGATGTAAATGTTAACGGTAATTTTACGGTGAATGGAGAACCATTAGCCGGCGGTGATATTACTAACCTCACAGATGTTAGAAGACTTCAGTTAAACAATGCTGATGGAAACAGAGCAGCAGTTATGGCTACCAATACTAATGGCAAAGGTAACATGTATTACTACGACACCAATGACAATAATATTGGATGGTTCGGTACCAATAACGAAGGTGGTTTCATGCAGATCGTTGGCTACGATGAGGCAGGGGAATTTACCGGCGCAACGTTAACCGGATTTGCAGCCTGGAATGATGGTCTTCCTTACTTCTTTATGGAAGGGTCTTCTGCGGATCCTTATGTACAGTTGGTGAATTTCGGTGCCCGTAAGAATGATAACGAGAATGAAGTACCTTTCTTCCACCTGCAAACTACACAGCGAGGAATTGATGGCAAGGGAAATATTTTTGACATTAATGTAGCCAACGATCCTGCCGGCAACGATCCAACGGGAGAGTCTGTAGAAATGATGCTGTACGGAAATTCCACTCCAAATATTCAAATGGGTGGACAACAATGGGAAAATACCGATCTTCCATTTTTTCAGCTTTTTGGCAGTACTGAAGATGGCAATGGCTGGTACCTAAACAACGCTTTCTTAGGAGTAGCAAGTAACGGTACCGACGAATGGGCGTCACTTTCTCTGCTAAAAACCAACATCACTGGTCAAACATCGCAAGAAATGATTAACCTGGATGGTGAAAGCGGAAATATCGTCTCTAATGGCGGTTCCTTGATTATATCAGGAGATACCAACCAAGACCAATATAACCAGATTTCTGCAGGTAGTATCAGTGGTGGACAAGAGTCTTATACAAATGGTTTTGTGTTAAATCATGACTCTAATGGTGGTTCTATTTTTGAAATGTACTCCGGAGGGAATCAGACCATTAATATCAGTGGAAATAGTGGAACCATTACTGCAACTTCTGTAAACCAAACTTCAGACCGTCGTCTAAAAACCAATATCGAAACATTGGAAGAAGGGCTAGAGAAAACACTTCAAATGCGTGGAGTAACCTATAACTGGAAGGACGAAAAAAGATCCAGTGAACAGCAAACGGGTTTGATCGCTCAGGAAGTTGAAGAAGTATTCCCTGAGTTCGTTTACACCGATGAAGATGGTATGAAATCGGTCAACTATGCACAGATGACTGCCGTACTCATCGAAGCAGTGAAAGAGCTGAATACTCAGATCCTGAATCTGCAAAATGAGAATGCAGCACTTCAGGCCAACGCTGATAAGCAAAATGAGCTCGAAAACAGACTGGCACAGATCGAAAAGTTATTAGGCCAGAATAGTTCAGTTTCTAAATCACCAAACGGTGTAAGTGTAAAGAAGTAACGTAAATCGAACTAAAACTTAAAAGCCCCCGCACGTAAACTATGTGCGGGGGCTTTTTTTATGAGCCGAAGATCGGATTTGAACCGACGACCTATTCTTTACGAGAGAATTGCTCTACCCCTGAGCTACTTCGGCATTAAGAAAATCTGAGATTTAAGTTACGATTCTTTTCAATTATTCTGCAACACAACAGTTATCATCTTACCTTCATTTAAAACAAAAAAACCTATGTTGGTAACCCTTTCCCTGATCATTGCAAATGTAGTAGTTTCACTCGCTGCTTTATACGCGGTTCCACAGCTATTTGATAAATTTATGCTGATGCCGCATCGTGTTGTCCGCGAGAATACCTGGCACGAATTGGTAAGCTCCGGATTTGTACATGCCGGAATGGGACACTTGTTCCTGAATATGTTCGTGCTCTTTTTCTTTGGTCCTGTTTTGGAGCAAAGCATAGGTCCGCTGCATTTGCTGCTGCTTTATTTTTCAGGGTTGATCATATCGAGCCTGCCTTCAGTATATCAGCATAAAGACAATCCGGAGTTTGCAACGGTGGGTGCTTCTGGAGCCGTGGAAGCTGTGCTGTTCGGCTTTATTCTGCTTTTTCCTCTGCAACCGATATACATTATGTTTATCCCCATTGGTATTCCTTCCATTATTTTTGGAGGGCTGTTTTTGGCCTATAGTGTTTATGCCAGTAAAAAAGGAGGAAGGATCAACCACGAAGCCCATATTGCCGGCGCCGTTTGGGGATTTCTATACCTCATCCTCTTCGTCCCCAACACTATCGACCATTTTCTGACGGTATTCGGGTTACTCTAATTTCTATTCCCGCATTTAGTATAAGGTCATTCCCGCGAAGGTGGGAATCTTATTATTCAATCAAGAAATGAAATCAACTCTTGGTAATATTTAGTTTCCAGTCTGTACGGAAATGCCCCAATGTTATTTTTTACGCACTATGAGGATATTTTATATCGAACTGAGGTTACTTAGCTACCCGTTTTTATCCCGGAAGTGCTTCATGAAATCAGTCAAAGCTTTCACCGATCCTAGTGGACACGCATTATAGATACTCGCCCGGATTCCACCCACACTTCGGTGACCTTTTAAAGCAACCATACCATTTTCTCCTGCTTCTTTCAGAAATCTTGATTCCAGCTCCTCGGAGGGCAACCGGAAGGTGACGTTCATTTTGGAACGAGAATC
Organism: Balneola sp.; assembly: GCA_002696035.1. GTDB lineage: Bacteria > Bacteroidota > Rhodothermia > Balneolales > Balneolaceae > Gracilimonas. Next base: position 20,276 of record NZQV01000015.1, on the reverse strand, counting down.
GGATCGAGCAGTGCCACGATAAAAGTCATCCGAGTCGATACTGCCGTAAAGTAGCTCAGTTTTTTGATCATTTAGCTTTTTGAAATAGGAAATTCCGCCTTTTTCTTCAAACCATTGCAGCACCAAATTCACCATATATACCGCAAAAGTGGGGGGCGTATTAAAGATTCGTTCAGCGTGTGTGTGATAGTCCAGGATGGTGGGAATCCCGGTTTTATCAGCTGTGTTGAGAAGATCTTTACGAACGATGACTACAGTGACACCCGACGGCCCCAGATTTTTTTGGGCTCCGGCATAGATCACTCCATACCGATCGATATCAATTTCACGGGAAAGGAAGTCGGAAGAAGCATCACAAACCAAAGGCGCCCCGTTTGATTTCGGTTCAGCCTGAAATTGTGTTCCGTAGATGGTGTTGTTGGAGGTGAAGTGAACGTAACGCGGATTTTCCGAAAGTTGAAGTTCACTGTCATCAGGAATGTGGGAGAACTGCTCACTTTCATCAGAAAAAGGGACATGAACATTTCCAAATAATTTAGCTTCCTTGATGGCTTTCTTCGACCAAACACCGGTGTTGATGTAATCGGCTGTTTCACCTTCCCCCAAAAAATTCATGGGAACTTGCATGAACTGTGCACTTGCGCCTCCTTGCAAAAACATAATATGAAAATCGTCTTTGAGGCCGAGGATACGAGTAAGACGTTCCTTTGCTTGAGCATCCACTTCGGAGTATTCTTTGCCACGGTGGCTTTTCTCCATGATGGAAGTACCTGTTTTCTGGTAATCCAGAAGTTCGTCTTTAACGATCTCAAGTACTTCGGTAGGAAGGGCAGCAGGACCTGCACTAAAATTGTGAACACGTTTCATAGTGATGAGTGAATGAGTGGTGAATTAAAAAGTATGAATAAGAAATCCGGAACGAAGTTTGGGCTCAAACCAGGTGGACTTAGGCGGCATCAACTGTCCGGCATCAGAAACTGCAAGCAGCTCCTCAATACTTGTGGGATACATGCTGATACCCATTGCCGCCTCGCCGTTATCCACCAGTTTCTCAAGTTCATCGGTACCGCGAATTCCTCCCACAAAATCGATATTTGGATCGGTACGTTGGTCCTTGATGCCCAGCATGGGTTCCAGGATCTGATCTTGCAGCAGAGAGACATCCAGTTCTGAAACGGGATCATCATTCCTTGGAGCTTTTAAGCTAATGCCATACCAATTGTCGTTAAGATACAATGAGATCATTCCCTTTTTGGGAGGAGTAGGTTTGGCCTTCTTTTGAATCTCGAATTTTTCCCCAAGCAACTCCAGGAAATTATCCGGGATTGAAAGCACAACTCTGTTGTAGGCCAGGATATGAAGCTGTTCAGTGGGGAAGATCACAGCGGGAAAAAAATTGTAGCTTTCATTTCCAGTATGCTCCGGATTTTGGGAAGCAAATTTCTCGGCAGCCCGGGCAGCACTTGCACAACGGTGGTGACCATCGGCTATATAGAGGTTTTGGATGCGGGCAAAGGCTTCAACGTAGGAAGATGTTTTCTCCACTTTCCAAATGGTATGGGTGATGTCGTCTTCTGTGGTGAGGTCGTAAATCGGTTCACTCCCTTCCACAAACTCATCAATGGAAGAAGAGATATTCTCAGAATCCCGGAAAGTCAGCATCACCGGTTCCGGGTGGGCTTCTTGTGTGATGATGTGTTTGGTTCGGTCATCTTCTTTATCGGGGCGGGTAAGCTCGTGCTTTACAATTCGGTCGTTGTTATAATCTTCTACGCTCACACATCCAAAAAAGCCGGTTTGGGTACGGCCATCCATCTCAAGCCGATAAATGTATAAGGCCTCATTATCTTCCTGAAGCATAACCTCCGATTGCAGCAATTTGCTGAGATTCTCGCTTCCCTTTACATACACGCTCTCGTCGTAGACAGAAGTGTTTTTGGGGAGGTCTATCTCTGGTCGGATCACATGCAGGTAACTGTTGGGTTTACCTTCTGCAAGTTCCAGGGCTTCGGTGGTGTTGATGACATCATAAGGAACACTGACTACTTTTGGGGCGAATTCAGGTTTTGGTCTCCAGGCTTTAAAAGGCTTTACTATGGCCATAAAAATGTGTGCAATTTTGGTTATCCTTCAAGGTCGATAATGTACATAAAATTGAACTTTATTAAATTTGAAACCTGACAGTTTCAGCCAATAATTATTGAACATAATATGAAAGAAGAGATGAATAAGAACGGTGAGAATTTGAATGAAGAGCAACAAGAACAACTGTTGTTCATGATGCTGATACAGCAGCACCAGCAAATTGCGATGATGGGCCTGGGTAAAATTCAAAATCCTGCTACGCAAGAGATGGAAAAAGATCTGTCTTCTGCAAAGTATGCCATCGATACACTGGGAATGTTAAAAAAATATACCAAAGGAAACCTTTCTAACGAGGCCTCGGGATATCTTGAGCAAACACTGACCAATCTTAGGTTGAACTATGCGGAAGAATCTAAGAAGGCAAAAGATTCAGGTTCAGGCGACGCCGAAAAAGAAAATGACTAAGCCGGAAATAGAGCCGATTGCAGCGGCCGGCGGTGTAGTATTTCGTTATTCTGAAGGAAATTCTGAACCAAAAGTGCTAATGATCTTCAGGAATGGAGTCTGGGACCTGCCAAAAGGAAAGCTGGAACCCGGGGAGAGTATTCCTATGTGTGCTGTCCGCGAAGTGGCGGAAGAAGTTGGAAGCAGTCTTCCTGCCATAGTCCGTGAAATCGATACGACCTATCATGAATATCCTGAAGGGAAGAAGATAATGGGGAAGACTACCTACTGGTATTCCATGATCTTTACAACCCCGGAGACCTTTACTCCACAAAAAGCAGAGGGCATTGAGGCTGTAGAATGGATGCCTGTTTCGGAAGCCCGAAATAAAGCCGGCTATGAGAACCTCAAAAAGGTGCTGAGAAAATTCACCACATAAAAAAAGGCATGACCGTTTTCGATCATGCCTGTTGATACTTCTTGCTCCGATCGATCAGTTATCGAGTCGGAAATTAATGGAAAGGGAATATTGAACACGAACCGGCCGGCCTCGTTGCATGCCAGGTTCAAACTCCGCTTGCTTTACTGCTTTTAAAGCTTCTTCGTCACAACCACCGCCAATACCACGAACAACACGGGGGTTCTCAACGTCACCTTGTTCATTTACAATAAACTGAACGGTTACACGACCTTCAATTCCTGCATTCCGAGCCATTTCAGGATAGGTTACGTTTCGCTGTAATTCAGCCATGCCTCCTTTCAGTTGGGGCATTTGTTCTACCACAACAAAGAAATCTTCTTCGCCGTCATCTTCTTGTTCTGGCGGAGGAGGCATATCCATGGGAGCATCCATATCAAGTTCCGCATCAAGGTCGATCATTTCATCTTCAATGATCTCATCATTTGGAACCTCAACGGGCACGGGTGGACGTGGCGGAGGTGGAGGCGTTTCAACTTGCTCGGTCTGGACGACTTCCTCCATTTCTACGACCTCCTGTTCATCGAGAACCACTTGCTGAGGAGGTTCCGTTTCTAAGTTCATTTTTACAGCTCCGATCATGATCAGAAGAGCCGCGATGAGGCCGAACTGTAAATAGATTGTATATGAGCGTTTTAAATCAGCGTCAGGATTTTTTCTTTTATTATTCATGGCTAGGCAGATTTAGTTCGCGATTATAGGGATAGAACACATGAAACTCGTAAATCGTTTGTATAGTGGTCTAAGGTGTATAGTGTTATTTGCTTAGGTGTTAGCATACTTAATACTAACTGGTGAAGTGGGAAATTGTTTCACGAAAAATTCAGGAGAAGGGAAATGAAGATTTGGAATAAGAAAAGTGAGGGAGAAAACTGTAGAAATAAAAAAGGTGAAGCCTATATGACTTCACCTTTTTAAAAATAGATACTGATAAATACTCTAGTGCTTAGTTCTCTAAGCGGAAGTTAATTGAAAGAGCATACTGTACACGAACCGGACGACCGCGTTGCATACCTGGCGCAAATTCTGCTTTTTGTACGGCTTTGAGTGCTTCTTCATCACAACCACCGCCAATACCGCGAACAACACGGGCATTTTCAACTTCCCCTTGTTCATTCACAATAAACTGAACGGTTACACGGCCTTCAATACCGGCTCGTCGAGCCATTTCAGGATATTTTACACTTCCCTGAAGTTTAGCCATGCCACCTTTTAATTGAGGCATTTGCTCTACTACTACAAAGAAATCTTCTTCTTCTTCTTCTTCAGGAGGAGGGGGTGGAAGATCCATGGGCGCATCCATATCAAGTTCCGCATCAAGGTCGATCATTTCATCTTCAATGATCTCATCATTGGGAACTTCAACCGGGACCGGTGGACGTGGTGGTGGAGGTGGAGTTTCAATTTGTTTGGTCTGAACAACTTCTTCCATTTCCACTACTTCCTGCTCATCAAGAGCAATCGCCTGGGCTGGCTTCGTTTCCAGATTTACTTTTACGGCAGTGATCATAACAAGCAGAGCAACAATCAATCCTGCTTCCAGATAAACCGTGTATGATCTTTTAAGATCTGCCTTCGGTGTTTTTCTTTGGTTTCTCATAATACTCAAATACAATTTTTTAAATAGGGTTCGATGAGTAAGTGCAAAAGAACGTGATTTTCTAAGTCGTGTGCAAGTACACTTACAATTATTTTAACAATCAGGATCAGGTTTTAGTGTGACGGTACTTCTAAGAATTCAATAAAATAAATTGAACCGTTTCCTTGATCCGGAATGAAGATGCTTTTCCGGCTTTTTTGCCAGGTTTGTAGCGTTGCAGTTTTATGGCATTTAAAACCGCTTTATCACATCCATATCCGAGCCCGCTTATAATTACCGGGTCCAGCACTTTGCCACTTTTTGATACTGTGAACTCAACTTCAACTATGCCCTGAACCCCGGCTTTTCTCGCAAGCAATGGATAGGTAATACTATTTCGGAAAGCTTGCTCACCTCCAATCATTTCAGGTAATTGCTCAATGTCTTTAAACAGATCATAAGTGGGTTCCACAACAATTTCCTGTGGAAGGGGCGGTATCATCAAATGTGAGAAGCGGTCAAATTCATCAAGCTCAAGAGGCTCGGGTTCTATCGGGAGGTCGCTTGGAATATGAACCGGGATCTGAGGACGAGGAGGTGGTTTGATAACAGAGATGTGATCAGAAGCAGAGGGCGGCAGGATGAGTGCTGTTTCATCTCCTTCCACAAAAAACACATCGGAAGTATTGATTTCAGGCAGCTCTAACTTAATGCTTAAGATCATGATCAACAATGCAAGGATCAGCCCTGTTTCTACAAACAAGGGATAGCTCAAGCGTAAATCTGCTTCCGGGTTTTTCAGGGCCATGTGCTCCTCCGTGTTTTGGTGAGTTCCGCACAAATACCCTATTAAAATAGTAAAAAAGAGGAAATGTGCACGTTCCTATTGCACACAGAGTAAAAATATCAGGAGGAGGCTTCGGTACGAAATTCAGAAACTCTTTTTGTAAGGAGATAAAGCACAAATACTGCAAGCCCGATGCCGGTAAGATCTGCAACAAAATCCATCAACTCTAATGAGCGTCCGGTAGGCAAGACATATTGAAGTACTTCAATAACCAATCCAAAGAAAGAACTAACCAGGAATACGGGAAGGAGTGAAAATTTCTGTTTCAAGAAACGAACCAATCCATAAAAAAACGACCAGGCGCCGAACATGAGGATATGAATAACTTTGTCGAGCCCGAGTAGTTGCTTGGGGACATCATAATCAACCGGAAAGAGGGTTCCATACAGAATTAATCCTGTTGAGATAATAAGCAGGGTTAAATACAGCTTAACCGAGCGAGGTAAAATGTGGGAAGGTTTCGTCATTTAAATGATATCGTTGGGCTCTAAAGAACCGGAATTTGAGGAATAATATTGTATTGATCGTGTGTGGCCGTTTAGCAAAGCGTGACAGCAAGCTATTTCAGCTGAAGAAAATTTCAACCAGAAAGCAGCTGTTTTGCCAGCCAGTACATCACCAAATCCGGCGCGGGAAAATACGCGGGTATCATACCCGGTTAAATACGCATCACCCGATTCTGTTCCAACCATTGAGGGCATTCCTTTTGAAAGTAAAGTGAGATCCTTTTCAGTACTTAATTTTTTTGTTGCCTGCAGACGTGCTAAGCCGTCATTCAGATCGGTTTTCACCAAGGTTTTAAGTTCTCCGGGATGAGGCGTTAAGATCCATGTTGCCGATTCCGGTTTTTCCCAATGATCTAATTCAGAAAGTGCAAAAATAGCGTCTGCGTCAATCACTGCATCACCGCCAAACTGCTTTAAAAATTTTTGGGTGAAGGTGATGGTTTCGGAATGTCGGCCAAGCCCCGGGCCTATTAATAATTTTCCGGGCTTTTCATTCAAGACCTCCATGACTTCTTCAAGATGCGATTCCTTGAAGACCATGTCGTCCCGATCACCAACCGGCTTTTTGATGATCTGCTCCAGCTGCTTCTCATAAATATTGAGCAAGCCTTTTGGGGTGATGAGCACCACCGCTCCCAATCCGGCCGACCAAGCACTTTTCGCAGCTAAAATTCCTGCCCCGGTTAAACCTTCTGAACCCGCTATAATATATAGGACTCCTTCTGCATATTTGTGATCTCTTTTTTGGGGTGAAAAAGAATTTGCCTCAACCCAGCTTTTGTCGATCAGATACGCAGTAGGATTTTTGTATTTATTCGGGAAGGAAAGCTCACACAAAATAACATCTCCGGTAATGTCAAAACCTTCATTCAAATAAAAACCGGTTTTTAAAGCTCCGAAGCTTAAGGTGAAATCTGCCTGAACCGCAGTTCCCATAATTTGTCCAGAATCCGCATTCAAACCAGTGGGCACATCCAGGGAAAACACCGGAGATCGTTGGTTATTGATCCACTCGATGGCATCCGAATAGGGAGCACGAACGGAGGAATTCAATCCCGTTCCCAGCATGCCATCTACCACAAAGTCATATTCTTTTGGGGTGAAATCATCCCAGTCCAGGATCTCGATTTCGGTATCGAGCTTTTGAAGAAGACGGTGATTTTTGTCTGCATCTGTACTCAGCTCCCCGGTTCCCGATAGAAAACACACGGTGATGTTATAATCTTGTTGTGAAAGCAGTCGAGCTATTACTAATGCGTCGCCGCCATTGTTGCCCTTCCCGCAAAAGAAAATTCCATGAGAGCCGGAGGGAATTTCTGACAGGATGAAATCAGCTGCCCGGGTTCCGGCAATTTCCATTAAAGTAAAACCATCGACCCCAAATTCATTGATGGTCTTTTCATCCATGAACCGGGATTGTTCGGCATTACACAAATAATATGGATGTGGGATTTTTAGCATTTACTATATAATGATTCATTATCTCCAAAGTTGTCATCCCGAGTGCTTAATTAAATTAACGGGGATGTAGTGTATAACACGAGGGATCTCAAATTAAAAACAGCATGTAATATATTTTGAGATCCTTCGCGGAAGACATTTGAATCCTAGTGTATTAAATGTACGCTCAGGATGACAATAGAATATTGTGAATCTAAGTTGAAAAAATTAATTAATATGACACTGCAAAAAGTACTTTTTGCTTAGAAGGTTTTCCGGTTACCATGCACTTGCCTTCTTCACCTTCTCCCAGAGGAATGAGGCGGATGGTGGCTTTGGTTTCATCTTTGATCTTCTCCTCAGTTTCCGGAGTGCCATCCCAGTGAGCCCATACAAATCCGGCTTTCTCTTTGATCACATTTTTGAATTCGTCATACGAATCCACTTCAGAGGTCATCTCATCGCGACGGGTTTTTGCTTTCTCGAACAGCTCATCCTGAATATCGTCCAGCAATTTCTTGACGCGGGAACCCAGTCCTTCACGACTTTCAATATTCTTGGTCTTGAGGTCACGCCGGGCAAGCTCAACATTATTGTTCTCCAGATCACGAGGCCCAACGGCAATTCTCAATGGAATACCGGCTGCTTCGTGCTCGGCAAATTTATAACCGGGGTTATAATTATCACGGTCATCCACTTTGATGCGAACGCCAAGTTCCTTCAATTCATCAAAAATACCGTCAGCATATTCGAGCACGGCTTCGCGCTGCTCATCGCTTCGGTAAATAGGAACTATAACAACCTGAGTTGGGGCTAATTTTGGAGGAAGCACCAATCCCTGATCATCAGAATGCGTCATGATCAATCCACCAATGAGGCGGGTTGAAACGCCCCAGCTTGTAGCCCACACGAGTTTATGTTCGCCGTCTTTGTCCTGGAATTTAACGTCAAAAGCTTTGGCAAAATTCTGTCCCAGGAAGTGAGATGTTCCGGCTTGCAGGGCTTTTCCATCCTGCATCAGGGCTTCAATACAGTAAGTATCAACGGCTCCGGCAAAACGCTCGCTCGCTGTTTTCATGCCTTTAAGAACCGGCATAGCCATCCACTCTTCAGCAAAAGTTGCATATACATCCAGCATCTGTCGGGTCTCGTCAATGGCTTCCTCTTTTGTGGCGTGCGCCGTATGACCTTCCTGCCATAGAAATTCCATGGTTCTCAAGAACAACCGCGTTCGCATTTCCCAGCGAACCACATTGGCCCATTGGTTCACCAGAATAGGCAGGTCACGATAAGATTGGATCCAGTTTCGGTACGTATCCCAGATAATGGTTTCTGAAGTCGGCCGAACGATCAGCTCTTCTTCCAGCTTCGATTCGGGATCCACTTCCACGCCGCCATCCACGCTTTTGAGCCGGCTGTGTGTAACAACCGCACATTCCTTGGCAAAGCCTTCCACGTGTTGTGCTTCCTTAGAGAGAAATGATTTAGGGATGAACAGGGGGAAGTAGGCATTTTCATGGCCGGTATCTTTGAACATCTGATCGAGGGCGTTGCGCATATTTTCCCATAAAGCCATTCCATTCGGGCGAATCACCATGCTTCCGCGCACGGGGGAATGCTCTGCCAGTTTAGCCTCCCGGATAACGTCCAGATACCATTGTGAATAATCTTTTTCCTGCGTTGTTATGTTTTTAGCCATGAACCTGTTTTAATTTGGTTTTATATGAACCATGGAAGTTAAGAAATGTAGCGTAGAGATTAAGGAGAGGAATGCGAAAAAATGTTTTACCCTTTGATATATAATGCCGTATATTTAAGGCCTTTGAAAAAACAGATGCCAAACTCGGTGTTTGTTATTTGAAAGTTGAAAAAAATAAACCACGCCGTGGTAGCTCAGATGGTTAGAGCGCACGACTCATAATCGTTTCAAATCGCCCTTCAGAGCGCTGGGACAGCGTTTTTCAGCAACAGTTACCAAGTAGTTACCAATTTCGCACAACTTTTCGTACTACTTTTACCCTTTTTCCGCTAGTGAATTATTCCCTCCAGCGGGATAAAAATCCGCCATGGTAGCGAGTTTTCCTCTGCTTCTTCAACCAAAAAATAGCAGATACCATGGATTACAAAATCTACCCTTACAAACGCGGAAATAGTTACAAGCTTTACCTTCGGTATAAAGAGCCCAATGGAAGAAAGCGAAATCTGTCTACCGGAATCAGTTATCCCCTCAAAGCTTCCAAAAAACAGCAAGCCGATGCCAAAAGGAAGGCTGAAAAAGTTGGGCTGCAAATGCTGCTTGATGTAAAAGCGAAAGGGCAGCAGAAAAAGCGAAGCAGTGAAAAGCTATCCAATTTTTTGGAGTACAAGTATTTTGTGCACGTGAAGAATAACATGTCTGAGAATTCTGAGCGAATTTATATAAATGCGCTCAACCGGTTTTTAGACATTTGTGGCAACCGGAACATCAACGACTACAAACGCTCTGATATTCAGAATTATAAAATGCACCGGCTCAATATTGATGGCGTTAAGAAAACCACCATCAACATTGAGCTTCGAAGCATTAAAGCAGGTTTTAACTGGGGGCTCAAAAATGAGTACCTGCAAAAACATCCGTTTAGAGGACTCGATTTTATGTTTGAAGTGGATGACCGCAGAGAAGAGTTATCCAAGGAGCAGATAAAGAAACTCCTAAAGAAAACCGAGGGCACAATGATTGGCCTGGTTATCCGGTTCGGCTACAACACCGGAGCCCGAATCGGGATGATCTCCAATATGAAATGGAAGATGGTCAACTTCGAGGAGCGCTACATCAACTTCCCCGCCAGCATTATGAAAAGCAACAAACCCTTTACCATGCCTCTCAATGATCAGGCCTTCAACATTGTGCAGGTTTGGTATTCGCTGGCTAAGAAAGACCGAAAGTACAATCCGGAAGAGTATGAAGATATCCCACTGAAGGAATGCTATGTCGTACAGAAAGAAAAAACGGGAGGCAGGTACACCGTAAGAGGTATGCAAACGATGTTCAACAGGGCTAAGAAAAAAGTAGGTATTCCTAAAACAATTAAGTTTCACAGCCTACGGCATTCGTTCGCTACGCACCTGCTTGAAAATGGAGCCGACATTTATTCGGTGAGTAAACTCATGGCGCATTCCAGCGTTCAGGTAACGGCAAGTTTCTATGACCATACCGATGCCCTCAACTATCGGAATGTGGCAAACATGATTGGGACGTAAATCAAAACTAAGTTGATTGAAAAGGGGCGACTTGGGTTAAGCTGCTTTTTTTGTATCAATGGGCCGAAAAGTACGTTCATAAATTTCGATTCTAAGGCTCGATCTTTTATTCAGTTAATGGTACTTATTACCTTCCGGGCGTACATAGACGTACTAACACCGAGTCATAAGATATTTACTTACAATATCTTATGGCTTTTGTGTTTTTGAGGCCGGCCAACATACGGCAAACATTTTCACTTAAATGCACTACTTTGCTTTATTAGATCTGTTTTGCTCATTAACTAATTACTCATTCTTATAGGGTTGATATTGCTCATCACTCCATTCTCTCTCAACTTGTAAGGTAGTATGAGTAATTTCATACTCTTCGTGTAACTTTTCTCGAATGTCGTATAATAACTGATCTTTATAACCTCCAGGCATAACCAAATGAGCCGTTAACGCCGTTTCAGTGGTACTCATGGCCCAGATATGTAGATCATGTACATTGTCAACTCCCTCAATATTCTCAAGAAATTCCTTCACTTCTTCTAAGTTAATTCCTTCTGGAACGGCGTCATGAGCCAGCTTAATAGAATCACTCAGAAGGCCCCATGCACCATAAACAATCACTATAACAATCACTATAACAATCACTAAACCTAACAAAGGATCGATCCAGGTAACGCCTGTATATTTTATTGCTAAGCCTCCTAACAAAACCCCTAAAGTAACCCCGGCATCTGCCGCCATATGCAAAAAAGCTCCTTTGATATTCAGGTTACTTTTTTGGTCTTTATAAAATAGAAAGGCAGTTCCGGAGTTCACTATCAAGCCCACAACGCATAAACACAGTTCATTCCGGATTAAGTGTTTCGGATTGGCTTTTTGATACTTTGAAATCCCAACAACAAGAGGAGCGGTAAAACTGCATAGGGGATTTGTTGAGGAATGATTGGCCAGCTTAGCACAAAGATAAAAAGTATAGCTGTATACATAATCTTAAACGTCTTATAATGTGCTGAAATTAGTTTACTGTCTATAAAAGATAATATGAAACCGAAGAATGCAGGAGCAGACCATAGGATATTCCAATTCCATTTGGTTGAGGGATACGAAGAAAAAAGCCACAATAAAAAGATCAGCACTCCAATCAACCCAGTTACCCCGAATAGCAACCGGTCGAACCAAAGCCAGAATGCCTGATTTTTTCTATAGAAAAACCCGGCAAGCAGGCTTGCAAACAGTAGAAACCAAAAGGTTAAGGCAGGACTAACACTCGTAGGACTCATGACGGCCTGGTTTTGGGGAGCATAAAAAGTCTGTCCAGCAACTAAGGTAATACTTGTATCAGCTCGCTGTATCCGGGCGTCAGAAAAACCCTTTTTTAACAGGTCAGGTAAGAACATGGCCTCCGATCCGGATGGAATGCGGTCTGCGGGAGTACCCAGTAGCAAGTTAATCCCAAATTTTACCCAGGAAACGGATTTCAGGTAAGGATTAATAAACTGCCGAAAACTATTTTTTGCCGGATTTAGCGGCTTTTTAAACCGGAGCGAGTCACCAGCTACCGCTTTGAGGGCCTCATAGACCCGGGTGGTACAATTATCATAGAAGAACTCGTAGGAATAATATCGATTTTCGGGCCGGGCGTTATTCTCCAAAAAATCATACAAGCGTTTGGTTTGATTCTCGGTTAGATTTAAACGCTGTTCAGTAATAATGCGGCCGTCATTCAGATATGCTTTTTTTGCATTTTCAAACTTGTTCACCGAAAGGAAATATTGCAGGTCGCCGAGGGTAAATTTCCGGTAAAAGCCGTTGGTATCAAAATCGAAGGTACCGTAGTTGTAGGTGCGGTCGATGTTGCTGACCGGATCAACGAGTCGCAGCGCTGTGTGACCAAAAATTGTATAGAGTTCATTGCCCGGTGAGGCTGTGATAAGGCTTACCTTGGTCTCAGACGAAAGCTGTGCCTGCTGTGCCCAAATCGGGGCAGTTGAAACCCCAAAAAATATTGCCAGCAGGATGCAGAACATTTTGTATTTGTATATGAAGCATTGATTAACAGTCAAAACGGGCATGACTTTATACAAGCTCAAAATTAGCCATCATGCCGTTGTCTTCATGTTCCAGGTTGTGGCAATGAAAAACGTAGAGTCCTTTTTCGGCATCGAATTTGGTAAGCACCCGCACGGTTTCTCCGGCATCGACGCGGACGGTATCTTTCCAGCCGCGCTCGTGCGGGGCCAGGCTGCCTCCGCTGCGATCCAGTACCTTAAACTGGGTGGCGTGCAGGTGCATGGGATGCGGCATCGGCATCATGGTGCGGTTATTGAACTCCCAAACCTCCAGGGCGCCTTGTTGAACTTTTTGATCCACCCGCAGCATCTCGAAAAACTTTCCGTCGATAGCCGGTCCCTGCATCATCTCCATGGTCAGGTCGATGCGGCGGGTACGGTCGGCATCAGCTTCGTTGGGGAATGAAAGCTCTGTGAGCGCTTGTGGCAGGCGAAAGGAATCTTCTTCCTCTTTGGTGATACGAAATTCCAGGAAGGCTTCGTCATTGGGAGAATTACGTCTGTTTCTACCCATCATTTCCCGCATCCCCCTCCTGTTTTCGGAGCCTCTCATCATCCCTCTCCCGTCCATCATGCCACCGCCATCACCATTCATCATGCCATCCATCATCCCGCCCATACCGTTTCGGGGTTCGGCGGTCATACGAATCTTCTCTCCCACGTTATAGCTGCTGAAGTCCACCAGCAGGTCGGCCCGTTCGGCGGGTGCCAAGGTGACAGACGGTATTTCATGCGGCTGGTCGAGCAGCCCGCCGTCGCTTCCAATTACATAAAACGAGCTGTTATCACTGAAGGAGAAATCCAGAATGCGGGCGTTTGAGCCGTTCAGCAGGCGCAGCCGGTAAAAGCGATTGCTTACTTCGTGGTAGGGTGCTTGCATACCGTTCACGAGCAGGGAATTACCAAAGAAGCCCATCATACGGTCCATCCTGTTCAGGCTGTAGGTCATTTGTCCCCGGTCGTTGATGCGTTTATCCTGAACGATTAAAGGCAGTTCGTAATCACCGGACGGTAAATTGAACGACTGTTCCTGCTCATCTTCAATGATGAAAAATCCGCCCAGTCCGTGGTACACCTGCGGTCCGGTCAGCTTGTCGGGATGGGGATGGTACCAGTAGGTACCGGCCCGCTGGTTAATATCGAAGCGGTAGTTGTAGGTTTGTCCGGGCTGGACGGCATCTTTGGGGTGTCCGTCCATATCGGGCGGGACGATCAGCCCGTGCCAGTGAATGATACTCTCCTGGTTGATCCGGTTTTGGTAGTCGATGGCCAGTGTTTCACCCCGTTTCACACGAATAGTAGGGCTGGGCAGCGAGCCGTTCAGGGTATAGACATCCGAGGCGGTATCTCCGGCCAGTGTTCTCCGGGCGGTTTCGGCAACCAGCTCAAAATCGGTGGCACGAATCTCTTCCGGAAATGCCAGTGGACGGCTAAAGGCATCCTCCGGAAGGATGATGCTGTTTTTCCCCTCCGGGCTACAGGCCAGCAGGGCCGGTGAAAGTGTTGCTATTCCGGTTCCGATACTTGCAAGTCTAAGGAATTCTTTACGTTTCATGACGGCTTTGTATTTAATTTTCTGTGTTTGTTTCTTGTCTAATTTTCAATCCTTTATTCAGGCATTCGCTTCAAAAATTCCTCAGCATCTACGAACCCGGAACAGCAACTTTATTGGACACTCATAGTTTTTAAAACGATGCGTTTTTAAAAATTATCTCTCTGCCAACAATTCCTTAATTCGCGGTTCCAGTTCCTTTTTCGAAACCGCTCCGACCGCAAAATAGCGCAACTTGCCTTGCCGGCCGATAATATAAGTCGTAGGGATGCCCATAGTAGGGCCGTATTTATCCATGACGGTTCCATCGGTATCGATGTACATCGGGTAGGTGACGTTAAACTCCTCCATAAACGGACGTACTACCGATTCACCCTGCTCGTCGATGGAAACCCCGAGGGTGACGTATCCCTCATTTTTGTATTTCTGGTAGAGGTCCATCAGGTCGGGAGTTTCCTCCCGGCAGGGCGGGCACCAGGTGGCCCAGATATTCATCAGCACGACTTTTCCTTTTTGATCAGAAAGCCGGAATGTTTCGCCGCTTAAAAGCGTCACTTCAAAATCTGTAGCCGGTGCCTCTTTTTGGGCGGCATATAGTGGCGCGGAAGCCGGATCAAGCCGCTCCACGCGCTGGGCTGAAGCACTTTCACTTTGTTTCATCTGCTGTTGTGTTGATTCGTTATCCTTTGCTCCACAAGCGGTCAGTAAAATCAGTAAACCTGAAAGTATAAAGTATTTCATAATATCTATTTAATTTATGATTGAACGATTAATTGCCCACGCATTCCGGCGGCAAAATGAGCCATAAACGAGCACACATACTCATATTGGCCGGGCTCTTCCGGGACGGAAAACGTAATTTCTACCGTTTCACCATCGGCAGCCAGGCCGGTATTGATGATGATGTCTTTTTCCCCGCCGGGAGGGATATAGTCGTTTTCGCGGTTGGCCGCGTTGACAAACGCCTGGGCATCGACGCCCTGGTCCAGCAGCACCCAGTTGTGGGACATCATCTCGGGCTGGATCTGGCTCAGGGTCGTCAGGCGAATCCTAAGTTGCTCCCCGGGTTTGGCCTGTATTTGATTCAGCATCAGATACGATTTACCGTTAAAGGTTTTGATAGAACTTCCGGCAGTAAGCCGTTCTCCTGTCTCTTGAACCACAAACTTCATCTGGTCGGTGCCGATGAGGTCAATGGTTCGGATGTTATCGCCGGCAGAATTTAGATTTTCAGAGCTTTCAGAGGCCATATTTTGTTGCTGCTGTTTCCACTCGGTTGTCCTTACGATCTGTCCCGTTGGGGTAATCATCTCTCCGGGTCCGGGCTTTTCCATGGGAAATCGGTTGATGCCGACACCGGGATCCCGGTTGTCCGGCACATAGTGATTATGCGAGCCGTGGTTTACCGCCGTGTAGGGTTTCGGGTTGAAAAAACCCAGGGAATCCGCCAGGGCAAAGCCGGCGGCAATCAGCACCGCTAAAAGAAACAGGTATTTAAGTTTGTTTTTGCATGTCATGGAACACTTCCTTTTGTGGAGTTAGATGAGTAGTAAAACTTTCGTTCCTTAGAACTTGTCAAAATAGGCCACCTGATCCGGTCCATTAAAGAAATATACATCCACCGAACCGGGATTTTCTGCCATGCCCGGAGATTCGGCCGGCATGCCCGGTACGGCAATGCCTTTGGTTTCGGGGCGCTCGTTCAACAACTTGTTGATCGCCCCAACCGGCACATGGCCCTCCACCACATATCCGTCGATTAGCGCGGTATGGCATGCCCCTAATTGATCAGGGACCCCTTTCTGCTTCTTGACGGAAGCAAGAGTATCTGTCGGTATTTCTTCAACTGAGAACCCATTATTTTCCAAGTACGTTGCCCATTTAGAACAGCATTGACAGTTGGGGTTTTTGTACATGGTCACGCTGATCGGGTCGTTTTGGGTGAGAGACGCCTCATCTGTTTTGGTTTTATCCTGATTTTTCTGAGAGCAGGCTGAAAGTCCGATACTTGCAGTTAAAACAAAGCTTACAGCCATAAGAAATTTTGAATAGTGCATAAATATAGAATGATTTATTTGTTAGGATTTTTTCCGTTCGCGGTCCCAGTGCCGGAGGATGGATACGCTGAATCCGGCCATCAGCACAAAGGTACCCAGCCATACCAGCGACACAAACGGTTTTTCTTCGGCCATCAACAATACCCACTCTTCCTTAGGTTTTTCGCTGATGCCCTTAATGGTTAATTCAATTTTTCCGGTTTCCGGCTCTATGCTGGTAAACTGAACTTCAATATTATGTTCCGGAAGTTTGGCAGGAGGTGAATACACCCAGTTTTTTCCTTCTTCAGCATAGAGCACGAATAAAGGTTTGGTGCGGTATGGGGTTTGGTTGGCATCATACCTTATATCCACCAGTGCTCGTACAGCAATAGAGGTGCTGTCGGGAAGCCGGGATTCATCCACGGAGCTGTAATTCTGAAAGATAAACGTATAATTCCCCATCCGAACCGAATCTCCCCGTGCGAGGGAAATTTTCTGAGTCGGCAAAGTATCCTGCTCGGCTTCTTTTACACCCTGAGAGGCCGGCTGCATGACGTTCCCGTTACGGCTTTCCATTATTTTATTGTACTCTTCATTTTTGCTTTCCACGTATGAACTGCCGGCTGCATATAAGTACACATCGCTCAATAATCCGGCTTTTACGTCCACATCCACCGACCACTGAATTTCGTCGGCCGATGACATCGGATACACTTGCGGATATAGGTAGAAAGTGTTTCGGTTTCCATTTTGATTGACGTTTTCGAATTTGATCTTGTATTCCTGCTGGCCGGGCCGATCCTGGTTACGAAGGGTATAGCCCTGATAGGTTACCAGGTATTTGCCGTTAACCATTTTTGGTTCATTGAGCTTAAGCTCCAGAATGTTGACCGGCTGCCAAACTGTGAAACCCTCCTTGTCTGTGATTTTGCCCTCTTTGACAGCAGCATTGTAATTTCTTGTTTGCATATCCAGCAGATTACTCTGATAAGCCGAAGAACCCAGGAATCCCAGCAACAGTACTCCGAAACCAATGTGACTAAGCGTCCCACCGATTAACAGGGGCTTCTTACGGGCCAATCGGAACATGACAAAGCCGTTACCAAAAAGGGCAAACCAGGCCGATAGTAGGTAGATCATGTAGTATAAATCCCGGATGTTTCCAATGACAATAGTGGCAATTGCACCAATAGAGGCACCTATTACCGGCCATAAAAGTTCTTCAGCCAATGATTCCGCACTGTGGCGTTTCCAGAATAAGTATTGACCGATGACAGTCATAATGGCCGCAAGTATAGCCAGCGGCATAGTCCATTCGCTATAAAAACTGATTTCCGGAGGCGTCGGATTCTCTACAAACAATCGACCAATGATGGGAGAGCTGGTACCGAGGGCCATCACCATCCCGATAAGGAACAACACCATGGCCCCGGCAAAGGTCATAAATTCCCGGCTGAGGAACCTGGACTCACTCTGCTGCGAGGGCAAATCTTTATACCGATAGATCAGCATTCCGATACCAGCACCCAGAATAACTACCATAAAAAGTAAAAGCTGATTATATAATCCCAAATCTACAAAACTGTGCACTGAAGAATCGGAAAGCGCGCCCGAGCGGGTCAGAAAAGTCTCATAGACTACAGCCGCGTAGGCCAGCATGGCCAGAATAATGGAGGCTTTCTGAGAAGTAGAACTTTTGCGCTGAATGAGCATGGTATGGATGCCGGCCGTGCCGATCAGCCAGGGAATGAAGGAGGCATTTTCAACAGGGTCCCATGCCCAGTAGCCGCCGAACGAGAGGGTTACGTAGGCCCAGTAACCACCCAGAAAGATCGCAGTAAACAGCGACAAATTGGCCCCGAGCGTCCACGGCAGGGCCGCATTGACCCAGGCGTGGTATTTGCGTTTCCAGAGGGCCGCCATGGCAAAGTAGTAGGGCACGGCCATCAGGGAGAAGCCAAGAAACAACGCCGGCGGGTGAATAATCATCCACGGGCTTTTGAGCAGGTCGTTAAGCCCCTTGCCGTCGGCCGGCACAAAATCGGGATTCGATTGGATAAACGGGGCATTGGGCATGGCCTCAGCCAGGGTTCGAAAAGGAGACGCCCCGATTTTAAAGGCACCAAAATCAAGGCCCAGAATCATTGACAGCAGAAACAGCTGGTTGAGCGTCAGAAAAAACAGTACCGGGCCGTGGTAGGGCTCGCGCACCCATTTCATCAGGCCTAATCCCATAAGTGCGGAAAGCAAGATCCAGAGCATGAAACTGCCTTCCTGGCCACCCCAATAAGCTGAGATCAGGTATTTGAGCTGCAGATCGCTGCTGGTATAATTATAAACGTAGTAATAGTTAAACTGGTGACCAAGAATCAGGTAGATGAGAATCCCTGAAGCGGCAAGAATCAATAGTCCTTTGAGGCCAAACAACCAGTTTGACAGGGTAAGAAATCGTGTATTTCCCTTTTTTGAATACAGGAAATAGCCGATCAGGGATAGAATTCCCGATAAAAAAGCAATGTTGATAAAAATTTTACCGATAGTGCCAAGCATGTAAATTTGAATTAGGAATGAAAAAAAATTAATGAAAGCCGTATTGTGTAGAATATTTTGGGTATTGATTATTTCAAATCAGTTACAGGCCTTGGAAAAGGTTTATGACCTGTTCAGAACGCCGGCTAATTCAGAAAGGTGCTGTTCAGTAAAAAGACGGGCGGGGTGGGATAGAGTAATAAAGTATCC
Organism: Balneola sp.; assembly: GCA_002696035.1. Classification (GTDB taxonomy): domain Bacteria; phylum Bacteroidota; class Rhodothermia; order Balneolales; family Balneolaceae; genus Gracilimonas. The sequence goes on along the minus strand of NZQV01000015.1, from coordinate 1,264 downwards.
AAGGAAATGCGGTTGAACGTTTCCCGGTTCCTATCGCCAGAATAAAGGGTATGAACGAAACCGGATATCGCCGGCAAAGGACTCATTTGTTTTTTTTCCGGCATCAAGCTTTTGTGTTCTCCAAAAGAATGAGCAGGCAAAGTATTACAGACCCTCTCGAAGGTGCAGTTACCCAGGATATCCTGATCTCCGGCGGCACTGTTAAGTTCTGTATCGCAACAGCCTTCAATCAGAATTCCGGCGTCAGCGGGTACATTTGATTCAACGTTGCAGTAGCCTGCTGCCAGAACAGCCGCAGGCAAAACCACATGGATGCCCAGCACCGTAAGCAGGGCAAATGCCGTTATACGATATTTTTTGAAATCTGAGTTCAACTAAATTACTAAGTTAATTGCTTGAGATAACCCAGCGCCAAGTTAATAATACCTGAGTCATAATAAAAGTACCGTGAACTTATATGATCGCATTGAATTTTTTTCAGGAACGCAGCATGCGCAGCCCGTTTCCGTTCACCATAAACTCGCTTACCTCGTGGCCGATTACAGCAATGGGGAGCGTAAAATAGCCGGTAACGGCGCCAATAATCAATGCAGTAATAACCACAACAGAAAGCCCCAGATTCTGGTTGATGACTCGTTGATTCCGTTTTGCCAGTTTTAACGCATAGACCAGTTTTTCCAGATCGTCTGCCATCAGCACCACATCGGTTCCGGCGGCGCCCATGGCTACACCTACGGCAGCCTCGGCCAGCGCCGGGGCGTAGTTCACTCCATCACCAACCATGATGATGTGTTCATAGCGCTCAGTGAGTTCTCGTATAATATTCGATTTGTCTTCCGGCTTAAGCCCGGCAAACACCTCTTCGATGCCCAGTTCCCCGGCAATGGCCCGGGCCGTACGTTCATTATCGCCGGTAAGCATGGCCACCTTTTCGATGCCGGCTTGATGCAACTCGTGAATTACGGTTTTGGCCATGGGGCGAATGGTATCGCGGATGGCAATCAATCCCAGTACCGATTGTTCATGGCCGACCAGTACTACGGTTTTTCCCTCTTCCTGCAGACGGCTTATGGTCGCTTTGTACTCACCCAGGGATACCCCCAGTTGGCACTCGAACAGGCCGGGACTGCCAATATACCAGGTTTGTCCGTCGATGGTTGCTTTCGCTCCCGCTCCGGTTAATGATTGGAAGCCGGTTATCGGGGCGGGGGTAATCTCATTTTCTTTCCCGTAGGCAACAATGGCCTGAGCCAACGGGTGCTCG
>NZQV01000014.1 GCA_002696035.1 Balneola sp. | reverse complement strand
TTTACCTCCAATGATATTATTGTAAATGGTGGTGTAATTTTGGCCGGAATTCTTGTTTATGCACTGGATAGCAGGTGGCCGGATTTACTCATTGGAGCTGTTGTATTCAGCTTCGTGATGCGAGGTGCAGTAAGAATTCTACAATTATCAAAATAGCAGGTGTTGTTGCTGTTATTTACTCCAGGGCATTCGTAATCTTTGTTATGATACCTTGCTTATCATCATCTGTTGTGATTTTATCAAGAACTTCATTGGTGTTGGCATCAAGCAACAGGACAAATCCAGTCATGCCTTCATTTTTCTCAAAAATTTCTGAAAGTCCTAACCTGGCTGCCATTAACTTTGATTGATGTGCTGTAAAATCATTGGTCATATCCATTTTGACGAAAAGCACCGGTTGTCCTTCAAACTCAGGTTTTGCTTCTTCCATTATTGGCTTTATTGCCTGGCAGGCTCCACACCAATCGGCATACATATACATAGCTATTACCTGAGGATCTTCATCTGAATTAACCTGATTTGCGTTGAGAGTAAAAAATGATGTTGCAAATACTACGGCGATTAGTAGTACTGGATAAGCGATAAATCGTTTCATCTTACTGCTGATTGGTTTAAAAAGGATTTCAGGGATTACAAAAGGCATGCATTATCTTTGACAGATTCCAACAAGAATCACTTAAAGTGATTCCGAAAGAGGTTTAATTAAGAATTTAATCGTATTTGAACCGATCAACATTTTTGTACCAAACTAAAAATAGCTTTCCGAGAAAGTTCGGAAAGCTATTGGATGTCAGTATTAAGGTTTTTTGCTATTCCGTCTCAAACTGTGCCAGCAAGGCCGGAATTACTATCATGTTTAGCAGTGTTGAACTCAACAATCCTCCCAAAATAACCTGAGCCATCGGAGACTGTATCTCATTCCCTGGTTCACCGGCTGCTAATGCCAGCGGAATTAGGGCAAGGCCGGCAGTCAAAGCAGTCATTAGGATAGGATTGAGTCGCTCCATTGCTCCCTGCCTAATCGCCTGTATGAACTCCTTACCTTCCTTTCTAAGCTGTTGATAGTGAGATACCATTAGGATTCCATTTCTTGTTGCGATACCAAACAGGGTGATAAACCCAACCATGGATGCTATGGAGATAATCCCGCTGGTAAAAAGCACTGTGTAAATTCCACCAATTAAGGCAAAGGGCAGATTTACCATAACGAGTAAGGCGGTTTTAAGTGACCCAAATTCTAAGAATAGTAGCAGATATATTGCCGCAATAGCTACAATACTGAGTAACGAAATGGTCCGCGTGGCCTGAGCTTCACTTTCAAATTGTCCGCCATATTCCACAAAGTAACTTTGCGGGAAATTGACGCTTTGTGAAACGTTGGCTCGAATGTTATCTACCGTACTTCGGAGATCTCTTCCTGCGACGTTCGCTGAAACCACGATCTTCCGCTGAACATTTTCTCGGCTGATGGTATTCGGTCCGCTTCTGGACTTTATCGATGCCAATTCTGCAAGCGGTACAATGGTTCCATCCTCTAGGTTAAAAGTAGCTTTTTGCACTGATTCGATGCTGCCACGGTGATCCTCATCAAAGCGAACCAGCAGGTCGAACATCTTGTCTCCTTCCAGCACCTGTGACACCACCTCGCCTGCAAACGCTACATCCACCATTTCGGCCAGTTGCCGGATGGTAATACCATAGCGTGCCAAAGCTCTGCGATCAGGTCGGATCTGTATTTGGGGGACATTCTGCTGCTGTTCTACGGACAGATCTACCACTCCTTCAACGGTTTCCATTTGCCCACGCACTTCTTCAGCCAATGCTCGGAGTCTAAACAGGTCGGTTCCAAAGATTTTCACGGCGATGTTGGCTCGCGTCCCGGAGAGCATATGATCAATGCGGTGACCGATAGGCTGTCCAATGGTGATGTTGGTTCCCGAGACCACACTGAGGTCTTCCCGGAGTTCAGTCAGCACTTCTTCTTTGGTGGTTCCTTCCGGAATATCGAGCTCGGCGTCGATCTCGGAGGCGTTGACGCCCTGGGCGTGCTCATCTAACTCGGCACGACCGGTACGGCGTGAGGTAGAAGCAATGGCAGAATGATCAAGCAGGATCTCTTCTATCCGTTTGCCGATTTCATTGGATTCGGTCAGTGAGGTGCCGGGAATGGTCACTGCACTGATCACCAGCGTTCCTTCGTTAAATTCGGGCAGAAAAGAACGCCCTAAAAAAGGTAACACCACCAGTGTTCCAAGAAACAAAACCAGCGTACTCACAAGGATGGTCTTCTTAAAACGAAGTGCCACATTTAGGACATGCTCGTATCCCGATTTAAGCTTTTTGGTGAACCAGCTCTCCTCCAGCTTTCCTTTAGAAGCCTGACTTGGCAACAGATAATAACACATAGCCGGAGTTACGGTCATGGCAATGACCAATGAAGCTCCAATGGAAACAATATATGCGAGGCCCAACGGCTGTAATAGTCGTCCTTCGATCCCACTCAGAAAGAACAGCGGAAGAAACACGATCATAATAATCAGCGTGGCGTTGATGATAGAAGCGCGTATCTCTTTCGATCCCTCAAAAACGACGTCAATGGCCTGCTTTTGATCTGTTTCAGGTAACTTCGAGTTTTCCCTGAGCCGCCTGTAAACATTTTCCACATCAATGATGGCATCATCCACGATCACTCCAATGGCAATAGCCATCCCGCCCAGGGTCATCGTATTGATGGTGATGTCAAAAAATTCCAGCACCAGGATCGAAACGATCAATGCCAGTGGAATGGACGCTAGAGAAATCAGCGTCGTGCGGAAATTGCCCAGAAATAAAAACAGAATGATAACCACCAGAAAGGCTCCATCCCTAAGTGCTTCTACCACATTTTCGATGGCCAGCTCAATGAAATCGGCCTGTTGAAACAGGTGCGTATTGATCTCAAATCCGGCGGGGAGGCTGGATTCAATCTGAGCAAGCGTTTCATCCACCCGGTCAGTTAGCTCCAGGGTGTTGGTGCCCGGCTGTTTTTGAATGGAAATGATTACTGCCGGCTCAGCGTCAACAGACGCGTCTCCGATCTTTTGAGCCGCTGCTATCTCTACAGTTGCTACATCTCCAATAGTTACGGGAATGTTATTTCGCTGGGTTATAACCGACTGTTCAAGGTCTTCCACTGAATACGCCCGCCCGATACCACGGATGGTGTACTCCTGACTGTATTCCCTGAAAAATCCACCGGAGAAGTTTTCGTTGGCCTGCTCAGTGGCTTGTAAAACCTGGTGCAGTGTAATGTTGTACTGTTTGAGCTTGTCTGGATTGACTCGCACCTGATATTGCTTTTGTCCGCCCCCGATGGGTATGACCTGAGCTACGCCGGGAATGGCAAGTAGCCGTCGCCGAATTTGCCAGTCGGCTGCTGTTCGTACGTCCAGTTCCGAGTGTTCGTCACTATCCACACTCACTAACATGATCTCTCCCATGATGGAGGAGATCGGTGCCATGATGGGTGGTGGAACTTCTTCCGGCAGACTGGTAGCGACCAGTTGTAGTTTTTCGTTCACAATTTGACGGGCTCTGAAAATATCAGTTCCCCAGTCAAACTCGACCCAAACAATGGATATTCCTTTGGCCGTGGATGAGCGAACTCTTCGCACGCCAGTTGCCCCGTTCACCGATGTCTCCACCGGGATGGTCACCAGCCGTTCTACTTCTTCCGGGGCCAACCCGTGAGCTTCCGTCATGACGGTCACCGTGGGGGCGGTTAAATCCGGAAATACATCCACTGGCATCCGGTCTGCGATATAAATTCCGGCTGCTAAAATAACGACCGAGCTTACCAATACGACCAAACGGTACTTTAATGATCCTCTGATTATTGCATCTAACATAATATATTCTCCTTGGTTTGATTAATGAGCGTGTCCTTCCGCAGGGGCTTCAGAAGACAACGAAGCCAACTTCACCTGATACGCATTGGTCGTTACGATATGCTCGCCTTGTTCGAGGCCGGAGGTCACCTCCACCCAGCCCCGGTTCCTGATGCCCGTGGTGATAGCTCGCTTCTGAAACGACTCTCCTCCCACCTGCACATACACTGCGAAATTACCCTCTTCTTCAATCAGGGCTGATTCCGGGATCGCAATCACCTGTTCTTTCTGCTCGGTGTCGATTTCTGCGGTGACAAACAGCCCGCTATGCAGGCCTCCCCGGTTGTCGATCTCATAGATGAGCGACAGCGTACGGGTTTTCGGATCGACTTGCCTTCCGGCACTGAGAAGACGGCCGTTAACCTCATCCATTCCATACATTTTCTTATTCCCCTGTACATAAAAAACAACAGCTCCGGGATTCTGAATAGTGGTTCGCTCTGCAGCCGGAACATGAACGCTCAGCCACATTTTGGACATATCGACAATGCGAACCAGCGGCTCACCAGCTTTCACTTGTATTCCCGGTCGCACATAAGATTCAACTATGGTTCCGGAGATCGGGGCTTTCATGGCAAAGCGATAAGAGGATTCAGAGTTGCCATAGGTATCTACCGTTGAGGTATCAATTTGAGCGATCTCATTAATGGTCTGAAATTGAGTAAGCGCCTGACGGTATTCAATGCGTGCTCTTTCCAGATCTACTTCCGGGATCGCTTCTTTTTCATACAAACGCATGGATCGCTCCAGACTCTTTTTGGCCAAGGTCAGCTGAGATTGTGCGTTGATAAACTGCTGGGCATAATTCTCTCCATCTGCCGATTGTATAGATGGATTGAGCTGCACCAGCGATGTTCCTTTGCTTACATCTTGTCCCTCTACCGGTAAGTTTTGATTAGAACTGCTCAGGATAATTCCTGAAAATGGAGCCGAAACCGTAACTTCTCTGCTTTGAACCGGCTTAATCTCACCGTGGGCATTTACTGTTTCAGATAGCGTCTGTCGGCTTACCTGCTTGGTGCCAAACGGAATGTTCCACTGCTGTTCTTTCAGAAATGAGATCAAATTCGGATCTTCCTCAGTGGCCGTTTGTGGAATATCACCGGCTGAATTATACACCGGGATACCATCTACGTAGAGCGTATCATTCACCATTCCCTGAATGGCGATGGTGAGATTATATCGCCCGGCCTGTTCAAACGTAAAATCAGGACCATAAATGCCAGGGATTTGAACCTCATCTTCAGTTAAAGAAACCGAGGCTCCGTTTTCAGAGCGCATTGAAAAATTCACTGTTGAATTATCCAAGCCAGCAAAGTCAGAAAGCCGAGTCAAGTGCACGGCAAAGGTCGCTTCCTGTCCTACGATAAGCTCTGGATACTCCATAAAAAGCTCGGTCACACCCGTCCATTGCGTGATCACACCTGCGCCTACCAACTGAGGTTCCGCATCTTCATGTTGATGAGCCGATTCCCCCTCATGGCTGTGGGTTTCTTCCCCATCCGAGTGAGTTTCTTCATTAGCTTGAGTACCACTGTCTGTTTGTTCGGCTTCGTGACTGTGGGCGTCTTCTCCGTCGTGGGAATGTTCCTGGTTTTCATCTTCCTGAGTCTGAGCGGGTGTAGCTTCATGGGAATGATCAGCACCCTCTCCATGACTATGGTCTTCCTGTTCTGAGCCGCAACCGGCCAAAATAAATGCAGCGCCTATAAATAAGGCTGTGACTAAATTTTTCATTGTTCTGAGTTAGTTTGAGTTGAAAATATTTTTCCTGAAGTAATGGTATCGAGTTGAAAAAGAGCCTGATGGTAATCGGCTGTAATGCGATAGTGGAAGCTTAGTCCATCTACGTACGCCTTGGTCGCATCAAGCAGTTCTACCAAAGAATATTGGCCCTCTTGGTAGGATGCTCTTGCCGTTTCAAGCATCTGCGATGAGAGCGGATTTTGCTGCATATCTTCCCATTGCGCATACAAATTTTGCACCCGCATATAGGCAATCTCAACCTGATTCTGAATGGTTCTTCTTTGGATATGCAGAGAGGTTTCAACAGTTCGTTGCTCCGCTTCTGCCATCGTGATATTTCCGCTATTGCGATTAAATATGGGAAGTTTAATTCCCCCGCCAATCACAAATCCTTCGGAACCATCTGACTGATTCTTGTAGCCGAAACTTACATTCAGATCGGGCAGTCGCTCCCTCTTTTCTACTTTGTATTTCAGGCCCAGGGCTTCTGACTGCATTTCCATTGCCTGAAGGTCGACGCGATGTTGAAGAGCATATAGCCGGAGCATTTCTTCATCTTCCATAAGCGGTTCCACCGGCATGGGAGATTCGACTTCAAACTCAAAGTCTGATTCCTGAGAGGAAGTGATCATAGCTGCTAATTGCTTTTGGGCCTGCATCATCTCCAACTCCACTACATTACGCATGCGCAGGTATCGGTTCTTTTCAACGGTAAATCGCTGTACCTGAATGCCTGAAGTAGTGCCTTCAATCTGCCGGTCTTTGGCCGATCTCAGTACTTGATCAATAACATCAATAGCTTGACCATACACTTCAAGTTTACGCTGAAGATACCAGTATTCGGTGTACAGGTTTTTTACCTGCTGTATCAGAACTGAACGATCATATTGATAGGCAAGGCGTGCCGCCTCGCTGCTTTTGTTGGCACTTTTATTTCGGAGGAAGGGTTGCCCCAGCAGTTCTATCGGTTGAGAAATTTGATAGGTGGTTTCATCATAGTCCAGCGTGCCGATATTAAGCTGTTCACTGTATATAATAACCTCAGGGTTTGCATAAGCTTTATACTGTTGGGCTTCACCTTGCCTGCGGAGCTCCTCCAGTTTGGCAAGTTCTTGTTGAAGGCTGTTTTGCTCAAACAGGGCTACAGCCTCCTCTATAGAAAGTGTTCGGGATTGGGCGTGAACCTGCAATGGTATCAAAAGAAATACCATAGACAGTATCCACCACATGGATGAATTCATAAATTTGGTGTATTAATGGTTATTGAGTGAATTAATGAGATAGCTGAAAAGGATATGCTATCTATCAGTAGGATATATTTATCCTAAAGGTGGGCCGCGTAAAAAGAGGGAGGAGAAATATTGGGGCGAGACTATAAAATCCGGAGGGGGGAGATCCAGTAATTCCGGATTTTGCTCTTTAAGAACATGAGATCTCGTAAATCCACCAACTGCTGAAAAGCCGTCTGTATCAGAGAATACCTTATTGGATGTTTTTTGAGTAAGAGTACCTGCTAATTCTACGGTAGCCGTTGGATGTTGGTGGGTATCTTCATCATCAAATTCCGGATTATGATCATCCTTGGAGTCAACAGGATGGACATGTACAAAGGCATGAATATCTCCGTGATCTGAAAAGTGGTCAAAGACAGTATGCACATGAGTGCCGTTTCCAAACATGACACACAAGGCAATGGCTGCGATCAGTAGATTTGCACTTAATTTGAATAATATGTGTGAGCTTTTTTCCAGAGCTAAAAAAATACACTTTGAATGAACCAGAACCAAAAAATTAATTTCTACATTTCTGAAGATGTGAATGGTAAAAACAGCGAATCTGCGTTTATGTAGTGTGTCGAGTAGTAAATTAACGAACAACAATCGCTTACATGTCCAATCGAAACACTTAAAATAGCTTCAAGCAGTTAAAAATCCCGAACATATGCGTTCTTTTTGGATATGAATGTACTTTTGATACAGAAATTCAATAGTAAAAATTTTAGTGACTTCATTTACAAAATAAATTTGCCCGTAATTATTTTTAAAACGGGCTGAGTATTTTGGCACTGGTTTAATATAACTCCGGTATCAGGCGCCGATTAAACAATAATATCAGAATGATGGAGGTGCTTATAAAAACATCCGCCATGTTGAAAATATATGGGAATACGGGATCACCGCCTATGGAAAAGTTAAAGTACAGAAAGTCATTCACGCGGCCCTGCAGGATATGTCCGTAGCCTTCTATTTTGGCCATAATCAGCCGGTCGACAAATCCGAAGGAAACCAGGTGTTCGCCGGCACCATCAACGGTGAGGGGCTGTTAAAAGTGGTAGCTGACAAGACCACCGCCGGCAACACCCTTGCGCGGATTATCCAAATAGTGGAAGAGGCCCAGGAACGAAAGGGCAAAAGCCAGCGGTTTATTGAACGTTTCGGCAGCCGGTACAGCCCGGCCGTGCTTGCCGCAGGAGTGCTGATCGCCATTATACCTCCGCTTTTGTTTAATGCAGGATGGGAGACCTGGATCACACGGGCCACGGTTTTTATCGTGGCCGCCGCTCCCTGCGCGCTGGTTATTTCCATCCCTATTACCCTGGTGGCCACGCTGGGAACGGCCGCCCGGAACGGGGTGCTTATAAAAAGCGGAATGTATGCCGAAGAGCTAAGCAAGGTCAAGGTGGTGGCCCTCGACAAAACCGGAACGCTCACCTCGGGCAAGCCTAAAGTAACCGATGTGGCGGCATTTAATGGGGTCGAGGATAGTCGTGTCTTGAAATTGGCTGGCGGCATCGAGAGTGGCAGCGAGCACCCGTTGGCTCAGGCCATTGTTGCCTACGGGAAAGAAAATGAGATTACCCCCGCCCCGATAACCGGCTTCCAATCATTAACCGGA
>NZQV01000013.1 GCA_002696035.1 Balneola sp. | reverse complement strand
TCGGAAGAGAGTCGTTGGCTACGGCATTGTAGGATTGCTTCCGGATCAGGATGTTGTCTCTCTGTCGTTCAAAGGTAATTACTTGTTCCGCAGTTTTAGATCCGCCTGAGAAAAAACCGAAATAGTCGGAAGGAACTTGTGCTATACGGCTTACAAGAAGCATTTCCCGGTTCAGGAGAGAGTCAGGGATCTCATAATAGAGTTTATCATCTACCCAATGCACATTGAACAGGCCTTCATCGGAAGTAGCATCTTTTGTGATGACCGTTGAAAAAGCTTTAATTCCATTATCTGAACTGGAGGGTGGGGCAGCAGAAGACTTCGATGATGTAGTTTGATTCGAAGCTGCACAACCGATCATCAAAAAAGCAGACGTCAAACAAAGGGTGATATTTTTAAATGAAATTGGAGACATGATGTATAGTTTTAGTTCCGAAAAATTTATCTAATGAAGGTAGAATAAATGAATCAAATATTTGGGGCTTTAACATCAAATAACAAAAAGCGAATAGCAAAGAATGATTAACCAATTTTGTGGAAAAATACCTACCTTTGCGTCCCTAAAATAACCGCATAATTAAACGTTTATATCATGATTATTGGAGTTCCTAAAGAGATCAAAACACACGAAAACCGGGTAGCCATTCAACCGGGCGGCGTTATGCAGCTTATTCGTAATGGCCATGAAGTTTTCATTCAAAAAAATGCCGGGCTTGGCAGTGGATTCAGCAATGAGCAGTATGAAGAAGCAGGTGCCACTATTCTTGATGATGTGGAGGAGGTATGGAGCCGCGCAGAGATGATCATGAAGGTGAAGGAGCCCATCAAAGAAGAATATCCGAGAATGCGGGAAGGACAGATCATCTTCACATATTTCCACTTTGCAGCTGAGGAAGCACTTACTAAAGCTGTTGTGGATTCTAAATGTATTGCGATTGCCTACGAGACGGTTGAAAAATCCGACCGGTCACTGCCACTGCTTATCCCGATGAGTGAGGTAGCAGGACGCATGGCTGCCCAGGAAGGTGCCGTGTATCTTGAAAAACCCAAAGGTGGACTTGGGAAATTAATGGGCGGAATTCCGGGTGTTCCTCCGGCTAAAGTTCTGGTATTGGGTGGAGGTGTTGTAGGCGTGAATGCTGCTAAAGTAGCTGCAGGAATGGGTGCCGATACAACCATCATGGATATCAATATGCCCCGCCTGCGCTACCTCGATGATGTGATGGATAAAAACGTAAAGACCATGTTTTCCTCTGAGGCGAATATCCGCAGAATGCTTCCTGAGGTTGATCTTATTATCGGAGCCGTGCTGAAACCGGGAGCAAAGGCGCCCCACCTAATTAGTCGTGAAATGCTTAAGGAAATGAGACCGGGTACCGTTCTTGTTGATGTAGCTATAGATCAGGGCGGTTGTTTTGAAACTTCAAAGCCTACAACCCATAAAGATCCGGTTTACTTTGTGGATGATATTCTGCATTACTGTGTGGCTAATATGCCCGGTGCTGTGCCTTACACTTCAACAATGGGACTCACTAATGTGACTCTGCCTTATGCCGTTCAACTTGCAAACAAAGGCTGGAAACAAGCCCTGAAAGATGATCGTGAATTACTGCAAGGCTTGAATATTGCGAATGGAACCATTGTCTATAAAGACGTTGCAGAAGCCTTTGATATGGAATGGGAAAAAGTGGATGCAGTGCTGAACTAAATCCATTCATCTTCTTCAGTTCTAATTAATACGCAGGGCGGACAGATTTGTCCGCCTTTTTTGTGAATAAGCAAAAATACATCTTTCCGCCTGTTTGGGAGGAATGAAGAGTTGGAAAGGCATCTGGCGGGGTTGATGGATAATGCTCGATTCGTCTTACTTTCCCAAATCAAGCAACATGCCCATCTCAATAACCCGGATTAAGGCCTGAAAGATGGAGATTGCAGCTCAGCTATCTCCCGAACGAAATGACTTTTACAGGATCGGTATTTGCAGCAACGCGGGCGGGGAACCAGGAAGCGATAGCAGATAGGATAAATGTTATGGCTGTAACCAGGAAAAAGTCAATTAAATGAGGTTCCACCGGCGCGTATTTCATAAAATAATTTTCTTGAGACAGGGGAATGATTTGAAAATTGACCTGCAAAATATAGAAAAGTAAAGACACAGCAATCCCTATAGCAAGACCAACACCGGCCACAAGCATTCCTTCCATCAAAAAGATGCGGCGGATGATCTTGGATTTACTGCCAATGGTCTTCAGGATCCCAATATCCCTTGTTCGTTCCAGTACCATCATCAAAATAGCGCCAATGAGATTGAAGGCGGCTACGATGATCATCCCGCTTATGACAAGCGGTATCATATTTTCCTGAAGCTCAACCCAGGCAAAAATATTGGCGAAAACTGTGAAAATAGTTTCGTTGTAATAGGGGAAGGTCAGCTTTTCACTCAGGTTTTCTTTAAAAGCAGAAATATTGGTTTCATCGCGCAAACGGAGTTCGACACCATCCGCTTCATTTTGATGATAGCCAAAAAGCGACCGTGCATGTTCCCGATTCACCATAGCAAAAACGTTGTCAAACTGGTCGATGCCGGTTTCATAAATACCGTTGAGCCTGAATTGTTTGATCTCCGGAGAGTTTATGATAGATGGAATGCCTTCAATGGTATACACCGTGATGACGGATCCAATTTCAGCAGATATTTCCCGTGCGAGCTGAGCACCCAAAACGATACCGGGCAGTCCGGTAGAATCTTGTGTAAGGTCGTATGTTCCTTCCGAAAGATAGCGACTGATGCCATATCTCGGTTCTGTTACATCCACGCCTTTGAGTCGGGTTCCGGTTACCTGATCCCGGGTTTGGATCATCACTTCTCCCTGAATGATAACCTGTTTATTGGTGATCTCCGGATATTGATCCAGATGCGTCAATACGGTATCAACACGTTGAATGGGGCGATCGGTATAAGTGGTGACGGTGATGTGGGGGGCAAAATCCATGATCTTGCCATTGATGGTAGACTTAAATCCATGCACGATGGATAAGGCGATCAGCAATCCTGCAGAACCAACTGCAATACCTGCAATAGACATGTACTTGATAAAGGAAAGGAAGCCCGAGCTTTTACGACTTCCCTTGAAATACCGAAGTGCCAGATACCATTCAAATTTCATGATTTGGTTATTAGTTAATGGTTAATCAGTTTATGCTATAATTCTGGTACACCTATTATAATGTTTCTGGTATAGATATAAAGACTACCCAATAACGAATATACCATTTACCATTAACTAATAATCTTACTCAGGTTTCATTTGGGGAAAGAATAGTACGTCTCGAATGGATTCAGAATTAGTCATGATCATAGCGAGCCGGTCTATACCGATTCCAATTCCTGCCGTAGGCGGCATGCCGTACTCAAGTGCCCGGATGAAATCATCATCTATGGTCATTGCTTCTTCATCTCCACCGGCCCGTAGTTTGGCTTGCTCTTCCAGGCGTTCACGCTGATCGATAGGGTCGTTAAGCTCGGTATAGGCATTGGCGATTTCTTTTCCGTTACAGATGGCTTCAAATCGTTCTACCAATCCTTCTTTGGACCGATGTTTTTTGGTGAGCGGACTCATTTCAATAGGATAATCAGTGATGAAGGTAGGCTGTATCAATTTGGGCTCTACAAATTCACCAAAGATCTCATCAATGATCTTACCGGCGCCGAAAGATTCGTCCATTTCAATATGCAGTTCTTTGGCTACCACTTTCAATTCATCCAGATCTTTTCCATACAGGTCGTGCCCGGTTTCCTTTTCAATGGCTTCAAATAATGGAATACGATCCCAGGGAGCTTTGAAATCAATTTCGTTTTCGCCCACCGTCACTTTGGTTGAACCGTGAAGTTCCAGCGCTACTTTCTCAAGCATGTTTTCGGTGAATTCCATCATCCAGTTGTAATCCTTATATGCCACATACAGCTCAACTTGTGTGAATTCGGGGTTGTGGAATCGGGAAAGGCCCTCATTTCGGAAATCCTTAGAAAACTCGTATACGCCTTCATACCCACCTACTATCAATCGCTTCAAATAAAGTTCGTTGGCGATCCGCAGATACAGATCCATATCAAGGGCGTTGTGGTGCGTTACAAATGGTTTGGCTGCAGCACCTCCATAAATAGGTTGCAGGATGGGCGTTTCTACTTCAAGATATCCATTCTCGTTCATGGCATTGCGCATTACCTGAACCATCTGGGTGCGCTGTCGGAACGTTTCCCGAACTTCAGGATTCACGATCAGGTCTACATAACGCATTCGGTAGCGTTGCTCCTTATCGGTAAAAGCATCGTGGATAATGGTCTCGCCATCTTCCGTCTTTTCCTCTTTTGGGGTAGGAATGGGGCGGATGGTTTTGGAAAGCAATACAAATTCCTGGGCGTGAACCGTAGTTTCGCCGGTGCGGGTTTTAAATACAAAACCTTTGATGCCAACAAAATCACCAATGTCGGTCAGTTTTTTGAAAACCTTGTTATAATTGTCTCGACCAAGTTCTTCGGTTTCTACATCATCGCGGCTTATATACACCTGAATGGTTCCCTTGGCATCCTGCAGATTAAAGAACGAAGCCTTCCCCATAACACGTCGGGCCATAACCCGGCCGGCAATACTTACAATTTCTGAATCGGGATTGGTTTCTTCGTCTCTGAGAAGATCCTCTTCATGATCAAGAATGAATTTAGAGGAGTGAGAAGTTTCAAATGAGTAGGGATAAGGATTGACTCCTAATTCCTGAAGTTGCTCAAGCTTTTCTCGGCGAATTTCTTCCTGCTCGGATAGGGATAATTCGTTTTCTGACATCTATTAACTGTATTTAAATTAGGCGTTCAAATCGAAGTTTGTAAAATACCGAATTATGCAGAGAATTGTGAGGCTTTGGCGAGATTACTTTTGTCTAATCTAAATCAGGTTTCGGCGAAATATAAAACAGGTTCTTTATTAGTAAGAATTGCATCAGTTCTGTAATGCATATTAGTTTATTTGAATTAGGATGAGATATTTCTAATAAAAAATTGCTCGGGCTGTTTAGATTTTTCGCAAATAGTAAAAGTCCTTTTCCTAACATACTGATACAGATTGTAAGGGGTTTACAGGTACTACTACTCATAGGGTATAGGTAGTAGTGCCCATATTTATTATTTGTTTTATTTCATACCATACGCAACCACAATACGAAGGGTACTGAACCTCGGGGTTTAGTCTCATCATTAACTCTCTAATATTACAAAACAGGTACTTTTTATGCTTAGGAACACACTATTAATCTGCAGCACGTTGGCCGCCTTTCTTGTTCTTCCGGGTCAAACCGCACAGGCACAAATGGCGATAGGAATTAAAGGGGGTACTGCCGGGGTTGGCGGTGAATTCTCCAAATCCATCACTAAAAAAATTAACGCACGGGTCTCGGGGACATTTTTCTCCTACAGTGCGAATGGGGTTTATGAAGATGAACCCGACATCGCTTACGATGTAAGCAACAATATTACATCCATAGGTCTTGTGGCCGACTATTTTCCGTTTACCAGAGGGTTAAAACTCTCCGCCGGGGTATTTTACCACGACTTTTTAATAGACGGGGGCGCCACGCCGACCGAAGCCTATACCATAGAAGACAAAACCTTTCAGCCCGAAAAGCTAGGCTCATTGTCCGGAAAGATGGAATATGAATCTAAGATTGTGCCCTACGCAGGTATTGGTCTCGGGAATCCTGTAGCAAGAGGCAGCCGGTTGAAACTCAACCTAGAAATCGGGGCTATGTACACCAACTCTCCAAGCTTTACGATGGAAGGAGAAGGCATGATCGGTCCTACGGCAAACCAAGACCAAGGCTTTGAAGATGGAATGAAGGACTTCAAGTTCTACCCGGTGCTGAACCTGGGATTAAGCTTCCGTTTCTAAAAATAACTATCCAAAAGAATTTACATTTTAAGAATACATCCATGAAATTACATAAGAAACTATACGCAATTGTTATATATGCAGTGCTTGCTGTAAGTGTAACAAGCTGTGACGTTACCGGACTAACTGATGCCGCCGATGATTTTGGCGTGATCATTGGCCTGGAAGAAATTAATAGCGGTGCCACGGTGTTGCTCACGGACGCGGCCAGCGGCCAGCTTATTGACAAGCAGGTATCAATTATCTTTGCCGGGGAAAACGGCGACGATGTGATCGACTTTTACAGTGATCCCCTGTCAGAAGAAAAAATTTCAGAAGGCATTCTGAACTTTGCCATCAACAATGGGGTCGTGCCTACTCCTGAGAATCCTGCCAAGGTCACCCTGCAGCTCTCAGCACCCGGGTACATTAGTGCCAACAAAACGGTTACTCTTTCTGATACCGGCTTTGTGGACTTCTCCTTTTCGCTGGTGAATGAGAACAACAAGCCTAAGGGAGTGAAAAGCACCTCTTCGAGCGCCGCTACCAACAGCGACGGCACCCTGTCTTCTGATCTGAACGTAAGTTCTAATACGAATGATGGAAATGAGTCGGAAACCAGCATAAGTATTCCATCAGGCACGGCATTAACCGATGCCAGCGGTAACACACTTTCCGGATCCTTGACGGCACAAATGACCAATTACGATCCCGGTGATCCTTCTGCACTGTCAAATCTTCCGGTTGAGGTAGAAAGTGAGAATGGCGAACCCGTCACCTTGCTTGGAATGAGTTCGTACGAAATTACCGACGAAAACGGCAGAACAGCTACAGGAACTGCTGGGGCAGCTAAAGGTAAGGCTGCCAATACCCAGTTTACGATAGAAGTGGCTGTCTCATCTCAGGCTGGAATCGATGTTGGAGACAATGTAATGTTCGAAGCTACTGACTGGACTAATGAGTTTTCTTACCAGCAGGCAGAAATTATAGATTTAGGAAATGGAAGAATAGGGGTACGGGTTGTTTTGAATTACCTGCCAGTAAATACAGCGGTTTATAACCAATTATCTCCGGTAAGATATCGAAATCCAAATATCGAACGTAATGGATATGAAGGAGCTGTTAAGGGAGTAGCTTATTCCTATGGAATGGCAGTTGGTTTCATATATCCCAGTAACAGTAATACATTAATTGGGTTCAATTCAAATAGTAGCTTTTTTGAACTCGATCTAAGTGCTCCTGTAGATCATATAATTACTTACCCTTCTCTTCCTTCTGATCCACTTGCCATTACTTTACCACAGGCACCTTCTAATTTGATTGAAGCCGAGGTAGCGGTAAGCGTGGATTGTCGTGATCCAGGTGAGAAATTAGCCATAACTAACATCTCCCAAGCCTCACTCGTGTACCGCAAAGCCGGTACCTCAGGCAAATGGAGAGTCATCACAGAAATAAAATGGACTTTTGATGACGCAAATAACGAGTTAACTGGAGCTTCTACAACAATGTTTGGTGTGGAAGAAGGAGAAACCTACGAATATACCTTGAAGATTGGTGGGGAAGATCCTTACAACGGCGAAGTTACTATTACAGATAGTAATTCCGGAAAAGCTGGAGTACAAGTTTTCATTAATGAAAATGATATAGACAGTGGTATCTGTAGCTAAATAGCATAGTACCTAAGCATAAATAAAAGCCCGGTGGTGTAAACCATTCGGGCTTTTATTTTATCCAGACGTGTTGAAAGGTCAGTATATTGTATGTTTATACATCACGTATTGACTGGTGTACGAGGTCGAGTCGGGCTTGATAAG
>NZQV01000012.1 GCA_002696035.1 Balneola sp. | reverse complement strand
GACCTTGATTTAATAGCTATACCGTGGATTAAAGAAGCGGATGATATGGAAACTTTAGTACAGGCTATTATAGAGCATTGCGGGGCTTGTGGTATTAACATGGACCAATATGGTAACGAGCAAGAACCAGAAGAAAAACCCCACGGGCGAATATCTTGGAAACTATTTATGGGCGCTGGCGGGGCAGTAGATTTAAGCGTATTACCAAAAAAGTACACTTAACGGTGGAGTATAACGGGCGCGGTAAACAGTAACTAATAATTGGATAGAAATATGAACTTAAGAAAAGAATTTGAAAAAGAAACAGGATTATCTGCATACAACTATGGTGGTGTGCCAAAGGGGGATTATGCAGAGTGGCTTGAACAACGCTTAGAAACCGCGTCCGCAGTTGATACTATTGTTAGTAGCGCGGAATGGATTAGTGTTTATGAGCAGTTACCAAGCAAATTAAATTGTTTTGGAAAGCCTGTAATTATATACAGACCAAGGGCTTCAATTAAAGTTTGTGGTGCTTACTACAATATGGAAGATGGACAATTTAGTTGGGAAACTGATGAAGGTATAGAGTTTAAAGGTGTTACACACTGGATGCATGTACCAAGACCGCCAAAAAGTTAATGGAGCGCTACTAACGGTGAAAGCTTAAACGGCGCTGAGATTAGGACTTTAAATTGAAATACAAACTAAAACATAAATCACGATAGTGATTTGCCGGACGCAACAGCGTCCGCTTTGAAGCTATTGTTATAAACACGGTGATTAAAATGGCTGATGAATTATTAGACAAAATAATGGAAGCAAAAAGGGATTGCGTAAGAAACCACGTAAAGCCTGAGTTTTTGAATATAGACAGAACAACGCTTAATGAGTTAAATAATATTGATGGAATATTGAGACCCGAAAAAGATTCACTTACTTGTTATGGAATGAAGATTTGTGTGATTGAGTGGGGAAATAAAAACACTATTGTGGTTTCTGGTTCTACGACTGAGTAGTGTTTATAACGGTGGAGGCTTAACCGCGCGCTGAGATTATTAACTAACCAAAGGATAGAATTATGAATGATAGTAAGAAACCTGCCAAGGACGCGACAGCGTCCGACGTTGAAGCCATTGTTATTGGCACTGGTGATATGAGAGATGATTTGATTAACATGGCTTGGGAGTTTGTAAAGCTTGGTGGATTTTACAGCCACGGAAAACTTACTGAGGAAAATGTAAAAGATAAAATGGCTGTAATGATTACCGAATTTTTAAATTACTACGATGCAAAGTGGTATGTAAAATTAGCCAGACGTTTTATATGAGAAGTGCCAATAACGGTGAAAGCATAACTGGCAGGCTTAAAAGGCTATGAATTTTGAAACAACAACTAAACTAAAATAAGAATCACGATAGTGATTCGGGGACAGCTTGCCTGTCCACCGTTGATGCTATTGTTAAACGCACGGAGGCGGGTATGTACCCAAGAGCTGTGAACCAATACGAAAGTAAAGCCGGACAACCATACCGACCAAGCAACGGTACTGAGGGGATGATATTTGTAGAGGCATTTTGTGATCAATGCTTTCACGACCGTTGCCAAGATTGTGAAATAGTTGCGATGACTATGGCTTATGATTTGACCGACGAAGAATACCCTAAAGAATGGGTTTACGATGAAGAAGGCTGGCCTATTTGCACCAAGTGGCAGAAATGGGACGGTGGAGCTGGAGAGGAACCAACAGAACCGGAACCTGATGATCCGAACCAACTAATGTTCCCTTTTATGATTGATGAGATTATACAAACCCCTGCACAGTTGGAGCCGGAGTGCGTTTAACGTGGGACGCATAACGGGTCAGGCTTTTGAGCTATGAATTTTAATACAACTGAAATACTAATATTAACCAACGATTGTGTTACCGGAACAGTGTGCCTGTCCCGTTGATGCGATTGTTATATTTACGCTTTAATTATGGAAAAAGTAATTACTACCGAACGACTACCAGTGAAATTATGGCTTCAAGATATTGAAGAGGGGGCTTTAGAACAGGCTAAGGACTTAGCGAATTTACCCTTTGCTTTTCGACACATTGCGATAATGCCCGATTCACATCAAGGGTATGGAATGCCAATAGGAGGTGTTTTAGCTGCTGAACGTGCGATAATTCCTAATGCAGTTGGTGTTGATATAGGTTGTGGTATGTGCTCTTTGCGAACCAATCTGGAAGAAGTTGACACCGATAACCTTAAAAAGATAATGTGTGTTGTAAGGGAAACGGTGCCCGTTGGTTTTAATCATCAATCAGAAAAGCAGGATGCAAAATGGATGCCCAAATCCGATAAATCGCTTCCTATCGTAGAACAGGAATATGAAAAAGCTATGTACCAAGTTGGCACTTTGGGCGGTGGGAACCATTTCATTGAAATACAGAAAGGCTCTGATGGGTTTATTTGGATTATGATTCATTCTGGATCAAGAAATATTGGCTATACCGTAGCGAAACATTACAACGAAAAAGCAAAAGAAATAAATGAATTGTGGTTTAGTACGGTACCAAAAGACCTTTCATTCTTTCCTGTTGGTACGGAAGAGTTCACAAATTACCTGAATGAGATGAACTACTGCATCGAGTTTGCATTGAGCAACCGAAAGTTGATGATGGAACGGGTCAAAAATGCGTTCAGCAATGTGATACCAAATGTAGAATTTTCTGATTTCATCAATAAGCCGCACAATTTTGCTTCGTGGGAAAATCACTTTGGGCAAAACGTAATCATCCACCGAAAAGGAGCAACCAGGGCACGTGAAGGAGAATTGGGCATGATACCAGGTTCGCAAGGCACAAGCTCTTATATCGTGAAAGGAAAGGGTAATGCAGAATCATTTGAATCCTGTTCGCATGGTTCCGGTAGGGTAATGAGCCGAACAAAAGCAAGAAATACGCTAAGTGTTGAAGAGGAAACGAGACGACTTGATGAAATGGGAGTTATTCACGCAATCAGGTCTGAAAATGATTTGGATGAAGCCCCAAGCTCTTATAAAGACATCAAGGAAGTAATGGGCTATCAAACTGATTTGGTTGACATAGAGATCGAGCTAAAGCCCCTTGCTGTGATAAAAGGTTAAAGTAAATATAACGGTGAAAGTATAACGGGCGCGGTAAACAGTAACTTTTAAAGGATTAGATATGCAAAAAATAATAGATAAATATATAGACCGTATTAAAACAGATTATCCAGAAGATGATAAAATTCAAATTGATTTAGAGCAATTTTTAATAGAAGCACTTCAACAACGGGCAGAAACCGCGTCCGCAGTTGATACTATTGTTATAAAAAACGGAGCGAACGATGTTAGATGAAGTAAGCCAATTTTTTGAGGATGTCAAAAACGGCAAAATATATGATGAAGTAAGTGGAGAATATTACGACTTAACCAGAATGGGACAGAGAGAAGTTGTTTACCTGTTTAAAGAATGGAAGGAAAAGAGAGCGGAGTGTTTATAACATAACCTTACACCGATCCGGATAAGAACATTAATTAAAACCAACCCATTATGAATAAGCGAAAAGCAGTTGAATTAGTTAGAAAGGAGATAAGGAGAAGGAACTACGCATCCCGAACCGAAAAAAGCTACATCCACTGGATCACCGACTTCTTTGGGTATCATTCTGAGAACAGCGTGGATGATATTGGCAAGGATGAGGTGGTGGAGTACCTGAATTACCTGTCAGAAGAAAGATCCGTTTCGGGTTCAACTCATAATCAGGCGTTGTGTGCGGTGAAGTTTCTGTTTGATTGTCTGGATAAGGATATGAAGGGTTTAAATGGGTTAAAGCAAGCAAAGGAATCCAAACATCTGCCAACCGTGCTATCTCCAAAAGAAGTACGAGCGATACTATCTCGAATGAGTGGCCGACCGAAACTCATTGCGTTCATTCAGTACGGTGCCGGAATGCGTATATCTGAGGTGGTTCGACTCAGGATCAATGACATCGACTTTGAGAACGGACAGATCTATGTGCGGAATGCGAAGGGGTTGAAGGATCGCACGACCTTGCTGCCGGATATGCTGAAAAAGGCACTCACAAACCAAGTAATACGAGCTACCAAGCGCAACCAAAAGGATAAGGTGCGTGGATATGGTGAAGCACCTCTACCAAAAGCATTGGCTAAGAAATACCCGAATGCCTCGAAAGAAACCGGATGGCAGTATCTATTCCCGTCTTCAAAGATCAGTAAAGGGAAACGATATCACATTTCACCCAGTACGGTGCAAAAGGCTTTGAAGAGAGCCGTTCGGGTCTCTGGCATCCACAAGAAAGTAAGCACACACACCCTTCGCCATTCTTTTGCCACCCAAGCACTAAAAAGCGGGGTTGATATTCGTACCGTGCAAGAACTACTCGGGCATAAGAACATCCGTACCACTGAGAGGTACACACACGTAATTGTCAAGGAACGGATTGAAAGCCCGGTTGAAAGTTTGTTGAGGGAAATAGCATGAGTGATAAACCCAAGCCTAAACCAGAAACCTGCTGCGGTGCCTATTGTAGCGAGGCCGGGTGTAGCCCGTTCCCAAAGAAAGACTAAAACTGCCTTTAGTAAGCAATTGACCGAGAAAATAAACATATTATGCCATGAGCCAATCTGATTCTTTTATGACCATAGGGAAATCGTTTGCAGAGCTTGAGCGAGCTGCAAGGGAAATAGCCGAAGAGCGAGGTGTGGCTAGGGAAGGACTTAACATAATTCAATGTATCAAGAGGGAGGCGGATAAGCTTGAGATACTGGAGGCTTCCAGGCAGGAGTACAAGAGAAGTGGCCACCGACTACCAAAAGATCTAAAACGACGACTATCGGAAAGGTACTTCTTTTCGGAGAAGGATATAGAACGGCTGGTTTATAGTAACACAAAGGATATTGAATGAATGTTTGCAGCATATTTGGGCACAGACTTAAGTGGGTAAAGAACTATGTAGCCAGAGACCGGGATGCCATCATCGGTGTATTTGAGTGCAAGCGGTGTGGGGATTCGGTGGAGAAGAAAGTGAATGACGCAAATATCAACGAAGACCACCTGAGAAGGTTGGATGAGATAGTAGAAAAGGAAGATAATGGCTAAAACTCACATTGTTATAAAAGACGAAAATGGAAGCATTATCGAAGAGTATTTGAGAGACAAACCTCTTTATTTAGATCCATTGAAATTAGACGAAGGTCTTTTTCAGTTAATATCAGTAACGTGGGATCTCTGCATATTCAAAAAAATACCCTCTATTGATAAAGCGCTGCTATTATATCCAAATATGAGTCGACAAGAATTAATCGCTCTCCCGAAAGATTAATCATTCTATTCCTCCGCTTATCCCCCAAAAAATAGGATGAAAGCCTATCTGTTCGCTGTTAGCTTGGTTACACCATGGCTAATAGTATACCACATCCTCCAAATAATCTTATAGATCGCTTTGATATAGACTTCATGCCCAGTGAAGAACTTCACGAGTGGGTGGGTAATATGTTTATCAAGCCCAAGTCGAAGCTTTTTAATGAAGATCATTCACATCTAATATCTGGCTCTATTGGATTTATATGGACTACGTGCAATAATGTAACAAAAGGCAAGCGTGTACTTGGTATGGCTGAGATATTCAATGCCCGTTCGAATAAGTGGGTAAAAGGCAGGCAGGAACAACAGCTTCGGGATTGGTTTGGGGGAATACCGGATTTCATAATCACGATCGATGCTCACTTTTGGAGATCAGCCTCCAACCCGGAACGTTTTGCACTAATCGAACATGAACTCTATCACTGCGGGCAAGCTCATGACGAATTTGGAGCACCACGCTTTAGTAGTGAAACCGGAAAGCCACTTTTTGCCATTCGAGCCCATGATGTGGAGGAGTTTATTGGTGTTGTACAACGATATGGAGCAGAGGCCACGGGTATTAAAGAAATAGTAGATGCGGCAAACAAAGGTCCCTCCATTGCCCCTGCAAAGATAGAGGGCCTGTGCGGGACCTGTCAGAAGAAGGTGGCGTGATGAATTTGAATCAGTTTGAATAAAGAGAAATAATGGCCTCACTATCAGACAAACATAAGACGTTTATAATTGTACGTTTAGCGTGCTACGAGACGCCGACAGAGGTTCAAACATCCTTTAGAGAAGAATATGGCACAGAGATAAGTCTTTCTCAGATTGCTTATTACAACGCGAAAGGGTCACAAGCAGACAAACTGGCCGGTAAATGGATAGATCTTTTTAACGAGGCAAGGCACCGTTTTAATACTGAGATATCAGACATACCGATAGCAAGCCAGGCATTCAGGCTAAAGAAGCTTCAGAAGAACCTTGAGCGAATGGAGCAAATGCGAAACTACAAGGGAGCCAACGAAACGATTGAGCAGGCTGCCAAGGAAGTAGGTGGGGCGTTTACGAACGAGAAGAAACTTGATCACAGTGGATCCATTGGCGGAGTATTAGTATCCCCGCAACAGCAAGATCCTGAACAGTGGGCACAGGATGTTGTTACCTACCAGCAGAAAGTAAAAGAGCTAACTGAGGCTGAGGGCAATGGGGGCTAAGAAATTGGAACATAACATTGTTTGGCAGCCACACCCCGGGAGTCAGAGCCAGTTTATGTCTTGCCCGATCTTCGAGTGCCTGTATGAAGGAACGAGGGGACCAGGAAAAACAGACGCGCTTCTTATGGACTTTCTTCAGCATGTTGGGCGTGGTTTTGGTGCTGAATGGCGTGGTATACTATTTCGAAGGGAGTACAAAGAGCTTGCTGATGTTATAAAGAAATCAAAGAAATGGTACTGGCAGATATTCCCGAATGCCAAGTTTTTGGAAAGTCCTTCTGAGTTGAAGTGGCGGTTTCCTGATGGCGAGGAGTTATTGTTTCGGTATGCCAAGAAAGAAGAGGATTACTGGGACTATCACGGTCATGAATATCCGTGGATTGGTTTTGAAGAGCTCACCACGTGGGAAGATGATAACTTCTATGAGTCGATGAAGTCTGTATGCCGTTCCTCCCATCCGGGAATGCCCAGGAAGTTCAGGTCCACAGCAAATCCATGGGGTAAAGGGCATCATTGGGTAAAGAAGAAGTTTATTGATGTAGGTCCGGCCGGAACGATTGCAACGGATGAGCAAGGCAGGAAGCGGGTGCGTATTCGTGGTACTATCTGGGAGAACAGGCACTTGCTTGACAATGACCCGGAGTATCTGAAAAACATATTTGGTCAAAAAGACGAAAATAAACGCCTTGCGTGGGCTCATGGTCGTTGGGATATAGTAGGTGTTGGTGGGTTCTTTTCAAGTTTTTGGGACAGAGACCGGCAGGTTATACCCTACAGTAAGACTCCGGACGGGTGGAAATTGTACGCTTCTTTTGACTGGGGAAGCAGTAAACCTGCCTCACTTGGTATTTGGGCTGTTACAGATGGCACGCAGATCGATGGGTATGGTAAGTTTTTTCCGCGTGGTAGCGTAGTTCGAGTTGATGAGCTTTATACCGTTAAGAAGGATAAGAATGGGGACGTTGAGCCCAATACCGGATTGAAATATACCGCTGAGAGAGTCGGTAAGGAAATTGCTAAAGCATATAAGCGTGTAGAAGAACGTCACCGGCTTATTAGTAGTGG
The DNA here is from genome assembly GCA_002696035.1 of Balneola sp. Lineage (GTDB taxonomy): Bacteria > Bacteroidota > Rhodothermia > Balneolales > Balneolaceae > Gracilimonas. The sequence continues at coordinate 28,720 of NZQV01000012.1, read as the reverse complement.
TGTAGCTGATCCATCCATTTGGGCAGAAGACGGAGGGGAAAGTATTTATGATAAGATCTACAGAGGGGCTAAAGAAGAAGGAGTTATACTGCAATGGGACAGGGCAGATAACACACGAACGACCGGCTGGGATACAATGAAGGGGTTCATGGAGGAAAGTCTTGAAGACCGGGCCGAGAAGCCGGGCATGTGGATCATGGATAACTGCCGCCAATTTATACGAACTGTTCCGGTGTTACAGGTAAGCGACCGAGACCCCGATGATTTAGACACCGATGCGGAAGATCACATTGCGGATGAAGCGCGGTATTTCTGTATGAGTGCGAAGACATCGAAGAAAGTAACCAAGAAAAAACTACAAGGATTTTAATTAACTGAGGCAGAACAATGAGCAAGGCCGTAGCTGAAACAACTGAAAAGTATAACGAACACCTTTCCCAGTGGACCCGTAGCAGGGACGCCATAAAAGGGCAGGATCGTATTCATGACAAAGGAGAAGAGTATCTTCCCAAACCTGCTGGCTGGACCAATGGCATGTACACAAAATACAAGAAAGCAGCTCTGTTCTATAATGCTACCGGAAGGACTTACAGTGCGTTCAAAGGCCTGATATTCCGAAAAGAGCCGGATATAAATGGGAAGAATATCGAAGAGTTTCTGGAAGACTGCACACTGTCAGGTACATCCCTTGAAGAATATAGTGAAAAGGTGGTATGTGAAGAGCTTAAGACTTCACGATTTGGTGTATTGGTAGACCATCCGGATCAAACAGGGTTTGAGCTATCGCAAGCGGAAGCGGAGGCTATGGGGAACCGGTCGTATCTGGTTTCATACGAGGCAGAAAATATACTTGAAGCAAAGACTGGGCGTGTTGGTAATAAAACGGTGCTTGTTCGCGTGCGTCTCAAAGAGATGTACGAAGTCTCCGGAGATGATGAGTTTGAGACAAAAGAAGCCGAACAAATACGGGTGCTTGATTTGTCTATACCGGAAGGTGTTGAAGATGAGAAAGAATATTCTGGGCCCCTTGTTTACAGGCAACGAATATTCCGAAAAGAAAAGGATGAAAAGACCGGGTGGGCAGAGGTTGAAAAACTTCGAACGTACCCGCTTATGGACGGGAAGTACATTGAAGAGATTCCGTTCTATATGGTTGGTGGGTATGACTACCGGACACCTCACTTGATCGATCTTGTAAATGCTAACCTGTCACATTATGTGGGGTATGCTGATCACCGGCATGGAGTGTTTACTGCAAACCGGGCTCAATTCTATGCCACTGGGGTGAAAGACGAAGAGTTGCCTGAAGAAATGGTTTTAGGGGGTCAGGAGTTTTGGAATTTCCCAAATCCAGAGGCTGAAGTAGGTGTGGCTGAAGCAAGCGGAAACGGTCTTATTCCATCTGAAAAGCTACTGGATAAGCTCGAGGCGTTTATGGCAAACCTTGGAGCGCGAATGTTAATGCCTGAAGGAAACGAAAGTGACAAGACCGCCACGGAGTACGTGATTAAAAAGCAGGGCGAAAACAGTAGCCTTGCGGATGTATCAAAGCTCGTAAGCCAGTGTCTGACCAAAGCCATGAAGTTTGCTGCGCGGTGGATGGGTATTGCTGAAGATGATATTGAGATCAAGCTAAACACCGACTTCATTCCTTTTCAGGCTACACCGGATGATCTATTGAAGATGATTCAGTCTGTGCAAAGTGGTGGATACCTGGTAGATGATCTGCTATGGTGGGCGCGCCAGAATGAGATCGTTGATCCGTCTATTCCCGATGAAGACCGTAAAGCAAAATTAGAAACCGACAGACCACCGGAGATGTAATGGATATGAAAAATAAGTACTGGAACCTTCTTCTTATCATCTGTTTGTGTTCAAGCTTTTTCATACTTGGCCGACAAACAGGCGAAAAAAATGCCAATGAAACACTTGATACAGCTATTCATGCTTTTGAATTGTACCAGCACTCGCAATCAAATACTCTTAAATGCATTGAAATACTAAACTCGAGATAACATGATTAAAGAAATGCCAGATGTACACTGTGGAAAGACCAAATTACAGTTGGTCCACTATGTGAATGATTACGGATATACCCTTAAGCAACCGGCCCGGTGGAACGACATTGATAAGATCTGGGAGGATACCCGAGGCAAGCAGGTATTGAACGTGGTTGATTTCGAGCCCATGGTGGATGATTTCGAGAAGCCAGAGAAGATGGTGGGGGAATGAAGAAAGTATACCAAACCATAGTCGACTCAGAAGACGGCAACTGCGCACAGGCTGCTATTGCTTCGCTGTTTGGCAAAGAACTGGAAGAGGTTCCTAACTTTGTAGAGTACCGAGAACGATACACCGAGAAGCTCTTGGATTACTTTGAGGTTCAGGGCTATCCCAACGCTACGGTTGTGGGTGTGAAACGGCACGAGCCTGATCTTATCAACAAGGCTATTGCGCTGGACAGTGGGGTTGGGGGCTTCTTCTATGCCTCAATCCACAGCATGACCTATGAAGGCGGCACTCATGCTGTGGTGGTAGATTCTAAACTAAACGTGGTTCACGATCCTAACCCCAATCAGAGAGCGCTTGGGCTTGGCAGAATGCAGGTTGTAAGTATGGTATTCCCGAACGGTATTGTGATTGGTAAGCATGGTAGCGTGATGAAAATGGAGGAGGTGCTGGATGATATTTAAACGATCCTATAAAATACCCATTTACGGTGGACGGTTGTTTGTTCTCTTTTGCGATAACCTTGAAGAAGCAGAAAAGCACACCTCTTTAGAGTTTGATACCCAAGGAAGAGATCTCTCCATGTTTGACGGCGGTTGTTTCCAGAATGGATTAGAACACTATGTGATCTTTGAACATGAAACAGAGCCCGGAATTATTGCTCATGAGTGCAAGCACTTTGTTAATCATGTCTTTCATGATTGTGGGGTTTTTCTTGATACTCACAATGATGAGGCAGAATGTTATTTATTGGGATGGGCGGTGAATCGAGTTTATAAGACCTTGGATAAGCTTAAGAAGGAGAAGCATGGCTAAAATGCTGATAAATACATACAAAATCAGTATATTAAACCATATAAAAAACAAGCCGAAAGGGTGCGCAAACACCGTTCCGGCTCTAACCAAACAACCTAAGATGGAGGCTGTAATGGCTAATTTAAAAGTACGCATTTCTACTACACAAGAACAAGAAATTTGGAAGCCTGTAAAAGGCTTTGAATATTTTTATGAAATATCCAATTACGGAAGAGTTCGTAGTTACAGGGTGAATAATTTACCACTGAAAAGGGCTAAAAAGCCAAAAATACTAAAAGGTAGTGTTGGGCCGCATTATCGGGGTGTTGCTTTTGGTAGGGGTAACTACTTTACAGTACACACCCTTGTAGCAAAACACTTCATTCCTAACCCAGATAATAAACCCGAGGTCAACCATAAAGACGGGAATAAGCTTAATAATTTCTACAAGAACCTGGAGTGGGCTACTCATCAAGAAAATATGCTACATGCCTCGCAAACGGGATTAACGCCCAATAAGGGTGAGCAGAACTCATTTGCAGAGTTATCAAAACAGCAAGTAATACAAATACGAGACATTTTTGATAATAGTGATATCATGATAAAAACACTTGCTGAAAGGTTCAATGTACACAGAAGAACAATAAGCAGAATCGTTAAAAGGGAAACTTGGAGGCATATTTAATGGCAAGGCAAGACCCGCGAAGAGATCCAAGCCCAGATTCGGTAAACGAAGTTCTACTCGACCGAATGATAAGACATCTTTTATATTTAGTCGGCCTCCAAACAAGTGAGGCAAACTGGGCCGGGGAGCAGTTTGATAAGCAGTACTTTCCGCGAGTAAAGGATGAAGTGTATAAGGCTATTGGTAGATTGAAAGAAGCTTCTACCGGTGCGGGTGTATTATCTGTTCAGCAGCAAAGCATGTTGAGCCAGTTATCGCAGGAAGTAACGGCTATTGGCGCTTCTTTTATGGTAGGGTTTCAGGAGAAGTTCTTCTCCAGGTTAAAGAGAATAGCGATGAATGAGCTCGACTTTGAACACCGCTTGGTGCAGCAGACTATTCCGATCGAGTATAACTTTAAGATCCCGTCTGAAAGTCAGCTTGAAAGCTATTTGAAAACCCAACCTATGGACGGTAAGCCGCTTAAAGAGTGGTTTGATGATATTGATACCGCTACTTCTGCCCGGATAAACAAGGAAATACGGATTGGGCTCATCAATGGAGAGTCTAACGACGCCATAGCACGCAGGATTCGGGGCACACGGGCGCAGAACTATAAAGATGGCATACTTAATACCACAAGGCGACACGCGCTGTCTATCGCTCGATCTGCCACTATATTTGCCAACGATCAGGCCAGCCAAGCCTTTTACCGGCAGAATGAGGAGTTGTATAAGGGGGAAATGTGGATTCTGACGCTGGACACGAGAACATGTCCTACCTGCATGGCAGCAGAAGCCGATTCGCCCTATGATCTTGGGAAAGGTCCACAAGCTCCGGTTCATCCAAATTGCCGGTGTCTGAAAGTAGCGATTGTGAAGTCATGGAGAGAATTGGGAATTGATCTGGATGAAGCCCCGGCAAGTACACGGGCCAGTATGGATGGACAAGTCCCGGAATCGATGACCTACAACCAGTGGTTGCGTAAACAGGCCAATGCAGGAAGGCGAGAGGTAGTCGAAGATGCGCTGGGTAAAACCAAAGCCAAGATATTCATAGATGGTGAACTATCGGTCACGGCTTTCACGAACAGAAGAGGGAATGTTCTTACCATCGAGCAGCTGCGCAGGAAAGAAGCCGATGTGTTTGAGGCGTTGGGGTTATAACCGCATATACATCCCTAATATCATAGGATGAAAACCCTTTAAGTCTTAGGTAAGTTAGGTGTAACAATTACACAATTAAATAGACTGTAATGCCTAACAAAGAACAAGATATACCACAGGTTATTGAGAACTTTCAGTATCCGGTTGCGTGGCAGGAGAAACTAACGAAGATCGCCAAAGAAAAGGGTGCTTCCCGTGCCCAAATTATCCGGGATGCTATTCATGAGAAGTATATCAAGGGGGAAAAGAATGAGTAATCTATCCCTCTCAAATAACCCGGTATTAAACCGAAAGAAGCGCTACTGGTTATTAGAGCGTCGGTTACGCAAGCTATCAAACTACCGGAGAGCTCATATTGAATATGAAGACGGTATGGCTGCAAGGATGTATATCAACACTGATCCAAGGGTTACTAAGGCCTCAGAACTCCGAGGACGCATCAAACAAGAACAACGAGAAATACAAAAGTGGCTTTATGACCACGGGTATAATTTAGCATGAAGTGGTTCAAGGAAATTACAATTGGTAAAGGGAAGGACAAAATAGTTCAGACCATATCTATACAAAATTCAGCTCCTCTACCTCTTCCTGAACTTATAAAACCATGCTTTATTTGTAGGAATAAGCCCGAATTGTTAGTTCGGAAATTCGCAAAAACCATCAAAGACAGCACTATTGTTCCCCATTACATGTACCAGTGCAGTCATTGTGAAGAAAGGTATTGGGATGATAGAGAGGCAGGTGTTTGCTATCAAACATTTGAGTGGCACACGGAAGAAGAAGCGAGGGAGGAGTGGAACGGGATTGTTGACAGTGAAAACTCTTGGTACATCCCTGAATACCGTAATAATTTCCAATTAAAGATCATTTAATGAGCATATTCGATAAAGATTTCTTCCCTACCCCTCCCGATGTAATAACTCAAATGCTGACCGGTGTGGATATATCCGGTAAGTCAGTACTCGAGCCCAGTGCCGGAAAGGGAAACATCGTGGATGAGCTCAACCGACTTGGAGCCGATCAGGTCCTGACCTTCGAGAAGAACGAAGACCTCGCAACCATTGTGATGGATAAGAGTAAGTACCTGGGCCGGGATTTTATGGAGGCAACCAAAGAGCAGCTTTCGCACATTGATTTTATCATTATGAACCCGCCTTTCTCCCGGGATGAGCAGCACATACTACACGCTTGGGACGTAGCACCGGAAGGATGCCAAATAATAGCCCTGTGCAACTCTGAAACGGTAAACAATCAATATACCACGTACAGAAAACGGCTCGGGACTGTGATCAAGGATTATGGGGATGCCTCTCAGAATCTTGGGGACTGCTTTTCTAAATCTGAAAGAAAGACCGGTGTTGAAGTCACGCTAGTGAAGCTGTTCAAGCCTATTGTCTCTGATGATTTTGATTATGAAGGCTTTTTTATGGAAGAAGAGCCCCGAGAAATACAAGCGGAAGGATTGATGCCATACAATGAAATACGATCTATTGTAGAACGATACATTGGTGCTGTGAAATGTTTCGATGAGTTTAAGGAGGTGTCTGATCGAATGGATCAGCTTGTGAATCCTGTTGGCCTTACCGATGGATTCTCTTACAAAGTAGGGTACAACAATGAAGTGACCACTAAGCTTGATTTTTCCAAGGAGCTGCAAAAAACGTGTTGGAAGCACATCTTCAGTAAAATGAACATGGGTAAGTATGTTACCTCCGGAGTGATGGAAGACATTAACAAGTTCGTGGAAACGCAATCCAAGTATCCATTCACGATGAAGAACATCTACCGGATGCTGGATGTGATCATCCAGACCCGAGGCCAGACCATGGACCGGGCACTGGAAGAGGCGTTCGATAAGATCACCATGCACTATCATGATAACAGGTACCATCTTGAAGGGTGGAAAACCAATTCCCACTACCTGATCAATGAGAAGTTTATACTTCCGAACGTGGTAGAGCCTGGATTCCGTGGAGAAATGAAATTTAAGATCAGTTCTTGGGGAAATGCCGAGAAGCTTATGGACCTAACCAAGGCTCTTAGCTACATCACCGGTCAGCACAAAGAAACGGTTCCTATAAACCAGTCCCGGGCCCAAAATGGAAACCTTGTTGAGTATGACAGGAACCAGAAGGATGCTTATGAAGATCTCGACTTTCACACCAAATACGACTGGGGATTCTTTGAAGTCCGTGGCTACAAGAAAGGAACTCTTCACTGCTGGTTCAAAGATGAAAAAGTATGGGAAATGTTTAACCGCCGCGTAGCAGAGATCAAAGGGTTTCCGCTGCCGGAGAAGATTTAATAAAAACTATGAGAATGAAATACGAATTACCTGAAGAAATTAAAGCTGGATCAAGTCTAAAAGAGAAATGCGAATATTCTTTACTGCCTAATGAGAAATCAGCACTTTCAGACAGTGCTAAGAAAAACTTTACGGAATTAGTTCGTGGTTTAGATTCACAATTAAAACCAGTAACACCGTTTGATGATAGCAAATCAAACTATGATGAGGGTTATGACAGGATCTTTAAAAACAAAATTGATATGGATAAAATAAAAAAGCAACAAATTATGTCCTGTCAAGAAGAACCCGAGGTATGGAGCAGGGTTGATCCGGTAGATACTAACACCGAAAAAATATACAAAGAACTCGAACGCTTTCAGCAAGAAGACATCCTTCACAATGGAAGAAGAATAAGCTTTGTGAGTATGGATAACATCAAGGCCATTTTTGAAGAGCTTGGGTATAAAAAATTGGCTGAATTTTAGTGGAAATAATTCCCTTTCTTTACTTGTTTTGTTTGTAAATAACAAACAATATCAATATATTAAAGCAGTGCAATTAAGCACCCTAACAAATCCGCTGGCAACGGGATACAAAAAGCCAAACAGTTATGAAAAACAAAGAAGAACTAATCAACTCTCTAAAGCAACTTTCACAAACCCAGCCTCAGGGTTTTACAGTTGACCTCAACATGAACCACATAAGCAAGGGTTTTGCCGTTGCTGTAATCGACACTCAGGATTCTTTTGGTGAAGAAGGGCTCGAAAACGTAGCCGAATTTGCCATCGAAAACGACCTGAGTATTGGCGGGTGGTTCTCAGAGGACAATCAAAAATTCTACTGGGATGCTGTGAAGGTTATCAATAACAAAAAAGAAGCCATTGGCTTTGGAAAGTTGAACCAACAGTTCGCCATCTTCGATTTAGAAGAACAGGAACTGATCATTATTTAACATCAACGGGAGGGGCAACCCTCCCAAATTTTTACCATTATGAGCACACTAAAAAACATCCATTATCTAAACCTATCCGAACAGGATAAAAAGAACCTGGATAAATCTGCCGGAATGTATGCAGCTAACGCCAACATCACTTTTAAGGTATTGAAGGTCGATGATGATGAATTGGTTATTGAAGTACGACAAGGCAAAAACGCCAGTGATAAATACCAGAACACATCTGGTCTTGTGGACCGTGGGAAAAAACTATTCAGTCACTTTTACCCCGATCATGATATTCATATTCGCCCTAAACCTTATCAGCGACCGCCGGCAGATAATGTAACCCCGGAGTGGATACAGAAGCGCATGAATGACCGGAAAATTAGCCTCAAGCAAATAGAAGGGACTACCAGTATAGATAAAACCAACCTTTCTGCATGGATTAATGGGAAACGACCCATGAGCCAACCGGTGAAGGCTATGTTTTATTTCATGCTTAAATCAAATAAATAAGGAGAAACATGGAACGATCGAATAATGAACTATTGCAAAGTATACGAACAATGGCTTGGGAGCGTGCAAAGGGAGAGTTAGGATCTATTCCCGCAGCAAGCTACACTGGGAGTGAGGTGCCTCCGGGACGAGAAACCAAAATGCAGAAGTTTATGAAGCTAAGGGATGAGTTTATTGATAAGGTAGAGTCTGAGGGATTGATAGAAGGGGTATAGCCTTTTATTTATCCCCAATTCTTTAGGATGAATGTAAATGGGCTCTTGATTAGTATAACTGCGTACACAATGCGGAACGCACTATTTAATCTAATCCTATTTCATGAGCTTAAAAGCGATTTACAAGACCAAAGAGGAAATTCCAGAAGGTCTGGCTGAACATTACACCGAGCAAGCTGATGGCTCGTATAAGATAAAGCTGGAAGGCGGGGTTAAAACTCAGGCCGATATTGACCGGGTGAAAGCTTCCCTTGAGAAAGAACGTGATACCAATGAAGAGTTAACAAGAAAGCTCTCCAAGTACCCTGACAACTTTGACGCTGATAAATGGGATAAGCTGAAAGATATTGACCCTGATAATCCTCCCAGTGGAGGAAAGATCGATCCCAAGGATGAGGCGGCTTTTAATAAGGCTGTATCTGAAGAGGTTAGGGAGAAAGAGCGGGAGATCAAGGAACGGCTTGATAAGGAATATGAGACTAAAGAAGAGCAGCTAAAGGAAAAAGAAAGCACTCTTCTTGAACGATTTAAAAAGGACTGGATCAAGCAGAAGATGGCGGAGAAGTACGGATTTAGTGATCCTAAACGCCTCCGGTGGTTGATGCTTGATATTGAAACCGGTGAGCTTCCTGATCTGAAGCGTGCGATGGACTCTATCGAAGTAACCGACGACAACGGAGATATCCGCATTGTTGGTGGTGACTTGAAAGATCCTGATGGAGCACTGGAGGTACTCGAACGAGTGGCATCCAAAGATGTAGTGAAAGACTACAAGCCTGCTGCTGACAATTCGGGCGGTGGAGCTTCTAACAATGGAGCAGCAAGTAAGGCTGAATCCAACAAATTGAAGAAAGAAGACGGCACGCTGAATATTACGGCGGCCGGGAAACTATACAGGGAAAACCCTGATAAAGCTAAGTCACTGATGCGGCAAGCTGGGTTTAATCCTGATAAATATTTTAATAATTAATGAATCTCTCTTGATTATTCCATAAGGGCTTGATTGGCCTTATGGTTTTTATACTGCGAGGAGGTGCTGTGTTCCAAGCGGGGCCCATAACCCTGCCGACGTCGGTTCGATTCCGGCCCTCGCCACAAAGCTATTACGCAGTGTGATACGGTAATAGCACTTATTTACATACTGACCTACCTAAAGGCCTAATGGCCTGTATTGTGCAGCGTGAAGCGGCAATGGATTGGTAGTCGCACAGCTTCTGACGTGCAGCGTGACGCGACAGATGAAGCGATTAAACAAACCATAAATAAAACACAATAGAGGCTACAAGATGGCTAAGACATTAGTATCTGACGTTATTGTACCTGAGATTTGGGTACCCTATTTCCGCGAAATGAGCACGAAGCTAAATCGGCTCTTTCAAAGCGGTATCATTTTCAACGACCCCGAAGTTCGAGACGAAGTTCAGGGCGGTGGATCAATTATTAACATGCCTTTCTGGCAAGCTCTTGGTGGATCACTACAGCAATTATCTGACACCGGCTCACTTACTGTTCGTAAAGTGTCTGGCGCTCAGGATAAAGCGATCAAGCACCTTGTTGGTGATGCCAGAAGCTGGAATGACTTGGCAAAACACCTTTCAGGTGATGATCCAGGAGAAGCCGTTGCACAAGCATGGGCTAAGTGGTGGAGCGAAAGAATGCAGGAAGACATCCTGATTCCTACTCTTACCGGTGTGTTTGCAACTGCATTGTCTTCAACACACGTAAATGACATTTCCAGCGAGGATTATGTCAATAATGGTAGTGCTGCTAACCTGGTAAGCTCCGATGCTATCATCGATACCATTGGTAAGCTGGGCGACCACTGGAATAAAGTGAGGGCGCTTGCGGTACACTCAACAGTGTTCCGTCAAATGCAGAAAGATGATCTCATCACTTTTGAGCCTATCAGCGAGCAGGACATTGAGATCCCCCGATTCCTTGGACGTGAGGTTATTGTGGATGACGGGCTTCCCACGGAAGCCGGTAGTACATCCGGTACCAAGTACACTTCATACCTCTTTGGTAATGGCGCTTTCGGGTTTGGTGAGAAATCACTGGATGAGAATGAAGCGTTTGAAAGTGACCGCGATATCCTTGCAAGTGATACGGTTCTTGTAACCCGTCGTCACTTCGTAGTTCACCCCCGAGGCGTTGCCTTTACCGGGTCTATTGCAGGCAAGAGCCCAACTGTGGCTGAGCTGAAGGACGGAAGCAACTACACGAAGAAGTACGAGGATAAAAATATCCTGATTACCAAGTTAGTCACTAACGGGTAATGCAACAGATTGACGATATCGTAACCCTGACATCTGCCCGAGGTGGATGGCAGGGTGTGATATCCGATATCGTTTCGCTTGGTAACCCCGAGCTGTATCGCGTTGAAAACCTGACCTATGGAGATGTGATTAACGGGTCCTGTATAGTAGCTGGCAGTGATATTGCCTCTTCAAATACGGATTACCCGGAATGGGAAGTAGGCCAAAGTGTCAACCTGTACAACCTTCGGGGGACCATTCAAGCGATAGACGGACGCATGATTACCGTGCAAATAATTGACATACGATCAGAAGACATCACTTTTACGAGAACACATATTGTTCCACGATGGCGACTACTGATCGAAAATAACTGATTTATAAAAGGAGATTTAACATGAGTAATGTAACCCTAACATCCTATCCAGGTCAGAACGCAGTAGGCGTTGTTGACTTCAATGGTGTAGCAGAGGCGGCATCTACCATCACTATAGGTGGTAAGGTATATACCGAAGCTGATACGGCTGACGCTGAAAATGGTGTATTTACCAACGGCGCGAGTACCGCTGACAGTGCTACAAGCTTTGCGGCCGCTGTTAACGGTGATGTTCGTAAGGATGCCCCCAAAGTAACGGCCGTTCTATCCGATGAAGGATCAAGTGTGATTCTTGTGGCTGATGAGTCAGGTTCTGATGGAAACCTTTCCGTAGAAACCGACAGTGCCGCCAATGTAACCGTTGAGAACATGCACGACGGTAAAGACGAAGGACGCAAGAAAATCGTCGTTGGCAACTATACGGTGACAGCTCAAGATGTACTGGCTGATGAGATCAATATCGGACTACCGTTTGCAGCAAGTGGGTTTGTGGTAAATCTAAGGACCTCAACAGGACTCACAGATGCCGCTACGTTTTTGGCTACAGCCGAAACCGGGCCTAATCGCCTGTTATTGAACTTTGGCGGGGCGACCGATCCAGTAGCCGGTGACATTGTTCACTACGTGGCATTCGAATAATCACCATTAAAGAACCTCTATTATGGGACTTACAGGATTTAACAGACAACGAAAACGAGCATTATCCGAAGAGTTTGGAATCAATGAGCGAGTAGCTGACAAGCTGCTTGCTTATGGATACGCCACTCTGGAAGCCGTGAAAAAAGCCAAGTCGATTGATCTTCACTTTTTGAGTGAAGATGAGATTAAGGCTCTAAAAGGCAAGAAAGCGGCTGCTGAGGCTGAATCTTCCGATAGTGATGAAAAGGGAAACCCTACCCCGGAGCCAGAAAAACCGGTTTCAGAGGAGGAAGAGACCAATACCGACAATAGCGATGAAATAAGCTATCCCGAAGGTATTGACGATGAAAAAGCCAAAGAAGCTTATTCTGAACTTCTTCCTCAAGCTGATGTAGAGTTTCCTCATCACTGGTATTCAGGCCATTACTTCCTGAGCAACGGAAGCGTTGTAAAAGGCAAGAAAGCGGCTGCTGAGGCTGAAGAGAAACTGGGGGGTTAACCATGAAGATCGTGTATTGTGCAAAATCAAGACAAGATGAAGTGGTGGACAAAATCGAGGGGACATTCCTTTTTGCATCCCCTAACGATACCCGCGTGGATCATACAGCTTCGGAGGTCGTTATTGTGGGCCCACACCCACACATTGCCGAGCGCTACAAAGGAATAGCAAAGGTTACGCAACTGGACCTTTCAAACCCTGAACCAGAGGACACAGAAGAATAATGGCCTTAACCGTTGGAACAGATACCTATATCAGCCTTGCCAATGCCAATACCTACTGGGATGAAAACACCGGTGGTACTAACTGGGCTACGGCATCGGAGGCAGACAAAGAAAAAGCTCTTCGTGCTGCTACCCAGTATGTGGATAAGCATTATAGCTGGTTAGGTAATCACCCCGGTAACAGTCAGAAGCTTTCGTGGCCACGGCTGAATGTGGTAGATAAAGACGGACGGACCATAGGCGGTAATGTTATTCCTGATGCTGTTAAAGATGCTACGGCTTACATAGCCGAACAGGTGCTTGCTGACGGAGGGATACTTCCTAAAAGAAACCGGAACTCTGCGATAAAAAGTGTGAAGGCTGGATCTGTTGAGGTTGAATATGATGATATGGCTCCAACAAGAACCCATTATGACTACGCAGACCTGATTTTAGTCAAGTTAACCAAAGGAGGCCGGGGCATGACCCGGATGTATAAAGGATGAGCATTTTTGGCGTAGACATACAGGGTATAGTATCAGATGCTTTTAGCGGGCAATTAAAGCCGGTGACGCTGACCCGTGAGAATAAAGGGGATTATGATCCTCCTACTGACAGCTATAGGGACGGAGCGGATCCAGATACTTACACCACAGAGGGTATTGTTGAGGATTGGGCTGCTTACCTGGTTGAAAGTGGGGCTGTTGAGGCGAATACGAGGAAGATATTAATGATAGCGAAGCCATTAGGCACCGAACCCAAACAAGGGGACACCATTACGATTGAAGGCGATAGTTATATGGTGGTGGGCATACCTGAAAGAGATCCTGATACTGCTACGTGGGTAGTGCAGGGGAGGGTAGGATGAGATACGATTATTTTTCACAGAACGATTTTGATACTGCTATTCCGGTATGCAAGATGTCTGACATGGATGAAGAGTTCATGGAGAAGCTTGATTTAGCCCGTGAGATAGCGAGGGTGCCATTTATAGTGAACTCTGCATACCGAACGGTTGAGTATGAGAAGTCAAAAGGAAGGGATGGTTCAAGCTCACATACAAAGGGTTTGGCTGTTGACTTAAAGTGTACGCTAAGTCGTGTACGGTTTAGGATATTACATGGTTTGCTACAGGCAGGATTTACGCGAATAGGGGTTGGCAAAACTTTTATCCATGTAGATTTCGACCAAGACAAAGATCAACAAGTAGTATGGGATTACTACAAGGATTAAACCAATGACTGATATCATAGCAACTAAATCGTTCAACATTTTAGCCATTGTAACCGCTTGGATATTTGCACAGGCGGCAGAATACGGAGGCATAATCAACCAAGCCTTTGACCAGCTATTTAGCCTTGGTCTGTTGGTTGTTGTTATCGTTGTTCTGTTCCGTGAATACAAAAACAGCAAAGAAGACAATGCCGAATTAGATCAAAAATTTCAAGTGCTATTAAAAGAGAATATTGAGACCCGAAAGGACTTTAACAGCACCATTGAGGCACTTACAAACGCCATTGAGAAATTAGGTAATAAATAGCGAAATGAGCAACGATAAAGACATACCGAATGAATATGTGAGTGATGGTGAAATGCCATTGCATGATCTTGATGATGCTTATGTGGATGGTCCGGAGCGAGAGCCTTACTTCAGGGAGCCTAAAAAGAAATTTAAAGACACGGCCTTTGGCAGAACCATTTTACTGAAGAACAAGACAGGTAAAACGATCGCAGGAGTAATTACCGGTGCAATTGGAGTAGTGACCGGTGTAGATATCTCTGCAATCATCAACCCCATAATAGGAGTACCACCCATGGAGCAGTTTATTGAGCAATTTGGACAGTTAAACATCGAATCTATACTTATGCTTTTGGCCGGGCTTGTAGTGATGGCCTTCGCTTCTTTTGCAGCTGGTAAGAAGTGGTTCACTTCTTCCATGAAGAAAGAATTTATCGATATCTGGCAGGAGTTCAAGAAAGCGCGACTACCAGAAAGTGAAGGAGGCAAGAAGGTTTCTGCTTCAGAGAAGGCTAAGCTATTTGATCAGCTTGTAGACTTTGTAGAAGCCACTTTTAAAAAGTTTGGCATTACCATTGATATAAATGGGGACGGTAAATAGATGTCCACCTGGGCCATAGACATATCGAAATTTGTTGAGAAGGCGAACGGTCGTATTGACCTGGTCTTCAAGAAGATATCTGAGGATGTCACACGGTCTGTGGTGTTAAAAACTCCGGTAGATACCGGAAGAGCCCGCTCAAACTGGAATGCAGGGGTTAACAATGTGGACCCCTCTGTTTCTCCGGCACGTGATGTAACGGTGTTGGAACGAGCGAAAGCGATCATAAGCCAGTTGAAGGGCGGTGATTCCTACTTCATTACCAATAATGTGGATTACATCAAGTACCTGGAAGAAGGCAGTTCTGATCAGGCTCCGGAAGGTATGGTAGCTATTACGCTGCGCAACTATCCCGGCATTGTTCAGCAGGCCGCACAGGACACAAAAAGGGAGATCCGATGAGTATTTCCAACAAAGATGTACGCGCTCAGTTTCGGTATAAGATTGAAACTGTTGTTGGTATTCCGAATGAAGAAAACCGCGCCTGGGAGAATAAAGTATTTGAGCCAAAGAAAGGCACCCCATGGCTTCGTGAGAAGCTTTTACGCGGTGATGAACGGCAATCTGCGAACGGAGAGCTTCAGGCTGTAGGTATTTGTCAGTTTGATTACTTCGTTCCCATTGACTCAGCAATATACGATGCTGAAGAAATAGCAGATGCCATTAAAGATGCCTTCCCTCCCGGATCGGTTCTTGGAGGGCTTGTGCGAATCGAGCGATCCCGTGTACTTAGCGGAACGAAGGGGATTTCAGACCTGCAGCAGGAATCATCCTCCAGTCCATGGTATCGGATACCGATTCGCATTGAATACATAACATTTTCCATAAACTAAACGAGGTAAGACCATGTCTAATCCAAATTCAGATTTTAAACAGTCGTTTCTCAGCTTTGTTGAAGAGACTACTCCCGGGACTACACCCAGTTCCCCATCGATGCTAAAATTCAGGACGACCGATCCGTTGGCTATTCAGTCACAAACGGAAGCCCTGCAGACTGAGCAACCCTATTCACACCGGCAGTTGGCTATGAACCGACATGCTTTTAAAGGTGTGGGCGGCAGCCTGCCTCATGAGTTGAGCTATGGCGCTTTTGATGCCTGGATTGAGGCCCTTTTAGGTGGTGCATGGTCTACAGAGACCGCAGGAACGCCTGAAATACTAAAGATCGGGAATGCCATCAAGACCTTTACGGTAGAGCGCGGTTTCCCGGACATTTCCGAGTATGAAGTATTTCGAGGCGTTATTCCAAATACCTGGAACCTTGAGATCAACCCGCAAGGGATTGTGACAGGTGACTTCGGTGTGATCGGTATGGCTCATGATGCCCTCACCTCATCTTCCCTTGGTTCTGCAACCGATGTAGCCACCAACGAACCTTTTGACGGGCTGGCTAATGCTTCATTGCAGGAAGGCGGTTCATCTATTGCCATTGTGACTTCGCTGAGCCTGACTATCAATAACAACCGTAATATTGGTCGATTGGTGGGCAGTGATGAAGGGGATGTGCCTAACAACGGCATGATTCAGGTAGAAGGAACGCTTACCGCACGATTCAGGGATGAAGCTTTACTGAACAAGTTCAAAAATGATACTTCATCCAGTTTGCAGGTGGTATTGAATGATCAAGGCGGTTCCGATTCTCTGACGTTTGACTTCCACGACATTAACTACAATGGCGGGAACCTGAACAACAACAATGACACCCTTGACGTGGTACTCCCCTTTGTGGCACAGTATGACTCCGGGGAATCAACAGCATTAACCCTAACACGTTCAAACGCAGCTTAATATGGACTTATCAAATTTATCTGTAGACCCCGAAAACCAAACGGCAGTACTTACAGTGCTTCACCCGACTACTCATGCCCCCTTGACTGATGAAGATGGCAATGAAGTGACGATCACTATTCACGGCCCAGACTCAAAGGCGCAAACGGAGCTGCAACGAAAGTTTCGCAACAAAGCACTGAAAGACGGTGTGAAGCGTAAGAATATGTCCATTAGTTCTGAGCAATTAGAAGCAAGGGCATTGGATATGGACGTTGCTGCAACGGCAGACTGGCAGAATATTGGCCTGGATGGTAAAGAGCTTGAATGCACACCTGAAAACGTGAAGATGGTGTACACGAAGCTTCCGTGGATCCGTGAACAGGTAGAAGAGTTCATGGCAGACCGAGCTAATTTCATGGGAAAGTAACCGAAGCTCTGGTAGAAGCGGCCGACCATCGGTTTGAGTTACAGCAGCCGATGAAGGGATCCAATATAACCAAGCTGGATCACCTTACAGCCATAGCAGAGCAAACCGGTGATTACTCGGAGATTGAAGGCAAGCCGTTCCCAGGCATTGTAGCACATGTATGGGAGTGGTTTTTAGACCTGAGTGCAGGACGCGGACAAGGCGGGATCTCATACACCGAGATCAAGTCATGGATGGAACTGACCGGCAACCGGCCGACACCGTTTGAAATACGCCTTATCAAAAGGATTGACATTGCATACTTAAAGAGGAATAACAGTGGTTGATATTGCCAAACTTGGATTAGAGATAGACAGTAAGCAGGTAAAGACTGCTACGTCTGATCTGTCTCGCTTTCAGAACCAAGCGGATAAGGTGGGTAAGACGGCACAACGACTGGGCCGGAACATGTCGCTTTATGTGACCACGCCTATTCTGGGTGCAGGCGCCATGGCTGTGAAGACTGCTTCTGAATATGAACGACTGCAAACCCAGCTTGAAGTATTGGTGGGGAGTGCAGAAAAGGCCGAGCAAGTGTTTGGGCGGCTTACCGAATTTGCATCGACCACTCCTTTTGAGCTGGAAGGAATTACGAGTGCCAACAACATGCTTTTGGGTTTTGGGCTGAGTGTGGAACGAACCTTTGGGTTACTGAACACCCTTGGTGACATTGCTGCCGTTTCCGGTGCCGATCTTAAAACCCTTGCCCGTATTACCGGGGAAGCGAGAGCAGAGAACAAACTACTTACCAGAGATCTTCGACAGTTGGTATCCAACGGGGTTCCTATTATTGGCTTGTTGGCTGATTCGTTAGGCGTTGCAGAGAACAAGATCTTTGACATGGCCTCTGCCGGAGAAATTAGCTTTGAAGTACTTATTGATGCTTTTGAGAAGGCAACGGCAGCCGGAGGCATGTATGAAAACGGTATGGAGAAGCTGTCTGACACCATGGGCGGCATCTGGTCAAACTTCCTTGATTCCACTGATCTTGCTTTGGGTAAGTTGGGTAAAACGATCACTGAAGTACTTGACCTTAAAGGCGTGTTACGTGAAGTGGTGGAGCAGATTGACAGGGCGGCCGAGTGGTTTAATGAGCTTTCCGAGTCTGAACAGAAGATGCTTATCACCCTTACTGCGATCACTGCTGCATTAGGTCCGGCTATCTTCCTGCTTGGGTCACTTAGTGTGGCTATTGGTGCAATCAGTGGGCCGATGGCTGCGGTTGCAGCCGGTGTTGCGGTTGGAACGAGTGCGATCATCCGGAACTGGGAGGAAATCGAAGAATATTTTACTTCCGGTGGTGGCTATGAGATGTGGCAAAGTATTAAGAGCATATCATCAGAGACCGTTGATATTGTTACTGGGATATGGGATCAGTATGGGGACTTCTTAATGGAGAAGACAGAACAATCATTTGGGTTTGTCCTTAAAACCATGGAGTTCACATTTGGAAGAATGGAAACCATGATGAAGAAGTTTAACGGAACCATGGATACTGAGCTTAACGTCTTTGAGGACAACTGGTTTACCACAATGGATAAGATAGACGGTAAAATCGTGAACATGAGCCTGTCTTTCGTTAAGAAGTTTGGGGAAGCCTTTAATTTAATCCCCTCCGAATACGATCAACTTGTCAAAGAATTTGAAGATAGAGATATAGAGGTGCCAGACTTTGGCTTGATTGTTACTGAAGAAGAGCTTCAAAAGATGAGGGATTATCTGGCAAAAGTTAAAGAGGTCGAGGCTTTTTATCAGAGTGCATCAGAGGCAGATATATCCCTTAACACAGCAAAGGCGGATGAGTTCGCTAAAATGATGAAGGAGATAGCAGAACGGGATGTGATCATCGATCCAGAGTTATTGGAACTTGACATCCCTGCGGTACACGGAGGCATTCGCATACCTGTAACCATTCCCGAAGACGAGATCATCAGTGAGATGGATAAAATTGAGGAAGCGATAAATGGTGCTGATCTTGACCTTGGCGAGAAGATATTCCCTCCAGGCTCCATTGGTAGTTTGCGTGAACGTGTTTCAGAACTACAAGACGAAATTCAATACCTGACTGATCCCCAAGAAATAAGAACCTATCAAAATGAGATTGAAGGACTTCAGGAACGGATTAAAAGACTTACCGGGGTAACGAATGAACAGAATGAGTCTACACGAAAATTGGATTTTGCCTTCAAGAGTGCTTTTGAGGATGCTGTTATATCTATCGGTAAAACAGAGGATGCTCTTGAAAGTTTTGGGAACGTTCTATCTGGCTTGTTTGAAGATATTGCTCGTTTATTATTGCGTGAGAATTTCACGAACCCCTTAATGGATGCATTGGGCTTATTCTTTAACAGTGGAGGAACATCTTCAAATCTAAAGGTAACGGGAGACAGCTCCATCTTTGATAGCTGGTCGCAAGGTGGTACTTATGGAGCTACTACAAGTGCAGCGACTACTTCAGGAAGCATGCCGATCATGCAGCCCGTTAAAAGTTCTGCAGCCCCATCGTTAAGCCAAAAAGTGAACTTAAACATTTTCAATCAGAATGGATCTCAGGTTGAGACAAGGCAAAGTAAAGGACCGGGTGGACAAATGAACATTGATGTATTGGTTAAAAATAAAGTGAAAGACATGTTCAACCGGGGTGAAATGGATCGTGTAATGGGCGGTAATTATGGAATCAGAAGAAGTGGTGTAAACAGAGGATAATATGGCAAGTATAGATTGGCCTTCAAGCATACCGATACCAACTCCAGTAGGCGGAAAACCCGAAAGCGGGGCATTGCGTACACAAATGGATGTTGGTCCGGCTAAAGTGCGCAGGAGGACTACGGCTACCGCCAGGCCCATGCAATTCACCATGCAGATACCAGGGGATAAATTCGAGACCTTCAAAACCTTTTATCACACTACGACTTTAGAAGGGAGTTTGGCTTTTAACATGGATGACCCACAGGATGATGTTGAGTATGAGTGGCGATTCCTGACCGAAGAAACCTACGACTGGAATATTGTTTCCGGTGCTTCCAACCCCAATGACAGAATTGTAGATGTAACGGTATACATGGAGCGATTGCCATGAGAAATTTAAGCGCTGATGCTGTACAAGACATGCTGGCCGCCCAAACAGGGGAAGTATATCTGCACATTGTGAAGATAAGCCATGCGAGCCTTGCCAGTGATCTGCTTTTTGTAGACAACAACGAAGATATTGTGCGGAGTGATGGCACCTACAAGGCGAGTGCTTTTCGCATTCAGTTGCCGAGTGAAGACGATGAAGTACCACAGGTGCGCATACAGATCGACAATGTAGACCAAAGCATCATTGCAGCACTTCGACCTCTTCAAAACGCGCCTGACCTAACCATAAGCGTTATACGCGCCTCTGACCCAGATACGGTAGAAGTCGGCCCGTATGAAATGGTTTTAAAGCAATTCGATTACGACAAATTCACCATAACCGGGACTATTGGATATCAGGAAGACTTTTTAAACGAGCAGTTCCCGAAAGATCAGTTTACTCCACAGAATACACCGGGCATATTTTGATGGATGATTTATGGATGTGAGTAAGTACATAGGGTTGGAGTTTGAGGACCGTGGTCGTGGTCCTAAGTATGATTGTTATGGACTTTGTGTCCGTGTTTTAGAGGATGAATGTGGGCACAAGTTACCTGACTTTAGTGATGAATACATCCATGCCCATGACAAGTTCAACATACCGCTATTGGTGGCCAAAGAGCGACCCAACTGGAAGAAGGTGGACACCCCCGAACCCGGAAATGTGGTTGTTTTTTCTATTGGCGGTATGCCTTTGCATGTGGGCGTGGTGTTGGATAACCGGAAGATGTTGCATATAGCCAAAGGCATAAACGCATGTATAGAAGATTTTACAAGCAAAAAGTGGGCTTCACGTGTAGAGGGATTCTATGCCTATAATTAACATCAAACCACATCCTTTTAAGCAAGAGCGCCATCAGTTCAGCGTTCCGGGAGGGGCTACGCTTGCTCAACTTCTGCCGGAGGACCGGAGCTGGTTTCATGTTTCTGTTAATGGGCGAGAATTTGACGACCTAACGCCACTACACGAAAAGGACGTAGTTGATATTACCTTAGTGCCTAAAGGCACCGGAGATCGTCAGGAAAATACGCAGAAGGCTATTATGATCGGTGCCACGGTGTTGGGTGCTGCCCTAACGGGTGGGATTGGTGCCGGGGCCGGTGTGGGGTTCTGGGGTGGAGCTTGGGCCGGAGCTAAAACCGGTATAGCTGTTGCTGCGCTGAACGTAGGAAGTAGCTTCCTGATGTCGAAGACACAATCAGTTGAAAAAGCAGATTTCAACAGGCTGGGAAATGTTACAGGATCAAGAAACAGAGCGAATGCCTATGGTGTAATTCCTAAAGTATATGGTAAGCGGAAAATATACCCTTCCATTGCAGGAAAGCCATTTACGGAAGTCATTGGCAATGAACAATATTTAAGGGTTCTGTTTTGTCTCGGATATGGCCCATTGATACCTTCCGTTCCTAAAGTAGGTGATACCAGTATAGGGGACATTGTATTTAATACAGACGGGGGAACTTATCATTTCAACAGTAACGATAATTATGAAGATGTAGAAATAGAAATAGGTGAACGCCCTTCCATTTATGCGAATGATGTGGATGAAATCGTTCCCGGTGATAGTTTTGTAGATGCCGGTGACGCCTTCATTGAGACAACTTCTGTTGACACTGATGAATTTTCCGTAACCCTTACCTTTCCAAGCGGACTGTACCGCGAAGACAACGGTAAGACAAAAACGGCTTTTTATGCCTTTGATGTACACTACAGAGAAGTTGGCGAGACTACATGGAATGATGCTTCTTTTGATTTAAATGATGGTTTACAGTTCATAAACTGTGACCTATATCCTTCCGCAAGTCCGTTGGGGGCTGGGTTTGAGACAAAGAACGCAGCCAGAGAAACACACCGATGCGGTATACGGCGTAAACTGCCATCAAAAGGGCAGTATGAAATCAGGGTAACGAAGAAAAATGCATCTTCATCTTCATCTAATGATGTTGATGATTGCACCTGGTCTTCGTTTAAATCTGTGGAATATGTGTCGCCTGTAAACACTGAGAATATCGTTTATCTCGCAATGCGAGTAAAGGCGCAAGGCAATATTTCAAACACTCTTGAGCAATTCTCTGTAGAAGTAGAAAGTCAGTTATCGGAATATAATGGTTCATCATGGAGTGATCCGACATCATATACCAATGGAGACCCAAACTCACCGGCCACCTCAAACCCAGCCTGGATAGCAGCCGATATTATTTCCGGAAATGCGAACTCCGGGGCATTGGCTAAGAGTAAGATAGATGCGGACGCATTCAAGGCGTGGGCTGATCGATGCGATACCCGTGGTGATGAGTGTAATATGGTAGTTGATAGTTCTACTACGGTTAAAGACCTTCTGCAAGAGGTATCGAGCTATGGGAGAGCGAGTATCCAGGAAATTGACGGAGTTTACCTACCTGTTGTAGATATTGAGAAGACTACCCCGGTGCAGCACTTTACCCCGCGAAACAGCATCAATTTCAGTTCAACCCGGATATTCCCAGACAATCCCCATGCGCTTAAAGTGCGGTTTATCAATCCTGACAAGGACTGGCAGCAGGACGAAGCTATTGTGTATGATGATGGCTACAATGCAGATGGTTCCGGTGAAGATGAGCAGGCCACTAAGTTTGAGACTATTAGCTTTCTTGGGATCACAAACTGGGATCAGGCGTGGAAGACCGGCCGGTATATTTTAGCAGAAGCCAAGCTGCGGCAGGAAGTGTACAGTCTTGAAGTTGATTTTGAACATTTAATTGCCAACCGTGGTGATCTGGTGAAGGTTACCCATGACGTGCCATTGTGGGGCAGTGGGTACGGAAGGATCAAGTCGTTTACTCTAAACGGCAGCAGTGAAGTCACTGAAGTTGTACTTGATGATGTTGTAACCATTCAGGCCGCAACCGACTATGTATTACGGGTTCGCGGTACAGATGGAAGCAGTCATGAATTATCAGTGGCAACAACGTCTGCAGGGGAATACAATACCCTTTCTATCACCCCGGAAGTAGCTGATATAGCAGCCGGTGACCTGTACATGTTTGGAGAAGTAAATAAGGAGACAACGAACTTAAAGATAACAGCTATTCAGGCTCAGGATGATCTGCGAGCTACGCTTTTACTGGTAGATGATGCCCCTGAGATATACGATGCTGACTCAGGCACAATCCCGCCTTTTGACAGTAATTTGACAGAGCCTTTGGATATTACGGACCTGACCCCGCCTGAGCCTGTGATAGATGATATTCGCAGTGACACGACCGTTTTATATCAAGACAGTGACCGAAGCAGGCGACTGACGCTATCCATTGATTTCAGCGCAGCGAAGGGATTCCCATCCTTACAGATTGAAGCGAGAGCGCGGGTAAATGGCAGTAATGGTAGCTGGAGGATATTTGAGGTTACCGATGCCATAAATGGAAATATTGCACTTACCAATGTAGAACAAGGGCAAGTATATGAAGTGCAAATTCGATCACGTAACTATGACCAGGTAAGCGGATGGGTTAGCACTACGCATACCGTTGTTGGGAAAGGGGAGGCTCCATCTGACGTTTCCAACTATTCAGTTTCTGTTGACAAAACACAGATTCGCCATAAATGGGATGAGAACAGCGATCCTGATATTGGGGAGTATGAAATACGTGTGGGTGGAACCGGATGGAGTGATGCCACTTTGGTGGACCGGACGAAGGGAACTACGCTAACTACGGCTATTGTGACTTCTGGGAATTTCACCTATCGGATTAAGGCTATTGACACGAGTGGGAATTATTCGACAAATGCTGTAAGTGATACGGTTACTGTTGATGATAAGTATACGGATGATCCAGTATACACTGGTGATGATGTATCATTCAATGACGCTACATTTGAAGGCACTTCTACTTTCAACGGGGATATCATCCAGAGCGGTGAAGCCTATGAGACTCATGCCGAACAGATATATACGACGAAGGATTTCATTATTTCGAGAGAAGGGGCGGTGGCTGCTATTCCTTCCGGGGATATTGCCGGACACAAAGTCTTAAAGGCTGATGGCACCAATAATGTTGTGTTTGGAGTAGATAATGGAGCTATTGCCCGTGTAGGTTGGGAAGGTGATACCCTGCAAGCTATTGCAACGCGCCCTGATGCTCCATCTGATAACGGAATTGCGGTTTGGAATGCCACTAATGACTGGTATGAGACGAGAAGCGGGTTGACTTACAATTCTTCAGGGCTATTGTCTGCTACCTCTATCAGTACCGGTGCTTTTTATGCCGGATCATTGGCAGAATTTGGCGCTGATATTTATCCGGAGACGAATTACACATCCAATTTAGGGGCTGCAAATAAGAAATTCTTAAGCGCTCATATTGCTGAGATGTATGTAGAACTCATGACCGTTTCGGAGCGCAGAGTTACGCAGGGTGGGCGGTTCAATGTTGGTCTTGGAAATATACTTGATACCGGTATTGGGACGAGTGACACCTCCATTACTGTACGATACAGTAATTTGAATGATGGGGATGTAATACACCTGGAGAAAGAGTTACAGGTGGAGTTTATGCGGGTTGATTCTGCTTCTACCGATAACGGGGATGGCACGTACACCTATGATGTAATCCGTAATTTAGATGGTTCCGGGTCAAATAGTTGGTCTGAGGGTGATGGTATTTTCAACACCGGCACTACAGGAGCTGGGTTCATTGACATGTATGCCATCAACTCTTTGAAGACTGGAGTAACAACATCCGGTCCTGCAATCGCTTTTATGGAGCGAACCGGCACGGCATATGATGCGATTGAAGCGCGTATGGTCTCCGGTAATTTAAAAGGGTGGTATGGTGTCACTTCTGACACTTATGGTATGGGGGCCGGTAATTACACCAGTGGAAGTTATATCCGAGCGACCGAGGATGGTATTTATGTTAAGGGTGCGGACATAGACGTTACCTCCCTTCCGAGAGTGAGTGAGAAAGGAAGAAAGGCTAAGTTTTCATTTGAAAACAGTTTACTGAATCAATTCTCGACATCATCACTTGATTATAGTGCAAGTTCTTTGGGTGATGAACCTGCATATACAAGAGATAGCCCATCTAATCGGGCTGTTGTTCTAAATAATTCGGCGAGGCTAACTGCACCCTCATATTCAGGTATAGAATTTTCAAATACCGACTCATTTATGTATTCAATATGGGTTAAGGTTGATAGTGCAACAGGTGTATATTGGTTAATGGGAAAAGGTAATTATGATGAATCCTACGGTATTTATTATGATAACGGGACGCTACGAGCAGGAACAAGAGATGCTTCAAATAACATTATTACACAAAATTATAACATTTCTACAAACACTTGGTATCATGTTGCATGGGTATATAATCCAAATGAATCCGTGAATAAGCAACAGTTGTGGATTAATGGAGTTCGTGAAGATACTGATTCCACTTCTGCTTCAGGCTCAATTAGTACTACAGAAGTGTTGCGTTTTGGTAATGGAACTTTGGGAGGTACGGAAAACAGAACAGGATGCAGGTTAGCACAAGCCAACATCTATAGTTTAGGCGGATATAGCTCAGCCCAAATTGAAGAGCTTATCAAGTCCCTCTACCTCTACCCCTCCGGCAACTCAGGAGGTTTTATAAGCACCGAGAACTTAGTCGTTACAAGCAATGCGCTTATTAATGACCTGCTTGCAGAAACGGCTACTATATCCAATACACTTACGATGGGCGCTGGCTCTTCATTAGAAGCAGAATCCGGTGCCTACATTATGAATGACACCTACTTCTTAGTGGATGTGACTAATTTATATGTGGATTCTGATGCAGAGCAAATTCGTGTAGGGCCAGAAGCTAATCCAATTTTCAGCGCTGATGGAGGGACTGGTACCGGTGTATTTGCGGGCATGAAGTTCGATGATACAGAAATGTATGTAGAGGATGGGAGTTCTAACAAGATTGTTCGGTTTGGAGACTTTACTGCAGCACAGCCCTCATCCTTAGAAGTCAGCGAATCCCTTATAGGTAACGCAGGTTTTGAAAACGGATCACCACCTGTTACTACTGCAGGGACCTATGACTGGATAGATGCCAACAGAATAGATGATGGGGGTACATTCAACAGAGATTCCACCTATGAGTATTCAGGATCTTATGCTGTCCGTGTAGATGGAGACGGCACCTACTATATGAATAAAACTGCCTATCAGGATATAGATGTGTCTGCCTACCGGGGAGAAACACTTATGATACGGTTTAGGACTAAATGGGTCGATCAGGTGGGAGGCTATATACAGCCTAGTTGCCTGTTCTCTATTATATATGAAGATGAGGATGGCGGATTTGATGATTTTGATGGAGGCTTTATAGTCTCCGGATTAGATGTATTTGCAGGGTCATTTCTGATGGTACAAAAATATGTAACTGTTCCAAGCGGAAGCATTGGTGATGAAGACACCTGGCATACTGTTGAAGTACCCTTTGTAGTGAAAGATGATGCTAGTGAAATTCGTATTCAATTTGAGGGTTACAGTCCTCAGCAGGGAAGCACACCTATTGCTCCACTGTATGTTGATGCTTTTGAAACCATAACATTTAAGGGGCAGGTGCAGCTTGGAAATAATGGTTTGTTCGCATATGAATCGCCATTGAACTACATAGATATGACAACCGGGGGCGGTAAGATCAAATCAAACACTATCGAGTTTATAGGTATCAAGAATAGCAATCTGTACTGTGTGCTCCCAGATGGCAGCAAGGCTGAATTAGAAATTGTAACCAGAGAACAATAACAAGAAAACATAATGGAAGAAGAAAAGATTGACATTTTCGAACAGGAAGAGAAACTCACGCTGAACAGGATATTAGTTCGGCATGAATCGTTATTAGACGTGGCAAACTTTAGGTGTGAGACAGATGAACACCGGGATGCCCGTATGGCTTTGTTTTTCAACATAGACAATTACAAAAGGGCCGTTGGTGTTATTCAGGACTTAATGGAGCAGGCATCGAAGGAAATGAAAGCCTACAATACTGAAAGAATGGAGCTCGCTAAAAAATGTGGTGGAGTCGAGCAGATTGATACTAACGGAGACCGATTCGTGAAGAACGTAACCGATCAAGAGCGATTTTCAAGGGAACTGGGAAAACTGGAGGATAAATTCTCCAAAGCTATTAAAGAAGACCGAGAGCGACAGGATCGAAACGATGTGATACTTAGCAGGGAGCCTTCAAGAGTACCCGATCCACATTACGCGGATCCTAGTTGGTTTCCTGACTCCATATCCCCAGACAAGCTTGCGAAAATATCGTTCATGCTTAAGGATATGAGTAAAGAATCTTCTGACCTGAAAAAATAGGATGAGTCGGATTTCGCAGTTCTATACATTATTAGTAAATGCATAATCTAAAATTAAAAAATCATGTTCGCTACACCGGTTGTATTAGATAAGACTCCGCGAATTAAGAGCGCGGATGAGTTCTCATTCTCGATCCAGTTCAAGGAAGATTCCGGGCACTACGATTTAAGTTCTTTTTCTAATATAACTACGTTATTGACGGACGGTAACGATAATGTGTTCTCTATTTCTACAGATGGTGGTGGCCTGGCTCTGTCAAGTTCATCCGCATCAAATAATGACATTATATCCGGTGTTATTGATGCCTCTACCATGGATGTAAAAAGAGGCCGGTACTTCCTTGAGGTATGGACGGAGCGTAATGATGATCCAAACACTAAATCATCATTGATATCTACAATGGTTAGGCTTTCGGGGGCAGGAGAGGCCGGAACGCCTCATGAATGGATAATAACCATCACTGATTCAACCGACGCGGCTACGGGCGAACGTGCCACCAATATCATGGCCCTGGCTGTTCAGTATAAGAATGAAGCGGAGGCGGCTAAAGATGCAGCAGAAGCAGCGGCTGCAGGTGTAAATTTGCCTCCAATAACATCTGGTGATGCGGGGAAATTCCCCACTGTAAAGGATGATGAATCTGGTTACGAATTTAGTGATACAGTTTTTGATAAGGCCTCAGACACTTTAGACTCTATAAATAACGGAGAAGAAAACAAACATTTCACTAATTCAGAAAAACAAAAGCTTTCTGGAATTGAGTCTGAGGCTACGGCAGATCAATCAAATCAAGAGATTGAAGAAGCCTATAATAATCAAGTTTCGGCAGCGACTCAGGTCGAAGCTGAGGCGGGAACAGAAGTCAGTATAAGGAGGTGGTCACCTCAAAGAATTAAGCAAGCTATTAATGCTATTCAAACAGACACTCAGCTCACGGCTACTGAGGTTAAATCACGTTACGAATCGAACGATGACACCAATGCCTTTACGGATGCCGAAAAGACGAAGGTGGCCAATTCTGCAACGGTCGATCAGCTCAACGATAAGGCCTCATTCTCATCACCGAAAAGATCGGAATTAAATGTTTGGGGCGGTATGAGTATGGATGATGGCAGGGATGAAAAGCCTTTAGTTACAT
>NZQV01000011.1 GCA_002696035.1 Balneola sp. | reverse complement strand
GCTAGATAGTATTGCCTAAGCATATACTTCTAATTGGAAACCAAATATAAATATTTGATTCACATTTTACTTGTTATTCATAACAGTACCTTTTTTTATGTTGTTGAACTGTTATGCAAAATGTAATGCATTAGAGGTGCACATTAATAATCAATGAAGTTAAGCGGTCAATACGTCTTTCAGAACAAATAGAAAAAGACCTGGAAGGCATTGCAGATCAAAAGAAAACCTCCCGGTCTGATATTGTAAAAGAAGCATTGGTAGAGTACATGGAAAAAGAGAAGAAATTCAACCAACCCTTTGATCTCGGTGAGCGCTATTTCGGAAAATATGGTAGCGGAGATACCGATCGTTCTACAAGCTACAAATCCCGTATAAAAGAAAAGATTCGTGACAAGGACACTAATTGATACCGGTCCTATAACTGCACTTTTCGACAGGAGTGATCAATATCATGGGAAAGTCTATGAATTCATGTGGGATTATAAAGGGCGGCTTATCTCAACATGACCGGTGCTTACTGAAGTTTCGTACATGCTGGATTTTTACAAACAAGTTCAGCTCGATTTTTTAAGCTGGGTGAGTGAAGGCGGTATCGAGGTGATAAATCTAGAGCAGTGGCAACTTATGAAGATCCGGGAGATCGTTGACAATTATGCTGATCTTCCCGCTGATTTTGCAGATGCTTCTCTTTTGGTTGCCGCAGAAATGAGAAGCCTCGTTTCCATAATCTCTCTGGATAAAGATTTTTCGGTGTATAAAGTGGGTACAGGAGATCAGCTAAACAACTTACTGGTTGGTTGAAATAATTCATTTCTTAATAGTTGGTATAGATTTCAAAAAAAGTGTATCTTGAAAAGCTCTGTTACCCAGCAAAGTGCCAGGGTGACTGTTTTCACCTTAGGAAACAACCAAAGAAACACATACACACATGAGTAAAAACTATTACGAGTTTACCTATATCATAAATCCTGTACTCGAGGATGACCAGTTTAAAGAAGCCGTCGATAAAGTAACTAAGCTTATCGAAAGTAAAGGCGGCGAAATTGAAGAAGTTGATGAGTGGGGTTTGCGTCAGTTTGCCTACGATATAGACAAGAAAGGCAGTGGTTACTACGTCAACATGTACTTTTCAGCACCAGCTGAAGCAATTGCTTCTGTTGAGAGACAGCTTCGCATCGATGACAATATCATGCGTTACCTCACGCTGAAGTATGATGCTAAAATGCTTCGTCACCGTGAACTTCAAAAGAAAAATGAAGTACCGGATATCTTCGCTTATGAAGATGAAGATGATGACAACGACGAAAACGACGATTAAGAATAACCCCTCCAAAGAATTTAGATTATGATTAAGAATCCATCACACCCAAAGAAAAACCAGCGCAAGGTAAAACAGTGCAAGTTTACCCGTGCCGGATTAGAGTACATTGATTATAAAGACGTTGATACCCTTCAGCGATTCACCAACGACCAAGGTAAGATTTTGCCACGTCGTGTAACCGGAAACAGCGCAAAGCACCAGCGACAATTAACAACGGCCGTTAAAAGAGCCCGTTTCTTAGCCCTGATGCCTTACGTAGAAGAAAACATCCGATAAATACAAGTAGATAGAATTATGAAAATCATACTTAGAGAAGACGTAGAAAAAGTAGGACAGTCCGGTGAGATCGTTGATGTTAAAGACGGATACGGTCGCAATTACCTTATTCCACAAGGTAAAGCTGTTATGGCTACCAAAGGTGCTATTCAGGAATTGGAGCGACTGAAAAAAGAAGCTGCACGACAAGCTGAATTCACCGTTAATGAAGCCAAAGAGCTTGCAAAACAGCTTGAAGTTACTTCACTGACTATTTCTGTAACAACAGGTGAAGAAGACAGAATTCACGGAACGGTAACGAATGCCGATGTTGCCGATGCGCTCGAAGAGCGAGATATCATGGTTGATAAAAAAGATATTACTTTAGACCAGGATGTTAAAGCTTTAGGCGAATACACAGCCACAGTAAACCTTGTTGGAGATTTGAATCCACAAGTGAAATTCTGGGTTGTTAAAGACGAATGATATTATTCATTCGGATTTAGATTTCAGGCACTAATTTCGAAAGAAGTAAGTTTCATTCAGTGGAAGTCATCAATACAGATGAATAACCAAATCTTTACCTGATCAACTTTTAGAAATTCGTGTTAATGAAATCAGTTCAAATCAAATTAATGGGGATCATCATTCTGATGTTATCCCCATTTTTTATTCAGGCACAAATTCCTGACCCTGTTAAATTTTCCGTGTCTGATGCTCCCGATTCCGTTTTAGCCGGAGAGGTATTCGAAATTCAGGTAGAAGCTTCCATTGAAGGCAACTGGCATCTATACTCCATTCTCAACGACGAAGATGCAGGCCCTTTCCCAACTGAATTTTCTGCTAAAACCAACAATTTTGCCATTGTGGGCGGTGTTACTGAATCCGCAGCCGATGTAGAATACGACCCTAATTTTGAAACCGAATTAGGCTGGCACAGTAGTTTCGCTGAGTTTACCATTCCTGTAACTATTAAAGTCGATCGAACTGGTAAACAGAATCTTGATATTGAAGTATTCTACCAGGTTTGTGACGATAAAGTGTGCTTGCCGCCAACTACAAAATCGATCGTGGCAGGTGTTACGGTAACGGGCATTTCAGATAAGCCTGTGCCTGAATCAGTTGCTGGAGAAGGTGCTGAGGGTGATGAAGTTGTGGGTGAATTGGCAGAGATCAAAGAATCAGCTATGGGGGGCGAAGGTATTTTTGGTTTTTTATGGATCGCCATCCTTGCTGGATTTGCGGCCCTGCTTACCCCGTGTGTTTTTCCAATGATACCGCTTACGGTCTCTTATTTCTCCAAATCTGAGGATAAAGGGAAGGGCGTTGGAAAAGCCGTTCTGTTTGGGATCGCGATTGTGGCAACATTTACCATTTTAGGAATTTTATTGGCTGCTATTTTTGGAGTATCCGGAGCTCAGAACTTTGCATCAAATCCATGGGTAAACTTATTTATTGCGGCCGTTCTGATTGCTTTCGCTTTCAGCTTGCTTGGTATGTATGAGCTGCAGTTGCCTCATCAGCTTACGAACTGGCTGAACCGTAAGAGTAACGAAAGCAGTGGGGTAGGCGGGATCTTATTTATGGCTCTTACCATCAGTGCAGTGTCCTTCTCTTGTACTGCACCCTTTGTGGGGGGAGTATTTGCCGCTACAACCGGAGGAGAGTGGTTTTACCCTATTCTTGGAATGATCGGATTCTCAGCTGCTTTTGCAAGCCCATTTGTGATCTTAGCCATCTTCCCAAAATGGATGCAATCACTCCCGAAGAGTGGCTCATGGATGAACATAGTGAAAGTGTTGCTTGGATTTATTGAACTTGCAGCCGCTTTCAAATTTCTTTCTAACGTCGATCTGGTGTGGGAGTGGGGGCTGATCTCCCGACCGTTTGCCATCGCAGCTTG
The DNA here is from genome assembly GCA_002696035.1 of Balneola sp. Lineage (GTDB taxonomy): Bacteria > Bacteroidota > Rhodothermia > Balneolales > Balneolaceae > Gracilimonas. The sequence continues at coordinate 21,161 of NZQV01000011.1, read as the reverse complement.
GATCGCCATCTTCTTGCTTACAGGACTATACCTGATCGGAAGCTACTCACTGAAACATGAAAAAAAGCCCAAACAGATTTCAACGGGAAGAATGTTGCTGGCTATTCCATTTTTCTTATTTAGTTTTTATTTGATTCCCGGACTTCTGGGCTCTTCACTAGGATTTTGGGACGCCTTTCTTCCTCCAAAACAAGCAACCGATGTCAGCTTGGTGGCAAGCATCGGAACGGGGGCATCAGCAGGTGCATCATCGGATGTAGATGACGGCTGGTCCAAAGATTATCAGGCTTCCATCGAAAAGGCAAAGAGCGAAGGCATTCCTGTTTTTATTGATTTCACCGGCTATACCTGCACAAACTGCAGGGCCATGGAATCCAATGTTTTCCCTTTGGAAGAAGTGGTGCAACGATTTGACCAAATGGAACTGGTTAAATTATACACCGATGGTGGTCCTAATGCCAAGGAAAACCAAATGTTGCAATTCGAGTTGACCGGAAATGTTGCACTCCCGACCTATGCCATTATTGATCCTCGATCAGGCAGAGTGCTGGCGCAAAGTCTGGGATATAGTGATTCCGATGATTTCGTGGTATTTCTTGATCGCGGGCTGCAAGTCCATGCCGATCTTTGATTGTTGACCCTTTCCGCTGAAAGCTTTAGCCTTCATCACACTCCAACAAATGTAGAAACCCCTGATCGCAACGGCTCACACGTATCGGCTTTTAAAAGTTTTCGGCATTGCCGTGATCTGCCTTTGTTTTAGGTTTGAACTGGCAGCACAGTCAACCATTGCTCAAACCATAACCATAGAACCATTAAGTACCGATTCTACTTATTTTTTGGATGATTGGGTGCTACCGGAAAGCATAGTGGTTAAAGCAGCTGGGGACACAATTGCTTCCCATAATTGGAGTTTTGATCCGCAAGCTAGAGCTATTCAATTCTCTGATCCCTTCTGGGAGAAACTGGGCATAAATTCTCTCCAGGTCCATTTTGAAATACTTCCCATCAACCTTCCCAGGTCTTTTCAACCTTTGCGCCCGACGGAGCTCGACCCTGCCTATTTTGAGAACAGGGATTCCCTTCAGGCTCAACTTCAACCCCAAACAAAGCAATCTTTTTCAGCAGAGGCTGGCCTAAGGCAGTCAGGAAGTTTAAGCAGGGGAATTATTGTCGGTTCAAACCAGGATTTTTCATTGGAAAGCGGTTTGAATTTTGAACTTAGTGGTCCACTTACGGAAAATATCGACATTAACGCATCACTGACCGATCAGAGCATTCCTATTCAGCCCGATGGAACGACGCAGAATCTTCGGGAATTTGATAAGGTCTTTATTCAGGTTAAAGCTCCTAACGCCTCAGTAGAAATGGGAGATGTGGATGTGAGTTTGGAGCAAAATTCATTCGCTCAATACAATCGCAGGTTGCAGGGGGCCAGCGGAAGTGTGGTTTCAAGATATGGGGATTATTCGGGAGCGGCCTCGGTGGTTAGGGGAACGTATAAATCTATGAGTTTTGACGGTCAGGATGGCGTACAGGGACCATATCGCCTTATCGGAAGAAATAACGAGCAGTTTGTGATCATTTTAGCAGGAACTGAACGGGTGTACATAAATGGCCGACAAGTACAGCGTGGGGCAGAGAATGATTACATTATTGATTATGGTTTGGGGGAGGTCAACTTCACCAATAACATACTCATCAAAGACGAAACACGGATCGTGATCGAATACGAATACATCGACCGGGATTTCAACCGGACGGTGGTAGCGGCGGAAGGTGGAGCAGATCTATTTGGTGGCCGCTTTACACTTGGAGCCTCGGCTATTCGTCAGGCCGATGGGGATGACCTGCTCTCCCAACAATCATTAAGTGAGCAGGATATTGAGGTGCTTCAGGATGTGGGAGATGATCTGGAAGAAGCGGTAGTGAGTGGTGCTACGGTGGCTAGTGAGGAAGAGCGAGATCAATTTTTGCTGTATGCCCGCATTGATACCATGGCAAATGGGGAGTCCTTTTCGATCTATGAACATCGCCCGGGATCAGAAGAAGCTATATACAGAGTGCGGTTTTCGAATGTTGGGGAAGGGAATGGAAGCTATCGTAGAAACAGCGGGCAGACGAATGGATTGTTGTATGAATGGGTTGGTTCCGGTTTGGGAAGTTATGAGCCATCTCGTCAGCTTCCGGCTCCTCAGAAACAACAAATGGTAGCCTTAAACGGAAGTTTTGATGTATCAAAGAAAATTGAAGTGTTTGGAGAATGGGCGGTCAGTGATTTCGATCAAAATCGTTTTTCATCATTGGATGACAATAACAATACGGACATGGGATATGAAACGGGTATTCGCATCAGGGAGACCAATAGCGGGATCGGAAAAATAAGTGGCGAAGTAAGTCGGAGGTACACAGGCCGAAGGTTTGAATTCTTTGAAAGAACCCGGGATGTAGAATTTGATCGTAAATGGAACATAACCCGGACCGGGCAAAGCAGGGAAGTTATCAATCAGGCAGAAGTATCGGTTCAACCCACAGAATTAACGAGTTTATCAGCAGAAATAGGACAGGTAGACAGAGATGGGTTTTCAGGCGTACGTCAGGCGTCTTCTTTCAATAGTGAAGAAGATTGGCTGAAGATGAGTTATACCCAGGATTGGGTGCGCAGCGAGGATGCACTGCTTGAGCAGTATGGAAGCTGGTTTCGCCATCAGGGAAGGATCAGTAAAAGCTTGGGAGAGGATATTCAGGTGACTCCCTACATTCGCTTTGATCAGGAAAACAGGGAGCAAAAACAGTTTGAGACGGATTCGTTGTTGGCGGTATCAGAAAAATTTTATGATGTTGGGCCGGGTCTGCGACTCAATTTGAGCTCACTGGAATTGGATGCAGGAATCTCCTACCGGGAGGAACAAGGCGTTCTGGGAAATGCGCTTGAGGATATGGCTACAGCTATTGAGCAGCGGTATAGCATAAGGTTCACCCCAAATAATAATTTTTCGACGGTAAATGAGCTGAGGCTTAGGGACAAAATGTACAGTGATGCTTTTGTTTCTGAGGGCAATCAAAACCGAAAGGGTGTATTGGTTCGATCGGTTACGAATTTTGTTTCAGAAAACCGCCTGGTGGAGGGGGAGTTTTTCTACGAAGCGAATACCCGGCGGCAGGCTCTGTTGCAGGAATCGTATATAGAAGTGGGGCCGGAGATAGGGCAGTATGTGTGGGATGACCTGAATGAGGATGGCGTACAGCAGGTGGATGAGTTTTTCCAGGAAGTAAGTTCAAATGAAGGGACTTTTATCCGCCAGTTTTTACCGTCAGATGTTCTGCTGCCTGCTGTTGATCTGAACGCACGATTTTTGAATACTCTCCGGCCTTTTTCTTTTGTGGATGAAGAAGCATGGTATCGTGGCATCAGACTTCGCTCTCGGATAGATCTTCTCGAAAATTCAACCACAACCGATATCGAAGATGTGTATTTACTAAAGTTAAATACCTTTCGTAATGACTCAACCACAATTCAGGGACGTCTTTTCTGGGAACAGGAACTGGATGTATTTCGTGGATGGAACGATCTTGATCTTAAATTGGGAATGGCAGAAAACAGGGGGGTGAACAGACGCAGCAGCGAGTCGATACAGAACTTCACCCAGAAAATGTATATAAATACGGGATACAACCTTACAGACCGCATTCGGCTAAAGCTCGACCTTCAGCAATCACAAAACAGAAGTGAAAGCAGCAGGCTCATGAATCGTAATTACGATATACATGCACGAAGTTTTGAACCCGGCATTAACGGTACGATCAGTAGAAACTGGAATGCAGGGATTGATATTTCGTATGCACAAAAAGAGGATAGGGCACCAGCTGAGGTGACAAAAGCAAGCTTGCTAAAAGTATCCACCACGCAGCGACTTTATTTGTGGAGAAAAGTACAAACAAATCTGCGGCTGGAATTTAGAAATACGGTAATAGAAGGCAGCTCATCCACTTACGGAAACTATGAACTTTCGGAAGGGACCGGAGAAGGTAAAAATCTACTATGGTCGTTGAGAAGTAGTTACAGACTCAGTAACTTAATTCGATTCAGTTTGGATTATGACGGACGTACAGTTCAAGACCGGCCTGCTATACATACTATAAAATTAGTTATGAGTGCAACTCTCTGATAAAAGCAGATAATTTTAAAGAACTTAGCTAGGCACTTACTGTTTGCAGTAACAATAAGTAAAAAACTGGTTTTAGAAGCTTTGTTACTTTGACATTTAGTATAAAATGAACTATTCTTTCGCTTCATTAATCTTAGCCTTTAACAATTAAATAACTAGTGGAGTAGACATGATCTCGTCGATTGCTCTTTTTCTTTTACAAGCCCCTGCTGACGAAGGGTTTTTCAATGTCGTTGTAGCAAAGTTTAACGAAGGTAATGAAAGTGGTTGGATGTGGCCGGTACTTATTGCCCTGATCTTAGGATTAGCCATTTTCCTAGAGCGTATCATTACCCTCAACCTTGCTGATATCAATACCCGTAAATTTATCGTAGACGTACAAGAAGCTCTTCAAGATGGTGGTATAGAAGCTGCCGAAGAACTTTGTGCACAAACTCGCGGTCCTGTAGCTTCCGTTTTTCAGGCCGGTTTAATGCGTGCTCATGAAGGAATCGAAGCTGCTGAAAAAGCAATTTCAGCATATGGTTCCATCGAAATGAGCTTCCTTGAAAGGGGACTTGTATGGTTGTCATTATTTATCGCCATTGCACCTCTGCTTGGATTCCTCGGAACAGTAGTAGGTATGATTCAGGCATTCGATGATATTGAAGCTGCAGCTGATATTTCTCCGAGTATTGTAGCGGGTGGTATTAAAGTTGCCCTTCTTACTACAGCCGGTGGTTTGATTGCAGGTATTATTCTTCAGATCGGTTACAATTACTGTGTATCCAAAATTGACCGCATTATTGCAGAAATGGAAGAAAGTTCCATTACTCTTATTGATTCTATTATCATGCTGAACGAAGGTAAACAACTTGTTCCTGATTCAGATTCTGCTAGCTCAGACGACGAGTAATAGTTAAACATAAATCCAAATATTAAAGATAAGGATAAAACTATGGAAGCTATTAGTGTTGGACTGGCAATAGCCTTAATAGTACTAGGTATTATTGGAATACTAGCTGCTGGTGTAAAAAGCGTTATAAACGGAAAACAGGATTATAAAAGAGTTGCCATGATGGCAGTTCCATTCATTGTGTTTGGAATTTCCTATGCACTTTTTGGAGAAATCCCTAAAGCGGGAGTATTCACAGCAGTGTTTATGCTTGGTACGATGGTGGTTACTATCGTACTTACCGGTTTACGCGGTACTTTTAAGTTTTAAAGAGGACTAATCTATGTTACTTAAAAAAAGAAAAAGAGAAGAACCTGATATCAATGGTTCGTCCATGGCTGATATCGCCTTTCTTCTGTTGATTTTCTTCTTGGTGACTACCACCATTAATGTTGATACAGGAATTGGTCTGGTACTTCCTCCGCCTCTTGAAGACGATCAGGAACCCCCTCCGATTAAAGAGCGTAACCTGATGAATATTCTGGTTAATGCTGAGGGACGAATTCTCATGGATGATGAACCAAAACAGATAAGTGATGTAAAACCATCACTGATCGAGTTCATTAAAAATCCAACGAATGATCCTGAACTTGCTGAAACCCCCGATCTGGCTATCGTTTCTATTAAAACTCAACGGCAAACTCCATATAAAATTTATGTGAATATGTTGGATGAGGTGATGGGAGCGTATAAAGATCTTCGTGATGAAGCTTCAAGAGCAAATTACGGAGTGCCTTACGGAGCTCTGCAGGATCAAAGTCCTCAACAAGAGCAGGTAAAGGATATGTATCCTAAGAAAATCTCAATTGCAGAAGGAGGAGATAATTAATGGCACATTTTAAGAAAAAAAGAGGTGGCAGTAAGCAAGAAGTCCCGACGTCTGCAATGCCTGATGTAATTTTCATACTCCTGTTTTTCTTTATGGTTACTACTGTTTTGAGAGAAGTAACTCTGAAGGTACGGGTGAATTTGACACAGGCTCAGAATATTGAGAAAATAGAGCAGAAACGATTGCTTTCTTACATCTATATTGGTCCTGAACGTCTTCCCGGCAATCGCCTTGGAGAAGATAAGGTTCAAATAGATGATACCATTATCGAAGATCTCGGTGCTATCCGTACACTTATGTACGACAAGCTCCGTGAACAACCAAAACTAATCGTCTCACTCCGTGTGGATGAAGGATCAGAATTCGGCTTGCTTACCGATGTTCAGGAAGAACTGAAACAAGCAAGTACATTCCGGATCAACTACTCTACCAGAAGAGAACGTTAGTACTACCTATTTAATGAAAAGGGCAACTGTGCATTTGTGCAGGTGCCTTTTTTTATTTCTATTAACTTGACCCTTTTTCATGTCAGATTCTGATTCTTTTCAAACTATACAAAGCATTGGTGTGAGTGCGCTTCTCGACAAGATCACCAATTACGATGCCTACAAAAACGATCGTGTTCAAACCTCAATTGGCGATGATGCCGCGGTCATAAATGAGAACGGTGACGAACTTACACTGCTTTCATCTGATACCTACGTGGAAGGCGTTGATTTCGATCCTACCTATACTCCGTTCAATCACCTTGGCTATAAAATTTTCTCTGCAGCAGTTAGCGATATTTATGCTATGAATGGAACTCCTGAAGCCGTACTCGTGAACCTCGCTGTTCCAAACAGAATGTCTGTACAAATGATAGAAGCTTTGTACGAAGGAATTTATACAGCCGGGAAGAAACATGAGACCGAGGTTGTTGGAGGCGACCTTAAAGCAAACCATGCCAACCTTGTGGTTTCCATATCGGTATATGGAAAGGTAGCTAAGGAACAGATCTCCTACCGAGGCGGGGCTAAAGAGGGAGATGCCATTTGTGTAACTGGCGATGTCGGCGGCGCCCTTGCTGGTTTACGCATACTTATGCGTGAAAAAAAGCATTGGGAAGAGCATGGAGATGAATCTGTTCAACCCGAGTTGGGAGATTATCAGTTTGTTGTGAAAAGACAATTGGTGCCCGAGGCCCGAAAAGATCTTATTGATGCATTTAGGGAACAGGGCATTGTACCATCTTCTATGATCGATCTTTCTAAAGGTATTGTAAATGAAGTAAGTGCCCTTTCAGAGGCTTCCAGACTTGGTGCTCAGATCTACCAGGCCGCCTTGCCTATTGCCATAGAAACCCGGCAGGTTGCCGATGAGATGAAAGAGGATGTTGATCGTTACGCTCTGTTTGGTGGAGAAGATTTTGAACTAATGTTTTCTCTTCCTGAAAAAGAGGTAGAAAAATTTGTGGATCACTTTAAGGATTTTGTAGTAATAGGGCGCTTCCTGCCTAAAGAAAAGGGTTTAAGAATGCAGACGGCTGAAGGTGATATCCTGTCATTTGATGATTTGTCATAGCCATTTAAGTGGCACGTTTTTTGCCAATCTTACGTTCAACAAATACAAATAAATATTTATTCGTTAAACTCATGTGAGTGTCAATTTCTTTATATTGCCGTTCTCAGAATAATTTTATAAGCTTTTTTTAATGGCTCAGAATAATCCCAATAAACGCAGTTCAATAAAGCCGGGTGGAGATAAGAAGAAAAAAGGTAATTCTCCCAAATTTCCTACCTGGAGTATTTTCGTTCTCTTCTTTGTACTACTTTTGGCACAGATTTTATTTTTCCCTGCCGAATCCGGAAATCGAATCAAGTACAGTGAATTTCTGGATTATGTAGAACAAGGATATGTAACCGAGATCACCATCACAAATGGGGTGAATGTAACCGGAGTGTATTCCGATCAGGCTATCTCTGATGGCATCATTTCCCCACCGCAAGATGAAGGAGATAATAATCCTTTTACTACAACTGAGAATCAGGATTTCAAGAAATTCCAGACAACCATGCTTCGGGATGATGAGATTCGTCCCATTCTGGATGCTAATTCCGTGGAATATGATGTTCGAATTGAGGAAGATTGGTTTAGCGGAATTTTCATCTGGCTGATACCTCTTGCAATTTTAGTTGTAATCTGGATATTCATTTTCCGCAAGATGAACCCCGGACAGCAAGTATTGAATATTGGGAAGAATAAAGCCTCCCTGTACGATCAACAGACAGAAACAAAAGTTACGTTCGAAGATGTTGCCGGTCTTCAGGAAGCAAAAGCCGAGGTTGAAGAAGTCGTTGAATTTCTTAGAAACCCACAAAAATTCACAAAATTAGGTGGTGTTCTGCCTAAAGGGGTGCTTTTAGTAGGGCCTCCGGGTACCGGTAAAACCTTACTGGCCAAAGCAACTGCAGGTGAAGCTAGTGTTCCTTTCTTTAGCTTAAGTGGATCCGATTTCGTGGAAATGTTTGTGGGAGTTGGAGCTGCTCGTGTCCGTGACTTGTTTAAACAAGCCAAAGAAAAAGCACCTTGTATCATCTTTATTGATGAGATCGATTCCATTGGACGAACACGTGGACGTGGAATGGCTATGAGCTCTAATGATGAGCGGGAAAATACGCTAAACCAGCTTTTAAGTGAGATGGATGGATTCAACTCCGACAAAGGAGTGATCCTGATGGCGGCAACAAACCGTCCTGATATCCTTGATTCAGCTTTGTTACGTCCCGGTCGTTTCGATCGACAGATCATGATCGACAAACCGGATTTGAATGGTCGTGTGGAGATCTTGAAGGTTCATTCCAAGAAATTGAAACTCACAGATAATATTGATCTGAGAGTACTGGCATCTCAAACTCCGGGATTTGCCGGAGCCGATCTTGCCAACCTATGTAATGAAGCCGCACTTCTTGCAGCCCGCCGGGAAAAGGAAGCTGTTGAGATGGAAGATTTCCAGGATTCTATAGAAAAAGTAATTGCTGGTCTCGAGCGTAAGAATAAGCTTATTAGTCCTCAGGAACGCAAGATCGTTGCCTATCATGAAGCAGGACATGCTATCGTTGGATGGTTCCTTGAGCATACCGATCCGGTATTGAAAGTGAGTATTGTCCCACGTGGACTGGCTGCACTGGGGTACACTTTGCAGACTCCGCTTGAAGAACGATTCTTAATGACAACGGAAGAACTTGACGATAAGATCTGTGCGCTGTTAGGAGGTAGGGTTGCCGAGGAGATCATTTTTGGCCGAATTTCAACTGGTGCACAAAATGATCTCGAACGTATCACAAAGATGGCTTTTGCTATGGTTGCCGAATACGGCATGAGTGAAAAACTTGGATACATTTCACTTAAAGATTCGCAAAATTCAGGCGATAGCTTTGGGTTCAATAAGAAGTATTCTGAATCCACAAGTCAGCAAATAGATCAGGAAGTTCGAAGCATTGTTGACAAGAATCACGAGAGAACGATCAAGCTTCTGGAAGATCATAAAGAAGAACTGGAAAAACTGGCGAAGGCACTTCTTGAAAGAGAGGTACTTGATCACCACGCATTGCGTGACCTGTTAGGAGACCGGCCTCATGGTAAATATCCTGATGGAATTTTTGATTCGAAAAAGAAATCAAGCCAAAATGGCGTTTCTGATAAAAAAGATGCTACTGAAAATGCAGAAGAAGCTACAGTAGTGGAAGAAGATCAAGAGAAATCAGACACAGCCGGTTCAGAGTCTGAGAAATCACAAGAAACCAAAGCTGATAGCGATAGCTCTGACGATAAAACAGAACAAGAGAAGTAAAGGAGCGGGAGGCCTTACAAGGGCCTTCTTAACATTCACATAATCTTCATATAAAGAAAGCATAACGCCGGCTTAACAGTATGGAAAAGGCTGAGGGTTAGTTTTGCATCACAATGTTGAACGCAAAACTAAACCACTCAGCACACGTGAAAAAACACATATTATCAGCACTCGTTTGTTTTGCGCTTTTCTTTTCTGCTAATCTGAAAGCGCAAGAAACCGGTACCATCTCAGGTACGGTTGTAGATGCCGAAACCGGCGAAACTCTTATCGGAGTTAATATTATGGTGGATGGAACCTCAAAAGGAACCGCCACCAACCTTGATGGGTATTATTCCATTAACGGACTTGAAGCAGGTACTTATACCATAGTTGCAAGTTACGTTTCCTTCCAAAGGCAAACCATAACCGGGGTTGAGGTTGAAGCCGGAGAGGTTGCCAAGCTTGATCTGACACTTGTTCCTGAAACAGAAGATCTTGGCGATGTGATCATCACTGCGGAAGCCGTTCTGGATAATGAAGCCGGGTTACTTCGTCAGCGACAAAAGGCAGTATCATTCAGCGATGCTATCTCTGCTGAAAGCATTTCAAATTCTGGTAGCGGTGATGCCGCAGGGGCACTCCAAAAAGTAGTTGGAGCCTCTGTTGTGGATGGCAAATACGTATACATTCGCGGACTTGGGGATCGATATACAAGCACACATCTGAACGGTTCAGAACTTCCAAGTGCTGATCCCAACCGGAAATCCTTTCAGCTTGACATGTTTCCAAGTAATTTACTGGAGAACATCGTTACCCTGAAAACCTTCACTCCGGATAAACCCGGAAATTTCAGTGGCGGACTGGTGGATATTTCTACCAAAGATTTTCCAGAGCAGTTTTCCTTTCAGCTCTCGGCTTCCTCAGGCTTTAATACGATGGCTTCCTTTAGCGAACTCAAGATCGGTGAGCCAAGTGATACCGACTTTCTTGGGTTTGATGGAGGTCGCCGCGCCATTCCAGAAGAAGTGCGAGACTATCTTGCATCCGGAAAAGAGATCCCCACCTTACGCGATACTCGCAACGATCCTGAAGCAGCTGAGACGCTTGATCGGTTATCCAAAGCTTTCAATAACGAATTTCGTCCGCGAGAACAGCAATCCACGATGAATCAGAGCTATGGATTCTCCATTGGAAATCAGGTGCCTGTATTTGGAAATGATCTGGGCTATACGGCCAGTTTCTCTTATGGACAGAGTTATTCCGGATATAATGATGGAGTTGTTTCCCGTTATGATCTGGTAGGTAATTTTGATAACTCGGAGCTGCTTTTCAGGAGACTGGATGTGCAGGATATAAAAGGACAGCGTACCATTGACTGGGGCGGGATGGCAACTCTTTCGTATCGGTTATCTCCAAATCATAAAGTGTCAGCTAGGTTTTTAAGAACCCAGAGCGGTGAAGGATCAGGTCGATACTTGGAAGGCTATCAGGTTGATGTTCCGAATGCACTTTTTCAAACCAGAACTATTCAGTACACGGAAAGAAGCCTGACTTCCTTCCAACTGAGTGGGAAAAGCTATTTCGAAGACTTGCTGAAAACGACCGTAGAATGGAAAGCTTCTTCTGCAACCAATATTCAGGATGAACCGGACCTTCGCTACTTTACCACCCAGGTAGATACTTTTCCATCCGGAGCAATATTACACTCTAGTCCAACCAACAACTTCCAGCGTCCGGGACGATTCTATCGAGATCTCGAAGAAGGAAATAATACTGCAGGGGTTGATATCACCATTCCTTTCACATCTTTCAATCAAAACTCTGCTAATATAAAGTTTGGTGGCAGTATTGTGGATGTAGATCGTGAATTCAGGGAGCGAAGATTCGACTTCTATACCGACAACACGGTATTCACTCTGAATGATGTAAACGGGAATGAAGACGCCTTCTTTGATTCTCTGGGAATTCTGGGATACAGTAACAGCGGCCGCCCTCAGTTTGGAAACTACGTACAAGATGCATCTGCAGCCCGAAGTAATTATGATGCCACGAGTCAGGTAAATGCAGCTTACATCATGACGGAACTGCCCATAACCAACTGGTTCAAGCTGGTAGGTGGTGTTCGTTTAGAAGACGCCAGCATCAATGTGGCCAGCTTTGATACGTCGATGCAGGAAGGTGATCTTCATAATACAGACCTGCTGCCATCGGTAAACGGTATCTTTAGCCTGTCGGAAAATATGAATATTCGAACAGCTTATACCCAAACCGTAGCACGTCCAACATTCCGAGAGCTGGCTCCATACATCACCTTTGATTTTGTTGGGGGATTACTCTTTCAGGGAAATGCAGATCTGAACAGAACCTTGATCACCAACTATGATGTACGCTGGGAATATTTCACAGCTCCGGGAGAGATCTTTGCCATCAGCGGTTTCTATAAAGAGTTGCAAAATCCACTGGAGCGGGTGATCCGAACCGACCTTGGGAATGATGCTCTTTCTATCCAGAATGTGGACCAGGGCAGAGTGTACGGGCTGGAATTTGAGGTGCGTAAAAACCTTGGTTTCATCGCAGATCCCTTCCGCTATTTCTCATTCGGTTCCAACCTGACATTGGTTCGGTCTGAAGTGGATATCCCGGAATTGGAACTTACCGTTATTCGCAATGCTCACGCCGATGCAGAATCAACCCGCGATCTTCAGGGACAGTCGCCATACCTGTTTAATCTCGACCTCGGCTATGCGAATCCAGAGAATGGATTGAAATCATCCATTAGTTACAATTATTTCGGAGATCGCCTCTCCATCGTTGCTGAAGGTGCTACACCGGACATCTACGAACGTGGATATCCAACGCTGAACTTTACGGCTAATAAGACGATCGGCACACATTTTGAACTCAGCCTGAAGGCCAGCAATCTACTTGATCCGGACATTGTGGAATCGCAACGATTTAATGGTGATGAATACTTTTACCAGCGCTACAAGCGGGGGCGGACTTTCTCAATTGGAATTAAATACAAGATCTAACTAATCACTAAAACCCAACACAAAACAAAAAGTACAAATGAAGAAAGCAACGCTACTTATTGCAGCATTTTTGTCGATGTCGTTCCTCGTGATGGCACAGACAACAGTGACTGTGAGTTCAAATATTACCACCGATACCGAGTGGACTGCCGATAACGAATATCTGCTGGATGGCATGATCTTCGTAACCGAAGGTGCCGACCTCTACATCGAAGCCGGAACCACCGTTCGCGGTGCAGAAGGCCAAGACCTGGATGCATCCGGACTCGTAGTTACCCGCGGGTCCCGCCTTTTTGCAGAAGGAACCGCTGAAAACCCTATAGTATTTACTGCAGAGAATGATGAAGGGCTTACCAAAGATGATGTTGGAGAATGGGGCGGAGTGATCATCCTTGGTCGTGCTTCCACAAATAACACCGTAGAAGCTACGATTGAAGGGGTAAACGAAATTACCGACGACCCTGCTTTGGTAGGTTATGGTGGAGATAACGACATGGATGACTCTGGTGTACTACGCTACGTTTCCATTCGTCACACCGGAATTAACATCGGTTCAAGTTCAGGAAATGAAATTCAGGGATTAACCATGGGTGGCGTTGGAGCAGGAACTACGATCGAGTATGTAGAATCATTTGCATCTGGCGACGATGGCTACGAATGGTTCGGTGGCATGGTAAATACCAAATATTTAGTGTCTGCTTTCAACAATGATGATGCTTTTGACTGGGATCAGGGATTCCGGGGTAAAGGACAATTCTGGTTTGTGATCCAGGACAGCGATCAAGCTGGTCGTTCCGCTGAGATGGACGGAGCTGGTGGCGATGAAACGGGAACTCCATTTGCTTATCCTGTGATCTCAAATGCTACATACATAGGTTCAGGAGTGAATTCAACTCCATCCGGAGATCCGGGACAAATGCTTGAATTCCGTGATAATACCGGTGCAATGTACACCAACTCTATCTTTACCGACCACCCTGGTAATGCCCTTCGGGTGGAAGACGTAGAAGGTGTAGATGATTTTGATTCCCGTGCCCGCCTTGAAGCTGATTCGCTCAACATCACTAACAGTATCTTCTTTAGCTTTGGAACCGGCAGCACGCTGGAGGAAATGGCTACAGCTGATTATGAAGCAACTATGTTGAATGCGAACAATAACTCTACAATTGATCCGCAGTTAGCAGGTATCAGTAGAACTAATGACGCTGGATTGAATCCAGTACCACGAAATAGCGAAGTTCTTTCAGGTGCTGAAATTCCAGAAGATCCATTTTTCAGTAATGTAGCCTACAAGGGAGCTTTTGGTGGAAATAATTGGCTCACTGGCTGGACCGCGTTGGACGAATACGGATATCTTGAAAGTGCTTCTGAAGCAGGAATGGTAACTATTTCAGAAAATATCACTGAAGATACCTACTGGACAGCTAACAACGAATATCTGTTGGATGGCATGATCTTCGTAACCGAAGGCGCGGATCTTTACATAGAAGCGGGAACCACTGTTCGTGGTGCAGAAGGACAGGATCTGGATGCATCCGGACTTGTGATCACTCGCAATTCTCGAATTTTTGCAGAAGGATCTCCAAGCAACCCAATTATCTTCACAGCTGAAAATGATGAAGGTCTCACCAAAGACGATGTTGGAGAATGGGGCGGAGTGATCATCCTTGGTCGCGCTTCCACAAATAACACCGTAGAAGCTACGATTGAAGGGGTAAACGAAATTACCGACGACCCTGCTTTGGTAGGTTATGGCGGAGATAACGACATGGACGATTCCGGAATTCTGCGCTACGTTTCCATTCGTCACACCGGAATTAACATTGGTTCCAGTTCAGGAAATGAAATACAGGGGTTAACCATGGGTGGCGTTGGAGCAGGAACTACGATCGAGTATGTAGAATCCTTTGCATCCGGTGATGATGGCTATGAATGGTTCGGTGGTACCGTGAATACCAAATATCTAGTGTCTGCTTTCAACAATGATGATGCTTTTGACTGGGATCAGGGATTCCGGGGTAAAGGGCAATTCTGGTTTGTGATCCAGGACAGTGACCAAGCCGGACGTTCAGCTGAGATGGATGGAGCTGGTGGCGATGAAACCGGAACTCCGTTTGCTTATCCTGTGATCTCAAATGCGACTTATATTGGTCCTGGCGTAAGCTCAACTCCATCCGGAGATCCGGGACAAATGCTTGAATTCCGTGACAACACCGGAGCACTTTATGCAAACTCTGTATTTACCGATCATCCCGGTAACGCCCTGCGGGTTGAAGATGTGGAAGGGGTGGACGATTTCGATTCTAGAGCTCGACTCGAAGCTGATTCATTGAACATCACTAACAGTATCTTCTTTAGCTTCGGAACCGGCAGCACGCTGGAGGAAATGGCTACAGCTGATTATGAAGCAACTATGTTGAATGCGAACAATAACTCTGCAGTTGACCCTGAGCTGCGCGGTATTTCCCGCTCTGCTGATGGTGGACTTGATCCTCGTCCAAATCCAGAAAGTCCGGTATATGGAACAGCGGAAAGTTTGAATGACAGTTGGTTTACAAATGTCAACTATGCCGGGGCCTTTGATGGTTCTAACTGGTTAGCTGGATGGACCGCATTGGATGCGTACGGTTTTCTTGGAGATGGATTAGTAACTGACACTGAGGATGAACTATCGACAAATATTCCTTCTGAGATCAAGTTAGACCAAAACTATCCAAATCCATTCAACCCAACTACACAGATCAGCTTTACTCTGCCAAAAGCGCAACAAGTAACGCTGAAAGTGTATGATATGCTGGGTCGTGAAGTGGCTACGCTCGCGAACCGCGAAAACTTTGCTGCCGGATCAAACTCGCTGAGCTTCGATGCAAGCAATCTATCAAGTGGTATCTATATCTACCGTTTGACGAGTGGCAATGTAGCACTGACAAGAAA
Source organism: Balneola sp. (assembly GCA_002696035.1). Classification (GTDB taxonomy): domain Bacteria; phylum Bacteroidota; class Rhodothermia; order Balneolales; family Balneolaceae; genus Gracilimonas. The sequence continues at coordinate 5,452 of NZQV01000011.1, read as the reverse complement.
AATGTCGCTTATAAAGTAATTCATATAGTAGCTCGGTAGGGGATACAAGAATTTCCTACTCATAACATTACGTCTCACATCACTGTGAGGTGTGCTGATCAAGGAAAGCCCTGATGATATCGGGGCTTTCTTTTTTTTGATCACGAATTTTTGGAATTTCACTGATTTGCAATGTCATTCCCGCGTAGACGGGAATCTAATTGATTGAGCTCTAATCCAACTGGTTCAAGCTTCCCCAACCTAGTTCAAGCGTCCGCTTGGACTAACACTATTTCTAAGTAAACTTTTGATATGAATATTGATTTCGAATGAAAGGCAGGTTATATTCATCGTAAAATTACGATATACGATCATGGCCATTACAAAAGCACAATTATTCGACGAAAAACAGATCAAAGCCGCGGAGTTTGCCAAGGCAATTGCTCATCCTGCGCGCATAGCGATCCTGCAGATCTTGGCCAAGACCAATGCCTGCTACTGTGGTGATATTACTGAGGAATTACCGCTGGCCCAATCCACCGTTTCCCAGCATTTGAAGGCGTTGAAGTCTGCTGGCATCATTAAGGGTGAGATAGAAGGGGTAAGAACCTGCTATTGCTTTGACGAGGAAAACCTGGCTGAATTCAAATCTGTGATGGAAGCCATGATCGATGAATTTTCAATCCCCAATTCAATCTGTTGCTAATATGAAAACCCAGACAAAATCCCCCGAAGAACTCAAAGAAACTGTTCGTAAGAAATATTCAGATATCAGCGAACAGGGCAAAGACTATAATGCCAGAAGCTGTTGCGGAGCTGGCGGAGAGTCGACCAAAGTGTACAACATTATGACGGATGACTACAGCGATCTGGAAGGCTATAATGCCGATGCAGATCTTGGTTTGGGATGTGGATTGCCTACCCAATTTGCCAAGATTAAGGAAGGCGACTATGTGATCGACCTTGGTTCGGGAGCGGGAAATGACTGCTTTGTAGCCCGGCACGAGACCGGTGAAAAAGGTAAAGTTTTGGGCATCGATTTTGCGGAGCCTATGATCAATAAAGCTCGCCAAAATGCAGATAAACTCGGCTTCAATAATGTAGAGTTTCGCTTTGGGGATATTGAAAACATGCCGGTATCTGAAGAGGTGGCTGACGTAGTGGTAAGCAACTGCGTGCTGAATTTAGTGCCCAACAAGCCTGAAGTTTTTAAAGAAATTCATCGAGTGCTTAAAGCCGGCGGACATTTCAGCATATCAGATATTGTATTGGAAGGAGAACTTCCTGAAGCTCTTCGTGAAGATGCCGAGATGTATGCAGGTTGTGTGGCAGGTGCTATCCAAAAAGAAACGTATCTCGGGTATATCAAGGAAGCCGGTTTTGATAATATTGCTATTCAAAAAGAAAAGGCGATCGAGATCCCGAATGATATACTGTCTCAATATTTGAATGAGGAGGAGATCGCTGAATTTAATACCGGCGGAACGGGAATTTACAGCATTACTGTGTTTGCTCAGAAGCCGGGCGGCGAGAAAAAGGAAGTAACCATGTTAGGAACTGACTCCGCTGGATATTGTGAGCCAGGCTCCGGCTGTTGTTAAGTTTAAATCCGGTTAGGGATGACCCACATCATAGCCCGGGTTTTAACCCGGGGTAGATCGAAGAAAAAAAAGAACCTCCGCCCGATGTGTAAACAATGACCAAATATATCGGATGTTGGGCAACCAAATTGTCAATGGAAATATCAGGAAGCTGGAGCTTCCGGGACTGCATTACCAAGCCGGAGTTTGGTAACGAGTAACACAAAGGATTAAACAAATACCATGTACCCAAAACTAAAAACCTATATCACCGAACTGGAAAGCAGTTTCGATTCCATTCCTACAGAAAGAAAACAACAGCTCAAGGACGTAGCTGAATACATCCGTTCAAAAAATGATACAGATGACATCACCAAACTAAATTTCATCTGCACACACAATAGTCGTCGAAGTCACCTGGCGCAGATATGGACTCAGACTGCAGCAAATTATTATGAAATTGAGGATATAGAAACCTATTCGGGTGGAACCGAAGCCACAGCCTTCAACCCAAGAGCGGTAGCTGCGGTAGAACGAGCCGGTTTTAAGGTTAACAATCCCGGTGGAGAAAATCCCAGGTATGAAGTTTCATACAGCGAGAGATCAGAGCCTATGATCTGTTTTTCGAAGACATTTGAAGATGACTTCAACCCAGATAAAAACTTCGCTGCTATTATGACCTGTTCGGATGCAGATGAGAATTGTCCGTTTGTACCGGGAGCCGAGTTCCGAAAACCCATCACCTATGTTGATCCAAAAGAATCGGATGGAACCGATCGGGAAGCGGAAGTTTATGATGAACGGTGCCGGCAAATAGCTACGGAAATGTTTTATATGATGAATGTAGTGAGATCAAAGAATTAACAACCTAATGAGGTTAAAACCATGAATACCCAGACTTTTATAAACACTTTAGTGTCGAACGCCAACAAAAACCTGTCTTTTATCTTGCCTGATGATACTCGTCTTTCGGGCGATCTACACATTACAGAAATCCAAAATCACAAGGTAGATTCTGTGGATTGCGGTGGCAATTCGCATCAATATGATGAAACCGTGGTTCAGCTCTGGATCAATGAAGCTTCCAAAGATATAGCAGCATGGAGAACTGAGAAGGCGTTGAAGATATTTGAGATCGTTGGAAAAAAGATCGAGTACAAAGATGAAGCAGACTTGTTAATCGAATTTGGAGACTCAGCTCATCCCACTATCCGGTATTCTGTAGGACGTATTGTGGAGACTTCAAAGGATGTAACCATCATGCTGACTGTAAAACCAACCGTTTGCAAACCACGCTTAAATATCACTGGAAAACTGGCCGGGTGCTGCTAATTTCACTTCAATCAAAACTGGATATCAACTTACACTAAATAGCGAAGCAATCAATTATAATGGCTGAATCAAAACGAATGGACTTTTTTGAGCGGTATCTCACCCTTTGGGTACTGCTTTGTATAGGAATTGGAATTGCAGTTGGATATCTGGCGGGAGATTCAATACAAGTCATAAGCGACTGGGAGATCTATAAAGTGAACATTCCTGTGGCCATCCTGATCTGGTTGATGATCTATCCCATGATGCTTCAGGTTGATTTTGCTTCCCTCAAAGAGATCAGAAAATCCCCAAAAGGCGTGGTATGGACGGTTGTCATCAACTGGGCTATCAAACCTTTTACGATGGCCTTTTTTGCCTGGATCTTTTTCGATCAGATCTATTCCGCATGGCTGAGTCCTGAACTGGCCGATCAATATATAGCAGGAGCGATCTTATTGGGAGCAGCTCCGTGTACGGCGATGGTATTTGTATGGTCGTATTTGTCGGACGGGGACCCGAATTATACCCTTGTACAGGTTTCAGTAAATGATTTGCTTATTCTGATCCTCTTCATTCCAATCGTAGGAATACTGTTGGGCATCACAGATATCTCCATTCCCTGGAATACACTGGCAGCATCCATAATTGTATTTGTGGTGATTCCATTGGTAGCCGGATATCTGACGCACAAGATCGCCATCAGCAAAAAAGGGCAGGAGTGGTACACCTCAAAATTTTTACCCAAGTTTAAACCGGTTTCCATTTCGGCATTGCTGATCACGCTGATCCTGCTTTTTGCGTACCAGGGAGAAAAGATCATTCAGCAGCCTCTGGATATTCTATTGATCGCCATTCCGCTGATCATTCAAACCTACTTCATTTTTGCACTTGCCTGGTATGGTGGAAGAAAAATCGGATTACCGTATCAGGTATGCGCACCCGGCTCTATGATTGGGGCCAGTAATTTCTTTGAGCTTGCTGTAGCTGTAGCTATCGCTTTGTTTGGTCTTCAATCAGGGGCGGCATTGGTGACCGTAGTCGGCGTTTTGATTGAAGTCCCGATCATGCTTTCCCTGGTTCGGTTTGCGAATAACAGGAGGTTTGGTTGAGTGAATTAATTTGAAGCTGGAGCTTGGTAAAGAGAAAAAGCGTAGGGCGGATATAATATCCGCCCAGTCGCCATTCGGACATATCTGTCCGACCTACGGCTATAAATTACAATCCCAGATCACCCTGCTCATCTTGCCCGGGAATTTTCAGGTTCGTTCCTAATTCCTTGTTGATCTCCTTAATGAAATGTGCGGATAGCAACGTCGATTCCTTCTCCACATTCTGATGTACAAAGAAATATAGTTTCTCCAAACCCTGTTCCTTCCAGAATTTGAGTCGCTCTACCCACTCATCGAGGCGGGTATAATCGGATTCATGATTAGCTCCCACATAACGAATGAAAGCCACGGGTGAAGTGAGTCGCATATGTAGCAGATCACGACGTCCTGCTGTATCGGTGATTATATTGGCGACCTCATTCTCTTCAAAAAGATGATATAACTGACTGGCCACTGCCTGATCACTAAACCAGTCGCTGTCACGTAATTCGATGGCGAGGGGAATATCATCCGGCCAGATCTCTACCAATCGTTGCACGCGATCAAAATTCTTGGGTTTGAAATCATCCCTAAGCTGCAGAAAGATCATCTCCAATTGATCGCCAAAACCTCTCATGCCATGTAAATATTCTTCCAATGCAGCTTCAATTCCCTTTAATCGTTTAAAGTGAGAAATACTATTCACTACTTTTGGGAAGAACTTAAAATCATCGGGAGTTTTTTCAGCCCAGGTCTCGGCCTGATCCGGACCATAGGTTCGGTAGTGGGTGGCATTTAGCTCAATAGAATTAAACTGGCGGGAGTAATATGTGAGTTCATCTTTGGTTCCCCGGGGATAAAATCCCTTCAGATCAGATCTATTCCATTTTGCACATCCCACATATGCATCAAAGTCATTACCGCCTTTTTGATTCAGAATTTTAAGAGTGTCCGGATGATCAGGAGGGAGGGAGAAATCAATTTCGTCGGGATTATCTACTTTGCCAAACTTCATTTTGGGAATGTTAAATTTTGAATATTCAATGATAAATGTAAGGGTAGTTAATTTAACATTTAGCATTCAACATTTAGAATTAATTGCAGGAGATGAGTTACAATAAAGAGCTCAGTTTTTCGTATATTACAAATAGTTCATTGACGTATTGGGGGTGTTCTGGATTCGACGGGTTGAGTATCACCGTTGGTTGCGTGTCGAGATTTTCCAATGATTCTCGTAATAACAATCATTATGGATCAAAAGTAATTGACAATAATTACTCATACCGCTTAGCAGCTTAAACTGTTGAGCCGTCCCGCTGGTTAAGTGCCTATCATTGCCAGCCTGGACGTCATACAAGATAGGATAGCGTTAAAGTGCTTTCTGTCGCTTTAACGTAAAACTTTAACAGAATAGTCTGAAGTCGCTTAGGTACTGGGCTCGGCTTCCGGCGAATGTCAATCAGTACCTACACATGTAGATGCTAACAGGTC
>NZQV01000010.1 GCA_002696035.1 Balneola sp. | reverse complement strand
TACGCTAGATAGTATTGCCTAAGCATATACTTCTAATTGGAAACCAAATATAAATATTTGATTCACATTTTACTTGTTATTCATAACAGTACCTTTTTTGTTTTATATACATTTTTTTATAGGTTTTTCATGGGGTATAGATAAGGCAGGGGAAAAAGAAAAAACTGTACTTTGAACTATTTTTACCTTTAAATCTATCAGAAATATATTTTTTAGTGAAAATTTTAGATTATTTAAGGAGAAAACTTTTACTCATCTCGGTCTAATCATGAACTGCATGATTAGGTGGTTTTTTAAGAGTGAATTAAATTTAATTTAGTTTCAACTGTAATCCTTTATAATTTGGCGCGCTTTCATTGAAGAAGACTTTAGGTTCATTTTCGGGAGCAAATTTAATAATCATAAATAATTACTCGGCTATGCAGATACAAAGGCTATTTCTATTCTTAATCGCAACTACGTTGGTTTTTGCGGGATGCGAAGTTCCAAAGAAACCGGATTTTCAGACTTCACAAAAAGTTGAAGCTCCTATTCTTTACAACAAAACTTATCAGTTTATGGGAGGTTCAAATGCACTTATAGATACCACTTCAACAGATTTAGACTCTCTGTTTGTTGTAGATGGGACCAATAATTTTATCACTATTTCAAAAGAACAGGATTTTGAATTTGGTGATCTGAATGACGCGGTTCCGGTTGTAAGTGTAGACCCAACTTCTTTTGAATCTCAGGTAGGGGAGATCGAGGTTACCGATTTTTCCTCAGATGGTTCTGGGAATTTAGGTGAGGCAAGTTTTGAAGACCTGACCGGTATTCCCCAGAGCACTGTGAATCAGGGAGATAATGTCCCAAACCAAACGGTCAGTCCTGAGGTCACAATTGATCTAAATACCGATCTATTTGAAAGTGCTACTTTTAAAGACGGCGCCTTGAATATCGTGCTTCAAAATAATCTGGGTTTTAATCTGGATGATATTAATGTGACATTGGTTTCAAGTCCAACAGGTGGAAGTGAATCGGATGTTGCAGATGGAAGTAGCGGAACCATTAATGATGGTGAGCAAACAACTATAAGTATCCCTTTTACAGGTTGTGAAGCAAACCCAAGTAGTTGTCAACTCGCTAATCCTGCTGTACGGGTTTCAATTGAGTGGACCGGTACAGGACAAACATTTCAGCGAGAGCCTGAATCTTTGGTGGTTGTATCTGCTGTTGGTGATAATCTTACCGCCTCACAGGTACAGGCAGCACTTGATGAGCAGGATTTCTCTACAACAAGTCTTGCCACTTTTGGGGATGAAGAGTTTGAATTTACTAGTCCTGACCATTTTGTTTTGCTAAAATCTGGTAGAATCCTTGTTTCTCCTATACAAAATGAAATGGAGTTTCGTATCAGATTAGAGATCGAGTTTTCTGATATCAGAGAATGTCCGGCCAGTTTGGTTGGCAACGACTTTGTCATTGATAATGATCCATTGACCATTGAATATGCCGGGGAACAACGAATTCGAAGAGCAGAAAATGGAGAGCCGGGTTTATCACCAGAAGCAAATGTTAGCTTGGCAAATTGTAAACTGTATGCCACCAACAACGAAGTGGCCTACACCATAAATGCCTTCACTGAAAACACAAAAGACAATGCGCCCGGTGATCAAATTCGGGTTATTAATGAGACGCAGTCAATCTCATCGGATGTGGAGATAAGTAATCTTCAGATCAAAGAAGCTACCGGTATTGTAAGGCAGCAGGTTGTGTTGCTTAATGATGAGGATGCTGATGATGTTGACGAAAACCTGGATCTCTTCAACGATAACGAGGCCGAGCTTACCGAGATTGATGGGTTAGAGGATCTGTCTTCCCAATTAGACGGACTGAATTTCACCAATCCCCGTCTTTCCATTAACTACACCTCAAACATAACTGTGCCCACTACTATTTATGGAGCTTTCGTGGGTGTGAACGGACAAGGAGAACAGCGATTTTTAAGAGGATTGCCCGGTGGCCCTTATGATGTGCAAGCCAACGATCCAATATCAGGCTTACAAATACGTGGACAGGATCTTCTCCCTGAACAAATGATAAAATTTACGTTGGATGCGCCTGCAAATGCAGGAGAGCAGATAGAAGCCACACTGGAATTCAATCGTGATAATACCAGTGTTGTGAACTTCCTGAATAACCTGCCTTCTGAAATCCGGTTTATTGGCAAGGCTGTGGTAAACGAAGATGAAGAAGAAACCACTATTACAGACTCATTGAGTTTTGTGCCTAAAATAGCCATTGATATTCCACTGGCATTTTCAACATCGGAGGCCGCTACTTTTAGTGATACCACGGAAAATGATCTTGGAGATCTGCCCTCTTCAGAAAAAGGAGATGATACCTTCATTAAAAAAGGGCTCGTTGTTATTGATTATGAGAATGGATTGCCACTTGGAATCGATCTCGAAATTACCTTCCTCGATGCTGATAATAACCCTATTGCCACTATTCCTCAGTCTTCTGAAGAACGACTGGGAATTTTAGCATCCGGAATTAATGATAACACCAGGTTTGCCAACGACCCTACAACCGGAAAAACTCAAATATCATTAAGCGAAAGCCAAATACAATCTTTATATAAAACGAAGTTCCTGAAAGTTTCAGCTTCGCTGGTTACCACAGACAATAGCGGGGACGGAAGTGGAGATAACGTTAGAATCAGAACTACGGACTTTATCACCCTCTCGGTGAAAACTGAATTGTTTATCGAAACTCAAGTAGGGGGAAACTAAAATGAATTTCACGGATTATTTTAACATCATGAAAAAGAACATAATTCTGCTGATCGTATTGTTCGGAATAACATCAACGGTCTTAACATCAACCGCAAATGGACAGTCACGGCATTATACGTCTCAGTCCATAGCAATGGGAAGTGGCGGTACTGCCTACATGGATGGTTTTAACGCCAACTTTGTAAACCCAGCAAACCTAATGCTTGATACTCACAGTAAAACCCAGGTTGGATTATTTAACATAGGGTTTAAAGCAGGTGGGAATTTAGCTAACATTTCGGTTTACAATAAGTATTTGACAACCGGACAGTTAATTGATGGTGACACACGGGTAAATATGCTTAATGATTGGTTTGGTGAGGGCTCAGGTAATTCCCGTGAACTTTCAACTACATTTAGTATAGCACCGCTTGGTGTATCTCACCGGAAATCGAATCAGGCATTTAGTTTGGCTTCACGGGTTCGTGTTTCCGAAGACTTTGCCATCAACAAAGGAATGGCAGAGCTTCTATTTTACGGACTGGACTCCGACAAATTTGAAAATGCCGTGCCGGTAGACTTTAGCTCAAATACCGTTGCCTTTGCTGAAATATCGGTCGGTTATGCACGTCACCTCGATTTTGTAAAGATTCCAGATCTGTTTTTTGCCAAAGATATCCAGTTATACGTAGGAGCAGCTCCGAAATATCTTTATGGTATTTATACAGCTAATCTGGATTTCAATTCCAGCCTTCAAATTAACGACGGTTCAGATGGCTCGAACTTTTCTATCAATCATAAGTTTGATTACAGCTTGCAAACCATAGGAGAACTCTCGCGACAACTGCAAGCCTACGAAGCAGCCTATAATCAAAATAGCGATGCCCAGTTTGGAGATTATGTTGATGTTGGTGATGCGGCCAGTAATGATCTGGGCGGAGCTCAGGCAACTGGTTTTGGATTGGACCTTGGTGGTACACTGGAAATGGATATTTCTTCTGTTCCCATCCCTTTATTTATCGACAAAAAGAAAACACTTCGTGTTTCCATGTCGTTAACTGACTTGGGTAAGCTAAACTTCGACAACAATTCATCTAACATTTATGCAGATGCTGACTTTACCTTTGAAGGTATTGGAAATGACGATGATGTAGATACCTTCTTCGATAACCTCAGCGATAGTTTACAGAGCGATGTATATGGTAACTTTTCCTCTGAGCAAACAAGCGGAATCGGTTACAGCCTTCCTTCTATGTTCAATTTTGGAGCCTCTTTAGAGATGGGCAAGCTGTTACTGGCTCTTGATTATGGACGTGGATTCAATACGAACGGTATAAATTCCGATCGCAGCGTTCTAAGTCTTGGTGCACAATATCGCATACTTGGTTTTATCCCTGTAAGAGTTGGTACGCGCATTGGTGGGTTCTCATCAGCAGCTTATTCTGCGGGTATTGGTGTAGATCTTAACTTCCTGGAGTTTACCGTTGGAGCATCGAATGTAGCTAATTCTTCAAATTATGGTACTGCTGCAGGAGTAGCCTGGAGTGGCTTATTGATCCGATTCTGATAATCTGATATTAGCCAGCCCCTTTATTTAAGCCCGTTGTTGTGAAGTGTAAAACTGATCGGCGACGGGCTTTTTTATTGAGGTTCAATCCGATCAACATTAAGGTTTTCGGGAATCCTTTTCTCATCCAGGATATGCTCACACAGCAGGTTTCCCATGTACTCGCTATACATCAAACCCTTGGAACCAAGACCGGTGAAAACGTAGAAATTCTTGATCTCAGGATGCTGTCCCAAAAAAGGTTTTCGGTTTGGGGTTGAAGCTCGTACTCCGGCCCATTGTGAAATAAGTCGTGCTTTTTCAAAAAGAGCGGGGTAGACTCCACCCAATCTGTTTTTAAGATATTTCAAACCTTCTTTATCCGGTTCAAGATCATCAAAATGATGCTCATAAGTGCTGCCGGCAATAAACCGGGAATCAGAAATGGAAGCGATGTAGCCTAGCGCAGACAGGGAATAGTCAAAATTGTCTGCTTCCGGTGAAGTGAAAGTAGCTACCTGTCCTTTTATTGAATGCAATGGAAGAAATGCCCAGTATTTTGATGTTGAAGTCTCATACCCGGCGGCGAAGACTACTGAGTTTGCATGAATGGTATCACCGTCATCAAACTTGAAAATTGGTTGCCCCTTATCCAGGGAAAGTTCATACTGCCGGCCGGTTTTTACCGAGAGACCCTTATGGGTTAAAAATTTAGCTTTTGCTTTAAGATATTCTCCCACATTTACTGTCAATCCTTTGGGAAGCCACATAGCACCGCCCATGCAGTTTAAGTTTGGGTTGATGTCTTTTACTTCGGCTTCATCCAGCCAAGAGCACCAGCCCTCGGGCCAATCGTTTTTGTCCACGTTTTCCCGCATTCGTCGTACCATTTTTTCATCCTGAGCAGGGCGGAGGATGCCGGTATTCTTATAAAATCGGTTGGGTGCCGAACTTTGAACTTCCTGTAGATCTTTTGCAACAGCATTCAAGCAATTCTCAGCTTCCCAAACCTTGCTTCCATACCGGCCCGTGGCAGGATTGATCAATCCAAGCGGTGTTCCGGAAGCTCCTGCGGCTATGTCACGAGTGTCTACAAGGCAAACGGATTTTCCTTTTTGGATTAGAGAACGGGCAATGGCAAGTCCTGCAACACCGGCCCCAATAACAGCAAAATCAACATCTGGATAGGTGCCCAATTTAACTCCTTACATCTTTGGATTGCACAAACTGTACACCAGCTTGTTTCATTTCTTCGAAGGCTTCATCCACTGAGCCGTCCATGTCGATACCTTTCACAGCATCTTCAACTAAATTCACGGTATATCCTAATTTTCGAGCGTCCAAGGCAGTCCATTTTACACAGAAATCTAAAGCCAGGCCGGTAATAAAAACTTCGTCAATATTTCTGGCTTGCAAATAGCCATGAAGTCCGGTCACAGTATCCTGATCATTTTCAAAAAAAGCGGAATAGGAATCAATGTGCTTACGAAAACCTTTTCGCACAATTAGCTGGGAGGAATCAGAATCTAGATCAGGATGAAATTCAGCTCCTGTGCTTCCTTGTACGCAGTGATCAGGCCATAAAACCTGCTCTCCATATTCCATTTCTGTGGTTTCAAAGGCTTCTTTTTGCTTGTGATTGGAGGCAAAAGAAAGGTGATCAGCGGGATGCCAGTCCTGGGTTTGCACAACACAATCGAAATGTGGAATCAGGTCATTCGTTGGCTTGATGACTTCATCCCCGTTAGGAACTTCCAGTGCACCGCCCGGACAAAAATCATTTTGAATATCTACGATGACTAATGCTTTCATGGTACTAATGCTCTTGAATAAGTTTAGTTTTTAGCTCCAGTAAATTTTTGCTTAATCCCACTTTGTAAATGTGTGGGTTATCAAAGCGAATATGCTCCTGATTTAGTTCAGATAACCTTTTTTGGGCGTATTCTGCACTTTCTTGTACAGAAGGGACGGTTATTGTGATTTTGCCGTTGTCTATAACTTTGTGAAGCAAAGGCTGGGGAGTCAGGTCTTTTACTACTCGCGACTGATGTGCAATATAGGGATGATAGATCTCGTCCACGGAATCTTCATCATTCAGTAAAATTCCATCGCAGTTGAAGGTGCCATCTTCGTTTAAGTACCGAATTATTTTCTTCGAACCGGGAAGCGTGATCTTTTCCTCGTTGTCAGAGATCTTCAGTGTAGGGCGTCCGTTTATAGAACTTAGTTTGTAAACCCCGTCAAGAGCGGGATTATCGTAGGCTGTTACCAGCTTGGTGCCCACTCCAAACAGATCAATGGGAGCGCCCTGATCGAGTAAGCTTTTAATAAGGTGTTCATCAAGCTGATTGGATACGGCAATTTGGACGTATTCAAATCCGGAATTGTCCAGCATTTCCCTGCTCTTTCGTGCCAGGTAAGCAAGATCTCCACTATCAAGGCGAATGGCTTTAAGCCGGTGACCCTCAGCTTCCAGTTCTTTGGCAACTTTAATGGCATTGGGCACGCCGATCTTTAAGGTATCGTACGTGTCAACCAACAGAATAGAGTCATCCGGATAGTGTTCGGCATAGGTGCGAAATGCGGTTAGCTCATCCTCAAAAGCCTGTATCCAGGAATGCGCCATTGTGCCGCTTACAGACGCCCCGTAAAGATGACCTGCCATCACATTTGAAGTGCCTTTCAAACCTCCGATCATTGCTGCTTTTGATGCCTGAAGCCCACCGAGTCCCTGAGCTCTCCGCAATCCAAAATCTAATACCGGACGACCTTCACAAGCCTGGGTTAAGCGAGAAGCCTTTGTAGCAATGAGAGACTCAAAATTTAGCGTGTTCAGTAACAACGTTTCAATGATCTGTGTTTCTAATACCGTGCCTTCAACCCGGACAATAGGTTCGTTGGCAAAAACAATTTCTCCTTCTTTGGCAGAATGGAGACTTCCCTGGAAAGTGAAGTTCTGCAGGTACTCGAGAAACTCATCCCTGAAGCCCTGTTCCTTTAGATAGGATAGCTCATCTTTTGTAAAGCGAAAATCATCCAAAAGTTCGAGCAGATCAGCAAGACCGGCAAAAACCACATATCCCCCTGAAAAGGGAAGTTTGCGGAAGAAGTAGTCGAAGGTCGCGGGCTGTTCGTGGCGGCCAGAGAGGTAGTACCCCTGCGCCATGGTGAGTTCGTATAGGTCGGTATAGAGTGCGGGTTTTTGTAAAAGCATGGGTATAAAATAAAAAAGGCTTTCCTAATGTCAGAAAGCCTTTTGAAATTAATTTTATCGATATTTGTCAGATCAACCCCGGAGTCTGCGACTTTCTATCAATTTCTTAATTCTCTTGTTACCTATCCAGACTTTGCGGTTGGTTTCTACCTCGATCAACTCAAGGTTAACATCATAGAAAATGGCTGCTTCTTTTCCACTAACCGATTCATCGAGGATTGAACTAATGTTTCCGATCAGCATAAAATCTGCTCCAAGCTCCTGAGCAAGAGCTTTGGCCGATTCATAGGAAGCAAAACTCTGTTGTTCCTGACGTTCTTGTCGTATTTGCTGTCGTTCACTCTGGCTTGCTACAACCTGAACTCTGCCACTATTCACAAAAGCACGCTCCATTTCCTTGGTGATTACATCAGTGTCAATATGTTCCATAGTTTCGTTGCGTACCCGGCCAACGATGGTAACCGGGGGTTCATCGTTGTTTTTCATGAACTGATCGAGCCATGGTCTTGAAACGGCATCACTGATCATTTCATCAGCCACCATTCGGGCGTCCGTATCGTTCCAGCGACCGGAAAGGTCGGTTTGGGTATCGGATGATACGCGGCTTACTTGTTGTGAAGGGCCGCATCCTGTAAATAAGAGAGCGGTAAATAAGATGGTAAAGATGGAGTATTTCATAGGTCTGTGGTTATTCATTTTGCATTAACTCTTTGTTTAAGAAGGAAGTAAAATCATTTTGAATTTTGTTTCGGGCGGTGAAATCGGCTCGTTTCAGAGCATCAGCATAGCTTGGAGCTCCATCACGACCTTCAGTTATAAAAGTCTGAAAAGAGCGATCACTTTCCAGGTCAGTAAGGTCTATTACCAATTCCCATTTTGCAAATTCGGCATCATCCCGATTCAGGTCTGCCCGTTGCGTTTGGTAGTTAATAGAGACCTCAAGAATTGCGTTTTGGTTGGAATCAGTAATATTAAAACCGGCATTTTGTAAAACGGAAACTACAGCAGATCTGACCGTCTCAGTTGCATTATCCGTGTTAATGATGACATTTGCTTTCTGCTGAACACTTCGAACCTTTTCCTGAAGTTGGGTGTGCGTATGCGTTGCAGATCCACCTGTTCCGGCACCGCCACGGATAATATTAAGCTGTTTGGTAAGTACCACATTGGCGGCGGCAAACGATTTGGCCTGCGTTAATAGCATCAGCTTTTGTATGGTATTGTCTTCCGATTCGGCATTCAATTCCAATTCGCTTATACGCTTGTTGTTGTTAGAAATTTCCTGTTGATAAATTTGGGACGATTCAGCCCGGTTCATACCCGCCAGGGCGTAGTATGTGCCATTTGCATCGATCTCTGAATCCAGGATCGTGGTATTCATTAGCTCCTGATTGGTGCCCAGCCGGATATTATTTAACAGCTCCGATGTATTTTCTGAATACACCTCGTTATTAATATTCCGGTCAATGCTTTCAGTGTATAGGTTTTCCTGAGCATCCACATCAACCTGAAATATCTGAGAAAGGCTGGAGAGTGCATCCGAGCGCGCGTCATTCAGAGAACTGCCAGATCCAACCGCCATCAAATATTGTTGTTCGCTGTATTCTGAGGAAGGATCTAAAACCCAGTCGGGCAGACTGTTGCTGCCGCTTGTGTTTTTTGAGGAGCTGCATCCTGCAAAAAGTAAAGCTAAGAAAATTGGTAAGACGTATAATTTTGTTTTCATAGGGTTGAAATGATCTTGAATTAATTCCAATAAATTGATTCTACAAGTTCCAGGGAGGTGTTTTCCGCGATAGTAACTTCCTGTGCATAATTATTGAGCATATTTCCCGAAGCATCGTAGAACTTAACTTTTACCTGGTGGGTGCCGGGGGCAAGGTTAAGTACTGTGGAGTAAGATTTTCCGGGCATTGTTTGCCAGCTCCTGAGATCGGCTTTTTCAGACGCTTCCTGAGCGATTTTACCCATAATATTAGCGGCGGCTCCAAGAAACTCACTTTCTTTCTTTGCCCTGTTCTTGATCCCTTCGGCCACACCTGCTTTCAGAACGGCTCGCACTAAGGCTCTTGCATAAATAATGGGTTCCTTCACTTTATAGACTTCCTTGGCCACTTGTCCCATTTCTTCGATCAGGTGCAACTCTACCGGCGATTGATCATCCACTTCAACGGTGATACGTCGCACGCGGGAGTTGTAGGTTTTAAGCGTAGGCATTGAAAATTTGATGTAGGTATCAGAATCCGAGTCATAGAATCGAATATCATTTTGCTCTTTGATGGGAGCCCGTCCGGCAAAAGCTTTAATTAATACATTGTAGGATTCAGGTCGTGTGAGTCGTTCTAATTCTTCCCGGGAAGGTTTATCAAAATCATACACCGAAGGCTGTTCCTGATAAGCTCTCATCAGGTTGGAAAGCTCGATGCGGGCATCATCAGGTTTGTTGGTCTTAGCGTAGAGGATGGTAGACAAATACCGGCCAAGGGCACTGTTTTGAACATTCGTTTCTCCTGTTTTCCATTTATCCTCACCAGTACTTGTGGTATCCGCTTTCGATAATGCTTCCACCAGGCCGTGATATTTTTCATCCAGACGCTCCAGTTTGTAAGTAACCCTGCGGACTTCCACCAGCGCACTTTCAAGTTCATTCATGTGAATGTAGTTCAGGCCTTTAAATACATTCAGGTAAATATCTTCATAATCCTCTCCGTCGTAGGCCAGGGTGTTATCATTAACTACAAATGATTGTATAGCCCGGCTCACGCTCTTGGTAAAAAGAGCATCGATCTCGTCTTCTGCCCGGGTAAAGTACTGGCTGCTGTTTTCATAATTTCCTGCAAAATGATTCACAAGGCCGTGTTCCAGATAAAGCAGTACCTGATCTTTACTTTTATACACGTTCTGCTGGTCCAGATTTTCTACAAGCTGAACCGTAGACTGGTAATCACCGGATGCAAAAGAACTACGTAATTCGTTCTGGGCATTGTCAAGTTGATAAGCTGCACATCCGCCTAATAGAAGTAGAATTAAAAAAGACCCCGTAAAAAGCTTCATACTAAATATAGGTTTCACAATTTGATCTCTGTATGCTAATTTTTTGTACCTCGATTTATAGCCTATAAATAGGAATTTTTTTGTCTCTTTACAATCGTCCTGCAGCTAAACTTTTGTTTTTTTAATAGCCCGATTCCATGTTACGCAACCATATTTTATATATTTTCGAATAAAAGAAATTACCTGTCTCTTGAAATACTATAAAAACCCGGTCATCTATCTTATTAGTGTTGCTGTCGTTTTTTTAACAGCCTGCGCAACCCCCATGCCACCCGGCGGGGGACCCGGAGATCAAGAAGGCCCTCAGCTTCTGCAGACGAATCCCGAATCCGGAACCACAAATTTTGAAGGACGTTCTTTTGAATTCCACTTCAATGAGTTTATTGAGCGAAGAAATATACGATCAGCTATTACGGTTGAGCCGAACTTTGGTGTTGGTTATGAGATTGCCTGGAGACGAAAATCACTCACCATTACATTTGACGAAAAATTACCAGACTCTACAACCATCCTTATTAAGTTAAGCTCTGAAATTTCAGATACTCATAATAACAGTTTAGGTAAACCGATCACGCTGGCAGTTTCAACGGGAGATGAGATCGATCGAGGCTCACTCACGGGGCGGATCCGGCAGGCAAAAGATGGGAAAGCAGCTGAAGGCCGGGATGTTTTGTTGTATCGGCAGCCGGCAGATCTGTCCAAAAGAGCTAACTATTATGCCCAAACCGATACGAGCGGAACGTTTGAGTTTTCCTATCTGGCGGTAGGGCGCTATAAAGTGATACTGGCCGACGACCGAAACCGAAATATGATCTGGGACCAAGGGAGTGAAAATGCATTTCCTTTTTACAGGGAGTTCATTCAGCTTGAAAAAGGAGGCAGAGATACGCTGGATGTACTCTACACTTCAGAAACGGATACCCTTGCACCAACGCTGCAGGGAGTGGGACTTTTCTCAGAGAATCGTATGCGATTGCGATTCAGTGAGAACATGACCTTTAGCTCGGATGCACAAGTGGTAGTCAGCGATTCTGTGGGTGAAGATTTTACCGTGGCTTACCCTTTATATGTCTCCCCAAACGAAGGTTTTGTGATCTTTGCTCATTCCACCGATCCTTTCTCAGAAGAGGATGAGTATACTTTGAATGTGTCCGGAATTACAGACGAGGCCGGAAATGCGGTGAGCACCCGTGATTTCTCTTTTCCCGGTTCATCTCAGCCGGATACCACGCAGCAACGCATTATTTCGGTAAATGGGGAGGAAGGACTTCTGCAGGATGATCCATTTGAAGTTACCTTCGCTGCTCCTATCACTAACTCTGACATCTCAGATTCCACCGTTGTGATCGAAGGGGATGTGGATTTTACGGATTGGCCAACTCTTGAAACCGAACGCAATATATTTACAATAAATCCACAGGGTGAATGGATCGAAGACGTGGAGTATCAGTTTTTGGTTTGGAATCCAAAGTCGCAGCGTCGCACATTATTTGAACCGCAGATCTGGGATTCTACAGAGTATGGAGAGATCGAGCTGACTTTAGAGAATACCGATACTACAGCTGCCCATATTGTGAATATATTTCAGGGCAGTGGAGTACTCGCTAAATCCGATGCCTTATATAATTCGGGAATCATTGAAAATTTACCACCCTTAACGTATACGCTCGTTATCTTTCGGGATGAAAATAGTAACGGCCAATGGGATAAAGGAACTGTGATCCCTTATCGAAAACCGGAGCCCTATTATGTTCAGCGCAATCTTAACGTTCGGGAAGGATTCACTTCCGGCGTAAGGATCTCTTTTGAATAAAAGGGTGTTAAGAAAATAACCGGAAATCATATTAGGGATCGAAAATCCCTGTTCAAATTTGTATCTTTTGGAACCGCTTCCAAATTTCAATAAAAAAATTTATGTCAGTAGAAACAACATCTGCTTCATCCAAAAAATCATCTTCCAATAACAAAGGCAGTAACATTCAGGAGCCCTATCAGGCAAAGAATAAGATCCGTTTTGTGACGGCTGCCAGCCTGTTTGACGGCCACGATGCTAGTATCAATATCATGCGCCGTATTCTGCAGAGCAGCGGGGCAGAGGTGATCCACCTTGGGCACAATCGCTCGGTACATGAGATTGTTAACTGTGCTATTCAGGAAGATGCACAAGGTATCGCCATCAGTTCATACCAGGGTGGACATGTGGAGTACTTCAAATATATGATCGAGCTGCTGGAAGAAAATGGAGCCGGACACATCAAAGTATTTGGCGGCGGCGGCGGTGTAATTGTGGAAGATGAGATCAACGAGCTTCAGGAAGCTGGTGTAACCCGCATTTTTTCGGTGGAAGACGGAAGTACCATGGGCCTGCAGGGTATGATCAACTTCATGCTTAAAGAATGTGATTTTGATCCCA
This sequence comes from Balneola sp., assembly GCA_002696035.1. Classification (GTDB taxonomy): domain Bacteria; phylum Bacteroidota; class Rhodothermia; order Balneolales; family Balneolaceae; genus Gracilimonas. The sequence goes on along the minus strand of NZQV01000010.1, from coordinate 878,780 downwards.
TCTCAGTTGCGAAGCCTGATATGAAAAAAGTGGCTGAGCGGGATAATGGTGCGCTTGCCCGTGCTTTAACTGCTATAGAAAATGAACATCAGGACGTACTTTTCTACAGAGAAGGAAAACTTCTGAATGATGATGAGACTGAAATCGAGATCCCTGAAAAGACCATACCGCTAATTGGGATTACAGGGACAGGTGGGGCCGGCAAGAGCTCGCTTACGGATGAGCTGGTACGACGTTTTTTGACAGAATTTGAAGATCTTACAATTGGGATCATCTCCGTAGATCCTTCCAAAATAAAAACCGGTGGCGCTTTACTCGGAGATCGCATTCGGATGAACAGCATAGACACAGAGCAGGTGTATATGCGCAGTATGGCAACACGGGCTTCCAATCGTGCCACGAGCAAGGGACTGCTTGGAGCCATTGAATTGTATAAGGCTGCGGGATTTGATCTGATCATTGTGGAGACGTCAGGAATTGGTCAGAGTGGCACTGAGATCGTCGAATACACGGATATCCCGGTGTATGTAATGACCAGCGAGTACGGTGCGTCTACACAGCTTGAGAAGATCAACATGCTGGATCTGGCTGAACTGGTTGTATTGAATAAATTTGAGAAAAAAGGTTCGTTGGATGCCCTCCGTGATATCCGCAAGCAAATGATCCGTAATCTGGGTCAATGGCACGCCAAACAGGAAGATATGCCCGTGTATCCAACCATTGCGGCGCAATTTAATGATGAAGGAGTGAACCGGTTATTCAAGGCACTGATTGATCGCGTGAATGATCGTTATGATATTGGCTGGGAGACGAAGATCTACACCAATCCCAATCCGGCTGAGGATATTCAGGCTCAGGCTATCATACCTGGAAAACGCGTTCGGTATTTGTCTGAGATCTCTGAAACGGTTCGGGATTATCACGAGTGGGTGGAAGAGCAAGTGGATGTAGCTTCAAAACTGGATCAGGTTTCCGGAACTATTGATCAGCTCGAAAGCTGGAATCCTGACGAAAAACAGGTGATGGAGGATAATCTGTCCAAGATGCGCGAGCACTGGTTATCGATGCTAGATTCACTGCCCAAGAAAATCCTGGAAGGATGGAATGAGCTGTTTGAGAAATATCAGCAAGAGTATTTTGAGGTGCAGATCCGGGACAAGAAATTTAAAAATCAGCTGTACAGAGAATCGCTGAGTGGATTGATGATTCCGCGCGTGGCACTTCCCAAAACGAAGCACAAAGGCGAGCAACTTAAGTTTGCGCTGAAGGAAAATCTGCCCGGTTATTTTCCATACACAGCCGGGGTATTTCCATTCAAACGGGAAGGGGAAGATCCAACCCGAATGTTTGCAGGGGAAGGAACGCCCGAGCGTACCAACAAGCGATTTCATTATGTGAGTGAAGGCATGCCGGCTGCGCGACTTTCGACGGCTTTTGACTCGGTGACACTTTATGGTGAAGATCCGGGATATCGACCTGATATTTACGGTAAGATTGGTAACTCCGGGGTAAGCATTTGTACGCTGGATGATATGAAGAAGCTGTATTCCGGCTTTGAGCTAACTTCCCCGAAAACATCCGTTTCTATGACCATTAATGGTCCGGCGCCAATGATACTGGCGATGTTCATGAACACGGCTATCGATCAGGAAGTGGAGCGCTATCTGAAAGAGAATGGAAAGTGGGAAGAAGCCCAAAAGAAGATCAAGAAATACTTTAAGGAACGAGGGGTTCAGCAACCCGATTATACAGGAGAGGTACCGGAGGGAAGTGATGGCTTTGGCTTATCTACTTTAGGAATCTCCGGGGATCAGCTGCTTCCCGAAGAAACCTACAATAAGATCAAGGAAGATACGCTGTCTGTGGTACGGGGAACCGTTCAGGCCGACATCTTGAAAGAAGACCAGGCTCAGAATACCTGTATTTTCTCTACCGAATTTGCCTTGAAGATGATGGGCGACATTCAAACCTATTTCACCGAGCATAAAGTCAGAAATTACTATTCAGTTTCCATCTCAGGTTATCACATTGCAGAGGCAGGAGCGAATCCCATTACGCAAGCTGCTTTTACGCTTGCAAATGGGTTTACGTTTGTGGAGTACTATCTCGCCCGCGGACTGGATGTGGATGATTTTGCCCATAACCTTTCCTTCTTTTTCAGTAATGGTTTGGATCCGGAATATGCGGTGATTGGTAGGGTAGCCCGAAGAATCTGGGCGGTAGCCATGAAGAATAAGTACGAAGCCAACGACCGCTCTCAGAAGCTGAAATACCACATTCAAACCAGTGGACGTTCGCTGCATGCTCAGGAAATTCAGTTCAATGATATCCGCACTACTTTGCAGGCCTTATTGGCGATCTACGATAACTGTAACTCCCTGCATACCAATGCTTATGACGAGGCGATTACTACTCCGACTGAAGAATCGGTACGTCGTGCACTAGCCATTCAGATGATCATCAATAAAGAGATGGGAACGGCCAAGAATGAGAACATTAATCAAGGTTCGTATTTCATTGAAGAGCTGACCGATCTGGTGGAAGAAGCTATCCTGACGGAGTTTGACCGCATCACTGAAAGAGGGGGTGTGCTGGGCGCGATGGAGAATATGTATCAACGCGGAAAGATCCAGGATGAGTCGTTGTATTACGAATCCAAGAAACACTCAGGTGAGCTGCCCATTGTTGGCGTAAATACCTTTCAAAAAGAAAATGGAGGAGAAGAGGAAGAAAAAGAGGTCGACCTCATTCGCTCCACGGAAGAAGAAAAACGACAGCAGATCGAAAACCTTGAGCAATTCTGGAAACGGAACGAAAAAGATGCCGAAGAAGCCATCGAACAACTCAAAGAAGTAGCCCGCAACGATGGAAATCTGTTTGAAGAGCTTATGGAAACGGTGAAAGTGGCTTCACTGGGACAGATCTCTCATGCATTGTATGAGGTTGGCGGGCAGTATCGGCGTAATATGTGACCTTAGATTAGAGAGATTTTGGGATTGCACGGATTGGGGAAATCTTTTTTACGTGCAGCTCAAAGCTCAAAGACTTTAGAAACTTTTAGTACACTGAGAAGGGGATATTGGCAGTAGCAGCTTTGCCATGACCGTCAAATACATAAACAAATAAGCGGTATGCACCGGGCTGATCCGGAGTTTCAAACGAAGCTGCGCCTTCAGAATCAAAATAGATGAAAAGGTCTGTAATCTCTTCTGGACGTCTTTCAGAATCTCCTCCGTTTCCATGGTCGGTACTTTCTCTTGTGACAACCCATTCAATTCTTAGGTCATCATTTTCAAGATCTTCAGTGTCAACTTTTGCAGTGGCTACTTTTCCCAGCTGAATACGAACATTTTGATGAGCCTTACGCTCATTGACGGTAAGGTTCGTAATTTTTGGAGCTCTGTTTGAAGGCCAGGAACCAGTCCAGTTGTAATTCATGGCATCTACAGTTGCTGTTTGCTCTCCGGAATCCAGAAAAAGTCCGTACCAGGTTGATGTACGTTCTTGTTTTTGTCCCCACAGAAATACGAAAGAACCCAGACATCGTTCGTCGTCAGCCAAGATCACATTTTGATAACGGCTTTGATACAAATCTGCCTTTTCTGTACTGGTTTGTTCTATAGGGGCTCCCCAGGCGGTAGAAGGAACTTCCCAATGACCGTTTGGTCCCCATTCAGTTATGATGTAAGGACGCTCCCACCCAAGCCGACGAACCCGTTCAGGAATAGACCCTATACTTCCGTAAGAATTAATACCTAAGATATCTATATCAGGAGCCTTTGAGATCAGGTGCGTAATTTTGTTGCTGTTTATCTCTGCAACTACCGTCATTGTAGGGTGATTCGGATCAATCTCCTTGATCATTTTAGCTATGTCATTGACAGCATTCCATACATTCATATTTGAAGCATTGAGCTCCATCTCGTTTCCGATAGCCCACATAAGCAGAGCAGGATGATCTTTAAATTTCTCTACTACTTGAGTGAAATCCTCTAATTGAGTTTGTACCGCTTCTTGATCACTGTAATTAAATCCATGTCGTTCATGCTGTACCCATAGCCCTGCCGTAACCATGATTCCATTCTTATGAGCTTCATTTAGAATTACTTCCAAATTGTTGGTATTCCATGTTCTGATCGAGTTTCCACCATTTGACGATAGCACGTCGAGTTTTTCGGATCCGCCGGCACCCTTTATGAAGTAAGGTTCTTCGTTTACATACAGTTGGAATGCATTGCCGGTTGATTCGATAGTAACTTTTGAAGCACTCTCTTTTTCAGCACCGGCTGAGCAACCTAATGCGAATAGTAGTGTTGATAAGACCAAGAATGTACCAATGGGTGAAAACTTTTTGCTGTTACTCATAAAATAGCTTCTACTTTGATTCGCTCTTTTTGAACGCAAAAGACTTAAATTTATCGTCTACAATTACGGAAAAATCACCGTCCTCAAGTAAGTAGTTGCCGTCAAAGTCGGGAAAGGAAAGATGTAGATTCGGTCGGATACTAAATGTGAGTGTTTTTGATTCTCCGGGTTCAAGGGAGATCTTCTCAAAATGTTTGACTTCACGCACCGGTCGGGTAATAGTTCCGACATGATCTTTTATATACCAAATAACAGATTCCATTCCGGTTCTTTTCCCTGTGTTGGTTACCGTTACACTTGCAACAATTTCTCCATCTTTGGATATCTGTGTATCTGATAATTCAACATCAGAATATTCAAAAGTGGTATAACTTAGACCATGCCCAAAAGGCCATTCCCATACGTTATGTTCATCCTGAGCTATAAAATTTTCTTCTTCAGAATTGAATACGTATACATCACTTGCCTTATGATTATATGGAACAAAATGTCCGACAAATGTTGGATATGAAATAGGCAGTTTACCACTGGGGTTTACATCGCCGGTAATTATATTGGCGATGGCCTCAGCTCCTTCAAAACCCGGAAGACCTGCCCATAGGAAAGCCTGCATATCGTCAATGACGTCTGACACGATCCTTGGGCGTCCACCGATGAATACCCCAATTGTAGGAATTTGAGTGTTTGTCGCTGCTTTGATGAGTGATTTTTGATCTGCTGGAATTTCGAGGGAAGTTATATTTCCAATAAATTCAGTATATGGCTCTTCACCGAAAGCAATGATAATTACATCATGATCTTTTGCTGCTTTTTGAATCTCAGGGTTTGGTGTATTTGGTGGTAGTAATGTGATCTCCGAATTGATAAATTCAGCTTTAAGTGCTGAATAAACAGTGTGCATATCTTCCGGGTAGCGATCTTCAGAGGCTCCCTGCCAGCCTATTGTCCAGCCTCCACCTAATTCTGCTTTCTTATTGGCAGAAGGACCTATTAATAATATTTTATTAGTTTCTTTAGACAAAGGTAATATTTCGTTATCGTTTTTCAGAAGAACGATAGATTCTTCAGCAGCCGACTTTGCCTTTGATTTATATTGATCAGAACCTATTCTATTTAAACGATCTTTCCTGGGGTAGGGGTTCTCAAAAAGTCCAAGTTCGAATTTGAGAGTTAGAATCCGTTTTACTGATTCATTAATTCTTTCCTCAGAAATTCTATCCTGTTTCACTAATTCAAGTAATGATACATTAAAATCCAGACTGGTTGGTGTCATACTCATATCAATACCAGCGTTGACAGACATTTCGGTTGCTTCAGTATAATCCTTAGCAACATGGTGGTAGTCGACCAGCTTCCCGATATCATCCCAGTCTGTTAGAATAACACCCTCAAAATGGAGTTGTTCGCGTAAAAGATCGGTTAATAGTTTTTTGGAAGCATGCACTGGCACACCATTAACTTCACCGCTATTCAACATGACCGTTTGCATTCCTGCTTCCATGGCAGCTTTGAAGGCAGGAAGATGAAATTCATAAAGCGCTTGGTCAGAAAGATCGACTGGGGTACGGTCCCATCCAGATTTTGGGACTGAATAGCCGATAAAATGTTTACCGGTAGCAGCCATTTTATAAGGTTTGATTTCTTCATTATTGATCAAGCCATCTACATAAGCGGCCCCCATTTGGGCGGCTACAAAAGGAGATTCGCCAAAGGTCTCATAAAGACGTGGCCACCTCGGATTACGCCCCAGATCAAGTACAGGAGCAAAATTCCAGTGATGTCCCAGATCCGCGGACTCTATAGCGGTAATTCTTGCGGTCTGCTTTGCATGTTTAATGTTGAATGTAGCTGCAAGGTTTAAATTATGAGGAAAAATAGTAGATCCAGCCAGGTAACTCGCTCCATGCATATGATCAATCCCATAAATAATAGGAATACCCAATCTCGTTTCTTCAACTGCAATGCGCTGTAGCTGATCGATGTATTCGAACCATTCTATCGCTGGAACCGCTTCTCCATTTAGAAAAGAACCAATGTGATGATCATTAATGTATGTGCGAGCTTTGCGTTCATTAAGCTCTACATTGCGCTGCTTTCCGGTATTATTGATCAGCGTAATATTCAGCTGAGTCATCTGTCCGACTTTTTCCTCAAGGGTCATTCTGGATAGTAGATCGAGAACCCGGTTTTCAATAGAATTAGAAGGATCCTTGTATACAGCGCTTGTTGATTGGGCAATAGTTGATGTAGGTATCATGAAGAAAAAAATGAGAAGTAAATTCTTTGACATCGATGCATTCTAAATTTTTGTAAGGCTGAAATGTGACTAATTCGAACCGAAAACAATTAATGCAAATAAAGGCAAAAAATAAACAAAAATTTGCATAATTTTTATGCAGTCTCTCTTTCTATCAAAGATACTGGTACCAGGCTGAGTGTTCCATTCCGGCTGTGGTCATTAGATATTATATCTCTAAGTACTTTAAAAGTCTCTTTCCCAAGAGCTTTAAAATCAGTATTAATAGAGGTTATCTTTGGATAGCTTTCAACGCACATAGGGGTGTTGTCGAATCCAATTAACGCTACGTCTTCCGGAATTTTGTACCCCTTATTTTTAGCTGCCTCCATAAAACCTTTGAGCATAAGATCGTTTGAGGCGAATATAGCTTCTGGTTTATCCTCTAATCTTTCAAAATCTTCAAATGCCTTTACACCGCTGCGGAATCTAAAGTCTCCCTCTGCCTCCAATTTAAGGGTGTATCCCAGATGCTCAAGGTGATCCTTAAAACCATTGTATCTAAATCTGGATTCAGCTTTCTCGAAGGGGCCTTTTATAATCCCAAAGCTTTCATATCCCTTGTTTATAAAGTGTTCAGCCGCAAGGTGACCGCCACTTAACCCATCAAAGGTAACGGTGGGCACAACTGGGCTTTGAATCATGGTGTTAGAGACAATAGGAATGGTATTACGTGTTTCCTTGAGCAGGTTTTTGTAATCTATCTGGTCCATTTGTGGCATAAACAAGCAAATACCATCTATAACTTGTTGGTCAAGCTGGTTGATCGTTTTACTCAACTCTTCATAATGATCTTCAACATCAATTAGGGATAATTGTATATCGGCATTTTTTGCTGCTTGACTAAAGCCATGGAAGAAAGAAGAGTAGAATTCGCCTTCTTGAAAATCGGTAACCAATGCCATATGCAGAGTACCATTAGAATAGATCGGTATTTTTGACTTGGCAAATGGGTAATTTAGTCTTTCTGCTGCTTTAACTACCTCTTTTTGTACCTCGGCACTAATATTTCCTGTTCCATTCAATACACGTGAAACGGTTGAAATGGAATACCCTGTCTCTTCTGCTATATGTTTTAGTGTAACTTTCATCGCCGAATATTTTATGGTAAGTAGTGCAGGCTGTCTTTTGCCTGTGATATACTAGATGTAAATTTGCCTTATTACTGATGATAAGATGTAATATAACCCTTCTTGAATTAAGTTTATGCAAAATTTGCGTAATAAAAAAATGGAGGGACATGGTCATTTAATGAATTGATAAACGTACTTATAAGGTCTTTTTTGGGGTTTTGTGTTTAAATGAAATCATTTTCGTGTCTTTATATAGTATTCATATTAGATGGAGTTATTGTATGCCTGATGAAGTCATTGTGCAAATCAGTGCAAAATATTTCTTTTATTTGCATAATAGTTTCGTAAAATTTACTTTAAGAGAGCTTCTGAAGAAGCGCTTCCTAAAATTTAAAACTCAATAATACAATTATGAAAAAGGCTACAGTGTTTAAGAGTCTTTTGTTAGGTATAGCAGCCAGTATATTCCTGGTAGCACAGCCTGCATTAGCTCAAGACAATATTATAATGGATGGTGATTTCTCTTCTGGAGAATTAGCTCCTGCTTGGATAAACTTTCAAGGAGAGGGTGCAACGGCTGATTTTAGTGTAACCGACGGTCAGGCTACGGTGACAAATGTTACAACTGCCGGAAGTCCGGCTACATGGCATCTGCAATTCATTCAAGAGTTTTCTGCAGAACAAATTGGCATGTTAGTGGCAGGTGAATCTTACCGAATCAGTTTTGATGCTCAGTCAAGTATTGATGGCCGGCCATTCAGACTTTACTTCGGTGAAAATGGAGGATCATTTACGTCATTCTTTGTTGTGGATTCTGTGGCCAATACTGAGATGCAAACCTACGAATTTGAATTTACCCTGTCTCAGACGGTAGATCCGGTTAAGTTCGCTTTTGAATTGGGTCTGTCTGATGGAGATTTTACGGTAGATAATATTGTACTTGAATCTGCAGAAGCTAATTTAGGACCTGAAATTTTAGTTAATGGTGATTTCTCAACCGGAGAATTAGCTCCCGAGTGGACCAATTTCCAAGGAGAAGGTGCAACGGCTGATTTTGGCGTTACTGATGGTCAGGCTACCGTAACCAATGCTACTATTACAGAAAGTCCGGCTACATGGCATCTGCAATTTATTCAGGAATTTTCCGCTGAACAGCTTAATATGTTGGTAGCCGGTGAATCGTATGTGATTAGTTTTGATGCGCAGTCAAATGTTGATGGCCGCCCATTCAGACTTTACTTTGGTGAAAATGGAGGATCATTTACGTCATTCTTTGTTGTTGACTCTGTGGCCAATACTGAGATGCAAACCTACGAATTTGAATTTAACCTGTCTCAGACTGTAGATCCGGTTAAGTTCGCTTTTGAATTAGGATTATCGGCCGACGACTTCATAGTTGATAATATGTCCCTTAAACAAGTTGGAGTTGAAGGTGGGGGTTCAGGTGATGTTAAGGATATGGTTTCTCTACCGGTATCTTTTGAAGATACAGCCAGTGTAGATTATGCATTGACTGATTTTGGAAATAATGTTTCCGAAATCGTTGTAGATCCTACCGATGATGAAAACCTGGTTGCCAAATCAGTGAAAACAGATTCTGCTCAAACCTGGGCAGGTACAACAATTGGTGGTGCCGCCGGTTTTACAGCCCCGGTTCCTTTCTCTGAATTTAGCACAGTGATGACTATTCGAGTTTGGTCTCCAGCTGCAGATGTACCTGTACGATTGAAAGTTGAAGACGCTGCTGATGCTAATATAAGTGTAGAAACTGAGGTTAATACAACCGTAGCTGAAGGCTGGGAAACACTTGAGTTTGATTTTACGAATCAGGTAGAAGGAACGGCAGAGCTCAATACTGCTAACGTATATAGCAAAGCTTCCATTTTCTTCAATTTCGGTACTGCCGGAGCTGATGCAGGTGAACAGACCTATTATTGGGATGACGTTACATTTATTAAGAACGATCCGCCAAATCCTCCGTTTGGAGACAACAAAATTCTATTTGTTGACGGACCGAATGTATTAGTTCCAAGCATTGATGGAACAGTTGTTGAAGATGTTATTGAAGAAGATAATCTCGTTCACCGTTTGGGAGACGGAGGAGCTTTCTTCGAATTAGGATACTTCTGGGATATGGGAGGCTCCGGTGGAGTAGATTTCTCTCAAAATATGGCCGATGTAGATACTGTATATCTGAGAATCCGAATCAATCCTGCGGATCACACGGATGCTGAAGGTGTGTTGAGAGCAACAGGTAGCCTGATGCTTGCAGATGTCACAAACGGTACAAACAGTGATCTACAATGGGGTATTGCGTATCCATTGGGCGAATATTATGACAATGAATGGCATGAGCTTGCGATTCCATTGCCAAAACCAACTATTGCTGAGCACGATTCTGCATTGAAAGGTTTAGATCTGAATGGAGATCCGCTTCCTGCAAGCGAACAATACAGCGAAGAGCAAGAAAAATGGACGTTCCCAACCGCATGGAATGGAAGTATGGATGTCAGCCCTAACGATTCTACACTGGGTGGCGACCCGGAGTGGGGCAAATTGGGAAGAATTGCTTTCCGATTAGGTAACAACCAAAGTGGTGCATTCTATGTGGATGACTTCTTCATTGGTTCTCGTTCCGAAACGGATCTAAGTGTAGCTACTGCATTGCCTGACTTGCCCGGAAACGTGGTTTCTGAATCAAGCCAAGGGGAAGTAAATATTTCCTGGGACCACGATGTAAGCTCCAATATTTTCAACTATGAGTTGTATTACAGTGGCTCTGAAATTGAAAGCATTGAAGACGAAGGAGTTAAATTCATCGGTAGTTTCCGAACTTCAGATGCTCTGAGTTATACTCACGAAGCTGAGCTGCCTCACCCTTCTGTAAGTGGTGTAGAGTACCATTATGCTGTAGTTCCAACTACACAGTACAGCATCAAGTCGCCAACCAACTTTACTGCATCTAATGTAACGGCTACTGGCGATGTAATGCCTTACATATTTGAACTATCAACTGAGCAAGAAGAACAGATCATTTCTGATCTTGAATCAGGAGAGATCAATCTTGAGAGCTGGCCCACAGATGATTTTAAGCCTTTCTTACTATCAGAAGAGGGAATTGATCAGACAGACGCCTCAGCTCAGGTTTGGATGGCATTTGGTAGAGCCGAAGGACTGCAAACAATGTATATTTTCGTAGAAGCTTATGATGATGACATTCTTGCGGGACCAACATCCGCACCAACCGATATGTTTGGTACAACGGTATATCCTCGTGAGAACCAGGACCCTAATACATTTATACCGGGAGTTGGGACAGGAGACCTGTCTTCTGAGTTTAGCGACGGTGATCTGGAATGGAACTATTACCTTAAAGACCAGCTGAAAATTCACTTTGGTACCTACGATGTTGATTTCGCAACAGGTACTACCAATGAATTCAGAAGTCGTGGTGATAAGCCAGATTATTTCCTATCTCTACAGCCTAAAATGAGTTCCGAAAGTACCGATCCTGGTCCAGATGGAATGTTGACTCGTTTCTGGGTGACAGAGCACAATACTGAAGATCCTGACAAACCATACAATACGCTATATTACAACAGTGAGCATCAATTTACCTTTACTTCTTTATATGAAAATATAGTAGAAGGTGAAAGCCGAGTTGGTTGGAGAGCTGTAACAGCATTTGATGTAAATGATCTTTTAGTAGCTACTGATGATAGTGGTGAACCTATAGATGAACCATTGGTACTGCCTGAGAAAAATGCTCTCAAGTATATTCCACTGAGTTTTGAATTATACGACAAAGACAGTGGCGACGGTGGTAACTGGTGGGAAAATCCATCTCATGTTATTACATATCCATCTTCTTTGGCCGGAGGGTTCAACTACGAGGGTGACGATAATATCACCATGTTGGGTTCTGCTGCAATCGCGGGAAGTGACCTTGTTACCAGTAACGAGCAATTTGTAGATACTCCACTGCGTTTCAACCTGGATCAAAATTATCCAAATCCATTTAACCCAACTACAAAAATTGGATTTACGCTGCCAAGCAGTCAAAAAGTTCAACTCTCTATCTATAACATTCTTGGACAAAGAGTTGCAACCTTGATCGACGGACAGCAAATGACATCCGGAGCGCATACTGTTAATTTCGATGCGTCCATGTTCAGCTCGGGACTGTACATTTACAGAATCGAAGCCGGCAAATTCAGCAGCAGCAAGAAAATGATGCTGATCAAATAATTTTTGAAGTATTTAAACTGAGAAGGTGTGTGAAGGCACCTTCTCTATTCTAAATTTTAACCAATTTTACTCATGAATTTATCATCAGCTCGAGATCTACTGGTACTCTTGATATTATTACTGATGCCAGTTGCGGCTTTATCTCAAAGCAAAGGGAAAATATCCGGAAAAGTTACTGACGAGTATGGAGACCCATTACCGGGAGTTCAGATTATCATTGATGGAACAAACAGAGGTACCATCACTGAACCTGATGGTTTCTACAGTATCATTAACGTAGATCCAGGTGTATACCATTTGGTGTTTAAGTTCATCGGTTTCGCGGAAACACGGGTCAAAAACGTAGAGGTGATCATAGACCGTACTACAGAGATAAATGTCCAGCTTCAGGAACAGGTCATTGAAGGAGAGGAGGTGGTTGTAACAGCTGAACGCCCCATAGTTGAAAAGGATCGTACTACTACAACTTCCTATGTAAGTTCTGAAGAGATCGAAGATCTTCCCGTTCAGTCTGTTAATGATGTTGTTAACCTTCAGGCTGGTGTGGTAGAAGGGCACTTCAGGGGAGGCAGAATAGGTGAGGTTGCCTATGTTGTGAACGGTGTTCCAATTAATAACTCTTATACAAACAGCGCTGGATTTGAGGTTGAGCAAAACATGGTTTCCAGCCTGGAAGTTATAAGTGGTGTGTTTAATGCTGAATATGGACAAGCACTTTCCGGTGTAGTAAATATTGTAACTAAAGATGTTCCAAATGAATGGAGTTTTGACACCCGCGGCTTGGTCAGGGCAATTGCCAGTAACAGAAAACTTAACTTTTTAGAACGTAATGCAGATCCAGGATCAGATCTGAGTTACCTGGATTTTGAAACAGAAGAAGTACCTTATTATGAAGTTGCCGGAATCCCGAACCGCTTAGACTTTCAATTAAATGCAGGAGGACCTATAATCAAGGACAAATTGGGAATCCAGCTGACAGGAAGATTCATCGATGATAAGGGGACCCTGTTTGGAAGAGAGCTTTTCAATCCCTCAGATTCATCTTCTTATATCCAATCAAGTCCTCCTGGCGGCTATACAGACCCAAATAATCCTGAACAAGACTGGATCATAGAATCTACAGGAGATGGTGATTTTGTACCTATGAGCGGTGGGAAAAGATATTCTTTAAACGGCAGTTTGACATATAACTTCACAGGCACTACAAAACTGGATTATAATGCCTTTCTTCAATCCGGAGAAAGCAGCTACTATGCTCATGACCGAAAATATGTGCCCGGAGGAAGAAATAGTCAGTATACCTTCAACCAGACGCATATTCTGAGTCTAAGACATTCCTTTTCATCGAAGACCTTTTCCAATCTGTCATATAGTTACCTGCGATCCGAGTTCGAGAGCAAACTGTATGACGGTATTTTAGATGATCGCCTGGTTCAGCCTCGTTTTGGTCAACAAACAGGGGCTTATGCTTTTGCTATAGGAGGTAACGATCTTGGCTATGGTAACGACCTTACACAAACACATACCATTGTAGGTAGTGTGACAAGCCAGGTTAACCGTGTTCACCAGGTTAAAGTGGGCGGACAGGTTCGTCTTCACGATATATCGAGTGAAAGTTATGGGATTATCATTGATTCCAGTACTGGATTTGAACCTGAGATCAATCCGAGTCGTGATCCCGGAGCAGGTTTTAGAGATCTAAATGTGAATCCCATAGAATTTGCCGGTTATATACAAGACAAGATAGAGCTGGAAAACCTGATTATTAATGCCGGAGTACGATTTGATTATTTTGATCCGGACTTTTTGGTTCCAAAAAATTATTCATTAGGTGGACAGGAGTACATACCCGATGTAAACAATCCTGCTGACTCGGTTTACAATCGCAGACCAGCAAGTATTAAAACACAGATCAGTCCAAGAATAGGTGTTGCATTCCCAATTAGTGAGACCGGTGTAGTACGATTTTCTTACGGTCTTTTCTTTCAAACTCCTTCTTTCAACAGCATTTATTTGAATCCTGAATACTTTGTATTGGAAGGTTCGACCACCACAAGCTTTGGTAATCCTGACATTGATCCGGAGCAAACATCTACATTTGAAATCGGGCTTCAGCAGGCATTAACAGAAGATATTGGCTTGGAACTAACCCTATTCACAAAGGATGTTCGTAACCTGACTGCCATATTGATCGAACGAAACGAGATTACTTCCGGGATTGTAACAAGGCCGGAAAATCAGGACTATGGAACTATTCGTGGCTTTACCTTATCACTTTCACAAAGACCTGTTGGATCGTTTCGGTGGAACCTGGATTATACCCTTCAGTTTGCTGATGGAAGTGCTTTTGTTTCGGGTAATAGTCAGCTTAGAAGAGAGGCGGGGCTTGATGATATAACTGTGCTGGCCCGTTTACCCTGGGATAGACGGCATGTGATCAATAGCATTTTGACATTCGTACCGATCGATGACCTAAACATCACATTAGTAAATCGTTTGAACACCGGCCGGCCTTATACAAGTGAACGGTCTGGTGTAACTTCCTACATTCCAAATAATGTAGATCGTCCTACTACTTTGCTAAGTGATTTGAGAGCTTATTACACATTACCTTGGCAAAATGCACAACTCATACTTCAGATCGAAAATCTTTTCGATGCAAAAGCTCCACAACAGGTATATAACGATTCAGGACGCCCTGATTTTACCATTGATGAAGTGAATGCAAGGCAAGGTCGCCTTCTTGGGTTAAATACGTATGATGATTGGTTCGAACGTCCGGAGTTTTTATCTGCACCAAGAAGAATAAGTATAGGATTTAGCGTCAAATTTTAGAATGAAATACATGTATAAGAAGTATCTAAACAGAATTTTATTAGCAGGTGTAATTGCATTTATTGGCTTGTCCGAATTTGCATTTGCCCAATCATCCATTCCCGATGAATACCGGGGATCTTCCAACTGGATATCCAGGGGAGTATTGGATGGTAATTTGATCGAAACAAATTATCGTAATACGGGCGAATTATCCCGATACAACGATGTACCGTTTGGTGTATGGCCCCGTTCCATTGGTGGTCGGCATATTGACGGAATTGGTCTCTACATTGTCGGCCGTGTCACTGGAGAAAGAGAAAAATGGCAACAATATTATCCCGGCATGTCTGATACAACCTTGAATCCGGTTGCCATCAACTATCGCGAAACGGGACAAAGAAGAAGCCCTTCAGGGGAATTATGGAGTATGCAACCTCTTAATGGATTTTTGAATCAAAATAGGGTAAGTCCGATAAGTGGTTCTTTTCAGCGAATTCCCGCTATCAGTGACGATCAACAAAGTTGGCCTGATTTTTGGCCAGATCGTTTGGACAATCCGGATGATCCCGGCTGGCCCGGAGCATGGAATGGTTTATTCGGGAAAGGAGTATTCAATGCCGATCTCGAAACGTACTATGTGATCGATGATCTTCAAAATAAGGGATATCAGATCGATGAAGATACCGGCGAACCCTATAGTGAATATGGCGTGTACTATCCGGATGCTACAGATTCAACCAAAGGGGGATTAGGTCTGCAAATACAAGTCCGATATTTACAGTGGGCTAACTTGCTGGCTGAAGATACGATGTTCATGTTGTACCGGATCACGAATGTAGGACAAACACAACACGACAGCTTGTTCTTTGCTCAGGGAAATGACTATGGGCTTGGTGGTGATAATGATGAAACGGATGACAATGCCGCTTTCAATGCTCAGCTTGATATTGCTTACGGATGGGACAGTAATGGGCTAGGAACGCTTCCCAATGGGGGACAGTATGAATTGGGATATACTGGTTTTGCTTTCCTTGAAAGTCCAGCTGATCCATTTGATATGCTGGATAATGATGAGGATGGGATCGTTGATGAACGCCGTGATTCCGGACCAGGAATGCTTATAGAAGGACAAGAGAATATTCGAAACTACATCGAATCTAACTATAACATGGCCAACTTTGAACGCGTCTATGGCTCTATAGACCAACTGCCTGCTTACCAGGCCGGACGCTGGTGGACCGGTGATGAAAATGCGAATTGGATCTCTTTTTCGGATGAAAATGATAATGGACAATGGGATCCCGGTGAGTTTCTGAACTCTGATACAGGTGTTGATGGATTGGGCCCGAATGACCGCGGTTATCCGGGACCTGATTTTGGACAGGCTGATGGAATTCCTCAGGACGGAGAACGAAATTTCGACCAGCTTGATATACCTGAGTCAGATCAAATCGGTTTAAGTGGTTTTGATCTGGGTGTTAGACAGAATTATGAGTTCACCATCCTACTGGAAGACCAGTTTATTTGGGAAAAGATCGAAGAAAATTTATTTGAAGAAATTGGCAAAGAACCGGAAGTACTTCGAAATAATGAGCCTTTTGTGCTCTTTACATCAGGGCCGGTTGATCTGCCACCGTCAGTAAGTGATTTTTTCTCCCTTTCATGGTTATTTGGTGAAGACGAAAATGACTTCTTTAGAAACCGTATCACGGTTCAAAATATCTATGATGCCAACTATAATTTTGCACAACCTCCCTTTGCACCAACACTTACCGCTATTGCCGGGGATGGTAAAGTAACCCTGGGTTGGGATTCAGTGTCAGTGAACAGTTTTGACCGGTTCACTCAGGAATTCGACTTTGAAGGATACCGACTCTACAAAGGAACGGACCCCATACTAAGTGATGCCCGAACGATCACGAACGTAGAGGGAACACCGACTTTCTATGAGCCAATCGCTCAGTGGGATCTTGTAAATGATATACAAGGATCTTTGCCGGTACTCGATAATACAGCTGTATATCAGCTTGGTTCAAATACTGGCCTGCAATACTTTTATGTAGATGAGGAGGTCACCAACGGAGTTACCTATTACTACGCTGTTGTGGCTTACGATCGCGGCGTGGTAGATTCGACAGGAAGGGTTGAGATCGATCCGCAAGAAAATGTATTCAACTTTGGGGTAGATCAGTTCTTCAATCTCACAGGTTCATCCATCAACGCTAAAGCTGTGACGCCAAGAGCCCGCCCGGCCGGTTACATTGAAAGTGGAACAGAAGATGATCTTGATCAAATTACTTCAGGGATCGGGACAGGTTCAATGGGAATTACCATTGTGGACCGTTCACAAGTTCCATTTGGAGATACATACAGAGTTCTCTTCAGAGACAGTGCAGATACTCGAGTCAGCCCGGAATATTATGCAACAGCCGGATATTCCCTGATCAATGTCAGTAGGTCTGATACCTTGATTAGCCGGCAGATGGAAGAATCGTCTCCAGTGGTCGAAGGCTTTATCATGCAGTTTCAGAATGATATTGAGATCGGTTATAACCTCGGCAGATCTGGCTGGGTTGGCAATTACGGTTCTGATAATGAGCAGTTCAATTTCGATCCCAGAAGAGTGGATGGCTATGAAACGAACTGGCTTGCTGATTTTGAGGTGAATGAAACTGGAAATGGCGAATTGACTCCGGATGACTTCGAATTAAGATGGTCAGACAATGACGTGTACTATCCTCCAAGATTTCAGACAGCAACTTACCTAAGGGATTCCCTGAATGTGATGGCCGTTAATTTGCGGACAGGAGAAGCTGCTGAACTGTTGGTCCTTGACAGAAATGAGAATGAGGAATATGACATTTCAGATGAACTGATCATCATGGAGCAAAAGTCTGCAGCTGTTCGTGTTCTGAGACATAATATCAACTTCCGGGCTCCTTCAGGAGAAACTCCCGTTATGCCGGGTGAAGGCGAGGTGCTCAGAATTTCAAACAACAAACCCTTTGCAGAGGGCGACTTCTTCCAGTTCACTACCAGTGAATCTTCCATAGACGAAGAACTTGCTGCTACCGAACTAGAGAATGTCAAAGTGGTTCCAAATCCATATAGGGCATACTCTTTGTATGAACCCCAGGTAAGTAATTCCCTGGAAGGGCGTGGAGAACGAAGGATCAAGTTTATCAATCTTCCTCAGGAGTGTACGATCAGGATCTTTAATGTGAGAGGCGAACTCATCCAGACCTTACAGCATAATACAAATACTAATGATGGTGATGTCGATTGGGATCTTCGCACAAAAGACGGACTTGATGTGGCATACGGCATCTATGTGTTCCACGTAGAAGCACCGGGAGTAGGAGAGAAAACTGGAAAATTTGCGGTGATTAAGTAATGAAATTGCAGAACAAGAAGATCATGAACAGAAGTTTTGTCACATACATAGGTATATTTTTTATCGCGCTTTTTCTGGCGGCTGATATACAAGCTCAGAGTAAAGTGGGAACTACAGCAGCACCTTTCCTGACAATAGGGACGGGATCAAGGGCGTCGGCGTTGGGGCATGCATACACGGCTTCAGCAAGTGGGGCAGATGCCTTATTCTGGAATGTATCTGGTATTGCAATTGAGCACGAAGGAAAGAAAGGAGGCGTGTTCTTCTCCAATTACCAAATGTTTGCTGACATTGACTATAATGCTGTTGGTGTAGCGATTCCTATTTCAAACAAAGGTGTGATCGGGCTAAGTGGTGCCGTTGTTAGCTATGGAACGATGGAAGTTACCACAGAGACCCAGCCGAACGGTAATGGCGAACTGTTTGATGCCAGTGACATGGTCTTTGGCTTAAGCTATGCTCAACCACTTACGGACAACTTTTTTATTGGTGGAAAAGCTAAATATATATCCCAACGAATTTGGGATATGAAGGCAAGTGCGGTTGCAGTAGATATTGGCCTTACTCTTATTACGGACTATTTGAATGGACTAACCCTTGCGGCTTCGATCCAAAACTTTGGTGGGCAACTCCAAATGGGAGGGATCAACCTTCGTGATACTTACGACCCGAATCCTGAAAATGCCGGAAATAACGACCGCGTTTTTGTTAACAGGGAGACACAATCCTGGAACTTGCCACTGTCTTTTAAATTTGGGATAAAAGTCCCGGTAGTGAAAACAGATTATTACACCTTTAGGTTGATGGGAGAGTCTCACCAAACCAATGACCAGAAATTAAATGGAGATTTTGGAGCCGAGTTCGTGTACTCAACGAATTCAACAAATTTCTACCTGAGAGGTGGATACAAAGATCTTTTCTTGGGAAATGAAGTTGATAGTCATGTCGGTTATGGTGCGGGCTTCGATATGGCACTAAGTGATATCAGGATTGGTTTTGATTTTGCCATTGCCCAACAAAACTACCTTAGCAACGTTAGAATGATCGACTTTAAGATCTATTTTTAATTACAAATAATATCAGTTTATGAAAAAGACTGTTGTCTTTTTTGCACTACTTTCAATTCTATTTTTTTCATGCGAGAGAGAATCATCCCAAACTGAAGAAACCTTTGACCAAGGTCCCACAGTATCGGTAGTGAATGATGATACGGTGACAGCTGAGTTTTTCCAGCAGGCGTATATTCAGCATATTCTTAGTAGTGGGAGAAACGATACTAAAGAGGAGCGATATGCATTTCTGAACTCTTTAACGGATGATATTTTATTAGCTCAACAGGCAGGGAAATACGACCTAATCGGGGAGCAGTATGAAGAATATATGGACCAGGTTCTCCGAATTTCTGTGGCCGACCGATTCTACTCAGCCTCCTTTCTTGATACGCTTTCTTTACCAGACGAACAGCAAGTTGAAACTGCTTTTTTTAATACCAAGGTGAAGCTACATGTAAGTCACCTTTTCTTTACAGATCAAAAAGAAGCCGAGCAAGCCTATCAACGATTACAGAACGGAGAATCTTTTCTGGATCTGGCCAATGAGATCTATAATGTTCCCCAATATGATTCAACGGCTGGTTATTTGGGGGAGATCAGTTATTTCAACGTTGATGACGCTTTTGGAGAGGCCGCATATGAACTGAAAGCGGGAGAATACTCAGAGCCCGTTCGAACCCGTCAGGGGTATCACATCATTTTTGTCAATAACAGGATCGGTAATCCTATTATGACTAGTGCTGAATTTGAATACAAAAAAGAGGGGATCACAGGACTGACCAAAAAACGTATTATGACGCTAAAAGGAGATGCGTTTGTACAGACGTATATGCAAAGTCTTGATGTGAATGTAGATCAGGAATCAGTCAGAGATCTTTTTGAAAGAATCCGACAAATAAAACCCAGAAACCGTTCAAATCCGGTGCCATCAGGAATTCCACAGGATAATTCCAGTTATCCCACAAGCGCTGAGGTTGAATTTGTAGAGCAAGAATTTAATCCCAATACTCCGATAGCAAGTTACACACACTTAGGAGAGGAAAGGATATTTACTGCCGGAGATTATTTTGACTGGCTTAAGACAATTCCTCTGGAAGAAGCCAGAAACCGTACCATGGCTTCAGTGGGAAGAGCACTTCGAAATCAGGTATTTTTTGAAGCTGGTTTGGTTCAGGATATTGAAAACGACCCCATTGTGGAGTACAATATGGACTACCGGTCAAAATTTTACAAGACTTACTTAGTAAAAGAATACTTGTCTGAACAACCTGTTCCTGATATTCCAATTGAAGAACAAAAAGCAGCTTTCCGTGGCATGGACATGAATGCGGGCAAAAGTAGAACATTCTCAGGTTGGGTGATTACAGCAGATAGTTTTAAAGCTGCTCAGGAGATCAAAAATGCTATTCAAGCAGGAAAATCATCCCCTGATTCCTATCCAAACTACGAATACCATAAGGGTGCTGATGTCAGAAAAGTGTATGCGTTACAATCTCATGTATTTAGAGCTCCTCTCAATAAGACAGTAGTAGCCAATTCAGGCGAAGCTTTTTATGTGATGAATGTAAGTGAAAGAGATATGCAGAGAGTGGAGTTTGAAGAAGTTCAGGATCAGGTGATCGAACGAATGTCAAAATACTACAATGTGGTCAAAGAAATTCAGGAGCTAAGAGCTGATGCCGAAATATCGGTTGATACGACTGCATTTGAGAGCCTTATGAAGCATTTCGATGATCCTTCCTTACAAGGTAGGCGTCTTCCCTAAGCCAGTCTTATACTTGCTTAAATTGCCGAGCAACAAAATTTCCAAACCATAGCACTCTCTGCATAAAAAAAATGTCAAGGTAAAGCTGAGAGGAAGAAAAGAGGAAAGGAGTTATTTCAATAGCAGCATCTGCCGAGTCCAAGTCCCGGTGGAAGACGTTAACTGATAATAGTAGATACCACTGCTGTAGCCGGATGCATCAAAAGAAAAAGAGTGGCTACCTTGTGTTAATGTGCCAGAGTAAAGGGTTTTTATATGCTGGCCCAGACTATTGTATACAGAGAGATGTGTGTGTTGTGGTCGGTCGAGACTAAAAGAGATGTTGGTATTAGGATTAAACGGATTCGGATAGTTTTGATGCAGTGTTACTGTGGATGGGATTCCTCTTGAAGATTCATTCGAGGTTATACTCTCTGTCAAAATGGCTTTAAGCCGATCCGGTTTAAGCCCGTTCCCGTCTTGAACGACGTCCATTTTTAGTTCATATGAGCCTTCTGTAAGTTCAACGTCAGTAACGGTTTTTGAGATGTAAGGTTCTCCATCTCTTGCCACCAAACGTGTATAATAGACAAGATCCTCATCGTCAATCATAAAATCTAAACGACCAGATTGTGATCCTCCTACAGCTCGTAATTCAAGATCATAAATACCTGACTGGGTGACCTCAATCTGATAAGTAGTCCATTCTCCGGCCTCCAATTCTGTGAGCAAGTGATTACCTTCTTGATTTTTATCTGGGATCAGATCTACCGCTTCTGTGTCTCTGAATTCGTTTCCCAGGTTATTACCCAGGTTAGTGTCAGGTGAAGTGTCATAGTAGGCATTATCTAAACCGCCATAATCATAGTGTTCAAATTGAAGCGTTCCCGGAAATGTTTGAGGTTCGTCATTAAAAGCACGCTTTTCACAACCTGTTCCAACAATAAAAACAGTTTCTTGTGTGCTCGAACCCATGTTATTTAAATTATCATAAGCTTTAACCTGAAAGTCATAGCAACCGTCAATGCCTGGCCTCCAAGTGGCTTGATATGGAGCTACAGAGTCAACAGCGATAATGTTTTCATTCATTAGAAAGACAACTTTTTCGATGCTTCCATCTTCATCAGCTGCTTCAGCTGATAACTCGATCAGGTCGTAAGGTTCTACAGTTTCTGAACTTCCCAAACCAGTTTCTACTTCGGGGTCCTTATTCGTATCCTGATATATACGTACGTAATCCACGATCACTTCATTTCTGTCTGGGGTAGTTTCATCAGGCTGCTGATTGCCAAGGAAATCTCCACCAATGGCTAAATTTAGAATTATGTAGAAAGGTTGATCAAAAGGGTAGTAGCTGGTTCTCGCTTCGATCTCTTCTCGTGTAAGCCTGTAGAACTCAACATCATCAATAGACCAAACCAGTACAGAATCTGTCCATTCAAATTGATACAAGTGAAAATCTTCGGAAAAACTTCCTGAGGGCAGGTCATATTCCTGACCAATATACCGGTGGTCTTCGTTTGGGGTACGCGGAAATTCCGGTGCTTCGGCAGCAAAGTGTATGGTCCCATTGGTTTGATAAGGTAAGTGACCACGATATTCCATGATGTCAATTTCACCGGAATAAGGCCAACCAATTTGATTATCCTCAATATTACTACCAAGCATCCAAAAAGCAGGCCAAAGACCTTTCCCTAATGGTAACTTAGCTCGGATTTCTGCTTTGCCATATTGAAACTCAAAGTTGCCTTGTGTGTTAATACGAGCTGAAGTCCATGGTTGTCCTTGATAATTTTCACGTAGCCCTACCAGATAGAGCATTCCGTCTTCTACATATATATTCTTTTCGCGAGGGGTGTAATATTGCCATTCATTATTATAGGCGGTTCCTTCCCAGGGATTCCAGATACTTTCATCCAGTTCAGTTTCATTGAATTCATCACTCCAAACCAATTCAAATTTTTGGGCAAAAGCACTTGATGAAAATATCAGTGAAATAAAAAGGATGCTCAGTAGGGTTCGAAAGGAAAATGTCATAATCAAAAATTTAATGCATGGTTAATGTACGCTGAGTACTCCCAATATCACAGGATAAAGTCCAATTCTAAGATGCGATTCGAAGCCAAATTTCCAAAATAAGACTGGGTAAAAGCACTCCCATATAGTATAACGCAAATTGAGGAAAAATTTTGCTTAAATTTGCAAATAACTCAGGAAAAAAGCATATTTCCGAACGGAAAATTTCAATACCTTTAGGCTTAATTATAGTGCTGATGGTTTGTTTATTTAGTTTAGGAGTTAGAAAGAAGTAGGAAAATCATGCAAAAAAAAGATAAAATTTGCATGAACTTATACTCGAGTCGTAAAATATCTTAATGCCAAACACCGAAGGTATCATATAACTAAGAAGATCATATGAATATTTCATTCAGTGAATATAGATTTGGAGCCGCTCTGAGTTCCTGCCATTATATCCCAAATAATGAGACCGGAATGTGATATGGATATAATTAAAGCTTGTCTGTTTATAGTCGTTTTTTCATGTAGCAACCCATCTGTACATGCTCAGCCAAATCATGTTTCCGTGAATCTATCTGATGATGGATGGCAGCTTCTTATAGACGGAGAAGCCGAGTTCATTAATGGGATGAACTGGAACTACGTCCCCATAGGCAAAACATATTCATACAGCTTATGGGAACAATCCGATGATTTCATTCAAAAAGCGTTGGACTACGAAATGGGTTTGCTTCAGGATATTGGTGTGAACTCGATCCGTGTGTATACCGGCATTCCCCAAAAGTGGATCACCTACATCTATGAGAATTATGGGATCTATACGATGCTGAACCATTCATTTGGACGCTATGGTGTTTCTGTCGACGGTGAATGGATTCCTCAGACAAATTATGCTGATCCCCAGGTTCAAACAATATTGTTGGAGGAGGTTAAGCGACTGGCTGAAGAATACAAGAATACGCCTGGTCTGCTCTTATATTTGATAGGTAACGAAAATAACTATGGACTTTTCTGGGAGGGAGCGGAAACGGAAGACATCCCTGTTGAGGACAGAAATTCAACCACTCAAGCCCGGGCCATGTATCGGTTAATGAATGAGGCCTCAAAAATAATGAAATCAGTGGATGGAAATCATCCGGTGGCTTTCTGTAACGGGGATGTACAGTTCTTAGATATCATTTCTGAAGAACTGACCGACGTTGATATTTTTGGCACCAACACATATCGAGGGATCTCATTTACTGATCTCTTTGAACGCGTCAAAAAGGAATATGGGAAACCGGTCTTACTAACGGAGTTTGGTTCAGATGCATACAATGTTAAAACTCAGGAAGAGGCAGAAGAGGCTCAGGCTTATTACCTGAAGGGAAACTGGAAAGAGATCTACAAAAATGCGTCCGGTATGGGGGGGGATGAAAATGTGATCGGTGCCTACACTTTCCAATTCAGTGATGGATGGTGGAAATATGACCAAAACAAAGATCTTGAGGTCCACAATACTTTTGCATCCTGGGCAAATGGAGGCTATGAGTTTGACTACACGGAAGGGCAGAATAATATGAATGAAGAGTGGTTTGGGGTGGCTGCAAAAGCGGAGTCAGACTCCTCAGGATTCTACCAATTACGGCCCAGACTTGGATATTACTTATTGGATGAAGTACATGAATATAATGTGCATTCAGAAGATGCATCCAGTGAATCACTGAAAAAACATTTCGATCAGATCCGGATCCCGGGTCTTAGTAAGGAAAGGTGAAAGAGCGGTAAATACAGCGATCAATTTCATATACAATACATAATGGCCTAATAAGTTCTGGCCCGAATATTAATACAAAAACTTTTTAACTGTGTCCATAACGATTGAAAATTCAGAAAAAGAAACATGGTTTAAAATTTCAGATCACGATGATTTAAGACCTTTCTTCATGAGTCTTGTCAGTGATTCAAATCATTGGATGTTTATTTCGAGTAACGGAGGATTGACAGCCGGAAGAAAGAACGCTGAATATGCTTTATTTCCTTATTATACTGATGATAAGCTTACAGAGCTTGCTGATACTACTGGAGGTAAAACCATCTTTCAAGTTTTCACAGATGAAGGAGTACAAGTCTGGGAGCCTTTTTCAGAAAGAGATGCTTATCGATATAAATGCACAAGAAACCTGTACAAAAATCGATATGGCAATAAGATCTTGTTTGAGGAAATCAATCACGATCTGGAGCTAACCTTTAAATACGAATGGAATTCGAGCAACGAATTTGGATTTGTTCGTAGATCACAGTTAATAAATCACTCATCTGATGAGCAAAAGGTATCAGTGCTGGATGGAATTCAGAATATTCTTCCGCACGGAGTAAATAGTGATCTGCAAACCCGTTCCAGTAACCTCGTAGATGCCTATAAGCGCAGTGAATTAGTTAAAGATACTGGGCTGGGTATATTTGCCTTAAGCGCCATCATCGTTGATAAAGCAGAACCGAGCGAAGCCCTGAAAGCCAATGTGGTCTGGTCACTTGGACTTGAGGAGCCCAGGTTTCTTCTATCGTCGTTACAGCTCGATAAGTTCAGAGATATGGTGCCTGTTGTAGAAGAAACAGATGTAAAAGGAGAGAAAGGAGCCTATTTCATTCAAACTGAAATAAACCTTGAAGGCGGAAAGGATAAATCCTGGATGATCGTTGCTAATGTAAATCAAAATCATCCAAATGTGATTCGCCTGAATGAAGCTATTCGTTCCGGTGAGGATCTGAAATCACGGGTTGATCAAGATGTAGAGCGTGGTACTGAAAAACTGATCCAACTGGTAGCTGGTGCTGATGGACTGGAAGCGACTTCGGACGAATATCAGGATGCACGGCATTACTCTAACGTTTTATTCAATATTATGCGTGGGGGTACCTTTGACAAGAACTATGTTGTTGAAAAGGCTGATTTTGAGAAATATCTGCGGAATGCGAATAGCACCGTGTTCGATCAAAATTCGGTGTTCTTCAGTAAATTGAATGAGACCTTCACCAAATTTGAACTGGATAGTTTGCTTTCTGAAAGTGAAGATGCAGATCTTGACCGCTTAGCCGGAGAGTACTTATCCCTTAAATTCAGCCGCCGTCACGGAGACCCCAGCCGTCCATGGAATAAATTCTCTATTAACACCCACAGCGAAGTCGATGGTTCCAAGATCTTAGATTATGAAGGGAACTGGCGGGATATTTTCCAAAATTGGGAGGCTTTGGTTCATTCTTACCCACTGTTTGTGGAGAGCATGATATCGAAATTTTTGAATGCAACGACCTTCGACGGTTACAATCCTTACCGGGTTACTAAGGGCGGTTTCGACTGGGAGACCATCGAGCCGGATGATCCCTGGTCCTATATTGGCTACTGGGGAGATCATCAGATCATATACCTGCTCAAGTTTCTGGAGTTCTATAATGATTATCGCCCTGAGGCATTCAAGGCTCTGTTCAGAAAAAATAATTTCGTGTATGCCAATGTGCCTTATCGCATCAAATCGTATGAGGATATTTTAAACGATCCGAAAGATACCATCGATTTTGATATGGAATCGGACCGTGATATCAGAGAAAAAGTTGCGGAAATTGGCGCTGATGGAGCATTACTCAAAAGCTCCAAGGATGACATCCACCACGTAAATTTCCTTGAAAAGATATTGGCTACCGTGCTTTCGAAAATATCGAATTTCATTCCTGAAGGTGGAATATGGATGAACACACAACGGCCGGAGTGGAATGATGCCAACAATGCCCTGGTAGGAAATGGGGTATCCATGGTTACGCTGTATTATCTCCGTCGATTTCTAAAGTTTGTTGAATCGAGGTTGGAAGAAGCTGAAGTTGATGAGATCGCAGTCTCTGATGAGCTCAATACGTTTTTCAGCAATATCAAAGCTGTGCTGGAACAGAAAAAGCAGCTATTGGATACATCCATTGATGATGAAAAAAGAAAAGATATTACCGATGGATTGGGTAAAGCGGGCAGTGATTTCAGGAACACGATCTATGATCAAGGTTTTAGTGGAAAGAAGTCTGGTCTTAGCCTTTCCGAAGTGCAGCATTTTGTGGAAGTAGCGCTTGAATATCTTGAACATTCGATCCGGGCGAATAAGCGTGAAGATAACCTCTATCATGCTTACAACCTTATGAGTGTTGAGGGTGAAGGAATTTCAATATCCTATCTGGATGAGATGCTTGAGGGGCAAGTGGCCGTACTTAGTTCCAAATATCTCAGCCCTGAAGATTCCCTGAAAGTACTTGATGCCCTTAGAAATAGTGCACTTTACAGAAAAGATCAGCAAAGCTATATCTTATATCCAAACAAGGATCTGCCAGGTTTTCTGGAACGAAACAACATTCCTGAAGAACTAGTTAAGAAGTCAGAATTGTTGCAGACACTGATTGCAGATGGAAACCTTGATATCATAAATAAAGATGTGAATGGAGGATTTCACTTCAACGGTAATTTCAAGAATGCCAGAGACCTGAAGAATAAAATAGACGAAATGAGATCAGGGAAGTATGGTTCCATGATCAAGAAAGAAGAGCAACTTCTTCTGGATATCTTCGAGCAGGTCTTTGATCATAAATCTTTTACCGGTCGGTCAGGTACCTTCTTCGCCTATGAAGGACTTGGTTCCATCTATTGGCACATGGTCTCAAAGCTGCATCTTGCGGTAACTGAGATAACTATTGAAGCTCATGAAGGGCAAGTTGATCCTTCAACTTTGGATCAGCTGTTGAAGCATTTTGACGAAGTAGGTAAAGGAATTGGAATTCATAAAGATCCTGAAGTTTATGGAGCATTTCCAACAGACCCATATTCGCATACACCGCAGCACCGTGGAGCTCAGCAACCGGGCATGACCGGACAGGTGAAAGAAGATATCTTAGTTCGTTTTGCTCAGTTAGGATTGAGAGTAGAGGATGGGATCCTGAGTTTTGATCCTTTCCTCCTTTCCAGTGATGCATTCATCGCTGAGTCTAAAGCCTTTGAACTGGTTGATCTGGGACAAGAAAAATACTCAATTTCTCTTCCGGAGAATAGTTTGTTGTTCACATGCTGTCAGGTTCCCGTAATCTACAAACTAAATGATACCAATAGCATAAAAGTAGAGTTTAGTGATGGTGAAATTGAAGAGTTAGATTCTCTGGGTCTCACAAAACAACTTTCAGATGAACTATTCAAGAGATCAGGGAACGTGAAACAGATCACAGTATCATTAAAAGAAAGTGAGCTTAGATAAATGATAAATTCCAATCGTAGATCAAATCATTTGATGCTAAAATCCGGCACTTTCCTGTTGATAGCTTTTGTCTTGGGGCTGAGTGCTTGTACTCAAAATAACGATAGAAGAGCAGGTATAACAGCTGCTGAAATTCTTGGGAATCCGGAGTATAAAGCGATCTCTTATAGCGGATATAGAGGATTGTCACGTGATATTCAGCCTACTATTTCTGAGCTGAAGGATGACATGAAGATATTATCTGCTTTAGATATCAAGATCGTTCGAACTTATAATCTGTACCTGGAAGCGGTACCGAATTTATTACGCGCAATTCGGGAGCTCAAAACCGAAGATCCATCTTTTGAGATGTATGTTATGATGGGGGCCTGGATAGATGCCAAGAATGCCTGGACGGATAAACCCGATCGCATTCGCAATGAAGGCAGTTCGAGAAATGCAGAGGAGATTGCCCGTGCAGTATCTCTGGCTAAGGAGTATCCCGATATTGTCAAGATCATAGCCGTTGGTAATGAGGCAATGGTTCACTGGCAATGGGAATATTTTGTGGAGCCGGGTATCATTCTGAAATGGGTCAAGCATTTACAGCAGTTGAAAGAACAAGGTGAACTTCCAAGATCTTTATGGATAACCAGTTCTGATAATTTTGCATCCTGGGGAGGCGGAGGTACGGAATACCACAAAGAAGATCTGAATGCTCTGATAAAATCAGTCGACTATATTTCCATGCACACCTATCCAATGCACGACACACATTACAATCCTGATTTTTGGGGAGTAGAAGAAACTGAAAAAGATCTGTCTGACAAAGAAAAGATTAAGGCAGCTATGACAAGATCCAGAGATTATGCCATTTCTCAATATCAAAGCGTGGTGGCATATATGGATAGTATTGGCGTTAAAAAGCCTGTTCATATTGGAGAGACCGGATGGGCTACCGAATCAAATGGCTATTATGGAGATGACGGTTCTAAAGCTACCGATGAATATAAGATGGCTATGTATCATGATATGATGCGGGAATGGACCGAAGAAAACGGAATCTCTATGTTTTACTTTGAGGCTTTTGATGAACAATGGAAAGATGCGGAGAATCCCGGGGGTTCTGAGAATCATTTTGGATTGATCAACTTACAGTCTGAAGCTAAATACGTCTTTTGGGATGAAGTAGAAGCGGGTGTATTTGATGGATTGACCAGAGATGGAATGCCGATCAAAAAATCTTTTGCCGGTGACACAAGTAAAATGATGAAAACCGTAAAGGTTCCTCCAACCAGGGAAGAAATTAAAAATAGAACAGAAGAGCTCAATTAAATACAATGAAACAAGCGACAACACTCTCATTCATTATAGTATTGATGATCACATTATTCACAAGTTGCACTCAAAATAGCAAGCTCGAAACGGAGATATTTGAAACCTCCGAGGCTGGAAATCAGCTCACAGAACTTACTGAGTTTGATCAAACAGATACATCAGCTGTTTTAGAAATAGTTCTAAAACCTGAGGAAACTTTTCAGGAGATCACCGGTTTTGGAGGTTCTTTTACTGAGTCATCTGCATATCTGTTAAATGAGTTAAGTCAGGAAAACAGAGAGCGTATTCTGGAAGCTTATTTCGGAGATTCAGGAGCTCGTTACTCTCTGACAAGGACTCATATTAATTCGAGCGATTTCTCATTAGGCAACTACTCTTACGCTCCGGAAGAAGATAAATCACTGGCGAATTTTTC
The DNA here is from genome assembly GCA_002696035.1 of Balneola sp. GTDB lineage: Bacteria > Bacteroidota > Rhodothermia > Balneolales > Balneolaceae > Gracilimonas. The sequence goes on along the minus strand of NZQV01000010.1, from coordinate 848,779 downwards.
CATTGATGAAGACCGTGATGACATTATTCCCATGATCAAAGATGCTATGAGAATATCAACGGATGGATTCAGGATCATTTCCTCTCCATGGACAGCCCCACCATGGATGAAAGACAACAACGACTGGAAGGGAGGAAGGTTACTCCCCGAATACTACGATACCTGGGCATTGTATTTCTCGAAGTATTTGACTGCCTACAATGAAGAAGGAATTGATATCTGGGGAATTACTATCGAGAATGAACCTTTGGGCAACGATAGCAACTGGGATAGCATGCATTACACTCCGGAAGAGATGAATGAGTTTTTGGTGAATCATCTTGGTCCTCAACTTGAAGCCGACAGTCATGATGTTATTGTTCTAGGGTATGATCAAAATCGAGGAGATGAGCTCTATGAGTGGGTAGATGCCATGTATGAAGATGAAGAAGTTGCATCTTATTATGATGGAATTGCGGTTCACTGGTATGCTAGTACGTATAAGATCTTTGAAGATGCTTTGCAGTATGCTCATGAGGCAGCTCCCGGTAAATATATAATTCAGACTGAGGCTACCGTTGATGCGGAAGTACCAAAATGGAGAGATGATGAATGGTATTGGTCGAAAGAGGCAACAGACTGGGGGTATGATTGGGCTCCGGAAGAACAAAAACCCTTACATCCAAAATATGTACCTGTATTTCGGTATGCCCGGGATATGATAGGAACGTTGAATAACTGGGTAGATGGCTGGATAGACTGGAATATGGTTCTGGATAGACAAGGGGGGCCAAACTGGGCTGAAAACTGGTGTGTAGCTCCTGTGATCGTAGACCCTGATGCTGATGAAGTTTATTTCACGCCTTTGTATTACACCATGTCTCACTTCAGTAGATATATTCGACCCGGGGCAAAAAGAATCGGATTTGAACATTCCGAAACTGAGCTCATGATGACGGCCGCACAAAATCCAGATGGAAGTATTGCTGTAGTTCTTTTTAACCCAACGATGAAAAGAACTTCGGTCAAGCTGAACCTTGATGGTCAGGCTACTGAATTCTCAATTGATCGAAAGGCTATACAGACTATTATAATTCCATCATAGAAATTTGAAATAAATTTGAACTAACCAATCTAAATTTCAGAATATAGAATGTCAGCTAAAAAAACTGTTATAAAGGACAGAGTCCCAGTAGGTCAAAAATTCGCATATGGTACCGGGCACCTGGTGTTAAACCTTCTTCCCGGGGCATTGGCAGTATTTCAGTTTTTCCTTTTAACAGCTTTTGGGATGGATCCTTTTCTTTCCGGGCTATTAAGTGGTTTACCTCGAATATTTGATGCTCTGACGGATCCCATCATGGGCTTCATTTCAGATAATACAAAATCAAGATGGGGAAGAAGACGGCCATATATTCTTATAGGGGCCATTTTAAGCGGCATCTTCTACATTATGCTTTGGCAGTTGGATGAGACTGATTCTCAGACTTATATTTTCTGGTATTTTCTGATCATGTCAATGGTATTTCTTTTAGGAAATACCATGTTTGCAACTCCTTTGATCGGGTTGGGATATGAAATGACAACCGACTACAATGAGCGAACACGCTTAATGGCATTTTCTCAAACTATGGGACAATTTGCCTGGATGATCGTGCCTTGGTTCTGGGTTATAATAGCTGACCCTGAGCTATTTGAGTCACAAGCAGTTGGAGTAAGGCAGTTGGCATATATAGTAGGTGGGGCCTGTATGATCTTAGGGGTGCTACCGGCAATATTTTGTAAAGGCATGGATTCTTCTAAGATCCAGAATCAAAAAGAGATTAATTTTAGTACGATCTGGGAGAACTTTAAGCAGTTGTTTCAAGACATTAAACTGGTTTTTCAGAATAAACCTTTCGTGAAATTATGCGGAGCCACATTTTTGGTATTTAATGGGTTTCAGCTCGTTGCTTCGTTCAGTTACTTTATTATTGTATTCTATATGTTTAACGGTGATTATGGTGCTGCTGGTAACTGGCCTGCCTGGTTTTCTACTGTAACGGCGATTGGTACTGCATTCCTTGTGATCCCGATAGTTTCTTGGATGTCGGATAAGCTTGGTAAGAGGAAAGCCTTTATTATATCAACTGCACTTTCTATTGTTGGTTATATCTTAAAGTGGTGGGGGTTTAGTCCGGAAAATCCATGGCTGATGTTCATGCCTATTCCCTTTATGGCATTTGGCCTGGGAGGGCTCTTCACGCTTATGATGAGTATGACTGCGGATGTTTGTGACCTTGATGAGCTTAATAATGGAATGCCCAGAAAAGAGGGTACCTTTGGAGCCATCTATTGGTGGATGGTAAAACTTGGACAGGCCATTGCTCTCGTACTTGGAGGATTGGTCTTGGAAATTGTAGGCTTCGATCAAAATGCTGCTACCCAGAGTGTCGAAACTATGACCAATCTTCGAATTGCAGACATTGTCATACCTGCTGTTACAGCCGGACTAGCAATATGGGTTATGTACAGCTACGGTCTAACCGAAGACAAAGCAAGAGAAATTCAGGATAAACTTGTTGAAAGAAGAGGGGAATTATAACCAATCATTATTACCCTAGGGTTTGAGTAATTTGGATATAGCTTCTGTTCACTAAGAAGCATCAGAATGAAATCAGATCAAATAAAATTATAGATCAATAAAAAAGGCCTCGATTGAGGCCTTTTTTATATTCATAAAGGTTGATGTGAAGTTTACCCAGCCACCAACATTCCCTTCAACTTTTGCGCTTTCACAAATTGGCTGCTTTCGGGATATTCGTTAATGATCTGATCTACCAGGCTGCCTGCACGATCATAATTCTCAGCTTCATAATAAGCCTGAGAAGCCTGAAAAAGATTGGAGGGGGTGGTTACATCATTTTTAGACCAGTTGGCCGCTTCAACGAATTTCTGAGCGGCTGCTTCATGACTTCCATTAGCCAAAAGTAATTTTGCATGGAAGGTAAGTGGCCCTACACCTAAAATACCTTCTGGAACATCAAATTCTATGATGTAGGTGAGTGCAGTTTCCACATCGCCTAACTCGTAGCTGGATACGGCCGCATAATAATTGGCCATGTTTCCAGCCTTGGTCAGTGGATATTCATCAGCGATCTGATCAAATCCATAAGAAAGAGAGGCGTCATCACCGTAAAGTGCACTTTCGTACTCACCATTGGTATAAAATGTTTCGGCAACAGCAAGATAATTTTGAGCTTCAGTTTCCTGATTCTCAGAGTAGGCCTTCCACCCAAAAAAACCTCCGATCACTAAAACCAAAGCAACTAAAACACTTATTACAGTTGACTTATTTTCTGCATAAAAGGCATTTAACCGATTGAAATTTTCAATCAGCGGATCCGATTCTAATTCTTCTTTTGAAAGTCGTTTAGACATAATTTTTAATAATGTAGCTGTGAATTTTTAAGATTGTAAAAATAGGACTGTTTTAGGACTTCCCAAAACACTAAAGTGGTTCTAAGATACCTTTTTTAAGATTTAAAATTCGATCTGAGCGTTCTGCAATTTCTTTTTCGTGTGTGATCAGTAATACGGAAACGCCAACAGCTTCCCGAAGCTCAAAAAGCTGATCCAAAATAATGTTGGTGTTCTCCTGATCCAGGTTTCCGGTTGGTTCATCAGCCAGAATGATATTGGGATTATTCATAAGTGCCCTCGCCATAGAAACACGTTGCTGCTCCCCTCCAGAAAGTTCTGTAGGGCGGTGACCTTTGCGGCTTTCGATCCCAAAAAGATCTAATAGTTCTTGGGCTCTTTTGTATGCTTCTTTATGAGATGTTCCTGCAATAAGAGCGGGCATGGCCACATTCTCGAGCGCGGTAAATTCAGGTAGTAAATGGTGAAACTGAAAAACAAAACCGATGTACCGGTTTCTGAATTCAGCGAGGTCATCGGGTTTGTAATCTGTGATGTTCTTACCGCCCCATAATACGTCGCCGCTGTCGGTCGTGTCCAGTCCGCCCAGAATATGCAGTAGTGTACTTTTGCCACTGCCGCTGGAACCAATTATAGAGGTGATGCTTCCCTTAGGGATCTCCAGGTTTAACCCTTCTAATACGTGAAGTTCATCTTTACCGGGTCCGGCAGGGAAACTTTTCCGGAGATCCTTAGCCTCTAAAACAATCTCTGTATCAGACATGGTCATTATTTTGAGTTTTCAAGACCAGGATAGGTGACGGGTTCAATATGTACGCATTTTCCGCTTTCAACATCAATTTTGGTAAATACGCCACAAAGCTGATTATCACCCTTGGCAGACTGATATTTTTGATGAACACCGGTGGTAAAGCGTTTTATGGCTACTTTTTTGTCCATGCCTATCACGGAGTTGAATGATCCTGTCATGCCGGCATCGGTGAGGTAGCCGGTTCCTTGTGGCAGAATGCGGGCATCATTGGTCTGAACATGGGTATGGGTTCCCACCATCACGGAAGCATTTCCATCAATATGCCAGCCCATAGCTTGTTTTTCAGCGGAGGCTTCCGCATGAAAATCCACGAAAATGATATCGGTTTCTTCTTTGATCTTTTCCAGTGCCCACTCGGCTGCTGAAAATGGATCGTCGATATCATTCATAAACGTTCGTCCCTGCAAATTCAGAACACCTACTTTTAGATGTTCCTTATTGGGGACAGGAAAAACGCTGAAGCCCAGTCCCGAATTTCCTTTTGGATAGTTGAGAGGACGTAGGATGTGATCATGCTCACGCATATAGTCAAATACCTTCCACTTGGCAAAAGAATGATTTCCTCCGGTCATTACGCTCACTCCAAGCTCCAGTAGGTTTTTGATAATATGGCGATTGGTGCCAAAGCCCTCGTGAGAATTTTCAGCATTGGCGATCACAAAATCGGCGTCGTACTTCTTGATAAGGCTGGGTAGAAAAGTGTTTACCATTTCGATGCCGGGATCACCGACAATATCTCCTACAAAAAAAATGCTGAGGGTATCAGCCAAAACTAACTCCTTTAATTTGGGATTTGGTATTCTATTCTTTGATCTCGGTAAGCAAGCGTTCAAGGCTGTGATTAACCCGTTCCATCAATACTTCTTCACTATTTTCCTGTTCACTTCTGGCGTTTCGGGCTTCAAAAAGTTCTTCGGCAATACTTAGCGCCGCCAGCACCATAACGGTAGATTCCGGCTGTTTCACCAGTTGCTGCCGATAGGTTTTAAAACGCTCATCCACAAATTTGCAGATTCGCAGCATAGCTTCTTCTTCATGGTCTTCAACCTTCAGCGGGTATTGCTTGCCAAGTATGGAAACTTTGATGGATTTCATGAATCAACTCCCAGGTGATGATCGATCTTTTGGATAAGCCCCTGCACATGTTGGCGTAATGCCAGCCGTTCACTTTCGCTGATGGCTGAGAAGATGTCAGTCTGTTTTTCGTGCTCTTCTTCTAATTTGGCTTTCAGCTTCGCATTGTCGCGTTTCAGTTCTCTGATCTCTTGTTTAAGATCCTCAACCTCGGTGCCCACTTCATCGAGCAATTGCCTGAATTTATCACTTTGTTGTGCAAGTTTATTCATACGCTTTCGAGATTAATTACCCTCTTAGTTTTGCAGAAAATTGTTTTTCAAGGGATTTAACTATACGCTGAATAATAGGTTCTACTTGTTTGATATTCAAGGTTTTGTTACGGTCAAGGAATTGTAGTCTGAAGGCCAGACTTTTATTCCCTTCTCCGATAGATTCACCTTCAAAAACATCAAATATATCAATGTCTTGCAGTTGATCGCCGGCCTTTTCCTTGATGACTTCCATCAGCTCTCCTGCGGTAACTTGTTGAGGAACGATCACCGCAAAGTCGAATTCAAATGCGGGAAACTTGGGCACAGCCTGAAAGTTGTGAGCGGGGATCACTTTTAGAGCTTCTGCAATGGTTGAAACGGAGAACTCCGCTACAAAGGTATCCTGTTCAAAATTGTATGCTTTCTTAAGATCCTGTGAGGGCAGAAAAAGGGAACCGATCTTTACATCACCCCAGAAATAATCCAGTGTAGTGTCGTTTGCTGCTTTGGATGTTATGTGATCTGAAAGTCCGATCTTTGTGAAAAAAGCGTTCACCAGCGATTTCAAATCAAATACGGAATATGATTCTGCTTCCTTTAACCAGCTGTCCTGATGCTTCAGTCCCGCAAGGCCGAGCAGTACATGTACTTCTTCTTTGATGCCTTCGTAGTATGTTCCTTCATCGTCCTTCTCAAAAATGTGGCCCAGTTCAAAGAACCGAACACCGGAAGCTTTACGGTTGAAGTTGTAAGAGGCCGATCTCATAAACCCATGCAAAAGGGAAGGGCGTAACGTGCTGTTATCTTTGTTTAGCGGATTGAGTGCCGCGATCATTTCGTCCTGTTCTCCGTACAGGGCAGCATCTTTTTCTGATATCAGAGAGTTGGAATATATTTCCCTTAGCCCAAGTTGCTGAGCAGTTTCCCGGATCTTTTGATTTAACTTTTCCCACTCATTTATGGGTTCAGAGGAAACAAAAATGCCATGTCCGGGAGCCGGAATCTTGTTGTAATCAAACAGCCGGCCCACTTCTTCGATCAGGTCTACTTCCCGTTCCAGATCAGGACGGAAGGTTGGAATTTCATAAGTGATGGTTTCGTCGTTCTTATCAACCTCTTTCAAATCCAGTCCATCCAGAATATTGCTGATGGTGTCGGTATCAAAATCAGTTCCAAGCAGGCGGTTTACATAACTCTTTCGAAGCGTGAGTGCATGCGATTCCGTTTTAGTTGGATGAATATCAATGGTCTCTTCAGAGATGGTTCCGCCGCCAACTTCTGCAATTAACTGAGCAGCTCGTTCAGCAGCAAGAGCTTGAATATTAGGGTCAATTCCCCGTTCAAAACGATAGGAGGCATCGGTCTGCAGTGTTTGCTCTTTGGCGGTCTTTCGGATAGAGCCAGGATCGAAATAGGCACTTTCAATGAGGACGTCAGTGGTATTGTCACTTACCTCGGAATTCACACCGCCCATTACGCCGGCAATGGCTACAGGACTTTCACCATCACAAATAAAGAGTGTTCCAGGTGAACACTTTCGCTTTACATGATCCAGCGTTTCGAATTCAATTTCCTTGTCGAAATCCTTCACTACGATTTCTTTTCCACGTATAGAGGCATAGTCAAAAGCATGAAGAGGCTGGCCCAGCTCAAACATGACAAAATTGGTTACATCAACCACATTATTAACGGGACGAACGCCAATGGCTTTCAGCTTATTCTGCAACCAGCGAGGTGATTCTTTGATCTCAACGCCTTCTACCATCTTACCTACATAACGATGGCATTTTGCAGCATTCTCAATTTTTATGGAGATGTCATCAGAAGCCTGAACATTTTTCCCGGATGGGATCTCAGGTTTATTCAATTCCAGGTTTAACGCTGCGGACAGATCGCGAGCAACTCCCAAATGGCATGTTGCATCCGGCCGGTTTGGCGTGATGGCAATATCTATGATGGTATCTTCATACAATTCAAAGATCTCAGAAATTGGAGTTCCAACCTTCAGGTTTTCATCAAGCACCATAATTCCGGCATGATCGGTTCCAAGCCCAAGCTCGTCTTCTGCACAGATCATCCCCTCAGAAACTTCACCTCGTAATTTGGCTTTTTTGATCTTTAGGTTAGAACCATCATCCAGCTTGATGGGGAGGGTAGAGCCAACCGTTGCAACAGGCACTTTTTGTCCGGCCGCCACATTCTTGGCCCCGCACACGATCTGAGTTTTAGAATCGCCAAGATTGATATCACAAACCTGCAATCGATCTGCGTTGGGATGCTCTCTAACTTCCAGCACTTCACCGACGATCACGCCATCCAGCGAGCTGCCGTATTTCTCGAGCTCCTCAACTTCGAGCCCGATGAGCGTTAATTTTTCTGCAGTTTCTTCCGGGTTGAGGGGAAGGTCAATAAATTCTTTAAGCCAGTTATAGGATACTTTCATTGAGAGCGCGAGAGATATTTAATTAAACTGTTCTAAGAAGCGTACGTCGTTTTCGTAAAAGGTACGAATGTCATCAATACCGTGGCGGAGGATGGCAATTCGTTCAACACCCATTCCCCAGGCAAAGCCGGTATATTTTTCAGGATCTACGCCGGCGTGTTTGAGAACATTGGGATCCACCATTCCGGAGCCAAGGATCTCCAGCCATTTGCCGTCTTGTTCAGATCCCCACCAAACATCCATTTCCAGACTGGGTTCAGTGAAGGGGAAAAATCCGGGACGAAGACGGTATTTTACACCGGTTCCAAACATCAGCTTGGCAAAAGTGATCAGGGTTTCCTTTAGGTCGGCTACGCTGACGTTTTTATCTATATATAAAGCCTCAACCTGGTGAAAGAGGAAGTATGATTTCGGGGAGACAGCCTCATTCCGGTAGACACGTCCCGGCATAATAGCGCGTATTGGAGGTTCCGTATTTTCCATTAAACGAATTTGAACCGGCGAAGTATGCGTTCGAAGAACCAAATCCTGCATGTCAGGATCATCACTTTTCCGAATGAAGAACGTGTCCTGTTCATCACGTGCGGGGTGATTTGGAGGGAAATTCAGTGCAGTAAAGTTGTGAAAATCATCTTCTATCTCAGGTCCGTCGGCAATGGTAAATCCAAGTCGGTAAAAAATGGATTTCATTTCTTCCAATGTCTGTGTAAGTGGATGAAGCGAACCAAGTGGCCAGGAGGGAGAAGTAAGTGTGATATCATCTTTTGCACTAAGATCTTTGCTTTGATCTTGGTCGAGTGCCAGCTTAGCATCTTCAAATTTAGATTCGGCAAGAACCTTTACCTGATTCATAGCCTTTCCCACCTTGGCCCGATCTTCTTTAGGCACTTTACCCATGTTCTTGAACATGGATTGTACTTTGCCATTTCGGGACAGGAATTCCAGGCGAAAAGCTTCAAGCTGATCCTCATCCTTTATTTCAAACTGCTGAATTTCTTGTTCTAAAACTTTTATGTCATCAAGCATGTGATGCTTTATCTAATTAGTGAGTGTATGTGCGTTCCCACGCAGAGCGTGAGGAACGAGAACGAAATATGTTTTAGGTGTCATTACCGTGCCTGGTTCCTACGCTTTTTGTGGGAACCAAAGCCGGAATATAATCCTGAGTATTTAATCACAATTCCCAAAAATAAAAAAACCGGTAAACCTTATGAAAAAGATCTACCGGTTTAAACTAAATAATATACAATTAAGCAGTGGCTTCCTTAACAATAGCAGCAAACGTGTCTGCATCGTGTACGGCTAGATCTGCAAGTACCTTACGGTTGATCTGCATATCCTTCTGCTTCATCCCGTGGATGAGCTTGGAATAGGTAGTATCGTTTAATCGAGCAGCCGCATTGATGCGGGTAATCCATAGACGACGGAAATTACGCTTACGATTCTTGCGGTCGCGATATTGGTACAGAAGACCTTTCTCTACCGCATTTTTAGAGATCGTGTAAACGTTTTTACGCTTGCCCCAGTAACCTTTCGCTTGATTGATAATCTTTTTGCGACGGCGACGGGAAGCCACCAAATTTAATGAACGTGGCATTTTGTCGTGTTTTTAGAGTTTAAAATTTATAAGGGATCTGCTTTTTGATAGACTTTTCATCAGCTTTGTCAACCAATGTGTCTTTCCCAAGCTGTCTCTTAGTTTTACTACTTTTTTTGGTCAAAATGTGACGCTTAAAAGCTTTTTTACGTTTAATTTTACCGGAACCGGTAACCTTAAATCGCTTTTTAGCACCACTGTTACTTTTCATTTTTGGCATGGAAATCCACCAACTTTTGTGAAAATTTAAAGACTTATAAAATAGGGAGAATTATATCCCTCTGCAACGTAGAATTAACTTTTGGAAGGAGTTAATATCATGATCATTCTGCGCCCTTCCATATTTGGCTTAGATTCGATCTTGCCAACATCCGAAAGATCCTTAGCGAGTTGTAAAAGCAACAATTCACCCTTCTCGGTGTAAAGCATATCTCGTCCACGGAATTGAACGGTAGCTTTTACCTTATCGCCACCTTCAAGAAATTCACGTGCATGTCGAGTTTTGAATTCAAGATCGTGATCATCTGTATTAGGGCGGAAGCGCAATTCTTTAACAGACATGGTGTGCTGCTTCTTCTTCGCTTCTTTTTCCTTTTTCTTTTTCTCGTACATGTACTTGCCGAAATCGATCACCTTACAAACCGGGGGTTTGGCTTTAGGGGCAATCTCCACCAAGTCTAAGTTGTACGATGCAGCAATTTGAATGCCTCGTTCAACAGTTGTGATCTCATGATCTTCATCTGGCTTGATAACCCGAACTTTGTCGGCTCTTATTTCTTCGTTAATATTTGGGCGATCATCATTTTTAGGTGGTCGCCGCGAGTAACTTCTTCTTGCGATAGTAACCTCGTTGTTTAGTTAGTCTTTGTTTGGTAAAGCTTTTGTTTGAATCTCTTCGTTGATGTCTGAAAGAAAGTCAGAAAATTTGAAAGTTCCAATATCGCCTTTTGTATGGCGACGAACTGAAACAGTTTCATCTTCAACTTCCTTCGCACCTACTATTAACATATATGGAACCTTACTCGTTTCAGCATCGCGGATCTTTCCGCCAATTTGTTCGCTGCGTGAGTCAAGTTCCACTCGTACACCCATTTCGTTTAATTTCTCGTAGCAAAATTGGGCATAAGCATTTTGATCATCCGAAATAGGAAGGATGCGTACTTGTTCGGGAGAAAGCCATACCGGGAAATCTCCCGCAAAGTGTTCGATCAAAATACTGGTAAACCGTTCCATGGATCCAAACGGAGCCCGGTGAATGATAACCGGACGATGTTTTTCGTTATCAGAGCCAATGTAATTCAGGTCAAAACGTTCAGGCATTACGTAATCTACCTGAACTGTTCCCAATTGCCATTTTCTGCCAATAGCATCCCGAATAATAAAATCAATTTTCGGACCGTAGAAACTGGCTTCACCGGGAGCAATCTTATAATCAAGCCCCATCTCATCAGCCACTTCTTTAATCTCTTTTTGGGCACGATCCCAATATTCCGTGTTCCCTCCGTATTTCTTCTCATTGTCATCACGATAGGAAAGGCGGATGTCTACCGGCATTCCAAAAGTGTTGAATACAAACTGAGTAAGTTCAATAGTGTGTTTAATTTCCTGCTTCAGCTGATCGTGTGTGCAGTAAATGTGAGCATCGTCCTGGGTGAATCCCCGAACTCGCGAAAGTCCGCTTAACTCACCGGATTGTTCGTAACGATAGACTGAGCCAAATTCTGCCAGACGGAGAGGCAAGTCTCGGTAACTGCGTAAATCGTTTGAATAGATTCTATGATGATGCGGGCAATTCATCGGCTTGAGCATGTACTCTTCATCATCAACCTGCATGGGATTGTACTGAGAATCCTGGTAATAAGGATAGTGTCCGGAAGTCTTATACAACTCAATGTTTGCGATGTGCGGGGTAATGACTTCTTTATATCCGCGCTTTTTCTGTTCATCCCGAAGGAAAGCCTCGAGCGTTCTGCGCAGCACCGTTCCATTGGGCAACCACATTGGCAGGCCACTGCCCACCATGTTATCGATCATGTAAATGCCGAGTTCTTTCCCAAGCTTGCGGTGATCGCGTTTTTTGGCTTCTTCAATGCGCTCCAGATGCTCGTCCAGCATTTTCTGCTTTGGGAAACTGATGCCATAAATGCGCGTGAGTTGCTGTTTGTCAGAATCACCACGCCAGTATGCCCCTGCCAGGCTAGTCAGCTTTACAGCCTTTACATCTTTGGTATTGGGGATGTGCGGTCCGCGGCATAAATCGGTAAAATCACCCTGAGTATAAAAAGTGATGTTTCCGTCTTCAAGATTCTCGATCAGCTCAACTTTATATTCATTTCCTTTTTCCTCATAGAAGGAGAGAGCTTCATCTTTAGAGACTTCCTTGCGCTTAAATTCGGTCTTCTTACGCGCCATCTCGATGATCTTCTTCTCGATCTTAGGAAGGTCTTCCTGGCTGATCTGCTTATCCCCAAAATCGATGTCATAATAGAATCCACTTTCAATGGGCGGGCCGATGGCGAACTTTGCTTTCGGATACAGATCCTGAATGGCTTCAGCCAAAAGGTGAGCGGAGGAATGCCAGAACGTATATTTTCCGTCTTCGCTATCCCAGGTGTTGATGGCAATTTCAGCATCTTCAGTGATTGGTCGATCCAGGTCAATGATATCTCCGTTCACGGTAATGCTAAGAGCGGCACGGGCTAACCCGGAAGCAATAGATTGGGCAACTTCAAGTCCCGTGACTCCTGATGAATATTCACGTTGTGATCCGTCGGGTAAAGTAAGCGTAATTTTTTGGTCTGACATTCAGTATTGATTCTCATAATTTTATTAACATGACAAGATAAAAAAAATAGTATGTACGAACAGATCAATTCTGCCTATAATTACACTAAATTTACATTGGATTTGATGGATCAGAAATGTGATATTCGAACGGCAATGAAAATCAGCTACAGAACTAAATGAAATTCTCTTCCGAAGAAAGCTTCTTCGATGCACAACCGATGTTTGTGTGTGATCAGTCTACCCTCAAAATTTTAGATGTCAACAATGCAGCTGTTAGCATCTTAGGATATCCAAAGAAATATTTTTATAAGAAAAGAGTGGTAGATCTCGGCACACAAAAATCGTTAAATGAATTGGAGGCCTCTCTCAAAGCCCATAAAGGACAAATTTCAGACAAAGTTTGGGCGTTTAAAACAAAAGAACAGTCTGATCTGTATTTTCAACTTTCGGCGCATCTGATCAACTATAAGGGAAAACCGGCTAAGCTTGTTATTGCTCATAACGTTACCGGATTGATTCAAGGAGAAAAGAAAAGCAGGAAAGTTCTATCTACACAACTGAACCTGGGAAATTTTCCTTTGGCTGAAATTGAATGGGATAAGAATTTAAATATCATTCGCTGGTCCCAAAAAGCAGAGGAATTATTTGGATATACCTTAGAGGAAGCCATTTCATCAGAGCAGCTACTGAAAACATTCATTCACCCCGACGATGTAGATCGTGTGCGTAAAATTGTAAGTGACACCTTTGAACGAGGCGAGCAGAATGTCTCTCATATCAACCGGAATATCACCAAATGCGGCAAAGTTATTTACTGCGAATGGTACAATTCATTGATGTACGACGAAGATGGAAACATTGCCGCGATCTATTCTCTGACACATGATGTTACCGACCGGGAGGAAGCGCTGCAGAATACCAAGCGAAGTATGAGAAGCTATCAGGATCTGTTTAATTCTATAAGTGATGCGATCTATTTACTGGATAAGGATGGTATTATCATTGAAGCGAATGCAGGTGTAGAGAAGACATTTGGCTTCAGCCGCAGGGAAATAATTGGCAAGCATAACAAGATCATGTCGGCTCCAGGGAAGTACGACGCTCAGCGAATTCAGAAAATTTTATCGAAAGCAAAACGGGGGGAAGCAGGAAAATACGAAGGGTGGGGTAAGAAAAAGAATGGTGAAGTTATACCGACTGAGTTTTTGGTAAATACCGGGACTTATTTTGGGGAAGAGGTGAGCATTGTCATTGAGAGGGATATCTCGGATCGAAAGGAATCTGAGGAGGCTCTGAAGCAGCGGGAAGGTCTTTTTAGTAAATTATTTAATTCATCGCCTATTGGTATTGCGCTGCTGAATGAGCATCAGGAAGTGGAGATGGTGAATGATGGTTTTGAACAGCTTTTTGGCTTTCGGGAGAATGAGCTGCAGGGACTTGAGCTTGACAAAGTCATTGTACCTAAACAGCGGCATGAGGAAGCACAGTTGCTTTCACAAAGCGACCGCGTTAAACAAGTAACTGAGAAGCGAATTCGTAAAGACGGAAGCATCATTGATGTGATCATTTATGCCGTTCCAGTGGTGGTAGAGAAGCAAGTGGTGGGTATTTATGGCATTTATGTGGATATCACTGATCGCAGAAAAGCAGAGGAGCAGGTTCGGAATTCTCTTCGGGAAAAGGAAATGCTGCTGGCCGAAGTTCATCACCGCGTAAAAAATAACCTAGCCGTTATCACCGGTTTACTGGAGTTGCAATCATATTCTGCCGAAAGTGAAAGTGCTAAACGCATTTTGAAAGATAGTCAGATGAGAGTGAATTCCATTGCCATGGTGCACGAAAAACTGTATAAAAGTGAAGATTTTTCTGAAGTTGATATTCGCCAGTATTTTGAAGAGCTCACAGATATTATACACAGAACCATGAGTGATACTGAAGTAAAGGTAGATATTGATCTTCAGGTTGACCAAATTAAGTTACCGATCACACAAGCTATTCCATGCGGGTTGTTGCTGAATGAAATTCTTACTAACAGCTTTAAGCATGCATTTGAAGACAGGACAACAGGCAGGATCGAGGTACGGATGGGTACATGCAGCGGGAAGTTAAATTTCAGGGTTCACGATAACGGGATCGGCCTGCCGGAAGAGCCTGAGTTTGATATAAAAAAATCTATGGGTATGACGCTCATTCGCACACTCGCCAAACAACTGAATTCAGAGTTTACCTACCACAGTGATGGAGGAACAGTGTTTGAGTTTTCCTTTGAAAAATCGGGGACAGAGAAGCTGAATTAAAAAAAGCCAGGCTGATTTTGATCAACATGGCTTGAATGAATGTGCGTCCTACTGGATTCGAACCAGTGACCTCTGCCCTGTCAAGGCAGCGCTCTAAACCAACTGAGCTAAGGACACAATTTTAAAAATGGAGCTGTAAATATAGGCAGCTTTTTGGGTGCAAAACAATACAAACTGATATTTATTTTGCTAGCTGCCTTTTAGCTTATAAGTAATACTGAAAATAATGCACCGAACAATTCTTTTGGGGATATCCCAGGTAGTGCCCGGTGCTATTTAAGTTATTTATCGTCTCTGGAAGCGACTTGAACATCATCAGGAAGCTTACCGTTATTACCGGAAACAGCTGCTTTATGAGCCTCACTTACCTGGAAGAAATCCATAGGATCGATCTCTGGTTCCTCATCAAGTACAACATCCAGAAGAGGATCCATTCGCTCTAAATACTCAACTTCCAGATCGCCGAGTACTTCATCTTCGATCTCAGCTACATCTTTTTCGTTCTTCTTGGGAAGAAGTACTTTCTTGATCCCGGCTCGTTTGGCTGCCAGAACCTTCTCTTTGATGCCGCCAACCGGAAGTACAAGTCCACGCAAGGTGATCTCACCCGTCATTGCTATAGTACCCTTCACTTTTCTTTGTGTGAAGATAGACGCAATGGCCGACATTAGTGATACACCTGCGGAAGGTCCGTCTTTGGGAACAGCTCCTGCGGGTACGTGTACGTGAAGATCCCAATATTTGAAGGCTTCTTCAGGGATTCCAATTTCATCTGAATGAGCTTTCAGGTAGGAGACCGCCAGCATGGCCGACTCTTTCATCACATCTCCAAGCTGACCGGTAATATTTAATTTTCCCGATCCTTTGGACACACTTGCCTCAATAAAGAGGATGTCGCCGCCATATGGGGTCCATGCCATTCCTGTAGCTACGCCGGGCACGGTGGTGCGTTCGGCTGCATCACTAAAGAACTTGCGTTTGCCAAGAAATTCTTCAACGTCATCTACTTTTACGTCAAAGTTTTCAATTTCATCGGAGGCGATCTTGGCTGCTACGCCACGGCATACACCGGCTATTTGTCGCTCAAGGTTTCGAACACCAGATTCACGAGTATATCGATCTATGAGGCGCTCTATAGATTCATCTGTAAAAGAAATTTGTTCGTCCTTCAATCCATTCTCTTCAATTTGTTTTGGAATGAGGTATTTCTTGGCGATCTGTGTTTTCTCTTCCAGCGTGTACCCACTGATGTTGATGATCTCCATTCGATCTTTGAGCGGAGCGGGAATAGTATCCAGCGAGTTTGCTGTAGCGATGAACATCACTTTGGAAAGGTCGTATTCCAGTTCCAGATAATTATCAGTGAAGGTATCGTTTTGCTCAGGATCCAGCACCTCAAGCAGGGCAGAGGTAGGGTCACCACGGTAGTCGGCTCCCACTTTGTCGATCTCATCCAGCATAATGACCGGGTTTCCTTTCCCGGCTTTTTTCATAGAACGAATTATTCGTCCCGGAAGTGCACCAATGTATGTTCTGCGGTGACCGCGAACTTCGGCTTCATCCCGAATTCCACCTAAACTGAATCGCTCAAATTCGCGGTTCAATGCTCGGGCAATTGATTTTCCGAGTGATGTTTTACCTACGCCCGGAGGTCCGTAGAAGCAAAGAATTGGGGCTTTCATATCTTTCTTCAGCTTCAATACGGCCAAATACTCAACGATACGTTTCTTCACTTTTTCGAGCCCGTAGTGATCTTCATCAAGCACTTTGCGGGCATAGCCCAGATCGAGCTTATCCTTGGAATACTCGTTCCACGGCAGATCCAGGATCCACTCAATGTAACTATATATAATGCCGTAGTTTGGAGATGCATTTGGGGTCATCTCTAAACGTTGCAGCTCTTTTTGGGCTGTTTCGCGTGCTTCATCGGGAATATCTTTTTTGGCAAGTTTCTCGCGGAGTTTCTCCACATCCTGCTGTTCAGCATCCTCGCCCAGTTCTTCCTGAATGGCTTTCATTTGCTGACGCAGGTAGAATTCACGCTGCTGATCGTCGATATCCGATTTCACTTTGGTACGGATCTTCTCACTCATATCCAGCACCTGAATTTCCTTCTCAAGAAACTCCATCACTCTGTCGAGATTGTCAGAAAACTTCCGGATCTCGAGCAGTTCTTGCTTTGCCGCAACATTCACATTCAAGTTTGAAGAAATGAAGTTCAGTAAGAAAGTAGGGCTGTTGATATTATTGACCGCAATGGAAGCCTCAGAAGGAATATTCGGAGACATATTGATGATCTTGGATGCGGTTTCTTTGATATTTCGAACCGAGGCATCCAGCTCTACACCTTCGATATCCATTTCTTTTGGATAGGGCTCAACTTCAGCTTTGAAGTAGGGATTATCTTGAGTGAAATCCGTTACCTTGAAATTAGATTTCCCCTGAATTACAATACTTTTACTGCCATCGGGCATCTTGATGAGCTTAAGTATCTGAGCAACGGTCCCTATAGTGTGCAGGTCCTTGAATTCAGGCTCTTCAATATCTTCGTTTTTCTGGGTAACCACGCCAATGATCTTGTCGCCTTCATAAGCTTCTTTAACTAAGGCTAAGGATCGGTCGCGCCCAACTGTTATGGGAACAACCACACCGGGAAATAAAACCGTGTTCTTTAAAGGAAGGATTGGGAGTGTTTCAGGAATTTCGGCTTCTGTAAGCTTTTTCTCCTCTTCCTCCGACATTAATGGAATGGCCTGTTCAAAATCGTCAAAGTTATCGTCAGACTGATCCAGTTGTTGAAATAAATCAAAGTGATTCTTCATAAAGTAAAGTAAATACTATTTTTTGTTTTTTATGTATAAGGCAAATACAAAGCCATACCATTCACTATAAACAAACCGTCAGTTACACCCGCTGCCTGTCAGTAAAGTAGGGCAAAGTGTCAGGCTTTAAAAGTGAAACTGCAGTGCTGCGACCGAAGCTCCGGTTACTATAGGTTGTGATGAGAATGATTCAGGAGTGAATTGAGCGGCTACAGACAGATCCCAGTATCTGGTTTCAAGGGCAAAACCAAGGCTTACAAACTCCGGGCGCTGGGCTTTGAATTGAATACCGCCCCGTAAGGGCAGGAAGGAAAGTGGGCGAATTTCTATGCCGGCCGAAGAAATGGCTCTCGGGGAATTGAAGGCACTGTTGGTTAGCCCGATACTCAAATCGCCCATCAACTTAATGCGGTTGATCTCTAAAAGTACACCGCCATGAAGAGCCATGGGCAAAAGGGTGGAAAAGGTATTCTGCTCTGGTGAAATAGATTGAAAAGGGTTTTGGGAACCAAATTCCTGAATGAAGTTAATGTACTGTCCTTTTGCTCCAGTAAAATAGGTATCAGCGAAGGTGGAAGGCACGGAAGATACACTGCTTGTGTCAAGATTGGAGGAATAGGAAATTTCGTCAGTGTTGTAAGAAATAAGGCCAATATCGGTCATAGAAAATGAAAGCCGAAGCGATTTTTGTGTAGGTTGTTGTCCAGGGCGTACTGCGGACAAGTCATTTCCCAAAGTAAGCAGATAGGTTATACCAACATCGAGGCCCGCTCCGTAACCGTTGAGATCAAAATAATTGTCAGAGCCAAATTGGGTGTTTGCGGCATCCAGACTTATGCCATTGGAGTAAGAAGTTGTGGCGGCTCCAAAATCACCACTCGCATCGTACGAAAATGATTCGATGTGTCTTATAGCACCTTCATTATTTTCATAAAAATTACTCCAGTCTGCATTCAGGTAACTGCCACCTAATACGAGTTTTGGGGCAATTCCGATCACAAAATTGTCGAGTCTTGAGGTAAGATTAGTCAGGAACTGAAATGATTCTGCATAGCCAACCGAAATTTCGTGTAACCGCTGATATCGATGAACCAGTGATCGTTCGAGGGTAGGGGGCAGGCCATTTACATTTTCAAATCGATCGGAGTACCAACCTTTACCCGTTCTGTAATTGGAAGCAGTTCGTGTTCGTATTGCGATCGAAAATGCTTTGTCGCGTAGTTGCCAGTTCAAACCCAATAGCGTGGCCTGATATTGAGTGCGCTGATCAGAGATAAGTGTGTTACCGGGATAATTATTGCTCAGTAAGTCAGCCCGCTCAGATTCTGGGAAAGCCCCAAATTGCGGATCGTAAGTGTCTATATAATCTCTGCTGTTCTCAATCTGAGCGTTGATATCGGCATAATTTCGAGAGCCATCAAGCAAGAACCCACCCGAGCCGGCACCAACGGTGAAAGTACCTTCTTTATCGCGGATCATCAGATTGGCAGGATTGTAGAAATTAGCGTGGAAATCGGTCAAATACGTACTTCCGCCACCACCAAGGGCCATATTTCTTGGAGTAAAAACCGGTTGTGCCTGTAGATGAATGCAGAGCACACATAGTAAGAGCAGCGTAAAAATTGCCTGCCTCATATTTCCTTCCTTCCTAACCTAGCTAACTAACTAACCTAACATGCAATATAAGACCTTAATCAATGACTTGTAATGGAGCGGCCCGCAGCATGAGTTTTTTTTGTCCTCGTTTTTTAAAAAACACCACTACTCTTGTATCGGTACCGGATCCGTCTCTTGATATGATCTTTCCGGGACCAAATTTTCCGTGAACTACTTTAACGCCTACCTGGAATGGATCTTCACCATCTTCATAGTCATAATGAATGGTTGCCGAAGGCGATTTAAAGGTCTTTTTAGGCTGAGCCTGCTTCCAGTCGTATTCTACTTCATAATCAGATCCGCCAGCGCTTTTATCGGTGAAACGATCTTTCTTCTGGGAGATGGATGCTCCGGTTTCGGTTTGAACTACGCCGGAATCAACTTCCTCCAGAAAACGAGAGCGGGCCTGGCGGGTTTCTTCTCCAAATTTGAACCGACTGCGACAATGGCTGAAAAACAGTCGTTCTTCTGCGCGGGTTATGGCCACGTAGAACAATCGTCGTTCTTCCTCGATATCCACATCAAAATTGTTGCGAGCTCCCATGGGGAAGAGGTTTTCTTCGAGCCCCACAATAAACACCACCGGAAATTCCAGTCCTTTGGAGGCATGAACGGTCATTAATGTGATGGCCGGTTTGTCTTCATCGAATTTATCCTGATCGGTGATGAGACTGATTTCCTGCAAAAAAGCACTCAGCGAGGCATTTGACTTTCCTTTCTCGAAATAGGAGATGGCATTTTGAAGCTCTATGATGTTATCGCGCCGCATCATAGATTCGTGGGAGTTTTCTTCAACCAGCGCACGCATATACCCGGATTGCTCAAGTACCGCTTTTACAGTATCGGTGAGGCTTTCTCCATTCTCCAGGTTGTTGTGGAGCCGGTCGATCATATCCACAAATTCCCGCACGCGTTTTTTTGCAGGTTTGTACACGTCCAGGTCTTCCACACGTTGAATGATATTCCACACCGAGCGGCCTTCATCCCGGGCCTGCTTCAAAATGTCCTGAATGGATTTATTCCCGATTCCACGGCTTGGCTCGTTGATGATTCGCAGTAAATTGGTTTCATCATGCGGGTTCACTAATAAGGTCAAATACGCCAGCACATCCTTGATCTCTTTGCGCTGATAGAACGAGAGTCCGCCTACTAACTGGTACGCGAGATCCTTACGGCGGAGAGCTTCCTCAAACACCCGCGACTGATAGTTGGTGCGATACAGAATTGCAAAAGCGTTGTTCTGGTACCCATGCTTCATCTTCAGATTCTGAATATGACTGGCTACCCGATTGGCTTCATCCCGTTCGTCAAAATTCTCCAGCAGGGTAATGCGCTCACCATAATCTTGTTCTGTCCAAAGGGTCTTATCAAGCTGCTGGGTGTTTTGCTTGATGATAGAATCGGCACACTGCAAAATAGCTTTTGTGGACCGGTAGTTCTGTTCAAGCGGCACCTGAGTGGAGTCTTCGTAATCTTCCTTAAAGTTCAGGATGTTGGAGATATCAGCTCCCCGGAATGAATAGATACTCTGTGCATCATCGCCTACAACGCAGATATTTTCATATTTGTCGGCCAGCATCTTGGTTACTTTGTACTGGGCGTGATTCGTATCCTGATACTCATCGATCATGATGTATTTGAAACGATCCTGATACTTCTCGAGTACATCCGGATGCTGCTGAAAAAGCTCAATAGGCTTTACCAGCAGATCATCAAAATCCATTGCATTACTCTGCTTCAATCGTTTGTTGTAGATATCGTACACCCTGGAGGTGATGTCATCGAGCGTACTACTGATGAACTTTTCCTTAAAGGTATCTGCCGTGATCAATTGATTCTTGGAATCGCTTATCTTGTTGTGGATGGTTTTTGGCTTGATCTCTTTGGTGTCATAATTCAGCTCTTGCAGAATTTGTTTCACCACTGTTTGGGAATCGTTGGTATCATAAATGGTGAAATCGGAACCAAAGCCAATTTTCTCTGCTTCAAACCTCAGAATTTTAGAAAAAATGGAGTGAAATGTTCCCATCCAGAGCTTACCGGCTTTATCTCCGATAAGATTCTTGATACGTTCTTTCATCTCCCGCGCAGCCTTGTTGGTAAAAGTGAGAGCGAGGATCTGCTCTGGCGCGGCTTTGTACTGTTGCAACAGATATGCGATTCGGTAAGTTAGTACCCGGGTTTTTCCGGAACCTGCACCGGCTACAATAAGCAGGGGACCATCAGTGTGTGTAACGGCTTGCTTTTGCTGTTTGTTCAGGCCCGAAAGAAAATCAGGCCTTCCCTTGGGTTCTTCAGATGGAAGTGAAAATGTTTTCATAATATTTCTAAACCACGGAGGTCACAGAGATTCGCGGAGTGATATGATTCGTATAAACCTCTGTGTTCCTCAGTGAACTCTGTGGTTAATCTTCAAAATCTTTTAGTTGCTCGCGTAATTTGGCGAGGCTTTCTTCGGTATCGGCTTTCTTTTTCTTCTCTTTTTCAACGACTGCTTCCGGGGCATTACTCACAAAGCCTTCATTGGAAAGCTTGCCATTGATACCTTTGAGGAAGCCTTCCAATCGGTCAATTTCTTTTTGGATACGCTCGCGCTCTTTTTCAAAGTCTACCAAACCTTCAAGTGGAATGTAGATCTCATTTCCGCCAACAATGGAGGAGGAATACACTTCGGGCTTCTCAACTTCAGGGCCAACTTCAAGCGATTTAATGCTCTCCAGCTTCTCCAATACAACGCGATGGGTTAGGATGGCATCCGCAGTTTGCTGATCTTTAGTTTGAATAAACACAACCAGCTCTTCTTTCGGCGATACCTGGACTTCAGCCCGGATATTTCGGAGTGAGGAAACCATTTGCTGAAGCGTATCAAATAGTTTCAGGTCATCTTCATCGAGTTTGGTCTCATCCATTTCCGGCCATGCGGAAACCAACAAGGCTTCATCGGCAGAACGCTCCTGAATGTGCTGCCAGATCTCCTCACTTATAAATGGCATAAAAGGATGGAGAAGCTTCATCAGCTGCTCAAAAAATCCAAGGGCCGTATTCAGCTTTTCTTTGGGGATATTCTGCCCGTACTCATCCGGCTTGGCCAGCTCTATGTACCAGTCACAGAAATCATCCCAGATCAGCGAATACACTTTTTTAATGGCGTCATTCAGCTTATAGGTATCGAAGTCTTTGTTGACTCCGGCAATGGTCTGCTGAATTCTTGCTGCCATCCAGCGGTCAGAGAGGTCGTCTTTGTTGATCTCCAGATTTGGTTCATACTTCACACCTTCTTCCATGTTCATAGTAAGGAAGCGGAAGGCATTCCACACTTTATTGGAGAAATTCCGACCCTGTTCGCAGAGTTTTTCATCGAAGGGAAGGTCGTTTCCGGCGGGTGTAGCAAAGAGCATTCCCATTCGGATTCCGTCCGCTCCGTACTTCCCGATCAATTCAATTGGGTCGGGAGAATTCCCGAGGCTCTTGCTCATTTTCCGGCCTTTCTTGTCGCGTACAATACCGGTGTAGTACACGTTGTCGAAGGGCTTATCGCCTTTATATTCATAACCGGCAATGATCATTCTGGCTACCCAGAAAAACATGATCTCGGGTGCAGTCACCAGATCTTTAGTAGGGTAATAATAGTCTAATTCTTCATTGGCTTCTCCGGTTTTGATGAACTCGGGGTCAAATACAGAAATGGGCCATAGCCAGGATGAGAACCAGGTATCAAGCACATCTTCATCCTGCCTTAAATTCTCAGATTTTAAATCCTGACTTTTGAATTTTTCGCGTGCTTCATCCTCAGTCTTGGCTACTACAAAGTCCTCATCTTCATTATACCAGGCCGGAATTCGATGTCCCCACCAAAGCTGACGCGAGATGCACCAGTCGCGCACATTCTCCATCCAGTGTCGGTAGGTATTCTTGAATTTTTTGGGGTGAAATTCGACCGTGTCATCCATTACGTTTTCGAGAGCGGGCTGAGCCAGTTCCTTCATGGAAACCCACCATTGCAGCGACAATCTTGGCTCTATCACCGCATCGGTTCGCTCCGAATAGCCAACCTTGTTTTTATAATCTTCGGTTTTCAGCAGCAGCTCGGCTTCTTCCAGATCTTTGGTTATTTGCTTGCGTACTTTAAACCGGTCCATGCCAATGTACAGCTCGCCTTCTTCACTCACTGTACCATCTTCATTCAGCATGTTGATGGTGGGAAGGTTGTGTTTCTGACCAATGTTATAATCGTTTTCATCGTGAGCCGGAGTGATCTTCAGGCAACCGGTACCAAATTCCATATCCACATAATCATCCTCGATGATAGGGACTTCGCGGTTCACAAGAGGAACGATCACTTTCTTACCTTTCAGGTGACTATAGCGCTCATCCTCCGGGTTAACACAAACAGCAGTATCTCCAAGCAGTGTTTCCGGTCGGGTAGTGGCAATGGTCACAAAATCATCTTCGCCCACAATTTTATACTTGATGTGGTAGAGCTTAGAGTTTACTTCTTTGTGAATCACTTCTTCATCACTCAAAGCGGTTTTAGCAACCGGATCCCAATTGATCATGCGTGCCCCGCGGTAGATCTTTCCTTTTTCATAAAGATCAATAAATACATCGATCACGCTTTCGGAATACTCGGGATTCATCGTGAAATTGGTACGATCCCAGTCACAACTTGCGCCTAATTTCTTCAGCTGCTCCAGAATGATTCCGCCATGCTCATGCGTCCATTCCCATGCGTGTTCCAGAAATTCGTCCCGATCCAGATCACCTTTTTTGATGCCTTTTTCGCGCAGACGTTTTACCACTTTGGCTTCCGTCGCGATGGAGGCATGATCCGTTCCCGGAACCCAGCAGGCATTATAGCCTTGCATTCGAGCTCTGCGGACCAACACATCCTGAATCGTGTTGTTGAGCATATGCCCCATGTGCAGTACACCGGTTACATTGGGAGGAGGGATGACTACTGTAAATGATTCTCGATCATCCGGAGTGGAGTGGAAATAATTGTTCTCCATCCAGTGCTTGTACCATTTATCCTCAACTTTGGAGGCGTCGTATTGTGCAGGAATTTCTTTAGTATTCTTTTCTGAACTCATAGATCGTGATCGGGTAACAAAAATTTATATGAAGCGACGGATCAGGGAATTCAGAATTCTGAATTCAGAATTCTGAATTCTAATAATTTATTTCACTCGTTTCAGCAATACGCCAAAGTGACCGTCGCAACCGTGTTTGTGAGGGAATGTCTGATAGGAAAGCATATCTTCTGAAAGTACTTCCTCAGGGAGATAAATATCCAGTGGCTCCAGCTCAAAGTTGTCATACTTCTCAAGGAACTTCTCGATCTGTTCCATATTCTCTTCAGGCTCTAAGGAACACGTGCTGTAAACCAAACGGCCTCCGCGCTTCACCATGTTAGCCGCTTCTTCCAGTAATTCTTCCTGAAGGGCAACAGCATTGTCAAGTCCTTCTTGATCACGTCTCCAACGCAGGTCGGCGCGTTTACTTAAAACACCGGTTCCGGTACAAGGGGCATCCAGCAGAACGGCATCAGCAAGACCGAGGGAAACTTCCCGAACATCGCCACCACGGATCTTAATGTTTTCAGCACCGTAGTTGAGCGCACTTTCCGCCAGTTTTTGCAGTCGTTCATTGGAAATATCCACAGAAGTGATATCGCCTTCAGCCTGCATGAGGTCGGCCATCATGATCGATTTGGTACCCGGTGCAGCACAGAGGTCAAATACTTTTTCGCCGGGCTGGGGATCCAGAATAGTAGGAGCAAAACCGGCTGCAACATCCTGAACCTGACAGATTCCTTTGGCGAGTAATCCCTTTTCGATGAAAGGCTGAACAGAATCAACCTTATAATAATAGGGTAGCCATTCGCTGGTTTCGAATATCACATCCATTTTCTCCATTCGGAGCTCAAAATTCTCAGGTTTTGTTCGCAGGCTGTTCACCCGAACATAAAAATTAGGACGGGAATTATTGGCTTGCATCAGCTGGAAAGCTTCACGTTCTCCAAATCGTTGTCTCCATCGGGCCACCATCCATTCCGGGTGAGAGAACGTAGTAGCAACTAGTTTGTTACGGTCTTTGAATGCAGGCTTAGGAAGTTTGTCGCGGTCGCGCTGCAGATTACGCATAATAGCATTAACCAGATCACCGGTTTTGGAGCCCAGCTTCATTTTGGCGATCTCAACTGCTTCATTGATGGCTGCATAATCGGGCGTACTGTCCTGGAATAACAGATCGTAAATGGCTAACCGCAGGATGTTCTTTAACCCCGGTTTCATTTCCTCGATGGTAACACTGGAAAATTCGTTGATTAGAAAATCGAGATAGCTGCGTTTTCGTAATATATTTTGAACATATTCACGAACCTGAGCTCGTTCGCGGGTTTCAAGCTCATCAGCATATGAAAATTCAATACGTTGATTTTCATCAAAATTAATAAGTATATCTACACTAACCGAGCGTTCTGATAATTCAGTTTCCAAAGGAGTACAAATTTATAATTGAGGTTACCTGCTACAAAAAAAGGTGATTGCGGATCACCTTGAATTTGGATGACATAATAAAAAGAGCCTCGTTTTGGCGAGACTTTACAAGCTGTAAAGATAAAATTTTAAGGTGGGAGTTGCTAATGCGAACTACGGTGTTTTAAAGGTTTTTTAAGGATGGTTTTTATGCCTTGGTTTGTCTTCATCAATGCATTAGCATTTCAAAGTCCTGATTTTCATGCTGAGGGTTAGGGTCTTACCATCGATTGTTTGATTAAAATGATTCTATCCTGTGCTTTCCCTCACATTAGATGCCCGCTAATTTTGCCAGGCAGGCAGGGTGCGCACCAACGGGAGTGATGAGGGAAATATAGTCGGATTTTTTCGTTGCCTCTCTTTAAGTATCTGCCTATCTTTACCAGCCTTTGCCACAAAGCATATTTAGATCTAAAAATTTTTAAAGAAAAAGTTTAACAAATCGCGATTTAGCACATGAATAAAGGAACTATCGCACAGGTTATCGGGCCTGTAGTAGACGTTGATTTTTCAGACAGTAAAACCCCATCCGTTCTCAATGCTCTTGAAATTGAGATGACGGACGGTTCAACCCTAACACTTGAAGTAGCCCAGCATCTTGGTGAAAGTCGTGTACGTACCATCGCGATGGATTCAACCGACGGTCTTGTGCGCGGTATGGAAGTAACTGATACCGGGAAAGCTATTTCGATGCCTGTGGGTGAAGATATTCGCGGACGCCTCTTTAATGTAGTAGGGGAATCAATTGATGGTATTGACGCTCCGGAAGGGAAAAATTCTTATCCTATTCACCGATCAGCGCCTGCCTTCGATCAGCTTGCTACTTCAACGGAAATGCTTGAGACCGGTATTAAAGTAGTTGATCTGCTTTGTCCTTATGCCAAAGGTGGTAAAATTGGTCTTTTTGGTGGTGCCGGTGTAGGTAAGACGGTACTTATTCAGGAGCTGATCAACAATATTGCTAAGCAGCACGGTGGACTTTCCGTTTTTGCCGGTGTTGGTGAGCGTACCCGTGAAGGAAATGACCTTCTGCGTGAATTTATTGAGTCGGGTATCATCAACTACGGCGATGAGTTTAAAGAATCCATGGAACAGGGCAACTGGGAACTTGATAAGGTTGACAAGACCAAACTCAAAGAATCTCAGGCTACACTGGTATTTGGACAGATGAACGAACCTCCGGGAGCTCGTGCACGTGTTGCTCTTTCAGGATTGACTGTTGCTGAATACTTCCGTGATGAAGTTTCTCGTGATATCCTCCTTTTCATTGATAATATTTTCCGATTTACACAGGCCGGTTCTGAAGTATCTGCACTGCTTGGACGTATGCCTTCAGCTGTAGGTTATCAGCCCACACTTGCTACAGAAATGGGTGATCTTCAGGAGCGTATTACTTCTACCAAAGATGGATCTATTACATCAGTTCAGGCTGTATATGTGCCTGCTGATGACTTGACTGATCCTGCTCCGGCAACCACTTTTACTCACCTGGATGCAACAACTGTACTATCTCGTGCTTTAACACAGATCGGTATTTATCCTGCGGTAGATCCCCTGGATTCTTCTTCAACGATCCTGGATCCCAAAGTAGTTGGTCAGGAGCATTATGATGTTGCGAACCGTGTAACACGACTGCTTCAAAATTATAAAGATCTTCAGGATATTATTGCCATTCTTGGTATGGATGAACTTTCAGATGAAGATAAGCAGGTAGTTCACCGTGCGCGTCGTGTACAGCGTTTCCTATCTCAGAATTTCCACGTAGCTGAGCAGTTTACCGGTCAGGCCGGTGTTTATGTGAATGTGGATGATACCGTTAAAGGTTTCAAGATGATTCTTGAGGGTGAATTAGATCACCTTCCGGAAAATGCTTTCTACATGGTTGGAAATATCGACGAAGCTATTGAGAAAGGTGAGAAACTACTCGCTGAATCTGAGAAAGAAGAAGCTGCCTAACTTTTAACGCCAGATAATAATTATGAGCACATTCAATGCACAAATTCTTACTCCCAATGGCTCTCTTTTTGAGGGAGAGGTAAGCGGCGTAAAGCTTCCTGGGACGCAGGGTAGTTTCGAGATCAAACATAATCACGCCCCTATTGTTTCTACCTTAGAAAAGGGAAATGTTTTGGTCCGAAAGAAGGACGGAGATACGAATTTCAATATCTCCGGTGGCTTTGTGGAAGTGAATAACAACAAGCTCACCTTATTGGCAGAATCAGTAGAAGAAGCCGACGACTGATCACCAGATTACAAAATTAGATCTTACAAGCCGATAGGAAAATTCTTATCGGCTTTTTTTATAGGTGAATTTTTTTCAGCAGCAGGAAAATCAGAGTAAGAGCAAGTGATGTTTCCCGTTTCCGTATAAATATTATGATAATCTGGTAAGCAAGCCCTTGGTTGTAGTATGTGTGAGTTTGAACAAGAACTTCCTAAGGGGGATTATAGAAGAGTAAAGGGAAGGTGATTTTGGTGACCCACTTCCACTTAAGAATAAAGTCAATGGCACATCCTGAATCACAGTATGCAAAAAGTACAGCTATGATTAAGGAGAGCCCACAAGGTTTCCTTTTCGGAAGAGCACAGCTACTGATGAAGCTGATCTATTGACTGGATCAATAATTACCAGCCAATATTTCCTTTATTACTATCCTTGATCAGCTCATTTTGGGTTTCAGAGGGATCTTCCGGCATTACAAAACCCGGTGGGGGTTCGAAAGCGTCATATTTCCAGTAGGCCGATTCATCAGCTGTAGCTTTATTAATAAAGGTTCCAACAATGGGGAGTGCAGAACGAGCTCCCTGACCAATGTAGGTGTCATCCGGAAAGCGGATTCTTCGGTCTGCGCCCCCAACCCAAGCTCCCATTACCACATGTGGCATCATGGCAATAAACCAGTTATCAGCACTGTTTTGCGTGGTTCCGGTTTTGCCTGCAACATCTTGACGTACGCCATACACATTTCTCAGGCGAACGCCTGTTCCATAAAAGTCTTCGCCGCCTCGTATCACACCTCTCAACATATCAGTAATGATGTAAGCCGTTTCCGGACTAATTACTTCTTTGGTGTATTTGGGATGGAATTCTTTTAACACATTGCCCTCACGATCCTCAATTCTGGTAATGGCGATCGGGTCAATATGAACACCCTGATTAGCAAATGTGGTATAAGCACTGGTTAATTCAAGCAGAGATACACGTGCCGTACCGAGTGCGATGGAAGGGAAGGCACGCGTGCCACTCATGTCTATTCCCAGGTTTGAGGCCATTTCCTTGATCTTACGGGCGGCAGGATCCAGTTCCCATAATTTGTTGGTGCCGGGAGCGCCTGCAATTTCCGGCAGCAAACGAACGGTAACATTGTTCATACTGCGGGCAAGTGCCTCACGCAAAGATACCTGTATAGCTCCATCGGCTACCGTTTGATCTTTGGGATTCCAGACATTTCCCTGCCGGTCATAAAAGGAGACCGGGAATTTGGAAAATTTGTGATAGGGTTTATATCCATTATCAATAGCAACGGCGTATACAAAAGGTTTGAAGGTTGAACCTGCTTGCCGGCGGGATTGATATACATGATCGTATTGTACATTTCCATAATCGGTGCCGCCCACCCATGCCAATACATTGCCGTTATCAGGTTCAATAGCTACAAAACTTGCCTGTAATTTGGTTCTGGCTTTTTTAACGGAGTCGATGAATGCGGGTTTTGCAAAAAGGGAATCAAATACAACTTTCTCCAGTCGGGTGTCATATTTACTAAAACCGTTTTTATATTGATCTGTTTCCCGGATGAATTCTCTCAGAAACTGTGGAAATTCTTCCCAGAACTTATCCATGTACTCGCCTTTTGGTGAGGTCCATTCATCTACATAAATATTTTGCAGCGAATCCAGCTTGGTTTTAACAGCACTTTCCGCATGTTTCTGAAGTCTTGAGTCAATGGTTGTGTAGATCACTAAGCCATCTTTATAGAGATCGTATCCATTTTCCTCGAGCCAGGGTTGTACTTGCTGGCGCACATATTCTCCAAAATACCGACTCTGTCGCCCGGTTTTGAAAGGAGGGTGATAATCCAGCTCAATAGGCTGTTCGGTCATCACCGCGAATTCTGATTCGGTGATAAAACCACGATCGTACATCAACCTCAATACAATATTTCTTCTGCTTTGTGCTCGTTCCGGAAAAATTCGTGGATTGTATGCATAAATAGCCTGAAGTGAACCGATCATTGAAGCAGCTTCCGGGATGTTTAATTCCTTTGCCGGTTTCCCAAAGTGCGTTTGTGCTGCCGCTTCGATCCCAAAAGTGGAATTCGGAAATTCTACCGTATTGAGATACATCTCGGCAATTTCACGCTTGGTATAACGGCGCTCCAGCTGTACCGCGGTTATCATTTCCCGAAACTTTCGGGTGACAGAAAATTCCTGGCCGATTTTCTTGTACAGGTTTCGGGCCAGCTGTTGAGAGATGGTAGAAGCACCCTGCCAGCGTCCATTGATCAAATGCCAGGGAATAGCCAGCGTTCGGAACATGTCCATGCCCCAGTGCTCATAATAACGATGATCTTCCGTAGCCACTAAGGCATCGATCACATTTGGGGAAATATTTTCGTAACGAACCCATTTACGGTTTTCGGTGAAATATTTATCCAGTGTTTCCCCATCACGACTGCGAACTTCTGAGGCTATAGCTGTTTCGGGGTTCTCAAATTCATCTGCCGAGGGAAGTCCCTGGAATAAATAGAATACATAACCGCCAATTATAAGGGCCAATACTGCGGCAACACTTCCTCCCCAGATCTTTAATTTTCGGAAATAGGGATTTGATCTTTTGGAAGAATTTGAGCCTGAAGATTTCGAAGAACTACCTTGTTCCTTTTCTTTTCGCTCTTGCAGGATCTTCTTCCGGTACTCCGGATCATTGAAATACCTTTTATGGTCAATAGGGTCTTTTTTATCGTCGCTCATAATATGTTTTTATTTCAGCCAAAAGGTATGAAATTTTTGTCTTCTGCATTCCACGTAACGAGTTGAGTATCATCTTTGGTATGCAGCACCAGGGTTCGTTTGTTGAAGAACGGACCACAATTTATATACCGTCCCTGAGGAAATGTTTCCACACGGGGAACATGATCGTGTCCGGTAATTATATAGTCTAACCGGTGGCGACTAAAAATCTTTTTAGCCTGGCGGTTTAAAGGCTCAGGGTTGTGATTATCTCTTCGCCGGGTGAGGGATGAGAATTTTTTCATCAAAGCCAGGCCGGTTGCCGGAGGGAGTACTTTTTGGTATGCATTCACAAAGTTCGAGTGTCTTAAAAGCTGATGAAATGCTGCCCGGGGGAAGTCGATCTTGGCGGCAGCTACGCCATCACCGTGCATCAATAAGAATCGCTTTCCATTAATTTCTTTCAGGCGGAAATTTTCCTCAAGATCAAAACCCCGTTCCTTAAAATGCCCAAAAGTCCAGTTATCGTGATTTCCGGTAACAAATAATGCAGGCGAAACGGTTTCATTATAATCCTGAAAAGCTTCAAGAATATTTTTCCCGAGTTGTGGCACAAAGCCTTTTTCGGGAAATTCCATCCAGTAGTCGAACAGATCGCCCAAAATGTGCAATTCAATATGGCGCTGTTTGCAATATTCGATCAGAGCTAAAAGGTCTTCTTCGATCTGCTTATTCGTTTTTGCAGAAAAAGCCCCCAGATGAACATCCGATAAAAAAATATGCTGCTCAAAACTCATAAAACTATTTCTTACGGGTAATGACGAAATGGATCAGGTCAACAAAATCTTGCCGGGCGGAGGAAGGCGGTAAGGTGCTAAGTCCGTCAATAGCTTTGTTGGCGTAGTCGTACATAGCTTTTTTTGCGTATTCCATTCCATTGTGTTCATGCACAAAACTGACAATATCATCTACATTTTGGGATGACTTTTTACGCTTTTTCATTAGCGCCCTGATCTTAGCTGCTTTACGCTTTGGGGCATGCTCAAAAGCTTTGATAAGTGGGAGCGTCACCTTTCGCTCCTGAATATCATTTCGGGTGGGCTTTCCGATATCATAAACGCCATAATCAAATAGATCGTCGCGGATCTGAAAGGCAATGCCAATGCACATTCCTATTTCACGCATTAGTTCGTGCATGCTTTCATCCTCAGTGGCAGATACGGCTCCACATTCACAACAAGTTGAGATCAGGCTGGCTGTTTTTTCAGAGATGATCTGGAAGTACCGCTCTTCGGTCATGTTAAAGAGTCCGGCGGTTTTAAGCTGACGAAGTTCTCCTTCGCTCATTTTCTGTACAGCCCTTGATTGCACTTCAAGCAAATTGTGCTCCTTATTCTCAAGTGCGATAAGTAATCCCTTTGAGAGCAGATAATCACCCAGCAACACGCCGGCTTTATTCTTCCATATCTTATTGATGCTCACAAATCCGCGGCGGGTATCGGCCTCATCTACTACATCATCATGGATAAGTGTAGCGGTATGCAGAAGCTCGATCATGGTGGCGGCCACGTAACTGCGCTGGTTGATATCACCAAAAAGGTTGGCAGTCATAAAAACGAGGGTAGGACGGAGTTCTTTGCCTTTCTGACGGAGCAGGTACTTGATGATCTGATCCAGGAGGAATACATCCGACTTGATCGTATCCTTAAAAAAGCTTCGAAATTCCGACAAGTTTGCTGAAACCGGTTCGGTAATTTCCTTTAATGTTTTTCGTGTAACGGTCTCAGAATTTATCTTTGTTAACTCTTGGTTATCAATCATCAATTGTGTTGAAATTTTCTTAAACTTGCCGTTGAATAATTTACTGATAATACGAACAATTATTTACTCTCAATCACTCACTCTCATTGAAAATTTATGACAGACGAAATAATTAAAGTTAAGACCATCGGAGTTTTAACAAGCGGGGGAGATTCGCCCGGTATGAACGCTGCCATCAGGGCAGTGGTGCGTGCAGCTTCGCAGGCTGGCATTAAGGTTTATGGTATCAAGCATGGTTACTATGGTTTGATCAATGAAGAATTCACAGAACTTGACGCGCACTCGGTATCAAACATCATACAGCGCGGAGGAACCATCCTCAAGTCCGCACGCTCCGAAGAATTCCGAACTGAAGAAGGAAGAAGAAAAGCAGCTGAAAATCTCAAGAAATATGATATTGACGCGCTTATAGCTATTGGTGGTGACGGAACATTTACCGGAGCCAATAAACTATCCAAGGAGTTTAAGTTCAATGTAGTAGGAATTCCGGCCACTATCGATAATGACATAATTGGAACGGATGAAACCATCGGTTACGATTCTGCCTTAAACACTGCTCTCGATGCAATCGATAAAATTCGCGATACTGCCGATGCCCACGAACGTATGTTTCTGGTAGAGGTTATGGGCCGCGATACCGGTTTTATAGCTTTGGAGACAGGTATTGCAAGTGGTGCAGAATTAGCACTGTTGCCCGAAGAGCTGACTCATGTAGAAGATGTAAAAAGACAACTGCATGATATGCTGAAGTCTCAGCGCCGAAGCAGCCTGGTTGTGGTAGCCGAAGGAGATGAAACCGGAGGAGCTGTAAAACTGAAAGAGAATATTCAGGATGATTTTGCCCAGTATGATGTTCGAGTATGTATATTGGGACACATACAACGAGGAGGGGCTCCAACTGCCCGCGATCGTGTATTAGCCAGCCGGCTGGGTGCAGCCGCAGTAAAAGTTCTACTGGAAGGCCATAGCGAAGTGATGGTTGGCGTGGTGAATAATTCACTGAAGATCACCCCGATGCGTGTAGCCATCTCTAAAAAGAAAGAACTAGACCACACATTAATTGATTTAGCTAAAATTCTCAGATAATAAGAACTCATGATTAAATGCGATATTGGTTTTGCCCGTAGATTTATAAAAGATGAAGATTACCTGAAAGCCCGGAAAAAGGCTGACGAAGCACTTCTTCAATTACAGAATAAAACCGGACCGGGCTCAGAATGGCTCGGCTGGCGCGATATTCTGGCAAATCCCAACGATGCTGAACTTGAGCAAATAACTGCACTGGGTGAAAAAGTGCGGGATAAAGCTGACGTATTTATTGTATGTGGTATTGGTGGATCTTACCTGGGGGCAAAAGCCGTCATAGACGCATTGACTCCTCATTTTGGGAGTGCCGGGCCTGAGATATTGTACGCCGGCCACCATTTGGGAGGTAAATACCTGAAAGAACTGCTGGCCTACTTAAAAGAACCCAAGGAAGATGGCTCACACAAGAATATTTATCTCAATGTGATCTCAAAATCCGGTTCAACCCTGGAGACCGCGCTTTCTTTTAGAATGCTTCGTGAGCTAATAGAAGATATGTACGAGGATGAAGCCTCTGAGCACATCATTTGCACAACAAGCAAAGAAGGCGGCATTCTGAATAAACTCATCGATCAAAAGGGATATAAAAAATTCATTATTCCTGGTGATGTTGGGGGCAGATATTCTGTTTTAACTCCGGTTGGACTCCTGCCCATTGCTGTAGCTGGAATTGACATCAAGACCTTATTTTATGGGGCCGTTTCAGCGTATAGTGAATTTGAGCAAAATGCTGAGGATGTCATAGAATATGCAGCCCTTCGAAATGCTATTCACGAATCTGGTAAAACGATTGATGTGTTCGCTACTTTTGAGCCTGAACTATCATCCATAGGTGGATGGATTCAGCAACTTTTAGGGGAAAGTGAAGGAAAAGAAGGGAAAGGGATCTTTCCATCAGTGGCTACCTTCTCAACGGATCTCCATAGTCTGGGCCAGTTTATACAACAGGGGCAGCGCAGCCTTATGGAGACGATGATCATTGTTGAAAAACCATTCTCTAACCTGAAAGTAAATAAACTGGACGGTAATGATGATGAACTTAATTACCTGGCCGGGAAGTCATTCCACGAAATTAATACCAAAGCCAGAGAAGGAACTACCGAGGCGCACAGTGAAGGAGATGTGCCTATTGTGCGTATTTCAATAGAAGCTCTGAATGCCGAGAATATCGGGCAGCTCATATATTTCTTTGAATTACTGACCGGGATTTTTGTATACAGCCTTGGGGTGAATCCATTTAATCAGCCTGGGGTAGAAGACTATAAAAAAGCCATGTACCGCTTACTCGGTAAATAAACATAACATAAATTATGAGTGATAAACGATCATCAAAGTATATAGCGGTAGCAGGGAATATTGGTGCCGGAAAATCATCATTAACGGGTCTTTTGGCCAAACATTACAATTGGAAAGCATTTTACGAATCGGTGGATGATAATCCTTATTTACAGGATTTTTACGAAGATATGCGTCGATGGAGCTTTAATCTTCAGATCTATTTTCTGTCGAGCAGGTTTCATCATCAAAAAGAAATGCTCGAGGATGACATAAATCTGATCCAGGACCGGACGATCTATGAAGATGTGGAGATCTTTGCGAAGAACCTTCATCAAATGAATTTGATGAGTGACCGTGACTTCACCAACTATGAAGCGCTCTTTCATGAGATGAGTCACTATCTTCGGCCGCCCGACCTTTTGATCTATTTACGTGCACAAGTTCCCACGCTCGTCAAACAAATTCAGCAGCGGGGCAGGGATTATGAAAACACAATTCGGATCGAATATCTGGAGCGTTTGAATAATTTATATGAAGACTGGATTGACCGTTATCCCCACGAAAAGATGATTATTGACACAGATGACCTTGATTTTGTAAATAATCAGGAAGATCTGGGTAAGATCATTGAGATGATTGAGCAGCGTATGTTTGGTTTATTTAATTGATTGAACCACAGAACTATAATGCTTATTTTAGGTAGCTATTAAGGAGATATTCTATGTTTAGATTTAAGATCTTTGAATTAGCTGAAGAGCAAAGTGAAAAATCCATTGAATTAGAGGCGGAAGACCTCGATTTAGGGGAGCAAGTCACTTTCAAGGGTGGAGTATTGCATATTGATTTTTATCGCAATCCTCGGTTTATTCGCTCACAATTCGAAATTGACGTAACTGTTGAGCTGATTTGTGACCGCTCACTCGATGCTTTTGATCATAATGTGAATCAACAATATGAGGTTATATTCAAATTAGATGATGTTGAAGAATCTGCTAATGAGAATGGAGCCGTACGCAACATTGATCATGCATCACAACAGATTGATCTTGAGCAAGATGTACGAGATACAATTTTGCTCAACCTCCCAACAAAAAAATTGCATCCCAGATTCTTGGACGAAGATGGAAATCCTAAGGAAATTCTGAATGAACAATTTGGCGATATTCCTGAAGATGATGAAGAACAGATAGATCCAAGATGGGAAAAACTGAAGAAGTTAAAAGACTAATATTTACAAACTAAATTAATGGCACATCCAAAACGAAGAACATCCAACTCCCGTAAAAATAAACGTCGTACGCATCACGGACTTTCCGGTGCTAATTTGGCGAAATGTTCAAATTGCGGAGCGCTGCACCGATTTCACCATGCCTGTGCCGAATGCGGTTACTACCGTGGTCGTCAGGTAATGAAAGCAGCTAACTAAAAAACAGATATATGATTGTTGCCGTAGATGCAGCGGGTGGAGATTTTTACCCAAAGAATCCCGTAGAAGGAGCACTTCAGGCCATAGAAGAAAACAGTGATTTAACTGTTTTGTTAGTGGGCCCCGAAGAGATCATTAAAAAAGAACTTGCGAATCATAAGTACGATGAGAAGCGTGTTCTGGTACATGATGCTCCCCAAATTATTGGAATGGAAGAATCTCCAGCTCAAGCTGTCAAAACCAAGCAACAGTCATCTATAGTAGTTGGGTTAGGCCTTCATAAAGCCGGTAAATGTGATGCGTTTGTAAGTGCCGGGAATACGGGCGCTTTACTGGCTGCATCAATGTTTATTTTAGGTAAACTTGAAGGTGTACTCCGACCCACTATTGCATCTTATTATCCCACATTAAAAGGATTCAGGCTACTTGTTGATGCCGGAGCCAATCTGGATATCAAACCGGAGACGGCTTCTCAGTTTGCAAAAATGGCGCAGATATATTGCCAGCAAATACTTCATATCGAAGACCCTAAAGTGGGTCTATTGAATGTTGGAGAAGAGGAAGGCAAAGGCACCGAAAATCTAAAGGAAATTTACGCTACGCTAAAAGATCACGAAAACTTTATCGGCAATGTTGAGGGTAAGGATATCCTGCCTGGCAAAGCCGATGTGTATGTATGTGATGGATTGGTAGGTAACATTATACTTAAGTTCGGAGAGTCTATTCCTGAGATCGTTCAGAAAATGATCGGTTCTGCTATCAAAGAAATGCAGATGTCTGAGCAGGAAGTAGCTAACATTCAGAAAGTGTTACATGCTGCTTTATCTTCATTCAACTATGAGAATGTAGGTGGTATTCCATTTCTTGGCGTAAATGGAGTTAGTATTGTGGGGCATGGTGGCAGCTCGCCTTTGGCCATCAAGAATATGATCAAAAGCGCCGTACAGACCGTTGAACAAGACGTTAACGGCAAAATTGTAGCATCTCTAAATTGAGCTAATTTCTTATTAAATGGAAGTAAAAAGAGCTAAGATTACTGCGGTAGGGCACTATCTACCCGAAGAACGTTTAACAAACCACGATCTCGAGAAGATGGTGGATACCAATGATGAGTGGATCCGCACCCGAACAGGAATTGAGGAACGCAGAGTGATGAAAGATCCTGATAAAGCAACTGCTTTTATGGGATCAGAAGCTGCCAAAGAATTATTGGATCAGCGAGGCATAAACGCTTCCGAAATTGATCTGATCATTCTAGCTACCGTTACTCCTGATTATATGTTCCCGGCCACGGCTTGTTTGGTTCAGAAAGAAATTGGTGCTACCAATGCTTTTGCATTTGACTTGTCTGCTGCTTGTTCCGGTTTCTTGTATGCTCTAAGTACTGGAGCAATGTACATCGAATCGGGCCGTGCTCAAAAAGTACTGGTTATTGGAACGGATAAAATGAGTTCCATTATGGATTTTACCGACCGTACCACCTGTATTTTGTTTGGTGATGGGGCCGGTGCCGTATTACTGGAGGAATCTGATGATGGTACCGGAATCATTGATCAGAAACATTATACGGAAGGCGATACCAATTGCAGTTTATATCAACCTGGTGGCGGAAGCAGAAATCCTGCTACAAAAGAGACGGTAGAAAATGGACTTCACCACCTGAAACAGGATGGTAAAGCTGTATTCAAAAAAGCAACCATGGGTATGGCCGATGTTTCGCTGGAAATTATGAAGCGCAACGACCTTGACCCTGATGATGTAGCCTGGCTGGTTCCACATCAAGCCAATTTGCGAATTATTGACGCTACAGCCCGACGAATGGGACTTTCAAGTGAGAAAGTGATGATCAATATTGATAAATATGGAAATACGACTGCGGCAACTATTCCGCTTTGTTTGTATGACTGGAAAGATAAATTGAATCATGGCGACAACATTGTTTTAGCTGCCTTTGGAGGCGGTTTTACATGGGGCGCTATCTACTTAACTTGGGGGATCAATAATGAGTAAAGCATATTTATTTCCCGGACAGGGATCACAATTTGTAGGAATGGGGAAAGACCTTTATGAATCTAACCCTGAAGCAGCAAAATATTTTGATGAAGCCGATGAAATTTTAGGGTTCTCTCTTAAAGAAATTATGTTTGAAGGACCTGAAGAGAAACTCAAACAAACAGAGTTTACTCAACCGGCTATATTTTTACATTCAGTGGCTCTTTTTAAAACATTAGACACCAATCCTGACATGGTTGCCGGCCACAGTTTGGGTGAATTCTCAGCTTTAGTAGCTAGTAAAGCCGTATCTTTTGAAGATGCGCTTAGAATTGTTCGCAGACGTGGCGAATTGATGCAACAGGCAGGTGAGCAAAACCCGGGCACCATGGCTGCAGTCATCGGAATGGATGATGAAGCCGTTGAAAATGTTTGTGCTGAAGCTGCAGAAGCTTCAGGGAAGGAAGTTATCGCTGCTAATTATAACTGTCCCGGCCAACTTGTGATTTCCGGATATAAAGAAGCAGTTGAAAAAGCAGTTGAGCTTGCCAAAGAGAATGGTGCCAGACTCGCTAAGCTGTTACCCGTTTCCGGAGCTTTCCACTCGTCACTTATGCAACCTGCATATGACGGTTTAAAAGAACAGCTCGAACAACTTGAGATCAGCGAACCTATTTGCCCGATCTACAGTAATTATACTGCGGAAGCAACTACTGATACGGAGGAGATTCGTTCAAACTTATTGAATCAGCTGTTGAATCCGGTTCGCTGGACGCAGACACTTAATAATATGAGTGAAAACGGGGCAGATTCATTTATAGAAATGGGTCCCGGAAAAGTTCTTCAGGGATTAGTAAAACGCACTTTAAAAGGTGTTGAAATTTCAGGACATCAATAAAATAGAACTATGAGTTTATCATTAGAAGGAAAAACCTGTTTAGTAACCGGCGGTAGTCGCGGAATTGGTCGTGCAATTGCATTGAAATTAGCTGATTTTGGAGCTGATGTAGCCGTAACTTATTCTCGATCAGCCGACGCAGCAGAAGAAGTAAAAGCTGAGATCGAAAGCAAAGGTCAAAAAGCAAAGGCGATACAGGCAGATGCCGTTGATTTAGAACGTGCTGAAGAAGTAATTGCCGAGATCGTAGATGATTGGGGTAAAATTGATGTGATCGTAAACAATGCAGGGATCACAAAAGATAATCTCATCCTTAGAATGACTGAAGAACAATGGGATGATGTAATCACAACGAACTTGAAGAGTATTTTCAATTACTCCAAAGCTGCTGCCAAACCAATGATGCGCAACCGCGGAGGTTCTATCATCAATATTAGTTCGGTTGTGGGTATTTCCGGAAATGCAGGCCAGAGCAATTATGCAGCCTCAAAAGCAGGGATCATTGGATTCACTAAATCATATGCAAAAGAACTGGCTTCACGAAATATTCGTGCAAATGTAGTAGCTCCGGGATATATTCTCACCGACATGACTGGTGAGCTTGACGAAAAAGTTTTAGAAGGTATCAAAGCTGAAACTCCGCTTGGTCGAGCCGGTGATGCCAGTGAAGTAGCGGATGCCGTTGTATTTTTATCATCAGATATGAGTTCATACATCACCGGAGAAGTAATCCGCGTTGATGGCGGTATGGCGATGTAATTACATATATTGCAGATACTCGACTGAATTTTTAAGTTGAAAACACTTATTTTCTCAACATTATAATTATCAACTAACCATCGAAAAGGACACAAAATGTCACAAGACGTAGAATCAAAAGTAAAAGCTATCATTGTAGATAAACTAGGTGTAGACGAATCAGAAGTAGCTGGTGATGCGAACTTCACCAACGATCTGGGCGCAGACTCTCTGGATACTGTTGAATTGATCATGGAATTTGAAAAAGAATTCGATCTCAGCATTCCAGACGAAGATGCAGAGAACATCGCAACTGTGGGAGACGCAGTTACTTACCTTTCAGGGAAACTTTCCTAATTTAAATTCTATAAAATAACTTCTATGAGCACTCGGAGAGTAGTTGTTACGGGTATCGGAGCATTTACCCCTATTGGAAAAAGTGCACCAGATTTCTGGAACGGTTTAGTTTCAGGTAAAAGTGGTGTGCGAATGGTAGATCGTTTTGATACCACGGACTTTGCCACAAAGTTTGCTGCTCAGATTGAAGATTACGATCACAGTAAATATTTCGATCGCAAAGAAGTCCGGAGATTAGATAAGGTCGCACAATATGGCCTTATTGCTTCCGGTGAAGCGCTCGAAGATAGTAAACTCGATCTGGAAAAAATTAATAAGGACCATGTTGCTGTATTGGTAGGAACTGGTATAGGCGGTATGGAAACCTTCTACGAACAATCCATTTCATTTCATGAACATGGACCACGTGGAGTTTCCCCGTTTTTTATACCCATGCTGATCCCCGATATCGTATCGGGACAGATATCCATCAAATATGGGTTCAGGGGTCCGAATTTTTGTGCAGTTTCAGCTTGTGCAACCGGGTCTCATAACATCGGACTGGCTTACGATGCCATCAGATATGGTCAGGCAGATTATGCCGTAGCCGGTGGTACAGAAGCACCTGTTACCAAGATTGGAATTTCTGGTTTTAACAGTCTGAAAGCGATGAGCACCCGAAACGACTCCCCTGAAACAGCATCTCGTCCATTCGATAAAGATCGTGATGGATTTGTTCTTGGTGAAGGGGCGGGGATCTTTATCCTTGAAGAACTACAATCAGCCCTTGATCGTGGAGCCCGTATTTACGGAGAGATCAAAGGGTACGGATTTTCTGCTGATGCATACCACATTACGGCTCCCGATCCTGAAGGAAACGGAGTAATTCTGGCCATGACCAATGCTTTGAAAGCAGCAGGTATAAAGCCTGAAGATGTTGATCATATCAATATGCATGGAACATCTACGCCGCTTGGTGATGTAGCTGAATCGAATACCATCAAGAAGGTATTTGGAGACCATGCCAAAAAGATCAGCCTAAACTCTACAAAAAGTATGCATGGCCATACTTTAGGTGCAGCCGGTGCCATCGAATCTATAGCGGCCTTACTCTCGATCTATCACGGAATGGTGCCGCCAACTATTAACATCGAAAATCAGGATCCTGAATGTGACCTGAATTACACGGCCAACGAAGCAGAAGTTCGTGATGTTAACATCGCATTGAACAATGCATTTGGCTTTGGTGGGCATAATTCCACCTTAGTATTTCAAAAATATCAGGATTAGACTAAATGCCGGGTTGGTTCAGTTCACTTTTTAGTAAAAAGAAAAAATCAGAACTTAGCCCTGAGCTTTCAAGTAGAATTGAGAAATTGGAGAGGATCGTTGGTTTTCAGATCGACGATCCTTCTCTTTTTTTAAAAGCCCTTCGTCACCGTTCTACTCTTTCGCAGGAAAAATACGAAACGTATGATTCTTACGAACGACTCGAGTTTTTAGGGGATGCCGTTCTTGACCTCATTGCCGCTGAGATCCTCTTCAATAAATATCCTGAAAAAGACGAGGGATTTTTAACAAAAGTGCGTGCCAAGCTAGTCCGAGGGGATACTCTAACCATTTTTTCAAAAGAGCTGGGTCTCGAGGATCTTATGGAGCTGGCAGAAAATGGGGGAGGAAAAGTCTCCAAGAGTATTTTAGCAGATGCTTTTGAATCTATTATTGCAGCAATTTATATCACCCATGGGTATAAAGACGCATATCAGTTTGTAGACCGGGTGATCGATCAAAATATTGAGATCGAAGAACTCATCAATACGCTCGATAATTATAAAAGCGCACTTCTTGAATACGCACAAGCTGAAAAAATGGAAATTCCAAAATACGAGCTTATCACTGAAAGTGGTCCCGGTCATAATAGAACCTTTGAGGTGCAAGTGCTTATAGGCGAGAAGCAAATGGGGACAGGTAAGGGAAAAAGTAAGAAGAAAGCCGAACAAAAAGCTGCTAAAGAAGCCTTAAAAATGTTGAAGGTTAACTGAAACTGATTTTCTGATTTTACCGCCTTCCACTACTTGTTTTTTGCACGATTAAGCCCGATTCTTAGCCCGACCACTTTAGGCTGTTCCAATGCAAAAACCCATGTTTGTACAACTTATAAAACCGGAATTCGACGAGCTGATCGCCAATAAAGATTGGGTAGCGCTCAAAGAGGTACTGAATGATGTGCCGGCCGCAGATATCGCTGATCTTCTGTTGGAGCTTGAAGGAGATATTTCCGTTGTGGTTTTTCGTTTGCTGAAAAAGCCAATTGCAGCAGATGTTTTTGCAGAACTCCCATCCACCAAGGGAGTAGAACTACTCGAGTTGTTTAGTAAGCAGCAGCTCAGCGATGTGATGAGTAATCTGGAACCGGATGAGCAGGTAGCCATCCTGGAAGAGCTACCTGGTCACCTTACCCAGCGGGTCATGAACTCCATCAACCGGGAAGACCAAAAACAGCTTAGAAAACTGTTGGGATATCCCGAGGAGAGTTCAGGTCGTTTGATGACCACCCGTTACGTAAAGGTCAAATCGAACTGGACGGTCTCCAAAAGTATGGAACACATCCGGAAATATGGGGAAACTGCTGAAACCATCAATGTGATCTATGTGGTAGACGATACCGAACATTTGATCGATGACCTCAGGATAACCCATCTCATCCTTGCAGATCCCGAAGACCAGATCAACAGTCTGATGGATCGCTCATTTGAGGCACTTTCTGTGTATGATGACCAGGAGGAGGCGGTGAAGATGCTGGCTAAATATGACCGTGTTGCGCTCCCCGTTGTAGATTCTGACGGAGTTCTTGTTGGGATCGTAACTGCTGATGATGTCATTGACGTAGCAGAGGAAGAAACTACCGAGGATATGCAGAAAATGGCCGGTATGGATGCTCTGGATGATTATTATTCTCAATCCTCAATCTTTGACCTGGTAAAGAAAAGGTTGTGGTGGCTTATCGTTCTTTTTGTAGGGCAGATTCTCACAGCCATTGCAATGGGTGGTTATGAAGAAATACTTCAAAAAGTAGTGGCACTCTCATTTTTTGTACCCCTGATCATTTCCAGCGGGGGTAATTCAGGCTCACAAGCCGCTACACTGGTGATACGCGCCCTCGCTACTGATGACCTTAAACCAGAGGATTGGAAAAAAGTTTTTACCCGGGAATTTTCATCCGGACTAATGCTCGGAGGACTGATCGGGCTCTTAGGATTTGTTACCTTAGTTGGATGGGATCTTCTTGCCGGACAAGCACTTAGTGCAACCGTGTTTTTGACTGCCGGTGTGGTTGGTTTAAGCTTGTTTAGTATTGTATTGTTTGGGAATTTTACCGGAGCCATGCTGCCATTTGTACTGCAAAAACTGGAATTAGACCCGGCGGTTTCATCGGCTCCTTTTGTGGCAACAATTGTGGATGTAAGCGGAATCATTATTTATTTTTCAATCGCCATATTACTGTTAAGCGGAACTCTACTTTAAGATCTTTCAAAACTTATGAAACAATATCACGATCTCGTAAAAAGCGTCCTTGAAAACGGTGTCAGAAAAGAAAACAGAACCGGAACCGACACTATTTCCAATTTTTCAGAATTCTATAAAGTGGATCTTTCAGAGGGATTTCCTCTGCTGACGACCAAAAAAGTATTCTTTCGTTCAGTAATATTGGAAATGCTTTGGTACCTGAGAGGAGAGGACCACATCCGGTGGCTGCGGGATGAAAATGATTGCCATATTTGGGATGCCTGGGCTGATGCTGAAGGTCACGTTGGACCTATTTATCCGGTGCTGTGGAGAAGGTTTCCATATTTTGAAAAAGAAGAGGTTCGGTTTGAAGGCAATGGATCTGCAATCAACAAAGAATGCTGGGTGCGACAAGAATTTGATCAGGTTCAGCGAGCCATTGATATGCTCAAGAACAACCCGAATAGCAGACGAATTGTAGTAAGTGCCTGGCACCCCGGCTTATTGGATGAGATGGCTCTCCCGCCATGCCATATCATGTATATTTTCAACGTTCAGGATGGAAAACTTAATTGCCACTTAACGCAACGTTCAGGAGATATAGCCCTTGGAATTCCTTTTAATATGGCCTGTTACTCTGCATTAACCATGGCCATTGCCCAAGAGGTGGGTCTGGAACCAGGGACTTTTGCACATACCATAGTCGATGCTCATATTTACGAAAATCACGTAGAAGGACTTAAAGAGCAGCTTACACGAAAACCAAAGCCACTCCCAACACTCAAGATCAATAAGAAGCCGGTAGATGAACTGACTTTCGAGGACTTTACCTTAGAGAATTACAATCCCGATCCGGTGATCAAGTTTGAGGTTGCGGTATGATCATAACGCTTGTCGCTGCACATGATCCAAATCTGGTTATTGGTAAAAACTGCGGTTTACCATGGCGCTATCCTGAAGACCTGAAGCACTTCAAAGAAACTACACTCGGGGGAACCATTATCATGGGGCGCGGTGTGTTTGAGGAGCTAAATGAGATTCCACTTCCCGG
Source organism: Balneola sp. (assembly GCA_002696035.1). Classification (GTDB taxonomy): domain Bacteria; phylum Bacteroidota; class Rhodothermia; order Balneolales; family Balneolaceae; genus Gracilimonas. The sequence goes on along the minus strand of NZQV01000010.1, from coordinate 804,017 downwards.
AAGAAAGAATATCGTTCTTTCAACTACAAAGAATTACGATAACGTTGACACCTTCGAATCGCTGAACGAGGCATTAAAAACCGTTAATGAAAAAGAGGTGTTTATAATAGGTGGGGGAGTTTTATATCGGGATGCTATAAAAATAGCCGATAAGATGATCATCACTGAAATTCACAAAGAATATGATGGTGATACCTATTTTCCAGATTATAAAGACGATATTGGAGAGATCTGGGAAGAAGTTGAAAAAGAGGATCAAGGAGAACTTTCCTTTATTATTTACAAACGCATCAAATAGTTTACAACTATTAATTAGGAAAGATTAACCTGAGTTCACACGCTTAATTTGATAATTTAAGTAAAAGCGAACAACAGCATTAATTAAAGTTGGTAGCGTTGGAAAACTATATTATCAGGTTATTTGAAATTACTTACACAGCCCTCTGGTCTCAGTGGCGCTATGAAGAATTCCGCGTTTCCAATTCCGTAAGATTTCTAAGGCTTACAAAGCCTGTGTTTTATAGCGATACAACTTTATTTGTAATTAGAGAGAGAAACAGTGAGTGACAAGAAGAACTTACATGAATTTAAACTTTCTGAACTCGTAGATAAGCTTTCCCACGAGTTACGGACCCCTCTAAGCGCAATTTTGGGTTACTCCGAATTACTTGAGAAGAGTTCCAATCTGGATAAAAAGGAAAAAGATCATCTGAAAAATATATCTACGAGTGGAAGTCAGCTGCTTGAGGTTATCAATGATATTATAGAGATCTCGAACATAGAATCCGGAAGAACCCAGGTTGATGCAGATGTGGTTTATGTAGACGATATAATCAAAGAACTAAGGGACAAATTCAAAGTTCAATTACGTTATAAAGAAGTTGAACTTGTTATACAAAAAGATGCATCCGTGCCTGACTCCTTTGTTGTTGATGCAAGGAAATTGCAGTCTATTCTATTTGCGTTGCTAAGTAACGCGATCAAGTTTTCCAAGAAAGGCAGTATCAGTGTGGGCTTCTTTATGGAGGAAAGCTCATCACAACCGGTGTTGAAAGCCAATGTAACTGACAATGGAATGGGCATCAGGGAAGAGGATATGCCACATATTTTTAGCCCTTTTTGGCAATCCGATGCTGCAGAAAGATCAGGAACCGGCTTAGGTTTGACAACTTGTAAGAAATTGATCGAGATCTTTGGAGGCAATATCAAAGTACAAAGCAGCTATGGTGAAGGAACTTCTGTAGAAATAGAAGTCCCTGTAAAGTCAACCCCGATGCAATCAAGGATATCTATCAGATCCATTTCACCCTCAAATGTGAAAACCGATCCTTCTTTAACGGCACTTATCGTTGATGATCTGCCGGTAAACAGAACTCTGGCTCGAATCATGCTTGAAATGAAAAACTTTAAAACCATAGAAGCTGAGAACGGGGAAGAAGCACTTGAGCATTATAACTCTCAGAACCCCGATGTGGTGCTGATGGATATTTCTATGCCGGTAATGAATGGTGTAGAAGCCATGGAGAAGATCCGAATGCTGAACAATTCAGGAAAAGAGATTCCCATTATCGCAATTACAGCTGGCGGACATGGGGGGACACGCAGCGAGCTCCTAGAAAAGGGATTTTCGGAATACATTCAAAAACCATTCAAGGAAAAAGAACTCTTTGAAAAACTATCTATGTTCTTACCTGCATACCAAGCGATGAAAAACTCACCGGTCACTTCTTTGGAAAGCACCGCGTCTTAGTTAGATAGAAATATCTTTCAAATGAACGCAGTAGTGCTTCACAACCGGTTCGGTTAAGGCAATTATATTCTTGGTTTCGGCCGCTTTAGAAAACTCAATAGCCTTTTCGTTTTCCAGGATCCAGATGCTCTCATTCTTGTATTTATAAGCCTCGGAATAGCTCCGCTCAAAGCTGAGAAAATAATCTATGCTTTTCTCATCATATGGAAGCTTTAGTTTTTTCAGGGCTTTTTGAGTTTTTTTTCGGATTTCATTTTTCCGGGCTTCCGTAGGTTTTTTATCAAGAAAGGTTGTACGGAATAATCCACGGTTTAGAAATCGATGACAAAGTTCAGCTAGAATTTGATCCTTCGATTTGGTCCACAACTTAATATTCAAAAATACATCGTGATCATCCAGATCGGTATAATGGGTGAGCATTTCCTTGGAAATCGATTTTTTGGCAGAGGGCTGAACCGTTAGAAAATATTCCAGGGCAGGAGAGGCAAACTGTAATTCAGCTCCCGAATCGAGCATAGCGCGTACCCGATTGAAAATGCTTCTGAGGAGGAAGTCGGCGCTTAAAACTGTTTTGTGCTGATAGACCTGCATGTACATCAACCGGCGGGCAATAATGTAGTTTTCGATCGCATAAATACCTTTTTTTTCGATCACAATATTGCCCTTGAACACCCGCATCGTTTTGAGAATACGATTGATGCCTACGGTACCTTCTGAAACACCGGTAAAGAAACTGTCGCGACGCAAATAATCCAATCGATCCAGATCTAGCTGGGAGGAAATAAGCTGATGCAGGAACTTCTTTTTATACTGATTGGTGAAGATCTCAATTGTGGTTTCAAGCTCACCGTCAAATTCCCTGTTCAGCTCCTTCATAATAGCCAGACTCATCATCTCGTGGTTGAAATCTTTGATGAGAGAATGTTCCAGGGTATGGGAAAGCGGACCGTGCCCAACATCATGCAGCAAAATGGCCATGAGTGTCCCATCGTATTCAGGCTGACTGATGGTGGTATCTTTTTCCCGAAGGTTACTCAGAACTCGCTGACCCAGCTCCAGCGCTCCCAATGCATGCGAGAATCGGGAATGCTCGGCAGCCGGAAAAACCAGGTATCCCAAACCTAACTGGCGAATACGCCGTAAGCGCTGTACATAAGGATGATCGATCAGCCGAAGAATATTTCCCTTCGGAACAGTAATGAATCCGTGTATCGGATCATTAAAAATTTTATAGCGCGTACTTTTATCCATGCTTGATTAAGGTCTGATTAGAAGCGCCCCGAAGATATTAAAAAAATGGATGTATTGGGTGATATAGTGATTTGGTGATATAGTGTTCGAATTGGTTTTCTAAATCATAAGGCTATTAAAAACAATTGGGAAGTATCGACGGATTTAGAAGTTCTGATCCACCAAATCACTATATCACCGTATCACCCAACCATCATATCATCAAGGTCGGCGATTTCAGGAAGCCGGGTGGGGCGTTGATTTTTGATATCGAACCATACGCCTTTGGTTTCCCCCACACAGACTAACTCTTTCGTTTCTTTATTGAAGATGCCCTGTATGGCCGTGATGCTGGTATTGCCCGTTTCTTTCACCCCGGTTCCCACCAAAACGGTAGCGGGAAATTTGATCTGTTTGAGGTACTCGATTGTACATTTTACCAACACAAAGGTTTTGCCATCCGAGAACTCACTTTGCATCTGGCCGACTTCTCCCAAGAACTGAATGCGAGCCTCCTCCAGGTACGTGTTGAAAAGCGCATTATTTACATGATTGAGGGGATCGAGATCCCGAAAGCGAACAGGGATTTCGGTCCAGTGATAAAAAAGATCGGCGTCGTAATCAGGTCTGAACATAATGATGAATTTTTGCTCAAAGATGCGGGAGTATTCGCCAAATGACAAATAAAAGTGAATTCTGAGAGTGCTGCTATCTTTTAGCTATATTATCCGGCCAAATTAATGCACTAAAGCTGATAATCGGCTTTTATAAATTACAGAACATAGAAAAGGTAATTACATGAACGATCGAACTCACTCTCGATTTGTACCTAAAATACTTCTCGTTTTTCTCTTCACAGCCATGGTGTGGAATGCAGCATTGGCTCAGTCACCGGTTCCTGAGGATGCAGAAGTAGAACGCTTAGAAAATGGATTCCAACTCAGTGAAGGACCATTCTGGCATTCCGATGGTTATCTTTTATTTAGCGATGTATCAGGAAACAAGATCTACAAATGGTCGGAAGAAGACGGACTCGAGACGTTCCTGGAACCCTCCGGAGAAACCAATGGAATAACTGCAGATCTGTATGGAAATATTCTTATTGCTCAGCACGATGCCCGACAGGTGGGGAGAATAGAATCGGATGGTAGCATAACGCCTTTGGCTACGGAATTCAACGGAGATCAGCTACACAGTCCCAATGACTTGACTGTAAAGTCAGATGGAGCCGTATTCTTCACGGATCCGCCGTGGGGAGGAAATCCTTCTGAAATTGATTTTCATGGGGTATATAGAATTTCACCGAGCAGCGGGGAGGTTCAGCTGTTAGTGGATTCATTATCTTATCCCAATGGGATCGCCTTTTCGCCGGATGAAAGTAAACTCTACGTCTCAGAAACTCAGAACAGTTTTATTCATGTGTACGATGTGGTGGATGATTCTACACTGGCCAACGGCAAAGTTTTCGCTATCGCAAATGAACATGGAAATGCCGATCAGAATAGCTCAGATGGAATCAAAGTGGACAACGCCGGCAATGTTTGGGCTACCGGTTCAGAAGGTGTGGTGATCTTTGATCCGGAAGGGAATGTGCTGGATATCATCAACGTGCCGGAATCTACAACCAACTTGAACTGGGGCGGAACCGATAGCCTGATGCTGTTTATTACCAATTTTTCGGGATTGCACCGGTTGAATTTAGGTCCCTTGGAAAGATTGGAAGCGCCTCAAAACCTTGAAGCAACTGAATCTGAAAATGAAGTCTCTTTGACCTGGGAAAGCTCACCAGAAAGCGTGAAATATATATCGGTTTATCGAAGTTTGAATGAAGAGGCATTTGAGAAAGTTTATGCAGGACCGTATTCGGAATCTTTTACAGACACCGATCTTCCTGCGGAAAGCTCTTACAGCTACAAAGTCACCGTCACGGATGTGATGGGATTTGAATCGGCATTCTCAAATGAAGCAGGAAATGTATCTACGAGTCTGGAGGAAAGCGGTTCTTTATTTGAGGGATTTGAGTTGAACCAAAACTATCCCAATCCCTTTAATCCATCTACAGTAATCGGATATACGCTGCCGGTGAGCAGTGAAGTTCAGCTACAGGTTTTTGATATGGCCGGACGTGAGGTTGCAGAACTTATTGACGGAGAACGGAAAGCAGCGGGAACGTATCAGCATAATTTTGATGCCGGAGATCTGTCTTCGGGCATGTATGTATATCGCTTGAAGGCAGGGGAGTTCATGCAATCAAAAACGCTTTTTTTGATCAAGTGATGAATATTTGAAGAACCTTAGAATGTCGGATCATAATAGACTAACAGTATATTTTTATATCTTCTTGCTAACCAGTGTGACTGCCTGCGGAATTTTAGGGAGTGATGAGGCTGGTGGGTTTTTTAAAGTGAAACCCATCTCGGCGGTAGAGGTAGCGTTAGAAATATCCGGCAACCCCGGCGATCAGATTGCTATCTCCCGTGAAGGAGAAGAACGTTACAGCTTTAGGTTAAACCAGCCCGATACAGTAATTTACGAGGCCGGCCTCCAACCCGCCACCACTTACACCTGGAGCCTGACCAACCAACAGGTTATTGGCTCACAGGCACTAACCGCCCGGCGACAAGCCACTACTTTAGACACCACTTCCAGCAACTTCACCTGGCAAACCTTTTCCTTTGGCGAGCATTCCTCCAGTGTACTCTATGGCGTCTCCATTATTGATGAAAATAACATTTGGGCCGTAGGCGAAATTTATATGAATGACTCGACAGGGCAGGCCGATTCCGACATTTATAATGCGGCGCATTGGGATGGGGAGAATTGGGAGCTAAAAAGAATATCCGTTCAATTCAGAGACAGATTAATCACTCCCAAACTCAATGAAATATTTACATTTTCTTCTTCTGATATCTGGTTGTCTTCAGGGGTTCCTATCCATGGTGATGGAACCAATTGGACTCAGTATCACCTTTTTGATATGAATATTTTGGATGATACAGGTGGTGGCATAGAAAGCATTTGGGGTAAAAGTAGTGAGAATATGTTTTTTGGTGGTGCCTTGGGTTCAATGGCCCATTACAACGGCCAAGATTGGAAAAAGATCGAAACGGGAACGGAGCTGAATTTTTATGATATCCACGGGAACGGGAAGCAGGGAGTGGTGGCGGTGGCGTCTAAGATTTTTGACAGTCTTGACAAAGCTATTTATAACATAGGTTCATCAGGTAAAGTACAATCGCTGGCGGTGGAGGGAATTCCTTATCCAATAAGCGGTATTTGGTTTGACGAATCCGGGGTGACATATATTGTCGGCAGCGGTATGTACCGCAAGCCGGATATGTTTTCCTCCAGAGCCTGGCAGCCGTTTCATGAAGGCATTACTAATTATTACCTGCAAACTATAGACGGTGCTAGTCTAAATAATATAGTAACAGCCGGTGCTTTTGGGGAGTTATTGCATTTCAATGGAGCGGAATGGAGATCTTTTTACCAGGGAATTGACGGGAACCTGTATGATATAGATCTAAAAAATGATTTTGCAGCCGCTGTTGGATACGATGGCCGACAAGCTTATATAACTATCGGCAAGAGAGAATAACCCAAGTAAATTGGGATGAATAGAATTGATCCGTAAAAGCCTTCTTCTTTTCGCAAAGGGCAGACCTTTTTTCATATATTCCAACCGATCAAATTCAAACCAAATTAAACACTAATGGCCAAGCAAAACGAGCGCGATTTTTTAGAAGAACTACTCATCACTCCAAGTCCCACCGGATATGAAAAAGAGGGCGTTAAAGTCTGGAAAAAGTATGTAGATCAGTTTGCTGATGAAGTGGTTAGTGATGCGTACGGCTCGGCCGCGGCCAAGATCAACATGAGCGGTGATGTGGCCACGGTAATGTTGGAAGCCCACTGCGATGAGATCGGGATGGTGGTACAGCACATCACCGAACAGGGATTTGTGTATATCAATAAGTTGGGGGGAAGTGATTCTACCATTGCCCGCGCCAAAAAAGTATTCATTCACAACAAAAGAGGACGGGTAGTTGGGGTGACTGGAAATACGGCTATCCATCTTCAAGACAAGAAAAACGGAGGCGGAAAAGAGCCGGCCTGGAAAGATATTTATGTAGATATCGGAGTGTCCTCTAAAGAAGAAGCGCTGGAACTGGTTAAGGTTGGCGATCCGATCACCTATGCAACCGATACGGAATTCCTGAATGATGATCTGTTATCTGCACGTGCCATTGACAACCGAATTGGCGGGTATGTGATCGCAGAAGCCATGCGTAAGATCAGCGAGCGTAAAAAAGATCTGAAAGTAAATGTGATCGCCCTTAACTCTGTGCAGGAAGAAGTAGGCGGATTTGGAGCTCGCATGATGGCCTATCGGTTCATGCCGGATGTTGCTTTGGTCACCGACGTAACCCATGCCACCGACACCCCGGGCATCGATCAAAAAGAACACGGAACGGTAGAATTAGGCAAAGGTCCAACCGTGCAGCATGGCGGAGCCAATCACCCCAAAGTAGTGGAATTTATTGAAGAGGTATGTGAGAAGAACAAGATAGAGATTCAGCACGAAGCCACCAGCGTTCGAACAGGAACCGACACGGACAGCATTTTCTATCAACAAACCGGAATTCCAAGTGCGCTGCTTTCTACACCGCTTCGCTACATGCACTCGCCGGTGGAAGTGGTATCGCTGAAAGATGTAAATGATCTGATCGACATGATGGTGGAAACCGTAATGGCAATGCGACCGGATCAGACCTTCGGCGTATTCGAAGAATAGATAAGCATTGAACCTGTTTAGAGCATGAAAAAAGCCCGTCACTCTTTAGAATGACGGGCTTTTTCTTTACCAGGAATAAGATAGATTCCTTGGTTAGATAGCTCTTCTTAGTTTTGAGAATAGCTTGGCGGCAATAAAACAGCGTCAATTACATGCACAACACCATTCATACCCTGAATATCTGCAGTAGTAACATTGGCATTGTTATTGAGCGTGACGCCTCCACCTACGGATACTGAAATATCTTCTCCTTGTACGGTTGTTACGGTCGCCCCGTCTTCAAGGGAGCTTGATAGTGCCTCGGCTGGAACTACGTGATAAGTGAGTACTTCACGTACCTGTTCAGCTGAGAGCGCGGCAAGTGTACCGGAAACCTCTTCAAATGCTTCATTTGTAGGAGCGAATACCGTAAATGGTCCGTCCCCTTCGAGGGTAGAAACCAAATCAGCGTCAGCGACGAGAGAAACAAGTGTGGAAAGATTGTAATTCTTGCTGGCAAGCTCTACAACATTTTGGAAACTGTTAGGGAGTAACACGCCATCAATAGCATGAATAATACCATTGGTAGCTTCTATATCCGCATTAATAACAGAGGCTGCATTGTTTACAGTAACTTCACCATCTTCTAGCGTTACGTAGATTGCGTCATCCAACAGGGATTCAACGGCTTGCTCAGCAGTTAGATCTGATGAAGCAATTTGCCCTGATATCACGTGATACTGAAGGATCTGAGAAAGCTGATTATCATTAAGTCCTTCCAGGTACCCATTTGGGAGTGCTTCAAAGGCTTGATTGGTGGGAGCAAATACGGTCAGGTTTTCCTGTGTCCTAAGCACATCATCCAACTCAGTATCTTCAAGAGCCTGAGCCAGTGTGCGAAATTCAGTTGTTGCTTCGGCAGTTTCGAAAATATTTAAAGCCGGATCAGAATTAACGCCATCATCATCCGAACAGGACGAAAATGAGATGGCTACAATTAGCAAGAATATGCTTAAATAAGTTAGTTTTGGCATAGTTTTATGTAATCTCATGATAAATAGTTTTATGATTGAATAGTTGTATAAACAATCAAACTATAGATCATGAGCGTTCCGAGTCATATCCTTTAAAATCGATAAGTGGGTATAATTTCGAAGAGATTAAAACTTGCGGAACATATCCGGGATAACTCAATGTTAAAGTGATGTATTTTGTTAATACTTAACACACGAATTTGTATTTTCAGGTAAATCTAAACCGGAGGCATTATGGCTACTTCAAAAAAATCTTCAAACAAGAAAAAAGATATCGAAGAAACGATCTACGATACGTCCGAAGTTCTTCAGGAAAAAGCAGAAGACACCTACGATGCACTTCTCGACCGTCTCAGATATGAGCGAGATGGACTAGAGCGGGAATTCCGACACGAATATAGAAATGCACGGCGTTATGTGCGCGCACATCCCGAACAGGGTTTAGGTTTGGCTTTTGTTGCCGGACTGGTTGTAGGCGCGCTGCTAACCCGTAAATAAATTCAGAATCTACAGACTTACATGGCAATAAATACAGATCGCCTTAACGAACTCTATGAGCGAATTGACGCGCTCAGGGGGTATCTTTGACTACGAAAAACGCAAAGTCCGAATCATAGAACTTACCGAACAAACACAGGATCCCAACTTTTGGAATGATCCCGACAAAGCTCAATCCATTATGAAAGAGCTGGACAAGGAGAAAAGTCTGGTGGAAGGTTGGGATAATCTGGACTCGCTCCGAGAAAGCATCAACGTGTACCTGGAATTCCAGGAAATGGGTGAGGACGTGGAAGATGATCTTCAGGCCGAGTATAAAAAGCTCGAAAAAGCCCTGGATGAAATGGAGCTCCGAAATATGCTCAGTGGAGAAGACGATCATCGGGATGCTATCGTGAACTTCAACCCGGGAGCGGGTGGAACCGAAAGTCAGGATTGGGCTGAGATGCTGTACCGAATGTATACGCGCTGGGCTGAAAAATCTGGATTTAAAGTTTCTGTGGTGGACTATCAGGACGGGGATGTAGCCGGACTAAAAAGTGCAACCATCGAAGTTTCGGGTGATAACGCCTACGGTTTTTTAAAGGCCGAAAGTGGAGTTCATCGACTCGTCCGAGTTTCGCCTTTTGACAGCAACGCCCGTCGGCACACCTCGTTCTGTTCCGTATTTGTGGCTCCGCTTATTGATGATACTATCGAAGTGGATATCAACGAAAGTGAGGTGGAGTTGCAGCGTTTTCACTCCAGTGGGGCCGGTGGACAGAATGTAAATAAAGTAGAAACTGGTGTTCGCTTGATCTGGGAAGGTGAACTTTCCGATGGAAGCACAGAGCGTGTGGTGGCTGAATGTCAACAGGAGCGCTCCCAGCTTCAGAATCGTGAAAAGGCGATGGTGTTGTTGAAGTCGCGTATTTACGAGCTTGAAAAGGAAATACGCGAAGCTGAGAAAGCCAAACTGGAAGGCTCCAAGAGTAAAAACGAGTGGGGATCTCAAATTCGAAGCTATGTTTTTGACGATCAGCGCGTAAAAGATCATCGCACTAACTACGAAACCAGTGACGTTGGCGGAGTGATGGACGGCGATCTCGATGAATTCATCAAAGCTTATCTTTTACAGGATGTTGAAGAAGCATAGTTACGATTTTCTGGTGATCGGCAGCGGCATCGCAGGTTTGACATTTGCGCTGAAGGCGGCCGAACACGGAAGCGTAGCCATCGTCACCAAAAAAGAGATGATGGAAGCCAATACGGCCTATGCACAGGGCGGTATTGCTGGCGTATTCACCAAGCACGATTCTTTCCAAAAGCACATAGATGATACGCTGGAAGCCGGAGCCGGATTATGTGATCGAGATGCTGTAGACCTTGTGGTTAAAGAAGGCCCAAGACTGATACAGGAACTCATCGACTACGGCGTTCAATTCACAAAAAAAAATGGAGAGCTGGATCTTGGACGGGAAGGCGGCCATTCAGAAAACCGCATCATTCATGCCGCCGATGCTACCGGTTATGAGATCATCTCTGTGATGGTGGAGAAGGTGAGAAATCATCCCAATATTGAGATTTTTGAGCATCATTTTGCAATGGAATTTCTAACTGAGCATCATCTTGGAATGGATGTAAGTTCTGTGGATGATATTCAATGTTTTGGGGCTTATGTACTGAATGAGTCTGCCAATCAGGTGTTCAGGATGTTAGCCAAAGTCACAGTTCTGTCGGCCGGTGGAGCAGGCATGGTCTATCAGCACACTACTAATCCATCTGTGGCTACCGGTGATGGAATTGCAATGGCATACCGGGCGAAAGCCAAGATCGAGAATATGGAATTCGTTCAATTTCATCCCACCAGTCTGGCTATTCCCGAAGCCGGTTCATTTTTGATCTCAGAAGCGGTTCGCGGATTTGGAGGCATTTTGAGAAACAGTGCCGGAGAAGCCTTCATGAAAGATTATGATGAACGCAAAGAACTCGCACCCCGGGATATCGTAGCCCGCGCTATCGACGATCAGCTGAAGAAAAGAGGCGAAGACCACGTTTACCTTGATGTCACTCATTTGGATGCAGGTGAGATCAAAGAGGAATTTCCCACTATTTATGAAACCTGTTTGAAATATGGGATCGATATCACCAAAGATCAGATTCCGGTGGTTCCCGCCACACATTATACCTGCGGGGGAGTGAAAACGGATCTGCATGGGCGGACTTCCATCAAAAATTTATACGCTTGCGGAGAAGTAGCGAGTACAGGATTGCATGGTGCCAATAGATTGGCTTCCAATAGTTTACTGGAATCACTGGTGTTCGCGGATCAGGCGTACCTTCATTCTGTCGAAAAACTTGAAGAGCTAAATTATAGAGAAGACATTCCGGAATGGGATGAAAGTGGTACGGTAAATACCGAAGAGTGGGTTTTAGTATCTCATAACCTGCAGGAACTGCGACAGGTGATGTGGAATTATGTAGGTATTGTACGCAGTAATTTACGACTGGAACGAGCCATGCGCCGTGTTGAATTGCTGAATGAAGAAGTGGAAGATTTTTATCACCGAACCAAAGTAAACGTGCCTTTATGTGAGCTTCGAAATCTGATATGCGTGGGATACTTGATCGTACGATCGGCACTGCAACGAAAAGAAAGCCGGGGATTACATTACACCACTGATTATCCGGAGACTTCGGATGAGTTGGTTTCTACGATTGTTGGGTAGTAAAGGGTTGATTGGATACTTAATTGAACTCGTTCCCTGGGACTCGTTGGGAATGTCTGCCGGGATTTACCGGACCCACTGAAAAATTCGACCTTGTAAAGAGACCAAACAGAATACAGAATTGCCATATCATAGAGACTGGAAGATGGAGGTTTTTAACGAGGCTAAAGAATCAATGAGATAAACACCAGCTTTTCGTACCATTCTTTCCACGACCAACAATCACAGAATCCAAGGACTTCAAGTGAGACACTTGTCCCTTGCACCTAAAACCTTGAACCTAACTACTCATTTATGAAAGTACTTTTCATCGGCGGAACCGGAAATATCAGTACATCTGTAAGTAATTTAGCGATTGCACAAGGTATCGATCTGTATTTACTGAACCGCGGAAAAATAGACGTAGAAATCCCCGGAGTCACCACCATACAGGGCGATATTTATGATGTTGAACAAACAAAAAAAGCCCTGAAAGATCATTCCTGGGATGTAGTCGTAAACTGGATCGCCTTCACCCCGCAACATGTCCAAAACGATATTGAGCTTTTTGCGCAGAAGACGAAGCAGTACATTTTTATCAGCTCGGCTTCGGCATATCAAAAGCCGGGGAATTCGTTTATGATCACCGAATCCACGCCGCTACACAATCCCTATTGGCAATATTCCCGCGATAAAATTGATTGTGAAAATGAACTGATGGATGCTTATCGCCAGCAGGGGTTTCCGGTGACGATCGTTCGCCCTTCGCATACTTATGACAAACGAATTCCTGTGGCACTCGGTGGCTGGGACGAATACACCATCATCGACCGGATGAAAAAGGGCAAGAAAGTGATCATTCATGGCGATGGAACATCTCTATGGACACTCACTCATTCCGAAGATTTTGCCAAAGCGTTTGTTGGGCTGATGGGACATCCAGGCGCAATGGGAGAAGCAATCACCATCACTTCAGATGAAGCCATAACCTGGAATCATATCTATCAAACTGTTGCCGATGCAGCGGGAGCGGAGTTGAATGCAGTTCATATTTCCTCAGAGTTTATTGGAAAGATCGCACCGGAAGAAAAACCGGGCTTGTTGGGAGATAAAGCCCACTGCGCTGTATTCGACAATTCGAAGATCAAGAAACTGGTGCCCGGATTTCAGGCTGAAATTCCGTTCAGAGAAGGGATACGAAGAACGCTGGATTGGTTTGAAGCTGATCCAAAGCGCATGGATGTTAACTCGGAGACGAATAAAACGATGGATCGGATTATCGAAGCTTGGGAATCAGCTCACGGATAAAACAACGTAGGTTGGACAGCTTGTCCGACCATTGATGAGACATAGTATTCTACATTTTGTTGCATCAAATATTCCAATAACTCATATTCCCACATGGAAACTTCGAGACTTAAAGCACATCTAAAAGAGAAAATTTTAAAAAGTGAAGGAGAATTACTGTCCCTTATTTCCATGTTTATTTATAACTGGACTGAAGGGCCATGGACACCACCACCGCTCACTAAAGAACAAATAAAAGAGCTTCAAAAAAGAATTGAAGAAGTGGAAAAGGGAGAGGTTGAAACGTTAAGTTGGGAAGAGATGAAAGCAGAGTTCGAAGAGAAATATGATATCGTTTTTGAACGTGGAGAGGAATATCAGAATAAAAGAGAGAAAAAAGATCGGGATGAGTGTATCGGTATGCTCGAATATATAAGCCGGGAACACTTGATTTTACTGGATATGTTTTTGGAAAGCCACCATGCAGCGCATTCCAATAGTAAGCTTTCAGAAGAAGAACTAAAGGCGATACAAAGAAGTAGAAAAGAATTTGAAGAAGGTCGCTTTATGGATGCTTTTGAATTCCTGGATTCGCACAGTTGAAGATGAATTTCAAACTTAATATATCCGAAGAGGCTCAGCGGGAGTATCTGGATATGAAAGAGTATCTATTGGAAGAATTTGGGCAAAAGGTTCGAGATCATTTTGCAGAGAGAGTTCGCGATTTATTTGGCTTGATTGCAGAGAACCCACATCTATTTCCAATATATGATAAAGAGGAAGACATTCGCCGTGCAGTAGTTATAAAGGAAGTATCTATTTATTATGAAATTATTGAACAAGAAGTGAAAATCCATCTGATAATTGATAACCAAATAAAATCACCGGAATTTTAAATGATCAAAATAGGCATCACAGGCGGCATTGGTTCAGGCAAAACAACATTTTGCAAAGAATGGGAAAAGTTGGGAGTACATGTAGTATATGCCGATGATTTTGCCAAGCAACTGATGAATGAAAATGAAGAACTTCGGGAAAAGATCACCAAAGTATTTGGGAAAGCTTCGTATGATTCGGAAGGAAATTTAAACCGGGCTTATCTCGCTGAAGAAGCTTTTGCTAAAGATAGGGTAGAAGAGTTGAATGCACTGGTTCATCCTGTGCTAAAGGAACGACTGAAAGAATATGCGCACCAAAAGGAACAGGAAGGAGTTGATGTTCTTGCATACGAGGCAGCAATTTTGCTGAACGAAGGTAGGCCTGGGTGGTTGGATTTTGTAATAATTGTAACTGCCGAGGAAGAACAGAGACTCAAACGCACAGCTGAGCGAGACCGGGCTTCAATAGGAAAAATTCAGGATAGAATAGACAAACAGCCTGATTTCGAAGAGCTGTTATCGTTGGCTGATTTCGTGATCGAGAACAGCGGAACCCTACAAGAACTTCAGGAAAAAGCAGAGAAATCTCTGAGAACTATTCAGGATATTTCGGGCAAATAATTATCAGCAAATTCGGGAAGATATTTTCTAAAAAACATCATTATCTTTCGGAAAAGCGCTTCCAAAAAATAAATTGATTTATGACGAGTAAGGATAATTCCAGAATGGAAACTCTAGAAGAGTATATCATTCAAAACCAAAACAGATTTCCAGGGGCAACAGGTGAACTATCACAATTATTACGAGATATTGGACTTGCTTCCAAGATCATCTCCCGGGAAGTAAATAAAGCCGGAATCACCAACATACTTGGATTTGATGGCTCCACTAACATACACGGCGAATCCGTAAAAAAACTGGATCTCTTTGCAGATCAGCAGCTGATCTCTGCCTTAAACCGGTCGCTTATTACCTGCATGGTGATTTCCGAAGAAAATGACGGCATCGTGAAGCTGAGTAGTAAAGGAGGGAAGTATATTGTGTACCTGGATCCCCTTGATGGCTCTTCCAATATTGATGTGAACGTCTCTATAGGTAGTATTTTTTCGGTGTACATGCGTGAGGCACGTTATGATGCTACTGTTCGGGAGCAGGATGCCCTTCAACCCGGAGTACGTCAGGTGGCCGCTGGATATGTGTTATATGGATCAAGTACAATTTTGGCTTACACAACAGGATTGGGCGTGTCGGTATTTACGCTGGATCCCAGTATTGGCGAATTTATTCTCAGCGATCGAAAAATTAAGATTCCCGATCACGGTCCCATTTACAGTATTAACGAAGGCAGCTATAATTCCTGGGATATGGGGTTGAAGAAATATATCAAATACTGCCAAGAGGAAGATCCTGATACCAACAGGCCCTACTCAGCCAGGTATATTGGCTCAATGGTGGCTGATATTCACCGAACGCTTATCAAAGGGGGAATTTTCATCTACCCACACAGCAAGAAATATCCCAGCGGGAAGTTAAGACTCATGTACGAGTGCAATCCGCTTAGCTTTATTATTGAACAGGCTGGTGGAATGGCAACCGATGGACATAAACGCATTATGGAGCTTGAACCGGAAGCTATTCATCAGCAAACTCCTATTTACATCGGTTCAAAGAAAAATGTACAGAAAGTGATGGATTTTCTGAATGAGTACTCCACTGTAAACGTTTAGTTCATCTGTACAAAAGCATTCAAAAAAATACCTTGCATCTTCGGATTAATTTGCGGAAAATAATAAGTGTAATTGTTACACCTAACCAACCCGGATCAAGATGCGAATATTTACTTTTAACCATCCCAGCTTAATGGGGTGTACGCTTTTATTATTGGTTGTTGGACTACTATCAGCCAGTTGTACAAATAAAACTCAATCAAATGAAAAGGTTTTTGGAGAAATGGAAGACGGACGTACTGCTCACATTTATACGCTCAAGAATAGCAATGGGATGGAAGTCAAGATCACCAATTATGGTGGCATCATCACTTCGGTCTTAGCTCCTGATACTCAGGGAAATTTCGACAATGTGGTTTTGGGTTATGAGAATCTTGCCAAGTATGAAGCGGATCATCCGTTTTTTGGAGCATTGATAGGGCGTTTTGGAAACAGGATCGCAAATGGAAAGTTTACGCTGAACGGCGAAGAATATGAGTTGACAATTAATGATGGCCAGCATCACCTGCATGGCGGCACCGGTGGATTCTGGCAGGTACTATGGACTGTAGAGTCCCATTCTGACAGTACCGTTGAATTGAGCTATTTAAGTGAAGATGGTGATCAGGGCTATCCCGGTAATTTGCAGGTTAAGGTGCTTTACACGCTCACAGAAAATAATGAACTGCGAATCGACTATACGGCTAAAACCGATAAAGCAACGCCTGTTAATCTGACGAATCACGCTTACTTCAATCTCTCAGGAGATCCAGAAAGTCAGATCCTGGA
Organism: Balneola sp.; assembly: GCA_002696035.1. Lineage (GTDB taxonomy): Bacteria > Bacteroidota > Rhodothermia > Balneolales > Balneolaceae > Gracilimonas. The sequence continues at coordinate 787,384 of NZQV01000010.1, read as the reverse complement.
TCATAAGTTAAGGTTACAGGCCAGTCATTATACCCCAGTTGACGAAACCCTCATTCCAACCGGAGAAATTGCAGAAGTTGAAGGTACCCCATTTGATTTCACGGAACTCAAGGAAATTGGAGCAGAGATAGATCAGGTTGAGGGCGGTTATGACCATAATTTTGTACTGGATCGTCAGACGAATGATGCTCTGGAATCAATTGGGTTATTGGTTGATCCGCAGACCGGAAGAACCCTTGAGGTTTTGACTACCGAGCCCGGCATACAGTTTTATTCCGGTAATTTTTTGGATGGGTCGCTGGAAGGTCCCAATGGCGAAAAATTCATCAAGCACAGTGCCCTTTGTTTAGAAACACAGCATTTTCCCGATTCACCTAATCAGTCGGATTTTCCATCCACTATTTTAGAACCGGGTGATACGTATCAGACTACTACCGTATATAAATTTGCAACACAGAATTAAGATATCCAGGGAGCTTTTACTATGAAATTTCTTACGTTATTTTCGTTCTTCGCAGTCTTCTTTGTACAAGTTCAGGCTCAACAGAACACCGTTATTGTAAATGCTGATCAGGCTGAAATTCAGATCAATGAGCATGTTTATGGGCAGTTTTCTGAACATTTGGGACGCGGCATTTATGAAGGTATCTGGGTGGGCGAGAACTCAGATATCCCCAACAAAGAAGGGTATCGAACCGATGTTCTTAATGCTCTTCAGGAACTTCAGATCCCCAACATTCGCTGGCCGGGCGGGTGTTTTGCGGATAACTATCACTGGCGGGATGGTATTGGTCCCCGTAATGAACGCCCAAAACGCTTGAACACTCATTGGGGCGGAGTGGTAGACGACAACAGCTTTGGAACTCACGAATTCCTCCGATTCACTGAGCTGATTGATGCTGAGCCTTATATCTCTGCTAATGTAGGAAGTGGAAGTCCTGCTGAAATGCGTGACTGGATCGAGTACATGACATTTGGTGGTGACAGCGATCTTGCAAACCTGCGCAGAGAAAATGGAAAGGATGAGCCCTGGAAGATCAAATTCTTTGGAATAGGAAATGAAAGCTGGGGCTGTGGTGGCAACATGCAGGCTGATTTTTATGCTGACCTGTATCGTCAATTTCAAACTTACGCCAACAATTACAGTGGTAATGAGCTCTATAAAATTGCCAGCGGAATGTACGACACCCGTTACGACTGGACCGAAACGGTAATTCGTGAGGCCGGAGAATTTATGGATGCAATTTCACTTCATTACTATACGCTTCCGGGAGAAGGCTGGGATGACAAAGGGCCATCTCAAAATTTTGGTGAAGAAATGTATTATTGGGGCTTAAAAGCCGGTTTACTGCTCGATGAATTCATCATTAGGCACAAAACCATTATGGACAAATACGATCCTGAAAAGAATATAGATCTGGCTGTGGATGAGTGGGGCGTATGGACCAACCCAAGGGAGGGAAGTAATCCCGGATTTCTGGAGCAGCAAAATTCGCTTCGGGATGCACTTATTGCTTCTACCAGCTTAGACATCCTGAACTCACATGCAGACAGAGTTACACTGGCTAACATTGCCCAAACGGTAAACGTATTGCAGGCTATGGTGCTGACAGATGGCGAGAAGATGTTACTTACTCCAACCTATCATGTATTCCATATGTATCGGGTGCACCAAAATTCCATGCTGGTTCCGGTTCACGCCGATGTAAACCGATATGTGAAAGAAGAATGGGATGAACCGGTAGAAAGTCGCTTTGACCTGAGTTTTGAGGAGCCCGGAATTCCAACCGTCAGTTCTACGGTTTCCAAAGATGAGAATGGGGTGATGCATTTTACGGTTACGAACCTGCATCCGAACGCAACACAGGAAGTCGTTTTTGATATCCGCGGTGCACAAGTAGATGAGATTGTATCAGGATCTGCGAGAATACTAACGGGCGATAGCGTGGACGCCATAAATACATTTGATGACCCCAATTCGGTTCAACCCAAAAAATTTGAAAATGTTGAATTGGAAGATGGGAAGCTGACTATGAGTTTACCGAAACACTCGGTTATTGTAGTTAGCGTTAGATAATATAGTTGGTTTTTAAGGGCCTCTAAGGCACATGTGAGCAAGGTTTACAAAGGGTGGTTATTTACTGTGAATCTTGTGACTTCGTGCCTTCGTGGCCTCATTGATTTATGAGAAATTCTCTTGGAAGAGAAATTAAAATAAGGTAAACAACATGATTGGAAGTCAGTATAAGGATCAGGATCACCTGCTGGTGGCTTTGGACTGTATCATTTTTGGATTTGACCGCAGCGAACTGAAGCTACTGTTGATCAAAAGGGATTTCGAACCAGAAAAGGGGAAATGGTCTTTAATGGGGGGATTTTTAACCCAGCATGAAAGTCTTGATGAATCTGCAGAACGTATATTGCATAAGCTGACGGGATTGGAAAATATATATCTCGAACAGCTTCAGGCGTTTGGTGAAGTAGATCGTGATCCCGTTGAGCGGACGATATCAGTGGCCTATTATGCGCTTATAGATATTTTATCACACAGTGAAGAAATTGCCGAGGATTACAGCGCTTCCTGGTTTTCGATCCATGAGTTACCAGAACTCATCTTTGATCACAGGCAAATGGTTGATGCAGCTCTGAAGCGATTGCGGCATAAAGCCTCCACACATCCGGTGGGTTTTGAACTTCTCCCGGAAAAATTCACCCTTCCTGAGTTACAAAAGCTCTATGAAGCTATCTATGATACTCAGATCGATAAAAGAAATTTCAGGCGGCGGATGCTGGGGACCGATGTGCTCCGAAAGACCAACCAAAAGCAGAAGAAATTCTCAAAGAAAGGGGCTTGGTTGTACGAATTTGATTCCGAAAAATATTTCGAGAAAATGGAGCAGGGAGATAACCTCGTATTCAAGCCTTTGAATTAAGATTAATAGCTCAAAAACATTGATATGAATTACGTTATTGGCGTTGATTATGGAACCGACTCGGTTCGCTCTGTATTGGTAAGTGAAAAGGGAGAGGAAGTTGCGCAGGCGGTGCATTACTATTCGCGCTGGAAGGAAGGGAAGTTTTGTGAACCCGCTGCGAATAAATTTCGGCATCATCCCAAAGATTATCTGGAAGGTTTAGAGGAAACACTCAAAAAAGTGGTGGATGCTCTGGATAGTGATGAACGAAAGAACATCAAAGGTATAGCCGTGGATAGTACCGGTTCAACCCCCGTTGCGGTAGATGAAGAAGGCACTCCGCTGGCATTGAAGTCGGGCTTTGAGGAGAATCCAAATGCTATGTTTGTGCTTTGGAAAGATCATACGGCTATTAAAGAAGCGGAAGAAATTAACGAGCTGGCACACAACTGGGGCGGACCGGATTACACCAAATATGTGGGTGGGATCTATTCCTCAGAATGGTTTTGGGCCAAGATGCTGCATGTACTTCGGGAAGATGAAGCGGTGCGAAAAGAAGCCTATTCCTGGGCCGAGTTATGTGACTGGGTTCCCTACGAGCTTACAGGCGAGAAGGACATTCACGCTATGAAAAGAAGTCGGTGTGCGGCTGGCCATAAAGCCATGTGGCACGAAGAGTTTGATGGCCTCCCAAGCCAGGAGTTTCTCACAAAATTAGATCCATTATTCGATGGTATACGCGATCGGCTTTATGAAGATACGTACACTTCGGATGTGCCCGCCGGAAATCTCTCATCAAAATGGGCTGAAAAACTTGGGTTGTCTGAAGAGGTTGTAGTTGCTGTTGGAGCATTTGATGCGCATATGGGCGCTGTAGGAGGGAAAGTTGAACCCTATCAGTTGGTACGAGTGATGGGAACCTCTACTTGCGATATGCTGGTAGCACCTAATGAAGATGTGGGCGATAATCTGGTGCGGGGAATATGCGGTCAGGTTGATGGATCGGTTATTCCTGGTATGATAGGCCTTGAAGCCGGCCAATCTGCTTTTGGAGATGTATATGCCTGGTTCCGCGACCTGCTTCTGGAACCGTATGAACAGCTTATTCAGGAAAGTGAAATTCTAAATGATTTCCAGAAAGAAGCTTTGATAAAAGGAGCCCATGAAAACCTGATCAGGAATCTCTCTGATAAAGCAGCTAAGATCGAAGATGTAGACACAGGGATCATTGCTTTAGACTGGCTTAATGGACGTCGCACTCCTGATGCCAATCAGTGGCTGAAAGGCGCTATTGAAGGACTAGATCTGAGCAGCGATGCACCCAAAGTATTCAAGGCATTGGTTGAAGCTACGTGTTTTGGTGCTAAGAAGATCGTAGATCGGTTTGTAGATGAAGGTGTTCGAATTGACGGTGTGATTGGAATGGGAGGCGTAGCCAAGAAATCTCCATTTGTAATGCAGACCCTGGCAAACGTACTCAATATGCCCATCCAGATCTCCGATTCTGAACAGACGTGCGCCTTGGGAGCTTCGGTGTTTGCTGCCACAGCCGCAGGCTTGTACGGATCGGTTGAAGAAGCCAAGGAAAACATCGCCACCGGATTTGAAAAAGTGTACGAACCGGAAGAAGATAAAGTAGAAGCGTACCAGAAAATGTATGCGCGATATTCATCCTTTGCTGAACAGATGGAAGAACGAATTATGGATCAGAAGGAAGGTTAAATATGAGTGATTTCAAAGAGTTAAAACAAAAAGTGTATGCGGCAAACATGCGGCTGCCCGAATTAGGATTGGTGCTTTTCACGTTTGGAAATGCCAGCGCAGTAGATCGGGCTAATAATGTTTTTGGAATCAAACCAAGCGGTGTTCCTTATGAAGATCTTCGTCCTGAAGATATTGTGATCGTAGATTTTGAAAATAATATTGTAGAAGGCGATATGCGCCCTTCTTCGGATACCAAAACACATGCGGTTCTGTATAAGAACTGGGGAAACATTGGCGGAATCGTTCATACGCATTCTACTTACGGCACAGCCTGGGCGCAAAGCCAGCGTGATATCCCTATCATGGGAACCACACATGCCGATCATCTTACTACCGATATTCCATGTGCTCCTCCCATGGAAGATTCCATGATAGAAGGAAATTACGAACACCAGACTGGTTTACAGATCTTGCAGGAATTTGAGAAACGCGGAATCTCTTACGAGGAAGTGGAAATGGTGCTTCTCGGTAATCATGCGCCTTTTACCTGGGGCAGATCAATTGATAAAGCCGTGTATAACAGTGCGGTTCTGGAGGAGGTTGCGAAGATGGCCTATCTGTCGCTTCAAATAAATCCCGAAGCACCACGACTTAAAGACAGTCTCATCAACAAGCACTGGGAACGCAAGCACGGTAAAGATTCCTACTACGGACAAGAATAATTATAGATCTGCGAGAAATAGAACCTGATTTAAATTACTTATAGAATAACAGCTCACATGAATAATTCACAACAACAAGAAATTTGGTTTGTAACAGGAAGTCAGCATCTCTACGGCGAAGAAACGCTGAAACAAGTAGAGGTTCACTCCCAAAAAGTAGCAGCTGGACTTAATGAGAGATCCAACACACCGGCTGATATTGTCTTCAAAACCGTTTTGACAACCTCTGAAGCCATTAAAACCCTGATGCTGGAGGCTAACTCCGATCCTAAATGCATCGGATTGATCACCTGGATGCATACCTTTTCTCCTTCCAAAATGTGGATCGCTGGGTTGAAAGCTCTCAACAAACCATTTGTACATCTTCACACACAATTTAATCGTGATATACCCTGGAATGAGATCGATATGGATTTTATGAATTTGAATCAATCGGCACATGGTGGCCGTGAGTTCGGGTTTATAAATGCGGCGATGGGTATTGATCGTAAAGTGATAGCAGGGCACTGGCAAGATTCGGAAGTTATTAGCGAATTGGATACCTGGATTCGGGCCGCAATCGGAAAACATGAGCTGGAGAACCTGAAAGTAGCCCGGTTTGGAGATAATATGCGGAATGTGGCCGTAACTGAAGGCGATAAAGTTTCTGCACAGCTACAGTTTGGGCTGGATGTCCGCGGTTTTGGAGTTGGGGACCTGGTGGAATATGTGAAAGCTGTTTCTGATTCCGATCTGAAAGATCTGTTGAGAGCATATAATGAGGAATATAAGATCTCGAAAGAAGATGGAGCGAGTGAGGCATTCGGCCATTCTATCAAAGAAGCAGCTCGCATCGAATTGGGGATCAAAGCATTTCTGGATGAAGGTGGATTTGGCGCTTTCACAACTACCTTTGAAGATCTGCATGGATTAGAGCAATTGCCGGGAATCTCTGCTCAGCGACTGATGCAGCAAGGCTATGGATTTGCTGCTGAAGGCGACTGGAAGACGGCAGCTTTGGTTCGTATTACCAAAAAAATGGCAGAGGGATTAAAAGGTGGAACTTCGTTCATGGAAGATTATACCTACCATTTCAACCCGGACAAACCGCAGGTATTGGGCGCACATATGCTGGAAATTTGCCCGTCTATCACAAACAGCAAAGCTTCGCTGGAAGTACATCCGCTGGGAATTGGCGGAAAAGCAGATCCGGCGCGATTGGTGTTCACCGGAGAACCCGGCGACGCTGTTAATATTGCAATGATGGATCTGGGAAACCGATACCGAATGATCGTAAATAAGGTGGAGGCAACTGAAACACCGGATCTGCCTAAACTTCCTGTTGCCCGTGTTTTGTGGGATCCCAAACCGAACCTGAAAATAGCAGCCCAATCCTGGATCCTTGCCGGCGGAGCGCATCACACCTCATATTCGCAAGCGTTGACGGTGCAACATGCTGTTGATCTGGCGGAGATGCTGGGCATTGAATGTTTAGTGATCGACGAGAAAACGGATATCAGGGATTTTAAACAGGAAGTTCGTACGAATAGCCTGTACTTCAGCCGTTAAATTTGTGGAAGCTTGGAAACATCTGCCGGGCAATATAGAGCTCCCGGCAGAAAAGCAGGCTTCTTACTTAATGGGAAAGCAGAAGTAGCAGAGGTCAAAACCGTATTTTCATTCCTTCCTTAATATCGTGCGATACGGCATATCCGCCGTTTGTCTCTACAACAAACTGAGCAGGTTCTTCCGAAAGAAGCTGATTACTGCTAAACGGCGTTGTGTTGTGGTGAATACGGACAATGACACTGTCGGAGTTCACATACATAATATCGAGAGGCAGAGGCGTATTGGCCATGTAAAAACTACGGGGTTCTTCATCGGGGAAAATAAACAACATGCCGGCATCAGCGGGCAGTTCATTCACATCCATTAAGCCCTGATTTCTTTTTTGGTTATCATCTGCAAGGGCAACCCGTACTGTTGAGATCTGCTCACCGGAGGTATTCAGGAACGTAACTTCATCTGTAAAATTGAGGCTTCGGCCTTGCGAGGTTTTATCGCTGGCTGAAGATTCCTTTTTTTGATCTCCACAATTCACCACAAATAATAGCGATAAAGAAAGGAGGATAGTCAGGATAGTTTTATAAGCCATAACAGAGAGAGGATATTTTTGTTGGAGTGATTGATTTCAAAATCTGAATAGCCAAATTAAGAGCAAATTGTATGAAAGCAAAAATGAATATGGTTCAATAACTTTGTTAACATTGAAATTTAGGCGAAATAGAACTACCTTTAGAAAGCAGTGAGCGCCGAAAGGCACTCACTTTTTTTTGTCTCAGAATTTGATGAAAATGAATATCGATATCTTAGAAAATATTAAGGAGTTAGCCGCACCACTTGCAGAAGAGCATGATCTGTTTGTTGTAGATGTGGAACTAAAAACCGGAAGTGGCCAAACAGAAGTTTGGGTGCTTTTGGAGAACGAACATGGTGGAGTGAACATCGATCTGTGTTCAAAAATCAGTAAAGAGCTCGGTTTTTTGATCGAAGCTCATGAGTTATTTGATACCAATTATCGATTGAATGTTTCATCTCCAGGATTAAGCCGGCCATTGAGTGACAAGCGTCAGTATAGAAAGAACGAGGGTCGCGTGGCTACCATTAAATTCAAAAAAAGTGATGGAGAGTACAGTAAAATAGAAGGTGTTATAACCGGAGTGAAAGAAGACATTGTGGCTATTACGGATGAGGAAGAAGTTGAAACAGAGATTCCGTTTGAAGCCATTGTGAAAACGAAAATAATCCCCGTAATTTAAGTCTAATACACAAATGCAGAACGAATTATCAAAACAGATTATCTCCTCGTTTGCTGAAATTGCACACGAGAAAGGCATAGATCGAGATATGCTTCTTTCTATTTTGGAAGACGTATTTCGAACCATGATCCGCAAAAAATATGAGTCGGATGATGCATTCGAGGTGATCTTAAATGCAGACCGCGGGGAAATTCAGATCCTTCATGTTCAGGAAGTAGTTCCGGAAGATGAGCTCACCGATGCTGTAGCAGAAATTACACTTGAAGACGCCCAAAAAGTTGACCCGGATATTGAACTGTATGACGAGTTGGCTCAGGAAATTCAGATCACTGATTTTGGTCGCCGTGCCGTAACTATGGCCCGACAGCAGCTTGCTCAGCGCATCCGTGAGATCGAGAAAGATAATATTTACGAAGATTATACCGATCGTGTAGGCGAGATCATCCTTGGTGATGTATATCAGGTACGCCAAAACAAAGATATTTTGGTGAATCATAACGGTGTAGAACTACTGCTTCCTAAAAACGAGCAGATCTATAAAGACCGTTACCGAAAAGGGGATACCATCCGTGCGGTAGTATCTGAAGTTCGCATGCGAAATGGAAATCCAACGGTGATCATCTCAAGAACATCGGAGCTGTTCCTAGAACGCTTGTTTGAGAATGAGATACCTGAAGTTTTTGATGGAATTATTGATCTGGTACGCATTGCACGTTCTCCCGGAGATCGCTCTAAAGTGGCAGTTCGCTCACACGATGAGCGCGTAGATCCTGTTGGCGCTTGTGTTGGTATGAAAGGGATTCGCATTCATGCCATTGTACGCGAGCTTCAAAATGAGAACATCGATGTGATAAACTTTACCGATGATAAGTTTGAATTCATCAAACGAGCCCTGCAGCCAGCAGAAGTTTTAAAAGTAGAACTGGATGAGGAGAACAAGCACGCCAACGTATTGGTGCCGGCCGATGAAGTTTCAAAAGCAATTGGTAAAGGAGGGGTGAATATTCGCCTTGCATCCAAGCTGGCCGGTGTAGAAATTGATGTGTATCGTGAAGTGGAAGCCGAAGATGATATCGATATCGATGAATTCGAAATTGATTTCGGTCCTGAAGTTATTCAAATGCTTCACGATATTGGCTGTGATACCGCACGTGCTGTATTAGAGCTTAATGCAGAAGAACTAGTAAGCAGAACGAACGAAGAAATAGATCCCGAGCTAGCTGAGAAGATCATGAGTGTGATCGCCTACGAATTCGAAGACGAAGATTAAGTCTTAGTCGGCAATTCCATTCAAAAATTCTTAGTTTAAGTAGCTCACATTTAAATCATATATATGTCGTCTAAAAGACCCAAACCATTATTTAAAGTTGCATCAGAATTTAATGTAGCCACACAATCTATCGTGGATGCATTGACTGAGAAAGGTTTTGATGTATCAAACCGCCCCAACTTCAAAATTCAGCCTGATATGTATGAGGCGTTGGAAGAAGTTTATGGTGAGGACAAGGCAAAAAGTGCTGACCATGAAAAGGCACGCGATGAATATGAAAACCGTCGCAGCCAAATGATGAATCAGCGCAATGATAGAGTAACTATCGAAAATGTATTGGAGCCGCTTGAAGACGAAGAATCGGTTGAACTGGAGCCTGAAGACGATAAGCCGGATCTTGAGCCTGTTGATGACATTGAAAGTTCTTTAGAACCTCAGGAAGTCTCAGAAGAGGAAGAAGCTAAGGCAAAAGAAGAAGCCGAAGCCAAGAAAAAAGCTGAGGAAGAGAAGAAAAAAGAAGAAGAGGCTGCCAAAAAAGCCAAAGAGGAAGAAGAGAAGCGAAAGGCTGAAGAAAAAGCCAAGAAAGAAAAAGAAGAAGCTGAGGCTAAGAAAAAGGCAGCAGCAGAAGAAGAGAAGAAGAAAGAGGAAGCCGAAGCAAAGCAGAAGGAAGAAAAAGAAGACAAAGAAGAAGACGAAGACTCCGAATCCAAAGAAACTGAATCTGAGGAATCCGAGCAGGAAGCCTCCGAAGAAAAATCTGAGGATGATAAAGATGATAGTGACGAAGAAGAAGAGGAGATCATTCGTGGTTCTGCAGGGAAATTAAAAGGCACCAAAGTATTAGGTAAAGCTTCCTTCACCAGTGATATTGCCGACAGGAAACCTCGCAAAAAGCGTAAACGCCGCAAAGATCGTAAAGACGACGATTCGGATTCCAGCAAGAAATCAAGCAAATCTAAGAAGGGCGGTAAGAAGAGAAAGCGTAAGACTGAAATCGACGAGACCGATGTCGATAAGATGATGAAAGAGACGCTGAAGAAAATGAAATCTTCCAAAACAGTTGGAAGTAAGCGTCAGAAACGCCGTCGGGAAAGAAAAGAGGAACGCGAGGAGGAAATGCAAAAGCAGCAGGAAATGGAGGAGCTCGAGTCTGATGTAATTGAGACGACTGAGTTCATCACTGCCAACGAACTTGCTGAGTTGCTTGATGTAGGAGTAAACGATATTATTTCGGTATGTATGTCCATTGGCTTGATGATCACCATCAACCAGCGATTGGATGCCGGTACCATTGAATTGGTAGCAGAAGAATTCGGAAAAGAAGTTGAGTTCATCGACGCTGAAGAAATTGATGAAGAACTCACTATTCCAGAAGATGACGAAGAAGATCTTGAACCTCGTGCACCTATCATTACCGTGATGGGTCACGTTGATCATGGTAAAACATCTTTACTGGATTACATTCGTGAAGAAAAAGTAGCAGCAGGCGAGGCTGGTGGTATTACCCAGCACGTTGGTGCCTACCAGGTGGTCCATAACAACAATGAAATTACATTCCTTGATACACCGGGTCACGAGGCTTTTACAGCTATGCGTTCGCGTGGAGCTCAGGCTACTGATATTGTAATTCTGGTTGTTGCCGGTGATGATTCTGTGATGCCCCAAACTATTGAGGCCATCAATCACGCCAAAGCAGCTGGTGTACCTATCGTAGTAGCCATCAATAAGATGGATAAGGAAGGCGTTAAACCTGATCGAATTAAATCTGAGTTGGCGGAACACGATGTGATCGTTGAGGAATACGGTGGTCAAGTGCAGTATTCTGAAGTTTCAGCTCATACGGGACAAGGAATCGAAGATCTTCTCGAAAAATTATTGATAGAAGCAGAATTGCTTGAATTGAAGGCAAATCCTGACCGACGGGCAGACGGTGTTGTACTTGAAGCCCGCCTGGATAAAGGGAAAGGTATTGTAGCCAACATCCTGGTTCAGGGTGGTACATTGAAGGTTGGAGATCCATTTGTAGCAGGGCCTTGTTTTGGTCGTGTTCGAGCTATGGAGAATGACCTTGGGCAACGAGTTCAAAAAGCCGGACCATCTACTCCCGTTCAGTTAATGGGTTTTGATGATATGCCACAAGCTGGTGATAAACTGCTTGTAGCTGAAGATGAGAAGACAGCTAAAGAAGTTGCCAGCGAGCGTATGCAGATTCGCCGCGAGCAAGCCATGCGCAAGAATAAGCATATGACACTTGATGATATTTCACGACGACTTGCGCTTGGTGAAGTTTCTGAACTGAATGTGATCGTAAAAGCCGATGTAGATGGTTCTATTGAAGCGCTTTCCGGTTCACTCCAGAAACTAAGTACCGATGAAGTTGCAGTGAACATCATACATACCGGAGCGGGAGCTATTTCTGAATCGGATGTACTGTTAGCCTCTGCTTCTGACGCAATCATCATTGGTTTCCAGGTACGGCCAACGGCTCAGGCTCGTAAACTTGCCGAGGAAGAAGAAATTGACATCCGACTGTTCAGCGTTATTTATGATGCCGTTGATGAAGTTCGGGATGCGCTTGAAGGCTTGCTTTCACCTGAACTCAGAGAACAAATGCTGGGTGTTGTTGAAGTCCGTGAGATCTTCAAAGTATCCAAAGTTGGAACCATTGCCGGTTGCTATGTAACAGAAGGTAAGATCGAGCGCAATAATCCGATTCGACTTGTTCGCGACGGTGTTGTGATCTATGATGGGGAAATTGATGCCCTCAAGCGTTTCAAAGACGATGTGAAGGAAGTGACCACAGGCTATGAATGCGGTATAAGTATTCAGGGTTATAATGATATTAAAGTGGGCGACCAGATCGAGAGTTACAAGATCGTTGAGGAGAAACGTACCCTCGAGGATTCTGCCGGATAATAACGCACCATCATCCAAACCTGACAGTTTCATCGATAATATGACCTGTCAGGCTTTTCAATTCGAACGTATCAGACTAACACACCATGGGTTTCAGACCAGAGAGATTAGCAGCAGTAATCAAAAAAGATCTTGGGCATATCATCCAAAAATCATATCAGCCCGAAGGTACTTTTGTGACAGTTACCACTGTTAGAATGACTGATGACCTTTCTATAGCCAAAGTGTATCTGAGTGTATTTTCACCGGGAAGGGATGAAAAGCCAGTGTACGAATTCATTGATGAACAAATTGATGAAATACGTTATGAACTCGCATCCAAGATCAAAAATCAGGTCCGTAAAATTCCTGAACTGCATTTCTATCAGGATGATACTGCCGAGTATGTGAATAAGATCGAACAGCTCTTCAAGCAAGTAGATATTCCTGAGGAAGATTCAGATACGCAAGGCGAGAGCTAAATTCATGGCAAGAGCCCTTCCATTGGATGAAATACCGGTGTTTGGAAAGAATAACCTTCCCACCAAAGAAGCTGATTTTTTAGCCGGAGCTATTTTTCTCATCAACAAGCCGTTGGAATGGTCTAGCTTTGACGTTGTAAAGTTTCTGCGAAAGCGCATTCGCGTAAAGAAAACGGGCCATGCGGGAACCCTCGATCCATTGGCAACAGGTATGCTTATCCTTTGTTGCGGAAAAGCAACAAAGTCCATTTCTATGATCCAGGAACTTCCCAAAACCTATATCGCGGAAATAACTTTTGGTAAAGCGACCACGACCTATGATGCCGAAGGCGATGTGAATGAAGAAGGGGAATGGGAGCACATCACTCAGGAAAAAATTGAAGAAGTTTTGGAGCAAGATTTTATGGGGACCGTAAATCAGATCCCACCCATGTACTCGGCTCTTAAATATGGTGGAAAAAAGCTGTATGAGCTTGCCCGAAAAGGCATTGAAGTTGAACGCCCGCCCCGGCAAATAACGTTCTATGAACATGAAATTCTCGACTTCGATCCACCAAAGCTAACGTTGAGGACAGATTGCAGTAAAGGCACTTATATCCGATCGTTAGCCCGCGATCTTGGCGAAGCACTCGCTTCCAAAGCGTTTTTGAGTGGACTGGAACGAACCGCAATTGGACATTTTTCAGTGGATGAAGCTTTACATCCACACGACCTTGCAGATCATTTAAAGGAATTATGGGAAAGTTAATTGAACTCAAACATATTACCCGAGAATCTAACACCGTAGTTACCGTTGGAACCTTTGATGGGGTGCATCATGGCCACCGTAAACTAATGGAAACGGTAGTGAAAAAGGCCAAGAAAAGAAATGCTCGCAGCGTGGTCGTTACCTTTGATCCTCATCCCCGTGAGATCATCAACCCGGGAAAAGATGGAATTAAGCTGCTTACCACCTTGAATGAACGCTGTGAGATCTTAGAAGATCTGGGAATCGATATTCTTTTGGTGATCCCGTTCGACCGAGATTTTTCCTTGCTCAGTTCCGAAGAATTCATTCGGGATATCATCCATAAAAAAATTGGTGTAAGTGAATTTGTGATCGGTTATGATCATCATTTTGGGCGGGACCGGGAAGGGACTATAGATACCATAGAAAAATTAGGCAAGGAACTTGGTTTTGATTCCTATGTAGTCTCCAAGCAGGAAATGGGAGATGTGACCATAAGCAGCACCGTTATTCGAAAAACGCTGGCTGAGGAAGGAAATGTTAGACAAGCGGCTGAATATCTTGGCCGGGAATACCTGCTCAACGGCATTGTAATGCATGGGGATGAACGTGGACGTACAATTGGTTATCCAACGGCCAATCTTAAGCCCGAGCGTGAGAATAAAGTGATCCCCAAAAATGGGGTCTATGCTGTAAAAGTTCGGGTTGAAAATGAATGGTATGGCGGGATGATGAACATTGGGGTTCGCCCGACTTTTGATGATCCAGCCCGAACTATTGAAGTAAATATCTTTGATTTTGACGAGGAGATCTATGGAGATACCATTCAGGTACGATTTGTAGATCGTATACGGGATGAAATGAAATTTAAAGGGATAGATCAGCTAAAAGATCAATTAGAGTCCGATAAACAAAAAAGCCTGGAATTGCTGAGCTAGCATATATCAGTCAGTTATTTACTCCCACCGCCGCGCTTGTTGTTTTAATTTCATTTCTCCGGAATCTATCATCTTTTGTAAACGCTCGTTTCGGCTTGGCGACTTACTGGTAAGATGCCAATTCCCGCAAAATTCACATTTATACACATTTTGAGGTCCCTGATCCGGTGGGAAATTCCGGTCAATGTGTATTTCGATCAGCGCATTTTCTGCTAGAATCCTGGTTGGATATTCTTTTTTTCCGGTTGAACAACTCATAACATATTTGGGACTTGGTTTTGGCTTTCCATTACCATGATCTTTGATTCGTTGATAATAAGAATTTATATACGAAGAAAACGGGAGCACTATCAAAGCAAGTCAGGTAGCGACAATGCTGTTAAAGTTCGCGTTGAAAGTGAATGGTATGGCGGGATGATGAACATTGGGGTTCGCCCGACTTTTGATGATCCAGCCCGGACTATTGAAGTAAACATCTTTGATTTTGTCGAAGAGATCTATGGAGATACCATTCAGGTATGATTTGTAGATCGTATACGGGATGAGAAAAAATTTGGTGGGGTAGAGGAATTAAAAGCTCAGTTAGATTCGGATAAAATAAAGAGTAAAAGGTTACTGGGGCTTTAACCTGTTTTAGTATAGGTTGCTCTGCAATGCAATAAAATTAGGCAGAGCTTTAATAATGTGTCCGGAGCGGAGCACTGGAACCAAGGCAAGCCTATCATACTAAAGAGGAAGTGGTTCGGATTGTGAGCGAGAGTTATGATTTTGCTATCAACAGTATCTAAGAAATGGATGCTTCAAAACTACCTGAGATAGTTCAAAGGGGTTAATTTGTAGTAAGCAGAAGAGGGTGGATACATAAAGCCTTAGAGCACAATACTCATCATAAAGGGAGACAGTCATTTACTTAAGAATGAATAGTATTACGACTCCTCAGTATCAGTTATTCTAATTGCCATGCTTAATATACCAGTTCCGGATAATAAGAGCACATAATAGAAGGATAGGATTTGCTTCAGGCTGATTTCTGAAGCTCCCTTCTTTGCGCTTTTCTCCCGAAATAAGAGTTTTTTGATTTTTGTTGTGCAGTATCCACTTGGTGTTTAGCAAATTGCTGAACTTCCAGAAATAATACTCTCCGTTCAGATTAATTTTGGCTCTTGATCGAATTAGCTCAAATTCAATGCGGCCTATTTCTGTCTTACTATTAATATGGAATATGTTGATATAAGTTTTGATAAACCCCTCAGTCTCAAATATAAACTTTTCCCCATACAAAGAAGCTTTAGCAGAACGATCTATACTTTTGTCGGAAATCTTTCCAACAATTTGACCATTTCCGAAAATACTGTAATTGAGGCTGAAAGCATCTTTCGTCCAGGATAGAGAGTGAGTATTTTCCGGGATATCTATTTGAACTGATCGGCGCATATTATTAATACTGATAATAGATTTTTAAAATGCTTTCATTTTTTTATATCGGGTACTGAAAAAAAAGTAGTTATAAAATGGGGATATGGCAAAACAAATCATTGATCAGTTATTGTCCGTTTCACTAAAAACCCCTATCTTTCAAAACTATAAATCGATTTATACAAGTACTAATTAAACCATTGCAATGAGCATAACCGCAGAAGAAAAAAAAGAAATCTTTAAAAAGTTTGGTAAAAGTGAAACCGATACGGGTTCTACAGAAGGACAAATTGCCCTTCTTACCAAAAGAATTAATGACCTAACTGACCACCTGAAAGAAAACGGACAAGATCACGCATCTCGTCGTGGACTGTTAAAAATGGTAGGTAAAAGAAGAAGGTTGTTGAATTACCTTATGAAGAATGATATCGAGAAATACAGAGAACTGATCAAAGAACTCGGTATCCGTAAGTAAGTTTATATTCGTACAAAAGGCTCCACCGTGGAGCCTTTTTCAATTAATCCTGTCGCTATCTATTCCTATCTGTTGTTGGCAGGGTTCGCAAATCAATAAAGAAAAAGCAAGACAATGAAAGAAGAATTAAGAAGTGTAGAATTTGCACCGGGAAAGGTGCTTTCAGTAGATACAGGCCGGATTGCAAAGCAAGCCGATGGCGCTGTTATAGTAAGAATGGGGGATACGCAGGTACTGTGTACCGCTGTGAGTGCCAAAGAGGCAAAACCGGGGCAGAATTTTTTCCCGCTGGTTGTTGATCACAGAGAAAGCTTTTCAGCTGGTGGTCGTTTTCCCGGTGGATTTATGAAAAGAGAGGGACGTCCTTCTGAGAAAGAAGTACTTTCAAGTCGTTTGATTGACCGTAGTTTACGTCCTCTTTTCCCAAAAGGATATTTATGTGAAACACAGATCATCTCAAGCGTACTTTCTTCAGATGGAGAAAACGACGGAGATGTTTTAGGTGGATTTGGATCATCAGCTGCACTTCATATTTCTGACGTGCCTTTTGAGGGCCCGATGGCTGAAGTTCGCGTTGGTCGTGTTGATGGCGAGTATGTGATCAACCCAACACTTTCTGAACTGGAAGAAAGTGACATCGACATGATTGTTGGTGGAACAGCCGACTCAGTATTGATGATGGAAGGAGACATGGATGAAGTTTCTGAAGAGGATATGCTCGGAGCAATAAAAGCTGCTCACGCATCCATCATCACTTTATGTGAGTTTCAGGAAGAACTTCGCGAAGAATTTGGAAAACCTAAGCGTGAATTTGTTGCTGAAGGAAATCCTGAAGAAATTGAGAATAAGGTTCGCGAGTTGGCTACTGACAAGATCAAAGATGTTGTAAACATTGGTCTTGGAAAAGAAGAGTACAGCGAGAAGCTACAAGAAGCCAAAGACAGCGTAGTAGCTGAACTTGAGGAAGAATACGAAGAAGAAGTTGGCACTATCAAAGATATCCTTGGCGATATCGAGAAGGAAGAACTTCGCAATATGATCCTCGAGAAAAAGCGTCGTATCGATGGCCGTTCCCCGGAAGATATTCGTGATATCTGGACACAGGTTGGATATTTGGTGCGTACACACGGATCTGCGGTATTTACACGTGGTGAAACTCAGGCACTTGTATCGGTAACGCTTGGTACCAAGAAAGATGCTCAAGCTGTCGATACATTGTTCGACGAAGAAGAAAAGAAATTTTATCTGCACTATAACTTCCCTCCATATTCTGTAGGAGAAGCAGGATTCTTAAGAGGTCCTGGCCGACGTGAAATTGGTCACGGACACTTGGCAGAACGTTCATTGAAAAAAATGATGCCTTCTTTTGATGATTTCGGTTATGTGATTCGCGTGATCTCTGATATCACCGAATCAAATGGTTCTTCATCTATGGCCTCCGTTTGTGGTGGTTCCATGGCAATGATGGATGCTGGTGTTCCTCTTAAAAAGCCGGTTGCAGGTATTGCAATGGGTATGATTGTTGGAGAGAATAACTCTGTTGTACTTTCTGATATCCGTGGTGAAGAAGATTTCATGGGAGATATGGACTTCAAAACAGCCGGTACCGCTGACGGTATCACTGCTTGCCAAATGGATATGAAAGTTCAGGGTATTTCTTTTGAAGTAATGGAAGAAGCTCTTAAACAAGCTCATACAGGGCGACTGCACATTCTTGGAAAAATGGCTGAAACCATTTCAACACCAAGAGAAAATCTTTCAGAATTTGCACCTCAGTTTATCAACATGACGATTGATGGTGATATGATCGGTGCGGTTATTGGTCCTGGTGGAAAAGTTATTCAAACCCTCCAGAAAGAAACTGATACAGAGATCTGGATCGAAGAAGATGATGAAACCGGAAAAGGTAAGATCACTATTTCTGCTGACAGTCTGGATAAAGCCGAGGCAGCTCAGGAACGCATCAAAGCGATCACAGGACAACTGGAAGAAGGAGCCATTTACAAAGGCACTGTGAAAACCATTAAAGACTTCGGTGCTTTCGTTGAGATCGCTCCAGGTCGCGATGGCTTGCTTCACATATCTGAGGTTGACAACAAACACGTGAAAGATGTAAATGATTACATGAGCGTGGGCGATGAGATCGAAGTGAAGCTTCTTAAGATCGAGCCGGGCAACAAACTTCGACTTTCCAGAAAAGCATTACTGGATAACGACGAAGAAGAATAAGCCTTTACGTAGAAAGCTTAGTATATTTGGCGCTCTTTCTCAGTAGGAAGAGCGCCATTTTTTTGAGGTCTGTTATCAACTGTAGGGCAACACCTTTTGTTGGACAGCTCACTATCATCCTTAGAATATTATTGAGATATGGATTCATTCAAAGAAATTGATTTTGTAAATAAAAGTACCCTGTCAAACGGGCTTCGAATTGTTACCGAACACATCGACAGTGTGAAGAGTGTGTCGGTTGGAATTTGGGTAAAAACAGGTGGCAGAAATGAAACTGAAAAACAGGCAGGCATCACCCACTTTCTGGAGCATATGCTTTTTAAAGGAACTGATTCCCGTACATCATACGATGTTGCGCTGAGCATGGAGTCAGTGGGAGGCTACCTGAATGCGTTTACCTCATCCGAGTATACCTGCTATTATGCCCGATGTGTGAACACCCAGCTCGATCGAGCTTTGGATGTTCTTTCTGATATGGTGCTGCATCCTTCATTTCCTGAAGAGGAGATCGAAAAGGAGAAGAAAGTGGTGATCGAGGAGATGAAAATGTATAGGGATTCTCCGGATGATTATCTATTCGAGGAATTCAATTCAAAGATCTTTGAGGGACATGAATTGGGTCGCCCTGTTTTAGGATATGAGGAAAGCGTATCTGCCTTTACACGTCAGGATCTGTACGACTACATGGAAGAGCGGTATTTTCCCGGAAACCTTCTTATTTCAGTAGCTGGAAATGTTGAGCATGATAAAGTAGTGGAGATCGTTGAGGACTATTTTGAAAAACTGGAAGCCAAAGAAGCTAAAGAAGAAGAGCAGCCGCTTCCGGAATTCAAGAATGAGAATATCACGCTTACAAAACCCATTGAGCAGACCCATTATATCTATGGCCGAAGAGCCCTGAATTTCGATCATGAGGACAAGTACTTATTGCTGATGGCTAACATAGTCTTAGGGGGAGGTATGAGCTCCAGGCTTCACCAGAACGTACGAGAGAAGTACGGGTACTGCTATTCCATTCAAACATTCAATCAATCGTATACCGATACCGGAATGTGGGGGATTTATGTGGGAACCGATAAAGAATACGTAGACCATGTGCGGGAGCTCATCAAAAAAGAGTTGAGGCAAATGCAGGAAAATCCGGTTCCAAAAAAAGAACTGGATGAGGCGAAGGCGCAGCTAAAAGGGAAATTGCTACTTTCCCAGGAAAGCACCAGCAATCGCATGACCCGACTCGCAAAAAGTGAATTATATTTCGGACGTTTCGTAACTTTGGATGAGTTGGTAGATAACATAGATGCTGTAACTGCCGAACAAATTCAGACCTTTGTGCAAGATTTCTTTAACGAAGAAAACTTCATGGAAGCCATCCTTCTACCGGAAAGTTAGGTTCAAGGTTTTAGAGTTTAGGTGTTAGGTATTAGGGGCAAGAAACCTCTCTAAAGCCTAGCGCCTAAAACCTAACACCTATTAAATTTATCAATCAAAAATAATCAATTCCACATTCCCAATGACTTACATAAAAGATCTTGCTGATCACGTAGATAACCAAGTAACGCTAAAAGGCTGGGTGTATAATTTCCGAAGCAGCGGAAGCCTGGTATTTATTGAAATGAGAGATGGAAGCGGACTTACCCAATGTGTGGTAGCCAAAGACGATGTCTCTGAAGACGCCTGGGAAGCTGCAAATTCACTAAAGCAAGAAAGCTCACTCGAGATCACCGGAACCGTAAAAGCAGATGAACGTAGTATAGGTGGACATGAGATCCATGTTTCGGATGTTAAAGTGATCCAGGTTGCTGAAAATTATCCCATCACCCCAAAAGAGCACGGCGTTGAGTTTTTGATGAACAATCGTCACCTGTGGTTGAGAAGTCAGCGACAGTGGGCGGCCATGCGGGTTCGGAATGAAATTATATTCGCCATCCATACTTTTTTCCAGGGACGTGGATTTGTGCAAATGGATTCCCCGATCTTTACCGGAAATGCGGCTGAAGGAAGTACCACACTATTTGAAACGGATTACTTTGAAGATAAAGCCTATCTCGCTCAAACCGGTCAGTTGTATGGAGAAGCGATGGCCATGGCGCACGGACAGATCTATACGTTTGGACCCACTTTTCGTGCAGAGAAGTCCAAAACCCGTCGTCATCTCACTGAATTCTGGATGATTGAGCCGGAAATGGCTTTTTACGATCTGGAAATGAATATGGATCTGGCTGAGGATATGCTAAAAGCAGTGGTATCTCAGGTGCTAGAAAAGTGTAAGATGGAGCTTGAGACGCTTGAGCGTGATGTTGAAACGCTTCAAAAAGTTGCCGAGAAACCATTTGAGCGAATGACTTATTCTGAAGCAGTCGATATTCTGACGAGCGAAGATACAGCCAACATGCTGGATGAAATGGCTGAATCTCGCAGACAGGAAAAAATTGATCTGGAAAAAGAGGAAGAGGAGATCAGGAAAGAACATGGTCAGGCCAAAAAATGGCGAAAAACACAGATCGATCAGCGTATAAAAGAGATCTCAGCCCGGGTAGATCAGATCGAAGAAGACCTTAGAAATATCCCGAAATGGAAAGAATCAGCAAAGAACTTTGAGTGGGGTAATGATTTTGGCGGGAGTGATGAAACTGTACTGATGATGCAGTTTGATGTGCCGCTTATTGTAACCCACTGGCCGGCTGAGATCAAAGCGTTCTATATGAAACGTGATGAGACCGATAAATTAGCGCTTGGCATGGATATCCTTGCTCCGGAAGGGTATGGAGAGATCGTTGGCGGTTCGCAGCGGGAAGAAAGCCTGGAAGTATTGGAAGAACGTATAGCCGAGGAAGGCCTGGACAAAGAAGTCTTTGAATGGTATCTCGATCTGCGACGCTTTGGAAGTGTGCCTCACTCCGGATACGGATTGGGACTTGAGCGAACCGTTTCCTGGATCTGTGGGCTTAACCATGTTCGGGAAACCATTCCGTTTCCAAGAATGATGGGACGTTTAACACCATAACAGCAACAGGGATTTAGCATCAATTACAATATGCGGGTTTTATTTTTTTGCATTCTACTGGTGCTAAGTCCCTGTATTATGGTATTTGGCCAAACTGTATATCAGGATTCGCTGGCCACTTCATTTTCAATTTCTTCCTCGTTTTCTAAAACTTCAGATGCTCAGGTTTTTGGATACGGACTAAATGTGGCTTTCAAAAACGGCATTAATCTTGGTTTGATCAGAACAAATCAAAAAGATTTGGCAGCGGCTGAAAGTCGAGACCGAATTAATGGAAAGGGATGGGGTGGCTATTTATCCCTGATGTTTGCGAATGAATTAAAAGGAGACCCATTAGGCGTAGAAGCCGGTTTTATTTTTAGTGCCGGGACATATAGGCAGGAATCTCAGCCAGACTATGAATTGAAAACGAATCAGGCGGGGGTATCTGTGAGTGCATCAAAGAGGTTGAGGATGTCTGATCGCAGCTTATTAGTACCTCAGCTCAGCTATTCGTTTTTGCCTATTTACAAAGCTCAGGAGAAGAATAAATGGAGGTCTCATTACTTTGCCCATAAAACTTCCACAGTTAACTTTACGCTTGGTTTTACCAGAGACAAAAATACCTTCACATACGTAATTGACTCATCTGTTGCTTTAGATACCAACACAAGTACCATATTGGGTGCGGTTGGCTTTACAATCTATCCTTAAGATATGCCGCGGGAACCGATTCCCAATTTGATCAATTATTGTCGATGAACTTGTAGACTTTAGAAGGGTTTACTATTAAATCCGGGCTTGTCTTTATTTTTTCCTGAAGGGTATCTGGTACAATTTCACAGGCAATGGTCTGTACGTCATTTTCCAGAAATTGTAACAATACGACCTCCCCAAGAATAAGGGTGAATTCTTCAAACTCACGGATCACCCGTACAATTTCATTAGAAGCTTTTTGAAGCTCACTACCTTCAGTTTCAGTATTTTCATTATTCAGCAGTGCCGACTCTATGATCTCTTTCGATTTCTCAAATTTCTTTTGAATATCCTGTGTCGATTCAGGACTCATTCTTGTATAACTCAAATTTTGATAAAAGGGATTAACATCAGGCTCGTCAAAAATTTCCAGCTTGAATCCCAGCGCGTTCATAAACTTCTCACATGCTGTTCTGATGTCTTCCGCCTTATTTGAATCAACAGAGCCGGGAATACCGATCAGCACTTTCTTCAGGTATCGATTTTGATGAGGCTTTTGCGGTTCGGGATCTTCTATAGCTAATTCCTTTTGTTCCGAGTCTTTGGAATGCTTCTTCTTCTCAGGAGTTTCTTTCTTGGGTTGAATTGCTCTTTTTTTAACCTTCCTCAACTTTGCGTTCATAACGTCCACTTCATCACCCACATTCAGGATTCCGATGAGTTTGGCGTCCTCATCTACTGAAATAGATTTCGAGAATATAAACCCATCAACTAAAGCTGTTTTTGATAAACTGATGTGATTCAGAACCCGCAGCTCTCCGGTAAACTTTCCTGAAATAGAAGCTCCATTGGCGATTACAGCGCCTGTCATTTTACCACCCTCAGATATAACAAGGTCTTTGGAAGTTTCTATGTCCCCTTCAACGGTACCGGCAATATGAATATCCGATTCAGTATGGATGTCAGCTTTAACACGCGTTCCTTTCGCAATTCTTGTCACCGATTCCGGCTTGTTTAATTCGTCCACGAAATAACAGTTTGATTAGTCCTTCAGCGAGGACATAAAATATTCAATGTAAACGAATTTAATAACCTACTTATGAAGAAATTTTTGCGCTGGAAGAGACGGATTTCCCCACCTGAAATACTCCTTTGACCTGAGCTCCCTGCTCAATTTTAATTTTGTCTGTGGTTATGTCTCCATCTATAACGGCTGAAGAACGTAAGGTGAGTTTATTTTGAGCGCGAATGTCACCTTCCACTTTTCCGGAAATATCTGCGGAAGGAGATACAATTTCGCCATTCACGATGCCTGATTCAGTGAGGATCACCTTTTTCTTTGATTCCAGTTTGCCATCAATTGTGCCGGCAACACGAACATCATCCTCACAGATCATATCAGCTGTTATGGTAGTAGATTCTGTGATATAGGTAATGGCTGGTCCGCTGTTCGTTTTTTCGGTTTTACTCAAATTCTTTTCCCGGGATTTTTTTCTTCTGTTCAACATATTCTTTTGAAGTAAAACCAAAGCAAAAAGTTCCAAAAAATAAATGGGAATTTTTAAGTAATTCATGCAAATCAACATTTCATTCAGCCTCACTTTCCTTATCTTTGCCATCGATGGCACGAAAACAGAACAGCAATCAAATCTATCAGCAGGTCGTTGGGGAACTCAACTCCGGCAGCCTGAAACCGATCTATTATCTTTTCGGGGAAGAGGAATTCTACCTCGACCGTTTGCTGGATATGTTTTCTAAAGTGATTCCCCCGGAACAGAAAGACTTCAACTTTGATCTGTTGTACGGGCAGGACGTAACGCCGGCTCAAGCTCTATCTATTGCCCGCAGTTATCCTATGATGGCAGAAAAGCGTGTTCTTATCATCCGGAATTTCTTGAATCTTAATAAAGGAGGAGAGGAGACCGGTTCAGCCCGTGGGCATATCAACGATTTCATCAATTATATAGAGGAACCCAACCCAACCACACTTCTGGTTTGTTTAGATGAGAAGAAGCCGCCCGGTAATTCCAATGTAGGGAAAGCTTTTAAAAAGCATAAGAACGTTGGGTTTTACGAGTTTGAACGTATGCCCGATTATATGATCCCGGATTGGGTGATCGATTGGGTTCGGAGCCATCATACCAAAAATATAGAGCCAGCGGCAGCTCAGTTGCTGGCACAGTTTGTGGGTAATAATTTACAGCTACTGTCCACAGAAATAGATAAAGTGTGCACTTTTGTGGACACTTCTGATACAGTTTCAGAGGCCGATGTAAAAAAAATAATCGGTTCATATCGTGAATTTGGGGCCATAGAGCTTAAAGACGCCATTATGGCCCGAAATATGGAACAAGCCCTCTACATTTCGGAACAGATGTTGCAACACACTAAATCAGACACGGGAGAATTGATTCGAACCGTGGGGTTCTTTAACAGTGTGTTTGTGAATGTCTGGCAGATTTTGAGACTCTCCGAAAAAGGGATCTCTAAAAATCAGGTTCAGAGCGAGTTGGGTATCAAGAATAATTGGTACTTCAATAAACTTTGGGACGATGCCTCAAGCTTTCGCTATGCGGAAATGCCCCGGATATTTGAAGCCCTTCTGGATGCAGATCGCTCCATAAAAGGGTTCAGCACATTAGACTCCACTTCGATTTTATTCTTCCTGGTCAAGCGAATCATCGGGTAAGACGATTCGCACCTGTTAGAATCGAAATCAAAAAATTGGAGTTTAATTATGAAAGCGTTTCAAGCTGCGTCTGTAAAGAACTATAGCGATGAAGACCTGATGGAATATTTCCAAAATGGCAAAGAATTAGCGTTTACTGAGTTGGTTCATCGCTTTCAAGACCGCCTTCATAACTTTCTATATCGCTACACTCATAATCATCAGGATTGCGAAGATCTGGTACAGGAAACCTTCTTGAGAGTACACAAAAGCAAGCATTCCTACGAACGAATCGCCAAATTTTCGACCTGGATGTATACCATTGCGCTAAACCTTGCCAAGAGTTTATATAAGAAAAAGCAACGGATGTACAAGGTTTCTATCCATAAGGATGAGTCTGACCCCGATGATAGAGAGCTTCTCCTGGAGGACCACAATATCCTTCAGGACGATGCTCTTCATCAAAAATTGAGCATGGAAAAACTGGAAAAAGCTCTGATGGAACTGCCGGAAGACTTCCGCGAGGTGATCATTCTCAGAGATCTGCAACAATTGACCTACGAAGAAATTTCAGAGATCACCGACATTCCAATGGGAACCGTGAAATCACGCATTAACCGCGGAAGAGCTCAAATTCAGGCACTCATAAAAGATTACGTGCAGCTGGGAACAAATTCCTGATATCTGAACTAAGAGAGGAGTGAAGGATAATTTAGCAAACTCCTCTTATGAATAATTTTTTAGATAAAGAATACCATCCGGTTATTGAAGATTTTGTTCTCGATTATGTAGACGAAAATATGGGCTCGGTTGAGAGAACCACTTTCGAGGAAGTGCTGGTTCATGATGATGATCTCCGTGAGCTGGCATTTTCTGCGAAAGAGGGTAAAAGATTACTTGAGCAGTTTCGAGACATTAAAGCCAATGAAGGATTTTTAGACCGGTTATTACAATCGATCTCGTCTAATGACTGAATGATTCAGTGCTATTTCAGGATGAGTAACTTTGCCAACACTACAAAAACAATGGTCATAAGCAGGGAAATAAAATTCCCGATCAAGAAATAATTGTTGGATACTTTATTATTCTTTTGGAAACGGGTTCCTATCTTCAAAGCGCCAAAGGTAATAATGACCTGTAGATATCCTAATAATCTCCCATCAATATAAAGTATCTATTGTCCCACTTGCTCATGCCATATTATGCACATGATGCAATATAAATGCAGCATATATAATTGATGCATTTTTACGCTAGCCTTAGTTAGTATCGAAGAAGGGCGTTTAATTTCATCTCTAAATTTGAATCTGCCATAAATCCATGTTCCAGATTTTTATCATGCGGAATCGGGGTGTCTAAGGAAGCGCAGCGCATGACCGGAGCATCCAGCCATTCAAAACATTCCTCAGAAATTATAGCAGAGATCTCACTTAGCGGACCTAAAGTCAATGAAGGCTCCTGAAGCAACAGTACTTTACCTGTTTTTTGAACCGTTTTACGGATGGCTTCTTTATCTAAAGGAAGCAGTGTTCGCAGATCGAGGATTTCAAGTGAAATGTCTTTTTGCTCATATTCGTCAGCAATTTGCAGTGCCCACTGAACCCCCATACCATATGTGATAATAGTAGCATCAGTTCCTTCACGGCGAAGTTTTGCCTTTCCGAGTGGCTCATAATTGGCTTTATCGGGAATGTGTGTTTTGAGGCTTCGGTAAAGTTTCTTGTGTTCAAAAAAGAGCACGGGATTTGGATCATGAAGGGAACTGTATAACAGATCCATGGCGTCTTCAACAGTTCCGGGAACAACCACTTTAAGTCCGGGAATTTGCATAAACCAGCCTTCAACAGATTGAGAATGAAAAGGCCCGGCTCCAACGCCTCCGCCATGAGGGGCACGAATGGTAATATTCAGGGGAGGTGCCCAGCGATATTGTGATTTGGCAATGTTGTTCACAATTTGGTTGAATCCACAGGAGATAAAATCAGCAAACTGCATTTCTACAACAGGTTTGAATCCCTCCAGAGCTAAACCCATTGCCGCTCCCAAAACCCCGGATTCAATGATGGGCGTATTTCGAATCCGATCTTTGCCAAACTGCTCTAAAAATCCTTCAGTTATCTTGAAAACACCGCCATATTCGGCTACATCCTGTCCCATAATGAGAAACTTATTATCTTCCTCAAAAGCCTGTCGTAGCGAAGCCTGAATGGCATCTACAAATCGGTGCTCGTATGTGACGCCATCTTTGTGAGAAGGGATCTCTTTGGGTTGAGGGGCATAAACTCTTTGATATTCGATATGTTCATCAAATACCGGGTCTTCGGCATTCAACGCATCTTCCAGATCCTGTTTGAAGGATCGATCAATTTCCCTCGTAATGGTTTCGAGTTCACTTTCAGTCGCAATTTCTTCGTCTTGTATATACTTTTCAAGACGGTGAATGGGGTCTTTATCGGCCCAATTCTCAAACAAAATATCAGGGACATAATGCGTCCCGGACGCTTCTTCATGTCCACGCATGCGAAAAGTTTTGGCTTCAATAAGAACCGGTTCTCCCTTTAATGCAAGTTCACGGGCCTTACCGACCGTTTCTATCACTTCAAAAATGTTATTCCCGTCTATATGAAATCCATGCATCCCATAGCCTTTAGCCCGGTCGGAGAGATGTTCACAAGCGTATTGTTCGGAAGTTGGAGTAGAGAGGCCGTAGCCATTATTCTCAATTATAAAAACCACCGGAAGATTCCAGACGGCAGCAAGATTCAGGGCTTCGTGAAAGTCGCCTTCACTGGTTGCCCCGTCCCCACAAAATGAGAAAGCGACAGCTTTTTCGTTTCGCAATTTCATAGCCAAGGCCAGACCGTCGGCTACAGGCATCATGGCTGCAAGGTGAGAGATCATTCCGATGATCTTGTGCTCCGGAATGCCAAAATGGAAAGAGCGATCGCGACCTTGTGTAAAACCATCGGCTTTACCGAAAAGCTGACAGAAAAGAGGATAGAGGGGAACATCGCGTGAAGTGAAAACCCCAAGATTTCGGTGCATCGGCAGAATATAATCTTCGGGTTCTGAAGAGAGTGACACTCCAACTCCCACAGCTTCCTGCCCGATCCCCGAGAACCATTTACTGATCTTATTCTGCCTGAGGAGCATCAGCATTCGTTCTTCTATACGCCGGGGTAAAAGCAGGTTTTTATATAAATAAAGTGCCGTTTCTGCAGATATCTTTTTGTCGGTAATAGCCACGCAGTCTATCGGTTAGTTCATAAGTTACCAATCCAACAGATAAGCAAAAATTAGCGGAGCTACAATAGTGGCATCCGATTCGATGATAAATTTTGGGGTGTCAATTCCAAGTTTACCCCATGTGATCTTCTCGTTTGGAACGGCCCCGGAATAGGATCCATAACTGGTGGTTGAATCACTGATCTGACAAAAGTATGACCATAAAGGGGTGTCTGTCATACCAAGGTCTTGTTCCATCATGGGAACTACGCAGATGGGGAAATCACCGGCAATTCCGCCCCCGATCTGGAAAAAACCGACTCCGTTTTCTGAATTATTCTTGTACCAGTCCGCTAGAAACATCATGTACTCGATGCCTGATTTTACAGCGGAAGGTTCAGTTCTTCCTTCAATACAATGAGAGGCAAAGAAGTTTCCACATGTTGAATCTTCCCATCCTGGAACAATGATCGGGATGTTTTTATCTGCCGCTGCCAGTAACCACGAATTTTTGGGATCGATCTGATAGTCGTCTTCGAGGTCGCCACTTAATAACATATCGTAGAAATATTCGTGAGGTAAATATCGCTCGCCATTTTCAGTGGCTTTAACCCAACGCTTTACCAGATGTTCTTCAATACGACGCATCGCTTCTTCTTCGGGGATGCAAGTGTCGGTAACACGGTTGTAGTGATTCTCAAGGAGCTCCTGTTCGTCTTCAGGACTCAGATCACGATAATTCGGAATCCGCTTGTAATAATCATGGGCAATTAGGTTAAAGACATCTTCCTCCAAATTCGCTCCGGTGCAGGTGATGATCTGTACTTTATCTTTACGGATCATCTCAGCAAGCGATAATCCAAGCTCTGCAGAACTCATCGCCCCGGCCAGAGTGATCATCATTTTGGCGTTGTTGTTTAGTTGATCCTCATATGCTTTAGCGGCGTCAACCAATGAGGCCGCATTAAAATGACGGTAGTGGTGGGTAATGAAATCTGAAATAGGTCCTTTGTTACTCATGAACTGGCGAATTTATAGCTTAACATTTTATAGTACAGTTTGGCGGCAAGAAATTGCGGGGCCGTTAATCCTTCTATCGGTGCAAGTTCCACGATATCAAACCCCAGTACATTCTTTTGTTCAAACACTTTTCGAAGGTATTGTATCATGGGGTTCCATTGCATACCTCCCGGTTCCGGTGTTCCGGTTGCGGGCATAATGGAGGGATCGAATACATCGAGGTCGAGGGTTATATATACTTTATCCGTTATTTTACTGAGAGAATCTTCCATCCAATCGGTATGACCGTACATATCTTCCGCAAAGTAACATTTGTCGCGATCCAGATATTCAAGTTCACTGCTGTCCATACTGCGGATTCCAACCTGGATCAGATTTGCATTCTGAGAAGCATCATAAACGGCACAGGCATGGTTATAAGGGGAACCGTGGTAATGGGGACGAAGATCGGTATGGGCATCAAGCTGCAAGATGGTGATATCGGGATGCCGCTCGTAAAATGCTTTGATGATCCCAATGCTTATGGAGTGTTCACCACCGAAGAAAGTGAGAAATTTATCTGTGTCTAAGTGCTGCTGTGTGTTTTGATATACCGCTTCAAAAACGGCTTCAGGAGAAGCATCTTCCAGAATGGGATCGATGATGTGAACGCCTTCCTGGTAGACTTCGCTGTTGGTTTCGATGTCGTAGATCTCCATGTTCTGAGCAGCATCGAGGAACGCTCCAAATCCTTCATCTGCACCTTTGCCCCAGGTACTTGTTCCGTCATATGGAATGGACTGAAGCAGAACTTTTGCGTTTTCAAATTCATTATGCCCGCCTTCAATACCGGCAAATATTTGATTCTTTTTAGTCATTGTAGCCCAGTATGTTAAGCATGTTATTTACAGTTTGTTCTTCGCGATATACATAGTCGAATTGATCGCCATTTTCATCTTCATCAACTACAATATGCTTGGGTGATGGAATGAGGCAATGTTTGATTCCACCATATCCGCTGATGGAATCCTGATAGGCTCCTGTGTGGAAAAAGCCAATGTATAAAGGTTCATCTTCATCGTTGGAATAAGCCGGTAAAAGCACTTGTTGGTTGAGTTCTTCGGAGTTGTAATAATCAGAATGATCGCAGCTAATACCACCGATATTCACGCGCTTATACTGGTTTTGCCATTTATTTAGGGGAAGCAAAATGAACTTTTCATTGATTGACCAGGCATCCGGAATGGTGTTCATCAAGCTGTTGTCGATGAGGTACCATAGTTCGGCATCATTCTGCTGTTTTTGTTCGAGCACCTGAAAGATCACAGCACCACTTTCACCCACGGTATATTTTCCAAATTCTGTGTAGATATCTGGTTCTTCGACCCCATCTTCTTTGCAAGCTTCCTGAATGTTCCGGACGATCTCTCCGGTGATGTATTCGTAATCAAAATCAAAATTAAGGCTGTTTTGAATTGGAAATCCGCCGCCGATATTGATCGCTTTTACTGAAGGAGCCACTTTCTTGATCTTCGTGAACTGGGAAAGCGCCTTCTTAAATTCATTCCAGTAATACATAGTGTCGCTGACACCGGAGTCCACAAAAAAGTGAACCATTACCAGCTCTACTTGATCGTTATTAACGATCTTATCCTTCACAAAATCAATAGTTTCACGTTTGTTTATGCCGAGCCTCGAAGTGTAATAGGCCGCCTGAGGATCTTCTTCAATGGAGATCCGTAATCCTATCTTGATGGGCTCTTCAGTCTCAAGCTCCATCAGTTTATCGAGTTCGCGGACGTTATCTAAAACGGTTATGGAATTCGAAAATCCATTGTTTATCAACCGACCGATCTTTTTGATGTAATCATCGGTTTTATATCCGTTGTGAACAATCTTTTTACTGGTATCGAAAACACCTTTTTGATGAAGCTTCTCGATCAGGTCAATATCAAAAGAGGAAGATGTTTCGAGGGATACATTTTCTTTAAGGGCTGTTCGCACAACGTGATTAAAGTGACAGCACTTGGTGCAGTAACAAAATTCGTATTTACCTGAGTAGTTGTTCTCGCTGATGGCCTTGTTAAAATACTGTCGGGATAACCGGATCTTTTCCCGGATCTTGGGCAGATAGGAAACCTTGAAGGGAGTTCCATATTTCTGGATCAGTCCATGCAGGTCAACATTATTGAAATGGAGGGTGCCATCAACTAATTCAAAACCATTTTGGGGAAAATGATAGGTCTGGTCGATGAGGTCAAAATAGTTATTCTTCATTAAGCAGGGTGGAGGTCGTGAGTAATTAAATGGATAACAGGGTGAAAAAAGAACATAAATATACGAGTTAATTGCAACGGATTGTTATAGGTGTGAATTTTTTTCTGTGGGTGAATGAATTTGAAATCGTGTTTAACTTAATGGAGGTTGGCTGTTGTCAATTCTTAATTGAATATTCATTCACCTCTGCACAAGAACGAAAAACAATGTAGATTTACCACATGTGCAGCAAAATCTGTGGACTACTTTTTGGTGTGATGCTTTTCATGACGGGACTTCTCCACGCCCAGAATACCAATTTCCATATCTATGAGAATGGAACCGAGATTACTAGCCCGGATTCGGTTCAAACCAAACTAAAGCAGGATTTCAGCTCTGCCCGCGAGATTGTACTTAGCTGGCTCACTGCGGATGGTTATCTGAATGCTACTATCGACTCTGTCTTTCAAAACAACATCTACCTGAACCGGAATTGTGTATTTCAACTGAATGAATTGAGATGGAATTACAGTGGACAAAAGGACACCGTTTTTACTGAAAACCCTGAAATTCGATACACCCAGCAAAATTTACGAACCGAAATTGAATTGCGACTTTTTGAATTGGCTGAAGAAGGATATCCGTTTGCGAATGCAGAGATCAACACCTTCGATCCTGATCATAATAACTGCTCGGTTTCTGTGGAGGTGATTGTAAATAGAGGAAATAAATCGGAAGCATCTGAGATCTATTTTACAGGAAATGAAACCAATTCTGAAGATTATCTGCGGAAGATATCCCGTTTTCGGGCAGGTCAAATGATCACTCCAAATTACCTGCGTTATTTACGAGTTAACCTGAATGCCAGCGAGTTATTCAGGTCTGTGGGAGAGGGGCAGATCTTTTTACGTGAGGGCGAGCCGGTCATTGTATTTGAGGTTCAGGAACGGTCATTGAATCAATTTGAAGGATTGCTCGGCTATGTGCCTGATGCCACCGGAAAAGGGCAAATTGTTGGGGATGTAGAGCTGTCGCTTTGGAATGTACTGAACCAGGGAAATGGACTGAATTTTAAATATGAACGGCTGCGACCTGAAACCAGCGAGCTGGAGGTGGGTATTTCACAGGACTGGATCGGGGAGATACCTGTTGGACTTTCAGCAGGATTTCAAATTTACCAAAATGATACCACCTATCAGTCTCGTCAGTTTGATGTGGGAGGGGCGTATCGTGTTACAGGTGATTTCAGACTCACCGGGGGGCTTGAATTTCAGTCCTCAACATCCGGCTCAAACATTCCTGCAATTGTGGAGCCAGATGGGCGCAAGAGAACGGCCAGGCTTGGATTTGAATATTCAAACCTGGATGATTTTCAGGTACCAACATCTGGCAACCGAATTTCGGTGAGTTATGGAATAGCAAACAAAGATTTGCAAGAGGACTCGACCGGGGCGTTCATCCAAAATTCGCTGGAAATGGAAGCAGCTCAGTACATCCCAATATTTAACCAAAGTGTTTTAGCAATTTCAGTTCATGGATTCCTGTTGGAGGCAGACAAGGTGACCATTAATGATCTGATCCGGTTTGGGGGAGCCAATTCTTTTAGGGGATATGGGGAAGATCAATACCGTGCCGGGCGTTTGTTTTGGGGAGATCTTGAATACCGCTTTTTGTTGGACAGAAGCTCCTATTTATTTGTCTTTGGAGCTGCAGGAGCTTTTCACCGTCCACCGTTGGTCACCGAATTGAATACTAATTTCCAGATTACCGATAACCTGTATTCAACAGGGTTTGGGCTGAGCTACCAGACAAGAATTGGGCGATTGAAGTTTTCGTATGCAATTTCTCCCGAGGAAAGTATTGCAAATGGGAAAGTGCATTTTGGAATTACAACTGATTTATAAGTTTATTTAATCTTGTCTGCCTGCTCCGCTTCGGAATACTCTAATGAGGCTATG
Source organism: Balneola sp. (assembly GCA_002696035.1). Lineage (GTDB taxonomy): Bacteria > Bacteroidota > Rhodothermia > Balneolales > Balneolaceae > Gracilimonas. Next base: position 754,028 of record NZQV01000010.1, on the reverse strand, counting down.
CTTTAAATTCAAAAAAATATGTATAGGTATCAAATAGCGTCAATTTCTTCATTTAAACAGCGCTCTAAAAACCGATGCAGGTTTGTCATCTGTTTCTGACCCAGTTTCTGCCCAAAATAGGCTACTCCATAAAGTGTAAAAAAGAGGAATACCAAAACCGGCAGCAGCCATAGAAATCCCGCAGATTTACCTAAAGACCAGTAAGAAAGTCCAACCATAGACATGATCAGAATGGCAAAACCAATGGCAGCGTAAAAGAACACAAACATGGTCCATACAGATGGTTTTGGACCATACAGGCCTCTTACTACCGATCTTTCTTCCGTTTCCTCAAGGGTGATGGTAAGTTGTGGTGACCAAAAATGCTGATCTTTTTCTGGCGGACAAATAGTTGCGAATCCTTTGGTTGATTGTCCATCGCAGAGCCTGCTTTCAGAACGCAGTTCCTTTCTGATCCGTTGGTTGACCTCCTCTGCAGAAAGGGGAGTTTCTACATAGATGCGGGGACGAATGCGATTAAATTCTATATGTTCATCCATGGAAGTTTTAAATACCTTTTGATTTGCGCCAAATTTCTACCGATAAGTTGGATTAAGCAACTTCGTTTTTCAAAGAGTACTTCTTGGGAGTCATTTCAATAAGAGAAGCAATTAAAGTATAATTCAACAACCTTCCACTCAATCAGCCTCATCCGTGTTCTAATCGGAACATTGAATTACACTTCATCTAATTATTTACGCTCTTTCTTCTAAGGCTGCTTCATAGTCATTCTGATCCCGATTTATCGGGATGAAGGATCTTCAAAAGTAGTAGTTGATTATACATTTGTATCAACTCAAACAAGTGAAGGTTCTTCGCTCTCGCTCAGAATGACTCCTTTTTACATTCCAGTCTTTATAACAAGTTGCTCAGTGGCATAAAGTACTTTATATTCAAGTCGTTAATTTATTGAATGCTTATAAAGAAAGACCGAGGGATGGGCCCGATGACGTCTTGGCAACCACTTCTTAAAAGGGGCAGGTGCCAAATCCCACTCAGCGCTATATTCAGCTGGGAAAGATAAGCGAGCTGATCCCTCACAAACTCTTTCTGCATAAGCCAATCTTTGAAAAGAAGAGCTACCAAAAATCAATTTAGTAGAACCTGCGAGGTTACTAATTTTTGATTTTGAAGATTCCATTTTAAACGAATACAGAAAGAGTGAACATAAAAGAAGTTTTACAAGACCGAATTTTGATCCTCGATGGTGCTATGGGCACTATGATTCAGCGTTATAAGCTGGAAGAGGAGGATTTTCGTGGAGAACAATTTAAAGATCACCCGGACGATCTGAAGGGAAATAACGATCTGCTGAGCCTGACTCGTCCGGATATCATTCAAGCCATCCATGAGGAATATCTGGAAGCTGGAGCTGATATTGTAGAGACCAATACTTTTAGCGGGACTTCCATAGCCCAGGCAGATTACAGCCTGGAATCTGTTGTGTATGAATTGAACAAGAAATCGGCTGAGATCGCTAAAAAAGCCACGGATAAATTCACCCAAAAAACCCCTGATAAACCACGTTTTGTAGCCGGATCGATGGGGCCAACGAACAAAACGGCTTCCATTTCACCCGAAGTTACTGATCCCGGCTACCGGGCTGTCACCTTCGATGAACTCGCTGAGGCTTACAAGGAACAAGCCCGCGGACTAATGGATGGCGGAGCGGATGTACTTCTTGTTGAAACCATTTTCGATACGCTGAACGCCAAAGCTGCTCTTTTCGCCATTCAGGAACTCTTTGAGGAACGGGGAGAGGAGCTCCCGATCATGGTCTCGGGAACCATTACAGATGCCTCAGGCAGAACGCTTTCCGGTCAAACCGCAGAAGCTTTTTTGATATCAGTCTCTCATGCGCCCATCCTTAGCGTAGGATTTAATTGTGCATTAGGCGCGAAGCAGCTGAAGCCATACTTACAAAATCTTTCCGACAGATCTCCATTTTATATAAGTGCATATCCCAACGCGGGGTTGCCGAATGAATTTGGGGAATATGACGAAGGTCCGGATGAAATGGGAAGTCAGGTGAAAGAATACCTGGAAGATGGATTGGTAAATATACTTGGAGGGTGCTGTGGTACCACTCCTGCGCATATTACAAGAATGGCCGAACTGGCTGAAAAATATCCGCCCCGAAAAGCAAAAAAAGCAGATGGAGTTTTAGTGTGAATAATTTCGCATCAAGCAAAGACCTGACAGGGCTGAATCTGAACTTTAGCTCTGAGTCGTCCGATGAATCAAAAAGGCAACAACGTTGGATACAAATCGTCGGACGAACTGGGAGTTGTCGGACGAAGACCTTGAATTTTAAATATTGTTGTAACTAAATGAAGTCATTACCTCTTACGCTTAGCGGACTTGAACCTCTTATCATTACCGAAGATTCGAACTTTGTGAATGTGGGAGAACGGACCAATGTTACCGGTTCACGACGATTTTTAAATACCATTAAAGAAAAGAATTACGATCAGGCGCTCAAAATTGCGCTCGATCAGGTACAGGGCGGGGCACAGATCCTGGATGTTAACATGGATGAAGGCATGCTGGATAGTGCCGAAGAAATGACCAATTTCCTCAATCTTATCGCCTCCGATCCTGATATTGCCAAGATCCCGATTATGGTGGATTCCTCGAAATGGGAAGTAATACTTGCCGGACTAAAATGCATGCAGGGCAAAGGCGTAGTTAATTCTATCAGTCTGAAAGATGGAGAAGAGGAATTCCTGCGACGAGCCAAGATCATTCGACGTTTTGGCGCTGCTGTAATTTGTATGGCATTTGATGAAGAAGGCCAGGCCGATACGCTTCCCCGGCGAAAAGAGATCTGTGGTCGGGCTTATAAGATCCTTACCAAAGAAGCGGGCTTTCATCCATCAGATATTATTCTCGATCCCAACATTTTCCCCGTTGCTACCGGGATGGAAGAACATCGGCAAAATGCGCTCGATTTTTTCAAATCCGCTAAATGGATCCGTGAAAATCTGCCGGGCGCACATGTCATTGGTGGAGTAAGTAACGTCTCATTTTCTTTCCGGGGAAATAATCGTGTTCGGGAAGCCATTCACTCCGCATTTCTCTATCATGCAATCGATCATGGAATGGACATGGGGATCGTGAATCCAACCCAGCTTGAGGTATATGATGACATTCCTGAAGACTTGCTTGAAAGGGTAGAAGATGTTCTTTTTGATCGCCGGGATGATGCCACTGAACGACTGATGGAAATTGCCGAAGAATTCAAGAACGAAGGTTCTACCATTAAAGCCAAGAAAGATGATGAATGGCGTAAAAAAGAGGTTGAGGACCGTATAAGTCACTCGCTGGTAAAAGGGATCAATGATCACATTGAAGACGATGCTGAAGAAGCACGGGTGAAATACGGAAGTCCGCTGCAGGTTATCGAAGGTCCGCTGATGGACGGGATGAATGTGGTGGGAGATCTGTTTGGTTCAGGTAAAATGTTTCTTCCTCAGGTGGTGAAAAGTGCCCGGGTGATGAAACAAGCGGTGGCTTACCTTACTCCATATTTAGAACAGGAAAAAAGAGACAACAAGGATACGAGCAAGCAACCAAAAGTGCTTTTAGCTACGGTAAAAGGCGATGTTCACGATATTGGTAAAAACATTGTGAGCGTGGTATTGGCTTGTAATAACTACAATGTGGTAGATCTTGGAGTGATGGTGCCGGCCGATAAGATTTTGGACGAAGCCGAAAAACACGAAGTAGATGCCATTGGTTTGAGTGGGTTGATCACACCCTCACTGGATGAAATGATCCACGTAGCTCGTGAGATGAAAAAGCGAGGCATGGATCTGCCGTTAATGATCGGTGGAGCTACAACTTCCCGACTGCATACAGCAGTCAAGATCGATCCCGAGTACGACAGCTCAGTAGTGCATGTATTGGACGCATCCCGCGCCGTATCCATGGCCGGTGATGTTATTAGTCCAAAGAGAAAAGATTCGGTGAAGCTGGAGATCAAGAAAGAATATGCTACGCTTCGTGAACAACATGAAAACCGGCAAAATAAAAAGGAACTTTTACCTTTTGATGACGCCAAAGCCAATAGAACACAAATAGATTGGGAAGGGTATGAGCCGCCACAGCCTTCCTTCCTTGGAAACAAAGTTTTTGAGGATTACCCGATTGCTGAACTTCGAAATTACATCGACTGGTCACCATTTTTCCGCACATGGATGCTGACCGGAAAATATCCGGATATTCTGGAGGATGAGGAAGTGGGAGAACAGGCGCAGTCCCTTTTTGATGACGCCCAGAAGCTGCTGGATGAAATTGTGGAAGGAGACCTTCTGAAAGCCAAGGCGGTGATCGGATTTTACCCTGCAGTGGCCGATGGCGAAGATGTTCAGCTTTTTGAGGATGAAGACCTTTCAAAAGAGAATACAGAATTTCACTTTTTGCGACAGCAGACTAAGAAGCGGTCTGGTCAGCCGAATTCCAGCTTGTCAGATTACATTGCTCCGAGAGAAACCGGTGTTACAGATTATATTGGCTTTTTTGCGGTTACAGCAGGTATTGGCATTGAGCCATTACTTAAGAAATACCAGGATAAGCACGATGATTATAATGTGATTTTGGTTAAGGCTGTGGCCGATCGACTGGCAGAAGCTTTTGCTGAACGCATGCATGAGCGTGTTCGAAAAGAATTCTGGGGCTATTCCGATGAAGAGAACTTTAGTAACCAGGAACTGATCGCTGAAAAGTACTCTGGCATTCGGCCCGCTCCAGGCTATCCCGCCTGTCCCGATCATACCGAAAAGCGCACACTTTTTGACCTGCTGGAAGTAGAACAGAATGCGGATATTGAACTCACAGAATCCTTTGCTATGTATCCGGCTTCATCGGTGAGTGGGATGTATTTTTCACATCCGCAATCCCGGTACTTTCGCGTTGGTAACCTCGGGGAAGATCAGATCACTGATTATGCGAAAAGAAAATCATCTGCAAAAGAGAAAGTGGAAAAATGGCTTTCTCCTAATTTAGACTATGACCCAAATTCACCATGAAAGTAAACGAACATATTAAAAAAGCGAACGGCAACACCTTGTTTTCATTTGAGGTACTTCCGCCATTAAAAGGACAAAATATCCGCTCTTTATTCGATCACATGGATCCGCTTATGGAGTTCAATCCTCCTTTTGTGGATGTGACTTACCACCGGGAAGAGTTTGTGTATAAGAAGAGGGAGAATGGGTTGTTGGAGCGAAAGACTGTTCGTAAACGTCCCGGAACTGTGGGGATTTGTGCCGCTATTCAAAATCACTATAAGGTGGATGCCGTGCCTCATATTATTTGCGGAGGTTTTTCTCGTGAGGACACCGAAAACGCCCTCATCGATCTGAATTTTTTAGGAATCGACAACGTGTTGCTCATTCAGGGAGATACGCGGAAGCCGGAGCGTGAATTTGTTCCTGAACCCGATGGACACGCACATGCTTCTGATCTGCTCGAACAGGTGGTGGATCTGAATAACGGAATTTATCTGGATGAGGAGTTGGAAAACGCCAAGCCCTCTGATTTTTGTATTGGGGTAGCGGGGTATCCCGAAAAGCATTTTGCTGCACCCAATATGCAAACTGATCTTAAGTATTTGAAATTAAAACAGGATCTGGGGGCAGATTATGTCGTGACGCAAATGTTCTTTGAGAATCAGCATTATTTTGATTTTGTAAAGAAATGCCGGGATAACGACATTACATTGCCCATTATTCCGGGGTTGAAGCCGATCACATCTCCCAAACAGCTTACCATATTGCCTCAGCTTTTTTATGTGGATCTGCCAATGGAGCTAACCAAGGAAGTGGAGAAATGTAATAACCGGGATGAGGTTCGGCAGGTTGGTATTGAATGGACTATTCAGCAATCTAAAGAATTGATGGAATTTGGTGTGCCGAGCTTGCACTTTTATTCAATGGGAAAATCAGCTTCAGTGTATGAAGTGGCGAAAGAGTTGTTTTAGGAGGCGGAATTTTAAAAAAATATTGTTCCAAGCGGACGCTTGAACCAGGTCGGGGGAGGAATAAATCGTGAGGGGCAAACCGGTGGAGCCCAATTCAGCACTAGCGCAAGCGTCCGCTTGTGCGGTTTTGGATTAAGGCAGTCAGGTTGAATAGAATATCGGTCCAAGCGGACTTTGAACTGGGTCGGTCAAGCCATGCCGAATAAACCGGAGTAGCCTTATTTATTTCTTCAAGCTTACCAGGAAATAAGCGGCCGTTGTCCAGAAATTTCGGAGAAAGGGAATTTGCTGAAATGGTTTATAGAGGCCTTTTGGTTTCAACCCAAACTTCCATTGATAAATGGGATTGAAGAGCCAATATTTCTTTTGGTCGATTCGCCAGCCATTCACTTTAGCAATTTTTTGAAATCGTTCAATAGTGATTCCGGTGTGCTTGATATCAATTAAACTGTCGACTTTTTGCTCGTCTTCTTTTCCAACTTTTAGGATAAGACGGTAAAAGCCATCCGGCAGAATGTGATAGTATGGAAGTTTGTTGAGTACTTTATTATTTGCCAATTGTTGATGTCCGCCAAAAGGCATGTACCAGGGAGGAAAGGCAAAGAACACATGTCCGTCCGGTTTTATGAACTTCTTCAGCTCGCTCATAAATCGTTCCTGATCATGTATATGCTCGATCACATCCTTCAGGATCACCAGATCAAACAGCTCATCAAATTCTTTTTCCGGGTTGATGTTGTAAATGTCCTCAATAATGAACCTGATCTGACCGGATTCTACTTCCTCCTGCATAAATTCCCGTGCGAGTTTAACTCGGGAAGATGAAAGCTCAATGCCTACACATTGATGCCCTGATTCCGTAAACGCTTTCAGTACGCCTGCTTCTGCACAACCGATCTCAAGTATTCGCAAAGGTTTTCGGTCGGGGAGGAAGTCTTCAACAAACGGCACAACATACTCTTTCGAGGTTTTGTACTGCATGTTAAAATATCGTTCTTTGTCCTTGTGAAATTTGTACATACTAATTCATCCCACTCTTAAATCCATTTCTGATCTTCAACTTTAACCGTCTGATCTGTTATTGTTGAGCCGGTATGTTCGGTGCTTTTTGGCTCTATCAGCATAACCCAACATTCTTCATCAGCAACGGGCAAATGATTGACACCGGCCGGAACTACATACATTTCGCCCTCATTCAATTTCACGTTATTTCTATCCCTGAATTTTAGAAGAAGAGAGCCTTTGACGATATAAAATAATTCGTCTTCGTTTTCGTGATTGTGCCAGATAAATTCACCTTTGAGCTTGGCGATTTTTACAAATTGATCATTGAGCTCTGCGATGATTCTCGGGGTCCAGTAGTCATCAAAGAGTCCAAATTTCTCTATTAGATCAGCCTTAAGCATTTTTAAAAATGGTAGTTAGTTTTCCATCAAGATTCTTTTCAATGACAGGCTGAAATTCATTCCCGGTAAGCATTTCGAATAATTCTGCGTACCGTTCAAATACTTTCAATCGGAATTCGTCTGGAAGGTCTGGAAGCGTTTGCCCTTCCAACCCCTGAAAATCGTTCTCCATCAGCCATTCACGCAGAAATTCTTTGGAAAGCTGTTTCTGCCCCTCGCCTTTGGCTTGCCGTTCTGCATACCCCTCTTTATAAAAATAGCGGGAGGAATCAGTGGTGTGAACTTCATCAATAAGCGTCAATTCTCCTTTGTGGATCCCAAATTCATATTTAGTATCTACGAGTATAAGTCCCTGTTCATCAGCCACTTCACTTCCCCGGGCAAACAGTTTAAAAGCCACTTCTTTGATCTCGTTCCACAATGATGCATCAACAATTTCACGAGACAGGATCTCTTGTTCTGAAATGTCCTCATCATGTCCTTCCTCCGCTTTGGTGGCAGGAGTAAGTATAGGTTCTGGAAACCGATCATGTTCTTTGAGTCCATCCGGGAGAGAGACTCCGCATAGAGTGCGTCCTCCGGATTTGTAAACTCTCCAGGCATGACCTGTCAGATATCCCCGGACAACGACTTCTATAGGAACTGTATCACATTTTTTGGCAATGGTGACGTTAGGGTGGGGCACATCAATGATATGCGTATCCACTATATCCTTCACCTTCTCAAAAGAAAAAGCCGCAAGCTGGTTTAGAATTTGTCCTTTGAAAGGAATAGCCTGCTTCATGATATAATCAAAAGCAGATATGCGATCTGTAACTACAATTCCCACTTTATCATGACCCAGATCATATACTTCACGAACTTTTCCTTTATAAGGAGTCGGAAGACCAGGTACGTTCGTTTGAATGATGCAGTGTTCTAATGCTTCCTGAACAGAAAAAGAGGTGCTCACTACTAATCTATGCTTTTTTCACGTTTTTAGTTGAACCGCGCTCAACCATAACGGGGTTGATCGTGGTCTGATAAAGTTCATCATCGGGTTTTTCAATGATCTCAGCCAGTCTTTTGGTAGCCTGAACTCCGATGGTATACATCTTCTGGTCGATGGTAGTAAGGTCCAGATATTTACTCAGTTTGATGTTGTCATAACCCATGATGGCGATATCCTCAGGAACTTTAATTCCTAATTTTGAGAGCGCATAAATTGCTCCCACAGCCTGGGTATCGTTTGAGCAGAAAATGGCTTCAGGGAATGTTCCTTTTTTATCGAATTTATAGATAGCCTCGAATCCTGCTTCTTCAGTAAAGCCACCGTGCTTGGTAGTATCACCACTCATAAAGAAATCTTTGTTGATCTCCATCTTGTAATTCTTAAGAGCGTCCTTAAAACCACGGATCCGCTCTTTTGAGGTATGAGACTCCACGATACTGGTGATCATACCGAGCTTCTCGAAGCCTTGCTTTACTAAATGCTCACCCGCTAAATATCCGCCCTGATAATCATTCAGCATAAAATAGTTGTAGGAGGGGTGCGATGAGTTTACCAGAACAGCCGGCGTCTGGGTAGCTTGTATGAGTTCGTGTACTTTCTCACTCACATTGATGGAGAGTAAGATCACGGCATCGGCGGTACCACGGTCAAAAAAGTTTTGAACGCCTTCTTCAGGATCTTTGGAACCAGTATTATATAGAATAATATCAAGGTCCATTTTCTTGATCTCATCTTTAACACCTTTCAAAACTTCATTAAAATAAGGAGTCGTAAAAGAAGGCACGGCTATAGCCAGCATCTGCGGTTCTTTGCTTGCCAGCTTTCGTGCACTAACCTGTGGACGAAAACTCAGCTCCTTGATTGCTTCCTGAACTTTTTCCTTTGTCTTATCTGATACGTTCTCAGATCCGTTCAGTACCCGCGAAACGGTGGAAATTGCGACCTCAGCCTTTTTAGCAACTTCATAGATTGTTACTTTTTTATTCATTTGGCTTAATTATTTAGCGTAAGTTAGTATATCGATTAATAAGGTTAAGGTATATATTGTAAATAATATAACCATTTCGAGATTCAAGTATAAACATATCCACCTGAAAATGTTATTACCAAATAATTATTACTGGCGGGAACTTTTTTGATTCTTTTTGAGCTTTATCAAAACAGACATCAAGATTATGACGAATCTACTAAGCATACCATATCAACTTTTTCGACCTCTTTATGAGAAGACTTCGTTTCACCGTTCGGTGATCGATGACCTTCAGGATGGTGAACTGCGGCAAGCTTATTCGCATTGCCGTTTCATCACCAAAGAGCATGCGAAGACTTTTTATATGGCTACCCGGTTTCTACCAAATAAAAAGCAGCGGGGGATCTTTGCTATCTATGGATTGTGCCGCTATCTGGACGATCTGGTTGATGAAGCCGAAGACTTGATCCTGAATGAATCCATCACCATTGAAGAAGTGGAGGAGAAGCTATATTCCTTCAAACAAAGGCTCATAAGTGTGTACAATGGGAGAAAGGTAAATGATCCTATACTGGAGGCCTTTTCAGACACATTACGCCAATACGATATTTCCATAGATCTTCCTTTTTTGTTGATGGAGGGCGTGAAAACTGATCTGACCAAATCGCGCTTTCAGAGCTTCGACGAGATATATGATTATTCCTACAAAGTTGCTTCTGTAGTGGGACTGATGACGAGCGAAGTGTTTGGCTACACTGATCCCCGTGCACTTGATTATGCCGTTGACCTTGGGATCGCTATGCAGCTCACCAATATTTTGCGGGATGTGGGAGAAGACCTTCGAAGAAACCGGATTTATCTTCCTCAAGATGAACTCAAAAAGTTTGGTGTTTCTGAAGAAGAATTATTTGCCAACCAAAAGAGCGAAAAGTTCATTGAACTGATGAAATTCCAGATTGAGCGTGCCCGGGAGTATTATAAAAAGGCCGATCTGGGCATCTCATTACTTTCAAGTGATAGCAGGTTACCTGTTTATCTTGCTCGGCATAATTACAGCCGCATTCTTACCAAGATAGAAGAAAACGATTACAACGTTTTTAACACCCGGGCTTATCTTAATTATACCGAGAAATTGTCCATTCTTCCCCGTGTTTTCATGGAAATGAAATCAGCGAGTTAATCCCGTTTTCTACGTGGAGAATCATTGCGTAAAGTCCTATTATTAGAAAAAACTAAAACAGGACTTTATGGCCCATATAAAGAAGATTCTAATCGCGAACCGAGGAGAAATTGCCCTCAGAGTTATTCACACCTGTAAAGAGTTAGGGATCAAAACCGTTGCGGTTTATTCTCGCCCGGATGCCCATTCTCCGCACGTGCTGCACGCAGATGAAGCCGTTTTTATTGGTGAAGCTGCTTCCTCCGAAAGTTATCTCGTCATGGATAAGATCATTGATGCGGCCAGGCAAACCGGAGCAGATGCCATTCATCCCGGTTATGGATTTTTGAGTGAAAATGCAGCTTTTGCAGAACGCTGTGATAAAGAAGGAGTGATCTTTATAGGGCCAAGACCAAAAGCCATCCGTTTGATGGGAGATAAGACCGAGGCTCGAGAGTTGATGAGTCAGCACAAGATTCCCACGCCTCCCGGATTGAAAAGCGAGCTCAAAGATATTGAAGAAGCCCGCAGAGTGGCCGACGAAATCGGCTATCCCATTTTGGTGAAAGCTGCTGCCGGCGGTGGTGGAAAAGGGATGCGCATCGTTCATAAAAAAGAAGAGTTTGAAGCAAGCATCAAGGCAGCCAAATCGGAGGCTCGAAATGCATTTGGGGATGACCGGATCTATATTGAAAAATATTTGGAAGAACCCCGCCATGTCGAATTTCAGATCATCGCAGATACGCATGGAAACGTATTGCATGTATACGACCGGGAATGCTCTATTCAGCGTCGCCACCAGAAGGTAATTGAAGAAGCACCTTGTGCTTTACTGACTCCGGAGCTTCGTGATGAGATGTCGAAAGCAGCTATTAAAGCGGCTAAAGCTTGTGATTATGTGGGTGCCGGAACCATTGAGTTTTTGGTTGATAAACACCTGAATTTTTATTTCCTGGAAATGAATACCCGACTTCAGGTTGAACATCCTGTAACTGAAATGATCACAAATACAGATCTAGTTGCACTTCAGGTCCTTGTGGCAGAAGGTAAGGAGCTTCCGTTCAAACAAGAAGATCTTTCCATAAACGGACATGCTTTTGAGTGTCGGATCTATGCCGAAGATCCTGCCGACAATTTCCTGCCAAGTACAGGTTTGTTGATAAAACATCGCGTTCCAACCGGATCAGGTATTCGTGTGGATGCCGGTGTGGAAGAGGGGCAGCAGATCACCATCAATTACGACCCCATGATATCTAAGCTAAGCGTACACGGCCCGGATAGAGAAACTGCCAGAAAAAGAATGCTGCGTGCGCTGGATGAATATGAGATCGCAGGTTGTAAAACGACCATCCCATTTTGTGAGTTCACGCTCAATCATCCCGCATTTATTGAAGCCAGATACGATACCCATTTTGTGCCGGATCACTTCACTCCTGAAAAAATGCAGCCCGAATTACCGATCGCAGATATTGCTCTGACAGCAGCATTATTAAAAAATGGAGCTCAGGAAAAAGGCGATACTCCTAAAGTAATGTCTGAAACAGGTGATACCACACTTTGGTGGAAAAATCGCAGGAATTCGTAGTTGTGGATTCTGATAAAGACCGTAAAGAGCTTTTTTCTAAACTCGGAAAGTTGGCTACGGAAAAAAGAAATGCTGCTTCGATGGAGATCGATCTTGCTTCTGCAGCCGAGATCGCATCCATCATAAATTCTGAAGACCAAAAGGTTGCCAGGGAAGTTGAAAAGAAGAATGAGGTAATCGCCGAGGTGATCGAATTGGTAAGCGATGCTTTTCAGGTAGGAGGTCGGCTTTTGTATTTTGGAGCCGGAACCAGCGGTCGGCTTGGCGTGTTGGATGCAGCTGAATGTCCTCCCACATTCGGTACGTCTCCGGAACAGGTGCAAGGTTTTATCGCTGGCGGAAAAGAAGCCATGTTTGTTGCCCAGGAAGGCGCCGAAGACTTGGAAGAAAATGGAGCAGCAGACGTTAAAAAAGCGAATGTTGCCCCGCCTGATGTGGTTTGTGGTTTGGCTGCCAGTGGACGAACCCCGTATGTTCATGGAGCCATCAAAGAGGCTGCCCGTCGCGGCTGTAAAACTATTATGGTGACAACGGTCCCGGGTGAACAAATTGATCTGACAGTGGATTACTTGATCGATATACCGGTGGGCGCGGAAGTGATCATGGGCAGTACCCGCATGAAGAGTGGAACAGCTCAGAAAATGGTATTGAATATGATAACGACCGGAGCTATGATCCGTCAGGGCAAGGTTTACGAAAATGTAATGGTAGATCTGATGCTTACCAATAAGAAACTGGTAGAACGGTCCAAGAGAATTTTGATGATATTTTCGGAGGTTGACTATGATGAGGCTGAACGGTTATTGAAAGCCTCTGGCGGACATGTTAAAACTGCACTGGTAATGGGGCTTGGAGATCTTTCAGCACAGGAGGCCCGAAAGCATTTAAATGAGCATAATGGATTTGTACGAAAAGCACTCTTAAGCTTAAAAGAATAATGGTTCGCACTTTATTTAGCATTTTTGTTTTTACTTATTTTTCACTTCTGTTCTTGGTCTTTTTTGTGATCATCTCGTTGGTTTTTCTGATTACTTTTCCCTTTGACAGATATCGAAAAGCTCCAAATTTCACACTATCTATTATGGCTCGTTTTATGATGATGGCGAGTCCTGGCTGGAAGAGACAGTTTGAAGGCTTAGAGAAGTTTGATCCCTCACAACCAACTGTTTTTGTCTCCAACCATCAAAGTTTTTTGGATATGGTACTGATCTATCATCTTCCCTGGAAAATGAAGTGGGTATCCAAAAGAAGTCTTACCTACATTCCTGTAATGGGATGGTTGGTATGGCTAACCGGGCACCTTACCATCAACCGAAAAAGTAAGACAGCTCTCAAAAAACTTGAGAATCTGGTGCAGCCATTAAAAGATCTTGTTCCGGTAATGATATTTCCTGAAGGAACCCGCACAATGGATGGGGAACTGAAATCGTTTAAGAACGGACCATTTCTTCTGGCACAGGAACATGGCTTCACATTACAACCGATGGTAATAGATGGCGGTTTCAAAGCCATGCCCCCATCTTCCTCCAAACTAAACCCAAATGTACAGTTTAAGCTGAAGGTGCTGGATCCCATTGATCCCTCCAACTTCGATGGAATGAAAGAGCTAAAGGATCATACCCGGGACATTATGGAACACCATTTAAAAGAATTGAGAAAAACTTGATCAAAAAGATCCGTGATATCTACTATGATGAACTTGACCATGAACATCGGATCATGCTTTGTCTTATTTGTGCGGAATTATTTTTGATCGGAGTGGTTAGATTATGGCCGGAACAGCCTCAACCCAACAGAGAATACGAGGATACCTTTACTGATGAAGTCACCTACGTTGAAAATGCCATCATCACCAAACAAACCACTGCTCCTGCGGCTCCGCCCAAACCCATTGTGCCTGTACCCGTTCCCAATGATGAGATCATTGAAGAAGAAATAGACTTTCCCGAATTCGATGAAATTTTTACCCGCTATGATGCCACCGGTGAACAGGGGACAGCGGAAACTGAAGGAGAAGGAGAGATCGTGGGAAGTCCACAGCAGCCGGCCGGTTTGGTACGCATTGTAGAGCCAACTATTCCGTCAGCAGCCAAGCGTGCAGACGTGAAAGCACTCATTGAGGTTACATTTTTAGTTGGCACCAATGGAAATGTGGAAGACTTCTTTATCTCAGAAATTCGTGTTTATGATGGAGCAACCTACGAAACAGTAAATGAAATTGGGTTTGGGTTAATGCAGGCAGTGACAGAAGCAGCCTCAAAATGGAGATTTTCACCTGCCAGAGATGATGGGAAACCGGTAAGAACCTATGTGGTCAATACATTTAGAATTGGTTTTTGAATACTATTCTACTCTTGATCTGATTAAATTCATTTATTTGAAATCAATACTCAAATGCCGTTGATATAAGGTTGAAATACTTCTATCTTAGGCGCCCTTCGACGGGCTATTCATCATTTTAAACGGAGAGGTGCCAGAGCGGTCGAACGGGCTCGCCTGGAAAGCGAGTGTGCCCCTTACGGGGTACCGAGGGTTCGAATCCCTCCCTCTCCGCATTTAATAATAACTACTACTGCTCATCAACCGATTGGTGTTTTGTTTACAAAAGAAAGGAGGGATGAGAAGCTTGTCCCGCTTTCACCTCGAATAGACAAAGAGGACACTTTTGCGGGAAATCCTTCTCTCCGCCATTTTTTGCTTCTCTATTCTCACTTTCTCTTCTGTGATTAAAATTGATACCTTCCTGTATGCAGATTATAGATACCCAACAGATCGAATTTTGGCCTGAAGAGATCATTCTTGGGTGTTCCCGCATCAAGGATGACCTTTCTGATGATCTTCTTGGTGAGGCAGAACTCAAGAAATATCAGGCATTTCATCACCCCAAAAGAAAATCAGAATACCTTACAGCAAGGTATTTATTTAATTTTTTGATCGATCGTTCAGCGCTTGATCTTTCACAGGTTCAGCTCTTGAAGCATCAGGATGGGAAACCATTTTTTGAACTAGCAGGGGAACAGGCGTTTGTTAGCTTTTCGCACACACCAAGTCATGTTTTTTGTGCTATATCAGAAAGCCTGGATCTTGGTATTGATGCAGAACAGGTTCAAAGGGAGGTCAACCCAAAAGTTCTTAAGCGGATATTAAGTACACAGGAACAAGCTCAACTCAGCAAAGAGGAGCCTGTAAAATTATGGACTATAAAAGAAGCCGCGGTTAAATGCCTGGGTACGGGACTGCGGACAAATCTTAATGAGGTTCAAATCCACAAAAAAGAAAAAAACCGCTTTTCTGTAAGATTTAACAATGAATATTTATTTGAAATTTGTAGTTTCAGGCAACTAAATCATCAGATAGCATTAGCTTATCAAAGCAAATAAATTTGATTCAATATCGCGAAAGCTCAGAGAAATCATTCCTACGGGAATAAGGAAAGATTTCTTTGGGCTTTTTTAGTATTTGTATCATCATCTTCAGATCAGCATTATGGACGTTCAAAACCTTTCTAAAAAAGAGATTCAAGATCACATTAAACAGGCTCCGCATTTAAATAAGCTGGATGACCAGGTCCGCATGCTTTTTGTGCCTAACAATCTGGACGAAAATAACTTTGGGGAAGTTTGCACGGCCTACAAAACAGTGATAAACCAGTCATTCGATACGGTGGTGGTGATCGAATCTTACACCGGGCATTTACAAAAGAAACTGGCCATGCCGTCTAATACCACCTTTGAATCACGTTTTGGCGAGGTTCCGGTAAACGACTACCTCCGCAACGAGTTTTGCGATGAAGAAGATGATTTTTTTATAGCCGATGAAGGGTACAGCAGGGAAATGAGCCTGTATACGCAGCTTCCGGTTCTCCAGGCCTGCTTCGATGATTTTGATGTGGTAAGTCTGCAGATCGGAGATTACGATCCCGCCATTGTACGCGAACTAGCCTTCACACTTGATGAACTTCTGCTTCATAAAAATGCACTCATAGTTTTTTGCTGTGATGTGCCGGCATCCAGTCCAGAGGAGCTTGAAAAACTTCGGGCACTTATCCTTGATAACAAGGAATCCGGTTTGTTGCATTATCTCAACAGCAACGAGAAAACGGTGGAAGGCGCCCGGGCTTTTATGAGTGGAATTATGGTGGCCCGTTCGTGGGGATACAACGTAGAATTTCTGGATCATATAGAATCGGCCAAGCACATTTGTGGGTATGCCATTCAAAAACAACATCAGGTAGTTTGAGATGAAAAAGCCCCGTATTTCCATCATAGGACTTGGACGTGTGGGGACAGCCTTTCTGAATGCTCTTGTTGATCAGGATTATCCGGTTCGTTCCGTATACAATCGTTCAGGAGTGTCAGAGTCTTTTAGCAAGTCATACCCAAATACGGTATTTGAAACCGGACTTCCTCAGAATGAAGAGGCGTTGGGGGAGCTTATCTTCCTTACTTCTTCAGATGATGCTATTCCGGAGATCGCTGCAAATCTTGCTCAAATTAGATCTACTTTTGTAGGGAAATTCTTTGTGCATTGCTCAGGTACGCTAAGTTCTGAAATTTTGAAGCCACTTCAGAAAAAAGGAGCTCAGGTTGCCTCTTTTCATCCCATGAGATCCATCACTCCAAAAACAAAAGATCTTAAAGAGGTTTGGTTTGATGTGGAAGGGGATGAGGCAGTGGTCGCAATGCTCGAGAACATAGCAGATACTTTGGGAAGTTTTACTTTTCGGGTTGAACCGGAAGCGAAATCATTGTTACATGTATCGGCAGTGGTGGCTTCAAATTACCTGGTTGTGCTGGCTGATCTTGCTGCAACTATTTCTGCAATGGGGAATATTCCAGAAGATAAAGCTCTAAAGGCGCTTTCATCGCTTATGCAAAATACACTTAATAATGTCAGCGAGCTGGGCACAGAAGAGGCTCTAACCGGACCTGTTGTACGGGGTGATTTGGAAACCATTCGTGACCATATGGCAAAGCTTGAAGGAAATTCTGAGGTTCTCAGGATTTATAAAATGCTGGGATACAGAGCCCTGGATATCGTAAAAAGGAAGGATGAGTGGACTGCAGCTCATGATGAGATCAAAAAGTTATTGTCGAGATGAAGTCTTCCACAGCAGATTTCTATGACCGGGTGTATAATGTGGTTGCCGAGATCCCTTATGGGAAAGTGACTTCATATGGCGCTATTGCCGGATATCTGGGGGTGAAGTCGGGAGCCCGGATGGTCGGTTACGCCCTGAATAATTATCAAACGGAGGAGCTGGGATTTGAAATTCCTGCACACCGTGTTTTAAACAGGTTGGGGCAACTTACAGGCCGCGCTTATTTTGAAGGCGATTCCATGCGTGAACGTCTTACCCAAGAAGGGGTTACATTTTCTGAAGAATATACTGTTGACATGGAAAAACACTTTTGGGATCCATCCATATTGGATAATTGAGATCAAATTGGTTCACCCCAAAACCGAAGTGCACTTACCCGCTCCATTGTGTATAATTAAACCGACACAAAATTTGTACAATATTTGATTCAGATGATGAAAAAAATTCAGCTGTCCGTATTAATTTGTCTTTTGGGAACTCTTACCGTCCAGGCACAAACAGCTCTTAGAATTGGAGCTCAGTTACAAGCTGCAGGTCAGGAAATTGAGGATACTTCCGGGAGAACCTGGACCTTAGAACAGAAAAAAGATACTAATGGCTTGTTGGTGATCTTCAGCAGCAATACTTGTCCCTGGGTAGCTAAATGGGAAGATCGGTATAATTTCATATCAACCCTGGCCAATATAAATGATGTTGGAATGATTGTATTGAATCCGAACGAGAGGATCCGCAGTAGGGGAGAATCCTTAGATGACATGCGCAGAAGGGCTCAAAAACAGGGATATAATTTCACCTATGCATTAGATGAAGACCACATAATTGCTGATGCATTTGGAGCTACGCGCACGCCCGAAGTTTTCCTTTTTGATGGAAATAGCATCCTGGTTTACCATGGTGCCATCGATGACAATGCTGACGACGCAAATTCAACCCAGAAAAACTTTTTGGAAGATGCACTGAATGCCATTGCCAACGGGGAAGACATTCCCATACAACAATCTAAGCTCTCTGGATGTGGCATAAAGCGCAGTGAGTAATTTTGCTTAAAAACCCGTAATTTAGAGCCACGCCACAAACGTGGCTTTTTTTATTGACACAAGTTTCAAATTCCAGATATTAAAAATCCCGATTTCCGAATGCCTACCTGGACATTACATACAGAGTTTAAGTTTGATGCTGCTCATTTCATTGATGGTTATGACGGCAAATGTGGCCGCATGCATGGACACTCGTACCGAGTTAAGATGACCGCAAAATCCAATAAGCTGAATCCATCCCAATATCTGGAAACACCGGATATGGTATGCGATTTCAAAGAGCTGAAATGGGCGGCCAAAGATTCTGAAAAAGGAGGCTTCGATCACGGGTTTTTGAACGAATTGATGCCTGAGAATACTACCGCTGAGCGGATTGCAGAATTCATTCATAAAGAAACAAAAAGCCGCATTCCTGATGGCATAGAGCTGACCGTAACCGTCTGGGAAACAGAAACAAGCTGGGTAGAATACACTGATAAAGATGTTTAAAACCGATCAAAAGAACGACATAATTGCTGAAAATGATATCTGGGAAGTGGAATATCCTGTAATGGAGCATTTTTATACCATTCAGGGGGAAGGTGCTCATACCGGTCGATCATCCTATTTTATAAGAACAGCGGGGTGTGATGTAAATTGCTGGTGGTGTGATGTGAAGGATAGCTGGGAAGAAGAAGGCCATCCTAAACTGACGGTAAGAGAATTAGTGGATGCTGCAAAACAGAGTAAAGCCCCATTTGTTGTGATCACCGGGGGCGAACCGTTGCTTCATGATCTGCTGCCGCTCACGCTTGGACTGAAGTCAGCAGGACTTCAAACACACATCGAAACTAGTGGATCCTCTCCGCTCTCAGGACAACTGGATTGGATCACGCTATCCCCAAAACGATTTAAAAAACCCACAGAAGAAGTGTTTGCCTATGTGGATGAATTAAAGGTGGTGGTGCTGACGAACAAAGATCTGAAATGGGCAGAAGAAAATGCAGCAAAATGTCCTGAGGGAACCCGTTTATTACTTCAACCCGAATGGGAAACGCCAAAGTCCGTAGACCTGATAGTGGACTATGTGAAGGAAAATCCTGAATGGGGAATTAGCCTGCAAACACATAAATTTTTGAAGGTGCCGTAATGAAATTTGAGAAAGGAGCTGTGATCATAACCGGAGGCAGTAAAGGCATTGGGTTATCCATAGCAAAAGTATTTGCCCGCGAAACCGATCATTCCTTGGTTTTGATGGCCCGGAATGAAGATGAACTTAAGAATGCGAAAGAAGTATGTCTCAAAGAAGGAGCAAAAAAAGTGGAGACCCTCTCTGCAGATATAACGGATGAGGAGCAAATTGCTGCTCTCGACTTTGCAGAGTATGCACCCACAATGCTCATTAATAATGCCGGATCATTTTTATTTAAAACCTTAGAAGAAACCAGTATTGAGGAATTTGAGTCCCAGTTTAAAGTGAATGCCCTCGGAGCCTTTAATCTCACAAAAGCCATTATACCCTTCTTAAAAAATCAGGATCGGGGTTTTATAGTGAATATTTCTTCGATGGGAGCTTTAAAAGGACTGGGAGATAGCGGTGCATATTCTATGTCAAAACATGCACTGTTGGGATATACCCGCTCACTCCGAAAAGAACTAATGGGAACCAATATTGCCGTTACAGCCATCAATCTGGGGCAAACATACTCCACTTCCTGGGAAGGCGTAGATATTGATCCTGAAAAGCTTATCGATCCGGAAGACGTTGGGAAGCTCATTATTTCACTCACCCAGCTAAGCAGCAGAAGTGTAGCAGAAGAAATTATTCTGATGCCAAAGGGAGGGGAAGTAGAACCGATGTGAAGAATTTAGGAAAAGAAATCCATTTTCCTGTTTGATGCGTATACTTCAGAACATTAGAGTTTTTAGTTTTACAAAATCATCTTGCAAATATTAAAAAATTTTAATTAAGTTAATTTTGTAACAAATACGGATGCAGTCACTCTTGTAAACGTGACAGACAAAGAAGAAACACTAAATAAAATCTAATTTATTTTGATAGATTAATTGTCAAAATTGATATCGAAATAAATTCAAACAGTTTAACAAACAAACAAAACACAACAACTAGGAGATCATCATGGGTCAACAACAATTATTACTCGTAATTTTAGTAACAATCATCGTAGGTATTGCGACGGTTGTGGCAATTAACACATTTGGAGCTGCTTCAGAATCGGCAAACATGGATGCTGTTAACAATGACTTAGCTAGTATCGCATCTTCTGCGCAAGGATACTATATGAAACCAGGAATGCTTGGAGGAGGAGGTAAATCTTTTACAGGAATTACCTTTAATGACATGGCATTTGGTGGAACCATTACAAGTGGTGGAGACATTGCTTACAACGAAAATGGTACTTACCAGTTAAGCGCAAAAGGTGATTCATCATTTACCGTAACAGCTGATCCATCAAGTGGTGATGGTTACACAGAAGGTAGTACAGGTGCTGCTTCAAATTCTTTTGCAGTGGATGTGCGAAAAGATGGTATCGATAGAGACCAAGACGGTACAGTAGATTAATTAATACTATCTAATCTATAAGTATATTTTAAAGCCTCTCTACCATAGAGAGGCTTTTTTCTTATAATTCAAATTTTGTACATATGGGACAGCAACAAATTTTATTAATTTTGTTAGTGACCATAGTTGTTGGTATTGCAACAGTTGTAGCAATTACAACTTTTGAAAACACTCGGATGAATTCTAATCATGAGTCGATCAAGGTGAAGATGATTGAATCTCAGGGTTTGGCTGCAATGTATCACTCTAAGATTAAAGCTTTGGGAGGAGGAGGAAATTCTTTCCAGAATATCTCTCTAGAGCATTTAAATATCAGTGAGGATAATCAGCTAGGTCAGTTTAGTATTTCTGAAGAAGGCACAGATTCTTTCACACTAACCGCCATTCCAGCCTCGGGCGGGGATAATATTGTTGGGGTTATCTACAGAGATCGTATTGAGTTTGTGAATGCGGAGGATGAAGAGTAGGGTCTTTCAGTGAGTAGTGAGTAGTGAGCAGTGAGTAGTGAGCAGTGAGTAGGATCAATCTGCCAAATACTTTGTTACTATTCTGCTTTGGTCATTTTCTATATGTGTAGTTGCGATCATCAACCCATCTTTGTAAGCCGTGATTTGAGGAAAACCTGCATTTCGGTCTTTTGAAATTCCTCCAATTTCATATTCTCTTTTTTTCTCTCCCTGAATGGAATAGGACGCAACTTTCAACAGATCTTTTTCATTCTCTGAAGTGAGCCAGCTTACCCAAATGGTTTCTTCATTCATTTCCAGGTCCACACGTCCCGTGGGGTTTTCCTCATCAAGTATTATTGGGGATGAAAATTGGTTTCCGCCGTTGGCAGAAAGGGCAAGCTTTACTTTTGCTTTTCCTTCGTCTGCTGTAAACCAACTTAGCGCGATCGTATTCTGATGGTAGGAAATCGCAGGCCCGTTTACCGGACAAGCCGCAATTTCCCAATGATCGGAGTGAACTGGTTTAGGTTTTGTAACGATGCCATCTTTGATGGTTACCGTATAAATATCCCGAACTTCATCTTCAGTGCGGTTTCGGTAAGCCACTATAAAGCCAGAATCTGTTTTAGTGATTGAGGTATTACAGCAATCACAAACCGACTCATCCAGCAGATATGTTTCCAGAACTTGACCTGAGTGACTGATCAAAGCCCCGCGTAAGGTCATTGCTTTTTGAAGATCTCCATATTCGTCATCTGCTCGATGTGCTGTTTCTCTGCCATCAAGCCATACAGCCATGAATGTGGAATCTGAGGCAGGAACCATACTGACAAAGCCATGCTCGGTAGCAGTATTATCTTCGTGAGGTTTAAAAGCAGAACTCCATGTATTATCGAAAACAGACATATTGATCGCATAAGCATAGGTTCCGCCTTCCATTTTATTTAACCAATGGGCCGCCACGGGTTGTCCATTTTGAGCGATGATGGAAGGAAAATCAGCCCAGTTGATAAACCAGCCCGAATCGGAGGAAATTTCAATCGGCGCATCCCATTTTCCTTCATTGAAAGAAGAATATTTCAGGGAGGTCAGGTCGCCTTTTCGCTCCATCCAGCTCATAAATACGGTGCCTGTATTATCTGTAAATAACCGGGGATACATGCTGTTATCGATGGAGGGAGAAGGGATTTCATTGATGTTTGGCTGATTGTTCAGATTACAAGAGGCAAGAAGGATTAGAAGTAAAAGGCTTATCAGAGAAGTGATTTTCATGTGTGAAAAAAAGATCAAAATTGAAATGATGAAGCTTAAAATAGGTAAATCTTTTTTGTTTAGGAAGAAATGCTCGGTGTAGTAGCTAAGTGGCGTTTCGGGGTAGTTTTAAAAGTCATAGTTCTCGTCCGACCACTGAAAGGCTCAAGTTTTTTGCTATTACTTTATCATTTCCACCACCCAATTTGGTTGCTTAACCAAGAAGTGGTCCGCCGAATGGCGAGAGGAACGTTATTTTCGAGGTTGTAGAAACAATCTGGCTGGCATTCAATCGTCGGACGAGCTTTGAGTCGTCTGACGATGAACTGGGCATAAAAGACAAAGGAATGAAATAATGCCTCTTTGCAATTAGTCAGTTGAAATCTCTTGCCGGGAATAGGCTAAATATGCCAAATATACGCCCAAAAGATGAAGTGAAATCACCCCAGAAAAATAATACACTGGTTCTGATTGATGGGAATTCGCAATTTCGAAGAGGCGCCAAAGCATGATAATCCCGCCAAAGAGAAGTGCGTAACGTTTACTGTTCGTTTTTAATATGGTGAGTACGAGCATGGTAGTCAGCCAGGTGCTCGTTATAACGGAGGCAAAGATCACATACACCCAAACATCGGATGGAAGGTGTGAGATGCCGTAGAAGCTAAATTCAATGCGGTGGTAGAAGGTGATGATCAGTCGGGCAAATCCCTCAAAAAAGAGAATCCCAAAAAATCCGGAAATAAGGGTGATGATGGCTTTCATTGAACGTATTTTATATGCCTTTTGTAGTGAGAGCTAAACTATTAACAATTAATCAATAACCATAGTTAAATATGCCCGAAGGACCTGAAATTTGGAGAGCCGCAGACGAAATAAGCAATACAATCGCCAATAAAGAGATCAAGGAATTATTTTTTGCATTCGATGAGCTTAAAGAGTTCGAGAAAGAGCTGGTGGGTAGTAAAATTATCTCGGTCACGCCAAGGGGGAAAGCCATTATCAACGCTTTTGATAATGGGCTGAATTTATATTCTCATAATCAGCTGTATGGCAAGTGGATGATGTCGGAGAACGGAATGCAGCCGGATACCAATCGTTCACTTCGGGTGGCTATAAAAACCAATGATGGCGCTGCATTTTTGTATTCGGCTTCAGAGATCGAAATGCTTGAGGCGGATGAAGTTGAATCGCATGATTACATCAAAAAGCTGGGACCGGATGTGGTTCACCCCGAGACGTCCTATGAAGAAGTTTTAGCTCGATATCAGGATGAGAATTTCAAGAACCGGAAACTGGCTACCCTTTTGCTAGATCAGGGATTTCTGAGTGGTGTTGGAAATTACCTGCGAAGCGAGATCATGTTTTGTGCGAAGGTAGATCCTGATTGGCGTCCAAAAGACTGTACTGAGGAGCAGCTGGAAGACCTGGCGCATTATTCCCTGGAGCTTTCGCGTCGCTCGTATAAAACAGGCGGAATAATTATAGAACCTGAGCTTAAGGAAGCGTTGGAAAGGGAAGGGGCTTCAAGAAAGAACTCCAGGTTTTATGCCTACAAGAGAACCGGCAAGCCTTGCTATAAATGTGGAAGGGAGATCAAAGAAATGAAGACCGGTGGGCGAAAGATCTACTACTGCGAGCATCGCCAAAAAAGTGTTGATTAATTGGTAGAATCGGATGAAATATTGGATTAGATATTTGTATGTTTGGACTCCTTTTAATCCAATCATTGATCTATGAAGAAAATTGTATTGTTAGCTTTAATGGTCGGTTTTTCGACCTCTGTTTTTGCTCAGGAAACGGATGTGGTGCGTTTGTCAGAGCCTGTTGAAGTCACAGAAACGCACGAAGTATTTGGAGCTGAAGTTGAGTCTTGGGGAGGAGTTTCTTCTTTGAAAAGCATCATCCAGAATGAAAAAGAACTTTCAGGAAAAGAAGTATCTCTTGAAACAGAAGTTGCTGAAGTATGTGAAAAAAAGGGATGCTTTTTTGTAGCCAATGAAGCTGGTTATTCTGCCCGTATCACATTTAAGGATTACGGATTCTTTATCCCAACCGATTCCAAAGGAAAGAAGGTTACTTTAGTGGGAACGTTTGAAGTGAAGGAGCTCACCGAAGAGCAGGCCAAGCATTATGCGGAAGATGCCGGTAAGGATCCGGATGCTATTGAAGGCCCGCAAAAAGAATACTCTATTGTAGCTACTTCGGTTAAAGTGCCAAAATCATAGATTTTTAATTCATTATTCCCTCAAATTTTAATACCAATAAAACGACTATAATTCATGCCAGAGAACGACTATTTAAAAGCAGAAGCGACGGTTCATTCTACTAAACAACTCATGGAATCTCCGGAAGTGGAGACGATCGCAAAAACAGTTATTGAGAAACATAAGATGGAATTTGGTCCTGCTGAAATTGGATATTTTTTGGTATATCCAAACCTCTCGAAGCAGCGTGCAGCCAAATGTATGAAGGCAAGTAGGGAAGTGAAACACTATTCGGGCAACGATTATCTTATTGAGATCTCAGGAGAACTTTGGGATATGCTGGATAATGATACCAAAGAGATGATGCTGTATCACGAGCTATTGCACGTAGATCCTACCTTTAAGACCAAAACGCAGGAATGGAAAATGACGCTTCGAAAACCAGATTTTGCCGATTTCTATACCATTAACGACAAATTTGGTAACGAGTGGTATAAGACCATTCAGGCCACGGCTTCTTCGCTTTATGATCTTGATCCACGGCAGGAAAGTAAGGTGAAGTTGTAAGGTAGATGCAAGGTTCTAGGTGTTAGTAGCTAGGTTTTAGGTTTTCTTTAGCAATGTATGGAGCATTTTTTGGACTTCATCATTGTAACCAGCTGCAATTTTAAGAAGTCCAGGAGCAACTATTTCATTTTGGCCCAACAACAATAGTTGGGTTTCAAGTTCAAAACAAGAACCGGGTGAAATTCTGAGAAATCGCTTGAAATCTTTTCTACTATCCCGACTACTTCCTTCTGCTATATTTGAGGGTATAGATATTGAAGATCGTATTATTTGATCTCTATAGGTAAACCGTTCTTCTTGTGGAAGTTTTGAAACAATCTTATTTGTTTCTGAGGCAAGTTGCATACTTCGCTGCCATACAATTAGCTTTTTGAAATTTTTCATCAGCTTATAAAATTAGTTAGTGTGACTAATGAGTAAGAGCGATGAAAAACAGAATCCTTACAGCAAATATTTAAATGAAGCAGAATGCGTATTCAAGCCTTATCTAAAACCTAAACTCTCAAATCTAACACCTAATACCTAAAAACTTGAACCTAAAAACCTAACTCACCTCATATCCTTCTTTTTCGAGGATTTCTTTTATACGGTCAACATGATCGCCTTGTATTTCGATGGTTTTTCCTTTGATGGTTCCACCGGTTCCTAACTGGGTCTTTAGCTTTTTTTCCAGTTTTTCGATCACTGTAGGGTTATGGGTAATTCCCCGGATCACGGATACTTGTTTTCCTTTGCGTCCGGCGGTTTCCATTTTTACGTTTACTTTCATAATGAGCTCTTTTTGGGTTGAATTTATATTAAACCTGTGAAATAGCTTCAGCAGTCCAGATCATTGTGCAAAAGCAGAAGTATCTATCCCTTTACTTAAAAAAAAAATAATACGCGATCAGTGTGGGCGTGGAGATAAGAAACGTGATCCGTGGACATGCAAGTTCTTGATCTTCCAGGCAATGCTCTCCAGCAGGGAAGAAGGAGGATTAAAAAGCACAACGGAATCAGCAGTACGAGTCACCGTCCGGTCCAGTTGATCCAGATCATTAAATTCCAGTAAAACAGGACAGTTAATGTCTTTAATTTTGTTGAGCAAATATTTTTCCTGGGGGGTAGCGTATTTTGTTATAGAGGCTGAAAAAGCAGTGTATACACCGTTAAGCTGCTCTGCATTGCGGAAAATAACAAGAGAAGAATCTGAGGGTATGTCGTTCAGGTGGGCATCAATTTGCGCGTAGCTTTCTTCTTCGTAAGGAGTCACAATTTCAGTAAGATCTATTTCTACAGGCTCACCAATGATCTCTCTTTTCAATTCATCAACAGCTGCATTCCTATTGCTATCAAAAGCACCTGCAAACACAATCAGCATATGTTTGGAGCCGTCATTCTGACGAAATTCTTTCAAAAGATCTTTGTACTTCGGGCTGTTGTATTGAAACGTATTTTCTGCTTTCATAACTAATTCTAGATCACTGATTTGGATGAGCAGTAAAGGTATGGTTTAAAGGAATTGTAAGAAAGGGATAAAATAAAAAAAGCCTGCCAGTGGGGCAGGCTTTGGAATATTATCTGTTATAACTATCTCAGTTGTTATTTCCTTTTTGCCGTGTCCCCTTAATGGTCTTGGTTGTTACGGCACCAGAAGGGGTAGTTACAGTTATGGTAAAACTCCCATCAGTATTGAGTGATTCATCTGGTTGAGCATCTGAGATGTTAACAGAAAATTCTGTTCTGCCCGGGCCCGGTTCAAAATAATCACCGAGTTGAAGGCTTACTATATCGCCACTGGCTGTTAAACCCGTTCCAGGAGTTACGGAAATTTGTGTATTTGCTGCCATTGGATATCCATTTAGATCAGTAATGGTTACATCAAAATTTTGACTTCCTGCATTAGAAATATCCATTACATCCGGTTCAACAGAAATAACAGCTTGAGGAGTAGTGAGTAACATTTTCATAGTTTGATAAATATAGTTGTTACTCCTGTCTACCGTTTGTGCTTCAACTTCTATATATCCTATTCCGTCAGGGTGGTTTTGTGGTGTGCTCCCGTTTGCTGAAAGATTAACGGTGGCATACCCGTTCTCATTTGTTGTTGCACTTCCGTTTACAAGGCCTCCATATTTTGATGAAAAGTATACAGCAGTACCTTCTTTCACAGGATTCCCTTTAAGATCGCCAACACTTGCAGTAATGTTATTGTTGTGAGATTCATCAATAAGGCCATACGCATCAAAATTGTGAACACTTGGCCCTACATTGAAATTATCAGGGTGGGGGAAACCACTGCTTATAGAAACAATTACAGGAGATGATCTTATAACAATTCCAAGGTCAGACCGGTTGACTACGGCCTCCATTCGAACGGTACCGGAAGAATCTCCACTCACTAAATTTGATGTGACCTGCCCATTGTTGTCGGTTTCACCAACTTCAGGGGTTACATATTCTCCTCCCTCAGGCCCTCTTATTATATTGAATTCAACTTCATATCCACGATCTACCGTTCTTCCTGCTGAATCCTGAACCTGGAAGGTGAAAGTAGTACTTGTAATTCCACCTGTTTCAGCAACATTAATGGCCGGACTGGTTACATTAGTTAATTGAATTTGAGCAGGTCCGCCAGATTCTCCACCTACTTCCGTTCCTTCATCGTCGTCACTGTCATCGCCGTCATCAGTTCCTTCTTCTTCAAGTTCAAAATCGAAACCTGTTATATTGTCCTGAGGTGCTATTTTCAATGTCCTTTCTTGTTCAATATAGCCGGTAGCAGCTGCTAAAATGGTAATATCAGTAACTTCATTAATATCAATATCGCCAAGAACATAATTTCCCTCTTCATCAGATCGTGTAAAAATGTTGCTGAATTCTGCAGGGGAACTAATTATTACAGTAGCCTCAGAAATGGCATCTCCTGTTTGGGCATCTGAGATATTTCCTTGGATTACAACAAAGTTATCCTCCGCTGTACATCCAAAAAATAGTACTGTCGAAAAAAGTAAAATTGAAAAAAGAGAAATCTTCTTCATAGCATTTTCTATTAATGAGTGATGACCTGGTACAATGTTACAATAAAATTTAGTAGATGATCAAAACAGATGTGTGGAAAGTAACGAAGAATTCAAATATTAAAAAAAGTTAATAATTAATCTTCAGTATTCAGATCCGGCTCCGGAACATGTTTCCACACAATATAAGCCATCACCAAAATGGTGATCATTCCGATGATGGTATTACTTACATATCCACTATGCACATAAAAGGGACCTGCAACGGAACCTCCCAAACCGTAGCCTACCTGACCAATAGCTACTAATAAACTCATCAAAGAACCTCTGTTATCTGATTTGATAAGTTCGGTTGAAAGGGCCTGAAAAGGGCTAATGCGCATGGCTATTAAAACCATTACAATAAAAAAGAGGATGTAGGACATCCAAAATTCTTTGACCACAAAGGTAGTGGCAAGCATCACAACAGATAATCCCAGGCAGGATATGATGATGATCTTGCGGCGTCCAATTTTATCGGAAAGTTTTCCGGCTATTGGGCCGGTGATAACATTTGCAATTCCCCCCACAAAAAACAGGGAAGCAATAGCTTTACCACTTACCTTAAAGGTGCTTTCGAGCCAGGTTGGTAAATACACTACGTAAATAGAAATACTCAAAAACATGAATACATAAGCTAAAGCAACGGCACGCACTTCGCTGCGCAGTAACAACGTGTAATATTTTTGAAGGGAGCCTTTGAGTGTAACACGGTCTTTTGAAAGGTCTACATTGGGCTGGGGTACTTTGAAGAAAATGAGCAGGAAGGTCAAAGCCATAATAGCACCGAATATCAGAAAGGGCACTCTGAACCCCAGAAGGTCAGCCAGGTACGTGCCAATGGGTATACCCAGTATTTGTCCCATTGCCATTCCGCTCATGATCCAGCCATTCGCCCAGCCTCGTTTTTCGTAAGGAAAGTAATCGCCTACGTAAGCAACAGCAGATCCACTTAAAACGCCACCGGCCATACCCGCCAAAGCACGTACAATTAATAACTCCCAGAAATTTTCAACAAAAAAGTGAAGGAATAAAAAGAGGGAAATAAATCCTGTACCTATTAAGAGTATCTTACGCCTCCCGATCTTGTCGGATAAAGGCCCCATGATTATGGCAAAAAAGCCAACCATGACAGCATATACCGTAACAAGGTTTCCCAATATTTCGAGAGGCGTACCCAATTGCTCACTAATTCGGGGCAGGATAGGAGAGATGATCATAACCTGGCTACTTGCAGCAAACAGCAGCAGCCATAGTGCAAAAATAATTACGTAAGGGTTACCTTCTTGTTTTCTAGTCATCTAAAAATTTTTGTTGAAGATAGAAGGGATGCAGTTAAAAAACCGTAAATAATTGCTAGTGTAAAGCGTGATCTTTACCATAAAATTCCTGAAACAGAAAACTATCCGGATGCAAAAATGATTATCCAATTCTTTTGGAATAATTCTCATTTCTATCAAAAAAATACTTTATTGTAACATTTGTGTGTTTGAAATGTCCTGTCATTGTAAAACAATAAATCAAGCAAGTTGAATTTTACTTTATACATCAATTATAATTGAGGTATATCATCATACAGGCAACTTTAAAAAGCTTTTCAGGCAAGAATTAAATAGCAGAAAAATGGCACAGTTTAGGTTAAAGGCGATTTCTCAAAAAGGGAAGCTGGTACAGACCGAGTTTGAGGCAGATAGTAAAAAAGAAGCTCAGAATAAAGTTGACCGTTTATCCAAGACCAATGGTTTAAAGGTCAAGTCTTTGGATGAAAAGAAAATGTACATGTACAAAGTACAGCGGTCGGGAAAGCAAGTTGTAAAAGGAGAACAAGAAGCCTACAGTAAAGAAGAGCTTGAAAAGGCTTTGGTGAAACTTGGCTATAAAGTTAAAAGCATCAATAAAAAGCTATTTGACTTCAAAGGGGGAGTTCCACAGCAGGAGGTTGTAACCTTTATTCGATTGTCGGCTGATCTTCTGAAACAACAGTTGCCTTATGATGAGATCCTGAACCTTTTGTATGAGGATACTCAGAATAAGCGGATGAAAGAGGTAATTAAAACCATTCAGAAAGATTTAAAGGATGGTAAAGAGGGTACAGAAGTATATGGCAAGCATGAGGACGTGTTTGGAAAGTTTGCAGCTTATATGTTGAGTGTGGCTTCAACGTCGGGTAATATGTCATTGGTGTTTGAAAGTACGGCAAAGTTCATGGAGCGGGATGCTGATTTTAAAAAGAATCTTCGCCGTGCTCTTATGATGCCCATGGTTACGGTATTGGCAGTTATTGGTGTAGTACTTTTCTATGTAGGCTATATTTTTCCGGCAACAGCCGAGGTGTTTCTGGATATTGGGGTAGACCTCGAAGCCCAGGCACCTATGACGGCATGGACACTTAATCTTGCATATTGGCTGCAAGCTAACTGGGTGCTAATTCTTCTTTCATTCGTTATCCCGATCGCAGCATTTGTCTATTTCATTAAAACGCCCAAGGGAAAGCTAATGTTAGATAAATACATCATTCATTTACCTGTAATGGGCGACCTTTTGCATAAAACCAGTATCGAGATATTTGCCCGGGTGTTCTACACATTATATAGTGGTTCCGGCCAAAATATTGAGGTAATTAAAGTATCTGCAGAAGCATGCCGGAATAAGTACATGGAAAAGCAGATCAAGGAAGTGGCTATACGAAGCATGCTTAAGGATGGGGCCGGACTCATTGAATCTCTGGAGAATACCGGAGTGTTCACCAATACAGCCTTAAGTAGATTCAGGCTTGGTGCCGAGTCTGGTGCTTTACGTGAAAATGCCAAACAGCTTGCAGAGTATTATGAAATTCAGACGACCTACAGAATGCAGTCAGTTATTGATATGATCAACCTGTTTATCAATTTATTTATTATGGTTGCATTGATTGCCATAACTGTTGTTTCTTCTGAGTCGGCAGTTATCAAACCTAATACAGGGATGTAAGAAATTTAGTTAGTAGATGGGCAAAATTAATATTCGCAGACATATTGGTGATATCCTTGTCAACAAGGGGGTGATCACTGAAGAACAACTTCAAAAGGGGTTAGAGATCCTTGGCGAAGAGCCTAAGGAGAGTAACCGAAGGCTTGGGCAAATTCTGTTTCAGGATCTTGGCTTGAACCGCCATATGATCATGAAGGAAATTGCCAATATCTATGCTTTCCGTGAAGTTCTGAAGAACGCAGAAGATATTCCGGCCGAGCTTTTAGAACATATAAAAGAAAATATTGAAGAGCTTCCCAAAGACATTGTTGATGAACTGGTTCACCACAAGGCCATTCCGTTCCAGAAGACCAAGAACTCAATCATTATTGCGGCAGCAGATCCGTCTGATCCGAATATTCAGAGTATTCTAAATAACGTCAGTTTCAAGCAGACAGAATTGGTGTACTGTAAATATGAGGTAGTTGAGGATATCTTATCAAAGGTCTATGAGCAAAAGAATGAATTTCTGGACCTGCTGGAGGAGATCGAATATGAAGAGCCTGAACTCGATCAAAACCAGGAGGAGATCGATGAAGAGGAGATCGATGCGGAGATCAACCAGAGTATGCTTAACTCCCTTATTGAGGGAATGCTCGTAGAATCTGTTCGGCAAGGGGTAAGTGATATGCACATAGTACCAAGTTCGCCAACTACCACCGATATCCGCTTTAGGATCGATGGAAAGCTGCAGCTTTGGTATCAACAGAAAAATGTAAAGCCGGAAGCCATCTCTGCGGTCATCAAAGATAAGACAAGGAATGTAGACCGGTTTGAGCGTGATGCCTCTCAGGATGGATTTATACAACGGCAGATTGATGGCGTTGGAATCCGGTATCGCGTTTCCATTATGCCGATAGTTGGTAAGCAATTCGACCGGAAGTTTGAATCTGTAGTAATTCGTGTACTCGATGACCGAAACGTAATTCGGGATCTTGATAAACTGGGGTTACAGAAAGTAGCGAAAGAGAATTTCGTGAAATCAATCCAAAAGCCTTCCGGTATCGTAATTATAACAGGGCCTACGGGAAGTGGTAAATCCACAACCCTTGTGGCAGCATTGTATTATGTGATCGATCCTACAAAAAATGTACTTACTGTAGAGGAACCGGTTGAGTACATTATTGAAGGAGCAAGGCAGCTGAAGATCAGTCATCATATGAGCTTTGATCAGTCGATGCGCGGAATTTTGCGGCATGACCCTGACATTGTGCTTGTAGGTGAGATCCGTGACTTGAAAACAGCAGAAATTGCCATCAAGCTGGCCAATACCGGTCACTTAACATTTTCAACGCTTCACACCAATGATGCACCAAGTGCGGTATCCCGATTATTTAAAATGGGGGTTGAACCGTTTTTGATCGCAAATGCGGTAAATCTTGTAGTAGCTCAGCGTTTGATAAGAACTTTGTGCAAAAACTGTAAAGAAGTCTATGAACCTCATCCCGAAACACCTAAAGGTATTGGCTTTACGGATGAGGAGATCGAAGAAACCACATTCTACAAACCAGTAGGATGCGATAAATGTAACGATACAGGATATAAGGGACGAGCCGGTATCCATGAAGCATTATATTTTTCTAAAGAAATAAAACAAATGATCCTAGATGCCGGTGGTGATATCGATGAAGGCGCAATCAAAGACCTGGCTATGAAGCAGGGAATGTTGACTTTGCGTGGTTCCGGGCGCGAACGCGTTAAAGAAGGTGTCACATCCATCGAAGAGATCGTAGCCGTAACCATCGAAGATTAATAAGAGGTAAAACTTGAAATTAACTATTAACTTGGTGCATATTAATTTTTCTATCATGAGTAACCATACAGGGGTTTAAAATGAGTAGCGATAGCACAAATTCCAGTGACGAACTAATGACAGATTACATAAAGAAATTTTTGAAAGAGCCTCCTTTGCTGCTCAAGAATTTTCATTATGAAGACGTGTTGGAATTTCTTCAGTTAGGGAAAGAAGAACGTTTTATGGCTGATGAGATCATTCTGAATGAATCAGAGTATGTGAATTCAGCATATTTAGTTGCCGAAGGTAAAGTTTGTATCTGGAAGGACAACATTCAGTTAGCCACCTTGGGGGAGGGGAATTTTTTGGGGGAAACCTTTCTGTTTAGCAAAAATAACAGAATGGCCAAAGTTACAGCCGACAGCGATTGTATACTGTTACGCTATGAGCGATACGATGCTTTAAATTTCTTCCGCAAGAAACCTGAAAAGCTCTTCAATATCTTCACCAAGAATATTATAGAAATACAACAACGTAAGATCAGTAATATGAATGTTCAGTTGTTGAACTTAAAGAAAAGGTTACTCAACGATACGAACTGGTGAATTTTAAGTGTGAATTGACGCTCCAGATACTTAAATTATCACAAATATTAATTTTTTTTAATTTTCTTGTAACAAATCGTCGGCACAATCATCTATTATCTGTTATCTATTAAAAAAGTAGCTTTGTAATTATGGAGGCGGCAACAACAAAAAAGGATATTTCAAACTTAGTAGAGCCGGTTATTGCCCAAATACCGCGTTCTACCAGAGGTATAGACCGTCATGTTCACTTGGGTAAAGTCGTTGAAACGCTGAGTGATGATCATCGTGAGGCTTTGTCTCAGATCCTGGAAGGGTACCTGAAACGTATGCTTAAGAATGAAGCTTCGGATATTGACCTTGGAGGCCCTGGTTGTGATGGAAAAGTATGGTATCGCATTTTTGGTGATAAGACTCCCGCCAAGACCCCCGAAAAACTTTCTCTGAACGAAACAGATGTGCTTCTGCACAATGCGATCCTCCCTACACAAAGGAAAAAACTTATAGAAGATAAGAATCTCGATTTCTCCTACTCCATTCCCCTCAATGAGGATAAGAATCAACGCTTTAGGGCAGACATGTATTTTGATCTGGAGCATCTGGCATTAAATATGCGGAAGATCGATAATACAATTCGTCCTTTTAAGAGCCTTGGAGTTCAGACCGAAGTAGCGAAAGCACTCAGCTTAAAATATTTTAAATACGGATTGACACTGATCACCGGTATTACCGGGTCGGGTAAATCATCTACACTTGATACTATAATTGACGCTAATAATCGCACCGTTGACTCGCACATCGTGATCATTGCCTCGCCGGTTGAACTTATTCATAAGCCGGTAAAATCTGTGGTGCGTCACCGTGAGGTAGGCCGGGATGTTGAATCTTTTAAGGAGGGCGCCATTCAGGCATTACGGCAAGATCCTGACATCATTGTAATTGGTGAGCTTAGAGATCCGGAGACTATAATGACGGCGTTGGAGATCACAGACTCTGGCCACAAAACATTTGGAACCCTTCACACCTCATCTGCCATGGAAAGTATTGAACGTATTTTGGGTGAAGTTCCTTCTGAGGAACAGAACCGGGTGAGAACACGTCTGGCTGATGTTTTGACGTGTGTTATCAGTCAGAAACTAATTCCTAGTTTAGACGGAAAACGTGTGTTGGCAAAAGAAGTACTCCTTGTGAATAATTCAGTGAAGGCCGCCATCAGAAATAATAATGTTGGTGAGATCTACCAAATGTTGATGGAAGGCAGTGATAAAGGAATGAATACGATGGAGCAAGATCTCAAGCGGCTGTATACAGAAGGAGTAATTTCGAAGGAAGAAGCCGTCAATAATGCTAACAACAAAACCAAAATAATGCAGCTTTTAAGCGAGCTGAATTATTAATTAAGTTCATAGATGATAGGAAATAAGATCTATACCGGTATTGTTGTTGACGATGAATGGCTGAAAGTGGCCAAAGTTCGAGCTGATGGGAAAAAGCTCACCTTACTTAGTATTGATAAAATTCGTCTTGTCGAACGTCTGCGCAAAAAACCTCAAAGCATATCTGAAGAGACAAAAGAATCCAACGAAGATGTTTTTGGCGGTATCGACGAAAGCTTTGAAGACGAAGATATCATTTTTGGCTTAGAGGAAGAAGACGATACAGCCGAAGATGAGATTGGAGAATTGGATCTTGAGAATTTTGATGAAGAGATAGATGATCTCGATTTTGATGATCTGGATGAAGCCGATGATGTTGTTGACAGCGATATGGTGGATGAAACCGGAGTTCCTGCCTCAAACGAATTGTTGCTATACAACCTGTTAAGCTCCATCGATTCCAAACGTGTGGATATTGGTATTGGCATACCTGCCGGGCAAACGATCTTTCAGATACTGCGGGATGTTGATTTTTCTGAAACCAAAAGGAAAGACCTTAAAGTTATTGTTGATGACCGGTTGGAATCTATGCACGGGATTGCCAAGTCGGACGATCATTATTCGTATACGGTACGTGATGATGGAGCGCTGATGCTCACTTCCATTGATGATGAACCCGATCTTTTGGAGCTGGTAAACCGAGCCAGGGACATTTATCGGGGCAAACTATTTGTTAATGAAGTGCTGCCTGATGAGGTATTACTTTTAGGCCTCGTTCGGGCTAATTACGATTTTGAGGCAAATTCCATCACCGGAGTCATTCAGTTCGGAGAGAATGCAAGTCGCGTACTTTTCCTTAAAGGAGATCAGCTTTGGATCGTATCACCCATTATCAAAGAAGGAGTTAAAGATCCCCGTTTTCTGAATACTATCTTCAGTAAAATACTCTTTCAGCTCGATACCGGAGAAGTCCCAAATCTGGATCGGCTGATCTTGTGTAACAATTCACTTGGCCAGAAATCCATCGAGTTTTTTGAGGATCGTTTTCAGGATCTTGATATCTCAGAATTTGATTTTTCTGATGAAGTATTTGATACCGGTGAAATAAATGAGGCATCTCTTCCTTCATTTACAACCGCAATAGGGGCGGCATGGGCAGCTTCCGGATTTGAAAAAGAGAAGTTCCCGGATATTTCTTTTCTGCCAAGTTATATATTGGATCGTCAAAAGATATTCAAACTACAGTGGCATGGTTTTCTGTTGTTGTTTTTAATTTTGATCACTCCGATCGTCTCAAACCATTTTTATACTCAGAATGCTGCTGAAATTGAAAGGGTAAGAGGGGAAGTCAATTCCCTGAATGCTCAGATACAATACCTTGAACCCACCGTTCAACGCTACAATGAGATTAGCTCTCAACTCGAACAAATTCAAGCCAAACTTGCACTTTTAGCAGAGTTGAATAAAGGAACGCTTAGGTGGTCAGAAAATCTCGGGAAACTAAATAGTGGAGTTGAGGATGTTAATTCCATTTGGCTTACATCGATGAACACGAATGACGATGGTTCAGTGCAGCTGCAGGGATATTCTATGTACCGAGAACGAATACCGGAACTAGCCAATATTTTTTCCCGCGCTACACTCTTGAATGTAAGTTCAGATGAAATTCGTGAAAGAGAAGTCTACGAATTCAATTATATAGTCAGGGATTTCTTTGACGATGAAAGTGTCTACACCCCTGAAAGTGTGCAGGGCATTGAGCAAATAATTCAGAATTAGGAGTCATTTAATTTGTCGTACGCTGTAAGAAATACCATTATTCTGTTAGTAACACTCTCACTTTTTGTGGGGGCTGCATACTCCTATATACAGTTTTTTCAAGTACCCGAGTTGGAACAATTAGAGGATACCCTGGAGCAGAAAAGGCAGGACTACAACACCAAAAGAGCTACGAGTGATGCTTTTCCTGAACTCAATGCAACCTATCAACAGGCGGTTTCGATTATTGAAGGAGCCGATAAATCTCTGTTCCCAAAACCGGATCCCGAGCTGATTTATGATTATCTAAACAGAATTAGCAACAGTTCGTCTAATTCTAAGGTGTATTTTAATTTTGTGTTTGTAGACTCAAGCGCTCAGGACCAATATGGAATTGTAAGAGCAGAGATAACCGGTTATAGCACGTACAGGCAAACAGTAAATTTCATAAATAAAATTGAGAACAGTCAGCTTCTGAACAAGATCACCGGATTAACACTTACCCCACCTTCAGCCAACTCTGGGGAATATGACGATGTTAATTTTTCTTTTACCCTGCAAAGTTATTATCAAAGAATTCCCATTCAGGAAAATGTGGAGCGTACAGGCATGCTGACCTTAAATGAAAGCATATCTACCTACAATCCTTTTTATCCGCTTATACAGCAAGTTATTCCTGCCAATGAAGATAATTTAGTTAACATTGAGCAAAGCAGGCTTATTGGCCTTACAAG
Source organism: Balneola sp. (assembly GCA_002696035.1). GTDB lineage: Bacteria > Bacteroidota > Rhodothermia > Balneolales > Balneolaceae > Gracilimonas. Next base: position 716,489 of record NZQV01000010.1, on the reverse strand, counting down.
CTCACGGGTTTTCATAGTTGATCAAAATGGGGATGTAACATCGCTTCGGAAAGGAGATAGGATTTACTTGGGGGAATTATCATCTATAGATCTAAACAACGAAACAGCTACTTTTAACTTAAATAAAGGTGGTATCACGGAATTGGTTACCTTGGAGATAGAGCAATGAGAAATTTAAAAGCAGCTACATTTAAAACGGGACTTTTGATTCCAATTATTACCATCCTGGTGTGTTTTGCACTACCCGGGCAGGTACACGGTCAAATTGTTGATCCGCTGAGAGAGTATACGAATCCAGATGAAATTGTGACTTTTAACAAAGGAACGACCTATCAGGAAGCAATAGAGATCATTGATACCTTTGCTCAGGAATATGAGAATAAATTCATTGTAGATAATTCCGGTTATAATGGTCCCATTGGCGTTAATTTGCCAGCCATGCACTGGAAAGATGCGCTTGAATATATCATGAGGTTCCAGAATTTAGAATACACCGATTTTGGAGATTACTATGAGATCACCCGAAAACAAACTACGGCCAATCAAGCTGTAGCTACTCAGGCTAACACGGGAGGCGGAGCAGCAGCAGGTGCACAGGCCAACTTACCTAAAGCCGACACACATACCCGCGAAGTACGTATCAACGCTACCTTTTTTGAAGGAAATAAAAGAGCCCTGCAGGAGATAGGAATTGATTGGTCAACATTAACAAGTAATATTCCTGAATCTTTGGGTGATTTTGTTGGGGCTGAAGGAAACGAGTCGATCCCATCCAGCGATTTCAATGATCAATTTGTATCGGTGAATTCCTATAATGCTGCAAGTGTGTCACAGAACGCATTCAATGCTTTGGTTAATTTGGGTGAATTTGGCCCTGGAATAAGTGTTCAGGCCTTGTTCAGTGCTTTTGAAGCTGATAACCTCGGTACAATTTTAGCAACTCCCTCAATTAAAGTTGTTGATGGACAGGAAGGTAATATTCAGGTAGGTCAGGATTTCTCTATCAAGCAGCGGGATATTGCCGGTAATGTGACCGATAATTTCCAAAGTACAGGTACCATTCTGACTGTTACACCAGAGATCATAACGCACGGTGATACTTCATTTATTTACCTGGATCTGCAGGTTGAGCGTTCAACGGTGCAGCCCGATGTTGTAAGTACCATCATCAACAAGCAGGAAGCTACCACATCTGCTATCCTGTTAGATGGAGAGGCTACCCACGTAGCCGGATTGTACAGAACCGAGGAGTCTACGGTTAGAAGAGGCGTGCCTATTTTAAAGGATCTCCCCGGATGGTTCTTTGGCTTGCGCTATTTATTCGGGTATAATTCCAAGGATCAATCCGAAAATGAGCTGATCATCATCGTTCAGGCCGAGTTGGTTGAACCGGTTTCAGAACGTATCAAAGACCGAATACGCAGCAAGAGGGAAGTCCTGAACAGTACACGTGACAACATGCGTGCCGACCTCGACAAAGTTTTCGAGAATCAGTTTGAACAAATTCCCGAAGAAGAGACAGAACCAGTTGAGGAAGAACCAGAGCCAATGCCGGAAGATACGGTTGAAATGGTGGAAGAGCCTGTTCAACGTGTGGATACTGTATATGTGGAGGTTGAGGCAGAAGAAGAGCCGCTTACAGACGAGCAACAAGAATTAGCTGAAGAATTGACAATGCCTGTTGAAAAACCGGAGTTAATGGTAGTTGTACCAAAGGCTTTTAACTTAGATCAGTATTTGGAATATCAGCAGGATGAAGAACAGGTTGAGACCATGGCCGAGCAAAATGGAGACCTCAAATATTTTGTAATTGGCGGTTCATTCCTGGTACCGAGAAATGCAGATAATTTTAAGAAAATGCTGGACGATCGAGGCTATAACACCCGAATCCTTTTCCACCCTGAAACGCGCTTCAATTATGTAGCATACGAAGGGTTCTCAAATTTCCAGAAAGCAGTAGAACGAACGCTGGAAGTGAGAAAAAATATCAATAATGAAGCCTGGTTATTTACGCTCCGGAATGGCGAAAATTAATCAGATATGAGATTTGATGTATTCAATGGAGATGCGGTTGAACACATTCGGCCGTTCTACATTGCATACATGCCCGCAGCTTTCGATGACCTTTAGTGTGGAATTTGCATGCTTTTCTACAATGTTTCTTACAGGGGGCAAGAACATATGATCCTCACTTCCCATAACATAAAGCATGGGCGACTTCACTTCCTTTTCCTTAAAATATCGAAGTAAGGGATTTACCTCATTCGTCATTTTAAACCAGCGTAAAAACTCTTTCTGGTACAGTTTTTTTGCTTCACGAATGAAAAGGTTCCGTGATTTGGCATGCCGTTTACGGGGCATTATGATCCACGCAAAAAGCTTATATAACCACATATATGGGATGAACCGCTTAAACATATGGCCCATAAAAACCAGAATTCTTGAACGCACATTAAGCCGGGTAATGGCTCCGCATAAAATGGATGACTTCACCCGTTCGGGGGCAATTTCAGCTATCGTCCGGATGATGATAGTGCCGAGCGAGACTCCGATAAAATGGGCCTTATCGATCTCAAGATGATCTAACACATCGAGAATATCCTGACTGATGAATTCAAAGGAGTAATCCTCTTCATAATATTTTTGTAACAGATCTTTGGACTTTCCATGCCCGCGAAGATCTACCATCAAGACATTAAAGTGCTTTTTAAAATCCCTTAACTGATTGAACCAGATAGAGGAGCTGCCACCTGCACCGTGGACAAAAACGACCCATTCTCTCTTTTCAGGGGATTCATATTTTTTGTAATAAAGCATACTGAAAGATTATCAATAATTTAGATATGAGTAAATAGTCTTCGCTCAAAATAATCATACAAAGATACAATAATAACTAAAAGCGGATTAATAAAAGGTTACGAGCTTTTCTGAGCTACACAAAGTGTGATTCTAAAAGCGCTGATTGCAACTTAGACTCAATGTGTGACATCAGGTACTTATAAAGCAAACAAAAACCCTGTTTTTCATATAAAAATTGTTAATTTCTGCGCATGAGATTTCTACGGGCGTTTATCAAACTGATCTTATTTTTAGCAGTTACTCTGTTTCTCTACAGCCTCATAATGGTTTGCCTGGCTGGGAGCATTTTAGGAGTCAACTACCCAAAATGCAGAACACACTTGCTGCGCTTTTGGGGAAAATGTTCCTGTTTCGTATTGGGGCTCAGGGTGGAAGTAAAAGGAGAGGTCCCAAAACCACCATTCATTCTCCTGTCCAATCATTTAAGTTATCTGGATGTGTTTGTGCTGTTTTCACAACTCAGAACTTTATTTGTAGCAAAAAGTGATGTTCAGACCTGGCCGTTGGTGGGTTTCATCATTCGAACGTGTGGTATTTTATTCATCGACCGAAACCGCAAAAGAGATATTACGAGGGTCAATGATCTCATTTCTGAGAATATCACACCTGAACAAGGCATCATAATTTTCCCTGAAGGAACGACTTCCCCGGGATACGATATCCTTCCGTTTAAAACCTCGTTGCTGAAAAATGCAGTTGCCATGGATATTCCGGTATCGTATGCTACAATTTCATATTCGGCACCTGAAACTCAAACACCGGCCTATCAATCCATGTGCTGGTGGGGAGATGATTCTTTTGTATCCCATTTCCTCCGTTTCTTGCAGGAGAAGAATAGCATTGCTAAAATTCATTTTGGTACGCATCCTATAGAATGTCGGGATCGTAAAGAACTGGCACAACAAATTCATCATAAAATGAGCTCTCAGTTTGAACCTGTAATTGAGAAAGATGAGTTCGTAGAAAAACATGATAAGTTCCAGCCGCTAACCATATAATTGCAACGTATTGAGATCAGGTAGCTTCATAGTCGCAGTAGTTTTTATCGGGTTGATGTTGTTCGCGGCAATAGATGCAGCAAGGGCTTCTGATAGCCTTTTATTACAAGATCAGGATACTGCGGCAACATCCATCCTGAGTCCACCAGAACCCGATACCACGAATATACCTGAAGACAGCCTCGAGAAATTGGTTCCGTATCTCGATGATGTAAAGAACCGAACTTCAGCATCCGGATTTCCCTATCTCATCATTATTGCAATAGCTCTTTCAAGTTTGGTTAGTGAAGACCTTGCCTGTATAGGAGCAGGATTGATGGTGGCTCAGGGGTTACTTGAATTTTGGCCGGCTGCTTCTGGGGCTATTCTCGGTATCTTTGTGGGAGATTTTTCACTTTACTTTGCCGGTCGCATTCTTGGAAGCAGAGTCTTCGATATAGCACCTTTCAAATGGTTCCTCAAAAAGGAGATCATCCGTGATGCGGAGAAATGGTTCGACCATAAAGGCCCCACAATTTTAGTGATAAGCCGCTTTATTCCCGGTAGTCGACTTCCGGTGTATCTGAGTGCGGGGCTTTTGAAAACAAGCTTCTGGAAATTCTCTCTGTACTTTGGTCTAACAGCCTTGCTATGGACCCCGATATTTGTGTGGCTCTCCGTTTTTGCCGGAAACGAGATCCTCAGTTACTACAACAAGTACGACGATTATGCCGTCTGGATCATGCTTGTAGCCGGTATTCTGCTATTTGTATTGTTCAAATATCTGCTTCCGCTGCTAACTGCCCGTGGACGCAGAATTGCCTGGGAAAAATTACAATCAATGTTAAACCGCTAAGCTTTAATTAGGCATCCATCAGGAATTGCTTAAAAACCTGAAAGTTATTTTCTAGGGGAACAGATCTTTTTTCCTGATCTTTGAATTCCAAAACAGGCGTAAGTTTTTTCCCGATCTCCGGTTCTACAGTATCTTTAAATTTATAAGGATGTGCTGTTTCCAGAAATAATCCGGTTGCTGAGGTGGACTTCAGATATTTTTTAAGTCCAAGCCAGCCTACGGCTCCATGTGGATCTAAAATGTAGCCGGTAGATTCATATACTTTTTTAATGGCACTTCGTGTCTCTTCATCAGAGTAAGAATCCCCGGAAATATTCTCTTTCATTTTTTGGTGTGAACCGGAATACAGATCCAGCATCCGGGCAAAGTTACTTGGATCACCCACATCCATCGCGTTAGATATAGTGGAAATACTTGGTTTTGCTTCGTATTCACCCGTTTTCAGGTACTTTGGAACGGTATCGTTGGAATTAGAGCAGGCCAGAAAGTGCTTAATGGGTAATCCCATTTTTTGAGCGATCAGTCCGGCTGTGAGGTTTCCATAATTTCCACTTGGCACCGAAAGTACCAAATTTTTCCTTTTCTCAGCTGGCAGTTGGGCGAATCCATAAAAGTAGTAGATACTTTGCGGAAGCATACGAGCGATATTAATGGAGTTGGCTGAAGTCAGGTTTAACTCCTCATTAAGTTCATCATCCAGAAAAGCAGACTTTACCAACCGCTGACAGTCGTCAAAAACACCGTCAACTTCCAGGGCAGTGATGTTCTTACCAAGTGTGGTCATCTGTTGCTCCTGGAACCGGCTGATCTTTCCGGAGGGATACAAGATCACCACATCGATATTGGGAACGCCATAAAAGCCCTGTGCTACTGCACTGCCCGTATCGCCGGAAGTGGCTACCAGAACGGTGAGTTTCTTATTGGATTGCCTGCTGAAGTAACTCAGACATCTGGCCAAAAACCGAGCGCCCACATCTTTGAACGCAAAAGTGGGGCCATGGAATAATTCCAAAGTAAATACATCATCCTGTACTTTTTTCAGGGGAATTTCTAATCTCAAAGTTTCGTCTATGATCTGATGTAATTTCTTGTCAGGAATTTCATTTCCAACAAAGATTTGCATCACCTTAAAGCCGATCTCAGATAGTGAAAGTTGGTCCAGGTTGCTGAAGAAAGAAGAGGGCAGAGTCGGGATGGTCTCCGGCATATACAATCCATTATCTTCCGGTAAGCCTTTAAAAACAGCTTCCTGAAAAGAGACCTTCTTCGCATTTCCATTTGTACTGTAATAGTTCATTTCAATACCTCTGCACCTTTGGGGTTGATGGGAGATACATGTACGTAACTCTCCAACCCGATCTCCTCAAACAAACTGCGGAAAGTTTCTGCCACGATCTGTGCTTTTTTCATTCCGCGGGAAAGTGCAAAAATGGAAGGACCTGAACCGGAAATACTGCAACCCAAAGCACCGTTTTGTTTGGATCTGACTTTAGCTTCCTGAAATCCCGGGATCAGGATTCCCCGAATGGGTTCAGCGATCACATCATTTAATGACCGTCCGATGAGATCAAAATCACCTTTGGATAAACCATGAATAAGTCCCCCCAGGTTTCCCCATTGTACGATTGCATCCCGAAGCTCAATTTGCTGTTTCAGCATTCGTTTGGCATCCGAGGTTTTGATCTCGATCTGTGGATGAACCACGGTTGCACATAATTCCTGAGGGTAATCGAGCTGGAGCACATCAAGAGGATTGTAGCTTCGGATGAAGGTGAATCCCCCGAGTAAAGAAGGGGCAACATTGTCAGCATGGGGGACGCCAGAAGCTAATTTCTCACCTTCCATTGCGAATTGCACCAATTCTTTTTTGGTGAAAGGTTCATCCAGCAATCGGTTCACCCCAAAAACAGCTGCAGCCGAACTTGAGGCGCTGGAGCCAAGGCCGCTTCCGGGTTTTACTTTCTTCGTGAGTTCGAACTCAAAACCTAGTCCCGGCTTACCCAATGCATTCAGCATATCTTGTGTGGCAACAGTAACTACATTTTGGTCCGCATCTTTTGAAAGCTCATCGCTTCCGTGAATTTCGGTGATAGTGAGTCCCGGCCCGGAAGTTTTACGGATAATGAGTTCATCTCCGATCTCCTGAAGGGCGAAACCGAGAACATCGTATCCACAGGCTACATTGGCCACGGTGGCAGGGGCAAAAACTTTGATCGAATCCATGTTCTGATTGGTTTGGTTATGCAGATGCAATTTTCATTACGTCCGCAAAAATTCCTGAGGCAGTTACCGCTGCACCAGCTCCGGCTCCTTTTACCACAAGCGGCTGTTCGTTATAACGGTTGGTATAAAAAAGTACGATGTTATCCTTTCCTCCAAGGTTGAAAAAAGGATGGTCTGATCCAAAAGACTCTAAGCCCGTTTGAGAGGAACCATCCTCGAAAGTGGCTACGTATTTAAGCCGTTTTCCTTGTTCCGTTGCTTTCTTGTACAGATCCTGAAATACTTCTTCGTGCTCATCCAGCTTGGTATAGAATTCATCCAGAGCGTCTGTATTCATGCATTCCTCGGGCACAAAGCCGTTATTGGTAATGTCATCCAACTCGAGCTGATAACCGCTTACACGGGCTAATATGAGGATCTTTCGCATTACATCCACGCCGCTGAGGTCTATGCGGGGATCTGGTTCGGTGAAGCCGGCAGCTTTGGCTTCTTTCACCACATTGCTGAATTTTTCCGTTCCATCATAATTATTGAATATAAAATTCAGCGTACCAGATAACACTGCCTGAATTTTATGGATCTGATCACCACTTTTAATGAGGTCGTTGAGGGTAGATATGACCGGAAGACCAGCACCCACATTGGTTTCATAAAGAAATTTTGATTTATACTTTAGGGCAGAATCCGTCAGTTTTTTGAAGGTCTGATAATTCGATGAGCACGCAATTTTATTTGGTGTTACTACCGAGATACTGCTTTCCAAAACATCCTGATAAAGTTTGGCCACATCTTCTGAAGCGGTGGAATCGATAAATACCGTATTTCGTAGATTGAGCTCCCTCATGGTTTCAAGAAACAGATCCTGACTCATTTTTTCCCCGTTTGCATCAAGCAGTTCTTCCCAGTTATCAAGATCGATGCCGTCCTCATTGAAGAGCATTTTGCGGGAGTTGGCAAGTCCGGCAATGAATACATCGAGATGGTGTTTTTTGGCCAGGTATTCTTGCTGTGCTTTCACCTGTTCAATAAACACTTTGCCGACATTTCCGACCCCGATCATAAACAAGTGAAGCTTCTTTTTATCGGAAAGGAAGAAGGATTCATGGATACTATTCAGGGATTTTTTCAGATCTTTTTTACGGATCACCACCGAGATATTCAGTTCTGTTGAACCCTGTGCAATAGCGCGGACATTCACACCATTGTGACTTAGCGTATCAAATAGCTTGGCACTTACACCCACTTGCTGTTTCATTTGCGAACCCACCAGAGCGATAATAGAAAGCCCGGTTTCTACTTCAAGCGGATTGATCTTATGGTGATCGATCTCGTAAGCAAATTCATCAGAGATAGCCTGTTTAGCTTTTTCCACATCACTAAGCGCGATACCCACAGTAATGGAATGTTCAGAAGAAGCCTGAGTGATCATGATCACATTTACATGCTTTTGACTCAAAGAGCGAAAAAGCCGGTAAGAAATATTGGGTACGGCGATCATCCCGCTTCCGGTTAATGTGCATAAGGCGATCTCGTCAATGCAGGATGTTCCTTTTACAACCTGTCCGTTTGAAGAACCTTCTTTAGAGATCAATGTCCCGTTATGATCAGGGTCAAAAGTATTTTTGATGTGAACCGGGATATCAGCATCCAATACAGGCTGAATGGTTGGTGGATAAATGACCTTGGCACCAAAGTGTGATAGCTCCATCGCTTCCTCATAAGAAAGATGTTCGATGGAGTGTGCATTTGATACCAGCCGGGGATCGGAAGTCATCATTCCGTTTACGTCGGTCCACACCTGCAATTCCTTAGCCTGAAGGGCCGCAGCGATCAGTGCGGCGGTGTAATCTGAGCCTCCGCGTCCAAGGGTGGTTATATGGCCGTTCTCTTTTGATGAAGCCACAAAACCAGGGCACACAGAAACTTTTGGGGATTCTTTGAAATGATCTTGGATGGCTTTAAAAGTTGCGTCGCTATCAACAGCGGCCCGACCAAAACGGCTGTCGGTTTTGATGAAGGATTTTGAATCAAATAGGACCGAGTCTAATCCTGATTTTTTGAAATAGGCAGAGATAATAGAGGAGGAGAGCACTTCACCATAACTTAAAATATGGTCAAGAGAACGGGGTGATAGTTCCCGGATCAGATATACGCCCCTACAAATATCTTCTAGGTCGTTAAGCAGTAGTTTTGTTTTGGTGAGAACCTCGCTGCGGTCATTTACCGGGAAGAGTGCGTTACAAACTTCGAGGTGCCGCTGTTCAATTTTTGTGAGGAGCTCTTTGTAAGACTCGTCCCCGTCAGCAGCTCGTTTAGATACTTCCTGCAGCTGATTGGTGATTCCTCCAAGTGCGGAGACCACAACCACCAAATTATCTTTTTGGGATTGATGCTGAACAATATGCTGTACTTTTTCAAGACTTTCTGATGTGGCGACAGAGCTTCCGCCAAATTTTAATACGATCATAGCTTTTATTAAATGAAATTAACGACTTAATGAGTGAATGATATCGGCAGGATGCCGGTATGGCGATATGAAGATTAGACCCCCTAAGGGGTTGTAATGATCGTCGTAATTGTAGTAGTGGTGATCATAGTCATAGCAATCCGGGCAGAGGGGAGTTCTACGGAAACATTCGGGCTATGTTGATCAAAGAATTTCATTGCTCTAAGTCTATTTCATTTCAATTATAAAGTAAACCTTTGAGTTAAATAATTCCCAAGTCATTGATTTTGAGCGCTTAAGGTAAAATTGGTAGCGCTTCGAAAAAGACAATAATGAAATATTGATCAGGTAAAAACTGAGTTGTTGCGAGTGTGCAACTTAGCTTAAGACTTTTCCGGGACCAGTTTCTCACCTTTCCATATAAGGTTCTGAGTTTTTCCATTTACCATGCGGATAGTTCGTGCACGATATTTTTTCACCACAGCATAATCGTGTGTGATCATCAGAACGGCCATGCCACGGTTGTTGATGGTACGCAGCAGATCCATGATATCCTTGGTGGCTTTGGGATCGAGATTTCCGGTGGGCTCGTCGGCAAGTAAAATTCGGGGCTCGTTGGCCAGTGCACGTGCAATAACCACACGCTGTTGCTCACCACCCGAAAGATCGCGGGGCATGTGTTTACGGCGGTGACTAAGCCCAACCATGGTCAACACTTCCAGCACACGCTGTTTGATGAACTTCGGTTTCTCTCCTGTTACTTGAAGGGCAAAAGCCACGTTGTCGTGTACATTGCGATCTTCCAAAAGTTGAAAATCCTGAAATACAATGCCCAACCGACGGCGTAACATAGGAACTTCCCGTTCGCTTATTTTATTCACAGGATAATCTGTGACCCTGACTACACCAGAGTCGGGAACCAGATCGCGATATAACAATTTCAGGAAGGAACTCTTTCCAATGCCGGTAGGGCCTATCAGATATGCAAATTCACCATTGTGGAGTTTGAAATTCACATCGTTCAACACCACATGCTGATCGAATCTCAGGGATACGTTTTTAAGTTCAATTACTGCTGTTTCTGACATTGAAGAACCATTGTTATGCGTGTACTGTTTTCGTCTGCATCCACCAAATCAAAACCCTCATATTTGGCTACCCGATGATAGGGTGTTTGTTCCAAAATTGACAGCATTTCCTGAAGGGAGTAGATACGCTGTTTATGAATTTCTTTGAACCTCTGAATTACCGATTTACCATCTTCGGCCATTTCCTCTATTTCAAATTCGTTGTAATGAAATTGTTCTGAAGGTTCATATCGACTTTCCCGAAAATACCGGTAATTATCAAAGCTGCCTTCTTCATTATTGAGGTAATCTACGGCTTCCAGTGAGTTTTGCGGGGTGGAGAAATCATAGATCAGCAAACCGCCTGGTTTCAGTATCTCATAACATCCGCGCAGCATTTTAAGTATATCCTCTTCGGTGTGAAGGTAGTTCACGCTGTCAAACACAGAAAAAATGATATCAAATTGTTTCTCACTTTTGATGTCTGTGAAATCCATGGTATCAAATTGAACCTCAGCTTCAAGTTCAGCTGCTTTTTGCCGGGCTTTTTCGATCATTGCGGGCGACAGATCTGTAGCAAATACATTGTACTCATCAAAAGTAGACAGGTGAAGACTGACAGCACCGGTTCCACAAGCCATTTCCAGCACATCTACCGGGTCGGGGTGGTGAGTTTGGATGACTTCGTCAATAAAATCGGCCCACATTTCGTAGTCAACGTCACTCATCAACGTGTCGTATAGCGGGGCTAATGCAGAATAAATTTGAGTATTATCAGATGTCACTGAATCTCTGTTTTGCAAGTTGAACGGCTAATGAATAGGCTTCCTTGAAAGAGGATGGATTGCCCATCCCTTTACCGGCAATATCGAAGGCTGTGCCATGATCCGGAGAAGTACGAATGATAGGGAGCCCGGCGGTAAAATTCACGCCTTTTCCAAAAGAGAGAAGTTTGAAGGGAGCCAGTCCCTGATCGTGATACATAGCGAGTATGGCATCAAATTCTTTGTGAAGCTGTTGTCCGAAAAAACCATCAGCGGGAAAGGGGCCACTAATTATGGTATTATGAATGTTTGGCTGAAGTTTCTTGAGCAGGGGAGTGATCAGATCCATTTCCTCGCGACCTATCACGCCGCCATCACCGGCATGGGGGTTGAGCCCAAAAACAGCAATTTTTGGTTTTTCAATTCCGAAGTCTTCTTTCAGGCTTTGGGAGAGGATCTCAAGCTTCCGCTCAATCAAAGCTGCTGAAATTTTCTGAGCGACTTCTCTGATCGGAATGTGGGTGGTCACTAAACTCACCCGTAAGTCTCCGCTCACCAGCATCATGAGTACTTCCTGAGTGCCTGTCTGGGTGGCAAGAAATTCAGTATGCCCCGGAATATTATAGCCTGCTAAATTCACGGCTTCCTTTGATATGGGGGCGGTAACAAGAGCTTGTGCACTTCCGCTTGTGCAAAGCTCAATTCCCATTTCGATGGCTTTCATAGCCACCAATCCACTTTTCTCAGTTTGATAGCCGGGAGTTACGGATATAGTTTTCTCATTCTTTAAAGGATCCAATACATTGATCTTTCCGGGTTCTGCCTGGTCGATATTGTCTATGGAGTGTATAGGGTTCTCAAAGCCCAAATTTCCGCAGTAAAAATCAATAACACCCGGAGGGGAGAGTATTACCGGAGTTGAAGTACCGATAAAGTCTTCCGTTAGCGATTTCAGGATGATCTCCGGACCAATTCCGTTGAAATCACCAATAGAAATTACAATGCGCGGTTTGGGATCAGTCATTTCTATTTGGTACCCACAAGTTTGAAATCACCGAAACCGGTAGTGGATTCAAACACAAAGGTGCGGTTGGGATATTCCCAGATCTCGATCGTTCTGCCCCTTTCCGGGAAACGTCGCTCAGTACTATCCGGTGGACCAAATTTGATATAAACCTCCCCCTGATCATTTTCATGTCCCATAGGGTTTTCCTGAGAGCCATATTCATTAAAGGCATAGTCGATACGGCGGTAATATTCGGCCATAAGTTCATTATAAACCGTGTTGGGTGTGGGGTCTCGTTGTTCCCAGAATTCACGGAATTTCTTCTCCCGTTCCTGCATATTTCCTTTATTGATGCGCTCTACTTCCTTCTCGGGAACAATGTATTTCAAGTGCCGGATAGCGATCTCAAGGTTATACAAACTTGCCGGCATATTGGCCCAGTACGATCGAAAAAAGGAAAGGGCCAGAGGAGACTCTTGTCCATCCTTATTGAGGGTGAGGATATAACCGGCATTCTCAAACTTTGCGGCCGGTATTTTGGTCACTGCGTAAGTAAAATCACCATTGCCCTGGGTTAGCTCCAGGAGTGGCGCCTTGGCTCTTTTCAGCTTTAAAAATGCATTGGTGAAGATGTCAGCTTTGGAGAGCTCAGCAGTTAGCACTTCTTCCTGTGAAGTCGTGTCATTTCTGGATATACGTGCCTCGTTTACAGATACTGAATAGCTTGCTGATTCATCATAATCGGGAATGCGAATAGCCGCGTAAAAGTCTTTGCCGTAAGGCACATTGTCTTCTAAGTTCATTAGCTCAAGTTGCTGCAAGCCATTTACTTCAGACCTATTTCTTGTGAAATATATTTCCCCTTTTTTTGCTTCCTGAAGGTTAGGGATATTGATCTCTCGGCGTTGGGTATTTCGTTCGTTGATCTCCTGCATCATAGAAAGCTGCAGAATGAAATTATACGTTCCAGGTGTGATCTGAGTCTCGAGGTATCCGGCTGCAAAATTTTCGTTTGACCGGGTTTCTTCGAAAGAAGCTGCGAACAATGTATCCGACCAAAAATCTCTAGTAACGGAATTTGCAGAAGGGTCCTGCCGGCGTTTTAATTCTCCTTCGTAGATCTCCGTGCTAAGCCGAACGGTGGAGTAGAATTCAGCATCTTCCGGAGCATTAAACTCGTTGTTCATCGGAATCTTTTTATAGGGAATGAAATCGTTGTTGAAACGAAAGAGGAAGGCGAGCGTGGTTTTGCCATCTTCTGCGGGAAGGATAAGTTCATCAATAAAGATCTCCGGAGTTTGACTCCTGAAGACCAATTGAGGATAAGTGACACGCTGAGCAAGAAGACTGCCGGCAAAAGTGAATAATATGATCAAGGAGAGAACGAGTTTTCTCATAAAACTAAATTTTTGAATGATTATGATGAATATCGGGGTTTAATGATTAAATATAATCCCTATTTTCAACGCACCTTTCGAACGAACATTATAAGAACTAAAAACATTGCAAAATATGAGCACAAACGCTGGAAGCGCTACCAAGCATTGGTTGCATAACATCATCGAAGAATTTGGTAAAACCGAGGCAGAGATCAAGAAAGGAGGCGGGCAAAAACGTATCGATAAAGAGCATGGAAAGGGCAAGCTAACAGCCCGTGAGCGGGTTGAAAAGCTTATCGACCCGGATTCTGCCTTTCATGAACTTGGGCTTTGGGCCGGATACGAAATGTATGAAGAGCAGGGTGGATGTCCTTCCGGAGGAGTGGTGACCGGAATTGGAGAAGTGAGTGGACGTAAGTGCATGATCGTCGCTAACGACGCCACGGTAAAAGCAGGAGCATGGTTTCCGATTACCGCAAAAAAGAATTTACGCGCACAGGAAATCGCCATTGAGAATCATATTCCACTCATTTATTTGGTGGATTCAGCTGGAGTTTTCCTTCCCATGCAGGATGAGATCTTCCCGGATAAAGATCATTTTGGGCGTATGTTCCGCAACAATGCGGTCATCTCAGCCAAAGGTATTCCACAGATCGCTGCTATTATGGGAAGTTGCGTAGCCGGTGGGGCGTATTTGCCTATAATGAGTGACGAAGCACTGATCGTAGACGGAACCGGAAGCGTGTTTTTGGCCGGAAGTTACCTGGTAAAAGCAGCCATTGGAGAAGATGTTGACAATGAAACCCTCGGCGGTGCAACTACACACACTGAGATCTCTGGAGTCACAGATTATAAAATGGAGAACGATGAGGAGGCTCTTGAGACCATTAGGGACCTGGTCGATAAATTTGGGCCTTTTGATACCGCCGGCTTCAACCGGAAGGAAAGCAAAGAACCCAAGCGTCCGGCCAGTGATATTTTTGAGATCATGCCGGAATCTCGCACTAGTCCCTATGACATGAATGAAGTGCTGGACTGCATTATTGATGAAGACAGTTTCACTGAATTCAAAAAGGGATATGGACAAACGCTCATCACCGGCTTTGCGAGGATCGATGGATGGAGCGTTGGTATTGTAGCCAATCAGCGAACGGTAAGCCGCACCAAGAATGGAGAAATGCAGATCGGCGGGGTGATCTATTCCGATAGTGCCGACAAAGCAGCACGCTTCATTATGAACTGTAACCAAAAGAAAATTCCCCTCATTTTTTTCCAGGATGTGAGCGGATTTATGATCGGGAAGAGAAGTGAGCACGGTGGTATCATTAAAGACGGAGCTAAAATGGTTAATGCCATGAGCAACAGTACAGTACCTAAGATCACCATCGTTGTTGGAAATAGTTATGGAGCCGGCAATTACGCCATGTGCGGACGTGCTTACGACCCCCGCTTTATGTATGCCTGGCCCACCGCAAAGATCGCTGTAATGAGTGGGGCATCGGCCTCCAAAACGCTGATGCAAATTCAGGTCGCAGGCATGAAGAAAAAGGGAAAAGAGGTGAGCGAAGAAGATCAGCAAAGAATTATGAAAAAGATCAGCGATCGCTATGATAAGCAAACCGATGTGCGATATGCTGCATCCCGACTATGGGTTGATGGAATCATTAATCCACTTGATACCCGGGAGCGTATTTCAAAAGCCATCGACTGCGCCAACCTGAATCCGGAGATCCCGGAATTCAAAACCGGAGTGATGCAAACGTAAGATCAATACCTATAGACCAAAACTCCGACATAATTGTTATACTGAAAGGGCGCAGAAATTGCGTCCTTTTGTGTTCCAATATCTTTTAAAAAGCTGCATTTGAACTACGATCTTCACAAACAACGCGATCTGATCTTTGTGGGAGTGGAAGCCAGTTTCACGCTCATAGACTTTATTCTGTTTTTTTTCAGTTTTGTGCTGGGATTTGTGTTTGCCATGTTCTTCCTGATCTTTGCTGTTGCGGTACTCTTGAAGATATTTTCCCGCTACGAGATTGTGTTCGACCGTGACGAATATACCATTACCAAATACTACCGTTTTTTCAGGTATTTCAGAGTGAAATTGCGCACGATTGGCTTTGGTGATGTGAATGAGATCCTTCTTTCGAATCATGACAGTGGTCAGGCACTTTTCAGTAAAGGGATGAAGCCCAAGGAGTGGTTCAGCCTCGATATTGCTACAGAAAATGAATTCATACAGATAAGCAAGAATGAGGAAGAGGAGCTGAATGAGCTATACGAACTCTACACAGAAATGAAAGAAATGCTGGATATCTATTTCAAGTTCAGAGTAGAATTTCTGGAAGCTGAATTTGAATAAAAGCACGGGTATTAAACTGTAACTCATATGAGTACCGGTAGTTATGGGGATGAGAACCTTGGGAAGACCAACCGATCTTATTCTTTTATGTGATTTTGAGCTTTGGTCATACCAAATAAATCAACGAAAGCTTATATATTGTTGGAATGATCACACACACGAAAGTTATCATATTGCGGATGGTCGACTATCAGGACTCGAGCTACATTCTTACCGTACTTTCTGAAGAACACGGCAAGATCGCACTGATCGCCAAGGGCGCTAAACGTCCTAAGAATAAGCTTTCCGGTATTCTTCAGACCGGTTCAATTCTGGATGTGGTCTATTACTACAAAAACACCCGCAGCGTACAAACCCTAACAGAAGCCTCCATAGAATACTCTGCCGATGTATTCCGCAAACACTTTGACC
Organism: Balneola sp.; assembly: GCA_002696035.1. Lineage (GTDB taxonomy): Bacteria > Bacteroidota > Rhodothermia > Balneolales > Balneolaceae > Gracilimonas. Next base: position 700,136 of record NZQV01000010.1, on the reverse strand, counting down.
GGGCGGCCGTTTTATATGCCGTTTTGGAATTATTGGGGCAGCTGGTTCATGACAATGAAGTAAACACGCCAATTTTCGCTTTCGCCAATAATTTTATTCAATGGCTGGGAGAGGCTGACGATGCAAAACCTCAGATCTTCCCTTATGCGCAGATTCGTCTGGCAGAGATCTCAGGAATTGGCTTGGTGGATAGTCGTGACACGGAAGAGCAACGTGCATACCTAAATATCGAAAGCGGGAGTATCTCTGCTCGATCTGAAGGAGAGGCTTCATATAAACTAACAGAGAATCAAACGCTGTTTGTCACGTTAGCCCTGCATTACAGAAGTTCTTCCATTTTTAATGTTGACTTAGAGAATGCTGAACTAAAGCAACTTGTTCAACATTTAGACTTATACTTCAAATATCACATTGAAGGCTACAGAGAACGAAAATCAGATTCCATTTTTGAACAGATGTTACAGGTGCATCCATGAAAAGAAAAGACCTAATTTTAACCGCCGTTTTGCTGCTGATGATCGGTATCACAGCCGGTACACTAATCGCTTTATATACCATCAACGAGGAATTGGCACCACTTGCTGAAGTCCGTACAACCGAGATCACCCGAAGCGAAGAGCCCTATTTGTCTGATGAACAGTTGGAAGGAGCTGATGCCCGTTTTCTTTTCAAAAAAGTAGCAGAGGAAGTCACACCAACCGTTGTTTACATAGAAGCGATCGTTCCTATTGAAGGGAGTATGCCCAACGATGAGTTGCACGAATTTGATGAAGAAGATGAAAGCATTTGGGATCAGCTCATCCCCAGAAGAGCGCGCACTGTTGGCTCCGGAGTTCTTATTACCAAAGACGGATACATTCTCACCAATAATCATGTAATTGAAGAGGCTGTAGACCAGGGATTGCGGGTTGTGTTAAGCGACAAAAGGGAATATCAAGCCAAGGTAGTTGGGTTCGATTCAAGCACAGATCTGGCCGTTATAAAGATCAATGGAACCGATCTTCCGCATGCAACCATCGGAAATTCTGAGAACCTTGATGTAGGTGAGTGGGTGCTGGCGATCGGGAATCCATTTAGATTACGCTCAACGGTAACCGCTGGAATTGTAAGTGCCCTAAGCCGGGATGTACAGATCATTGACGACCAAATGCGCATCGAGAGCTTCATACAAACCGATGCGGCCATCAATAAAGGAAACAGTGGTGGTGCGTTGGTGAACACAAGCGGACAGCTGATCGGGATCAACACGGCCATTGCTTCTCAGTCCGGTACGTATCAGGGATATGGATTTGCCGTCCCGAGCAATCTCGCCATAAAAGTGGCCCGAGATCTGATCGAATTTGGGGAAGTGCGACGTGCTTTGCTGGGCGTAAGTATTGCCGGCGTTGACTACGAACGAGCTTTAGAAAAAGGAATGGAAACCGTTCGTGGGGTTGAGATCATGTCGGTTTCGCCTGATGGTGCCGCTAATGAAGCCGGAGTTGAACCAGGCGATGTAGTCCTTCAGGTAAATGGTGTAAATGTCAATGAAGCCAACGAGTTGCAGCAGCAGGTAGCTGTATTGAATCCGGGGGAGGTGGTGGAGCTTACCATTTTGCGCAATGGTGATGAGCTTCAAAAGAATGTGGTTCTGAAATTGTTAGAACCTCGTGAAATTCCGGAAGTAGCTGCCAATGAAGAATCATTTGAAATGGAAGAGATCCCCGAAGAAAAAGAAGGGGTGATGTATAGTGAATTTGACCTTGGATTCAGAGTAGTGGCTATTGCAAAACCTGAGGATCATGAGAAATTTGATATCTATGTGGACCGCGTCTATAAATATACGGAAGCATGGAACCGGGGGTTGAGAGAAGATCAGCAGATCGTAAAAATAGGCGAAGAAAAGGTTGAAGATCTAACAACTTTAGAAGAACTTATGCGCCGTAATTTAAATGACGATGGATCGGTTATCATAGAGATCAGAAATAGTGACGACATAAAAGGATTCATCGAATTAAAAAGAAATTAATGCCACATTTTTTAAAAATTTTATTTGTCGGTTCGTGTATAGCTATTCTAGTTTCATCATGTGCAGCCACAGAAGAAGCCACTTCTAAGTCAGCTGCCCCGGCGTCTGATGTGCCGGCATGGTTTATATCCTCAGGCTTCAGTTCAGATTCTCTAGCATTTCATGGATATGCCACTGCGATTGAAGCCGACTCGGTGATAGCCATTGCCAATGCCCGCCTTCAAGCCAAAGCAACGCTAGAAACGGCTTTAGCAAAACAGTTGGAGGAGATTCGTGAAGAACTTGGAGAAGGAGGTAATTCTACCGTTACTCAAACTGATTTCATTCTCACGCTGCGGAATGCACATCAGCAAGTAGAAGAGCAAGCTTCCGGTTCCAACGGTAAAGCAGTCCAAAAAGAAGGACATTATCTGGGGTATTCTCGGGTGTCCATTTCAAAAGTAGATTTCCGCTCACTCATGAATTCCGGTTTTAGCGGAAAGAATGCATATAAATCAGCTTTTCTTGAATCTGCTGCCTTCCGGAATTTGGTAAATTAAGGTTGGTGTGGAGTCAAGACTCCTATGCCTCTAGACCTGTCAGGTTTTTCTGACTTTATTCATCTATGGAGGCATTTTGATTAAACCTGACAGGTCATTAACCGGCAGCATTCATTTCTCTCTATCTCACTCGAATTAAATATGGACGGATAAGCTATACGTCCTACATTTGCGATAATTCGCTGCCCTGGTTTATAGAACTTCCAATTCAACATGTTAGAAACACCGAATCATGGTCAACCCGTGAAGACAGGGATCCAATTTGTGCCAAACGAATTAAAAATTTGGCTCCATAGATGATAAGTTCAAAGTTTAGCCGGAAAAATACCTTTCTCTTAAACCAACAACATTTACATAATTTAGATTGGCCCGCCTTTATTTCGAGGAAATTAATGCGGTTATTTCGGCAGCTAAAATTATAATCAGAACAGGTACTATGAAAAAATATATACCATTATTGGTGCTGTTTTTTGTGGGAATGAGCTTTGCCGGATTGCAGGCTCAAACTACCCCCGCACATGCACTTACCAATGTTACTATTCATAATGCCGATGGATCCACTACCGAATCCGCCACCATTGTTTGGCGAAACGGAGTGATCGAGGCCATCGGAACCAACGCGAATATTCCTTTTGATGCCTACGAGATGGATGGTGGAGACAGTCTTCACGTATATCCCGGCTTCATCGACGGACTTGCGATCTGGGGAAGTCCCGATTTGCCCAGATCTCAGGATCTGCCTCGTTTGGAAGAACCCGGAAACCCACCATACGACCGTGCCGGCATTCAACCCGAACGCAAACCATCGGAGATACTGAAAGAGGACAAAGCTTTTGAAGCTGCTATGAAGGCCGGGTTCACAACCGCAGGACTGTATCCGAATGGGTATATGCTTCCTGGACAAGTAGAAGCTTTTTATCTGTCAAATGAAAGCGAAGACGTTGAACTGCTGAAAGAAAGTTTTGGCCTTGCCGGTTCCTTTGATGAAGCCCCCGGTGGATGGGGAAGTGGTGCGTATCCATCAACCATGATGGGCGTGATGGCGCAATTCAGACAGGTGATGTTTGATGCCACGGCACTTCAGCAGCATATGAAGTATTACGCTCAAAACCCTGAAATGCCGGCTCCTGACAGAGATCAGGTGCTTGAAGCGCTGTTTCCTTTGGTGAATCAGGAGAAGCCGCTGTATTTCGAAGTGGATCAAAAAGAGCACATTGAACGATTGTTCAAGCTTCAGGATGAGTTTGGTTTTGATGCTGTGATCGTATCTGGCCGTGAGGCTTATGCCAAAGCGGATGAGCTGAAAAAACGTAACATCCCGGTTCTGGCAAATATCGATTTTACCGATATTCCGGAATGGTATAAAAAGCAGAAGGAAGCGGAAGAATCTGATAAAAAAGAAGAAGACGCACCTGAAGAAGAGATCAGCGATGAAGAACAAAATTATCGCGAGAAACAGCTGGAAGCCTGGAAAGCGGAAGTCACCAACATCAAAAAGCTGATGGATGCCAACGTGTCTGTCGGATATGCTTCTGCGGGCATGGAACTGAAAGATCTTTCCGGTAAGCTGGAAATTCTGCTGGATGAAGGCGGACTTTCAGAATCGGATGTGGTGAAGCTGATGACGGTTAACACTGCAAATATTCTCGGGATCAATAAAACACATGGTTCTCTGGAAAAAGGCAAGAATGCAAGCTTCTCAGTATTCAACAAAGTTATGTCGGAAGAGAAAGCCAAAGTACTTCACAGTATTTCAAACGGAACTATTCATGAATTTGAGGGAAAATAAAATGAAGAAATTGATCACATTATTTATTCTTGTTGCCTTTGGATTCACAGTTCAAGCACAGGAAAAAGGCTCTGTTCTGATCCAAAATGCAACGGTAATTACTGTCACGAATGGTGACCTTGAGGATACAGATGTTCTGATCCGAGATGGCATCATCGAAGAAATAGGAAAAGACCTGCGCGCCCCGCGTGGCGTTGAAACAGTGGATGCTTCCGGAAAATTTGTTATGCCCGGGATCATTGATGCACATTCTCACCTGAACGGTGTGGATATCAACGAGGCCCGAAACCCGGTTACTGCTGAAGTGACTATGGAAGAATCGGTGGATCCCAACGAAGTGGGAATCTATCATGCACTGGCGGGAGGAGCAACTACCATCCACCTGATGCACGGTTCTGCCAACGTAATTGGCGGTCAGGGCGAAACGCTGAAACTGCGATACGGAGTTTCACAGGAAGAGATGAAGTTTGAAGATGCTTCGCGTACTATTAAATTTGCTCTTGGGGAAAATCCAACCCGTGTACACGGACAAGGAAACGGTGTTCAGCCCCGAACACGAATGGGTGTTGAACAGGTTGTTCGCGGTCATTTTGATGAAGCGCTGGATTACAAACGTAAACGTGAAGCATATCTGGAAGCGAAAGCAGAATTCGACCGCAGAGGACGGGGAACACCTCCGGTTCCTGTGGCAAAAAACCTTCGGTATGAAGTGTTGAATGACATCATTGAAGGAGAGATCCTGGTGCACTGTCACTCGTATCGTGCTGATGAGATCCTGATGCTCATGCGTGTGTTTAATGATTACGGTGTTGAGAACTACACCTTTCAGCATGCCAATGAAGCGTTCAAAGTAGCCCCTGAATTAGCTAAAAATGGAGCACATACGTCCGTATTTTCGGATTGGTGGGCTTATAAGTTCGAAGTGTACTACTCAACCGCTTACAACGCTTCCATTCTAAATGCCAATGGGGTGGTCAACTCTATCAACAGTGATAACGATCAGTTGCTGAGAACACTTAATCACGAAGCGGCTAAAGTGGTTCGGTATGGAAATACATCGGTAAACGATGCACTAAAGATGATCACACTTCACCCCGCAATTCAGTTGGGCATTGATGATCGTGTGGGCAGCATTGAAGAAGGCAAAGATGGCGATGTAGTGATCTGGAGCGGACATCCGTTCGATATCTACAGCAAAGCCGAGATGACCTTCGTCGATGGGACCAAATACTTTGACCTTGCAAACGATGCCGACGACATGCGGATCCACATCAACCCGGGAACGGAATTTGAGGACGGATCTAATTTCCGACGCATTGTTGATAATCGAGAGGAAGACGCCTGCCTGCAGGATACTTTTATTCTTTTAGGCGAGCAATCAGCCCATAACCATAACTAAACAGGAGACAGAATCATGAAGAAACTGAATATTTTTGTTGTCATAGCTGCGCTGCTGTTTGGGTTGAATGCCACGACAGAAGCACAGATCACAGAGAAACCCGAATTTGGTAAGTTTGCCATTACGGGAGCTACCATCCATACCGTAACCAACGGTACTATTGAAGGTGGAGTCATCTTGATTGATGGAAACGAGATCGAGTATGTTGGGAACAACGCAAAGATCACCAACGAATATACCCGCATCGATGCATCCGGTAAACATGTATATCCGGGATTTATTGATGGCTGGACTTCGCTTGGAATCGTCGAGATATCCGCAGTTGCTGTAACGGTTGATAATGCTGAATTAGGCGATTTCAATCCGCATATGTATGCATTTACTGCCTTTAACCCACATAGTGCATCCGTGCCTGTCACCCGAGTTAGTGGAGTGACCACGGTTCTCTCTGCTCCAAGTTCCGGCATCATTGCCGGCAAAGCAGCGGTTATGGATCTGTGGGGATATTCTCCGGATTCCATGTCCGTTAAGAAAAGCGGGGCACTGGTCATGGAGCTTCCATCTTCTACCGGCGGAGGCTGGTGGGATGACCGCAGCGAGAAAGAGATCAAAGAAGAGTATCAGCAAGAGATCGATGAGATCAATGAATTCTTTGAAAAAGCTCGATTCTACGATCGTATGGTAAAAGCTTACGAAGCAGATCCTTCCGGGAAAACCAAGCCCGACTTCGATCCAAGGATGGAAGCAATGCGCGAAGTGTTAGCTGGTGAAGTACCCATAGCCATTGAAGTCAGCCGCGAGCAGGAGATCTTGGATGCCATCGAATGGACTAAATCTCACGAAGGCATGGAGTTCTTCCTGGTTGGAGCCGAGGAAGGTTGGCGCGTAGCTGAGGAAATTGCAGAAGCAGGTCTTCCGGTGCTTACAACCACACTTTACACCCCAAGCCGCGATTACGACAACTATCAGCGTCCGTACCAAAATCCGGGTTTGATGGCTGAAGCAGGCGTAAAGGTTGCTATTGTTTCTGACGATACCGAGAACTCCCGCAACGCTCCATTTGAAGCCGGTTATGCCGCTGCATATGGACTGGGACAGGAAGAGGCTATCAAGGCTCTGACCATCAATCCTGCCGAGATCTTTGGTGTGGATGATAAGATCGGATCGCTGGAAGCGGGCAAACAGGCCAATTTATTCATCTCCGATGGAAATCCGCTTCAACCGATGACGAAGATCGAACAAGTGTTCATCAAGGGATATAAGATCCCTATGGACAGTCGTCACATTCAGCTCTATGAGGAGTTTTTGGATAGAGACGCTGTTAACAAGTAAGTGATATTTTTTTAGGATCTGATCCTTTAGAATGAACATTCAAACCCCGGACATTAACTTGTTCGGGGTTTTTTGTTGGCTTGAACTTTGGACGAGGATGTTCTGATATAAGAGGCTGATATGGCAGGGAGCCATGATCCACGCAACATACTGCACCTACGGCGCAGGCCGGTAATGAGCTCTTTTTTGTACAAACATATTGCTCCTATGGAGCAGGTTAGGTTTTATGTACGTGCCCCAGTCGGGGCACCATGTTTGAAAATTGAGAACTACGGCTAATTGCTTGTTCTTGGAAAATAGTTATCATTGAGCTTAATGAACTCATGGTTTAACGACCACAGTAACACCTAAATAAACGTGTACTTGAACGATCATCCTTCAGATAGAAAAGAGATCATAGCCCGGCTACGGAATACTCAGCTTTTCAGAGATCTGGCGCCTGCTGTTCTGAGAAAGATGGCTGAAGTATCAATGCCGGTTCACTTTTCTCCCGGAGAGATAATCGTGCAAGAAGGCGAGCAAGGGGATGCTCTCTACATTCTTGCCTATGGCTTGCTCCGGGTAACCCGTAAAACGGACAGAGGATCAATGAATCTCGGAATGATCCACAAAGGGGGCTTTTTCGGGGAGTTTGCCCTGATGGAATCCGTAAAGCGAACGGCAACTGTGAAGGCAGTGAGTCCCTCCATGCTTTTCAAGATCTCAAGAAGTGATCTGATTTCTTTTTTTAAGAGAAACCCAGCAGTTGAGGATGAGATCATGGAAGTGCTTGACAGAAGAAAGGCTGAAGGCGGCGAACCTATACCTCCGGCAATTTCAGTCATAAAAGAGATGATCGCCGATTTTTTACATCACCCCAAAAAAGAGATTGTAGAGCTTTTGAGCAGGGAGGTAGAATGGGTCTGGTGTCCACGGGGAGAGTATCTGCTCAGAGAAAAAGAGGAAGGGGATGCGTTTTACATCGTTATAGACGGACAGCTTCGGGTCACCAAGGCAAGAAATGGTGAAGAGGCTTTTATAGGCCTCATATCGGATGGACAAATGATCGGCGAGATGACCGTATTTTCCGGTGGAACGAATACTGCAAATGTACAAGCGGTGGGATCCAGCAAGTTGCTCAAATTCAGAAATCCGGACATCCGGGAATTAGTGGATCGGCATCAGGTGCTGAAAAAGGAATTTCGGGATCTGATGGAACGACGGGTATCTCAGGGGGAGCGACTGATTCGCAAAATAGCCGAGGATGAACAAGATGAGGGTTCTCTGACACTCGCTTATTGTGAAGAAGTGCTGAGAACAGAAGATCTGATCTCCAGAAATTATAAGATCACAGATGGCTATTACCGGCTGGCGCTGGACCTCGCAAATGTACTTGGAGAGAAAGATGTGAACTGGCCCGCATTTGGGGCACACGCTTCCAATTCAGCTGGCTTTACCATCCGCAAAGAAGAGCTGCGGGGAATGCAAGAGGGGCATTGGTTCCTTAAATTTGGAGGGCTGAAATGGGCTCCCGAGAAATTGATCCGATTCATGGAAGATGTTGTAGAATGGGTCAGTGATTCTATATCGGATGGCAATCTGAGGATCTTTGGGGATATGGCTCCGGTTATCGTCCGGTTTATAGAGTTCATGCGAACCGATGATGCGACCGACAGATCCAAGATGTACGACTTCCTGGAAACCCTGAAACCGGGAAAAAGTGAAGAAGACGGACAAGATCTGCTGGGGCTAGCTTTATTGGCCTGGTATGATGCCTCACAAGAAGAAGATCCCAAACGTAAGAGTGAACTGATGCTTCTTGGAAATGCTCGTATGGGCTTACACGAGCAAATACGCATTCAACCCGATCTGGAGCAAGCGCTGGGGGCTCCGCTCAAAAATCATGTGGGGGATGAATTGAGCAGGTCGATGAGGAGTTACACGAAATTCTTCCCGCCGATATTGCAAAAACGATTGAACCATACGGCATCACGGGTTGAAAAAAGCCTCAAAGAACAGGTATCTGCGTTGGTGCGAAAGATAATCACCAAAGAGATGATGAGCTTACACATACCGGGCAAAAAGCTCATGCTTGGAGACGATGTGCCTGTTTTAGATGATCGTAATTTTTATCCTGACACCCTTCAATATCTGGAAGAACCTGCTTTGACCGAATTATTTGAAACTTATACCAAAAACCGGCATTCGGTTGAAGGCAGTGGTGCCGGAGACTGGGTAAACCTTGGTGACCGTATGAATTTCATTTTACATCTCTTTCGGAGTCACCAGCAGAATTATTTGTTGTATCAGGATCCTTTACCGGAAGATAGGTAGGGCAGTTTTAAAAGATCAGATTTTGAAGGATTTCAAGTTATTGCATTCTAACCCTGTCCATCTTGGAATTTTTGCAAAAGTCCGGTGTTATATGTTGGTGCTTAGTAGCTGAATAAGAACTCTATTTTAAACCTTCAAAACGCTGAATCCTTCAAATCTGTTAAAGACTATTAACTCAATTAATTCAAAAGAAATAGCAAAGTTATGAGCAATCAATTAATGACGCTTTCGAAGTCTCAGCTTGAAACCCTCATTTCAAAAAGTGTGAGCGAATACCTTGATGAAGATGTGGAATGCAATGTGCGTCACACCGATATCCCCAACATCGATGATGTAGACAAGGTCGGACTTGACAACAAACGAACCATGACCTTCAAAGCTGATCTATCATACATGGAAACAGACCGGGTGTAAGCAGGACATAAATCAATTAAGTCAGCGACTATCTGTCCAATCCGTTTTATCCGTGTTCCATTTTGTCGTTGCTAAGATCCATCTTCATAATGGAATCCTGCAGATACTGCCCCTTTAAAGTAGTTTTAAGAACTGCATAAATATGTGTTGCCTCATTCAAACTTGTTTCTATTTTATAAGCAAGTGATAAATAATCGGAGGACAACATGCTTAGGGGACTACTATTTTTATCAATTCAATTGCTATTAATTTCGGGGGCTCAGGCCCAATTGCAGACCGTAGAATTTGATGCGGAGGTCGTAGATCACATTTTGGTTGATGCTGAACTAAGTTCAACTATTGATAGTCAGCAAAGAACTCACATTGCCTGGATTTCTCATCAGGAAAATTCGGATGAATCAATTGAACGCAGATTGATGTACTCAGTAGTAGATGGGGAAAATGTTACTAACAAAGAAGTATTTTATTATGGCCTTGATGCAGACTTAATGGCCCCAAGTATTATTCTTGATGATAATGAAAGACCTCATATTGTTTTTTCAGTACAGAGGGATCAAAATTATAATGTATCAAACCCCGGTAATAGTGCGGTGTATTACGCTGGAGATTCGGATGGAAATGGCTCATTTGAGGTTTCTCAGGTATCTGAAAATGAAGATGATCCATCTCAGTATTCTTCAGATAATATATATGATGCAACATCATCTGCTTCTATGCGGCCACAAATAACTCTTGAAGGTTCAAATATTCTTATTGGGTACAGTGCAAATTCGAACTCCGAAACCAATTATGATGATTACTATATATTTGCACGAAAGTCAGGCTCGGGCTGGGATCTGACGCAAGAATATATATTGGATGATCTCCCGGATTTTGGTCCGGCTGGTGGCAGTGGAATGAACTTTCCTTCTAGAATGAATAGTAACTATGTACATGGGTGGGGAGATGACGATCCATTTTATCTTACTAATAATGGAAGTGCATGGGAGGTTCATAAAGTAGATGGATTTGAAGGCGTGGGTACAGCGAATAGAAATATGACTTTTGAAACAGCCACAGATGATAAAGTTCATCTTAGTTGGCATTCCGATGCCAATGATATAGATCAATTGGTTCATGCTATCATTAATGGCACTGAGGTTGAGGAAATAAGAAGTTACGATTTTGATGAAGGTCTGGGAGGACATCATCAATACACGGCGGTAGACGTGACTACTGGGAGGCTTGTAGGCTGGGTATTTCATACTTTTTCCTCAACCACTTCATTTATTTATGAGGATACAGAAGGGACCTTTCAGGAAATTGAATTTGATAATATCGGCGGCAGTTACGGAAAAAAGGCCTTGCATTATCACAATGGGTTTGTTTCTATGGTTACAGCAAGTGAATCTGATGCGAAGATTTATATCACTCATGGAACAGTTACAGATGCTGAGGGAGGAGGAGACGGTTCATTGTCAACAGGGCCGGTCGAATATCCCATCGACAATTTGTGTAGTCCCGTTAGTTTTACAGGCGGAATAGATGATGAATACGGTTCTGAGGGAGAGCTGAATGTTGAATGCACCTATCAAAACGGAGATCTGAAAGTGGAATCTCTGACTTTACTGTATGAAATGAGTGCTTTTTTTGGTGAGCCGATCCGATCTGCAGCTTTTAAATGGGAAGGAGAAGGATCCATATCGGATGTGTTTTGGGGCGCTGCGGTGGTCAACGAAGATGAGGAGCAATACCTGATCGGTGGAAAACCGGTGTATGTCAGCTGGGAGGAAGGCTCGTTTGCAGGGCCGGGTGAAGGCTATGGTTTTGATGTGTCAGGCAGTCCAAACTGGGATGGCGTCTTCGCTTTTTATGATCAGGATTCTATGGATTTTGTAGAGTATGTATCCCCGGAACTGGCCAAAGCTATCTATACGGAAGATTATATGCTAAAAGACCTGTTCATAATTGAGATCAACGGTGAGCCGGTTGATTCCTCATCAACAGGTAACGGAGGCGGTGATTCTGAACCGGTTGTAACGGACTTCACCGCAAATCCCATCGTAATTTCAGTAGGGGAAGAAATTTCATTTACGGATCAGTCAGAGGGCGAACCGGCAAGCTGGAGCTGGACCTTTGAAGGTGGAGATCCGGAATTCTCGAATGGCCAGAATCCTGTGATATCGTATGAAGAGCCAGGAACGTACGACGTACAACTGATCACGAGTAATGAAACCGATGCCGATACGCTGTTAAAAGAAGACTACATTACAGTTAACAGCGAAAGTGATCCAGATGATTCAGGTCCCGTAACGTATTTCGAAGAGCATTTCGATTATAATACGCTGGATAACTCCAGATGGGGCGTTAGCGATTCCACCGGATGGGGTTTGGGGAACCCAGCTACTTCATTTAGCACGATTGACCCGGAGAACCAAAACTCTGCATTTGTTCAGTCAGATTTGGGAGAATCCATGTACATGCAGTCCGATTACTTTATGATCCCCGATTCCAATGCGGTATTCCAGTTTTGGGCGTATATAGATGATGCGGATAATTTTTCATCAGAGTCATCTCATTTTGGGATCTACCTTGGCAGTGGGGGCAGTGCGTCTTCTTTCTGGAGTTATTTTGGTGATAATTCGCTGGAGGATGGCTGGAATAAGGTATCTGTTGGGCTTGATGAAGAAGAATTTATCTCAGAATATCTTGGTAATGAAGGCTTCATCATGCTTTCTTATTATGGTACAAATAATGCGGTGGTAGCCATTGACAGCATCAAAATATATACGCAGGGCTCTTCAGAAGAAGTAGACACAAACACCGAAGAAAGGCCGGATGAGATCACAGAATTCAGTTTGAAACAGAACTATCCTAATCCATTCAACCCTTCTACAATAATACCTTATGACATCCTCAAGGCAACCAAAGTCCGCTTAGAGGTCTACGACATGTTAGGCAGAAAGATCGCCACCCTGGTTGATGGGAAAAAAGCACCTGGGACCTACCGGGTTACTTTTGATGCTTCCGAGCTGACCTCAGGTATGTATATCTACCATTTGAAGACAGAAAGCTTCCAGCAAACCAAAAGAATGATCTTGGTGAAATAAGATTGCAGGTAATCTTATTTCAACGCACGGATGTTTGGCTCGGGAAGGGGTTACACAGCCTGAGCTACATAACTTGGATATAGAGGCTCCGCTTCAAACTAAAATGAATGCACCCTACTTGCGACTCTGGAGAGTCGCGTTACGTGTACACTTGTTCTGCAATGGGACAACCGAAAAATAAAAAAGCCTTGCAAATCATTGATTTACAAGGCTTTTAGTACCAAAGGAGGGACTCGAACCTGCCTTTGCCGGCAGGCAGGCCCGAACTCCCGAAGGAACGCGATTTTGTCTAATCTTCTAATGACTTGAGAAATTCTTTACCAGACCCGGATTTCAAATACTTTTCTTTATTCCTAGCCTCTTTTCTGGTTTGGAAAGTTTCTGAGTAAATGAGATGAAAAGGCGCATAAGGCTTAGTGGTTTTTTCATAGCCCTTTGGATGATAGCTAACTCTCTGCTCAAGATTACTTGTTAATCCGACGTAGATATAATTGCGATCAATACTAGATATGGCATACACATAAAACATACTTGAATAAAAAAAGCCTTACAGAAATCTGCAAGGCTTTTAGTACCAAAGGAGGGACTCGAACCCTCACTTCCGAAGAAACGCGATTTTGAGTAGTGTTCAAAACGTATGTATAAGTGCTTTAAAGGCATGTTATTGAAACTCATGTACCCAGATTTGTACCCACCTTTTGGGAATATTTGGGAATATTTCTGTTCCTTAGTCAATAGATTTTTACTGGCGCTGACCGTCCAAAGTTTTAACAGACAAACATAGTATTTCTTGTCCTTTTTTAATGCTTGCCAATATTTTTTTGTACCCACTTGTGTACCCACCTTTTTGGAAAATGTGGGAAATTTGCCGTATCTATGAAAAAAAATAGCTCTCACTGCAAAAAAATCGTACATAAAAAAAAGCCCAAAAACGCTGTTACAGCGCTTATTAGGCTTGATTTTGTGTTAGTACCAAAGGAGGGACTCGAACCCTCACTTCCGAAGAAACGCGATTTTGAGTCGCGCGCGTCTACCAATTCCGCCACTTTGGCTAATTCCTTAAGTGTCTATAATTAAGCAGTTTAAAGTAGTAATTGTAAAAATGAACTACTACATAAAACGTACTAATTATGGCCAATTTCGCCCCAAGTTTAGTAACACTTTGGTGACAAAACGAAATAAAGTTACTTTCCAGTATTGTTAAAGAACTTCTCTTTTCAGAGAGAACCAAATATAAGGCTTTAGGAATTACTTCTACAAAGTTCTTTCCAGTTATTTTGCTTTTATTATAGCTAACTAATGAATTGTAAATAAAAAAATGGCTCCTAAAAAAAAGGATCAGATACACAATATTGATCAGAAAAGGTTATCTCTATTTGTTCGGTATCTAGAGAAACATAGTGCAACTATAGAACTTAAAAAAGAGGGAGGAGCTAAATTCGTTTACACATCTAATCAAAATGATGGTAACCCTTCTATTCGTAGCCTTCTTTCTGAGGATCCAATGAACCTTTCAGAAAATGAGATTAAAGAAATTTTTCTAGACTGGCCACTACGAAAAAAACATTCTTATAAGGACCGGATAGTAGAAGATTTAAAAATTATTGAAGGAATTACTTTTTATTTGGCTGGAGATGGAAGAGTGGATGATGGAAAAAACTCGTTAAAATTGGATAATCCTTTTGGGATTAGAGATGCTGAATCAGCTTTAGCACAATTAAATTTTGGAAATAAGAATAAAGCTAACTCATCTGATTTGGATAATTGCGTTATTAGAGGTTCATGTTATATTGGTAATTTTTTGAATAGGTATCCAGAATATATGCTGAATACTATAAATGAATATATACATGAATATAAATACAATTTATCTGATTTTTATGCTGCCAAAACTATTGATTTCAATTATCTCAATTGGAATTTTAAACATGTAAAAGATCTAGGAAAGCTCCCTTTACTGTTATTCTCATTTCCGTTTTATGATAAGTTCTTTAATAGTGGTAAGAGCCTATTATCAGGTATTATACGAACAGAGAGATATGACAGCTTCTATGAAAACGATAGACTTATACAATTTCCAAAAATATTGGATGACTTTTTTAGTACAGCTATTAATTTATATGAAGATTTTAAAGTCAATGAAAAAAGCAATGCATATCTCATTCCATACTATAAAGATTTCAGCGTAACTGAGTACATGGAGTACAGTGAAGATTTCAAAAGCTTTAAAAATACTTTGGGTAATGGTGAAAAAATAATCAAGGGTGTTGATTTAAAAGAAAAATGGGCTTTTAAAAACCGATATGAAATTTTAGAATTTTTCAAGGACTATAATTTTGGAATTGAGTCTAGGGATCCAATTATTCACGCTCTTCTAATCTTTACTTACCTAGAACACATTGCTTTTAAAGCTTTGGTTGAAGATTCAATAAATTATCTTATAAATGAAACAAGATTTATTATTTCTGGGTCTAAAAATTTAGGGGATATAGATTATCAAGAAGACTCTATTGATTTAGAAGATGTAAGTAAAACATTATCAGGGTATTTATTTAAAAGTGGCTTAAAAAAGACATTAAAAATTAATGACTTAAATATTTTGCAGGATAAAGTTTATAGGTATTCTAATAAATCGGGAGTAAAAGGTAAATTGGAACCTGAAGAGATCAAGTCAATTATCGAGATTACTCTAAAGAATTACTATCAGAGGAGAATATTAGAAGATAATTTTATTAACAGTAAAAGAATCGAAAATGCTCTAACTAACAAATAGGAATTAAAATAATTTTAATTCCTACAACCGGAAATCCTGACACCCAGACTTTAATTGTGAGCAACGCAGTAGTTGTGCTCATCAACCGCAATTAAATTCTGAATTATGGATATCAAACACTATCTCACAACCGGCGAAGCGGCCGAATATCTTACCCAACAGCTTGAGCAAAAAGTAAAATATTACGACCTGGATAATCTCATTCGTTCCGGGGCAATTGAATCTCCGGATAAAATAGGAGGTAGACGAGTTTGGTCTCATGAGAAATTAAAAGAGGCTGCTAAGGCCTTGCGTATACGTCGAGCTAAACGCCCCGTACTCACAGACCAACGGTCTTTAATAGAACAAGACTAATCACCTCAAATTTTAAATTTACATGACAATGGATGATTCAATAAATTATATATCAATTGATCCCGATAAGTTGGTACACTTTTTTGTTACGCAAAAAATGCGCCATCTGCAGGGTAGCGAATTCAAGTTATTACTATTAATCTATCAATTAACATATGGTAGGTGCTTGCAAGAAGCTCAAATTTCTTTAAAGGAATTTGTCCAGTATTCAGGCCTAGCAAAAAATACGGTCATACGAGGTCTCGACTCACTAACTGAGCTGGATTATATTATTAAATATACCCATACAAAAGTGTTTACTTATGCTTTAAACACAATGTTCTTTCATAGATCTGAAGGTTCAGAAATGGCCGTTCAAAAATGTCACATAGCATTTAAACATACTCCTAAACAGGAATTTGAGGATATTCTTTTTACTTAATTTTAACCATATGGGATGGTTTTCAAATACGGCAGTAATTCAGAAATGCTCTTTAATGGTTATTAAAGAGCATTTCTGTTTCTATATATTCCAATAAAACACTCACCTATACAAATCTATCATAAAGGGACCATTTAAGTTCAAAAAAAGAACAGTGGTAAAGTATTGGAAGGTCAATAATGTTACTCAGTTTTGTAATATGAGCTGAATGAAGCACTTCTTAATAATTAATAACACTAATTCGGATATCCTGAATTAGGAAAGTATCTAAAGTAATTTTGTCGGACCCAGCACCCACAGGTAATTTTTAATAGCATCAAAGAATCAGACCATCATTACATCTCTTCAATATTAAAATGGAAGTCTTATTTCTTTTCAAGTTTTCTCCAGCATAATAACCTGGAAGTGGCTCATTTTTGGATCTTACCATTGGATATGATGATTTGAGGCTCTTAGAAGCAATATTTGTTACAAGGCAAATTATTTTAACTTCAACAGAATACTATCTAATGTCTTTCATGTCTTGACCTTCCAGAAAAAGAGGTAACACTACGTTAGTAAACTAAATAGATTCATGCCTTAACACAGTTTAGATTTGTGTAAGCTGGATGTTCAGTAAATTGATAGGAACATACCTATAAGTTAAAATTTTAACCTAAATAATTTAAGAGGCTATTTCGGTTTTTAGAAATGACCATAATAAATGTTTCAATGTTTCAAAGTCGAATATTCAATCTTTAAGCACCATTAAACACCTATATTTATGAAACATTTTTTGAAACATTTATGAAACAGTATGAAACATTTTACCCAAAAACGGTAACATTCATGTTTCATAAATGTTTCAAATTGAAATTCAATTAATATATTGATAATAAACAATTTAAGTAATTACCTAAAAACCTATGAAACATCATGAAACATTCAAATGTTTCAAAGAAATCCTTCTTTAAAGCCTGCAAAGCCCTAAATCAGGCCCTAAATCACCAATGAAACATTTTTCAGCAGGTAGTCCGAATTTTGCGAAAATTGAGATAATGCAAAATTATTATTTAGGCTAAATATGTGATAAACCTAAAAAAATTAAATTGTCAAAATTTAAAAAAGCGTTGGTATAATGATGATCGGTATACATCAATTTCAATTTTCAGTATCAGTATTTTTATTGCTAGTGTCGGCTTTACTTATCGAAATAGACAGGGTTGAGTACTTCTGGTAAGTAGAGATTTGATGTTGTTCTAATTCTTTTGCTTTCTCTTCCTTAAGATGCTCAAATCAATATAGTTTAACCGAATGAGGAGGATTAATCGATATTACTTTCAAATTGGCGGCACCCCAATTCGCTCCATATACTCAAAGTAATCCAAATAAGGAAAATCTTTAGTTCCATCGCGCTGTAACTCCAAGGTCTTTTGTTCTATATCATGAAGTATCTGAGTACCCTCCCAAACAGCTGGTTTATCTATCCACTCTACATGAAAATCTCCAAAGCCTGAACCGTACCAATAAATAACCCGAGGTTCTTCCAGATGTACCATTCCCAGCTGCAGATAACGTTCAATATGGGCAAACTTTTCTTTTTCAGGCATGGATTATAAATCTCGGTAAGAAATCATACTTTCAGGTTGTAGTTACTAAATGGAAAGAAAAGAAGAAAGCTATGTGTGGAAGATACGTCCTATACGAAGAACTCGATGAAATCAATCATTTCCTGAACTCCATAGACAGTGGAAAGTTTCAGGCTGATGGGAACGGTAGATATCGACCCAACTACAATGTAGCTCCTACCAGTATCATGCCAGTTGCATTCACCAATGAAGAGGGGGGAAGAATACTGATGCCAATGCATTGGGGCTTCATGGGATGGAAACCGGAAGAGGGAGATCGTCCTTTTCTGCCCATCAATACACGTGATGATAAGGTCACCAAAAGCCGCATGTGGAAAGGCCCATTTCAGCATAAGCGATGTATTGTTCCGGCCAACGGTTTCTATGAGTGGACTGGAAGTAAAGGAAATAAAACTCCGCACTTTATCTACCCAACACAAGGAAAGCTTATAGGCTTTGCCGGGATCTACAACGATCTTGCCTCAGAGGACAAAGAGGCGGACTTCTCTTATTCGATTATTACAACCGATCCCAACAAAGTGATGGAGAATATCCACGATCGCATGCCAGTGATCTTGCACCCGGAAGAGTTTGATGACTGGCTGAATCCTGAAAACGATGATCCCAACTATCTGAAGGAGTTCTTACAACCTTATCCGAATGATGGGATTGATGAGCATATTGTATCGAAGGCTGTAGGGAAGGTGCAAAACAATGGGCCGGGGCTTATTGAGAAAGCGGATCTTTTTGGATAGGGTATAGATAAATTCTGATCGGTTTTTAAGTATAAAATATCATATAAGTTAAAGTCATTTATCTAGAGAGCAGATAAGTAGTCTTGTTATTAATGAAAGTTCAATAGTACATTAGGATGTGTAAGATGTTACATCTTCTGTCAATATATGTATCTTATGAGCAGGGCATTTTTTCTCGCCTACCATACTTTGGATTTTCGGACTAGATTTCACTAATCGCGCTACCTGAACGGCATGTGGACTGGATTGTCATCGGGGCTTTAGCTACATTTTCAGCCAACCGCTTAAGTGCTAACCCTTTAAGCAGTAATAATTAATGACAACTCAATATTATTCGACGCACATCTTACGCGCAAAGTTTTGAATCCACAATAACTAATTCAAATATCAAAAATAGGCATGTTTCAATTCCTACTTAAATATTCAAAAATTTTTAAAAATATACTTATTAAATACGTATGGCCTTGGTTTTTAGAGCATATTTGGCCTGAAATCAAAGAGCGTATATCTGAACTTTTTATTTACCTAACTGGTGAAATATTCGCCCGATTTAAAGAGTGGATGAATAAAAGGAATAATGAAACTGAAGATACTTTTTCTTCAAAAGCTTCAGAAGCTGAACAAAAAGCATCAGAAGCTACTGATCAAGCTGAGATCGAAAAGCAAAAAGCTATAGCTCAGGTATGGAGAGAAGCAATGGAAATGTTAAGGAGACAAAACGAAAAGTTAGAAAAAGAGTTAGAGGAAATGCGAGAAGAATCTCTAAATGAGGCTAAAAAAACAGCTTCTGACATTACACTAGATTTAACAGATAATGAAGATGACAAAAAATTAACCTTAAAAATTGATGACTCAGAAAAACCAATCACCTTACCTGAACCTACTGAAAAAGATCAGTGAGTCTAACCAGGTATTGAGTGAGGCACGTTTAGTAGGTGGTTACCGACTTCTTCTTGGTCTTTTCTAAAAACAAGTTAAATGTCATTTTACACAGCCCTTATTTAGAACGTCATTGAAATTTTTAACCAAAATAATTTGAAGATGACTCAAACTGTCACCTTCTGTAGTTAAGTTGAGCTCACTTCAAATAAAAGTGAATACCCATGATAGAAATTATCAACAATATGCTCACTGAAATGGAAATAGGATTTCATGTTGAAAAAGAGGGAAATATAGAGTCTGTAATTTTCACAGTTATATTGGAGAATGGTACAGTTCGTGGTTTGATATCAGCAAATAATGAAGAACAGCAGATTTTGATTCACATTGAACATCCGACTACTATACCGGAGCATAAGCGTCAAATAATTTGTGAACTGATTGCCCGAATTAACTACAATGATCTTTTTGGTGGATTTATCATAAATATGGAGGATGGGTACCTGGCTTATCAATGTGGTTTTCTATTTGATGAGAATTCAGACACTCATATTTCATTTCTAAATCGGCACTTTAAGGTATCTTATAATAGGTTAGATTACTATTTGCCTGTAATACTTGAAGTTGCATTTGGTGGCAAAGAGCCCGCTCAAGTGTTAGACGAGCTGGAACATCAAGTTGATCCGAGATTAAATTAAAACCATTCCTAATCTCAAACTTGCTTAACACACTTTTCCTTAAAAAAAGGATCAAATCTGATTACAAATTATCATCAAGAAGGTTCTTAACGCACAAAAAAGAACTCCTCATCCACTTCCTGCATAAACCGCCAGTCAAGTTCGTCTAAGATATAGATCAGGTGAAAGAACCGGTCGTTATCTGCTTTGATCACATAGTTAAGCTCTTTGGTGATCATGGTGTTCTCCAGATGACGGGTTGGAATAGCCGTGACCTGGTAAGGGGTTTTACTTCTCAGAAAACGGTACGGCTGCATCCTGTGGATCAAAGGCTTTTCTGTTCCATCATACCGACGTTTGGCCAGCTCTTCCGGGAGTAGCTCGAATCGGTACGGAATGATCCGATGCGCCCTAGACGGTTTATGTTTATGCCGCTCGACCAAAGCCAGCACCCGATCAATGGCTTTATCCTCATAGCCGGTGGCCTTTTCCAGGGACCAAATCAGTTCCTGTTCATTAAACACCAAATTGATCAGCTCTCCACTTTTAGTTTCCACGGTATAGAATGATCGGGTAACTCCGCCTTGACGCTTGGTATGGCATGATCGGACTTGCTGAATATCTCTTCGATACGGTTCTCTCCAGTCGGGATGAGGGACCGGCTCAAACCGTGAGAAAAATGCCAACATTTCGACTAAAGGGAATGTGTTCATGACCAAGATTTTTTTGGTCGTAATAAACTATACACATAATTTACACATATCAATATATGTGTAAGAAAAATGAGCAAAAAGAAACCCCATTCATACCAACCAGAACATGATGTCCATCGGATCACCCTATACAATACCATTTACCCTGAGCATCAACATACGTCCCGAAAGCCCCGGCTGTATCTGCACTTTGATTTTGCCTGTTTCTATGCGCAGGTGGAACAGCTTCGGAATAAGATGTACGGACTCCCGCTGATCATAGGGGGATGGCGCAAAGAAAACGGACAGGTTAAAGGCATTGTGGCCACCGCTTCCTATGAGGCTCGTAAGTTCGGAATCAAGACGGGAATGAGTGCGTACGAGGCCTGGCAGCTGTGTCCACACGTGTGCATGATGCAGGTAGACTACGACACCTACAAGGCAATCTCCGAGCAGGTACATGCTATATTCAAGGAATTTGCCCCGGTGGTAGAGCGCTACAGCATGGACGAGTACTTTATGGAAGTAGATTTCCTGTTAGATAAATCAAGAGAGGAGATCGATACTTTTGCAAAGCGGTTGCAGGATCGCATCTACCAAGTCACCCATCTGGTTGGAGCGGTAGGTATTGCCCGGTCCAAAACCTATGCCAAGCTCTGCAGCAGCTTGGACAAACCGAAAGGAAGAACATTAATTCTGAATGATGACGATGAGAGGAATCAGATATGGCCACTTGAACTCGATGAAGTATGGGGCGTGGGAAGAAGAAGACACGAACATATCCTGGCCGAGGGCTACAAGACCATAGGAGATGTTGTCCAACGAGGAAACCAGCAAACCTTTATCCGCCTGTTTGGTGCTAACTTTGGAAAGATGCTCTACCAAACCATTACCGGACAAGACCAGGGACGCGTCATGGAAGAGATCTCCGAAGATTACAAGCCTAAGCAAGGGGTGAGCTATGGCCACACCTTTTCGGAAGGTTCAACGGATCTTGATCGGATAAAAGGGGAATATGCCATTGCCGTCCAGCAGATCTGTTACCGGATGCGCGCCTATGGCATTCGCGCCAACTCCTTCTCAGGGATGTTTGGCTTCAACGAGCCCGATAAACCAGGCGTTGGCTTTCGGTTTGTCACCAAGGCCCACACCAACATCGATGACTATGTGTATCAGGCGCTCATGGACCAGATCGAAGCGGCACTACATCAAGTATGCGAGCACGGCATCGAGATCCGTAACCTATGGCTGGGCACCAGGGAGATCGACAAAACGCAGCAGTTGAATGTGTTCTTTCAGGATGATGAGGACAAGAAAGCACGAACCGAGGCCATAGATGAAATTAAAAACCGGTTTGGGCCGAAGTATATTACCAAAGCGAATACGCTACATAGGGTGGAGGGGAATACGCATTTTTTGGAGAGGAATAACAGTTCAAGTTGAAGCACAGCTTTCAGTGTTTTTCTTGTCCGACATCGACTACCATTAACCAGACATAATATTAAGGTAATGCAACCCTTGTAAAAAATTATTACACTCAAGGGACCTATAATAAATATACCTCTATAGAGTCGGTTAACCTCAACTAAATCACATCAAAAATTATGGAAGGACAAGCTACAGGCGGTATGACGCCCAGGAAATGGTACGTCAGTTTTACCCTCATTTTTTTCTCTTTAATCTTAAGTCTAAATACAGCTTTAGCCCAGAATCAAACGATTGGAGCTGGATTAGAAGGGCAAGCCCTCATTGATTATATCCAACAAAACTACACCCCTACACAGGTGTTGGGTTATGATACAGCGCGAGATACAATGTATGCTGTGATTGATAACAATAATGGTGATCTCTCAGGTGTATATACTGGATTTACCATTACGCTGGATCCATCCCAAGACCCAAGTACAGATGCCTATTACAAAGGGATCAACGCCGAACACACCTGGCCACAAAGTATGGGAGCCGGAAATGAACCAGCCAAGTCGGACATCCACCATTTGTTTCCGACCAAATCGAACGTGAACAGCGCTCGAAACAACGATCCTCTTGGGGAAATTGATGACAACCTTACCGATACCTGGTATTATCTGGATCAGTCTCAATCGACTATTCCGACGAGCAACATTGACCTGTATGCAGAGAATTACGGGAGCTCAGCTTTTGAGCCTCGCGAGCAGCACAAAGGAAATGCAGCCCGAGCCGTCTTCTATTTTTTAGCCGTCTACCAAGCGGAAGCTGACCAGAACTTTTTTGATCAACAGAAAGACGATCTATATAACTGGCACTATATCGATCCCGTAGATGCCTCTGAGCTTAACCGAAGCAGCACTATTGCAAGCTATCAAGGGAATGAGAATCCCTTTATTCTGGATACCTCCCTGGTACGCAGGGCGTTCTTCCCTGATGGAAATACAGGCGGAAGTGATACAACACCACCTGCTATCAGTTCTGTACAACCGACCAATATAGGAGCCAATTCCGCAACCATTACCTGGACCACAGACGAACTTGCCACGTCACAGGTAGACTATGGAACCACTCTCTCGTACGGATTCACTGAAATAAATTCGAATTATACGACTTCCCATTCTGTCACACTTAGCGGACTTACGGCAAACACGACCTATAATTATCAGGTGAGTAGCACCGATGGTTCAAGTAATTCCGCAAGTTCCACAAACTTCACTTTCACTACTACTGAAGAAGGAACGAGTGCCGGTTCTATTGTCTTTTCAGAGATCTTTTACGATACCCCAGGAACTGACAGCGACGAAGAGTGGATTGAACTCTACAACGGAACCTCTTCAACGGTTGACGTAGCTGGTTATACTATCACCGATAATAACGGAACTGGTTCTTCTTATACTTTCCCAACTGGAAGCAGTATTGCCCCCGGATCATATTTGACGGTAGCCACCAACGCTACAGGGTTTCAGGCCATTTACGGTTTCGATGCAGATCTCTATGGATCTATTCCGGCTCTTAACAATGGTGGGGATGCACTTATTCTGACAGATGGACAAACCAACCAAGTAGATGCCGTTGCCTGGGAAGGAGGCGCCTCTTCAGGGATTCCATCTGGATGGGGAAGCACCAGTGATCCTATTGCGTCTACTGGAGAATCGATCTATCGTTCTGCTTCAACATCGGACTCTGACAGCTATACCGATTGGGCCGTGGCGAGTGGTAACGGAGACCCGCAAACACAAGCATCCGCTCCGGTCAATCAAGACCCAACAGCTGTTGCGAATGGTCCGTATTCTGGTAACACCGGAAGCCCAATTGCCTTTAGTAGTGCGGGCTCTTCAGACAGTGACGGATCAATTGTATCTTATAGCTGGACATTCGGAGATGGGAATAGTAGTTCAGTTGCTAACCCAAGTCATACCTATGCAAGCACGGGAACCTACAGCGTTTCACTGACTGTGACCGATGACCAAGGGGCTACTGCTACTGCAACAACGAGCGCAGACGTAACCGAGCCTGTCCTTGATTACATCCTTTTCTCAGAAATCTTCTATGATACGCCAGGCACCGACAGTGATGAAGAATGGATTGAATTATATAATCCAACGGCCCAACAGGTTGATATCTCAGGCTACACTATTGTAGATAATAATGGAACCGGATCTTCTTACTCGTTCCCGACTGGAACGGTTATTGACGGTGGGTCATACTTTACCGTTGCCTCCAATCAAACCGGATTTAATGCTCTATATGCAGCAGACGCCTATCAGTATGGAGGTATTCCAGCGCTTAATAACGGTGGTGAAGCATTGCTGCTATTGGATGGATCTGGTGCTACGGTGGATCAAGTTGCCTGGGAAGGTGGCGCTTCAGCTGGAGTGCCATCTGGATGGGGAACCGGACCTGCTGCTTCAACAGGTGAAAGTTTGGTAAGAACAGCTCTTGATGCTGATAGTGATACGGATGCTGACTGGAGCGTAGCTACAAATAATGGGGATCCGGCTACTATTGAGGCTACCGATACGACCGCTCCGGTTATAAGCGCTGTGGCCTCTTCCGATGTTACAGAAACAGAAGCAACCATATCCTGGACTACGGATGAGCCAGCCAGTTCTCAGGTGAACTACGGCACAACCACCAGCTATGGTTCTTCTGCTGGTAGTGGAGGCTATGTGACTTCTCACTCCATTACACTGACGGGCCTCACGGCTGGAACCGACTATTTCTATCAGGTCGTTTCGACAGATGAAGCGGGGAATACCTCGGTAGATGAGACCTACTCCTTTACCACTGACAGTCCGCCGGCAGCCAATCTTCCAGCTGTACTTATCACCGAAGTATTCTATGATACACCCGGTAATGAATCCAAAGAAGAGTGGGTTGAGATCTATAATACCACCGGACAGGAGATAAGCCTGAATGGCTGGCAGCTGATTGATGACAATGGAAATGGACAATCATTCACCTTTTCCAACAAGCACAAGATCTCCGGTAATTCATATCTGACTCTTGCTACAGACCGCAAGGCATTCAAAGATCTATACAATAAGAATGCCGACGATTTTGTAAGTCTGCCTCCGCTAAACAATGGAGGAGATGCTTTAGTTATTAAGGATCCTTCTGGTACTACCATAGATGCCATAGCCTGGGAAGGTGGAGCAGGTAGCTTGCCATCAGGTTGGGGAAGTACCTCCGAACCGGTAGCTGGAGAAGGTAATAGCATTTATCGTTCAGATATTGGTTCAGACAGCGATACTTACACAGACTGGTCGGTATCCACCGGATTAGGTTCCCCAATGACACAGTCGGACGGAACCTTTATGGCCAAGACGGCGACTACATCCTTTGAGGAACCTATGGTAGAGCCAATGCCGGAGGAAATCACCCTTGGCAACTACCCGAACCCCTTTAACCCAAGCACACAAATTGCTTATGGGCTCCCTGAAACACAGCGGGTTACCATAGCTGTGTACAACATGCTGGGACAACAAGTGGCAACGTTGGTGGATAGCGTAGTCGAGGCTGGCAATCATGCGGTTACCTTTGACGCGTCCAACTTGTCAAGTGGGGTATATTTATATACCATACAAACTCATTCATCTATCATAACTAAGAAAATGATGTTGATGAAATAATGATCATCCTTTGATCAGTAATTGGAATAGAAAGCCCGGTTAGCGCCGGGCTTTTCTTATTTATACAAGCAATCATGTTAGTTCCCATCTAACTCATTTGGCAAACCTAAAGCCGTGGATGAGACCAAGTACCGGTTTGGCCGGCAGTATATTATGAATTCAAATACCTTAACACGGGGTGGAGGGGAAGACGCATTTTTGGAGATGAATGTTTGATTGAGGTATATCTCAGAATACACTTGATTGATTAAAAACTGCATATAAAGGCAGTTGAATAGAGGCGAAATTCTGCGTAGATATATTTTTTCAAAATAAAGCAAAGACAATGACTTTAAATTGCTCTAAAAACTCACATGCTTTCTCAGCTTCTTACATTATAAACATCGTTTTTATCTTATCCATTGTATTAGTAGCTGGATGCAATAAGGACAAGAAAAATATTACCGGGCCAGAGACTCCACCAGTTGATGAACCCGATCCGATAGTTGCTTCATTCGAAACAGAACCTGTTTTTGGCCCCGGAGAATTTGCACTCATCAACGTAGAGGGTTCTGAACTGACATCTGATGAGTATGAGGCTCAATTATCAGATAGTACAAAACTTGATCTCTACAGATATCCTGAAGATCAATCAAATCAAACATTATTTTTTGTCGTGCCACATGCTGAGGCAGGGGAGCAGCAAATTATATTCAGCATAGAGGGGCAAAAACAAGAACTCGATTTGACGATTGAAAGCTATGAGCAAATCGACAACCCTGATAAATACATTGCAAACTTCACTGACAGTCTTCTAAATGTCGTAAATGGGACCATATCTAATACAAAGAATGAAGAATTTAAAAACAACCTGATATCTGAAAGAGATAGTTTAATTGAGGCTGTAAGAAAGATAGATCAATTTGAAGATGATGAAGTGATGCTTATAGCTCGTGTGATTAAGACGAATCTACAGACAGGAATGCAGAAGATGAAGGTAAATTCTCTGGTATGTGAAGATGTAGATTTCAACGGAATAAAAAGAAATTTACTCAAAGCATCCGGGGGTGCTTTACTAACCGGTTATAGTGTAGCATTAGCTACCATGGCTCCCGGATTGGGAACTATTGTGGGACTAACAACAGGTGTAATCGGGGCACTTTATGCACTTGATCATATTGAAAAAATTGCAGAACAGTTGCCCAAAATCGGAGAATGTGCGAGCCTATGGTTTGATGAGGCTTTATACACATTTAGGAGTTCCAGTTCAGATAAACTAAAGAATATTTACTCAGTCTCAGTCTTTGAATTTGAACATGGAGTATCTAAATCTTTGGAGTTAAGTATTCAATACGAAGCGCCGAATGACTTTTTAGAAACCTTAGAAGAATTTCGGTCGACAATAAGTAGCTTTGAAGATAAAGTACCGGCTGACTGGATTTCGATATTTAATGATGACTATTCTGTTTTCACAGAAAATTCAGATATGGAAGGAATGAGTATAGAAAGCAATTCTGATCCCAGAATTGATCACGCCTCGGAAACACTTGATTCCACTATCGTGATTACTCTTGAATATAAACCAGATGAAATGCTGGATATTGAGAACCAAGAGTTTGAGCTAACGATAGACGGTAGCCAATCGGATACATACAAATTGAAAGCTGTATTAAAACCACCCAAGCCCACTGTAGTTGAATCCACATATTCTGTAGAACCTAACAAGTCTATCACCGATACACTTATGGGCAACTTCGTCGCAATCTACAAAATAGGGTCAACCCCTTCTCAAGGCGAGTTAGCGCTTGATGATGAAAACTTAGGTGTATTTACATACACTCCGGATAATGGATTTACAGGCACTGATATTTTCACAGTAATTGGGGCCAATTCATTCGGCGATTCCGAGGAAGTGGATGTAAAAATCTTGGTTAACAATGGTTACGTATTGCAGATTGGAAATTATTACCCAGATTATGATTTGATAGAACCTGTATTGACTGTAGAAAATGGGGAAGAACTAACTCTCCCAAATTACATGGAACACATGGTAAGATTGATTTACCAAGGTGAGCCGGTAGCGGTTGGAGAGTTTGGATTACCCTGGACTGGAATCGTGTTAGGTGATAAACCTAAATCGGGAGATGATCTGATAATAGATGACTATCAGGTTAAAGTATATGATGCCACAAATAGGAGAACGGCTACCATAAGCCTGGATAAAATTACTTTGACTAATGGTGCCTATGACATTATTGTTGGCAATTCATTTCAAATCGAAAACAAAATAGTAAAGTTTAATGATGACTGGACCTATAATTGGAGATATGAGGATAACAGTAGCAGTGGCGGCGGATCTTTTAACTTTACTCCAACTATAACACCTGCCAATGTCTCATGCAGTGATAATACCATCGACAAATATAAAATAGGGTCAATTAGCATGAGTAAACTTAATCTTGGATTCGCACTGTTGGGTTGGATTATGATATATGAGGATGGCTCGGTGAGTGCTAATTCATTTTACGGGTGTGAAAACAATCATAGATATGTGGATATAAAGAAGTTGTAATAACTATTCAAGCGGTTAAAAATAGCTTAAAAAAGAGTCCGACTTATTATCTAATACAGAATAGTAGTTCAAACCGGTATAGGTGTAAAGGAAATACTAGGTTTAAAAAGCCTCATAAAACTAAATACGCTTCCTCTAAATGATGAGTCACAAAACTTTGATCGTGAGATCCTAGCCAAATTTCATAAAGTACATCCAAACTGCAGATTGGTCATTAACTCACGCCCTGCAAAGTATTATTTGAAGACTAACTAAATGAATAGCGGTATTTTAATTAACGTTATCCGTTATAGTTACTACAAATACTGAAAAATAATATTCCCAATTTTTCTGTAAGGAATCCCATTCTCATCGCTCTAACTAAGTAAAGGTTCAGTAAAAACAGCTTTAAATGACGGAGAAAGAGCTTAGGCTTACAAAGGGCATACACAACCTTGTCCGAGATAATCTAACTTGGGAGGAATCTTGGGAGTTATTGAGTGAGGTTGTAGAATCGAAGGAATGGATTGATTATTGGGAAATGGAAAAGCTTTGTGCAGAATATTTTAGCAAGTAGAGGTGACAAATTCTGTCAGGGGTAGTATTTACATTAGTAAAGAGTAAAAGACACTACCAACCAATTCGGGAGAAATAATGATAGAACATTCATCGAAACCAACTAAGCACACCATAGGGGACAAACTTAAAGCACTCTCACATTTCGGGATTTTTGGACAAAGTCTGCATGTACTCAGCAGAGACCTGATTCCCAGTAAATTTTTTGTATCCAATTTAAGCTCGGAAAAATGGGAGCATTGGGTCGCTAAAGTGGAGCAAGAATATCAATGGCTACCTGAGAATAGGATTACCTGGATGGATGACCATGTACTGTCCTTTGGCGAGCACAACTATTTTCTGCATCTAGAACATGGAATTACACTGCGCTTCGATTCGGAGAATGATAGCATCCAAATGTTCTTCGATCATGAAAGCAATGCCGAAACCGTAGAAAAATTCAAGAAAGAACTAAAAGCACTCCAGAAAACAGATACAAAGTTCGAGATTGGGTTCTTACAAAGTGAGTTGGGATCATTGCGCATCAAATTCAGGAAATTTACTCCTTATAAAGAAGACCTGACCAAGTTTTTGGGCGCTGAAGTTGAAAGCCTGAGACAAGAAATGGTGAACTCTATCAACAAAAAGGAAGATAGTGGACTGTATCTGCTGCACGGACAGCCGGGAACCGGAAAAACCTCATTCATAAAAACAGTGCTGAGTAAAGTCAAAAACAAAGCCATCTATATTACCCCGGGCTTTGCCGATCAATTGGCTTCACCGGATTTGATCGGGGTGCTGATGGATCATCCTGGAAGCGTACTAGTGATCGAAGATGCCGAAACGGTGCTCATGAAACGAGCAGCAGATAACTCCAATGCCGTCTCCAACCTCCTGAACCTCACTGACGGCTTCCCTGCTGACTTTCTTAAGTTGAATATTATATGCACTTTCAACACCAAGTTAGATGATATTGATCCGGCCCTGCTTCGGGGAGGCCGTTTGAAGGGGATACATGAGTTTACCAAACTAAGCATTCCAAAGGCTCACGAATTAGCCGATCATCTCGGAAAAGAAATTGAAATTACCCGGCCCATGACGTTAGCTGAAGTTTGCAATGTGGGAAGCTTGCAGCGAAAATTGGCGGTGAATGGAATTGGGTTTAAATATCAAAATGGAGAGTTAAATGAATAAAGATAATGGACCAAATATTTTTTCGTACGCTACTTCAGAACTAACCCAAGATGCATTTATTGGATGGTTGTGTGCTTGGGCCAATCCTAAATACAAAGATCTGAATCCAGCATTAAATAGAACAGCAAAAAGCTTACTTGAAAAGTTCTTCTCGATGCAGGGGAAATCTTTGCCGGAGATTAAAGAACTCAAGGTTATTACTCAGTGGATGAGAATAGATGTCTTCATCGAAATCAATGAGAAGTATTTTGTGATTATTGAAGACAAAGTTAATTCCAGTGAACATTCAGATCAATTAAATAGATACAGAGAGTTTGTTAAAGAGAATAAAGAAGTCGAAAATGATAAAATTATTCCAATTTTCTTTAAAACCGGAGATCAAGCCAATTACGATAAACCAGAGGAAGACAAATACCAAGTTTTCAAAAGGGAAGATTTTCTTGAAATTTTAAGAGAGGGTAAAGAACATGGTATTCACAATGCAATTTACTTAGAATACCTTGAGTATTTAGAGGGGATGGAAAGAGAGGTAGAGTTGTATAAAGTACTGCCTCCAAAAGAATGGAATAACAGCCAGTGGAAAGGGTTCTTCAAATTTCTCAATAGAGAGTTCAATGAATCAATAAATTGGGGATATGTTTCAAATCCATCAGGTGGATTTATGGCCTTTTGGTGGAATCGTAAGGGAGATATTGATGGTCATGATATATACTTGCAAATAGAGGGTCCAAAACTTTGCTACAAAATATCTTCTGCGCCTGAGGGAGATATCGTTCAACGTGATAAGAAATGGGAGTGGCTGAATTTAATAAGGGAAGTAGCTTCGGAGATGAACCTTCCAGTTGATAAACCTGCACGACTCGGGCATGGAAAATGGGTGACTTTTGCGCAATGGCATGCTGAAAATTCGGAAACATGGATTCCTACGAAAGAAGATGGCTCTCCAGATCTTGAACAGGCAGTGGAGCGGCTAAAATCAGCAACCAATCTATTGGATAAAACCGTTCAAACTTACCATGGTTAATAAATACTATTTTCGTTACACTAAGGCCTAAAGATTAACCCTTATCTGTTAGTTTATACGGAGTTTCACTTATTCAATGAACGCAAAAGAGATCAATCATAAGTTTACGGAATTGTTCGATAAGGTCACGACAGAGGACTTCCTTCAAATGAAGAACTTGAGCGGTGAAATACCATTCCATGTATTTACATATGATCCTGCTGATGAAGTAAGCATTTCGGGGGCGGTTGAAGGGTTAGTAACCAAGCTGAAAAACAAAGGGCTCAAGGTGCTTGAGCTAAACCTTTATGATCTGCAAATGGAGTTGTTAGATCGGGAATTAGGACTCGATGAAGTCTTTGAACTTGAAGGGGAGATGCCCAGGCAAGAATTTAAAGAAGCCATGCTTTCGACTATGCACTTTGATGAAGTGTATATCCCTCAGATCGAAAAAAGAATTAAAAACAGCGAGGCTGACTTATATTTTATAACCGGTGTTGGATTAGCTTATCCCTTGATACGGTCTCACAAAATTTTAAATAACATCCAAAGCATTGCTGTGAATTCACCGACGGTCATTTTTTACCCGGGTGAATATGACGGTAAATACCTAAGGCTCTTCGGGCGACTTAAGAAGAATTATTACCGAGCCTTCAAACTATAAATCAATCTGCATGAGTTTTTACGATTATTTTGAACACGACGTCAGCCGCGACATTGAAACAGTTATCAAAGCTGACGATGAGTCTCAGGCCTTAGATGAGATCAAAGAGTATGTGATCACGAAAGAAATTTCTAAGAAGATCGCTACACTTTTTGAGGCCTATAACAACTATGCCGGGGCCAACGGGGTCTGGATCTCCGGTTTCTTTGGGTCAGGTAAATCACACTTGCTGAAGATCCTGTCTTATGTGCTTTCCAATAAAACGGTGGATGGAAATGAATTCGGCAAGATGTTCGCCGATAAGATTCAGGATTCGCTGCTGAAAGCGGATGTATTAAAAGCCGTTTCTACTGAGGCGGAGTCCATACTCTTTAACATTGACCAGAAGGCAGATGAGAATACCACTGATGTAGAAAACGTGATCCTACATGTTTTCAATAAAGTTTTCAATGAACACTTAGGGTATTATGGGGAACAAGGGCATGTCGCAAATTTTGAACGATGGTTGACTGAAGAAGAGAAATACGAAGAGTTTAAAAAGCAGTTTGGAGAAGAATATGATGAGTCGTGGATCGATGCACGGCGTAAATATTTTCATCCAAAAGTAAAGTCTGCAGCAGCAGAAGTTCTTGGAAGGTTATTCAATGATAATCCGGATAAGTACAAATCTATCCTGAGCGAACTCAAAGAAGACTACTCCCTTTCTGTTGATAAACTGTGTGCCGATATCAATCGGTATATGGAAACTAAGGGTGATGACTTTAGACTGAACTTTTTTGTGGATGAAGTCGGGCAATTCATTTCTGATAACACGCAGCTGAAGCTAAAACTCCAGTCCATTGCCGAAAAGCTTGCGACAACGACGAATGGAAAGGCTTGGGTGTTTGTGACTTCTCAGGAAGATCTGGAGCGTGTGGTCGGACAAATTGGAAAGGGACAGGAATATGACTTTTCCCAGATCGAAGCCCGGTTCAAGAATAGGATCTCGCTTACATCAGCCAATGTAGATGAGGTTATCGAAAAGCGGCTGCTCAAAAAGAATGAGACCGGATCAAATAAGTTGTCTAAAGTGTGGCAGAAGGAGGAAGCAAACCTCGAAACCATCCTTCGATTTACGGATGGGGTGCATTTCCGATGGTACAAAGACGAGAATGAGTTCATCAATAAGTATCCTTTCATAACCTACCAATTTCACCTGTTTCAGGAATGTATGAGAGGCTTGTCCGAGAACAATGCATTTCAGGGGAAGCATCAGTCAGTAGGTGAACGCTCTATGTTAGGGGTTTTCCAGGAGGTATTGAAAGATTCTAAGGATAAAGACATTGGGTACTTTGTGAGTTTTGACAAGACCTTTGATGGAAACCGGAAGTCTATTCGGGGTGAACTTCAAGCCTCGATTAATTTAGCCGAAAACAACCTTGGGGATGATTTTGCGATTCAGGTTCTCAAAGCCTTATTCATGGTAAAGTATTACCGGCAGTTTAAGCCTACGTTGAGAAACATTTCGATCCTGATGATTGATGAGATCAATATTAATCCGAAAAAACATGAAGACCGGGTTAAAGAGGCACTGAATAAACTGGAATCACAGATCTACATTCAGCGAAACGGAGAGCTGTACGAATACCTCACCAACGAAGAGAAGGATATTGAGAAACAGATCAAAAATACATCCATTGAGAATAAGGAGATCACCAGCTTTTTAAGTGATGTGATATACAATGACATTATTTCCGACAGTAAATTCAGGTATGAAGGGAATAAGCAGGAATACGCTTTTTCTAAATACATTGATGGAATCTCACAAGGACGAGATCAGGAGCTTACTATAGATGTAATCACTCCATACCATCCTCATTTTGATGAAATGGATACCCTGAAGAATCAGGCCATGGGATATAACAAAAAACTCACCTTTGTTTTACCTGCCCATGAACGGCTCATTAAGGATGTAATGCTTTACCTTCAAACGAAGCTGTATATCAAGAGAACCCGTTCATCAGATATCAGTGCCAGTGTGAATACCATTCTCTCCGCTAAAGAGCAGAAGAACATAGAACGCAAAGCTGCCATCAAACGACTGGTTGATGATCTGCTTGGGAAAGCAAAAGTGCTTACAGGGCAGGGGCCGCTCGAAATGGGGGATAGCTCAAGCGGAAAACAAAAAGTAGCCAAGGCTTTTCAGGAATTGGTTAAAATTGCCTTTCCGAATCTGAAAATGCTGGGTGAGATCACCTATACACAGGCTACCGTTCAGCAGATTTTGGGGGATGATAATGACGATCTTTTTGATCCCGATGATTCTGCCATGTCGGAAGCCGAAACTGATATGTTCGGGACGGTCAACCGAAGGCAACAACGTTCGGACCGAACGACCATTCATGATCTTTTAGACCACTATCAAAAGAATTCATATGGATGGTACCCGGAAGCAATTTTAGCGATCCTTGCAAAGCTGAGCAAGCGCGGTAAAGTTGAGATCAGCAAGGATGGAAATCTTCTGGATAATGAAACGGCTAAAGATGCCCTTTTCAACAAAGCCCTGTACAACAATATCCAGATCAAACCCCAGGCTGATTTCGATACCTCTGATGTCCGATTGTTGAAAGAAGTGTATTCGGATGCATTTAACGAACCTTGTCCGCATAACGATGGCAAAGATGTAGCGCTTGCCTTTAAGGACAAGCTGAAAGAAACAGCCACCGAAATTCATGGCATACTGCAGCAGCATCGGCGGGAGTATCCGTTTGTGGTGAAGTTGCAGAAAGTGCACGATCTGTTTAAGGAACTTGCTGAAAAAGAATACAGCCAAATTGTAAAACAGGTCAGTGATTTTGAAGAAGACCTGTTGGATGCCAAAGAGCAGCTGTTAGATCCCATTCGTCAGTTTATAAACAGTGAAGAGCAGCGTCGCATTTTTGATGATATCAAGCGGTTTGCCACCGGGGATAATCCTAATCTGAGTTATATTGATGGGAATGAAGTGGAGGAGGTGGAACAGATCTACCAAGATCCCGAACCCTACAAAGGCAATACGCTTCGTGATGCTAAGGATCTGATCGATTCCCTTAAGGATAAACTAAACCAGGTGATAGATGAAGAAAGGGAGCAGGCCGAATCAGAGATCTCAGAAGTAATTCAGGAAATAGAGTCTAAAGGGGAGTACAAGAAATTAGAGGCTGAAGATCAGAAGAAGGTACTTCGGGGAATACAATCTGCTCTAGACCAGGTTGAATCCACAAAATTCATTGATCAAATGACTTCGGCGGTTTTCAAGGTGAATCAAAAGCTGAAGGGGAATGCACTAACCACACTTTCTCAACTATATGCTAAAAGGCAGGAAGAGACCGGACAGGCAGCTGAACCAGCTGCGACCTATGTATCATTTAATGAGTCTTTACCGGCTGATTTCCCAAAGTCAGAGTTGAATACGGAAGAGGATGTAAAAGAATACTGTTCCAAGCTGGAAGATCGTCTCTTGAAATTGCTGAAAGAGAATAAGCGGATCAGTCTTTAATGGAATACAATCGGGTAAAACCTTTTAAGCCTTATAGTTCTGTGAGGGTACTAATACAGAAAACTTAATCTAAATGAATTGAGTGATGGCAAAATCAAAAAGTAAAGGCTCTGTAGGAGATCAATTTTTAAAAGAATATCTCTCACGTGGATTGGGGAACATGCCCAAACGTGAGATTGATGTGTTTATCTTTCACTTGATGAGAGAAAGAGGGGATTTCGCAGGGAAACCTATCAGTGATATTTCACGAATACTGAAAATCACACCTACCCGAGTAAAGAGCTTAATGTATGATGCTTCATTGAGATTTGAAAAGCAACTTGATGATGATCTGATCCGGTCAAAACTCAATGACTATTTCAATGAATCACCAATTATTGATTTAGAAAATGACAAGGTCCTTATTCAGTTTGAAGATCCTTTATTAAAGGATGGCTTTGAAGCTCTAGCTAAAAAAGAGCTTCAATTGGTAGACGGATCTTTCGGCTCTGAGATAGTTAAGATCAAGAAATCTAAGTTTGGTTTAGTTCTTAAGGGATTACTGAGCGAAAAAGAAGCTAAGAAATTAGATAAGGAATTAGAAAAGCATAAAGTTGAAGGAAAGAAGAGTGATGTAGAATCGATTACCGATACGGTTATTGATGAAACGAACAAACACCTCATCTCAGAATTACTTCAATACGCTACAATCGATAACGGAATTAGATTTGGGAAATTTTTAATAGGTCTATTAGCAGTATGAACACCAACAAACTCAAGAAATTTGCACAGGAAACGCGAACCAAGTTATTAAAGCGGGTGGAGGAGCGGCTGGATTATGTGTTGAATACCGATTCCCCCGAACTCCGTGAGCAGCAAAAGCAAATTGAGGCTTTAAGGAAAGAGCTGAAGCGAACCAATCGCGAAGAGCTCATTGATAAAGTAGCCTATACCTGGTTTAACCGGCTGGTGGCGCTGCGATATATGGATGTGAATGATTACCAGCCTTTCCACGTGCGGGTTGTCTCCCCGCAAGACGGCTTTACCGAGCCGCAGATCCTCAGCGATGCCAAGCAGGGCATCATCCCGGATGATTTTAAGGTGAACCGCTCCAAAATAAACCAACTACTGGATGGCACACTGGATAGCCAAAACCCGCAAAACGAAGTCTTTAAGCTGCTGTTGGTGGCGGCTTGTAATAACCTGCACTCCATTTTCCCTTTTTTGTTTGAGCCCATTGCCGATTACAGCGAACTGCTGCTGCCGGCCGACCTCATTTCAGAACACTCGGTGATCCATGATGTGGCCGATGGCATGACCGCCGAAGACTGCCAACAGGTAGAAATTCTCGGATGGCTCTACCAGTTCTACATTTCCGAGAAGAAAGATGAGGTATTCGCCTCCAAAGGGAAGGTGAAGAAAGAGGAAATTCCCGCAGCTACGCAGCTCTTTACGCCCCGATGGATTGTGGAGTACATGGTGCAGAATACCGTGGGTAAACTGTGGGTGCTGAATCATCCCAACTCCCGCCTGAAGGAGCACATGGAGTATTACATTGAAAGTGAGGTGACGGCAGAGGATGTGCTCACCATTGACAAACCCGAAGAGCTTACGCTGTTAGACCAGGCGTGTGGTTCGGGACATATTTTGGTGTACGGCTTTGAGCTGCTCTATAAGATCTATGAAGAGGAAGGCTATGCCCCGTCTGATATTCCCCGGCTAATCATTGAACACAACCTCCATGGCTTTGAAATTGATGAACGGGCAGCCCAACTGGCGGGACTCGCTATTCTGATGAAAGCACGGGAGCACCAGCGACGGCTCTTCCGAAAGTCTGACGTACCTGAACCCAACATTACTTGTTTTCAAGACTTGATGTTGAGTGATGAGGAGATAAAAGACACGTTAAAAAGTGCTGGGGTTGAAACTTCTGATGAACTGCTCCACGACCTCCAAAACATGCAACAGGCAACTAACTTTGGATCGCTGATTGTGCCTCACGCATCGTTGCAGGAGATAGGAAAAGCCAAATTAGCTTGTGAACAGGCAATGGACTCAGCGGATCTGTTTGAGAAGGAGAAGTTGGAACAGTTGATGTTTGCTTTGGATACGCTTGAAAAACTTGGAACTAAAGTTTGTTGTGTGATTGATAATCCGCCTTATATGGGTACTGGAAATTGTAATCAAGAGCTTAAAGATTTTGTGTATGCCAATTACCCTGATAGTAAATCAGACTTAATGGCAGCATTTATGGAATGTGGTTTAACCAGCCTTGAAAATATGGGAATGCTTGGAATGATCAACCAACATAGTTGGATGTTTCTAAGCAGCTATAAAGAGCTAAGAGAAAAGCTAATATCAGAATCTTTTACCGATACACTCCTACATTTAGGTCCCCGAACTTTTCCTGAAATTGGAGGAGAAGTAGTTCAAAATGCTTCATTTACATTTATAAATGACACGATTGATAAAAAAGGAGTCTTTTTTAGACTTATTAATTATAAAGACTCGAATTTAAAAAGGGAAAAGTTTTTAGAAGGATTAAATACAGAAAATTGTGGTTGGAGGTATAAAATTGAGCCAGAGGAATTCAGTCAAATTGATGGGAGTCCAATATGTTATTGGTTTAACAAACCATTTTACTCCTCTTTTAAGAGGTTTAAAAAATTAGATGATATTGCCTTTATAGATGGGAAAAATGTAACAGGTAAAAATGATAGGTTTTTTAGGATGCATTGGGAAATTGAAAGAGCAAATCTCTTGGAAGATTTTATACCAATAGCAAAAGGCGGCGATTACAGAAAATGGCAAGGAAATATTGAATATTTAATTGATTGGAGAGAAGATGCCAAAAAACTATACAAGAGCACAAAATCAGGAAGGCTAATAAAGAAATATCTTTGGTTTAGAGATGGCTTAACATTTTCCAGAATGTCTAATATTGTTAACTGTAGAACATTAGATAATAGAGGTACTTTCGATGGAACAACTGTGTCTTTTTTCTTCAAAGAAGGGCATGAAGATAAACTAAATTGGGTGCAAGGTTTTTTTAATTCTGTTGTAGGAAACTATTATGTGAAAGCATTTAACCCAACACTTGTATTTCAATTTATAGATATAAAAAAAATACCGATTGCATTTAATAAGGAGATCAAGACAAGTTTAATAGACACTAATAACAAAATATCTCAAAGCGATTGGGATACTCATGAAACATCAATTGATTTTAAAGAGTTTGAATTAATTCGCTTCAACAATGAAGGCGGCATTGATAACCTAGAAGATGCCTACGAGCACTACCGGCAATACTGGACCAATAAATTCTTTCAGCTCCACCAAAACGAAGAAGAGCTAAACCGGCAGTTTATTGAGATCTACGGGTTGAAGGAAGAACTCACCCCGGAAGTGCCGTTGGATGAGATTACCATTTTGCAGGAAGAGCTGGATTCCAAAAAGCTGAAGAAGAAGGATGCAGAACTCAGGAGACAGAAGTCAGAAGGGAGAAATCCCGATCTGCCATTCAAAGACAAGGAAGTGTTTGCACAGTTTATCAGCTATGCTGTGGGCTGCATGTTTGGTCGGTACAGCCTGGATAAAGAAGGACTCATTTTAGCTAATCAGGGTGAGACTCTTGAGGATTACCTGGAGCGAATCGGGAAACCCGAAAACGAAGCCACCTTTCTACCGGATGAGGATAATATCATTCCCGTGCTGGAAGACGACTGGTTTGAGGATGATATCACTGGACTGTTCTATCAATTCCTGCGCGCCAGCTTCGGAGAGCAAAACTTCGAGAAAAACCTCGCCTTCATCGAGGACAAACTCGGCTACGACATCCGCACCTACTTCTCCAAATATTTCTATAAAGACCATTACAAACGCTACAACAAGCGGCCCCTTTACTGGCAGTTCAGTTCCGAGAACGGGGTCTTCAAAGCGCTCATATATATGCACCGCTATACCCCGGACACCCTCAATCACATGCTCAACGGCTACCTGCGAGACTTCAAGAGCAAGCTCAACTACCAAAAATCCCACCTGCAAGATGTGATCAACAGCTCACAGGATGCCAAGGAAGTAAACAAAGCCGAAAAAGAGCAGCGTAAAGTGGAATCCATGATAGAAGAGCTGGAAAGCTACGAGCGGGACGTCCTTATGCCCCTCGCCACCGACCGCATCGAGATCGACTTAGACGACGGCGTGTTGGTCAACTACAACAAATTTGGTCAAGCCGTAGAAGAAGTAACAAGCCTGAACGACAAAAAGAAGAAAAAGAAAGTGAAAGAGTTTGACTGGATTGACTCGGAGGAGATTAGATGAGTGATTTAAATCTTTCAATTACTGAACAATTAGCATATTCAACAGTTCGAATAATTTGCACCAAGAAGGATGGCAGGCCTTCCTCTGGAACCGGGTACTTTTATGACTTTGGCTACCTGAGTGATGTTGAAAATGCTAATATGCCGGTAATTGTGACGAACAAGCATGTTATAAGAAATGGAGCGAAAGTTGAATTTGTAGTAAATCTGCAGGAAAATGGGAAGCCTACAAATAAACTATTCCATGTAACATTGACGAATATCGAGCAACAATGGTTTATGCATCCTAAGGAAGAAATTGATCTATGCATATTTCCAATTGCGCCATTGGTTATGAGAATGCAAGAACAAAATAAAAAGCCGTTCTTTATCTCTATTGGTAATGACTTTATTCCATCTCAAGATGAAATTGATGAGTTAACGGCTATGGAAGATATCGTTATGGTAGGGTATCCAAATGGAATCTGGGATTCAGTTAATAATCAACCAGTCTTTAGAAAGGGGATTACCGCTACTCATCCTGCGAAAGATTACAATGGTAAACCGGAGTTTATGATAGATGCTGCTTGCTTTCCCGGCTCGAGCGGTTCGCCAGTTTTTTTGATGAATTTAGGCGGTTATCAAACAAGAAAAGGACACATCTTAGGTCAAAGCAGAGTTAAACTACTTGGTACTCTGTATGCAGGGCCTCAATACAATGCGAAGGGAGAGATTAAAGTAGAAACAATTCCTACTGAAAATATACCGGTTTCATTGACAGCAATACCAAATAACCTTGGCAATGTAATTAAAGCAAGGGCATTGAAGGGTTTTGAAAGTATTCTAAAACAAAAATAGAAAAAAGATATGATAGACAGAATCACCCGGGTACACTTACGAGATATATGGAAACACGAAGCCTACGATTTTACCACCTGGTTGCAGGAAAACATTGATATCCTGAAAGAAGTCATTGGCTTGGAGATCATAAACCCTGAGATCGAACAATCCACCGGCAGCTTTAATGTGGATATTACCGCTGAAGATGCTTCCGGCAATATTATTGTGATCGAAAATCAATTAGAGAAAAGCGATCATGATCACTTGGGAAAGATAATCACCTATCTGACCTCTTTTGAAGCAAAAGTTGCTATCTGGATCGTTGCTGAACCAAGGCAGGAACATATCAATGCCATATCATGGCTTAATGAATCTACGGAAGCTGATTTCTATTTGATCAAAATTGAGGGTATTAAGATTGGTGAATCAGATCCGGCGCCATTAATGACTAAAATTGTTGGTCCCAGTGAAGAAGCGAAAAGTATCGGTAAGACTAAGCAGGCTAAATCAGAACGGCATAAGCTTCGGTTCAGGTTTTGGGATGGTTTACTCGAGCACTCTAAGTCAAGGCACAATTTATTCAATTCTATATCTCCCTCGCATTATAACTGGATAGGTACCAGCTCCGGGCTCCGCGGTGTGAACTATAGTTACTGGATTAAAAAAGATTCTATTTCCTTGAAAATCTACATTGATCGGGGTAAAGAGGCTGATGATGAAAATTTAGCCATTTTCAACGAATTACTTACTAAGAAAGACCAAATAGAGGAAATATTTGGTGAATCTTTAGATTGGGAAGAACTGGAAGGATCACGTTCCTGCGTCATTAAAAAAGACTACGAAGTTGGAGGCTGGCAGACCCCGGAAGAGGAGTGGGACACGATCTATGAGAAAGTGGTTGAATCCATGGTACGATTAGAGAAGGCTACGAAACCGGAGATTCAGAAGATTAGGATATAAAATAGTTCACAAGATCATCGAATAGATAAGTATTTACCCATTTATGGCACTACAGATAAAGAACATTCCAAAATTCAGAGAATTTGAATGTAGTAGAAAAGATTTTACAAACTTAGATCCTGATTTTATTGGCCACGAGTATATAGATCCAGAAACTAATAAAGTTACATTTGGTTTTTTTGACCATATAAACGGTCGTACAGAAACTATTAGGAACAAACTAACCACTAATCTGAATATGGCTCAGGATACTCAGGCTATATTCGAGTTTGTTCAGAATGCGGTAGATGCAAATTCCTCTGATTTCTTTATGTATTACGATGAGGAAAGATTCATTGCATTAAATAATGGGGATACATTTACAGAAAAAGATATTCTTTCCATTTTAAGTGTAGGTGCCTCAAATAAAACCTCTCCACAAGATGAAGAGATGATAGGTCGGTTTGGAGTTGGGTTTAAATTAATTCACCGG
The DNA here is from genome assembly GCA_002696035.1 of Balneola sp. Taxonomy (GTDB): domain Bacteria; phylum Bacteroidota; class Rhodothermia; order Balneolales; family Balneolaceae; genus Gracilimonas. The sequence goes on along the minus strand of NZQV01000010.1, from coordinate 657,981 downwards.
ATGGTTGGTGCACAAAGCGGTGTTGATGAGCTTATTAATGAATATGCAGGCCCAATTATGTTCAGTTGGCATAATAGGGAACAACTTGAAGAACTTCGTCAAATCGAGAACCTTACCGATCTCCAATTGGGCAGTGAAAATCTAAATGGAGATGAGCCCTGGCTTTTTAAGTTCCTATTGACCTGTTTCCCAATGGTACCGGAGAAGTATGATGTTGATGTTAAGGATATTAACTACGATTCCATCACTAAGAAGGAAAAACTCATTTTCGGGGAAAATGAGTTTGATGAATTTGTTACGTTTTTAAACAATTTTTGGGCGGTTAGGTATGAAGAGCTTGAAGAAAGTGATCTCTCTACAGGCTCATTATTCTATCTAAAACTAGGGAAAGGAAAAAAGAAGAAACTTGATGAAGATTTTGACTTTTATCGGTCTGGGCTAAACTACTCACTTCGATTCATAGAGACTCTACGAAAATCGGATAGCCTTAAAACCATCTTCTTTAACAGGCATGACCCGATAACAGCTGATAATGTAAACTTACAGGTAGATGCTCCTATTATCATTAAAAGTGAGGATGAAGATTATAGAGAAATACAGGAATTTCTTGAGGAGAAGGATCAAGGGATTGATATCAAGTTTCGATATGCTTATGAAGCTTATTCAGGTGAAATAGAAGAAGAAATTGGTTTATTAAGAAATGAGCCAAATTTCTTTAAGTATTTCCCTATGGGTAAAGAGAAGCATCAATTGAACTTTGTTCTCCACTGTAATGCATTCAATATTGAAACAAGCAGAAGAGAGTTTCAGCAGGATGACGAGCTGAATAAAAAATTACTTTCAGTCTTCACTAAGCACTTTATAGATCGATTAAAAGATTATAGAACACAGAATAGGAAGCTTTACAAAGACCTATTTCTTAGTGTTCTTCTATCCGGCCAAAATGGCATTAAAGAGCAGTGGATTAAAGAGAGACTGTTTTGGCCACTCCTTAAGGAGTTTAAAGAGCATGTGCCTGTTAAAAAGGAGAGGTATGCCCCGGCTAAAAATGTGGCAATGAAAAATTCTTCTCTGGATATACCTGCTGATATATTAAGAGATAAGGTTGAGTGGTTTGATTTCGAAGAAGACGGAAATATCCATGATACGATTAAAGATGCCGCTTATGATATAATGAACATTAAGGTTTGGAATGTAGCGACGATCATAAGTAAGATTGAGAAGGATCATTTTGTAGAATGGCTCGATCAACTTTCTGATAAGGATAAAAGAATCCTCAAGGATGAACTTAAAGAATGTATTGATGGTACTCTTGGAAGTGATTTTTGGAAGAATGCTCAAGAAATAAAGGGAATATTTGAATTAGTAAAGAACTGTGATAGTAATTCCGCAAAACAAAACTTTTTAAAATCCTTTGGAAGAATTGAGCTTAAGGCAGAAGAAGTTAATAGCGAAAACACTACGCTGATCGAGCTGTTAAGTTTAGCTAAACCATTTATAAAAGAAGAAGAATTTTCAGAAGCCTTTAGAGGGCAGTTTGTAGTCATATCTACATCGGGAAAAGAGTATCCGTTAAAAGAAGTTGCTACAAAAGATGAGGTAGGTTTTGATTTAGATGGGGAGAAAATTGTTTTAAAACTTTCTGAAATACTGCCTAACTCATTTAAGGAAACTTCAGGGGTATTTGCTCCGGTATATAAAGCATTAAAAAAATTGGAAGTCGACGTTGATATATTATTTGATATCGGCAGCGAGCGTAACAAAAATGCGATCAAAAATGAGATCGATAGATCCGAGACTGGATTAACTGCAGCACAATTAACGTTTCTTCTTATTTACAGTGTTCAGAAGAATAAAAAGCTGTTCGGTGAGGTAGATCAAGAATTAATCGGACCAACATTGGAGTATCTATTCCAAAACAAACTGCCATTTCCAAAGCAGTTTCAGAATTTTGTAATAGAGAAAGGACTGAGCGATTGTATCTACCCAAATGAGTTTGGTCTGGAAAGTGAGTATTTAATTAGTCCACTCATCGAATGGCTGGAAAGCACGAAGAGTGAAATTTCAAATAGGGTAGCTTTTCTTGAAAAGAACGGACTAAAAACCGAAAAGCATCCTCACGTCAAATTAAGAAGATCAATTATTAAAAATTATGCAGACTCAAAGCAAACTGGCTTAATTGATGAGTTACGAGAAGTCAAAGATTTCTCCAGGTTATTTGAATTCTTATCAGTACATGAAGCTCATCTAACAGGATTTACGAAATCTGTCTTAGCAAAAATCATTACTTCAGCTAAAGCAAAATCGGTTGGTCGTTCAAGTGTTCCTTTACCAGTCATAGTAGAAGTTTCCGGGCATGAACCTACTATTCAGCCATTGTTAAAAGACCATTTAGCAGAAGGAGATATTTATCTTATAACTGAAAATAACAAAGAATCACCAAACTATAACTTGGATGATATTCTAAAAACCATCTCTGATAATGATTTTTATCTGGTTGATGCAGAGTATACTGAGCAATTCTACACAAATGGATTGAAAGAAATTAAGATCGTTTCTCAAAACGATGTAGAAATTGGTAAACAACAAAGACTAAATCTATCTCATAGATTTATCAAAGAGTGGGAGCGTTCGGATATTAAGTACTCTTTGCACTTATTTGAAGGAAAGATCCCCCAATGTTACCAATTTGATGGTTTCGTTTTCAAAAGGTATGAGGAGAATTATTTTAATCTGGATGATCAAACTGAAACGGTCTTTATAGGTGGTATTACTGATACATTTGAGGATGAAGAAAACCTATATGGTCTTATTAAAGGAAAAATGAATGATAATGCATCGGCTAATGATGCTGTTCAAAACATTCTTAATGACTATAAAAAGATAGATCCAAATGAAGCAAGAAATAGAAGATCTGATGATTATTTTTATAAGCAGCTTACCAGAGAGTCGAAGATAAATTCCGGAGAATGGTTAGAAAACTCAATTTTATGGGAGAAAGCCAGAAAGGAAGAAAATTATTACAGGGGTACGAAACTGAAGTTTAATTCGGTGAAGTCTGCATCTACGGGTACGATTGTACTGAGTAAATATATGTATGATACAATTCCCGGATTTCTTGAAGTTTTTGAAGAATTAAAGCATGTGGAAATTTATTCCGAAAATACTTCTGATAAAATAAAGATATCTGCTTCAGTTATAGAAGTTGGAGATTTTGAAATTGAACTTCGCTTGCTTGAAGGAGCAAGTAAGAACGAACTAGCTTCTTTTTGTAGAGATCCTAAAATTAAAGCCTTTATTAAGCTTCCTAAAACAGATCCTTGGTTAACCGGTTTACATCATGAATTATTTGCGAATGAGTTAATAGTGAAAGATGATGATTTAAAGGATCGAATAACAAAGAAATGGGATTCAAATTCATTAGGTTTCATTTTTGGCCCTCCGGGAACCGGAAAAACAACAAAATCGGTAATTCTATCTTTATTGGCTTTAGCGCAGGCAAAAGAGAATGATGGACAGGCAAAAGTTCTAACACTAACTCCCACAAATAAAGCTGCGGATGTTTTTATAGAAAAATGTCTGGACCTAATTCACGAACCGGATCAGTTACTTGAATTGGATATAGGCTTTTCACAGCAAGAAAATGAGTTGTTGATCAGTTTTCTTAAAAGTGATTTTAGCTCAGAAATTGTTTATCGATTTGGAAACTCAAAGAGTGATAAAATCCCGAGTACTTTAGTTGGTAGATCTTTACCAAGCGGTAATCAAACCTTAGTTGCAACTACCATTCACCGTTATGTATTTAATGATCCTGTTAGGGTTTACTTAAATGGGAGTGAGGATTGTGATGAGTATTTGATCATTGATGAGGCCTCTATGGTACCCTTAGCTTATGCATTGCATGCTTTGCTAACAGTAAACTCACAAACAGAAGTAGGTAATTCTAAATTACCAAAGGTTACCATAGCTGGTGACCCATTTCAAATAAAACCGGTAGGGATGACCCCTCATCCTGGAGAGACTGCCTACAAAGGGTGGACTACGGTATCCTTGTATTCATTATTAGATCTGAAAAAATTTAATATTGAAAAAACTCCAATTGGTGGTTATAAGATTGATAATCTAAAAACCCAGTATAGGAGTAATAGAATAATAGGAGAGCTTTATTCTAAATATCTGTACAACGGATTGCTTTCACACTACTATGATAAAACCCCCGGAGAGTTAGATAAAAAGTTTAAAGATGAAATTTACTATCTAAACTTTGATGTCCACGGAGTAGATAATGAGAGCAATCCAATCACAAAATTAAATAAGTATAGGAAATACTCGATATATCATATCTATTCTTGTGTGCTTGCAATTGAACTCGCCGATAGAATTAGTTCTGTAGTAGGGGATAAAGAAAGTATTTTACTCTTAAGTCCTTATGGAATCCAGGCAAGAATTCTCAGAGATATATTGGAGAATGATGAGTCTAGATTTGGTAATGCAAATATTAGTGCATCAACAGTTCATGGAGCACAAGGGGATCAAGCCGATCATGTGATACTTGTCCAAAACCCAAGCAAAATTTCAAACTCATCAGCTACATTCTTTAATAATAAAAATTTGATTAATGTGGCAATCAGTAGAGCTAAAAAGAAATTGTTTATTTTAGCTCCTGATCCAAGCTCATTGCGAAAAGTTAACGAGATTGACCAAGAGGTTCTTACAAATGAGCATCCCGTTTCAAGGTTCGATCAATATAACTTCGAAGAAGAATATTTTGGATCTAAAAATGCTTTTAAAGATCAAATCGGGGTAAGTAATTTTAATGATTTCCTCATAGAGGATATATCAACTGCTATATTCACAAAAGAAAAATATAAATTCTATGTTGGAGATGGCAAAGTATTTTGTTGGTTTAACTCAGAGAAATAGTTGTTTTAGATGACACAAAATAAGTTAGAAAAGAATCTTAAAGGCCTGTTTGAAAAGCACCGCATCATATTTTGGTATGATTCGGAACAGGAATTTAGTGAAGCATTTAGTTCGTTAAATCTGGATGCCGTTGAGAAGGTGAACTGTGATGGGAATCCATTTTTTGTGAAGCATTTGGTAAGTAAAAAGCAGCCTGAACAAAAATTCTTACTGTACTTTCCATATGAGCAGCCTAAAGACTCGGATAATTGGTTATTGGATCTGCAACTAGCGCATAAGGTGTATCATAGCGACCCCTCCGGTTTAGTTCTTCAGGAGCTTGGTTTACCCTTTGAGCTCAAACCTTTGGTAGATAACCATGCCAAATTCTTTGATAGTAAGGCACGAAACGAGAAGTTCCTTGAGCTGTATAACCCTAAAGATTCTTATGACCAGTGTTTGAATAAAATGCTGTCTGTCACATTTAATACGATCGAGGTGGATCTGCAAGGGCAGCTGCTACAATTCATAACACAGAAAGCGAATGGAAAAGAAGAACAGATCGAAAATGAGCTGGATCGTTTTGAGCTAAGGCAATTCTTCTGGGATAAAGTAGCAGAGCGGTATGATTATGCTGTAGCTGAACCCTCTTTATACGATTTCTTGCTTACCATATTCAAAGAGCACTTTCCGATTACACGAACCGGAACAAATCATCACGAAGCTAAAATTCTGCTTTCCCGCTGGAAACAAACAAAAGGGATTGATGAATCCTTTAAAAATCTTTCAAAGCAAGTACAGGAAGACCTGGATATTGATCAACTGGTATCAGGTAAACCGATCGATGAGCTTGTTTCCGATGACTTGTTTGAACGAACAGATCGTGAAATACTGTCGAGCATGGTTACACTACTACTTGATGAGGATATTTCGGATGAACGAGTGCAGAATATCTGTAGAATCCGGACGAACAAGTTTTGGCACTCCACCTTTAAACCTTTTTACGAAGCAGTTGAGTATGCATCATTACTTATTCATTCAATTCGGGATTTTGATACAAATGAAATCTTCTTCAATTCTTTAGAAGACGGGGCGAAACGGTACAGCGAATCCCTTTATCAGGTAGATTTCTATTATCGAAAGTTTGTGTTCAATTATAGGTTGAGTAAGCAAAGCAGCATTCTAAAAGCTCTGGCCGATAAGATTGAAAAGATGTATTCCAACGATTGGCTGTTGAACATAAACCAAAAGTGGCAACATCAGGTGGATACTTTAGAGGTCTGGCCATCTACAGGAAGGACTGCTCAGGCAGACTTTTATAATCAATATGTCAAACCTTTTGTTGACAAGCAGCAGCGTGTGATCGTAGTAATTTCAGATGCACTCAGATATGAGGCCGGAAGAGAACTGTTCCAAAAGATGATCTCAGATCATCGCTTTGTTGAAGATGATTTTTCATACATGATCAGTTCCCTTCCTTCTTACACTCAATTGGGAATGGCATCACTTTTACCACACTCCAACCTTGAAATCAAAGAGGGTGGAGACACGGTTGAAAGCAATGGGAACTCAACAGTAGGACAGCAATCCCGCGAAAAGATTCTGAAACAAATTCCGGATATTGAGTCTGCTGCTATTAGTGCCGAAGCTTACATGGAAATGCACAGTAAGAAAGAAGGTCGGGATTTTACAAAGGCTCATGATCTGATCTATATCTACCATAACCTCATCGATAAAACCGGAGATGACAGAGACAGCGAACAAAGGGTGTTTGAAGTGGTAGAAGAAGAACTTGAGTATTTGATCAATCTGTTGGTAAGAATCAACACGATCATGGCTCATACGAATGTGTTGGTAACTTCCGATCATGGATTTTTATATCAAAATGAAGAACTCCACGAAAGTGATTTTGCGGTTTCAGAAGTTGATGGGGATGTGTGGAAATTTAACCGCAGGTTTGTTCTTGGAAAGGGACTAAAAGGCAATGATTCATTCACACATTTTAAAGGAGGTCAGCTCGGGTTACAAGAAGACTTAGATGTGCTCATTCCTAAATCCATCAACAGATTACGAGTAAGAGGAGCCGGAAGCAGGTTTGTGCATGGGGGAGCTTCCATCCAGGAAGTGTTAATTCCGGTTATGAAAGTCGGATACAAAGCCGGCCGGCAAGCGCAATTGGTTGAAATTGATATCATTAAAAAATCAGATCGAATTTCATCTAATCTGCTGCCGGTATCATTTATTCAGACAGAACCGGTTTCAGATAAAGTATTGGCCCGAACACTGAAAGCTGCTATTTACACTGAAGAAGGCACAAAGCTTTCTGATGAATTTACGTTTACATTCGATTTTGAAAGTGGTTCTCAACGAAACAGAGAAGAAAAATACACCTTCCATCTATCCAGCGCTGCTTCTGAGCATTATGGAGAATGGATCGTGCTTAGATTGGAAGAGGAAATCAAAGGCTCTTCACAATGGAAGAAATACAAGGAATTCCGATATCAGCTTGTAGCATCTCAACCCAATGATTTTGATCTATAATTATGACTGAATTAGATAAAGCATTAAACCAGCATTTTCCGGGTAAAGTTGTTAGAAAAGACCTGACTAAATTAGTAAAGGGAAATGCAATAGTTCCCACTTATGTACTCGAATATTTGTTAGGGCAGTATTGTGCGACAGATGACGAGGAAACGATAAATCAGGGGGTGGAACAGGTTAAAAAGATTATAGCAGATCATTTTGTCCACAGAGATGAATCGCAGGCCATTAAATCAAACATTCGGGAAAAGGGATCGCATCGAATTATCGATAAAGTATCGGTCCGATTGAATGAAGATAAAGATATGTATGAGGCCTCTTTTGCAAACCTTGGCCTGAAAAATGTTGGTATCAATTCACAGATTGTAACAACTCATAAGAAATTGTTGTCCGGTGGGGTTTGGTGCATCATAACCCTCGGATATGAATACACGGAAGAGAAGGGTGTTTCTCCCTGGATAATTGAAAATCTTAAACCGATTCAGATTGCGAATATCGATCTTGAGGAGTTTAAAACTGCCCGCAAGCACTTCAGCAAAGAAGAGTGGATAAATACCTTAATGCACTCCATTGGGTTAAATCCTGAGGAATTCTCGGACAGGTCAAAGCTATTGCAGCTTACCCGACTGGTACCCTTTGCAGAGAATAATTACAACCTGATCGAACTTGGTCCTAAGGGAACCGGTAAATCTCACATTTACTCTGAGATGTCACCGCATGGAATTCTTATTTCCGGTGGAGAAGTGACAAAAGCTAAGCTATTCGTCAACAATAGTACCGGAGATATAGGTTTGGTTGGTTACTGGGATGTGGTGGCTTACGATGAATTTGCCGGAAAAACGAAGAAAGCAGATCGTGGGCTGGTTGATATTATGAAGAATTACATGGCCAATAAGTCTTTTTCAAGGGGAACAGAGGTGTATGGAGCCTCAGCTTCTATGACCTTTGTTGGAAACACAGATCATGCAGTGCCTTATATGATCAAACATAGCGATCTATTTGATGCTTTGCCTCCACAATACTACGACACTGCATTTTTAGATCGACTTCATGCTTACATACCGGGGTGGGAAATCCAAAAGCTTAGAAATGAGATGTTTACTACGGATTATGGTTTCATCGTGGATTATCTGGCTGAAATTTTAAAGGAACTACGCAAAGAGGATAATACCCAAGCTTATAAAAATTATTTTGAGCTATCTGATTCCATTACAACCAGAGATAGAGATTCTGTGTCCAAAACTTTCTCCGGATTACTGAAAGTTATATATCCACATGGAGAGTACACCGAAGATGAAGCCAAAGAGCTGCTGGACATAGCAATAGAGAATAGAATGCGGGTAAAACAGCAGCTAATAAAAATGGATGAGACCTTTGAAGAGGTTGACTTCGGCTATACTATAAACTCATCCGGTAAAAAGGAATCCATTCAGACACTTGAGGTGATCGAGTATGGATCGTTGACTGGTGATGGTGGAGAGAGTGATCAAGGCGAAGAGACAATAAGTTACGATGGGTCGAAGCAAGAAAAATCACCTCAACGACTGCCGGAAGCCGGTCAAAAAATAATCAGGGAAAATCAGACTGGGGTAAGTTATAAGAAATTATTTGGTCCATACCTTAAAGGAGCTACAGAAATAGATGTAATCGATCCTTATATAAGGCTGCCCTACCAATTGAAAAACTTCATGGAACTTGCACGATTGGTTGCGGATTTGAAAGAGCCGGATGAAGAGGTAACTATCCATTTAAAAACAAATAACAACGAAGATTATATCGAAAATGCTAAAGATGCATTCACAGATATGATAAACTCGCTCGAGCCTGTTGGAATCAAATTCAGCTACGAGTTTGATGAAGAGATTCATGACCGCTCTATTCAATTAAATAACGGATGGAAAATCATTTTGGGTCGTGGCTTGGACATCTACCAAAAGACCAATGGCTGGTTTGATATCGCAGATCACTACCAAGAAGTACGGAAGTGTAAGGGGTGTGAGATTACTTATTTGAGGGAGGGGTAGAAGTGCCAGTTAAAACATATGAAGTAAATGAAGCTTACGGTTTAGTAAATGACTCCGGTATACGGTTAACCTTACCCATATACGAATCCATTGAGATCTTTAATGAATTCATTTGCGGAGTTATTTTAAACGAAGATGGAAGTGAAGTTCATTACTTAGACCATAGTGGAGATTTGATTGCCAATTTAAACGAAACACTTCCAGATAAATACACAGGTACAGTTATTGAAGCCTATCCCCTGGACAATGAATTAAGAACTATCATGTATAGCAATTGGGATAGTATGGAATTATTTGGTGTAACTAACCAAATGGGAAAGCTACTTATTGAACCCGAATATGCTGAGTTTGAAGTACTGCCTAACGGCTTAATCAAATCATTTCATCAGGCACATTATTCGGAGTACGATGCCGACGCCAATAAACTTTTTGGGCATAAAATTCACTTAAGAAATGGGGACTTATTGTCAAAGGACATTTTTGATGATTATGATGAAATGAGCTTATACGGCCATGTAATTCTTATATTTAAAAATGGGAAGATGATAAAAACATCGAGCACTGGAGAAATACTCGATGACAATTTTACATATAAATGAAATTCTACATTGGCGTCACAGATGATGATTGGTTTCACTTTCTGGCTCAGCAGCAGCCAGATGAGGTGAATTTTTGGCGTCCGAGAGTTAAGTTGGATTTCAAAGCGACCAATGAAGGGTCTCCTTTTGACTACATACTAGCCTACGTTGCAAATTGAATAATTAAAATATTAAAAGTATTCAATTATAGAAGATTCGCATCCTCCCGATAGTGCAATGTACTGGTATGATCATAGAATTTTGACGTTATAGCGATCTCAGAGTGCCCTAATAACTTACTCACCCCATTAAGGCTACCACCTTTTTTAAGCGTGTGAGTTGCGAATGTATGACGGAGGCAATGGAATACTAAGCTATCAGGTAGCTTTGCTTTATCCATTGCAGTTCGAAACATATCCTGTATACCTCTTATGGAATACCGACCAGATTCGTTTTGCTTTTGGAAAACGTGACACTCAGAAAAAGGAATATCTTCATACCATTCGGGATGTTCCTTCCTTTTTTTCTTCAATTGGGCCTTGCAGACTTGAATTATGTTAAAGGCTTTATCACCCAAAGGGTAGAAGAGAGGTTTCTCTGCTTTCATTATAGATTTAGGCAGGTTGAGTGACTTATTTTCTAGATCAATCATCTTCCATTTCATTGCCGAAATAGATCCTATCCGAAGCCCGGTGTAGTAGGCAAAACGAACAACCAAACCGATGGATTTACCTTCCGTAACTTGAAACAAACGTTCTATTTGTTCATCGGTAAACTCTGATCTTTTTTCTTTTACCTCAAACATATAGTCCTGGCTTTTGAAAGGATGACGCTCTATGTATTCATTTTTTAAACCCCAATTAAATCCGGCTTTTATACTCCGCAGCTCAATATTGATGGTGGTTTTCTTTATGCCTTCGTTTTCCATCCGATAGAGTTTATAATCTTGGATATCGGAGCGCTTATAGTCGTTTACTCGGCGATCTCCACAGATCCGAACGAAATTATGTAAGGCATTGGTGTAAATACGAATGGAGGACTCCGACAAATCTAATTTTATGTGCTTGAAGTATTTTTCCTCTAAGTATTTAGAAAGGAGGGGAGTTGGATCAATTCGGGGGTCAACACCACCATTAAAATTAGTCATGACGATTTCAATGGCTTGTTCCTGGGCTTTTTTGAAAGCCTTTTCGCGATCTTTCTTATTAGTTCGTAAAGGATAGCTTACACCAGTCGATAAGGTTTTGGTTTGACCATGTTGGTCTTCAAATCGAACGTACAAACGATATTTTTTTCCGCGTTTGAAAGGGTAGACGTTAAACTGCATGAATTCTCCTATTAATTTGGATTAACGGAGAGTAACTTCTTCATTCATGGCATTTTGGTTTTGGGAATAAAGAAAGTTTTAATTCCCAAAGTACGTTTAAAGAGAGGAGTTTGGTGACAAAATGGTAACAAAAGATGAAAAAATCTTTGTTTAACGGCGCTAGAGAAGGGTTGAAATGATTTTGAGTCGCGCGCGTCTACCAATTCCGCCACTTTGGCTTGTTTGAAACGGATTCCAAATATAAGGCTTTAGCAGTCACTTCTACAACGTTGTTTTGGGAATAAATTTCCCAGACCTACTTATATCCATTCGGGTTTTCTGATTGCCATCGCCATGCATCTTCGCACATTTCTTCAATGCCTCTTTTGGCGGTCCAACCGAGTTCATTTTCAGCTTTGGAAGGATCGGCATAGCATGCTGCGATATCGCCGGGTCGGCGTGGGCCAATTTTATACGGTACTTCTTTGCCGGATGCTTTTTCAAAAGCTTTTACCATATCCAAAACACTGGAGCCTTTTCCGGTTCCGAGATTGTAGATAACCAGTCCGGGTTCAGATTTGAGTTTCTCCAGGGCTTTGAGGTGACCAATAGCGAGGTCAACAACGTGGATGTAATCGCGAACACCGGTGCCATCGGGAGTGGGATAGTCATCCCCAAAAACTGAGAGCTTCTCTAATTTACCAACAGCCACCTGAGTAATGTAGGGCATCAGGTTGTTTGGAATATCGTTTGGATCTTCACCGATCAGCCCGCTTTTATGCGCGCCAACCGGATTAAAATACCGAAGCAGGGCAATGTTCCAGGAATCATCCGCAATATGAAGGTCTTTCAGGATGTATTCGATGAATAACTTGGTGCGGCCGTAAGGATTGGTCGCTGAGAGCGGAAACTCTTCGGTGATGGGCACTTCGTGAGGATCGCCATACACGGTTGCAGAAGAAGAGAATACGATATTCTTGACTTCGTGCTTTTTCATCAACTCACATAGATACAGCGTACTGGTGATGTTGTTATCGTAATACATCAAAGGTTTTTGAACAGATTCACCAACGGCCTTATAACCCGCAAAATGGATCACGGAGTCGATATCGTGCTTTTCAAAAATAGCATCTATGGCCTCTTTATTAAGCAGATCTTCGTTATAGAAAACCGGTTCTTTGCCTGTGATCTGGGTCACCCGTTTAAGCGCTTCCTCGCTGCTGTTACTCAGGTTATCAACCACAACAACCTGATGATCTTCATTCAATAATTCTAAAACCGTATGACTACCAATATAGCCCGCACCGCCTGTTACAAGTACATTCATAATAAAAAGATAAAAGTTAGATTTCTGCTTCTAATTCTTTGATGACCTGATCGCAAATACCCGTCATTTTTTCGACGGACTGTTCGAGCTCATCAGCGGGTTTTTCATCCCAGATAAGGGTTTTGGCGTGTTCGTATTCTTCTAAGATCTGATTGAGCCCCAGCATCTGAGCCACCGGTTTAATTTTATGGCCGGCTTTTCGGAAATTGGTTTCATCTTTGGCTAACAAAAACTTTTTGTAATGATCTCTGAATTCTGTGAAAGAAGTGATAGCGGCTTCAGAAAATTCTTTAATGAATTTCTCTTCGCCATAGAGCATCTCCTCAACACCCGAAAAATCAATTATTTTATCTTTACTCAAACTTCAATTTATTCGTTAACAGGTTCTGTTATGTGATGGGGAGTAGGTTTTCCGAATTCATCAAGATGAACAAATACGATCTTGTCTATGCTGATGATCGTTTCTTTATCGAATTTATTCCGTACAACACATTTTACCGTTATAGATGTTCGCCCAAATTTAACGGTTTCCATCCCAATCTCAATAACTTCACCCAACTTGGCTGAGTTCACAAAATTGATTTCGGACATGTACTTGGTTACTATATTACTTCTGCCAAGCTGACAAAGAACATAAATGGCTGCTTCTTCATCTACCCAGCTAAGCACAGAACCCCCGAAAAGCGTTCCATGGGCATTCAAGTCTTCCGGTTTAATAAGTTTTCGGCTAAAAAATCGCATACATTAAAAGGGTTAAATTCAAGTTGAAGATAACAGTTAATAAAGAAATGAAATAGAGAGTTTTTATTCATAATTAGAAACTTTTAGTAGATAATCACTGGAACTAATATTATTGTAACAAAAGGGCTTGTACTTACTCTTGTCGTATAGAGAAAAGGAAGAACAGTAAAGATTTTAGATCAACCATGAAAACTATAGCACTTACAAATCAAAAAGGCGGCGTTGGTAAAACAACCACAACTATTAATCTTGGGGCAGGGCTCGCAAAACTGGGCAAGAAAGTGCTCTTGATCGATCTGGATCCGCAGGCCAATCTTACGTACTCGTTGCGCACCCATTCTCACAGGCTCGAGAAGACTGTATACCATGCGCTGCGTGGTACGGCCAAGCTCGATGAGATCATCATATCTCACAATGGCTTTGACTTCATCCCATCATCCCTGGAGCTGTCCGGTGCTGAGCTTGAATTGGCAAGTGAACCCGCACGAGAGAGTTTATTAAAGAACGTGATCAAAGATCTTGAGAAAAGTGATTATGATTACGTGCTGATCGATTGTCCGCCTAACTTGGGGTTACTGACCTTGAACGCTTTTACTGCGGTGAAAGATATCTACATTGTGCTGCAGTCAGAGTATTTAGCCTTACATGGACTTTCAAAACTGCTGGACCTTGTGAAGATCGTTCAGCAGCGCCTCAACAATCAGCTAAAAGTGGGTGGTATTATTTGTACGCTGTATGATGGTCGAAAGAATCTGAACAAAGAGGTAGTAGGACACATCAAAGATTATTTTGGTTCTAAAGTATTTAAAACCATAATTCGGGATAACGTTGCGCTGGCTGAGGCACCAAGCCACCATAAAACCATTTTTGAGTATGATGGCAACAGTGCCGGAGCTGAAGATTATTTTGCGTTAGCCAAAGAAATCAAAAACGGCCAATAACCAATGAGTAAGAAAAAGAGTCTTGGACATAATCCGCTGGCATATAGCACGCGGAGCCATGCTTCTTTTGATTTCATTGCTCCATCTAAGGAGGAGGGAACGGAGGAAGAGGATACGAAGAAAACTGCCAAGGAAACGGCAAGTTACTATCTGGAATCACCTTTGGTAAGCAAGATCAAGCAAATCGCCAATAAAAAAGAGACGTCCTATTCGGCTGTAGTAAACCAAATTTTAAAGCAGCATTTACAAGGATATAGCGAGTAAATATTTTCTCTGATTCCTTAACAGATCGATTCAGCTTTTCTTATGTTGTGCTCCACTAATAGCACACTATGATCCATAATTATCAAATACATTCACTTCATTCTTTAGCTAAAACCTTTATCTCGGAAGCTTCTGCTTCGGGGCATGCAAACCCGCTTGAACCAGTCTGGGTGATCGTTCAGAATAATGAGATCAAGGAGTGGTTATCTCTTGAGTGGGCCAAAGAAAGTGGAATTGCCGGTAACTTCAAATTCATCTTTCCTTCTGAGTTCCTGTGGACACTTTATCGGCTGGTTAGGGACGATATACCTAAAGCACTTCCTTCAGATCTAAATGCCATGCAGTGGGCTCTTTTTGATCTTTTCAAGAACGAACCAAAGCTCATTCAGCAAATTCCTTTTTCCACATCCGGACAGAGATCAGAGATACAGCTCTTTTATTTGAGTGCACAGATCGCAGATATCTTTGATCAGTATCAGGTGTATCGGCCGGACATGATACAGGCGTGGCTCAACAATGAGATCACCACAGATAATCCGAATGAACGATGGCAATCCAGGCTTTGGAAAAGATTGAATGAGTACTGGAATTCGGATGATAATACTTCTTTAATTCCCTCAAGAGCAGATGCTTACGGAGATCTTATAAAGTGGCTTGAAGATGGAAATGCCGAACTTCTGAATGCTTTACCTGAGCATTTGTATGTATTTGGTTTGTCACAAAGAAGCCGCCCTTTTTTGAATATTCTGAGCCATATTGCAAAAGAGAAGGAAGTGTATTCGTTTAACAGGGATCTTGAGCTGAAATTTGAATCAGATGAGTTAACAGATCTGATTTTCGATTGGGGGCGCTCTGCCAGGGAGCAACAAAATGTATTCGAAAGACTTCAAAAAGAATGCGGTTCTGAGATAACATCAATCCGTGATGATGTACGATCGGCAGAGCTGCCTCAGCTCAGTATTAATTCATGCCACAGTGCCCGCAGGGAGGTGGAAGTACTGAAGGATGCTGTTCTTCACTACCTGAATGATGATCCCGCCGCTGATCCACAAGATATTTTGGTGATGGTACCGGATGCCGATGAATACGCCTCATTGCTGGAATCTGTTTTTACTCGCAATGAACCTGAGCTTCCTGTTTCTAAGATCTATGGAAAGCAGCAGGCGGAAGAACACGTTATGGTTTCGCTGCTGGATGTCCTTAATTCCTCATTCAAACCCAGTTCAGTACTTGAGATCATGAATCTTTTGCCGGTTAAAAGGAGCTTCAGGTTTACGGAAGAAGATCTCGATGTGCTGGAAGAATGGATCGGGAATAGTCATGTGCATCGAGGGATCGGTGCTACGTTCAATACTATGCATAGTTGGAAGAAAGGGGTGAACCAGCTTCTGTCGGGTTTCAGCATGCAACCTGGCTCGCTCCAGCTCTATAAACACTTGGTTCCTGAATCGGGTATCGATTCTTCAGAGAGCATGGTCCTTGCGGCTCGGTTTTCACGTTTTATGAATACACTCATCCATGCAGGGGAAGAAACTCAGACTAAAAAGACTCCCGCTGAATGGATCACTTTTTGTGAACAGCTTGTAAAAGACCTGTTGCAAGACGAAGCAGATCAGAACAATACAGCATCGCTATTTCTAAAGCTGGCCAAGCTGAAAGAGCAGGTCGAATTCAGCTCCGGGCTTCATCCGGTTTCGTATACATTGATCAAAGGGTGGCTTAGGTCGCATTTCGAAAATAATCAGTCTTCTTCCGGACGATTTGGTCAGGGGATCACGGTAAGTTCCTATGTGCCATATCGTTCAATTCCATTTAAATTTGTTGCAGTACTTGGTATGAATGAAGGTGTTTTTCCAAGAAAGGCGGTTCGGCCCGACTTTGACCTGATCTATTCAAATCCTCAAGCCGGGGACCGAATTCAGAAAGAGGACGATACTTACCTGTTCTTAGAAACCCTTTTTGCTGCCAAAGAACAGCTGTATATAAGTTACAAGGGGCAGGATCAAAAAACGGATTCAGGGAGGCTTCCATCTTCCCTGGTACAACAGTTGAAAGAGGTACTGCCGGCTAGTCAAATTCAAACCCATGAACATAGTTTGCACGCCTTCAGTAGTTCCTATTTCATCAATGAAAAACTGCTGCCATCATTTTCTGCTGATACCAAAGAAATAGCTCAAAATCTGGTGACTCAGGCGGGCTCCGAACCACTATTTATTGCCGATGATTTCATTCAACCTGATCTTAATAAGGTAGATCAAATAGCTGTTCAGGAGGTAATAGGTTATTACAGTAACTGCTCCAAATATATGGTGCAAAATTATTTAACAGTTTCAGATAGACTATTTATGAATGAAGTGGAGGACCGGGAATCGTTTGGTTTGGATGGACTCGGTTCTTATCAGTTGAGCGATTTTTTACTGGAAAGCCTCAGTGCGAATCACTCCAGAGAAGAGATGCTTGATTATGCCCGGTCCGCAGCATTGATTCCCGATAAACTGAAAGGGGAGAAAGTTTTTGAAAAGACGCTTCATCAAGTAAAAGAACTAAAAGAAACCATTGAGGACCTCAGTTCGGATCAGTCCGCTCATGTTGATATTGAGCTCGAAATAGAAGGCGTGGAACTTTTTGGAAGGATCTCAGGCTTGCATAAGAATACCTTGATCTTATCACGGATAGGCCGACGGAAGGCCGTGCATGAGATCGAGCAATGGCTCAAACATCTGATGCTTCTGGAGAGCGGTTTTCCAGTTAAAAAAAGTGTATTCATTTCTAAAGAGAAAACCGAAATTAAGATACATGAACTGCATTCCTCTGATTTTCCTGGAGGTGTTCTAAAAGAGTATATCAATCATTTTTTAAGTGAGATTCCTACCCTGCAAAAGGCTGCTTTCTTTCCGGAAACGTCAAAGATCTTTGCTGAAATATTCCTTGATAAAGGAGAAGAGGAGGTCGCTATCTATAAGGCATGCAATGAGTGGGAGCCATCATATAATCGAACTTTTGTTGAATCAAATGATTATTTCAACCAGTTGCTGTGGCGAAACCGGGATCCGATCTCCACACCGGCCTTCAGGGATAATGCATTGAAGTTCTGGCAGCCATTTTTAAAAGTACAGGAGGCCGGTAATGAAAAGTAGTAACCCACTGAATGTCTTTGAAGCTCCTTTAGATGGAATCAGTCTTGTGGAAGCAAGTGCCGGGACCGGGAAGACCTATAACATCACTTCGTTGTACATCCGGGCCATTTTAGAATTGAAATTAAAGCCTGCCCAGATTCTTGTAATGACCTTCACTGAAGCGGCTACGGCAGAATTGAAATCACGCCTGCGAAACAGACTTAAAGAAGCTCAAACCGCTCTGGAAACGGGAGATGCAGAAGGGGATGCTTTTTTAGAGCAACTACTCCAAAAGCAGTATAACAATGCGGTAGATGAGTTGAAGTCAGCCATCAAAGAATTTGATGAAGCGGCTGTTTTTACCATTCATGGATTCTGTAACAGGGTTCTGAGTGAGCATAGCCTCTTATTTGATGTACCACCCCATTTCGAGCTATTAACCGATGCATCCGAGCTTTTACAGGATTGCGTGGATGACCGCTGGCGTTCCCTTATGGAATCTGCCGATGAGATCGAACTCGACTGGTTCACCCTCGATTATTTAACCGACGATGGTTTTGGTCCGGATGAATTGAGAAAGATCATTGAGGATGTATTGACTCATCCCCGCAGTAAAGTAGTACCGGATAATGTAAGCCGAGCTGATCTCTCGAAATACATAGAGCAGTTGAGCACCACATTCATCAGGCTTAAAGAGTTGTGGGAGAAGGATGGAGAAGAGATCTCTGATATGTATCTGAACGGAAAGCTGCATGGTACTTATTTTAAAGCGGGCTCCAATACCTGGAAAGAGGATTGGCAAAACCTGCTGGAATTAATGGATTCAGCCCGGCCAAAGATCAATATATCAGATCGGATGGATCGGTTTGGAACTTATATGAAAAACAAAGGGAGTAAGTCAGCTTTTGAGGTTCCGGATCTGGATTTTTTCAAGCAAATGGATGCCTATATAGAGCTTGCTGAAAAGCTGAGCTACCTGAAGCCGGCCTTTATCTCCGAGTCTGTGACTCAGGTGAAAGCGAACTTTGAACAGCAAAAGCGTTCTGCCAATGTGCTGAGTTATAATGACCTGTTGGACATCACGGAATCAGGTTTGGTGAATGATCGTGAAGGTATAATTTCCAGAAAACTGAGTGAGAAGTTTCCATTGGCACTGGTAGATGAATTTCAGGATACCGATCCGGTTCAATACACCATTTTCAGGAAGATCTATTTTGGGCGAAAGGGAACAGGGTTATTCATGATCGGAGACCCCAAACAGGCGATCTATGGCTTCCGCGGAGCCGATATTTTCACGTACCTCTCAGCCCGTGCTGATGTGACTGAAGGTCAGGCCTATCACTTGTTGCATAATTACCGATCAAGCAAGGGAATGATAAACGGGGTAAATGATCTGTTTACACAATCTGATAACTCCTTTTTGTTAGATAAACTGGAGTTCAGGTCGGCTTCGTATCCTGATGATAAAAGTGATAAAACATATTTAACCAACAGATATGGTGAAAAGGTTAATCCCCTGCAGTTCATATCACTAAATGAAGATGAATATTCTAGAAAACCCGATGTAAGCGAGGATCTCTATGAGGTGATATCCAACGAAATTCTTCATTTACTTTCGGGTGATTTTCTGCTGGATGGCACCCAGGTTAAGGAAAAAGATATCGCCATTTTGGTACGGCAAGGGAAAGAAGGCGAAGCCATTCAGGCGGCATTGCGGGAGAAGGGCGTCAGCTCTGTTTTGAGATCCAGAAGCAGCGTGTTCAAGACAAAGGAAGCGGAGGAGTTGCTACGGATCTTAAGTGCTGTCCAAAAGATCAGCTATGAGCCGGGAATTCGAGCAGCTTTGGCAACATCACTTTTAGGTTATACGGCTGAAGATCTGCTTCAGCTCAATAGTGATGAACAACAATGGTCCGATCTGATACTGAAGCTTTCCGAGATAACAGAAAGGTGGGAGGATTCCGGTATTGATGCCGCCATGGGGCAGCTTTTGGATACGTTCAGGATCATTGAGCGATTATCCAAAGAAAAGGCTGCTGAGCGACGTATTTCCAATTTGTATCACCTTGCAGAAGTACTTTCTAAAACGGCGAAAGAGCAAAAATTCGATCCAAGATCCTTGTTGAAATGGTTCTTTACTAAAGTGAATGAAGATCGAGATAATGCGTCCTCAGAAGACGAAGAATTACGTCTCGAAAGCGATGAGGATCTCGTTCAGATCACCACGATGCATTCTTCCAAGGGACTGGAATATCCTATTGTATTCTGTCCGTTTCTATGGAACTCCAGGTCTTCTACCAAGAAAGATTCAGTTCTTAAATTCTATCACGATGATCAAATTCATATCGACATCAGCCAGGATATTGAACATAAAGAAAAGGATGAATACCGGGCCATTACCGAGCACCAAAGCCGGGCAGAGGATGTGCGTTTAACCTACGTGGCATTGACTAGGGCTGTTTCTGCCTGTTTTGTGATGCTTCCCAATTATAAAAAGATCGCTGATTCCCCGCTCGCATATATCCTGAATGGAGATCGTGGAATGGGGGACTTTTCGAATTTTGATGCTATTGCTGAAGTTCTTGCTAATGCCGATGAAATAAAGGTTAGAGCCCCATTGACAGCCGATGTAAAAGCTGATCTCGGCGGACATCAAGACGAGTACGCACTTCAGTCCGCTGTATTCAATCGCACGGATGTATTTCATTTCCCCAAAATGCTTAGTTATTCTTCCTTATCCGGAAAGAAAGATCATGCTGATCCTGGAAAGGATTACGATGAGTTTGTCTCTTTCCAGGTGGAGGAAGACCTGAAAGACCAAAACGATCGCTTTGGGTTCCCAAAAGGAGCAAATGCCGGTACTTGCTTGCACATGATATTTGAGGACCTGGTATTCTCAGATCCACAAAACCTTGAAGAGGTGATTACACAGAATCTGGAATACTATGGGATCGATAAACGATGGATTCCGGTAGCTGTGGACTGGGTCAAAGAAACGCTTGATCATCCTTTGTTTACACCAAATACTATTTTGTCAAACATCAAAGAAAACAACCTTTTGAAGGAGATGGAGTTCTTTTTTCCGGTAGAAAATATTGAGCCGGCTCAACTTTGGAATATGATCCGTCCGGAAATGGAGGGCTCAAAAGAAGATCATGAAATGGTTCATGGATTTATGAAGGGCTTCATTGACCTGACCTTTGAGCACGAGGGTAACTATTATATCCTGGATTATAAATCAAATCATCTGGGCAATTCTCCCGAAGATTATGCCCCTGAGCAATTGCAAGAGGCCATGCTCGATTCCGGCTATGATCTCCAGTACCACATTTATACCCTGGCTCTGCATCGGTATTTAAGTATGCGTATGCCTGATTATAGCTATGAGAAACACTTTGGAGGAGCGCTTTACCTTTATTTGCGGGGAGTTGATCCTGATAACCCGGGAAGTGGTGTTTTCTTCCACAAACCAGATCTGGAGATCATTACAAAACTGGACGAATTTTTCAGGGGAGCTAAGTGATGCAGTCAGCCTGGGAATATTTAAATGAATGGAAACAGAAAGGTTTTATAACCGACCTTGAATGCGAGTTTGTCCGGTTTTTGATGACGCTGGATCAGAAAGTATCTGATGAGGTACTTTTTGCCGCAGCTGCGTGTATTTTTGCACAACGAAACGGACATCTGTGCCTGGATCTGAGTCTTCCAAATGCCAACAATTATCTTTTTGAAGAAAAGGAAACAGGGATAATACTCGACGAGGACACGTTCTCAAGCTGGTTGGAATCTCTTGAACAGTGCGAGCTTGTGAGCAATGGGGAAGAACTGCAACCCCTTGTTTTGGAGGAAGGTCGGTTGTACCTGCACCGGTTCTGGAAATTTGAAGAGGAATTTTGTGACTGGGTTCAAAGGCAGACGTCAAATACTCATTCGCTTGAAGATGAAGCGGTGGAAATACTCAAAGACCTGTTGCCCCCCAAAGCCGACCTGTTTGAAATAAACTGGCAGGATGTAGCGGTTATTCTCAGCTTTTTGAAGGACTTTGTCGTCATCACCGGTGGGCCGGGAACCGGAAAAACCCATACCGTTTTATCCATTATTCTGGCTCATGCACGTCTGCATTCCGAGAATTCATTTCATATTGCTTTGGCAGCGCCAACCGGTAAAGCTGCCCGCCGACTCCTGGAATCTATTGAAAGCAGAAAAGAGGGGCTTGCTGATGAGTTCAGGGATAAGGTGAATATTCCGGAAACAGCCTTAACGGTACATAAGCTTTTGGCTGCCAATCACAGGGGCACATCCTTCAGGTTCAACGAGCAAAATCCGCTTCCATACGACCTTGTGATCGTTGATGAGGCATCAATGCTCGATATTAATCTTTGGGTGCACCTTACAAGAGCTATTGGCCCTAAAACGAAACTCATTGCGCTGGGTGACAAAGATCAGCTGGCATCTGTGGAAGCCGGTTCTATTTTGGGAGATCTTTGTCAGGGTGATAATACATTCTCAAAATCTATTGTTGAGTCCCTGAGTAAAGTGAAGGGTGGAATGGTTCAAACATCAGCAGAAAATTCAAGCATAAATGATTGTGTGGTATTTCTGACTAAAAGTTATCGATTTGGGGAGGATAGCGGTATTCAGAAATTGTCGCAGGCTATCAACCGATCTGATGCCCGGGAAGTTATTTCCATTCTTGAGGACAAAAAGTATCCAGACGTACAGTGGCTCCCGTATTCTGCTGAAAATCTTGCTAAAGTAAAGAACGATTTTGGGCTGAACCACTACGAATCCTATACAGAAGAAGATCCTTTGGCCATGATGAAGGCTGCAGGAAGGAGGAAAATATTATGCGCGATCCGGAAATCACCGGCTGGCGTAGAAGTCTTGAACAAAGATATTGAAGCTTCCATAAAAAGATCACAGGGAATGCTTCAGTCTAATGTGTGGTATCATGGTCGGCCAGTGATGGCTACGAGAAATGACCCGGTCCTTAAAATAAAGAACGGCGAGATCGGTTTATATAATGTGACTGACGGCACCATTACCTTTGAAGGAGAGCATCAGACCAGACTTTCGGCGCCACGCCTGCAACATTATGAAACGGCATTTGCCATCACGGTACATAAAAGTCAGGGATCGGAATTCAGCGATGTAGCTATTGTGCTTCCAAGTAGAATGAATTCAATACTTTCTAAAGAGATTTTATATACATCTGTAACAAGAGCCCGTCAGAATACTCTTGTTATTGCAGATAAGGAAGTTTTGATAGGTATGATCCAAAGATCGGTACAAAGAAATAGTGGCGTCAGGCAAAAACTTTGGGGAAGGAGTTAACTCAGGCAGCACTTTTTGGATTTCTCTGGAACAAATTTCAAAAAAAAAGCTACTATGTGTAAGCACATAGCAGCTAAGATCTTATACCCCAAAAAGCCAACGTATCAGGGGAAGTTGATTGATAGTCAGCTTCCCTTATTTCTTTTCTTAATATCAGACTTTATGAAATCATTTGTGTATAGATGTTCCTAATTCAGATTAATCTATTATAACAGAACGGGCAAAAACTGCTGACATAAAAAAAGGCTCTTCAGAAAATTCTGAAGAGCCTGTACACAGAATCAATTAATTTGATCAGTTCTGAGGAGCTTTCACTTCAAGCAGTTCCACTTCAAAGATCAAGGTCTCATTAGGTCCAATAGGGCTTCCCTGTGGCGCACGTGCTCCATAAGCGAGTTCAGCCGGAATGTAGAACTCATAAGTAGCACCTTCCTGCATTAGCTGAACACCTTCCGTCCAGCCTGGAATTACACGGTTGAGCGGAAATTCAGCTCCATCGTAAGGTTCGCGCTGCTGACTGTATAGATCATTTTCCTGAGCTACTTCTTTAATGCTCGTATCAAAAACGGTTCCATCAATCAATCGGCCGGTGTAATGCACCCGAACAACATTTTGTGCGGAGGGCGACTCACCGTCACCTTCTTCGATTACTTTATACTGAAGTCCTGATTCCGTTTCCTGAACACCTTCTTTAGTGAGGTTTTCTTCCAGAAATGCTTGTCCGGCCTCTACATTCTCATTGCTTCTTTGTTCCTGAAGCTCCTGAAGGTAGGAGTTCGTCACAGACATGATCTGATTTTGAGTAAGAGCGCCCTCTCCGGATGACAAGCCAGCCTGAATACCGGCATTATAGTCGTTCATATTAACTTCAGTGATGCCTTCACGAGCAAGAAAAGTTCCGTTTTGATATCCCAGAGCGTAACTTACGCTATCCAGTTTGGTATCTAAGTTAGCATTCGGAGTTCCCATTTGTCCTTGATCACAGGCTGTGAAAAACAGTACTGCACTCAAAAAAGCAACCATCGATAATTTGTTCAATTTCATAGTTATTAGTTGGTGATTTTCATTTTAATTAATAGATCTAAATTCAGTTGGTTAAAATAGGGTAAATCATACCAAAGTGGAATAAATAATCATTTAATCTATGTATATTCAAACTATTGATAAAAAATTTTCATAACAGACCAATACATTGACATTTAACGATTTTGACTTAGCAGACAAGCTGAACTCCGGCTTAAGAGATATAAATTATACCGAACCGACGCCCATACAAGAACAAGCCATTCCTATCATCTTAGAAAAAAAAGACCTGATAGGTGCTGCCCAAACCGGTACCGGAAAAACGGGGGCCTTTGTTATTCCGATCCTTCAGCAAATACTGGAGAATCCCTCCGAGCATACACAAGCTTTTATTTTATCGCCAACGCGCGAACTTGCTCAGCAAATTGATGAGCAGATCTTTGCTCTTGGGTACCACACCGGTATTTCCTCGGCTACGATCATTGGGGGCGAGGATTTCGCACAACAGGCAAAAGCTATCCGCTCTGGGGTTGATATTATTGTAGCAACTCCCGGTCGTATCATCGACCAAACCAAAGTGCTGGATATTGATTTCAGTCATGTGAAGTTTCTGGTACTTGATGAAGCCGACCGGATGCTGGACATGGGTTTCCTGCCTGATGTAACCAAGATCATCGAGAAATTACCCAAAGAACGACAGACCTTGTTGTTCTCAGCTACTATGCCCAACGAGATCAAGCAGCTGGCCAATCGGTTCATGAAAGATCCCGAGAAGATCGAGATCGCAATTGAGAAACCTTCCGGTAGTATCACCCAGAAAGGCTATTTTGTAGATCAGCGACAGAAACTGGAGCTGGTTCAGGAAGTGTTGGATGATCTGCCCTGGGAATCTTGCATCATTTTTTGTGCCACCAAGCGTGGAGTTGACGAACTGGAACGGTTGCTTCAGAAGAAAGGCATCAAAGCCGGCAGTATTCATGGCGACCGCGATCAGGATGAGCGAAACAAAGCGCTGCATGCCTTCAAAAGCGGTCAGGTGCCGGTTATTGTAGCCACCGATGTATTAGCCAGGGGAATTGATATTGATAATATTTCCCTGATCATTAATTATGATGTGCCCCGCGCGGTGGAAGATTATGTGCACCGAATTGGCAGAACCGGGCGCTATGATAAGACAGGAACGGCCATCACTTTTGTGAATAAGAAAGACCGCCGTGCATTTAGTGCTATTCAGGATAAAGTAGGTGATCAACTCGAGATCTTACAGGCTGGTGGTTCTTCCAAATCATCCAAAGAGGAGACAAGCAGTAAGAAAAGGAAGCCATCTGATTCTGAGAAATCTGACAAAGGTTCTTCCAAAAAACGAACCCCTGAGAAAAAGCAAGAACAAGAAACCAACGAATCTTCAAAATCTGAAAAGACCAACAAGAAGGAAATGAAAAAGCTTTCTAAAAAAGACATTATAGAAGCCAATAAACGTGTCCAAAACCTTGATAAAGTAGATGTAGTACTGAAGGCTGATAAACCCGCCTCAGAAAAATCTGATGATAGTTCAAAAAGCGATTCAAGATCGTCTTCCAAATCCAGAAAAGGATCACCACAAAAACAGGATAAGGACAGATCTCAGGAATCAACAATTCCTACCGAACGGATACAGAAGGCAACTACAAGAAATCAAAATGCACCCAAACCTGCCAAAGGGTTATGGGGCCTGATCAAAGCTTTGTTTTCTTAAAGGTTATTTAATAGTGGGTTAACCCCGCAGATACTCAAAATTCATAACTTCAGATCAAAAACTGAAAGATCATGAGAATACTGATTTCCCTTTTTATCATTGGCTTGGTTTCGGCTTGTCAACAGCCCGAAACGAATGTTACTGAATCTATAGCCATAGCTGATAATCAACAGCAAATACCGGAACATCTACCACTTGTTGAAGACAGAGATATAAAAAATGTGATCTTCCTGATCGGTGACGGAACCGGTTTAGCACAGATTGCATCGGGACAACTGGCTCTTGTAGGTCCGGATGGCTTGCTGCATATGCAAACCATGCCGGTAACCGGATTTGTGAAAACGCATTCGTCAGACAATCTCATAACCGATTCGGCCTCTGGCGCAACGGCTTATTCATGTGGACTTAAAACCTACAATGGTGCCATTGGCGTGAACCCGGAACAAATTCCCTGTAAAACTATTCTTGAACTGGCTGAAGAGCAGGGGCTGAGCACGGGTTTAGTTTCAACTTCATCCATTACTCATGCTACACCCGCCAGTTTTGCCACTCATGTTGAGCAGCGAAGTATGGAAGATGAGATCGCCTATGATTTTCTGGATTCCGGTGTGGAAGTATTCCTTGGCGGTGGGTTTGAATATTTCTCAGAACAGCATCGTGCAGATTCTTTGGATCTGATCGGTGAGTTCGAGGATGCCGGTTATCAGATATTGAGAACTAAGGATGATCTCCAAAACAGTACATCCAACCAATTGCTTGGGCTTTTTGCTGATGATGGGCTGGAACGAGCTGATACAGAGCCAAATTCAGTAGCTATGATCGAAAAGGCGCTTAGCATTTTGAGTAAAAATGAAGATGGTTTTTTCCTGATGCTGGAAGGAAGTCAGATCGACTGGGCCGGACATGGCAATCAAGTGCAGTATTTACTAAATGAAATAAAAGATTTTGATGCTGCCGTTAAAGCGTCACTCGATTTTGCACAGGAAGATGGTGAAACCCTGGTGGTACTTACTGCAGATCACGAAACAGGAGGGATGACACTGCAACGACAACTGGCGGAAGGAGATTCCCTCGAGATCTTCTGGACGACCGGATATCACACAGGGACCCCGGTTCCGTTAATGGCTTATGGTCCACACGCTACCGAATTTATGGGGTGGAGAGATAATACGTATGTAGGCCATAAAATCGCTGAGCTTCTTGGCCTGAATGGATTCCCCATCTTAATACAGTAAAATCGAACTTTCTTTCGGAGTGGTCTTTGGCCGGACGGAAGCATTTTGAAGGCCTTCGTCGTCCAGGGATCATTTATTAAAACGAAGAATGAATTCTGTTCCCGTGCTGGTATTGTTGTATTCGTATTTACCTTCAATTTGTCCGGTAAGCTCTCTGATCAGGTGCATTCCCAAAGAGCCAGATCTTACAGCTTGGTCAACATCAAAACCCACGCCGTTGTCTTTGATGTTCATCAGAACCTCATCATCAATTTGTTTCACGCGCAATACAATATCGCCTTCCTGTCGGCCTTCAAACGCATGTTTATAGATGTTGGTAACCACTTCGTTCACGATTAGAGAAGCGGGTATTGCCTTGTTGATGTTCAGGCTGATATGTTCACATTCGATATCAAGATTTATTTCCGTGACGGTCTGAAGCGTTTCCGAAATGTTCTCGACCAGTTTGACGATGGTATCAGAAAAATCAAGCCGGGAGAAACTGTTGGACTGATACAATAATTCATGAACGGAAGCCATGGTCTTGATCCGAATTACACTATCGAATAGCTTGGTCTGTAGCTCCTCATTGGCAGTATCATAAGCCTGCAGCTGCATCATACCCGAAACAACGGCCAGGTTATTCTTGACCCGGTGATGGATCTCGGAAAGCAGTGTTTCTTTTTCTGTAAGAGATTCTTCCAGCTGTTGCTCTTTTTCTTTTCGGTCCGATACATCATGAACAAGGGAGAAGATGGAAATAATATTTCCATCCTGATCGAACATAGCAGAGTTGTACCATTCGCAATGAATTATATCTCCGCTTTTGGTGTAATTCCGGTTTCTGCTGAGGTTACTGGATTTTTCACCCTTCATGAGCTCCTTCATTTTCAAGCGAACATCATTAAGGTCATCTTCGTGTGTAAAAGTCCACTCCTCTGAATCCATCTGCCAGACTTCTTCCTCTGTCCATCCAAATAGCTCTTCGGCACTCTCAGACCATTGCTTGGGATGGAAGTTCTCATCAGAGATAATAACCGCAAGGGGAGAATTATTGATGTGAAATTCCAGCTGTTGAGAAGCTTTGTAGACAAGCTCTTCGGCCTCTTTTTGTTCGGTAATATCAGTTAAATATCCTTCCAGATACAAAAGGGTTCCATCCTCATCATAAATGCCGGTTCCATGCTCAAGTACCCATCGATACTCTCCGTCTTTATGGCGAATGCGATAGTTAAGCTGAAAGGTTCTTTGTTCTGCTAAAGCCTCATCCACTTCCTGTATGATCCATTCCTTGTCTTCAGGATGGTAGAGCTCTGTGAAACTAATATTATCATCCATAAACGCTTCACTGCTGTAGCCGGTTAATCTCTCAACCTGATGGTTTATGAAAGTCATACTATAACGTTCATCATTTTTACAGAGGTAAATTACACCCGGTACATTATAGGCAAGGGCTTTAAAGCGCTCTTCACTTTTACGAAGGTCTTCTCGTTGTTTGTATTCTTTGGTAACGTCTCTGAATACCAGGACACAACCCAGGATCTCATCATCTTTTCCTTTGATGGGCGCACAACTGTCGGCTATCTGAAACTCTGTGCCCTCTTTTGAGATCAGGATGGTATGATTTGCCAAACCAACGATCACTCCTTTATTGAGCGCCTCTTGTACCGGGTTAATGGCTTTTTCTCTGGTTTTGGAGTTTATGATATTGAACACTTCATCGATATCATGCCCCTTGGCTTCTTCTGATTTCCAGCCCGTCAGACGTTCAGCAACCTGATTCACACTGACTACATTTCCATTTCTGTCGCAGGTGATAACGCCATCGCCAATAGAACGAAGTGTGGCTGTTAAGCGCTCCTCATTTTCAAGAAGTTTCTGTTCCGTTTCCAGGCGCTCAGTTACATCGCGCATCAATACTACGGCTCCCAATTGTTTTCCATTTTCACCAACAACAGGGCTGCCACTTGCTAAAATATATCGGGCCGGCTGTCCCTTGGGGGCAATAGCCATTCCTGCATTTTGGACCGTTTCTCCCTTAAAAGCTCTTACTAACGGAATTTCGTGAGGCTCCAGGGGAGTTTCACCATCAATGTGATACAGGTCATAGTAGGTGCTGCCTTCTTCAATGGGAATTTTACGCAGATCTATCCCGTGCCAGTCCTTGGCCGTTTCGTTGAACAGCACCAGGTCTCCATTTTCATCAGAGGCAACAATTCCATCGGTGGCTGCTTTGAGTAATGCATCGTTGAATTCCTGCTCCCTGATCAGTGCTTCCCGGGCTTCCTTTTGTTCGGTTATATCATGATAATTCCCAAGAATACCCTGAACATCCGGATCATCCATCAGGTTTACAGCTGTGAAATTGATCCACAGGTATTCCCCGTTTTTATGCTGATATCGAATTTCGTACGAGACTTTTTCATCGGGATTCTTTTGCAAATGATTTACATAAAGCTGAGCTTTATCCCGGTCTTCAGGGTGAATAAGGGAAAATGAATTTTTACCTACCAGCTCTTCCGGTTTCCAGCCGAAGTGTTTTTCAATATTGGGACTTTTGTACCTGTTATTCCCGTTTTTGTCGATGATGACGATCACATCTCCAATATTGGAAACCATTTTATTTTGAAGAGCTTCTGTCCGTCTGAGTGATTTTTCAGCTTTTTTCTGTTCCGTTACATCACGCTGACTTGCCCAAACCCGAACAAGCTGATCGTCTTCAATTATTCCATGCACATTATTCATGAAATAGACTTCATTGCCATCCACATCCATCTCAACAGAAAGCTGATCTTTAAGTTGGTAGTTGTGCTCGATCACGTTTTTCAGATATTCGATATTGTCAGGATTGTCATCAGAACCATGAAGCTCTAAAAGGTTCGTGTCCACAAGGTCTTCGCTGTGTTCATACCCATACATTTTAGCCATCACATCGTTACAGGCAGAAACGTATCCTTTTTTATAGATCTGTGCTATCTGCTGCTCAGGATTCAAAGAAAGATCAATGGGGTGGGTGAATTCAATCAGGTGGATCCCTTCAGAGCTATTTTGCACAAAACTACGGTATTGCTCTTCACTTTTCCTGAGGGCCTGTTCAGCTTTTTTCCGGTCGGTGGTTTCCATAGAACTGCCAACCAGCCGATGGATGTTCCCCTGTTTATTTTTAATGGGAGAGACGGTGGTGAGGTACTGTCTTCTGCCTCTGCCAGGGAGGATCACATCTTCTTCATAAGTGATCTTCTCTCCGCTTTCAATGCACCGATTGTAATGGGCGATGATGGAATTAGCGACCTCTTTGGGAAAAACTTCTTCTATAAACTTTCCCTGAATCTCATCCCGGTCCATATTCAGGTAATCTGTTTGCACCTCATTGAAATCATTGATCCTGAACCGGTGATTTTCTGTAACATCAACCACAAAAACACTGTGTGGAACACGATCAAACACTTCCCGAAAGTGTACAGAGGAAGGGGAGTCAATGTTTTCAGAACTATCTGCTACAGGCGTATAAGTGATAGCTAAATATTCGTTTTCATCAAACCAGGCCTGCACCAGAACCCATTCTTTGAGGGAGGTGTTGTACATGGTTTCAGATGCTTTACCATCAGTTTTTCCAATCTGACCAAGAAAATGCAACCAGCTATTATGTTCGAAAGAATTGAAGAAGCCGATCCCTGATGCATTTTTCCCTTCCGTTGTGGCAGCTTGTGTTTCAGATAAGTGTTCAAATTCTTTATTTACATTCTTGACCAGGTAATCGGAAGGGATCCCTTGATCATCAACAATCAATTCACCGTAAGAAAACCCGAAAGGGGAGTGTCGGAATATCTCTTCTATTTTGTTCATTCAAAATGGTTCTTATGGATCTGTTTCTCTGTACCAGCTTTATTTTCTTTCAGCGCTTTTTTTAGAAGACCTAAAATAAGGCAAGAAATTTATATATATGAAGCTAATTAAGGTTAGCATTTCCAATTCCTTTTTTGGTCTCCTGACGTTCAAAATGAAGCTTAAAAACAGTGCCATCATCTGTATTCTTGTAATTGTGCTCGGCGCTTAGCTGATCGCTTAAAACTTTGATCAGGTGCATGCCCAGTGATCCGGAGTTCATGATGTCCTTATTAGAAAAACCAACGCCGTTGTCGGATATCAGGATCTCGATCAGCCCATCTTTTTCGGTAAGTCTGAAATCTATGTTACCAGAATTGGTGTCGGTAAATGCATGTTTATAGGCATTTGTTAAAACTTCATTTACAATGAGGGACGCTGGAATAGCCTGATTGATATTTAGCTTAATCGGTTCGCAGTGAATATCCAGGGAAATTTGTGTACCGATTTGCAGGGTTTCTGAGATGTTCTTTGCCAGCTTATCCAGGGTATCTGAAAATTCAAGCTGAGAAAAACTGTTGGATTGGTATAGTAGCTCGTGAACAGTAGCCATGGTCTTGATCCGGACCACACTGTCGTAAAGTTTGGCCTGCAATTCGGAGTTATCAGAGTCGAAGGCCTGCAACTGCATCATTCCTGAAACCACCGCAAGGTTGTTTTTAACCCGGTGATGGATCTCGGCCAACAGTGTTTCTTTTTCCTGTAAAGAGGATTTTATGGCTTCTTCATTTTGCTTCTGATCGGTAATATCTCTGCCAATAGCTACCCAGTGCGTGTATTCGCCTTCATTGTTTTGCACCGGCACCATGGACGTATTGATCCAGAATTTGTCTCCGTTCCTTTTGTAGTTGACGAACTCAACTTCAAGAGGCTCAAATTTAGCCATAGAGATCCGTAGCCTGTCACGTACCGACTGCTCGGTCTCAGGGCCATTCAGGAAATGCAGGGTTTCTCCCATTACTTCTTCAGCTGTATAACCGCTCAGCTTTGTAAATGCTTTGTTCACAAAAACGATCTCACGCCCAAACTTACCGGGATACGCATTCAGGATCACTACAGACTCAGACGTATTTGTAATTACCGACTCAAGCAATTTCAGACGTTCTTCTTCTTCACGTTCTTGTGTGGTATCCTGCATGGCACCAATCATACGTATGGGGGCACCATTTTCATCTTTTATGACAAAAGCCCGGTCAAAAATATACTTATAAGTCCCATCAGCAGCCTGAAAACGATATTCCATCTGGAACCGGTCATTTCCATTCTTTATCACCTCGGCTAAAGCTTTATCTACGGTTTCAAGATCATCAGGGTGAATTTTATCTCTCCACCAGGCCCCAACATTTATAACCGATTGACTGTCGTAGCCGAACATGGTGTAGATGTTGCTGTTGTAGATCATTCGGTTCGTTTCAATATCCAGATCCCAAATAGTATCGCTGGTTGCTTTATTTACAATATCGTAGCGCTCAAGGCTTTCCTGAAGTTCCTTTTCCCGTTCAATTTTTTCGGTTACATCCCGCTCAATGGCAATGAAGTGCGTGCACGTGCCTTCCTCATCAAAAATGGGATCGATGCTTAAATTCAACCAGTATGGTTCACCACTTTTGGTGTAATTGAGGATGGTGGTTTCAATAGATTCCTGATTTTTGATGGCATTCGATAGATGTTTAACGGTCTTAGGGTCGGTATCTTCGCCTTGGAGAAAATGGCCCGGTTTTTTTCCTTCAATTTCAGGTAGTGTAAAGCCGGTGAGGTTCACAAATGCTTTATTTACCCAGGTGATGACCCCGTTATAGTCGGTAATTATAACGGCATCAGTTGTTTTTGAAGCCACCAGGGAGAGCTCGCGGAGTTTTTCTTCCCGTTCAATTTGTGAGGTAATATTTCTTGAGTTTGCAACAATTCCATTCACGGATGGATCATCAAGCAGGTTTGTGAAAATGGTTTCTACCCAGTGATATTTTCCATCGAGTCCCTTAAGCCGGTAGGGCGTGAGTACGATTCTTTTCTCGTCCTCAAGCTGTTCCAGGTTTTCTGTCACCATCTCCTGATCTTCGGGATGAACAAAATCCAAGGCATATGCCCCTATATAATCTTGGTATTCCATGCCCGCAGAAGGACTCACATAGGAGAAGTGAAGATCCTTGTCCAGAATACCGATCAGGTCAGATCCCTCCTGAACCAGGGCTTTGAAGCGTTTTTCGCGGAGGGCCAACTGTTGCTCAGCTTGTTCTTTCTCTTCACTTTCAAACAAGATCCGAAGGATATGAGCGGCTCTTTCTACGGTGTTATGTTCATACTTAGTAGGCGTTTTGGGCTGATCGTAATATACCGCAAATGTAGCTGTTACTTCTCCTTTGCTATTAAATATAGGAACTGACCAGCAGGCCGAGAATCCAAACTTAGTACCGAGATAATGGTAATTTTCCCACAAAGGATCTTCAAATATGTTGGATGCAATCACTTGCTCTTTTTGAAAGGCAGCAGTGGCGCAAGATCCTGTATTATCACCTATTTCTATACCGTCAATTTCATCCAAATACTGCTTGGGAAGGGTAGGGGCACAAAAATTTGATAACTTGCCGTCTTCAACCAAAGTAACCGAAACCCGAATTCCGGAATGTAAGTTTTCAATTCCTTCTAAAAACTGATAGCTAATATCTAATATTTTAGAACCATCCAATGCATTTTTCTCCAGCACATCCCGTTCCAGCCGCTGAAGCTCATTGTAATATTTTTGCTGGGTAACATCAGAAGCTGTAACCAATACTCCATTTATGATCTCATCATCCAACAGGTTACTAGCCGATGATTTCAGCCAATCCCAGGTACCGTTTTTATTCTTAAAACGGAATGGACGAGCATCTACACGTTTATTTTCCAATACTTTGATGAAATCTTGTTTTGCATTGTCGAAATCATCGGGATGAATATAATCGAAGGCATTTTTACCAAGCACTTCTTCGGGCTGCCAACCCAGAATTTTCTCCATATTGGGACTTACAAACTGGAAATTACCCTTCTTATCCAGGATCTCGATCAGGTCGCCACCTTCTTCAACCATACTCTTGAACTTATACTCGTTTACTTTTAGCTCGCTGGTGGTATTTCGAAGTTTAATAGCATTCGCAATATTTGAACCTAAAGTTTGTAAGTACTGAACTTCCTCATTGCTCCATAAACGTGCTTTTGTACAATCATCAAATCCTACATAGCCATGAAAGACTTTATCCACAAATATGGGGAAGTGTAGGAGTGAGACAATATTTTGAGATTCAAGTATATCCCGTAATTCAGATTCAGGTAGATCTTTTACCAAGGTTTGAAATACCTCTTTATTACTTAGAACCGAATATATTTCAGGAAATTGATCAACATCTAAGTTTTGAAGTGTTGGATTATCGAGTTCTGATTCTATTCCCTCTGCAGTCCATTCGATCTTCTGGCTAGTTAGGAGTTTACCTGTATCAGGATCGGTATGATTCTCAAAATAATATACCCGATCTACATCAACAGCTTTGCCTATTATTCCTAATGTTTTATCAAGTGCTTCCAGCCAGTTTTCATTTTTAATGAGAGCCCCGGTGACCTTTGCGTTGGCTGCTAAAAGATCGCTTTTTTGTTTGACCTCGCGCTCGGCTTTGATCTTCTCGGTTACATCTTCTGCCAAAGCCATTCGCATAGCTTTGCCATCTAAGGTGATC
The DNA here is from genome assembly GCA_002696035.1 of Balneola sp. Taxonomy (GTDB): domain Bacteria; phylum Bacteroidota; class Rhodothermia; order Balneolales; family Balneolaceae; genus Gracilimonas. The sequence goes on along the minus strand of NZQV01000010.1, from coordinate 623,343 downwards.
TCGCTGGTGCTTAGCTCGGCATCAAAAACTTCTCCATTTTTCCGTTGATGCTTAACCGTAGTATTATAAAACTGAGATTCATTTTGATCGATCTCATTGATCTGGCGTTCAAAATTTTCGATATCCTCATTTGGCCGGATGTCTGTTAAATGAAGGCCTATAAACTCTTCTTTGGTATATCCATATTGGTGAATAGCTGCATCGTTCACATCCCTGATACTGCGGGTTTCTATATCGATCAGGAACATGGGCTGAGGAGAGAGGTTGAATATATCCCGGTATTTTTTTTCTGATTTCTTAAGGGACAGACGAACTCTGTTCCGTTCTATACTATAACTAATAACTTTGCCTAAAATAAATGGGGTGATTTCATCCTTGAGCAGATAATCGGCGACCCCCATACTCATGGTTTTCAACCCGAATTCCTGGTTCTCATATCCCGTAAGCACAATTATGGGAATTTGTCCGGTCAGCTGTACCACTTGTTCTACCAAATTCTCTCCACTCAGGTCGGGGAGGGTGAGGTCAAGTAAAACAGCATCGAAGTGAGAATCTTGCTGTAATACTGTTTTCGTTTCAGCAAAAGTTTTGGTGTGATGAATATTCACAGCATCCGTCATTTCAGCCAGATACTCGTTGATCAACACAAAATCGCCGGGGTTATCTTCAATTACCAGCAGGTTTAAATCGCGCTGTAAAGCCGCCATGCTATTTTTTCAATTAATTGGTTTTAGGAGGAAGTTGTACAATAGATATCCAAAAGTTTTCTATGGTACTAATAACTTCAATAAAGCTGTTGATGTCTACCGGTTTGGTGATATAACAGTTAGAATGATTTTTATACGATTTAATGATATCCGTTTCATCGGATGAAGTAGTAAGCATAATGACCGGAATATGCTTTAATCCGTCATGATTCTTTATATGCTTTAGCACTTTGTGCCCATTCATTTTAGGCAGGTTAATATCCAGTAATATCAGATCAGGTTCTCGGGCATCTTCATATCCTTCCTTTTTTTCGAGGTACTGAATAGCTTCCCATCCGTCCCGGACCACTGATATTGTGTTTTTGATCTTGCCTTCGTCAAGAGCTTCCTGAGTTAGTACAATATCACCCTCGTTATCTTCTACCAATAATAGATGAATTTCTTTAGGTGTCATATTTTGGTCCATTTATAGTTATAAACTCAATGACTTCACTTCTTTTTGCGAGGTATAATGTGCTTTATCGACAAGCCTGTGATTCAATCAAGATATTTTTTGTTAATAGTTATGAGATGGTAAGCTCGATCCGGAATATTCGCTTTTGATATACAACCTATAAAAAATTCCTCTAGATCTACTTTTCTGCAATTTAAATAACCAACGTTCATTTTGTTCTATACAAAAAAAATATATCTGCGAAAGTACTCCCAATATGTAGAAATAGATACTCCTGGTTAATAAACTCTGAAAAACCCTCTCGTGTTTTAGTTTTAGAAAGGGAATTTCTGTCAGACCTGAATATATACCTATTATCACCTCATAGTGTGCAATTTCTGCACCCTTATTTTTTTCAACATCCTCTAAAATGCAATTAAAATCAAATACTTCTTTCTTAAGTGGCGGGGTATATGGACAGGAGTCGTTTTTTATATCATCGATCGGGTGCTTCATTTCTTGTCCATATTCTTTTGAATGGTAAAAAAGAAGGTACTGCCGTCGCCCGGTTTGGATTCAACCCAAATCTCACCGCCATGCTGCTCAACTATCTTTTTTGAAATTGCCAGCCCCATTCCACTTCCTGCATAATGATCTCGGGTGTGAAGGCGCCTGAATAAGTTAAAAACCTCTTCTTGATATTCATCCTCTATACCTATTCCATTGTCAGCCACCGCAAACTCCCAGTATTTATCGTGTTCTTTAGCTGATATTTTGATCTCCGGTTGCTGTCCTTTGGGTTGATATTTAATGCCGTTCGTGATCAGATTCTGGAGTATCATCTTCATACAAATTGGAACGGCCTCTATTCGTGGGAGATCTGAATACTCAATACGTACACTCTCGGGATTGTCTTTGGAATTGATGGGTTCCATGATCTCGGTGATCATAGAGTTAAGATCTACCTCTTCGACGTTATTATATAAGCGTCCAATCCTGGAATATTCAAGCAAATCATCAATTGACTGAGCCATACGCCGTGCTCCATCGGTGGCATAATGAATATAGTTGTGGGCTTTTTCATCGAGCTGATCTCCATATTTGCGCTCCAGCAACTCCATGAAATTTCGGATCATCCGAAGGGGTTCTTTAAGGTCATGCGATATGGTGTATGAAAACTGCTCCAGTTCCTTATTCTTTTGGTGAAGTTCTTCGACCGAAGACTTTAATTTTGCCTGTTCATACTGAAGATCTGTTCTGAGCTTATTCTCCTTTACAATAGCTGTTTGTAAGCCCTCGAATAAAATAGGAATCAGGGCGGCAGAAACGGCACTTAGAAAGATCAGGTTGGTTGAAACAGCTATCCAGGTTCCCAAACCATACTGGCTCAATATTTCAATGGTACCAATTTCGTAGTATATAAACACGCCAACCACCATGCATATTAGCGTGTTTAAACCGACCGCTATGTAGCCATATTTCTTATCCAGGCTAAGAACAATAAAAATTGATATCCCGAGGAGGTATAACAGGCCGGGACCAAAAGACCCCAAATAAATAAGTAAGGCCAGGGAGGTGAGATATAGCACACTGTTAAACAATAGTTTGCGTACGAATACAGATAATCCCGGGGCAAAAGCCACAATAAGGATCGTCAGCATAGCTATTATGTCAGATACAATTAACCACTTTAGTTCGGTAATGTAAGCTATATAAATCCCGGGAATGATGGCCACGAGGCTTAGAGGAATGATATAAACCACGGAGGCGGCAAACAGTCGGTTTTGCCAGTAGGCGAGGGAGGTATCTGCAACAAAATCATCCGTACAGTTTTGGGTGATTTTGTTTTTATAACTGAACCATATTTTATTGAGCATGTTCATCAGCAAGATCTGTAAAAAATGTATTCTATTTGGCGATGGTAAATTTAAAGGTACTTCCTTTTCCTTCTTCTGATTCCAGCCATATTTGACCACCGTGACGCTCTACGATCTTTTTTGAGATAGCAAGGCCAATTCCCGTTCCGGAATATTGATCGCGCGTATGCAATCGCTGAAAGATCTGAAAGATGGTGTGTTGAAATTCTTCATTGATCCCAATTCCATTATCCTTAACAGCAAATTCCCAATGGGTGTCGGTTTCCAAATAGCTGATCTCTACCACTGGTTGGTTACCTGATTCCTGATACTTAATAGCGTTATTGATCAGGTTTTGAAACAGTTGCTTAATTGGGCCTGGATTGGCGTTTATGGTAGGCAGATCATCAGCACTTATCTGGGCATTGGTTTCTTCAATATGGTTGTGCTCAAGGGCTTTTACATCTTTAAGAACTACGTTAAGATCCACACTTTCCCGCCTGCTCTTTTCTTGATTAAGACGAGAGTAGTTTAGCAGATCCAAAATGATCTGACGCATTCGTTTGGCGCCATCTACCGCAAAGTGAATATACTGATTGGCTTTTTCATCAAGTTCATCCGCATACTTTTTATCGAGCTGGGTAAGAAAGCTGCTAACCATTCGTAGCGGCTCCTGCAGGTCGTGTGAGGCTACATAGGCAAATTGCTCGAGTTCAGCATTGGAGGCAGCTAGTTCCTGCGCTCTTACCTCTAATTCTGAGTTCAGTTCCTCAAGTGCTTGTCTTGCTTTTTTGTTTTCTGAGATGTCTTTAAAGAAGACCGAAATTCCATCTTCAGCGGGATAGGCATTTATATCGAACCATTTGTCGAGGGAATCATAATAGTCTTCGAACGTAACCGGAATATTTTGGTGCATCACCCGGTGATAGTTAGTGTAGGAGGGCAGGTCGGTTGCATCTTCAAATACATCCCACAAATTCTGCCCTATAATATCTTGTTTTGGCGTTTGAAGCAGTATTTCTGCAGCCCGGTTCCAATAGGTGACATTCCATTCTCTGTCTAACGTAAAGAAACCATCGGCTATACTCTGCAGAATATTTTCTCGTTCTTCGTAAGCTTCCTGTAGCTTTAAGGCGGCTTCTTTTCGATCTGTGATATCTCTGAAAAATACGGAAAGTCCTTGTTTACGCGGGTAAGCACTAACTTCCAGCCACCGTTCAATGGGAGGAGAGTAATACTCAAATGTTTTGGAAGTATGATTTTTGATCACTTCTTTATAATGCTCGTAAACATCAGTGCCTTCGGTTTCCGGAAATTCTTCCCATATATTTTTACCGAGTACATCCTCAGAAGTCCGGTTTAACAAACTCTCTGCTTCGTTGTTGAAGTAGGTGAAGTTCCAGTCATTATCCAGGGCATAAAAAGCATCAGATATACTCTCCAGGATCTGCACCCGTTCTTTTTCTGCTTTAACCCGTTCGGTGATATCCTGTATACTTCCATATAGCCGCTCACATTTTCCATCTATAATATCAGCCTGACCAATACACCGTACATATTTTGTGTTTCCCTTTTGTGTTGAGATCTCAAGTTCCTTGTCGAATGGGGTCCCATTTTCGATGGCTTCCTGAACCACTGTTTCAATAACTTCCTTGCTTTCGCCCTGGTAGAATTCAAAACCATCGGTCAGGGTTGGATCGTATTCCTCTTCAACTTCAAGGATGTCACGGGTTAACTCAGACCAGTACATTACGTGATCTCCTTCATCCCGGATTTTTATTTCCCAACTACCAACCAGAGCCAGCCGGTTTGTTTGTTTGAGAAGTAACTCAAGTTCCTTCTTTTCCGTGATATCCTGAACCGTGCCTTCAAAAGCAATGTTTTTTCCATCTTTGTCACTTATTGTATTTCCGATCTCATGCACCCATTTCACGGAGCCATCAGATAATAAGATCCGGTATTCAATGTCTATTTCTCCTCCTCCTGATAAGGCATTCTCCTGTTCTTTATCAAACCGTTCTAAATCTCCGGGGTGAATGCTTTTTTTGAACTGATCGATAGTCAAAACTTCATCTTCGGGCTGTAAACCCCAAATATTATATACTTCTTCAGACCAATACAGCTCATCTGTTTCCAGATCGTGTTCCCAATATCCCAGCTGCGCTATTTCTTGTGCAGTTTTTAGTTTTTTATTGGCTTCAACAATTTCTTGCTCTGCCAGCTTTCGGTCTGTTACATCTCTTCCGAATGAGAATACAAATTCATCTTCCCCAAAAACATCCGAGGAGCTCCAGGAGATATATCGTATCTCTCCCGACTTGGTGATCCAGCGATTGACGTAGCTGTTGGAGTGACGATGTCCGGTTACAGTGTCATCAAATTCTTTGAGCGTCCCGTCCACATCATCGGGGTGTACAAAATGGTCAAAATTCTGAGAGGTCAGCTCGTCTTCACTATATCCCAATATCTCACAAAAACCGGGATTCACTTTCACAAAGTGTTTGTTCGGAGCCGTAATCGCTAGAATATCAGGTGAGCTTTCAAACAACAGCTGCATTTCTTCTTCTTGCTGTTTTCGTCGAATTTCCGCTCCTATAAAATCTTGTAAGATCTCGTAGGGATGAATTTTAGTTTTGACTTGTTTGGCGGATTCTTCACTTCCAAGCACTAAGATCCCAACGATCTCATCGTTGTGGTAAAGAGGCAGGGCAGAGGCTGTTTGAAGTCCGGCTTGCTTTGCGGCCTTACTACGAACAAAAGAAACAGACTTTGGTAAGTTTTCCCAGGTTTCGATCCGGTTATTTTTCCATGCTATACCCGGCAACCCTTCTCCAATCTTGAATTTCTTGATCTGTTTACTTTCAGCATAAAACTGACGGCCAATGGCATCCCGGGCAAAAAAGGACATTAAATTCAGATGGCTTTCGGTACCGCTTACCAGCCAGATCTCTGCAAGGTTAAATTTTTCAAACTCTGCCAAATAGTGGAGCAGATTATCCAAAATAGGGTTAAGTCGATCCTCGTTTTTGAAAAACTGGGCAACCTGATACTGTAGCTTGGTTTGAATTTCGGCCTGTTTATCTTCGGTGATATCCCGCAGTGCACCGATCATTCGAATGGCGGTACCGTCCTCATTCCGGATGATGTATCCATTTTCCTGGACGTGGGCGTATTCTCCATTATTCTTTCTGAAGCGATACTCATAAGACCACTTATTCAGGGAAGAATCTGCGAGGGTGAATTTAAGATTCTCAAAAGCTTCCTCACGATCGGCTGGATGTACAGACTCGTTGTACTTTTCAATGGTGAATGTACCGTCTCCATAGTTGTGGCCAAATAGCTTTTTGAATCCCTCTGCCCAGTGGAGACTGTTATTGACCAGGTCCCAATCATAAATAGCATCACGGGTTGCCTTACTTGCGTAATCGTAGCGTTCCAGGCTTTCCTGAAGCTGCTCTTCATATTTCCTTCGCTCTGTGATGTCGGTCAATGACCCCACAATACCGGTTACGGTTCCGTCTTCAATCAAAGGGGCTTCATGCACTTCAACCCAAATAATACGATCGTCTCCAGTCTTAAGCTGAAGTTCGTAAGGCGGCTGAATTTCACCGGTTTCAATGGCCTTCTGTGTCAGGGCTTCCCCTTTTCTATTCAGAGGATGATCGGTGATAAATTCGGTCCACTTATGAATGGTTTCTTCAGGTGGAAATCCAAGGAACTCAACAGACTGTGGGCTCACATATTTAAGTACACCTTCGGTATCATGCTGATAGAACATATTGGTACTGTGTTCCACAACATTGCGGTATTTTTTCTCTGCCTTCTGAAGTTCTTTCCGCTTTTGTATCTGATCGACTTTTTGAGCGATCTGATTGGCTATTCCGGATAAAAGTGTTCGTTCTTCATCCAGAAACTCAACTTTATCAAGCTCAGAAATTTGTTGCTCCTTGTCTCTTATAGCAACAGTGATGACGATCTCAATATCTTTATGGCGGTTGTTGGAATGAGTAAGTACCAGCCCCTTATTTTCGGTAGAGTATCCCTTGGTTTGATATTTTTGTCCGTTAAGAGTTACTTCAGCTTCTGTGAGGCTGGAATACTGAAACCCGTTTGGGATCATATTGACGGCCTGTTCAACCAACTCGTGTACTGTAAGTTCTTGTTCATTGAGATTAGAGATGTTGTATAGACACAGCTGTTCTTTAATGCGCTCCACCAGGGAAGTGTTAGTTTCCTTAAGCTCGATCTCGGCTATTTTCCGGTCTGTAACTTCCTGTGTGGTTCCATAAATACGAACACATTCGTCATCCTTAAATTCGGGCTGACCAATTGTACGGATCCACTTCGTATTATCTTTAGCGGTGGTGATCTGAAGTTCAAGATCGTAGGATTCTCCATTGAGCCGGGCCTCTTCAAGGGCTTTTGTAATTTTTGCCCGGTTTTCGCCTCCGGTATAAAAATTGATGGCAGTTTCAATATCCGGGTTAAAATCAGGTTCTGTCTCAAAGGTATCTTTTACAACATCCGACCAATACAAGGTATTGTTCACCAAGTCTACTTCCCAGTTACCAATCTTCGCCATTTGGTAAACTTTTTCGAGCTCTTGTTCAAGCGTTTTCCGTCGGGTTATATCCTGTGTTGTACCAAAGATCCTAATACACTTTCCATCCTTGAACTCAGGTTCACCAATTACCCGAACCCAAAGTTCGCTGCCTTTATTTGTAACGATCTCCAGCTCAACATCAAAAGAGGAACCGTCTTCGATAGCTTTGTCAATGACTTCATCTATTTTATCTCTGCTCCAGCCTTCTTTATAAAAGCTTATAGCGGATTCCATGTCCGGTTCATAATCTGCATCTACTTCATGCAGTCTCTTTATGATATCACTCCAGATCAAATTTTCTTGTTCAAGGTCTAACTCCCAGGTTCCGATCTTTGAGAGATGGTATGCCTGATCCAGTTTATTCCGGAGAACTTTCTCTTCTGTGATGTCAATCATCAGCCCACGAAGGGTAGAGGGTTTCCCTTGTTCAGTTGTTACTGTAACCACATCCCGGATCCAGATGTAAGAGCCGTCACTTTTCTCTAGGCGGTATTCGAAAGAATGGTTTTCTTCCTGCTGCGTTTTATAGTGACAGTAAGAAATTGCATTTTCACGGTCTTCAGGGTGAATTTTATTCTTCCAGAAATCGGAGGATCCCAGCCACTGTTCAGGCTCATACCCAAGCATTGTTTTGGTTTGTGGACTGACGTAGTTGAAAATGAAGGTATCCGCATCCGCTTCCCAAAAAATACCTTCAATGGTGTTGATCAGACTTTCATATTGTTCTTTTGCTTCGTCAACCTGGCGCTGGTATTCAAATTTCTCTGTTATATCTCTAAAATTATCGATGATCCCGTTTATGTTCGGATCGTGCAGCATATTGGTGATAGTTGCCTCCATCCAGCGATACTCACCGTTTTTATGCTTCATTCTGGCTGGCCTTACCTCAATGGGAACGCCTGGCTTTTCTAAGGATTTTTGAAGGTCCTGATATATGATATGTACATCATCAGGATGTACGGTTTCCATCATATCCCTTTTGTAGGCTTCTTCCTGCGTGTATCCAAGTACATTTTCTATGGAGGGAGAGATGTAAGTAGTACTTGCATCTGGTTTAACGATGAAGATCACATCATTGCCATTTTCTACCAAAGCGCGGTATCTGGCTTCGTTCCTTTCGAGTGCTTTCTGTGCTTTCCGCTCTTCGGTTTTATCAATCAGGGAAACAAATGAACCTACGATCTGATCATTTTCATCTCGTGCGGGTTTATATTTGACATCGAAATAGTAAATATGGCCGTCATTTGCTTCTACCGGCAGCGTGTCTTCGATGCGTTCCCCTTTAAGAACACGCTGGTGTGTTTCCTGGAAAATTTCGCCCCGGCCGGGAAGGGTATAGTCTAGTATGGAAGTGTTAGCTATTACTTCTTCCCCAAAAATCTTCTGGTAGTTTTGAGCGAATCGTTGGTTAAAATTTTTGATGTTCAGGTTCTCGTCGATGAGAATGAAGCTGTCTTCGCTGTTATCAAGCATCATGTTGGAGATGCGCTGACTCAAAATTTGCTCAGTTACCCGCGTTGCAGAATTTAGAATGAAAGCGACTTGACCATGCTCATCAAGAATGGGCGTATTCACAACCCGCCAGTGAACTTCTTTGAAATTGCCATCATCTAATACAATATCATACCGAATGGTACCAAGCTCATCTTCTTTCTTCGTTTTTATGACTTTCTGAAAAGAGGATAAAAGTCGATCTGGTCCGGTTGGTTTCTTTTCATTTGGATTAGCCGGGAATGTATCGAAAAGAGACCTGCCAAGGAGTTCTTCTTCAGAACGCTGCGTCATTCTACAGTACGCATCATTCACTTTAACGAACGGAAATTTTGGCTCTTTAGCTTCTACTATAGAAGTAGGGGTAGGCGACAATTTAAAAATGTTGCTAATTTGAAGCTTCTTCATCTGCTTATATCCTGAGCCAACTTGTCGTTTTATAAAGTGGGTTTTTTCCCTAATGCTATTTACAAATGCATAATCTAATTTTCAAATATTAAAATAAATTAACATTAAATGCTATCCCATAAAAAAAGCCATTGAATGTGCTTCAATGGCTTTTAAAGGCAGTATTTAGACCGTGTTTAGAAATAGTAGGAAACGGCTACGCTAGCGGATGTTCTTAGTGCGTTAGCATTATCGCCAAAGCGAGCGTTTAGGTTTACATCTCCACTTAAACTAAAGGAGGGATTGAAAAAGAATTCAGCACCATATCCGACTCCAAGGTCTACATCAAATGCAGAGCTGTTGGTATTACTGAACGATGTATTCTGGAAACCCAGATTACCATTTATATAGGTTGAAATATCTTCGTTTCCATCAATATAAAAGCGTGGGCTCACCCCAAATGAAAAATTAGTGGTTGCATCCTGAATAGCGTTAAGGCCTAAATACGGTGCAATTGAAAACGATTCATTCAACATATACGGGATCTCGATCGCGTTTTGTCCGCCAACATTAGCTCTGATGCCAAAGCTGCCGGCTTCAGGTGTTGTTTGTGCCTGAGCTGTAAAAGATAATCCAATTATTAAGGTTGTAAATCCAACAAATTTAGTAAGATTCATGGTATATATGATTTTATGTTGATCTGATTTTCTGCTTTTTAGACCAACGGTTTAAAGGTTCTTTATTTCATATAACTCAGCAACTTGATTATAGTTCCGATAATCAATGCCTTTGGCTTTTACTATGACTGAAGGAGGGATCGCCACCACTCTGAGTTGGTCTCGGTTAAACAGATCAGCATTATCTTCGTTGTTCCCAGCTACCTCACCTTCAATGACCAAACTAAAGTTATTGATATCAAAAAAGAAGCGAAGGTTTACAAGGTCATTTTCAAATGGTACGGAAAAGGGAAGCGCCTGCCAGGCCGTGGTTCCTTCAAATCGGATGTAGCCCAGAACCATTCCGTGATCCACCATCTCTTCATCCAGATTATCCCAGCCATATTCAGCTACCGAAATGAAATCATCTTCATGTTCAAAATCATTGCTGCGTATAGTGATGGTGCTTGTATAAACGGTATCTGCTTCGCCTTCCACATTATTGTCATATATTGTGCAGGAAGTAATTGCAAAGAGACTAAAAAAGAGGAGGATAGTTTTTAGAGTTCTCATATTGGCTCCGGTTAGTTTTTGGTTAGCAGAAGGATAAGGGAGTGGCCGTTGTGAGAACATCGCATAAAGGGGTTAGGCATTTAATGCGATAGGGTATAAATAAAAAAAGCCAGACTCGATTGAGCCTGGCTTATAATTCAATAAAAAAGGGTTGATCTTATAACCAGTGGGTGTACGCGTACATCCCTAAAGCTATCAATACAAAGTTAAGAATGCTAAGTGGGAGAAGTCGTCCCCATCCAAGTTTCATAACCTGATTAAACTTGAAGCGTGGGATGGTCCAGCGTACCCAGATGAATACAAAGCACCAGAACATCACTTTACCCATGAAAACAGATACATCCAGAATTCCTTTTACCATAGGACTTAATTCCGGCAGCCAGTATCCGGCAAACGGGAGGTGATAACTTCCGAAGAAGAATGTGGTTATCAATACACTTCCAATAAATACGTGCATGTATTCGGCCAGGAAGAACATTCCAAATTTCATGCCTGAATACTCTGTATGAAATCCACCCACGAGTTCCTGTTCAGCTTCAACTAAGTCGAAAGGAGTTCTGTTGGCTTCAGCAAAGGCGGCAATAATGAAAATTATAGCACCAATTGGATTGATAAATGCATTCCATAAAAACTCTTGAGATGCAGCGATTTCAACCAGGCTCAACGAACCGGCAACCAAAACAACTGAGGCTACAGCCATACCCATCGGTAATTCGTAACTGATCATCTGAGCAGCTGCACGGAGTCCACCAAGTAATGAATACTTACTATTTGAAGACCAACCGGCGAGGGTAACCCCATAAACTCCAAGGGAGGCTATGGCAAGAATGAATAACACGCCTCCGTTGATGTCTGTTACATAAATATTTTCGCCAAATGGGATCAGTGCAACACTCATAAAGGCAGTGATCACCGGAATCAATGGGGCAATGGTATGAATGGTTTTAAAACCTTGCGAAGGAGTTACATCTTCTTTGAGAAGCAACTTAAGTACGTCAGCAACGGGCTGTAAAAGACCAGCAGGACCAGTACGGTTTGGTCCTACACGATTCTGAATTAAACCCGCTATACGTCGTTCTGCATAAACCAGAATAGCCGCTGAATTCAGCCATGTAAAAACGCCCAATCCAAGAACTGCTACCCAGGTTGGTATAAATAATAATCCAAATATATCAATTCCACCTGTACTCATTTATGCAGTAGCCTCTTGTTTGTTTGAAGTATTAAGGTTGATGCCCATTTCGTTATCCATTCGCTCGTAACTTACATTCTCAAAAGCGGGATTTGAACCGGCAATTTCTTCCATGATTTCCCGACTTTGGCCAAATTTAACTTCAAGTCCCATGCGGTCAGCTAGTTGATTCATGATCTCCCAGGCCGGTACACAGTCCACTTTGTTTTCTTCGGTTACCCAGTTATCAAAGTTGGTACCGAAGCGATCCAGTCGTCCCTGATTCATTTCAAGGTCAAGGCTTCGATCTTTGTATTTGGTTTCTTTTGCGGGGAAGGAGCGCTGAATACGACCTTCTACATTCACATAACTTGCGGCATGTTCAGCGATACAGGTAACCGGAATCACCAAGTCGACAACAGCGGCAGTCTCACATTCGTTGGTAGAAAGGAGAATGCTGAATTTACCTTTCAGATCTTCTTTTGATAGAGTGCCCCGGTCAATAAGTTCATCTGAAAGCATAATAACGATCTCTGCATCAGATACTTCTGATGAAAGGTCGTTGCTTTCTTCGTATCCCAATAGTTTAACACCACTGGTATTTGGCGCCTGATCGTCGGTAATTAAAAATCCATCTCCGGCACCTTCTTCAATATGCGGGGCAAATTTGAAGTTGTTAACGCCCCAGAGGTTGAAGACTTTCATTAATGCGAAGTTCTCTTCAACGGATGCATGAGGACTGCCGATCACCAGTACATCTTCAGGTTTGTGAGATTCCAGCGTCTCAGCAAACGTCTCGATGGCATTGTTCCAGGATGTTTTGGACTGATTGTCGCCATCCAATTTGATCGCAGGTCGGGAAATTCGGTTTTCATTGAAACGCTTATATGCTTCTCGTCCTGCATCCGGCATCCAGTGGTCATTTACTTCACCATTAAAGCGTGGAGTGATTCTCATGATGAGGTTATCACGGGTCCAAAGATCAACGTTGGTTCCTTTGCCGCCGGTTATATCGATACTTGGGGTTTGATTCATTTCCCAAACGCGGGCTTTGAATCTGAAATCGGTAGAGGTGAGTGCGCCAACCGGACAAATGTCCACTGTATTCAATGAATAAGGGTCATTAAATTCGCGTCCTGGTGCCGCTATAGGGTAATTCTTGTCTCCACGTTGTACGATTGTAAGCTGATGAGATTCGCTGATTTCGTCAGTAAAACGAACACAGCGGGTACAGTTAATGCAACGTTCAGCATCTAAAGTTACTCGTGGACCAAGTTCAACCCGCTTAGGCTTATGCTGTTTCTTTACCTCAAACCGACTGCCTTCAGGGCCATATTTGTAGGTCTGGATTTGCAGCGGACATTCACCGGCCTGATCACAAATCGGACAATCAAGTGGGTGATTGATGAGGATAAGCTCCATGGTATCCTTTTGAGCTCGGGCTACATCTTCATCAGATTCTTGAGTTTTAACGACCATTCCATCCTGCATTCCCAAAGAGCAGGAAGTCTGCATTTTGGGAAACCATCTGATCTTACGCTCGCCGTTCTCATCAAGTTCAAATTCACCGGTTTCCCTGTCTTTGACAGGAGTACCCGCTTTCACAAAACACTGCCGGCAGTTGGCCGGAGCACTCATTGCTGGATGGTAACAAAAGAAGGGGACTTCTTTGCCCTGATCCAAAATGAACTGAAGAACACCACGGTCGTCGCCTTCCTCAAATTCGTATCGTTGTCCGTCTATAAATATTTCTGGCATATCGGATTGTTGATTTATGAAAGATGATCACTGATTTACTGAAATCTGCAATCAAGCTTCATTTAAATTTCGTTGATGAAAATCATCAATAATAAATCTTCAATAATCAATTACTACGCTACTGCGTGCACTGATTTTTTACAGCGTGCTTCAAATTCGTCTCTGAAACGGTTAATGGTGTGTCGAACCGGCCATGCTGCGGCATCAGCCAGGGCACAGATAGTTCGGCCTTCCATTTGGGTAGTGAGGTCTAACAAGAGATCAAGGTCTCTGATTTCACCCTCACCATTTTTGATCTTCAATAAAATCTTTTCCAGCCATCCGGTTCCTTCTCGGCATGGTGTACATTGCCCACAGGATTCGTGATGATAAAAGTGTGAAATTCGCCATAATGCATCTACCATATCGGTGTCTTCATCCATCACGATCATTCCTGCAGTTCCCATCATAGATCCGGCTTCACGCAGAGAGTCAGAATCCATAGAAACCCCTTCAAGCTGATCGGCACGAAGAACTGGTGTTGAAGATCCACCAGGAATTAAGGCTTTCAGTTTTTTACCACCGCGGATACCCTGAGCTACCTCATTGATTAAATCCATAACAGGCATTCCAGCTGGTAATTCATAAACTCCTGGACGGTTGACGTGCCCGGAAATCCCATAAAGTACCGGTCCGGGATGAGATTCAGGTCCAATGCTTTTAAACCAGTCCGAACCATTGTTAATTACACCGGGTACATTGGCCAACGTTTCAATATTGTTGATGGTAGTTGGACGTCCCCATAATCCTTTTTGGGCAGGGAAGGGAGGCTTAACTCGTGGATAACCACGCTTTCCTTCCAACGATTCAAGCATAGAAGTTTCTTCTCCACAGATATAAGCACCGGCTCCTCCTGTTACTTCAAATTCTACGCTGTAATCGGTACCAAATAAATTCTTACCAATGAAACCTTTATCACGTGCATCCTGAAGAGCTTTTTCCATCATCTTAATCCAGGAATAATATTCTCCACGGATGTAGACATAAATGGTCGTGATCTCCATTGCATAAGCTGCGATCAGGGCTCCTTCAATAAACAAATGCGGATTATACTCAAAGATCTTACGGTCTTTGAAGGTACCGGGCTCAGACTCATCACCATTACAGGCTAAATATCTCGGACCACCATCAGCAGGAGGCATAAAAGACCATTTCAATCCTGCATTGAAACCTGCTCCTCCACGGCCTCGGATATTTGCAGCTTTCACTTCATTTACAACATCTCCCGGCTTCCAGTCGCTTCCCTTTACAACTTTCTCAAGCGCTTTGTATCCGCCATTCTTGATGTAGTTGTCAATCTTATCCAGATTTGGGATGTCAGGAATTAATACCGGTTCAAAAGATTTCCAATCAGAAGCCATAATTACTTGTCATTAATATTTTCGAGGAGGGGCATTCCTACGGATTCAAATTCTGGCATTTCACCTTCTTTAAGGCTGTCGATAACCTTATCTAACTTTTCTTCAGTAAGGTTATTGACATAAACGTCGTTTGTGATCTGCATCATGGGCGCATAGCCACAAGCACCAAGGCATTCCACTGATTGAATGCTGAACATTCCATCTTCGGTAGTTTCACCGGCTTTAATTCCCAGTTTGTCTTCCAGGTAGTGCAACATTTTGTAACCACCGCAAAGTTGACAACTGGTGGTGGTGCAAACATCCAGCACGTATTTACCTTTACGCTCTTTATAATATTGTGTGTAGAAGGTTGCTACACCGTGAACGTGGGATTCAGGTAAGCCCAAAGTCTCTGCCACTAAGCGCTGAACGGGAGGTTCAACATGACCAAATCGTCTTTGAGCTACCCAAAGCGTAGGAAGTGTAGCCGGCATTACTTCCGGGAATTTGGCCTTAATACCTTCAATTTCTTCTAAGTCTTCTTTTGTGAATTCGTACGTTTCTTCCATTACTTATCTGCTTCTCCCATTACAGGGTCAAGTCCTCCAATTATTACTACTGTGTCAGCTACCATCTCGCCTTCCAGAATATTTTCCAGAACCTGAAGGTTTCGGAAAGAAGGAGCGTTTACTTTCAATCTCCATGGATGGCCGGTGCCGTCACTTTGAATATAATATCCTAATTCGCCTTTGGGTGCTTCAACTGCATGATACACTTCCTTGCCTGCCGGTGGACAAATACCGGTATCAGTCATCATAAAGTCGTGGATCATACCTTCCATTGAATAATATACTTCATCTTTAGAAGGGTAAGCGTGTTTGGCATTGTTTGAACGAATGGAGCCTTTTGGCATCTTATCAAAACACTGATTGATGATCTTCAGACTTTCGCCCATCTCTTCCATACGTACAAAATAGCGGGCTAAGTTATCGCCTTCCATTCGGGTTGGTACTTCAAAGTCTACCTCATCATATTTCAAATAAGGGGTGATGATCCGCTGATCCACGGCATAACCGGCAGCCCTTAGTACAGGTCCGGTAGCTCCGAGGTCAAGGGCATCTTCAGTGTGAACGATACCCACATCGGCATTTCGTTCGATAAAAAGACGGTTGCGGTCCAACAATCCGTGCCAGTCTTTGAGTTCTTGCTCAAATTTGGTCACAAATTCTTTGATTCGTCCAACAGCTCGGTCGGTAAAATCATTAGCCACACCTCCAATTCGGGAGTGGGAAACGGTGAACCGGTGCCCGGCTACTTCATCAAAAATATCGTAGATCTTTTCTCGCTCCCGGAAGGTCCAGATAAAAAAGGAGATCGCTCCGGCATCCATCACCATGGTACCAAGCCATAGGAGGTGAGAGGAAATTCGCGATAGTTCCATACAGATCATGCGGATATACTGGGCACGTTCAGGAACTTCAACTTCTGCCAGTTTCTCAACGGCCATACAAAGGGCCACATTATTACTGTATGGGGAAAGGTAATCCATGCGATCCGTGTAGGGCATGAATTCCTGATAGGTTTTATTTTCGGCAATTTTTTCTACACCTCGGTGCAGGTATCCGATATCCAGTTTCGTTTTTTCAATGAGCTCGCCTCGTAATTGAAGAATAAGCCGAAGTACACCGTGTGTGGCAGGATGCTGTGGACCCATGTTAAGGATCATCTTAGCATTCAGTGGATCTTCCGCATCGATAGCCTCAATAGTAGTGTGCTTATCTTCCAGGCTTTTATATATAGCCCGCTGATGCTTTTCAAAAAACTGCGGTTTTACTTTACTGTTAATTTCATTCATAATGCCTTACTCCGTATCTGGGGTTGTGTTAGGCAGTTCAATAGAGCCAGGAATACCCAACAGCGGAAACTCTTTGCGCAGGGGGAAATAATCGAAATCTTCTGGCATAAAAATTCTACGAAGATCGGGATGTCCTTCAAACCGGATACCAAACATATCGTACACTTCTCGTTCCAGCCATGATGCTGCTTTCCACAAAGATGTTGCGGACTGAACGACCGGATCTTCTTCTTCCACGCGTACTTTAATAAATATGCGATCCTGGGTTCTGAGATTCATGATGTTATAGATCACTTCGAAGCGTTCATCAGAAGTATATCGGTCAGTTCCGATGATATCACATAAGAAAATGAAGTGATGCTTGGTCTTTACAAAGTTGAGGACCTCTATGATGTTTTCAGCCTCAACCCGAATGTAGGTATGGTCACATGATTTGTAGATCTCGATCAGGTCTTCCGAATACTCGGAAGTAAGCCCGTCCACTACACCTTGTACCGTTTCAGTTAAATCTAAACTCATATCTTAAGTATCCAGTAAAACAGAATGCTCGGTTTTAATTTTGTCTTGAATCTTCATCAGGGCATGAAGTAAAGCATCAGGTCGGGGAGGGCAGCCTGAGATATAGGCATCTACAGGAAGATAATTATCCACCCCCTGAACCACTCCATAGCAGCGATGCATACCCCCGGTAGAAGCGCAAGCCCCCATGGCAATACACCATTTGGGATCGGGCATTTGATCCCAGATCCGGCGAATGGCGTGAGACATTTTATAAGTTGACCATCCCGCAACGATCATAACATCACTTTGGCGGGGAGAGAAGCGCATTACCTCAGACCCAAATCGGGCAGCATCATAACGAGGTCCGGCAAAAGCCATCATCTCAATAGCGCAGCAGGCCAGGCCCATTGGCATTGGCCAGGCCGCATTGGCGCGTGCCCAGTTTGTTAAAGCATCTACTTTTGTGGTGAAGAAACCTTCACCCATTGCTGATTCAATTCCCATGGTAAATAATTAAGCTTTAAAATGATTCAGGTCCCAATCCAACGTTCCTTTTTTGAGCGTGTAGAAAAGACCTATAAATAATACTACGATAAATACCATCATAGACATGAACGTTCCAAATCCGAGATCAAGATAACGAACAGCCCAAGGATATATAAAAACAACCTCGAGATCGAATACAATAAATTCCATAGCAACTAAATAGAAACTGATAGAATATCGCTCTTTTGCCTCCCCAACCGGATCCATGCCACTTTCATAGGGCTTTAGTTTGGTTTGGTTCGGACGAAAAGGTCCAAGAATTTTGGATAAAATCAGGAATGCAAGTGCCAGTACAACGGCTACAATGGCAAGAATTAAAATTGGAAAATAATTATCGAGCATGTTGTCTATGGTTCTCCGTTAGTGGGCTGAAAAGTTAGCCTCAATGTTATGCAATGTCAACGAAAGTGGGCGAGAATATAGGCTTTATTTGAATTTTTATGGAAGAAAAAACCAAGAAAATTGAATAAACTTTTTTAAAACCATATAAGTTGAATTAATAAACAGGTTGGTTTAACACTTAACTAAAAATCATTACCTTTTAAGACATTTACAAAAGCATATGGCAGGTGAAGATTTGAATAAAATAAAGATGGATATATTAGGGCTTTCTACAAGCCCTAGCAGTGGTGGTGCATACGCGTTAATATTAAGTGAAGCAGAGGGTAACCAACGATTGCCCATAATTATTGGTTCTTTCGAAGCACAAGCAATAGCACTTGAGCTCGAAAATATAAAACCGCCCCGGCCAATGACGCATGATCTGCTCAAAAACTTTGTACTTAGTTTTGACACGGAAGTAAAACAGGTGTTCATTAATGACCTGGCAGAAGGTACTTTTTATGCTCAGATAATTTATGAGCGTGAAAATCAGCTTATTGAACTCGATGCCCGTCCAAGTGATGCCATCGCATTAGCTGTTCGCTTTAAGGCACCAATTTTTGTTAACAGTGAAGTCCTTGATGAAGCAGGTATAAGGACTGAGCCTGAACATCAAACACTGGAGCAAGCATTAAGTACTGAAGAAGGCGGTGCCGGACAAGAAGGGCTCAGCCAGCTGGAAAAGCTAGAGGAAGAGCTCAAGATGGCTATTGAAACCGAAAACTATGAGAAGGCGGCAAAGATCAGAGACCGCATTTCAAAAATGAAAGGATAAATTTTGGACATATCTGGCTGTTCGTTCAGCGAACTTTCTTACTCAACTCTGTTTAACACATACATTAACAACTTCGACGAGCTCCGTAGCTTCTATAAATATGATCCTCTTAATGAAGACCATATTAAAGAAAGAGCAAAAGAGGTTTCTGCAGCTGCATATTTAAAGGAATACCTGCCTGCACTGCAAGCATATCATAATGAGCTTGGAATAGCCGACGGTCAACAAGATGCTCTTCAAAAATTAGGGCAAGAAAATGCTCTTGCTGTGGTAACCGGCCAACAGCTGGGTATGTATGGTGGACCGATGTTTACCATTTATAAAACCATGACTACCATTTTACTGGCAAGAAGATATGAGAAGATCTTAGAGCGCCCGGTGGTTCCGGTATTCTGGCTGGCAGATGAAGATCATGACTTTGAAGAAATTGCTTGGACTGGGATTTTAGGCCGCGACGATTTCAACAAAATTAACTTTGAAGCCGATGGAAATAACATTCCGGTTTCGGAAGAAAAGATCGGCGACCAGATAGGTGCGTTCAGGAGCAATGTAAAGGAAGAACTCTTTGATACGGATTTCACTGATACCCTTTGGACTCAGCTTGACTCTCATTATCAAAAAGGGAATTCCCATGCACGGGCATTTGCAGGATTGATCAATGACTGGTTTGCCGAAGAGGGATTATTGATCGCAGGAAGTAACACGCAGAAGATCAAAGAATTGCTTGCCGAAGATTTTAAGCATTCAGTCTCGGATGCCGAAAATATATTTGATGCTATTGAATCTCAAAGTTCGGCATTGGAAGAAGTCTTTCACCGACAGGTCATGAACGGGGATTCCAACTTATTCTATCTGTCGGATGATGAAGGAAGAGTTAAGATCCATCAGGCTGAAGAGGGCTGGAAAGCAGGAGACAGAAACTGGAGTGAGAAAGAGTTACTCGCAGAGATCCAAGATCAGCCCAACAGATTCTCCCCAAATGTCTTTTTGCGGCCAATTATCCAGGATAAGCTTTTACCAACCTTAGGGTATGTAGCTGGTCCGGGAGAGATAGCCTACTACGGCCAAATGATGAAATTATATGAGGAGTTTGAACTTAATATGCCGCCTATATTCCCACGGTACACGGCTACATTGCTGGAGTCTGGAATATCAAGGATCATTGAAAAACTGCCTTTTAAGTTTTGTGAATACGATAAACGTATCGAAGATCTGGAGTCTGAGTTTGTAGAGCAATCTGATTCTGTGGACATCGAAGCTGTATTTTCTGAGTGGAAACAGAAACTGGATGAAATTGCTGAAAAACCTCTCGAGGTCATTAATGAGATCGACCCAACACTGGATGGCACGGTTGGTAAAACTGTTGCCGGTTTTGGCAACGACCTGGATCGCCTGAAAGGAAAAGTGTATCGATCCATCAAGCAACAGGAAGATACCCAGCTCAAACGGATAGAGAAGATCAAAGTGAACTTATTTCCAGATGGTGGTTTGCAGGAGCGTTCGGTCTCACCAGTGTATTTTATGAACAAATATGGTCTCGATATCTGGACGAATCTTTTAAAGGAAATTGAAGAAAAAGGATTGGATCTGACCCGACATCATGTCATCGAATTATGAGTTCTCTTCAGGAACAAAAACAAGCCTTGCGGAACCGGGTACTTTCGGATAGAAAGGAAATGCCTGAACAGGATTGGCGAGAAAGATCTCTTGCCATTTTAAGATCTTTGGAAAGTACCGAGTTTTTTAAAAAAGCTGATTCCGTTCACACCTATGTTTCTATGAACCAAAGAAGGGAAGTTGGTACGGATCAGTTAATAGAAACACTTTTAGAAAGTGATAAAAGGGTGGTGGTACCCGTTACCAACTTCTCTGATCATTCATTAACCCATATTGTATTGCATTCCTTTGGTGAATTGATCACCAACAAATGGGGGGTTCGCGAACCTGAGAAAGAGCAGGATGAAGTTCAACCGGAAAATCTAGATCTGATCATTGTACCAATGGCTGCGGGCGACAGAAAAGGAAACAGGCTGGGGTACGGACAAGGGTTCTATGATCGCTTTTTGGAGCAAACGATGGGAATGAAAGTGGGGCTTGTATTCTCTGATTTTTTGTTTGATAAAATTCCCGCCGAAGAGTTTGACGTTAAACTTGATGTAATTATTACTGAAGAAGAGCTCATTTTCCTGTAACATAGGGGAGCTAAGCTCGTAGCGCATTACGGAGGAAAAAACTATGGCAGAACGCACAAAAACATCATCTAAAACACAATCACAAACCGGGACTTCAACGCTGGAATTCAATGACTTTGATCTGAATTCTACAATGCAGGAGTTTCTTCAGGAAGAAGAAAAAGAAGCCGGAAAAAGCATCTGGAACATTGCTACCATCTCGGGAATGGTTATGATATTTATGGCTCTCACATTCCTAATTCAATCGGTGGGATTGAATATAGGGGAATTTGGCGCTTTCGTAAGTGACATCCTTGGCGGATTACCGATTATTGGCGGCGCTTTGATCACCTTGGTTGGTTTCGGATTTTTGGTTGGGGACAGGCGTAAAGTCCGGAAAGCCAAAAAAGCGCAGAAGGCTCAACAAGCTCAAAAAAAATCAACAAGCTCTTCATCTTCTTATTCTGATATACCTGGCTCAGAAGAGTTTGCCTCAAGTTCCGGTAAATTGAATAATGCTTTAGATTCAAAATCCCGGTCGGGTTCCGCAGACAAACAATCTTCCGCTTCCTTCGATTCGTATGGATACCGACACTCCAAAAAACTACTTAAATCCAGAACAGACAAAAAAATATCTGGGGTATGCGGAGGGCTTGCTAAATATTTCGGTATTAGCTCCACCGTTGTTCGATTTATTTTTGTGGCTGCCTTTTTTATGGGGTGGGGAGCAAGTCTGTTGATTTATTTGGGGCTTTCAATCGCCATGCCAAAAGAGCCGGTTGAAATGATGGATGACTTTAGTTTTTAACGAGTTGACCAATTTCGGGATTTGTACATCATATCTTAATATGATTTATTTAATTGAGGTATAAGTAGAATAACTGTTACTTTTGGCTGAAAAATTTAGCCATATTTTCGTAATGGCATTTTTAGAATTTTAAAAAACAGTTCTGTGACGCCTCAAGATAGTTTAATTTTAATTGTTGATGACACTCAGGCAAACCTCCATTTGCTTTCGCGGGTATTAGATAAATCAGGGTTTCGATATGTAGAGGCAACCAATGGTAAAGATGCCATTGAAGCCGCAAAAAAGCACGAGCCCGACCTGATCTTGCTTGATATCATGATGCCTGACATGAACGGGTTTGACGTTATAAAAAAGCTAAAATCGATTCCTGAAGTAAGCGATATCCCGGTCATCTTATTAAGCTCCCTTACTGATACCGTTGATAAAGTGAAGGCATTTAAAGTTGGCGGGGTAGATTACATCACAAAACCTTTTCAGAAAGAGGAAACCCTTGCCCGAATTAATGCCCACCTTCAGATTCGATTCTTACAAAAGCAGCTGAACCAGCGTATTACAATCCTAAGGGAAAGGGAAGTTGAGTTAAGCCGGTTGAACAAGAAAAAAGATGACCTAGTCAGAACAGTAAGCCATGATATTAAAAATCCGCTTACCGGAATCATTGGGTTGGTGAAATTGCTTAAGGATTCTGATAAAGTAACTGAAGAGGAACGCAAACAGATGCTTTCTGTGATCGAAGAAAGCGGCGCCAATTTACTGAATTTGGTACGGGAAGTTTTAGACAGGGAATCAAAAAAAGCACATTCCGAAGAACTGGATTACGAAACCGTTTCGGTGAAAGCGATCATTGAAAGAGTTATAGCCATGAATAAGGCAAAGGCGATCGTGAAAAATATAAACCTTAACTATTCAATTTCACCTAAAGACCTTACCGCAGAAGTTGATCAAAATAAAATTGAAATAGCAGTGAATAATCTGGTTTCAAATGCTTTGAAGTTTACCCCTACCGGAGGAAATGTAGTTGTTGAAGTAGCCTCTGAACAACCACAAATTTACATTAATGTTACAGACAGCGGGATCGGAATTCCGGAAAAAATGCAGCCCGACCTATTCAAGAACAATGATTATTCGAGAGAGGGAACCAGTGGTGAGTTAGGGACCGGACTTGGTTTAGATATCGTTCAGCTTTATGTTGAATTGCATGGAGGCAATGTTTCAGTAGAATCTGAATTGGACAAGGGGACTACATTTTATTTAAAAATTCCACAAAACAGAATGGAAAAATAGAAGGACATGAAATATAAAATTTTAGTAATTGATGATGATGAACCCATTCATCTGATGATCAAAAACCTCATCAAGGATGAGTTCAAGGTATTATCTGCCAAAGACGTACAGCAAGCAATTGATATACTTTCAGAACAAAATGTGAATCTGATCTTGTCAGATATTCATATGCCCGGTATTTCGGGTTTAGAGTTTTTGGAGTCTATCCGGCTGGATGAGGAGAAGAAGAAGATTCCCGTTCTCATTATGACGAACCTGCCCACAGTAGAAAAAGAGCAAAAAGCATACGACCTGGGTGCCGCAGATTTCATTAAAAAAGAGCTCCTTAATAACGACAAGGAGAAAGTCCGTGAGATCATCCGGATGAAGTTGGTTACCGATATCCGTGTTGATGACCTGGACGATGATCAGGTGAAAAAGAAAGACAAACTGGTCATGGAACTGATGGAAACAGCGATATCAGGCTCTTTTGAAGACACGGTTGAGACTTTATGCAAAGGGATAAAAGAAATTGTAAATCCTTCCTTTACGGGATTGTGGATGATTAAAAACAATTCAGCAGATCTATTCTACATCCAATCGGAGAACCCTTTTAATGCGGATGATCAATCACCCATCGAAGACAATGGGACCTTTTCGCACTTAACAGATAGTAAAAAGCCGTATCTCAGTAATCATGTTTTCAATAAGGAACTGGGTTTCTTTCTTAAATTTTCAAAAGAACATGGTCTGGCTGCTGAAATAGGCGTTCCTCTTTTTGCTGTAAGTGAACGAGATCTGCTCATGAACAACATGAACGTTCCGGAAAATGCACCGATGTTTGGTTTACTTATTATCAAGCGATCGGTTCTGTTTTCATCCGAAGAATTTGAACTGATATCCAGACTTATCAAGCAATCCGGATCTATTTTATATCGGTTGTTCAAAAAGACGAATACCTGAAAATCGAGCTATGCAGGCACTTTTGATCATTGAAGGGACGTATCCATGGTATAGAGGAGGAGTGAGTGAATGGGTATATCAGTACCTTCTTCACCTTCCAGAAATGGAATTTACCGTGTTGCAAATTGCTACGGATGAATTTCAGGGACTCGATCCCGATAAAGCTCTGTATCCTCTTACACCCAATATCAATGATTTTATCCGTATTTCTCCGCCGGCTTTTTCTTCAGATCTGCAGAAAGACCTAAAAGCCTGGTACGAGGACATGGAACAGGCGTTTCCTGCGGGTCATAATTTTGATATTATTCATGTGACCAATACCGGTTTTGCCGGCTTCCTTGGGGCTCATCTATCGCAGGACAACCAGATCCCTTTACTGTTAACAGAGCATGCCATTTACTGGAAAGAAGTTGAAATGGGTGCTTCAGCGCTGGAATGTGGCTATCAGATTCCTTCTACAGAGATCGCAAAAAAGCACACGGTTGAGCATTTTAAAGAATTAGCCCGGCTTACCTATCAACACTCAGATCAAATCGTTACGGTTTCAAAAGTAAATATCCCCGAGCAGAATAAACTGGGGGCAGAAAGAGTGGAATATATCCCAAATGGGATTCCGGAAACTTGGCTTGTTGATCAAAAAAGAAGAGGAGAGCTCCCAACGATAGGATGGGTGGGGCGGTGTGCTGAAATGAAGAACCCACTCGCTTTCTTTGATTATGTAAATACCTTCGATCAGCTTGGGCAGAAGGCAAATTTTACCATGCTTTTATGTGATGCAAACGAGCCCGAACTTCAGAAAAAGGTCATTGAGAAAGCCAAAAAATTTCCACAGGTAACAATGATCTGGAATGAACCGGCTGAAGCATATTTATCCGAATTTGATATCCTGATCATAACGAGCCATAATGAATCTCAACCGCTTGTGATGCTCGAAGCATTGGCCAAAAAGGCATTGCCTGTTGGATATCAGGTAGGGGATTTTACGGATGATTTTGGCCTTTCATTTTCAAAGGATCGGTCCATAGAGGAACAGGTGAAAAGAATATCAGAACTTTGGGCGTCTCCAATCGATTTTGAGTACCTGGTAGATGAAAAAGTGAAATTGATCAAAGAAAAGCACACCTGGATTGAAATTTTTGATGAATACCGGGCATTAATGAACCGAATGATCCGGAAAGAGGAGACCATTACATTTTGAGTGATGATAAACCCTTAATTCTTTTCGAAACCGAAGGATCTTATCCTTATAGCGGCGGCGGTGTGTCTACCTGGGCGCACATCCTATGCACCGAATTAAAAGAGAAAGTGGATTTTCATCTACTTGCCATTACCGGGAATCCATATGTAGAAAGTCGTTACCGTCTCCCAGAAAACATCACCAAAATAATACACGTACCGCTTTGGGGCGTTGACGAACCGTCGGACTATTACGATAATGACCGGCCATTTTCCTTTCAAATTGAACGGAAATCAAGAGCAACAAAACAGGTTACCCTAGAATATTTCAAACCGCTTTTTGAGGATTTTATTCAGTGCTTGCTTAATCCTTATACCGATGTCCAAAAGATCAGTGATGTACTTTACGGTCTCTGGAAATATTTTCAGTACTATGATTTTAAACAGACCCTGCGGCAGCCGTTGCTTTGGGTTGAATTCAAGCACGCCGTTCTTACTTATTTTGAGGAATCTGATCTAAAGAAAAGCGAAGAACCCCGCGTCTTTGACCTGACTTTTGGGATGCGCTGGTTGTATCATTTCCTTATGCCTATTGCCGTAGATGTTTCTAAGGATATTGATGTGTGCCATGCTACATTGGCCGGTTTTCCTGCATTAAGCTCCATAGCGGCTAAATATGAGTATGGTACGCCCGGTATCGTAACCGATCATGGCGTATATATGAGGGAGCGCTTGATCAATATTGGTCAGGCCGATATGCCGTACTTTTCCAAACGCTTATTGGTAGATCTTTCCACATTGGTGAGTCGTGCAGTCTATTATACAGCTGATCAGATCTCACCTGTTACCACGGCAAATAAAGAATGGGAAAAACGCTTTGAAGCGGATGAAAAAAACATCGTACCAATTTATAATGGAGTCAACACAGATCTTTTTAAACCTACTCCAAAGCCACGTCAAACCGAGAATACACCGACCGTAATTGCTGTGGCTCAGGTTTTTCCGTTAAAGGATATTGAGACCATGATACGAACGGCTGCCCTTGTTCGGGAAGAGATACCAGAAGTACAATTCAAAGTATATGGCAGTCTGGAAGTGGACAAACCCTACGTCAAGAAATGCCGGGAACTAATTAAGGAACTTGATCTGGAGAGTACCTTCGAATTTGGAGGTTTTCATGATCAGCCCAGCCAGATATTCAATGAGGGCGATATCTCGATACTGACCTCTATTTCCGAAGGATTTCCCTACACTGTGATCGAATCCATGAGTTGTGGGCGGCCCGTTGTAGCAACGGATGTAGGTGGAATCCGGGATGCGCTCGAAGGCTGTGGAATTCTATGCAAACCCCGTGACCCAAAAGATATTTCTGCCGGCGTAATAAAGTTACTTAAGGATGATGACCTTCGCCTGGAATATGGCCAAAAAGCCAGGGAACGGGTACTATTGACCTTCAAGACCGAGATTTCTGTTGATGCTTATTACGAATCCTACATCCGGCTCAAGGAAAAACCTCGCAAACCTTTTAAAGAGCATGTTAAGGTAGAATCCGTTAAGAATCTGCTGATGCACCTTGATAGCATTGAAGAGGAGGCGGCACATGTCGGATGAGATAGAGCTGAATACCACAGAACTTGACCACGCTGAAGCCGTAGACGTCATCACGGAATCTGTGCACGAATTGGTTGGTAACCCGATAAGCAAATGGGCGGTTGCCGCAACCATCGAGTCGCTGGGAGTCCGGGATGTAGATGCCAAAACAGACTATGGATTTGATTCAGTATTTGACCTGGCAGATGTGGTTTTTAACAGGATCAAGAAGAAGATCAATGAAGGTGAAGACGAAGATATTCACGATGATTTTAACTTCGGCGGCTTTTTTCTGACACTCAAAAATTTCCTCAAATACTATTCCCAGGGGATGGTGTTTTCATTGCCCATGCTTTCCCAGATCGTAGCTATTTTGATCTTTGAGTATGCATTATGGGCCTGGTTCGACTTTAATGAAGCCCAGGCTACAGTGGTGGCACTCGGCACTATTCTCTCGTTTATAATTACAGGTGGTTTCATTCAAACGCTTGGGCGTCTGGTCTCAAAGTACAAAGGGGAGAGCAATTACTATCTGGCAGCCAAAGCCTCTCTCTCGGTCATGAAGCTGGCCATACCGGTAGTATTCATTTCAGCACTGCTTATTTTTGGGTTGAACCTGATCTTGCCATTTTATCCGCAGCAGCTCATGATCTTATCCATGATCTATTTTGTGTTGATCTCTCTGCTGCTTTTAGTGGCAGCTGTACTCTTTGCCACAGAACAACGCACCATGATCTTGTTTGGGATTCTTGCAGGGACTGCAGTCGTTATTTTTGGGATGGATTTTGCCGGCTTCGGGATCTATATATCCCAGTGGCTTGGTATTTTAGTCGGTACGCTTATTATGACAGTTTACGCGTACATATATTATCGCCTTAAAATCCATAGTCTGCGACAAGAGTTGTTCAAACAGTCGCTACCCGAAACAGAAGTTACCTATTACAACGTCTACCGATATTTTATATATGGCTTCTGCTATTTCACTTTTTTATTCATGGATAGATTGCTGGCTTGGTCTGCCGGGCCGCCGCCCCCTGAGTACATCATCTGGTTCAACACACCATATGAACTGGGTATGGATTGGGCTCTTATTACATTGGTCATTACCATCGCGATGTTGGAATTCAGTATTCAATCCTTTTCCCGATACCTGATACCGGCTCAAAAAGCTGCTTTTGTTTCCAAGATTAAATTCTTTAACAAATTTTTCAGGCGTTTTTATGTTAAGCAGGTATTATTACTGTTATTTGTAGGTATAATCTCCATTTTAGTTACATATTATGGAGTGCTAAGTTTGAGGGTTTTTGAAAATCAGGTTCCGGAAATAGCTGATTTTTTTGAGAACCCAATGACATTCAGAGTATTCTGGCTGGCAAGTATCGGCTATCTGTTTTTGATATACGGTTTACTGAATAGCCTGTTCTTTTTCACGCTGAACCGCCCCGAATTAGTGATGTACGCTATGGCAGGGTCATTATTTGTTAACTTTGTAACCGGCTTCTTATGTAGCCGAATTTTTGGATTAGAGTATGCTGTTATAGGCCTCATTGCCGGTTCCGTTGTATTTGCTGTAACAACCGCAATTCTGGCAAAAAGATTTTTTAAACATTTGGATTACTTTTATTACTCTGCATTTTAGGAGCTCAATATGATCAAAGACGTAAAAAGCTATATACATACCGTAGGCAACAGGCTTAGCAAGGCTTTTTCTATGGAGACATTTGGGACTGAGGATCAACTAGAATTCTGGGAGCTTTCGGCAGAACATTTTTCTCGGAAAGAACCACCTACTTTCAGTGAAATTGTAAACTGGATTGATCTGCTGTATCGCGCTCCCGTTCATTTTGTGTACATCCTAAAAGATGGAAAACTGATCCTTGACAGGCGACATGTCCTCACGCAAAATATCCTGGATAAATCTACTGATGAGAAAGACCCTCACGAAGAAAATCCTCAGGAAAAAGAATACATCCGAAACTTTGAACATCAGCTCCAGAATCTTGAAAAGAAAATGGATATGGATGATATCTTTATGGAACAGGGGATCTCATCTCATGCCATAGGTCAGTGTGAACATATCCCTCTATTTACAAAAGAGGCTGAGTTCTGGGGTATTTATTGCGTAGGACCTTATACTAAAAGTCCGGAGCAGATCACCCCAAAACTATCTATTGTAAGCCGCATCCTCTCAGCATGGCTTATTGGTCTTGACGAAACAGAGAACAATCCACAAAAAGATTACAGGGAAAAGGTTCAGGCTGTGATCTCAGACTTGGGAAGCGGACAGTTAAACACTTCTGGTCTTGCTGAAATTCTGCTTCGTTATTTTGTTCATAAACAGAAATCGAAGGTAGGAGTAGTCCTCGAGTTCACCCAAAAGGGGCATCAGGTAATAACCACTGTGGGACTAAATGATGAGGCCGAGGCATTTTTAAAAGATGAGGGAACTAATAATTTATTAGAGCAAAGTGAAGCCGGGCAAAAACTCTCTGAAGACGGGAAGAAATTCCTTCAATTGGCGGGCGTTGAGATTCAGTCCATTTCCTATAAAGGAGAATCTTGCAGTGGCATGGTCTTAGTTGAAAAAACCTCTGAGAGTAGTTCTTACGAAGAAGAGGGTGCAGGCTTGGGAGACTCTTTTGCAAAGTTGCTGGATTATCGTAACCAAAACAGGTCTTTCTCAGACCAACTGATGGAAACCTACTATCAAATGCTGAGAAGCATGGAAAAAAGGCGCACTAAGACGAAATTTCATACCCCGCGAATGGTGGCCTTTGTGCAACGCTTTGGCATGTTGTTTGGATTGGAAGATGATGAAATGGAAATCCTGACGAAAACTGCAAAATTACATGACATCGGTTATGTAGGAGCCATGAGTGTTGAACCCGGCAAAACAATTGGCGGAGAGATGGATCACCCGATCATAGGGGCAGAATTGATCTCAAACCTGGCAGTAGAAAAAGATGTTGTGGAAGGTATACGAACGCATCATGAGTGGATAAACGGGAATGGTACTCCGGCTGGTTTAGGAGCCGAAGAAATTCCATGGACCGGCAAGATTGTAGGACTTTTTGAGTATGTAGTAGATTTTATTGAGTCGAACAAAGAAGACGATTCCAAAAGCGAAGATGAATGGTTAGAAGCCTTATCAAAAGGATTAATGCAAAGGGCAGATGTTCAGTTTGATATGGTACTGATTCCAACGGCTATACAACTTATACAATCACTGGGCTGGGATAATTGTACATCTCTAGGTGCCAAGGATTAATGAAGCTTTTTGCAACCGGATTACTTTTTATGGCTATTCTGACGGGATGTGCTCCTAATTACACTTCAGACATTGATTCACTGACTCCATTCGGAATCTGCTATACAAAACTGCAGCCTGCCCAGGTTGAACCGTACAAGCTGGTAGTGATCGAGCCTGATTTTTATTCCCGGCAAGAGATCCTTGAGCTAAAGAAGACCGGAACTAAGATCATAGCATATGCAACCCTTGGGGAAGTTGACCCAAACCGGTGGTATTTTGGAGCCATGGAAGAGTATGGATTTCGCGGTAAGAATGACGTCTGGAATAGCTTTTTTATTGATGTTGAAAATCCAGAAGTCCGCAATATGATCTTGAATCAGGTGCTCCCTGAGATCATGGCCAAAGGAGTAGATGGGTTATTCCTCGATACCATTGATGCTGTTTCCCCAGAAACAGAGCGGGGCGACATGAAAGACGCAATGGGTGAATTGATTCAGTCCATAGGTGCTAAATTTCCCAATAAGATCATCATACAGAATGCTGGATTATTTTTGTTGAATGAAACAGCAGATCATGTGGATGCTTTCTTAACAGAATCGCTTGCTTCAAATTTTGACTTCGAAAACCAGGAATACCTTATTCGCTCAGATAGTGCTTACACAGCCCGCCTGGGTTTTCTGAATGAATATGTGGAGCAGAGCAGGGTACCATTTATGGTGCTCGATTACGCCGATTCTCAAGCTCATCTCAGACAAATAAGATCCCGGCTTGATACCCTTGGCCGACCTTATTTTATAAGTAACATCGCACTGAATCGCCTTCCGGAAAATGCGGATTCTGTAGCCAATAAATTTCCAGCGGGGGATTAATGAACTACGAACTTCAGGCCATATTCTCACTTTTCAGATTGCTGCTGGGTTTCTTTTTTGTGTTCGGGCTGATAACGCCCTTGTTTTTCAATTTCATCAGCACTAAAAAAGGAATTGACCGAATTGTTTTTTCATGGATCAGCCTTGGTGGCTTGCTGGTGGTGGGTAGTTTTATCCTGGTTACATTAAATATCTATGATTTTATAAGCATTCTGTTTTTTCTGCTGACGTTGCCTCTTTTGGTGAAATTCTTCAAAAGGACATTTGAGGGAGAGAACATTACCGACATCTTTACGACGGCCGAGCATAGTTTTGTTGCCACGCATATTAACAAGATTGAGCAGATAAAAGAGTTGACCTTCTCAAAGATAAAGGAGCGCTTTAAAGGGAAGGCCAAACTTAAGATCACCAAGCCATATTCTATTCTTGCAGTTTTGATCGCCCTTGCCGGATCGGGATTGAGAATTGCACCGGCCATTCAAAACTCGGCCCCTTTCAGCCGCTTGTGGTATTTTGAACTGGGTGCTGTAAAAGGTCTAAGTCTTCAGCAATATTTTGATGGTTTCCCGGAACCAAAAGGCATGCATTCGCTGATCAGTTTCTTCAGTACTATCACACAGATCAGTCCAGAAATGATCCTTCATCTCATTGGGGGGCTTATAAGTTTCTTTCTGGCTGTGATCATTTTTTGGATGATCCAGGATATCACAAAACAAAAATATCCGGCAGCATCACTATTCGGCACTATGTTATATGCGATCTTCCCATCACTATTTCTTCCTGTTTCTATGGAGCTTGAAACCGAACTGTCATCGCTGGCCATCTCGCTGAGTTTTGCGCTACCAACCATGCTATTGTTCTTAAGAAACATCCGTTCCGGTGGAAATACCCCTTGGTTCTATGTGTTCATGGGCGTGATTGCAACGGGGATGACCAATATATTCATTCTCCTGATGGTACTACTTCCATTTATGATATTTGGACTGATCTCTATTCCCAAAGGGAAGTTCTTCCGCTATTTTGGCAAAAGCACACTCTATCTGACTGGCGTATTTATTCTGACACTCAGCCCGTTTATTGGTTATTGCCTTATCCATGACATTGCCATTTCCACCTTTTTTCAGGATCAGCTTTTTGATACACAGGTGTTTAGCTTCGCCCCAAATCTGATAATACCTATACAAGACCTGAGTGTATATTACTTAACTGGCGGTGCCTTTTTGCTTTTCGCCTATATTGCCCGCTTTTTTATCCAGAAGAGAAAGAGATTATCTGATGAGGTCGTTTTTATTTCTTTCTTTATTCTACTCTTGTACATTTATACGCCATATTTTGAATATCAGTATATCTGGGTAGATCCTGATCAGCTTAATATTGTATACGGGATATTTATCAGTATATGTGCAGGCTTGGCCCTGTATTCGGTCTTTTTGTTCATGGAATGGGCCATTCAGTCATTCCAAAAAATAACCCCGTATTTATCACCGGCTTTGGTGCTCATTTTTGCTTTCAGCATTTTTATGGTACAAGGGGGATTCCAAAGCAACCGATTACTTCCTCAAACATTACCCAACGGGTTCTTCGAGGCCTACTACAAAATTGTAAATGAACGTGTGCCATATACTTACGCAACTGTGGGACCTGAACTCGATCGTGAACTCTCCGTAAACCGTCATTACTTTATGACCTATCAATACTTTTTGAATAATTACGGAGCCATTGACTCGCTATATCAGCAATATTTAACAGTTCCTGCCGAACAGCGATCAGAAGTTCAGGAAGTTCCGCCGGCCAGTATTTTTATTTTTGTTGAAAAGCCTCCTTACGGATCTATTCAACAGGGAATCTTATACGATGCACAAAGTACAATGCGCGATATTGAACAATGGCTATCATCGTTCCGGGAAATGGAGGGCCGTACTTTAGAGGTGTACCATGAAACGGATCAGACCACTATATATGAAATTGTGAACCGGGAAGGTGAATCTACTATCGAAGGCGTTTTGAATAATATCTACCCAAAGGAAGAAGGACGTGCTGCAAGATTATATAAATAATAGTTTATTTTTTAGACACAAGTCGGGCGTTGGGCTAATTGTTCTGCTTGCTTTGCTTTTTCTGATTGGTGCGTGTACTCAGGATGAAAATGGTGCACCATCTTTAGTCGAAATTTCTTCTGATCACATGGTATTGATACTGAAGAATCAGAGTGAGGAGTTTAGTCCCGGTGCTGCAAACCAGGTTGTGCGTGCACTGGATTACGCAAAGATCCCTTACCTCACTATCGATCTCGGTATCATATCCAGAGAGTTGAATATCCCCAAAAGTGTAAAAAGTCTGGTCGTAACAACTCAGAGTGTGGCAGAACTCTCTGATCTTGAACTTGAGCGAATGGTTGAGTTTGCCTCCCGTGGCGGCTCTATTGTATTTGTAGGCCCTGTTTTAGATCCTCGGCTTGGGTTTATGCAAGGATTCCGCGCCGATGCCGAATTAGAACTCGATTCACTAAATAAAGGGTTTCATTTATTTGAGGAAGGTTTTCCTGGCATGAAAAATAAAGACTTTGATCTCCCCGGATTACAGCCACATTATGGAGTTCAGTCAACTGATTTTACTAATAATGTAGCAACACTTGCAGGAACCGCTACCGATACCGAACAACCTTTTATAACCTCCAGAAGTCTGGGGCTGGGTGAAGTTATTACCGTAAACAGTTTTGTGGTTGAAGGGAAGATCTACCGTGGAATTTTGTTTTCAGCCATACTCCGCGGTTTAGCCTCTGTCCCTTATCAAGTTGCCAACGTTAGCACCATTTTCCTGGATGATTTTCCTGCTCCCTTATACAACGAAAAGCTTCCCCCGATAGATGAGGAATACAATGTAACGCATGCCAATTTTGTTACAAAGATCTGGTGGCCCGATATGAAAGCCTTGGCAGATTCATTTTCAATAGATTATGCGGCAATGGTAGCCTTTAATTATAACGCCAATGTGGTACCCCCATTTGATTTTCAGGAGTGGCGACAGGGGGCGGTAGTTTTTAACGAGAATATTGTAGACGGCAGTATCTTTCTGGCCAAAGATATCCGGGATTCACGCCATGAGCTGGCATTTCACGGATACAATCACTTTTCATTATGGATGGAAGACTGGGATAACATCAATTTCATGATCTCTGCGCTGCAAGCGGCTCGTAAACGCTGGCAGGTAGATAATCTCGGTCAACTTCCAACTAATTATGTACCCCCAACCAATAACATTGATTCTACTGGACTTGAAGCCGTAATCAGAGGTATGCCCAGCATAAAGTATATGAGCTCATTATATCTGGGTGAGGTGGAAGATGGAGGCGGGCGTGAGTTTGATCCGGATCCCTATGTGCCGGCTCATATTTTTAACTACCCAAGGATCACAAGCGGGTTTAATATGGATACCAATTCGCTTTTCAATCAAAAAGGGATGCAGCTGCTTACAGGTATTTGGACACATTTTGTGCATCCTGATGATGTATTTCAAGTTGTACAGCGCGATGAAGACGATTTCAGTAGTAGAAATCCATTGGGATTGGGATGGCAAAACTCAGACGAATATGGGTATGGGCTTTATGATTTATTAAGTCAGAGAATTAAGCACACTCTTTATCATTTTCCGCAAAACAATTTTGTTTCTGCTACAGATGGAGCCAGAATAACCCAGGATTGGCGACAAAGTTTGACGAGGTATGAGACCCGTGGCAATAATTTATTAATTCGATCCGGGTATCGCTCTGCTTATGCCCCGAATGTTGAAAATGGCGAACGCAGCTGGTTTTTGTATGTGCCACAGGAACACGCTAATGATGTAGAAGAGGTTCTTAAGGCTCAACAAATTGAAACCGAAAGATCTAATCTCTGGAATGGGTTTTTATACCAAATAAAGACGGATAAGCCGACCTTTTTTGTGCCGAATATTGATCCTTCACTTCAATATGATCCTCAATTTCTAAACAGCCTGGCAGCGGATGTTAAGCAACGATATCAAAATTATCTTCAATCAGCCCAGTTGCAACAGATCACGGAAGAGGACTGGAGAGATACGCGGCTTGAAGATGCGCTAAGGGCTTGGCGTAGAAACCCGAATAGCAGATCTGCTGAGGAACAAGTAATCTCTTTAAGTACAGAGTTTGGGATGATGGAACGAGCCATCACAATTTTAGAGAATCGTTTGCTGGAAAATGAAAACTGGGCACAAGAAGACACTTCGAGGCTGATAACTTATTATGGCTGGGAAGGATTGCAGGGAAGAGCTGAGTTATTTCTGGAAAAATTATGGGAAGTATATCAAAGCCAGAAAGTAATTGATCTAAAAAATCTGGCTGTAAAGCGACTGGGGCTTTTTGGAGAAAACTTTGAACGGCGATGGCGACAACGTGAACTTAAACTTGCGCCGAATGATTATGTGTTGTTGTTGAATTATACCAGATCTATTGAATCTCAGGAGAATTGGCCCGAGATGAAGGAGAACTTGCGAGAATTATTGAATATGCGGCCTCAAACAGATTCTCTTTATGCATACACTATACAGCGGTCCATCTATTACGAAAGTCCAGACAGTACACTGGCTTTGGTGGAAGAATTTCCGACACAGGCCTATGATCAGTTAACACCATTTGCATCCAACATTGCACTGATGTACGGCTTTAACGCCAATAATTATGCTCAAGCTTTGTTCTGGGCAGGTAACGCACCCAGTTTCGATCGTCGCCTGGAATTATTCTGGATCTCTCAACTTAACCTGGATGCCCTTTATAAAGCAAAAGCTTTGGACTATCTGGCTAATAATACGGATAACGCTCAGATTCGCTCTTTTGTGGGCACTAATCTATTCTATCAGGGATTTACAGACGAAGCCTATCGGATCTTATACCCTTTATTTCAGCAAGAAGAGGAACAAGGTTTTGCAGCAGATACTCTTTTAAGAAATGAGATCGGCTTCCTTAGCTATCCCCAGAAAAAAGACTTTTTCTACCAATACCCTGAATTCTTTGATGATGATCAGGTTGACGGTCTGCAGAGACAATACCGAGAAAATGAAGGCATAAGAGGGCAGGTTTTTGGAGAATATCGTGATGATAACTTCAATAATACCTTTGCCCGTGGAGGAATTTCGGTACAATTTGGAAATCGGCTCCGTAATACTCATTTACTGAAAACAGAATACTTGGTGTTTGCAGACGATAATCCTCAAACCAATGAAACCTTGCAATACCAGGGATTAGGATACGAGTATACCCATCGCTCCGAGAACCAGCAGCTGGAATTCCGGGCGGGCTCATCCGTACTTTTTGGACAGGAAGATTTCATTCCGGAAGGGTTGATCTCAGTAAGCTTAAGCAGAGACTCAGTATTCACCTCTCTGCAGCTAACGGGAGGCTCAGAACTCACCTCTTCATCCATTCAGAACGATTACTATCAGGCCCAATTACAGCTCTATCGTCAAGATTATTGGATGAAGGGCAATGTGCTTACTACCATTTCCGCGAATGGGAAATACTATACCAACGATGTTCTCAGGTATGGAAGTTTTGGGCGTTTGTACCTGGATCTGATGGAATCGAACTGGAAAATCCGTCCCCTTGCTGAAATTGGGTATTCGGATGCCACGGAAAATTACCTCACCGGAATACCATACTATACCCCGGATCAATATTTTTCTCAGGGCATAGGACTCGATCTTCAATTCAGAAAACCTAATACCTTCGATTACCGAACCCAGCTTACGGCTGAGATTTTAGGTAAGCATGAACGAAGAGATGGATTTTTTGCAACCGGACGTGTTCAGCTGGAACATAAATTTCGAAACTTCTGGCAGATCAGTGTAGGCACAGAGATCTCAACAAGTAGCGTGTATAGGTCTAACAGAATATTTTTCACGATATCGCATTATTTCCCTCGTTCCCTAAATAGAAGAAAGAGGTAACATTCAGAAGGTAGTCTCGTAGGGTAGAACATGCGTCACTTAAAAAAACATTTAGAGTGGTTAGTTTTTGCAACGGGTTTATTGTTGCTGGCTTTCATGAATCCTGAAAATGCAGGCACATCTTTGTGTTTCTTCGAATGGGCAGGCATTAATTTTTGTCCCGGTGAAGGCTTGGGACATTCTATTTCCTACAGTTTCAGAGGAAATTTTGAAGCAGCATTTCAAGCACATATAGCCGGACCTTTTGCCATTCTTGTCCTGTCAGCTAGGATCGGTTCCATCTGGCGCAATTTGTATTATCAATCAACATCAACCAAAGAATTATTACACAATGGCTAATATCATAGACCATCTCCCGGAAGTAGAAGGCGACGAAATGATTTACGTGAGTAAGTTAATGGAAAGCCTCAGCGATGAAAAGGCTTCACGATTTGCCAATGCATACAGAGCCCGCCGAAAAGATCCCCAATTGATTTTAGGGACTTGTTTACTTGGATTTTTAGGCTTTGCCGGCATTCACAGGTTGCTCTTGAATCAGATTGGAATGGGTATTCTATATCTGCTCACCGCCGGTTTATGTTTCGTGGGTACCATTGTTGATCTGATCAATTACAAAGACCTCGCTTTTCAGTATAACCGTGGTATCGCAAAAGAAATACTTTCTTACGTAAAGTAGGCCTGTTATTTGGTTAAAGTCATTTTCTGAGTTTCCAGGTAAAAAGCAGATGAACCCAGCTTGATCTTAACTCTGTACAGATAGATACCGGTAGGAAGTCCATTCATCTCCACATCTACAAAGGTTTGGGGTGTATTGGTAATTCCTGAAAGCTCCGTAACCAACATGCCGGCCGAGTTATAGATATCAACACTGTAGTTGGCTTTTTCAGGGGAGGAAAAGGTGATCACGGTTTGAGGATTAAAGGGATTAGGGTAATTCCCGATCATTTCGAAGCCCTTTGGTACACCGGTAAACTGCTCCGTAGAAACAGCCATTTCATTTGCACCTTCCGCTATCCAAGTTCTGATAAGCTGAATTTCTTCATCAGATAGGGGGGAAGCATTTTGAGGCATTCTGGCTCCGTTCTCAGGGTTTGGCTCGATCTTATCGACCAAAGGACTTTCATCAGGTTCACCCGGCTCAACAATGTTTGTTCCGTATTGACTTCCAACACTGTTCATGACCGCATCATAGCTGCTAAGC
This sequence comes from Balneola sp., assembly GCA_002696035.1. Classification (GTDB taxonomy): domain Bacteria; phylum Bacteroidota; class Rhodothermia; order Balneolales; family Balneolaceae; genus Gracilimonas. The sequence goes on along the minus strand of NZQV01000010.1, from coordinate 585,022 downwards.
GTAACGCCGCTGTTACTTCCATGACAGGAAGTGCAATGCTGATCAAAGATTGGTTGAATATCTTCTTCATAGTCGACTTGTGCCTGTACTGACATGAAGCATCCCACAAACAAAAATAAACTGATAGTAGCATATGTTTTCATAATAACTCCTGTTTTAGATTAAAGACCAAAGAACCTGTTAATGTTAAATCCAAGCCGGAAATCCATGGCTGAAAAATCATCGTTTGTCCTGGATAACAAATGCTGTTCGGTAAACCATCTTCCAGTCATAAAAAAGATCTGAAATACATGTCCGCCGGTATCAATTTCGTAAGAGATGGCGACATGATCTTTTGTATTCGTGTTTCTAGGACCTATAACGGGTAAAAACTCAAACCCCACGGCATTTCGGGCATTCAATTTATACCGACCTGCCAAGCCAATCCCGAATAACGTATTATGCAAAGATTCATTTGGCAGCTCTTTTACTACCGTATTTTGATGGGAGATCATAGGAGAAACCTGAAGGCTGAATTGGTCAGAAAACTTCCGTGCTATCAGAACTGAGGCCAAATAATTGAGCCGTTCTGTAAAGGAATAATCAAAGCGCCTTTCTTTCTGAGTGGCTATACCCACACCACCTTTTAGGGCAATTTGAATGGGAATATCATCTGAACGAAGTTGCTGGAGAAGGACATATTTTACCCGAAGATCTACCATGTTTTCGAGGCTTGTTCGTCCGATCCCGATATCCAGCCGGTCGGTAATTCCATAATCTATTCCAAGCCGAACCGCAGCTCCTCCGTCAAGCCCGAAAAATTCATCAATCCCGCCTGATACCAGACCAAAGTTATGCATCACCATGGTATTCAGATTTTTAGCAGGAAGGGCTGTAACCGTACTTAAACCTGCAATACTTCCCGCCAGGAATATGTCCTCCACCGGTCCGTCTTGAACGGCTCTGGTACGTTCCATCTGCCCATACAAGCTGGAAGTTGCAACTAACATGATCAACCCAAAAGAAATGAAGATTCTCATGATCAATGATCCTCCATAGGTTTTAGCAAGGCTTTAATTTCAATTTTTTGCTCCTGATCTACTTTAAAGAATAGCAGACTGGGAGGGACGATGTTGTAATCTTCCAGCCGAAGCACCCAATTTGCCGTAAGCATCAATCCATCGGGCTGCATTTCCAGGGTTCCTGTGTAGGTTGTATCTTTTTCCACCCCATGAATTTTAAAAGTACCCTGAACCGTGATTTCCTGAGCCACAGAAGTATCAGGATCAAAGGGTGTGATCATTTCACCATAGAATTCAGCGAATGGAAATTTTTCGGTTTCAAGGGTTTCCCGCATATCCCTGTCTCGTTTGGATATGCCGGTCTCCAGTGTAGTCAGGTCGAGATAGAAATCCACAATCTTTGTATTCAGGTCGATCTTACCGGTCAGGTACTCAGACTTACCTGAGAAAGTATGCATAGGAACTTCAGAATGAAAAATGGCCGTTCCGGTTTCCGTGTAAAATGCCTGGGAATGACCTTCCACAGAAAAGAAAAAAAAGCTTGCTATGAGAAGTAGGTATTTCATGTCAATTGTCCTCCGCTCCGCCTTTGATCCAGGCTCGTATTTTGGAAATTTCATCATTCGTTAAAAAAGGTCCGCCTTGAGGCATTCGGCTGCCGAACCTTGGGTCAGGTTCAATCTTGTCCACCAATGGACTATCATCAGGATTTCCGGGATTTACAACAGCTTCTCCATAGACCGTTCCTGAGCTATTCATCAACGTACTGTAAGAAGATACATTTACTCCATTGGTACTTGAGTTCACGTGGCATCCGCTGCCTCCACAGGTTTGAGTGAGAATCGGCTGAATATCATTTGAATAACTAATTTCAGAAGGATCGTAATCTGAACTTTCCGAAATATCTTCTACATTGTTGAGGCAGCCCTGAAGACAGGTAAAACCTAATAGTAATAATACAACATGAACAGTTTTCATAATTTAGCCACAGTTAAATAATTTATTAGTCAGAAAAACTATTCTGTTCAATATTAAACAATATATCCAGAACTAATGCAAGTGATAATCACATAAAATGAATACCTACCATGATTTTAAAATCCAGACAACGATCTGAAGAGTTATTGGCTGAGTATATTGCTACTGAAAGTTTGCTTAACCATAGCAGGATGGTAGCAGAAGCGATGGAGTCTTACGCCCAAAATTTAAATAAATCTAAACAGGAAATTGAGGAATGGTGGACCGCCGGTTTATTGCACGATCTGGACTGGGAGCGGTATCCGGAGGAGCATCCCAACAAAGCAGTGGAAGAAATTTTACCGGCATATGATTATTCTGGGGCGATCCTGGAGGCTATTAAAGCTCATGCGCCAGACAGAACGGGAAAGGAACCTGAAACTGAGATTGAACGCTATCTTTTTGCTTGTGATGAGCTTTCCGGTTTTATGAATGCAGTTTCACTGATGCGGCCTAACGGTTTTGAGGATATGAAAGTGAAATCTGTGACAAAAAAACTAAAGGATAAGAAATTCGCAGCCAATGTCATCAGGGAAGACATCCGGAAAGGAGCCGAATTGATCGATAGAGATCTAAGGGATCATATTCAGTTTATGATCGATGTTTTCAAAAGTTGAGCCAATTTCCATTTAAACATGTTTTAAAGTACATTAGCCGACGAGGTACATAATATTCAACAATTCAAAAATACATGAGAGTACTAATAAGCACCTTTATTTTCGTACTAAGCATGTCGCTTAGCGTAGTTGCACAACACTCCTCATCCCATATCTCTTTAAACGTGAATTTGTATGAGGGAGTAGACGAAGCTTTTTATTCAAAAAGTACATTTGGAACCAAAAACCCCATATATGCTGCTTTCCCCGTTACCTCCATGATCCGCCATAATAGAGTAGATGGCTTATTTATTGGATATCAGGAAGACAAAATGGGGTGGAACCGATCTGAATTCCTGGGTATCGAAAGTATTGATATTCATGGAATGGCGGGTTATTCGGTTGCACAACAGCATTTTCAATATGCCCTGGGAGCAGAGAAAAGTATCGGGAATGAAAGAAAATGGTTGTTACTGGGTGGACAGCTTCACCGAACCACAACATCTGAAGATTACTGGCGAACGGGTTTGTATGAAAACAGCATCAGTTCATTCGCCACCGGCTTTGATTATCATGATTATTACAACGCAGAAGGATATGGTTTCTACGCATTGCTAAGGCCCGTTCGCATGCTTGAACTGGGCGCTTCTTACAATGAAGACCGGTTCAGCAGCGTTGAAATGAATACTGATTTTGCACTTATTTCGAGATATTCCTCATTTCGAATGAATCCTGCTATTGATCCAAATTTTGATCAGATCGATCAGAAGAGTCTTAACCTTGGTGCAACCATCAATCCATTTATGTTAACCAGGTCTTTCTTTAGCACTACCATTTCTGCAAAAGCCAAACTGGCTAACATGTCGCCACTCAATAATGATTTTGCTTACAACAAATGGGAAGTGGAAACGAAATCTACGTTAAGAATGGATAAGAGCACGGTATTTAAATGGAGATTTATGGCCGGCACCATTACCGGTGAAGCTCCCATGTTCAAACAGTTTGCCTTGGGCGGTATTGGAAGCATGCGTGCTTTCGGATACAAATCAATGCAAGGCAACCAGATGCTGATGAGTAATTTTGAGATGCAGTTTGGAAAATCTTCATCCCATACCAATGGGTGGCCTAATTTGAGTTCAACGTATCTAACTCTGTTTCTTGATTCCGGTTCTTCATCTTTCAATCAAAACTTTGTCAATACAAACAACCCGGTGGCTAACTTTGATATTCCAATGGCAGAATTATCGCACAATGCCGGGGTAGGACTTGGTCTGGGTGCGGTTCGGTTTGAAGTGGCTCAGCCTATTATCGGCAGCGAGGGAAGGACCTCCTTCTGGATAAGACTTAATCCAAGTTTTTAAAATATATTCATTCAAAAAGAAACCCGGATCGATCAAGACCCGGGTTTTTTCTTTAGGGCATTTGGTGCTTTGCAGCATCCAAAGCTCTTTGTTGCTCTTCCTTGGCTGATTACGGCATTCCCAAAAGATTGTTACGCATCTCTTTAAATAATTTGTCGATAACCGTTATTCTCTTTTTGAATAGGTTTTGTATCTTTTAGTATGAATCTACAGCAACAAATAGCTCTTAGTAAATCCGAACTCATCTCAACACTACTCATTTTTGTAGTGATTGTGCTTTCGGTCATAAGCTCCCGTTTAACCCGCCTCACTTCTGATTCAGCCTTAGTTTTTGAGAATGAAACAGAGCTGATCTTAGAAGAAAGAACTGATGTTGAAAAGCTACAACAACATCTTTCAGACCTGGGGGTTGAAGTTGATGAGGAAGAGATGGACTGGGCATCTGCACTTTTGGGGTGGAAAACATTTTCCAGAGGTCGATATCTGCTGGATGGTGATTATTCCTACAATGGCTTGCTTTCCAAATTAGGTCGGGGAATTCAGGACCCTGAGAACATTGTGATATTGCCGGGCATCACAGAGGAGCGTTTTGTAGAGATGGTTAGTGGAAAATTCTATTTTCAACCTGATGAGCTATCGGCTATACTCAGCGATAGTACCTTTTTAGCTGAAAAAGAGCTTACGGAAGGACAGTTATTTGCAAGAATGCTTCCGGAAACCTACCTGGCATACTGGACAAATAGCCCCCGGGAATTTGTTACCAAAGTTTTGCGTGAATTTGACCGTGCCATTCCGGATTCTTTTTATACTAAAGCTGAAGAAATGGGCTATTCTCTGGATGAGATCCTTACTTTGGCCTCCATTGTAGAATGGGAAGCAAAATTTACCGAAGAGAAGCCCCGCATCAGTGGTCTTTACTGGAATCGACTGAATAGGGGAATGCGTCTTCAGGCCGATCCCACCGTACTGTATGCCTTAGGCGAACGCCGCCGGCTTCTATTTGAAGACTATCAAATTGATCATCCCTACAACACTTATCTGAGAAGAGGATTGCCTCCGGGCCCGATCACAAATCCAAGTTTTTCAACCATTGAAGCCACACTTTTTCCTGAAGATCATGATTACTTGTATATGGTAGCCAATCCGGAGGGAGGGCATACCTTCACCAAAACTTTCCGGGAACATCAGGTCGAAAGCGAGAAATGGAGAATTTGGATCAGGGAGCAATACCGGATCAAAAGACAGAGAGAACGAGAAGAAGCCCAAAACATAGATCAGGAAACTCCTTAGTATTTAATCCTCTCTCTGAATTTGCTTGATCTTCACTTCCTGATTGATGTGTGAGCCATTGAAGCTGACATCCATGATCAATCCTCTGTAGTTGGTAAGTTCTTTCAATCCCTTCTTGAGGTAAGCCGGATTTTGCACTCTCTTCAATGTTTGAAGGATCACATTTGCTGCATCGTAACCTACTAAGGCAAATCGTGTCGGAGACACTTCAAAACGTAACCTAAACGTGCTTTCAAAGCTTGAAAAGGAAGTATTCCCTGCATTCTGTTCCATCGTTTTGGTATAGTAGATCTTATTTTCGCGTAAACGACTGTTTTCAAGATCAACATTTTCCCATTCTTCAGAGCCAAGTATTATCATTTCACTTTGCATAGCCTCCAGGTTGGTGAGTAAGTTGTTGATCAGAGTTTCTGCAATGTTTCCTGTAAATGGGGCATAAACCGCATCAATATTATAATTGAAGACTGTATCGACTTCGGGATCAAAATATTTGACGTATTCCGTGATATCATATCCCTGAGAGGCTAATTCCTCTACATAATACCGAACAACTTCTGCATCAAGATCGCGGGCTTCATCCAAAAATGCCTGAGCCGAAGGTTCACCCAAAGAACCTTCTTCGGCTATCACCGCAAGTGTATCATACCCTAAGGTGTTGATCGCATATTCAGCGATCTTCTTACCCTGAACAGCAAAAGTGGGATTCAGCTGGAACGTGTAGTTCTTGTCAAGGTTGATCTTATCTGAGTTAGCCAGCGGAGTTAAAAGAGGGACTTCATATTCTTCGGCAAAATCGGACATACTCAACGCCATTTCTGAAAATAGAGGGCCAATAATAGCATCCGCATGATCATTCCAGACAAGTTCTGCAGCAATCTGGGATGCTTTTCCAGGATCAGTCTCTGTATCTCGGTATGAAATGAATGCTTTAAAATCAGTATTCTCGCTATTGAATTTTTCCACAGCCAGCTGTATACCAAAATAAAGCTGTTGAGAGATCTCATATTGAGGAGATTCCACTTCAAATGCGGGCAGAGCTACACCAATGTTGTAGGCGATACCTTGGGGGGCCTTTGGATACCTGGTGGGATTGTAGCGCTGCATGTACGCAGCAGAATCACTTATCAGAGCTTTAATGGAGCTAAGTTGAGTGGTATCTGCATTTACCAGGCTTTGTTGATACTGGCTGAAGATGGTACGTGCTGTACCCAGATCAACATTGCCAATCGCTGCCTCCATAAGATCAAGGCGGACTTCATCATAAGACGTTGCATTAAAAGCAGTATATCGCTGTTGGGGCGTAAGAAAATCTACGAGTCGATTATAAAACTGGAACGCATCTCTGGATAGGGTAGCGGCCGGTCTGGATTCATTCAATTCATGTAATGCATCAAGTGAGGATGCAAAATTCTTGAGCTGGAAATCAACCAAAGCCTGCGTGTATAGAGCCTCATCAAACACTTGTTTTTCTGAATCATTCAGTTTGTTTAGGTAGTGTTTTGCTTTCAGATAATTGGTAAGCGCATAGTGACTTTTACCGGCAAACAAGATGGCCTCAGGGTTATCACTATTTTCAAATACCTCCAGAGCACGTTCGTAGTTGCCTTCCTCATAAAATTGAATGCCTACTTGAAGGGATTGGGCATTTGCAGAAATTGAAAACAGACAAAGTATAAAAGAAAATATCAGCAGTCTTTTCATGAATATGATTGATTGAAACCTGATTATAATGCAGACTGAAACTAAAAAGTTCTGCAATGGAATGCTTTGGTAATAGTGGATTAAATGAAAAAAAGGGACAGAAGTTTCCAAATAAATCTGTCCCTTTTTTACGATCAGAAATTAGGGAGCCGGGTAAACATAATTTGACTCAAAGCTAAGTGGAATTCCGATCCACCAGTAAATAAGCAGGAAGATGGTCCATACAACCATGTAGATCATCGAGTATGGTAACATCATCGAGATCAGGGTGCCAATTCCGGTATTCTTCACATACCGCTGACAGAATACAACCACAAGAGGGAAATAAGGAAGTAGCGGGGTGATGATATTGGATACAGAATCCCCAACGCGGTAGGCTGCCTGGGTAAGGTCGGGAGAGATACCGAGCTGCATAAGCATTGGTACAAATATCGGGGCAATGAGCGCCCATTTTGCTGAAGCAGATCCCACCAACAGATTTACGATAGCACTAAGAATAATGATTCCAACGATCGTGATCTCACCAGGCAGAGCGAGTGACTGTAAGAAATTTGCTCCCTTAAGCGCTACCAGAAGTCCAATATTGGAGCTGGCGAAAGCATCAATGAATAGAGCACAGAAAAAAGCCATTACGATATAGTACCCCATGCTCTCCATCGACTTTTTCATATTGTTGATCATGTCTTTGGAGCTCTCGTATTTTCCGGAAACCCATCCGTAAACCACACCGGGAATTAACAAGAATACAAAGATGAGCGGAACAATAGCCTGCATCAGGGGCGCTTGAAATGAGAACAAAGAACTCACATCGGGGTTATCCCAGCTTGGATCTCTGAGGGCAGAATCTTCGGGCCATGCCCACAGAAACAATCCGACTATACCGAGCATCATAGCACCAAAACCTAACCAAAAGGCACGACTTTCCTTATCGGTGACTTCTTCCATTTCAGGCATTTCGTCTTCATCCCCATCTATTTCTACATCTGAAAGGCGGGGTTCTACAATTTTATCAGTGATGTACCACCCAACCAAAACAATAAGGATGCTGGAAGCGGCGGTGAAGTAAATATTATTAAGTGGATTGAGTGCAATTTCCGGATCCAGGATACGAGCGGCCTCCAGCGTAAAACTCATGATCAGTGGATCGATAGCAGAGGGAATGAAATTGGCAGAAAAGCCACCGCTGACACCTGCAAAAGCTGCAGCTATTCCGGCAAGGGGATGCCTGCCAGCCGCATAAAATATGACTCCTCCCAGCGGTATTACTAGCACATAGCCAGCATCAGCTGCTGTGTGAGATACAATTGCGATCAATATGAGCATAGGTGTCAGAAAAGCTTTTGGCGTAAAATTGAGCAGCTTTTTCAGTCCTGCATCGATCCATCCAGAGTGCTCTGCAACCCCAACGCCAAGCATGGCAACCAACACAATCCCAAGAGGTGCAAATAGTACAAAGGTCTCAATCATATTTGCCAGAAAAGCCGCCATTTGTGCCCCGGTGAGCAGGTTCTTGACAGCAAGTTCATCTCCTGTAAGCGGGTGTGTTTCTCCAAAATCGATAGGAGCGAGTATGGCCGACATGATCCACACAAAAACAAGCAACAGGAAAAAGAGCATGGCCGGATCCGGCAACTTGTTTCCTGTTTTTTCGATGAAGTTCAAGAACTTATTGAAGAGACCTGTTTTGTCTTTACTTACCTCTTCATTTTTGACGTCTTTATTTTCCTTTTCCACGGTCTATGATTTTGATTTCCATTTAATTTCAGATGGAGAAAATAACACATTCGAACATCTATGCAATACCAAAAACCGGATTGCTTAATTTGAAATTGATTTCTTTATTGTTTCAATAAAAAATAAATCAATTCGGGAAATAGCTATGTTCAAAAAAATGATAGCCAAAGCACAACAGCGAAAAGAAGATTACCAAAATGCCATGGAAGAGCGACTGAACGATTTTGGTGATCCCTTAGCAAAAAAAATAGACTGGTCGCCATTGAAGGGAGGCGGAACAAACTTCAGGACCCATACTCTTACCGAAGATTTTAATCGGTTGAGCTACAAAGCCTCCAAAGGAGCGATGTTTTTTGCTGGGATATTTGCTGCCGTAGGGGTGCTTGTTCCGGTTTTTATAATCTACGGCAGTATTGGCTCAGGAGCTGAGATCTTTGCTTCAGAGAATCTTATTGCAGCGGGTTTTGGATCCATTTTCGCTATAGTGGGGCTTTACATGTTCAAGCTCTTTACAACACCCATTACATTCGATAAAAATGTTGGTTTTTTCTGGCGAGGGAAGAATACGCCGGAACTCTACGGCAAGAATGATCCAAGCAATTCAGTTCGATTATCTGACATCCACGCTCTACAATTGATCGCGGAAAGGATCAAAAGTGATAATGGTTCCTACTTTAGTTTTGAGATCAACATTATCACCAAAGAAGGAGAACGGGTTCATATTGTAGACCATGGAAACCGTAGATCCATTTATGAGGATGCCGAAACGATCTCTAAATTTTTAAATGTGCCGGTCTGGGATCTAAACAGATAAGTATGTTATTCCCACTCAATAGTTGCCGGAGGTTTTGAACTCACATCGTATACCACACGATTGATCCCTTTGATCTCATTGATGATGCGGTTGGACACGTGCGCAAGAAAATCGTAGGGGAGATGAGCCCAGTCGGCCGTCATGCCATCAACACTGGTTACAGCGCGCAAGGCGATAGTAAATTCATAAGTTCTTTCATCGCCCATAACGCCCACACTTTGCACAGGAAGTAATACTGCCAGTGCTTGCCATACTTCGTGGTAGAGATTCTGTTTTTTCAGCTCTTCAACAAAGATAAAATCTGCTTCGCGAAGAAGATCAAGACGTTCTTTATTTAGCTCGCCTATTACACGAATTCCAAGCCCCGGTCCAGGAAAAGGATGCCGGCCTATAAAATGAGCAGGTATACCCAACGCTTTTCCAACTTCACGAACTTCATCCTTGAACAATTCCCGAACCGGCTCGATCAGATCCAGTTTCATTTCTTCCGGAAGTCCGCCCACGTTATGGTGCGACTTTATAGTAGCTGATGGTCCTTTAAAAGAGACGCTTTCGATGACATCCGGGTAAAGTGTTCCCTGTGCCAGGTATTTAAAATCAGAATTATCTCCGATCTCCTCATCAAACACATCTATAAACGCATTACCAATGATCTTTCTTTTTTCTTCAGGATCAGAGATACCTTCCAGTCGATCAAGAAATAATTTTGAGGCATCAACTCCGCGAACGGGTAGTTCCAGATCTCTTGTATACAGATGCATCACATCTTCAAACTCATTCTTACGAAGAAGTCCGTTATCAACAAATAAACACTGAAGCTGATCTCCAAGAGCCTTGTGCAGTAATGTTGCCACAACGGTAGAATCTACACCGCCAGACAGGCCGCATAAGACTTTATCATCCCCAACTTTCTCACGTATATTCCTGATCTGCTCTTCGATGAAGGATTCGGATGTCCAGTCGCCTTTAAGTCCGCAAATGTTATAAGCAAAATTTTGAAGGAGCTGTTTTCCGTGATCAGTGTGAGCTACTTCGGGGTGAAATTGGACTCCGTATATATCATCTTTTTTATGCCGAACTGCTGCAACTTTGGCATTTGTTGTATGACCAATGATCTCGTAAGTATCAGGCAGTGTTTTTATATGATCGCCGTGGCTCATCCACACAACACTTTCATCGGGAATGTCTTTAAGCAGATCTTCGCTGTTGTCGATCAGCAAATTGGCGCGGCCATATTCTCTTTTTTCAGCTTTTTCTACCGATCCGGGAATTTCAGCGTGGGCAAGTAGCTGAAGTCCATAACAAATACCTAAAATGGGCACATCCCAGTCCAGGATCTCTTTCTGAAGGTATGGAGCTCCTTCATCATTAACACTCATGGGTCCACCGGAAAGTATAATACCACCGGGAGTAGGTTCAGAAACTTCATCCAGTTCAACATTAAAAGGGTGAATTTCACAATATATGTGAAGTTCACGTAGACGGCGGGCGATGAGCTGTGTTAGTTGAGATCCATAATCCAGTATGAGGATCCATTCCGAGTGTCGGCTATGCATGAGTGTGTGTGATGTGAGTTAGTTATAGATAAATAGAAAATAGATTAACTATGGCACATGTTTAACGTGAATTCGATTCAAGAATTAGCCACAGTTGTCACTCTGAGCGACTAATAATTATAAAATGGATAACTGTTTGCCGCGATCCCGATCAAATCGGGAAAAAGAGGAACAACATCATAGTCATTAAACTACTTGAGATCCTTCGCAGCAAACAGTTGTTTTTAAAATAGTTTTTCAAGCGCTCAGGATGACAACTTCTTAAGGCTTATCTCTGACTCACGTTAATTACCAATTATTCAAAATTAATAATAAAAAAACCTGTCAGGTTTAAAGCGGAAAGCACCGAGGTATCGACGCCTTCAAAAACCTGACAGGTTTATTCGATCCTGAAAATATCAGGCGATAACGTCTTCGTATTCTTCTGCGGAAAGGAGATCGTCCAGTTGAGAGTCATCGGCAAGCTTGAACTTGACCATCCAGCCGTCTCCATAGGGATCATCGTTTACCAGCTCGGGTTCATCCTCAAGCTGTTCGTTGATCTCAGTAATCTCACCATCTAGGGGTGCATAGAGATCTGAGACGGTTTTAACTGCTTCAACAGTTCCAAAGGTGTCGTCTTTGTCTACCTCGGTTCCTTCCGGTTCCAGCTCAACGAATACAATGTCTCCAAGTTCACCCTGCGCAAAGTCGGTGATGCCTATGGTAACCGTTCCGTCGCCATTGTCTTTCACCCATTCGTGTTCGCGGGTATATTTTAAGTCTGCTGGAATGCTCATTTACTTTCCTCAGGTTTAAATTTGAATTCTCTTTCCAGATACTTGGTATCAAAAGTTCCTTTAATGAAGTTCTCATCATCCATCAACTGAATGTGATAGGGGATCGTAGTTTTGATTCCTTCAATAATGAATTCCTTGAGCGCACGCTTCATTTTTTTGATAGCCTGAATACGGGTCGGCGCGTTAACAATGAGTTTTGCGATCATGGAATCATAATGAGGGGGAATGCGGTAGCCTGAATAGGCATGTGTGTCTAACCGAACTCCATGTCCTCCAGGGGGATGAAATACGGTGATCTCACCGGCAGAAGGGCGGAAGTTAAACTCGGGATCTTCCGCATTGATCCGACACTCAATGGAGTGATTGTTAAACTCAAGTTCAAATGGTTTCAGTTCTTCTCCGGCTGCAACTCTGATCTGCTGTTCGATCAGATCAATTCCCGTAACTTCCTCGGTAACGGGATGCTCAACCTGAATACGAGTATTCATTTCCATGAAATAGAAATTATGGTCATCATCAACCAAAAATTCCACTGTTCCGGCACCTTCATAGTCTACGGCTTCGGCTGCGTTGGTAGCAGCATCTCCCATGCGCTTACGAAGTTCTTCCGTCATAAGAGGAGAGGGAGATTCTTCCAGTACTTTCTGATGACGTCGCTGAAGCGAACAGTCTCGTTCCCCAAGATGCGTGTGATTTCCATGCTGATCAGACAGAACCTGAATTTCAACGTGATGCGGATTAGTTACAAAACGTTCAATATAAACAGCCGGATTGTTGAAGGATGTTTCAGCCTCCTGGCGACACATTTTGTAATTTTTCTCCAGCTCTTCAGCCTCCAATACAAGGCGCATTCCTCGTCCACCGCCACCAGCGGAGGCTTTAATGATCACCGGGAATCCGATCTCATCACATACTTTTTTTGCGTCCTCGTACGATTCAACCACACCATCACTTCCGGGAACAACCGGAACATTATTGGCGATCATGGTAGCTTTGGCCACTGCTTTATCACCCATTTTACCAATGGATTCTGGCGACGGACCAATGAATTTGATATCGTGCTCGCGACAAATACGGGAGAATTCAGCATTCTCAGAAAGGAAACCGTATCCGGGATGGATGGCTTCGGCGTTGGTGATCTCCGCAGCTGCTAAAATACTTGGTATCTTAAGATAACTTTCTTTTCCGGCCGGGGGACCAATACAAACAGCTTCATCCGCAAATTTAACATGCAGGCTATTGGCATCAGCGGTGGAATATACAGCCACGGTTTTTATACCCATTTCCTGGCAAGTACGGATGATCCGCAGTGCAATTTCTCCTCGGTTGGCAATCAGAATTTTATTAAACATGAAGCCGACTTAGTCTTTTTTGATGATAAATAATGGTTGGTCGAATTCAACGGGAGTACCGTCATCTACTAAGATCTTTTGAACGGTTCCGCCAAATTCAGCTTCAATTTCATTCATGATCTTCATGGCTTCCACAATACAGATCGTATCTCCTTTGGAAATTTTATCTCCAACCTTCACAAAAGGATCGGAATCGGGGGAGGGAGCTTCATAAAAAGTTCCTACAATAGGAGATTTAAGCACATCTCCTTCCGGTTGGTCGTCGCTCCCTGATTGATCAGCTTGAGGCTGACCGCCTTGTTGTGGCTGGGCAGGTACAGATGGCTGTGCCGGAGCCTGAGGAGCTGCGGCAGGCTGAGTGTAAGCTACTTGCTGCACCTCACCTTGCTTTTTCACCTTAATTTTGAAGTCACCCTCTTCGAGTGAAACTTCGTTTACATCGCTTTCCGCGATCATGTCTAAAATATTTTTGATCAGTTTTAAATCCATGATTTGGTCTTATTTTGCTCGTTCTAAATATTCTCCGGTTCGGGTATCAACGCGGATCTTTTCACCCTCATTGATAAAGAGGGGTACATTTACCGTTGCGCCAGATTCGAGGGTAGCAGGTTTGCTGCCCCCTTGAGCTGTGTCGCCACGAAGGCCGGGATCGGTTTTTTCGACAACGGCATCAATATGATCCTTAGGCTCTACATAAAGTACACTTTCTTCATCAGCGTTGATAACAACGGTACAATTTTGTCCATCCACTAAATATCCTTTGCGCTCAACCTGTGATGCATTTACGGGTACCTGTTCGTAGGTATCGGTATGCATGAGAAAGTAGATCTCCCCATCATTATAAAGATACTGGTACTCGCGGGTTTCAACCCTAACGGCTTCGGCATTTTCGCCGGAGCGCCAGGTTTTCTCAATATTCTTGTTGTTTACAATCCCTTTTAATTTGGTACGTACAAATGCAGGGCCTTTACCAGGCTTTACATGTTGAAATTCGGAAATGGAGTAGAGTTCTCCATCCATATCAAGAACCATTCCGTTCCTGAAATCCGATGTTGATACTTTTGACATTCGTTTGTTTTTACTCGATTAAATTTCGCACAAAAATACTACCTGCCTGTTTGGATAACAAACCGGTTTAGATGAAATTCGTAACCAAATTGTATAGGATGGCGGCCGGGCAAATATACTTGATGAAAATGGGCCATATCTTAACAAATAAAGTTTGCTTGATACCTGCAAATCCATATTCCATTTCATTGACCGCATTTTCAGTTTCCCAGAAATATCCTACAAAAATACAGATCAGGAAACCACCCAAGGGTAACCCAATGGCACTAAAGAGATAATCAAACCAGCCGATCAAACCCGGGAAGAATGCAACAAGCAGGGAGACCATAAAGATTCCGCTACCTACATACCATGCGGCTTTTTTTCGTTTAACTTCAAATTCATCAATAACGTACGAAACGGGTACCTCAAGAAGCGAGATTGTAGAGGTCAAAGCTGCAATACTAAGCAGCAGGAAGAAGGTAACCCCAAGTAACATTCCCACGCCACCGCCTATAGTATGGAATAGGGCAGGGAGGATCTGGAACACAAGGTCGGTACTTGAAGCAAGCGACCCACCGGCATTAATATTAATACCCTGGCTTTGTGCCAGATACATAGCCGGTACAATTAATAAACCGGCCAGGAAAGCGATCCCAACATCGGCTAAAGTCACAAATGCAGCCGCCTGGGGAATATTTTCTTTTTTGTTCAGGTACGACCCATAAGTGATCAAGGCGCCCATCCCCAAAGAAAGGGAGAAGAAGGCTTGTCCCATGGCTGAGAAAATGAGATCAGCATTAATTTTACTGAAATCAGGTAAGAGATAAACGCGAACACCTTCTGCACTTCCCGGTTGTAGAAGTACGTATACGATCATGATTACAATAATACCTATTAGTAGGGGCATCATTGCCTTGGTTGCGCGTTCAATACCGTCACTTACCCCACCAGTAATGATCTTGATGGTAGCAAACATGAAAACGGCTGCAATCAGTGCATTTTTAGGTCCGTTTCCGGTATCCGTGAGCCAGTCTGCGGCTCCCTGCCATCCAAAGAAGTAGAAGATCTCCTCAAAGGCGAAACCAAAGGCCCAACCGGCAATAACTGTATAGAAGGAGAGGATCATCACCCCGCAAATAACACCCCAGAGACCGACTAATGGGAAAAATTTATTATTACTGATGGTCCGAAAAGCACCAACCGGGTTTTTACCGGATCGACGTCCAATAGTGATTTCGGCTACCATCACCGGAAACCCAATAGCGAAGGTACAAAGTAAATAAATGAGCAGGTAAGCAGCACCACCTTCGGTAGCTACTTTAGTTGGAAAGGCCCAAATGTTGCCTAAACCTACAGCAGAACCTGCTGCTGCAAGTATAAATCCAAGTTTTGAGTTCCATGAACCGCGATCGGTGGTTGTTACAGCCAAGTGATTTTCCTCCTTAGGATTGATTAATTAGGGGCGTAAAATATTTTAAGCATTGCTCACACGCAACTTTCTTAATACTACCCCAGAGCTTGGAGCTACAGTATATGATTTTTGTACGCTTTTGATAGTCTTAGAGCCTGCTTTTTTATTGTCTACAACAATTTCCCAATATGTATCTGGCAGGGTAATTTCATGTTCCTGCTCAGTATTGGCGTTCAATGATACAAAGTAATCGTACATATCACCCGAACTTTTTCCATCTATTGAGAAGGTGATATGCAGCGGGTCATCATATACCTTGAAGTTGATCTCATCCGGTGTCGCCTTACGCAGAGCTGGAGATTGTAAACGTAAGTCTATCAATCCTTTATAATATTCAAATAAACTCTTATTGACTTGTATTTCA
The DNA here is from genome assembly GCA_002696035.1 of Balneola sp. Taxonomy (GTDB): domain Bacteria; phylum Bacteroidota; class Rhodothermia; order Balneolales; family Balneolaceae; genus Gracilimonas. The sequence goes on along the minus strand of NZQV01000010.1, from coordinate 568,936 downwards.
TTAAAATTCAGCCAATTTGTTTCGTCATCTTTGTTATACGAATCGTGATCAATTTTACCTTTATTGGGATCTATACCGAGGGGATCACTAATAATTTTTGTGCGCGCCCACTCTTGTCCTGCATGGATCATCGTAATACCCTGAGTTACAAATAAAGACAGGGCAGCAAAGCTTGCGACACGAAATTCATTTTTGCTTAAAGATGTTGCCTGAGTTGCATCCTCAAACACCTTATCGGCTTTTTCTGGGTTTAGTACGATCCGAATATAATCGCCCAACGTGTTCCCGTCATGACTTTCAAGATAGTTAACCGAATGCCCCGAATGCTGGAACAAGCCATGTTCTCCGGATTGAAGCGTTCCACGGATCAAATTCTCAACACCGTACCGGGTGTAACTTGGGTCCCAATTACCAAATATCAATCCCTTGCTTTCTTTGGGATTATGTCCTTTAAAGCCATTTCGTATCCGATCATTCCAGGCAGCCCAGCCATGGTTAGAATAACCATCCGGGGTATAATTTTGGCCCCAGGGTTCAGCGATCAAAACCACGTTTGGGTTAATATCTTTTGCTTCCTGCTTAATCAGATCTACCGTTTCCCAGTCAATCAATCCGGCCAGGTCAAATCGAAATCCATCAATGTGAAATTCTTCCATCCAGTACTTTATGGACTCTACAATAAGTTCTCTCGAGTGCCGGGCTCTGGTATTGATGTCGTTTCCGGTCCAGCTGTCATTTAGGAAGTTTCCTTTCTCATCCAGCCTAAAGTAATGGTCCTTGGCAGTATATTTAAGCGGGTTCAGGTCGTAATGGGAGGCATGATTATACACCACATCCATGATCACAGATATTCCTTCTTGGTGAAGGGCATTCACCAGCTTCTTAAGCTCCAATTCTGCTTTTTGGGTTGAACCGGTCACGGCATCCGGGTTCAGGGCTGCATCCGAAGCATAAAGTGTTTCCGGGGCACAATAAAAGGAGGTCATGTATCCCCAATAATTACGCGCATAGGGATTCCACGTATTTTTCACGCCCTCTGGAGTCTCTGTATTATGCGGAGGCTCGAAATAGGCAAATTTTTGCAGCGGAAGAAATTCTACAGCATTCACCCCTAATCGTTTTAAGTGAGCAATGCCGCCCACTTTAGCTTCTCTGAAATCATTATATACACCTTGAACATAGGTTTTAGCCGATGGATGAGCTACCAGATCCTTTATATGGGTTTCATAGATCACCAAGTCTCGGGGATCCTGTGGCGGGGTGAACTCCTCATCTTCCCATTTAAAATCAACGGATTCAGAGATCTTGGTCTTAGGAAACTGGAGATAATGATTCTTTGAGGTTACATGTTTGCTCCAGGGATCTGCAACGGGATGAGAAGTGTGCATAAAAAACGGATCGTCTTTGGGGCCATCAATGATATAGGCATACCACTTTCCAATAAAGCTATCCTGTATGATGGTTTCCCAGATGCCCGCTTCATTTTTCTGAAGGGGAAGCGTAAGACCACTTTTATCCTCATAGTTTTCATAGATCACTACCGACACAGCATCTGCTTTGGGAGAAAAGAGTCTGAAAACCGTCTCGGATTGTGAAAAAGTACACCCAAGAGGATAGTCGTTCAACTCCCCGACAGTACAATCTTGCTTCGTTTGTTCTTCCATTATGTAATGGGGCTGCCCGGTTCGGCGTCGGTTTCTACGAATTTGAGCTCACCATCAGGGGTTTCTGCCATCAGGATCATACCCTGACTTTCTACGCCCATCAGTTTTTTTGGAGCCAGATTGGCGACCACACTTACTTTTTGTCCCGGTAGATCTTCCGGTTTGAAATGCTTGGAGATCCCAGAAACGATGGTGCGTTTTTCCAGCCCGATATCAACGGTTAATTTGAGCAGTTTATCGGCTTTTTCGATCTTTTCAGCCTTAATGATCTCACCGGCTCTCAGATCCATTTTCATAAAATCACCAAAATCCATGTCGTCTTTAATTTTCGGGACATCAGGAGTTGGGTCTGCTGCTTCAGCTTTATCGTGTAGTTTTTGAATTTGTTCTTCGATGGTTTCGTCCTCAATTTTTTCAAATAGAATTTCGCCTTGGTTCACGGGTTTTCCTGTTTCCAGCATATTTGGGGTGATGTCATCCCAGCTGAAGTCATCTGAAAGGCTAAGTTGAGCCCTCAGTTGCTTCATTTTTGCAGGAAGTATCGGCTCAAACAAACAAGCCAGGGCCGCACTGATCTGCAGACTTACATATAAAGTATTCCCAGATTTGATAGGCTCAGTCTTGCGGGTCTTCCAGGGCTCTGTCTCCGTGAAATACCGGTTTCCGATACGAGCAAGGTTCATGGTTTCAGAAATAGCTTCCTTGAAGCGGAAATTCTCATAAGCCTGTGTAACTTTGTCTTTTTGTTCTTCGATGGCTTGCAAAGCTTCCTTGTCTACATCTGAAGGTTCGATCAGCTCGGGCACCTTTCCATCTGCGTAATTAACAGTAAATGACAACGACCGGTTGGTAAAATTCCCTAACACATCGGCCAGTTCGGTGTTGATGTGCATCTGAAAATCTTTCCAGGAAAAATCAGAATCCTTGGATTCGGGAAGGGTGGTACCCAATGCATATCGCAGCAGGTCGGGCTCAAAATCTTCTAAATATTCGTATAGCCATACCGCCCAGCCCCGGGAAGTAGATAATTTCTTGCCTTCGAGGTTTAGGAATTCATTGGCCGGTACGTTTTTGGGGAGTACGTAGTCGCCATGTTCCATCAGCACTACCGGAAACATGATGCAGTGAAATACAATGTTGTCTTTTCCGATGAAATGATAGAGCTCGGTGTCTTCATTTTGCCAATAGTCTTTCCAAAGTTCAGGCTTTCCTTGTTCCTGAGCCCACTCCTTGGTGGCAGAAACATAGCCGATGGGGGCATCAAACCATACATAAAGGACTTTGCCTTCCGCTTCTTCAAGGGGAACAGGTACGCCCCAGCTGAGGTCACGCGTGGCTGCACGATCAGCTAAACCATCATTCAGCCAGCTTTTCACCTGTCCCATAACATTGGGCTTCCAGTTTTCTCGGGTTTCGATCCACTTCTCTAGTTTGGGTTGCACATCACCGAGGGGCATATACCAATGCTCGGTTTTCTTCAGCTCAGGCTTCTCTCCGGAAAGCGCACTCACCGGATCGATCAACTCAGTAGGAGAGAGTGACGTACCACATTTCTCACATTGATCGCCATAGGCTTCTTCATATCCACAATTTGGACACGTTCCCTTTACATAGCGGTCGGGCAGAAACATCTCTGATTTAGGATCATACAGCTGCTCTTCCGTTTTCTTTTTGAAGAAGCCTTTCTCATAAAGTGTGGTAAAAAATTCCTGAGAGGTCTCGTGGTGTACTTTAGAGCTGGTTCGGCCGTAATAATCAAAGGAGATCCCAAAATCCTCAAATACCTTTTTATTCATTCCATGATAGCGGTCTACAATATCCTGTGGCTGTACGCCTTCCTTTTCTGCCGCGATGGTGATTGGAACACCGTGTTCATCTGAGCCGCAAATGAAAGCGACATCGGCATCGGTCAATCGCTTATAGCGACAATAAAAATCTGGTGTGAGATAGGCTCCCGCAAGGTGACCCAGGTGAATGGGTCCGTTAGCATATGGAAGAGCCGAAGTGACAAGAATTCGTTTTTTATCGGGCATTGAGTGAGTTGTTGGTCTTCTTTTTGAATTTAGCCGAAGATAAGAAATGGTGGCTTCAATATTTAAGGTGTATCAAAATTTATTCTATAAGTAGGTGTGATTAATTTTACCTGGAACTCCAATCAAAAAGTCATTCTGAGCAACTCAAAGGACTTTGGCTTTTGCGAAGCATGGGAGTGCAACCCAAAAGGAGAGGAGCAAGTGGTTAGCTTGTTTTATGTAGAGTACAATCACCCCAAATAGGCAAGCTTCTTCGTAGGAGCCTCAGAATGACTTTATTGGGGGTTTAGATCCCTCTAGTCGTAATTGCAAACCTGGGAATTAGCAATGAGGCTAGAGGAATATCTTTAAAAAACCTGCTCATATTCATCCAGAAACTCCTTAACTTTGAGGTATGCTAATTACATTCGAAGGAATTGACGGAAGTGGGAAGTCCACACAGATCTCACTGTTAAAAGAAGAATTAACCAAAAGAGGTCTAAGGGTAGAGGTTTTTCGTGAGCCCGGCGGTACGGATGTCTCAGAAATGATTCGTGGAATGCTCCTTAACCCCGAGATCGAGATCGACCCGATTACGGAACTGTTGCTCTTTTCTTCGGCTCGCTCTCAGCTGGTAGCCGAGAAAGTGCTCCCTTTATTAGAAGAAGATGCAGTAGTCATTCTTGACCGCTTCTATGATTCTACCACTGCATATCAGGGGTATGGACGGGAAAGTGTGCCTATCGCACAAATTCAGCAAATTAATGAAACTGCCACTCATGGATTGGAACCTGATATTACTTTTTATCTGAGACTGAGCCCCAAGGTAGCTGCTGAACGAACCAAAAGTTTTGAAAAGGATAGGATGGAGCAATCCGGTGATACATTTTTCGAGCGGGTGTATCAAGGATTTGAAAAATTATCACAAACTGAGGCGCGCTTTGAAGTCATTGACGCCGAGAAAGACATTAACACTATCCATTCCAATATTTTGAATGCTGTGACCGAAAAATTAGGAAAAAATGATACGGATTAATCCCGTTTTAAAAATTTTAGACCTCAGTTAGCACTAAGATTCTAAAAAAACTTTGTGAAAACTCTTTTTTATAGCGGAAGAGCATTGAGCCTTAATCATATTATCCGTAAATTTAGAACAATCTGGATGAGTCCTGCCTATTTCCATGACAACCAGTTCATCAAAAGAATACAATTCTAACGATCATAACTACCAAGTAATTAATTATGGCGCACGAAAGAATCGAAATTGATTTACCTCTTGCCAAAGTTTACGAACTTCTAAGTAATCCGGTTGAATTCCCTAAGTTCTTGGAGCGCATCGATAAGATCGAACGTATTAATTCCCAAACGTTCGAATATCACACTGATATCGGTGGCGAAGAATACAAATGGACAACCAACATCATAGATAATCTCAGAAACACACGTTTTGCCTGGATTACCATCAATGGTAACCTAAACCAAACAGGTACTATTCGCTTTACTCCTTTAGATAATGGCGAACGCACACGTGTTGAGATTTCTCTGGATTACCGAACTTTCTTCGGAGATCCTGAAGAAGAATTGGCTTCTTTCATAGAAGATTCTCCTGCTCAGCTTGCGAAAGACCTTGCAACATTCAAGGAATTAGCTGAAGGCGGAACTTTCAAAGACATGTCATTGGAGCCTGAAGCTTCTGATGAAGAAACCGAAGAAGAAGTTACCGCGTAAGGTATTTCAACATTATTATACATTACTTGATGCGCATCCCACACGATGCGCATTTTTTTTGTCAATAATTTTTATATATGGACTTTAGCAAATTTATTAAATCCGCCTCCAGCCAAAAACCGCACTACTTGCTCATCGGAAGTCCGATCAGTCATAGTGTTTCACCATTGATGCACAACACAGCCCTGGATCATCACGGCCTGAAAGCTGAATACCATGCCGTAGCTGTGCGACAAAGTGAGATCTCTTCATTGATCGCTCATTTTAACCGCATTGAGTTTTTGGGAGCCAACATCACAATTCCCTATAAGGAGACTCTCTTCGATGCAATGGATACGCTGGGTATGGAAGCGGCTCAGATTGAAGCTATCAATACGATCGTTAAAAGGGACGGGAAGATCGTTGGAGAGAATACCGATGAATATGGTTTTCGGGTTCCCATCGAAGAGTATGAAGATGAACTGGCCGGTGAAAGAGCCATCATATTTGGCACGGGAGGAGCTACCAAAGCTATTTGTTATGCTTTGCGTGAAATTGGAATAGAGGAAATAGTAATGGTATCTCGCCGCCCCGGGCAGTATGATACCGCCTCGGATATCATTATGTGTAACTACGGGAACTGGAGTGCTTACGGGGAAGAAGCTGCCATTATTATCAACGCAACGCCGCTGGGAATGACGCCAAATACCGATGCTTCTCCCGTTGATGAAGATCTTGTGGAAATGTTATCCGGTAAGATTTGTTACGATGTTGTGTATAATCCACAGGAAACTAAATTTCTGAAACAGGCAAAATCAGTGGGTGGAATTCCAATTGGTGGATTGGACATGTTGATCCATCAGGGAGCTAAATCTTTTAAACTGTGGACCGGACAGGAATTTCCACTTGGACTCATAAAAATGAAACTGGATGATGTCTTTCCCCATTGAATTCATTCGCCCCAAATTACTAAACGACGAGCAGGTCTCAAGCTGGTTCAGTTTACGTAATCAGGAATCGGTTCACTCCGAAAGACCGATAGCGGGATTTAATCTTGGATTGAATACGGCAGAGAATGAGAATTTGATCCTCAAAAACCGTGAGATTCTACTGGATAAAATTGGCTTGGATGCTCATCAAATTACCTACGCTGTTCAGGAGCATAAAACCCATATTGAAGAAGTTAAGCATGGTGGTACCTATCCAAACACGGATGCCTTCGTAACCACTAAAACTGATCTGGCCCTCGCTATTCAGGTTGCCGACTGTGCAGCTGTTTTACTTGCCGATCCTGTTAACAAAGTGATTGGTGCTGCTCATGCTGGGTGGAGAGGCGCAGCAGGAGATATAGTTCCGAAAACGATCGCTAAAATGAAAGAACTGGGCGCTGAAACTCAACAGTTAAAGGCATATGTAAGTCCGTGTATTTCACTGCAGAACTTTGAAGTTGGGGAAGAAGTAGCATCGAAATTTCCGGATGAATTTGTAGATCGCTCCAAATACGAGAAGCCCCATGTTGATCTAAAGGAATTCTTACGGTATCAGATGTTGGAAGCAGGAATGATGGAATCTAAAATTGAATTGGATACCGAGTGTACCATTAATAACGAAGACTTTTATTCCTATCGCCGGCAAAATAATAAGAGCGGCCGGATGATGGGAATCATCAAATTAAATAACGAGCAGCAGAACTCTTGAGAGTAAGTTATAGTCCCGGTTACGTAGCCGACATCCCGGATGAGCATATCTTCCCGATGAAGAAATTCAGCGGCCTGCATGCGTATTTGACACAAAAGGGAACCGTAAGTAACTCAGCAGTTGTGCGACCTTCCATGGCTGATATTTCAAATCTTATCACGGCACATACCGCCCGATATGCCAATGCCGTTTGGACCGGAGAACTTGACCGTAAAGAGATCCGGCGGATGGGATTGCCATGGAGTAAATCGCTGGCAGTACGTTCACGGTTGGCGGTTCAGGGAACCATTAATGCAGGCTTGATGGCCCTGCAGGATGGATTGGCAGGGAATTTGGCGGGAGGAACCCATCACTCCATGCCCGATCACGGAGAAGGATTTTGCGTATATAATGATGTGGCCGTGGCCATCAAAGTGTTGCAGCAGTCGATGTGGGTGAATAAGGTGTTGGTGGTTGATTGTGACGTACATCAGGGAAACGGCACTGCCTATATTTTCCGGGACGACCCAAATGTGTTTACTTTTTCCATTCATGGAGAGAAGAATTATCCATTCAAGAAACCACCTTCTGATCTGGATGTAGGACTTCCTGACAAAACCGGGGATAGAGGATACCATAAAGCATTAATTTCCGCTTTGGATGATATTTTTGAACGATTTTCTCCTGATCTGGTATTTTATTTGGGAGGAATTGATCCTTTAGAAACTGATCATTTTGGGAGATTGTCACTTACATTAGAGGGACTGCGAGAACGAGATCGAATTGTCATAGAAACCATCACTCAAAAAGATATCCCACTTACTTTATTACTTTCAGGGGGATATGCTCCGTCCGTTGAGGAAACCGTGATCGCTCATGCACAAATGTATGAGGTGGCAAAAGAGATGGGTTTCTGAATAGCAATGCTTACATTTGAACCGAATTAAAGAGAAGTAGATTTTGAAAAAACAAAGACTGGCTATTCTTGGATCAACGGGATCCATTGGAACACAATCACTTGAGATCATCAGGCAACATCCGGATAAGTTCGAAGTAGTGTATCTTTCAGCGAACTCAAACTGGGAATTACTGGGTCAGCAAATTCAGGAATTCAACCCAAATAAAGCACTCATTGCAAATGAAGATCATTTTGGGGCTTTAAAAGCGAATGTTACCGGAACTGAGATCATTTCAGGAGCAAATAACCTTCCGGAATTAGCTGCTTGTGATGAAATAGATACCGTCATAAATGCACTGGTTGGCTTTGCCGGTTTCGATTCAACCTTAGCCGCAATACATGCCGGAAAAAAGGTGGCGCTGGCAAATAAGGAGTCTTTAGTGGTAGGCGGGGAGATCATCACCAATGCCCTTAAGGAATCAGATGCGGAGCTAATTCCGATTGATTCTGAGCACAGCGCTATGCTCCAATGTCTGGTTGGTGAAAATTATAGCGACATCGAAAAGATCATTATAACGGCAAGTGGCGGACCTTTTCGGGAGTTTACCAACAAGCAGATGGAGAACGTGACGGTTGAGCAGGCTCTTGATCACCCAAACTGGAATATGGGCGCCAAGATCACCATCGATTCCTCCACCATGATGAACAAAGGGCTGGAGATAATAGAAGCTCACTGGCTGTTTGATATCCCTGTAGAAAAGATCGAGCCGGTGATCCACCCGCAGAGCATTATTCATTCTATGATCACGTTTACAGACGGCTCAAGCAAAGCGCAACTGGGCCTCCCGGATATGAAAGTCCCCATCGTTTATGCCCTTAGCTATCCCAAACGAATTCCACTGGATACACCACGACTGAACTGGAGCCAAGCACAGAATCTTACTTTCGAGCCGGTCGATTTCGGAAAATTTCCCTGTTTGAAATTAGCTATGGATAGTATTTCGGCCGGGGGATATGCATCCGCAGTGTTAAACGCTGCAAATGAAGTGGCTGTAGAGCGATTTTTGAAGGGAGAAATTGGTTATATTCAAATCCCTGTAATAGTGGAAAAAAGTTTGGCTAACATTCATTGGAATGATAGTTTGAGCCCTGATATTTTAAAGGAAATAGACAAAGAGACGCGCACGTTCGCACAATCAATTAAATAATACATGGACTGGTTTTTAAGCTTATTAAATACGCTTCTTATTTTTGGTGGAGCCCTCATGATCCTCGTTTTTGTACACGAGTTGGGGCACTTTTTAGCTGCCAAATTTTTCGGAATGAGAGTAGAACGATTTTCTATCGGATTTCCGCCTCGTGTTTGGGGTTTCCAAAAAGGGGATACCGATTACTGCATTGGGGCAACACCGCTGGGGGGATATGTTAAAATCTCCGGTATGATCGATGAAAGCATGGATACCGAGCACCTGGAATCTGAACCGGAAGACTGGGAATATCGGAGTAAACCCGTTTGGCAGCGCATCATTACCATTACTGCCGGGGTGATCTTCAATATGATACTCGCCTTCCTGATCTTTTTTGGGATGACCTACTCCAATGGTAAATCCGTACTTCCTATTCAGGAAACAGCCGGTATGTATGTGCCTGAAACATCTATTTTAAATGAAATTGGATTTGAAACAGGCGATAAGATCATTGGGGTGAACGGACAAGAAGTTTCTTACTTCAATGAATTGGTTTCTGCATCAGAACTTACCGTTGATGATCTTAATTATACAGTTATTAGAAATGGTGAGCAGGTAAATGTTCCGGTTACTCCCAATTATCTGGATAGTCTTCAAACCCGTGGATTTTTGGATGTCACCTACATGTACCCGAGCAGAATTTCATCTGTACCTGCGGGCCGACCAGCGGCGGAAGCCGGCCTGAAAGCCGGAGATAGGATCGTATCAGCCAATGGTGATACGGTAAAGTATTGGGTTCAGCTGGTAGAGATCATACAAAGCGCCGATACGGCCATCAATTTTGGTGTAAAGCGGGCTGACTCTTTGTTCTATACATCCATCACCCCGGATCCTGAAACCAAAACTATAGGAATTGCTTCACCAAGCCTGCAAACCCTGGGACTGGAACGAATCGACTATGGATTTTTTGAATCCATTGGGGAAGGCTACAATCAAACCATAGAGCAAACAGTAGGTATTTTGCAGGGATTCACGCGGATGATAACTGGCGATATTTCTGTGAGTCAAAATCTTGGCGGACCTATAGCTATCGCTAGTTTAACGCGGGAAGCAACCGATACTGCCGGCTGGATCGGTTTTTGGAATATTACAGCTTTGCTAAGTATTACACTGGCTATTATCAATATTCTACCCATTCCTGCTCTTGATGGAGGGCACTTGGTTTTTCTTATTTACGAAGGTATTACAAGGCGCGAGCCTTCAGATAAAGTCCGCATGATTGCCCAGCAAATTGGGTTTTTCCTGATGGTAGGACTTTTCATATTCGTAATGTTTAACGACGCATTTAGATATTTCGGGCTTTAAGATGATCTCAAAGGAAGGTTTTGCAACTATATTTGTTGTTGGTTTAGCATCTGTTCTGATCTCTGTTTTTGCAGAGTATTTTCTCCCGGATTGGTTTGCCACTATCGTTTATATCTTTTTCGGCGGATTGACTTTGCTAACGATCTATTTCTTTCGGGATCCTGAAAGAATTCTACCTGAGGATGAAAACCTGATCGTTTCTCCCGCTGATGGGAAAGTCGTTTTTGTGAAGGAAGTAGAGGAGGATGTATATATCAAGGGGAAGGCCACGCAGATCAGTATTTTTCTTTCTCCGCTGAATGTACACGTAAATCGGAATCCGGTTTCGGGCTTGCTTGAGTATGTGAAATATCATCCCGGGGAATACCTGATGGCGTGGACCGAGCATGCATCTGAATTGAATGAAAGGGCTGATTTTGGGGTCCTTCATCCTTCCAATACTAAGATCTTCTTCCGGCAAATAACTGGTTTCTTGGCCCGACGAATTGTTTACAATATTTCAGAAGGAGATCAGCTTACCGCTGGCGAACGATTTGGTATCATGAAATTCGGTTCCCGCATGGATATCGTGGTTCCCGGAAATGTTGATATACAGGTAAAACCGGGAGATACCACCCGGGCGGGTGAATCCATTCTTGGAGTTATCAACCCATGAAGTATCCGATCCAGAAAAAATATCATTCCTTTAAAGAGCGCAGAGAAAAGCGCAAGAACGGTAAACCCCCGGTAAATAAAAAGATCGCTGTTCCCAGTTTTTTCACGTTAATGAACCTGTTTAGTGGGTTTTTGGCGATCATATCTGTTTCTGAAGGTGAATTTGTCCGGGCTGCGTGGCTGATCGCTTTAGCCGGTTTATTTGATGTATTTGACGGATTGATGGCTCGTCTTGCCAATGCAACCAGCGATTTTGGTATCGAACTAGATTCCATCAGTGATATGGTTTCTTTCGGTGTAGCTCCCGGTTTCTTAATCTATACGTGGACATTGCATGAATTGGGATTTGTTGGGATTATTGTGAGTGCATTACCTCCGTTGTGTGGAGCGGTAAGACTAGCTCGCTTTAACGTCAATGCCAGACTTCAACCCACCAAAGATTACTTTATAGGATTGCCGATACCTGCTCAAGCCATTATTCTGGGAGCCTTTTTTCTTACATTCCGGGAGTCTCTTGAGTTATTCTCATTCCTTGAGAATGGCGTCAATTCGGCTTTGATCCCAATAATCGTAGTGATCTCGTTCCTCATGGTAAGCACTCTTCCTTTTGACAAGATCCCCCGCTTTGACCGGGACACCATCCGGGAAAAGAAAGGGAAGTTTATCCTATTTCTGATCTACCTGACGCTGATCCTTCTGTTCAAAGAATATGGGCTTATGCTGGTGTTCACCATCTTTATGCTAAAGGGAATCATAGTTGGAGCCATTCAATTCTACAACGACGATTATGGCCCGGAAGGCGTAGATGAATTTCAGGATTACAGCTGATTCAGAATGACATCCCGAATTTGCTGAGCAGCTGTTCCATCTCCAAAGATGGAAGTAGTAACAGAACTATTTTCTTCAGATAAATACCAGTTCGATCGATCTATTATTTTTGAAGTATCTGTCCCTACAAGCTCCCCAAGTTCGGATTCGATGAGTTCTTGTCGCTCAGTTTCTCCCCGAAGAACCAAAACTGGTTTGCCAAGAGAAGCCGCTTCTTCCTGAATGCCTCCTGAATCTGTCAGGATCAGATCTGCCCGATCCAGGATGTGAAGGAAAGAGAGGTAATCGAATGGCGTTGTTTGCAAAAACCGATCACTGTTGATCCAGACTTCTGTGAGTGCTTCCTGAACAGCAGGATTAGGATGTATCGGAAAGACCACTTTAAGATCAGTATTTGTGGAAAGTAATTCGTTGACTGACCTGAAGATATTCTGAAGCGGCTCTCCATGATTTTCTCGTCTATGTGCCGTTAAAACGATCAGCTTGTCCGCAGAACCAATCCCCGATAAAATCTCCGGTTTAGAGCGCATATAGGACTCTGAATGCTTGATAAATTGAAGGGCATCTATCACGGTGTTCCCGGTTACAGTGATCGCATTTTCGACAATGCCTTCCAGAAGTAAGTTCTTTTTGTTAAGTGAAGTGGGGGCAAAATGATGTCGTGAAAGATGTGTGATCTGTTTTCGGTTCATCTCCTCAGGAAAAGGATTGTAGGGATCGTGACTTCTCAGGCCCGCCTCCACATGAAGCACAGGAATTTTTTTATAAAATGCAGCCAAAGCCGTTAGATAAGAAGTAGTGGTATCTCCCTGAACCATCACAAGATCAGGAGCAGATTCATCCAGTACATCCCGAATTCGTGGAAGTAAATTCTGGGTCAGGTCGTACAGATCCTGTCCGGGCTCCATGATGCCAAGATCTACATCCGGTTCAACTCCAAATAGCTTCAGCATCGGCTCCACCAGCTCCTTGTGTTGACCAGTATGCAATACGGTAACCCTGCAATGCTTCTTGAGCTCGTTGATGACAGGAGCTAATTTTATGACTTCCGGCCGGGTTCCAAATGCAATGAGAAGATGCTTCATCTTAATTGAGTAATCGTTGGTATTGGGTTACGGTTTTTTGGGCAACTTTCTCCCACGTGAATTTATCAAAGATCACTTCCTTCAGATCTTTTTTTGGTTTTTTAAGTGATCTCTGAATGGCTTTTAAGAGAGATGTTGTTGAATCCGGATCAATATATTCAGCATAATCAGCGAAATAATCTTTAGTACCCCCATGTTTAGTGATCACAATATTTGAACCGGCCAAGGCAGCTTCTAGCGCGGCAATGCCCGGAGTTTCGTAGAAGGATGGAAGTACAAAAACGCTGCTTGCTGCATAGGCTGAAGCCAGTAACTCAGAATCATGGGGAAGGGTTGGTACCAGGGTGATATTTGAAGCCTCCTTAGCCATAGAAAGACATTCTCTGCTATACTTATTATTTCCGAAATCACCGATCACAACTACAGGCACGTCCAGTTTGGGAGCCACCTTCAAAAGTTGTATCACATTTTTTCGGGGAGCCGCGGCCTGTCCTGTAAAAAGCACAAAATCCTTAATGCCGTATTCTTTTACGAATGCATCTTTAGTGGCTTTACTAAACCGTTGTTCCACGCCGTTTGGAACTACTTCGATCATTGCCTCCGGTACACCAAATCCATGCATGATCAGATTTGCTTCGTCGGATGTATTGGGAAGCAACAGATCGGCTTGTCGACACAGTTTGGATTTAATGCCAAAGTCAGAGCGGATACCACTGCCAAATCGTGAGAGAAATTTCTCTATGCCAATGATTTTCCGAATGCGGGAGGGCGGATGATTAGAGTAAAAAACAGGGGAGAGGGCTACAGGGATCTGCAGGTCTTGCAACTTTGGGATGATCTCAGAGTTTTCTACGGAGGCGCCAAACACGTGTACCATCTCCAGCTCATGCTCCTGGAGATCATTCCAGGGAGAAAGCAAAACCGGTTCAACCCCAAATTCCCTTACATGCTGAACGGTAAAGGTAGCCTGCGTACGGACACCACCATTTACGGCAGCTACGCTCATTGGGATCACATATCCAACCTTCATAAGCGGATCCTGTTTTTCCAATCCATAAAGGATGTTTTCAAAAGCCTGATATTCATTTTATGTAGTTTTGAGGCTTGTTTCGCATCGGGAAGATAGTGGTTGGCGTACTGAAAATCGTTTGATTCTTTGACGTCAGATTTTGAACCGGCCTGTACCAGAGAAAATCCTGTCTGGGAATTGGAAACCTGGAAATACTGGGATGCTGAATCCGATTCGATCAGTACTGAATTACCGTCAAAAACAGCTTCAAAGTTTATTTGTGCACGGGAATTCCAGAATTCAGCGAATTCCAAGAACGTAAGATTCGTCAGCTCCTGCGCATTGATCAATTTAAAAAGATGATCCCAGACCTGAAGGCCGGGCTGTAAGGGGTGGTGATAGAATATAACCGGTTCAAACCGTCCTAACTTGCGCTGTAAAACCTGAGCGAAATAGGAAGCCATTGCTGCTTCATCATACCTCTTACGACTCAAACTTCCGGTACATATGGGGTGAACCGGAACCTGAATGGGAAATGGTTTTTCAGGCTTCAGTGGAAATCCATCGTAAGTAAAGGTGAACTCAGAGCTGTATTTAAAATTAAAATCGGATATGGCACGCTCCAGCGCTTTATTCCAGATTCCATATGGAGCACAGAAACCATCTGACTCAATATTATTTTGTTGAAGGAGTTCCTGTCCTGTACTGATATTATCCCGTGTTTTTGAAACAGCTTTAGAGGTACCGTGATCATACCCATGCAATGCAAGCTCTTGATCTTCAAGGTCTTTGAAAGCTGACAGCCATTCCTCGTGGGCTTTTACATGCAGAAACCAGGTGCCTTTTACCTTATTCTTATGCAGCACCTGGTATAAACGGTCGATGGCTTCCTGATCGGCAAAATCAGTATCTATGCGGAAGCCAAAAACGGGCTTTTTATCTGGAGAGGTCCATTTTTGCACAAAAGGCAATGAACGCCGATAATGCAGTTGCCTCAGCATGACGACAAAGGACTGCAACAGCGCATGTTTAGACACTTTACTCACGATCTCATCCGGATAAAATCCAGATTCACTGTAAAATCGTTTACGCTTATATCCCGTTTTATGGATCAATTTGGAGGGATCGGCTCCAAAAAAACCGATCACCCCGCGTTTCCAAACCTGAAAATGAATAAGGCCTTCGAATAATGTAGCCTCATTGTGAAATTCGACTTCAGAAAATAGATCCAGGTATGGAATATGCCGGAAATTTTCGTTCGAGGTATTGTTGAACAAGGTTTCAATGTGCTCTTTCCGGAAATGGTGACGGTGCAGAAAAGGGTGAATGCCTTTCAGTTCAACCAGGGCTCCGCCGTCTTTCATGTACTGATGCAATTCAGACACAGAGTAAGAGTCCGGAGTCTCGTTTAGAATAATGGCACTGTAATTTTGGGCCAGTTCAAGGTCATAGTTCACTTTTTCGTAGCAAACCCCGATCTGATCCAATACGGCCGACCAGCCTTCATCTAACTCTTGTATACCGATACAAATTCGTTGCTTCATTCTGTTAGCTTTCTTTTTGCCCAATCATAATGTTCTCGGTCAATGATGCCGCTCCACCAAATAATGCCTAAAAACAGGATACCGGCCAACAGCGTGTTGACCAGTATGGGTAGAGGCATCCAGTTAAAAATAAAGAAAAGTGACAGAGCTGCAGAATAGCTTACGAGTACAGGACGCATATAATTTAAAGGTGCTACCTTTCTAAACCAGAAGTAGGTGAATGAGGTGATGATAATTTCAGCGATTGATACAGAAGCTGCAGCAAGTAGAATATCACCAAAAGCGGCGAAGCTGAAGATCACAATAGCAGAAATGGTTCCGCCAAAGCAGGTAGCTAAAAAGTACTCGCGGTCTTTATTGGTGGCTATTAACCCAAATGAAAACAGACTGTTTATGAATGTTACCGCGATCATTACGGAAAGTAACTGTAGGAGTGGGACACTCGCGGAATACTCCGGCCCATATAGCAATCCAATGATCTGTTCTGCTCCTACAGCAGTTATCAATGCGATGAAAGCGCCCCCGGCTGCAGCAAATCTAAATACCACCCCAATTTTCTGCTTTGCCGTGTTTGGATCAATACTCCATATGGAGGCAAGATTAGGAAGCAACAGGTTCACAAACACACGATCTATCATCATAGCAACGACAACAATTCGAAATGCCGCCCCATAAAGACCGGCATCTTTCAGGGATAGAATAGCCCCGATTAAAATGGCAGGGAGAAGATGTACGATCTGTGCAAAAAATTGTCCAAGCCCCAATATAGAACTTGATTTTATAAGATCAGGGTAGATCTGAACTCCTCGCGAAGGTAGTGCAAAGGGTTTATCCTGAATGGCAAAAGTGCCCAGTGTCAGGGCTGCAACGGTAACTCCGACGGTATACAACACCGGAACCAGGGTTACATCTTCCATATTCTCGACCATGATCACAACCAGCAAGAAATAGAACAACCCATTCAGGACTTTGGAAAGGGCGATCTTCCCAAACTGTTGCTTTCCGGAATAATACCACTCCAAAAGAACCATATAGGGGATTATGGAATACAAATATCCAAGGATCACCTGCTTTTCAATATCTCCCATTTCGATCATCGAGACCACCAATGTAGCCCCAACTAATACAATGATCCCCAGAAAGAGCTTCAACCGGAAGACTTCAAGTACTCTGAAAATTCGTTTTGAAGGTTCCTTGGCTGTTTCCCGAGTCCCGATGTTGTTTAACCCAAGGTCGGTGGACCAGGTTGCATAGCCCAAAATAGAAATGGCAACGGTGATCAGCCCATAAAACTCGGAACCGAGCGTGCGTGCCAGGTAAATGGAGGTAATGAAGGACAACCCACGACCGGCAATATCTCCTAAA
This sequence comes from Balneola sp., assembly GCA_002696035.1. Taxonomy (GTDB): domain Bacteria; phylum Bacteroidota; class Rhodothermia; order Balneolales; family Balneolaceae; genus Gracilimonas. Next base: position 551,941 of record NZQV01000010.1, on the reverse strand, counting down.
GCGATCCAAAAAGCTTTTTCTTTAAGTTTATCGCCCATTTTCAGGAGGTTTCAATTGTTTGGACAGTTCTGATTTGAGCGCTTCTTCATCCTTAAATAAATGTACATTGGGTTGATCGCCTTCCTCAGAAAGACAACCAAGGTCGGGCGCGATGATCTCTTTTTGATAGGATTTTGCCATATGATAGCCTCCGGATGACAAGATCTCCCGATAATGGAAAATGCAGTAATCGGAAGCAGAATAAAACCATGGAACGTGTTCTTCGGGTATGAATTTTGCCACTACTTCGATCTTATCACTTCTACGGGATTGTGCTGCAAGCTCATCATACAGGTCGTCATTTCCTTTTTTTATCGGGCCTACAATCATTAATCTGCAGTCATAATCGGCATTTATTACAATGTCGGCTACCCGTTCTATTTGTTTGTAACGGCTAATGTTCCCAAACATCAAAAGGACAGGTTGGTTACCGGTAAGATCGCATCCATAGACATCATTGAGATGTTGTAGCGCCTTATTTTTGTCGACGGGGAAGGCGGGGAAGTCGGGATGAGGAACCAGCCGGAATTTATCTTTAGGAGCTTGTAAACGCTCACTCATGATATCAACCGCTTTCTTACAATGAACATGAAGTATACTTGCCCAACTAGCCATTTTATTATGAAGATAATCGTGGAGCTTCAGATATTTTTGGTCGTGTGGAAATTCATTATGGAGTGTCCACACTATAGTACCTCCAAGCTTTTGAAACAGGTAGATGCAAAAGATCTTCCAGGGCATGCCGGCAAGTGAACGCATATCCTGAAATTCAAGCCAGTGGTAATGCAATATGGCTTGCTTGCGGTTCTTTAAAAGGCCAAACACCAATTTGAAGTGGTTGAAGACACTGATGGGCTGAATATGATAGTCATCGTCGTTGAGCAGCTCTTCATACAGCAAATACAGGTAGTCCGATTTTTTGACCTCAAACCGGATGAGGGGAACCACATATATAGTTTTGGCATCCGGGTTGACCGATGCATAAATCTCCTTCAGAGAAGTAGCCTCCATAAAAAAGCCCCTAAACGATCTTTTTAAAATTGATACTGTAGTCCGATGGAATGTACCGTTCCGTAACCGGTATTGAAAGGTACAAGTGCATAATTGAAGGCAAGCTCACTGACCATAAACGCGGCTCCAAACGAAACGGGACGAATATCATTATTAGGTTTGAATCCACCGCTTATTTCAATCACTTCTGCTACGTTGAATGCGAGTCCCAGATTGAAATAGGGGTCGCTAAACTCGTAATCAGCAAAATCTTTGTCTGCGATATCCTGCAGCGGATGTACATAATCAGCAAATACTTTTACCAGAATAGGGAGGTTGTCGTTTTTGGGAGGAAGAAATCGGATCACATCTGCCGAAGTGCCCACTTTAAAGTTGGTGGGTAAATTTGTGGCTTCACTTACCAGTACTTCCATTTCACCGAGATTTGATATAGAAGCTCCGGCCCTGAGGCGGTCGTCTAAAAACTGACTTGCAATACCGGCACTAAAAGCATAACCGTTGGCTCGATAGGTATAATTCTGCTCATTGAGATATTGGAAAGATCCGCCAACTGTGAAGTAATTGAAATCATAAGCATAGGCGGCTGCAATAGAAATATAGCCTATGGAAAAAGTACCATTAGACGGACCCGGATTATTACGTTGCTCATAATCACTGGCTCCGGAGGTATAGAAGGCAAAGGCGATGGCGCGTTTGTCGTTTCTGAAATTCACCCCGCCAAATATATTATTGACGCCGGCAACCCATGAAGAATACCCAAGATCAATGGAGGAAATATCGTTGAGCGCAAGCAGGGCAGGATTGGAGTAGATTGATGCAGAACCATCAGTAACAGATGTAGTTGCCTCAGATTTTGAAAGTGAATAGGGCGTTGGGGCAATTTCAAGCAAAGGGAAACCCCGGCCGGTGTCTTGTGCGTATAGGCCGGTGGTCATCAAAAATAAAAATGTTGTAATTAGGGCTGATTTCATAAGTTCAATCGGAGTGAGAATACGTGTATGTTAGATACGCGATACGGTTCCATCACAAAGGCATAATCGATGGAGGGGGAAAATACGTCAAAAGGCAGGTGAATAGAAAATCCGCTGCTTAACCCCCAACTGTCTAATTCAGAGGTTTCGGGAAGATTCCAGCCGCCACGTAATGTGAAACGTTCGTGTGCATCCCAGGAAGCACCCACTCGAAATTGAGTGGAACTAGTGTTTATGGTCTCAGTTGATGTGATCACAGTAGGAATGCCATTATCCATAAAAACATCACGCTCGGTGATCTCTGAGGTGTAAGCCTGAATCTCAAAATCACTTGAAACCGTGAAATTCTGTTTCTGCCAGGCTAACCCAAAGATAATGCGGGTGGGGAAATTGTTAACCACATTTCGTGCTTGACTCAGGTTGTACAGATCCTGTGAATTCCAGGAATAATTGGCAAACAGATCGCGAACAGAGCCTGCAAAATTGATTTGGGGGGAGATTTCGTATAGGAATCCTAAGTCAACCCCAACAGCAACGGCGTTACTCAATTCCTCGTGATAATTTGCAAGGTTGAACTTCAGCCCTATACCGGCATTGAATTTCTCGCTGAGCCGTATTCCAAAACCACTCGCAAGCTGATATTCTGAGATATCAAAAGATCCGGTGGAGTAGCCGCTTTGAGTGCGTCCGTCAATATCATTCACTCCGGTTCGTAACAGGATAAAAGAGAGTCCGGCAGTAGGGGGCAATGAAAACTGGGTTCCCACAGATTGCAACACGCGGTCGAATTGCAACACTCCTGCAGAAAGGTCCATTTGTCCCGATCCGATCTCTAAGGCCGTTTGGGCCGGGTTATAGTAGGAAAAGGCGCCTTCAGAAGTTACGGCCGACATCGCATTTCCCATGGCTATTCCCCGGGCAGAATAACCAATTCGGGTAGAGGCTCCGGCAAATCCTCCATTTTGGGCGAGGAGCTCAACCGGCATCACCCCAAAAGAAAATAATGCTGCTAACGTTACAAACAGTGTTTTTTGTGAAATTGATCTCATCATTATTCTACCACCAGAATTTTCCCCTTGATCTGCAGATCTCCGGATTCAACTACATAAAAATAAGGGCCGTTAGCTACTTTGCGTCCTTTGCCATCATTGCCGTCCCATACGGCTTCGTAGGTTCCTGCAACATAATTTCCTTCCGTCTCTAGTTCCCGAACCAGATTCATCCCAAAATCAAATATTCGTACCTGAACATTACTCTGTTCCTTAACCTCAAATTTAATACGAACCAGATCGTACACCTCAGGTGAGAATGGATTTGGGTATGCATAGGTATTAACATCGGGGGCATCGGAATCGAAGATGTTTCCACCTTTGAGCGGGAAATCGACACGGGTAATTTGCCAGTTATCAAAGCGCTGACCGGGACTACAACATTCGTGAGAGGCAACTCCATCGTCTGTACCGATCCATATACGTTCAGTGGTGGCAGTAGCAGTGTAAAACACCGCGGATGGCTTTAAAAAAGTATTTGGGCTTTTTATTTGGGGTGATTTGATCCAGGTATCGCCGCTATCATCTGAGATGAATAACCCGTCGTCGCCGGTGGCAAATACGTAACCGTCTTTAAATCCTATATCGTTGATACGCTGGCCAATGAGCATTTGGTTGAACGTATCTCCACCGTCTTCGGTATAAACAAGGCCCTGTTTTTGCGGTTCTGTTGCTATCCAGTTGGTCATCCAGATTCGCCCCGTACCCGGTTCTTCTTTCATGGAAATGATCCAGTTACCCAGCAATCCGGTTGGGGTGTTGTCCGAACGGATATGTTTCCAGGAAATACTATCAATAGGGGCCGTCAAAGCATCTTCTGAAATATTGATCCCACCGGCACTGCCAAACCAAACACGATCCTGCGAGTCGATGAGTACGCCAAATCCCTTCAGGTTATCATCATCTACATTATCATACAAATTCTCCGATTCAATACAATTTCCATCTGAATCAGTATCGGTACAGGAAGCCCAGTAATAGTTTTCGTTTTCGGGAGTAAGGTTGAGCTCAGAAAAAGGAGGGAGTACCACACGTTGCCAGCTTTCACCAAAATCAGTACTTCGTAACAAACCGGAAGCCCAATTTGCTGAGAAAATGACATCCCCCTTAAAATCTACCATATAAGGAGGCGATTGCTGAGGTACGGTGATGCGAATGCGGTCGTAGGTTTGTCCCCCATATACAAAGGTGGTGTCGCCGTCACCGCGCGGGTCGGTATAAAAAGGAATGTAATCCCAGTTTTCGCCACCATTAATGCTTTTGTAATAACCGAATGCGGCATGAACGGTTCCGCTTTCAATCTCTGCAGAATACCCTAATCCTGCTAAAACCGTATCCTTAGCAAGGGCTAATGAGAATACTCTGCCTTTTCCACTCAGAACGCTGTCAGCATTTTCCGGTGTGAACCATTCTGGGCGGTTATCAATATTCCTGTTTAAAGTGGGACTGATCCAAACCGTGTCACCGATAGAAGCCATGGTGCTAACCCCGTTTTGGCGGATGGAATTAAACTTTGAATCAACAGGACCCACAACTTGTGCAAAACCTAGCATGGGCAGTATCATCAGTAAAAGAAAAGAAATCAGATATCTCATTTATTGTGTAATTCTAAATGTGGTTCGCAAGGTATCACTGATCAAACCGCCACGGTCAATGGCAAAATATTCGACATCATAAAAATCACTGTTATTGCCTGAATTAAACTGAAATACCCTGGTAAAGAGAGAATCATTAGGGGCAAGATCTCCATTGGAGCCATTGTCGTACAATCTAAATGGAGAACCCGATAGTTCTCCGGTAGATCTGCTTATCAATCGTAAATAAACGCCTTCGATAGATACTAATCCTTCTACATCCGAAACTTTAGCCCTGAATGATACCGATCGCGCACTTTCTCCGGAAGAAGGAAGCTGAACCGACTCAGGATTATTTATCTCCAGAATTTCAGGAGCGAATTCAGAGAATCCCTGAATGCTAACCTTTCCTTCTGCATAAGCCGAATTATCACCGGAAAGCCGGGTGAAAACCTCAAAGTCGTTAAAGAAAGTGGTGTTGGTTTCAACATCAAGTTCAAAATCAAAAGTACCATCGGAGGTTATCGCCAATTCTTCTTCTCTAAAAAGCTCTCCGGAATTCCGTCTGTTAATGACCAGAATTACAGACTGCTCTTGTATATGATTTGACGTTCTACCCGAAAACTGAATGTTGACCGTAGTATCCCGTACTCCATCTGCTGGGGTGAAATTGACCCGGCTCGGGGAGATGTCAAATTCGACAATAGCAGGGGAATCCTTAAGGATATCGGCAGGTGCGGTAGTTGAATCACAGGCCCCTAATATGGACACTGTTACAAGCAATATAATGCCGTAGATGAATGGGAGTTTCAAACTCAATCTCTTATGAAAATTAATTTTCTTAATGGTACGGATTCATGATTCTTAATTCCAATACGTATTCACCTTTTACAAATTGTTTAGATTCTATATTGCATGTACTGAGTGAGCCTTTTATATTCGTCGCGTTATGAAAAACGAATTTGCTCAAAACAACAATTGGTGGTGGCCTGTTATAGAACATAACAGTGGGACTGCTACGTAATTGAGCAATTGACAAAGACTTTTAAAGAAAAACCCACTGTTCCTCCGAATGGTGGGTTTTTTTGTTTGTGATAATCGGCACGTTGGAACGAATGAATTAAATCAGAATGAATAAAGATCAATTTTTAAGACTCAGTAAAGAATATACAGCGGTTCCGGTATATCGGAGATTGCTGGCTGATGTGCTGACACCCGTTTCTCTGTTTATGAACATCCGGGAGGGAGCAAAGTATCCGTTCTTGCTGGAATCGGTTGAAGGCGGCGAGCAGCTGGCCCGTTATTCTTTCATTGGCCGGAATCCCTATCAAATTCTTAAGTTTGATGGAAAGGAAACCACACTTTCCCAAAATGATGATCCTCAACAAATTGAAGCTTCCTACTTCGATAAACTCAGGGAACTTACCACCGCTTATTCGGAGCCAACGCTACCTGAACTTCCGAGATTAAAAGGCGGCGCTGTGGGATTTTCCGCTTATGACACTTTTCGATTAGTGGAAGATCTGCCGGATGTGCCCGAAGACGACCTGAATCTCCCCGAAGCCATTTGGGCTTTTTATGATGAGATCTTCGCTTTCGATCATGTGAAGCATCAGGTGGTGTTGATCAAAACGGTTTTTGTGGAAGAGGAAGAGGATCTGAATGAAGCCTACAATAAGGCACAGAAGAGCCTGGATGAAATGGAATCGGCCGCGCTGGATTCCAATTATCAAAACCGGCCCTTTAGTATTGATACGGAATCGCTCTCAAGTAATATGGAACAGGATTATTTTGAGAAGATCGTGAAGAAGGGCAAAGAGTACATATATGAAGGTGACATTTTCCAGGTGGTTCTTTCCCAGCGGTTTGAAGCCGATATGAGCGGCGATCCTTTTATGCTCTATCGTGCGCTTCGCATGGTGAATCCATCTCCGTATTTATTCTATCTGGATTTTGAGGATTTTCAACTTGTCGGCTCATCCCCGGAAGTACTGGTTCGTGTGCAGGAGGGCGAGACGAGAGTGTTGCCTATTGCCGGAACACGTCCCCGGGGAAAAACCCACGAGGAAGATCTCGCATTGGAAGAAGATCTCAAAAACGATCCCAAGGAAGTAGCTGAACACATTATGTTGGTAGATCTGGGAAGGAATGATCTCTCCAGGGTTTGCAAGCCCGGTACGGTAAAAATGGAGCGAAACCAGGTGATAGAGCGTTACTCGCATGTTATGCATATTGTAAGTGATGTAGTTGGGGAATTGCAGGATGATCAAACCTCAGTGGACGCACTTATGCAGTGTTTCCCGGCCGGAACCGTAAGCGGGGCTCCTAAGATCAAAGCTATGGAGATCATTGATGAACTCGAGCCCACCAAGCGTGGCACCTATGCCGGTGCTGTTGGCTATTTTGATTTTTCGGGCAACATGGATACTTGTATTGCTATTCGAACTATGGTTGTGACGGATAACAAAGCCTATATTCAGGCCGGAGCAGGAATCGTGGCCGACAGCGATCCCACAAAGGAATTCGAAGAAACCCAAAATAAAGCAGGCGCACTCATTCAGGCGCTCAGCGTAGCGTTGGATATACAATGAAATTAATTATGGCAGAACCTGCGAGCGTCCAACGGTCCTCGCAGCGTTCGAATTTCAATTTAGAACGCTTTTACCCGCAACGCTCGCAAGTCTTATAAGACGCTGCGAGGTTGCTTACCTCGAAATTGAATTAACAAAAGACTCGATAAAACAGATCAATGAGCAAAACTAAAACGATACTTTCAGGCATTCAGCCTTCCGGAAAATTACACATCGGAAATTATTTTGGTGCCATTCGTCAACATATAGCTATGCAGTCGGAGGGAGAGGCGTTTTATTTCATCGCCAATTATCACTCTCTGACCTCTTTGAATGACGGAGAACAACTTCGACAGAATACGATCGATGTGACTCTGGATTACCTTGCGCTTGGCTTAGATCCTAAAAAAGCAACTTTCTTTGCTCAATCCGATGTTCCTCAAGTGACAGAACTGGCTTGGATACTTGGAACATTGACCCCGGTTTCCATGATGGAAAAGGGCGTTTCCTACAAAGATAAGATCGCAGCCGGGCTGAATCCCAACATTGGCCTCTTTACCTATCCAATACTACAAGCAGCAGACATTCTTATATATCATTCTGATATTGTACCGGTTGGAGAAGATCAAAAGCAGAATATTGAGATCACCCGCGACTTGGCCGGAAAGTTTAATTATGCATACGAAGGAGAATTCCTCAAAATTCCCGAAGAGCATATTGTGAAATCCGTAGCTGTAGTTCCGGGCATCGACGGACGCAAGATGAGCAAGAGTTACGACAACACGATCAATATTTTTGCAGAAGGGAAGGCATTGAAGAAACGCGTAATGTCCATTCAAACGGACTCAACGGCCCTTGAAGATCCCAAAGACCCGGAAACGGATAATGTATTTGCCCTCATCAAGCTTTTTGCAGATAAGGAAACTCAGGATGAGATCGCCGGTAAATATCGTGCAGGCGGATATGGCTATGGTCATGCTAAAAAGGAACTCTTAGGCATGATAGAGGATTATTTTGGTGAAGCCCGCGAGCGACGACATGAATTGGTTAAAGATCTTGACTACGTTCATGATGTTCTTCGCGAAGGAAGTAAAATAGCTCGTAAACGCGCCGAAGAAGTCATGCAACCGATCCGTGAAGTAACCGGCATTGTGAATCACAGATCTTAGGATTGATGGATTTCAGAGATCAAATATAAATTTATGTTCAACCCAAATTCATTTTTTAGTACTAATAGAAAATTCAGAAAGTCCAAGCTTTCTTTACCTATCTGTTCAATCCCTAAATCTCACCATCTGTGATCCTTATTATTGACAACTACGACTCCTTTACCTATAACCTCGTTCATTTGGTCGCGGCAGAAACGGATGACTATAAAGTGATCCGCAACGATGCCATGACGCTGGATGAGGTCCGGGAACTCAACCCATCAAAGATCCTGATCTCGCCCGGACCGGGACGTCCACACGAAGCCGGAATCACTGAGGAGATCATTCGTGAACTCGGTAAACAGACGCCTATACTTGGAGTTTGTTTAGGTCACCAAGCCATTGGTGAAGTGTTTGGTGCAAAAGTTGTACATGCTCCTAAACTAATGCATGGCAAAGTTTCGCAGGTTTCACATGATGATACATTTATATTTAAAGGGATCGAGAAAGACTTCACCGCAACCCGATATCATTCTTTAATTTTAGATCCTGATACCATTCCCAATGTACTTCAAATTACTGCTCATTCTGATGACGGGGTGATACAGGGCGTGCGCCACAAAGAATTTCCGATCCAGGGAATTCAATTTCACCCCGAAAGTATTCTTACAATAGAAGGACCCAAAATCATTCAAAACTGGTTACGACAATAATGGATTTCAAAAGTATTCTGAATAAACTCTCGTTTTCTGAAGATCTAACCGAAATTGAGGCTGAAACGGCGATGAACCTGATCATGTCCGGCGAGATTTCCGAACCTAAGATCGCTGCTTTTTTAACGGCCATGCGGTTAAAAGGTGAAACGGTGGAAGAGCTTACCGCTTTCGTAAAAGTAATGCGCTCTAAAGCCGTTAAGGTGGATGTGGATGTCACCGGAGCCATCGATCTCGTAGGAACCGGCGGAGATCAATCCGGAACCTTTAATATTTCCACTTCGGCTTCCTTTATTACAGCGGCGGCTGGAGTTCCGGTTATTAAGCACGGAAACCGAAGTGCCTCCAGTAAATGCGGCAGCGCAGATGTTTTAGAGTATTTGGGAGCTTCCATCGAGCTTGGAAAAGAGGGCGTGGAACAGGTTTTTGATGAAGTAGGAATGGCCTTTATGTTTGCGCCTATGTTTCACCCTGCCATGAAACATGTAATGCCTGCCAGGCGGGAACTGGGGTTCCGTACATTTTTTAATATTCTTGGCCCCATGGTGAATCCGGCCGGCGTACAACGGTATGTGATCGGCGCCTTCAGCAAACAAGTAGCTGAGAAAATGGTGCATATTCTTTCTAATCTCGGAACTGATTTTGCCTACACTTTCAACGCCCATGATGGCCTTGACGAGGTAAGCCTGACTTCACAATCTGAGATCTTCGAATTGAAGGACAGCGTAGTTTCCACTTCTATTATATTCGAGCCGGAATCCATTGGCTTCCAGAAAGTTAAAATGGATGATCTTATGGGGGGCGGAAAAGAAGAAAATGCTAAGATCTTAACGGCTATCATGGCCAATGAGGGCACAGAAGCCCAGCAGAATATAGCGCTGCTGAATGCGGCTTTTGCTATTCAGGCTTCCGGTAAAGTTGAGACTTTGGAAGAAGGGAAGGAATTGGCTGAAGATGCCCTGGAATCAGGTAAAGCCCGCAAACTGTTCAATGACTTTGTAGATGCTACAAACGACGCTATGGGGACGTTCAAGTACTAATGAGTAATATTTTAGAAAAGATAACAGAACAAACAGCCCAAGACCTTGCCAAGCGCAAGCAAAAGGTGTCTTTTTCAGATTTCAATTCTTTTGAAGGATTTGAGAAAGAGCGTATTTCATTCAGAGAGGCTTTGGCCGGAAATGAAGCTGTTTCCATCATTTCCGAAGTAAAGAAAGCTTCCCCGTCCAAAGGTATTATTCGTCCAGATTTTGATCCGGTTGATATTGCTCTGAGATATGAAGAAGGAGGGGCTTCCGCAATTTCAGTACTAACGGATGAACCTTTTTTTAAGGGTGACCTCAAATACCTTGAAGCAATTTCCAGGCGAGTCGAATTGCCGCTGCTCCGGAAAGATTTTATCATCGATCCCTATCAGATCAAGGAAGCTCGGGCTTATGGGGCCGATTCCGTGCTAATTATTGTAGCCATTACAGAAGGAAAACAACTTCAGGAACTTCAACACGCAGCTAAAGAATTTGGATTGGATGCTTTGGTTGAGTGCTACGATCAGGATGATTTTGATCGACTAGATTTTGAGCTTACAGATATTCTGGGCGTCAATAACAGGGATCTGAAGAAATTTGATGTGGATGTGCATCGGGGCATTTCCATTCTGCAGCAGGCGCCTGAGGAGACGGTTTTGGTTTCTGAAAGCGGGCTCTCAACAGGCAAAGACCTCGCTTTATTGAAGCAAAAAGGCATTCACTCCGCACTGATCGGCGAACATTTTATGCGGCAAGAAGATCCGGGGCAGGCTGTAAGAGACCTGCTGGAGCAATCGGAAGAAGAATTTGAAAAGCTATTAGCGAATGACTGATAAAGAAAGAACGAAAATCAAAATTTGCGGGATCACCAACCTGGAAGATGCCCGGTTTGCAGCCGGAGCTTTAGTGGATTACCTCGGCTTTATCTTTTATGAGCCATCTCCACGTTATATTGAGCCGGGGGAAGCCGGAGCTATCATCAACTGGATCGAAGGGCCTGAAAAAGTCGGCGTTTTTGTAAATCAACCCATAGATGATGTGAATAGCATCGCAAGACAAACCGGACTCGATTACGTGCAGCTTCACGGAGATGAATCTCCAGAATACTGTGAGTTGGTAGATAAGCCGATCATAAAAGTCATTCACATTGAAGAAGAATCAGTGGATTATTTGTTGAAGCATCAGATCCAGCAGTATGCCGATGTAGCCGATTACCTGCTATTTGATACCAAGATCGACGGACTGTGGGGAGGAACAGGCAAGAGCTTTGACTGGTCGATGATCACCGATCTGGATGTTGATATTCCGTTCTTTCTTTCTGGTGGATTGAAGGCAGAAAACATCAAAGAAGCTATTGAAACGGTTCAACCTTATGCGGTAGATGTCTCCAGCAGTTTAGAGCAGAAACCAGGACTCAAAGACTTTGGTAAGATCGAATCCTTTATGGATGAGATCAGAGCATTAGAAGAAAATTAAATCCTAACGTCATTCTGAGCGATAGCGAAGAACCTTCACTTGTTCGACTTGTGAAGATCTTCGGGAGTACCCTCAGGATGACTATCGTAAGTATTCATTATGAACACACAAACTAAGACAGCAACTTACAATTTCCCTGACGAACGTGGCTATTATGGTCAGTTTGGCGGGAAATTCGTTCCTGAAATTTTGATCCCTGCCATTCAGGAATTAGAAGCAGAATTCAACAAAGCAAAAGTAGATCCGGAGTTTAATGCTGAATTGGCTGAACTACTGGATGAATATGTAGGTCGCCCCACAAAACTTACGTTTGCCAATCGTCTTACCGAGCACTACGGTAAGGCTAAGATCTACCTAAAGCGTGAAGACCTGTGCCATACCGGAGCTCATAAGATCAACAATGCCATTGGGCAGGTTTTGCTGGCCCGACGAATGGGCAAAAAGCGCATCATCGCTGAAACCGGTGCTGGTCAGCATGGTGTGGCGACAGCGACCGCCTGTGCAAAGTTTGGATTGGAATGCATCGTGTACATGGGCGAGGAGGATATGGTGCGCCAGAAGCTAAATGTTGACCGAATGCGGTTATTGGGAGCTGAAGTACGGAACGTGACGAGCGGTTCCAAAACTTTAAAAGATGCTACCAATGAAGCTATCCGCGACTGGGTGACCAATGTCGACACGACCTTTTATATTATCGGTTCCGTAGTTGGACCTCATCCATATCCCATGATGGTTCGTCATTTCCATGAAGTGATCGGGAATGAGGCAAAAGAACAAATTCAACATTACGAGGGTCGCAATCCAGATTACCTGTTAGCTTGTGTAGGCGGAGGCTCAAATGCCATTGGGTTTTTCTATCCTTTTATTGAAGATGAAGCAGTAAAGATCATCGGTATTGAAGCTGCCGGATTTGGAGTAGATTCAGGCAAAACAGCCGCCACAATGAGTAAAGGCACACCCGGAATTTTGCACGGATCGCTGAGTTATTTATTACAAAGTGATGAAGGTCAGATCGAGCTGGCCCATTCCATCAGTGCAGGATTGGATTATCCCGGTGTAGGACCTGAACATGCTCATTTGAAAGATCTGGGCAGGGTTCAATATCACGCAGTGACCGACGAAGAAGCTATGGATGCTGTGAAGTTACTCTCAAAAACAGAAGGCATCATTCCGGCTCTTGAAACCGCTCATGCGTTTGCCTGGCTTGAAGACCTGATGCCGGAAACTTCGGAAGATGAAATTGTGATGATAAACCTATCCGGCCGGGGAGACAAAGATATGGGTACCATATCAGACTACATTCGAGATAACGATTAGTAAAACTCATAGCTAATAAAATATTGGTGCCGATTCAGAGAATCGTCATCAGACATAATTGATTTTTTAAGCAGAAAAATAATTACCTCCTCGCTCCACACGCTCTGTGTTGGAGTGAAAAAGGTGGCACTGATAACGAAATTACAGCAATGAACCGAATTCAAAACGTATTTAACAACAAGAAAGCCGATGAGAAGCTGATGAGCTTGTTCATCACTGCCGGATATCCTGATATGGAATCGACCGTGGATCTCATTTTGGGATTTGAAGAAAACGGAGCCGATATCATTGAATTGGGAATGCCCTTCAGCGATCCTCTGGCCGATGGACCTACCATTCAACATTCAAGTGATGTGGCCATTCAAAATGGCATCACCATGAACAAGATCTTTGAGATGGTGAAGGAAGTTCGGAAACAGTCTGAGATCCCCATCATTTTGATGGGCTATATGAATCCGGTGCTTCGATATGGAGTTTCGGCATTCACCCAAAAAGCAGCAGAGGCCGGCGTTGATGGACTTATAATTCCGGATATTCCACTGGAAGAAGACGGCATCATCAAAGAACATGCAGCTACAAATAACCTTGATGTCATCCACCTTGTAGCCCCAAATACTTCCGATTCCCGCATGAAGCTGGCCGATGAAAACTCTCAGGGATTTGTATATTGCGTTTCCGTAACCGGGGTAACCGGAGCCCGGGACGGGGATGAAGTTTCAAAGTCGGTTTCTCGTTTTATTGAACGGGTTCGCAGTAATATCACCCAAAATCCGGTGATGGTTGGCTTTGGCATCAAAACCCATAACGATGCTCAAAATATCGCATCAAATGCCGATGGATTTATTGTGGGAAGTGCCTTAATTGATACCATCAAAAATCATTATCCGAACGAGGGCTGGCAATCTGAGTTATTTTCCTTCGTTCATTCACTGAAATTTGGAAACTAAACATACATTATGCGACAGGTAGCAGGTTCAATTCTTATTTCATTATTAGGGTTATTCATGATCTCTTGCGACGGAGATTATCGTTCGTTAGCAGAGGGAAATACCAGGGAAGTCACTGTTGTGATGGATTCTACTCAATGGGACAGCCAGACAGCTGAGGCTATAAGATTGGTGTTCGGGAAATGGGTTCAAACAGTGCCCAATGCAGAACCCTATTATGATCTTACTTTCACACAAATTCGTTCTCAATCTCACCTGGAGCGGATCAGGCGACAAAAAAATATAATCTTTGCAGCCCCTATTAATGAAGAGTCGAATGTAGGCCGACAAATACGTGGTTTTCTGGATGAAAATGTGGAACAACGGGTTCGGGAAGGAGAGAGCTTTGCGTTTCCGGTGGAAGACCAGTGGTATCGCGATCAATATGTTTTGATACTGACCTCAACATCGGATGAAGAGCTTGCTCAGAAGATCAAGAACACGGAAAATTCGTTGCTGAGTAACATGCTTGAAAAGGAATTGAAACGGTGGGAATATTTTGTATATGAAATGAAAGAACAGACTCAGTTATCTGATTCTTTGTGGGAAAATTATGGCTATAAAGTTCGAATTCAGCACGATTATATCCCAAACATCGATACGCTGAATTTCCACAGTTATCGTCGCTTTTTGCCTCAGAACGATCGCTGGTTGTGGACCTGGCACATGGATGATGTAAACGATATTTCTTTCCTGGATGATGACTGGATCATTGCCACACGTGATTCGTTACAAAAACAGTATATCAAAGGCGCCCGGGATAATATGTATGTGCAAACATTCCGGCGTCCCGATCTAAATCGTCCGGTGAAAACAAATTCCTTCCAAATGGGACGTTTAATTGTATACGAAACCCTGGGAACCTGGCATATGGTAAATGGTGCTATGGGCGGACCGTTTGTGAATTTCACGTATTATGATCCGGATACAGAACGACTGTTTATGGTTGATTACAATCAATTCGCTCCAAGTGTACGTAAGAAACTTCCTTTTGTGCGACAGTTCCGCGCTATGGGACGTACCTTTGAATCAGATTCTACCTGGAACGAATCCCAAAATGATCCTGCACTTTAGTATATGATCTCAACCAAATTTGGTATAGCTGCTTCTGTTTATCATGAAGAGGCCGAAATTCAGCGGAAGGTTGCAGATGGTCTTATCTCTTCACTTTTACCGTGGAAAGGCATACTTCCGGAAGGTCCTATTCTTGAAATAGGTTGTGGTACAGGGTTTTTAACCCGGCAGCTTCTTGAGCATTTTCCCGATAAAGAATTTCTCATTAGTGATGCTTCTTCTGAAATGCTTCAGTTCAATAAAGAAACCCTGGCTAAGGATGGCCTTCTTGAAGGAAGAAAGGTCAGGTTTGAAGTGTTGGATGCCCAGCAGTTTGATCCAGCCCAGGAATCCTTTGCGATGGTGATCTCAAACTTCACACCGCATTGGTTCAAGGATACAGCTCTTGCGTTAGAACAACTCTCTGAAAGTTTACTGCCCGGCGGGTTATTGCTTACTTCATTTCCTGGTAACGAAAGTTTTGGTCAATGGTATGAATCATGCCTCGAACTTGGACTACCTCATACTGCAAACCCACTTCCCAATGTAGAGGAGGTAGTGGTGAAATTATCTATGGGGCCTATGCAGATCGATTATTACGAAAACGACCTGTATCAGGAGTTTGAACACTCGCTTGATTTCTTCCGACATCTCAAACGCATCGGTGCTTCTCACTCGGTGAAAAAGAACAGACTCAGTTACAAACAGTTTAAACTTTTGACGCAGCACTGGGATCAGAAATCAGATAATAACCTTAAGGTAAAATGGCATATTGTTTACCTGGCTGCCAAAAAGGACCTTAGTTGAGTAATATTTATTTATGAATCGACTTCATTGTGCTTTCATCCATTTAACTCACTTAAAATCAGATTTTATTAGGATTTTAAGCTTAAAATTCATTACACTAAAAGCAGATAAAAGCGCTTCCACACAGGGTTTGGGTTTTCGGGGTACAATCATCTTTTCTAGCCCCAAGTACACTTCAAAGCCATTGAACCAAAATCATTCAATTCTATTGTTAAATCCTTTTCAGCAATTAAAGCGTGATTTTCAGACGTTAAGTATATGACAGATATAAGAGATCGAAAGAAAGACCATGTTGAGCTCACCGTAGGTGACAAAACGCAGTACCAGCACCCAACCGGATTTGAACAGTACAGATTCATACACAATGCATTACCTGAAGTAAGTTTTGATTCTGTAAACACCGAGGCATCCTTTTTAGACCGTTCGTTCAGTTTTCCTCTTTTTATTTCTTCGATGACAGGTGGCTACGCAGATGCCGGACCAGTAAACGCCGTAATTGCCGAATTCTGTCAACAGGAAAATTTACCCTTTGGTGTGGGGAGTCAGCGTGCTATGCTGGAGGATGAATCGCTCACTGAGACTTTTTCTATAGTTCGTAAAAAAGCTCCGGATGCATTTATTTGCGCAAATATAGGTGGAGCTCAGCTCATTGGAGGCCTGTCTTCCGATAAACTGAACCGGCTCATCGATTCTATAGAAGCCAATGCGGTTATTGTACATTTGAATCCACTGCAGGAGCTTATGCAACCTGAAGGGGATCGGGATTTTAAAGGCATCCTGGATGGCATTGAACAATTAGTGACAGATGCCGGGCTTCCTGTAATTGTTAAAGAAACCGGAGCTGGAATCTCAGAGCACACTGCCCGCAGGTTGCTTAATGTCGGAATTCATGTAATTGATGTTGCCGGCTCTGGCGGAACAAGCTGGGCCAAAGTAGAGAATTCACGCAGATCAAATACCAATGCCAGCCATCAATTCAATGACTGGGGAAATCCTACAGTAGAATGTATACTGGAGTTAAGTAAACTGGAGTGGGAGCGAAGTTTTGAGATCATTGCTTCCGGTGGCATTCGCTCTGCTTTTGATATTGCAAAATCGCTTTGTCTTGGAGCTCATTTTACGGCTTCGGCTCAACCCATCATTAAAGCGGTAGTAAATGAAGGATATGAAGGCTTATCACAGCTATATGGTCAGTGGCAAAAAGATCTTAAAACCATCCTTACACTGTTAGGTTGTGAACGCGTTTCTGAACTCAATCGCAGTCATCTCAAAAGGGTTGAAAAATAAGGCAGAGGCTCTAATTCCGTCTGTTAAATTCCCTATATTCCACTATTCATCTATGACAAAAGGCCATTGAGCAAAAGTAATTTACATAAACACTTATTAGGTAAAATAGAATCAGGACTCGAAGAGCTCGATCTTCCTGATGCTCCAGATACACTATATCAACCGTATCGGTATGCACTTGAGGTCGGTGGAAAACGTATCCGGCCGCTTTTAACTTTGCTATCGTGTGGACTTTGTGGAGCAGACCCTGACGAAGCCCTGCCCGGAGCTCTTGCCGTAGAGATTCTTCATAATTTCACCCTTGTTCATGATGATATCATGGATAGTGCGGAAACCCGCCGTGGCGAAGCCAGCGTATATAAAAAATGGGACGAGAATATTGCTATTCTGTCTGGAGATGTGATGTTTGCTGATGCTTACAGACAGCTTTCCTATTATGGCGAGGAAGAGGCATTCACCAAAAAAGAATATGTGGACATCCATAAGGTATTTTCCGAAGCCGTGATCACCGTTTGTGAAGGTCAGGCTCTTGACATGGAATTCGTTAACCGTTCTACCGTCGATCATCGGGAATATATACAGATGATCTCAGGTAAGACCGCAGCTTTGCTAAGCGCCTCGCTTGAAATAGGAGCTATTGTGGCACATGCATCATCCCAGAAAAGAGCCGAGCTTGCTGAACTGGGCCATGAGATGGGTGTTGCATTTCAGATTCAGGATGACCTGCTTGATGCCATTGCCGATCCTGAAAAATTTGGCAAGAAACCCGGTGGAGATATTTATGAGGGTAAGAAAACATATCTCACCATTCTTTCGTTAGAACGGGCAAATGACGAACAGAAAAAACAGATCACAGAAACTTTAGAAACCGAGGATCCCTCTCAGGATGATGTTGAGCAAGTACTTTCGATCATGAAAAATCTAAATGTACTGGATGATGTGGCTGCTGAGACCGATCAGCACTACCAAAAAGCGCTTGAGCTGCTTAACCATTTTGATTCATCCGAATATCAACAAGAACTCGAAAATCTTCTTATCTTTTTAAGAAATCGTGACCATTAAAGCACACTTCACCCAAACCAACTCAATGCAATCTAAATTACTTCTATTATTCGTACTTGGTTTTACATTCATATTCTCAGCTTGTCAAAACGACAAGCTTATAAAGCGCGGCGATTCTGTTGAAGTGGCCTATCAGAAGGCAATGTCTTTCTATGAGGAAGAAAATTATTCGGAAGCAGCAAATGCTTTTGACACGGTTACCCGGGTAGGGCGTGGAACTGAATATGGACAGGATGCCCAGTACTACCTGGCAGAAAGTTATTTCAAAAATAATCAGTTTTTGCTGGCAGCCTCTGAGTACGACCGCTTTGTGAGTTATTATCCTCAGGATGAACGAAGACAGGAAATGGAGTATAAAGCGGCCCTGTGTTACTATCAACAAAGTCCACGGTATAAACTGGATCAAAGTGATACACGGCGGGCTATAGAACGGTTCCAACTTTTCATCAATCGTTATCCTGATTCTGAAAGGGTGACTGATGCGGCAAGCCGAATCGATGAATTGCGCGCAAAACTTGCCCACAAAGCCTATAATGCTGCACAGTTCTATGTGAGAAACGATATGTTCAAAGCCGCTACGCTTTATCTTGATCGCGTGGTAGACCAGTATCCTGAATCTAAATGGGCCGAAAGAGCCTTGGTGGATCAGGTAAAAACCTATATTGAATATGCCGACAACAGCGTTCGTCAATCTCAGAGAGAACGGTACTCCAAAGCCATTGAGAGTTATGAAACTTTCTTGCAGTTATTTCCACAAAGCGAACTGAGAGCCGAGATCGAAAATTATCACGATGAAGCACAGAATAAACTCGCTAATGTGGTAACCATTGATGACTCTGAAACTGAAGAAGGGCAGAGTTAATGTCGGCCCGGGTTGGTCTGTTCGGGGGTACTTTCGACCCCGTTCACAACGGACATATTTCCATTGCCCGGTCTTTCTTAGCTTCCGGGCTCATTGATGAGATCTGGATACTTCTCACTCCGTATCCTCCTCACAAAACCGGGGCAGATCATTCCGGATATACACTTCGGCTAAAGATGCTTGAAGCGGCTTTCCGCGATATTGAGCATGTATCGATCAGTACGATTGAAGAACAGCTCCCAAAGCCATCCTATTCCATACAAACCATCCGGCATTTAAAGGAAGAGTATCCTGATACCACCTTCTATTTTTGTATGGGGGAAGACAGCCTGAGTCAGTTTCACACCTGGAAAGATCACCATCAGATCGTAGAAGAATGTGAGCTCCTGGTTGCTCATAGACCCGGAGAGACCCACAAAAATGTAGACAAGGAGATCCTTGCACAGTCGCATTTTGTGGATCACGAACCACTTGATATTGCTTCTTCTGAGATCAGGGAGAAGGTTAAAAGCGGGCGATCTGTTTCTGATGAAGTTCCCGAAAGCGTCCTAAAGATCATTGAAAAAGAGCGGTTATATAGCTAACTATATCCATTCATAAAACAGGTTCAGAATGGCATTCACAAGAAAAGATTTTATAAAAAAAACAGCCCTTTTGGGTACGGCAGGAATGGCGTTTTCAACTGCCGGCTGTACTATTGAGTCTGAATCCCCTTCGGTACCAAATTCACAAAAAATAAAACCCCAGCCTCTTAAACCCGGAGACACTCTTGGTCTGGTAGCACCGGCAAGTCCTATTTACCAAAGCTCCGTTTTTGACCAAATGCTTGTCGACCTCAAGGCACTGGGCTTCCAATTGAAATTAGGGGAACATGTACGAAGTCAACGGGGATATTTAGCCGGAACGGACGAGGAACGCAGTTCCGACCTGATGGCCATGTTCCGGGATGACACGGTAGACGCCATAATGTGTATTCGGGGAGGGTGGGGCTGCAATCGAATTTTACCACTGCTGGATTATGAGGAAATTCGCCGAAATCCGAAACTTTTGATCGGCTTTAGCGATATCACTTCACTGCATATGGCTCTCTATACACAAAGCGATCTTATAAGTTTTCATGGTCCGGTTGGGAAGTCGGTTTGGACAGATTTCACCAAAGAGGCATTTCAAAGCATTACCGAAAAAGGAACCCCCTCATTATTTATGATCCCCTCCGAATTTGACGACAGTTTTGTAGTGAATTCCGGCAAAAGCAGAGGCCGGCTTTTTGGAGGAAATCTTTCAGTATTGAGCTCTATGGTAGGCTCCGGTTATCTGCCGTCTTTCAAAGGGGCGATCCTGTTTCTTGAAGATATCGGTGAAAGTGTCTATCGGATCGACCGGATGTTAACGCAGCTAAAATTAGCTGGCATACTGGATGAGCTCAGCGGATTTGTCTTTGGAAAATGCACCGATTGTTCCGCAGGAAACAACAGTCTTAGCTTGGAACAAATGTTAGACGACCACATCAAACCACTGGGAATTCCGGCTTTTTATGGAGCCATGATAAGCCACGAGGATGATAATATTACGCTTCCCATAGGAATTGAAGCCGAGATCGATGCTGATAACCGGACCATACAGCTTTTAGAATCGGGGGTGGCGGTATAGATCTTTCAGGCAACATAGTAGATAGAAGCAGGAAGTCAGATAGCAGGTGTAGATCAACGGTGTGGTTCGTATATCTTTTTGCGATCATCTCGCTTTTCCCATTAACTACTTTTGCACAGAATGAAACCGGAACCCTTACAGGGTTTGTGTTTGATGCCGAAACAGAAGATCCGCTACCTTATGCCAATATCATTGTCACAGGCACTTCCAAGGGCACATACACCAATAATATGGGAGCCTATTCGATCAAACTACCCGAGGGTGAGGTAAATATTCGATATCGGTTTCTGTCTTTTCAGGATACCGTCATCACCGTACAGATCACCGCAGGAGAAGAAACCGAGCAAACGGTGTATCTGAAACCAGAAGTCATGTCAATGGATGTGACTGTAAGCTCCAACCGTGTGGCGCGTGAGATGCAAAACCTGGCCCGCATGCGTGATCAGCAAAAGTCCAACCTGAGCTCTTATCAGGCTGAAGTGTACAAGCTTGCTATTTTGAGTAATGTAGGTCGTGAATTCACGTACCAGAAATTGGACAGTATCAACATTGAACCCATCGCGTATTCCGAACGGCGGACGAAACTGAATTATGTTTCCGATCCTGAACGATATACTGAGACGCTGGTAGCGAACCGCGCCAGTGAAAATTTCTTCAGCGAATATGATTTCTTTTCCACCGGGGGAGAGCCACTCAACTTGAACGACGACGAGATCTCCCTGAGTATTCTCTCCGAAAGCATCACCGTGGTTGGCCCCATATCACAGAGGGCCGGACAGTTCTATGAGCTCTATGATGACGAAGCCGACAGCACCTGGCCCGAAGGAACCGTAGAGGTTTCCTTTTATCCCAAAAAAGATAACCGGCCGTTATTTAAGGGAAAGGCATGGTACGATCCTGACACTAAAACGGTATTGGGTGTAGATGTAAAACTGAACGAATATGCTGAAACCAATACCGGCACCTTCAAAATTTCTGACCTCAGATATAAACAAACCTATACAAAAGTGGGTGATTTCTGGCTGCCTGAAACCACTGAACTATCTGCTATCCTTGAATTTATTGGCACCAAAGACAAGATCCTTTACAAAGATGAGTGGACCTGGACCAGGCATAAGGTCAATCAAGAAGTTCAGACTGAAAACATAAAATTGAACACCATCAATATCTTGTCTGATGCGCATCAGAAAGAAGAGGCCTATTGGGATTCCCTCTCCGGTAAACCCAAAAATTCGAACACCCGGTTGTTGTCGCAGGTAGAGCAGAATCAGGAGAAGAGCGTAGTCTTAAAAGTGGGGATGTCTGTGTTTCGCTCCTTCTTCAGGCTGCCGTATCAGCTGGAGCGATTTTACATAACCAACCCAAGTCACCTCTATAAATATAACCGGGTTCAGGGGCACTATGTTGGCCTTGGCCTTCGCACACCGGTGCATGATAATTACGAGTACCGGGCTCTTGCAGGCTATGGTTTCGGGAACAACTCCTGGAGCTATAAACTCAGCGGGTATCATTTTCCGGGAGACTTCTTTTTAGCTCCAGAGGCAAGCTATTTCAAGCAAACCCTGCAACAATATCAGGATTACGAATACAACCGAACACCTATTGATTTCTTTGAATTCAGGCAGACCATAAATGCCTTGACCACCGGCTCTACCGGTAACAATTACTTCGAAAGGGAAGGAGTGAACGCGGGACTGAGATTCAGGTTGAATACCGAATCATTTTTCAGAGTTTTGTATATGGATGAGACGCATCGGTCCCTGAATGCTACTCAAAGGTCCGGCCTGTTTTGGGGTGAACTTGAACCGGTTGAATTCCAGAACAACGATCCGGTATATCCGGCGGAAGAAGGCAAGATCCGTGGTCTATATCTGCACCTTCACCACGATACCCGCCAGTATCTCAGAACCCAGTTCTTGCGCGATTATAACATCCGGGAGTTTGGGTGGCTTGTGGATGCGGTACTCGAGAAAGGCATTCAAAGCTGGGAAAGCGATTTCGATTACAACCGCTATAAAGTAGGACTGAAATTCTACTGGCCAGTCTTTTCCTCTCATTTCTTTCAGACAGATATCATCATGGCTGCTTCTGACCGGGAGACGCCCAATCAGCGCTTGCTAACCTACAACGGGTATGTAGTGGATGATTACGTTCGCTTCCGGCCTTTCAACACGGTTGATTACAGACAGCCACTGGGACATCGGGTATCCGAGATCAACGTTCGCTACAAGTTTGGAAGTTCTTTGACGCGAAGCATTCCCATTGGCTTTATACAGAAAAGCGGGATCCAGATCTCCACCATTTTAACGGCGGGTATTCTGGACCGAAATGACTCGCTTGAGCCCTTAATTCCACATTCTGAGGCGGAAGCACAGGTTGAGATCGGTATCGCTGCTTCGAAGATATTTGGGGTCTTTTATGCCGAGTTCAGCAAGAAACTCTACGGACGATTTGGCAATTCCTATGGCATTTCCGTGATCTTTTAAACCACCAAAGAGCCATCTTTCTGCCTGACCGGGGGGGGAGGGATCATAATTCAGGAAAGCATCCGGCGGCGTGATGGATGCTGTTGAATTCCATTTCTATATTTCATGTGATTTATGAGTACATCTAATTTTAATTCACTGTTCAAATTTCTTACAATCCCTTTCTTCTGATTACGGATTTTATCGTTTTCGAGTACAACATTTCTTCCCGTTTCCGTAACAGGAATTTCAACCATAACTAACTACCAATC
Source organism: Balneola sp. (assembly GCA_002696035.1). Taxonomy (GTDB): domain Bacteria; phylum Bacteroidota; class Rhodothermia; order Balneolales; family Balneolaceae; genus Gracilimonas. The sequence goes on along the minus strand of NZQV01000010.1, from coordinate 528,604 downwards.
CTATGAATGTGCTAAAACCATTTCGATTATTAATGATGGTTTTGTTGGGCCTTTTTTCGGTACAACATGCTGAGGCGTCGATCTTTCCGATGGTTCAGGATACGGCTGAAACCGACACCAACAAGATCAAGAAAGCAGAAAATGAACTGCCTATGGAACCCGGACGAGTCGTGGAGTTTTCTACCGACGAAGCCACCTGGATGTCGCTGGATGTAAGTCCCGACGGCCAGCATATCGTCTTCGATCTTATGGGGGATATCTACCGAATCCCCATGTCGGGTGGACAAGCGGAACAGCTGACCGACGGCATGGCTTTCGATACGCATCCCCGATATAGTCCCGATGGCAAATATGTGCTTTTCACTTCGGATGCTTCCGGGGAAGAGGATCTTTATTATGTTGACGTGCAAGACACCTCCGAGATCACACAGATCACCAAAGGCGGCAATACGCGCTACACAAACGCGGTCTGGACTCCGGACGGAAAATATGTGGTGGCCTCCAAAGGCGGCTTGACTCCCAAATTATGGCTTATTCATAAAGAGGGCGGAAGCGGAACGGCTTTGATCGGAGAACCGCAGAATTTGAAGATCATAGACCCGGCGATCACTCCAGATGGAAGATACATTTATTATTCTCAGCGCAGCGGTGCCTGGGATTACAACGCCCAACTTCCACAATATCAGATCGGCGTGTATGACCGGGAAGATGGCTCCACCGACCGGGTAACTTCCCGATACGGATCGGCTTTCACCCCAACTATTTCGCATGATGGAAAGTGGATGGTGTACGGTTCACGCTATGAAGATCAAACCGGTTTGGTGCTTCGCGATATGGAAACCGGTGATGAGCGATGGCTTGCCTATCCGGTGCAGCGAGATGATCAGGAGTCTATTGCCACGATGGGTGTACTGCCCGGAATGACCTTCACCCCGGATAATAAGAATCTGCTAACTTCCTACAATGGAAAGATATACAAGATCAATATTGCGTCAGGTAAAGAGACTGAAATTCCATTTGAAGCCGATGTTCATCTTGAAATGGGACCCGAAGTCTTTTTCAAATATCCCGTTTCTGATGAAAAAGAAATGGTGGCTACACAGATCCGTGATGCCGTTCCTTCGCCAAACGGAGAGCAGCTTGCCTTTACTGTTTTAAACGATCTGTATGTTCAGGATCTGCCGGATGGTGAGCCAAAAAGACTGACCAATTCCGAAACCATTGAAGCCCAGCCGACCTGGTCTCCGAATGGAGAATGGATCGTATATGCTACCTACGATGCAGAAGAAGGCGGCGCTTTGTACAAAGTGAATCCGAATGCGCGGCGTGTTCGTCCGGAAAAGATCACGCGAGAGCCCGGAATTTATAGTGAGCCGGTATGGTCGTATAATAGCAACCGCATTGTAGCGCTTCGGGGAGATAACCGTAGTTATGAGCGTTCTTATGGCCCAAATGCCTTCGGTTCAACAGATGAATTGGTCTGGATCTCAGCTAATGGCGGCTCCAATAATTTCATTGCAAAAAGTAACGGACGAAGTAACCCGCATTTTGTGAAATCCAATGATCGTATCTATCTGAATCGCGGAAATGGAACGTTGGTTTCCATTCGGTGGGATGGAACCGATGAGAAGGAGCACGTGCGCATCACCGGTATTACCACGGCAGGATTTGGAGCGATGGGATCCAATTATCCCACTCCGGATATGCTTCACCCTGAAGAAGCGGCCAAAGAAAACAATCCGCCTTCCAGTGCCGGTTTGATCGCGATGGCTCCGGAAGGAGATCAGGCGATGGCGCTCATCAACAATGATATTTATGTAGTCACCGTCCCCAAAGTGGGTGGCGATACGCCTCATATTTCTGTAGCGAATCCTGAGGGCGCAGCTTTTCCATCCAAAAAACTGACCACCATTGGCGGACAATTCCCGAACTGGTCGGATGATGCCTCCAAAGTACACTGGTCTATCGGGCACGGACATTTTATTTATGATCTGGGTGACTCTGAAGCTTACGCCGACAGTGTGGAAGCTGCTGAGAAAGCAGAAGCTGAAGCCAAAAAAGCGGAAGAAAAGGCTAAGAAAGATGATGATTCAGATTCCGATGAAAACGGTGAGGATGAAGAATCTTCGAATGATGAAGAGGAAGAAAAAGAAGAGGAGGGCTATAAGCCTCAGGAACTGAGCATAGAAGTAACGGTTGAGCGCGATATTCCCGAAGGAACCATCTTGCTGCAAAACGCCCGTATCATCACTATGAATGGGGAAGAGGTGATCGAAAATGGCGATATCCTCATCGAAAATAACCGCATTATTGAAGTAGGAACCAACCTGACGGCCCCAAATGGAGCCGAAACCAGAGATCTTTCTGGCAAGACGGTCATCCCTGGTTTTGTAGATACGCATGCTCACTTGTGGGCGCCGTGGAATATCCACAAACAGGAATTCTTTGGATATGCGGCCAATCTGGCCTACGGAGTTACCACAACGCGTGATCCCCAAACAGCCACCACCGACGTGCTGACCTATGCAGATATGGTTGAAACCGGAATGATGCCCGGACCGCGCGTGTATTCTACCGGACCCGGACTTGGGTTCTGGGCGTACAACATCAAGAGCCTTGAGCATGCCAAAAACGTGATGAAGCAGTACAGCAAGTACTACGACACCAAAACCATCAAAATGTATCTGGCCGGAAACCGGGAACAGCGGCAGTGGATCCTGATGGCGGCTAAGGAGCAAAGCATCATGCCAACCACCGAAGGCGCCCTCGACTGGAAACTGAATATGACTCAGCTCATTGATGGTTACCCGGGGCACGAGCACTCATTTCCGATCTACCCGATCTACAATGATGTGATCGAAGTGACTTCCGAGGCGCAAATGGCGGTCACTCCAACTTTGCTGGTTTCTTACGGCGGACCGTGGGCGGAAAACTATTTCTACTCCCGCGAAAACCCCTTCTTTGATGAGAAGCTGAGGACTTTCACTCCGTACGAAGAACTTGCGTCCAAGTCGCGAAGACGTCCGGGCTGGTTCCATGATGATGAGCATGTATTTCAAAAGCATGCCGAATTTCAGAAAGACCTGAAAGAAGCCGGCGGACTTTCCGGAGTTGGAAGTCACGGACAGCTGCAGGGACTCGGTTACCACTGGGAGCTTTGGGCGATGGCCGCAGGAGGGATGAATAACCACGACGCCCTTCAGGTAGCCACCATAGACGGCGCAACGGCCATCGGTCTTGATGGAGATATTGGTTCCATTGAAGCCGGTAAACTGGCAGATATCATCATTCTCAACGAAAATCCGTTGGACGACCTTCGAAACACCAACACCGTAGAATGGGTGATGAAAAACGGACGTTTGTATGAAGGAGATACGCTGAATGAAGTGTATCCAAATCAGGTGAAGGCCGGACCGTTTGAGTGGAACCACGTGAATCCCGGGAAAGCGAACCTGCCAGGAAAGCAGTAGGATTGGATCGAAGAAACCCATTAGTTATCCAAAATAACGAATAACCAAAAGGCTCTCGAAAGGGAGCCTTTTTTTGTTTGGAGGAATGTTCAGTCATATTAGGTATAAATTTGTAATTCAATATCTCAGTTGTCATCCCGAGTGCCCCGTGAAAAGCAAAGGGAGAGCTTCTTGAACAAGAGGGACTGTGTCCGACTACCGGCGTGATCCCAACGTAAAATACCACATGCCTTTAGAGACTTTGAGGCCCCTCGCGGAAGACTTCCCAGATCTATTTCAGCAACGTCGCGACTCGGGGTGACAACTTTAGTAATGATTGAGCACCTCCGAAAGATTTCCATCATCCCCACCAAAGGTCTTAGCCTCCCTTAAACAACACCTATTATCTCTTAGGGATTAATATAATTGGAATAATAAGTTATCGTGTTATCTTAGGTGACATGATAAAGGTCTGTTATCCAAACACCTTAGGCGAACAACTAAACGGATACTGTCCTAAAAATCACATTATACGAATACGAGGGTACAGTAAAGCGTGTATAAGCAGTTTCGGCTTGTTTTCCCTAATAGTGTCTTCGTTCGGATAATATTATGTTATTCCTACTAAATCAGTATCAAATAAAAAGACGTTATGAAGAAAATAATTCTCTCACTTCTAATTTTTGGGGCATTTAGCACAGTATCATTTGCACAAAGTTCTTACTTGGAGAAAGGACAAAATGGATTTGGAATAGGTGGTGGATTTTCCACAAATGATGACATATCTGGTTTTAGTGGAGAAGTTGGATATTCATTTTCTGGAGTACTCGATTTTGGGCTTTCAGTAAGTCGTCTCGGATTTGATGAACAGCTTCTTGGTGAAGACTTAAATGCTACAGTTATATCTCCCTTTGTTTCTTATATCCCCATTAAACAAGATGAGTCAATTCCTGTATCTTTTAGTTTAGGTGGTTTTTATCAGAAACAATTATATACGAATGATGTTTTGGACGACAATAATATTGATGTGACGGGTGATTATTTCACAATTGGAGCTGCTTTATTTACTGATGTTGAAGCCTCTGATGCTATGAAAGTCCAGCCTAAAGTAGGAGTAAACTACATTACAGGTGAAACTAAGGTCGAAGACTCATCTGGATCTGTATCAGAAAGTGACAATTCAACTGTTTTTAATTTAGGAGTGTCCTTGATTTTTGAAACATCTCCAAGTAATTCATTTGTAGTAACCCCAAAATTAGGGATACAGGAAGATGTCACTACTTTCGGTCTTTCACTAAGTTTTGTTCTAGCTCAAAACTAAACCTTAGGTATAACAAGGCGTTATAAGCGGACTCGTTTTGGGTTCGGAACATTAATTTTAACAACTTGGCTCGCCGCTTATTTTCCGGTTTGTTAAACAAACACCATAAAAAACTCTCCATGAGGTATATCCTTAGGTTATCACTCTTCAGCGTATTATTTATACTAGTTCATGCCTGTTCTCAAGATGGTCCACCACAGGCTAATATTCCCTCTGTAGATCCCCAATCCGTACAGATCGGGAGCCTTGATGTTGTCATATCGCAAGAAACTGATCTTTTGGGGGAGCCGCGGGAGATCGTTTATATGGATGAACAGCATTTTGCCATCTATGATCATGCTTTTAATAAGATCATGGTGTTTGATACATCCGGCAGCAAGCAATATGATTTTGGGAGTGTTGGGCGGGGACCGGGGGAGTGGGATCCGATGTCAGGTGCGGCAGATCTGAATTTCCGAAATGACCAGTTTCTAACCACCAACCGGGAAGAGTTCAGGTTAGACCTTTTCAGTCGTGAAGGCGAGCACATTAAGACGATTCCGTACAGTCACTATCCAAGGTACAGCCAAAAAGTCTGGATCGCTGACAATGAACTGCTGGTGTCTACTTTGGGGAAGGAGAATGCACTGGCGGTCGTAACTTCATTGGATGACGAGGAGGACATAAGACAACGCATTGGAAAGCCTGCAACCAATTATTCGCAACGAGTAGATCTGGATCAGGAGCGACAGGCCTATGTCAACGGCGAAATTCCTAAAAGCGCTCAAAATGAAGCCCTGGCAGCTAAGACAGAAGATGGATTTATACTTTTCATTAATGCCCTTGGTGAAATCCGGAAATACTCAGATCAGGGTAAGCTGCTCTTTAAAAAACTGATCCCAAACACTGTCAGAGATCCGATATTCGATCATATCGTACAAAGAAATACAGAGCTGGATAGTCCGGGCGTGGTAGCTCCGCTGCAGTATGCCAAGGACGTTCAAGTCAAAAATGAGCTCCTCTACATCTTTATCCCAAAACAAGGATTGGATCCAAACCTGCCAGACTCCCAGCTCTTGATCTATAACCTTCAGGGGGAGCTGAAAAAGCAGCTGGTATTCACCGACCCACAGCGGGAACACTTTCTATATGATATGATGATCGACCACACAAACACCATCTACCTGATCGATATCATGAATGCACAAGTACTTCGATATAAAGCAGAACTTAATTAAAAAACGTGCGGTGTTGTCAGCTTCCCAAAATTGGAGGATTGGAAGGTTAGTTCTTAAATTAGCCAGTAGTTTCATAGCTTGCTTTGATTAAAACAAAAACAAAAAACAAAAGTTCAGTTATATGAAGGCCATAAGCACAGTATTTCTGTTAATATTTTTGTTCACAGCTTGTGAGAGTAATTTATTTCCAACCTCAAAAAGTGAAACTGAGGAAAACTATACTTCAAAAGTATCCGATGGTCTTGAAATAGAGTTACTTTTGGAATCTGATAGAATTTCCGCTTTGCATGACATCCAGGCTGTTTTTTCATTAACCAATATCTCAGAACATGATTTGACTTATGATTTTCCTTCCGGATGTCAGACGGGGTACCAGGTAAAGAAAAGAGAAAACAATATTTACGATTCTACAGAAGACATGGTCTGTACAATGGCAACCAGTGCTATGAATATCGCTCCGGGAGAAACAAAAACCATTGAAATTTCTCCGGATCACACTAAGAATACAAATCTTGAAACTGGAACGTACACCTTAAGGGCTTTCCTCTTGGAAGATCACGAAGTAGAAATTAGCGTCTCTTTTGAAGTGGAATGATCAGGTAGTTCGGTGAGGAATTAAGTAGTTCACCATTCAATGTTGAATGTTCAGAGTTCTCCTCCTTTACTCCTCGTTCCCAACCATCCGTTTGGGAATGCCTGTGCAGACCACCCGGTCCAATTTTCCCCTGAGCTTAATAGTCAAGGGGTACGTACAAGCCGGTAAAACCTCTATTCCTTAAAAAACATCACGTTAAAGGTTTTGACAACGCCTTGATAATCAAACTTTACTACAGCTTTTCCTGAACTTAATTCTGCTTGGGTAACATCAATTTTAACCCTTGGGTCGCTTGCTGAGGCCGATACGGTTGGCACTTCCGTTATCCCGGATGGGATGGTGTACGTAGCCTCGTAAATATCATAGTCCACAATACCGTTCTCATTCGTTGATCTGACCGGAGTATCGGGTACATCTATGGATTCTCCGTTTACTTGTATATCAACGGTAGGGGCAAGAAGGGGCTCTATGTCCTTTGTATCTGAACTAAATCCAAGTCCGATGAGGTTAAAAAGTGCGGTAGTGTCAGCCCCTTCAGCTACAAGGAAGATGGCGTGTTTCTTGTCCAGCTGATCCACTTGTTCGGATACATCAATGGTAAATTCTGAGATCTCTTGTGCTGAATTTTCAGGCACTATAATTTCGCCGATCTTTTTACCATTCCAGGTATCATTGTCCCAGGGTCCGTCCAGCCAAACATTCACTTTAAATGATCCCGTTGTTTTTGGGGTGAGGTAGAGGTTGAATTCGGTATTGTTGCCGGATTTTGTTCCTTCGAAAGCCTTCAAGCCTTTCTTGTCATCATCAAGTCCGCCAAAGCCAAAATATTTGTATCCAATGATATGGCCGTTTTCAATATTGGCAACGGGCATGTTGTTCTCCCAAATATCCCAGGAATCCTGTTGCAAACTGATGTCGGATAGATAGGACGCATATCCCGCAGAGTAATATTGATAGGGATCGAGGCCGTAAATATTAAACCCTTCAGAAGTTACTTCGGCTCCGGTATACTCATTTCCCTGACTGTCTTCTGCCGTCCAAATGTTGTCTTCCGCATAAGGATCATAGGCTCTGATGGTTACTTTTCCGCCTTCGGAGACTGGTGTCTCATCCCATTCGATGGTAATGGGAGCTACCATAGGCTGGCGTGCATAACCGAATCCTCTTGGGGCCCGGTGATAGAATGCATACCACTGATCGTTAATCAGCTCGATACTGCCGTGTGTATTATGCCCCGAATAACTTGTTTGAAGTGAGCTGCCATCTTTTCCCTGCACTACTGCGCGGGAATCAACCAGAACTCCGCCGCTTTTCCATGGGCCGAGCGGTGAATCTCCGTAGGCGTAACGCAAGGTCGAATTCGTACTGGTCAACCCATAGTCCGGACCTGAATATCCACTGAACACCCATACATATTTATTGCCAATTTTTCGGATAGATGCCGCTTCAAAAAAGTTGAAAGCGTCCAGATCTTCTCCTTCGTATACATTAGGATATGTTGTTCCTTCCGGGTCTCTGATATCACCATAACTATTACTGGCGGGAATGAAGCGGTCGATAACTTCAGTTCCGGGCTTGAGCGAATACATGGTTTTTTGATCTAACTCCGCTGCCAAGGATCGTTGAAAACCCCAGTATCCGTAGGCTCTGAAACCGATCTCATAATCAGGATCTTCGGGATCATCTATGTATTCAATGTAAACGGCGGGATCAAATCCCATAATGCTTCCCTCTACAGTTCTTGTACTATCGTCCGTCATGTTGATAGGTGTAAAAGGTCCGTCAGGTCGGTCACCTTTGGCAACCATGGCTTCCCGTCCCGGCCCTCTGCTGTGTGGGTATAGATAGTATTCCTTGGTCCCGTCGTTTCTTTTTACCTCAACAAGATCCGGTGCATACATTACATCCCACTGTCCATTTACATGGTAGGTAAAAAGAGGGCCTTCATCGCGCCATTTAGATAGATCCTCAACCGGTGCCGACCATGCCCTGATATCCGGCCCGCAATAACTTGTAGTTCTTACATCGTGCGAACCTATAATGTAAACCCGATATTTCCCCGGGTTATCGGGATCTTCAAAAACTCTTGGTTCTCCATCCGGCAGATGTTCCCATAAGGGTAAATATGGATTACCTACGGCATTGTGTACATACTGACCGGTTTCCGGATCAACTTTCAAATCAGCACTGTTATCATTTGATTGACAACTGACTAACAGAAACATAGCTCCGATGGCTAAAAGTATCTGTGGTTTTATCACTGCTCGTAAAATCTTCTTCATTTTTTGATCCTTTTGATGTGATTATCTAAATATTTATAGTGCTACTTCCAAACGATCCAAGTTCGTTATTTCGTAGCTAAAGTTCTCTAATTAATTAATTTCAGGTCACTTGGTCTCAAGTGATTATGCCCCCCTCAATAATAGGTTAAATACCACCAAGAGCATTGCACCTTATTTATTCATGTGATGCATTTTTAGCTATTTCAATATCCTCTGCCACTTCGGGACGAATATGTTCCCAGTGAAATAGTTTTTCATCATCCCGCTCAAATCCACCGCCCATGTAGTGGGTCAGGTGCATGTCTTTATAAATAGGGCGTGTGATGCGAACCACTTCATCCCAGTAAGCGAGTGCTTTTTCGAGATGATTTACGGCTTGCTCTTTGTTGTCTTCTCCGCCCGACATCCGGTAGGTTTGCAGCGCAATGCCGCCCTTAAGTTTTTCAGCAAAATGAAGTCCCAGGTTTGCCCAGGTTTTAATATCCGAAACTTCGTACATCAGGGATGCATTATCTGCCGTATCAATGTCTTTTACCAACTCCAGTGCACGCTCACAATCTTCTTCCAGCATATCGATCAGAACCGGCGGAGTGATGGCATCTTCCGGAAATGATGTTCCTGAAAGGGTGGCTTCAACATAATCTTTGATGGAAACATAATCCGGATCGAGGGGAGGGCGTTGTATCAGCCGGTCAACGGAGATGTAGTCGAGGGTAGAGGATTCGTAATCATCTTCGTTTTCGTTGAGTGATAGAAATCCTTCGCTGTACAGGGTGAAGTCCCAACGCAAATCCCAGGCAGAAGCAAGGCGAAGTGCAGTGGATGATGACAGGGAAAAGGCCTCCAGGAGGTTCTTTCCCTGATTACCGTAGCGTCGGGTGAACTCATTTTCAAATACCTCATCAGGCGTATCGGGATTATAAAGCAATCGCCCCCAGAGTTTGTAAAAAAGCCATTGTCGTTGAAAGGCATAGGTCCAGTCTACAGGCTCTTCAATTTTTGTGAAATAATCTTTTGCCGGGATGTAGGTTTCTGACCCGATAAAATACCCGCCTACATACGAAGCGGTGTTGGTTTCAATGTGTTCACGGATGAAATCAGGCACACCCCACCGCAGGGCAAAGAAATCTTCATTCCGGGCCATCCAGGTGATTTTATAATTCTCGGGTTCGGGCTCAAAATAGGTGTCGCCTAACTCGCCGCCATGTACTTTTACTAGCTCAGGAGTAGAATGGGCGTGCGACCAGTTGAACTTCATTTCCACCCAGATCGGGCCGTCAAAATAGTCCAACTTTTCCATAGCCTGACGGGTGATCTGTTCGGTATTCAAACTCGTTGATCCTTCCGAACCCGTGCCGGCTGAAAATGGCACGCGGTGTATAAACTTGACCGGACGATCGGCCAGCCGCATTCCTTCGATCATGGTTTCATTCATCCAGTCCTGCCGCTCCCTCGGTGTCATTCCGCCCATTCCCTCGCCATGAGAAATGGCAAAACCGGAGAGGTCGGGATATTCCTTCAGCACCTGAGTAACGCTTTCGCGGATGTAGCGTTTTACGATTTCCGACGTATCTCCATCTACATAGTAATGCGGGTAGAAATTGTCGTGAGCTACATCATGCGCTTTGGAGAATTCCTCACTCACAAAAATACTCCAGTTTACAAGGTAGGTATCGATGCCGCGCTCTTTGGCGATCCTGAAAATACCGTGGTACAGTTCCCGCCATTCGTCCAGCTCTTCTTCAGTGAAAGGACTCGCCTCCGGGAAGTTTTCGGGCATAATCATGTAGGTGAATGGATGAAGATTCCACAAAGTCAGAGAGTTGAATCGGTTTTGGGCCATCATGTCGAGAAAGGACTCCCAGTAGTCAAGGTCGCGGGCGGTCTCATAATGCTGATCGAGAGCCATGCTTGGACGATAGGTATCCCAAGGCAGGTTATGTTTGATGCCGCGGAATGGAAAGTTTGGAGTCTCCTGTATCGACGCGATATCTGCTAATGAAACACCGTTGCCCAGCTCTTCCGCCAATGCCAGGGAGCCATACACCATACCCGATTCATCACCTCCGTATATGGTTATGAACCTGCCGTTGGGAATGATCTCAAATGCTTCCGGCTGCAACGTTACTTCATTCACCCCAATATTCAGTAAAAAATCATAGCTTACAGAGTCTGTGGTCACCGTATAATTTTGTTCGGAAAGTGCAGACTTCAGCTGCTCAGCAGAATAAGCCGCCTGTGGCACCGATTTGTCATACAACAGGTACACATTCTGTGAAATACCTTGAAACGGAAGGAGCACAAAAATGGAAATAAACAGGAGGGAGGCTTTCATGGGCAATTTTGAATTGTGTTAACTATTCGAAACAATAAAATGTAACAGGGAATCTGTTAAATGAAAAATACCGAAGTCAGAGTTTGGGCTTTTCCTGAGTCGCACTAAATGTGCTCCTCGCCAGATCATTATAATTTAGTCCTCGTTCCCAACCACCCGGTTGGAGAATGCCTTTACGGACCACCCGGTCCGTATATTTGTGAGCCCAATATCTTTGATCTGATTCAATATTTGGATACCGGAACTTCGAAACGTGTCTAAAAGAATTTATTACTCGGAATTCATTTCCCACCATTCATATGATCCAGAACCCGGCCATCTTCGGTATGGTATTCCCGCATCAGGTCAGCAGTAAGGCAGGAGTGGATAGGGAAGATCTGAATGGTTTCACCAACAGTTAGTTTACTGAATACATTTTCGCTGCACTGAATGATCCCATGTTCCTGGGAAAGGCTTTTGAGGTAGGTTTCTTCAGACAGATACTTAAGCCTTGGCTCCCCAAAACTTTTGATCCCATCGATATCCACAGCATCTTTAGAAAAGTGAACCGCTCCGCCGTGAATTAACACCTGGTTTCGGTCTTCAAACTTCTCAATCACAGGACATTCCATGTACACCGCAATTTCGTTGGGAGAACAGGAACCGATCTGAACCTGCATCCAGTCGTAAAAAACAAAGTTGCCGGGACTGATCTGGTCGGCAGGATCAAGGTCATCCAACACACTGCAGGAGGGAGTGTCCCCAAAGCAAAGGGGGAGATCGGGGAATGCGGCCTTTAATGATCCTAGTTTTTGCAATACCTGAGTCGAAATTTCACGGACCTCTTTAGCTGATCCGGCTTTATAGGTGTGACCGGCATGGCAGTAAAATCCGGCCGGATAAAAATGCTCGGATCGTTCAATGGCATCAACGACTTCCTTGATCTTTTCAGGCTGAGAAACCGGAATTCCGCTTCGCCCATAATCGGGATCAATTTCCACATACAAACCCATTTCCTGATTCATTTTGCTATCCAGTTCTTCAACCACTTCAGAAGAAATAACCAGCGTTTTCAGGGATGCCCGTGAAGCTATGACGTTATAATATTCTGCGGCTAAAACATTGACAGGGAAAGCGATGGTAATATCATCCCAACCATCCTTTAGAAAAAAATCAGCCATTTTTATAGAAGAAACTGTGATCCCCGAAACATCAAAATCCCGAAAAATTTGTCCGATAGCCCGCGACTGATGGGTTTTGAAATGAGGACGGAATTCAACGGAATTACGAGTGGCTTTCTGAGCCATTCGCTCTATGTTTTTGCGTACGATTTCAAGATCTACAAACAGGGTTGGGAAAGGTTTCATAACTGAGATCTCAGAAGCTAATTTCGGGTATCAAGACGTTCCTGCAGAATGGCATTGCGCTCCTCGTTGGTGAGGTCGCTCTGAAAGTCGAACATAGCATTTTCCCAGGAGCCATACACGGGATTAGGAAGCACAAACCATTTCTTACCAAAATAATTGGAGTAACGGTTTACGGAATCTGCTCTTTTTTTCTGGGTGGTATTCTTAGCCGGGAAAAAGTCATTCAGGTCATCCCCAAAAACCATAATAACCCTGTAATTCTCTTCAATAAGCTGACGACGTTTGATCTTGTCAGAAGTCCAGCCGGGCTCTTCGCCATTCAGCATAATGTTATCCATTTCACTTGAAACAGGAAATCCAAGCTCGATCATATTTCTGCGGGTGGCATCTTCAACTTCGTACGCACGGTTTGATATGTAAAAGATCTCCACGCCTTGCTCAGCTGCATATTGCGTAAAATGGACGGCTCCGGGAACAGCCTCGGCATTACCTTCATTACACCATGCATTCCAATCCTCTACATTAAAACTTTTGCCCTGCTTGATCATCCGGGCCTGGAAAGGAGAATTGTCGAGTACCGTTTCGTCAATATCCAGGATAATAGCAGGAGGGAGCTGCATGTAAGACTCTGTTTCTTCCTGGGTGATGGAGGCCGTCCAGAATGAATCTTCCAAAGGCAGGGAAAGATTACGTTTAGCCGTTTCATAAGCCTGCACACTCAGTGCCTGATATTCAGCGGAATTTTGAACCCATAAGGTAGCCTGAACCGATTTATCGTCAGGAAGTGCGTTGGTGGAAGTAGTGTTTTGCGTGGTACTGCATCCCACAATTAAAAAACCGAGCAACAGGAAGAGAGAATTTTGAACTTTCATTATCTATGGATTTCTAAGAATTTTTAATTTGTTGCTAAGATATAAAAACATGGAAACAGCTAAAGTTATTTTTAATGATAATGTGAATAGCGGTTTAAAACCTGTATTTTAGCTCTCAATGAATTCATCAAAACAGAAAATAGTTGGTCGCGTAGAACGAGTGGATCTTCCGGAATGGAAGTTTTATGGTCTTGATGCCAAGATCGACACCGGTGCGTATACCTCCAGTTTGCATTGCCACAATCTTGAAACATTCACAAAGGATGGGAAGGACTGGGTCCGGTTCTATTTACTGGATCCAGACCATGAGGCCTATAATGAGCAAAAGCTCGAAATGCCGATACATGATCAGCGTGAAGTAAAGAGCTCGAATGGAGAAGTGTCGCTGCGTTATTTTGTTCAAACTCGATTGCACTTTTTTGATAACGAATACCTTATCGAGTTTTCACTGGCCGATCGGTCAGCCATGAAATATCCGTTGCTAATTGGACGGAAGTTTCTTCAAAAAGGACCATTTGTTGTGGATGTAACCAAAGTTAAACTCTCACCCAAAAATCCGGGGAACCCTAATTAATGAATGTCGGAATACTTTCCAGAAACTCATCGCTATACTCTACAACCCGCCTGTTCGAAACCGCTAAAGAACGAGGCCACAATGTTGAGATCATAGATCATCTGAAATGTGACATTGTGATCGAACAGGACAACCCCAAGATCTATTATAAAAGTGATCGCATTGACTACCTTGATGCCATCATTCCGCGTATCGGAGCTTCTGTGACCTTCTATGGAGCAGCCGTTGTTCGTCAGTTTGAAATGATGGAAGTATTTAGCGCTGTCCATTCACAGGCGTTGGTGCGTTCCAGGGATAAATTGCGCAGTTTGCAGTTGCTGGCCAGCTCCGGAGTGGGACTTCCCAAAACCGTATTTACCAATTATTCCAAAGAGGTTAAAACCTTGATCGAATCGGTGGGCGGCGCTCCGCTTATCGTGAAGCTACTGGAAGGAACCCAGGGACACGGTGTTGTTTTAGGCCCCACAAAGAAAGCTGCTGAATCTATTATTGAAGCTTTTCACGCTATGAAAGCGCGTGTGATCGTTCAGGAATTTATCGAAGAATCAAAAGGATCCGATATCCGGGCGTTTGTGGTAGATGGAAAAGTTGTCGGAGCCATGAAACGGCAAGGCAAAGAGGGCGAATTCCGGTCTAATTTACATCAGGGTGGAAGTGGCTCGCTGATCAAATTGAGTAAAGAAGAACGTACGGCTGCTTTAACAGCGGCCAGTGCCATGGATCTTCAAATTGCCGGTGTTGACATGCTTCAATCCGAACGCGGCCCCTTGATCCTTGAAGTGAACTCTTCTCCGGGACTGGAAGGCATCGAAAAGGCCACCAATAAGGATATTGCTACCAAGATCCTTGAATATATTGAGAAAGCCGTGGAAGAACGGAAAGTCAATCCTGCTCGCAAAAAGAAAGCGAAAAAACATGCCTGAGTTTATTACCATAAACAAGGAAAAAGTAGGATTGGCAGAGCAAAAGGTCATAGACCTGAACATTGCCCGGCTGCCTACTTATACCACCATAAACCTGCCCGTACTTGTCTACAGAGCCCCTAAAGACGGGCCGGTGTTATTGCTTACCGGCGGACTTCATGGCGACGAAGTTAATGGCGTGGAGATCGTTCGCCGCATGATTGAGCGCGATATCGTAATCCCTGAAAAAGGCACCGTTATTGCCATTCCTATTGTAAATATTTACGGATTTATTCAAAACTCCCGCGGCCTGCCAGACGGAAAAGATATCAACCGTAGCTTTCCCGGGGCAAAGGGCGGCTCTCTTGCCAAGCTTCTGGCCTATACTTTAATGAATGAGATCATACCTGAAATTGACTATGGTATTGATTTTCATACGGGCGGAGCAGCAAGAGCCAATTATCCTCAGATACGCTGTACCTTTAAAAGTAAAAAAGGAAAAGAATTAGGAGATGCATTTGGAGCTCCTGTTTTAATGCATTCAAGCCTGATCGGGAAATCTTTCAGAAGTGCGGCTCATAAAAAAGGGAAAGAGATCCTTGTATATGAAACCGGAGAATCCCTCAGATACGATGAATTTGGGATCGAAGAAGGGATCAAAGGTACGCAGCGGCTAATGAAGCATCTGGGTATGATAAAAGAAGCACCGAAAACTAATAAATCAAAGACATTCACTAACTCCACCTGGATCAGAACTAAAAATGCCGGACTGTTTATCACCAAAGCAGACCTTGGAGAAATGTTTAACAAAAGGCAGGTTTTGGGTTCAATAAAAGATCCATACGGAGATCTAAACTCGAGAGTGCAAGCTCCATATGACGGGATGGTGATCGGTTTAAATAACTGTCCTGTAGTAAATAAGGGAGATGCTCTCATTCACTTTGCATACAACAAATAAACCTCAGTAAACTTGGATATAGATCTACTTTTTGCCGCAGTAACACAAGACGAATGGCGTTCAATATCAAACGCCGGGACATTTTCAAACACCTCAATGGAAGAGGAAGAATACGTGTGGTGTTTTGAAGGTAACGAAGCCGAAAAGGTTGTGAACCACTATTTTGAAGGAGAAGAAGAACTTTTACTGATCCTGCTGGATCCACTTAGAATACAATCTCCATTCAAACGGATAAAAAAAGATGGTTTTCAGATCATTGAGATACAGGAAGGCATTTCCTTAGATGTTGTGATCGACAGGATTAAGCTTAAACCGGACAAGGAAGGCCACTATTCAATAAATGTCAATCATTTCGATTGAGCAGGGACTCTACATATTGCTTCCTCATAAATTGCGCCTCTAACTCCTTCAGGGCTGAGGGATTTTTTAAACAGAGAGAAGCTGAATTATCATCACTGTTTCCCGGGGCTGATTTTGTATATATCCGCAAGGATGATTCCATTGAAGATATAGCAAAAGATAAAGCTACTGCATTCAATTATATAGTGGCGTGCGGCGGAGATGGGACGGTTAACAAGGTTGCAAACGGATTAATTGGCACCGATACCGTTCTTGGGGTGATCCCCCTTGGCAGTGGAAATGATTTTGCCCAGAGTATATCTCTTAACGGTGAATTTGAACAGGCTATTCAGTCGCTAAAAACAAATTCACTTAAAAAGATCGATGTCATTGAATCTGACCAAGGCTATATTTTGAACACCTTCGGGATCGGTGTAGATGGAGTTACAAACTATTTCGCATCCAAGAGCCGATTTAGATCTGGTTTCTTACGCTATTTTGTTGGAGGTTTAAGGGCTTTAGCTACCTCAAGACCCTTTGGCATCTCTTTAAAGATCTCTGGTAAAGACATTCGCTTACCTCAAAAAATTTGGATGGCTGCATTGGCAAATGGTAAAAATGAAGGAGGTAGGTATACCATATCTCCTGATTCAGACCACGCTGACGGCATATTTGAAATAGTAGTTGTAAATCCGATCTCAAGGATCCGACTGATATTTGAGTTCATTAAGCTCTCTTTTGGAATTCCATTCCGGGATGATGTTGTACGCATCTATACTTCAGATAAATCTGCTTTTATTAAGACCGATCATCCCCAAAAAGTACATTCCGACGGTGAACAAATCACCCCATTTCAGTCCGGAAAATTCGAAATAGTACCGGGTGCAATTACTGTAATAACAGGACCAAATAATTCCTGAAAGCGCTTCATCAAATCTTCACGGATCGTGGGTATCATTAGGAAACTTCTAACATAATCGGAGGTTACCATGCGAGGTCCGGTAAAAATAATCAATCGAAAAAACGACTTAAAAAGAGGCTACTTAATTCGTCTTGAACTAGGTATAATTGCTTCACTTCTAATCCTTATATCCGCTTTCAAAATAAATATACAGTCATCCGGCGAGAATGATCAAGTAACTGTAGATCGTCAGGAAGAAGTATTTATGGAAGAGATCGTTCAAACCAAGCAAGAACTAAAAGCACCGCCACCACCAAGACCGGTAGTGCCTGTGGAAGTTCCTAACGATGAGATCATAGAAAATGAGATCATTGACCTTGATTCTGAACTGGATATGGACACCGGTATAATAGATATGCCGCCGCCACCACCTAAATTTGAAGAAGAAGAGGAAGAAGAAATATTTGTAATAGTGGAACAAATGCCCGAATTGGTTGGCGGTTTGGCCAGTATTCAAAAACACATTCAGTATCCCGAACTTGCCCGGAAAGCAGGAATTGAGGGACGAGTGGTCCTGCAATTCATCATTGATGAAAATGGTAACGTAAACAATCCGGTTGTTGTTCGGGGAATTGGAGGTGGCTGTGATGAAGAAGCACTGAAAGCTGTTCAAAAACACGCCAAATTTGTACCGGGAAGACAACGAGGAAAACCAGTAAGAGTTCGATACAGTTTACCGATCACCTTTAAGCTAGACAGAGAAAATCAGTAACCACACTTTAAAATAGGTTGCGTTAGTAGCATACGCATACATATACCTCAAAAGTAAAGTCCTGGATGAAAATTCAGGACTTTTTTTGTTCTACGCTGGCAATATTCTTTTTAAGATCGTCAAAGCCAACGGGTTTGATGAGATACTCTTCGTAATCGGTTACTTTAGCGCGCTCTTGGTGGTAGGGATCAGAATTACCGGTAATAAATATAACAGGGACGGTGATGTCTTTTTTCCTTATAGCGATCATCGCATCAATGCCGTCAATATCATCTTCGAGCATGATATCCATAAGAACGAGATCAGGGGATGTCTTTTCAATCTGTTCGATTGCGTCCCGACCTTTAGTGACTACATCGATAATTTCATAGCCAAGTCGTTCGATCATCTTAGAAAGCAGTAAGGATAAGACTTTGTCGTCTTCAACAATTAAAATCTTCATACACGAAATATATAGAATTACTTGAATACCTCTAAAGCAATTATGAGCTAAAAATGCCCAAAGCTATTCAGAAATAACAGTCATGTTTAAGTCTTATAATTTATATTATGTAAAGTAATGTTGAATTGAATACATTTATAATCCATGCATACATCTTCCCCATTGCTATAGTGTTACTGTAAACCGGCAAGTACTTCTTGTACTTTATTAAGATCAGGTATCTTGTCAGAATCTTCAAGGATCTCGCTGTGCACGATCTCTCCATTTTTATCTATTACAAAAGCGGATCTTTTGGACACACCTTTCATACCAAAGTAATCTTCATAAAAAGTATCGTACTTTTTACTTACTTCTTTGTTGAAGTCGCTTAGAAGCGAAAAATTCAAATTGTTTGCTTCCTTAAATGCTTTTAACGTAAAAAAGCTGTCTACACTAATACCTATTACTTCTGCATCAAGAGATTCGTAGATCTTCATGTTATCCCTGGTTGAACATAATTCTTTGGTGCAGACTCCACTGAATGCCAGCGGAAAAAATAACAACACTATATTTTGGTTCCCTTTGATATCATTGAGTGAGACCTTTTTTCCATTTGTATTTAGCAAGGTGAATTCAGGGGCTTTTTTCATGTACTTCCTTAATGATTGATTATTGAGGCTGCGTCAATTTTTCATATTCACCATTTACAAATCGAAACGAGGCAAAAAGAATTCCTGTAGCTAATAAAATTTCCGAAACCCAGTTAAACTCTGCCATGTTCAGTTGTTTGAATACGATCCAATAGCTTATATAGGCCGCTACAATGCCTGTGATACCAATGATATAATACCGTCGATTTCTTTGGCGGGCCTGATTTAAGGTAAATATCAGAACGGTTACCACTAATGCTCCCCCCTGATATATTGCATTAATAAGTTCTTTAATTACAATAGAATCAATTATAAGCGGAAAGAAAAGGAAACTCACGAACGGCAACCCTGTCAGGTAGACCGGAAAACGGGCAAATATCGGTTTTGATTCTCTGATCAGCACAAGTAGTCCACTTATATAAAATGTTATGGAGATCAGCTTGCCCCACTGGAATAGATCGATGTAGGACTCAACACCAAAAAGATCCAAGAAATACGGAGTTGAAATGGCCAGTGCAGAGATCCCAAAGTAGGCAACCAACAAAGATGGGCGTTTAATGAAAAGCTTTAGCATCAAAAAAAAGACCGTCCCGAAGGATAATGATACCACCAGGTCTATCCATTTAACCGTATCCATTTAGCTTAGCTCTGGGGATTACGGCTTTCTATCTCTCTTTGAGCTTGCTTGCCTTTCTGATAGGTCATTACGAGATCGGCAATTTCCTTTAAGGTATTGCGCTCGCTTCGGACCATTTGGTATACAAAATCATATAATGTAATGGAGTCTCTGCCTTTGCTAATTGTTCTCTCCCAGTCAATTAACGGGATCTCCTCAATTAGTTTCAATAAGGCTACCCGGTGCTTTGATATTTTATAAAGCAGCTTTTGAATATCTTTGGCCAATTCCTCGTCGATCTCAAAAGTATCTTTTGGTGAATCATAGGAGTTCAAATTGATAGGACGCGAATTCTTATAGGCATCTTCTATCACCCTTCGATAATACTTTTGCTGGGCATGGTCAAGATACATGAGTATCTCAGATATGGAACGTCCTCCGGGAGGAGTTTCATCATATGGAACAGAGTCTATCACATATTTCAATGCTTCAGCTTCGTGTTCCAGGTAGGCAACGTCGTCTATAAGTGAATCTATCTGGCTTTGTTTTATATCCATTCTAAAGAACGACCTCTATGTATTCCAGCTTTGAGATGCCGGGGTTGAGTCATTTTTCTCTTGCTGTTCTAACATATCAACTAATGATAAGCCGGTATTCCAGTCTGTGTCACGATCACGAACGGAATGGATATTATTCTCTTCCTGGAAATCCCAAAATGAGCCAAACTGTTGATTTCTGTAATTTCGAAGATATTCTAAACGATCGGAAACATCTTCTTTAGGAACCAGCAGACGGGATTTATCATAAACAGCATCTTCTCTAGACTCGAATACAATATCGTAATCCTGACTCATCACAATAGCTTCTTCAGGACACACTTCCTCGCAATAACCGCAATAAATACAGCGCAGCATATTGATCTCGAAGAAATCAGGATAGCGTTCTTTTTCGTCGTCAGTTTCTTTGGCCTGCATGCTGATAGCCAGCGGCGGACATGCTCGGGCGCATAAACCACATGCTACACAACGCTCTTTGCCGTGATCTTCAACCAAAACCGGACGTCCCCGGAAAATGGCCGGTGGATCCCACTTTTCTTCTGGATATTTAAGTGTAAACGTAGGCTGAAACATTTGCTTTAGAGAGTACCACATCCCCTTCAGAATTTCAGGAAGATATAGCTGCTCCAGGAAATTCAGCTTACGCTCATTCTTATGATTATCGCTAACTGCGTTTACCGTTGGTTTTTCAAGGTTTTTAGCCATTCAATCAAAATCGTTTTCGTGATGAACTAATTTTTTGAGAAAATAAACCTTTGTGTGCTCAGCATCAAAGATATTTAATTTCTTTTTGATATTATTTTTGTCGGAAAATCATGGTAATAGGAACACCAATAAAACCAAAACGTTCCCGGATCTTATTTTCGATGAATTTTCGATAGTTTGCCGGCAGGTCTTCAGGACTATTCATGAAAAACTTAAAGACCGGTGGATTACTTTTAACTTGAGTCGCATACGTGATCTTAAGCTGCCGTCCCCTTTTCATGGGCAATGATTTTTGATTAAGCATGTGCTCAAGGAAATCATTGAATTCTGAGGTTGGGATCTCTTTTTTCCGCTCATCGATCACTTCCTGTGCTACATCAATAACCCGGTGTACGCGTTGCTTATTCATTGCAGAAATAGTCACAATGGGCACATAATACATTTGCGGCACATTCGAATAGATGTACTCTTCAAATTCCCGCACCACATTCGAATCTTTCTCAGGAACCAGATCCCATTTATTAAGAACGATAACAAGTCCTTTATTAAACTGTTCGGCCTGCCGCAACACACGACGATCCTGTGCATCAAAGCCCTGCATAGCGTCTACCAATAAGACCGCAATATCGCATTCCCGAATGGCACGCTCTGTACGTATTGTACTGTAAAACTCTATGTTTTCTTTAACTTTGGTGCGCTTTCGGAGCCCGGCTGTATCAACTAAAACATATTCTGTACCGTCATACATTAGTTTACTGTTAATGGAATCCCGGGTGGTACCGGCAATATTGGTTACAATAGCACGCTCATCATCTAAAATAGCATTAAAGAGACTGCTTTTACCCACATTTGGACGACCAATAAAAGCCAGCTTAGGGACTTCTGATTTTTCTTCCGGTTCGGATTCTGGTAGTAATTCAACCACTTTATCAAGCAATTCCCCGGTTCCGGTTCCATTTATTGACGAAACAGGAAACAAATTCTCAAATCCAAGCTCATAGAATTCAGTGGAATTCATTCTTCGCTCTTCATTATCCGCTTTGTTACTTACCAGCACTACGGGCTTTTCCTGCTGGCGAAGCAAAGTTGCTACAGATTTATCCAGGGTATTAATACCATCTTTAGAATCGACAATGAATAAGATCACATCCGATTCCTCCAATGCAATATGTACCTGCTCGCGAATTCCTACGACCATTACATTCATTTCATCGGGAAGATATCCCCCGGTGTCAATTACGGTGAAGTCGCGCCCGTTCCAGAACGTTTCCCCATAATGGCGATCGCGCGTAACGCCATAATCATCATGAACAATGGCTTTACGTGATCCGATAAGGCGATTAAATAATGTTGATTTACCGACATTAGGCCGGCCAACGATAGAAACTACTGGAAGCATTTTAACTATTAGATTCTTAGATTAAACAAGTCTTAAAGGTACGCAAAATTCAGCACTTAATTATACCATGCTTCAAAGCTTTTATGAGAATCTCGGTTTTTTCGGAGCGCTATTTACAGCACTCCTTTTATTCTTTCTATTCATTTTCTGGATGGCAGGCATTGCAGGAATCACATTGCCCTACGACGGAGGCCGTAAAAAGGGAAACAACTGGCAGATCATTGTAGCTGTGCTTTTTCCACCCTACCCTATTCTTTGGCTTTTACTGGATATTTTTATGCAGCACAGGCATATGTCAGAAGAATAAGTCTATTCTACTCTTCCAGTAAATTGTTATCGCCTTCACTGAGCTGCTGTTGTTCTTCTTCCACTAATTTCCATTCTTCGATCAATTTTGTATTCATCTCCTCAATAAAACGGGATGGCTGTGTGAAATAATCTCCGTATGCCGATTGCGCCAGCACAGGATAACTGAAATAGAGCATTTCTTCGGCACGTGTAGCGGCCACATATAACAGGCGCAATTCCTCATCCAGCTGTTCTTCATCCTCCACCGAATAAGCCGATGGAATTATTCCATCCAGGCATTGAATGATGAACACATGCTTCCATTCCAGTCCTTTGGCAGAATGTATGGTACTGAGGATAAGTGGAGCCTCTTCCTTGGTCTTTTGTTCCGTATCAACCGCGGTGGCCGTGATCGGATCAAGGGCCAATTCCTCGAGCATTTTAGGAAGTGAAGTAAAGCTCTGTGATACATTAACAAAAGCTTCCAAATCTTTAAGGCGCTTGGGGTAATCATCATATCTCGATTTACAAAAATCACGATAGTAATCCACGATCAGTTCGATCACTTTGGATACGGAATGATCATTTTCTTTCAGTTTTACAAGCAATTTACTCAACACTTTTAGCTGATCTATATAAGACTGACTGGTAGCGTCGGAAAGATCCAACCGGTAAGGATTTTTGGCAAGACGAATCCACTCGAAAAGATCTTGGGCTGTCTTAGGTCCAATTCCATCAAGCAGCATCAGCACGCGGTTCCATGCAATAGTATCCATGGGATTAACCAGCACTCTGACGTGCGCCAACACATCTTTTATGTGAGCCGCCTCGGTAAACTTTTGTCCTCCGTACTTTACAAATGGAATATTCTTTCGATTCAATTCTACTTCCAGATCAAAAGAATCGCGGCCGTTTCTGAAGAGCACGGCCATTTCATTCAGATCCAATCCCTGTTCCCTGAGCTGCAACACAACCTGCGTGATAAACCGACTTTGCTCATGTTCACTTGAAGTTTGAACCAACGCCGGCAATTCTCCTTTGTCGTTATTGGAATACAGCTGCTTATCGAATTTAAAGTTAGCCTGCTTCAACAAGTTATTGGCTACTTCCAGGATCTGCGGAGTGGAACGATAATTTTCCTCCAGTTTGATCAGCTTTGTGCCTTCAAATCTATCCGGGAAATCCATGATGTTCTGATGATCGGCTCCCCGAAATGAATAGATACTTTGGGCATCATCACCCACAGCCATTACATTTCCATGAACACTCGAAAATAAGGCTGTCAGTTCAGCCTGAAGCTTGTTGGTATCCTGGAACTCATCAACCATAACAAACTTATTTTTAGAAGCTACCTTAATTCTTATATCCTCATGCTGTGTAAGCATATCGCGAGTTTTTATAAGAAGGTCATCAAAGTCCATGACAAAGTTCTTTTCCTTATAATCCTCATACCCATTTGCCACTTTCAGGATCTTCTCTTCCTGCTCCAAAAACTGGGGATATTCCTCAAGTAAAACCACCCGAAGATCAAGATTCTTATTCTTGCATGAGCTGATGATATTCAGCAATGTATTTTTGTTGGGAAATCGTTTTTTCTTTTTATGAAGATTGAGCTGTGTTCGCACAAACTGGATCACCTCAAGTGCATCCGCAGTATCAATAATAGTGAAATTTGAGGGATACCCGATCATTTCAGAATAACGATGAAGTAACATACTGCAGTAGAAATGGAACGTACCTCCCTGCACTTGTTTACAGCGTTCATCAAGGATCTTACTTGCTCTATTCAGCATCTCTTTTGCTGCACGACGAGTAAAGGTCAGCAGCAATATATTGGATGGATCAATTCCGCTTTCCACCAAGCGAGCCACACGATGCACCAGGGTTCGTGTTTTTCCTGTTCCTGCACCTGCAACTACCAACGCCGGTCCCTTTTCATGAAATACGGCATCCAGCTGCTGCTTATTGAGCAGATCGGCATAAGGAATGGAATAATCTTCCGGTCTTTTTCGTGGTTCTTCTTTTTGTAGAACAAATTTCTTCATAGCCCAAGATATGAATCTGTACCTGTATGTAAAAATTATGTATTAAGAGATTCATGAGAAATACAAATCGGACTGCTTGTCCGACCATAACCTTCAAGCAAAGCATTCCAGAAATACACCAAGATCATCTATCACCCTGCTCTCTCTTCATCAAACATAGTTTCATTTTCAAACTGAATGGAAAGATGGTTTCTGAAATTATCGACTCTTAAAAATACATCACTTTTCCTCTTTCCTTTTCTCCTGCTTGCCTGATATATTCCAACCTTTGAAATCTTAAGGTTCAAACCAGAATAAATTAGTTAATGATCAACGAGCCTTCGTTAGCACCACGTGAATTTGGATGGATTGAAGTTGTTTGTGGCGGAATGTTTAGCGGCAAAACCGAGGAATTGATACGCCGGGCAAAACGCGCTCATATAGCCGGACAAAAAGTTGTGGTTGTAAAACCTGCACTTGATAAACGTTATTCTGAAGACGAAGTAGTCTCGCACAACGAAACGGCCCTTCCCAGTATTTTAGTAGACACCGCAGATCAAATAGTATTACTTACGGGCGACGCGCGCGTAGTTTGTATAGATGAAGCACAATTTTTTGATGACCGGGTAGTGGATGTGGCCAACTCACTTGCCAATGATGGAAAACGAGTGATCGTAGCCGGCCTTGATATGGATTTCACAGGGAAACCATTTGGCCCTATGCCCTACCTTTTAGCCATTGCCGAATATGTAACCAAACTTCACGCCATCTGTGCTGAAAGTGGAACCATGGCGCACTACTCCCAGCGCGTGGTAGAAGATGAAGATCAGGTTTTAGTAGGAGAATATGATGCCTATGAGCCTCGTGCCCGCCACTGCTTTCGTCCACCGGTTGATAAGCGTCGAGGCCGGCCCATAACCCCTTTTATGAATAATATTTCCGGATCAGCTTCAACTGAAAAGGAAACACAACAGAAAACTGAAGAAACAAACGCAGAGTAACCCTAATGGATATAATACGCGGTTTAATTGGAGTTATGAGTCTTTTGGGACTCGCCTTCATTTTTAGTAACAACAAGCGAAACATAAACTGGAAGCTGGTTGCCATCGGCATTGGGTTTCAGTTCCTGCTCGCAATATTCATTTTGAAAGCTGATCTGCTGGCATCTTTTTGGGGGCCTTTAGGCTGGCCTATGGTCGCCTTTAAGCAGGTAGCGAGCTTCTTTGTAGTAGTTTTGAGTTATACGACAGAAGGTGCTTCGTTCATATTCGGCCGCTTGGGGCAAGGACCAGAACATCCTGAAAGCCTGGGTGTTTTCTTTGCATTTCAGGTACTACCGACCATTGTGTTCTTTGCTTCACTAACAGCCATATTGTATCACTACGGGATATTACAATTTGTAGTAAAAATTGTATCTAAAGGTATTCAAAAATTACTCGGTACATCAGGAGCTGAAACGCTGTCTGTGGTTTCAAATATTTTTGTGGGACAAACCGAAGCCCCACTCGTCATCAAGCCTTTTATTGAAAAGATGACCAAATCTGAGCTCATGGTTGTGATGACCGGTGGTATGGCAACCATTGCCGGTGGCGTGATGGCTGCTTATGTAGCCATGTTGGGAACGCCTTTTGCAGAAGCCAATGGCCTTGAAATTGCTGTGGCTCAACAATTATTTGCTGAACGACTTCTTGGCGCCAGCTTGATGGCGGCTCCTGCTGCACTTGTGATCGCAAAGATCTTATACCCTGAAGACAGCGAACCTGTCACAAAAGGCGATGTTTCCATGCATGTGGAACAAACGGATGCTAATGGTATTGATGCAGCAGCAACAGGTGCCAGCGTAGGCCTTAAATTAGCCGCAAATGTCGGTGCTATGTTATTGGCATTCATCGCATTGCTTGCCATGTTCAATGGTATTTTAGGATGGGGAAGTGACCTCACAGGTATCACTTCATTGCTGGGAGAAAGCCTTACTATAGAAATGATCCTCGGATGGGCATTTGCCCCAATCGCCTGGCTGATCGGCGTACCCTGGGCAGATGCTGTAAATATGGGATCTATGCTGGGTACTAAAATTGTACTGAATGAGTTTGTAGCATACCTGTTACTGGCTGAAGAGGTAGCCGCAGCAAGTATTTCACCGAAAACAATTGCAATGGCAACGTTTGCGTTGTGTGGATTTGCTAATTTCTCCTCCATTGCCATTCAAATTGGCGGTATTGGCGGATTGGCTCCAAGCAGAAAATCAGAATTGGCTAAATTTGGTATCAAAGCTGTTTTCGCAGGAACACTGGCTAATTTAATGACTGCCACATTTGCCGGGATGTTATTTTAAGAAGAGTCTTAATTATCAATTATCAACAAAAAAATCATATGAACTTCGCAATGGCGAGCACTAATAAATTATTCATATTTAGTTTACTGTTGTTCCTTTTCCCCACTTTCGTTTTTGGGCAATCCCAATCAGATAAGATAGTAGTTGGTGAAGTTGGTGGAGAAGATATTACCTACGCTGAACTCAAAAAAAACTACAGCAGCGGAAACATAGATGAAGTCTCCCTGGAAGAACTCGAATCCTTCCTCCCTATCTTTCTTGATTACAAAGCCAAGCTAAAGGCCGCAAAAGATCAGGGGTATTACAAAGATTCAACTCTTATTGCCGAACATACCAATTATGTAAAGCAGGCCGCTTATGCCTGGTGGCTCGAAAAAGAGATCAAACCAGCGGCTTTTACAACCTTCAAGGAAAGGTCGAGTGTTGAGCTGAAACCATTTCATATTTTGGTGGCAGTAGATAAAAATGCAACTGAAGAACAAATTCAGGAAGCTATAGATAAGCTAGAGAATGCACGCAGCGAGATCGAAGACGGTATTCCTTTAAATGAAGTAGATGAAAAATATTCTACCAAACGCGGAGGGCGAAGTATGGGCGGCGATATTCCCTGGATCTCTGCCGGAAGAACCGTGAAGCCTTTTGAAGATGTATTATATAGTCTGGATGTTGGCGAGATCTCTGAGCCTTTCCGCACCCAATTTGGCTATCACATTGCATTGCTTCAGGATAAAAGGGAACGTACTCCCGCACGCCTAACCAGTCATATTTATGTTCGGGGAACAGGTGACAGCGCTGCTTATGACAAGATCTATAATGCTTACGAAGAACTTGAAGGTGGCTCAGACTGGAGCACGGTTGCCCGCAATTATTCTGAAGACGGTGCCTCCCTCAGAAACAACGGACGCATTGGCTGGGTAAGCTATCAGGGGAACTATGCCATGAACTTTGTGGATGCAGTAATGAGACAGGATCCGGACCTGGAATATTCCAAACCCGCTAAAACCAATTACGGATACCATATCTTTAAGATCGACTCGGTTGAAAGCTATGTCTCTGAAGCTCAGCGGGATGAGGCTTTGATGCAGCGCCTGAGTGATACTCCTTATTTTGAAGAGAACAACCAATTTGTACTTGATTATCTGAATGAGAAATATGGCTCTATAAAAGATCAATCAGCCCTTAATACGTATGCAGAGTGGCTCATCCAAAAAGATTCAGTGACCATGGCAGACATTTCTTTTTCTAAAGAACTTCCGGAGCAATCCATTCTCTCCTTCGCAGACAACGATTATAGCCTTCAGGATTTCCATGACTACCTGCAGGATAAATTCTCAAGACGGTTAGCGGTTGATTATACTCCCGAATGGGTTGACAGTTACAGACGATACGTAGCCGACAAAAATATCATCAACCTTACGCTAGACCGATACCCTGCTTTTGAGGAGCAGTCTGAAAATTATCTGAATGGTTTGATCGTCTATAACATCAACGAAACTAACATCTGGAGTTCAGCAACAGTTGACACTTCCAGATTGAAGATGATGTATAAACAAAACCTGGAGAACTATCAGTACCCGGAGCGTCCATTTTACTACTTAATAAGTGCAAGGCAGGATTCTACCATCCAAAATGCCATCAACTTTGTTGAAAACGGTGGCTCTCCGGATAGCCTCCGCACAAATATTAAAAACCTGAGTGTCTCCAGCGACTCAACAAGTGATTTTTCAGAACCTCCTTTCGATAAGCTTCAAGAGATGGAAGAACAATCTTTTTCAAATCCGTTTGAGTACAACAACAGAATTGCGGTTTTTTGGCTTGAAGATCGATTACCGGCCCGCGCCATGACCTTTGATGAAGCGTTTAACCGTCTTCTGTCTGAATTTCAGCCTGAACGAGAAGAAGAATGGATTGAAGAGCTCAGGAAAACCTACAATGTTAAAGTGAATTCGAAGAATCTTGAACGGGCCTACAATCAAGAAAGCCGATAACTTTGCTTATGAATTACATCCGGTTTTGCATTTTCTCCTTATTAATTGCTGTTACAGCCTGTACCAAGCCAGCTGAAACAAACACAGTGATCCTGGCTGAAGTAGGCGAAGAACGGCTTACCGCAGAGGACGCCCGCAAGCAAATACCTGCCATCGTGTTGCAATCAGATAGTGCCTCAGCCATTCAAACCTACCGGGATGAATGGATCAGAAGGCAGATCATTTTGCAGGAAGCAGAACGCCTGAACTTCACCAATCGTCCGGGTATGGAGGAAAAGCTGAGACGCATGCGCGAGGAATTCATACTTCAACAAGTGCAGGATTACATCATTGCAGAATTTGAAGATGACCTTACCGTTTCTGAACAGGAAGCACGGGATTACTATCAGCAACATAAAGATCGTTTTGTACTGGATGAACGATATGTGCGATACCGGCATTTAATTGCATCTACGAACGCAGAAGCCGAAAGTGCAAAACGGGAATTAATGAGAGGCACAGACTGGGAGACCGTTGCAAAAAAATATTCCAGATTTGCTGACCTCAAGATCCGGGAATCTGAGCGATTCTGGCCAATTTCTATCGCCGGTGGAGATATCAACATGCTAAACCGCTACCTCAAAATTATTGGCCCTTCCGAGATCTCCCCTACTTACAGAACTTCCGGAGAGTATCATTTTGTTCAACTGCTTGAGGAACGACCTGAAGGAGATCATCCCGACTTGGACTGGCTTATCGAGCAGATCAAAGAGTGGTTGACGCTCGAAAAAAGGAAAAGAGCTTTTAACACATACGTAAAGAATCTTTATCTTCAGGGTCAGGCAAATAATGAAATCAAAATCCATTCCGTTAACAACGTAGAATCGAATCCATCAGTTATTGATACTGATACACTGAATAATGCTTATAATGAATAAAAACTACCTATTACTCCCCCTCTTCTTTCTATTTGGCTTTTTAATTACTCATCAATCACACGCACAGCAATCACGGCAACTTGCTGATCAGATCGTAGCTCATGTAAATGAGAATATAATCCTTAAGTCAGAGATCGATCAAAATGTGGCTGATTATATCCGTCAAAGTCGTGTTTCGGGAGAGCCCATTGAGTTCAGTACTGAACTCTGGTATGCTTTTCTGGAATCCGCTGTAGATAATTATGTGCTGCTTGAGAAAGCTGAAATTGATTCCATCACGGTTTCTGATGATGAAGTGAATTCCCGTATGGATATGCGCATGCAACAGCTGGTGCAGCAAGCCGGCAGCGAACAAGCACTTGAACAGGCGTTTGGAAAATCCATTATCCAGATCAAAGCAGATTTTCGTGAGCAGTTTCGTGAACAAATGCTTACAAGCAAAGTTCGTGAACAAAAAATACAAACAGTAGAGATCACCCGCCCTGAGGTTCGAGAGTTCTTTAACAGAATTCCTACCGATTCTCTCCCAACTATACCGGAGCAGGTTTCACTTTCACAGATCGTTATCGTCCCCCCTGCTAAGAAAGATGCTGAAAAAGGAGCACTTGAGCTTGCCCAACAATTACGTGATTCCATTGTAACCCATGGTAAATCTATTGAGGAACTGGCCCGCCGGCATAGCGATGATCCCGGTAGTGCTGAAAATGGTGGCTTACTCCCGATGATGGGACTTGATGAGCTGGTTCCTGAATATTCTGCAGCAGCGTCGGCCCTGAAACCCGGCGGTATTTCTGAGGTGGTTAAAACCCAATTCGGTTATCACATTATTCGCCTGAATAGACGTGTTGGCGATCAGATCGAAACCAATCATATCCTTATATCAATTGATGAAGATCAGTTGGATGAGCAGTATGCTATTAACAGGCTCGAAGCTCTTCGCGACAGCATTGTGAATAACCTTGATGTTGAATTTTCTGATGTAGCCCGCAAATACAGCGAAGATCCAAATACGGCCAACCTCGGCGGAAAGATATTTGACCCACAAAGTGGTGAACGTCTTATTCCACTCAACAGACTGGATCCGTCTATGTATCGTATTGTGTTGTTGATGGATGAGGTAGGAACTATATCTGAACCGAAGTCCTTTACACTTCAACGTCAAAATAAAAAAGCATATCGTATTGTACGGCTCGACCGACAGATCCCGGAACATATTGCAAATCTTCAACAGGATTATGAACGGATCAAGAACATTGCCTTACAGCAAAAGCAATATCGCATCATGCAAAAATGGATGCAGAACTTACGTGAAACCATTTATGTCGAGTATACCATCGACACTCCAAGTGATAAAAAAATTGAAAACACCATGGAAGAACTTAGTCCTGCAGGAAGTACAGGAGATACACGATGAACTTTGATGATAAAGACGCCGTAAAGCTGGCGGATGAATTTCATGAGACTTTCCACAGTATTAAGAAAGAGATTCACAAAGCCGTCATTGGACAGGATGACATCATAGATCTGCTTTTGATCAGTCTTTTTTCGAAAGGACACTGTGTCCTGATCGGCGTTCCGGGCCTTGCTAAAACCTTGCTCATAAGAACATTAGCAGATTCATTAAACCTTAGCTTCAACCGGATTCAGTTCACTCCAGACCTTATGCCCGGCGACATCACCGGAACGGAAGTAATTGAAGAAAACAAAGATTCAGGTCGCAAAGAATTTACCTTTATCAAAGGACCGGTCTTCGCCAATATCGTTTTGGCAGATGAGATCAACCGAACGCCCCCAAAAACTCAGGCTGCACTGCTTGAAGGCATGCAAGAATATCATGTAACAACAGCCGGCAAAACGTATGACCTGGATCTTCCTTTCTTTGTATTAGCCACGCAGAACCCCATTGAGCAGGAAGGAACCTATCCACTGCCGGAAGCTCAGCTCGACCGTTTTATGTTCAACATCTGGGTTGACTATCCTACACTTGCCGAAGAGAAAGAGATAGTCAGTAAAACCACGGCTCATCAGCAATACAGTATTGAGCCGCTGGTATCCAAAGAAAAGCTGAAAAAGTTGCAGGAGCTGGTTCGCGAAGTCCCTGTCCCTGAAAATGTACTCGATTTTGCTGTTGAACTGGTTTCAAAAACCCGTCCCGGCACCGATATGGCTCCTGACTACGTGAATAAATACATGAGCTGGGGAGCCGGACCAAGAGCCTCCCAATATTTGATCTTAGGCGGTAAAGCCCGCGCACTTTCGCAAGGTCGGTATCATGTTACGGAAGAAGACATCAAAGCTCTGGCTACCCCCGTTCTACGTCACCGTATCGTAAACAATTATGCCGCTGAAGCAGACGGGTATACAACGGTAAAACTCATTAACATGCTGATTGAAGAAGCCTGAAATCAAAAATTAAAAAGGGATTGATGTGGAATTTCAGGGTTTTCAACATATTATATCGCCGGCAATCATAATACTGGTATCCCTGTTTCTGATCATATTATCCTGGTATGCCTACCGGAAATTCACGAGCATCACACCCCTCTCCCGCTGGTTTTTGATCTCTTTGCGAGCGAGCGCACTTATCTTATTATTCCTCCTTTTGTTAAATCCATATTTCTACTCGTCAAGGGAAATGGATATTCCTCCAAAGATCGCGGTATTTCTGGATAATTCTGAAAGCATCGGCATTTCAAAAGGTGATTATAATGGACTGGAAAGCTATCAGAATACACTGAACACAATCAGTTTCGATAATCTGGGTAATGCTGCGATCAATTATTATTCCATTGGAGAGCAAGTAGCATCATTTTCCCCCGACTCTCTCAATGCATCCGAACAACTTACTAACCTTTCGGCTCCGGTCACTTCTCTGCTTGAAATGGAGCGTGAAGTACAGGCCGCTGTTTTCATTACGGACGGAATCATTACCTACGGAAGAAATCCGGCTATCAGCGCCTTCAATTCTACTATACCCATATATACAGTGGCCGTTGGAGATACCTCCCGAGTGAGAGATGTTTCAGTTACCAATGTTGTCACCAATACCACGGGCTACACAAATACACAGCATTCCATTGAAGCCGAGATCTCACAGACAGGATTCCCTAATAATACCGTGAACGTTAGCCTTGAGACGAATGGAGATGTTTTACAGGAACAACAGGTCACTTTTGATGCTGATAATCAGGTTAGTCAGATCCGATTTGATATTGAACTTACCGAACCGGGTTTAAAACAATATGAGATCAACGTATCTCCGTTACCGGAAGAATGGACAGAGAATAACAACAGCAGTGTTTTTTCAATCGATGTTCTGGACAGCAAGACCAAGATATTGCACGTTGCATATCAAATTCACCCCGATGTAAAAGCCATTCGTTCCATTATTGAACGGGATGAAAGCAATGAGATCACTACACTCACCTGGTTAGGCGGAAACAATTTTGTAGAAGAAGTGCCGGATGCCGATGAAGAATATGACCTTGTCATTATACATGGCACTCCGTCTCAAAACAGATCATTTGATTTTCTGGATGAGCTTTCTGAGACCCCTACGCTGCATTTTACTTTAAGTCCACAAATTGGAGTTCTACCGCAACAGATCCGTACTGCACAGCTCATTTCTACCTCTAACCGCCAGGCTTTGCCTGTTCTTTTACATCAGGTTTTAGGTGAACGGGATCATCCTATTCTTGAATTACCCGAGATCAACTTACTGGAAACTCCCTATTTGCAATCTCCGCTTCGCTCTGATGTTACTGAACCTCAAAGCACTGTATTATTCAATCTCAGATATGATGGAGTTGAAACAGATTATCCGGCAATAGCAATACTTGAGATCGGCAATATTCGCCGGACACAAGTGCTCCCCTGGGGATGGTTCAAGCTTGCTCAAAGTACCAGCCAAAGTCATAGGAATTTCACGGTTGAACTTATTTCACACTTGGTAGCCTGGACATCCAGCGATCCGGATAACCGCCTGCTTCGTATCTCCCCGCAAAAGCAAACGTTCAGTACTGCAGAAAATCCTTTTTTAGGAGCCAGTCTTCAAAACGAACAGGAAAGACCTGAGGAAAATGCCATCATTGAAGTTGAACTTACGGGCCCCAATGATCAAGCCCGAACGTTCAATATGGAAAACGCAGGCAACGGAAACTACCGGCTTGACCTGCCCCGGCTTTCTGAAGGTTTATATGAATATACTGCCACAGCCCGCAAAGGCGACCGGCAACTGGATTCACAAAATGGTGAGTTTTTGGTGTCTAACTCCAGCATGGAGCTTACAAATACCATCAGAAATGATCAGCTGCTTCAGGATATCGCCCAAAATTCCGGCGGGGCTTTCTTTACTTATAACGAAGTCACTTCGTTGCGAGACAGCCTGCAATCCGCAGATCTCCTTCAGATGCAAAGCGAGATAGTAGAAAACTATTTCTTCCCTGTTCGCTCCTATTACTGGTTTTTGCTGGTTATTTTACTACTTGGCAGTGAGTGGTTCCTGCGTAAATATTACTCCCTTCCTTAAGATCAATAACTCAATTTTTGATCTGTAACTGCCCCGTCAGGATGTAATTGCACCACAAAATACTTTCCATATTCATCTTCTGGAAGCTGTTCGTACTTCTTTGCTCCCAACAACATGTTCACCAGCATGGGAGTTGTATTGGAATGTCCCACGATCAAAACAGCAGAACCGGAATGAGCCTCTTTTATTGAGTTCAAGAGTTCCCCCGGATCGGTAAAATTATAGACTTGTACGACCTGCCCTATCTTCTCAGCCAATGGCTGGGCCGTTTGCAAGGTTCGTTTATATGGTGTGCTGAAGACCGCGGATATCGAAAAGTTCTCGGTCATCAACTTGCTAAGTACTTCAGCTCTTTTAACTCCTTCTTCATTCAGTGGAGGATCTTTTGTTCCATCATCCGCTTTTTCGGCATGACGGACAAAAATAAGCGTTGTCTCCTTTTCCTGGAATGAAGTTAGCTGAGCTTGCAAACTTCCTACAGAAATCAACATCAGAAGAAACGTTAACAAATATTTCATGATCAATAATTCTTGGGGTGAACAGAAAGTATGGACATAAAAAAAAGCCGGTTGTAATACCGGCTTTTCGGATGAAAGTTGCAAGTTGTTTTATCTTCGGGCCAAAACGATGATCAACCCAATAATGGTAAGCAAGCTCAATCCAAACAGGATCGGGATCAGGAATGACTTGGGTTGGGCTTGTTCTTTCCAGTTCATCATCTCATTATCGATTGTTGAGATCTGACTCATTGTAAGTACTTCACCTTCCTGAACAAATTGTCCCCAATCTTTTTTGATCTTGCCATTCCAAATATCATAAAAGGCCTGGAACGTTTCATAATTCTCTTCGGTCAGTACTTTATCACGGCTTGATTTAGTGGCGTCTTTCACAAAATCATCAATAGCTTTATAGAAACTCTCGTTGCTGTCAAAAGCAGTTAGTTCTACATTGTTCTCCTCAAGGAAAGTATCCAGAGAAGACCACATATTTTTTGATGCGCTTGCTCCCCAGTCTTTGAGCGAAGACTCAATATTAGTCTTCCACTGAGATTTGTTAGAGCCACCATACATATTCACAAGATCGCCGCCGATCTGATCCCAAACTTCATCAAAACGGTTCTGAACTACATAGATTCTAAGGTAGTCTTCCGTTTGCAGCGACTCTCCGCTGGCCTTTAACGTAGCCAGGTTCTCATCAATAACCGACTGTAATACCTGAAGAGGATTTTCTGATTCGTTTAGAATACGTTGCTTTTCTTTCCCTGCCAGTTCGCGAAATTCTTCATTCTGCATGTCCTTGTAGGTCATAAACAGAGAATCGATCATGTTTAGCATATACTGATCGCGTTGCTCCATGCTTTCACGATAACGCTGAACCAGTGCCGAAAGATCGCGTTCACTTTTCTCAGACGTGCGAATGGCCGTTCGCAGTGAATCTGTTCTGTTGTTTAATCGGTTCACTTCACTCCGATAGGAAGCCAGTTCATCGGATAAATTTGCCAGCTTATTGTTCTGATCTTCAATGACCATCACTTTAGACTTCGCTGATCTCGCATAATCTTCCAATTCATCAATGGCGCCATCAAACGTTGTGGGATATAATGCCTTGTCCAGTATTTCTTCTTTTTCTTCATACTTATTTTGAAGATCACTGATCTCGTTTTTCAGGCTGTCCAGCGTAATGGAAGAACCAGCATTCTGAAGCGATGTTTTAAGTTCCTGATACGACCCTTCAAAATTCTGTTTTACTTTGTAGTCGGATGTTTGAGCGAATACGCTCTGACCTCCA
Source organism: Balneola sp. (assembly GCA_002696035.1). Lineage (GTDB taxonomy): Bacteria > Bacteroidota > Rhodothermia > Balneolales > Balneolaceae > Gracilimonas. The sequence continues at coordinate 492,525 of NZQV01000010.1, read as the reverse complement.
AAAATTAGCAGCAGTACAAATATAGATGTGTTGATCAATCGTTTCATGATTTTTCCTCCTCGTTTTTATCCTGATTTTCCTGAATTCCATCTTCGGTTAAGCTGATAACCTGATTGGTATCTGTTTTTATCAATTGAACCTGTCCGTCGCGCATATTGAACGCCGGAGAAGCAAGTCGTTCTTCAGAGATCTTGATCTTATTGTTCAGCTTAAGCTCCCCTTTACCGGGCTCCATCACGTACACATGTTTAAAGTTATTAGCCGTGATGTAGTAAAACCCGTCCGCATTTCTGATCAATCTGACCTGATCGATCTTCAGCGAATCTTGGTCTCCAAATTCCTGCTTTTCAAACGGGGTTATATTGAAAGTGATGCCATGACGAACATCTTCAACTTGTCCATTTTCATCAGGCGTAAGTACAGATTCTATGGGTTGTGAATAGTTTACATCCTCGACCACAAACTGATTGCAGGCTGTTCCCACCAGCATTGTGGCCGCCACCAAAAAAACGGGAAATAGATTGGGTAGTTTCATGTTCATGTCCTCAATTGATTTTTGTGTTCAATCAGTTGTAGGACAAAAACCAAAAATTGTTCCTTTATTCTATAATAATGCTATCTACAGGAACCTTGGGGATCAGCATTTCCCTGCCTTTAAGAAAGGAGAGCTCAATGATAAATGAATAGCCTATGACTTCACCCCCGAGCCTCTGAATCAATTTTGAAGCTGCTGATGCCGTTCCACCGGTTGCAATAAGGTCATCGTGAATGATTACTTTGGCCCCTTCAAAAATAGCATCGTCATGGATCTCCATGCTATCCTCTCCATACTCTAGTTCGTAGGTTTCTGATAGGGTATTTGCAGGAAGTTTTCCGGGTTTACGTACGGGGATGAATCCGGCATTCAGGTCCTGTGCTAAATTTGTTCCAAACAAAAACCCGCGGGATTCCAGGCCCGCTACAAAATCCACCGATCTGTTCCGAAAAGGCTGAGCAAGCATAAAGGAAGTTAGCTCAAGCGCTCTCTTGTCTTGTAATAACGTGGTAATATCCTTGAACTGAATTCCTTCCTTTGGGAAATCAGGAATGGTGCGAATATTTTTAGAAATAAAATCTTTTATGCTTTGCTCTACTTTTTTCATCAGAATTGGATTAAGTTCGCGCCAAAGTACTTAAATCCAACAATAGCAATCAAGTATTATGCGTGAAATTGACCTACCAATATGGCAGAAACACCAACGATTTATGGCAAGGGCTTTTATGCTTGCTGAGCAGGCTTTTGATGAAGGTGAAGTTCCCGTTGGAGCCGTTGTGGTTCACAAAGATCAGATCATTGGGAAGGGTTACAATCAGGTTGAACGACTAAATGACCCCACCGCCCACGCCGAAATGCTAGCTATATCTGCTGCCTGCGAAACGATCGATGAAAAATATCTCTCGGAATGCACTCTATATGTTACACTTGAACCCTGCCCCATGTGTGCCGGGGCTTCGGTCTGGAGCAAAATGGGAACCATCGTTTTCGGAGCTGCAGATACCAAGGCCGGTGCCTGTGGAACGCTGTTCAACATTGCATCAAATAACAAGCTAAATCATAAGGCAGAGGTCATCCAGGGCGTAATGGAGGCTGAAAGTGAACACTTGCTCAAAGCCTTTTTTAAAGAACGAAGGGATTAAAGTTAAGCACTGCTGAGAGTTTTCAATCTTGTAGATGTCATGTAATTTGTTGACAGCTTATTTGGGATGAACACCCTGAAAGGGTAAAACATGAATAGCCCCCGACAATGAAATGCGACAGCATAGAAGCAGTCGGGGGAAATAGGTAGAAATCAGACAAAGCTTCGCCCGGTAGTTCATTTTAGCCATTCAGGGTTGACGAAGCTTGGGCACCCATCTCTTTATCGGCACCTTGCCGCAACCCTGCGATCTACAGGTGAAAATTTGGTACCTATCACAACTTGGGTTTTCCCTTTTGACGATTAAACCCAGGGTTGCTACCGCCTATGCGGTTTTACCCTGGGCTATTCATATATGACCCTTTCAGGGTCTTCTGTAAAAGAACAGGGTTAAAATTTAGTCATCGAATCGTCTAACACCTACAAGGATGACAATTAAAGGGTAAATTATTAAAAATCTGCATTTTATTCGTTCCGAACCTAAGTTTCGGAATGCCTGACAGAACCTCCGGTTCTAAATCATCAAATTAGATAGGAACCCGAATTCACATGAAAGGTTTGTCCTGTAGCGTGTATGAGCTTTCCTTCAGCTAATAGTTGCACAATGTTTGCAATTTGTTCAGGCGGAGCGATAGAATCTAGGGCAAGGTCTTTGGTAAGATAGTCTTCACCATACACTTCAATGGAACCCTGTGCCATATCTGTATCCACAAATCCGGGTGCGATGGTGTAGGCGGTGATTCCGTGCTTCCCAAAGCTGCGGGCAATACTCTTGGTGAAAGCAACCATTCCTCCTTTGCTGGCGGCGTAGCTGGCATATTCTCCCGTATCACCACGATAGCCTGCCCGGGATGAAATATTGATCAGCCTTCCCTCTATTCCGGCTTTGGTCCACGCATTCAGCGCCCATTTCGAGATCAATGCTGAGGAACGTAAATTTACCTGCATGGTTTTGTCCCAGTTGGCAAGCCAGTCTTCATCGGAAATATCAAACTGCGCCTCCTCAAACATTCCGGCGTTATTGATGAGCACTTCGGGAATCTCTTTTTGCTGAAAGACAGCCTTCAGTTTCTCTACTTCTTCAGGCTTGGAAAGATCACAAGCGATGTGCTGGTAGTTCTGGTTATTGGAAAATGGTGAATTAGTGGAACGGGAAGTACCAATAACTAAATAACCACTTTCCAATAACTGTTCTGCGATAGATTTTCCTATTCCGCGAGAGGTGCCGGTGACTAATAATTTCATGCGAAGACCTTTATTATCATTTTGATTGGTAGGATGAGCAAAGATAAACTAATCAGTGTAATCAACGAAATCAGCGATCCTTACTTCCTCCAAACAGGCACGTTCGAGCAAGCTTCTCCGTACATGATCTTCTTAGCTGTACCCATTAACTTATTGGTAGCCAACATGTAAATAGAATCAGGTACATGCACCTTTCCGCAGCCTTTCAGGAGAACGAACTTATCTTCGTATTGATCCCAATCGTATTCTTCGAGTTTTCTTTGGTAGAGTTGGTGTAGAAAAGCTTCTTTCTTTCCAAGGAAAACTTCATTGGCAAATGAATTGGCGTAAGAGGTGATCAACATCCAGGCCCAGGGAGCAATGATGGCATCAGTGCTACAGTACACGCAGAGATTTTTCCCCTCATATTGAGACCAATCATAATCTTTCAGCTGTTCCCGAAAATCTTTCTCCTTCAGCAACATTTCCTGAAACAAGAACTGTTTGATATCCAGCTCTTCGATCGGAGTATCATCATGAAATTTCTGCAGGTCCAGCGTAACCAGTTTGGTGTTTTGTTGAACCTTATTGACGATTGCATCTTCTGACATGGGGAAATGTTCAATTTTAAATGCTAAATGTTAAATGGGGAGCTCCATTTAACATTTAGCATTCAACATTTAAAATTAAATAGAAAAGGATTCGCCGCAGGAACAAGTCCTTGTAGCGTTTGGATTCTTGAAGTGGAAACCTTGTCCATTCAACCCTTCGGTGTAGTCCAGTTCCGTTCCCGCCAAGTAGAGGAAACTTCGCATATCAACGAGCACTTTTAATCCATCCACATCAAAGATCTTGTCATTCTCTTCAGGCTGCACATCGGAATTGAATTCAAGATCATAGGTGAGTCCAGAGCATCCCCCACTTACCACTCCTACGCGGAGAAACGCGTCATCAGGAACAGCTTGTTCCTTGCGAATCAGGTTGATGCGTTCAGTAGCACGATCTGTGATGGAAAGTTCTTCCATAATACTTCTCACTTAAAGTTAAACAGAAACTACCTGAATTTCAGGATCGATGCGCTTCACCATACTTTCGATGGCGTACAGCGTTCCGGTTGTTGCTGTTGGGCAAGTTCCGCAAGCTCCCTGATAGTGAACTTTCAACCTGTTGGATTCAAGTCCCAGAATCTTTAATCCGCCTCCATCTGCCAACAGATATGGACGAACTTGTTCATCCAGCATCTTGGTAATTTCCTGCAGACGAGGGTCATCAGAACCCTGAACTTCTTTACTCATGTGGACATCCGTATCGTCCTCTTCATGAGTAGCGGCTTCAGCTTCGCGAATTGGAGGAGCCAGTTTTCGGAGTAATTCCGACCACACAGCCTTTCCGTCCTGTGTTACCGTGATGTATTTATCCACATAATAGACGTTGATCACGCTATCAATTGCAAACAGTGCTGATGCCAGTTCGTCGCCTTCAGCTTCGGACGCATTTTCAAAGGAACGGGTAGTTCCGTTGGTCAGCGGTTCAGCCAATACAAAGCGCATGGCATCGGGATTTGGTGTGCGTTCTATTTCTTTAATTTTAGCCATAGTGGTTCTCTTTTGTTGTCAAAAAAATTCTTGTACGTATTTAATTCCATCCGCTAAGCGGTCAATATCTTCTTCATTATTGTAGAAAGAAATAGATGCTCTCGCCGTGCCCGGGATTTCAAAATGATCCATGATCGGCTGTGCGCAATGGTGACCGGTTCGCACTGCAATGCCTTTTTGGTCTAAAATGGTACCGGCATCGGTAGGGTGAATTCCCTCTAATAAAAACGAAATAACCGACGCTTTGTTCTCCGCCGTTCCAATGATCTTCAATCCTTCGATCTCGTTTAGTTTTGCAGTGGCATATTCCAGTAACTCATGCTCACGGGTCGCGATATTCTCCATCCCTACTTCATTCAGGAAATCGATAGTCTCAGCAAATCCAACACCGGCCGCAATAGGCGGAGTTCCGGCTTCAAATTTATGAGGAAGGTCGTTCCATGTAGTTTTCTCAAACGTAACCTTATCGATCATATCCCCTCCTCCTCTGTACGGAGGCATTTCTTCGAGCAATTCTTTTTTACCATATAGAATTCCAAATCCGGTTGGACCACACATTTTGTGAGCGGAGAAAGCGTAGAAATCTGCGTCCAATTGTTGGACATCTATCTTGGCATGAGGCACAGCTTGTGCTCCATCGACCAGTACTGGTATGTCTTTGGCGTGAGCTGCTTCAATGATCTCTTCCACCGGATTGATGGTCCCGAGTGCATTTGAAACATGAACCACTGCCACCATTTTGGTGCGATCCGAAAGAAGTTTATGGTATTCATCCATAATCAGCTCACCGGATTCGGTCATTGGAATAACCTTGATCTTGGCTCCCGTTTCCTCAGCGATCATTTGCCAGGGCACGATGTTGGCGTGATGTTCCATCTCGGATAGAATGATCTCATCGCCTTCCTTGAAATGCTTTCGCCCGTAACTTTGTGCCACCAAATTGATGGAATCTGTGGTTCCGGTCGTATATATGATCTCTTCCTGATACCGAGCATTCAGCAGCTCTTTCACTTTTTTGCGGGCTGCCTCAAAAGCATCTGTAGCCTGTTGACTCAATGTATGAATGCCACGATGCACATTGGAATGCTCATTGGAGTGATAGGCATTTATGCGATCGACCACTCTCTGAGGCATTTGCGAAGAAGCCCCATTATCCAGATACACCACCGGCTGTCCGTTCACTTCACGTTGAAGAACGGGGAATTGACTGCGAATTGCTTTCCAGTCAATGTTGGTTTTTATGTCTGTTTTCAGGGTTTCTTGCATAATGTTTTATGATTGTCATCCTGATCCCGATTTGTCGGGACGAAGGATCTACACATGTTATAATTTTGCAGGTTCTTCGCTTTCGCTCAGAATGACTTTCTAAATCAATAATTCATCTCGCGAATATTCGCAATATCTGTGTCATCCGCGCTCAATATCTTAATTCAACTAAGGCTTAACTCCCTACCGCAACAAATTCTTCGTCGCGAGAGGTGAATTTTACTACTTCATCCAATAATAATTTGTGAACTGATTCCACTTCCATATTCTCGATACTTTCAAGAGTGAAAGCGTATACCAGCAACTCACGAGCTTTCTTTTTGGTCAAGCCGCGGCTATGCAGGTAAAACACCTCATCTTCATTCAGGTGACCAATAGTTGCACCGTGAGAACACAGTACATCATCAGAAAAAATCTCAAGCTGTGGCTTGGTGTGAACCGTTCCGTCAACAGAGAGTAACAAGTTTCTGTTTTCCTGGAAAGAATCGATCTTCTGGGAATCTTCCCGTACAAAGATCTTTCCGTTGAAAATAGAATGTGCCTTGTCATTCACTACCACCTTGTGCAGCTGGTGACTTTGCGCATGCCAGTGGCGGTGGTCGATCGCAGAATGTGTGTCCGCAATTTGCTCGCCATCTATCAATACCAAACCGTCGATAGTGAAATTCACTTCCTGATCATTTTGCACAACCCGCGGATCGTTTCGGAATAACTTGGCTCCCAAACAAATAGTGTACGAGTGATATTCAGCGAACTTATCCAAATGCGCTATCGGGCGGGAAACATGATTCGCTTTCTTACTGTCGCGCTGAATTCTGGCATGGTGAACATTAGAGCCTTCCTTCATCTTGAATTCAGCCACTGGAATATTCAGATATTCATTTTCAGCAAGACCAATATGCTCCTCAACCACCGTTGACTTTGAATAAGCTTCCCCAACATATAACACTCGGGGAGTTGCATAAAACGGCTTTTCAGCATCCGTGAATACATTCAGGATGTGAATCGGAGCTTCAACTTTAGTCTCTTTAGGAACATGAATGAACACGCCATTCTTGAAATTGGCATCATTCAAGGCGTTAAAAACATCGTGATCTTCATCAAAAGTGGTGTATTTACCAAGATGCTCTTTTACCACTTCAGAATCGCCGTATTCAACCAACGTCCCTACGGTTACATTTTCAGGAATGGCATCAAGTGAAGATCGTTCTGCATCAAATTCACCATTCACAAAAACCAAACGGCTTTCCTGTGCTTCCGGTAAATAATGATCATTGATGTCGCCCACTGGAGTCGCTCCTGCTTCTGCAACAGGAACAAAATGGTTTCGGCTAATGGATCTCAGATCGGTAAATCTCCAGTCCTCATCTTTCTTAGTGGGGAATGAAAATTCCGAGATATTTCCTGCTCCTTTTTGGTTCAAAGCGGCAATTACATCAACATCTGATAAGATGCTGAAATCGCCGTCCAAAAAGTTCAGTATAGTTTCTTTTTCTTGTACTGCTATACTCATTACTGAGCCTCTCCGTTTAGGGAAAATTCTTTTTCAAGTTTCTCATAGCCCTGGTCTTCAAGCTCAAGTGCAAGCTCTTTACCGGCAGACTTCACGATCTTACCATTCATCATCACGTGCACATAGTCAGGGGTGATGTAGTTAAGCAGACGCTGATAGTGCGTAATCAAAACGATCGCATTTTCAGGTCCGGCAATTTTGTTGATGCCGTCTGAAACGATCTTCAGCGCATCAATATCAAGTCCGGAGTCGGTTTCGTCCATAAAGGCCAGTTTTGGATTTAATACCGCCATCTGGAAAACCTCATTCTTCTTCTTCTCACCACCGGAAAACCCAGTGTTGATACTACGCTCGAGAAAAGAGTCCTTCATGTCGATCACTTCGAGTCGTTCTTTCAAATAATCGTCAAATTCGAGAGGATCGAGTTCTTCACGGTCGTTCTCGCGGGCAATCGTGTTATAAGACTCACGAAGCAACGTTCTGTTAGTGATACCCGGCACTTCGATCGGATATTGAAATGCAAGGAACATACCCAGGTGAGCACGCTCATCGGCATCCAGTTCGGTGATGTCTTCGCCTTCAAAAAGGATCTCGCCTTCGGTGATCTCGTACTCAGGATGGCCGGATACAACTTTGGCCAGCGTACTTTTTCCACTTCCGTTCGGACCCATAATAGCATGGATCTCTCCTTTGTTGATGGTGAGATTAACACCTTTTAGAATTTGTTCGTCTTCGCCTTCAACCGAGGCATGTAAGTTTTTGATCTCTAACACGTTTCTGTTCTTTTTGTCTTTTTTGATTATCTAATTTCTTCTTTATGAAATGTTGAATTTTAAATTTTGAATGTTAAATGAGCACTCGGCTCCATTTAACATTTAGCATTCAACATTTAAAATTACTTATCCTACACTACCTTCCAGTTTCACATCCAGCAGGGCGTTTGCTTCTGTTGCGAATTCAAGCGGCAGCTCTTTCAGTACTTCTTTCACAAAGCCGTTGATGATCATGGATATAGCATCTTGCTCACTGATCCCACGCTGCATCAGGTAGAAGATCTGCTCCTCTCCCACTCGTGATGTTGAGGCTTCATGCTCCACACTTGCGGTTGGGTTTTGAGAAGAGATATAAGGGAATGTGTGGGCACCACAGGTCTGACCGATCAACATCGAGTCACAAACCGAGTAATTGCGGGCGCCGTCAGCTCCTTTTCCAATTTTTACTTCACCGCGGTAACTGTTGTTTGAATGTCCGGCTGAAATACCTTTCGAAATGATGGTACTCTTGGTATTCTTACCAAGGTGGATCATTTTCGTACCGGTATCGGCTTGCTGACGCTTGGTGGTAACGGCAACCGAATAGAATTCTCCGATTGAACCATCGCCCTGTAATATCACACTTGGATATTTCAGCGTAACGGCTGAACCTGTTTCAAGCTGAGTCCAGCTAATTTTGGAATTTTTCCCACGGCAGGCTCCACGCTTCGTTACAAAGTTGTAGATACCGCCTTTTCCATCTTCATCACCGGCATACCAGTTTTGGATGGTGGAGTATTTGATCTCAGCATTATCCATGGCCACCAATTCAACCACAGCAGCGTGCAGCTGATGCTCGTCATACATCGGAGCGGTACAGCCTTCCAGGTAACTCACATGAGAATTATCTTCCGCAATAATAAGCGTCCGCTCAAACTGACCGGAATTCATATTATTGATGCGAAAATAGGTAGAAAGCTCCATAGGACAAATGGTGTCTTTAGGCACATAGCAAAAAGAACCATCCGAAAATACCGCAGAGTTTAGTGCTGCATAGAAGTTATCGCGGGCAGGAACAACCGAGCCCATATATTTTTTTACCAACTCAGGGTGATTTTTGATCGCTTCAGAAATGGAACAAAAGATCACACCTGCTTCAGCCAGCTTTTCTTTGAAGGAAGTAAATACAGATACACTATCAAATACCGCATCAACAGCTACCCCGGAAAGAGCTTTCTGTTCTTCAAGTGGAATTCCGAGTTTATCGTAGGTCTCTCGGATCTTAGGATCTACATCATCCAGGCTATCCAGTTTCGGCTTATTTTTTGGGGCTGAATAATATTGCAGAGTATCAAATTTTGGTTTTTCATATTCTGCATTGAACCAATCAGGCTCTTCCATTTCCGTCCAGGCACGATAGGCCTTCAAGCGGAATTCAAGCATCCACTCCGGCTCTTCTTTGCGTGCGGAAAGCTCACGGATAATATCCTCATTGATTCCTTTTGGAAATTCTTCGTATTCAATATCAGTAGAGAAGCCATACTTGTACTCTTCTCCGATCATTGATTCTAAGGCTTGCGTCTCGCTCATTAGCTGTTTTTAGTCTTAGGGGTTGATCATTTAATACTCTCGAAAAGCAACATTTCTGTTTATTGCAAAAATTGCTTTTCAAGCCTATTTAGATTGAGTACAAATATACGAAATCTCCCCCTCTTAACTAAACCGAAATGATTGAGAATTTCTATGACAGTTATCGGAATGTAATTATGACTGAACCTTCGGGTCTTCAGAATTTAGATCAGGAGATAATGGTCAGCTCATTAAAGCAGTAACACATACAGTATTAACAATATCCTCCCAACTGCATCCTCTTGAAAGGTCCATCATGGGTTTTGCCATTCCCTGAATAATAGGACCCGTTGCAGTGGCTCCTGCCAGGCGCTCCGTGATCTTATAGGCAATGTTACCTGCATCCAGGTTAGGATAGATGAATACATTTGCTTGTCCTGCCACTTCAGAGTCGGGAGCCTTTCGTTTGGCAATATCCGGAACGATAGCTGCGTCAAATTGTAACTCACCATCCACAGAAAAATTAAGATTGTGAGATTTTACGATCTCGAGTGCTTCTTGTACTAAAGCAATCCTTTCATGAACTGCACTTCCCTTGGTAGAAAATGAGAGCATAGCTACCCTGGGATCGGCTCCGGTTACTTTTTGGTGGGTTTGAGCCGAATCCATGGCAATGGTAGCCAATTGTTCAGCGTTGGGATAAGGAACCACGGCACAGTCGCCGTAGGTGAAAACACGTCCGTCTTCAAAACTCATTAAAAATATGCTGGAAACGACATTCGACCCGGGCTTCAACCCAATAGTTTGGATGGCAGCGCGAAGAACATCTCCGGTAGTAGAAACCGATCCTGCAACAGCTCCGTCAGCATTACCGGCAGATACCATGGCAGCAGCAAAAAACAATGGATCTTTAACAACTTCGATGGCCTCGGCTTCTGAAATCCCTTTATGCTTGCGGCGTTCATAAAAAGAATGAGCATACGATTTGAGTCTTTCATCAGAAACAAAATCAACAATCGTCAGTCCTTCCGGAATACTTGCGCCCTCATTTTGAATGAGAATGGGATTCGCCAGCTTATTCTCTTGTAAATATAGGGCAGCTTCAATAACTCTTGCATCCGAAGAGCGAGGTAGTACAATCGTTTTCAGGTTACTGGAGGCTTTGTCTCTGATGTCTTGAATGATATCCATGATGTTATCCTAAAAGTAAAATGAGTGAAATTATTGCGATGGCCAATCCTGACCATTGTTTAACGGAGGGTTTGTCCTTCCAAAACCAGATCCCAATAAAAGTCCCTAAAACTACGAGGCTCACATTTACAATGGGGAACACAAGTGAGCCGGGCATCAGCTTGAGGGCGTAGATCAAAAATATGGAGGAATACAGGTTTACGACTCCGGTGGCTATACCATATCCTATTTCTTTGAAGGAAAAATGAAGTTCTCCGCGTTTTATGAGGATTCCTGTTCCCACTAAAAAAGAAACAAAGAAGATCCCTGAAACAAAAAGGTTTTCAGAAATTGATGCAGAGAATATGCGCTCGTAAACTTTCAGTCCCACATCGGCAGCACCGGTAAACAAAAAGATGATGACCGGTAACCAGGCATCAGATAAACCTGAGATCTGTCGGGTTCTGATTCGCGGAACCATCAGCAATAGCGATACAAGTGCTGCTACAATGCCCAGATATTTCAGCGATCCTATCATCTCCCCAAAAACGAACAAGCTGACGGCAATGGGGAAAATAAGCGACATTCGCATGGCCGCAATACTCACTCCCATCCCAACGCGATCGATAGATTTGCTATAGACCACCATGTTGGCAATAAATATGAATCCCAAAAGAAGGATGATTCCGAGTAGCCAATAAGGGAGTTCAATGTTAATGGCAGCAAGTGACTGCAACTCATTTGATCCTGCTAAACTGATCAAAGCCCCGGCAATGTAATTGATAACGAGTATATGGAGCACCCGCATTTTTCTGTTTTCGGCAAGCTTCAGAATTTGGGCAATGCTTAACGAACAGGTTACGCTCAGCGTAATATACAGTAGGGCCATCAGTTCAGGAGTTGTAAGTCTCGGTTCCCGAACATAAGTGGATTTTGGGGCCGGTCATACAAACGGCGGGATGTAAACGGGACGTTTCTTTCCAGGTGATTTAGAATTTCGCCTGTATTGATCTTCCCCTGCTTAAGCGCATCTGCCAGGTAGTAGCTAAATATACTGTGCCGGTTTTGATCGCCGTTGGTTGAAGAATAGATCGCAGAACGCTGATCGGGCCGGGAACTGAAGTATACCGTGGCTGCGGTATTTGAACTGGTTACGATTTGGGCAAGATCTTCCAGATCTGAAGCTGAACCGGTGTCCTCAATAAAATCCAGATCAGCAAAGACGATCAGATTGTTAATACTCAGGTTGTTTAGCGCTCTGAAGAACCGTGGAAGGTTTATCAATTGTTCGGCATCTTCATTCAACCCAGTTCCAATAAGATGCACTTCATCCTCAACCAGCTTCGCATATCCGTTTATGTAAACATAGATATTGTGCTGATCTCCGCGAATTGTACTGGCCATCCTTGAGTACGCACGCTCCAGGAGCTGATCTGTGGAAATATTGGTTGCCTTGAACAGGTTTCCGGACCGGACACCAAATCCCTGTATAAGATATTCTTCCATCAGCTTTGCGTCCCGTTCACCATACACACGCTCCGAAAGCTCTCCTTCGTATTTATTGTTTGATACAATGAATGCGGCCTGATCTACATTACTTCGGCCTAAAACGGGAATATTCCGCTCAACACTTACCGAACCAAAGGGCACATTGGGAATAGCGATCACAGACAGATCAGAGGCAAATTCTGACGGTCTCCATATTACGCGCACATCATTGGCAGCAATCCAGGTTTCTGAAATCCCATACATCACCTTAAACCACTCGTCTTCTTTAGATACCAGCTTAAGCTGACTCCCCTCTCCCAATTCCGTTAACACGTTATTTGAATTATTTTCAGGTTGATTTCGAAGTGCCGTGATCTGGTTTTCAATTACTACAAACCGCTCAAATACGGAAGCTACCTCCAGCGACCTGATATGACTTAAGCTATCATAAACAGCATTGACCGTTATCTTCGAATCAGGATCTTCGTTAAAAACTCCGGCGTCCAGTTCTTCTGCAAGATTTATAGAGATCCTGCCATCATTAAAATTCCATTCTGTTTTTTCCAGTAATGTCCGCCCGCCATAGGTGATCTGAATACTTGGAGTTTCCACATTATAGGGTCGGGCAAATGTTGTATCTACTTCCTGAGCTGTTCCTGTTTTTCGCAACAAGCGACTTTCACCCGTTTTTGCCGGCTCACCCACCGGTTTCATGTTAAGGAATGAAAGAGTTGTAAGGAGCGCTCCTGCCCCGGTTAAGGCATATTTCTGGGGATTGGAGGGACGAGTTAGCAACTGATCCGAAAAGGCAGCATAAAGCGATAGTCCCGATCCTGCAGCACCCAATAACACATATCCCAATCGCGGACGGTACCGCTGAATGTAGCGTTCAGTAAGTACCCGCTCGGTATACTCATAGGTGTTTATGGATCTGATATCGAAGTGGATTATGGGCTGATCGGGTGAGACCGAGTTGGTACTCACCATATAATAGCGACTGTCAATTTTTTGATATTCATTGACATCCATTGCATTCTCATCCACCACTTCCCAGCTTGTTGTAGAGCAGGAAGTAAGTACAAGAAAAGCAACCAAAAGAGTCGCTATACAGCTAAATCGATCTATTATGCCCATGGGGTTTGTTTTGAAGCGGTCGCAATTTTGGCCGCATCAATCGCAATTACGAGTTCTTCGTTGGTTGGTATAACGCGCACATCAACTTTTGAGTCTGCCGTACTTATCTTTGTGTCGTCACCCAGATTAGAATTTTTCTGCTCATCCAGGGTTACTCCGGCATAATCCATGCCTTCCAGAATTTTTTGGCGAACCGGAGCTGCATTCTCTCCAATTCCGCCGGTGAAGACGATGGCGTCCACTCCATTCAGGGATGCAATGTAAGAGCCAATATATTTCTTCACCCGATAGCAAAATACGTCAATAGCTTCCTGACAACGTCGGTCACCACGATCGGCTTCTTCCAGCAGATCGCGCATGTCTGCAGCGTATCCACTAAGACCTAAAAGTCCACTATGTTTATTCAAAAGTGCGTGAACATTCGCGAGAGATAATTCCTCTTTGTCTATGATGTAGAACAAGATAGAGGGATCAATGTCTCCACTTCGTGTTCCCATAACAAGCCCTTCAAGTGGTGAAAAACCCATGCTGGTATCGTACGATTTTCCGTCTTTGATAGCAGCAATGGAAGAGCCATTTCCTAAATGACAAGTAATGACTTTAGACCCTTCTTTCGGCGTATCTGAAAGCTTATGATACATCCGGCTCACATAATAGTGAGAGGTTCCATGAAAGCCATATTTCCGGATCTTATACCGGCGATACAGTCTGTTTGGAATTCCATATAAGAACGCATGCTTTGGAATAGAGTGATGAAAAGCTGTATCAAAAACAGCAACGTGAGGCACATTTGGAAGGTGTTTTTTGGCGGCACGAATTCCATCCAGGTTTGGAGGATTATGCAGCGGGGCAATATCAAAGGCTTGCTGAATGGCCTCTTCTACGTCTTCATCAATAAGCACAGAGTCTTTGAAGGTCTCCCCACCATGAACTACGCGATGTCCCACCGCTTCGATCTCGTCCAGTGATTTCAGATGATCGTTATCAGCCTCAAGTAAGAGCTCCATGATCGTTTTTAGAGCAGATACATGGTTTTCAATGACCATCGTCTTTTTGACGGGCTTCTCCCCTTTAAATTCCTGTTTGATGATAGAAGTAACAGCCCCGATTCGCTCTACCAAACCTTTACAAAGGCGGTCACGATCTTCGGTGTTTATAAGCTGATATTTTATGGAAGAACTTCCACAGTTAATGACAAGCGTTTTCATGTTGAGTGAGTTTTAGAGTGAAATTACTGCTCCAATGCCGATCAAATTACGAAATTTGAAATTGTTTTCATCCATGGCAGGATCGGACAGCCAGAATGGAATTTCATACCGCAGGGCAAAACCACGGTCTTTGCCTAAATAGTCGGGAATGTTGACGAAAAACTGGAACCCAATGCCGGCATCTGCAAATTGGCCTTTGTAATCAGAAAGATTATGAACTCCATAATTTTTGCGGGAAAATGTCCCGGCATCACCAAAAATATAGGATCTGAATGAAACAAAACTCTCCACAATAGATCCTTTAAACAAGCTGTTTACAGGATTAGGAAATTCGAACTCCACATTTAATGAAGAAACAAAATCGAAATTCGTGTTGGGCATTGTGGCCGGGTTTTCAAAATCTTGCTGGGTGTACCCCCGTAAGTTGGCCCCGCCTGACATATGAACTAATCCATCTTCCACGAGACTCTGTGGTATCGTTCCTTTTGACCTGCTAATGCCCTTATCTAACCATTCTGCTGCCGGACGATAACTTCTTCCGTAATAATACTCTGGCCGTGCATATTCACTTACATAGCCTGCAAACCCTCTCACATCAATATAGAATCCTTTATAAAGTTCGAATGTTTGAGTGATTTCCACATCTGCTACAGTGAACAGATCTGCATTTAGGTTTTGTGTTATGGAGCTTTTAAGCATGAAACGACCAGGAGTAAGATTTTGGCTAAATTGCAGATCAGCTCCAGCCAAACTTTTCCATTGATTTTCCCAAAGCAGCGGAAACGGACGATATTCAGAATCAAACATTTTCTCTCGGGAGAACGAAATACCAACCCTTAGAAAATTCAGCTCGTTAAAACCGGGTTGCCAACGTTTGTTGAACGAAATTTTGTGGCGGCTCAATCCAGTACGAATACTACTTTCTACCCTAAAATTTGCTTCATTGACAGGCATCGTAAATGGTTTGATCGGCTCCGTTAAAGAAATATAGTACGAAACCGGCAGGTCCGGGAAATTAGTCCCCAACCAAACGCCGGCATCCAACCGGTGTGGTCCACTTTGGAATTCGCCTTCCATTTCACCCAACACAAAACCACCAACCCGAGCGCCATCCACGCTGTTGTACCACAGGTCGGGATAGATATCCAGGTTATAGGAATCTGACTGGGCGAACCCAAGGGCGGGAAACAATCCCAATAAGAAAAAAGCTATTAAATTTCGATATGCCACTCGGGTAAGATCTGAAGAAATTGGTCGGTTAAAATATCATACGTCAGCTTCATTAAACGCCGTTGCTCGGGCCAGGGGATGTACGGCTCGATGCCTTCAATTCCTACCCATTTATATTCAGTATGCTCATCATCCAGTTCAATCTGTTGCTCTGCATCAATTTGGGCAGCAAATGCGGGGATGGTATGAACCGAATCGGTCTTTGCCTCATAAAATTGATTTACAGACGGAATAGTCCAGAATTTAAGCGGGGTGAGACCTGTTTCTTCCTTCAACTCCCTTAAACCAGTCTCCCAACGTGATTCTCCTTCTTGCACTTTTCCACCTACCATACGCCATTGATTGGCATAGATCTTATTGGCAGAACGCTTAAAGATCAAAAATAGCGGAACTCCATTTTTGATCTTATAGGGATAAACGTCGACTAGCTTTTTCATGGAAGCCTCAGCAGATCAATCGATCTCGATATTTTTAACTTCCAGTTCCAGCGTTCCGGCGGGTACTTCAACTTCTACAGACTCACCGATCTCGCGTCCCATTAGTGCCTGACCGATCGGGGATTCAACGGAGATCTTTCCGGCTTTAAAATCTGCTTCATTCGGTGAAACCAATGTGTACTTCATTTCCTTTCCCATCTTTTTATTGAGGATGGTCACGGTAGTCAATACCCGGACTTTGGAAAGATCAAGATCCTTTTTATCGAGTACACGAGCATTTGCGAGTGCATCTTCCAGCTTAGTAATACGATCTTCCAAATGTCCCTGAGCCTCTTTGGCTGCATCATACTCTGCATTTTCGCTCAAGTCGCCTTTGGCACGGGCTTCAGAGATCTCCTCAGCAATTTCTTTACGTCCTCTTGATTTAAGATCCTTTAATTCGGCTTCCAGCTTATCAAAACCTTCTTGGGTCAGATATTGAATTTTACTCATAATTCGTTTCGTTTGTTCGGTTTCTACATATAAAAAAAAGCAATCTACCAACGGCAGATGGCTTTTTAATTAAATTTAAATTGTCTTTTAAAATAAGACCTTATTACCTGTATTTCCATGTTGATTTACTGAACGTTTTCTTCCTATTTCATTTTTATAAAATGATGATACTTAACATATTCAGCTGTCATTCTATAGTCTCATAAAAGCCATATGCTGGGAATAGGTTTAGAAATTTGGTCTGTTTACGCTCTCATTCTGTTGGCCATTATTTTGTTCGTCAACAAGCGTATTCCATTCGACATTACCTCCCTTATTATCCTCGCTATTCTGGTAGTATCGGGCATCCTGACTCCTGAAGAAGGACTTTCAGGATTTTCCAATCCGGCTACCGTCACTATAGCCTGTATGTTTATTTTAAGTGAAGGACTCCGTAGAACGGGCGCACTGGATATAGTAGGCGACTATTTTTCCAAGCTCGGCAAACTCAATTATCGCCTCGCAGTATTTATAATTATGGGTATTATTGGGGTGATCTCAGCATTCATTAATAATACGGCTGCTGTTGCCATATTTATTCCGGTGATCATTAGCCTGTCACGAGATCTGGGTGAGAGTGCTTCCAAGCTTCTTATGCCGATGTCGTTCGCAGCCATGTTTGGCGGAGTTTGCACACTCATCGGGACCTCCACTAACCTGCTCGTTGACTCCATTGCCCGGGACAACGATCTGGCAGGTTTTGGGATGTTTGAATTTGCTCCGGTGGGCATCATCTTTTTTGGAGCGGGCTTCCTCTACATTTTTACTGTTGGGATGAAAATGATCCCTGAGCGACGAAAGGATGAATCACTCACCGATACCTTCGACATGCAGAGCTATCTCACCGATGTCGTACTTGAACCAAATTCTACTTTCGTAGGCACGCCCCTCAAGAACACCAAACTCATTCAGGACCTTGACCTGGATATTGTAGAAGTTTTTGATACCGACATGAATTCCAAGACCGATCGGGAATCCATCGAACTTGAAGCCAATGATGTACTTAGAATTCGAGGCAGCGTTAAGGAACTCAACAAATTGTTGAACCGCGAAGATGTGATCATCAAACCAACCAAAACATGGGAAGACCAAGACTTTGAGCTCGGAAATGCCCAACTTGTAGAGGCTGTAATTGCTCCTGAATCAACCTACGAAGGCAAAAAGATGGACGAGCTCAAACTCTATCATCAATATGAGGGTATTGTTTTAGCTATACGTCAGCGCGGAAAAGTACAGCAAGAACATTTGTCCGAGATACGCCTTCAAAGCGGAACTTCCTTGCTTTTGTATGCTAAAAAGGAACGTGTGAACGACATCAAGACTTCCGAAGAATTTGTACTTGCCACAGAAATCGAACTCCCTGATTCCAAGACATCCAAAATTCCTGTTGCACTTGGAATCATAGCCGGGGTGGTTGGCTTAGCAGCACTTGGGATATTACCCATTGTAGCTTCTGCCATTTGCGGGGTTATTTTGATGATCATGACTGGATGTATTTCAAACGAAGAAGCCTATCAATCAATAAACTGGAAAGTCATTTTCTTACTCGGAGGCGTGTTGCCTTTAGGAGTAGCTATGCAAAAAACCGGGGCGGCTGAAATACTGGTTGAATTGCTGATACAACAACTGGAATCACTTGGACCAACGGCCGTACTTTCTGCCTTCTTCTTTTTATCTATGATGTTGACCAATGTGATCTCAAACAACGCCACAGCTGTTTTACTGGCACCTATAGCTATTGAAGCTGCTTCAAGTATCGGTGTAGATCCTACGCCTATGCTCGTAGCGGTTACTCTTGCGGCTTCTTTAAGCTTTATGACGCCCATCGGTTACCAAACCAACACCATGATCTTTGGTCCCGGTCAATATACTTTTATAGATTTTCTGAAAGTTGGTACACCGCTCAATATTTTATTCTGGATTATTGGTACCTTCTCAATTCCTTATTTTTGGCCCTTTTAACTTACTATGAAGAATTTATTGACTAAATACTTACCGATTCTTCAAACCCTCAGAGAATACGATACCCAAAAGCTAAAGGCCGACCTTGTCTCGGGCTCTACCGTAGGGGTTGTATTGATACCCCAGGGAATGGCCTATGCCGTTATTGCAGGCTTGCCTCCCATCTACGGATTGTACGCCGGCCTCGTCCCTCTTTTCATCTATCCGTTGTTGGGTACTTCGCGGCATATTTCCATCGGTCCTGTAGCCATTGATATGCTGATTCTTGCAGCAGGCTTGGGATTTTTGGCTGGAGATGACATCACCCATAAAGTCACCCTAGCGATAATGACGGCTTTTCTGACAGGTATTTTTCAGCTCCTGATGGCCTTTTTTAAACTGGGTTTTGTATTCAATTTATTCTCCCGGCCGGTGATATCTGGATTTACCATCGCTGCACCTATAATTATTATAGCCAGCCAGCTTGGAACATTACTTAAAGTGGAAGTCCCAAATACCCAATACATCCATGAGATCCTATATCAGGTTGGGCAGCAGCTAAGCCAAATTCACTACCCCACTCTTGGGCTGTCTATATTCTTTATTCTTTTCTTAGTATTGATGCGACGCTTTTATTCTAAACTTCCGGAGTCGGTGCTCCTTGTTGCCATCACCATTCTTGTGGTTTCTTTTATAAGTGTGTCGCAATGGGGAATCGAACAAGTAGGCAGCATCCCCATCGGACTCCCACAATTTGCTATCCATTCGCTTGATTACGATACGCTTAAACAACTTGCGCCCAATGCTATAACGCTGGCACTTATTCAGTTCATGACCATAGCTTCGCTTTCAAAATCCTTTGCCCGGAAGCACGGATATACCGTTAATCCCAATCAAGAATTACTTGCCATTGGAAGCAGCAATGTGATAGGCAGTTTCTTTCAGTCTCTGCCGGTTTCATCCAGTTTTACGCGATCCGCAATTGCAGAACAGTCAGGCTGTGAAACCTCTGTCAATAATATTTTTGCAGGAATTCTGATCCTCTTTACCCTCCTGTTTCTGACTCCCCTTTTTGAAATTTTACCCCAACCACTGCTAGCAGCCATAATCGTTGTATCCGTCAGTAATTTGATTGACATTAAGGAACTTCGCTTTCTCATCCAGACCAAAAGGCGCGATGCTTTCGTAGCCTTCGTTACATTTGCAGGTGTTTTGGGGATCGGAATTCAGGAAGGGATCATCATTGGTTTGGTAACTTCGGTGCTGGCAATTCTTCTGAAGATGAGCAAACCAACAGTGGCAGAATTAGGCCTTATGCCCGGTACCCGCGATTTTAAAAACAAAAAGCGATTCTCTGAAGCCAAAGCTATTCCCGGTGTTCTGATTCTTCGGGTTGACGCCCCCTTCTCTTTTGTGAATGCCGAATTCTTCAAAAACTACATTCTAAGCAAAAGCATAAATGGCCTTGATGCTCCCAAATACGTCATCATAGACGGTACGACCATTGGCGACCTGGATGTTTCTGCCATGGATTCCCTGCTGATGATCATCGAAACCCTTAATAAAGAGGGAATTGAACTCTACATTTCTGGTTTGATTGGCCCCGTTCGGGACGTCTTGCGAAAATCCGATATCAGCACATTCGTGAAATCAAATCGTTTCTTTAATACCGTTCATGATGGCGTCAAAGCAGCTCTCAAAAAACAAGACGACCAGGATGGCGAATCCCGGCTTAAAGATTACCTGGAGCATTGCGCGTGAACCAATCCTTAAATCACTGTATGAAA
The DNA here is from genome assembly GCA_002696035.1 of Balneola sp. Classification (GTDB taxonomy): domain Bacteria; phylum Bacteroidota; class Rhodothermia; order Balneolales; family Balneolaceae; genus Gracilimonas. Next base: position 472,004 of record NZQV01000010.1, on the reverse strand, counting down.
TGAACCCCTAACAATCCTATTTTGGATTGAAATTAAAATCACCTGATCACCCTTTGAATAAACTTTCTACTAAACAAATTCTGGAAGAAAACCTGGCAAGGACGGCTCCTTCAAAACTGAGTTCCCTCAAGATCCTGGTTCCCAATATTCGAAGCTTGCATAATGTGGGCTCAATTTTCCGCTCTGCCGACGCATTTGGGATCTCTGAGATCATTCTATCCGGCTATACCCCCACTCCTCCCCGACCCGAGATCAACAAAACAGCTATTGGAGCTGAGGAATTTGTGAATTGGAGATATCAGGAAAATGCCAGAGAAGTCCTTCAGGAACTAAAAGAGGAAGGCTATTTCATCGTTGGTCTCGAGCAAACCGACAATAGTACCGAACTCCCCGATTTTGAAGCCGGGAAGCATCAAAAGATCTGTATTGTATTGGGGAGTGAAGTATCTGGAATTGAAGATCAGCTACTGCCCCTGGTTGATGAGTTTGTTTCCATCCCTCAATACGGTCACAAACACTCCCTTAATGTCTCCGTAGCCGCAGGTGTCATCTTATACGCAATGCTGGAAAAACTTTGGAAAGCTTAGTGTGAGCACAACCTGATACTTGATTTGACGGATTACCCGTCTGATCGATGGATTAGGCTCGAATGTTAGATATAGAAAAGGTTGACTTGGTTGCCCAGGTCCAACCATCGGTCATATGGGCTGGGAGCCATCAGACCGTGAGCTAAGTCTTAAATCATCATATTTTAGCTTAAAATCTTTTTAGCAGCATCTAATTTTTTCCCATTATTCTGTTCCAGTCATTTTATATTCACCAAAAAGATTTTGCAATGCCTGATCCCAAAGAACTGATAGCAAAAGCCGAACGATTTCTTAAACAACAGCAAAACATGTATGGGGATTTTTCTGTCAATTTTTCTAAGCAACAACCTCTGGCTGAACCCCAATCATCCGAAAAAGCCCAAGATACTGAAGTGGATCAGGTTCAAGAACCTTCTGAAAGTTATGAGGAAACGGCAGCTAAAGAACAAGAATCGGTTCAACCCGAGACCAAAGAAGAGCCTGAGCTCAGCACAGAGCAGAAAATTGCAGCTTGCAGCACCTTGGAGGAACTTCATGACTTATGCAAAAATGCAGATGAACTCCGCACTGACCTGGATGACACAAACCTTGTGTTTGGCGTAGGTGATCCCCAAGCAGACCTCATGGTGATCGGGGAAGCGCCCGGCTACAATGAAGATCAGCAAGGCGAACCGTTTGTGGGTGATGCCGGACAGTTGTTGGATAAGATAATGGACGCTATTGGCTTTCAAAGAAATGACATTTATATAGCCAATATCCTCAAACACCGGCCGCCCAATAACAGAGACCCCAAACCCGAGGAAGCTGCAGCAAGTCTCCCCTACCTGTTGCGGCAAATTGAGCTTATCGATCCAAAATTAATCCTGTCGGTCGGCAAAGTTTCCGGAAATACATTACTTGAAACCGATACAACGCTGTCTGATCTGCGGAATCAATTTCACTCTTTCCACGGCCGGGAATTGATGGTCACTTATCATCCTGCGGCATTGTTATACAATCAAAAATATAAACGACCCACCTGGGAAGATGTCCAGAAATTAAGGAAACGCTACGATGAGCTTGGCGGTAAGTGAACTAACAACACAAAGACTTAGCATGCGCCCCATTCAGGATGAAGACCTTGAAAATATTTATCACGGCCTTTCCCATCCCAGGGTGATAAAACATTATGGAGTCAGCTATTCTACCCTGGAAGAAACCAAGGAACAAATGAAATGGTACCTGCAGCTTCGGGAGAATGAAACCGGGACCTGGTGGGCAATGGAAAAAACGGATTCCGGAGAATTTGTGGGTGCTATTGGCTTGAATGACATCAAAAAAGAACACCGTCGGGGAGAAATTGGCTTTTGGCTGCTTCCCGAGTTTTGGGGAAATGGATACGTGACTGAATCGATTCCCGCTGTTTTAGCATTCGGATTTGGGCAGTTGAACCTGCATCGTATTGAAGCCTGGGTTAATGTAGGGAACTCGGCAAGTAGTAAGGTTTTGAACAAGGCAGGTTTTAACTACGAAGGCACGCTCATTGATTATGAGATCAAAAATGGGCTTCCCCTCAGCATTCAGGTTTTTGCCAAGATCGTGGATAACGTTGTGTAAAATTTGTTCAAAAAAGAGTCTCAATTTGGTTTGATTTATAGCTATTTTTGAAATTCACTTTTTCAATCAGCAATCGGCTTCTTCGTTCAATTATGGCTCAAAATAACGGCTCTTCCTATAATAAAAAGTATCAGCGTAATGACTCTGATTCCCTGGAAAAAGCGGGGCGTGTACCTCCCCAGGCCGTTGAAGTTGAAGAGGCTGTTTTAGGAGCTATGCTCATCGAACATGGAGCCGCTACTATTGCACTACAGATGCTGAAGCCGGAAGATTTCTACAAAACGGCCAATCGCCATATTTTTGAGACACTGACGAATCTGTATGAACGCGATAATCCCCTGGATCTGCTTACGGTAGAGAACGAACTGAAGGACAACAATCTGCTGGAAGTTTGTGGTGGCCCTACGTACCTCTCTGATCTAACACGTTCCGTGAGTTCCTCAGCCAATATTGAGTATCATGCTCAGATCATCATCGAGAAAGCCATAAAACGGAATCTGATCCTGACGAGTAATGATACCATCAAAGAAGCATACGACACTACTACCGATGCTTACGATGTACTGGATCACGCCGAGCAAGGGATCTTTGACCTATCCAACCAAAAGAGTCGAACATCTGCTGTTCCCGTTGAGAAACTGCTTAAGGATACGCTTTCGTACCTGGAAGACCTTCGTGGTCAAGAGCAGGGAATCACAGGCGTACCTACAGGCTTGGCTATCGATGATATGACCGCCGGATGGCAAAAAGGAGACCTCATTATTATTGCAGCCCGTCCTTCTATGGGTAAAACGGCGTTCGTGCTTACCGCAGCTCGAAATGCGGCAATGAATCCCGATGAAAACAAACGGACAGGTATTGCCCTTTTCAGCCTGGAGATGTCTAATCAATCGCTTGTTCAGCGTTTACTTACCATGGAGGCGAGAGTCCGGGCCGATGAGGCGCGTAAAGGAACGTTGAAGGACGAAGACTTCCGCCGACTTATTGATGCTGCCAGTCGTTTATTCAGTGCAGAGATCTATATTGATGACACGCCTGCCATCAGCTTGATGGAACTCAGAACCAAATGCCGAAGACTTAAAAGTGAAAAAGATATTGGCCTTATAGTGATCGATTACCTTCAGTTGATGCAAGCGAATTCCAAAGATATCGGGAACCGTGAGCAGGAGATCGCTACCATTTCTCGTGGACTGAAAGGCCTCGCCAAAGAACTGGATGTCCCTGTAATTGCCTTGGCTCAGCTTTCGCGTGCAGTAGAACAGCGCGGTGGCGACAAACGGCCACAACTCAGTGACTTACGTGAATCGGGATCTATTGAGCAGGATGCCGATATTGTGATGTTTTTGTATCGCCCTGAGTACTATGGAATTACCACTACTCCCGAGGGACAATCAACCAACGGTCTTGCTGAAGTGATCATTGGGAAGCAACGTAATGGTCCTGTAGGAAGCAGAATGCACTATTTTGTAAAAGAATATGCCCGTTTTGAAAACCTCACTTCTGCCCAAAACGAAAATCCTATGATGGGAGACGGCGGAAATAATGGTGGCGGATCAAACCAAGGTGGTGGAAACAGTGGAGGTCCCGCTCCCCTTCCTCACAATCCCGCCCCTGATGAGGATGCTCCGTTCTGATCTATCATTGTTATCAAGCTGAATATTCAGGGATCAATAACAATGAGCTTTGCAAAAGGTGAAATCCTTAGAAACCTATTTTCAGAGCTAACATCTCTTTTACCAATTTCACAATTTTCTTACCAAGTCATTCTGAGGGTGCTCCCGATGAGTCTATGCTGGAAATATTTGGGGTAAATAATTCCAGTTAGTCAATTGTTAAACTTAACATCTCCTCAAAAAGCCGGTCAAAATCTTTAATACGCTTTGACCACTCCAGATTCTTGTTAATATTTTGGAGTGATGACTTTGGAAGCGGCTTCGTTTTTCCGGTTAGCAGATCTTTTAAGTGATGGAATAGGTCATCTTCGGTTTGATATAGAACCGGAGCATGTAAAAGAGGATCGTGCAAACTTTCTGGAATAAGTTCAGGGTAATGCAAACGGTTTGGCACTAAAGGATGGCACCCGCAATAGATCGCTTCCATTATAGCCACACAGAAAAATTCATAAGTAGCTGTAGAAACTACAATATCTCCGGAATGAAGCAGCTTGCTGTAATTCTCTTTGTCATCCACATAGCCAAAATGCGTGATCTGTTGCCCAAATCGTTGCCATGCTTTTTCAAATTCCTCGGGCTTTTCATGTTGAGTATCTCCGGCCAGAATAAGGTCAAATTTCAGATCAATATCATTTAACCTGTTCAGCACACGAAAAAACATGGCGGGATTTCGATCAAACTGCCAGCGTTGATTCCAGACAATGACTGGAGTCTCATTTTGATCACGTGTATCTGGCTGTTCGTCAAAACTTTTCAGGTCGAGTCCGGGATACAGAACAACGCTCTTATTTCTGATCCGGTCTATTGTATCATACTCTTTCCCATTGGGGAAGTTGTCGAGAAAATCGGGCAAGGCTTCCAGCAGATCTTCAAGATGAAATTGAGAGGAAAAAACGAGCCGGTCGGCCACCAGCATACTTAAATAATTGATATAGCAATAGGTCAGATCTCGCTGCTCCCCTTCAGGAATTGGGCGGGTAAATTGATTTTCATGCATATACATGACGGTAGGTGTATGCGCAAAACGGGGATTCGTTAAGGCCATAAAAGCAGGAAGATTGGTCATACTGCTGGTTAACAATAGGTCGATATCCTCCTCTACGTCGTTGGTCATTTCAGTTAGCGAAACGGAATCGCCATGCATACGCCATTTCCACCCTTTTGAATTCAATTTTATGGGAATGATGTTATGTGAGGAATGACGCTCCAGCCCCTTTAAAAAAGCCTTATGCGAGCCGCTGTAAAATGGTTCTACCGCTAAAATGTTCATCGATCGAATATCAGAATTTTAATCCATTAAGTATAAGAAATTTCTAAAGGAAGGTGATTTTATTGTGATGGATATGGAAACAAAATATCTCCCTCGGAGTTAAAAAGCTCTAATAAATTTGTAACAATCCGTCATCTTCTTACTCTTGATTAAAAAGAAATCAAGGAGTTCATATGATCAAGTACTTAATGTTTTGTGTGTGCGTATCAGCAGGATATCTTTTATATATCTCATTTCCGGTAAACCACGGACCTGGAATAACAGCTCAAAATGCTCCCCGTATCACTCCACTGACCTGGCATGAGCCTTTCACCTACAAAGGTGCCACTGTAGAACCCAGGAAAGTTATAGAAGCTGAAGTCCGTATTTTAAATAAAGAGCGGTATTATTTTGATGCCTTCTCCGGTTACTCACCATCAGATGTGATAGTAGGATGGAATAAAATGTCGGATGAGAGAAATATCAGCTATATATTCTTTACACTTTCGGGACGCAGCTTTGAATCGCGCTACACCAAGGCTCCTATAGATGATAAAATTATCAGAGCGGAAAGCGACCTTTGGCATCTTATTCCTTCAACCTCAGCAATTGATGATAAGATAAAACAACTGCGAAATGGTCACATCATCCGGATAAAAGGCCTCTTAGTTGATATGAACAATGATTCCGGCTTCAATATTAAAACATCAACAACCCTTTCAGACCGAATTAATAAAACTGGATATGCCATTTGGGTTGAAGAATTTCAGGTGCTCTAAAGCCTGATATTTAGAGGTTGATTGTATTCTCGCCAAAAATTATTTTCATTGATGTACAAAGTGCGAGTTAATTTGCACACAAGATTAAATAATAAGGGTTTTTCTATGTCAGATAAAGAAAAGGGTACAGTAAAGTGGTTTCATAACTCAAAAGGGTATGGATTTATAAGTACCGAAACCGGAGAAGATGCTTTTGTTCACTATTCAGAAATTCAAGCCGATGGCTTTAAAAAGTTACGCCGCGGCGAAGAGGTCGAGTTTATTCTTGATGAAGGTGAAAAAGGACTTAACGCCAAAGATGTGGTATCACTAAATCCTGCCGAAGATCAAATAGAAGAAGGATAGCATGGCCTGGATCAAGGATGCCGTAGTTGATATTATCATCCTGTTATTTATTGTCGCATACGCAATTTCACTAAACTCAGTATTACAAGTGATCTTATGGGTATATACAGGCCTGTTATTTATAAGTAAGGTACTTGCGTTGTTTATGCCTTCTCTGCAGCGCAGAGCTAATAATACCCAGGTTCCAATTTATGTATATCATATCATATATATACTTACCCTTGGAACACTTATATATATAGGAGATTTTTACTTTGCAGCTGCCTGGGGAATTATTTGGGTACTTTCGGTGATTCAATATATATCCTCAAATAAGAAGAAATCGTAATTCACCATAGATTGTTGCGCCTATATTTATTTCCATTCTGTACTATAATTATGGCATTCTTGTGCCTGACACCAAATTCTTCAGTAGCACAGACTGACATACAAAACCGGGTTACATTTTGGGGAGGTTATTCATTTAATTCCATTCCATTTTTAGGGAAGACCAGAAATTCTGAAACACAGATCTTTGCCATTGGATACCAACAAAAGGTCAGATCATATCCCAACAACCGCTCTTTATGGTACACAGCAGATATAGTCCCCTATCTCCATTTCTATTACCCAAAAAGAGATGAAGAAAACCGTATGGTAAATCGTACAGGCTTTGGGCTTGCTCCAGTTGGGTTTACTGTACTTCAGCGAACCGAAAGCTTCCTCCACCCTTTTATACAAACTACGGGAGGGTTTATTTATATGGAAAGCAATTTCCCTACCGACCAAGCTCGTCGTTTCAATTTTACTTTTGATGTCACCCTGGGAGCAAATATCCCCATATCCCACTTTGCCGGTATTTCATTAGGTTATAAATTCCATCATATTTCGAATGCTGAAACCGGCAAAGAAAATCCCGGCCTTGATTCAAATTTTCTATTTTTAACCCTTTCCATTCATTAAACTAAACACATGAGTATTACTGCAGAAATAAAGACCTCCAAAGGAACCATCAATGTAAAACTGTTCCATGAACGAGCACCCAGAACGGTAGCTAATTTTGTAAATCTTGCTACCCGTGGATACTACGATAATCTGAGTTTTCACAGGGTCATCAATGATTTCATGATACAGGGTGGCTGCCCAAATGGCGATGGCCGTGGCGGTCCCGGATATCAATTTGAAGATGAATTTCACGAAGAACTCACCCATGACAAAGCCGGCAAACTGTCGATGGCAAACGCCGGACCAAATACTAATGGCAGTCAGTTTTTTATCACGCACGGCCCCACTCCCTGGCTGGATGGTAAACATGCTGTATTCGGCGAAGTAACTTCCGACGAAGAACAAGAAATTGTAGACTCGATCTCACAAGGAGATGAAATCGAATCCATAAATATTGAAGGCGAATACGAAGAACTTCTCAAAAAGATGGACGAAGTTCAGTACTGGAATGAGACCTTGGATGAGCAATTCGAAAACCTGAAGCCTGCTGCCGTCTATAAACTGTATTTTTGGTAAAACTTTTTCAGAAAGTTATCGTAATGGATGCCAAATTCTTTTAAATAAAATTTGGTATCCACTATGCTAAAGAAACTTTCCTCCCTCGGCTTACTCATAGCTATACTTATCTTCCCAACTCAAGATGTCTTCAGTCAGAACAATGATGAAGATCTTGACTATCGTAAATGGCGAGTCACCCTCTTCCCTCCATTAAGCACCAATGGTACTGATGCGGTCAATTTCACCGCGCGATATTCAGTAAACCTTTTAGTTGGATACCATGGCGGACTCGATGGCGCAGAATTTGGCGGACTTGTGAACTACAATAAATATTATGCCAATGGCTTCCAGTTTGCAGGCCTCGCAAATGCTACCGGAGGCGAGATGTCGGGATTTAATATTGCGGGTTTGGCCAATATTTCATCGGATGATATGTCAGGTATACAATTTGCCGGCATTGGGAATTTTTCAGGAGAAGACCTTGAAGGTATTCAGGCTTCAGGACTGTTTAACGTAGCAAATGGAACTTCCAGCGGGTTACAGTTTGCAGGAATCGGCAACATTGCCCGGGAAGATATTGAAGGACTCCAGGGGGCTGGAATTTTAAATGCATCGTGGGGTGATATTTCAGGACTGCAGGTAGCAGGAATTTCAAATATCGCACGTAACTCAGTGGAAGGATTGCAAGTATCCGGAGGTATTAATTTTGCCGGTGATGACCTTTCGGGTTTGCAGGTCTCAAGTGCTGCAAATTTAGCTTTAGGAGATATTGAAGGGCTTATGGTTACTGGAGGAGTGAATGTAGCCCGAAAAAATGCCAGCGGATTGTTGATAGCGGGAGGATTGAACATAGCAAATGAGCTGGAGGGTGCTTCCATTTCCGGCGGAGCTAACATCGCCAAGGAATTGAACGGTTTGCAATTTGCAGGATTTTTGAATGCCTCACAAAAAGCAACCGGTCTGCAAATAGGTCTGATCAACGTGGCGAAGGAATTTCATGGTGTACCCATTGGATTCATCAGTTATTACGGAAATGGACGTAAGAACCTGGATGTCCGTTTTTCTGATGGTGGTTTTACTGACATCGGATTGACGCTTGGAACATACCGGGTCTATAACTCCGCTCTTTTCGGCTACAATACCCTCCTCGATCGAAATGTATACAGAGTGGGATTAGCAGTGGGACTTGAAAAGAACATTCAGGATGCCTTTCCAAACTGGCAAAGTGAAAGTGTATTTGTGAATCAGGAATTTTCTGTGACACACCAATTTGAGGAAGAATGGTCCAGAGATCTCAACCTTATCTATTCCTATAAGTATTTGTTGGGTAAACGATTTGGGAACGGATTCTCGGTCTACGGTGGCCCCACATTCAACGCTCAGGTGTCTCGTGTTCAGGGAGCTGATGATTACAGCTGGTACAGTATGTGGTCGCCGGAATGGAAAGGTCGTGATTACCAATTTTGGGTTGGTTTTACGGCAGGAATCCGCATCTTCAAGCAAAAAGCTCCGGAGCGCTTCAAAGACGAATTCGATAACTGGGAAATGGAGTGGTAACTTCTTTATACCTTTTTCTACTTTAAAAAGTCGATGCACCACATCGGCTTTTTTTATTTCTGGTATTTTCAATCCACTTAAACTAATTGTTCGTATTTAAGGTTATACGAATGATCACAGTAAACTAATTTATCCCCATGAAGTACCCATTGATATTTGGTTTGGCAATTATTACAGCCGTTATTTTTGCATTCCTTCTAAGTTCGACCTCGTCGCAGACTGATGCGGCACCTATTGAAAATGTGCATCAGGCAGCAGCAACTGATACTCTCCCTTCAGGGGAATATCCTTTTCAAAAAAGCGATGCTGAATGGAAAGAGATCTTAACATCTAAGGAATACCGTATTCTACGCGACAGAGGCACCGAAATTCCTTATGTAAATGAATTTAACGGCCATAAAGAAGAAGGAATTTACGTTTGTGCCGGTTGTGGACAGAAGCTGTTTTCTTCCAAACACAAGTATGAATCGGGTTCAGGATGGCCGAGCTACTGGCGACCGATAGCCGATTCACTTGTGGGAGAACGGGAGGATAACTCCTATTTCATGACCCGTACAGAGATCGTTTGCTCAAATTGTGGTGGTCACTTAGGCCATGTTTTTGATGATGGTCCAGAGCCCACAGGTTTACGCTATTGCATGAATTCTGCGGCTATGGATTTTGTACCCGCAGAAGAAGTAGCTTCCTATCAAAAATAACTTTCTTGCTTGGAACTCCCCGTAACATTGTAGATTATTAGGCGTCTAAAAAGGCGCCTTTTTTATTCACTACATTCCAAACATATGAGCTCCAAAGCCACCATTCTAAAAAAAGCTTCCTTCAACCCGAAGATCAAGAAATACGTGCTTTGGTACGGTGTCTTGATCTGCACTATTTCCATTTTTCTGATACCTGTTATTCCAATTTGGCTCCTATTCGGCACTGCATACCTGAACAGATACTTCGAACGCCTTGAATGTGAACTCACCACTCGCTCCCTCCGATTCAAGAAAGGCTATATCTTCCAAACCGAACGAACTATTCCTCTCGACAAAATTCAGGATCTCACTTTTAAGGAAGGGCCACTGCTCAAACACTTTGGGCTGAGCATCCTTAAGATCGAAACGGCCGGAAATACTGGACAAGGTACTTCAGACCTGTCTTTGATCGGGATTATCGATGCGGCAGACTTCCGTTCGCTTGTTTTTGATCAGCGTGATAAAGTAACCGATAATGCCTCCTCTTCAGAAAGCGAATCAACAATAGAAGTTCTTAAAGAGATCAGGAATTCATTGAACAGAATAGAGCAACATTTACAAAAATAGATCCATGCCTACTCCACAATTTGATCACTACACCATAAAAGTCTCTGAACTCGAAACAAGTTGCGAGTTCTATGTAAATGTCATTGGATTGGAGCAGATCAAAAACAGAACGGAAAAGCCGCATATTCGATGGTTTTCACTTGGGGCCGGAGAGCTTCATGTGGTAACTGGCGATACCTCTGACATTCAAACGAACGTAGGCGTTCACCTTGCATTGAAAGTTGAAGATTTTGATGATTTTCTTACTGTATTGGATCAAAATAAGATCACCCCACACAGTTCCAAGGGTGAGCCAGATCAGATTACAACACGGGCTGATGGTGTGCATCAGGTGTATTTCCGGGATCCGGACGGATATTGGATAGAAGTGAATGATGCTGATTAAAAAATGATTTTCTGATCTAAAATAACTCTTTTCATAAAATGAATATTTCGATCATTGGTGCCGGTATTGGTGGATTATCTTCAGCTTGTCTGCTTGCTGCAAAAGGACATAAAATCGAGGTTTTTGAAAAGAATGAGTCTGCCGGTGGTAAAATGAATGAGCTTAAAGAGGATGGATTTCGGTTTGATACCGGCCCAAGTCTGCTCACCATGCCTTTTGTACTCCAGCGGTTGTATGAAGAATGTGGCACATCACTGCATGCCGAACTCGAGCTTCTTCCACTTGATCCGATCTGCACCTATTTTTATCAGGATGGCACAACCTTCACCAATTATGAGGATCATAAAGCTACTTTAAAAGAGATCGAGCGGATTGCTCCTGAAGATCTTGAAGCATACGAACAGTTTCTTGGCTATGCACAGGCACTGTACCATCGAACCGCTGATGCCTTTATCTTCAACCCGCTATATGATTTTTCCGATTTCAGGCAACTCAATCTTCTCAGCTTTTTTGGGATCGATGCATTTACAACGGTAAGCCAACGTATCGATTCCATGTTCACATCATCCTATTTACGGCAATTTTTTAAACGCTTTACCACCTATAACGGATCCTCCCCTTATCAGGCGCCCGCAACATTGAATGTTATTCCACACGTTGAGATAAACCTTGGAGGGCACTACATCAAAGGCGGATTGTATACGCTGGCTGAATCTTTGGAAGCGCTCGCCAGATCTCTTGGTGTGAATTTCCATTACGGAGCCGGAGTCACAACAATCCTCACAAAAAACAAGAAAGCCCAAGGCTTGAAACTTGAAAATGGTGAGGAGATCTACAGTGATCTGGTCCTTTCAAACAGTGATGTCACCGAAACCATCACCCAATTACTTCCCGATGAAGCCATTCCCACATGGAGAAAACAACAAGCTGAATCCATAGAACCCTCCTGCTCCGGCTTTGTGTTGATGCTTGGGATAGACCGTAAATACGAACACCTATCTCATCACAATATCTTTTTTTCTGAAGATTATAAGACAGAATTCAGGCAAATATTCCGTGAAAAAGTAATGCCGGAAGATCCGACTATATATGTAGCAAATACTTCTCATTCAGACCATTCACACGCTCCTGAAGGCGGCTCAAACCTGTTTATCCTTGTGAATGCTCCTTATTTGTCCGATCAGTACGACTGGGAAACCAATAAAAAAGCCTATGGCGATAACATAATTACTGAGCTTGAGAAAAGAGGATTAGAGAATCTCTCGGCTCATATTCAATTCAGAGAAAATATCACACCTGAAGATTTTTACGAAAAGTACCGATCTAACAAAGGAAGCATCTACGGAACCTCTTCGAATAGCAAATTTTCAGCTTTTATTCGCCCCCGAAATAAATCAAGAAATATTGAAGGGCTATATTTTACAGGAGGATCTACCCATCCTGGTGGTGGAATACCTTTAGTGATACAGTCAGCTTTTAATGCTGCCAACCTGATCGAACGCTACGAGGAATAGTGAATTACTCGGCGGCTTCTTCCTGCTCTACATCCAGGTTGATAACTTCAACATTGTGGATCTTACCCTCCACGATCTCAAACCGAACAATAGTTCGCTGTTGTTGAAAGCCTTGTCTGCCGGCTGCTCCGGGGTTCATATATAGCATTTTATTGTGATCCTGATCGCGGGCAATGCGAAGGATATGAGAATGGCCGCAAACAAAAATATCCGGGGGATTAGCATCCATCTCCTGCCGTATCGGTAAACAGTAACGTCCAGGGATGCCCCCAATATGTGTCATCCAAATCTTGATGCCATCGCGCTCAAAATGCTGGTGCAACGGATATTCAGAGCGGATATCCTGTCCATCAATATTGCCATACACGCCAATAACGGGGGCAATTTCCCGAAGTTGATCGGCGACCTCAATGGTCCCAAAATCACCGGCATGCCAAATTTCGTCGCAGTTTTCAAAAAACTCCAACACCTGTGGATCCAGGTAATTATGTGTGTCTGAAATGAGCCCTATTTTGATCATACTTTTTGTATCATCTTACTTCTCCAACAAAAAGAAACAAGAAACTGCTTTACGTTATCTTGTTCCACTAAATCTTTAACATTCCTAAAATTTTATTCATTCATTGAAAGGCTTCAGCATCATCATCGTTACATGGAACGCGCTCAACCATCTCAAGAATTATCTGCCAACTGTAACGGAAACTATCTACCCGAATTTCGAGATCATCATTGCCGATAATAACTCAACGGATGGATCTAAAGAATGGGTAAAAGCCAACTATCCTGACATTAAAATTGCTTCCTTTGATGCAAACTACGGGTATTGCGGGGGAAATAACAGAGCTGTTCCCTTTGCTGAGAAAGAAATTTTATTGTTCCTGAATAATGACGTGCGCGTTGATAATAACTGGCTCCATGGCCTCAATAAAGCCTTTAATGATGATAATACAGCTGCTGTTCAACCCAAAATGTTAAGCGACAAACAGCCTGAATACTTCGAATATGCCGGAGCAGGCGGTGGATTCATTGACAAATTTGGGTATCCTTTCTGCCGCGGACGCATTTTTGAAGATGTTGAAAAAGATGAAGGTCAGTACAAAAATGATCGGGACCTGTTTTGGGCATCAGGCGCTGCTTTAGCCGTTCGTAAAGATTTGTTCGTTGAATCAGGTGGATTTGATGAAGACTTTGAATTCCATATGGAAGAAATTGATCTGTGCTGGCGCCTTCAAAATCAGGGACATAGAATTGGATATGCTTCTGACAGCATCGTATATCATCTTGGGGGTGGTTCACTGCCTATGGGCTCACCCCGAAAAGTCTATTATAATTTCCGAAATAGCTTATTCATGCTTTGGAAGAATTACTCCTCAGTGAGCCTCCGAAAGCGATTAACGCTTCGAATTCTGCTTGATATTGTTGCTGCATGGAAAGCACTCGCCGACGGAAAGCCCAAAGAATGGTGGGCTGTAGCAAGGGCTCATTTCCAATTTCTGAGAAATATCGGAAAACTCAGCCAAAAGCGGAAAGAACTTCAGCAGAAAAGAGTCGCTCAGGAAGATCCTGAAACTATGTTAGATCTCAGTATCATTTGGCAACACTTTGCTAAAGGGATAACCAAATTCAGCGATCTTAATAAGTGACCTCTACTTTTCGAAGCTAGATATAACACATTTTTCCTTCGTTTCAAGATCTAGCAAAAGTTGAAATTATATCCAAGAACATCCATCAACCCGCTCTCTCAAATTCAAACATAATGTTCTATTCAAAGAGCGGAAAGACGGATCACTTGGTCAAATTATGAAGCTTTCTTTTTCTTGAATGTGTTGATGACGCCGCCATCCAGAACAGCTTCTCGCTGGCGATCGCTCAGGTTGTGTTTAACTACATACTCATTCCCTTTGGTTACATTGATGAGCTTGGCCGTATTTCCACTTTCGATACTCGCCCGGATGTTTTCAGATCTTAGAATATCTCCCTGATCGATATCTTCGTAATCTTCATCATTCGCAAACTCAAAAGGTGGTATTCCAAAGTTCACCAGATTTTGCCAGCCTATTCGGGCATAGCTTTTAGCAATTACCGCTCGCTGCCCTAAATACCGAGGGGCTATGGCTGCATGCTCACGACTGGATCCCTGGGCGTAATTCTCGCCGGCAATAACCATATGCCCGCCATGTTCTTCCTTAGCTTCCAGTGCGCGATCGTGGAAGTTTTCATCAACCACATCCAGGGTAAATTTACTGATCTCCGGGATATTACTTCGGAAAGGTAACACTTCAGCTCCGGCTCTTAGGATCTCATCTGTGGAAATATCATCCGGCATTTTAAGCAATACAGGCACTTCAAAGTCACTAAGTTCACCAAAATCAGGCATAGTAGAAATATTTGGCCCTTTTTTGATCTCTCCCCGCTCTTCCATTGGAACAGGTTCGGTTAGCATTTCGGTATTCACAATAAGATTCTTAAGCTCTTCAAACTTGGGATATTTCATATGATACAACTCTTCCAGATCCCGTGGATCCGTGATCTTACCGGTCAATGCTGATGCAGCAGCGGTCTCAGGACTCACTAAGAACACGGAATCTTCCTTGGTACCCGATCGGTCTGGAAAGTTACGGGGAACGGTCCGGAGGCTATTTTGCCCGGATGCTGGTGCCTGTCCCATTCCAATACATCCATTACAGCCGGCCTGGTGAATACGTGCCCCGGATTGCACCAGATTAAACATCACATCATTCTTCACCATATTCTCTATGATCTGCCGTGAGGTTGGGTTGATGTCCCACGAAACATTATCATGAGCTGTTTTTCCCTTCACTATTTCAGAAGCCATCCAAAAATCACGATAGCCCGGATTGGCTGAAGATCCCACATAAGACTGATAGATCGACTTGCCTTCCACTTCACGCACCGGAACTACATTACCGGGGCTACTTGGAAGAGCGATCAGCGGCTCTACATCATCCAGGATCAATTCTTCATACTTATCATACTCGGCTCCTTCGTCGGCTACCAATTCTACAAATTCATCCCCTCTGCCCTGAGATGTCATAAAACGATGAATTTCCTCATCAGCAGGAAAAACAGTGCTGGTAGCACCCATTTCTGTACCCATATTAGCGATCACATGTCGATCCATAGTGGAAAGATTCTTAAGACCTTCCCCAAAATATTCTATCACATACCCATTAGCTCCGTCTACATCATAACGGCGAAGCATTTCAAGTACAACATCCTTGGCGCTCACCCAGTCCGGGAGATTTCCTTTTAATTCAACCCCTAAAACTTTCGGCATTTTGATATGCATCGGTTCCCCTGCAATCGCAAAAGCTACATCAAGTCCACCGGCTCCAAGTGCTAACATTCCCATGCAACCCGATGCTGGTGTATGACTATCAGATCCGGCAAGTGTTTTCCCGGGAATAGCAAATCGCTCTGTTTCTATGGGATGACTTACCCCATTTCCCGGTCTACTAAACCACATTCCAAAACGCTCAGCTGCAGATTTCAGAAATACGTGATCATCAGGATTTTTAAAATCTGTTTGAAGAAGATTATGATCCACATACTGGCAGGAAAGTTCTGTTTTAGCATCATCCAGCTCCATGGCTTCCAGCTCCAGCATGACCAATGTTCCGGTAGCATCCTGTGTGAGAGTCTGATCGATCTTGAGACCGATCTCTTCACCGGGTGTCATTTCTCCTTCAACTAAGTGATCTTTGATTAATTTCTGAGTGACGTTAAGTGGTTTGCTCATTGTTATGTTGTTGTTTGATATCTGTTTAATTTCTACTATTACAACTCGATAGAAGCCCAAATGATTCAATTATCTTGAACTTTAATCTGGAACAATCCTTCAGTAAAGCGATGCCCCACATAAAGAAGTGGTGGTTTTCGGTGATATGCATCCCATTTTGCTGGGTTTTGGCCGACCAGTACTGGATGGCTCTGAAATGGGAGATCTCATTTGCCTGGCTTTATGACTACCCTTTTTTCCTTACACCATTCTTTTTTCTTATCGATAATTTCCTGTTGATCGTACACGAAGCCGGTCATACGTTCTTTGGTTTTCTGGGATCCCGGTTTATCGGAATTCTTGGCGGAACTTTGTTCGAGATCCTTCTGCCTTTTCTGATCTTTGTCTACGGATGGTGGAATTACAGCCGAATCGCTGCACAAATGGGATTGTTGCTTACCTCCTTCGCCTGGATAGAATCCTCTGCCTACGCTGCCGATGCTGTTTCCAGGCGATTACCGCTGATCGGGAATCTCCCTAAATCAGCCCACGATTTCTTTAATTTATTTAGCATGAAGGGAGTACTCGATGACCACATGTTCTATGCCTGGAGCATGTACTGGATAGGTTTGATCGTAATGATGTTATTTCTTTCCTATCCGCTATGGGAACGCATACAGTATGATTCTGTAGAAATTAAGATGGATCTATAAATGTAAACCCAAACTGACACTTCTTAATGGTTTTTCTACATCTGAAAAAGTTATGCGATTGGTTTTAGAACTAGAGAAAATCCTCCTTTATTTATGATTCGGGTTCTGTATTCAAAGACCCATTTCTTATCTTCGGTTCACTCCAAAAACAGACACTATGATCCCAAAGGAAATCCTCAAAAAAATTCGAAAGCTTGAAATTCAGACCAAAGGTATCGTGAACACCTTGTTTGGAGGCGAATATCAGTCAGCTTTTAAAGGGCGAGGAATGGAATTCTCAGAAGTTCGTGCTTACACATACGGTGATGACATCCGGCAAATTGACTGGAATGTGACTGCCCGGACCGGAGATCCTTTTATAAAAGTATTTGAGGAAGAACGCGAGCAAACACTGATGCTCTGTATCGATATTTCACAGAGCGGTACTTTTGGGAGTCAAAATCAAAGCAAGATGGATCTGGCGATCGAGCTTTGCGCCGTTCTGGCTTTCAGTGCTATCAAAAACAGCGATAAAGTGGGCCTTGTTCTATTCAGCGACCATATTGAAAAAGTAGTTCCCCCCAAGAAAGGAAGAACGCATGTCTTGCGGCTTATCCGTGAACTATATACCACGGAACCCACCGGAACGGGAACGGATATTGGAGATGCCCTTTCCTACATCAACCGGCTGCTGGACAGAAGAGCGATCGTTGTTCTCGCTTCTGACTTTCAGGATGAAGAATTCGATAAACAGCTTCGTATCACCAATCAGAAGCATGATCTGGTAAGTATTTTGATCAATGATCCGCTGGAAGATGAATTACCTGACCTGGGGATAGTTAAAATTCGTGATGCTGAAACCGGACAACGGAAGATGATAGACACTTCAAGCTCGAAAGTTCGAAAGGCCTACAAAATGCGCCGATTGAAGCAAAAGGCCCGACTTCAGGATAAGCTTCTCAAAATGAAGATCGATGCCGTTGAAGTGCAAACAAATGAATCGTACGTAGAACCGCTCATGAACTTCTTCAAGCGTAGAGTAAATCGATACTAATCAATACTCAGAAGGGATGCTACCGTCTCTTCTCCTTCCATAGAAATGTCCGAAAGTTCTTTTTCAAGCCGCTGAACTTTCCCTTTAAATCTTTGGAGATCGTCACCCTGTAATGCTTTTGAAGGTGGAAGGTCGATCGTTAAAGGATTTACGGGCTGGCCGTTCTTGTAGATCATATAGTGCAAATGAACTCCGGTTACGCGGCCCGTTTTACCTACATACCCAATAACCTCTCCCTGACGCACTCTGGTGCCGGCTTTGATCCCTTTAGCGAACCCATTCAAATGTAGATAAGCGGTAGTATACGTGCCGTTATGCTCGATCTTAACAATATTACCGTTTGCGCCCCTGTACTGAGCCTCGGTCACCTGCCCATCACCAACGGATAATACCGGCGTACCTATTGGAGCCGCATAATCCACTCCCTGATGAGGAATTCTACGCTTTAGAATGGGATGAAAACGATTTCTGTTAAATGATGAACTGATCCTTTGAGAAAATTTGAATGGAGCTTTGAGCAATGCTTTCTGAACTCCATTTCCTTGGCTGTCATAAAATCCGGCAGTAGTCTCGTTCTCAAAGTAGAAGGCATCATAAGTTTGATCCTTAACAGTAAATTCTGCTGCTATAATATCACCAATACCTAAGAACTCGCCATCTACATAGCGTTCCTCGTAAATCACTTTAAAATTATCGCCCGGATATAAGCGGAAAAAATCTATCTGCCAGGCAAAGATCTCACTCATTCGAAGTCCCAAAAGCGTAGAAACTTCGTTATCCATTAAAGTCTCGTATAGTGAGGATGTGATAACACCTGCTGTTTCAGCTCTTTTAGTAGTCACCTCTTTTTTACCGGTTATGATGGCAATGTCATCTTTCCAGTCAAACACAATGTAGTCAAGCGCATTGGTGTGCAAGATCAATCGTTCTGTCCCTTCTTCCCCGGTATAAGTTAAATACTTTTGCCCCGGCTTTAGCCGATTACTTTGGAAAACACCTTTTGAAGCCTGATTGATCTGATAGATCTTTTGAGGTGACACATCCAGATCTCTAAGGATCAGATACAAGCTTTCATTTCGCCGGACTTTCCCCTCATTTACTTCAACATTGAACCGATTAAATCCATAACTGTCGAGGTCAAGATCCTCTGATATCTCGACCATATTTTCACTTGAAATAGATAATTCAGGAACCGGTTTCTCTTTTTGAAATTGAAAAGCCAGAGCCGTTAATATTATTGTAAAACACAGAAAAACACCTATTCCCCGTGCAATATTAAATTTAGACATATATAACCTGTAGATTCTTTGTAACCGAGAAATGATAAGAATTAATAAGCGGTTTTCATAAACCACATTTTGTCAGAGTTTTGTAAAACATTTACATCACTTTGTTTTATTTTCCAATCAATCGTAAACGGTAACATTTCATTCATATCAACTATTAATGATCAACACCATTTTGAAGCCCGGAATTCTACGCGTACTGGCTTTATTGGTTTCAAGTTTATGGCTTAGCTCCCTTTCGGCTCAAACCGTGCAAACACGAGTAAATACAGACTCTGTTTCCGTTGGCGATGCTTTCATTTATTCCATCACCTTACAGCTCGATCAGGAATATGAAACTATTCAATTTCCGGATACCAGCGCTTTCCCCCCATCGGTAGAACTTATTGAGCGAAAACAATTTAGGCTATCGGAGTTTTCTGACAGCATCAGTTATAAACTCCAGTATTTTGACAACGAAGATCTTTTCATACCCCCGTTATCAGTAACCCTTTTTGCTGAAACAGACTCCATCACATTGCAAACTGACCCTGTCACCCTTTTCTTTAAGAATGTAGTAGCTGAGGGAGATACTACTCTAAAACCTATGCAGCCAAATTTCACATTTACCCGTGTCTGGTGGCCCTGGGTGTTAGCTGCAGTTTTGTTAGGCGGATTTCTGTATTGGTGGTTTAAATTGAGAAAGAAAGAGGAGCAAACGGAGGCAGAACAAGCACCTGAGATCAAACCTTTCCATAACCCTCTGGTTGCGTTAGAAGACGAATTAGAGAAAATAAAACGAGAATCAGATCTTGCTGTTACTAAAGATTTCAAAGTCTTTTACAGTGATATTGGCGATGCTTTAAGAACTTATTTTGAGGAACTTTACGGCATTCCTGCGCTGGAATCCACTTCCTCTGAGCTCCTTCGTTATCTCGATGCATATGGCATTGATGACACCCTGAATGAGAAAACACGGATCATCCTTAAAAAAGCGGATCTTGTGAAATTTGCCAAGTTTACCCCAACTCTTGAGGATGCCTGGCAGACTTATGAGGAAGCCATTGCTTTCCTGGAACGTGCGAAATCAACGGATTCGGCGCGGATCAGAAGACTGAGAGCAAAATATGATGCTCAATTCCGACCTGAACCTGATCATATAAATAATAAGGAGTCTTAGATGGAATTCGCGAATCCACAATGGTTTTGGGCGCTGACTTTACTTCCAGCATTAATCGGGCTCTACCTCTATCAATATTTCTTCAATAAAGAGACTTCGTTCACCTTTTCATCCCTAAACCTTTTGGATGATCTTCCGGGCAATTGGAAAATCCATCTTCACTGGCTACAGGCTGCTTTTATGTGGGCCGGAATTGCATTTCTGATAGTTGCGCTTGCCCGTCCCCAGGAAAGACTCACAACCGTAGAACGGAACGCAGAAGGTATCGACATCGTGCTGGTACTGGACCTTTCCACATCTATGCGTGCCGAGGATCTTAAACCAAACCGCTTTGAAGCTGCCCGCGAAGTAGCTAAAGACTTTGTGGATAAACGGGAATCGGACCGAATTGGGTTGGTTACTTTCGCCATGAAAAGCTTCACTGTGGTCCCTCCGACGCTCGATTATCGACTGCTTAAAAACCTGATCGATGAACTAGAGATGGGCATTATTGAAGACGGAACCGCCATTGGTATGGGAATTGCAACAGCTATAAACCGACTTAAAGACAGTAACACAGAAAGCAAAGTGATCATCCTGCTTACAGATGGACAAAATAATGCCGGGGAAATCGATCCGGTGACTGCAGCCGATCTGGCTTCCACCTATAACATCAAAATTTATACCATTGGGGCCGGAACCCGCGGAACGGCTCCCTACCCTATCCAGGACCCCATTTTTGGGCGTCGATATCAGAACGTACAGGTTAATATTGATGAGGATATGCTAACCAGAGTAGCTGAAGTAACCGGAGGACGCTATTTCCGGGCTACCGATTCTGAAGAACTCGAAAACATCTATGCAGAAATTGATGAGCTGGAAAAGACCGAGGTTGAAGAACTTATTTATACAGATTATAAAGACCTTTATGAACGCTATCTGGCACTTTCACTGGCTTTTTTTGTGATCAGTTTTATTCTCAGAAAAACCATCTTGAGTGGTATTGAGGATCACTAAAAGCTAATCTTCTGATCATTTCCTTTTATTGCCAATCGTTGCCAAAACAGCGTATCTTCCATTTGATCTCAAAGCCTTCAAAAACTATTCATGAGTATTTCTTTTATCCAAGAGCAACTCCACAAAAATGGAGTTTTTAATCGCATTTATGAGCGTCTTGCCGATGAGCAAACACTCACACTGAAGAAAAGCATTGGCGCCCTGAATAGCTTCCTTCTTTCTGATCTTTCCAATCGACAGCCAACCCTTTTGGTGATCTCTGAAACCGATGAAGGTGCTCGCTTCCTTAAAGCTGACCTGGATGTGATTGAAGAAGGAAAACCCGTTACATTTTTCCCTTCTTCAAACAAGAAACCCTATGACCGTCAACAGCTTAAGGACACCAGCTTATTAGTTCAAAGGTCAGAGGCATTGCAAGCCATCAACGATCAAAAGCAGAAGATCGTGGTTACATCTGTGGAAGCTATCAACGAAATGATCGCTCCTCCCGCTGCATTGAATGAGGTGAGCCTGGTGATCAAAAAAGGCGATGAGATTCAGCTCGATAAGATCCGGGAAGAGCTTGTAGATCAAGGCTATGACACTGTCAAATTTGTAGATGAACCTGGAGAATTTGCGATCCGCGGTGGTATTTTGGATGTCTTTCCGTATTCAGGCGAATATCCGCTTCGTTTTGAATTTTTTGGGGATGAGGTAGATACCATTCGTGAGTTTGATGCGGATTCTCAACGCTCCATTGCTTTCTTGAATGAAGCCCGCATCATTCCAGATCTTACCAACCTTCCGGATAAAGAGAAATCCACCTTCCTCTCTTATTTTGATGAAGAAACACTGCTTGTCACTTCCGGCAAAGAAGTCATACTGGCAAAGATCGAAGAATTCTACGCTAAAGCGGAAAATGCCTATCAGGATCATGAAGATCAGGATGAATTGAATCCTCCAGAAACACAATTTGTAAGTGAGGATGTCTTTCAGAAAGAGCTCGCAAAGTTCAGGCATCAATTGTTTGTGGGGGATGTAGGAGTCTCTGAAAATGATGCCAAAACGATCACCCTGGAAACCAGTCCACAGCCCGATTTTCATGGCAATTTCAAGCTTTTGAGGGAAAACATCACCCAAAACTCCAAGGCCGGAATCGTTACCGTTATTCTCTGTGATAATGACGGGCAACACGAACGTTTTGATGAATTATTGGGGGAAGCGAGCCAGGATTTCAAATATCGACTGGTCGTCAAATCGCTGCATGAAGGCTTTGTGTATGAACCAGCTAAGATAGCAGTTTATACTGACCATCAGATCTTTAACCGTTATCATCGCCCCAAGACCAAGCGACGTCGTTTCCATGGCGGAATTTCGCACAAAGAACTCAAAGATCTTAACCGAGGTGACTTCGTAGTGCACGTAGATTATGGCATCGGGAAGTTCATGGGGTTCAAAAAGATCAATGTGAAGGATACTGAGCAGGAAGTTGTAGTCTTGCAATATAAGGATGACTCCACCCTCTATGTGAATGTCACCAGTCTGCATAAACTCCAAAAATATTCGGGTAAAGAAGGAACTGCTCCCCGCATCACAAAACTGGGATCGGGAGCATGGGCGCGCAAAAAAGCACAGACCAAGAAGAAGGTCAAAGATATTGCAAGGGAGCTTATCCAGTTGTACGCCAAACGGAAGGCAGAGACAGCTCATGACTTTTCACCTGACAATGAGTGGCAAATAGAGATGGAAGCCAACTTTGAATTTGAGGAAACACCAGATCAGCATGATGCTATCGTTGCGGTGAAAGAGGATATGGAAAGCGTTCATCCCATGGACCGGCTTGTATGTGGTGATGTAGGCTTCGGGAAAACAGAAGTGGCCGTCCGTGCTGCTTTTAAAGCAGTGCTGGATCATAAGCAAGTTGCAGTCCTCGTTCCCACAACTATACTTGCTGAACAGCATGCCAAGACCTTCATCAAAAGGATGAAACAGTTTCCGGTTAAAGTAGAGGCGCTTTCCCGTTTCCGTTCTTCAAAAGAGCAAAAGTCATCCATTGAAAAGCTAAAGAAAGGCGAACTCGATATTGTGATCGGCACTCATCGCCTGCTTTCCAAAGATGTGGAGTTCAAAGACCTCGGACTTATCATTGTGGATGAGGAACAACGATTTGGAGTGGCTGCCAAAGAGAAGCTGAAAAATTTCCGGGCCTCCGTAGATGTGCTCACTCTTACAGCTACACCGATCCCCAGAACGCTCCAGTTTTCATTGATGGGCGCGCGTGACCTGAGTATCATCAATACTCCTCCGCCCAACCGCCAGCCCGTTTATACCGAAATTCACAGCTTTGATGAGGAATTGTTGAGGGATGCTATCCTTCAGGAGATCTCACGGGGCGGACAGATCTTCTTCATTCACAACCGGGTGAAGAATATTCAGGAAATTGCAGAAATGGTTCGTCGGTTGGTGCCCGAAATTCGTGTTCGTGTAGGACATGGACAAATGAGCGGTTCACAACTTGAAAAGATCATCGGCGACTTTTATCAGCATAAGTTTGATGTGCTCGTTTCCACGAATATCGTTGAGAATGGCATCGATATAGCCAATGCGAATACCATTATCATTAATCAGGCTAATCACTTTGGGCTTGCGGAGTTGCACCAGTTGCGCGGTCGCGTGGGAAGATCTGACAGAAAAGCATTTTGTTACCTCATCACAAGTCCGATCAGAACATTAAGTACCGAGGCCCGAAAGCGATTGCTTGCTTTGGAGGAATTTTCCGATCTGGGCTCAGGATTCAACATTGCCATGCGTGACCTTGATATTCGCGGAGCCGGAGATATTCTGGGAGCCGAGCAAAGTGGTTTTATAAATGACATTGGCTTCGACCTCTACACCAAGATCCTTAATGACGCAGTGAAAGAGCTCAAGCAATCCGAATTCAGCGATATGTTTGATGATGTAGAGATCGATCCTGATCTCCCTGAAACAGTCATCGAATTTGATGAGACCGCCCTTCTGCCCCAAGAGTATGTTTCTGACAACGTAGAGCGACTCAACCTGTACCGTAAGCTGTCTGAAGCTAAAAGTGAGGAACAGATCGAAGAATGGAAGGATGAGATCAAAGATCGGTTTGGACCGATTCCTAAACAATCTAAATACCTGATATCTGCCAGCAAAGCCAAATTATTTGCTTCCCGTAATTTCTTCACAAAGGTAACCGTGCGGGCAGACAGAATGTGGCTTGTTTGCCCTAAACAGGATTCTGAAATGGGTAAAGCTTTCTTTGATTCAGGAAGGTTCAACGAAGTTTTAGAGAAAATTGAAGCCACCAAAAAGGACAATTTTCAGGTCGTTCAAAAAAATGATACCGTCCGCTTTGTCATTCAAAATATTCCCGATCTGGATGGAGCGGTAGAATATTTAAAAACATTGGCACAACAAGAAGTTCCTGCATAATGGAAATAGATCTGTCTCCTTACATACAGCGTATTAAGAATGGCGACGTTGTGGCCTTCCCTACCGAAACGGTCTATGGTTTGGGCGCTAATGCCTGGAATCCCAGCGCTATTAAAAAAGTGTTTGAAACAAAAGGAAGACCGCCTGACAACCCTCTTATTGTTCATCTTGCCAACAAAGATCGGGTATTGGACTTTGCAGATCATATTCCTGAAAAGGCTCAGAAACTAATGAATGCTTTCTGGCCGGGTCCTTTGACAATAGTCCTCAAAAAAAAGCCTGAGGTTTTAGATCTCATCACAGCCGGTTTAGATACGGTCGCACTTCGCATTCCTGACCATGACCTCGCACGATCATTTATAACGAAAACAGGTCCACTCGTGGCGCCAAGTGCCAACAGGTCAGGCCGGCCCAGTCCCACAAAAGCCGAACATGTGAAAACAGACTTTGGGATCGATTTTCCGGTGATAGACGGAGGAGCTACACAAGTAGGATTGGAATCTACCGTGGTGGATCTGAGTGAAGGTCAGGTTGTGATCTTACGCCCTGGAAAAATTGGAGTCGCTGAGCTAGAAAGTGTTATAGGCAAAGGCGTGCTTATTTCCGATTCGGGGGCATCAACCCCGAAAAGCCCCGGACAGAAATACTCTCATTACAAGCCTAAGGCTAATGTTTTTTATGGGGAAATTGAATCTATAGATCCAAATAACTTATATCTGTTGCAGTCGAATGCATATCCTGATCAAAAAAATATCATTAACTACAACGGCGATCTTGGGAAGCTTTCACGGGAATTATATGACCGCTTTCGTCAGGCTGATCTCCATGGATTTGAAAGCGTGTGCATTGAAGAGCTTGAGGAATTTAAAGCAGAACAGCCTTCCTATTTCGCAGCTCTTATGAACCGAATTGAAAAGGCTCGGTCTGCTTGATCTTTATACTTTTACCGGATTGATTCAGAAGCTTCTTTTCGTTTATTAATCTGGCTAATCTGTTCGTCCTGCGAGTTATTACTCTCCGGGGATAAGCTGATCTTTATACTGCAGTTCATACAACTTCTTGTAGATCCCATCTTCTTTCATAATAAGCTCCTGATGATTTCCGGATTCCCTGATTACTCCTTTATGCATTACCAATATTTTGTTGGCATGCTGAATAGTTGAGATGCGGTGAGCGATCACGATAGAGGTTCTCCCTTCCATCATCACCCGACTGGCTTCTGTTACCAAAGATTCGGTTTCAGAGTCTACGCTGGATGTGGCTTCATCTAATATCAAAATTTCAGGATTGTAGACCAACGCCCTCACAAAACAGATCAATTGTCGCTGACCCATGGAAAGTGAAGCTCCTCGTTCTTGCAAAATGTAATCATACTTTTCTGGAAGTTTTTCTATAAAACGGTGAGCTTCAACTTTATGGGAGGCTTCAATTACTTCTTCGCGGGTAATATCGGGATGTCCCAGGGTGATATTATCCAAAATAGAGCCGGAAAACAGAGCATTATCCTGAAGCACCAATCCAAAATGAGACCGAAGATCTTTTAGGGACAGGTCCCGAATATCGATGTCATCTACCTTGATACTGCCTTTTTCAATATCGTAATAGCGAAGTAACAGATTAATGATCGTGGTCTTTCCTGCTCCTGTAGCTCCAACAATGGCAATAGCCTCTCCGGGTTCAGCCGTAAAAGAAACATCCTTTAAGACATAATCTTCTTCCTCATTATACCGGAACCAAACATTTTGAAATTCGATCTTCCCTTGTGGATTACTGATCTGCTTGGGATCGTCGGTCTCTACAACCTGAGTCTCGGTATCCAATACATTGAATATGCGCTCAGAAGATGCAAGTGCCGATTGTAAGGTGTTGAATTTTTCAGATAATCCCTGAATTGGACGGAAAAACTGCCTTGCATACTGAATAAAGGCAACAAGCACACCAAAAGTCACGCCATCCATGAGTGCCCGTGCGCCACCATACCAAACAATGAGTGCCATGGCCAAACTTGCAGTCACTTCAACAATGGGCCAGAATATTGCAAAGTAAAAGATAGTTTCGATGTAGGCATCACGGTGGCCAGCATTGATCTTTTCGAACTTATCGCGTTGCTTTTCTTCCCTGTTAAACAACTGTACCACATCCATCCCATTGATATGCTCCTGTACGAATGAATTTAATTGGGCAATTTTATCCCGAACCTCAAGAAAAGTGACGCGGACTTTTGCCTTGAACCAAAATGTGGCATAGAATAGAATTGGAAGTACGGTTAGTGTAACCAGCGTCAATTCCCAGTTCATGCTAAACATGAAGTAGAGAATGAAAATGATCCGGAACAGGTCTCCAATTATAGCTACCACACCGTCTGAAAGAAGCTCACTTAACGCCTCGATATCACTGGTGGTGCGGGTAATCAGTTTCCCAATCGGGTTCTTATCAAAAAACTGAACATTGAGGGTTTGAATTTTTTTGAAGACGGCATTCCTTAACGAATACAGCGCATTCTGCCCAAACCAACGTGTGATATAGGTGTTAAAGACCAAAAGGATAAATTCACCCAGTAAAGCTCCCCCCAACAACGTGATGATCCACCAAAGACCTTCAAAGTCTTTATCGGCGATATACTCATCTACGGCAATTTGGGTTAGTTTCGGGCGGATAGTCCCCAGGTAGGATGCTGACAAGGTCAGAACAATAGCCAACAGCACATACCAACGGTAAGGCCTTAGAAAAAAATAAAGCCGCCGAATGAGATTGGTATCGACGGCTTCAGACTTAGGTTTGTTACTCACAGGTTATTCTTTAGAATCTGTCAAAATCATCATAGGAAGACCTTGGAGTGATCTTGCGATGTTTGCTTGAATCGGAATCGTCTTTTTTATCTTTGATATTAGCGCTGTAGGTACTGCTTCCGTACTTTTTACGCTTTTTGTAACTACTTCCGCTATCACTGCTTTTGCTTGAAGAAGAACTTCCTGAACTGCTTCTTCGACTTCCTCCTTTGCGGCTGCGGAATTTTTTCTTGGAACCGCCTTTATAGCTCTTTTTGCCACGGCTTCCTCCGCCTCCACCTGATTTCTTATTGAGTTCATTTAACTCAACTTTAGGAGTAATAATTCCACGTTCATGCGTTGGATCAGTGAAAATTGGTCTCAATTCGTTAGCGATCCAAGCTGGGTAAAACCCATCCCGTGCTTCTTTAAGCAGGTCATGCTCATTTGTATATCGGGCTGAAAAGTGACCGATAACCAGTAATTTGGTTTGGGCCTCAGTAGCAACGCGGGCAGCGTCAGCTGTTGACGAGTGTCCGGTTTCTTTGGCTTTGTCTGCCAGATCTTTCCCGAATGTAGCTTCGTGATATAAAATGTTGGTATTCATCGCAAGCTTAACAGCTTGAGGCGTGTACTCAGTATCTGTGACGTATGCAAAACTGTCACCGGGACGTGGATGACCTACGATCTCGTAAGACTTCACCACACTTCCATCATCTAAAGTTACATCTTCGCCGGCTTTAAGGGCTTTGAATTGCTCATCTTTATTGATGCCCATCTGTTCAGCT
The DNA here is from genome assembly GCA_002696035.1 of Balneola sp. Taxonomy (GTDB): domain Bacteria; phylum Bacteroidota; class Rhodothermia; order Balneolales; family Balneolaceae; genus Gracilimonas. The sequence continues at coordinate 443,616 of NZQV01000010.1, read as the reverse complement.
TTGTCAGCATCTACTTTACCGGGACGATCTTTTTCCTGGAAACGATAACCCACACAAAACTTGGTATGATTTAGCGGACGCGCTTCCACATAAACTTCTTCATCATCGAAAACACGCTCTGCATCATCCAGGTCTTCATCGATCTCGTGGTACTTAACTTCAAAATTAAGATCGATGTTTGAAAACTTAAGGTTGAACTCAACAAATTCCTTTAATCCTTTTGGCCCGATCAACGAAATAGGTTTATCTCTTCGCTGCAGCTGTAGTGTAGCTAAAAGTCCCATCAACCCTCCAAAATGATCTATGTCAAAATGTGAGATAAAAACGGCTTCTATCTTTGACCGTTTTATGCCGGCTTGTAACATGCGCATTTGTGCGTTTTCACCGCAATCAAAAAGGAAAACACTTCCTTCTCTCCATAGCGCAACTGAGGGTAAGTGACGAACGGCGGTCGGGGTTGCCGACGCTACTCCTAATGGTACTACTATCATTGTTATATCTCCCGTGGTATGTATTTTGATGGGCTATGCGTTCAAACAATTAGCCCAGGTTTATTTATTATTATATTTCTGCTAATTCTTGTTCTAACAATTGTTTGTTATACATGGCAGTATATCTGCCCTTTTTTGCTAACAGATCTTCGTGTGTGCCTGATTCTGCTATGCGTCCTTCTTCTACGTAATAAATTTTATCTGCGTCTTTAATGGTCGATATTCTATGACTTATCATTATGGTGGACCGACCGCTCAGTTCCTGTCTCAAATGTTTCAGTATGGCATCTTCGGTTTTGGTATCTACAGCACTGAGTGAATCGTCAAATATTAAAATCTTTGGATCTTTGATAAGTGCTCTTGCAATAGCTGTTCTTTGCTTCTGACCACCCGATAGCGTAATACCCCGCTCACCAAGCATGGTCTTAAATTTTTTCTCAAAATCCAAAATATTCTCTTTCACCTGTGCCTTCTCAGCAGCTTCCTCAATAAGTTGATCGGAGGCATTCTCAACACCAAAAGCGATGTTATCCCCAATGGTATCTGAAAATAAAAATGTTTCCTGAGGAACAAAACCAATTGCGTCTCTTACTTTCCTTAAAGACCATTTCTTCAGGTCAATACCATCCAGTAAGATCTGGCCTTCAGTTGGGTCAAATAAACGTGGTATGAGTTGTACCAGCGTAGATTTGCCGGATCCTGTTCTACCCACGATTGCAATATTTTCACCTGGCTGAATGGAAAGGTTTACATTCTCGAGAACCATTTCTGATGAACCAGGATATTTGAACCCTACATTTTTGAATTCAATAAGTCCTTCTATTTCCTGATCTACTTTTTCTTCAGAGTCTTTGATCTCTACCGGCTCATCCATCAATTCTTTTATACGATGCCATGAGGCAAGCGACCGCTGAAAACGATTGGTTGTGTATCCAAGAGCTGCAACTGGCCAGATCAGGTATGCCACATAGATCAGAAACTCAGCAATATTCCCCACAGTGATGGTTTCATTTATTACCATCTCCCCTCCTTTCCAAATCACAATAAGCAAAGAGATCCCGATCAGGAAATTCAATGCCGGATGAAATAGCGATTCTATCATGTCAAGTCGTAACTTTTTCTTCCGGTAAGATTCACTTTCATCCTCAAACAACTTCTGCTCGTGATCAATACGATTGTAAGCTTTGATCAGACGGATGGCGGAGAATGTTTCTTTAGCTCTCCCAGCCAGGGTAGAATATTGTTCCTGAATGATGGTGGAGTGCTTGTGGATGTATCCGGTGATCCAGTAAGCAAAAAATGAAATTAAAGGAAGTGGTATCAGTGCCCAGAATGTTAATTCCGGATTGACCAGAAACATCATCGTAAGCACAAAGCCCGCCCTTGTTACTGTATTAATGCTATACATGATCACCGGGCCATAGTAGTCACGGACTTTCCCTACATCCTCTGTAGCTCGTACATACGTCTCGCCGGAGGCATTCTCTGCATAATAACGCTGAGGTAAGGCCATGAGCTTTTCTACGATATCGTTTCGAATATCAAACTCAATTTTCCGTGAGGTAACGATGAGCGTTTGCCGGGTAGCAAATAACAGGATTCCGTACAGCATTACGGTACCGATCAGCATCAGTGAGTTGGTTGCCAATATCTCAGCCGCCTCTGATGTAAATAGTGTATCGAGGAAACTTTCAGGTACGTTGTAATCCCCTTCACCTAATGATTCAACCTGATCCATGGTCCGGCGAATGAGTACAGGTATCCACACCAAGAAAAAATTGGATGCAGTCAAAAACAAGGCTCCCAATATCATGGTGCCCTTGTACTTCCTGATGTATTTATTTAACTCTTTAAGTGCTCCCAAACCTGTCCTTTAGTTTGGTTTGTGCGGATTTTTATTTTTTATCAGCAAACTGCTCTACCCAATGCTGTCCCAATCTTGACCCAGATAGGTAAGCCGACTCAACGGTGTTGCCATTCATATAAGAGCCAACCAAAGCCAATGGTGTGTCGTTTCCTTTAATTTCCATAAAGTCGTGAGGAAGTGGATTTACAGCCTGGCTATATCTCCAAAAGTGAAACTGACTCCAATCCGGCAAGGCAACCCATCCTCCTAAAATATCGGTCAGACGATCTAAAATAGCTTCTTGAATGACCTCAGCATCTGTATCTATATTGGCTTTTGCAAAATCAGAAGTGGTGTGGACCACAAGATTCTTGGCAGTACCACTTCTCTTTGTGGATTCATTAGAGATCCAACTTATTACTTCATCATCACAATCAAGCGCATTCCATTCCGGAAGATCTGCATTGTCAAAACCAAGCATCAGCGTAAATTGAGATTCGTACTCAACCTCATCAATTTCACGAACCATCTTCAGCGTTTCGATCTCGTCAATGGTTGTGTTTAAAATAGCGTAAGCCTGTCGTGCGGGAGCTGAAATGATCACGGCATCAGCACTTTCGGTTCTGGCTGTTGGAAAATTCAACATCCAACTTCTTTTCTTGCGGCGGTTTTCCCCAATGTGAGTCAAACCTCCTACCTTTTCATTAAACCGAACATCAAGGTTCCGCCCCAAAAACTTACCGATGGTATTCATTCCATCGCTAGCAATGTAATAAGGGTCTTCATGTTCTACAGTTGAGATCTTGCCATCTTTGTCTCTATTGGCAAAGGTGCCATCCCATGTAGTTACAATATCTTTTTCTGCCAGCTCAGTGATAAGTTTGGTGAATTCTGGATCTTTTGCAGTAAAAAATGGGACTCCGTGGTCAAGCTTCTCAGCATTGTTTTTACCTGCATAGCGTGTAGCAAGGCGGCCTCCGTATCCTCCACTCTTTTCAAATACTACTACTTCATGTCCTGCATTTGCCAATTCCCTGCCTGCAGCTAATCCTGAAATTCCTGCTCCAATAACCGCGATCTTCATGTTTCTCTATTTAAAATGTATTGTTAATTATTAAGAATTGAGATCAATCAATTTCGTATAAAGTGACCCGGGGCGTTACTGCATTTTTATCCAGTAAAGCCGGCCAGTAAGCTACAACGCCACTTGCTTTTGGGCGCCCCCCGGCAAAACCGGTTACACCACTTGGCCCGGTTAAGATAAGGGGTGCTAATTCCATCCCAAAGCGATTTAAGTCATTTTTACTTGGGCCGGAAACTGAGATCCTCATTTGAATCTCGTCGAAGTCAGTATTTAGCGCTTCATCGGTTACCGGGTTCTCATTGGTGCCATTATAGCCTATATATTCTTTGTGAAACTCATCAAAATTCAAACCAAGTGCCTCTGATCGTTTTTCGAGGATCTCTGCACCTTTGATGGCTTTTTTTAGCGCATCCGGCCAGCTGTATACCAATGTTGATGAAAGCTTGTACCCATCATTATAGCTGGCGGATACTTTATAAGTTGGTGTATCCGGGTGACCTTTAATACCTGTTATCTTAACACGGTTTGGGTCGGTTTCTTCAACCGTAATGGAGGTAAAATCAGCTATCACATCAGGGGTAATGTATTCTGAAGGATCTCCAATCTCGTAAAGCAACTGTTCTTTCACCGTCATCTCACTAACCAATCCTCCGGTTCCCTCATGTTTGGTAACATAGAAATCTCCGTTTGGATATGACTCTATGATCGGGAATCCGATATCAACAAAATCTTCTACTTTTTCCCAGTCGGTGAAATTTCCGCCTGAAACCTGAGCACCGCATTCAATGATGTGCCCAGCAATGGTTCCAACAGCCATTTTGTCAAAATCATCTGCATCCCAGCCAAACTCATGTATCATGGGGGCTAGGGTCAATCCTGTATCGGTTACACGTCCGGTAATAATGACATCCGCTCCCAATTTCAGTGCTTCAACAATTGGCTGACATCCAAAATATACATTCGCGCTCAAGAGCTCATCTTTGATCTCCGAAACCGGTCGACCGTCTTCCATATTTTCAAGTGTATGTCCTGCTTTAATCAATTCATCGATCTGATCGAGGATATCATCACCATCAACCACAGCTACTTTGAGCTCGTTGTAGCCTTTCTCTTTAGCAATTTTAAGGATCTCATCCTTACAAGCCTTTGGGTTAACGCCCCCCGCATTACTAATGACTTTAATTCCGTCATTCTTAATTTCAGGAAGAACCTGTTCTACCACATGTACAAAATCCCGGGCATATCCCCACTCCGGGTTCTTCATTTTTTGTTTTTGCATGATTGACATGGTTACCTCAGCAAGGTAATCCATCACAAGATAATCGATAGGCCCTTTTTTAGCTTGATTTACGGGGGCATTCGGTAAGTCTCCCCAAAATCCCTGACCTGATGCGATGCGGATAAAATCTTTCATAAAAACTGCTTGATTGATACAACTTAAATTCGCGCGGAATATCGGGATATTTTTACTGCATTAAAATAAAAAACCCTGCCTTTATCAAAAAGACAGGGTTTGTGTTTATTAGGTTAGTTAAGTCTGGAAGGACTAACTATTGGTAATATAAAATGTGCTTCAGGGAATGCAACCACATACCTATGTGGTTTTTATGAATTATCCCTACAAAAGCTGCATTTTGCTGAAAATTAATCGCTATTTGGGTTTATCAGGCGCTGATTAATCCCCTTTGCAATTGCTTCAGATCTTGTGTGAACTTCCAGTTTCTGATAGATATTTCGGATATGATGCCGAACTCCATCAACCGATAAGAATATTTTCTTGCCTATGGCTGCATACGACCTGCCGGTTGCGAGTTCTTTCAGTATCTGAATTTCACGTTCGCTGAGTTCTTCTTCCAGGTCGGCAGCTTTCTGAAAAGTAGCTATCACTTTTCGGGCTATGTTTGGGGTGATCGGGGAGCCTCCATCCTGTGCATTGCGAATAGCTTCTACCATTTCATCAGGAGTGACTTTTTTCATCAGATACCCAACCGCACCCGCTTTTAAAGCATCAAATATATGGTCATCATCATCATGAACGGTTGCCATGATAATATTGACATCCGGGTGATGTTCCCGCATATACTTAACCCCTTCAATTCCTGTCATACCAGGAAGTCCTATATCCATGATCACCAGATCTACCTTATTTATTTCTTCCGATTCAAAAGCCTCTTCACAAGAGCCAAAACTCCCGATCACGGTAAGATCATCTTCATAATCTATAAAGGTTTCCCAACCCTCTCTCATGTACTCATTGTCTTCTATGATCCCAACTTTAATCACAATCACTCACACTAAGTTAATGTTTCACAATTAAATATAGACAGTAATCTCATAAATCAAACTACATAGGTATGTGGTTTTAGTTTCACTAAACCCGCACATTAAGCTTCCAGCGGGTTCCAAAACCTTCAGATGTTCTCAGGTCAACTTCTGCTCCAATGAGTTCAGCTCTCTTATTAATATTGATCAAACCATTTCCTTTTTTAACTCCATCTACATCCATTCCGGTTCCATCATCCTGTACCACTAACGAGAACATTCCGTCTTTAAATTTTATGATGATATCCAGATTATTTGCCTCAGAATGGCGGGCCGCATTCGTTACCATCTCTTTAAATATTAGCCACAAATGTTGACGCAGCTGCATGTCTAATTTTCCAGGAATGTGTTCTGTAATCTTAAGGCTATAGCTTATATTCTTGCTTTCGAGTAAGTCGGAGGCATAACGGCGACATTTGGAAAGAAAGCCGGTCCAGTCGTCGTGCTCAGGGTTAATCGCCCATACAATATCGGTGATCTTTTCTTTTGCATCACCGGCACTGTCTGCAATTAAACGTACAAATCGGTTTTTATCTCCGGTTACTTTATCACTTTGTATGGCCTGGGCAAAATAGCTTATACTTGATAAAGTAGCACTCACTTCGTCATGGAGATCACTTGCAATATTATTCCGGATTCGTTCTACTCTTAGCAACTGGTTAACCCGAATTCGGTACGCTGTATATAAGATCCCTGCAATTGTAAGGCTATACAACAAATACGCCCACCAGGTCCGGTACCATGGGGGCAAAATTTTAAATTCAAATATTTCTGATTCGCTCATTACGCCAAATACGTTTCTGGCTTGAACAGCAAAGCTATAACTTCCTTCAGGAATGTTGGTGTAATCCTTTTGAGCCTCTGAACTCCAGATACTCCAGTCTTCGTCAAAGCCGGAAAGTTTAACCCGGTATTCGGTCTCTTCCGGAGCAAAATAACTTGCTGCCGCGTATGTAAACCGCAGTTCATTGTTCATGTATTTCAAAACCGGGGCTTCTTCTGTTTGGCCTCCATTGATCAAAGAATCATTTCTGACCAATACCTCGTTGATCTGTGTATGATAAGAAGCGGTATGGTCGAAATTATGGTTCTTGGAATAACGTATTGCGCCTTGTTCAGTACCATACCAAACGTGATCATCATCTCCAGTAAATATCAGATTATTTTGATTATAATCTACCAGCTTAAGCGGGCCTTCCAAAACCTGGTAGCTTCCTTCCTCATTCTTTAGGGCTCCCTGATAATCTCCTCCGGACCGCAACCATATATTGCCCTCTGCATCTTCATTTGCAAAATAATATTGTCGAGTGGTATCGGTAAACATTTGGGGCAAATTCATTTCCTGATACATCGACCCTGTTTTTTCATCAAAACGCTGTATTCCTTTCCCCCATGTCAGGAAAGCTGGCTCCCCTTGTAATTGCGTTACATTGGTTCTTTTGTCATCGCTGATGTTGATCTGGTCAACCAGATATTGTTCAACAGTATGTCCGGTAACTCGGTCTCCCTCCCACTCAAGAACGACGCGATATACTCCTATCTTTGTGCTGACCCATACGTTCTTTGCTGCATCCACAAGCAAAGATGTGGGCACTGAGGAGAGATTCTCAATTGCATATAATTGCTCAAATTGATCTCCGTCTAATGTACCTACATAAAATCCTTGAGAACTACTCATCACCACCATATTGGGATCATCATAGAGAGCCATCTTATAAGTCCCCGGGACACTTATCATATCATAATCCGAGCCATTATAGGCGTACATTCTTTCCGCACAAGCCGCAAATAATTTCGATGAGAACACTTTTAAATCAGAACATATTCCCCCCATAGTAAATTTTTGGATCGATCCTGATCGGTCAGTATGATATACAGCAGTTGACGAACCAAAAACAAGTTTGTCGTTATACTTACTTACAGACATAATACCTTCATTAATACCGGAGCGTTCATCAAAAACACGAAGGGGCAGCCCAAAATCTATTCTGGACAGTCCATTGATTGTTGCCGCCCAAACACTCCCATATCGGTCTTCATAAACACCATAAACGGTATTACTGATCAGCCCTGTCTCTTCAGTGATAATGTTGAGTATATCTCCCTTACTATTTGTATGGACAATTCCTCCGAGCCTTGTCGCAAAAACAATACTTTCATCCTGTAAAACAATAGCCTCATCCATATAAAATTCTGACAAATATGAATCTACTTCCATATCCAGTTCTAAGAATTCATTGTCTCTGTACTCTGCACATTTATTGTATGCACAGAACACATCTTTATTTTGAACTTTTAGATAACTGATCAGGTTTTTCTCGGCAAAATAGTCTCCTCGCGGAATAAGAATAAGGGAGTCTTCTGTAACTTCTTTTATGCCTTCCAAAGCCTCCCGAACATAAATGACTCCATCTTTATTGAAGGTTGAAGAAAAGCGAACACTGGGCTCAAAATAATCGACTTCAGATCCGTCATAGCGAATTAAGATCTCATTCGACTGAAAGTATATATCGTTCCCTGCAGAGGTGACATCAAAAACTCGTCCGAACTCTATAGAATCAGGAATAAGGTACCTGAGGGAATAATACTGTTCGATTGCGGTGGAACTATCCGTTGGTGCATCCAGATATCCAATTTCATTTACTCCTCCAACATATAATCGTCCATCTGCAGCACTATGGATGGAATAGGTACGGCTGTTAGGCACATTTATGGGGAGCCAGTTCACCCCATCATACTTTTTTATGACCTGTACATTTGAGAGAAATAAAACACCATTTGAGTCTTCCGAAAATGCCCAGTTCTGAACACTTCCATTGTACTCTTCAGGTGAATAATTTTCGATCAGAGGAAAGCCATGAAATGTCTGAGCAAGAACCGGTGAAAAGCCGGTAACTATCATCCCTAAAAAAACGACTAAATACTTCACAAAGAAATAGAATATATCTGCATTTTAAGGGAGATTATTAACAGGTGGTTCTATATCTGTATCGTGTTCTGAAAGTTCTTCAGATTCTTCTTTTGATCCTTTCTCGATCTTAAAGACATTTATACACCACAAAGTCCCTTTCACTCTTTCCATCCTGAAATTGTACCCAATAAGCCGAATACTGCCGGTTAGCTCAATAATGCTGAATCCATCGGAATGCTTATTTTTATATTCATACCTGATGGTGATATAATTGTGAGCTGCTTCAATTTTGATCTCATCATCATTATTTACATCTGTGTATGTATTTGAGTCTCCCAGATCATCCATTAACATATATTGTAATTTCTGATGAGTAAACTTTCGTAGTCTCAGCGTATGTTTATGTGGAATTTTTTGATCAGCCATAGTCACCCGATTTGTTAAATTTTTGGTCTGTTTCTTATATAAAAAAATTATTTGTCACTTACACTACATAGTTATGCCGTAAAATGATTGCACTACTATCAGGAGAAATTTAAAGCAGTCTCGTCATCTGACACAGGCAGGTATAAAAAAAGATCTAACCATTCACGGTCAGATCTTTTAGCAGTTCTATAGTGTTAGTAAAATAAACACATCCAGGTTTGAATATTATACCCCAAAAAACCCAAACCACGATGATTGTTTGATACATTTGAATATGATCAAACCTCGTCTTAGAATCACTACATGATCATGCGGTAATTTGGACTACCTCATATCAATTTGTTGCGAAGGGCCTTAGCCACCGCCTCGCTTTTATTACTTACTTCAAGTTTAGTATAAATATTACGGATATGGTACCGGACGCCATCAACTGACAGAAAGACTTTCTTTGAAATTCCTTTGTAGGAGTCTCCCTCAGCCAGCAATTTTAACACCTTTGATTCTGTATCAGAGAGTTGAACAGCGTTAGAATTTCCTGAACTATGGAAAGAATTGATCACTTTGCGGGCAATATTTGGGCTCATTGGCGATCCCCCTTCATTGGCAGACCGTACAGCATCAATTAGTTCTTCAGGAGAGATTTTCTTAGACAGGTAGCCCATCGCTCCGTTTTTAAGAGCTTTAAAGATCCTTTCATCATCATCGTGGATGGTAACCATCATTACGACTGCATCCGGATTGATCTCCCTGATAAATTTCACCCCTTCTGTACCGTGCATTCCTGGAAGCTGAATATCGAGTAAGACAACATCAGCAATTTCTAGCTCGGTCTTTTCAAAAGCATCTTCACAGCTTTCGTATTCAGCGATCACGCAGAAATCCCTTTCAAAATCGAGAATGGTCTTCCAGCCTTCCCGCATGTACTTGTTATCTTCTATAATTACAATGTTGATCATACATCCATATCTTTAGCTATATATAATCATTTAAATACCCAAATTAACTACCCGAATCGGCGGTATTACACAAAAAATCCACCTCTAACCGGCTTAGATTTTCATTCCTGTATCTTGCCCTGATGCAAGTACAATCAGAACGTAAATCGCCAGGATGTACCTTCTCCTATGGTGGTTTCTAATTTAGCCGATGCCCCAATAGCGGTTGCTCTGTATTTAATATTTTTCAATCCATTTCCCTCTTGTACTTCATCAGGCTGAAATCCGATTCCGTCATCTGTTATTTGCAGAATGACCATATCTCCCTGTTTTTTGAATTGAATGATCGCGGTTTTTGCTTGGGAGTACTTGGCCAGATTGATAATGCATTCTTTAAAGATCAGCCAAATATTCTGTCGAATTTTAAGCGTAAGCGGGAGATCCAGATCTTCACTGAAATCCAGTTTATAGTTAATATCATGACTATCTAAGGTGTCTGAAGCAAAGCGTTTACACTTTTTCAGGAACGATATCCAGTCGTCATTTGACGGATCAATGGCCCATATTATGTCATTGATCTTTTCTTTTGCTTCCGTCGCGCTTTCATCAATAATGCTAAGGAATCTTTTGGATTCACTGGAATCTTCGTGAACTCTTTTGGCTGCTTCACTGAAAAAGCTGATACTGCTAAGTGTACCGCTGAGGTCATCATGAAGATCTCTTGCTATCTGATTGCGTGTCTTTTCCTCCTTAAGCAAATAATGTATTCTAAACCGATAAAAAATATAGCTAGCCAGGAGAATCACAGCAATTATAATGATGAAGTTTCTGAAACGCACGCTTTCCAGTTCCAGGTTCGCATTTGCTAACTGTGCTTCTTTATTCTGAAGCTGATACCGAACGCGCAGCATATTGTCGGCCCACCTTTCTCTTTGCCTTGAGATCTCGTCATCTAATTCCCGTTGCAGACGTTCATTCTCTAAAGCCTTATCAACCTGTCCAAGATTTTCAAAAGCCATGGCTTTGAACGAATAAATATCAGTCAACAGTTGCTTTAAATTATGCAGTTCAGCTATCTCTATGGCTTGGTCTGCGTACTGAATTGCATCTTCATAAGCCTGTTGTTTAAGTGCCAATCGGGAAAGGTAACGATTGGTCATAATATCTTCGTTGGGACGGGAAAATGTTGTTGAAGGTTTGGCCAGCATAGTTTTTACAGAGTTTGCATCAGCCAATAAATTTTGATCCAAATATAGATTTCCCAATCGGACCAGTTGTGTGCCTGAAATATTAGGAATCCGGGAATTGCGGCTAACACCAACGGCTTCTTCTAAAAGCTGAGTAGCCGTCACTGTATCTCCCCTGGCTTTGTAGATTGCGCTTAGATTCCCTCGTACAATAGACCGTATGGGCGGTGGTAATTTTTGAATTTCCAGGCAGGGTGAAAGTATTTCAAGGGCTTTATCGTAACTATTCAGTTTTAAAAAACTAGTTGCGAGTTTAGAGAGAATATTACACCGCGAACTGGGATTATCTTCATACTCCAAAAATTTTTCGTACATCTGGATAGCCAGATCATGGGCTTCCACATTTACATATAAGTTGCCCAGATTTCCATATAAAAAATGGATGGGATAGCGCACCTGTTCATCAATTTCGTCCCGGTAATCTATAGCATTTAGAAACAGGGACTCAGCCTCAAGATACTTTTCACTCCTGATATATTGAGTAGCACGCAGATTTTCCATTGTTAAATAAGAATCATGCTCTTTTAGATCCTTAAGTTTTTTAGCTGCAACACTAGCATAATGAGCTGATGAATCTGCATTTAAAAGTCGATAGGCCTGCGCATTTAAAAATGAGGAAAACGCTTGTCTCTGTTCATCTGAAATTCCTTCAAGTTCACTGACTTCGTTTGCGACCATAAGAAGTGAATCAGGTGAATTTCGAAGATATCGGGTACTTAATTCAACGTATGTTCTAAGTTTTTCTTCGGGCGATTCAAGTTCTTTTATATCATGCCTTATCTCAGATAAACTAATTCTTGGAAATGGTTGCTGGGCATATATTTGTGCCGAGCTGGCAAATACAGCTAATAGAGTACCTATGATCAACTTCATATAAATGATCTATTTTAATGTCCTTCTGTAATTGCTTTGAATTTACATCTGCTACTTTACAGTTCAAATTAAAATCCGGAGTAGAGCACATTACACAGATCTGTTTCGACATAAAAAATCCCGTTACTGATCAATAACGGGATCTTATAAAATTAATAAATACTGAGATTTATTTTATGAGCATCATTTTTCTAGTTTGCTGAAAATTTCCGGCTCTAATTCTATATATATACATTCCAGATGATAGTTTTCCTGCTTCAAAACTAACCTGATACTTCCCTGCTGCTTTCCGTTCATCAACAAGAGTGGTTACTTTTTGCCCCAACATGCTGAATACTTCAATTTCTACATCGGCAGCCTCAGGCAGATGATACCGTATATTGGTTGAAGGATTAAACGGATTGGGATAATTTTGCCTCAACGCAAATTCGACAGGAATTTCATTATTCAATTCATTTGAAACAGAAGTTTCTACAATTATAGTGATGAATGCTTCTGCTACTGCTCCACCTCCATCGGTAACTGTAATGGTAAGGGTTCCCTCTCCAACAAAATCAGGAGCTGAAACTGTCACCAGCAGATCTTCATCCAGTGATACGTCAATATCATCTTCATCTGCAGTCACCTCTACTTGCAGATCTTCTTTCAGATCTTCGACATCTACTATAGAAGTATCCAACGTAAAGGTGATATCTTCATCATTATTAAAACGCAAGCTATCCGGTATGTTATTGATCTGAGGCGTGTCATTCACCGGAGCAACCGTAATATTCAGCACATCCAGGATATCGGCTCCTTCGTTGTCTGTAGCCTTCACAGTTACGCTGCCGCTGCCAAAGGCATTACTTACTGATGTGAGTTTGAGCGTATCGGCTGAAAGTGAAGGAGTGAATAATGTGGTATCGTATTTTGTTATCTCAAAATTCAGCGACTCTCCTTCAGGATCTGTGAATACAGTGTCCAGAACTGCAACATCAAATGAGTTGAAATCTTCATCCAGCGTTCTTTCACCCAAACTATTGGTAACTACGGGAAGTCGGTTTTCCTTTTCTTTGGTTTGAAATTCGAAGATCTGACTCCAGCTACTTTCCCCGGATGCATTCGTGCTTCTTACTCTCCAGTAATAGGTAGTAAGATGAGCCAGTCCGTCTACATCAAATGTTATTTGTGAATGTGAGCTTGAATCAATCAAAAACGAACTAAAATCTGATTGAAGAGAGAGCTGAATATGGTATGAATCCGCATTTTCAGCCGTATTCCATTCAAGTGTTAAAGAGGTATCAGCTTCGGTTTCCTGATCAGCAGGGCTTGATAAAACCGGTACTTCAGAATCAGGAACCCGGGTAGTAAAACTGAATGTAGGGCTCCATCCGCTAAATCCAGAGGAGTTACTTGCCCGTACCCGCCAGTAATAGGTTGTACTATAACTGAGCGCCACAATATCTAAAGAGGTGGAAGAATGTCCGCTTGTTTCCTCCTCCAAACTACTGAAATCGGATTGCGTGGAAACCTGCACTTGATAGGAATCAGCATTTTCTGCATCAGACCATGTAAGTGTTAAGGCCGTATCGAGGTCAGAAGCGTTGTTGGCCGGACTATTTAATGAAGGTATAGTTGCATCAGGCTCTCGGGTAGTGAAGCTGAATTCAGTACTCCAGTTGCTTTCACCTGTAGTATTAAACGCCTTCACCCGCCAGTAATACTGACTAGTATATTCCAATCCATGAATAGTATTTGAGGTATCGTTTACAGTTTCTGCTATCAATACCGTGGAGAAATCATTCACTTCAGAAACCTGTAATTTGAATGAATCTGCCCTGGCAGTTTCCAGCCATTTCAATGTAAGCACAGTATCCTGCTGTCCGGCTCCGTCACCTGGATCAAAAGGAACCGGAGTGTCAGGCGGTGCAATTTGAGTAGAAAAAGTGTGTGTAGTTGACCAACTTCCATTTCCCTGTGCATTTACGCCTCTTACTCTCCAGTAATACTGTGTACCGTAGTCAAGCGAAGTGATCACAGATGTTGATGAGATCCCCGAAGAATCTCTTACGAAGGAAGAGAAATCACTTTGACTGGAAACCTGCCACTGATATCCATCGGCAAGAGTCGCTGCATTCCACGAGAACGTGATATCATCAATAGATATATCCTCTACACCGTCAGCAGGCTCAACAAGATCAATAGCTTCAGTTAAGCCGTCATAAGTGGTGAAGGAGTATGTGCTGCTCCAGTTACTTTCTCCACCTGCATTCAAAGAACGCACTCTCCAGTAGTAAGTCGTCGAAAAATCTAAAGTAGATAACTCCTGAAGGGTTTGAGTCGTAATTTGGTTGAGCCATAATGTCGAGAAATTTTGATCTTTAGATACCTGCACCTGATACTCATCGGCTTCCGTCACCTCTGCCCATTCCAGGGATAATGTGGTGTCTGTATCTGCTGATCCATCTGAAGGTGCTTGCAATGTGGGCGCTGATGGAGGAGCTATCAAAGTAACGTTCAAATATCCGGGAATTGGAGTAGTTGTAGGAACGGTTGGCCCTGGTTCATTGAATCGCAAATATTTCAGATCGAACTTCAGTTCGTCTCCATCATTTACAGATTGCTTAGCCTTAAACATGAATTTAATGATCGGACCTTGCCCGGAAATTGCAGAAGTAGCAGCTGCAACGACCCGAATGACATCTGCCGAATCTTTAACTTCAATATTGAGTCCGGCACTTTGTGTTTGAGCTGGATTCAATCCTATAAAATCTAATTTATCTGTATTGTACCTGAAACCGGCTTCATATGATAAAATATTATGGGAACTCAGATCTGCAGTATTCAGGCTCATTTCAACCGTATCCGGATTGATGCTTTCCACCGTATCAATGTAAGCATCAAAGCTATTCACTTGTACTTGCACTAACTCTGAGGAGAATCCCTCACTGTCTGTAACATTGACAGAGACCTCCCCTCTGCTAACACCTTCCAGGGTCCCGGTTCCTCCATCAATAGTGGCTATGGAATTGTCATCAACCATCCAGGTATACGGCGGAGTACCATTGCCTCCGGTAACCTGAAACTGAAGCTGATTACCGATACTAACCGCCGTATCTGCCGGAAATATCTCTATACTTGGAGCAGGTTCAACTTCGAAACTGCCATTTTGGAAATTTGGGATCAACTCTTCGTTGAACTGAGCTTCCTGAAATTCAACATTTGAATTTCCGGTTCTTTCGCCAGTCACCTTGAATCTTAAGAGAAACAAATTACCACTGCCATCAAGCGCTGCCGTTCCTGCACTTGCAATTTCTACTCCATCCGCATCAATATTTACCGTGGGGTCTCCCCATGTATCGGTTTTAGTGCCGGCATGCAGAACTTCCTGAAGATCCAGGTATAAATTATTGAACCGGACATCAAGCTGAACAGATTTGATCTGTAGTCCACTAACATCACTTACCTTAACGGGAACATCAATAATCTTGGTTTGCTGTTCAGATGTATCAGGAATTGAAACATTCAGGTTTTGCAGGTTTGCAGGCTGTATTCTGAAGATCTCGGTAGAATCTTTTAGTCCCTGTGCATCGGTAGCTTTAACCTGTATGTTTCCTACCGCATTAGCACTAAGCAACCCATTGCTGCTAATGGATGCAATAGCCGGATTACTCACCTCCCAGGTAATAGGAGCCTGGAAATCATCCTGAAGATTAAACTGTAATGTTTCTCCTTCTATAACATCGATATTATTGTCCGGATTGATCCGCACGCCTTTGATCTCTACGTTAGCCTCAGCATTTGTGATACTTACGCCCGGATTCCCCTCATTTAACATAGCACTTACGATGTCAAAGTCGGTCCTATCGAAATAGGAAGCATTGGGATTTGCCGTTGCTTTCAGGTAGAAAAGAACACCTGAACCGGAAATGGTATCGGGTGCCGCAAATGAAAAGCGGTCGGTTCCTTCGAAATAGTTTGTACTACCCTCATTTTCGAGGATCGTACCACTGGTTTCAACACCGGTAATGTCAACAACATCATCGTTGAAGCTAAATTCGAATTCACCGGCAATAACTGCATCTGATTCTAATATTTCTGAGGTATTGACCGGAATCAGTATACTCTCTCCGGCCAATAGTTTTTCGTCGTTCAGCGAAAGGTCGATCTGCTGAGCTTGCACAAAAAGCGTACTCAGTGAAAGCATCAGCACAAAAACCGCCCTGACTGCCCTCGCTAATATTTCTGGTTTTCTTGATAAAAACATAGTTACTCCTTTTTGATTTACGGCTTTTGGTTACTTAATGAGCAACATTTTCCGTACTTCTGAGTAACTGGTATTATCCTCACCAGTGAAATCTATACGCAATAGATAGGTTCCGCTGCTGTACCTTGCGGCATCCCATTTCAGAGTATAAGAACCAGCTTTCTGACGCTTATTGACTACCGTTTGCACCAACTGGCCAAGCATATTATACACCTGAAGTTTGACTTCACCGGCTTGCGGTAAATCGTATGCGATGTTGGTTGTTGGGTTGAAAGGATTCGGGTAGTTTTGCTTCAGATCGAATCTTTCGGGAATATCGGCAAGTTCATCAGTAGAGGTATAATTTGCATTCATAAACTCTGTGATGTCTGCTTCATTCACAATAAACTGCTGGTAGGTAATACGATCTTTTGTGCCACTTACATCAGCATCGTCATTATAGATAAGTCTCAAAGCACCCAGATCAGCTGATTCTTCAACCGCTTTGGAAGCAGCCAGCGCCACACGTATAGTATCTGCTTCTATGGCATATTCAATATTAAAATTGGCTTTTGATCCATTTGTGACCATTTCTATTTCTGAAACTGGATTATTTCCAATAACGATATCCATTTCAAGTGCATGGATATCTGCTTCTCCGGTACTTCTAAGATCGATATCGGTATAACCAGATTCATCCTGATAATTCAGCGTAATTGCTTCGGTGTAATCAGGAGTATTGCGTTTGCCCTGCCCCGGGAACCCTGAAATATTACCTACTACATATTGCAGTATGTAGGCTGCATCCAAGGCAGAAACATTTCCATTAGCTGATACATCAGCCGCTGCTAAGGCATTACCTGTAAGCGTATTTGAGCCAACAGTATGCTGCAGAACAAGCGATGCATCAAAGGCTGAGATATTTCCATTCTCTGTTACATCTCCTAAGAGTATGCCATTCCTTCCGCTATGAAACGGTCGGTAATCGACAGTTCCGTTCTGAACATAGATCTCATTACCCGTTCCACTGGTATTCAAGTCCGGTCCGGTATCTACAAAAGGTCCCGTTGAAGCACCCCAATAGTTATTTTCAGCAATTACATCCGTTCCGGCATCCTGATATAAGGCCCTGTCATTATCGTAGATATTATTCAGATGAATGAATGGATTGGAGTTATTATCAATATCGATGCCAGTATCATTATGGTGGATATCGCTTGAACGGATGATCGGATTTGCTCCGCCTATCACTCTGATTCCATTATCATATGCATACGATACAAAGCTTGAATCAATGATGATCTCCGTATTATCTAAATAAAGGTTATCATCGGCATAGCGTATGATCGTGTTCTTGATAAACGAACTGTCAGAACCTGCATCCCGGATATCAAATCCTCGCCAATCTCGTGGTTCAGGTATCACATCTGTGGTGTCCCGGTTTGTATTTCCTCCAAAAGTATCGTCTTTGAAAGAGGTGAATATGATCTTGTTGTCCTCCTCTCCCACTGATACAAGGGTTCCTTCAATATTGATATCATTGTTATCCCTGCCTTTGAAAATTGTACCCGGAGCCACGACCAACGAATCGCCACTATTTAAGTCCAGGTCGGTATTTTCAGAATTTGCTATCAGTACCGTTTCGGTATATCCCTGCGGCCAGCTTCCACCCAGAACACCTCTGATAGTACCGGCAACAGATATCACGCTATCGATATTATTATCAGTGATAACATTTCCCTGATAGAAGTTACCCTGGTCGTTCACGGTTCCAGGTTTCGATAATTCTCCAATTACTCCGATCGGGATGTTGTTATGCTGAAGCGTGTCATCTACAATAATGGCCCGTGAACTTAAAATTCCGGTTCCGCCATTATGATGAATGTAGTTTCCTGAAATCGTAAGTACCGTATCTGTACCGGCGTTACTTACGCTGGCATAGATACCATTTCCCTGGTTATTATGAATAGAATTGAATTGAAAGGTCATTGGAGATGCACCATTCGGACTTCGTATTCCATCTTCTCCATTACCTTCAATTACTGAATTGGTCATTTCACGAATGATAGCATTTGGAGCTAAATATCCTGTTGTTTGAATGCCATGATCTCCATTATTGCGGACAACTGAATTACGTAAAATCAGTTCAGCCAAACCACCATCGTTGCGATTCTCGAGGCGGATTCCTTCCTGATTGTGATCCTCAATGGTCGCATTTTCAAGGGTCAGTAACGTATTCTGAAATTCTAAATACGAATCAGCATATCTCGATTCGATATGACTCCACGTATTTTGGATGCTATTATCGTTATCAAAAAAGGTGCGGATATTGTGATCTCCATACTGAATAATTACATGTTCCAGTTCGGTGAATTTCGTTGTAGTTGGATTACTATTACCATCCAAATACAACTCTCTCCAATCATCTGGTTTCGCTGAGTTCGTATCTGATAAGGCATTCGTCTTGCCCCCAAAGTTATGATCACGGTAAGAAGTGAATACAATAGGGTCGTTTTCAGTGCCTTTGGCTTCAAGTATGGAATCGTCAATACGAAATTGATCGTTGTTACCGTCATGCCCTATTTTGATGATAACGCCCGGGTCAATGACCAATCGGTCTCCATTCTCAACGGCATCACCGATATCTTCAAACATATATACACTTGACGTTATCTCTTCAGGAAATACAATGCTCAAGGTATCACTGAGTTCTCTGGCATATAATCCTTGTGCATTGTTGTAGGTGTTATCGGTAAAGGTGTTTCCGTCATCCCCATTTTCATCTACAAAGCGGCTACCTAGTTTACCCCAATGACCAATACCAAATTCATTGCCTTCAAAGGTGTTATCAATGAATTTAGCTTGGGAGCTTAAAATACCGGATCGTCCATTATCTTTCACAATATTTCCAACAAATGAGATCTCATTCAAGGTCATATTCTTGTGAAATAGTGCTACACCGTGACCAGAATTATTTTGGATGGTATTCCCAAGCAGGGTTATAGCAGCAGTAGGATTTTGCTGGTAAATCCCATTCTGACCATTTCCTTCAATTACAGAGTTGGAAATTTCTTTAAGAATAGCATGATCTGCGAGATACCCCGTTGTTTGAATTCCATGATGACCATTGTTGCGAATCACAGAATTACGCAGCGTCAGTTCAGCCAATCCACCGTCATTTCGGTTTTCTAGCCGTATACC
Source organism: Balneola sp. (assembly GCA_002696035.1). Taxonomy (GTDB): domain Bacteria; phylum Bacteroidota; class Rhodothermia; order Balneolales; family Balneolaceae; genus Gracilimonas. Next base: position 424,055 of record NZQV01000010.1, on the reverse strand, counting down.
CTCCAGTCTATGATTCTCAATAGTGGCATTTTCAAGGGTCAGCAGCGTATTCTGAAGTTCTAAATATGAATCAGCATACCGTGATTCGATATGACTCCAGGTATTTTGGATACTATTGTCATTATCAAAAAAGGCGCGAATGTTTTGATCACCATATTGAAATATAACATGTTCAAATTCCGTGAATTTGGTATTTGTCGGATTATTGTTTCCGTCCAAGTACACATGTCGCCAATCACCGGGTTGTGCCGAATTTGTATCAGAGAGTGCATTGGTTTTACCTCCATAATTGTGATCCCGATAAGAAGTGAATACAATGGGATCGCTTTGGGTACCCTTGGCGATCAGGGTAGAGTTGTCCACACGGAAATCATCATTATCATTCGAGTGCCCGATTTTGATGATCACCCCAGGCTCAATAACAAGGGTATTTCCGCCTTGCACAGCATCACCAATATCTTTAAACATGTATACTCCGGAAGTTATTTCTTCAGGAAATTCATTGGATAGCGTATCCTGCAGGTTGTTGGAATACAGTTCAAGTGAATTGTTGTACGTGTTATTAGTAAACGTGTTGTTATCCTGACCTGCCTGATTCAAATAATTGTATCCTAAATGACCCCAATAACCGATACCAAATTCATTTCCATCAAAAGTATTATCGGTAAAACGTGCAGAGGTGGTACGGATTCCTGTTCTGCCATTATTTAAAAACACATTATTGTGAAAGTGAAGACTGTCTTCAGAAGCAGATGCATGATATACGGTAACCCCATGCCTTGAATTTGCCTCAAAAGTATTATCAGCAATGTATAAAGAGCTTCCCCACCCTTCCTCAATACTTAGTCCTTGCCTACCATTGAACCGAATCTCTGTATTGGTAAGCGAATCTAATGCAGGCTGATTGGTCCAATTATTATATCCCCGGTCATCTACAAAGATTCCATCTTTGTTATTTTCATTAAATACAGAATTACTGATCGACAAAGTAGCTCCCGTATTGTCAGCATCAGATTCATAATAGATTCCATTACCCTGATTGTAGGAGGCTTCTACGCTGTCCAGATCAGCGGTAATATTTCTCATCTGAATACCGTGGCTGTTATTAGCATTACTTACAATATTCCTGAATACAGTAGGCACTCCTGAAATTTGGATCCCGATATCATTGTTGTTATCCAGAAACATGTTGGATAAACTCACATTATTTTGACTGACCTTCAGAGCTGGTGTGCTTGAATATCCTGCATAACTGACATTCACAAAATCAAAAATTGAGCCAGTATTATAATCCGTCAGATCAAGCCCTCTCCAGTCACCGGGAGCAGGCTTGGAATTCCGGGCATCCTGATTGGTATCTCCCCCATAAATATCACTTTTCAAAGAAGTGAATACGATGACACTATCCGGTTTTCCATCTGCGATCAACGTACCATCAATTTCAAAAGATACCTGATTTTGAAATTTCACTGCCGTTCCCGGAGCTATCGTAAGGGTGTCATTTTGTGGTAGTGTAATGCCATTGGCAATAACGTAAACCGTATCTGCTGTCCACACATCTCCATCTAATGGATTCGATGTAATCTCCTTAACCGGCAGTGTTCCAGAACCTGACAACCAAGGATCGAAATCAATATTGGAACTCACATCGTCGCCGGTACCGGTTGGATTACTAATAGCAGTAGGTCCGGTTGGTTTGCCCCAATAATTATACTCAGCCTCAACCAAACTACTCCCTTCATTGATAAGAGCCCAGTTACTGTTATTCCCAAAGGTATTATCTTCGATGATAGGTGAATTTGTACCTGCTTCAATCACCCTTACACCAGTATTATTCTCCCGAATGTTATTGTAACGAACTTCTGCTGTAGATCCGTTATCCATATAAATACCTACGCCGTTGGTATCTATAGTTGAAGAGGTAATTGTTGGTGCTGAGTTAATGGGCACACGAATTCCACCTTGTGTATTCCGAATTATGGTGGAAGAGTCAACTTCGTAGTTAAGGGCAAGATCTGAATAAATTCCGTAGCCGGCATTGTCCCGGAAAACAGAATATTGAATAAAAGGACTGGAGGCTCTGAGTGCAATTCCGTGCCTGTTACTAAATTTAAATTCACTATTGGTGATATCAAATCCATAAGCACCTGTAGCATATGAGACCAATGATCCGCCAGATCCGCTTCCGCCATATTCGAGGATGGCATGATCCAGTACACTTCCAACATCGGAGGTATTATTAAATCGAATTGTCACCCAATCTCCCGGTGCAGGACTTGCAGAACTTGAGGTAAACAAAACACTATCTGTTGCAGTACCGTCTGCTACTAAAGCTCCGTCCACAATTAAGGAGGTTCCTGCGTCAAACTGGACTTCTACCCCAGCTTCAATCGTCAAAGTTACTCCTTCATCAACAATAACATCACTTGTTATCTGGTAAGGACTATTGCCCAATTGCCATACATCGTTTGTTTTTACTGTGTCTGAAACCTGAGTTTGTGCAAAGACATTAGCAGAGTTTAAAACCCATACTAAAATCAAAGCAAATAGATATGCTTTCTTCATCGTACCCTCTTTAATTTTTTAATTGTACTTACCCCTCGAACTGTCAAGGAAATTAACTCCTTCAAATCATAACAATATTTACTAACTATTTCATAATGAAAATCTCACGATAAAATTCATTATTTAAAGAATATATTATTCTTTTTAAGAAACTGTTATTTAGTAATTTATATGAATTAAATATTATAAATTATAAATACATCAGTTTAAATCATGCATAATGATTTTCATTTATTGTGTGATTTGCTCGATTAGATCAAGATACCTTCAGCTTAAACCTATTTTATATAAACTGTCGAAAATTCAAACTTCAGTCCCTCTTTCATTTACTCTTAGCTTGGATTGTCACATACGGATCATTCTACTCTCTTGAGGTCCATTATATCTGCAGAAAAGTATGATCAGTTTAAATGTGACAGTACTTTCAGTCCCGAAATTTGGAATTAATGCCCTACACCCTAATAAGATCAGACAGAGCCATGAAAAGCAATATGTTACCTGAACCTTGCCTCGATCTCATCGAGGGGAATGTAGCTTATGGTAGGTTTTTTAAGCGGATCAAGATAGGGTTGCTCGCAGGCAAATAACTGGTCGACCAATGCTTCCATTTCTTGTTCTGTGAGTTTCTTTCCTCTTGGAATGGCGGCCTTGGCTGCAAAAGCGATAGCCAGTTTTTCCCGGGCTTCAAGCTTTATTTTTTGGCCTAGTTCCTGATACTGATGCAACATTGAGGTTAACACTTCTTCCTCATTCCCGATCTCAATATCTGCCGGCACACCATTTATCATGGCAGTATTTCCACTTAGCAGCTGTACCGAAAATCCCATACGCTGAATAATAGAATGAAGCTCTTTGAGAAGCGTATAATCAGAAGCAGATAGTTCCAGCGTTTGGGCAAACAAAAGTTGCTGTGTGCTGGGCAGAGCCTCTTCTGTGGCATTTATGGCCTTTTCAAAAATAATGCGTTTGTGAGCCAGATGTTGATCTATGACCGTAAGTCCGGTTCGAGTCTGTGTAAGTATATAACTGTTATGAAGCTGCCAAAATCCTTTATTCTGGCTTACACTTTCGGTGGGTTTATCTTTGGATTGAAAAGTCTGTGTTTCGGGTTGACCTGAATCTTGCTGCCCGCCAGACCTTCCATACATTTGCTCCGAAAAATCACGCCCTTGTCCTCTTAAATTATCGGCGCGGTTGTTAATTCTGGAGGGAATTTGAAATCCACCGCCCTCAGAACTTTTGGGACGATTGAAGCTAAACCCGGAATCAAATCCTTTGGATGAGTCATCACTTAAAAACACATCATCTTGTGGCTCAATATCAGGAACCTGGAAGTGTTTGTTCAAGGCTCTGTTCACAACTGAGCGCGCCAGCTGGATCACACTGCGTTCATCCTCAAATTTCACTTCCATCTTAGACGGATGTACATTCACGTCTACTTTAGAAGGATCAATATCAAAGAAAAGGGCGTAAAATGGATACTCGTTGTTTTTGGTCCAGGCGTCGTACAGGCTCAGGATCACATGGGTCAAATACCGATGCTGAAATGGCCGTCCATTCACAAATAAAAACTGTTCCCCTCTGCTCTTCTTGGCCAGTTTGGGATCAGAAGCAAACCCGTGAATCTTCACGTAACTCGTTTCTTCCTTAAATTCGATCAGACTGGCTTTATAGGAACTGCCAAATATTTGAGTTACCCGATCCTTCAGGCTTTGGATAGGGAGATCATAGATCACATCCCCATCAGCTTCTACATAAAAAGCCACATCGGTACTGGCAAGCGAGGCATACTGAATGGTTCGCAGAATATGGCGCAGTTCGGTGACATCCGTTTTCAAGAATTGTCGTCGTGCCGGTACATTAAAAAATAAGTTGCGGACCGCAATAGTCGTCCCGTTATCGGCAGCTGTAGGTTTGATCTCGCGCTCTTCCCCACCCCACACTTCAAACTCCCAGCCGTTTTCATCTTCTGGTCGTTTTGTTTTCACCGTAACCTGAGAAACCGATGCAATGGAAGCCATCGCTTCTCCCCGAAACCCTAAAGTTCGAATCCGGAACAGATCATCCACTGAATTGATCTTGGAGGTGGCATGCCGTTCAAAACAAAGCGGAAGGTCTTGCTTACTCATTCCACATCCATTGTCAGAGACCTGAATGAGAGTTCGCCCGGCATTTTGTATTAAGATCTTTAGCTGATCGGCTCCCGCATCAATGGCGTTATCGAGAAGTTCTTTTACTACGGAAGCGGGTCTTTGTATGACTTCCCCGGCTGCTATTTTATTACTTATTTCCGGAGGAAGCTGATGAATAATAGATTCGCTGAAATGCGTTTCGCTCAATGCGCTATACTATGGGTTTGGAATGATGGATTTAAAGGGCTATTAAATAAACAATGATGCCTAAAAGTACGGCATAAAAGACTACTCTCGTAAACTGTTTAGGCCGACGTCGGGTATGGGATTCAAATTTAATTCGCTTTCTGCGTTTCTCCCGTTCGTCTTTCTCGGGATCATAATAGCGAAATGGATAATCAAATTTTTTGGGTTTTGGCCGGAAGCCGAACATCGGTCTGATCATAACAATACCTCAATTTTATTGGCTTTGGAGGACTAACGCGAGTAGTCAGCCTATCTTGTCTTAATATATGCAATTAGAAGGGTGAATATCGAATATCCAATCTTGAATAATCGATTCTCAAAGAATTGCTGAAATTATCCTGCAAATATCTACAACCTAAATCCTCCTGATCTATTAACAGATGTTCTTAAGCTCTAAAATTTGTAAACTGCTGCCTCGGAATTTTTCACAGATCAATTTGTTTAAGATCTTGAATACGAACACTTAACTGTAAATTATTTAATAAAAATGAGCACGGACAAAGCCAAGATTTTTTACACCATCACCGACGAAGGTCCTTACTTAGCTACTCACTCCTTCCTGCCAATTGTTGAAGCATTCACAAAAGCAGCCGGAGTAAATGTAGAAACCAAAGATATTTCACTTGCGGGACGTATTCTCGCCAACTTCCCTGATTACCTTAAAGATGATCAGAAAGTTTCGGATGACCTGAGTGAGTTAGGTGAGCTGGCTAAAAAACCGGAAGCAAACATCATCAAACTGCCAAACATCAGTGCTTCCGTTCCGCAGTTGGTAGCAGCCATAAAGGAGCTTCAGAACAAAGGCTACGATATTCCTGATTATCCCGAAGAGCCTCAAAATGAAGAAGAGCAAAAGATCAACGAGCGTTATAATATTGCGAAAGGCAGCGCCGTAAATCCCGTGCTTCGTGAAGGAAACTCTGATCGCCGTGCTCCCAAACCAGTAAAGGAATATGCCAAGAAAAATCCACATTCTATGGGAGAATGGAGCTCGGATTCCAAATCTCATGTCGCAACCATGGACGACAATGACTTCGCTCATTCCGAAAAGTCAGTAACCCTGAATAATCCCGATGATGTGACGATCGAGTTTGTAGATGAAAATGGAAATACAAAAGTACTTAAAGAAAGTACTCCTCTACTATCCGGAGAAGTGATTGACGCCGGAGCATTAAGTAAAAAAGCTTTGATCAATTTCCTGGAAGAACAAATTCAGGATGCTAAAGACAAGGGAGTGCTCTTCTCTCTACATATGAAGGCCACTATGATGAAAGTCTCCGACCCGATCATTTTTGGTCATGCAGTGCGTGTCTATTTTAAGGATGTATTTGAAAAGCATGGCGAAACGCTTGACAAATTAGGCGTAGATCCCAACAATGGTTTTGGGGATCTGGAAGCGAAGATCAAAGAACTTCCGGAAGACAAGCAAGCCGAGATCAAGGCCGATATTGAAAAATGTTATGAAGAAGGTCCCGATCTGGCTATGGTAAATTCCCATAAAGGCATCACCAATCTGCATGTACCAAGTGATGTTATTATTGATGCATCCATGCCCGCTATGATCCGCACCTCCGGTCAAATGTGGAATAAAAATGATGAAACTCAGGATACCAAAGCCGTCATTCCCGAAAGCAGTTATGCCGGTATTTATCAGGAAGTGATCGAATTTTGTAAAGAACACGGAGCTTTTGATCCAACTACCATGGGAAGTGTCCCTAATGTTGGATTGATGGCCAAAAAAGCGGAAGAATACGGCTCACACGATAAAACCTTCGAAATTTCCGGAAATGGAAAAGTGCGGGTTATCAACAAAAATGGTGACACCGTAGTTGAGCACGATGTAGAAGACGGCGACATCTGGAGAATGTGCCAGACCAAAGACGCTCCCATCAAAGATTGGGTTGGCCTGGCGGTACGACGTGCACGTGAAACCGGCGATCCTGCAATTTTCTGGTTGGATGAAGAACGCGCCCACGATGCTGAACTCATCAAGAAAGTGAACGCATACCTTCCCGCATTTGATACGGACGATCTGGATATTCAGATCATGAGTCCGGTTAAAGCCATGCGCTATACACTGGAAAGAACCAAAGCCGGCAAAGATACTATCTCGGTAACCGGGAACGTATTACGCGATTATCTCACCGACCTCTTCCCTATCCTTGAAGTTGGAACGAGTGCTAAAATGCTTTCTATTGTTCCATTGATGAATGGTGGCGGTTTATTTGAAACCGGTGCCGGTGGATCTGCTCCAAAACATATTCAGCAGTTTTTGGATGAAGGTCACTTGCGCTGGGATTCGCTGGGTGAGTTTTTAGCCCTGGCTGTTTCCCTTGAACACCTTGGCAAAACATTTGACAACGAGCGGGCACTCGTCCTTTCCGAAACGTTAGACGTGGCCAATACTGAATATCTGCAAAATGATAAGTCGCCATCCCGTAAAGTGAATGAGCACGATAACCGCGGAAGTCACTTTTACCTGGCCATGTACTGGGCGAAAGCACTGGCCAACCAAAGCAAAGATGCTGAGCTGGCTGAGCGATTCAAAGTGGTAGCAGAAAAACTGAAAGCCAATGAGGATAAGATCAACGAAGAGTTGATCGCAGCTCAGGGACAACCCGAAGATATTGAAGGTTACTACTGGCCCAATCGCGAGATCGTATTCGACCGAATGCGACCAAGTGAAACCTTGAACGAGATCATTGAATCTGTTTAAGATTTAGATCTCCAGATTTTTTTAAAGCCCGGATCTGTTGATTCGGGCTTTTTTATGCATTATAGCCAACTTCATTCTCCATCAACCGGCCGGGAAAACTCCATGATCTTAAATTATCGTACAGGCTGAAAGATGGATTAGTGGCTGTAATTTCTAATCTCTCCTTACTTCCCTCTTATTTTATCCATAAACTTGGGCATGCTGAAACAACAAAAGATCACCGAGCAAATTCGTGCACACGCCCTCCACTTAGGCTTTGATGCCTGTGGATTTGCCAAAGCTCAATATCTCCCTACAGAAGCACGCCGGCTTGATGAGTGGTTATCTCAAAATAAGAACGGCACCATGGGCTGGATCGAAAATTACTTTGATAAACGGGTGGATCCTACCAAATTGGTGCCCGGCTCAAAAACAGTGGTTTCAGTGCTGGCCAGTTACCATCACCCCAAACACAACGAACAAATAGGGGTTAAAGACGAGCCTTTGATCTCGAAATATGCGCAAGGCCGGGATTATCATAAAGTGCTCAAGAAGAAGCTCAAGCATCTGTTCAAGTTCACGGAAGAGCTTTTAGGTGGACTTGAAGGGCGCATCTTCACAGACTCTGCTCCTGTCCTGGATAAGGTTTGGGCCAAGCGTGCGGGACTTGGATGGATAGGGAAAAACTCAAATCTGCTAAATAAAGATATCGGCTCTTTCTTTTTTATTGGGGAGATGATCATCGATGCGGAATTAAGCTACGACTCGCCTGTAACTGATCACTGCGGCTCTTGCACCAGATGCATCGACGCATGTCCAACTGATGCGATCTATGAGCCGTACAGAGTAGATGCTACCAAATGCATCTCATATCTCACCATTGAGCTGAAGGAGAAGATAGCTGAAGAACTTCAACCCAAGATCGAAAACTGGGTATATGGGTGCGATATTTGCCAGGATGTATGTCCCTGGAACAGTAAATCAGTGATCGCCCAATTTGAGGATCTGCATCCCAGAAGTTATGTGGTAGACCGGGATCTTTCTTTTTGGGAAAATCTCACCAAGCAACAATACGATGAGGTTTTTGAAGGAAGTGCCATCCGAAGAGCCAAATACAACAAGTTTACCTCAAACATCGAGATCGTTCAGGAAAATATTCAAAAGAATTAGAAGCGGTCTTTTTTGTCTTTGAGGGCTTTGTACAACATTTCCCGGGCTCTGAAAATATGGGCCTTTACCGTTCCCAAAGGGAGATCCAGGATCTCAGCGATCTCCTGATAGGTTTTCTCTTCCATATGCCGCATCTCAATGACGGCTTTATATTTTTCGGGAAGATCGTCAATGGCCTCTTGCACCATTTGCTTGCGCTGCTTTTTCATGACCGGCTCATCCGTCAGATACGTTTCATCGGGAAGTTGAATTTCCATCTCGCCATCTTTGGTCTTATAGGGCTCGTCAATAGAAAGGGTCTTCAGCTTTTTCTTGCGCAGATAATCGATGGTGTGATTGGTAGCAATACGATACAGCCAGGTCGAAAAAGCGTATTCATTGCTGTAAGTCGATAAGTTATGAAAGGCCTTCATAAACACTTCCTGTACCAGATCTTCTACCAGTTCCACTTCCTTGATCATTTTTCGAATATGGAAATAGAGTGGCTTCTGATATTTATCTACTAATTTCTTGTACGAGGATTCGTTTCCTGAAAGGGCTTCAGAAACGTATTTATCGTCCTCAAGACTACTTGCAGAGGCGTTTGGGCGCGGAGAGTTATTTTTAATTTCTGATTTATTATCTGGCATATCGTCTGTAATTCAGCCCTTAAAATACAAAGCCTTTGCTAAATGAAAATATCTTTTTTGATGATTTTTAATTTCACCTTTCTCAATCATATCCGAAGATCACGGGGTTACTTTTTTAGAGCAATATCAATGTTGTTTCAATAAAGCACCGTGACGAATTCCACCGGTCGATACGGTTAATGAATTCAGCTCAAACTGATCTAAAAATCCTTCCAAAATCAACATTCCGGCCATAAATATATCGGCGCGTCCTCTAAGATATACCGGAAAACGTTCCAGCATTTCTTGGGATCCACGAGTTGCAAATTCATGTATCACTTCCTCGATATGAGATCTCTTCAATATAAAACCCGCAAGTTTCTCGGGTTGATAGGATCTCAGATCCTGAGCAATTGCGGCAAGCGTTGTCACCGTACCTGCAACTCCCACAGCAACAGGATCATTTACTATATCGAACAATCTATCTCCATAAAACCGCTGAATTTCCTCTCTGCATCTTTCTATTTCTACCTTAGATGGAGGATCACTTTTCAGAAAACGTTCCGTGAATCGAACAGAGCCCATATCATAAGAATGTCCATCAACCACTTCTCCATTGTTAAGATAGGCGATCTCGGTGCTTCCTCCACCAATATCGAGGATCAATGTTTCTGAATCGGAAGGAATGTCCAAAACCGACAACGCTCCGGCTGCTGTCCACTCGGCTTCTTCCCTACCGGAAAGTAAGCGAATCTCAAACCCGGTTTCTTCTTTGATGGAAGCCATGAATTCTTCCCGGTTGCGAGCATCGCGAACGGCGCTTGTAGCCGTCACGATTACATCTTCAACATCAGAGAAATCGTTTTCTAAGATCACTTTGTATTCCCGTAAAGCTTCTGAAACTCGGCGGGTGGCCTCTTCATTGATGATACGGTCGGCGTCAACTCCTCTTCCAAGCCTGGGAATTCGTTGTTCTTCATGAACCGGTTTCAGTTGGCCGGAAATAACATCCGCAACCAATAATAAAACGGTGTTTGTGCCAATATCTATTGCTGCTTTCATGCCTCAAATAAAATTGCGATCCACTCTTTGTGCTGCCGGGTTCCAACATGCGTAAACTTTTGTACTGCAGGCTGTTTCAGCATCACTTCTTCATCTTCTTCCAGCAACCCTGACAGCAATAACTTTCCATCTTCTTTGAGGAATTCCGTCAATTCTGGCAGCAATTCGATCAGCGTGTTTCGGTTGATGTTAGCAAGGATCACATCGTATTTATTGCCTTCGGGTATCACTTCCGTTGATCCCAATTTAACTTCAAAATTTTCAACCTGATTGAGCAGAATATTTTCATATGCATTGGTCTCACTCCACTCATCCACATCAAAACCAAAAGCAGATCGGGCTCCTGATTTCAGCGCTGCTATAGCCAAAATCCCAGTTCCTGTTCCTGCATCCAAAACTTCATCATTTTCAGAGATCACTTCCGGCAGCCATTCGAGCATAACCCGCGTTGTAGCGTGATAACCGGTACCAAATGCCATCTTGGGATCGATCATCAGCTCGATCTTGTCTCCAATATCATAAGGCGAAGCCGACCATGTCGGGTGCACGTAAAACTCACCGATAGTCTGTGGTTTGATGGTCCGTTCCCACTCCTCATTCCAGTTTTTAGGGGTGATGATCTTTTCACTCAGAACAGCCGGTTCGCCACCGAAGGACATTAGTTTTTGTTCGATCTCCTCCCGCTTGGTGTCATCAAATCGATTGGTTGGAATGGAGGCGATCAGAAGGTCGTCAAGCTGTTCAAAGCCTTCAAAATCAAGATCTACCAACTCAGCGATAAGCAATTCGTGAAAGTCATCCTTTAGTGATATCCGCAGCTCTACATAGTCCATTATAATCGGTTGTAAATAAGTTCGAGGAGTACATCGCCCACCGCACCCATGGTCTCGCGACTGATGATATCCATGTTATCATCGTGAGTGTGCCAATAGGGACCAAATTCGGCACCTCCATTTGGTGTTCGGCGGTGATTAATAATATTGATAATGGGAATTCGAGCCTGCTCATATACAATAATATGATCGTCAGCTACGGCGGCCCCTTGTTCATCCAGGAACAGATCATCACGACCTTTTTCAGCGGCAATGCTCCAGACTTCCTGTACTAAGTTTGGTGCATAGCTCATGGAATACTGCTCTTTGGGAAATCGTGCATTTTCGGAGCCTACCATATCCAATAAAATTCCAAAACGGGGGCTGTATCCCGGTACCGGCGGGAACTGTGACCAATGTCGTGACCCGAGGAAGTATTTCTCCAGGCTGCCGGATCTTCCATAATCTTCCCCATCAAATAACACAATATCCACGCCTATGGGAGGCGGATTATCCTTAAAGATGCGAGCCAGTTCCAGTAAAACTGCAACTCCGCTTCCTCCGTCATCAGCCCCTAAAATTCCTTCATCCTTGCGGGAGGTATCTTCATCGGCTCTGGGTCTGCTATCCCAGTGTGCAGAAAGCATGATGCGATCTGGAGCAGTGGTGTTGAATGCAGCGATCACATTTGCCAGCTCTAACGACTCATCATATCCTTCGGCTTCAAAACGCTGAATATAAACGGCATTGGAACCAGCGTAAGTCAGAAATTTTTGCTCAAAATAATTCAGTGCCTGTCGGTGTGCTTCAGAATTGGGAACGCGCGGACCAAAATCGACCTGCTGCTGTACAAAATGGTAAGCTGAATCTGCATTAAAGGCAGGAACATCTCTACCCTTTTCAGTGAATTTGAGCCCGGTATCTTCCTCAGAAGAACATCCAAATACAAACAGAAGGGCGACTAACAAAAAGTATTTATTCATTTCGGTGAACCATTGTTGCTGAAGATTGAGAGACCGGGTAAATAATAGTATCCATAATATTGACGTGGGCCGGACGATTTGCCACAAACACAATGATCTCTGCAATATCCTGGGCAACAAGTGGTTTTAGGCCTTTGTATACGTCAGCGGCTTTTTCTTTATCGCCATCAAAACGTACTTCACTGAATTCTGTCTCCACCAAACCGGGAGAGACCATACTCACTCTAATGTCGGTGCCATGCAGATCTTTTTTGGTCGATTCTGTGATCGCCTTTACTGCATGTTTGGTTGCTGTGTAAACAACTCCACCGGCATAAGATTCGTGTCCTGCTGTAGAACCTACATTGATGATATGCCCTGTGTTACGCTTTTTCATCAGTGGAGAAATAAGTCGGGATAAATACAGTAACCCTTTTACATTGGTATCTATCATAACATCCCAATCTTCAAAAGTCGCAGAGTAGACAGGATCTGTCCCTTTAGCCAAGCCGGCGTTATTCACCAGAATATCTATGGAGTCTGAAAGTGAGACTACAAATTCTTTGCATGCCTGCTGATCCCTAACGTCAAAAGCAGCCGTTTGTACGCCTACACCAAATTCCTCTTTCAGGGTGGAAGCAATTTGCTCGAGGCGTTCTTTCCGCCTCCCGGTCAGAATTAGGTTGACCCCTTCAGCAGCAAAAAGTTCTGCGGTTTTCATTCCAATGCCGGATGTAGCTCCGGTGATGATAGCGGTCTTTCCTTCCAATCGATTCATGATGGATCAATTTTTATGAAGTTTGCAATTCGACTAAACGAGCGGCATTCAGGATCTTGGATTCCTGAAAACTGTCTCCCATAAATTGAATTCCGTAAGGCAGTCCGTTGCTATGGGTACCGGCCGGCACACTAATGCCACATATCCCGGCAAGGTTGGCCGTGATGGTGTATACATCATTTAAATACATCTGGATCGGATCATCCATTTTGGAACCCAGGTCAAATGCGGTGGTTGGAGCCGTTGGAGAAACGATCACATCCACCTTTTCAAAGGCTTTTTTGTAATCTTCCTGAATAAGGCGTCGCACTTTTTGAGCCTTACCGTAGTAGGCATCGTAATAGCCGGCACTCAATACATAGGTACCCAGCATAATTCGTCGTTTCACTTCTGCGCCAAATCCTTCTGTTCGGGATTTTTTGTAGAGGCGGATCAGTGCAGAATCCAGTTTGGTGAGCTGCTGCTGGAGTTCAATTTGTTCATCACCCTCAGCAATTTCGAAAGCTTCTTTCAGTGCAGCCTCTTCTTTCTTCAATTCATCAAGCACCTCTTCCTTATCGGCACGATGCCCATATCGGATTCCATCGTAGCGGGCTAAATTACTTGAAGCTTCTGCGGTCGCTAATATATAATAGGTGGCAATACCATATTTGGTATGCGGCAAGTGAATGGGAACCAGTTCAGCGCCATCGGCTTCGAGATCACTTAAAATATCTTCAATTCCTTCTTTGATCTCTTCATCCAGTCCCTCTCCGAAAAATTCTTCGGGAACCCCAATCTTTATCTTCTTATTGGGATTTTGAACGGCTCCAACATAATCATCAATCTCCTGATGTGCTGAAGTGTTGTCGCGTTCGTCAAAACCGGCGATCACCTCCAGCACACGCGCTGCATCTTCTACATTGTGGGCAAATGGGCCAATACAATCAAATGAAGAGGCAAAAGCCACAAGACCATAACGAGAAACACGCCCGTAGGTAGGTTTGAGCCCCACCACGCCACAATATGATGCAGGCTGACGTATAGAACCGCCGGTATCGGAACCCAGGGTCACCATACTCATTCCCGCTGCAACGGCAGCTGCACTTCCTCCGGATGAACCGCCGGGGACTTTATCGGTATTGCGGGGATTTTTTGTGGGACCAAAAGCAGAGTTCTCTGTAGAGGATCCCATCGCAAATTCATCCATGTTTACGCGGCCGAGTAGAATAGCATCTTCATCGCGCAAGCGATCTATCACGGTGGCGCTATAGACACTTTCAAAGTTCTCTAGCATCTTTGACGCACAAGTCACGTTCTTTCCGCGCTCACAGATCACATCTTTTATACCCATAACTACCCCAGCCATCTTACCGGCCGAACCATTATCGATCTTTTCCTGGATGTCATCTGCCTGCGTTAAAGCTTCCTCAAAATAGGTAGAGGTGAAGGCATTTATTTCACCGTCCTTGGCTTCAATTTCTTTGATGTGGTGTTCTACAATATCTCGAAGTTTCGTTTCTCCTGATAAGACTTTTTGGCGAGTCTCTGCAATCGTCATGTAGTTCAATTTTAGGCTTTATTTGCTATTAGAGGTGGTTTTGTCTTTATCTACGGCATCATTGATATCTCTGGAACTTTCTTCAATTTCCTGTTTGATATCTTTTGAAGCCTGTCGGAATTCTTTAATTCCCTGCCCTACACCGCGAGCTAATTCAGGAATTCTTTTTGCTCCGAAGAACACCAAAACAAAAATGGCAATTATCAAAACCTCTGGGGCACCTATTCCACTAAACATATAATATAAGTCTAAAGATTTAGTTGATGTATTTGTGCGAAGATAACAATATTTTCGGCACGAATTTGGAACAAAAATTTTATTAAATCACTTGTGTTTTTCCAACACTTGTGTTTATTACACTCATTCATCTTAAAAAAATTACAAAATTATGATTTGGACTGTAGAATTAGCCGCAGCATTAGACGATGCCCCCTTTCCGGCAACCCGGGAAGAACTTATAGAGTGGGCCGAACGCAATGGCCTGCCCAAACAGGTAATTGTGAATCTCGAAGAACTCGAAGAAATTGAGCAGGGAGAAGAGCCTGTTTATGAGGGAATCGAAGATATCTGGCCCGACTATATCCGTAAAGAGGATTTCTTCCATAATGAAGAAGACGAAGGTTTCGATTACGACGACGTTTAACCTTTAAATAATTTATCAGAGAGGCGTTCATTCATTCAGTGTAACCGTCTTTGTGTACTATCTTGTTCGCATCTACCCGCAGCCTACTTAAGATCGCTTCCTTACTGTGTATATTTACATGGCTGGAAGTGTTTTACCCTTCTCACATTTTGGCCCGGCAGTTGCAGGATTCCGAAAACACTGAAGATGTAGTACGCAGAGTACGGTTTTCGGGTAATGACGATATCAAGAACAGGACGCTGCTTACCCTTGTACGTACAAGGACGAACCGCGAGTTTTTGGGGATTCCACAATTTACCCCGTGGTATTATATATGGAATCTCTCGAACGGCAGGTTTGGAGAGGAACCGGCCTACCTGAATCGGCAAACCGTGGGAAATGATATTGAGCGACTCACACTCTACTACGAATCGCTGGGATATCTTGATGTCTCTGTTGACACGTCTATCGTGGAATATCAACCTGATAAAATGGAGGTTTCATTTATAATCAATGAGCGCACTCCTTATCGCATCAATACGGTTTCCTATATTGGTTTACCGGATTTTGATGAACCTGACAAAAAGATCGGGTTTTTGGAGCGTGGCCAACTTACCCGTGGGCGCGTCAACGACAGCACCTTTGTGGTAAGCCAGCAGTATAGCTCACAGGCATTGAGTAACGAACAGCAGCGGATCATCACCTTCCTCAAAAATAACGGGTATGCATCTGTTCAGCGAGATTCTGTGGTGGCACTGGTAAAAAGTGATCCCCAGAAACCTCAAACCCTTGATGTTCAGTTCAGAATACGTCCCGGCAGTATTTACCGGTTTGGGGATGTCCGCGTCCGCTTAAGTGATACCGAGGAACCCATAGAATACACCCAGCACGATACGCTTTCCGGGCCTCCCCTCACCGCCGACAGCACCAATCAGGTCGTACTGGCCAAGGAGCCCGGCACACAAACAAATTTCAGTTTACTGTCGTCCCAGTTGCTGTTCAAACCCGGCTCTATTTATAACCACTCGCTGTATCTTGAGACCATCAACGAATTCCAGAATCTCGGGATGCTTTACATTCGTCGTTTTGCACAGAATGAGACTCAAAGTCAGGTTGATTTCTCCCGGGAAGAAATCCCCGCTTTCTTTGATCTCCAGACCTTAACCAAGCACAGTATCTCCACAGAGCTTTTTGGGATGAAGCGATACGGATACGGAACCGGTTTCGGGATAGATTACAATAACAACAATGTATTTGGGAATGCAGAGAACCTCATTATTGGGGCCAACGCAAGTTTCGAATTTGTGAGTCCGGCCGTACTCGAGGAGATCGACACTACCGCCACACAATCTTCCATCTTCAGGAGTTATGAACTCAGGACCGAATATTCGGTTCCCCGATTGAATTTCCCCTTTGCCTTTTTAGATAACCGTCCGGGCTTCACCAATGCTACTACCCGGTATCTGCTGGCATACAGCCGCTCCGATCAGCTTTTATTCGATATTAATTCGGATATCGGTTTCAATACGCGCTTCGAAGTCAATCACACCCAAAATTACTCCAGCTTCTTTGATCTCATTGAGCTTGATGTAGTTGATACGAATCCATCCGATGCCTACATAAGGAATCTCAGAAATGAATTCGGCACCGATACCTTAAGCGACGGCACCATCGTGGACGGTTTTGAGCTTCAGCGTATCCTGGAAGATTTCAACCCACAGATCTCTTCTATCATTCGCTATACGTTCCGAAGTCAGGATACCGACCTTATTAAGAGAAACCGGGGATATTTTAGTGAATATTCCATCTCCATAGGTGGAAATATTCCTTACCTGTTAGACCGCTCGGTGATAACACCCGACACTCTTGAAGGCCACCTTCCCTCCCTCTTTGGATTGAGCAACAATGAATTGAACTATAGCCGCTTTATAAAGATCTCAGCCGATTACAGAAGGTATTATCCTATTTCTAATTCTACCGTACTTGCATGGCGGTTATTTGGAGGTATTGCCCAACCTTATGGCAATTCAACATCCATTCCGCTAAACCGTCGCTTTTTTGCGGGCGGAAGTAACGACATCCGGGGATGGGCCCCTTTCCAGCTTGGGCCCGGTGAGATCTCTACCGATAACGTAAATATACCCGGTGGAGAAATTAAGCTGGCTGCCTTTAGCGAATTAAGACAGATCTTCATTCAGGATTTCTTAGGTGCCAACTGGCAAGCTGCACTGTTTATGGATGCCGGGAACATCTGGTATGGCCCCCGGAACGACTTCAGAGATGAAAATAATCGTGACCGTCTTGAACAAGGCCGCTTCCGCTTCGATCGGTTTTATGATCAAATCGCCGTTAGTGGCGGACCGGGATTACGCTTAGATTGGGAATATGTGGTAGTCAGGTTTGATTTTCCGTTCCGCCTGCACGACCTTCAGTCTGGTTGGTTAAACAATAAGCAGTTATATTTTAGTTTTGGTATTGGCCACTCATTTTAATTCAAGGAATTTGCCATGTTTGAAAAATTTTCCCGTATCAAAGATCAAACCAATATTGTATTCAAATCCAAGTTTCTGAAGAATTTGAGTCCGGCTGAGCGCTATGAATTACTGCAGCTTTGCCATCGCCGGAAGTATAAGGAAGGGGAATACGTTTTTTATAAGAATGACCCCGGAACCGGTATGTATTTTATAGAAAAAGGAACCATTGAGCTTACCATCGGGGAAGACGAAAAAGAGAAAGAGCCAGAACACAACGACCTCATCCGTCAGCTCACCCTGCAATCACCGGATAGTTTTGGGGCACTTTCCATTGGGTATGATCTGCGCCGAAAATCATCCGCGAAATGCCTCACCGATTGCGAACTGCTTGGTTTCTTTAAGCCCGATTTTGAAGTATTGCGTGACCGACATCCCCAGATCGCAGTAAAATTTTTGCAGACACTCACCAATATTGCACTCCGACAGTTAGAAACTACCGCCAAAAAACTTGCGGAAGTAGCCGGGGAGCAAACAGCACTGAATATTCAATTTAAAACCTATTACGAAGACAACAGCGAGGACGCCGTATAAATGGCACTAAAGAAAGGTCAGGAAGTAGAATTAGACATTATTGACGCCGCTTTTAAAGGCAAAGGTTTAGCCAAAGTGGATGGCTTGGCCGTATTTGTACCCGGAACCACCCCCGGTGATAAAGTGATGGCGCGCATCATCAAAAAGAAAAAGAAATACCGCGAGGCCAAGCTACTTGAGATCCTTGAGCCAAGTCCGCACAGGATCGAACCTAAATGCGGACATGCTAAGGTATGTGGAGGTTGCAGCTGGCAGCACATCCCCTATGCCAAGCAGTTAGAGTACAAGACCGAACAGGTTCGCGACCACATCGAACGCATTGGCCACCTGGACGGAAGTATTGTAAAAGATGGAGTCGGAGCCGATGAGGAGTTCTACTATCGCAATAAGATGGAATACAGCATCAGTTCCCGCCGCTGGCTCACTGAAGAAGAGATCCGTAGCGATGAATTTGTGGACGACTCTGCCTTTGCCGCCGGACTCCACGCT
The DNA here is from genome assembly GCA_002696035.1 of Balneola sp. Classification (GTDB taxonomy): domain Bacteria; phylum Bacteroidota; class Rhodothermia; order Balneolales; family Balneolaceae; genus Gracilimonas. The sequence goes on along the minus strand of NZQV01000010.1, from coordinate 405,309 downwards.
CCCGGCCGGTTTGATAAGATCCTGAATCTCAAAGAATGTCACCTACAGGTTCCCGAGTCTTTTCAGATCCTGGATTTTGTCCGTGGCTGGTGTATTGAACAGGATATTGAGCCGTACGACACCATGGAAAATACCGGCTTTATGCGGAATGTAATGATCCGTAACTCGCATCACACCGATGACTTTATGGTGAATTTAGTGACCTACCAGGACGATCAGGACGTGATGGAGAAATTAAAGAATGCCCTTCTTGCAGAGTTTCCGTTCATCACAACCATTGTAAATAATGTGAATGATACTAAAAGTCCGACTGCCGAAGGCCGCTATCAAACGGTGTTGCACGGACCGGGTTTTATTGTAGATAACATTGGGAAATTCAGTTTCAAGATTCACCCCAACGCTTTCTTCCAGACTAATACGGCTCAAGCCGAAAAACTGTACGAGATCGCCCGAAATTATGCTGAACTGGAAGACGGTGATATTGTATATGACCTGTACTGTGGAGTTGGAACACTCAGTTTATTTATGAGTGATCCTGCAAAACATGTGGTAGGAATAGAACTCGTTGATGTTGCGGTTGAAAATGCCCGGTTCAACGCCAAAGAAAACAATGTCGATAATGTATCTTTCATCAAAGGTGATATGAAGGATGTATTTACGCAGGATGTGGTGGACGAATACGGCGCACCAAATGTATTGATCACCGACCCGCCCCGAGCCGGCATGCACCCGGATGTAGTGGAGCGACTCATGGAATTGAAAGTGCCCCGGATTGTGTATGTAAGCTGTAACAGCTCCACCATGGCCCGCGACCTGAAAGAACTCAATGCCGTGTACGAGATCGAAGAAGTGCAACCCGTGGATATGTTCCCGCAGACCTACCACATCGAAGCCGTGGCAAAATTACGGCTGCGAGATTAAAGAATTCACTGGTTTTTATTAAAGTCCTAAAGGACTTCGCTTTTGTCCTGGACAAGATTCAAGATCACTGACAAGTAATTATTCATTTGCTTTAGTTCATTCCTGTACACAAACGAAGGGTTTCAACCCATCAAAACAGCAGCAATAAGATCAGCCAAAGCACCGGAATTCCTTCTACCCAATAAGCGGCATAATATTTCCCCTGATCTTTTTTGGAAGCCCATATGGCCATTGCAGAAAGTCCGAATATAGAAAGCGTGATCGGCAGGTCGGTATCACTCATATAATTTTGGAACAAGGCAAAGGATGCAGCGATCAGTAAAAGTCCCGTGCCCAGCCATTTCGTTTTTTTGATGCCCAGCTTTTGCGGGATCGTCCCCAACCCCGATTCGTCATATTCCAGATCCCGAATTTCGAAAGGCAAAGTCAGAGCGATCACAAACAAAAATATTTCCAGGCACTGATATACCGCCCGCGCATTCAACCCAATATTGTGGTATTCCATGGGCACCAACACCGCCACGCCCATCCACACCAAAGCGATGATGTAGATCTTGGCCCCTGTCAGGCTCCGTAGATTCTTGCTTTTATACAGAGGCAAGGCATACAAGATGGTCAACCCGCCAAATAGTGCCGCGGTAAAAAGAACATCCACCGGCAGTAAGCGGCCAAAATAGATCATCCCTCCCACGCAAAGCACCGAGAATATGCGAATCAGCATGATGTTTTTGGTGATCTGCAGATGGTGCAGATTTGAAACCCCGGCGTACTTCACAAAATTGTAGCCCACAATGGTGCCAAACAGGATGAACAGCAAGAGTGACGGTTCCGGCACAAACCCGTATTGAAAAACCGTGATCGCCGAAAGCGAGGTAACGGCCAGCGCCACATGGATGCTGCTTTGGATATAAAGATCGAAAATGGTGCGTAGAATTTTCATGTAGCCAATCTATTCAGCTTTGAAGGAAGATGAAACAGTTCGAAGAATTTAATTGGGTTATTTGGGACTATCTGTTGATCAGTGAATCAGACGTTTAATTGTCATCCCTGCAGATGTTATGTAATTCGTTGACAGCTTATTTGAGATGAACACCCTGAAAGGGTAAAACATGAATAGCCCCCGACAATGAAATGCGACAGCATAGAAGCGGTCGGGGGAAATAGATAGAAATCAGATAAAGCTTCGCCCGGCAGGTCATTGTAGCCCTTGAGGGTTGACGAAGCTTGGGCAACCATCTCTTTATCGGCACCTTGCCGCAACCCTGCGATTTACGGTTGAATCTTTGGTACCTATCTCAACTTGGGTTTTCCCTTTTTGACGATTAAACCCAGGGTTGCTACCGCTTATGCGGTTTTACCCTGGGCTATTCATATGTGACCCTTTCAGGGTCTTCTGTAAAAGAAAAGGTTTAAAATTTAGTCATCGAATCGTCTAACATCTACAGGGGTGACAACTTCATGGGTGGTTTATGACGTTGATGAATGATACTCTCTCTACTCATTCATTTATAGTTCCAAAAATACTACTCACATTCTTTTACTTGAAGATGTTTTTTGATTCTCTATATTCGCTTAACAAATTCATCTAAAAACTACTTTATGAAACCACAAGCTACTGCATTTTCACTTCTATCATTTTTGCTGATCTTTGCCTCAGCCTGTTCGTTCAATTCTGAGCAGGTTACCGAAGCCGATTATCAGCGTGCCGAACGATTTCTGTCGAGCCACACCAACGACCTCGTTTACGGATCCATCTCCGGCGAAAACTGGACCGAAGACGATCGGCTGATCTACCGTCATTCTGTAAAAGACGGATCCGAGTTTATGGTTGCAGATCCGGAATCAGGTACTGCTGAACAGGCTTTTGATCATGAACAACTGGCTGCTACCCTTTCTGACATCACAGATGAAGATGCAGAACCACTTGATCTGCCTTTCCGAAGTTTTTCATTTTCTGAGGACGGCAATAGCATCACCTTTTCCCTGAACGGAACGGAATACACCTGTGAGCTTGCAAATTATACTTGTGCTGAAAACGGAGATGCGGCTGGTCGCAACTGGAATGAATCGGTCTCTCCGGATGGCACTAAAGCGGTTTTTATACGTGATCATAATTTATATATGAGGAACTTGGAAACTGGAAACGTCACGCAACTTACCAACGACGGCCGCGAAGATTTCGGTTATGCCACCAACAATGCAGGATGGACCAAACGTGATGCCCCTGTTGTACTGTGGTCACCCGATTCCAAACGAATTTCCACCTTTCAGCACGACAGTCGCGGCACCAAAAGTATGGTTCTGGCCTCCACCAAAGTGGGACATCCGGAACTTGAGCAGTGGAAATATCCGCTTCCCGGCGACAGCCTGATCTTCAGAATTGAGCGCGTGGTCATCAACCTGGAGCCAAATCCTCGTGTGGTGCGCCTTGACATGGAACCTGATATGCACCGTTCCACCATCACCGACCACATTTCTAACTGGAGCGGAGAGTTTCTGGATAATGAATGGAGTGATGACAGCAACACGCTCGCTTTTGTATCGGTCTCCCGGGATCATCAGGATGCCACGCTTCGGATTGCAGATCCCAATAACGGAAACGTTCGCACTGTGCTTTCCGAAGAAACCGATACGTTCTTTGAATCTGGTGTAGAAGGCATTAGCTGGCGACTCCTGGAAGATTCCAATGAATTTATCTGGTTTTCTCAGCGCGATAACTGGGGACATTTGTACCTCTATGACCTTCAATCCGGTGAGCTCAAAAATCAGATCACATCCGGCAACTGGACCGTACTCGAAACCCTGCATGTGGATGAAGAAAACCGCACGATCTATTTCACCGGTGCCGGCCGCGATGGCGATGATCCCTACTTCCACTATCTCTACCGCGTTAACTTTGATGGCAGCAACTTAGAGCTGCTTACGCCCGAAGAGGCCCATCATCAGATCAATATTTCAGGATCTGCGGATTATTTTGTGGACACTTACTCTACCCCCACCACTCCGTCCGTTTCCGTGATCCGTAGTATGGATGGAGAGATTTTGGTTCAACTTGCCGAAACCGATATCTCTGAATTGCAGGCTTCCGGCTGGGTAGCCCCGGAGCCGTTTAGCGTGAAAGCCCGTGACGGTGAAACCGACCTTTATGGACTGATGTACAAACCATCCAATTTCAGTTCTTCCGCTTCTTATCCGGTCTTGAATTACATCTATCCGGGACCTCAGTCAGGTAGTGTGGGCAGTCGCGCTTTCCGGGCCTCTCGTTCCGACAAACAAGCGCTCGCTGAACTCGGTTTTGTGGTGGTTGAACTTGACGCACAAGGCACACCGGGACGATCCAAAGAATTCCATGATTTCTACTATGGAAACATGGGCGATAACGGAATTCCCGATCAGATCGCAGCAATTGAGCAACTTGGAGAACGACATTCGTGGATGGACACCGAACGCGTGGGCATTTTTGGTCACTCCGGTGGTGGATTTGCTTCCACACGGGCCCTCCTCGCCTACCCCGATTTTTATGATGTAGCTGTTTCCAGTGCGGGAAATCACGACAACAGAAATTACGCCGATGCCTGGGGCGAAAAATGGCAGGGATTGCTGAAAGGCACCAATAACGACGGCGCCACCGATGACCAATCCACTAACTACGATAACCAGGCCAACCAGCTGCTGGCCGATAGTCTGCAAGGGAAATTGCTCATTGCTCACGGAACGCTGGACAGCAACGTCCCTCCCTACAACACGCTCCTCGTGGTAAACGCCCTAATCGAAGCCAACAAAGATTTCGATATGATCATGTTTCCCAACCGGGGACACGGTTTCTATGGCGAAGACTACATGATGCGCAAGCGATGGGATTACTTCGTGAAGCATTTGAAGAATGTAGAACCCCCCAAAGAATTCGAATTCGGACAACAAGAGTAGTTTTAAATTCCAAGGTCCAAATTCCAATTGTCAATGATTCCACTGTTTTACTGAAATTTGATTTTTAATCCAAGTATTTGGCCTTTGGAAAATTGATACTTGGAATTTTCACTCTGTATATCCTCATTTAAACTGGCTCCTACGCTCTGCGTGGGAGCCTTTTTTGTTAGGGCAAACTCTCGTTGCATTTATGGGCTAAGGTCTTATATTGCTGAGAGTTAATTCGGGGTCTTATCCAGCGACATTATACGATTAACGTGACGGATAATATCTTAGAAACGGCGAATACGCATATTTGAAATAAGTTTATGGATCTTATCCGACGACTGATAACAATATGCTTGTTCGTATAATATTATGTTAGGTGGTTTAGAACTTGATTATCAAATATGTGAAGTATAGGATAAAGAAATAGAAGACAATGAGGTATTATCTGTGGAAGAACATACAAGGCAACAGCAAAATTTTTTAGTATCTGTTGCTTTACATTTGCTGCCTGGCCTTGCCATCTTAATTTTTTACATAACAGTGGCTCCTTTAGCAATGAAATGGGGGTTCCCTGCATCCTTCTCACTTCTTTTGAGCTTCTTATTCATTGGAATGCCCCTTCAACTTGGTTTTCTATATTATAAGGGGTACAAAAAGAATGAAAATTTAAGCCTTTCGGGCATAGTACGTTTTCGTCAAAAAATCCCGCTCTGGCAGTACCCGCTCATAGTTATATTGCTTCTGCCATATGCAGCCCTGATTTCCTCGCTAATGTCCCCTGTCAGTTCATATTTAGCTCCTACAATATTTTCTTGGTTACCAGCTTGGTTTTTAAATCCTTCAACCGGCGAACCTGTAGGAACCATGTTGATTGTCATCATAGTTGCCCGTTTTGTGATAGATGGTATTGCTAATCCAATAGTAGAGGAAATGTATTTCCGTGGCTATCTACTGCCCAGGATTTCACATTTGGGCTTATGGGCCCCCTTGGTAAATGCATTGTTGTTTTCAATAGCCCATTTCTGGCAGCCCGCAAACATTCCCCAGATCTTTTTAATGGTACTACCTTTGTATTATATAGTATGGTGGAAACGCAATATTTTTATATCGATCGCTGTGCATTGTACAGCAAATCTGCTAGGCGCAGTGATAGCACTTAGTTAAAAACCTAAACCACCTAACCCGCGCATTAAGGGGACGCACCTCGCCAGGTCTTGCCGACTTTTGGCTTTTTAACTCTCCGTTCATTATTTATCAACTCAACATTTTTCCGTGCGCACCTTATGCGCAATGTCGTTATGCACAATACAAAGTTCAAAATAATATGCCACACAATGAAGATGGACATGTTATGATTAAGACGATTGAACAGGCTTGCCAGTTTGTCAAAAAAGTAAAGGTTTGCACCATCTTCTCAAGTGATAAAGTCGAGCATACCTCCCTTTGGGAACATGTTGATCTTCCTGAAAAACAACCTGGAGAAAAGGGATGGGGAAAGAAGATGACTACCGTCTGGTCATGGAAAAATCAGCTTACGGCTCTGTACCCAAACGAAATATTCTATGGAAAAATAAACGGTGGATTTGCGGTATTGATGGATATGGACTATATGGCCAATGATCACTTTCCTCGGGCCTATAAAGATATTCAAACGCAGGATAGTCTTGCGCAGCATATTTACAGCAAAGTTGTTACAGAGCCATGGGATACCACATCACTTCGTAAGGTAACAATGCAGGAAGTTGGCTGTACTAAGAGTCAGTTTGACACAGCCCTAAAGAACCTTCAGGTAACTATGAACATTGCCAGATTAAATGATCCTCAAATCGAGCGAGATAGGTGGGTATCATTCAAGGAAATGCACCTCAATGCTTGGAAGCAATGTGTAAACGATGATATTTAACGGATTTTGCCTTCGTTGCGCTGGGTCGTTATACACCCATGACGTGTTAATGTCATATAGATGACGTATTAAATCTATTGGTTTATCACGATATTGATAAAAAAATTTTATACCTGATAAATAATTGAGATCATGAAACTAGATAACACAAAACTAAAACAGCTTAGAGAATCAAATGCCTGGAGTCAGTCCCACCTTGCAGAGGCAAGTGGTATAAGCATGAGGACCATTCAACGAATTGAAAAAACCGGCGTTGCTTCACCAGAATCAGCTAAATGTATTTGTGCTGCTTTTGATATTAGATTTGATGAGCTTGCCCTGCATGATAATTATCAGATACCAGCGCCTACTCTTACAGATTCACTAAAGTTAAAAGTCACCAGTATAGATAAAAAAGCAGCACTTATATCGTTTGTTGTTGCATTTATTATCGCCTATGGTATAACGATTTATTTTGGTGTCACGATATAAGGTGTATAACAAACGTTGGACCGTTTTGACCTCGTTCCGCGGCTCCGCTGCGGATTGCTCCCGATGATTCGGGAAGGCTCCGCCTCAGCCAACATAGATCTGTAAAGGTAGCTGAGTTGCTATCTGATCGAAGTCTTTGTCATTATGCAGCAGCTCCACTTCATGTTCAATGCACCAACTTTCTATGAGCATATCTACCGTTTTTCGAATGGTAACGCCTTTCGATCGAAGAAATCGAAAATTAGACGCTGCTTTTATCGCCAGTGACTTCCCTCCGAGATGAACACAGTCTAAAGGATCAAGAGGTTGTTTGGCTAATCTAAAGTCTTTATCACTATCAAAACCTTTCCTACTTGTAAAGCTTATTTAAATCCGAAATCCGCTGTTTAATACCCGATTGCAATAACCATGCTGCACATCCTACTCCATTTTATCGTTCCGCTGTTCGTCGCCCTCCTCTTCTATCGAAGCAAGTGGCGCTATGCAACGGTGATCATGGTGCTGACCATGATAGTGGATGCCGACCACCTCATGGCCGATCCTGTCTACGATCCTGAGCGTTGCTCCATCGGATTTCACCCACTCCACACGCTCCCAGCTATCGGTTTCTATGTGCTTTTATTCGTACTTCCCCTCATTTTTGACCGGAAGAATGAAAACCAGTCCATAGAAAAGATCCTGAATATCCTTCACCTGGCAGGACTTGGACTACTCATTCACATGGCCCTGGATGGAATCGACTGCCTGCTTTGAGTTCATCACAAAAACTACTTCAAAGATCTCGAGGCAGGTTGTTGGCTTTTAAGAGATTTCCTTAGGAAAGCTAAATCTCATCTCATACCGCCCATCCGTTTTCAGTTGTGAATCAGCATCAATTTGATTTAATAGTGACTCCACCAAAGTTTTACCCAGACCTGTCGAACTGTCAGATTCGGAGTCAATTACACCTGAGCCATTATCCCGATAGAGGATCTTATAATTTTCCCCCTCCTCGTATGTACCAATTAGGATCCGGTAATGATCCTGGGATTCCTTAAAACCGTGCTTGATACTATTTGTAATGAGTTCGTTCAGTATAATACCGACCGGTACTCCGTGGTTTACGTTCAGGTATTCAATATTTATATCCAGTTCCAGCTCTATATCAATTCCGTTTTTGTTAAAGCTACCCAGAATAATATCCGCCAATTCTTTGATATACTTTTCCAGATCAATTCTACTTACATCTTCGGATTGATACAGCAGTTCATGAACTTTGGATATCGATAGTATCCGGTTCATGCTTAACTTAAGAGCCGACCGGGAAAAATCATCGGTTGCTAATCCCGATTGCAGCTCCAGTAATCCTGACACCACAGCCAGGTTGTTTTTTACCCGGTGATGGATCTCCTGCATTAGCACATTTTTCTCCTCAATATTTCGCTTCAGCTTCTCATCCTGTTGCTCCAATACCGCATAGCTTTCTTTTTGCTGTTCAATTATCCGGGTAATGGATTGGATGAAGATGTGCAAAAAGATCGCAATGATAATGCCTACTAAAGAGAGCACAATGCCATTGACCACCCATTTATTGAAAATGTTAAATTCAGGACTCATTATCCCGAGTGGTATTTGTCCGGATAAATACCCATAACCAATAATTGCAAAACTGAGTATCGAAATTACATAGCATAAAAGTGCCCAGCGAACCTTAAATGCCAGTATGCCGGTAAATGGGATAAATACGAAAACAGGCTTTATTGTAGAAGCAAGGCCGTGCTGATAAAGATCGGAAATAAAGAATGAGTACACGATCAATAAGAGCAATCCGCCTTTGAAAGGAAGTGAAAATTTGTCTCGATAAAAGTAGATCAGAAATACAGAGACAATTGCGGAAAAATCAATCAAATTGTATAAGTCCAGGCTACTCGGATCAAAGGGAAACCGGGGTATTAAGAAAGCCACTAATGCAACTACCCCGCCATACAAACATAAGTTTTCTATCAACTTAGTTTTGACAGACTCTATTGTAAATCTATTTTCCTGATTAACGATCATAAATCACAAGCGAACGCAAATTGTCATCTTTTGCCGATAAGAGATTAAACAACTCCAAAAAATATGTAGGTATTCTAAAACGATTCCTACTTACACCGAATCTCTAGGTTATCGTTTAAGCTACGAAAAACTTAAATCATAACAACCTTAACCTTACTATTACTCTTTGAGTAATTACCAATCCGGGATTTAACCTCGTTCCGCTACTCCGCTGAGGAATGCTCCCGATGATTCGGGAAGGCTCTGCCTCAACCTAAAGAACTCGTCTTCTCTTATCCCATTAAGCCAACGGCACTACCAGCTCGCACTAACCGTACCAAAGCATCAAACCACTCATTGCCCAATTTTCGTCGCCCCTCCATTCCGTAAAACATCCGGGCGAACATTGAACTGACCCTAAACTTTGTATAAAGTAGTTTCTACAAGCCCTTTGCCTTCTTCATAAGGCAGAGAAAGCCATCGCTCTTTTGCTTTCACCCTGAAGTTGAATGGCGGCGCTGTCAGGTCCACCCCGCTCTCCTTTTTGAGCCGGATGCCCTGACCGGAAATAATATCTGCATTGGGGCTAAAGTCTCCTTCCGGCACGTGCTCGGTAACGATCACGTGATCAAAACCGGATAACTTGGGGACGATCTGTTCTATATCTGCATTCGAGAGATGCTGAAGCACATTTCTCAGGATCGCACAATCTCCGGGTGGTAATGCATCCGTGGCGATATCCAGGCAGTGGAACTCCAGATTCGCGGCTTTGAACGTCTTTTTATTATGCTCAATGAGATCTGAGACAATATCTACCGCCACATATTTTTTTGCGGATGATATCAGCTGCCGGCCCACATTGAAATCTCCGCAACCCAGATCACAAACAACCAAAGCGGAATCAAAAGACCGCAAAAAAGTGCGAACCACTTGAATATATGGATCTGTCAATTCAGAGTGATGCGAGCCGTCCCCTGAATAAAAATCCCTATCGCCGCCACCCCAAAGATTTTTTTCGTAGATCTGTTCCATGGCATCTTTGGTCGGCCAGGGCGTTTTTGATCTTTTTGAGGATCGAGTTTTCATATTTGATGATATCAAGGCGTAACCAACCCGGTTCTAATTGTATTTCTGCTCACCGCAGAATGTATTCACACCTACTTTTTAAAACCGGGGTGAAAAATTCAACCAAGATGACCTGCGGGTCTTAATTAGCCTGTCTTTTTCTTGCCCATCAGACGTTTGCGGAAGAACCACACCAGGAACAGCGCGAGTCCCCATTGCACAAGTACCGTCATCACAGAAAACGGACTCAGCGGGTTAAACCACGTATCGGGAGCGTAACTCGTGATACTCAGGTAGAACCACCAGCCGAGCAGCGTAACAACTTCAATAGGCACTACATACTTGATGATGATCTCCCACCAGGAGCCTAAGGTGGTTGAACGCTCTTCGGTGTTGACAAGGTCTTCTCGGAATTTGGTGGTTCCGTATTTAATGACCGCATACGAGATCAGTGCTCCGGAAACCATCAACCCAATTCCCCATACAAAATCCTGATTGGCGAAGAATTGCAGATTTAAAGCTGAGGGCAGGCCAAATCCAAATCCGGCCATGCAGATCACGATCGTGGCTCGTTTACGAACAGCGCCCATATCTACAAACACTTTCACCGCCAGCTCTATCATAGAGATCAATGAACTGAAAGCAGCGAAGGTCAACCCAAGGAAAAACAGGATCGCAAAGATGCTCCCTCCTCCCATAGTAGCAAAAAGCTGCGGCATCCAGATGAAGGTAAGTCCGGTTGAAGCCGGTCCTGATGTTTGCATTACTTCGAGGATCTCACCGCTTCCCATCTCCGGGCTCAAGGTTCCAAAAACGGTCGAAAAGATAATGACTGCAGCCAGCAACGAGACGATATTATTCCCAATTCCGGTTTGAAAGGCGGTAATGGTCACATCATCCGATTTCCGCATATAGGCGGCGTAGGTGAGGATCAATCCCCAGGCAGCTCCCGTATCCCAGGCATTTTGGGTGAGAGCTTCCAGCCAGATACGAGGTTCTTTCAATGTAGACCAGTCCGGCGTGAACAGATATTCAATTCCAAGTCCGCTGCCTTCCAAAGACAACGCCTTAAACAATGAGATCAACAGAACCAGTAGCAGTGACGGGATCAGAAATTTGTTCACTTTTTCGATGGATGAGATCCCTTTAATAACAATAAAGCCTCCAATTCCCATTACCAGGGCATGTCCGGCTACGGGCCATATCGATCCCTGAAATCCTTCCCAGATGGAGTTGGCGGTCTGCAGATCGGCGGGTAAAGCGGTAGTGATACTTGTGATGAGGTAGTACAGACACCAGCTGGCAACCACGCTGTAATAGAACATAATGGCCGTGGCCACGAACCCAACAAAGCCTCCCAGCCATCCTCTCTTTTCACCGATCAGTGCTACAAAAGAACTTACAACGCCCTTGCGTCCGTTTCGCCCCATGCCATATTCGGCAATGATAAGTGGAATTGACCACAGGATCAGAAAAGAAACCCATGCTACAAGAAATGCACCGGCTCCTTCTTCGCCTCCGTTTTGAGCGGCAATTCTTGGGAAACGCCAAATATTACCGGTACCGATGGCGATCCCAAGTACACTCAAAATGAGTCCTAATTTTGATGAAAAACGTTCTTTGGATTTAGCTGACATGCAAAAGTTTTTAAACGGTTAAAAATAGGAACACAACTTGCTCGTTTTTAGCTGCGAGAAGTTTAAATTCTTATGTATCTTGGATTTTGAATCGATTTTGGCTCTGCTTATAATTGCGAGCCAATCATAAAATGTAATCGCCGAATATCCAAAAATTTTTTTGAGCAGCTAACTAAATTTTTTACATGTTTTCAGATCATAAAACGACCAATAAGTACCTCGCTCTCTTAACCTTTATTGTTTCACTTGTCATCTACACCATGACGATGGCTCCTACCGCCAGTTTTTGGGATGCCGGTGAATTCATAGCCGTTGCCCACGGACTTCAGGTAAATCACCCACCGGGAGCTCCCTTCTATTCTTTGGTAGGTCGCATTTTCTCTATGTTTATGCCATCGGGATATGTTGCCCTTAGCATAAACTTTATAAGTGCCCTAACCTCAGCGCTTACCATCATGTTACTATATCTCATTGTTGTTCGCCTTGTTCGCGAATGGAAAGGAGATCCCAACGCTATGGATCTAATGGACAAGCTTGGGATGTATGGTGGAGCCTTGATAGGAGCGCTTACCTTTGCAGTAACTGATACATTCTGGTTTAGTGCGGCAGAAGCTGAAGTGTATGCCATGTCGATGTTTTTTACTGCTATTGTAGTTTGGCTGGCACTTAAATGGTCTGAAAACTATGATGAGCCTTACAGCGAACGCTGGCTGGTACTTATCGCCTATTTATTTGGTCTCGCCATTGGTGTTCACTTATTGAACCTGCTGGCTTTATTCTTTGTAGCCCTCATTATCTATTTCAAATTCCGTGAATTTGAATGGAAATCATTTTTGTTGATGGGATTTGGAGCAGTGATCGCCTTTTTATCCATCTATCCCTTCACCATTCAAAACATTCCAACTATTGCGAACAGCATCAATGATGCTACTTACGGGCTCATTGGTCCTCTGACTTTCATCTTCCTGTTTATGGCTGCGGTAGCATATGCTGTGTATTACACGCATAAGAATAAAATGCGAATGGCCAACATCATCAGTCTTTGTTATGCTATGATACTGATCGGGTTTTCCTCCTATTCTGTGATCATGATCCGTTCCATTGCAGATCCTCCGATCGATGAGAACGACCCGGAAACAACCGAAGCTTTTATCAGCTATCTGAAACGCGAGCAGTACGGAGCTACTCCCATTCTGAAGGGAAATAACTTTAATGAAAGAACCGGACAGATCGATCGCAACAATGAGGAACTCTTTCCGCGCCGTTATTCTCCGGATCCGCGACATTTAGATTATTACGCACGATACAGCTCTGACCTCGATTTCTTCTGGAATTACCAGGTCAATCACATGTACATCCGTTATTTCAACTGGAATTTCATTGGCCGTGAAGCCGATATACAAGACGCCGGCTGGAGGTCTGGAATTAAAGAGCCGGCCTACCCGGATAACAAGGCAAGCAATGCCTATTTCTTTATTCCGTTCTTACTTGGTCTATTTGGAATGATCTATCATTTCAGTAATGACTGGAAACGTGCATTTTCGGTGCTGGCCCTGTTTATAGTCACGGGGTTGGCGATCATCGTGTTCCTGAATCAAACCCCCTATCAGCCACGTGAGCGTGATTACGCTTACGTGGGTTCCTTCTTCGCATTTTCGATCTGGATCGGACTCGGTGTTACCGGGATCATCGAACTGCTGAAGAAATACGCGAATAATAAATTTGCCGCCTATGGAACCCTGGGCATCCTGTTACTTGCCTCTCCGGTTTGGATGGGATACCAAAACTGGGACGACCATGACCGAAGCAACCGGTATGTAGCTCCCGATTATGCACGAAATTTACTGGAATCGACTGCCCCACATTCCATTCTGTTTACCAATGGCGATAACGACACGTTCCCATTATGGTACTTGCAGGAAGTGGAAGGCGTACGAACGGATGTCCGTATTGTCTGTCTAAGTCTGTTGAATACCGATTGGTATATCAAACAGCTGCGAGACCAATGGTCGCATGAATCCGCTCCCCTCCCTATTTCCCTGTCAGATGAGGAAGTGGAACGTGTTACTTCAGGTATCACACAGTGGCAGCCTCGAAATATTGATATCTCCGTTGACAAGGACATGCTGAAAGAAGCTTTTTCAGGGGATCCTCAGTACAAGGAAAAAATTGGGGTGAAGCCAGATACCTCTCTGGCGATCCTTCAAAATGGCATCGATTTTGAAATGCCGGTTGACTCACTGGATGATGTTGTAAGCTGGAGATTGAATGGCCGTCTTTATGGTCAGGATCAGCAGGGCAACAACGTATATTATCTGCAGGTTCAGGATCGTTTGATCTTGGATATCCTTCAAACAAATAACTGGCTGAGACCTGTTTATTTTGCAAATACGGTTTCTTCCACAAGTCAGCTTGGGCTTAGAAAGTACTTCCGTACAGAAGGCAAAGCCTACCGTGTGGTTCCCAAAGACTTTGGCACCGGACGTGAGGATTACATAGATGTAGACATCATGACGGACCGGCTTAAAAGGTTCCAGTTCCGCGAATGGGATAATCCGGATGTCTACTTTGACGAAAACATTCGCAGAATGCTCAGCAACTATCGGTTTAACTTTATGGGATTAGCCCAGAAGTACCGAGAATTGGGCATGCCCGACAGTGCCGCTTACTGGCTGAAATGGGGCGAAGAACGTGTTCCATTCCGCCCTGATGAGACCAACGAGTCTATCAAGCTGCTGTATGCCGTTCGTTATGCTCAAATTGGTGCTGAAGAAGACGCAGCCCGGCTTGCCGGTACTTCGCAAGAGAAGCTGGTGAACGATCTTTCCCAAAGCATGAGTCGCTTTAATGAACTTGAGACCGAATTCAACATCGTGAATCAGGAATATGAAAGTGCTCAATCCAGAGGAAATATCAGCGAGCAGCGTGAACTAAGAACGAAACTTGAGAGCATGAATTCCCGTGCACAAGATCGGCTTTCTGAGGTACGCACCGCTCGTCAGTCGCTGGTATTGATCCAGTATGTTTATTTCCAGTCTAACGAGACTCAAAAAGCCGTGGATCTAGCCACGCAGGTCAATGAGATGATGGGATCAAGCTTCCCGCCTATGCCTGCAACCAAAGGAGAAAGTGAACAAGAGATCAACCGATATGGAATCAACTAATTCCTTTATTTAATCTTAAAGGAAGGTGCCGTATATTTGGACTCATTAACTTATTAGCATTATGATTCATCAGTTCACCAAAGAAAATATTGACACCATTGCCAAGATACTTGGTACACAAGCTAAACCCCTTGGCAACGACGTGTTTCGTTTTGAGGTAAAAAACGAAGAAGATCAACCCAGAAAACTGGCACTTGAAATTCATCTTGGCCTCGACATAAATGGTGAACAGATGAATATGGTGTCTGTCTATTCTTACAATACCTTTCTTCAGCTCCACAATTGCACTGCTTTTGTGGCAAGCGATATGCTGCAGCAGGTTACCTTTTTTGGTAAATCAGGAGATAAGACTTCCGGGCTGATCGTTGAAAAAACAGCCGGGTGTAGTCTATATGCCAATGTGGACGAAGCGATCATCACCGGCGATTTCACGGAATTACCTGAAGACCTGATGATGTGCGGTATTGCACTTTCTCTGACCGAATCTATGGACGACGGTTTTTCATTCTAACCCCATGTTGCTTTGAGCCAAGACCTCCCTTCTCCCCTTCAGTTATTCAATGAAAGTGAGGAGCATGTCTCAATAACCCAACACGATGCCGCAAGCATTCTGGATATCATAGAGCAGCATGAGTCTGCTAAATTTGAGTTGGTTGAATTGGTTTACGTTTCCGAAGATGAGATCGTCCGCATTAACAAGGAGCACCTTGACCGCGATTACGTAACCGATATTATTTCTTTTCGGTATGATGACGACGAGGATTCCGGTGATAACACAGCTATCGAAGGAACCCTATTTTGCTGTGCCCCAAGGATCAAAGAACAAGCCGAAGATTTTGGTGAAACCGCAGATCAGGAATTTAAGCGGATCCTAATTCATGGCCTCCTTCACTTAATTGGTTACGATGACCGCTCAGAAGCTGAAAAGAAACGAATGACCGAGCTCGAGAATACATATTTATCGCTCTCCGGGAAGAACAACTGATCGGTTTTTCCGTACATAGTTCATAAATTGGATACATGGCCGAAAAACAACCTTCAAATAACATCAAAGAGCGTAATAAAGCATACGGTCTTCAGCTTTGGGAGCTGATCAAAGAACAGGTAGAGAAGCAGTCGGATCAGCATAAACCGATCTCTCAGGGTGATATCCCTGACAAGAAAACTGCAAAATATCCGTGGCTGATGAAATTGCTCTTCGGGTTTCCGTATTTGCTTGTAGCGGTTTTCATCTTTTCATTTTTTTGGGATTTTCAGGGCATGAATGCCACCGTTTTTGGCATCTACTTTTCGTTTGAGGGCTTGTTAAGGATCATCAGTATAAGTGGATTGATCGGATTTTTAACCAACTGGCTGGCTATAACCATGTTGTTTCGCCCCACCCATCGCCGGCCTATACTGGGACAGGGATTGGTTCCCGCTCAAAAAGACCGCATTGCATACCGGCTTGCAAGTGCTGTTTCTGAAGACCTCATCAACCCGGAGATCATCAAGCAAAAGATCCATGAATCGCAAGCCATAGCACGCTACCGGGAAAAGGCTACTGTGTATGTGAAAAAGATCATCGACGATCCCGAGTTTCGAACCAACCTGAAAAGCCTGGTTATCAGTTATGTAGATGAGATGGTTGCCGA
Source organism: Balneola sp. (assembly GCA_002696035.1). Lineage (GTDB taxonomy): Bacteria > Bacteroidota > Rhodothermia > Balneolales > Balneolaceae > Gracilimonas. The sequence goes on along the minus strand of NZQV01000010.1, from coordinate 388,583 downwards.
CCCGGAGGTACGTTCCTCCATTGCTAAAAAGCTGATCGAACAAATTGACGAGGCCATTGAAGAAAATTCCTTCGAGAAAGTGGCTCTGAAAGCCTACAGTTTCGTAAAAGGACAGGAAATGCAGGATATGGTTGAAAGTGCTTTGGTGAAATTGCCCACCGGTATTGAGAATGGCCTCAACAAAATGGATACCTTTCTTGACGAACTCCCCTCAAAACTGGACGAACACGGTTCTGTGATCGAAGAACTGGTCACCAATCTGTTGTATAAACTCATCAATCAGCTAGATGTTCATGCCCTGGTTGAGGACAATCTCCGGCAATATGACGAAAGCAGACTGGAGCAGCTTATTAAGAATGCAAGCAACGATCAGCTGAATTATATCCAATATCTGGGTGCAGTTTTGGGAACTTTCGGCGGGTTCATCATCTGGGAACCTGTTGCCAGTTTGGTTGTCTTGACTTTTATTATCGTGTCTACCCTCGGCGCCGATATGCTCCTTCTTAACATGAAAAAGAATCCTGATTCAACTTTAACTACTAAAAAAACACCATGAACTATTTATCAAAGCTCTTCCTTTTCGGATCTGTTTTACTGTTTGCTGTCAGTTGTTCAAGTACGCAAACGGCAACGGAACCGGAAGCAAATGCACCCACAGAAAATGAAGAAACAGAAACCACAGCTGAAGCCGTAACCGCTACTGAGACCTGGCATCTTGCGCCTGCAAATGCATCGCCTTATTACGGAACCGGTGTGGAAAAAGCCTATGCTGAATTACTGGCTGACAGATCACCCCGCAAAAAAGTGATCGTAGCTATCATTGATTCCGGGACCGATATCCATCACGAAGACCTGCAGACGAAGATCTGGACCAATAAGGATGAAATTCTCGGAAATGATATTGATGATGATGGAAATGGCTATGTGGATGACATGCACGGATGGAACTTTATTGGTGGCCCGGACAGCACGCACGTGGATAAAGATACCTACGAAGTGGTGCGCATCTATGACCGCTTAAGTGACAAGTATGAAGGCGTTTCAGAGGATTCGGTAGCAGAGGAAAATCAGGATGAATACGCCTATTTTCAGGAGATCAAAGAAGCTTATCAAAACCGGGTTGAGCGAAATCAGCGGGAGCTTCAGCAGGTTAGTCAAACCCGACAAGCCATAATTTTTGCCAAACAGCAACTGGGTGTTGAAAGTATCGACTCTGTGAGTAGCGAAGACCTGGAGATCACCGGGAATGAAAGCCAACAGGTAATGCAGGCTAAACAAGTTATGACCTTCCTGAAAGGAAATGGAGCTACCGAAAAAGATATTGAAGACCTGGAAAATTATTACGAGCGTGTTTCAGGACTGGAGGAATATGGGTTGAACCCCGATTTTGATCCCCGCCATATTGTTGGTGATGATTATGATGACCTGAGTGACAGATTCTATGGAAATAACGATGTGATCGGCCCCGGAAGCGAACATGGTACGCATGTTGCCGGTATCGTTGGTGCGGTTCGGGACAATGACCTTGGAGCAAAAGGAGTGGCTGCTAACATTGAGCTCATGATCCTTCGCACGGTTCCCGATGGTGATGAGCGCGATAAAGACGTAGCCAATTCCATCCGTTATGCTGCTGAAAATGGCGCACGTGTGATCAACATGAGTTTTGGTAAAGGCTATTCTCCCCAAAAGGAATATGTGGATGCGGCCGTGAGATTCGCCGACAGTCTCGGTGTGCTGATGGTTTCCGGTGCAGGCAATGGCAGTGACAATGTGGACAGCACCGATTCTTACCCCACACGCTTTTATGAAGATGGCGGTCAGGCCACAAACTACCTGAGCGTTGGAGCTTCATCCTGGCAATCCGATTCCACGCTTACCGCTTCCTTCAGTAATTTCGGGAAATCAACCGTAGACCTTTTTGCACCCGGCGTGGATATCTATTCCACCTATCCCGACAATGAGTATGAATTCAACAGCGGCACCAGTATGGCCTCTCCGGTAGTTGCAGGCGTAGCCGCTTTGATCATGTCGTACTATCCGGAACTCCCAACTTCTGAAGTCAGAGACATCATCCTGCAGACGGTGACAAAAGTGGATCAGGTAGTATATAAACCCGGAACTCAGGAACCCATTCCGTTTTCTGAACTTTCATCCACCGGCGGAATTATAAATGCTTACGATGCATTGAAGCTTGCGGAAGAACAAGCAAATCAATAGATAAGATCAACGTGCCTCAAAAAACTGATTACGATGCTGTAGTTGTAGGTTCGGGTCCTAATGGACTCAGCGCTGCAGTTCGTCTGGCTCAGCATGGTTTGAAAGTACTGGTCCTGGAAGCCAAATCTACCATTGGCGGAGGCACACGTACGCAGGAACTAACTGAGCCGGGGTTTTTGCACGATATCTGCGCGGCGGTCATTCCAACCACAGCTGGATCTCCGTATCTGAGTTCGCTCAATTTGGAAGACTATGGCCTTGAATTCATCCATCCTGAAATTCCATACGCCCATCCTCTGGATAATGGCGAAGCTGCCGTAGCCTGGCGTTCCCTGAATAAAACGGCTGAAAATCTGGGAGTAGACGGAAATGCCTACCGCAAGCTGTACCATCACTTTTCAGACAACTGGGATGCTTTATCTGAAGACCTTTTCGGGACACTTCGGATACCAAAACATCCGTTACTCATGGCACGTTTTGGATGGTATGGAGCCCTTTCTGCAAAGTTTCTGGGGAATGCTCTTTTTGAACATCCTCATTCCAAAGCTTTATTAGCCGGTTGCGCTGCACATAGCATCATGCCACTGACCATCGCTTTCTCGGCTTCCTTTGGATTGGTATTGGCGAGTTCAGCCCATGCCGTAGGCTGGCCCATTGCCAAAGGAGGAACCCACTCCGTAACCAATGCCCTCGCTTCTCTTCTGAAGGAATTGGGCGGCGAGATTGAAACCGAACATCCTGTTTCTTCCCTGAAAGACATCCCCACCGCTAAAACAATTTTGTTTGATCTGACTCCTCGTCAAATAACAGAGATCATTGAGAATAAAGCACCGGATTCATATTTAGAAAAACTAAAAGATTTCAAATACGGTCCCGGAGTTTTTAAGGTTGACTGGGCCCTTTCTGAACCTGTTCCATGGACCAACGAACATTGCCGAAAAGCAGGCACTCTTCACCTTGGTGGTACTTTTGATGAAATTAGCAGAGCCGAGCAAGACGTTTGGGATGGGAATCATTCCCGGAGCCCTTATGTCCTCGTTTCTCAACCCAGTCTTTTTGATGAAAGCCGTGCTCCAAAGGGAAAGCACACACTCTGGGCTTACTGCCACGTTCCGAATGGCTCCAGTTTGGATATGACGGATGTCATCGAAGATCAGATCGAACGATTTGCCCCGGGATTTAAGGATACCATCATCTCAAAAAACACGATGAATGCGCCTCAATTTCAATCCTACAACGCAAACTATATTGGCGGCGATATAAACGGAGGCGCACAGTTCTTCAAGCAGTTATTTGGGCGTCCGGTTTTAAAATGGGATCCATATCATATCCCGGGCACATCCATGTATATTTGCTCCTCTTCCACTCCTCCGGGCGGCGGCGTTCATGGCATGTGTGGATATCATTCAGCCGAGTCTGTGCTCAAAAATGAATTTCGAATAAGCTCTGATAAAAACTGAGATAAGCGTATCTTTACGACATGCTAAAAGCACTACACACGAGGATCAAAGAGTTTAGAGGAGACCGCCCCAAAGTCCGCCAACAGTCGCCAAAATGGACGGTATTCAGCCTCGTCATTGCCCTTTTGATCTCCATTCCCATTTTTACGGTGATCTTCTCTGTTTTCACTCCTTCCGGTGAAGTGTGGCAACATCTGGCAGAAACCGTTTTAGGAGATTATGTAAGGAATTCACTTTGGCTCATCATCGGGGTTTCTGTTGGGGTGATATCCATTGGAGTGTCATCGGCCTGGCTGATTACCATGTGTGAGTTTCCCGGACGTAAGTTCTTTGAATGGGCTTCCATCCTCCCGTTTGCCATTCCGGCTTACCTCATGGCCTACATCTACACCGATTTCCTAGATATCGCAGGCCCTCTTCAGACAATGTTGCGCAGTACTTTTGGCTTAGGTATAGAAGATTATTGGTTCCCCAACATCCGCTCGGTAGAAGGCGCCATTTTGATCATGTCGCTGGCCTTTTATCCGTATGTGTATATGCTTGCAAGGTCTTCTTTTCTTGAGCAATCTACTTCGCTTCTGGAGGCGAGCCGCATTATGGGCTATTCTACCTGGCAGAGTTTCTTTAAAGTGGCACTCCCGGTAGCACGTCCCGGAATTGCTGCGGGTTTAGCTCTCGCACTGATGGAAACCCTTAACGATTTTGGGACCGTCCAGTATTTTGGGGTTCAAACTTTTACCACCGGTATTTACCGAACCTGGTTTGGTTTGGGCGATCGTCCGGCAGCTGCACAGTTAGCGGCCTGTTTGCTGGCCTTTATTGTCGTACTTATTTTCATTGAGCGTTATACCCGCAATAAGATCAGCAATGAAAAAGCAAATTCAAGCCGCTTTAAGCGCCTCAATCGCTTTCAGTTACAGGGATTTAAAGCATGGCTGGTGTTTTTTGTTTGTTTTATACCGGTTTTAGTTGGCTTCATCTTGCCCGTCATTTTACTGCTGAACATGTTCTTTGCCAACCTGAACCACCTTGATTTCAATTTTATTCAGCTGGCATTCAACTCTTTTACCGTATCTGCTTTAACAGGAATATTGGCTGTTGGGCTGGCTCTTATAATGGCCTATTCAGCTCGGCTCAATCCGGGATATTGGGTTAAATTCTTCAACAGGATCAGTTCGCTTGGTTATGCGATCCCCGGATCTGTAATTGCTGTGGGTGTGCTTATCCCCTTCGGCCTTTTTGACAACACCGTAGATTCTTTTTTCCGTGAGAACTTTGGATTCTCGTCCGGGCTACTACTCAGCGGGACCATTTTTGCGATGGTATTTGCTTACCTCGTTCGTTTTCTATCAGTTTCATTTGGCGGGGTTGAAGCGAGCATGGAGAAGATCACCCCAAATATGGATGAAGCTGCCCGGGGAATGGGCTACAGCTTCACGAAAGTGCTTCGGAAGATCCACATCCCTATGATGAGTGGCGGACTGCTTACAGCCGGTTTACTCGTTTTCGTAGATGTGATGAAGGAATTACCCGCCACGCTTATCGTCCGTCCCTTTAACTTCGACACCTTGGCCGTACAGGTATATCGATATGCTTCGGACGAACGTCTTGCTGAATCGGCCGGTGCCGCTTTGATGATCGTTCTAGTGGGTATTATTCCTGTTATTATCATCAGCCGAACCATTGCCCGGTCCCGAAAATCAGAGACCCAATAATTATGAAATCAACTCTTGTTAATCCGCTGCTCTTCCGTATTTTTGGCGCATGAATAAAGGACGAGTAATACAATCTACCGGCAGCTGGTATCATGTAGATACAGGAACTGAAATGGTTGAATGCCGCCTTCCCGGGAGATTTCGATTAGATGATAAAAAGGTCACCAACCCTATTGCCGTAGGTGATATCGTCGATTTTTCCCTGAATGAAGATGGCACCGGAAGCATTGAAACCATCCGGGAACGGGAAAACTATATTACCCGCGAAGCCACCCATGGGAAAAGAGGACAACAGATCCTGGTTTCCAATCTGGATCAGGCTTGTGTGGTTCAATCCATCAAAAAACCCCGTTTAAAGGAAGGATTCCTAGATCGGTTTTTGGTTACCTGCGAGGCTTATGAGGTGATGCCCGTGATCATCATAAACAAAATGGATCTTGCAAAAAGTGGCGGACTAGCCTTTACCGAAGAACTCCGTGAACTCTACACGTCTCTCGGCTACGAATTCCTGACCACAAGTTTGGAGGATGAGAAATCACTGAAAGAACTCAAGGAGCTGCTAAAGGATAAAACCTCTGCTTTCATAGGTCCATCCGGCGTTGGAAAAACCAGTCTCATCAATGCTATCGATACGAACTACGATCTTAAAGTGGGCAAGATCTCTGATTTCTCTAACAAGGGAAAACACACTACTACATTTGCGCGGCTTATTCCCCTCGGTTTTGGCGGTTATATTGCCGACACTCCGGGAATCCGGGAATTTGGATTGGTGAATATTGAGCCCTGGGAACTCTCCCTGTTTTTTCCGGAGATGCTGGAACCCCGCGAACACTGTAAATTCAATACCTGTACACACAATCACGAACCTAAATGCGGTGTAGCCGAAGCTTTTGAAAATGGTGAAATTGCCGCCAGCAGATATAACTCATACTTAAATATGCTGGATTCCTTACATTGATTCTTTCCCCATAACGGGGTATTCCGTATCTCAAAAATTTTACACATATTAAACCACAATATTCAACAAATATCAGGAGTACAAATGCTTACTCAATTTAAATATATAGTAAAAGGTACATGCGCTGTCATGGTGCTAAGCCTTGCTACAGTCGGTACCGCTCATGCTCAGCTCGGGGATGCAGGTGAAATATTAAGAGGTGGCGCAGATGATGCCAATATTCTACTGGAAAACTATCTCTCTCCTTTTGCTGATGGCTTTGGTGCAAACTTGAACACGGGATGGTTCAATCAGGCTAAAGCTCATGGTACACTTGGATTCGATATCAGTTTGAACGCTGCTGTTGCCATGGTGCCTACGTCGAACCAAACCTTTGATGTTTCAGAATTGGTGTTTTCAGAACTGGAACTGATCTCAGGCTCTCCCGAATCTCCAACCATTGCGGGCGATGAGAATTCATCTACCACTATGGGTATCACCTATACGAATCCCCAAAGCGGTCAGGAAGAAGTTTTAACAAGCTTTGATATTCCCGGAGGACTCGGATTCCCTTACGTACCATCTCCTATGATCCAGGCTACAGTTGGAATTATCAAGGATACTGATGTTACACTGCGATATGTTCCTGAAGTGGATATCGCTCCCATTGATGCCTCTGTAGGACTATTTGGCTTTGGCGTGCGTCATGGTATAAACCAGTGGCTGCCCGGTGGTAAAATTCTTCCGGTTGATATCGCTGTTCAGTTTGGATACACCGCTTTTAACTCCAATGCCGGATTTGAAGTAGATCCTGAATCAGGTTCCGATATTTATAATCCTTACACACCAAGCCAATGGCAGGGACAAGGATTGGAAATGGATACCAAGGCAACGACGATCAATGCGATTGTGGGCAAAAAACTACCATTTATTTCCGTTTACGGCGGCCTTGGCTTTGAAAGCTCAACAACCACTATTACAACACCCGGAGCTTATCCCATCACTTCCATCAACCCGAATTACGATCCGCAGTCTAACGCGGAAAATACCCGGGAGAAGATCATCGAAAGCATTAATGCTCCCATCGATCTTGAGATCAAGGGCAGCAATAATATAAGAGCTTTTGTAGGTGCGCGGCTATCAATCGCTATTCTGAGAATATCAGCCAGCTATACTCTCTCTACTTATTCTTCCGCTAATGTTGGTATTGGCTTTGGTTTCAGATAAGCCAAATTCACTACAATTTTCTTAGCATAAAAAAAGGCACTCAAATGAGTGCCTTTTTTATTTTAATAGATTTTAAGATCAAATTATTTATCAGGCAACCTGAAAATTCGCTAATACCGGATTTTCAACCTTCTCATCTTTTTCGATCACTCCATCACGCAAGCGAACAATACGACGGGCATGATCGGCAATTTCCTGCTCGTGAGTCACAACGATCAGTGTATTTCCCTGACGATATAATTCCTCAAAAAGCATCATGATCTCTTCTCCTGTTTTGGTATCGAGGTTACCGGTGGGCTCATCTGCCAGAATGATAGAAGGATTGTTAACCAACGCCCGGGCAATGGCAACACGCTGGCGCTGTCCGCCTGAAAGCTCATTGGGTTTATGATCCATGCGATCACCCAACCCTACCTTGGTAAGGACTTCCTCAGCTCTTTTTTTACGGTCTGCCGATTTCATTCCGGCATAAATAAGCGGAAGTTCAGCATTGGCGAGACAAGACGTTCGGGGCAACAGGTTAAAGGTTTGAAATACGAATCCGATTTCACGATTACGGACTTCAGCAAGTTCTGCATCATCCATTTTGGAGACATTGTTTCCGTTGAGGATATAGTCTCCGGAAGTTGGGGTATCGAGGCATCCGATCATATTCATCAGGGTTGATTTTCCGGAACCTGAGGGGCCCATAATGGCAATATATTCGTTTTCAGGAATATCGAATGTCACTCCGGCCAAAGCATGTACTTCGGTCTGTCCCATCTGATATACTTTGGTAAGATCTTTTATCTGAATGATGTTTTTCTTGTTATCCATGCTTAGCTCCGAACTTAATTTATGATGGCGGTCTTATTGTTTACGATCACTTTATCGCCCTTTTCCAGTACGTTGGAAAGAATTCTGTAACTACCGGTTACCACCTCAGCTCCGGCCTCTATACCTGACAAGATCTGTATGTGAGTGTTATCACTAATGCCGGTTTCAACTTCTTTACGTACCGCCTCACCATCCTGTACCACAAACACCACTTTTCTGAAATCTTCGTCTTTGATGATCATATCCTCATCCTGACTGCTGGCAAGTGTTATATCAGCAGTATCAGAATCTGTGGATTGTTCTTTTTTATCTTTGGCAAAATCACGAACAGTTACAGCCTGAATAGGCACAGAAACAACGTTTACGGCTGTCTGAGTTTCGATATCAACGGTGGCTGACATTCCCGGACGGAAGTTGGGCACAAAAGAATCCGATGGGTTTTCTGAAGTTTGAGAAAGCATCATTTGCTCCACGCTGTTTTCCAGGTTATGAGGCGTTACGATCCTTACCTTTACCTCATAATTGGTTACCTGTTCGTTGGTTCCTGATCCCGTTGTTTGTGCGGAGTTAGCAATTTCAGTTACTACTCCATTAAACTGTCGTTCAGGATAAGCATCCACTTCAATTCTTGTGGTATCTCCCATCCCTACATTTACAATATCGTTTTCGTTAACCTCAACCATCACCTCCATGCGGTCGAGCACAGAAACACGCATCATCTCTGTTCCAGCCATTTGGGAATTCCCCAGCACTCGTTCGCCTTTTTCAATGGCAAGACTGGTAATGGTTCCGGCCTGGGGCGCACGGATCACGGTTTGTTCCAGCTCTTCACGGGCCTGACGTAATTGAGCCTCTGCACTTTGAATTTGATACTCTGATGCTTTCAAACTAGCCTTCTGCGACTCATACTCTGATTTACTCTGGATAAACTCCATCTCCGAGATCATATCTCGATCATAAAGTTGTTTGTCGCGTTCATAGGTTGCTTCGGCACGGATTAATGCAGCTTTCGTTTGCTCCATGCGTGCTTTTTGGGTGAGAAGTGCTGCATTCAGGTTATCGATCTGAGCCTGGTAGATATCGGGTTTGATCCGAACCAACAGATCGCCTTGCTGAACTACATCACCTTCGTTTACAGCCAGCTCAATGATCTCTCCAGATACATCCGGACGAATGATCACCTCTATTTCCGGCTGAACTTTACCCGAAGCTGAAACCAGCTGTGTGATGGTTTTCAGTTTGGCACTTGTTGTTTCAACTTCTGTGCCCGATTGTGTATTCCCGATCACTCCGGTGAATCTTAGTGTGAGTCCAACAGCGATGATAACGCCCAGACTCCCTAAGATCCATATAAGTGTTTTATTTGATGACGATTTTCCTTTTCCCATTCCGATATCCTTAAAAGTTATGTTCTAAAATTCTACAGTGTCGCCGCTAAGTTTACCCAGATAATAATCCAGCAATTTCTCCTGGAATATCAGGTTATACATAGCCTGCGTGTAATTTGATTGCGCCTGCACATAGTTTGCCTGCGCCTGGCTTAATTCAATAAGCGTACTTGAACCCACATTGTAACGCTCTTGCTGGGTTTCAAATGCCCGTTCGCTCGCCTTTAATGATTTCTCAGATGCCTCCATCTGTTTTTGGTACGATGTGAAATCATTGTACGCCTGTGTTACTTCCTGGATCACCTGCAGTCGTGAGTTCTCAAGGTTGAGTTCAGAATTCTTAAGCTGAATTTCTGATGCCTGGATGTTATACATACGATTCCAGTTCTGGAATAGAGGGATCGATACAGAAAATCCCAATGAACGGTTAATTCGTTGATCAAAAAACTGATCACCAAATGCTACACTTTCACCTAATAATGAATACTGATCACTATACGAGGTTGAAATTCCAGCACTGGCTGAAACAGATGGATACAAATTGTTCTTCGCCATTTGTGCCTGCAGTTCAAGAGAACGAATATCAGCAAGGGCACTCTTTAAGTCAGACCGGTTTAACAAAGCCTGATCGATCAATTCACTAAGATTATAATTCTCAAAATCAGTGTCTTCTACACTAGATTCAATATTGGGAACAACAAATTCATATTCTCCCAATGGATCAATTTGAAGCTGACGTACAAGTGAAATTTTACTAAACTTGAGTGCATTTTCTTGCTGTGTTAGCAGTAACTCATCATTAGCCACCAACGCTTCCTGATCGTATAGATCAACCGTAGGTCTTGAGCCCACCTCAACCTGAGCCTGAACTTGCTCCAGCTGTTTGCGTGAGTTTTCAAGATTCTCTTCTCTGATACTGAGTAGCTCCATATCCAATAAAACCTGCAGGTAACTAGAGGCCGTACTAAAGATCACTTGTTCCTTAGCTCGTTGAAAACTCTCTTCTTCAGAGATCTGAGACTGCTGGCTTTGTCGTAGTGAGTTAATATTCTCAAACCCGTTAAACAAAGGAATGCTGGCACTAACATTTCCAGAAATAGATTGAGAAGTTACATCTACAAATGGATTCAAACCTTCACTGAATCGATCAGAAATAAACTGCTGACCGGTTCTTCTTGATCCATTAAAACTGGCATTTACAGATGGAAGAAAATCGGCATATTCACTTTGAATGCCTTTCTCAGACAGATCAAGATTGTTCTTTGCCTGCTTAAGCTGATAATTGTTCTCAAGTGCAATTTGGATAGCTTCCTGAATGGATATCGTTCTTGTTTCCTGAGCAAAAACAGAACCGGTTAGTAATATAAATGCAACTAGCGTTGACGAAAGTAGTCGTTTCATTTTGAAATTTTTATTTTGTTTGACGGGTAAGTACACGAAGTGAGACGAAAATAGTTACAGAAAAGTTGAGCTGTTTTCGTTTTTTATATCCTTTTACAGGTTATTCCTAAAGACATGTAAAATTAATCTTCTTCAGAACGCTTTCTTTCGCTCATTTCGGAAAATTTGCTGTCTAAAAAGTCCATCAACAAATTCATTCCCTTTTTGGCGAGTACTCGTTTTAACTCTGAAGTTATACGAGATTCGGGTTTTGAGTATGATCCCCGTTCTTTTGATGCTAAACGGGATGGATTCTTTCTCGCTTTTCCAATTAAAAATCCAACCAGAAGTGAAGCTCCCAAAGCAGGAAGCGGATACTTTCGGATGAGGTTTTTGGGTTCCAGGCTGCTGCTTACCCCTTCCCTTACATCATCAATGGATCTATCCAATCCATCCTGTATTGATGCCAATTCTTGTTCTAGCTCTTGTTTCTTTTTCTCTATTTCAGACAATTTCTTATTTGCCATGACTGCTGGTCGTTTTTTGATTGAGCGTTTCTGAAGTTTCTCCGGATGATATTTTTTTGACGTCTCCCTCTTTCTCATCATCCTTAAAAGAGGATAACAATTCCGCTAATATCTGATGCTGAACCTTCGCTGCAAGTACGGTTGGCTTGGTCAAAACCAAAAGAAGACCGATAAGTAAGAACGGTGCAGATACGATCAGGTATCCAGCCCATTCCTCACCTATGATTTCACTTAGGTAAATGGCAAGGGCCGTTGCGCCAAAAATAAGCCCGAATGCGAGAATGGCGTACCCAAATAAATTTTGAATGGCCTTACCTATCCAGTAGGCAATTTGCTCACTTATATTGATCACCGTCAGTTCAAGCCTGGCTTCAATATAATGCTTTAGCTCGTTGGTGACGTGCTTTATGCGACTCCCTAGATCGTCCATGGGTTTTAGTCTTGGTGGGTGAAAATTTTGGCGACAATAAAACCAACTGCTAAACCTGCGGCTACAGATTTAATGGGGTGACGGCGAACCAGAGTCTCGGCACGCTCTTGAATTTCAGCAAGCCGAACCTGCAGGTCTTCATCTTCAAGAATTTCCCGGCTTCGATCTATTGCGCTGTCAAGACGTTCGTTTAAGTTTTGGATGATCTCTTCGTTCATAATGCCCTGTATTTTTCTTTTCAATATACTAAAATGCAACGGATGCTTAAATCATTTCATTGCAAAAAGTTATTCGTACCGCAAACTTTCGATCGGGTCTAATTTTGAAGCTTTGTAAGCCGGATAAACCCCGAATATCAAACCCACGATCAGCATCCCCAGAAAACCACCCACAACCGACCAAACAGGTATAACCGCTTCCGTTTCAATCCAAACGGCCATCAGGTTTCCAACTCCGATGCCGAGTATCATCCCGATAATTCCGCCCAGCTGGCAGATAAATACCGTCTCCGTTAAAAACTGACTCACGATAGCCTTCCGGGTTGCTCCCACGGCTTTACGAACGCCAATTTCTCTTGTGCGTTCCGAGACTGAAACCAGCATGATGTTCATCACTCCAATACCTGCGCCCAAAAGCGTGATCAAACCGATGGCAAATCCTCCGATGTAAAGTGCCCCTGTAAAGGCATCAAAACTGCCGGATAGCGTTTCGTTGGTTGAGATCTCAAAATCATTATTCTCGCCGGGACTCACTTTACGAACCACTCGTAAAATCCCGGTTACCTCTTGTACGGTTTGCTGAATGAAATCAATTTCAGGAGCACGGACCTGGATATTGATATTACGATTTCCACCGTATGCGTTCATTGCAGTGGTGTAGGGAATGAGCACGAAATTGTCGAAAGATTGGCCGAAAATTTGTCCCTTGGCCTCAAGGATGCCTATTACGGTATATGGCTTTCCATCAAACCGGATCTCTTTCCCGACCGGGTATTCATTTTTGAAGAGCACATCCTGTACGTCTTTACCTAAGATCACCACATTTCTACCGTACTGAACATCATCCTGCGTAAAGTTTCTTCCGTCTTCAAGCTCATATGAATTATTTGAAAGGTAATTCTCATTACTTCCTCGTACATAAACATTTGGCTCTGTTTCCTCATCTTTATATTTGATCTCTGAGGCTCTGAAAACTTCATCCGGACTCATTCCCCTGCCCACCCTCATGAGATCCTCAAGACGCTCGGCTGTTTCAAACGTGATGTCTTTTCGGTTTCGGATATCATCACTCAAAGACCCCATTTGAATCGAAGGTGTTCGTGAGATATTCACTACATCGGTACCCATCAGGCTCATGGTATTTTTGAAATAGTTATCCAAAACCGCTACAGCTGTCGTTGAAACAATTACAGAAAACACTCCTATCACCAATGCCAAAAGCGTAAGTGAGGACCGTAATTTACTGCTTCTCAATGATTCAAAAGCCTGTACTAAAACTTCTTTAATATGCATAATTACTCAAATCTAAGTGATTCAATGGGATCTGACTTCGCTGCCCGGTAGGCTGGAATGAACCCAAATACTACTCCAACAATGGTACAAATACTGAATGCGACAACCACCACACTTACATTCATCACCGCCACAAATGCCTGGTTGATAAGAACGGTGAGTCCGGCTGCCAATGCCACGCCAATGATGCCTCCCAACAGACATATGGCAATGGATTCTAATAAAAACTGGGTGAGAATTTCCCACGACTTTGCCCCCACCGCTTTTCGGATGCCAATTTCCTTGGTACGCTCCCTTACCGAAACAAACATGATGTTCATAACCCCAATACCTCCTATCAGCAGCGACAATCCACTCAGAAGAAAACCAACTGTATAAATCCCTGCTTTCATTCCTTCAAGTTGCTGCTTGAAGGCTTCCGGCTTGTTCAGGGCAAAATCATTTTCCTCGGTGGCATCAAGCTTGCGCACACGCCGCATAATGCCCTCCAGTTCGTACTCTCCTTCTCTTAATGTAGGCTGATCCGGATATTGCACACCGATCTGAATACCAGATCGAAGTCCATACATTTGTCCATAGGCCGAAATAGGGATAATTATCCGGTTATCTGTGTCTTCAAGTCCCAAGAATTTTCCTTGTTTCTCCAGCACTCCAATTATGGTAAATCGCTGCCCTCCAATACGTATCCGTTTACCCAATGGACTTTCATGCTCAAAAAGAGCTTCCATCAAGGTATTTCCTATCACCGCAACTTTTGAACCGGAACGTACTTCCTGGTCCACAAACATTCGTCCTTCTGCAATATTAAGACCCTCAATACCCAAGAAATTTGAGGTAGTACCTGACAACCCTACTCCCTCGGCCAGTTTTTCCTTGTACCTCACCGAAACTCCCCTGTTAGCCGATGCCGTAACCTTGCTCGCCAGCTCACTGGATTCCTCAATATATTCTACATAATTCAGTTTCATCTCCTTTCGGTTTCTGTACTCCCACCATTTATACTCGCCCCCCATTCCCCAGGGCCATTTTTCAACATAAACCACATTTTGTCCCATCATAGACATACTTTGCTCGAATGTAATATCCATTCCGGTTGTTACGGCATCCACGATAGTAACCATTGTAATTCCAATAATGATACAAAGCGCCGTTAAGGTAGAGCGGATCTTATTGATCTTGATGGCGCGAAAAGCGATCCGAAATCCTTCAATAAAGCTGTTTAGAAATCTCATGTAGGTATTTTTGGGTGATAACTCTCAACGTTACGAAAACCGTAGCCGAACGTTTCATCCAAATTGAATTATTTTACCAGCTTTACAAGGACCGTAAATTCCTTACTTTTCAAGAAAAATATTTCCTTTATGAAATTAGATGTACTTGTTTTTGCCTCTCACCCCGACGATGCAGAATTAAACTGTGGCGGAACTATTGCGGCCCTCTCCGATCAGGGTAAAAAAGTAGGGATCATTGACCTGACCAAAGGTGAAATGGGAACGAGAGGTACCGAAGCCACTCGCGCAAATGAGGTTAAAAAAGCTTCTGATCTTCTCAACATTTCTTATCGAGCTAATTTGGACCTCGGTGACTCACTTCTTCCCAATACGCGTGAAAATCAGCTTAAGATCATTGAGCAGGTTCGGCTTACACAACCTCATATTTGTTTGGTTGGTGCGCCTTTTGATCGGCATCCTGATCATCAAAAAGGTACTAACCTAACCCTTGATGCCCTTTTTTACTCCGGTCTCAAAAAGATCGAATCTCATAATAGTGAGGGCAAGCAGCAACAACCATGGCGGCCAGCACATATCCTCCATTACATGCAAGACCGTCCTTTTGAACCGGATTTCGTGTTTGATATTTCAGACCAATGGGAAACCAAGCGCAAAGCTATTCTGGCTTTTTCCACCCAATTTAATGTTACCGATCCCGGGGATGAGCCCGAAACCTATATCTCCTCCGAATCTTATTTCAAACAACACGAGGCACGGGCCCGCTACTTTGGTCACTTAGCTGGATTTGAATTCGGCGAGCCCTTCAAATACTACCTCTCTCCGGCTCCGCTGAAATCCATGGACGTGTTTTTTGAACACAGCCCAAAGCGATAACATCATTTTAAATATTTCAGTTTTAGCTGAAGTTCGGACTAACTTCATTTTTTCTACATGAAGATTTGGTAGCATTCGGATACCTAAATCCTTATCCAATGAAAAGTGTAAAGAAGATCTATATCCTTACCGGAATGGTAGCTTTTTTTGCCTTCATAGCTACTCTTATGGGTATTTTTAGCTTGGGCGGCTCCGGAGGGTTTGAATACGAATCCATCCGCGGACAAACTGTGGAGATCTATGGAAAAGGCTTGTATCAGCATATGTCTGCTGAGGTAGCCATTCAGGGCATTGCACAAGATTACATTACGCTGTTCATCGGAATTCCTCTGCTGCTAATTTCACTTTTCTATGCATCAAAAGGCTCCTTAAGAGCCCGTTTTGCGCTTGCCGGAACTTTAGGGTATTTCTTTGTCACCTATTTATTTTACTTGGCGATGGCGATGTATAATTCGCTTTTCCTCATCTACATAATATTGGCCGGGAGTTCTTTCTTTGCTTTTTCCCTAACCGTTCTTTCACTTTATAAGGAGTCCGATCCATCTCTATTCTCCGAAAACGCTCCTGCCAAACTATCGGGATGGTTTCTGATGATCAGTTCCCTATCCATAGCTCTGCTTTGGCTGAGCGTCGTAGTGCCTCCGCTTCTGGATGGCAGCATATATCCGTCTGCTGTAGAGCATTACACCACTTTGATTGTACAGGGACTGGATCTGTCTATTTTGCTTCCCCTCGCTTTCGTCTCCGGATATCT
This sequence comes from Balneola sp., assembly GCA_002696035.1. GTDB lineage: Bacteria > Bacteroidota > Rhodothermia > Balneolales > Balneolaceae > Gracilimonas. The sequence continues at coordinate 372,116 of NZQV01000010.1, read as the reverse complement.
ACTTCTTAAAAAGGAACCGGGCGGATACCTGTTAGCTCCGATCTATCTCATTTTTCTTTCCATTCTGATGGCTGCCCTGATCGCGAAGATCGTGTATATGGGGCTTGTAGGATACAACATCATCCCGGTTATTTTCATCATTCCGGTGATCGAGATTATTGCGATCACCTGCTCAGTTTTGATGTTGAAAAGCATTCAGGCCAACGTACCGGCTTAAGCAGGATCCACGCTCACAAAGCGTTCTATATTCCGGGCCATTTCAATGCGTGTTACCAGCGATCTGACAACTTTTCTGTATAGTTCTTGCCCCATAACGGCGTCTTCTATACCCGCATCTATATTGGGATTATCATTCACTTCGATCACATAAACCCTATCTCCGATCACTTTAAGATCTACTCCGTACAAACCGTCGCCCATCACTTTAGCTGCTTTGGTGGCTGCTCTCAGTACTTTTTGGGGAACTTCCTGAATGGCAACGGTATCAGCATCACCGGACTGATCTTTCTTAGCACCTTTCCAGTTATAGATCTGCCAGTGTCCTTTGGCCATGTAGTACTTACAGGCAAATAAAGCCTGGTTATCCAGCATCCCGATCCTCCAGTCATATTCAGATGGCACAAATTCCTGGGAGATCACCAACTCTGATTGCTTGAATAATCGATCTAAGGTCCCTTTCATTTCCACAGCGTCCTTCACTTTGGTCACGCCGAGCGAAAAAGCACTGTCGGGCTGTTTCAAGATCATTGGATAGGCAAGTGATTCCAGTTCCTCCACATGTACTTTGCCTTTGAAATAGACCCTTGTTTCAGGCGTCAGGATCTTATTCAGCTTCAGGCTTTCATGAAGATAGATCTTATTGGAGCAACGGAGAATAGACCACGGATCATCGATCACAGCAAGTCCTTCAGCATAGGCTTTCCGGGAAAACTGATACGTATAATTATTCACATTTGTCGTTTCCCGGATAAACAAGGCATCAAATTCCGACAACCGATTATAATCTTTTTTTGTGATGAACTCGGTGTACACATCAAATTCTTCCGCAGCATTCTCCAGTTTTTTAAGTGCTTTTTTATCAGAAGGCGGATGCTCTTCTGAGGGATCAACCAGTACCGCCAGGTAGTACTTATAGTGCTTAAGTTTTGTGCGCTGAAACCGCCGGGATTCAAAATACGATCTCGCAAATCCCTTCACTTTATCCAGATCACCGGGTTCAATTTTATTCAAACTCAATGGGGTGATCTTCTTGATCTCCCACTTGTCGTTATGCTGAAAATGGACTCTGATTATCGGCGATTCAAACATTTGATATAGACTCTGCCCCAATGCTTTATATGAAGGATCTAATGTTTTACCGAAGTAAACATCCAAGGTGAATTTTGGTTCGGTTACTTTCTTCAAAGTACGCTGAATGACTTCTTCAATGTCATCCGCTATGGACTGAATGACACTCAGGTCTTTGAAATCACGAATGGTCGTTACATTGGGAATTGCGCGATGCTCCCTTGCCGAAGCCAGCAGCGACACATAATATCCCATACTTTGATAGCGATATGAATTACAGAGGTTGAAGACCCGGAGAGGTCGTTCTGCAATATTATCCTTGTTCGAGGTATAATCTTTTGAAGATATCACCTCTACATCCACCAGCTCCAGATCCCATTCTCTCGGATCATCCACCACGATCATGTTGGTAATTCGGGGCTTTGCCTCTTCCTTTGGCAGCTTCAGCACCATCCGAAAAGCATCTTCCCCTTCCTTATAATAATCGGACAAAAGCTCGGTGGATTCGAACCCCTCTTCTATATACCATTCCACCAGCTTACGGTTGTTAGCATCCACTTCCAGGGTAATTCGATCTGCTGCATTTTGAACCGCAGTCTCCCTTGCCTTTACCAATAATTTTTTCCCGATCCCTTTACCTTGAAACTCCGGATCCACAACTACTGAGAAGACTCTGACAGCTTTCTTATATAAGTATAATATCAGGCAGCCCAGTATTTTATAATCATTACCTGATACATTTTCAGCGACCCAAACCTGCTGAAACTTACTTTTCAGTGAAAGCGAAAGCGTTCTTCTGGGGCTTTGTTGATAGAGTGGGAACGCTTTCTTTTCAAGTTCAAAAAGTGCGTTAAGATCCCGGGGTTTAGATCGGCGTATGGAAATATCCATGATGTGATAAAATTAAATTCACCACAATATTAGCTCTTTTTAGGGTGATAATTGAGAGCCTCAGGAAAAATATTTTTCATGCATTCCGGGACTGCTGGAAGGGCTTATTATGTATATATATCTGATGGATCTAAATTCTCCGCTCGATGTTTCATCAGGGTAAGTTTCATACTCTATGATCCCTACTCGATCTGACGGATTACCCCTCTGATCGATGAATTAGGCTACCGTTGTTAGATCTGCAAAACAGTCAGGTCGATTTCTGTAACTGGTCGGGCAGATTCAGGCGCTGCTAAGCGGGTAACTTATTTCTTCAACTGCACCTTTTGGAAGCATGCCTGAATTTCATCTTTTAAAAAGTCCTTTATCACTTTATTCCCTGCAATTATACGTTCACCAAATAACCAGTCGTCCTCTCCCTCCCAGTCACAAATTACGCCACCGGCCTCCTGAATTATCAGTGCACCTGCAGCAACATCCCAGGGACTCAACCCATACTCGTAAAAGCCTTCAAACCGGCCACAGGCTACATTACACAGATCCCAGGCGGCCGTTCCGGGACGACGCACACCATGCGTTTTCTCCATCATTCGCTTAAAAAGCACCAGGTAATTATCCACCAGCTCCAGGTTATTGTACGGAAACCCGGTTCCGATAAGAGATGATGAAGGATCGGTATTTTGTGAAACGTGGATCTCTTTCCCGTTCATCCAGGCTCCTTCCCCGTCAACAGCCGTAAACAACTCCTGACTGGCCACTTCAAGCACCAAACCAACCCTGGGCGTTTTCTGATCCCAAAGCGCTATGGACACACAATACCTCGGGAATTGGTGAGCAAAATTGGTGGTACCATCAATAGGATCGATGATCCAAACCCGTCCCTCAGGAAGTATTTTCCGGGCCTGAGATTCCTCAGCAAGGATCAGGTCTTCGGGAAAAGCTTCATTCAGTATCTCAATGATCTTATTCTCCGCCGAGATATCAGCATCGGTAACCAGGTCATTCTTCCCTTTCAATTCTATGCTGAAAGATTCATCAGAAGCGTATTCCCGGATGATGGCGGAGGCTTCAGCTGCTGCTTTTTTTGCTGTGTTTAATTCTTTGGAATACTTCAATATATATGGTCTTTGTAAATTTGAGTGTTGGTTTTCATGATCAACAATAGAAAATATACTATCATAATTCATCTTACCTTTAATATCAGCTAAAAAATAGAGATATTTGGCAACCTTAATTCTTACCACAAATTTGTATTCATGAATATCCCAATAGCCAGCGACCATGCCGGATTTCCCGCTAAGGAGATCACCAAAAAGATATTAAAAGAAATGGGCCACGGAATTACCGATTATGGGACCAATTCCGAAGATTCTGTGGATTATGCCGATTTTGCCGTTAAAGTAGCCAAGCGGGTGAATGACGGTGATGACAGTATAGGAATCTTGATCTGTGGTAGTGGTCAGGGGGTCTGCATGACAGCAAATAAATTTCCAAAAGTGAGAGCTGGTCTGGTGTATAACAAAAACTCAGCTGAGATGACCCGGCTTCATAATGATGCCAATATTCTATGCCTCCCCGGCCGTGAGCTCAGTGAAGATCAGATCCGGGAGATACTGGAAGTCTGGCTTAATACAGAATTTGAAGGCGGTCGGCACGAGCGACGCATCAACAAAATTGAATCATTAACTAAATAAATTACCCGTAGCTGATGAAATCACTTCAGGATCAAGACGCTCAATTATTCAAACTACTTGAAAAAGAAACGGACCGACAAAATTATAACCTGGAGCTGATCGCTTCCGAAAACTTTGCCTCCAAAGCAACGATCTCGGCAATGGGCAGTGTTCTCACCAATAAATATGCGGAAGGCTATCCCGGAAAGCGATATTACGGCGGCTGCGAAGTGGTTGATGAAGTTGAGGATCTGGCTCGCGAGCGGGCAAAGAAATTATTTGGAGCCGACTGGGTGAATGTTCAGCCCCATTCCGGGGCTACAGCCAACGCTGCGGTCTACCTCGCCTGTATGAAGCCCGGCGAAACCTTACTTGGTTTTGATCTGTCTCACGGTGGACATCTCACGCACGGCTCACCGGTTAACTTCTCCGGCATCAACTATAACGCAGAATTTTATGGCGTTGAGAAGGACACTGGCAGGTTGGATATGAACAAGATCCGTGAGCGAGCCAAGGAAGTGAAGCCGACCATGCTCTCCATTGGAGCTTCCGCCTATCCGCGAGATTATGATTATGAAGCATTCCGAAATATCGCTGATGAAGTAGGAGCCTTGCTCTGGATGGATATGGCACATACCGCCGGATTAATCGCTACTAAAAATTTAAGAGATCCTCTGCCCCATGCACACGTTGTAACAACCACTACCCACAAGACCCTGCGCGGACCTCGTGGAGGAATGATCCTCGTTGGAAAAGACACAGAGAATACGATCGGTGTTACGGCCCGGAAATCAGGGCGAACAAAAAATTGGGGTGAAGTTTTTGACTCCGCTGTTTTCCCCGGAACACAAGGCGGCCCTTTGATGCATGTAATTGCAGCAAAAGCTGTTTCTTTTGGTGAAGCCCTTCAGGATGATTTCAAAACCTACCAAACCCAGACCCAGAAAAATGCCAAAGCTATGGCAAATAAATTCATGGAACTGGGATACAACCTGGTAAGTGGTGGAACCGACAATCACCTGATCCTGATCGATCTTCGAAATAAAGACTTGAACGGAAAGATCGCGGAAGATGCCCTTGGCAAAGCCGCCATCACCGTAAACAAAAACATGGTGCCCTTCGATACAGAAAGTCCGTTTGTGACTTCCGGAATCCGCATCGGCTCCCCTGCTATGACCACCCGCGGGCTCAAAGAAGCCGAGTTCGAGCAGATCGCCGTATTGATCGATAAAGTACTTCAGAAACCTGAAGACGAAGACAATCACAAAAAAGTGGAGCAGGAAGTTCGTGACCTTTGTGACCGGTTTCCGCTGTATGATTTTGTAACGGCCTAAGGAGATTCCCCATTGGAAGAACGTCAAATTATGCAAAGTGATCCGCCTAAAGCTAAAAAACCGGTGGACCGGACTGCAACCATGTCTTTTCTGGAACACCTCGAGGAACTCCGGTGGCGCATCATAAAAGGCCTTATCGGCGTATTAATTGGTGTTGTGATCGCTTTCATTTTCTCCGATTTCTTTGTTGAGCAAGTCATGTTGGGACCAACCCGTGGCGAGTTCTTCATGTACGATATTCTCCGCGTAGATGCCGTCACCTTTGAGCTTCAAAGCCGTCGCCTGCCCGGGCAGTTCTTCACTTTCTGGGGCACACTCTTTGTGATGGGGTTTGTGATCGGCTCACCTGTATTCATATACCAGGTTTGGTCGTTTGTGGAGCCGGCTTTAGAACGCAAAGAGAAAAAGAAGTCTTTCTTCAGTGCCTTTTTTATCACCTTATTCTTTTTGATGGGGGTTGCATTCGGCTACCTGATCCTGGTTCCCTTTGCCCTGCAGTTTTTTGCCCAGTTCCAGATCTCAGACATCATCCGAAATGATTTTGACATCAACGCGTACTTCAGTTCTGTTTCTATGTGGGTGATTGCCTGTGGGTTAATATTTCAGATACCCGTTATAAGCTATGCCTTATCCAAGATCGGGCTCCTGACGCCGGAATTCCTTAAAAAATACCGACGACATTCCATTATTGTGGCACTCATTATTTCAGCCTTCCTCACCCCACCCGATCCCATTTCACAAATTTTGATCGCAGTACCCTTAACGGTCCTGTACGAATTTTCCATCTGGGTAAGCAGGTTTGCCGTACGTAAAAGAAAGAAAGATCTGGCCGAAGCCATTGAAGGAACTGCCGACGATTCCTGATATAATTCATTCTGATATCAGCTATGGTTTTAACACAGCTATGCTTTATCTTTGCAATGAAATAAATTTCATTCTACATAGTTAACTGACTAATCAATCAAAGAGCATTTTAAATATTGATGGACATTAAAATTTTGAAGCTACCTGTCTTTTTAACCGTTATCATTTCTCTGTTTCTGCTTTCCTGTGATGACAGTAACAACCCGCGAAGAATCGACTATTCAACCGTTCCGGATCCTTTTTCCATTGCTGGTGCTGAGAAAGTAACCACTCAATCCGGTTTGGAATATTACATTGTAGAAGAAGGTATCTGCCCCAGCGGAGATGAGGATATTTGCACGGTAAACCCGCGAGATCAGATCGATATTTTCTTTACCAAGAGAGTCAAAGATGATCCGGATCGAATCATTTCTAGCTCTTATGTTAATGGAGTTCAAACCCCTGTTCCTGCTTCTGTTGGAGGAGGCCGTGTTATTACTGAAGCTGGATTCAAAGAAGGAGTTATTGGCATGAAGGCCGGCGAAAAGCGTGTCCTCATTCTGCCTCCGGATCTTGCCTATGGCAACAATCCAAACAATCAATATTCAGACCAAACCATCTGGATCGATGTAGAACTGGACGAGATCATTTACTGATCCAGATACACTCTTTTCACTTTCGGGGCGATAGCTGTCGTGATCTCATAAGAAATGGTATCTGTCAGCTCCGCCCATTTTTTTGCGGATAACATCCCATCTCTCAGAATGGTTACTTCTGTTCCGTATTCAAATTTCTTCTCTCCCAAAAAGACCGCCATGTAATCCATGCTGATGGTCCCTGCCTGAGGGTACAACGTGCCCTCAACTTCAACCTGAATTTTGCCACTCAATAATCTAAAAACGCCATCAGAATAACCTACCGGGACGATACCCAGCCAACCATCCTCAGGTGCTTTCCAGCGACTTCCATACCCCACAGCCTCACCCTGTTTTATAGGCTTCACCTGCACCAGTTTTGATCTCCACTCTGCTATGGGTTGAAGGCCATCAATCTCATCACCCGGAGAATAACCATATAATGAGATGCCCGGTCGAACTCCATCAAATAGTCCTTTTTCATGATGATAAAGAACCCCGGCACTGTTGGATGTATGAGTGAACAGATTCTTAGGAAATTGAGAACGAATATTTCTGAATTGCTCAAGTTGTACAGACACGGTTGGACTAGCATTTCCATCCGCATTCGCAAAATGAGTGTACAAGCCTGAATAGTTTAGCCTGGGAAACTGATCCATCATCTGAAGTGCTTTTTTAGCCTCAGAAGGCAACATCCCCAACCGCATCATCCCCGTATCAAAATGAAGGTGACAATCGGTTCCCGGTTCAAGCCGCTCAAAAACCGAGAGATCAGAGATACTCGCTGTGATGTTCTGTTCCGCATAAATATGCTCTTTTCCTTTCTTGGGAATCTCAAAAACAAGAACAGGATTGGTAATTCCGGCTTCTCTCAATTCAACAGCCTCCTCGATAGTGGCCACACAAAACCATTCCACTTTATCCTGCAGAAATTTTGCAAGGGGAATCATGCCGTGGCCATAGGCATCATCCTTCACCACTGCCATGCGCTGAACGCCCTCACCGATCATGGAATTTACCACATTCAGGTTTTGCTGAAGTTTGCTGAGATGTATGTATAAAACAGAATTCAATGAATTACTTTAACTAAATGAGAAAAATTTCTTTCGGTGTTTCTTCAGAATGACCCGGGCTGCATTGTGTCCCGCTGCGCCGAAAACGCCTCCTCCCGGGTGACAAGAAGCACTGGCCAAATATAAATTTTTGATAGGAGTTTCGTACTGACTCATTTCCGGAATAGGACGAAACATGAACATCTGATCAAAACTCATTTCAACATGCATTACATTGCCTTTCAGCAGCCCGTGTTTCCGCTCAATATCCAGCGGAGACTGAATATACCAGTCAATGAGTTTGCCTTTCATATTTGGGGCGTAATCGGTAACCACATCGTAGATCTTCTGGGCTTCCCGCTCTCGGATATCGTCCCAATGCATTCCATTGGCCAACTCATACGGATGCCACTGTGCCCAGGCAAACAACGTATGTTTTCCATCTTTGGCCACGTCAGGATCAATCTTTGAGAACGTCATACAGAGTACAGCAGGCTTCTCGGGAGGAAGCTTATGCATGTAATCACCGATCGCATTATTCATGTACTGCACCGATGGAGCAAGCAGCTGAATGCCATTATGGATATGCGGGTCTCCTGGAGCCGCCGTGTATTCCGGTAATTCTTCCACTGCGCAGCGAATCACCATACCAAAACCATTTCCCACATTGATGTCTTCTACTTTCTTGAACATAGAGTCATCCAGGTGATCCCGCCCCACCATTTTCATCATCGTAGTTTGGACATGGGCATTCGAGACAATGATATTAGCGCTAAACTCTTCCCCATTTTCCGTTTGAACCCCGATCGCCTTGCCGTTTTCGATGAGGATCTTTTGGATGGGGTGATCGGCTCTGACTTCTCCACCATGAGCTTCGATCATATTCTTCATAGCCTGGGTGAGCATACCGCTTCCGCCTTTGGGATGTTTGGCTCCACTTTCGTGTAACATCGACTGCCATCCGGCAAAATCGCCCGTGGCGGAATGGTCGGGTAACGGACCAGATTGTGCTGCAAACCACATAATGGCTGCTTTCATATGTGGCGACTCAAACGCATCGTCCACTACTTTGCCATAGCTGGAAAGGATCTTCTGAAGTCCCGCCTGCTGCTCGCCTTTCTTGAACATAGAACCTTCGCGGATCTGCGCTTTGGTCAATTCAGCAAATAAACTGCCCGCCGCCGGCTTCGACATAAAGGCCTTCAACACTCCCTTGTTGATCCTTCCCCAGAAATCGATGAACTCCTTGTAATTCTCAACATCCTCGGGGGCCACTTTAGAGATGGATTCAAGCGTACGCTCAATATCTTTCCAAAAGTGGATCACTCCTTTTCCTGTGGGAACGGGATACGACATGATCGGATCCATGTCAATATATTCAAGCCCGTATTTCTCAAGTTCCAGCTCTTCAATGATCCCGGTTTGGTGGATCATAATATGCACCGATGATCCTACATCCATCCGGAATCCATTGGGATTTTCCTCAGACTCAAACATCGTCTCGGTCCGCACGGCTCCCCCGATCGTGGAATCTCTCTCAAGCACCAAAACTTTATAATTGTTCCTGGCAAGATAGCAGGCCGTAACCAATCCGTTATGGCCCGAACCTATTACAATGGCATCAAAATTTGGCATAAACTTCTTCCTGATTTCAAATGGAATGATGATGAACTTTTACTAAGTTCTGCAAACAGAATCCAGCTTTGGATTCATTCCAATTTCACTCAGAAAGTACCGTAAATAATTATCAATCATGACTTTTTTTAAATCGTTTTTAGCCTCCTGCTTAGGCATTTTTACTTCTTTTGTTGTACTGCTGATCGCATTTTTTATTGTGATCGCATCCAGCTCGTCCGAGCCCCTTCCAGAGGTGAAAAACAACAGCGTTCTCACCATTGAAATGACCGGCACCATCCCCGCTTATGCTGTCCCAAGTCCGGTTGAAAGCTATTTCAACCCGAATGCTGCCAACAAAGTATCGCTGGTCAACTTGAAAGAAAATCTCGAAAAAGCCGCAGCAGACGACCGTATCAAAGGCGTTTGGGTGAAGGCCAATATGCTGGCTGAATCATGGGCTAATCTTGAGCAAGCTTACACCTATTTAAAGAATTACAAAGAAAGCGGAAAATTCCTGTATTTCAGTACTGATGACATTGGCATGAATGAGCAAAGCTATTATCTGGCTTCGCTGGCCGACAGTGTTTTCAGCCCACCCAACACCAATTTTGAGTTTGATGGATTTGTTTCCCAGATGTCGTTCTATGCAGATATGCTCGACAAAATTGGCATTGAGCCTGAGATCTTTCGGGTTGGGAAATATAAATCAGCCGTTGAGCCTTTCTTACAAACCTCAGCTTCTCCAGAAAGCCGTGATCAAATGGAAGAGATCATGGGAAGGGCAACGGACACATTCATCACAGCTATAGCAGAACGGACCGGAAAATCTGTGGATGAAGTAAACCAGATGTTAAACTCCGAGCCCGTAAACCGACTTCAGTTTGCCCACGAAAACGGATTGATAGACTCCCTTGCTTTTGAAAGTGATGTAGAACGAATGCTAAAAACCCGCCTTGGGCTTGCAGATGATGATGAGATCGAAACCATCAGTTTCCAGAGTTATGCAAAAATTCCAGCTTCAACAGCCGGGGTGGACCTGCCCTCCTCTCAAGATCGTGTTGCCGTTATTTATACAGACGGAGCGATCATGCCTGAATTAGGAAATGAATCGCCACTGGGTAACTCGGGATTTATCACCGCCTCAAATGTGCAAAAACAGCTCGATGAAGCCCTCGATCGCTCCACCGTGAAAGCCATCGTCGTTCATATCAATAGTCCGGGTGGTTCAGCGACCACTTCTGATCTGATCTGGAATTCCATTCGCGAAACTTCCAAAGAAAAACCCGTGATCGCTTATATGGGAGCTGTAGCTGCCTCCGGTGGATATTATATGGCGATGGGCGCTGACAGCGTAATGGCCGGTCCCAACACCATCACCGGCTCCATCGGCATCTTTAACCTGCTGTTCAATGTTCAGGAACTTACCGAGGACAAAATTGGCCTCGATTTTGAAGTGATCAAATCGCACAGATATGCAGACCTGCTCGACCTCACAGATCCTTTCACTCCTGCCGAAGAACGCATCATACAGCAAAATGTGGAGAATGGATATGAAGTGTTCTTAGGTCGCGTAGCTGAAAACCGGGGCATGACCCGCGATGAAGTGCACGAAGTGGCTCAGGGTCGGGTCTGGACCGGAGCTGATGCCATGGAAGTTGGATTGGTAGATAAACTTGGATCCCTGGAAGATGCGGTTGCCATGGCTGCAGAAATGGCGGAGATCGATGAATATCGCATCGAGAATTATCCCAAAGAGAAAGGACTTTTTGAAGCCCTGATGTCGGGATCGCAGGCAAAGATACAATCCTACCTGCATAGCTGGATTCCTTTTGAACAAACCAAAGAAATTAAAACCATCCGCATGCTGATGGATCAACCCGCCGGGCAAAACTGGATGATCCTCCCCACAGAAATCACCATCAAATAAAAGCGTATGAATGTTGGCCGGTTTGAAATAGAACAGCTCAGTGAAGGTATTTTTGAAGTCTTCAAGGATGGCGTATTCCAGAAGTCTGAAGGTAGTGAGATCAGGGCAAAATCTGCCCCATTTGCTATTCCAAGTAAATCCAGCTCTATTGGCATCAATCCCATTCTGATCCGTGATGGCAAGCATAATGTGCTTTTGGATACCGGGCTGGGCTGGGGACTGGATCATGGGAGTTCGTATGAAGACACCTCAAACCTGCTCACCAACCTGGATATTTTCGGGCTCTCCCCCTCCGATATCACGCACGTTGTTTTGAGTCATCTTCATTTTGATCACGCCGCCGGTTGTACTTTTGTTGATGGAAATACGACAACACAACCAATGATGCCGTACGCCAATTATTTTCTCCAGAAAAAGGAATGGTATTTTGCATTGCAGCAGATGAATGAATCCACGAAAACGCAGGGAGGCGGCTATAACCTGGATGAATTATATAAACTGGCAGCCGAGGAAAAACTGGTGATGATCACCGATACCTATTTTGAATTACTGCCTGGAATTGAGCTTATCCGAACCGGTGGACATACCCCCGGACATCAGATCGTTAAGATCACTGATTCCGGAGAATCAGCCTACTTTTTGGGCGACCTCATTCCTTCCGAACATCATCTCAATCACTATGCCATGCGCCAAATGGATGTGGATCCGGTTCAATCCAAAAAAGCTAAAACACTGGTTCTTCGTCAGGCTTTAGAGGAGCAATCGCTCATGCTGTTTTATCATTCGGTTCACGCCAAAGCCGGAAAACTGGACCGGGATAACGACAAGAAGTTTGTTTTGAGGGAAGTTTAGATTATTTATCCCCATGAAATTCCTTTTTAACATGTGTTCGACTTAAGATTAAGTCGTTTGATAAAGTATAGAGGTCATTTCGCAGAGAATGCCTGCCTGCCGGCAAAGGCAGGCCCGAAATCTAATTGTCATTTAGGATTCGACTGCTGATTTTATGGCCATAATTAGATTCTCGTTTGCACGGGAATGATCCAATATTATTTTATCGCTTATTATGAGCCATATTTTATTTCGAACTCAGGTTTTTACTATTCTTTTTTCTTTAATGTTATTAATCTTGGGATGTTCTCAATCCGAAACAAATAAAGAGCAAATATCTGAAGAAACAGAAAACTCAAACAGTATCCACAATGCACAAAACTCCCTCGATTGGGCCGGCACCTATTCCGGCACCTTGCCTTGTGGTTCCTGTAGTGCTATCAAAATGACGATCATTTTAAACGACGATGGCACCTATGAACAAACCAATGTATACGAACATGGAGGTGAAGCTGACGCGGTTATAGCAGGCGGTACGTTTACATGGAATGAGTGGGGTAACACTATAACGCTGAACAATGCTGAAAAGCCCAATCAGTTTTTTGTAGGCGAAAATTACCTGGCTAAATTAGATATGGACGGCAACCGTATTACGGGTGACTTAGCTGAACATTATATTTTAGAAAAAGAACAGACTGAAACTAAACATCGAAATGAGTGATCTTTTGAAGTCCTTTCCCGAAAAACACCCTATTATCTTTAATATCGTAACCGTTGGGGTTCCTTCCCTCCTGTTCTTTTTTCTGTTTGTGATCTTAGACCCGATCGGGTTTAGAACCCTCGAGCTTGCCAATCGTGTGATCGTATATATTATGCTGGGGCTGTTATGCTTGTTTGTCGGCCTGTTGGTGGGCGGATTTTTCAGGTGGCTGTCTTCTCGTTCATCTTAATCGCACCTCCTTTCTTATCCTACGGTACTGATTAGAAACCCACTAATGAGATCAACTGGAGAAACGGTTAAAGAAGTCTTCTTCATCTTCTATCTCATCGTGTATCCCCAGGATCCAGCAAACAGCGGCAAGGTCGGAGAAATCAAGTCCACCGGCCGCTACGGCTTCGTTATTATAACGCCCTTCTTTTCCGTTGTATTCGTTGGATATGTCAATTGCAAGCTCCCAGATCTCCCTCAACTCAGGGCTTGAAACTTTACTTTCCCACTGGGTAAAATCCGGATTTCTGAATCCGGGAGTTCCATTTCCTACTGCGTTACCGTCAGGTATCTTGTGGTAATCTGTGGTGTTCTGAACGAATTCCAGGCTCTCATCGGAAGCGGCCGTTTCATTCCATTCTGAATGTTGAACGATATGAATGCGCTCGAAAACAGAAAGATCAGACAGGTCAGATTGAAGAGCTTTTACAAGTCGGGCCGAAAAATCAGATTGGCCGGCTTCTGAGATCCAGATATCCCCTCCGTTTGCAAACGTTTGTTTCGCAATAGATTTTACTTTTTGAACCGCTGCATCTACATCATTATGAGCATCGGTCCAGTTATCCCCAAAGGCAAGCTGAAGCAAGGGATTCGGCGGAACATAAAGCCCTTCCTGCACGCCGTAGGTGCCGGCAACCACATGAAAATTGAGGGATGAAAACTGGGAATCATGAATTATAGTCGCAAAAGCAGCAACCGTATGAAGATCATCGACATCCGTTTTAAAATCGCATTGTAAGAGTAACAGATCCTTTTCGATATCAAAGTTTCCCTCTGACACCCCTTTTTTATGCGCATCCTTGTGACTGAACGCCAGTAAAAGAGTCGCAAATGTAATAAGCAGTAAGGTTTTAGCTTTCATGTTTTCCTTTGATTTGGTTCGTATTGGATAGAATGCTTTCAAATTCCGTCGTTTTCATATTGCTGCCAGACATTAAGATATAATTCTTTGAAGGGTACCCAACTATCCCGCTCCAGCCGGGCGTCATTAATCCTGACAATATTCATTGTAATTTGAAGGTTCTTTAATGCGGTATCAAACTGACTTTTGGTACAGCCCACTTCTTCCATGGTCTGTTCACGAAGCGTGCCCGTCTCCAGCGGTTCTGCCATAATTCTTCTGTATACATCCTGCGCAAGGCTATCCAGGGTTTGAATATTTTTATACGCCTTTGGAAAATGAGTTTGGATCATATAACCCATGTCCATCAGCACGGCAACGCCGCCTTTGATCTTGCCATAGAATATATCCTTTGGATACGCAGCCGGTAATTGATTCTTCCATGTCCAGACAGCCGTCATCTTTTCTCCCCAGCCTTTTTCCCCGTGTTGTTTATCCGGAAGGTCAACATTATCCCATAGCGATGTATGCTCAACTTTTTCACTGGAGAAGACCGTGAGGATCTTAACTTTTTTTATGAATTCGAAAGCTTGTTCAATCGTTTTTATCATTGGGAGCCATGTTTAATTTGCGCCTAAAGATACAGCATTTATTGGGCGCAGAGAGTAATGGTTACTTGAAATAGCGAAATTTATAGCACCAAAACAAGTTAATTCACATTTGGCCCATACCCTTAATATTGGGCTGTAAGTAGTTTGTGCCGTACAAGAGTTACTTCTTTTAAATGAGTTCTATTCCAGCGATCAGATAAACCCATTCTTGCTTTCAACAAGATCTGCCTTTTTAAAACGGAGCTCAAAGTGCGTGCCATTTCGGTTGGTGAATTTTAGCTCTGCCTCCAGCTGTTGTTTCAACAAATTTATGAGGGTCATGCCGATGGAAGTGGTCTTTTCCTGATCGACTTTTTTATTCAGGCCAACTCCGTCGTCCATTATGCTTAACAAGACCATGTCCTCTTCTTCCCATAGTTTTATCCCGATGTGCCCTTCCTCCTGTTCGTTAAATGCATGTTTATACGCATTGGTCAGTACTTCGTTGACCATCAATGCACAGGGAATGGCCTGATTTATATTCATGGGAACATAGTCCACATCGATCTCGAGTGTGATTGCTTTGCCTTCGGTATAAATGTTTTCCAGGCTTTGGGCAAGCTTGGTTATGTTCTCACCAAAATCGATGAAGGAAAGACTTTCCGCACTGTACAACAACTCGTGGATCGTAGCAATGGTTTGAATACGCTGTTGAGCTATGCGAAGAGATCGCTGAAGCTCATGGTCTCCGGATTCCATTGACTGAAGCTCCATCATACTGGTAATGATCGCCAGATTATTCTTTACCCGGTGATGGATCTCCGCTAAGAGCGTTTCCTTTTCTTTGAGAGATACCTCAAGCTCTTTTTGATAAGTGATCTGATCTGTAACATCCTGTGAATTCGCCACAAATCCTTCTACAGCAGGATTATCAAGCATATTCGTAACCGTAGACTCTATCCACTGCCAGTTTCCATCGTTGTTACGAAACCTAAACGGAGCAACATCGATCTGCTCTTCATAGTCAATATATGAAAGGCTGGCAGCTACACGCTCCTGGTCGTCTGGGTGAATCTGATCATAGACATGAGTGCCTACCAACTGCTCAGGATCAAATCCTAATACCGACTTAACGGTTGGAGCTACATAAGTATATTTTGCCTCAGCATCCAACACCG
Organism: Balneola sp.; assembly: GCA_002696035.1. GTDB lineage: Bacteria > Bacteroidota > Rhodothermia > Balneolales > Balneolaceae > Gracilimonas. The sequence continues at coordinate 356,429 of NZQV01000010.1, read as the reverse complement.
CAATCAGATCGAAGCCATCCTGAACCAGTGCTTTAAATTTCTGCTCACTGTGCTGTATCAATTGAATGGACTTTTTAAGCTCATCCCTCAACACCGATTGTTCGTCAAAAGAGGTTTGCAGTCCTTTATGCAAATGCGGGATCAGCAGTACCGCGGTTCCGCTTAAAAAAATAAGATTGGAAGAAACCGCGATCCATACATCCAGCTTATATTGTGTACTTATAACCAGATCGAGCATTTGGAAATGAATAAAAAAACCAAAAACGATACAGATAAGGGTATTGAATCCGAAAACGATGAAGCCATAGATCCTATCCATGCTGAGGACTACAAAGATGGTGACCGCAAGCAGATAAAGCATCCCGGGCCCACCGTTGCCCAGAAAAAAGAACAATACGACCGAAATAAAATACAGGGCCCCGTTAAATAATATTTTCCGAATATATATGGATATGTTGGGTATCAGAGCCATTCCAAGTATGGTCCCTACCGTGATGAAATCCGCGACAAGGATTCCCATCACGTTCATTTTTATGGATAAATATACGCTGGGGATAAGTGCAACCGTACAAAGCGGTATAAAATATAAGATCGTTGCTGCGAACAATTGATCTTTCCAGTAGCTCACAGAGGTGCGTTCTACTTCGCCGGAAGTACAATTTTTATAGATATATGATTTGTATACGGACCAATAGTACGACAACACACAGGGATTAAATTATAGCTGAAACAAGGTTATTATCGGCAGAAATGGACAAATACTTTAAAATAATACCTGCCAAATCTCAGAAGAGATAAATACAAGACAAGCGTTCATCCCGTTCCCAACGGCCTCCGAGAATTCGGAGGAATGCCTGCCAGAACCGCCGGTTCAAAATGGTGTTTAATGGCTTATTGGTTGACTTATCAATTCAATGGAACCAGCAGTTCCTTTCTATGCATTATGAACCTGAGGTTCGTAACAAGTACAATTAAAAATAAACCACAAATATCGTACTACTCAGCTTTCCCGCCCGGCACGCATTCAAAGTATATTCCTTCATGATGCATATACGTGCTGTCTGCTCTATTTAGATCTAGTGGTTCGCCCTCAAAGTTGGTAACGCGGTAGCCGAGTTCTTGGAACAGGCAGGCCGTAGCGGCATAATCCCATAAACTGCCGCCCCCGGTTTCGGTTTTAGGATGCTTGATCATACAGGAAGGCGGATTTTTCAGCACGGTAATGGCATTCAGCACCGAGCCTCCACCCTGAATCACTTTTAATCCTGAAAGATCCAGATCATCCACTTTATCATGCAGCAGTTGCATCAGCTCGTCCGGGCGGGAAGTTTGGGTTAACGGCTTATCGGTTACGTGCGTCAGATAGTCGTTCTGTTCAGGTATTTGCAAGAGTTCATTATTGCGATATACCCCATGACCTTTTGCTCCATGATACAAAGTTTCAGTGCTGGGGTCGTAGATCACCCCGATCACCGGTTCCCCTTCTTTGGAAACCAGGGCAATGGATACTGAAAACCACGGTTGCTTACGGGCGAAAGCCAGGGTTCCGTCGATGGGATCCACACACCAGAAGTAATCCTTTTCGAAGCGACTGCCGTCGTCTTCGGTTTCCTCCGTTAGCAACGCCAGATCGTATTTTTCGCAAGCCGGCAATAAGTATGAAAGGATCTCATCTTCACACTCTTTATCCACTTTGGTTACCACTTGTGAGGCATAATTACTGCCCCCGCCTTTTTCCACCAGCGTAATTTCGGTATCCATGTAGGACTTTATGATCCGACCTGCTGCCAATGCAGCTTCGATGGCAGTATTCTTGAGTTCATTTAAATTCATAACAGTTGATCTATGACTTCTTTGGTTACTTTTTCGCTGTAGCTGTTGATCTTCCAGTGTCCCGGGCTCCAACCTTTTAGAAAGCGATGGAAATCGGCCCATGCTACCCGGTACAGAGGTCGCCACTCGTTTTCCAGTGCTTCGTCACGGCCTCCAAGGGACTGATGCAGGTACCCGAAATACGTATCCAGAATTTTTGATTCCAGCTGTTCGCAGTCCTCCTCATCCAGGCAGCTTCCGATGAAATAGGCTATATCCTTCATGCCGCATCCACCTCCTGTGTATTGGAAATCAACGGCAGCCACTTCGCCTGTACCGGAAAAACAGAAATTAGCCAGCTTTGCATCACCATGTACAAAGGTCTGATAAGAGCAGCTACTAAGCTTCTGATCGATAGCCTTAGCTGCTTTTTTCAGGTGCGCATCACTTAGTGCTTCCAGTTCCTGGGGACGCGTTTCGAGATGCCAGTAGGTACCTGTATTCCACAAGCCATCGTGATGAACTCCCATGAAGCTTGCATGAAAGTCAGCCAGCCAGTGAAGAACGGCATCAATGTCATTCCAGTCCACTTTTGTTTTTCTGAGCGGGTAGCCGGAGGCGTCGAGGTCTTCCAGAACAATGATCACCTCTTCCTCTTGATGATGCACGGTATGGCAGTTGGGGAGCCGGGCTTTGCTATCAGAACTGTAGCGTTCATACCAGGCGGTTTCCACCTCGTACGATCTCACCTTACGGCGGTGACCGATATCCGTATTCCAGCCCCTCGGATGGTTGGTTGCCTTCTCAGCCTGCACATGCTTAACAACGATGCTTTTGGCAGAGCCTCCGTCAAGTTCCATGCGGATGATCTTTCCATAGCCACTCCAGAGTTCCTGTATTAATTCCTGATCGGTAATGGCCGTTGCAGAGGTCGCCTGTAGAATTACATTTTTGAGAGATTCCTTCATAAGCTCTAAAGATAGGAAACATTTCAGAGCTGTTTTGATTCATCAATCGAATAAGATGAGGAGCATCTACCCGGACCGGCTGGTCAGTTTTGGCACTCCGAACGAGGTGGTTCTGTAGCGGAATGAGGGTAAGAATCCTAATCCTGCTCAACGGTTTTAACAAGTACTTGCTCAGCCTGATCTAACGAAGTGAATGGATTGTATTCGCCCTTTTCGTTGACAATAAAATGGAGTGGAAGTGAACTGATATTAAGAGCCCTCCTCGTTTTAAGGACGTTATCTGTGATGAGTTGTAGTCCGGCCGGGTTATGCTTGTTGATAAATGTTCTCCACTTATCCTGGTCTTCATCAATGGATATATCGATAAATACTACCTCCTCTTTATACCGCTCTTTCAAAGAATCCAGTTGAGGTTTTTCTTTGAGGCACGGACCGCACCAAGTGGCCCAAAAAGCAATGAAATGTGTTTTACCAGACACGCTCTGTAACTGAAATTCTTGGTTATCCTCATCCACCAAGGTGTGAGCCGGCAGAGGCTGTAGCCCTTCTTCAGAAGGATTCCACAACACCGCTGCATTAACGATCTCCCCATTCACATTACGACCAAACCCTTCTTGCTCCAGAATGATGGGTTGAGCCAGCAGGTAATAGATGAAGATCCCGGCTACTGACAGTGAGGAAACTACTTTGAGGTTTTTGCTTATCTCTTGTCTTGAAATGAGTAAAGCCCCTGCCCCGGTAATGGCCAACACCATAATGAATGGGAAATAAAGAAAGCCGAACAGATCAAATACGACAAAAGGAATAAACAATAACGGCAGATATAAGACAGGGGTTTCTGAATTGATCTTCCCGCTTACATATAATGCCGGAAAACAGATAAGTATCGGGATCCACTTCAGGAGATTGGCATGGTGCAGATGCATCGGATTGGCGAAAATGAAAAAATAAAAACCGGCCGCCATGATTCCCACCGAAGCAAGAATGCCGAGTATTATTTTCGGAATGATCTTTTTAGCCATGTGGAGTATCTGTTATTTGATGTGGTATGATCTGTGCCCCTGTATCAAACCTGAATTATAATTACGAGCCTGAGACTCTATATGGCATTCCGCAGCAGAACGAGGGTAACGGCCCGGCGTGTAAGCGGCAAGACAACCAAATTTGTTAAAGCTCCGGAGCGAAAAAATCGTCCGCTTGAGCCGCTGGTTAATTGAGCGAACCTACGGAGCAAACATTTCTTGCAACACACTGAGTATTTTCTCTTCGGCTGAACTGCTGATTGAGCCAAGTTTTTTGATCAAACGGCTTTTATCTACTGTGCGAATTTGATCTAAAACAATCTGCCCTTTCTTGCCCTGAAATGTAGTCGTGACCCGCGTTGGATAATTTTTGATTGTGGAGGTCATCGGTGCGATAATGACTGTTCTGATATGTTTATTCATTTCATCGGGAGAAATGATGACACAAGGACGAGTTTTCCTGATTTCAGGACCTTTTGTCGGATCGAGTGAAATCAGATGTACTTCAAACCGTCGTTCCGGATTTCTTTCTACCATGTCCACTCAGTTTCATCCCAGTCGGATGATTTTTCAATTTCTTCTTGATCGAATAAGACATCATCACCTTTTTCAGCCATTTTTTCGAAGGACGCCTCCCAATCTTTTCGGATTGTTTCAGCAGAACGAAGAACAATTTCATTGTCTCTGAGAATCATCTCGATTTCTTCAGTAATTCCACTTTGTTCAATCAGGGGTTTTGGAATTCGAACCCCCTGAGAATTTCCAATACGAATTATTTTTGTTTTCATGGCTTCGACCGTTGTGTGCATTGTTACTGTAATATAATTACAATGTACTTACATTTCAACGAAACGATAGAAGTTTGATTGAGCCACTTAACGACCCAGCGTTTAAACGGCGCGGGGATTATGATTTACTTTTGAAGTAGCGAAATTAATTCCTGGCAATCAAGTTCCATCGAACTCCATCCGCGTCCGATTTAAAACGCTTTGTTAGTAGGCTGATTTTATTGAAGTTCAATTATTAGTTTATTTATTTCTGAAATTAACTCAGAGCTTAGTTGCACTGATCTTCTACGTTTTTCAGAAAGCTCTACAAGTTTATGAGTTATATCTACGAGTCTTCCCATCCTACTTTCCTCATTAGGTGACCAAGTCTGACCTGTTTTTATTCCATAGTCGGATACTGCAAATTGGTAAGTAGTACCATCTAACCCCATTATATTTTCATCAGGATATCTCACAGTCATAATAGCACTCTTATATAGATCCTTGATTAACTTAAAATCATCCTCTAACAACTCTTTTTCTATTCTCTTGATCTTAATTTCCTTCGGCTTGTCCTCATAATTATTATACCAAATGCTGTGAGACCCAGTTTGAGTAATTAATGTAAAGGCCTGATTGGTGCGATCATTTTCAAGTTGCAAAACCATTTCTTTTCCGAATGATGGAGTAATCACTATTTGGACCTCCGGAGAATCAGAAAGGCCTTTCAGAAGGGTGTCACGAATTTGAGACTCATATTCATATTCAAAATCATATAGCCCAAATAAACTTGTGCTTGGTTCAAGATGATCTTGTGCTTTGATTCCCTGAAAGAGAAAGAGTAGGAGAGAAGTAAAAGCTATGAGTTTTGACATATGATTTAAAAGCCTACTAACGACCCAGCGCATAACGGGCGCGGAGATTATGAATTAATAAACGGCTAAAATTTCAAAACAAGCAACATCGGAAACCAACGGCACGTCCGCGTCCCAGTTAATGCGCTTTGTTAGTACGCTGATGATATTCCCTGGAGTCTTCCCAAATCAATTTTTTATCTTTTTTTTCTTCAAAAAAATCAGGGCATTTTCCATCCCCATTCCCACTAAATCCTCCATCTGGAGCACAAATATAGTCCCCTTCTTTATTAAATAGTTGTCCGGGTATATCACAACAGTAAGGCGGGACATAGTAAACTGTTTGTCCCTTATACGTGAACTGCCAAATGCTTAAAGGAGGGTTTCTAACGGGCTCGGATTCGTATTCATGAATTAACTCATCCAACCATTCTGGGTTTTCCGATGAATTCGGAGAAGAACAAGAAATTACAATAAAACAGATGCACATTAGAAAAAAGATACTTTGTCTCATTTTATTCTCTCCAATTTAGATTAAGCGTACTAACATATTATTGATGAAAATTTCATCACCCATAAATGTATATCATTCAGTCCCCAATTTCTTTAATATTTATGGGTTATCGGTATTTCTTTCCCAAAAAATTCAATAAACACGTTCATATAAATCAGCTGAATAAAAGTTTATAGAACTTTTATGGCCATGCATTCCCTTTTCTATTTCCTTACTATTCATTCTTAAATAAATTTCAGTTAACCCGGATTTCAAACCATGGACCCCGTTACCCACGGACTTATCGGAGCCACCACTTCGCAATCGTTTGCAAAGAAAAATCAATTTCGTGCTGCGGCTTTTACGGGGCTGGCCTCTGCTATGCTGGCCGATCTGGATGTATTCATCTCCAGCGCTTCCGATCCCTTGCTGAATCTTGAAATGCACCGGCAGTTTTCCCATTCTGTTTTATTTATCCCGGTTGGCGCTTTAATTGCAACGGTACTGGTTTACTGGTTTGTAAAAAAACGGCTCACGCTGCAACAAACCTATTTGTTCAGCCTGGCGGGCTATGCCACGGCGGGCATTACGGATTTCTTCACCAGCTATGGCGTGCAGCTGCTCTGGCCCTTTACAGATCACCGCTTTTCAATGGATATCATCTCCGTTTTTGATCCGGTTTTTTCACTGGGCGTCATCATATTTACTGGAATGGCATTCATAAAAAGAAAAAAGATCTATGCCTGGATTGCCATCATCTGGATGATCGTGTACCTAAGCTTTGGATTCTTTCAACAACAAAAAGCTACTTCGGTAGCCGAGGAAATAGCTGCTTCCAAAGATCACGTGATCACTCAACTGATCGTAAAGCCAACCATTGCCAACCAACTGCTTTGGAGTATAAAATACACAGCAGATGATACTTTATACTCTGCCGGAATTCGTTTAGATCCTTTTTCTGAATTTGTTATTTATGAAGGCGAAAGTACCCCTCTGTTGCAGTGGCGAGAAATATTCAAAACGTATAAAGGAAGCACGCTATATCAGGATATTGAACGGTTTTCGAAGCTTTCGGATGGAATCCTCATCCGGCATCCTGATCAAAAAAATGTGATCGGCGATGGAAGATACTCCATGCTGCCAACCACCCTTTCACCTCTTTGGGGCATTGAAATTGATACCACGAAAACGAATCAACATGTGGAATTTGGGACTTATCGTGATGCCGGAACGGAGGTCAGAACTGCTTTTATGGATATGATCTTGGGCAAGGAAGTAAACTAGCTTAGTGGTCGAATTTTAAAACTACATTACCCACCTTTTGTCCCTTCAACACATAATGATACGCTTCTTTGATCTCTTCAAAGTCATATTCGCGGTCAATCAGCGGTTTGAAAGATCCATCCTTCAAACGCTCCAGTGCATAACTTATGCTTTTATTTGTATCGGTTGGAATCGGAAATCTTACTTGTTGTCCTTTTCTCAAAGGAGTGAACAACGCAAGCACCGGATTTTGAATTTTGGGTCCAAATTCTGAGGAGATATACAATCCCTGAGAAGTCAATACTCGCCGGCATTTCCCAAAAGTACTCTTACCAACCGCATCAAAAATAACATCGAAGGTAGTGTCTGCTTCGGTAAAATCTTCTCGATCGTAATGGATTATGTCATCAGCTCCCAGCTCACGGACAATTGCATCATGCGCTGTGCGACAAACTGCCGTTACTTTTGCCCCGTGATATTTCAGGAATTGAAGACCGGCTGAACCGATGGCTCCGGTTGCTCCATTTACCAATATGCTCTTTCCCTGAATGTCAGGAATTCGCTTGATAAAATTGTATGCGTAATGTGCACCTTCCATAGAAGCTGCCGCTTTTGCATAAGAACATTCATCCGGTACCTTTGCGATTCCCTCTTCTTCTGAAATGATCACATATTCGGCATGCGATGAACACTGATCCGCATCCAAACCCACCACCCGATCTCCTGCTCTAAACTTAGACACCTTCTCTCCTACCGATTCAACAGTGCCCGCAAAATCAGAGCCTGTTATGGGATTTCTGGGCTTTCTGAATCCTGCCACCAAATGCATGATCACCGGCTTACCGGTCAGATACGCACAATCGGTCCGATTGACGGTTGTGGCAACAACCTTCACTAAAACTTCGCTGGCCTCAAGCTTTCTAAGCAGAACCTGTTCAAACCGGATCGTACTTTCATCCCCGTAGATATGATGAACCGCCGCTTTCATAGTTGTTTTCATACGCAAAATAGTAGGTTGTAGCGATACGAGTACTTTTAAAGTCTGGTGTATTATTTGGGATATCCCAACACATAGATCTGATTTGTTTTCCCTTCAAACTTTCCGGTTTCCCACGAATAATTTTCGTCAGGATGTCCTTCCAACAATTCATCGAGATCATCCAGCGTGTAGGTTCTCACATTGGAGACCGCACCATCCCAGGCAAAGCATAGAGGGATTATTGGTATCAGGTAGGTAAATACTAATTGCTTCCAGGTCATAGGCTGGGCCCACGGCGTAATACATAATGCCATGATAAAATTAATGGGAACTGCGATCCACCATAAAAAAATGGGCGTACTGTTATCACTCAATTCAAAAATAAGGATCGGCTGTTTTGCCTTCTGTGCATTTGTCAGAATCTGCCGGGCTTCTTTCGGTTTAAAATGATGAAAACTACCGATCATCGTCCGAATTCCATCCATGTTCAAATCCGAATTCGTGACATCCACCGGTTTAGTGAGATATTTGATCGGTAATTCACTTCCCTCGTTAAATGTGTTGATGGAGTTATTATCCGGATACAGATCACTCAACACCAAGTTGATATGATCTTTTCCATAGGTTGTTTTTAGTCTTTGCAGCACATCCGGCATGGGACCTCCACTGCCTGAACAATAATCAACAATTGTAGATTTTCCCGTTTGTTCGATAAGCCGATTCAATAGTTCAGCAACTTTTTTCTCTGTGCCAACCAACCGGTGCATAACAATAATGAGGCGTGTCATACAACTTCGCAGCCACCCCGGAAACCAAGCAAGATCTTCTATCTCAAATAAGTGAATTCGTTTCATTGCCAAGCTTCCGATCTGGTTATCAAAATGGGTGGTTATATCAGCTTACATCAATAGAAGGTAATTCCCAAAAACCAATTCCCAAAACTTCGCCAGGCGGGGACCAGATGTAAGGTAAAAACAGAAATGTGGTACAGTATGAGCATCCCAAAAACCGTGGGAAATACATCTTTTCTTTTGTTGGATCTCCAGTCCCAAAAAGCTAATCCGCCTACGAGTATTAACGCCAGCAAAAATCCCCAGAATGGCACAATGGGACTTCCTTCAATAGTTGGGGCAGCTTCTACGAGCGGACGAATATTGCGGTAAATGAGTCGATCTGTGATGGGTGTGAACATCGGAAAAATAGTAGCAAACATGTAGCGGGCGTGGGTCAAAGAATCCTTTCGGTGATAAATGGCTAGTCCGTAGATCACCCCAAATAAAACCGTAGCGTTGATCATCAGTGCCAGACTGGAAAAGTTTCTTGCTGAGTAAGGCTCATTTCCCTGCAAGCTTTCATGCGTCAGAGCAAAAGTTGAAAGGATCAAAAAAGGGACCAACACATACGATGCTTTCCCCACCTTCCGGTGAATCTCGCGATGTTTACTACGTACAAGGTAAGCCTGACTAATGAGCATCAAACACCACAACGTCATAGCAATGCCGTGTGCATGCGTTGAAAAAGAAAAGCTCCCTCCCGGATCGGAATAATAACCTGGCCAGAATGCCATCAAAGCAAAACCGAAAAAAACAGCCAGCCAGATCCAGCTCTTTTGGAACAGAAATTTATTCATTGAGGTGTACCGTCATCAGTTAGCAGTAGAAAGACATGAAATGTGTAAGCAGGGAGAATACCATTTCGTTCCTTAAAACAAAAAAACGCTCCGACGCAAAGCGTTCGGAGCGAGTTAATTACTGAGTAGTTTTTATCAGAATGAGATAAGACCTGCCTACTGCCTACTGCCTACCGAAAAAACTACTTATTCATCGAGATAAGAAACTCTTCATTGTTTCTCGTGCCTTTCACTTTATCAAGCAGGAAGTCCATAGCCTCGTACGGATTCATATTGGTGAGATAGCGACGCAGCAGCACCACTTTCTCCCGTTCTTCCTCAGAAACCAGCAGCTCTTCGCGACGGGTTCCGCTTCGGAAAATATCGATAGCAGGATACAACCGACGATCCGATAATCTTCGGTCGAGATAGATCTCCATGTTACCTGTTCCTTTGAATTCTTCAAAGATCACATCATCCATACGAGAGCCGGTATCGATCAAAGCGGTAGCGAGAATAGTCAGAGAACCACCGTTTTCAATATTACGAGCCGAACTAAATAGTTGTCGGGGTGCTTTCAGAGCTTCGGAATCGACACCACCGGTCATGGTGCGACCTTTGTTGGATGCCGTTACGTTGTACGCTCTCGATAGCCGTGTTATGGAATCGATCAGCATCACCACATCGTGACCACTTTCCACCAGTCGTTTCGCTTTTTCGAAAGCTATTTCAGCCAGGCCAATGTGGTTTTCAGGTTTTTCATCAAAAGTGGAAGCTACTACTTCTGCGTTCTCTACACTGCGCTCCATTTCTGTCACTTCCTCGGGACGCTCATCAATAAGCACAATGAGGATCTTGGTATCGGGATGATTGGCAGCAATGGCATTAGCGGTGTTTCGCAGGATCGTGGTTTTCCCTGTTTTAGGCTGCGCTACGATCAAACCACGCTGACCTTTACCCAAGGGTGAAAACAGATCGATCATCCGGGTTGTATATTCTTTTGGATCGAACTCAAGTCGGTAGCGCTCGTCTGGGTGAATGGGTAGCAGGTCTTCAAAATCCTGCCGGTTATCCATGTCGTGAGGAATGCGGCCATTTACGCCTTCAATGCGTAATAAGGCGAAATAACGTTCCCCAACTTTGGGCGGACGAATTACACCGATTACCACATCACCTTGTTTCAGCCGAAAGCGCTTGATCTGTGAAGGCGATACATAAATATCATCCGGACTTGCTTTGTAATTGTAATTCACTGATCGGAGAAACCCATAACCGTCCGGCAGTATCTCCAAAGTACCTTCATTGAAAAGGTATGGCCCCAGATCCGGTTCCAGCTCCTTGATGCGTTGCTCTAATGTTGTCGCATCAGATTCAGGAAGCTTATTATGCTCATGCCCTTTACGCTTATTACTGTGCGGACGTTTTTTGGGCTGTTTCTTTTCCTCTTTCTTATTCTCTTTTTTATAAGAGACGATGTGATCCTGCCCCCCATAACTCTTCATTTCTTCATCCTTCTCTGCAGAATCATTTTTCTGCCGATCCGTCTTATCTGTGGATGAATCTGAATCATCAAACAAGGTTTGTTCGGAAGCTTTAGAGCGAATTTCTTCAACCAGCTGCGCTTTTCTTATTCCGGTAACCCTCTTAATGCCAATAGATTTTGCAAGTTTTTGTAATTCGTGAAGCTTTTTCCCGTCTAAGGATTCCAACTCCCCGGCCGAAATTCCGGCGGTTTCGTTATCTGACATATAATGTAGCTGTTGTGAATATGATTCTTACTGAAATTTTGGGGTGAACATCGTGCCGCATGTTTTAGCAGCGAAAAAGGATATTCAATCAGGTAAGGATGAAATGAGCGATGAAAATATTATGAAACGTCTGTTGTCCACCGCTTTGCTATGGCATAAAAGTAAAAACTTCCCATAAAAATTACTAACTCTGTCTTCAATTCCTTTAAAATAATTTTTGCGTTGTTTTCATCCAGTTCCTGAACGTTCATTTCCTCTTTGATCTCATCAAATTTTTTGGCCCGGTCTCCTTCTTGTTCAACAAAAAAAGCGTTCTTGAAACCGGAATACATAGTAGCCATTTCCGGGTTCCATTTATCCTTCATACTCGAAAAAATAAGCACCCATTCTTCTTTAGGCCTGATCTCCTCTATCGCCTCCAGCGATGATTCCAGTGCCTGTTTGTTGTGAGATCCGCTGAAATACCACTCGTATTTCGAATGAAGTTTCTCAAACCTGGCCGGTGCTCCCGGGAATGACTCTATAGCCTGTTGCTTTGATTCTATTTTTACAGGCAGTTCATGATCCAGCAACTCCGTCACTTTCCATGCCATGGCCACATTCCATTTGTTAACCTGTTCACGGAATGAGGTTTGAAAAATAATTCCTGGCAGATCAAGATGGATGATCCCATCCCGCCATTCTGGGTGCAAAACAGCAGATTCAAACAGTTCACTTTGCTTTGATAAAGCAACCGTTTCGATCACATCCAATTCATTTCCGGAGATATTACCCACAACGATCGGTTTCCCTTCTTTTATGATGCCGGCCTTTTCCCGCGCTATCTTCTCGGTGGTATCTCCCAGAATATCCTGATGGTCGAGCCCAATGCTGGTGATCACAGAAACTTCCGGGGTGATGATGTTGGTAGAATCGAGCCTTCCCCCCAACCCTGCTTCTATGATCGCGATATCTACCTCTTGTTCGGCAAAATGCCAGAAAGCAAGTACCGTACAGATCTCAAAGTAACTGAGGCTGATCTTCTCAAATACAGGCTCAGCGGTTTGGAAGAATGTGAGGATCGCATCGTCGGAAATTTCAAGCTGACCTACCCTGACCCGCTCATTGTACCGAAGTAAATGAGGTGAAGTAAAAAGTCCTGTTTTATAGCCGGAGTGAGCGTATATCTGCTCCAGCAAATAACAAGTTGTGCCCTTCCCGTTTGTGCCGGCTACATGGATAGAACGAAACCGTTCCTGAGGATTTCCAAGCTGCTCACAAAAGGAGCGAATATTATCCAGACTGAAATTAGAGGCTGCAGCCCCCGTTTTTTGAAACATGGGGATCGTATTCAAAAAATCCCATACATCCCCGATAGTCTTAAAGCGGCTCATTCCAGATGCTCCGCTTTGTAGGCCTCAAAACCGGCCCTGATCTTTATCGTAATTGGATGGTCCAGATCAAATTCACGTTCATCTATGGAAACAACATCCCTGATCTCGATCAATGAATTCGTGCAAAAAATGGATTCGGCTTCAAGAACATCCTTTATAGGAAATGATCCTTCTTGAAGTGATATCCCGAGGTTTTTACATACCTCTGTTACTATTGAACGCGTCACCCCTGGTAACAGATCACATTCTTCGGAAGGGGTAAAAACAGCATCCCCTTTCACCCAAAAAATATTTGCGGACGTGGTTTCACTCACCTTTTTGTCCATAGTTAGCATTAATGCGTCATCTGCGTTCCTTGCGCTCGCTTCCTGGGCGGCTTTGATGTAATTCAATCCATTGGTAAGCTTGTATTGCCTCTGTAACGCTTCATTGGGGATGCATCGGGTATTTGCAACCACCAGCTCCATTGGCTCATACCTGGGCGAAATTTCCGATATCTGGACCATCCAGTTTGACTGAGTTGATGCAGGATTATATCCACGTCCACCTGAACGCCAGCATTGAATCCGTATGATGGCTTCCTTGCCTAAAAGGTGGTTTTCCTGAGCAAGGCGGATGATGGATCTTTTCAATTCTTGTGGATCAAAATTTGCTTCCATCCCCAAATAGTGAAGTCCCGCTTTCATTCGGTCAAAATGCTGATTCCAGCCGAGCAGTTTTCCTGCATAAAACCGGAGAGTCTCAAAGCAGCCATCTCCATACATCATGCCCCGGTTGACCGGAGAAACAGCGGCATCCTGTTCTGAGACGAACTCTCCATTCAATATCATGACCGGGGTTTTACTCATGGCATAAACACTTTTAGCGAATCGTAACCAACGCCTTTTTCGTATCCAACTTCGGATGTGAGAACCCGGGAGTTTTCATCAAATAAGACATAGCTTGGGAAGCCGGGAACTTGAAGGTAATTAAACAGTTTGACGCCGTCCGTGTAATAGAAATCCGGATACTCTTTATTGGAAGCCAGTGATTCTTCTGCATCTTTCACCAAAGCAGCGATCACTTTGAGGGAATCATATTCATTCTGCAGAAGCTGAATTTCATCCAGCATAGAACGGGATTTATCGGACCAACTCGCCCAAAAAACCAGCAAAGAAGTGTTTCCTTTCAGATCAGCAACATTCACCGAATCGCTCTCTCTTACAACACGCATATTCATGGTGATAAGGGAATCGGATTCCGCCAGGTTCTCCTTGAACTGTTCGTGTTGCTTGGTGTTAAACCGAAAGGATGAATAGATGATAATGATCATGGTTAGAATGCCCACGACGATCATAAAGGGAACAAATTGCTCTTGTTTTAAGCGCATAAATTTTTTGTGGTAAGATAGATAGGTTCTACTCTAAAATAAGTGCTGAAATAAAATTGATGGTGACTGCTGAAATTCAATATTATCATTAAGAATTATAGGGCGAAATAAGATTTAATGGATTCCCTGAGCGATCCCGATAAATGTGGAAATCATAATCGAGCGTGAAAATTTTGGAGTTTTTAGGATCATCAGCAATAGACAGAAGGCTTAAATCTCCCAAAGAAGCTTGGATGTCATGGTATTTTAAAACTCCTTCATGGATAAAGTGATAATTTTTAGGATACGATTCTTCCACCGTGATAAATCCTTCTTCAATGGTTTGAAATAGTCCGCTTATACCTTTTGGGACTTTTTTTAGAATGTGAAAAGCTTCAGCAATAACAATGGAGGTCGTAACTAAATTGACATCTATTTCACTAATCCTCTCCGAAACCCAGAAATGATGTTCATCTCTTTTACTTAGAATTGCCACTATTGGGCCGGCGTCTATATAAACTGTCTTTGCCAAAATCTTCCATGTATTTAGGATTAGTTGATAAATCAGTCGGGCCGTCTTCTACAATTCCAACCAAATGCTGCATCCGGTCCAGTAAAGATCCAGGCTTAGCCTCTACCTCATACTCAACAACCTCCTCATTCACCAAACTCATGATGACTTCCTTTTGAGATACCCCCTTTTTCTTTGCCAGCATTTTGATCTTGGCTTTCTCTTCTGGGGTAAGCTTCATCCCGAACCAGACAATGTCTTTTTTGTTTTTTTCACTCATTGCAAACGAACTTGTTTTTGTTGCAACCAAATTAAGTAATTGTTGCAACATATGCCATTTTATACATAGTGCATGTATAGAATGGAAGCACAGTATATCACCGCATCGCTGCTCAAACACTTTGAGGCGATGCGACGAAGTTCGGTAAATTGTCTTAAACCTGTTCTACATCGGCATCTACATCATCTACAAAGTACATGCTGGCTGCAGCTATAAAAAGGACAATGCCTCCCAATACCAGTGCATATACAGCTTCGCCACCAAAAAAGGTACGGGTTACATATCCTAAAACAGTAGCGGCTATAAGCTGTGGAAGCACAATAAAGAAGTTAAATATCCCCATATACAAACCCATTTTTTTAGCAGGAATGGACCCGGCAAGGATAGCATAAGGCATCGCTAAAATGGAGGCCCAGGCAATCCCAACTCCGATCATAGAAATGATCAGCATCATGGGATCCGAGAAAAAGTAAATGGAGATCAGGCCAAATCCGCCAAGAATGAGGGAAATGGCATGAACCCATTTACGGCTGAGCAATTTGGCCATAGGAGCAAGACCAAATGCAACCACTGCAGCAATACCATTGTACACGCCAAACATTATTCCTACCCAATCGGCTCCTTCATTATAAAGCATCGAGGTCGTATCACTGGTTCCGTAAATATGGGCAGTAACCCCTGCTGTGGTGTAAATCCACATCGCAAAAAGAGCGAACCAGGAAAAGAATTGTACCAATGAAAGTTGCTTCATCGTCTTTGGCATGTGGATGAAATCATGCATCACCACCACAAGACCATGTTCGGTTTTACCTGATCTTTGAAGCAATCCGGCCACCATCATCACCAAACCGATCACCGTTAAACCACCGGTGGCTACATATACTTCTTTATCGAGAGCATATTCATACGTCAGCCAGGTTGTGATTGCCCCAACTACTGCAAATATAATTCCCAGCGTGATCTTCTTTTGTCCATCACCTGCTTCGATAGGTACTTCCCGGAGTTTATTCGCATCTTCGATCTCTTCATTCTCAGCATCTTCAAAGATTTTGAGCTGTTCGGGTGAATATTCTTTGGACTTCACGACCGTCCATACAACCGCACTTATAAAGGCAATTGCCCCCAGATAAAACGACCATTTTACCGATGGCGGGATGATGCCTTCAGGAGCTGTATTTGCTACACCAAACCAATTCGTCAAAATCCATGGCAATGCAGAGGCAACCACGGCTCCGGTTCCAATAAAGAAACTCTGCATGGCAAAGCCTTTGGTTCGCTGTTCGGAAGGCAGCATATCTCCTACAAATGCGCGGAATGGCTCCATGGAGACATTAATAGAAGCATCCATGATCCACAGCATACCAGCTGCTACCCATAGCATGGGCGAATTTGGCATGATGACCAACGCAATCGATGCCGCAATAGCACCAAACAAGAAATAAGGTCTTCGTCTTCCCAATCGTGTCCACGTACGATCACTGAAATATCCGATAATGGGCTGAACGACCAAGCCCGTCAGTGGAGCTGCGATCCAGAGAATGGGGATATCATCTACATTGGCGCCTAAGGTTTCAAAGATCCGGCTTACGTTGGCGTTTTGAAGGGCAAAGCCAAACTGAATGCCAAGGAATCCAAAACTCATATTCCATATTTCCCAAAAGCTGAGTCGGGGTCGTTTGTTCAAAAGTTGGTCAGACATAAGCCGGTGATTTTAATTTGGTGGTTAGGTTGTGTTTAATTTTGCTGGTAACAGGTTCTAAGCTTGTCATCCTGAGCACTTAGATTTTGTGAATACGTTTATCAGGTATTTCGCGAAGGATCTCAAAGTATAAAAATGGATCGGTATTTAACTTTGAGACTCTTCGCAGTGATCACCTGTACTCTTTAAAACTGTAAGGCACTCAGAGTCATAACATTTCAAAGACTCATTTCAACATTAACTATTCATTCGCGATGAGCAGCCAGGAATTCCCTGCCACTTCATAGTAATTGGTTTCTTCGGGCGGAAGCTGATCGGAATATATTTCGTAGCCAGAGGCGTCGTTTGGAATTCCATATTCATCTAAAGGCACATTAATGGCTTCACTTCCATTGTTCAGGTACACAAATACCCAGTCGTCCCCTTTCTCACGTTTGTAAGCAAAAGTGTTTTCGGGTGAGCTGAAGATGTTCAGGTCTCCACCAAATTCTCCGTTCCAGAGGGCTTCATTTTCGGTATTCAGTTTCAGAAGCATGGTGTAGAACGGTTGATATTCATAATCTTTCCACTCGATCTCATCCTTCTCAAAAAACTCAAGTTGTTTGTCCAGTACCGACTCCTGCCCATTATAGATCAGCGGCATTCCATCGATGGTGGCAGAAAGCACAGCAAAGTTTTCGAAGTTATCTCCATACATACCGGGATCAGTGCCGTTCCAGGAGTTTTCATCATGATTGCTGGTAAAGTACATGCGGTAGGCGTTTTCAGGGAATTTGGTTTCCTCCACTTCCATTAGGCTGTCTAAAACAGTGATCTCTTCATTGCCGGCTGCGATCTCACGGATCAGGTGCGCGTACGTCCAGGCATAGGTCATGTCAAAAGCTTCTTCATGCATTACCGGGCCTTCATCTTCTGCCAGCATAAACACCGGTTTGATGGCATCCAGTCGCTCTCGGGCTTCATTCCAGAAATCAATAGGAACCATGCCTGCCACATCGGCTCTGTAACCGTCTATATCAAAATCTCGCACCCAATATTCCAAAGCGTCGTGCATGGCTTCACGCATCTCGTTGTTGGTGTAATCAAGTTGAACTACGTCTGTCCAGTCGGTACCGCGCGGAGGCATGAAATTACCCTCTTCATTCAGCTCGAACCATTCCGGATTTTCCGTCCACGGATTATCCCAGGATGTGTGGTTTGCCACCCAGTCTATGATGATCTTCATATCCCGTTCGTGTACTTCATCAACCAGCGCACGGAAGTCTTCTTCAGTCCCATAATTTGGGTTGATGCCTTTGTAATCCTGTACGGAATAGTAGCTTCCCAGCGGACCTTTTCGGTTTTTTTCTCCAATGGGGTGAATGGGCATCAGCCATAAGATCTTTACGCCCATGGCTTCAAGCCGAGGCAGGTCTTCTTGGAAAGCCTCAAAAGTTCCCTCCTCAGAATACTGACGAATATTCACTTCGTAGATATTCGCATTCTTACTCCATTCGGGATGTTCTACATTCCCAACCGGAGCGTTATACTCCGCCTCCGGTGCTGCACAAGATGACAGCATCAAAGCGGAAATGGTTACAAAAGCTAAAAACAGGTTTTTAAATCGGTTCATGAGTGTTTTGTGTGGTGTTTGTTTATAAATTTCTTAGGCAAATTGAAGAACCTGCGAGCGTCCAAAAGACCTCGCAGCGTTCGGTTCAAAGTATCTTAATAGTTTCTCGCAACGCTCTCAGGTCCTACCGAACGCTTCGAGGTTGCTGTCATACTCACAAGGTCAAAATTTCAAATTTGTTGGATGGAAGGGTTACATATAAACTTCCGTTTTCTACGCGAAACTCATTGCCAAATTGAGCTTCCAGATCTACATAATCGAATTCTTCGCGCAGGTCTATTTCAATTTCTTCAGTTTGCCCTGACTTATTGAACACTACGATCGCCTGATCTTCAAAATAGGAACGCGAATAAGCCAGTGTGTTTTCGGTAGTAGTGTGAAATTGAAAATCACCGTATAAAAGCGGCATCTCTGAACGACGAAGTTCAGTCAATTTTCTGTAGATATTTCTGTTCTGAATCTCATTTCCAGTCAGCTCTGACTCTTCAAATTCCATCCATCTACGGTTATCGGGATCGTTGGCTCCGGGCTGTCCATATTCATCGCCCATGTAGGTTACAGGGATTCCCGGAATCGTTTGATTGAAAGCATGAAACATTGAAAGCCGATCATAGGCAAAAGCCTGTGGATCTTCAATTTCTCTGGTCCAGCCGGCCAGTTTGCCGTCTTCATCCCAAGCCACTTCACCACTTGTAAGCGTAATAAATCTTGTTTTGTCATGATTTCCGGATATGTAGCCCATCAGATTATGATATCCGTAATAATTAAAACTTTCCTGAAGTTGTATATGCAGACCTTCAAAAGAATTTCCCTGCCCAAAGGTATTCAGGCCAGCATCGTACATACTGAAATCAAACTGTGAATCCAGCATCCCGGAGTTGATGTAGCTCGCTACCAACTCACGACTCCCATAGGTTTCCCCGATCTGAAAAACACGTTTTCCGGTGGGAATGGTCACCGAGTCCTTGATCTTACGGGTCAGGGTTCTCCAAAATTCAAGCTGGATGTGTTTGGTGGCATCATGGCGAAATCCATCCAGATCGAATTCTTTCACCCAATACAAAGCAGAATCCGTCATGGTTTCGATGACTTCCTCACGGGAAAAATCAAGCGTAGGCATAAAAGTATCGAACCAGGTAGTGAGGCGTTGTTCATCCCACAATTCGGTATTCATGGTACCATCCGGCAGATATAGATCAGTCGCCCAATCGGGATTATTCTGATAAACGGGATGATCTTCGTGTACGTGATTAGCCACATAATCGAGAATCACACTCATATTGTTTTCATGAGCTATGTCCAGCAGCTTGCGGAATTCTTCCTCGGTTCCAAAGCGGTGATCCAGTTTTGAAGATGACACCGGCCAGTAACCATGATATCCGGAAAATTTAGTAGTCACACCGCCTTTATCCCAAAGGCCGTAAGCAGTTTCCGGGTTTTGTGTGATCGGTGAAAGCCAGAGTGTATTCACACCAATATCCTCAAAATATCCATCCTGAATCTTTTGGGTGATACCGGCAAAATCGCCACCATAATAATTGGCTTTGGGGTGAATGTCAGGGTCGTCTACTTTCTGCGTATTAGCCGGATTTCCATCCCTGAACCGGTCTATCAATACAAAGTACATATTCCAGTTATGGTAGTCGTGGCGAGTAAGCTGTTCACTGCGCTCCACAATTTGTCCGTTTTGAAGCGGAATGAGCACATCGTTCGATAGCTTTCCGTTATCGCCAAACGTCCAGGCTCTTACATGTGAACGCTGCATGTACGATGCATTGGCAGGAAGTTCGAAGCTCACAAAATTCTCTTCCTGGCGTGTTTCCAGCTCATAATTCTCCCAGAATACGATCGTGTTTTCAGGGAATTCTGTTTTCAAGAATACAGTAGGACCAGAATGATCATAAGTGACCAGTGCAGGTTTTTCAGCATCGGCATCTCCTACGGTAAGTACTGAATTTGTGCCTCCCATCCCGTTGGAAACCGTATTTGGGTTGTCAGGATCGGGCATTTCTTGTCCATCAATCACCAGTACGTATTGATAAACTCCTTCATTCACTAACATGGTGGCTTCCCAGATATCACCATTCTTTTCAAACACCGTGGCATTAGGATTCCAGTTATTCATCTCCCCTTTCATTTTCACCGAATTCACGCTTCCTGAACCTTGTTCAAACGTCATGGTGATCTCTTGCTTGGACGACCTTTTCAGCAGAAAATCATAGGCGTAGCCACCAGCCCAGATGTTAAGCACATCAAGGGGCGACTGGAGTGAACCGCTTAGCGTTATGATTTCTTTATCGGGTGACAAACTTGCCTGAAGTCCGGCCGGAGCAGTGACAGAATCAATACGTGAGGGAGCGATAAAATAGTCAGCCGAGATGATCTCGGTTTCCTCAAACTCCAAAGTGATGGGTGTAGCCAAACCAACAATTTGCGAATCTTCCGGAGCCTCGATGGATGAAGAGCAACCGGTAAGCATCAAAGCCAGTGCAATTGAAATGAATTTTAAAGCTTTATTTGACACGGGTCTTAATTTTAAATTTTGAATTTTTAATTTTGAATCGATTCACAATTCAAAATTCATTATTTCCAATTTCTTACTTAATTAGCATCATTTTCTCGGTAAAAACTTTCCCACCGGCCTGCAATCGATAGATATACATTCCACTACTAAGCTTAGAAGCATCAAAATTCACCTGATAACTCCCCGCTGATTTCCGCTCATTCACCAGCATAGCTACCTCCCTGCCCAGCATATCAAACACCTTTAAAGTAACATCACTGTTATCTGCCAACTGATAACTGATCACGGTACCCGGGTTAAAAGGATTGGGATAGTTTTGCATCAATCGGTAATTGGAAGGCATTTCAGTGTCAGCTACATTTTCATTCGATGTAAAAAGACTGTCTTCTGCAGGAGTTTCAAACTCACGGGTCGTAAATATCTTAAACTCACCAGGCTGAAGCGTTAACTGATGAGATGAACTTTCCGTGGTTACCACAGAACTTCCTCCAAAATAATCATGCCACTCTCCTGTTGATGGAAATGGTGCTGTTATAGAGGTTTCTGTCACTCCGAAATTACCAACCACCAAAACATCGCTGTCTTCATGCTGAAGTGTGAAGAATTTCATGGTGCCGCTCAGGTTATCGAAATCATATTCCTGGGAATTTGTGAAAGCCGGGCTGCTTTTTCTAAGATTGATGATGTAGCTCCAGACTTTGTACAAATTCTTGCGACCTTCATCCTGATAATAATTCCAGCGAATGGGTTTTTGTCCGGTTCGGCTGGGATCTGAAGCTAGACAGTCTCCATTACCTCCACCCGGTTTCAGGCATTCATCAGGACCGCCGCCATAACCCAATTCACCAAATTGCCATATCATTTTAGGTCCTGGAAGAAGGAAGAAAAACGCACCGGCCTGTTTTTGTCTGTTCAAAGCCGTGCCTAATTCTGTGATATCATAATCTCCGGAAGAATTCCCGTAATTCAGGTTCTTGAACATCATCCATTGCTCGTCATGGCTTTCCATATAGCCTACTAAATGGCGCTGACGGAATGAAGAACGGGATTCAGAAAGTACACCATACAAATTGGATTTTCCGCCATCGTGATATCCCATGGCAGCCTCGCTGTACGGGCCGGTCATTTTGCCCCAAAGCATAATTCCTTTGCCTTCATGCACTCTGTAGTTGGCCCATTCAGCTTCTTCACTTTCGGTTCCGAGATGTTCAAAGATCACATAGAACTCAGGATCTTCTTCCCACTGCCAATCGGCATACTTTTTCAGGACATCAACACGATCTTGCTGATAATTGTTGGTGCAGCTTCCGCCATCACCAGCACAATTCTGGGTGAATCCTTTGGTCAAATCCCATCTGAATCCATCGATCTTGTACTCGTTGATCCAGTGCTCGATCATCCGTTGGTTGTAGTACCTCGTGCCCGAATAAGAGTGGTCGAAATCGTTGAAAACATTGTAAGCGTGACGCGCCTGGGAGTTGAAATAATAGTCGTCATCATTCCCGTAGAGCTGGAAGAAAGGATTCACATCCGAAGCGTGATTCATCACCACATCCAGGATCACAGCCATTCCACGCTGATGCGCCTCATCCACAAATTGTTTGAAGGCTTCCGGTGTTCCATAGGCTTTATCCAGTGCCAGGTGATGATTTGGGTTGTAGCCCCAGCTAAGATTTCCATCAAATTCACTCACTGGCATCAACTCGATGGCATTCACCCCTAAATTCTCCAGATAATCCAGCGTATCCGTTAGCGTCTGGAAGTTTCGGGCTTCGATGAAATCACGGATCAGTAGTTCGTAAATGATCAATTCGTCTTTATCCGGCTTCTCGAAATCGGTGACTTGCCAGTCATAATCCGCTTTTCCGGGATGAACAAGCGTAACCCACCCACTGGTTTGGTTTGAAGGATATTCGGGGAGATCCGGGAAGGTAGCCTCAGAAATATACTGATCGTTGTAAGGATCCAGGATCAGCTCAGAATATGGATCTGAGATTCGAATTTGTTCATCCACCAGATATTGAAATCCCGAATACTGTCCCTGCGGAAATTCGCCTGCATCCAGGTTGATCCAGAACCATACGCTATCTGCATTCAGCGAATCCATTTTCATCAGGTAATCGTGATCCGCCTGCCAGTTGCTGAAATCTCCGATCACAAAAGCAGTTTCTTTACCGGGAGCAAACAGAGATAATGAAACACTCCCATCACTATTATAAATGATGCCGTCTCGTAATCCTTGCGGACGGGAAGCAAGCTCCACGCCATCGATTACAACCACTTTGGAATGCGCTATATCCGTATTTCCCTGTCCGTCGGATGCTGTAAGTTCAATGATATAATTTCCGGTTTCCTCAGGGATGAATTCATATTCCAGCTGATCAGAATCGGTTGAAGAGGCAACGTTATTTCCATTGATCGTTAGCGTTAATTCCAAAGTTTCAGCCGGAGAATTTCCTACCCCACTGATATTCAATGTATCACCTACGGTCAGTAAACTCGTACTTTCACCAGGATTCAACAATCGGGCAGTGACCGCATCCTCAAACATTTCGACAAAAATATCGCTGCCGCCATCTCCTCTTCCCACTGCAACAGGATCTCCTGAACCGGTTCTTGTCCCTCTAAATAGCATGGCTACTTTCTCAATGGATTCTCCTCCATCGGTGATATCAAAGAAATTTCGGAGATCGGGTTTAAAGGTGAAGCCCCACTTGTTATCATCAAGCTTGGTTGCCTTCAATTCTTCCGGATAGCTTGACCAGCCGTTATTTCCTGAAGGACGGACATGGAGCCAGTTGGAATCATCAGTACTGTTTGTAGTGATAGCACCGGTATAGAGATATACATCCCCATCAAAATCTTCGAGATCTCCATTTCCTTCAGTAGCATCAAAAATAACCGTGAGAGAATCATACTCCGTAGGGAAATCTGGTTGAAAAGTTACTACCTGCGCAAAGGTATTTCCGCTAAAGAGAAGAAGAGCAATGAAACTGAGAAATTTGAAAGACTTCATATCGATACAAAATTATTTGGCTTCTACCTAAACCCCGTTCACCGATGTGGAAGAACGAATAGTAAGCTCAGGAGAATAAATGGTTTGTGAAATTGGTTTCTCCGAATTATTCATTCGGTCGAGCAGGTTTTGAGTAGCAAAAAACCCCATATCGCGCATGGGTTGACGTATGGTGGAAAGTCCCATGTATTCTGCCAGTTCGATATCGTCGTAGCCAATAATGGGAAGCTTTTTGCCAGTGTCTTGCATAGCTTTTAGTGCCCCCACAGCCTGAATATCAGAGGCACATAAGCAGGCCTCGGGCATAGGGTTCATTTCCAGCATTTTGATCATAGCTTCGTAGCCTGCCCGCTCCGTAAATCCATCCCGGTTCATGCTATCGCCCTTCACCACCAGGGTATTATCGAAGGGAATTTCATGTTCATTCAGTGCTTTTTTATAGCCTTTAAGACGATCCTTGATCGGTTTGGAAGATTCCAGAGCAGACAGCATAGCCACCCGTGCATATCCTTGTTCCAGGAAATGTTTGGTAGCCCGGTATGCCCCCTGTGCATTATCCACACTAACGGAATCGAAACCCTGGAAATATTCATCAATAAGCGTAATGGGAACATTGTATTTTTCAAGATTCTCCCACTTTTCTTCTTCCATGTGTATGGAAATGAAGAGGTATCCTTCAGCCCATCGACGTTTAAGAACGTGCTCTACTTGCTCCTGGATGTCTTTGTTTGGAGAAATGTTAAAAATACTGAGTTCGTAATTCTGTTGACTCAACTTATCCTGAATGCCTCCCAATACTTCCATAAAGAAATAATTAGAAATAACGGGCACAACAACCATTACCGTATTACTTTTACGGCTGGCGAGTCCCTGGGCAAAAGCCTGTGGGTGATATCCCATTTCGTCAGCTACCGCCAATACTTTCTTTTTGGCTTTATCCGAAACGTTTGCACTGTTATTGAACACACGGGATACCGTGGCAATGCTTACCCCTGCTTTTTTCGCAATATCGTATATCGTTGCTGGCACTTTTCTGAGTGAGTTAAAAGAGAATACGCAGACACCGGTCAAAGTACCTGCGAAAATATTATTAGAAAGTTAGATCAATCTACTTGATCAACATCATTTTCTTGTTCTGGGTGAATGTACCCGCTTCAATGCGGTATAAGTACATTCCTGAAGCAAGATTGGAAGCATCGAACTGTACGGAATGCTGACCTGCGGCCAGTCGTCCGTTAACAAGACGTGCTACTTGCTGTCCAAGAACATTGTAAACCGTTAACGATACATTAGTTGCCTGTGGTAAGGTGAAGTTAATGTTCGTTGTTGGGTTAAATGGGTTTGGATAGTTCTGGCTAAGTTTGAACTCTTCTGGAGTACTTGCCAGCTCTTCGTTTTCGTTGGATACGACAACATCGTCATCACTGGATCCGCCGCGTCGTACAACAACCGCACCTTCTTCGGTAACCTGGATATAAGGATCATAAAGATCATCATTTACAGTACCATCAGATAAAGGAATGGCTCCGAATACAAGAGGAACTCTCGCGCCGTCAAATAGGGTGGCTTCGTGGTTAGTTCCGGAGATATTCTCGTTATCATAACCATTTACACCAAATTTGAACTGACCGGTTTTGGCATCGCCTTCACCGTAAGTCATAGTGATTGAGAATACAGAGTCACCGGCAACTTCATCACCGTTTTCTCCGTTGTCATTCAAGAGGTAACCACCTGCTTCTGCTTCACTTTCAGTGATACCCCAAGTTTCCCAGCTACCGTCTTTGGTAACTAGTGGACCGTTGGCAAACACGAAGGTGATAGTAGAATCAGCGCCTGTTCCAGACTGAACGTCAGCAGGAAGAGATGCACTATCCGCTAATAGGTAATAAGCAGGACGTAAATCAACTTCAAATACTACAGAAGCGTCAGATTGGAAAATGTCATCAAAAGTAACATTACTAAAGAATGCAGTTTCATCTGAAGAATCTACAATATAAGCGTCTTCTTCTGAATCAAGATCATCAGCAGTAACTGAAACCGGGCGGTCGCTTCCACTTTCGTAAACTGGCGATCCGTCTTCGCGGCTAATGATGTATTTGAATGCAAAGTCTGCAGGAATAGCAGAAGTTTCAATGGTTACAACACCTTGATAAACATCGTCAACTCTGGAAAGAGTAAGAGTATCAGAGGTTGTATTCCAACCGTTCATAGATCCTGCTACAGTAACAGCATCTGATTCCGGATCGAAGTTTCCATTGAGCGTTTGAACACCCATGTTAACGCTGAAGTTGATCTGAATCTCACCAAAGATAGCATCATTCAAGTCGGTGTAATCGAAACTTGGTTGTTGTGCTTCGAGGGTATCATCAGCAGAAACCGTAATGTTACGGTTTGTGTTGCTGGTTGGCTGATTGTTCTCATATCCACCTGTAATACGTCCGGTATTGGAGTAAATGTGGAATTTGTAGGCATAATCGCCTGGTGACAGAACAAGGGTTTTGTTGAAAATACCATCTTCGTCAGCATCGGTAAGTGTATCAGCGGCTGTATCCCATCCATTGATAGAACCTGGAATGGTGATAAAATCTTCACCGGGGATAAAGGCAGCTGAATCGATCATGTCGTTCATATCTGCCTGGAAGGTAACTTCGTAACCGAAGGTGTGGCTACCAAGGTCAGAAAAGTCATTCTGGTCTCTTACAATCCACTCAGAATCATCAGCATCAGTTCCAAAAGAAGCTAATGCAGTTGGGTTACCTTCGAAAATGTTTGCTTTTCTAATGAGTGTATGTTCACCTGAGGCTTCACTTACACCAGCAACATCCCATTTCGCATCGCTATTCGGGTCTCCAAATACATCCGTTACGGTAGTGTCTTCACCAGAAATATAGATAATTGCTCTGGCGTCATTACCGTTATGGTGTACTAAACTTGGGTAGCCAAGCACTTCATCAGCTAATGTAGTATCAAACAATGCTGAATCTACTTGATTTGTTACCATTACCCATGTATCAAATGGCGCAATTTCTGCACCTGTTGGAAATGTATGATAATATTCCCATCCATCTCCATTATTAGATTGGGCAATCTGATAGTTTGCTAAGCTAACCGTATCACCGGTAGCATTAAATAGCTCTATCGCCTTATTATTACTTGAGCCTTCTATGTACTCAGAAATGATAAGGGCGTCTTGTGCTTGTACACTTACAAACCCAAAAAGGGCGAAGAGTACGGCACTGAATAAGGTTGTAACCTTTTTCATAGTTGCTCCTATTTATTTATTGTTGTTATTGTTTCTGCTTAAGCAGTTTCTTTAAAGAAATTCGTTCTTAAAATCCGATCTCTAAGGTCCAGAGTAGCGGATCTTGTAAATATTCATGTGTCATGTAAGCCACTCCCAGTTCTGCGGCAATTCCGCTGATCGCATATTTCAAACCAAAGCCTGCAGTATAACCCTGATCTTCGATCTGAGAGGAAAATAAACTGCGATATCCTCCACGGAAAAAAACCAGGTCATTAAAGCCATACTCTAACCCAATGTCTATGCTTTCGGAGTTATCGCTGGGGTGCTTGGCGTCAACCGCTACTTCCACTCTGTGGTTTTCTGTGTTTATGGCATCGATGGCCAAACCCACTTTGAACAGTAAAGGCATTGGCCAGGAATCTGTTGCAAGGTAACCTTCCAGTCGTTCATTGTTACCATTTTGACCTTCGTCAATATCAATTGCCTGCCGAAGATCATCGCCATTCATTCTCATATCGGAACCAAAGTTTGTAATTGACATCCCGATTCTAAGGTTCTTGAAATTAGTTTGATAAAGCATTCCAAGGTCTACGGCAAAGCCGGTAGCTGCCTCATTCCAGATCTTCTGCTGTACAAACTTCGTATTGGCTCCGATCGAAAATTGGTCCGTGATAAAACGGGAGTAGGATACTGCGACAGAAAGATCAGTTGGGGTAAAGATCTCGCCGGTTCCACCCGGGTTTTCGATCGTGGTTACCTCAATTTCTCCATAATTCAGGGCTCGGACTGACAGTGCAAAATTACCTGCATCTCCCCCATTGAAGATCACCGAGGCATCCTGTATCTGAGAATCCAAAAACCAGTTCATGTTAGAGAAGGTAACCGTCGATTTATCTACCTGCGCCATTCCGCCGGGATTCCAGAACATGGAGCTCCCATCGTTGGCGATGGCTACATAAGCACCTCCCATAGCCGATGCCCGCGCACCTGAGGTAATACTCAGAAATGCAGGTCCGGATGTCCCTACTTTGTCTTGTGCTTGTACGTTTAAGGAAAGTACCAGGCTGCCTGCCAACAACAAGCAGTACTTCAGTGACTTTTTCATATTGATCGCTAGTTTCTTCATTATTTGATCAGTGCAATTTTTCCGGTTTTAGTCCCAACGCCGGGCGCCTCCAGGTGATAGAAATAGATACCATAGGCTACATCCAGGTTTTCGCGGGTGCGCAGATCCCAATCCACATATCCACGGTCAATGCTATCGTCGTGGTTCAGTTCCCTCACGAGCTCTCCACGAACGGTAAAGATGCGGATGGTTGAGTTATCAGGAACGTTTTGGAATTGAATTTTTCGTTCACCTCTGCCGCTTGTAATGGTTGGCGGAAGTTTACCCTCCCAGCTTGCTGCGCTTACATAAGGATTGGGTACTACTCTGATTTGATCGAGCATTTCCTGTGCAGTTTCTTCATCCACAGCAGAAGACTCGGTTGAGTAGCTGTAGGAATCGGAAGTGCCATATGCCTTGTAGGTCTTAATTTCATAAATATCGCCACTTACCGGCAATGTTCCACTTGGCTGCCTTCCCTGACCTGTACTGATGTAGTCTAAGGTGACTTCAAAGGTTGGCGCTAATGAATCACTGGAAACCTGATCGTAAATGTAGATGTATTCAAAGTCCCCTAATTCACCATCATCATCTCCCAGAGACTCATCAAATGCAAAACGCACTTCCTGACCTGTCGTTACATTTGTGATCTTGAATTTAGTATCAGTTTCAGGCACATCTATTGCATTTGCGCCTGTACCTAAGGTGGTGTCAATAGAGGTGGCTACAAACTGATCGGAGAATTCGATCTCGTAGTCAAATGGTACCGGTGTACCGGAGTATTTCCACCTGGATTCATTTACAAATTGTCCGGAGCGGATCTCGACATTGATCCTATTGGTATCCTCGTCGGCCCATCCAGAAGCATCCGGATTAAATCGTGTTTGATCATTCCGGAATGACAATCTCATCCCATCAAATATATTTGATTGTGCATCTGACAATGAAGCATCGGATACGATCACATCTCCATCGCTTATTACAGAAAAACGGGAGGCCTGGAGTTCATTATCACCAGAAAACCGAATCTGATAATTTGAACCTTCCCGAAGGAAAACAGGATCAAGCACTTCTACAAACACTTCTCCTGTTGCAGAACCACTTGGGTGTTCAACTTCACCCACCACAGAACCGGCCTGATAGCCAAGCACCGGGGTATTTGGTTCTACCTCCACCACATTCACATCAGTCACGGTTGAACCGTCATCCCGTACCGTTACGGAAAAGTTGTTTTCGGCAGGATAGAATTCCACGCTTCCACGATCGTAGGCTACCAGTGCGTAGTAATAGGTTTGTCCGTTCACCACATTGGTATCCACAAAGGAATGCTGCAAGCCGGTATCATCCCCTAAATAGAACGGAACGCCACGCACGCGGTCAGCCAGATCAGGGTTATACACATATGCCGGATCTTGTACTGAATTTGAAGTGTCTTCAGCTGGTTTCCACAGTCCGTTTATACCATTATCTAAGTCAAATTGTGCTAAAGGCTCCAACAAAGCGTCGTTCCCAAAAGCATCGGTAATTCTGTCAGGATCCAGGAAGTTGGGATCGGTACTCTTGAAGAGCTTGTAGCCTTCAAAATCTTTCCCCAGAATAGGATCTTCACTTTCCTCGGCAATGCTGTTCCAGTACAAGGTTACTTTCTCGTCACCTACTGCTGCATTGAGGGTTGGTTTCTCCGGTGGACGGGCAAAGTTGTAGTTTCGGTCGTAGATCTCCTGAATGGTCTGTACGTTATTTGTGATGTTGGCAAGGTCTTCTCCATATACCAGGGCAAGTGAGAACCGCAGAGTTTGACCGGGCTCAAGCCGGAAATAGCCTGAACTAAAGATAAAGTCACCATCAACACCATCTGGTTGCTGTGCAGAGAGTTCATTATTCGTCGTGAAGAAACCCGGAGACATCGCATTCCATACCTGCTGATCTTCGTTCAGACGAACAGCTCCCGGTGGGGTGAAATAATAAAAACTGGAAAGACCAACCTGATCGGTTTCATCCACATCAAGCAGTTCAAAATTAGGTTCTCCTACTGTTGGAACCCCATCACCTTCTCCCGCATCACCGGTTCCGGAAACGCCATCTGCTCCTACATCGTCGGTTAAAGCATTCCAGTCGCCGTCATTATCTATGCCGTCATAAGGACTTTCATCTACCATCGGATTAAGCAGCCCATACTCGATCGAATCTTGTAGTGTGGCAGTACCGTTTTCTCCAACAGCTTCTGCTAAGCCTACATAGTTTTTAAAATAAAGGGAAGGATAATAAGCGACATTACCATCTAATTCCTGATATCTCCTATCATTATGCAGTGATGCATCCTCATCAATAATACCATCCAGATCATCGTCAATTAAATTCTTTTCGGTAACTGTAATTGCATCAATTTGTCCCTGAATGGTTTTCTTAGCTTCCTGAAGCGTCATTCCGGGAGTTAGATCATACTGAATTCCCTGAGAAGTAACCGTCATTGGTCCATTTTCCATATAAACAACGGACCGCTCGTAGGTTTCCTCGTCAATCAGAATAATTGGATCTCCAGGATTTATGGTTCTGGCCTGGAAGTCACTTGCATTGAATTGTGAGTTTTGTTGTGAACCTACTAAAGCCGGATCGGTATAGGGGAAACCATCTGCGTTTAGTTCATTGGGATCTCCATCTCCGTCATTGTCAATTCCGTCATTTGGATCTCCGGGGCTTTCCATAAAGGCATACCCAACGTAACCCACATCTTGTCCAGTAGCATCTACCTGATCGTTCGCATCCCATGAATACACAATTCTATTTCCCTGATCAAAGAAGGCCAGGTCATCCTGTGTATCACCGGAACCAGTGCTGGCAGGCTCACCGGCGGCGGTACCAACCACCAACCCTACAGAAACACGCGGGTAGGTTGTAGTACTGGTATTGGTGATCTCATAGATATAGAACATCGCATCTTGCGCCAGGAACTGGCTCCACTGCAAACCACGGACGCTCATGGCCAATCCTTGTCCACCACGAGACAGATCTGTACTGTCAGGTCTGAATCCATAATTTTCCTGCATGAATTTATCGTTGTGATCATCTGCCCAGAAATAAGTTTCGAAATCGGCATTTTGAATTCCACGGCCAAAAAAACCATTCCATTCCACGGTACCGTCCGGAGCAACCCAGGTAGGCTGATCGGGCCAGCGGTCGGGCCATGTATTTTCGTCGATACTGATAGCTGGACGATCATTTTCTCCATCCATATTGGCAAAACCGGGAATAGGCTCAAAAGCCCAAACTTCGGTTTGTCCGGGTCGCGCACCTTGTCCCTGTCGGTCACCGGGCGTAGTTACAGCATGTTGTACCAAAGTATCAGCAACCCCGTCATTATTGGTATCTACTGGAATTTCCAAAGAAACCACAGGAGATACGTCTCCAATGTAGTTGACTTCAGAACCACGAGGCCATTGTCCCCGTATCTCACCGACACCAGCCAGATATCCTGTGTTTTCAAAGGTGATCCAAACACGGTTACCGTCAGCTTCAGCACTTTTGCGGTACTCCCGGCTGGAACGATATTGAGGATCTTGCAAAAATTGGGGTACTTGTTGCGCTTCTGCGTAGCTCTGAGCTAAAAACAGGAGGACAAATACGGATATTATTTTTGGAATGAATTTTTTCATACTTCTAAAACTGTCAATGAGGTACATGTTGGAATTCAATTAAAAATTGTATCGGACACCGAGTACCACTCGTCGCGGTTCGTTGTAAAAATCAGGTCGATTGTAGTTGGCATTCAAAAAGTCGATATCGCCGCGGAAGGTCTTCAGGTCTTCATTTCTATAGAGCGAATATTCTGCGGAACCGGTATCATTGAATACGCCCCGCTCGTTACCGGTATCAAGCACGTTGTCGATCTTGGCATAAACCTGTAGCCGCTGATCTTCTCCAAACTGAAAATCTTTAGTCACGTTAAGGTCAATATTGTACTTAGCAGGACGACGCTGACTGTTCAGGGGATTGATGGACGGAGGTGCACTACCGCTTCTGAGAGTATAATCGGGAGTGTATGGAAAACCGGAGCCTGCATTAAAAATAGCTCCAAAACCCCAGCCATCTCTCGAGCGATAATTGGAGGTAATATTTAAGGTGTGAAGCTGATCCCAGTCTAAAGGCACAATGCGTTTCTCAATTTCGGTTTTGGCGGCAGCTGCGTTATAAGCCTGAGCCGGATCAGAAGCATTCCCTTTTGCGATCTGGAAGGTGTAATCTGCGGTCAAATACATACCGTTACCAAAGCTCTGATCTAATGCCAGAATAACTCCTTTAATGAAACCAAAGTCGGAGTTTCTGATGATACCGTATCGCACGGAAGTTCCTTGAACTGCGATAGGATCTGTTGCAGTACCAGCAAGGTTTCTGATATCCCGGAAAAACGCCGTGATCTCGATAGCCGAGCTTGAGCTCAATTCCTGTTTGTATCCCAGTTCACCATTTATGGTTTTCTGAGGATCAAGGTTGGCATTCCCTAACAAGCCGATAAGACCGGAACCTCCACTAAGGCGGAAAAAGGGATTCTGGTACAACAAGCTAAAATTCGGGATCTGGAAAAAGTGACCATAGGAAAAGTGAATGGCACCGGTTTCAGAGATCGGAAATGCAATCCCCAAGCGAGGACTGAATTGCCAGGTGGGTTCAGAATCTTCAAAAACAAGAGATTCGTCTTCAGGACGCAGCTCATCAAAAACTACATTTGGGTCGGTTGGGTCTCTAAAAACACGGAAATTTGAATCAAAATAATCGAAGCGAACTCCGGCGTTGATGATCAGATTCCCTACTTCCACTTTATCCTGAATATATCCCGACATTTCTACCGGATTCACATCGTACGCTGAGTTCACAAAAATACGTTCAACGCCCTCCTGAGGATCATTAACAATCGAGGTCTCATCTCTGTAAACCAAGTTATGATAGCGGTATTCAACCCCGGTTTTGATCTGGTTGGAACTGTTTACCTGACTTGTAAGGTCAAACTTCCCGATCAGGGTGTTGGTTTCGCGCATGGTTCGGCCATTATCGGTCCCCCCAATTATGAAACCGGAAGTATAGTTGTTTGCACGGAAGCCGGAATAATCATTCGGCAGATAGCGATCATCAAAAGGATCCTCAAACAAATATGACTCATATTTATTATACGTATTTGAAACACTTACATCATAAAAAGTACGTTCAGATATAGAATGTGTGGCCTTGAGGTAGGCACTGTAATTAAAGCTGTACTGGTCGCGCGTAAATTGAGGGATAAACTGAGCTCCATGGTTGTAATTTTTATACTCTTCTCCTCCACCAATAATATTTGCAGATACTTTCATCCCGGAAAATGGACGCCAGGTCAACTTAAACTGACCATTAAGCTTTTCATACGGGTTCATGTTTACCAGACTGGAATCTCCGGATCCCAGGGTATCCAGCAGCCCCAATTGTCCCTGCTCATTGATCCCGACATCGTTATAATCAAAAACTTCTCGTCCGTAGAACCAGCCATCATTTCCAAAATACCGGCCGCTTACAAAGAAAAACAGATTGTCCTTAATAATAGGACCATCAATGTTGGCTTCGATATTACGTACAGCCAAAGGGTTAATCTGATCAATGCCCCTGAACAGGTCAGAACGGTTGGATACATAATCGCCGGCGAAGGTGTTTACAGATCCGGTGAAATTATTATTACCATCTTTAGTGACAATATTTACGATACCACTCATGGCTTGCCCATATTCTGCATTGAATGCCCCGGTCACAACCTGAACTTCTTTTACTGAACTGTTTTCAACACCGGCTGACAAGCTACCATTATACACGTCTGTAACAGGAACTCCATCAATCCAATAACCAACCTCACCGGTACGTCCACCACGGAAATGCCCATCCACAACACCCGCTTGTAATTCTACAATTTCCGAAAAATTTTCAACAGGAATAGCTTCGATCTGTTCACTTGAAATAGACGAAAGACTAGCTGTGACGTCTTTTCTAATAAGCTCTTTCTCGGCTACAACGGTGATCTCTTCACCCTCCATAACTTCGGGCTGAAGCTTTACATTAATTTCGGTAGTAAGATCAATACTAACACGGACTTCCTGAACCGTAGTTTGTCGGTATCCGATGTAAGAAAATACAAGATTATAAGTTCCCGGCTCTACATTCAGAATAATATATTCGCCGTCAACATTGGTGGCATTTCCTTTGGTTGTTCCCTCAATTATGACGCTTGCGCCAATAATTGTTTCACCAGTTTGAGCATCGGTAACCACACCACGAATTTTACCGGTTTGAGCAAACGCCGACAGAGCAACGAGGCTGAAGATGAGGGTAATGAAATATCGCATATATCCACTTCTATTCTTTTCAAATTATTGTCATGAAAGTTAATGTAAGCGCTTACACACTTTCAAGGCTTTTTCCTGAATTTTAGAATTATGAAGCTTTTGTGAATTGCTTTAAAAGAGGGGCATATTTGCGCAATCTAATCGATAGTAACTGCTTTACTTAAGTACCCATATTGCTCATTTACTGAGAAAGGTATTTTACTATATTCTGAGAACATGAAATAAATTTTCATCGCTTACATTTTTTTCCTGAGAACGATTGCCTTCGATGAAATTAAAAAAAACAGTTTTAGTCAGCTTGTTCTTTTTTACCGTACTTCTGCTTGATGTAATTATCCAGGATTCCACGGAACTCTTCCCCGATGTGGTCTCCACGTAAAGTCGTAGAATGTTCTCCGTCTATATAAACAGGAGCTTTGGGTTCTTCGAAGGTTCCAGGAAGAGAAATTCCGATGTCGGCATTGCGGGATTCGCCGGGACCGTTTACCACACAACCCATTACGGCTACATCCATTTCTTCCACCCCTGGGTATACACGTCGCCAAACCGGCATCGATTCAGCAATGTACTCCTGAATTTCCTGGGCGAGCTCCTGAAAGTAGGTGCTCTTGGTTCGCCCACATCCGGGACAGGCTGTTACTTGCGGAATGAAGCTTCGGATCTTCAGAGATTGTAGTATCTGCTGAGCTACCTGAACTTCTAAAGCTCGATCTGCGCCTGGCTCAGGAGTCAGTGAAACCCGAATGGTGTCTCCAATTCCCTGTTGCAATATCACCGATAATGCCGAAGCACTTGCTACCATCCCTTTCATACCCATACCTGCTTCAGTGAGTCCCACATGCAGCGGATATTCCACTTCCTCAGCAATGCGTTCGTACACGGCAACAACATCCTGCACGCCCGACATCTTACAACTGATGATGATCTTGTTGGAAGCTAGTCCCACTTCTTCTGCCAGTTTGGAGGAGCGTTTTGCACTTTCCACCATAGTATCCAACATCACGGCTTTGGCAGATTTGGGCTTGGCAAGATTATTATTCTCATCCATTTTATCGGCCAGCAACTGCTGATCGAGCGAGCCCCAGTTCACTCCAATGCGAACCGGTTTATCGTATTTGATAGCTTGTTCTACAATGGTAGTGAAATTCTCATCGCGGGTTTTGGTCCCGGTATTTCCCGGGTTGATACGAAACTTGGCCAGTGCCTTCGCCATTTCCGGATACTTGGTCAACAGCTTGTGTCCATTGTAATGAAAATCTCCGATCACAGGAACAGTCACTCCCCGCTTCAATAACTTCTCCTTTATATAAGGAACCGCCTTCGCTGCTTCGTCATTATTTACCGTAATTCGGACCAATTCTGAACCTGCCCGGTTTAAATGCTCGATCTGATCTGCAGTTTCATCAATATCTGCCGTGTCGGTATTGGTCATAGATTGAACCGCTATTGGAGCACCACCGCCTACGGGTACATCTCCTACCATTACCTGAATCGATTTCCGTCGCTTAATATCTGCCATGGTCTTACTTCGTACTTTTTTAATTCTTTTTGCTCAGGTCAAAGAGCTTGCGTTTTTCTTCTTTGGAAAGGGAGTCGTAACCGTTCTTGGAGATCTTTTCAAGGATAGCATCTAATTCTGATTGTTCAACTTCCTCAATAATTTCAGCATCTTTTACGATGTGCATATTTGAATTTCGGGACTTCTTTTTCTTTCCACCTGTGGGTTTTACCTGTCCGAACAAGTATTCAAAATATCGGATAACAAAACTCAGGTCTCGCCCATTTTCATGCGCTTTTATGAACAGATAACCGCCTAAAGCACCACCAAGGTGAACCAGTCGGGCCACGCCGTCTCCGGCCCCCACAAACAATATATCTATGGCGATCCATCCAGCTACAAAATACCGGGCCTGAATGGGGGGAAACAGAAACAGCATAATGGGAGCAGTGGGATATAACATTGCAAAGGCCACCAAAATACCTGTTACAGCCCCTGATGCTCCTATCACTAATGCAGATCCAAAAATAAGCGCCAGCGCAGCATCAAGGAGTGCCCCTAAAATTCCGGCTCCAAAATAAATTACCATAAATGTTCGCGGACCTAAGGTCTCCTCTACCGCTCGCCCCATCCACCAGAGCCAGAGCATGTTAAAAAGGAAGTGTAGGAACCCTCCATGCAGAAACATGTAGGTTATAAGCCGCCAGGGCTGCGTTAGAAATGTGGGAAAACTCGGATCAAAACCAAGATTTGGAACCACCCAGCTATTCAACGTCTGCCCACCGAGCATTTGGATCACAAAAACAATGGCATTGATCAGTATGATGGTTCGGATTGCGACCGGCATTCTTAAAAAGCCACGTTTCATAGCTCCACTGAAGGAATCGTACGAACCGGTTCCTCCGCCAAAATTACCACCACCGGGAAAGTTAAAAGGACGATTAGCCATAGTATTCAGGTTTTTTTAGTCCCCAGTATTTAATAAGTACAAAGCCTACGGCCAGTCCACCCAAGTGAGCAAAGTGAGCGACTCCACTGTTGGGCATCGAAAGTCCGTTGAACAATTCAAACAAACCGTAGAATAAGACAAAGTATTTTGCCTTTACGGGAATCGGCGGAATCAACAGCATGATGTAGCGATCGGGAAACATCATTCCAAAAGCCAGCAAAATACCGAATACAGCTCCGGATGCTCCCAGGGTATAAGTGAAATATCCGCCTACAAACATGTGAATGATAGCTGCTCCAATTCCACATAGCATGTAGTAGATGAGAAAGCGTTTTGAGCCCCATAAATTTTCAATAGCCTGACCAAATATCCATAATGCAAACAGGTTGAAAAGGATATGATAAATATCGGCATGCAGAAACATGTAGGTCACTAGCTGCCACGGGAAAAAACCCTCACCAAGTGGATTTAAAACCAGGTACGGAGCAAGTGTTGCACCAATAGGTGTCCAGCCGGAACCAAAGATCTGCTTGGTTAAAAGAAAGGCTAACACATTGATGATCAACAGGTTTTTAATAACAGGGGGAAATACGGAAAATTGGGTATTGGGTGAAAAATTATCCAAAAATATCTGCTTTATTGATGATTCTTTTTAATACGGGAATATACGTTAAGTCCACTCAAAGTTACGCCGGGAATTCCTTGTCCGGGATAGGTTGTATCTCCACAAAGATACAAACCTTTGAACGGAGTTTCGTGAGGAGTCCATTTTAGCAAGCTTCGTGCCATACTTTGGGGAATTCCGCCTACCCTGCCCTTTTTTCGGTATACCCAGTTTTCCCAGGTAACCGGCGTGGCTGTATGGATCACCTCAATTTGTGCGTCTGCAAAACCAGGCAATTTCTGCTGAAGCAGCTTAACGATAAAATCCTCGACCTGTTGTTTGGCCTCGTCATATTTTCCATTTAAAGAATACCACCGTTCTGGAGAAGCGTGTGTAGAGATGTTTAACGTGCGCATGCCACCCTTAGCCCGCATGGTATCCCCTGCTTTCGACATGGAAACAAACACAGAATCAGAATTTGTATAAGGAACCGTTTCTCCATCATTTAGGTGAATTTGATTATGAAGAGGCAGGTTCTCCGGGTAAGCATCATTGGTTGCAATGCCAAGCGTTATAGCTCCCCAGGCTTCGTCAAAATCGGATGCTTCTTCCATAAAATAGTTGCTCATCTCTCCAGCCGTTATATCCTTCATATTCCAAACCGGGATGTTTGAGATCACAATTGGAGCATTGTAGGTAAACTTTTCCTTCCTTTTGTTTTTGGTTTGAACCGTGAACTTACCTCCCTCACGAGTGATCATCTCCACGCCTTCTTTGGTATGAAGTGCCCCTCCTCTATTCTGAATAAAGGAACGAATGGTGTTGATCATTTCCAGCAGTCCACCGGGTACATAATAATTGGAGTAGTTGGTGTAAGTGAGTCCGGCCGCGCCAAACAAAAAGGGCGTTTGGGCTGAATTTGACTGAGCTGTGATCTTCAGTTGCTCATCAACAAAACGGCGGAATTTCGGGGAATCAACACCGAATTTTTGCATCACATCCTGCACCGACTGCAACGCATATTTCAGCACCCACACATCCAGCGGATTGTTATTGAGGGGAAGCTGTCCCCATTCGGATAATTTCTGAGGTGGAAAAAATGGATTTCTGAGCGAGACTTTCCAAACCAGATCAGACACTTTGAAAGCCTCATCCCAAAAGGCTCGCTGCCCTCGTTCATTCCCAAAAATTCGGACACACTCCTGTATCCATTGCTCACGATCTTTGTAGCGGGTAATTTGCTCGCCATCCAGCCACACCGACATGCTTGGAGTGATCTCATCTCTTGGAATTTGAATTCCTGTTTCCTTCTCAAGCTTCCATAAAGGCTGATTTTCATCAAACCCAATAAGTGTGGTTGCTCCAGATTCGAAAACAAATCCTTTGCGGAAATATGATGAGGAACACCCACCGGGCGCATGCGCTTTTTCTAAAATCAGGACCTTATATCCATCGTTGGCAAGCATTGCACCGGCACTCATTCCGCCCATGCCTGAGCCGGCAATAATTACATCGTAGTCTGTATTGATATCCATGCCCGCCTAACATATTTCGATGGCCTAATTGTTCCGGGCAAATCTCTTATCTGAAAAATAATTCGAAATTTTACAATGCTACAATAGATGAATGTAGAGATTCAGAGTTTTAACCGGCTTGACCGCCTGAGTAGGAATAAATGGTGAGTTCGGAAATCTCCCTGCTCACCAAATATTTGAAACCCAAAACAATCAAGCACCAGTTAAAACAATGATTATAGCATATCGCCAGATCCTTACTCTTCCGAATCTTCAACAAGAAAATCGTTCACATCCAGCCAGTGAATAAAGGCCTCAAACCAACGGTTGCTTGTGCGGTCTGGGTTACCAAGACCGAAACCATGACCTCCATTCTGGTAAAGGTGAAACTCGACAGGCACGCCGGCATCGTACCAGGATTTAATGACACCAAATTCTCCATTAAACAAGAAATCATCCGAAGCAATAGCACTGAACATAGGCGGAGCGTTTTCCGGCACTTCTACTGCATTCATGCCACCATAGATCGGACCAATGAAGGCCAGTTCCATGATCTCTGAGTTTAGCGTAGAGTGCATTGTGAGTCCTGCACCAGCCGAAAAGCCGATCATACCCAGTCGATCTGTATCGACACCCCATTCATCAGCGCGATCAACGATCATCTTATAGGCAGCTTCAGCATCTTCCAGCTGGTTATCCAAATTCCAACTTGGCCGGCTTGGCGGTTCTTCGTCCTGGGGAGTGTCATTTGCTTCTTCTGAAGCATTATCATCCGCTTCTTCAAACGTTCGGTTCATAGAATCCTTGAAATCATCGAGTGACACCGGTGTTGGAAAGAGCCGGTATTTGAGCACGAACGCCGCGATTCCCTGCTCTGCAAGGGCTTCTGCAACTTCCCAGCCCTCATTGCCCAGCGAGAGCCACCTGAAACCGCCCCCCGGGGTTACGATAACAGCGGCACCATTTGCTTTATCTGGATCCGGCAAAAAAGGTGTGAGCGTTGCCTTGGTAATATTCCGGGCCATTGGATCGCCCCATTGTTTGAACCATGTTTCCTCTGCGGGTTGATCTTCAACCCCTCCGGTACCAAGTGGTATGGCATTGGGTTCATCAGGTCTTTCAAGGGGGTAGATCGTTCCGTCCTGTGCTACTGAATTCGTGGTCAACATCACAGCAAATGTTAATAAGAGTACAGAAGTCAGAATAGTATGTATTTTCAAATTCATAATGTTTTCTGTTGTTATGAGTGAATGTGAGTTAGTACGCAAATTGTAACAAATATATATCGCAGTTGCTATAAAATACTGCGGCTTAACCGGTTACACTTTTCAAATTTTTACTAATTGATCGGTTTAACCAGCTGCATTAATTCCCTGTCATGGTTGTTTACTACCTTAGGTTCCTTATCAAAGATCATGGTTTCTCCATTTTCTCGTGAATAGGGTTCCCATGAAGGAAGTTCGTCTTCCACATTTGGATTCCCCGTTTTCGCAAAATTGGTCCATGCCACACTCATCTTATCGGCAAGCTCGTAGGCATCATCTCCTGTACCAGTCCAGTGTTTCCCGAGTTCAATGTTATCAAAAGCCAAAGGAATATCGAGCCCGTGGAATGAACCTCTCGTACTGTCCTCAACCGGACTTTTCCAGGTCAGCATATAAGAATAAACAGGTGCGTCTCTCTTTTCAGAGCGGGCATCAGCGGTCCTGATGGTATAAGGACGAAAAACGGTGTCAATGGATACAAGGTCCTGCGGAGTATACTCCGGGTACGCATTCCCGAAAAGCTCAATGTACTCGTTCGTTTTACTGCCATAGTGTTTTTCTAATCTCTGCCTTGCCTGTTCTAAGGTCAGGTCTTTTTCCCCGTAAGCAGTTCGCATCAACTCATTGAACGTAGTTCCAATTAATAATGGAATGTCTTTTGACAGATCGGAAAACCCGGGAGTAAATGGTTGTTGTAGTAAATTCACACCATCCGGCACGGGACCAAATCCAAACATTTTGCTGGATCCGGGTGTTCTTACCCCCACTGATTTTGCAAGTGCTTTATTACCGGCTTCTACAAGTCTTTTGTACGAAACAGTATCGAGGTTACTCACCTCTTTCTCTTTAATTCCTAAGATGTCTACCACTGCCTGGCCAACTTTTGTTGATTTCTCCTTGGTCATAACATTGATAAGTGTTCCGCTTTGGATGATGGCTTTGTGAAACAAACCCTCTGCCCCAGGCATTGACATTAACGTTCCTACTTTTCCTCCTCCACCCGATTCACCGAAAATGGTAACGTTATCTGGGTCACCGCCGAAATTCTCAATGTTTTCATTAACCCATTCAAGCGCTGCTACAATATCCAGCATCCCTACATTAGCAGAATGAGTATACTTCTCTCCAAAATCAGATAGATCCAGAAAACCGAGAATATTAAGCCGGTGGTTAA
Source organism: Balneola sp. (assembly GCA_002696035.1). GTDB lineage: Bacteria > Bacteroidota > Rhodothermia > Balneolales > Balneolaceae > Gracilimonas. The sequence goes on along the minus strand of NZQV01000010.1, from coordinate 314,839 downwards.
CTGATACCAATACAACATCCCCGTTTCCCGCCAGCATTTTACCGTCAGTGATGGGATCGTCGCTGGCTCCAACTCTGAATCCACCGCCATGAATCCAAAGCATAACCGGTCTCTTTTTGTCATCCTTTATTCCCTGCGTCCATACATTTGCAGTAAACAATTCATCCTCATTCATCACTGAATCAGGCGACCAGCTGTTAACCTGCATAGCGATTGGGCCAAATTCTTTAGTTTCATGTACACCATCCCAAGAATCAGGTTTTTGAGGAGGCATGAATCTTTCCGCTTTGGCATAAGGAATACCTTTGAACGTGAAAATCCCATCATCAAGCTCTCCTTCAATAATACCAGCCGTGGTGGTTACAATTGGTCTAATCTCCTGGCTTGAAGAAGATCCGCAGCCAATAAAAATGACACCCGGAGCTATTATTAATAAGATGATAAAGAACGTTTGTTTTGTCATAAGAAGTGGTTTATATCACATTAAGCTATCCATCAAGATGTATTCCTGGAATAAGGTATTTACTGGATAAAGAGAAATGAAGTGATCAGTTTTCAAAACCAAAAAAAAGCGAAAGTAAAACGCATCAAAAAATGAGCTTATACTTGCGCTAAAATAGGTTCAATCTGATCAGCTTATTCTACCATGTTCTTAAAAGCTGATCCGAAAATTAAATAACTGGTGTTACCACCAATGGTACCTTCATTTTGTCCCCACAGAAACGGCCAGTCGTCGTAATTCTCGAAATGGTCGGGTTGTCTGAATAACAAACCAGGAGCAACATTCCCTGGAATAAAGGAGAAATCAGCCCTGTTGTTGCCATAAAACACCTCTTTGGGACGAGTGGCTCCCACCGTAGCTACTAACGAATAATTGTGATACGGATGGTTGCCATAAAGCCAATCAGTGGTTTTAAAAGCATGCTCGGCTTCGATGATATCAGGGAAATGTTTGTTCGCGAAGGCAATGGTAGTGCCAAAGTTCACGATGCGACCGGCTCCAGCCCAGTTGCCAAGCCCAATAGGTACACCATAAGGATTATCATTTTCAAGCTCTTTGATGTACTCTTTGTACTGAACTACATACGGGCGGAGTTTTTCCTTGAAGGAAGCGTCCATATGCGGAATGCCGTGTAAAGCATCCAAAATGATAAAACTGACATTCCGTTCAAGCGCTGCAAATAACAGTTCCTGATATTGCTCAGCATATTGTTCTTCGCCGGTAGAGATGTACAGTTGCAGGTTGGTTGAAATATCTGCAAAAGAATCCCACCACCTGTCTTCTTCTTCATCCTGCTCATCGACTAGTAATTCTGTAGCCTCCTCAAGCAGTCTTTTTGACTGATATAAGGCTCTTTCAGAAAGATCGTCGTTGTAGCCTTTTAACGCACGGCTTGCAGCTGCAAACATGCTTGCAGCTCTGAGATCGAGACTGGGATCACGAGTTGTAAATGCCCACATATCATCTTTAACTCCACTGGATTCACCATCTTCGGCTACTTCATACGGGCCGAGTTCAGGGTTGTAGGGAAGCCCATCGGTTAATGAGGCGGCATCACCCAGGTGATGGTAGTTATAGAGAACAGAATTAGAGAGGGCATCAGCCATATGTCCGATGATTTCTGCCTGTGCTACCAAATTCATGGTACCATGTTCAATAAATTGCAAGATATCCGGAGTTCCATCGGGGCGATGAAGTTCAACATACCGTTGTTCATGATCTACAAACGTTTGATCGCGAGTGGGTTGAAATGACTCCCAGGTCTGTACAAAATTTTGAACTACACTTATGTTTGATCCGGTTTCAATATCAAAATCACCAGCATCGAAAAAACCACCTACGTTCAATCCGGGAATTAATTCCAATGCTTCATACTCTGTTTCCGTTGATGGACCTTGCGAATGCAGATCAAAATGATCGGTGTTTGGCGGGGCCTGAAGATATCCTTCTCTGAAGGGCTCGCCATGCCATACTCTGTATCCTTCCCTCACAAACATGTGGTTCATGTGAATGGGGATCCAGATATCGCTGGTGGCATCGGTGATATCTTCATACACATCATTATTTATGATGAAGTTATTCGTTTTATGATCGCCATACTGTATGTAGTAAATACCGGGCGTCTCAACGGAAGAAAAATCAAATTTCACATAATGGTATTTGAAGTAATCACCCCATGATTCAATATCGCCGGTGAATGCTTCGGTCGTTGAACCGTCCTTATTTATTTTATAAAGAGAAGCTGTTTCAAGGGGTTCATCATTCTTGTCCAGTTCAATAACTGAGACTTTAGGCTGCGTTGGCAGATATCCCACCTGAGAAAGACCAATATTTGGTTCTCTGACCCAGTCATTGATGGCATTGGGTTCAACAGTCCATGTTAACACTTTGCCGGTTTTGCCTGCGGGAAGTAGGCTGCGAACCACATACCAGCCGTTTTGTGCCAATACACGTCCGTCAAAAAGCTCAAGATCAGCATCATGGGATGTGATCTCTACCATCCGCTCGGGGTCTTCAGGGGCTAAAATAATATTGCGGCCGGTTTCAAGCGGAAGCGGCTGAATATATCTCTCCGTTCCGCGGTGATCGGAAGTCACATATCCTTTAAATTGTTTCAGCTTTTCACTTTCAGGAATGGTTTTGGTATCACTTACTACGTAGCGCGGAAAACGATTGATGCGATCATCCATCAAGTACGTTTTATTCCAATATTTTGAGGGAAGGAACTCAAGATTAAACCCCGCTTTTCCTTCAAGTTCAGCAGGAACGGGTTCATCCAGATACACAGATATTTCAACACTCTTTCCTTTAGCAGTTACAACTACACGAGAATCAAAATCATACTCTTCATACCTGATCAAAGACTCGATGTAACCCGACTCTTGATCTACTGTTCGCGTTGGTATGGCAGGAACAAGATCCCATTGCTCCGGTGTGTTTGAAAGTCGAACAACTCCACCCTGTGCGGTCCTCACACCGTGATGAATGATCTCAATCCCGGCATTTTTCTCGTCATTAAAACCTCCGGTAAAAAGATTATTGTACACAAGAACATTGACACCTTGCCGCTCGAAATATTCAAGATCATTGAGCTTTAGATCCTGACTCCATGCATAATTTGATGCCACAATTAGTAGCACTATAACTGATAATAATTTTTTCATGTTAATAATATTAATTGTTTAGTGACCCATTGATTGAATTCTAAAATTAAACAAAACGATCAAAAAAGCTATAAATAATTGTCAAAAACACACTTTTAAATTTTTCTACGATCCGACTACCAGGATTTCTACCTAAAATCACATCTGAACAGCTGACATATTCTGCATATTCCATTCAAAAAAGTCACTGGGTTTAGTTAGTTTTATGGTTCACTCATTCTATAGGATTGGCGTACATGAAAACATCTAAGGATATCATCGAAGCAGTAAAGGCTTCTCCTTCAAGCAAAGTAAAACTTGGTGTCTGCGACATCGATGGAATTTTGCGGGGCAAAGTCATTTCCAGGGACAAATTTCTCAAAGCTGTTGATCAGGATCTTGGATTTTGTGATGTGGTTTTTGGTTGGGACGCCAACGATGCGGTCTACGACAACTCCAAAGTAACCGGCTGGCACACCGGCTTTCCTGACGCCAAGGCCACCATCGACCTCTCTACTTTTCGCGAGATTCCCTGGAATGATGACACTCCTTTTTTTCTGGCCGACTTTCATCAGGATGAAGCTATTGCTGCGGTTTGTCCCCGTTCCCTTTTAAAGCGAGTAACTAAGGAAGCACACGACCTTGGCTTCAAACCCAAATTCTCTAACGAATTTGAGTGGTTTAATTTCAGAGAAACTCCCGATTCGCTCAAACAAAAAGATGGAATCAACCCAACTCCCCTCACGCCCGGTATGTTCGGATATTCCATTCTTAGGTCTTCCCAGAATCAAGATTTCTTTGATGATATTTTCAATCTGCTTGGGAAATTTGGAGTACCTATTGAAGGCCTTCACACCGAAACCGGAGATGGCGTATACGAAGCAGCCATAACTTATACCGATATTCTGGAAGCCGCCGACCGAGCCATTTTATTTAAAACCGGAGTGAAGGAAATTGCCTATCGGCATGAGATCATTGCCAGCTTCATGGCCAAATGGAATGTAGACCTTCCGGGTTGCAGCGGGCATATTCACCAGAGCTTGTGGAATGAAAAAGAAGACGCTAATTTATTTTTTGATGAAACTACCGATCATTCCATAAGCAAATTATTGGAGTATTATATTGCCGGTCTGTTGTATTGTATGCCCTATATTTTACCGATGTACGCACCAACCGTTAATAGTTATAAACGCATGGTTGAAGGTTCGTGGGCTGCCACCTCGGTAAGCTGGGGAATCGAAAACCGGACTACCGCACTGCGTGTCATCAATCATGGTAAAGATTCTATGCGGCTGGAAACCCGGATTCCGGGAGCCGATGCCAATCCTTATCTTTCTATGGCTGCAAGTTTGGCTTCCGGATTATATGGTATCAAAAATAAGCTTTCCCTGGAAATTGAGGCTACAACTGGAAATGAATATGCACAAGAAGGTCATCAACCACTCCCCAGAACTTTAGCTGAGGCTACTCAAAAAATGAAGAATTCTGATTTGGCGAATACTCTTTTTGGGGAAGAATTTACCGACCATTTTATACGGACGAGAGAGTGGGAATGGCGACAATTTACTAAAGCCGTTACTGACTGGGAATTAAAACGCTATTTTGAAATTATTTAACCAACCATTTGTATGAAGTTTATTGATTTTAATGAGATTGTGAAGGAAGCCTGGCGCGCTTACGATCCTACCCGAACTATCATCACCATTACGGATATAAGTGCCAAAGTGTCCACAAATCATGTGTACCGGATTACTTTTAAGGACGGAAATATCATCATCGCCAAGCTCTCATATTTTGGACAGTTTGAACATTTTGTGGAAGATCACAGCATTATCAATTCGCTGTCTAACAATCTTCCCGATCCGTTTGAAAACTTCCTGGCTCGTTCCCTCATCAAAGAAAATTCGCTGTTTGTGCATCGTCATACCGATGAGGTTATAGATGCCTGGGTGGTTTTTTACCGGCCCATCAAGATCAAGCGAAAACCGGCTAAGCGACAGTCGAAAGAGCAGATCGAACAGCTGGGGAAGGAATTTGCCAAATTTCACAAAGCCTGCCACACCATCCGGAATACGCTGCCCGGTTCATCCAAAACCCTGGCGGTAGATATCAATCACCTCCTGGAAACACTTGATACCGATGTTGGTCAGCACGAATACCGCATGCACCTGGATAAAATTAAAAACCATTGCAATCTGTTTTTTGAGAATGTGGAAAGACTTGGTGCTAACCAGCTCGATACCATCCCCGTTTTCGTAGACTGGAATATTGGGAATTTTTCAGTGACCCCTCAATACAAATTGTTTTCGCGCTGGGATTATGACTGGTTTCGCATCAGTAACCGGATGATCGATTTCTACTTTTTTGCACGAATTGTATCGGATGTAGGAGATAAAACTGTTTTTAGTTATGATGTAGATCCTTTAATGGAGGAACGGTTTCTGATTTTCCTGAAAGCATATCATAAAGAATATCCGCTTACTGAAACCGAGATCCGCTTTCTGAAAGAAGCTTTCCGGTTTTTTATTCTGAATTATGTGGTGAAGTATGGAAAGTATTTTTTCCACGATATCTTTGCTACCAAGCTTCAAAAAGAAGCCTACGACCGATACCTCCCCCAACTTGATGAAAAATTTGACCCTGAACCTCTCTTAAAAGCCCTGGATCTGTAATGAACATACGTGTCCCCTCTTTTCGCGATATTGCCAAAAATTTTAAAGTCGTTTTCCTCGATTCTTACGGTGTACTCAAAAATCACAAAGGCCTTATTGAAGGCGTACCCGACACCATTAAGTTTTTGCGGGATGAAGGCATTGAGCTTCGGGTTCTCACCAACGATGCCTCCAGAAGTCAACAGCAACAAGCCGACGTTTTTGATCGTCTGGGATTAAAAGATCTAAAAGTTGATGAGATCATCACCTCGGGAATGCTGGCTAAACAGTTTTTAACGCACAAGATCAGGGAAGGTAAAATTGCATATCTGGGCACCGACAGCTCAGCTGAATACATCCTCCAGTCCGGTTTAGATCATATAGCCGTACGAGATATTGATCTGGATGACCTGGATGATATCTCGGCTTTCGTCTTTCTGGATGATGAGGGCTTCGACTGGAACACCGATATTGATACTACGGTAAATTTTCTGCGCCGCAAGACCGTGCCGGTCATCGTTGCCAATTCCGATAAATACTATCCGGTTAACAAAAATGATGTCTCTGTAGCCACCGGCGGACTTGCCAAACTCTGCGAAAGCATGCTCAACAAAAAATTCATCCACTTCGGCAAACCCGATACGCAGATGTTCAACTACGCCTTCGAGCATATCAATCAGGAAGAGTTCAAATACAACAAAGATGACATCCTGATGGTTGGTGATACCCTCAGTACCGATATTCTGGGCGGTAATAAATTTGGATTAAAAACCATGCTGGTCCTCAGCGGTAACACCCGCTCCGATAACGCCGAACTCTGGATCAACTCAACCGGAATCATACCTGACTTTATTTGTGAGTCTATTTTGGCTTGAGATAAGAAGTAGTCAAATTGGAATCTCCATCTTTGTGGCCTAGCCCGGGAAATGCCTCCCATGATTTCGAGTCCTCCCCAAAAGGCGGAAAGATGGATAATTGATTGGTAATTACTCAAAAAAAAGGCGGACAAATCTGTCCGCCCTACGTTTAATTGAGTCACTATAATATCTCGCTCCTGACCCACTGTGTCTAAGCGGGTTTAGGGCTTCGCTATTTTATTCTAACCCTACACGCTGGAAGATGCGGTCCACATTTCGGGTGTGGTGGTTCAGGTCGAACGCTTCATCAATTTCTTCCTGAGTCAGCGTTTCCTGAATCGTATTATTGGCTTCCACGATTGGTTTGAACAGTGTTTGCTCTTCCCAAGACTTCATAGCAAGGGGTTGCACCGTATCGTAAGCTTGCTCTCGTGGCATTCCCTTGTCGATCAATTTGTGAAGAAGTCGTTGTGAAAAAACCAGTCCCTGTGTTTTCCAGATATTAGATTCCATGTTATCCTCAAAAACAACAAGGTTTTCGATCACCCCGGCAAACCGGTTCAGCATATAATCCAGCAAGGTTGTGGCATCCGGAAGGATAATTCGCTCGGCAGAGGAATGCGAAATATCACGCTCGTGCCATAGAGGAATATTCTCAAAACTGGTGACCATGTAGCCACGAAGAACCCGTGCACATCCCGAAATATTCTCTGAACTAATAGGATTGCGTTTATGTGGCATGGAGGAAGAACCTTTCTGCCCTTTTCGGAACGCTTCTTCTGCTTCACGCAACTCACTACGCTGCAGATGACGAACTTCGACCGCCATCTTTTCAAGGGTTGAACCGATCAAAGCCAGTGTTGAAAGATAATAGGCATGTCGGTCGCGCTGTAAGGTCTGGGTTGATATTGGAGCCGGACTCAGTCCCAGTTTCTCGCAGGTATATTCTTCCACTTCAGGAGGAATGTTTGCAAAAGTTCCCACCGAGCCGGATAGTTTTCCAAACTCAACATCTGCAGCTGCTCTTTTGAAACGCTCCAGGTTTCGGTTCATTTCCGCATACCAAAGCGCACACTTCAACCCAAAAGTAGTCGGTTCAGCATGGATGCCGTGGGTACGACCCATCATTACCGTGAATTTGTGTTTTTTTGCTTTATCAGCGAGTACGTCAATAATCCGTTCTATTCCTTCTAAAAGAATTTCATTCGCTCTTTTCAGGCGAACTCCCCATGCGGTATCCACTACATCTGTAGAAGTAAGTCCATAGTGTACCCACTTCTTTTCGTCGCCAAGGGTTTCAGAAACAGCACGTGTAAAGGCAACTACATCATGTCGGGTTTGAGCTTCAATTTCTTTGATTCGGGCAACATCAAAACTGGCATTTTCATACAGCTTTTCCACATCCTCCATAGGGATCTTGCCGAGCTTAGCCCATGCCCAGCATGCAGCAAGCTCCACGTCCAGCCAGGCTTGAAATTGTTGTTCATCGGTCCACAGATCCGACATTTCTTCGCGGGAATAACGAGCAATCATGCGATCTTTTTTTGAATTAAAAATTACGCAATAAAGATAAAGCTTTTCTTTTTCAGGTTTAAGAATCATTTCACTTAAAAAACTGAAAGGGCTTTTCTAAAAGATTAAGGCAATTGGAACCGCTTTCAGAACAATTATTAGTCAATGTAAAATATCATGCACTTAAGTAATGTTATTATGCTTATTTAATTAAATAATTATGTTTGATTATTAATTTCACCTAACTATTTTAGTACCAGCTTATTTAGTTGTTCAAGCTATTCACTCACTCAACCTTAATTAAACTCTTTACAAATGAAGTTACGTTACGGAATAATACTAACCGCACTTGTGTTGCTTTTTGCAGATCCGGCCTCAGCCTTTACTGATGTGGCAGGTACAGCCACCGAATCTGTTGAAGTAGCCGAAGAGAATACCTTCCAGGCTTATGGAAATGAGTATTCCACTCTTGATGAATTCAAAGCCTCCACCGACTACATAAAATTTATTATCGACAACCTCTGGATACTGATCGCTGCCTTTATGGTATTGATGATGCACCTCGGGTTTGCTACCGTTGAAAGTGGACTCACCCAGGCTAAAAACGCAGTTAATGTGATCTATAAGAATGTATTCATTCTTACTATTGGCATCATTCTGTATGCTTTTATCGGGTTTCAGATCATGTATCCCGGTGATTTCAACGGTTTCTTTGGCTTCGGAGGTTTCGGCATAGGCTTTGATGCTTCTGATCCCATTGGCATGCTCACTCCTGCTTATGGACTTGATATGACTATCTGGACTGATTTCATCTTCCAGGCTATGTTTGCCGCAACTGCTGCAACCATTGTTTCCGGTTGTGTGACGGGCCGAATCAAGCTTTCTTCTTTCATGCTATTTGGAGTGCTGCTACTTGCATTTGCATATCCTGTAACCGGAAGCTGGCACTGGGGTGGTGGCTGGTTATCAGAACTTGGCTTTTACGATTTTGCTGGCTCAACGCTTGTTCATGCTGTAGGCGGATTTGCCGGGCTTGCCTGTGTCCTTCTTTTAGGATCGCGAACGGGGAAATATAAAGACGGAAAAGTGCACGGAATTCCTGCCCATAACATTCCTTTAGCAACCATCGGTGTATTTCTGCTTTTCCTTGGATGGTTCGGTTTCAACGGAGGTTCTGTATTAAGTGCTGATCCTGAAACAGTTTCCTACGTATTTGTAACCACGGCTCTTGCGGCTTGTGCCGGTGCATTGGCTTCCATGATCACCACACAGGTGGTAATGAAAAGCCTGGATGCTCCTATGGCACTAAACGGTATTTTAGCTGGACTGGTAGGAATTACTGCCGGTGCAGATGTTGTATCTCTGATGGATGCCGTAGCCATAGGTGCCATTGCCGGAGTGATCGTCGTCCTTTCTATCCTTATGTTTGACAAGCTTAGAATTGATGATCCTGTAGGCGCGATCTCTGTTCACGGGGTATGTGGAATCTGGGGAACTGTAGCTGTAGGTATCTTCTCAGCTGATTATAGCTTTGGAATCCAATTATTGGGTACACTCTCCATCGCAGCATATACCTTTATCTTTTCACTGATCGTATTTGGAGCTATAAAATATACACTCGGTGTGCGTGTCTCTAAAGAAGTTGAATCAGATGGACTGGATATATCTGAACACAAGAATCATGCATATCCTGATTTCTCCCCTGTTAAAACGTCAGAACTGGGAGCTTTTGCAGACTAAGTAAAACTCACATCAAAAATTCTTCCTTGCCCGGAAAGATCATTTTTCGGGTAAGGGAGATTATTGAAGAACAAATTTCAGAGATTGCCATAACTATGACTATCCAAAGAGGCACATCTCAATCACTCACTCATAACTTATCAGAAACTCAGATCATGAATACTTCAACAAAAATTACCCACTATTTAAAGACATCACTTTTGGGGCTGCTATTTGCTACCCTGCTTGCAACCTTAAATCCAGAAACGGCCAAAGCACAGGAAGTTGATGCCGGCTTCGACCTCTATAGCACCTATGTATTCCGTGGAGTCGCTTTCTCGGGGCCATCCCTTCAACCTTATGTAGAATACTCATCCGGCGGTTTTGCAGTCGGTGCCTGGGGTTCTCAGGGCTACGATGGCTTCCAGGAAATGGATCTCTATGCCGGATATGAATTCGACTTTGGCCTGAGTCTTGGGGTAACAGATTATTACTACCCCGGTACACTTTGGTTAGATGGAGACAGCCATGCTATTGAGATCAACGCCGGATATGGCATCGAAAGTTTCTCACTTGCCGCAAATTTCATTGTAAATGAAGCTCCAGGCGCTGGTTCGGCCGGTGGTGATCTCTATTTTGAAGCCGGTTATTCATTTACCGCCGCTGATGTATTTATTGGCGCCGGTGATGGCTGGCACTCAGGTTCTGGTGATTTCGCACTCGTAAATGTGGGGGTCAGCACTGGAAAAGAGATCAAAATCACCGACACATTCTCAATACCGCTAACCGGAGCCGTGGTTTTTAATCCAGACTCTGAACAATTGTATATCCTTGCGGGTGTTTCATTCTAAATAACACAAATGTTACTGATCCCATTAAAATGACTGCTTAACCAAGTTGTCATTACCATAGCGCATACCTTAAAACCGGATGGAATAAACCATCCGGTTTTTTTATTGCACCGGAATTTTAAGCACCGTCCCCTCTTCAATTTCCTGGTCGAGATCCACCTGATTTAAGATTGCCAGATCCATGGGCTTAATATCCATGGGTAATTCATTGGGTAAAAATTCAGAGAATGGAGCCGTTCTGGAAGTGGTAATAAGTTCAAGCCGAACCGGTTGAACATTCAGGATATTTGGGTCTGTAACCTGCGAAAAACTTTCGGGAAGCGAACTGAATCGCTCTTCATAACTGGAATACTGGTTAGTGGGAGTATAACTAAGAAACTGAAATATATTCCCCTGAAAACCTAAAGCGGTAAGCTGAATGCGGAGTTCTGTGCTGTCTTGGGTAAAAGCAGTTGCAGTGCCTCTGTAGCCCTCAATTCCATTTTTTGTATACGCTCCTTGTTCAAGTGGAATGATCCCATCCTGCCCTAAAAATCCTCTTACTGAACTTTCAGGAGAATCACTTTCGCTGTCTATGGTAAACTGGCTTATAGCCGTCTCATCATCATTCACCAAAATTACAGCAGAGGGTTGATTGATCAGATTAAATCCATTGGGAACCATAAACTGAAATTCCAGATCAGGGTGATAAAAGATCCCATCCATCACAAAACCTTCGCGGGGATTTTTACCATACATCAGGTTTTCGATCATAGACAGGTATTCTTCCTTATCCAGAGTATTTTGCTCATATCCTTTTTTGGCCCATTCTTCAGCCAGTTCGGGGATCCTTTTCTCTCTTTCACCGGGATCGGGGTGGCTGGACAGCAGTGTTGGAATTCCTCCCCCTCTTTGTTCTGAGATTCGTTTTAGAGAGGTGAAAAAATCAGCTCCTTCGGCAGCTACATAGCCTTCCATCGCAGAATATTCTACGCCGAGCGCATCTGATTCACGTTCGTCATCTCTTCCGTATTTAAGGAACATAAGTTGGGCAGTCTGGCTGCTGAGTTGCAAAATACTGCCTCCATCATAACCGAGTGATTCCCCCAAAACAGCCCCGCCAATTATAGCAACCTGACCTAATTGCTGCTCCACGGCACGCTGAGATGCATGTCGGGCCGCAACGTGGCCAATTTCGTGTCCCAAAACTACGGCTAACTGGGCTTCATTATTTAAGTGAGCCAGCAAACCGCGGGTTACATAAATGAAGCCACCTGGGAGCGCAAAGGCATTCACCACATCACTATTTAAAACACGAAATGTGAATTCAGTATCTTGAAATTTCTGAGGAGTATCTTCTCTTCTAAGATGACTATGCGCCAGCAGATCTTGTCCAATTTGAGACACATAGGCCGAAAGCTCCTCATTATCGTATAACCCGTACTGAGCAATGATCTCCTGATCAGCCTGAGCACCGATCTCCTCTTCCTGCTCCCAACTGTAGCCAAAAGCCCGCTTATTCCCTGATACGGGATTCACCTCCAGCGATACACATCCATTTAAAAGAACAGCGAAAACTAAAACGGGTAGCAGGTAGTATTTTCTAATATTCATAATGAAAGATTTGAATCTGTGATTAGCTATAAATGGTAATAAAATGTTCGAACTTTTGTTCCGTCAAAAGGACTAGCCTATGATATTGACTTCCGGTGTTAAGGCAATACCAAACTTTTGTTGTACCGAATGCTGAATTTTGTTTGCCAGATCCCAGATCTCAGGACCCGTTGCATTTCCATAATTCACGATCACTAACGCCTGCATTTTGTGAACCCCCGCATCCCCGAATCGCTTTCCCTTCCAGCCACACTGATCGATAAGCCAGGCAGCAGGGATCTTAATTTCATCACCGGCGGGATAATGAGGGATTTCAGGATATTCTTTCTGCAGGGTGTGGAACTGATCTTTTGATATCACCGGATTTTTAAAAAAGCTCCCGGTGTTTCCAATTTTTGAAGGATCTGGAAGTTTGCTTTCGCGAATTTCGATCACGGTGTTGCTAATATCACGAATGGTTGGTTTTGAAATCCCTTTTTCAGCCAACGCATTGGTCAGGGCTTTATATGAAGGAGTTATTTCAGGATGCTTTTGAAGTCTCAGAACTACCGAGCAGATCACATATTCACCCTTAAGCTCATTCTTGAAGATACTGTCGCGATACCCAAAGCGACATTCTTCCTTACTGAATGTTCTTCGTTCTCCTGTTGAGACCTCTATGGCTTCCAGGCTTACAAAAACCTGATCAAGCTCTACGCCATAGGCCCCGATGTTTTGTATGGGTGCGGCCCCTGTTGAACCGGGAATCAGCGATAAGTTTTCAATACCTCCCCAGCCTTTTTCCACGCAATACATCACAAGTTCATGCCAGTTTTCCCCGGCTCCGGCTTTAAGCAGAAGATGATCATCATTTTCATTCTGAATTTCTTTCCCCTTAATGTTCATACGTATCAGGAGTCCGTCATAATCATCTACGAAAAGAACGTTACTTCCACCGCCTAAAAAATACATAGGAAGATGTTGATCCCGGGCAAAAGCGAGCACTTCTTTTAATTCTTCCAGGGTATCTACTTCAGCAAAAAAACGGGAGGTTGCAGAAATACCCATCGTATTATATGCTGCAATATTGAATCCTTCCCGAATAACCTCTGGCTTGGTATTCATCCTATTTTTCTGAAGATTCACTTTCTTTCTTGGGTTCAACCTTTACCCGTACTTTCCTGATTCGATTATTTTTTACGGAATGAACCGTCAGCTCAAGATCCTTATACATCATCCGCTCTCCCACCATTGGCAGGTTTTCGGTGAGGTGATATATGAGCCCACCGAGCGTCTCAAAGTCATCATCATCACCGGTCACTTCCGTCTCAAGAATCTCCTCCATATCATCCAGGTCGATCTTGGCATCAAAGATATAAATACCACTTTTGAAGCGGGTGTAGAGGGTTTCTTCTTCTCCTGAATCGTCGGTTATATCACCCACAATTTCTTCAAGGATGTCATCCATGGTCACAATCCCCTCAGTGCCACCGTATTCATCAACCACAATGGCGATATGTGTTTTTTCCTGCTGAAAATCGCGGAGTAGGTCATCCAGTTTTTTGGTAGCCGGAATAAATAGTGCTTTCCGGGATACTGTTTTCCAGTTAAAGGAAGGCTCTTCAACCTCCTCATTCAAATATGGCAGAACATCTTTGGCATAAAGCACACCTACGATGTTATCCAGATCGTTTTCATATAAAGGCATTCTCGAAAGTCCGTTTTCACGGATCTTGGTGAGCACTTCTGGCAAAGAATCATCCAGTGAGATAGCCAGGATATTTACGCGTGATGTCATGATCTCACGTACGGCTATATCGCCAAATCCAATTACATTCTCGATGATCTCCCGCTCATCCTCCTTAATAGACCCTTCCTGCTCGCCCACTTCTGCCATGGTCCGGATATCTTCCTGTGTCATTTTACTGGTAGGTTTGGGAAGATACTTTTCAAGGCTGATGGTGCTGTCGGCAATAAGCTTGGCAAAGGGCTTCATCAACACAAATAAAGTGTAGATAAAAGCACTGTTCTTTCTGGATACTTTGAGGGGATTGTTTATTGCGATGATCTTTGGGGTGATCTCACTCAAGATGAGAATCATAAAGGTAAGGACGATCACTTCTATGGTAAACACAATAACCTCTGACCAGCCAAAAGCAGCTACAATATCTCCTGTGATAACCGCTGCCAATACTGAAGCAACGATGTTAGCAAAGGTATTCCCGATCAGAATAGTAGCCAATAAACGTCTTGGCTTATCCAGCATTTTGATGATTCGGTCATCAGCAGAACCCGCTGACTGATCCTGTTTAAGATCTTCCATACGGGTTGAAAGGGAAAAAAGGGCAACTTCAGATCCTGAGAAAACAGCTGAAAAAGCCAATCCAAGGAACAGAATAAAAAGCTGGATACCGAGTACCAGAGGATCTAAGGCGTATAATTCAGGAAGTTCTGCTACTGTGAGCAAACTATCCTGAACCGTACTGAAGGGTTCGTCAGATATATCCAATTAGATTAGATGTTTTTGAACGTGAATACAATTTAGTGACGTGCAAAATAACAGATTTTGCGTAAAGGTGAATAAAAAAAACGGCACAGCTGTACACTGCACCGTTTCCATATTTGATTGTAGGATCACATCTTAGAATGGAAGGTCGTCATCCATGTCGTCAAAGTTGCTGTCCAGCTCTACATTACTGCTCATTTGCTGCGCACTACCTTGATTTTGATTCTGACCCTGATTTTGCTGCTGTGGTTTTCCGCCACCACCACCCTGACCTGAATTAGGCGAGCTGTCAAGCATTACCATTCGCAGTGCTTTAATTTCTGTGGTATATCGCTTTTGGCCATCCTTATCTTCCCACTGGCGGGTTTGGATAGGTCCTTCGATGTAGACTTTGGAACCTTTTGTAAGGTACTGCTGACAAACTTCAGCGGTACGTCCCCAGGCAACTACACGATGCCATTCTGTGCGTTCCTGCCATTCGCCATTACCATCTTTATAGCGCTCTCCCGTTGCAATACTTAAAGTTGCCACGGCTGTATTGTTCTGTGTATATCGTACTTCCGGATCTTGGCCTAAATTTCCAATGATCATTGCTTTGTTAAGTGAACTCATATCGTATCCTATGATTTTTTTGCTGTTTGTTTATAATGTAAGAGTAACTTCAGAACAATTCCTTACACAATTTTTTAAAAAAACTTTCAATCATTAAGTCTTACTTAATGATTAGAATTTAAATTTCATCCATTTACGGCAACTATTTCTGCTTCAATCTATGATGTAACAAAACGCATTTGTTCTACTCTTGTACTTAAATAAATGAAGGACATGCTATGTTATCAGATCTAATTACACAGGATTATGCTGAGAAGTCAGAATCTCAAACAGACTATATCCAAAAAGCCAAAGTTGCCTTGTTGATAATCGCCTCTATTTTATTATTGATACTTTCTGTTTAAGGCACATATGATTTTACCGAAACTCGGAATTGTTGGGTGATTTTTTATATCATCCACTATGAGCAATTCAAAGATTCCCTATTGGGCAAAGATCATTATTGGCATTGTAGTTTGTAACGCTGTCGGGCTCTTGGCGAGCAGTGTTACCTTACCCGCAATTGATGGCTGGTACGCCGGTCTCAACAAACCTTTCTTCAATCCCCCCGGCTGGCTTTTTGGCCCTGTGTGGACTACCCTCTATACTTTCATGGGGATCTCCGCCGCGGCTATCTGGCAGGTTGGCTTCAATCACCCGAAAGTAAAAGAAGCTCTCGCTATTTTTGGTGTACAACTTGGCCTCAATGGAATTTGGTCTTTCCTGTTTTTTGGCTATCAAAGTCCGCTTTTTGCTTTTATTGAAATTCTATGCTTACTGATTGCCATCATCGCAACCATACGCATATTCAAAGAAATTAAACCATGGACCGCCTGGCTGTTGATCCCATACCTTGCCTGGGTGATGTTTGCTTCTATCCTCAACTTCTCTATTTACCTTTTAAACTGATCTGACATGAAACTTCAAAAACTATTCTTCCTCCCTCTTTTTCTCTTTTTTCTGATCACATCTGCTCACGCTCAAATTGATGATACCTATTTCGATTACATGGATGTATTTGAGCTGCAGCTGGTCGGGAATCCTGAAATTTCTCCTGATGGAAATACCATTATCTATCAACGAAACCAGTTTGATGTAATGACTGACCGCCGGTTTTCTAATCTTTGGAGTATTTCATTTTCAGGAAAAGAGCACCGCCCTATAACTTCAGGGAAAAGCAATTATGGAAATGTAACATGGGCGCCCGGCGGAGATCGAATTGCATACACCTCCAGTGAAGAAGGTTCAAATCAAATTTTTGTGCATTGGATGGATACCGGTGCTTCCGCCTCCATCACCAATCTGACAGAAAGCCCTGGAAACCTGAGTTGGTCGCCCGATGGAAGCAAGTTGTTGTTCTCAAAATTTGTACCCGGTTCCTCTTCTGTGGTGAAGGCCGAATTGCCCTCTCCGCCGGAAGGAGCCAAATGGGAAGAACCGGCAAAAGTGATCGATAAAGCGGTATACCGTCGGGATGGAGGCGGGTATGTGGAAGATGGCCATTCTCACATTTTTGTGATATCTGCCGAAGGCGGAGCTCCACGACAACTAACTTCCGGCAATTATGATCACGGCTCGCCAACCTGGACACCCGATGGAAATATACTTTTTACAGCCGATCGCTCCGGAAATGCTGATCTGGATCCCAACAATGAGCAGATCTACGAAATGAATATTGAGACGGGTGCCATGACCAGGATCACCGATAAACGAGGGCCACACAGCAATCCAGTCGTTTCTCCGGATGGAACACTGATCGCCTACACGGGATACAAAGACGAATTTTTGGGTTATCAGCTTACCGATCTGTATATCATGAACAGAGAGGGTTCAAACCTCCGAAAGATCTCGCAGGCAGTCGAAAATGATGTCTCCTCCATCAGATGGGCCGATGACAGTCGATCCCTGTATTTCAGATATACGGAAGAAGGCGTGGCAAAAGTGGGCAATATCAAACTTAATGGAGATTACACGGAGATCGCTCAACATCTTTCAAGCACAACTATTGGTCGCCCTTACAGCGGGGGTTCATACTCTGTAGCCAAGAATGGTCGATTTGCGTTTACTTCCGGAACTCCGACACAGCCTGCAGAACTGAGTGTGGGACACTTCCCTACCCGGATGAGCAATCAGCAACTCACAAATTTGAACGAACAGTTCTTAAAATCTAAGGAACTGGGACAGGTTGAACAGTTCTGGGTGAATTCCTCCGTGGATGATTTTAAGATTCAGGGCTGGATCATCACTCCTCCCGATTTTGATCCCAATGAGCAATACCCCATGATCCTGGAAATTCATGGCGGACCTCATACAGCTTATGGTCCACAGTTCACCCCGGAATTACAGCTGATGGCAAGCCGTGGTTATGTGGTCGTTTATACAAATCCGCGTGGAAGCACGAGTTACGGGAAGGAATTTGCGGCCTACATCAACCATAATTATCCAAGTGAAGATCATAATGATCTGATGGATGCGGTGGATCATGTACTCGACCAAGGTTATATCGATGAAGACAATCTCTTCATTACCGGCGGAAGTGGCGGTGGCGTGCTCAGCTCATGGGCTATTGGCAAAACTAACCGGTTTGCAGCTGCTGTAGTGGCCAAGCCTGTGATCAACTGGTACAGCTTTGTGCTTACCGCCGATGGTTCTCCCTACTACAGCAAATACTGGTTCACCAAAAAGCCCTGGGAAGACCCCCAACAATACCTTGAACGATCCCCTATTTCCCTTGTTGGCAATGTGACTACCCCAACCATGCTACTGACAGGTGAGCAAGATTACCGGACTCCCATGAGTGAATCTGAGCAGTACTACGCTGCCCTCAAACTTCAGGGAGTTGATGCAACTCTGGTTCGAATTCAAGGCTCAGGACATGGAATTGCCGGCAAGCCGAGTAACCTGTTCCGAAAGGTAGCTTACATTCTTGGCTGGTTTGAGAAGTATAAGGAGTAGCTGTCAGACTTCAGCTTTGGTTCTGGTCGTGAACTTAAAAGGAGGTTGACTTAACTTACCAAGTGTTTGCAAGAATTAGATTTCCGCCTTCGCGGAAATGACCAATACCAGCATCAAGCTTAATTCTGACTGCTTACTTCAAAAATAACACCCACGACACTGGTTCAAACGTCCGCCTGGACCGTAAAAACCAAAAGCTGAAATTTAACTACTAATACCTAAAGCTTCTTCCAAAAAAGACTTCTTAAAGCACTCACTATTCAATATCTTCAGCCAAAAGAAATTCCACCTCTAACATATTTCAGATGGTATTTGCGGTAAGCCTTCCCTTTTTGAACGAGATCGTTGCGCTGTTTCTAGTCAGTGTGTTGATCGCCTACATTTGTTACAAGATCAAGCTGGTTCCCATTGCCGGATTCTTGATCGCCGGGGTCATCATTGGTCCCAATGCATTAGGCTTGGTTCAGGATATCGAACTTGTGGATATGTTAGCGGAGATAGGGATCATCCTGCTCCTTTTCACGATCGGTATCGAATTCAGCCTGGAAAAATTAGCCCGAATACGGAAAGCAATTTTAGTAGGTGGCGGTTTACAAGTTGGACTTTCCATCGCCTCAGTAGTCGGAATTTTATTTTTGTTTGAAGTAGACTGGAAAGTAGCCGTCTATACCGGCTGTTTAGTTGCTTTGAGTTCGACAGCCATTATTTTAGGGCTCTTAAGTGAACAAGGCAAAACAGATACACCAACCGGACGACTTTCACTTGCCGTCCTTATTTTCCAGGATCTTGCCATTATCGCAATGGTTCTTCTCGTTCCTATTCTATCCGGCCAAAGTGATTCCGTTTCTGATGTTTTTATTGTACTCGGAAAGGCTGTAGCCTTAATTGTGATCGTTATTATCGCAGCCAGAAAAGTTGTTCCCTGGATCCTTGAAAAAGTAGCTCAAACACGCCGGCAGGAATTATTCTTACTCACCGTGATGGCTATCTGTTTTGGCACCGCGGCCCTGACCAATCTTGCCGAAGTGAGTCTTGCGCTAGGTGCTTTCCTTGCCGGACTTGTAGTGAGTGAAAGCCATTACAGCGATCATGCCCTAAGTGAGATCCTTCCACTGAAAACCATTTTCAATGCTGTATTCTTCGTTTCTGTGGGAATGCTGCTCGATCTTCAGTTCGTGCTCGATTATCCCTTGCTACTACTCAGTGTAGCCGTCGGTGTTTTAGTACTGAAATTTGTACTCAGCTCCATCAGTTTGTTGGTACTTGGGTATCCCATTCGCATTGCAGCAGCTACCGGTTTGGTACTAGCCCAGATCGGGGAATTCTCTTTTGTACTTGAACGTGCCGGCCGAACTGCCGGGTTAACGCCAGGTGGCTATGGTGAAATTGGGTCACAGACTTTTATTGCCGTGTCCGTCTTATTGATGCTATTGACACCGCTTTTCTTAAAAGTGAGCCCAAAGATCGGAGATCTGTTATCTCGTACTCCACTCCGAAAGATCGGCGCTAAACTAGAAGAATCTATTTCTGAAGAAGAAAAAACAGACCTCGAAGATCATGTAATATTAGTGGGATATGGCCCGGCAGGACGTAATCTTGCCAAAGTATTCAAAGACACTGGTATTCCCTTCATTGTGGTAGAAATGAATCCGAAATCGGTTAATGAGATGCGTGATGAGGGAATTAATGCTGTATATGGAGATGCTTCCCGAACTCATATAATGGAACACGCCGGAGTTCATAAAGCCAAGCTTTGTGTGGTAGTGATCAACGATCCTCGCATAACGCCCCGTATCATAAAACTGGCAAATTACCTCAACCCTACTATTGAGGTGATAGCAAGAACCAGATATATGAGTGAAGCTGAGTTCCTTAAAGAAGCCGGTGCCGATCAGGTTGTTCCTGCTGAAATGGAAACTACCGTGCGCCTGTTTTCCAACGTGCTGAAATCCTATATGATTCCTCAGGAAGAAATTGAACAGCATATCAGTGAACTCCGGAAAGAGGATTATCAGGTTTTACGAGGAAGCATTCAGGAAGCTCACCTTATGGTACTTCAGGGACTGGATGAGGAAGGCCTGCATACCCGCGCTGTAATGGTGAAAAAGGGTTCTTATGCAGCGGGTAAATCACTATCTGAATTGATGCTGAGAAATAAATATCAGATCACAGTGCTCACCGTGCACCGCAATAACAATAATATTGGTAATCCGGCCGGAGAATTCACCTTAAAAGCAGGAGATCGTTTGGTGATGGTTGGACTGGCAGAACGCTTTGCCGATGCAGCTGAGATCTTCCGCGAATCAGAGATGCCGGAAGAATTGAAGGGTGAAGTCTAACAAAAAATCTAACTCTTCATGAATTCTTAATGAGATTTTCATAGTTACACGAAAGTTCTATCAACTTCAATGCTATGAAAACAAAAACGGCCTATCATCATGTCCTCATAGAAAAGCAAGAACATTCCTTTTATCAGCTGATAAAGAATTCGTTTGATATCATTGTAATGCTGGATGAAACCGGTAATCAGTTCTTTGTTAATGAATCCTGTAAAAACATTTTGGGGTATGAACCGGAAGAACTGATCAATATTGATGTAATTGGGACAATGATCCACCCGGATGATAGAGATATGGTTAGGTCAGCCTTTCAGGATGTTATTAATGGCAATGCACATGGAGATATTCAATACCGCCACCAGCATAAAAATGGGGGTTGGATATATTTAGAAGCTGTTGGTAATGATCTTTTAACTGAACCTTCTATACAGGCTGTAGTACTGAATGTCAGAGATGTAACACAGCGCATAAAAGCGGAGAAGAAATTAAAAGAAAATCAAAACCACCTGCAGGCTCTTAATGCAAGTAAGGATAAACTACTTTCCATAATAGCTCATGACCTCAGAACCCCTTTAAGTGCTATCATAGGTTTGAGTGAACTACTTCCCGACCTGCTTAAAGATGGAGAAATTCACAAGGCTGAAAATTTCACTTCCATTATCCATCAGTCAACGTTACAAATGAGTGAATTGCTCGACAATCTCCTAATGTGGGCTCGAAATCAATCCGGAAGGATCGACTATACCCCCAATGAATTCATTATCAATGAACTGGTAGAGAAATCCATTTCACATGAAATGGAATCGGCTCATCAAAAATCTATCAATATCTCTTATCCAAGTTCTGAAGTTATCTTTATGAATGGTGATGAAAATATGCTTGGTACCGTAATGAGAAATCTGATCTCAAACGCTATTAAATTCACTCCTGAGGGTGGAGAAATCGTAATAACTTCAATACTTAAGAACCAAGAAGTAATGGTAACGGTTAGTGACAACGGAACCGGTATTCCTAAAAATAAAATTCACACTCTTTTTCAGATCGAACATTCGAAATCAATAAACGGCACTAATGGCGAAAAAGGCTCTGGCCTTGGGCTGCTTTTATGTAAAGATTTTATCCAAAACCATGGGGGAAAGATCTGGGCAAAGAATAACTCCAAAAAAGGAGCCACCTTTTATTTTACGGTTCCAAAAAATTGAATTTTATACTTATTCCTGCATCTGTTTTATTGGAAAATTAGTTGTAATTACTTCCAGGCTCCCAGTATCAATCCCATCAGCGTAAACACAACCACCCAGAACCCGCCATTAATGAAGATGTATTTCCAGGATTTTTGTTCATATAACGCATTTACTCCTATCGCCATAGCTACCCATCCGAAACCGGTTAAAAACCCGTAGAAAGATCCCGTTCCGGCAGTAATCATAGCGGACGCCTCAGGATCACCACTTCCGTAGAAAAACATGGCCAAACAAAACGCCATGATGAATTGAAATACAAAAGTGAATCCAAATATCTTGCCCATATTTCCGGCTTGAGCATCCTCTTCCGTCATGCCAACAGAAGCCATCCAGGGTTTACCGAATAACGGTCCGTACCAGATAAAACCAATTGCGAATCCTACCAAAGATGCAGCGACTACAGCCATCCAGTTAATTGCATACATTTCCATAATTTGACCTCCAAAATAGTGTTATTGTATTGTACCGATTCTTTATTACTTCATGAATCGCAACTAATTAACAAAATTTCAATCGTTCCTACAATATCCTCATGAATATATCTCGAAAATTCTTTTTTGGAACCGAGCTTTTGTGTGATATTTCTTACCTTCCACGTCCATGAAACAAGAAATAAATTCGCAGCATGAAATATCCTGATTTTAATCAGACCATTTCCATTGATGAAGTTGGCGTTGAAGAACGAGTATCTCGACTGAATAAAAGAAGTATAAAGAAAGATTCTAAGGTTCAGGCCCTCAAACTGGCCTTGAGTATGATCGACCATACCACCCTTGAGGGAAGTGATTCCCCTGGAAAAGTGATTCAGCTTTGTAAAAAAGCACGGCAGCCTCACCCTGCCATCCCGGATCTGCCTACAGTAGCTGCGGTTTGTGTATACCCCAGAATGGTGAGTGTGGCTAAAAAAGAATTAAAGGGCTCAGGAATACATGTAGCCAGTGTGGCAACGGCCTTCCCAAGCGGGCAAGCTCCTCTCTCCCAGCGACTCGACGACACCAAGTTTGCCGTAAATGAAGGAGCAGACGAAATTGACATGGTAATCAGTCGCGGCGCTTTTCTGAATGGTGAATTTCAGCTCGTTTTTGATGAGATCGCTGCCGTAAAAGAAGCTTGTGGAGATGCTCACCTAAAAGTGATCCTGGAGACCGGAGAACTTCATACCTACGAAAACGTCCGAAAGGCAAGTGACATTGCCATGCACGCCGGTGCTGATTTCATCAAGACATCTACAGGGAAAGTGAGCCCTGCTGCAACACAGCCTGTAACCCTTGTGATGCTGGAAGCCATTCGTGATCATTATTATGAAACCGGCAAGATGATCGGAATGAAACCGGCCGGCGGCATCCGAACTGCGAAACAAGCTATTCAGTATTTGGTATTAGTGAAAGAAACCCTGGGAGCTGCCTGGCTGAATAAAGATTATTTCCGCTTTGGAGCCAGCTCTCTAACCAACGACCTCCTCATGCAAATTGTAAAGCAGCAAACCGGTCACTATCAATCGCTGAATTACTTTAGCAACGATTGATCTATCCCCCTATAAAGAATTTGAATTAAGAAATACGATTATGTCTAACACAGAAACCAAAGAAGCCGCTTACAAGCCCACTTCACCCAATTCTAAACTTGATTTTGCTTCAGTCTGGGAATATGCTCCTGCCCCGCAAGATTCCAAATTTGCTGAAGTAAAAGATCAGTACGATCTGTTTATTGGCGGGAAGTTTGTGAAGCCTTCCAAAGGGCGATATTTTAAAAGTACAAATCCCGCTACGGAAGAAGTCATCACAGAATTTGCAGAAGCTACTCAGAAAGATGTAGACAAAGCCGTAAAATCTGCTCGAAAAGCATTTGAAGGTGAATGGTCTCGTATTTCAGCCAAAGAAAGAGGGAAATACCTTTTTCGCATTGCCCGGATGTTGCAGGAGCGCGCCCGCGAATTTGCTGTGCTGGAAAGTATGGATGGAGGAAAACCCATTCGCGAATCCCGTGATGTAGACATTCCACTGGTAGCAGCCTATTTCTTCTATTACGCCGGATGGGCTGATAAACTTGAATACGCTTTCCCCGGCAAAAAACCGGAACCTTATGGCGTATGCGGACAGATCATCCCCTGGAATTTCCCACTGCTTATGCTGGCCTGGAAAATTGCCCCTGCCCTTGCTGCCGGAAATACGGTTGTTTTAAAACCTGCTGAAACTACTTCATTGACCGCACTTAAATTTGCTGAGTTGGTGAAAGATTGTGGCCTGCCTGATGGCGTGATTAATATTGTGACCGGAGCCGGACAAACGGGCTCGGAGATCGTAAATCATAAGGACATTGATAAAGTAGCATTCACTGGTTCTACCAATGTGGGCAAGATCATCCAGAAATCACTTGCAGGAACTGATAAGAAATATACTCTGGAACTTGGTGGTAAAGGCGCCATGTTGATCTTTGAAGATGCGCCTATCGATCAGGCGGTGGAAGGGATCATCAATGCCATTTACTTCAATCAGGGACATGTATGCTGTGCCGGATCTCGCTTGCTGGTTCAGGAAGGTGTGGCAGATAAAGTGATCCAAAAATTGAAGGATCGCCTGGAAACACTCATCGTTGGCGATCCCCTTGATAAGAATACCGACGTTGGAGCCATCAACTCTAAAGAGCAATTCGAGACGGTCAACAAATATCTCGAGATTGGAGTTAATGAAGGCGCTGAAGTATATCAAGCCAACTGTGATGTTCCCGAAAACGGATATTTCATTCGCCCTACCCTGTTTACCAATGTTTCTCAATCAAACCGTGTGGTTCAGGAAGAGATCTTTGGTCCAGTTCTAACGGTTCAAACCTTCCGTACGGCTGATGAAGGCATCGAAAAAGCCAATAACACGCCATACGGATTGGCAAATGGTGTTTGGACCGACAAAGGCTCCAAGATCTTTAAAGTAGGAAGTCAGATGCGATCCGGAGTGATCTGGGCCAATACGTACAATAAATTTGACCCTACTTCCCCATTTGGCGGTTACAAAGAAAGCGGCGTAGGTCGTGAAGGCGGAATGCACGGACTGGCTGCATATATCAAAAATTAAACCAAGAAATTAGTTAATGGTTAATTGTTATTGGTGATTTGTACCCTACTGGAAAAACCAATAAACAATTAACCAATACACCATTAACCAACATTGATCATGGCTGAAGAAAGAATCGACGTTAAGAAAACTTACAAAATGTATATTGGCGGGGATTTTCCCCGCAGTGAATCGGGCCGTACGTATAAGGCTCTCGATTCGGATGGAAATCTGCTTGCCAATGCCTGTCAGGGATCCCGAAAAGATTTTCGTGATGCCGTCAAAATTGCTCGTGGCGCTTTTGGCGGATGGAGCAGTCGCAGTGCCTACAACCGCGGACAAATTCTATATCGCATAGCCGAGATGCTGGAAGACCGCCGCGATCAGTTCATGAAAGAACTGGGTCCCATTGGATTCAAAACAGCTGAAGCAGAAGCTGATATTAATGCTGCTATAGATCGCTGTATTTACTACGCTGGCTGGACGGACAAGTACCAGCAGGTATTTGGGTCAATCAATCCGGTAGCAAGCTCTCACTTCAATTTCAGCATGCTGGAGCCCACCGGGGTCGTAGCTGCTTTTGCTCCGGAGAAAAGTCCCTTGTTGGGTTTGGTTTCTGTGATCGCTCCCATTATTGCCGGAGGAAATACTTGTGTGGTCTTAGCATCAGAAAAATATCCCTTGCCGGCCATCAGTTTTGCTGAAGTTCTGAACTCCTCGGACGTGCCCGGAGGCGTGGTTAACATCCTGACCGGATTTCGGGAAGAATTAGCGGAACATTTTAGTACGCATATGGATGTAAACGCCATGTGTTACACGGATAACCTTCCCCAGGAAATGAAAAAACTAATAGACGAGAACGCCTCGCTGAACGTTAAAAGAATCGTGAAGCACCCGGTTGAAGATTGGTATGATGAAGAGGTGCAATCGCCTTATTTCGTCACTGATTTTCAGGAAACAAAAACAACCTGGCATCCTGTAGGATTTTAATAGTTTTATGAAGAATTACCTTTTTGTGTTTATATCTGTTATAGCCATCGCGCTTGCCTCGTGTTCATCTACTGAGCAAACTGTTCAGGACGTTATGGATAATGCTCAGGAAAATTATTCTGAGAAAGAGGCGATCACCGAATCAGGCGTCAACCTGGATGATCTCAGAACACAATTATCTGATTCTTACGCTTATCGGGAAAATCAGATTCCCCAACAATTCAATCAGATCAAGGAAGAGGAAAAACCGGAGCGAAACCTGTATGAAGGATATCGCATACAAATTTTTTCAAGCGAAAATGTAGCTAACGCCGATACCGTGGCCGGAAATTTCAGGGCTTGGGCCGACACCACTCTGGTCGGATATCAACCTGAGACCTACGTTTTCTTCAAAACTCCTTATTATCGGGTACATGTAGGTGATTTTCATGAACGGGAACGTGCTATTTCTTTTTCAAACATCGTAAAGCGCTATTTCAGAGATGCCTGGGTGGTTTATGATCGTGTTGTTCCTGCCCGGGTCCCTGCCGATACCACCGTCATACAAACCCAATAGAATTTATATCGCTGATCCAAAACTTTTTAAGTATTATTACGAAGAAGCATTCAACTCGTAATTACATAACAGATCACTTTGGGTTTAAAGAACGAAGCACAATCCGGATACGGTACTAAGAAGTTTTATCAGGAATATGTATCCGGCATGAGCCGCGAACGCTTTTCCAAAGAACTGACAGCCGATACGGAACGGCTTAAACAGGTTTACCAGGAAGCGGTCGAAGATATTGAACGTCAACAGGGACAACAGCTTCCGGGGCATATTAAATTCATGCGTCTGTTTTCGGATCTCACGCAGCGCCTGAATCCCACCCGCCGACTTATTTTTGGATTGGGTTCTGTTAGCTTTGTGGGATATTATCTGCTCAATTTCTTCGGTATACTTCAATATTTCTTTGTGGGAGACCTGCTGCTCCCCTTCGGTTTCCTTTCCATGTTCATGCTGCTTTTGATCGAACTCTTGGAGAAATCCGATGTTCAAAAAGAGATCGATCTGGCTCGGGATATCCAGCTGAGTTTATTGCCCGGCACTTCTCTCAACAAAGAGGACCTGGAGATCTACTCTTTCGCCCATACAGCGAAAGAAGTAGGCGGAGACTACCTGGATATGATCGAAACCGATAAAGGTACGTATGTAGTCATTGCAGATGTTTCCGGAAAGGGATTAAGTGCTGCACTGTACATGGTTCGCCTCCAGGCTTTAGTCAGTTTGATCATCGAAAAAGAACAACCTTCACCCAAAGAGCTATTTTTACAGCTTAACAATTACATCAAGAGTAACAGTAAAGACAAAACGTTTGTGACCGGCTGTGCAGCCTTTTTTCCGAATGATGATGATCATTTTGAATACATCCGGGCCGGACATAACATCCCCATTTATTACAACAAAGAACGGGATCGAACCTTCAAGCTAAAAGCCAATGGATTTGCTTTAGGGATGACCTCAACCAAGATACTGGAGCAAAACCTTGAGGTTAAGAAATTTCACTTTAAACCCGGAGATTCCGTGCTTTTCTATACTGACGGGTTGAATGAAGCCCGCAACGAACATGAGGAGGAATACGGAGAAGATCGCATAGAATCACTGATGGAGATCTACGGATCGCTTCATTCCAAAACCATAGTAGGTAAAATTCAGTCTTCTCTGGAAGCTTTTATTGGTCCCGTTAGTCCACTGGATGATGTGACCTTTACCTGTATCCACCGCCCTTCCAAATAAAAAAAGCCCGTTCCGGAATATCAGGTTCCAAAACGGGCTTTTCGATGATCTTTTGTACGTTGAAATTACTTGGAAGCAGCTTCTACTACGGCTTCGGTGGTAATTCCAAAATGCTCATATAATTCTTCGTACGGGCCAGATTCTCCAAAGGTATCTAACCCGATCGCAGTACCTTCAGCACCAACATATCTTTCCCATCCAAAAGTTGTGCCAGCTTCAATTGCTACCCGATTGGTAACTTCTTTAGGGAGAACTGAGGCTTTGTACGCTGCATCCTGCTTCTCGAACAGTTCCCAGCTTGGCATGCTAACCACCCGGGCATCAATTCCTTTTTCAGCAAGTTTTTCGCGGGCTTCAACAACATATTGAAGTTCCGATCCGGTACCGATCAAAATAGCATCTGGAGTATCTTTCTCTGAATCTTTATAAACGTATGCACCTTTCTGTACCAGTTTTGCGCTGTTGGCATCCGTTCTGGAAAGCGTTGGAAGATTCTGACGTGTTAGAACCAAAAGTGTTGGTCCTTCATTGTCGATAGCGGCCTTCCAGGCATAAGCTGTTTCGTTGGCATCACCGGGACGCAAAATGGTTATTCCAGGCATTGCGCGCAAGCTTGCAAGATGTTCTACCGGCTGGTGTGTAGGACCATCTTCGCCAAGCCCGATACTATCGTGTGTCAACACAAAAATGGATGGAGATTTCATGAGGCTAGCAAGTCGGATGGCCGGACGCATATAATCGGTAAATACAAAGAATGTCGCGCCGTAAGGCACCAATCCTCCATGTAAAGCCATTCCGTTTACAGCTGCACCCATTCCATGTTCGCGAACGCCATAGTGAATAGTACGACCTGTTGGTCCGTCCACAACAAAGGAACCGTAACCGTCTATATCCGTTTTTGTAGATCCTGCAAGGTCAGCTGACCCTCCAAATAGATTTGGAATCACATCCTTGATCGCATTGATCACTTTACCTGATGCTGCTCGACTTGCCATTCCGTTAGCATCTTCATCAAATACTGGAAGTGTTTGCTCTAATTCAGCAGAGATCTCTCTGTTGATCCAGGCTTTAAAAGCTTTGGCATCATCAGCATTGGCTTTTTCATAAGAGGAAAGTTTTTCATTCCATTCAGCTTCTGCTTTTTCCCCTTTCTTCACTTCATTCCGGAATACTTCAAGGGCTTCGTCAGGTATAAAAAATGGCTCTTCTGAAGGCCAGTCATAAGCCTCTTTCGTAAGCTTGATCTCATCCTCACCAAGTGGAGAACCGTGAGAAGATTCACTATCCTGCTTGTTTGGGCTGCCAAATCCAATATGTGTCTTACAAATAATAATAGATGGCTTATCTGTCTCATTCTGTGCTTCCTTGATCGCATTCTCGATCTGATCATGGTCATGGCCATCTATTTCGATCACATGCCAGTTATATGCTTCAAATCGTTTGGCGGCGTCTTCAGTAAAAGCAAGATCAGTGGAACCTTCAATGGAAATATTATTGGAGTCGTATAAATAGATCAGTTTTCCAAGCCCCATATGCCCTGCCATTGAAGCAGATTCATGAGATATCCCCTCCATCAGATCCCCATCACTTACTATAGCGTAAGTGTAGTGATCAACAATTTTGTGTGCATCTTTATTGAATTTAGCAGACAGGAAATGTTCTGCCATAGCCATACCCACACCGGTTCCGAAACCTTGGCCCAGCGGACCTGTTGTAGTTTCAACACCCGGAGTCATGCCATATTCAGGATGGCCCGGTGTTTTACTTCCCATCTGTCGGAAATTTTTCAATTCATCGAGTTCCAGTCCATAGCCTGTTAAATGTAGCAGACTATACAGTAGCATAGACCCATGTCCCGCCGAAAGAATAAAACGATCCCGATCGAACCAGTCTGGATTATTTGGGTTATGTTTAAGGAATTTTGTCCAAAGTACGTATGCAACATCAGCCATACCCATTGGCATTCCAGGATGACCTGAGTTGGCTTTTTGAACAGCATCCATTGAAAGTGTTCTGATTGTATTTACACACAACTTATCGAGTTTTGATGCGGGCATGATCTATTTTTTTAAAATGAAGAAATATGAATTAAAACGATGCAAAAGATAGGAAAAGGTGGTTTTCTATAAAAGAAAAAAGGATAGATTTTGCTCAAAATTGAGGAAAATTTTGCTCATAAAAAAACCACCCTGAATATAACTTCAGCGTGGTTTTTAAATTTTTTGTGTCTGAGTGATTACTCAGCAGTTGAATCACATTTTAATTCAAACTCCATTTTGTGTTCTGCAGGAGATTTGAACGGACCATAAAGAGCATTTGTGAATGCATCACAGGCTGTGGATTTATTCCCTAATGTTTGATGGGCAAATCCAAGTTCAAAATAGATCTTAGCTTTATCGGTTCTACCACCTGTTTCGTATTCTAAAGCCTGATTGGCATTATCAATAGCTTCTTCCGGATTGCTTGCTTTGTTATGAGCTTCAGCTAATCGGTAATAAACATTGGCAGACTCATCGTTATAGTTTAAAGCGCGGGTTAACATTTCAATGGCATACTCTACATCTCCTGATTCTGAAGCACGGGTACCAACGGCAAGTAACTCGTCATGAGCTGCTTCAGTGGCTGTTTCAGCGAGGTCATCATCACCAACAGTTTCAGCCACCTGAATTGCGCGATCGTACCATTGCATTGCTTCATCGATCTTTTCATCAATAATACCATCACCGTCGGTATCACCCTGTTTCTTGATGATCTTAGCTTTGTGATAGTAAGCAGTGGCATAATTTGAGTTTCTGTTGATCGCTTCATCAACTGCTTCCATAGCTGCTTCTAACTGATCATTGCCATATAATAGAACAGATTTTGAGTAATACAGACGGGGGATATTACCCTTAGCTCTTGGTACCACACGCTGGTCATTGAATTTATTTCCGACTTCAACAACTTCTTTAAAAGCTTCAATGGTAGCATCTAAATTTTCAATGCTTCTGTTCTTCTGAAAATTCTGATAAACACCGGCTGCTTTTCTGAAGTAAACAACAGGAATTTGATTCTCAGCTTTCCCTTTGATCTCTTCACCTTCAGGGCCTAACTGATTCGCTATGGTAAGTGCTTGTTGGTAAGCCTCAATTGCCGCATCATAATTACCGGCCTGAGCCTCTTCATATCCTTTATTGAATGCCGTAATTGCCTCGGCCTGAGTTTGTGCCAATGCTGGAATAGCCACCAATGCTGCAACTAAAGCCAATGAAATTTGTTTTAAAACCTTCATATCTATTTTGTTTTTTTGATTTGTTCAAGCATAGAATTTAATAAATTCTGTTGCTGAAGTTAAACTATTAACTGATTTTTTTGGGTTTTTATTATCTATTTAAAGAACTCTGCTCCATTCATGTTCCCTGCTAAAAGTAAAAATTGGGCATGGGTTCTTTTTTACTGTAGAAATCGCAGATAATATCTACAACTTCATCGGTGGAATCGGTAACGTGGAAAAGGTCGGTATCTTGCTCTGATATGGTTCCGTTCTTTTTCATGGTTTTCTCCATCCAGTCTACCAATCCATCCCAATAGTCGCTGCCAAAAAGAATAATTGGTATCTGATCGATCTTACGAGTCTGAATCAGCGTCAGGCTCTCGAAAAGTTCATCAAGGGTTCCAAATCCTCCGGGAAATACTACAAATCCCTGGGCATATTTTACAAACATCACCTTACGTACAAAAAAGTAATTGAAGTTGATGGTGAAATCAGGATTCACAAATTGATTGGTTCCTTGCTCAAAAGGCAAACTAATGCCCAACCCTACCGACTTACCACCGGCTTGTTCTGCCCCTTTGTTTCCGGCTTCCATTATGCCAGGGCCTCCACCGGTAATGATACCAAACCCTTTTTTAGTGATCTTATCTGCCGTTTCTACTGCAAGATTATAGTATTCATGGTCCGGTTTTGTACGGGCTGAACCAAATATGGAGATACAAGGCCCAATTTGATAGAGTTTATCGTAACCTTCCACAAACTCGCCCATCACTTTAAAAACACTCCAAATGTCACGGTCAAAACCGTTCATTTTTTGTTTACTCTGAAATTCTCTGGGGGATTCTTTTTCCATTCTGTTCTTCTAAAAATTGATTGATACTGAAATTGTTGGTACCGGTTGGTTATTTTCAGCCAATAAAGTTCCGGGTGCAAATTTTGTATTGAAAGATAGATCGTCAGATACATCAAATGGCCGTAAATGCGCAAATACGTATGCATCAATAGCATTCAAGGCATATGCCAAACCTACCATCACAAATGTGAGATCCCTTCTGTTTCGATAAAAATTTCGGTTTTCACGCAGCGAATTCAGGTTTGTATTCTGACTGATGTAATCAGGTGTTGGACCGAATCGCTGATCATCAGGAGTGTCAGGATTCAAATTGTAGAATGCTGCCCGATAATCTGTGTATTGATCGTGCGTGTGAATACTGTAATAGACCAAACCTCCAATTAAACCATAGACAATGGGGACTTTCCAGGCTTGCTTGTTAGTTACTTGTCCCCACCCTGGAACTATTAGCGAGCGGCGTAATACTTTCTTTGGCTCCGGGTAAATATCACCATCCAGGGTATCAGCAAGTGGTAATCGGGTTGGCTCTGCTGAAAATGAAACCGAACTATAGTTCAGAGTTTGTTGGGAAAATCCTTTTACCGAACAAAGAATAACGATCACACATGCCAGACTAATCGACCGAGTCAAATATGTTAAGAATCCGTTCAAGGTCATCATCTGAGTAATATTCAATACGTATTTCTCCGCCTTTTTTCTTGGGTTTAACGTTCACTTTGGTACTGAACGTCCGCCGAAGCCGTGCCGAAATATCCTCATAAAAAGGATCATCGGCTCCTGTTTTTGTGCTCGAAGAAGTGGATTTTTTCGGTTTGGAAGGTTTTGATGCCTCACGAACTGCATCTTCGATCTGGCGAACTGAAAGCCCGTCTTCAATCACTTTATCGAGAATCTTCTTTTGTACTTTTTCATCCTCAATCGTGATAAGTGCACGGGCATGCCCCATGGAAATCTTATTCGCCTTTAGCGCCGATTGTATAAAATCAGGAAGATTCAGCAACCGTAGCATGTTTGTAACAGTAGTGCGGTTTTTGCCTACACGTTCTGCAACCTCCCCCTGCGTGTAATCAAATTCTTCGAGCAGACGTTTGTAGCCGAGAGCCACTTCCAGCGGATTTAACTGTTCTCGCTGGATGTTCTCGATAAGGGCGAAAGCCATACTTTGCTCATCGTCGGCCTCCCTTATATAGGCCGGGATCTCTTTAATACCAACAAGTTTGGCTGCACGCAATCTGCGTTCACCACTGATCAGCTCAAAACGCTTCTCTCCAATGTAGCGTACCGTAATGGGCTGAATGAGTCCGTGTTTTTTGATGGAAGAGCCAAGCTCTTCAAGTCGTTCTTCATCAAAGTCTTTCCGGGGCTGATGGGGATTTTTTCGAATATGATCCACCGGAACATCTAAAACAATATTTACGCGTTCCTCGGGCTTAACAAAGCTTTTTTCAACGCCTTCTTTCTCACCGCTTTCTTCGCTTTTTCCTTTTTTATCACCTTCATCCTGATATTCGGGAAAAAAAGCGCCTAAGCCTCGACCTAAAACTTTCTTGGTAGCCATAATATAATTTCTTTCTTAATCGCTAAGAACGGGGCTGTTCTTAAATAACTTCTTATTTTTCTTGATGATCTCTCGAGCCAAAGCCAGGTAGTTTTTTGCCCCCACACTGGTTGAATCATATAAAAGAGCCGGTTTCCCAAAACTCGGAGCCTCTGCAAGACGAATATTCCTTGCAATCACCGCTTTAAATACTCTCTCATCAAAATATCGTTTCACTTCTTCCGCCACCTGATTTGATAGCCTGGTTCTCGTATCGTACATAGTGAGCAGCACGCCTTCAATATCTAGTTCCGGGTTAAGATGCTGACGCACAATTTTGATCGTATTCAAAAGCTGCCCAAGTCCTTCCAAAGCAAAATATTCACACTGAACAGGGATCACAATGGAATCGGAAGCCGTTAGTGCATTAATGGTTAAAAGTCCAAGTGAAGGCGGACAATCAATGATCACAAAATCGTATTTATCCCGGACACTTTCGATCGCCTTTTTAAGAATACGTTCGCGCTCTTCGCGGTCTATCATCTCAATTTCGGCACCTACTAAGTTGATGTGGGAAGGCACCAGATCCAGAAAATCGAGTTCAGTTTGACGGATCGTCTCTTCGATATCCGTGCTACCGATCATGATCTCATACACCGAATTAGTAACTGTTTTGGTATCTATACCCAATCCACTTGTTGTGTTACTCTGCGGATCAATATCAATGACAAGGGTGGGATGTTCTACCGCGGCCAAACTTGCAGCTAAATTGATGGCTGTGGTTGTTTTTCCAACACCACCTTTTTGATTGGCAATTGAGATAACTTTTCCCATTAAACGACCTGCTTTAGACTTTCTGTTGTTTTGTTATAAATTCTAATATAAAGCGAGGTGTACTGCTATACAAAAATACTTATTCACATTAGCAGCCAAAGTTATCCACAATAAAAGGCTAATTTATTGCTATTTAGGCAGTTAATTTGGTGAACCAGTCAACAATATTCCGCTTGCACTATTGGATGAAGATGGATCATTGACCAATTGCAGCCTATTCTGGCTTCGGTTTATATCACGCTGAACATCCTGAGTCTGAATGGCAGATGCTCCATCCTCAAAACGAAGGATCTCATTGCGGTCAACCCATGGTTCAACCTGATCAGATGATTCTGTAGTCACAGATTGTACCTCCGCGGGCATTGAAGGATTGGAGAAATAGTAGTAAAAACCTCCAGATAATCCCGTAAGCAAAAAAACAGCAGCAACTGCCCTTTTCAAATAAAAAGTAAGTGTTCCAGAAGTTCGTTTTCTTTGAGCTTGTATCTGTTTTAATTCATCTGCTATGGTTTGTGTTACTTGTTCCGGGGGATTTTTAGAAGGAAGAACTGAAAGCTTCCGGTTGGTCGCTCTCAGGCTTTCAACTTCAATAAGTAGATTTTCATCTTCCCGCATTAACTTCTCGAATTCCATTTCTTCTGAAGGATCCATTTCCTTCATCAGATAACGGATAGCGTTGTTTTCATCTTTGTGCATATTTTAGCTCTTCTTCTTTTTCTTCCTCAAAATACTTTCTAAGATTTATGAGTGCATATCGCATTCGGCCCAGTGCTGTATTAATGGACACATCGGTAAGTTCTGCGATTTCTTTAAACGGCATTTCATAATAGTGCCTTAGCAAAACAACCGAGCGCTGTTCTTCCGGAAGTTTGGCAATGTGTTTCATTAAGCTGGATCGAAGCTCTGACTCTACGATCTGTTCATCCGCATCCACATTGCTTTCATCTTCCATCCGATCAAAATAATCGGTTGAAGAGTCTTCATCACTCCATCCACTAACGTCAACGTAACGCTTTTGTTTTCTTAAATAATCAATGGTCGCATTGTGTGCTATACGCATAACCCAGGCAATCCACTTACCCTGTTCATTATACGTGTCGTCCATTTTGGTGATCACTTTTGTGAACGTAGTCTGAAACAGATCGTTGGCTATTTCAGGGTTCATCACCATACTGTAAATATAGGAATAGATCTTTTGCTGATGACGATTCATTAGTTCATTAAAAGCAGACTCATCGTTATTTCTTCGAAAATATTTTACAAGCTCTCTGTCTTTTAAGTCTTTATAACTTGGTTTTTCAACGTGTCTTTTGATCAATTTCATAATATTCACCCTTAGTTTGGGGTTAAGCTCATAGTGGCTTGAAGTGGACCAAACTTCTTTTGTTCCAAAACAAGCTACTCTTTTTGAGCGTTTCCGGCCGTCTCGTTTACCTTAACGACTTACCTCAACTATAAAGCCACATTCCATTTTTAAATATCACATGTTAATGTTACAACGTGTTCTCTGATCCCTGATCAACAATACCACTCTCTAGGGCAATATAATTTACTCAGCAAAATAATTGTACACTTTTTCACCGACAGATTTACCAACGGCAACCTGCAACTCTTTCTTGTGCGCTTTTTTGATCTTTTTAACGGAACCGAATTCCATTAATAATTTTTGAGCTGTTTTCTTTCCCACCCCATTAATATCAAGCAGTTCGGTTTTCACGGTTCTCTTTGCTCTTTTCTGGCGGTGGAAAGTGATAGCAAACCGGTGGGCTTCATCTCTCGCCTGCTGTAATAATTTCAGCGCAGAAGATTTTTTGGGAATCATAATTGGATCTTTCAATCCCGGCAGAAAGACTTCTTCCAGCCTTTTTGCTAAACCGATGATCTCACATTCTCCATAAAAACCGATCTCCTTAAGAGCTTCTACGGATGAACTCAACTGACCTTTACCGCCATCAACGATGATAAGATCTGGAATTTGCGAGCCTTCCTTCATGACCCTCGAATAACGCCGTGTCAGAATCTCTTTCATGGAAGCATAGTCATCCGGTCCTTCCACGGTTTTTATATTAAACCTTTTGTATTCGCTCTTTCGGGGCCTGGCATCCACAAAACATACCATTGATGCCACAGGATCGGTTCCCTGTAAGTTTGAATTATCAAAACATTCAATTCTCCGGGGTAGTCGATCGAGTTTCAGGTGTTCTTTCAGTTCTTTGACCGCGTGGGGGATTCGGTCTCGTTCGGCTTTTGCTTTTTCGAGCGCACGTTCATTCAGATGCAATTTCGCGTTCGCCTGAGCCATCTTTATAAGCTGTTTTTTCTCTCCGATCTGTGGCACATGTACCGGCACGATCTTGCCGCGCTCTTGCTGTAAATACTGCTCCAGCGGTTCGGTTTCGGTTAACTCGTGGCTCAGATACACTTCATCCGGAATGGCCGCCATATACTGCCCCGTATAATAATCCTCTACAAACGATTGCAACATCTCCCCCATTTTCAGTCCTTCGATGTTTTTCAGGAACCGATGGAATTTCCCTATCATCTTCCCTTCCCGAACTTTGAAAAGTACCCCGCAAGCTTCGCCAATTTCTTCGTCTTTCCGGATGGCAAATACATCACGGTCTACTTTTTTGGATACCACCATCTTCATCTTTTGACTGTAGTGCTGCACAGCATCTAGGCTATCCCTGAGTTGGGCCGCTTCCTCAAAAGCTAAAGCATCAGAAGCAATCTGCATTTCTTCTTTCAGCTCACGAATTAGTTGATCCGTTTTACCGTTCAGCATCCGCTCCACTTTTTTGATGGTATCCTGGTACACTTCATCGTCCCAGTCGCCAGAGCAGTTTTCGAGATAATCATCAAAGCAGGAATGCCAGTTTGGTACGCTTTTCGTTTTGTCGATGTTCTTTTGGGAAACAGCGCACGTACATAATCCAAATGCTTTCCGAATGGTCTCCAGCATCCGTTTCATCGCCCCTACATTGTCGTACGGACCAAAATACTTACTCCCATCCTTTACCACGGTTCGGGTTGGATATACCCGCGGCTTGGTCTCATCAGTTATGCAGATGTAGGGATAGGACTTATCATCCCGGTACATAATATTATACCGCGGCTGATACTGTTTGATAAGGTTATTCTCCAGAATAAGCGCTTCTGCTTCAGAATCAGTTACAAAGACTTCCAGATCATCGATCTTGGAGACCATGGTTTTGATGCGCCCATCCACAGGACGGGATTCCTGAAAATATGAACGAACTCTATTCCGAAGGCGCTTTGCCTTCCCCACATACAGTACCGAATCGTTCGTATCTTTATAGATGTACACCCCTGGTGAGGTGGGTAAATTAGCGACCTTTTCGGAGAGTTTGACTTGTCCTTCGTTGCTCATGCTTCAAAGATAAAAGATTTTTGATCATGGATGCATGAGACGAATCATTTTTCTTTAGCTAAATTTCAATGGAATACGAATTAATAGCTTTACCTCTCCTTTCATGTTTTCCAGATTTCGTGGCAAATCATCCCGCACTTGGTTTTCAGAATCCCTAATTTTGGAACCATGGAAACAACGCAGACCTCCCCCAACATCCCTATTATTTTTGAAGACAATCACTTGCTGGTGATCGATAAACCGGCGGGATTGCTTTCGCAGGAAGACCATACCGGAAATCCAGATGTATTAAATCTTTGCAAGCAATACATCAAGAAAAAATATAACAAACCCGGAAATGTATATCTGGGCCTTGTTCACCGGCTTGACCGGCCTGTGAGCGGTGTGATGGTTTTAGCAAAGACCTCAAAAGCTGCCTCACGGCTTTCCTATCAGATCAGAAAACGTACGATCAGTAAAACCTATTGGGCTTTGGTAGAGGGACAGTCTCCCGTTTATGGAGAACTGGTTCATTTTTTGGAAAAAGATAACCGCACAAACACTGTAAAAGCCTACAATTCTCCCAAGGGAAGGGCGAAGGAATCCAGGCTGAAATTCATCACCATAAAAACGAGTAAGAATTTTAGCGTTATCGAAGTAGACCTGATAACCGGAAGGCCACACCAAATCCGGGTACAGTTTGCCAAAGAAGGACATCCGCTTTGGGGAGATCATAAATATGGCAATCCTCAGAAAGCCAGGGGGAAGGACATCGCACTACGAGCCGTGAAACTTGAACTTGAACACCCCACCACAAAAGAACTCCTGATCTTTAAAGCTCCCAAACCTACCGGAGAACCCTGGAATAAATTCGAGTACTGATCTGCTTCAATTTCTTGTCATTATCTATACTGCGAGGTGATAGGAAGATCCGGATTGTGATTTCTTGTTCTTGAAAGACATTTCATAATGAGTGCCCGCTTCAGGATTGATTTCAACTTCTGCTTTAAGCTGATCAGAATAGGACATGATCAATGTGGTTCCCAGTGTAGGACTTTCCTCAAATTTAAAATCATCGGGGAGTCCAATGCCATCATCCTTTACGCTTAGGTGAACCTTCCCTCCTTTTTGACTCACCTTCACCCACACATTTCCTTCAGATCTGCCCTCAAAAGCAAATATAAAGGCGTTTGAAACCAACTCGTTGATGATGAGAGCCAGCGGCACAGCCTGATTCAAATTCATATATAGCGACTCTGATGCAATATGAAGGTGCACTTCTTTATCCTTGGGACTAAGCTGTACTTCCAATTCCCGGAGCATCTGTGCCAGGTAATGTTCAAAATCAATTCCGGAAAAATCCTTCGCTTTATAAAGCTCCTCATGGATCAAAGCCATCGACTTGACGCGGTTGTAATTCGACATCAACACGGATTTGGTGTGCTCATCTTCTGAAATAAGTTCCTGTAGCTGTAGAAACCCTGAGATCACTGCAAGATTATTCTTCACCCGATGGTGTACTTCCTGGAGAAGCACTTCTTTCTCACGGATCAGGTTCTTCAATGTGGATTGATATTCAACCTGCTCAGCTACCGACTGTCCGGTTCCGAGAAAATATTTTTTATCAAAATTCTCAAATGCAATGGCATGGAACAAGTACGGCTCAGTTGAGCCATCTTTCTTCACAAGATCAGCCTGAATAGATCCTTCAAAGCCATTCATTGTTTTTTTAACGTATTCGCTAACTCTTTGAACATCCTCTTTCTCAAAGAAATCAACAGGACTTAGATCAACGAGATCCTCTTTTGTACGTCCGGTAGTCTCAAGTATGTTTTTATTCCATCGCACAAAGTTCATTTTCTCATCAAACATGAAAAAGTGACTTGGAAGTGCATTTATGATAGCATCACTGAATTTCTTTTCCTCCAGTAAACTATTCTCCATCAACTTTCTTTTGGTGATGTCCTGAAAAGTGATGAGCCATTTCCCATATTTCCGGGTAGTATTGACCTCTAAATATACTTTTTCACCCTCATGATCATTGATCTCTGTTTCCATTTTGAAGGGTTCAATGACTACCTCTTCATTCCATTTTTTTAACTCTTCGAGATAGTCCCACCCCGGGAAAAGATCAAATAACGAACATTTATCGCATTCCGGGATAAATCTTGAC
Source organism: Balneola sp. (assembly GCA_002696035.1). Taxonomy (GTDB): domain Bacteria; phylum Bacteroidota; class Rhodothermia; order Balneolales; family Balneolaceae; genus Gracilimonas. Next base: position 275,064 of record NZQV01000010.1, on the reverse strand, counting down.
AGAAGATCACTCTCATTTGAATTCCTTTGTACGATCTTGTAATCCTTTGGATCAACGATCAGCATAGCTTCAATAGAAGCTTCTAAAAATGCCGAGATGGTAGCCACATCCTTGTTCTTTTTTTTCAGCTCTAAGCGAGACTCGATCTCACTGGCAATGGTTTCAAGTGCTTTGAACTGGAATTCGTTTAGTTGCTTTGGCTCAGTTCCCAACACACAAACGGTTCCCAAATTATATCCACCACTTTTGATCGTAAACCCGGCATAAAAACGCACGTTAGGACTTTCAGTAACAAACGGCGATTCTTTGAAGCGCTCATCCTCCAAAGTGTCTTCAATAACCAGATGGGTATCATCCTGAATTGTGTAATGACAGAATGCGACCTCTCTCGGGGTTTCTTTAATATCATTACCATAATTTGCTTTACTCCACGATCTGGATTCATCCAAAAAATTGATCTTTCCAAAAGGCACATCACATATCTCAGCCGCCAATTGTATCAACCGATCAAATTCTTGCTCCTCCCGTGTATCCAAAATTTCATATGCACGAAGAATCTCTAATCGTTTCTGCTCTTGCAAGTTAACTTTTACCATAAAAAATATAATTTGGATAGAATGACTTGTTTTCTGCTTTATCGGCAGATACCCGCAAAAATTAAGGATAGAATCACTGATTTACCTTTAGAAGGGTCTAACAAACACTTAACTCACTGGCGCTAAATGGATAAGCTGTTAATAAAATGAGCTCTACTTTTTGTCTTTTTAGTACTCCAGAGTCCTCATACTATCGGCGCCGCCGGTTAACACAGAATCGGCGATCCTGAGATATTCTGTAGAATCAACCGGCTGCAATACAGGTAAGCTATCAGGTTTGATCGCAAGGGTATCAAGTTCCGGTTTGGGTTTCGGGAGAAATGAGCGTCCACTCAGCTGTTCCATATTCCGGAGGATCCAGCGGCTTCTATTCAGCACATATTCGGAGGGCGGCTCAGGCTCTATCAACTTCGGATTGGGAAGTACGGTAGCCATTCGTGCAGACTCTTCTGGGGTGAGCCGGGAGGCAGTTTTGCCGTAATAAAATTGCGCCGCTGAATTCACCCCAAACGTTCCGGGACCAAATTCTGCGATATTGAGATACACTTCCAAGATACGCTCTTTGGTCCAAAAGACCTCTATCAAGACTGAAATACCAGCTTCTACTACTTTTCTGAAGTAGGTTTGGGACGGGCTTAAAAATAAATTCTTAGCCACCTGCTGAGTAATGGTACTTGCTCCCCGAACGCGTCCCCTGTTTTGTTTTTCTTCAAGTGCCTTATCGATGGCCAAAAAATCCAATCCCCAGTGCGCATAAAACCGCTGATCTTCGGAAGCAATAACTGCCAGTTTTAGATGATCGGGAAGTTCATTTCCAGGAAGCCAGCCCTCTCGAAGGTTATATCGTTCTTTGTCCAACTCTTTCCAATTCTGCTGCAGTGTAAAAGCAGTGAAAGGAGGATTTACCCACCTCAGCAGCAAGATCAACATGCAAAACAGGATCATTCCCCCAAGTAGAAGTCCACCCGCGATCTTGCCGTATTGTTTCCACGAACCAACTGTTAATTCTGTTTGCTCTTCCATGATCCAAAGGTATCAAATTTTGAAAGAGTAACTGATTTGGGAGAATTTTGTTTCCTGTTAATCTTTAGGCCTTTACCTGCACATATGCTTTCACGCAACTTACATCTCCCATTGAAGGGAGACCGGTTGAAAGCTTTAGCTTGTGAAACCAAAGGTTGTGCGTTACCTATTCAGAATCGTTGCTTTCTTCAAGCAATTCGTCTTCTTCTACCTTATCACTCATTCCATCTGGAAGTTGCTTAGATGCCTTAGCTCCCAGTTTCCGAATCATTTCTGCCTGTCGAACCAGGTTTCCAGAACCGGTTGAAAGACGTCCCATGGCTTCATCATAACTATCCTGCGTCTGGCGGATGCGCTGCCCGATATCGTTCATGCTTTCCACAAACAGCACGAATTTGTCGTACAATGCTCCCCCGCGTTTGGCTATCTCCATCGCGTTCTTATTCTGATACTCCTGCTTCCACACGCTGTCGATGGTAGCCAAAGTTGCCAATAGCGTAGAAGGACTAACGATCACGATATTCTGATCAAAAGCCTCATAATAGAGATTGGAATCGTACTGTAAAGCTGCGCTGAATGCCGGTTCAATGGGAATGAATAAAAGCACAAAATCCGGGCTCTTTGCACCATGAATTTGCTCGTAATTTTTTCCGCTCAATCTTTTTACATGAGCGCGAATGGAATTTACATGTTCTTTCAGAAATTGCTGCTGCTCCCTTTCATCATCAGCAGAGCTGTATTTTTCATAGGCTTTCAACGACACCTTAGAATCGATGACCATAAACTTTTCATCCGGAAGGTAAACCACCACGTCGGGCTTGTTATGTCCCATTCCATCTTCTTTAGAAAAGCCTTTCTGAGTTTCATATTCCCTTCCTTTTGTGAGGCCCGAACGTTCCAGAATTCGCTCTAAGATCACCTCGCCCCAATCACCAACCGCCTTATTATCACCTTTCAGGGCTTTGGTCAAATTCTTCGCATCCTCACTCATGGTTTTGTTGAGCTCCATCAGGTGCTTCAGTTCCTGTTTGAGGGAACCGCGAGCTTCCACCTCATCCTTATGAGTTTCCTCCACTTTCTTCTTGAAGGCTTCCAGTTTTTCGCCTAGCGGATTCAACAGCTGATCGATCTGCTCCTTGTTTTGCTTGGTGAATTTCTCCGATTTCTCCTCCAGGATCTTATTCGCAAGGTTCTCAAATTGCGTGGTGAGTTGCTCCTGCATTTCGGACAGCTCTTTCTTCTGTTCGTTTAGTCGTTCCTGCAGGTTTCGATACTCGGCATTGCGTTCTGCAAGTTGTTTATCCAGCTCATTCGCTCGGTTTCGCTCTTCCTTAAGTTCAGCTTCTTTTTCGTTCTGAAGGTCTTTTAACCTCTCTTCATACTCTCGTTCCTCCTGCTCCCGTTTCTTTTCGGTCTCAGAAAGCTGTTCCTCTAAATTTTGATTGCGCTCTTCCAGCCGCGAGCTCTCGGATTTAGATTTGAAATGAGCAATAGCATAGCCAGCAATGACCCCGATAATGAGTCCGGTAACAATTAACACAATCTCCATAATACCTTTGTTTGATTTGGCTTCAAATTTGGCTCAAATATAAAGGCCACCGGTGACAGTTATTGTCACAGTTTTGGGATTTTTTATTGTCAGTATATGTGTTCGGTAAAGCAATTAACAAGTCTTAGCAGCAATGTACAAGTGCTTCGTATTTTGATAAAGGAATGCTCCAAGGACACTTTAAGTTTTGATAAATACATACTCACTCCATCTACAAGCATTTCAATAAGATATTCTGTGCATTATGGAAATGACTATTCGCTTATTTGGCGGCCTCCTCCTTCTGCTGATGAATGCATTTTATGTGGCGGCTGAATTTGCTCTTACCCGGCTTCGTCAATACGAGCGTGATGAACTTGAAGAAACGCCTGGGCTAAATCGCGCCTGGGAGATGACCGAAACTCTTGAGATCTACCTCACCTCTTGCCAGATCGGTATCACTACCACCAGTATTTTTTGGGAGTGATCGCAGAGCCGGCCGTAACAGAACTTATTGAATTGCTCTTTACCACCGATACGATCGGGGCTGTTTCAACACATGCCATTTCTATTGTTCTGTCGGTTACTGTCATTAACATCATACATACCATCTGGGGAGAACAAACCCCAACTTACCTGGGAGTTGAACGGGCAAAAACCGTGGCTAAGTACTGTGCTGTTCCTCTTTACTGGTGGACATATGCCATCTATCCTTTCCTCATTTTCGGGGACTGGGTTACCAAAGCCACGCTGAGGATCTTTGGCATAGAAATGAAGCGTTCATGGATCAATGAAGATACCTCCTCCGGTAAAAAAGACATGCGAACAAAAATGGTTGAGCTGCTGAAAACAGGTAACATGGATGATGAAAGACAGAAGGAAATACTCAACGCACTGGAAATCGAACATATTCCCGTCAAAGAAATTATGATACCCCGGGATGAGATTGTAAGCCTAAGCACGGAAAACTCCTTTGAAGAAAACCTGAACATCATCCGGCAAAATATGCATACCCGTTATCCCCTTGTGGGAAAATCTGTGGATGATTTTAAAGGGATATTATACACCCCTCAGATCACCGCCAATATCAAAAACCTGCTGGAAGGACAAAAAAAACTAGACGATTTTGACTGGCCAAAAATGGTGGTATCTCCGGATCTTCCAACCAGTACATTAATTGACCGTTTCCAGGAAGAACACCACGAGTTGGCTTTAGTGATGAAAAACGAAGAAACCCTCGGGCTTGTCACTCTTACCGATGCTATTGAAGCCATTGTTGGCAACGCTGAAGATCCACTCGATCTACTTGAGACTTAGCAATTGATCAAAAGATCATTCCAATAACTTTCGCAACCCTTCTTCCAGCTCCGGATGCCGATATATCCAGCCATGTCGCTGCCCTTTTATCACCTTAAATGAATCTCCTTCTTTCAGATAATCGGTAAGTTTCAGGGAACGTTCAACCGGTAACACTTCGTCCGCGCCGGCATAAAAGATATGGACGGGCTCTTCTATTTGGTGAAGGGCTTCATCGGTCCTGAGCTGATATTGCATTAAAAAATCAGGTAAAAATGGAAACTGCGAATCCTTGACATCTACCAGGCTGTAAAAAGGAGTCCACATGATCAGCATCTTAGGGTTGTAGGCTTTGGCCACCTGGGCTGCTACTCCCGAACCAAGAGAATATCCAACCAACACAATATTCCCTTCCCCATATTCCTTCGCCATTTCTTCAAATACATATTTAATGTCTCCCACCAAGTCTTTTTCATTCTCCAAATCGCCCCTGCTCTTCCCATATATACGATAATCCGGGTAGATCATATCGTAGCCGTTATCGAGGAATAAAGTGTATTTATCAGAATTTGTTCGGTTGGCTCCGCGATTTCCATGCAGGTATATGACCAATCCTTTGGCAGAATCTGCCTTTGTGAAAGCGTGAACGGCGTGTATACGCACACCAGGTTCCGGTTCAAACCAACGCTCCTTGAATTTAAAATCATAATCGTAGGTGGTGCTTTCATCCAGTATCCTTGGGTTGAATATTATGGACTCCTGGATGAAGAAAAAATAGCCGCATATTGCCAGATACAGGCCGATAAGCAAGGGAACAAAGGCAAAAAATAATTTCTTAAATCTATTCATCTTTTTTTGATTTAGAACAAAACTATAGAACTCTTTGATTTTAATAAATTGGAATTATGGGGAATGATATATCATTGAATTAATTGAATATTAAACAAAAATTTGTTCATGAAAACTTCAGATTACTTTATTTTAGGATCAGCTCTGCTATCCATGCTGCTATCCATCTATTTATGGTTCGCTGTAGATAAGGAAGCAGGATTATTTGTGGGACTTTGGGTTCCCTCTCTCCTTGGCTTTGGAACGTACATTAAGAATGTATACGGAGGACAAAATGGGTGATTCGTATATCTTTTTTGCCGGACTTTTTACGACTCTATTATTTCTGGTGGGGTATGGATTAACCATAAAAGAATTCAGGGATCTGGAAGATGAGCGTATTACTGATTCTTTCCCTGAAGAAAGTAATGCCGAGATCAAAAAATGATCACGGCATTAAAACATTAAAATAGATCGCTTCCCGAAGTTATTTGATCTCAGCCTCGGCCATTTCATGTATCTTCTTCCATTCACTTTCCCGTACCGGAGTGATAGAGTAACGGCCCAGTCGAAATAATTCCATTTCATCTAAGGCGGGCTCTTCTTTCATGGCATCGCGGGTAACAGGATTGTCAAATTTCTGTACAAACTTTACATCCACCAACTGCCATCTGGGATCGCTTTCGGTGCTTTTTGGATCGAAGTATTTTGAATTTGGATCGAACTGAAGCGGGTCTGGATAGGGCACACTCGAAACTTCCATCGTGCCTACTATCACAGGCTTTGAGATGTTGGAATGATAATACAATACACCATCACCCACATTCATTTCATCTCGCATGAAGTTACGGGCACCATAGTTTCTTACCCCGGTCCATGGAGTTTCACCATCCTTTTCGAGGTCGTCAATGCTATAATCATCCGGTTCCGATTTCATTAGCCAATATTTTCTATCGCTCATATTATTCGCTTTAGAATTAAAAATTTACAGAATTATGTTCCCACGCAGAGCGTGTGGAACAAGGTTGTTGGAAGTTCTGAATGCTGAATTGTGAATTTAAAAATCATTCACAATTCAACATTTATCATTTAGATTTATATTTGTTCACGTACCACAAAATTGTTTGGCGAAGCATTCCGTCAAAATCCTGTGAGGCTTCCCAGCCAAGCTCATTTTTGATCTTAGAGGCATCAATGGCGTAGCGGAAATCATGTCCCAGCCTATCGGTCACAAACGTGATCAGGTTTTTATAATCCCCGTCCGGGCCTTCACCCACTTCTTCATTCAGGATCTCACAGATCTTACGTACCAGGTCAATGTTCTTCCATTCATTGTTTCCGCCAATTACGTAGGTTTCTCCGGCTTCCCCTTTTTGGAAAGCCACTTCCAGCGCATCACAATGATTGTGTACAAACAGCCAGTCCCGCACGTTCTCTCCTTTCCCATAAACCGGAATATTGTTATGGTTCAGGGCATTTTTGATCACAACAGGGATCAACTTTTCGTCGTGCTGATGGGGGCCGTAATTATTGGAGCAATTTGTAGTCACCACATTCATTCCATAAGTCTGAAAGTAAGAACGTACAATAAAATCACTGCTGGCTTTGGAAGCTGAGTAGGGTGAATTTGGCGCATAAGGAGTATCCTCACTGAAAAATCCGCCTTCTTCTTCCAGTTCTCCATATACCTCATCGGTTGACACATGCAAAAAGCGGTTGTTCTTCCATGCCTCTGCATCATCTTTCCAAAGCAGTCGACATTCTTCCAGAATATTAAACGTCCCCACAATATTGGATTGGATGAATGGCTCCGGCCCCTGAATGGAATTGTCTACATGCGATTCTGCAGCAAGGTGAATCACGCCTTCGGGTTTAAAGGTCTGAACCACATCGTGTACTTCATCGCGGTTCACCAGATCTACTTTTTTGAAATAATACTGTCCGGAATCTTTAAGCGGCTTCAAATAGGTTTGATCTGAGGCGTAGGTAAGCTTATCAATGTTATAAATTTCCCAGTCGGGGTGATTTTCGTGTAGCTTGGTAATTAAATTTGAGCCAATAAATCCGGCTCCACCTGTTACAATTATTCGCATGTTAAAAAAGATCCTTTTCGTTTATGGATGATAACAAAGGTAACTTACGATCTTTATCGGAAAGTATGGGGCGTTCCACATCCCAGTTTACCCGAATTTGGGGATCGTCCCACCGTACACCGCGTTCGCCGTCCTGATTGTAGTAATCGGAACATTTATAAGAGACGATCGCTTCATCAGAAAGTACTGAAAAGCCATGGGCAAATCCTTTGGGTACAAAGAGCATTCGCTTGCTCACATCCGAAATTTTAACGGCTACATAGTTTCCAAAAGATGGGGAATTCTGCCTGAGGTCAACTGCAACATCAAGGATGGTTCCTCTCAGACATTGCACCAGTTTAGCCTGGGGATTCTGGATCTGATAGTGCAAGCCTCGTATAGTATTTTTGTAGGATCTGGAGACATTATCCTGCACAAAATGCTCCTCAATTCCCGAGTCCCTGAAAACAGATTCCCGGAACGCCTCAAAAAAATAGCCCCTGTCGTCTTCAAAAACTCTGGGTTCAACGATCTTAACATCTGGTATGCGTGTATCTGAAATTTTCATTCGTTCAGTTTAGCCAACATTTCTTCAAGTCCTTGTTTCCAGTTAATAAGTGAAACGCCGGCAATGTTAGCAATTTTTTGGGTACTTAACAGGGAAAAAGCAGGGCGCCGGGCCTTGGTTGGGAATTCACTGCTGTCTACTGGTTCTACCTTAACTTCAATGCCAGATTGGGCAAAGATCTCTTTCGCAAATTCATACCAGGTAGTTTCTCCAATCGAACTTAAATGGAAGACCCCTTGCTTATCTTGTGCAATAAGCTGCCACACATTTTCAACCAGATTATGAGTGAAGGTTGGGCTTCCGAATTGGTCGTTAACTACTTTAAGTTCATCCTTTTCTTCGCCAAGTCGCAGCATTGTTTTTACGAAATTATTCCCAAAACGGCCACATAGCCATGAAACTCGAATCAGCAAATGATCACAGCCAGATTCTTGAAGAGCAACTTCCCCGGCTCGTTTACTTTCCCCATATACATTGATGGGATCTGTAGGGTGATCTTCAGAATATCCCTCGGGGTGATCTTCGCGATCCACTAATTCCCCGGGGAAAACATAATCTGTTGAAAAATGCACGAGTTTGATTTTTTGTTCTGCACAAAAATCTGACAGGTTTTTTACACCGTCTGCATTTACCGCAAATGCTTTCTCACGCTCCTCTTCAGCCTGATCTACTTTTGTATAAGCCGCGCAGTTAATGATCAGATCCGGACTGAGGTTTTTCATCACCCGCCGGACATCCTGATGATTGGTCAGGTCAAAGTCGGATGAAGGAAGGGATATGAATTCTACCGCCTGTTTGTTGAGAAAATACACCCATTCATTGCCCAGCTGCCCATTTCCTCCGGTGATCAAAATCCGCATATCAGCCTCGTACCAGTTCGTTTGCCACCCGGTACGATTCCGGCGTACCCGCATCGGTCCACCAGCCCTCCATCACCGAGCTTTTCATTGCCCCATTTTTGATATAGAAGTTATTAACGTCCGTGATCTCCAGCTCTCCCCGACCTGACGGTTTTAGTGTTTTAATGCACTCAAATACCTTTGCATCATAAAAATAGATCCCGGTTACGGCGTAATTTGATTTCGGTTCTTCCGGTTTCTCCTCGATAGATACAACCTGTTCGCCATCAAGTTCAGCCACTCCATATCGCTTAGGATCGGGAACTTCTTTGATCATGATCTGGGCGCCGGAACCATCGTAATTATCAACTGCTTTCTGCAGCGACATCTGGAAAATGTTATCCCCCAGAATAACAACTACCGGCTCATCTCCGGCAAAATTTTCTGCAAGTCCCAATGCCTGAGCAATGCCCCCGGCTTCATCCTGCACTTTATAGGTGAACCTGCAGCCAAAATCTTTTCCGGAACCCAGTAAGTTCACCACCGCTCCCATATGCTCTGTTCCTGTAACGATCAGTATTTCCTCGATCCCAACTCCCGTTAGTTTTTCTATGGGATGATAGATCATGGGTTTGTTTCCGATCGGCAATAAATGCTTGTTGGTTACTTTGGTTAGTGGAAATAACCGAGAACCGGTTCCACCTGCGAGTATAATTCCTTTCATAATAGCTTTATTTGTTTTCCTCAAAATAATGAAAGTTAAAGGACAACTGTAAGAAATATTATAGACTATTAATTAAAGATATTTAACTGCTTAATTCGCTTACCGATACCTATTTTTAACTAGTATATAAATAGGACTTCAATGATCTCATTTAAGATCACATTGCAAACCATTCTTGCGACCGCCATACTTCTGTGTGTAGGGATGGTGTCGGTACAAGCGCAAATCACTACGTGGAATGGTTCTGTAAGCAGTGACTGGAATAACGGGGCAAACTGGAGCAACGGTGTACCAGGGTCAAGTTCCAGAGCTGTGATAACGAATTTTACCAACAAACCCATCCTTAGCACAACTGCAACGGTCAATACTATTCAGCTGGGAAGTTATTATCCGGGAGCAGGTGTAACTTTTCTAACGGTAGTAGCCGGTGGTGATCTGACCATCACAAATGAAATTGAGTTCAATGGTAACGGTGGTTCGCTGCATATTGATGGAGGTACTGTAAATCATACCGGTACCACTCTCGACTGGGGAACCAATGTTAACCGCTATATTGAAATGACCAGTGGTAACTTTTCAACAAACGCCAACTTTAGTATCAATGGGGGGAATAACACCAGTCAGCCTGGGTTTACGGCCGGAAGCGGAACCGCTGTTTTTAATGGCAATCTTACGGTACCAAGTAGCAGTAAACGCTTCGATCTGGGTGATGGGGAAGTTCTTGTAGAGGGTGATTTTTTAGTTGGAAGCGGATCCCAGTTCAACGTATTAAGTGGTGAGTTAGTGGTTAATGGCACTACGACTGTGAACGGCACTTTTAATGGCGACGATGGTATTACCTCCTATTATGGTGAGATTACCATTGGTAGTGGTGGTGTCTTAAACCTGGGTACCGGAATCATAAACTTCAATGCAAGTACCTCCATTGGAGACAACGGTACAGTGAATTTCGGGAGTGGAGAAGTAAATTTTGGGAACGACGTTTTAGTACAAAGCAGTGGTTTTGTAAATGTACAAGATGCCACTGTAAATATTGTTGGGGATGCCGACTTCTCAAATAACGGTAACCTTTCGGTAAATAATGGAACGATCAATGTTGGGGGGAACGCCTCTGTTACAAGTGGCGGAACTATCTCACTGGGTGGAGGGAATTTAAATCTTGAGGGCGATCTGTCTGTGACCGGTGGCAGTAACTTTCAGGCAGATTCAAGTACGGTTACATTTAGTGGAGACAGCACCCAAACCATCTCCACCAATGGAAATGATATCACCTTTAATAATGTGGTAGTTGATTCCGGGGCTACCTTCCAAACTGATGGCGCCACTGAAAATGTAGTTGTGGTTGAGGGCAACTTAACGGTAAATGAGGGTGGAAATGTTGTAGTTGAAGATGACGACAAGCTTGACATTCAGGGAGAAGTAGGTGGAGATGGAGCGGATGAAATTGACAGTCCCTCCCCTTTTGCAGTCACTGCCGTCGCTACAGATCTGAATACCGTCCTTATTACCTTCAACAAAGAAATGGTAGAATTCCTTGCTGAGAATACAAGTAACTACAGTATTGTCAGTTTACCAGGTTTGACGCCAGTTACAGTGAATTCAGCTACCCTGAACACCGGGGGGAATGGAAGGCAGGTAACACTCAGTATTTCTACCATTCAGGAAGATGTAGAATACCGGATCACCATGAACAACCTGGAAAGCACCGATGGTGGGGAATTATCTACAAACCACATCAAACGATTTACTAAACTGGGACCCGTTACTTTTTACAGCCGCCAAACAGGGAACTGGAGCGTGAATTCTACCTGGTCTACGGTAAGTCATACAGGTTCTGCCGCTACTAAGAATTCAGCTAATACGCCAAACTCTACCGTAATAGTCGGAGATGGACATACCGTTTCTGTTGTAAGCGGAGCCACTATAACCAACCAGACCTCCGTATCTGTAAGTGGGGCGTCAAAGCTATTGGTCGGCTCCGGCGGCGTGTTGAACCTGGGTACTAAAACCATCAGCGGAGCAGGTACATTTGAAGTGACTGATGGAAAGATCATTATTGGGCAGGCCGGTGGAATTTCAAGTTCAGGGGCAACAGGTAACATTCAAACTGCAAACCGTATTTTCAGCACCAATGGGATGTATTCCTACAATGGAAGTACCCAGCAGGTTACCGGTACCGGCTTACCCACTCAGGTTGTTGAACTTGATATAGATAACAACTCTGACGTCCGTGCAACCGACAACGTGGAAATTACCGGCACTCTGCATCTTACAAATGGATCCCTGATCATCTCCTCCGGCAACAACCTTATCGCCAACACAAAAAATATTGTAAATGGCGATCTGATCCTTGAGCGCACCATCACCGGAAATACAGGCTGGCGCATGCTCTCCTCTCCTCTTTCAACTACTTATGGCGATCTCCTGGACAATACCATCACACAAGGATATCCGGGTGCTTATTACTCCACAGGAAGTATGCCGGGCGACACCCTTCAGCCTAACGTCATGTTTTATGATGAAACCTACGGCACCAATTTAGATGGTGACAAAGCAACCGACAATCAGCGATGGAGAGCTCCTGCTTCGGCTTCAGCTACTATTCCTGCAACCCAGGGACTTTACACTTTTATTTTTGGGGATATTGATGCCGATCCTTTGTACAACGATCAGTTTCCGCTGCCACTTACATTAGCTGTGCAGGGGCAGGAAAATGAAGGAGATGGCAATAGCGTGAACTTTGGAGTGACTTACACCACTACTGCTGATTCAGGCTGGAACATGGCTGGAAATCCGTATGCTGCCACAATTGACTGGGATGAAGCCTCTTCGTGGACAAAAACCAATATCGATAATACGATCTATGTGTGGGATCCGGCTGCAAGCAGTTTTAAAACCTGGAACGGAATTACCGGCGATCTTGACAGTGAAGGATTGATCGCCCCCTTCCAGGCCTTTTGGGTGAAAGCAAATGATGTTGATCCGGCACTTGAAGTAAGCAAAGAAGCCAAGACTTTTGGAGGAAGTTATGTCGGCAAGATCAAAAGTAAAGCACACGATGTACCCATAATTTCCCTCAGTATCTCGAATCAAAAGCAGGAAGCTTCTACTCATTTAATGTTTTCTGATCATGCCCTGAATGGTAAAGATCATTCGGATGCATATCGTCTGGTTCCCCCACCAGGCGTAAACACTTTCCTTGATATTAACACGGTGGCAGATAAGGGTTCGAGGCTAACCATCAACAATCTGCCACGCAATTTTGGACGGGTTATTGAAATTCCCATTTTTGTGGATGCATACCGGGATGGTTTTTCAGCAAATGAATCACTATCGCTTTCCATCGGTCAAATGAAGAATATTCCTCAAGGCTGGAAAATTACCCTGCAGGATAATCGCATTAAAAGTAAGATCACTGTTGAAAATGGATTCAACTATTCCTTTTCTCATCTGGGCTCTCCCAATAAGGTAGCACCAAACTTCAGTACTTCAGGAAAACCTAAGATCACTTCCAAAAGCACTGCTCAAAAACCTCGCTTTACGCTCATCATACACCCCGGAGAAGATGCAGGAGATTTGCCGGACTCCTTCAAACTGGAACAGAATTACCCGAATCCCTTCAATCCAACTACCAATATTCAATTCGATGTTCCGGTTCAGTCCTACACCGAATTGGCGATCTTCAATATCCTCGGACAGCATATAACCACACTTGTGCGAGATGAACTCCCGGCAGGCACCCATACCTTTACCTGGGATGCAAGCGGTTACTCCAGCGGCGTTTACCTGTTCCGTTTGCTCACATCTGAAACGGTTCATACCAAAAAAATGATTTTGGTCAAATAAAACTATTTTATTGCAGTTTGATCTTCTTAAGTTTAGGCAAAACGAAGGATTGAATAATCCTGTTCTAAATATCATACGGAATAGAAATTGGGGCAGCTACAGGCAGTTAGAATTCACCAATCCCTACATTTATGATGTACTAACTGATTATATTTAAGCAGGAGTCAGGAATGGATAGATTGTATAAATTTATAGCAGTTTTATTTTTGGCCATATTATTTGATGGCACGCTTTATCATGCCCATGCTCAGGATGTGATCAAAGGCTCGGGAGCAACAGATATATCTATAGATTCGGTAAGTACGGGTGGATATGTTACACTTGACGGCCCTACCATTAGAGAAACCTCCTCCGGGCAGCTAGCCGGCAATGGAACCGTCATTCTTACCCTTCCTTCAGGATATGAGTGGAATACAAATCTCACTACTGGAGAAATAACGATCACCATTGTTGCTACAGGAGCTTCCCAAACTCAGCTTGATGTTGTTTTTAGTGGGTTTAATAATACACAGGAAGCTGTTTTTACCGTAAATAGGGAAAGTAAAACTGGGGGTAACGGACAAGGCCCCGGCCGCGTAGAAATACAAGGTCTTCAACTCCGTCCTGCAAACACCAATGTTCCTGATGTTTCAACCATTACTAATACCGGAACTACCGGTCCCAATGTAAATTATGGAGATCTTAGCAAAGCCCCGGGTTCCGTTGCAGAAGTTTCTGTGGAAACCGCAGCAAATGGAACCGGACAGGTAGTACAGGCTCAGGATATTCTGGCAGGAAATCCTTTGACAGTCTATGCCATTGCCCGTGATGTTGGCGGAAACTTTATCGAGAATATTGCTTTGGCAGACGAAGCTGACTGGAGCCTGATCGATGTGACCGGCAATATTATACAGGGGGCTATTTCTCCTGCCGCAAACCTTCGGAGTGCTACATTTGCTTCTCAGCAAACCGGGACGGCAAAAATTCAGGCTTTTTATTCCGGCGTTACGGTTACCCTTTCACAAGAAATAACCGTGCTTCCAAGAAGTGTGGATGCGATGGTTATTAATACCCAACCCCCGGCTACAGCTAAAGCGGGTGAGACTTTTTCTAATGCCGTGGTCGTTCACCTGCAAGACCAATTTGGCAACCTGGTAACCACCAACAGCACCACACAAGCCACGATTGATATAGGCTCAGGGAATGGGACCCTTTCTGGAACGCTCACCAAAACAGCCAGTAACGGAGTGATTACTTTTGATGATCTTTCCGCTGATATTGCGAACGCCATTACGCTTGAAATCACGAGTAGTGGTCTTAATACCCTTTCCACGAATAGTATTTCGGTAGATCATAACGAAGCAGTAGATCTTAACTACCTTCAACAGCCCACTAACACAGCACAAAATACGACGATCACTCCCCCTGTGGAACTCCAATTATTAGACGCCTACGGAAATGCTGTAGATAGCGTGGTTACCGTAACCATCAGTGCTGAAGGGTACTGGAAAAATAATTCCACTCTTTCCGGAGATACAGATGCCAGCGGGTCCATCCTTTTTGATAATTTAAATCTCAGTAATAATGCCACAATAGGCACGGTCAACTTTGATGCTTCGTTTACTGGGATAAATTCTCCTGTGACGAGTAATAATTTCGAGATCATTAGTTCGGGAGACCTGGCCAAATTTGTCATTGAAACTCAAACTGAAGAAGCAATTGGCGAACAGGAAGCCGGACAAACGTTCAATATCAGGATTCGGGCTTTAGACGGTACTGATGCCGTTTTTACCACTTTTACAGATACCGTTCGCCTCACTGCCGATTCAGACATACAAGTAAATGGTACTCCTGTTTCGGGCATCACCACCAATAATTTTACCAATGGTGTTTTAGATACTACCATCACATTAACTACCTCTGGTTTAACCCAGATCTATGCTGAAAATGTGAGTATCAATAGAAGTGGACAGAGTAACGAGTTTAATGTAACTCCCACCGTTTTCGATGAAACCACTACGACCATAACTGCAGTTCCTGCTGAAATTATTGCTAATGGAAGCAGTACTTCGTCCATCACCGTTCAGTTAAAAGATGAGTTTGGAAACAACCTGGTGAGTGGTGGAGAAACCGTGGAATTAACCACCGATGCCGGTACATTAACCGGATCCAATACCACCGTTACTGCTAATAACCAAAATGACGGCACCTATACCTCAACCCTTACCTCCTCTAGTGATGCAAATGACCTTGCTACCATAACAGGAACCATTAACTCCGTGGCAATATCGGATAACGCTACGGTTGACTTCGTTCCGGGGGGCGTACAAAGTTTTGAGATCACACTTCCTGAAACAGCCTCACAACCAGATGATCAAACAGCGGGTGTTCCCTTCAGCATCGATATTGAGGCATTAGATGCCTCGGGAAACAGAGTACTTGGATACAACGGTAATGTCACCATTTCTACCAATTCAACCATAGTAGCCGGATCTTCAGCCACCCTTTCCAGCGGTTCTTTAAGTGGACACAGCATCACCTTAACCAAAGCTGATACAAACATTACGATCACCGCAACTGCAGACGATCTCTTTCAGGTTAATGGCACAAGTGAAGAATTTGTGGTGCTTGCCGCAGCGCCTGATGCCAGTGAATCTGAAGTAGTAGCAAGTCCCCGGGTATTGCAAAATGACCCAGCCATTACATCTGACGTCACCGTCATTCTTCGGGATGAATTTAGAAACCGGATTTTATCTCAGCAAACAGTAGAGCTTTCAGTATCCCAAATTGAACAAAACAACAATACCTCTCCTGATAATGTGGCTGAAGCCTCCCTATCCACTGTAAGCTGGAATGCCTCTCCTGCAAATTATACCGCGACATTAACCCCCACAAATACCATCGAACTTGTTGAACTGATAGGTACGTTTGGAAGCTCTCCCACAACTATAACCGACCGGGATACAGTGGATGTCGTAATCCCAAACACCTGGCAAGGAGACGCAAGTGGACCAGGAACGGTAGCGACCGACTGGACGAATGTTGAAAACTGGTCCTTGGGCTCTGTTCCTACCACCAGTGATTTTGTGATCATTCCCAACGTAGGCAGTTTACCCGTTTTGGACCTTAATATTTCAGTAGGTAGCCTTGAAATTCAAAATGGAGTAGCCCTTACCCTGTTTGGCGGGAATGCAATTACCGTTTCCGGAAATGTGGAAATTGACGGTTCTTTAGATATTGAAGACAACACGGCGATCACCATTGGAGGAAATTTCTTAGGAACAGGTTCTTTTTCTGCCGGTGATAATACTGACATCATTATCAAAGGAAGTTCTTCGTTGGGAAGTTTCCTCGCACGAACCACCGGAACAACTGTAGTAATGGATGGTTCAGCTCCTCAAACCATTTCCACATCTAACTTCCTGGCTCAAACCCTTGATATTCAAAATGATGTGACGGCTGTTTCCGGAAATGACCTTATTGATGTGAATACCTTAAACATCGGAACAGGATTTACTTTTGAGATGACTACAGGAATTAATGATACCCTTGATGTGGGAAACAACATCACCGGCGATGGTAATTTTATACTGAATGATAATGCCATCGTACTGCGTGGTAACCTGGACCTTGGAACCATAGATGCCAGTCAGGGCACCGTCATACTTGGCCTCAGACCCGGAGAAACGGATTTCAGCGGCCTCTCACAACAGCAGATCTCCAGCCTGAGCGAGATGCAGAATGCGATCATCAACAATACTCAGGGTGTGCGCACTTTTGAAGATATAATCGTCGACGGAACGCTGACTCTTGAGAATGGCCCTCTTATCATCAGTTCAGGAAAAAGTCTGCTTGCTTCAAATATCACCTATAACAATGGAACCGTAAGAATGCGACGAGGAATTAGTGCAACCCGCGGCTGGAGAATGCTATCGGCTCCCATGGACACCACCTTTGCTGATTTTCTGGATAAAACGGTAACCCAGGGCTATCCAAATTCATCTTTAGGCGACAATCCGGCTGACTCCCTTCAACCTAACGTACTTTGGTATGATGAGACAGATGCAGAAAGTGATTCTTTAGACAGCGAAGGAAATCCACTCTCCTCCACCGATAACGACCGATGGAGAGCGCCGGTAGATGCCAACAACAAAGTAACTGCCGGACGAGGGTATTATGTGTATTTCTTTGGCAACATCGCAGCTGATTCCCGCTACAATACCGGACTTCCCCTTACTTTAGATATTGAAGGGCGGGAACACAATGGCAATGGAAGCACTTTTACGTTCCCGGTCACCTACACAGCTGATGCTGACACAGGCTGGAACCTTGTGGGAAATCCATTTGCGGCAAGTATTGACTGGGACGACGGCAACTGAACCAAAACCAATATGGATAACGTCATCTACGTCTGGGATCCGGCAAGTGGAGAGTACCTGGACTGGAACGGTATTTCGGGATCTCTTGGGAGTGGAGTAGTCAGGCCTTTTCAGGCATTTTGGGTAAAAGCCAACAGTAATCCCCCCACGCTATCTGTGGATCTGGATGGAAAAACAACCGGGGGAAATTTTGCAGGCAAGGATCATCAAAAACCTGCTGCTATTGGCTTTGAACTTTCTGCAGATACCCTCACCAAACAAATGCATGTTACGCTGCATCCCCAAGGCAGTAATGGAAAAGACATCCGGGACGCCTTCCGCCTCCTTCCATTTAATACCGACACCTATCTTGAGCTCTACACCACTTTGGATAATGGAACAGAACTATCCATAAACAACCTGGCCAGATCTTTTGGAGCAAAGATATCCGTTCCCATCCACATTGGTGGCTTTAAAGGAGGCCGACCTATAAATGATGCCTATACCCTTTCCTGGCCAAAATTCGGAGAGGTGCCCAGCGAATGGAAACTCACTTTGGAAGATATGGAAACCGGGGAGACGTTTAACCTTCGAGAAACTTCTTCTGTTACCTTCAATCATTCGCAAAGTGCTAATAAATCAGCGAAGGTGAATACGATGGAGAACTTCCAGCTGATAAATTCCGCTTCTTCTAAGAGCAAAGCCAAAGCCTCCAATAACACTGCCCGGTTTAAACTTCACATAGAACCGGGGGAAGACGCTGAGGGCTTACCTGATAAATTTGAGCTCTACAACAACTTCCCGAACCCCTTCAACCCAACTACCAATATTCGGTTTGCAGTGCCTGTAGAAGGCCCTATTGAGCTCAGAGTGTATGATGTACTTGGTCGACAAGTTGCTGAATTGGTAAACGAAAGATATCAGGCCGGATTTCATGAGGTTAAATGGAATGCGAACGGACTATCAAGCGGTTCCTACTTTCTACGTTTGAAAACCCAAAACGGTATTTTCACACAAAAGATGATGCTTATTAAATAGGCTGCCCTAAAGGTTCAACACTCATAAACAGCATTTTTGCGTTTCATGCGATAACCCCTGATCACTTTTTTAGTAACAAATCCGGTTCCAGTTACTCTTTTACTTTGAATGGAGTCCGGATTTCCATTTTCCCATCCGTATTCCTATAAATATTCTAACTGTATTTTATCCAAAAAGGTCACAATATCATTAAAAGAAAACCATATTAGAGAAGTCTTCGTACTAGTTATAAAGCCACGGACAGTGTCATTTATTAAGAATTTTTAATATTTTAAATATACTAGTTAATTAAAGTAGAATGCTATGGCCGGATATGATGAAATAATTTATGTGATGTTTGCCATGATCATTGTTTCTACAATGGCTTTGAATGCAAACCGCGTGATCCAGATTAATAACGCCACTATGATCGAAGGTCAGCTTGAAGGGCAGGTTGTGGCTTATGCGCAGGATATTATAGAAGAATCCCGTGCCCTCGCCTACGATGAACAAACCACCTACGATGAAGACGGAAACAGTCTTGTTCCGGTATATATACCCAGCGGGTTTTCAGCATTAGGCAGAGACGATACCACCACCGACCCGGAACCGGAAGGAAGCAGAACTCAATTTGATGATTTTGATGATTTTCACGGATTCCAAGAGACTGTGAATATCAATGGTGTAGATTATGACATCTCGGTAGTTGTAGAATATGTTTCAACCTCAGATTATAAAACCTATACCGTAAGTGGAAAATCAACCCTGAAAAGAATTACTGTGAATGTGGAGTCAGACTTTCTGAGAAAGAACATCAACAGTGATCAAACGAATTATAACTTTAGCTTTATACGAAGCTATTACGCCGATTAACGGACAACAATGAACTACGGAATTATCATAAGTTATATAATCGCGGGTTTTTTGATGATCACCATCTTAACGGTGAACTATAACGTGAACTATAGCAATCAGGAAGTTACTACAACCCTCAATAAAACTACGCACGAGAAAGCCATCAAAGAGATGCTGATCCATGACATCCCGAAAATTGGCTATGAACGCAAAACCGTGCTTGCCACTAAATTTGCAAAAGCTGACAGCAATGAACTTTCATTTTTTAGTAATATCGACGACACATTAGCTATTGAACAAGTAACTTGGAAGTACACTGATACCCCCGCACCCGGTTCAAAAAATCCCAATGACCACATTTTGAAAAGAACGGTGGATGGGGATGCAACTGAGATCACCTTTGGAGTGACTGCATTCAAATTTACTTACTATGAGTCTTATGGATCAAACACCCCAATGAGTACGCCGGTAAGCAGTTCAAAATTTGATGACATTGTACAAATTGAAGTAGAAATGCAGCTGCAAAGCGACTACCAACTCGCTTACCGCCCCTCCGATTCCGGAGAATACATAAAGACCAACTGGAGTAAGCGATTCTCTCCGGTAAATTTAAGACCAAATAAGTAAACAAGAGGTACCCCTATGGGACGAGCAATGCTAATTATAAGTGCCGGAGCAGTGATTACTCTTGGAATTATACAAGTAGGTATACAGGGACAAAGAGCAGGAATTACTGAAAATAATGCCGTCTCTGCCTACGAAGTTGAGATCAGAAACAAAGCCTTTACAGCCTCACAGATCACTATGGAGCGCATCAACGAAAGCGGTGGATCATGGAAGCCCACCAAAGCCAATCCGTGGAAAGAAAATATTGACGGAGATTCTATTTCACTGTATTACGAACTGATCTCAACCACCACTTCCGGAAGTTTTTCGCTACTGGAAGGTGATACGGTACAGATCTTTGCCAATTCATGGTATCGCAACCCGCGAACGAACCAAAGAGAAGAGATCGACATTAAAACCTCCTATGTGAAAACAGCCATGCACTTTGTGCCGGAATTTGAATCGGCCATGTCGTTTGCGGTAGATGAACATGACTTTGACTTTGCTGCCAGTGGAAATGTACTTATTAATGGAAACGATGCCAGCGGAACCTGTCCTTCTAAACCAGCTGTCACCGTTCGTGATGATGGCTCTGCAAATAAGATAACAGGGGCAGACAATCTAACAGAATGGCTTTCCGGCGGTGATAATTCTGAACACTTTGAAAGTGACAGTGGAGCAGTATCCGTAGATCCTGATATCTCCTACGAACCGGTTGATCAGTTGGTAGCGCGTCTTTCTCAAATGAGTGGAGTGAAAAAAATTAGTGGAAATTACAAAGGCGATTTCGGTTCACCTGAAGACCCGGGCGTCTTTTTTGTGGAAGATTACGCTAAACTCACTGGTGGAATTTCTGAGGGATATGGAATTATGGTCGTTCGTACCAATGGCGAACTCGAATATGAAGGAGAACTGTCGGTAGCCGGTAATTTCAAATTCAATGGGTTGGTGATCTTCGAAAACGCATATGCCATGACCGGGCGTGGTACCCCGAGAATTAACGGATCCGTATTGGTTGGGAAAACCGATGACAACTACACCGATTTTGATATAGACCTGGGAGGCACCCTTGATATTCAGTACGACTGTACAGCTGAAAAATATGCTCAGCTTGCCTCTGCTTCTCTTTTACAACAAAACCGATATAAACGCTTAAGCACTTTCGAATAATCATTCCAAAATTCCCTATCTTTCGAACGGACTTAAAAAGCTTATTTGATTGTTATACAATTGAATAAGCTTTTTTTAATGACAGTTACAATCTGCTAATTAAGATAAATTAACTGGTTTCCAGTGTCTCTTAATTTGATATTATCATCGAATTAAATGCTTTAAGGTTCAAATTTATTATGAAGAAATTTGCAGTAGCAATACTATTCTTTTTACTCACATACTTCTCAGGCTATGCACAAAACCTTTCGAACCCAATCATTTCAGCAAACATAACGGTGAGTGCTGAAGTCATACCATCCATTGAATTAATTACCGTTAATTCGATGACGTTTGACCGACTCCAGCCTGGCCAAAATGAAGTGTATGTTAATCCTATTCAAGATCTAAATGCCGGTTATATGATAGCCATAGGCTCTCCTCAAGCTGATTTTAGGCTCAATTATTTGCGTGAAAGAGAATTAACGCAAGTCAACGGTGATGCTACTTTAATTTTCACCTACGAAATATCTGGAAATACCCGCGAAGACCAAGAAACCTCTGAGCTTCTTGATGTGGATAACCGAAACATACAATTCAACAATGAAGGACGTTATTACATTTGGATTGGTGGACGTATAAATCTTGAAAATGCTCAACCGGGCAATTATGAAGGTGATTTCACTATCGAAATTGATTATATATGATCTTGAATCTATTTGATATTCTTCCTTCTTCTCAAGCTAAGTTTACAGCAGTATTTCTTTTTTTACTGCTTTCGTGTAATTCTTTGTTTTCGCAAGATGAAATTAACTTTGGTGAATTTAGCAGCCGCTACTCAATAACTACAACCTTGATCAATTCTGAGCTTGAGTTTGGCAATATTCTACAAAGCCAAGGCACTAAAGAAGCTGATATTGATGAAGCAGCGGTCATAGAGATTGAGGGAATTAAATATTTAGATATCATTCTGGATATAGCCATCGACTCCCCAATGCAAATTGATGGATGCTCTCAGCAATCATGCACCATGCAATTTACTTTAAAAGCATCCTATTCAAATTCCGGAGAAACTTCTGAAATATCAGCTCTCAACAAAACCAAGTTTATTGGACAAAGAACCGTAGACTTCACTAACAAAACCGGGCTATTAACAACCCAGTTTCCAATATTAGAAAGAGGTAGTGCTCCGCCAGGTCCACCCCCAACACCGGATTTCAAGGGAAGAAATTTAGAAGCGGAGAAAGAGAGTGTTTTTATTTTTCTATACGGTTCAATTACTGCCAGCAATAATGATGTGGGAAGCTATGCTTCAAATATCACAGTTAGCATCAATTATGATTAAGGTATTAGCTTTCATCTTACTTAATATGATGGCTCTATTGCCTATACAAGCTCAGTTCATTAATCTACAGCTCTCCATAGATGCAGAACTAACAGCTACTGTAGAGCAACCACTCGACTTCGGTACACAACTCACAAACTCAGGAAGAGTAGAAATTGGCCTTGGGGATGTTAATATGGGTATTTTTTCCATTCGGGCTTTCCGGACTCAAAATGTATATATAGAACTTAGCTACCCCCCAGCATTAAGGCCTTCCTCCCCAGAGATCTCAGCACAGATTCCCCTCGACTTGGACATTGCATACAATAATTCTGGAACCAACAATGTAGATAATGCCCAACCCTTAACTTCTGAAAGCGGGTTTATTGCCATTAGTGAAAATACACAAGCTGCCACAAACTCCGATATCTGGAAACAATTATACATTTATGTGTATGGTGCAATTGAGGTAGGTAACATCCCAAACGGTATATACACCGGTGACATCGTTTTAACCGTCGACTTTGATTAAAGAAATCTAAGCTTTGAATTAAAATGAATTACTTAGATTAAGCTATTGTTTAAGAATAATAAACATCATCTACACCAATTGGTTAGACCCTCTTAATTAAGAGTATCTAACTTGGACAGAAGAAAAGACTTCGATAATTTTCAAACAGAAATTAAACCAACAATAAAATCTCACGACCATGAAACTTTTCAAATCACTTTTAACTCTTACTTTTGCAGTGGCGCTTTCAACTGCTACATTTGCACAGGGTACTGGTTCACTCACAGCTTCAGCTAATGTAGTACAAGACATCACAGTTGATGTACAGCAAAACTTGGATTTTGGAACCATTCTCACAGGCGACCTTAACGGTGGCTCTAAATCCTTAGCACTCACTTCAAGTGCAGCAGATAGTTTAGGTAAATTCCAAATTGACTTCACGAGCTCAAATGCGAATTTTATCCTTTCTCTAGATGCACCTTCAAGTCTATCACGAGTTGGTACATTTAGTACTGGTGAGTCTAGTCTGCCTTTTGCAGTTACTGCAAATTATACTGAAAACAGTACAGATCCAGCAGCTAGTGCTACTTCTTTTAGTTCAGGAGAAGCTTCTGTTACTGCTGCAAATGCTAATGGCTATGTTTACGTTGGCGGAACGTTGAACAGTGGTGCAGCTGCTAATACCTACAATGGTCCCTACGAAGGTACCATTACTCTTTCAGTTTACGCTGAATAACAAACATTGATTTTAATTAAGCCTTGCCCTTTGGCAAGGCTTTTTTTTTAGCTGCTTACCTCGTCTTCATCAAATTATGGTAAAAGTAAAAAACAATGTTTACTATTAGTTCACTTTACTAATAATTATCTCAGATCATGAAAAGACTTTTACTCTCTACAATTTTTCTGCTTAGTGTAACTTTTTGTTCCTATGCTCAGGTTACCATAGCCCCTACCAGCTTGTTTATTGATGCCTCTTCAAGGTTTGGTTCTTATATGGTGATCAACAATTCCCAGGTTAATCAGGAGATCTCCATTGAGTTTGTTTTTAGCTATAGCGCTTCTGACACTGAAGGTGGCCGAACTATAGTAGAAGATGACAGTTCAACTATGCAAGAACATTCTATTGCAGAACATGTTCGTGCATTTCCTGAGAATTTTGTATTAAGTCCGGGACAACGCCAGGTGGTGAGACTTCGAATTGCCGCCCCATCAAATTTAGAAGATGGCACTTACTGGGCTCGTATAAAAAACAGAGCTGCACCTGAAACTCCTCCGGTAGAGATTGCCCAGGATGAAGCAGTGAGTGCGAATCTTGGGCTAATTATTGAACAGGTAACTGGTCTTTATTATAAAGTTGGGGACGTAACAACTGGTATCACAGTTGACGAGATCAGAACCAATATGGTTAATGATGATGTCATGACGGTATATACTGACTACAGCCGGACCGGTAATTCCCCCTTCCTCGGAACAATACTCGTATCACTTGAAAATGAAGATGGAAACGTAGTAGCTCAAAACCAGAATTCAACTACCCTGTATTTTGACGGCACCAATAGTCAGGATCTAAATGTTTCTACTCTTCCCTCAGGAGAATATACCTTGCGAGTTAGATTTGAGACCCGCCGATCTGATATTTCATCCAGTGATTTAGTTCAAATGAATCCTGTATCATCATCTACAACTATAACTATTCCTTAGGTGTTTAAACCTTGGCTAACTTCAATATTAATTGCTTTTTCGTTCACCGTTGTCTTTTCCTTTGGAGTTACTAACTCTGTACAAGGTCAGGATGACAATAACGATGACGTTGAGGTATATCTTGATTTTCGCCATCGAGGAATTGTTAGTACCGTTGTCATCTCTTACTATAAAGATGACCAATTTTACCTGCCCATAACCGAGCTTTTCTCCTTATTCAGTCTTGACTATGAAGTCAACGGAATGATAATTAGTGGTGATTTTGGTGTAGAACAGACTCCGTATACAATTGATTTTAAAAAAAATATCATAAAATTCGGGGATCAGACCACTACCCTTACCCCCAATGATTATCTGATAAAGGAATTAGATTCTTACCTTAGATCTGATCTTTTTTACGAAGTATTTGATCTTGATTTTTCTATTGATTTCAATAATCTCTCGCTTAAATTAGTTACAGAAAGAGAATTGCCGGCTATTCAGCAGGCTATTCGCAGTCAAAGAAGGCAATTAGCCAATACAAACAGGTTTCAAGACCAAAAGTACGAGCTACGCTACGACAGAGAAAAGCCTTTTATAGATGGTGGTTTTTTTGATTATAACTTATCAGCTAATCTTAATCAGAATAATTACGGTTTTAATTACAACGCCAATTTAGGATTACAGGTTTACGGTGGGGATCTTCAGGGACAAGTTTTTGGTAATTATTCTGATGGATTTAGCAACCTTGCCACTAACAATCTAAGATGGCGATATATGTTTCGCGATCAGGAATGGTTAACTAAACTTCAAATCGGGCAAACCACCACAGACGGTTTCACCCAGAACAGATACACAGGGATTCGCATTTCTAACGAACCCATTGAACCCAGACGGCTTTTTGATGAGTATGAAATTCAGGGAAGTACTATTCCTCAATCGGAAGTAGAGTTATATTTAAATAATTCTTTAATAGATTTTGCAACTGCAAATGAACTTGGTAATTATCGGTTTTTAGCACCCATAACTTATGGTTCAACGCAACTTGATCTAAGAATTTATGGACCTACTGGACAAATCATACAACGATCTGAGCGTATACAAGTTCCATTTACATTCCAGCCTAAAGGTAAATTTAATTATAGTGCTAATGCCGGACGTTTAGATAATGCTGTAATTGGAGAAACAAGCCAAAAATATACTGCTCAGGCACATGGCTCCTATGGTATTACCGATTGGCTTACAGCTAAAACTGGAGTTGAATATTATCAAGGGTATCATACATCACTTCCAACATTTACTTCTTCACTCTCTTCAAGGATCTTAAATAACTATATCGTAACCTTAGAAGCAGCAAACAATGTTTACTATCGAGGAAACTTAAATGTCATTTACCCTAATTCTGCCAGTATAAATTTTGACTATACCAATTTCATCTCCTCTTCTTCCATCTATAACAATACTAATGATGACCAACGCGTAGTTGCCAGTGCATTTTATCCGTTCAATTTCTTTGGTGTACCTTTTAACATTAGGGTTTCTGGTTTTTCAAGATTCAGAGCATCCACCACAGTCACAACATTCAGAACAGATGTAAACACACGAATTAGTAATATAAATCTTCGCATAGGCTACAGGGATCGATTAGTTGATACCTTCAATCCTTTGGATATGTCATCGACATCAACTATTCAATCTTCTTTGACATATAATTTTTCAAGAAACAGGTATTTACCATCCTTTCTGCGGGGAGTATTTCTTAGAGCCGCTATGGGATATCGCCCCACAAGTAAACAGTTTGAGACTGCTGAAGTATTGATCTCAAAAAATATTTTAAAGACTGGCCGTTTACAGCTTTCAGCAGGTAAAAACTTTATAGGTAATTTCAATACCCTTAGATTTAGTCTGATATTTGACTTGGGCAGTAAAGTCCGAAGTAGTACTACTTTTAACAGCATTAGAGGTAGTAGTAATGTAACCCAAAATATCAGAGGGTCTGTGGGATATGACCCTAATTACAACAACTTCATCTTTACAAACAGAGATCAGGTAGGAAGAGCCGCTACTGCCATTCAATTATATGTAGATAGTAACGTAAATGGCGCATTTGATGAGGAAGATGAAATTATTGAAGAGAAAGCGGTAAGGGTCTTACGCTCGGGTGCAAATAGTACTTTAAAGAATGGAGTTCTATATCTTACCCAAATGCAGCCCTACTACTATTACAACATGGAGATGAATAAAAGCGCCATTAAAAACCCCATGCTTGTTCCTGAATTCGAGAAATTTGGCCTTATTACCGATCCTAACCGCTTTAAGAAGGTGGAAATACCCTTCTATATGTCGGGTGTGATCGACGGAACTGTACAGCGTTTACGAGGCGATAGCAGTAAAACTGGTATTGGGGGATTAAAACTAAGATTATCAGATTCTAACGGAGATTTTGCTAAAGAATTAAGAACATTCAGTGACGGAAGTTTTTATGAATGGGAAGTTCCACCGGGTACTTACGAGTTACAGGTGGACGCAGGAAACCTTCAGCAGCTAAACTCAAAATCAATTCCTGAGAAGCTTGAATTTGAAGTTAAGGCTGTTCCGGAAGGTGATTTCGTTGAAGGTCTTTCTTTGTTACTGGTTCCTTTAGATTATGAAGAACCGGAAGAAGAAGTCTCCCCGATTACGATGGAAGCTATCCCCTCGTCCATAAAAACAGATGAAGAAATGTTGGCTTTAGAAACAGAACTCAGTGAAGGTGTTAATGATGTGCTGCGGTTGATCATAGAGGCTCAAAATGCCTTCTATAATAAAAATATCAGCCGCGCAATGGATCTTGTAGACCAATCACTTGATATCTTTGAAACGGCACAAGCTTATGCCCTGAAAGGAAGCTTAAGCTATCTGAGAAATGATAAAGAAAATGCCCGAAAGTATTGGAACCTGGCTAAAAAGTACGATCCGGATATTTACATTCCTAACGAAGAGTACTTAGACCAAATGATTGTTTCGGAACCCCTAAATTCACCCAAATGAATTTTATGACTTATACATCCACAGGCGCATCAGTAGTTAGAGCATATTGTGATACCATAGCTACATTTTGCCACCGATGTATATTCTTTTTAACCTTTTCACTGCTTTTTCTTCTATCTGCCACCTCGGCCTCAGCTCAAATCAATGAAGCGGAATCACTGGAGCTTAAGGTGATAACACTCGAACAGCAGTTTGATGCCCAGGTACTCAATGTGCTTTCCAACTATTTCGACAGCCGTAAGTTTTTTGTTGATATCAGTATCGATGCGCAGTTTGTTGATGAAACCTACCGAACCACGGAAAATCAAACGATCCTTGGTGGTCAGCAAAATCAGCCGGAAAATGTATTAATGCCGGGTCTGCCCTTCATCCCGGAGGAAAACATGCGACCCAGAGAGATCCAGGGAAGCAGCAGTCAAACCACCCAAACTGTAATCAATGAACAAACGGTAAAGCGACTCCAAATATTAGGACTTCGCGTAAATGTGTATGCCGATTCCTCCTTCACCCCCGAGCAAGTTGAATTTATGCGTTTAATGGCTGGAATTGCAGCCAAGATCAGTGAGTCAAGAGGTGATGTTGTAAATGTGCGACTCCTGAACATGCCTGATTTTGGTATTGATGAACTTCCGCCAGCCAGAGCTGAAGAAAGTTTGGCATCTGAAGAAACCATACTTGGATCCATTAAAGATTATGTACCCGGTTTTGTTTTGCTCATGCTATTGGGATTAACCCTTTTGGTGGGACGGTTAACAAATTCCCCTTCACAGAAGAAATCGAAAGATAGATCAGAGCATCCTCATTTTACCCGGGATGAACTTAAGCAAAACCGGCACCAAGACGATCTTCCTGCTTTCAAACAAAACAATCCGAGTTGGGAGAAAAATATCGCTGCACCTGAGAAGCCTAAGCCGGCAACTTCATCAGACTTTGCTACCATCACAGATCAGTTCCTGAATAACTCCAAAGAAGTGGCATTACTGTTTGAATTCTGGATGGAAGAAGATGAGAATGAAGGTGCCAAAAAAGCTGCTAGATCGGTTAAAACCATCGATTCTCACCTTCTGAAAGCTCTTAAAAGAGACTTAAGTTCAGAATCCTACTCAGCTATTAAAGTGCAATTAGATAAGACTGGAGATCTTTCTTTAAGTCAGAAGAAAAAAATAGCTTCCGAGTTTGTGAATGCCTTAGAGCAGGATCTGCATTCCCATGATCCCAACCTTAAACATCAACAGTTAGGGTTGTTCCAGTTTCTGGACCATCTTGATGCTCATCATATCAAACAGCTACTTTATGGTGAGGATCGCAACACATGTGCTCTGCTATTTGATTATTTACCCGAGCAAAAAACGGCTCGCGTTATAGACTGGTTAGACAAAAGCCGGGTTACGGAGATCATGATAGGAATGTCTAACCTGCATGAACTATCCTATAATGACCACAAAGAAATTTCATCCCGCCTGTTCTCAAAGGCCATGGATATTCTTGAAGTTGATAAAGAGCTCAAGCAAGGAGCAAAAAATATCCTCCGGATCCTTGATCAGCTTCCTCTTGAAGATCAAAATAAATACATCGAACAGCTCAAAGCCACAGGTTCTCCGGTTGCTGATGTAATAGCAAATAAATTCATCACCTTAGAACAAATTCCCCGGTTGAACGACCTTATGCTTAAAGAGGCCCTCGCCCCTATCTCTACGGAAGTTTTACTGGAAGCAGTTTCAGATCTAAGCGAATCTATTACCAATAAACTTCTTTCAGTGCGGCCAAAAAGGGAACAAAGATTGATTCGGATGGAACTTCAACAAATGGAGTACATAAAAGATGAGAAAAGCGAACAGGCAAAACTTCAGATAATGAAGGCTATTCGTGAAATTGCATAGACTCATTGGTTTTAGGTTTCTTAAAAAGTAGTTCAGTAGGTGATTATTAAATCTGTATATAACATATCAAGGGCAATGCTATTTATTCTGATAGCCTTTTTGGGGTTTCATACCTTTGGCTGTGGTTCATCAAATACACTTGATATCGATGATTCAGAAATTACGGAAGCTCAGGCCGATTCTGTTCAAGCCGATTCAACACAACTCACTCAAGAACAAATTGAAGCACAACAGCGACGAGAAGAGCTTAAAGCAGAGTACAAAAAAGAACTGACTGAACAATATCAGGGGCGGGCAAATGGGCTCACTACTTATTACATATCGGCCCAACGATTCTTTTATATGGGGAGATACCAAAGTGCATTATATCATATTAATAAAGCAGCAGATATCAAGGAAACAGCCGATATTCTGGCACTTAGAGGATCTATCTATTTAGGTCTTGGCAATCAGGAAAAATTTACTGAACAATGGCGTTTGGCCCTGGAGATGGACGAGAATGTCCCTATTCCAAACATCCCTTATTTGGTAAGACAATTGAAGCAAGAAGGATTGATCAGTGAAAATTATAATGCGGGAAATTAGTGGTACATGCGTAGTAATATCTTAAATATTCTTTGTTTTCTGATTTCGTTGGTGATAATGATCTGGGGAGCATTACTGGTTACAGGGGTAAGCAGCTACAATATAATTCCTGAATCGATCAACTTCCTGAATGTTCCAAGTTTAGCTATCGTTTTTGGAGGAATTTTTGCCAGCGTTTTCATCAGTTATGAATTCCGAAGCGTGGTAAGTGCCCTGCGAGATAGCCTTCGTCTATTTTCATACAGTTCGATCAATGATGAGCAGTTAGCTGATGATGTGGACACCGTCATTCAATGGCAAAAGGAGATCAAAAAAGACCGAATGGGCACTATAAATGAGCTGAGCCAGGAATACGAGAATGAATTTGCCGGATATCTGTTTTCCATCCTTGATACCAACTATTCGACCCAGGAACTTCGTGAACTCGGAGAAGCCAACATCCAGGAAAGTTATCATCGCCAAAAAAAGATCAATGATATCATAGCAAGTATGGGTAAATCTGCTCCTGTTTTCGGGATGCTTGGAACCCTGTTTGGATTGATCGTCATCCTCTCCGGTTTTGATGAGATAGAAACTTTGCTATCGGGACTGGCCGCAGCCCTTATGACTACATTATACGGTATCATCATCGGGAATTTTATTTTCAACCCTATGTCCCGTAAAATGAATGACATTGCTTCCTCCCGTTTCTTCAGAGAAAAACTCATTCTGGAAGGCATTCTGTTGATAGAGCAGGAAAAAACGGCGCTTCAAATTTATGATAAACTTCAGGCCCACATTAAGAGAAACAAACTATTATAAAGAAGGACGTTAGGTGAGCAAAGACCCGCATATCGATACCAACAATTCGATGTACCCCGAGCAAGACCTTGAAGAGGTTGAAGAGGATAGCTGGCAGATCAGCTACTTAGATATTATCACCATTTTACTCGGATTCCTTATCATTTTACTCTCCATTTCTCATTTTTCTGACCGGGATGTTTTCTCGGTTTCCGGATTGTTCAAATCTGATGCAGAAGAGGCCGAGTACATCTCCACCCCCATCAATAAAATTGAGCGGCAGTTAGAAATTGCACTTCTTGATGAGGTTGGTGATAACAAAATTGAGATCGAAAGAGACCTCAATGACCTTTTGATCCGCCTAAAGAGTGATGAATTATATCTTTCAGGAAGCGCCACTATAAATTCCGAATCACTGGGTTTACTCAACGAGATCGTTGAAGCTATCCAAAACAATGCCTATACCGATTTCAACATTGAAGTGGAAGGCCACACCGATGATGTTCCCATTCATTCTCCGGCATACGACTCCAACTGGGAGCTTTCTACCGCACGTGCTACCAATCTTGTCAAATATCTCAGCGGAATGGGAATTAGCAAAGAACGATTGAAAGCCTCCGGATATGCCGACTCCCGCCCTCTTGTCCCCAATGTGGATGCGGCCGGGAATCCTATCCCCGAAAACAGAGCTAAGAACCGCCGGGTTACCCTGCGTCTATTTTATGATACCTCCGAAGCCCTGGCTAACAATGAATCCGAAACTAGTACCAATACAGATAATGAAACAATAGCGACTATCGATACGAATTGCCGGTTTTCTGTACAACTTGGTGGTTTTGAATCTTTTTCAAATGCTTTGAACAGAGCTAAAGTTGCAACCAGAAATTCAGACCTGGATTTCAATATTACCTACAACGGCCGGTTGTTTTCAGTCCGTACGGCACCAAATAATAACTTACCTGCAACGCTATCCCATCACAGCGCGCTTTCAAACCGATCGGGAGCATCAAATTTGGGACTCATTCACCAATGCTATAACAATTCTGCAAACCGACCGGAGCCTGTAGAATTTCAAATTCAACTGGGTGCTTTTGGCAGCCAGCAAAATGCAGGCTCACTTGCCTCCTCACTGCAGGAACGGTTCAACATAACCACAGATATCATTAATACATCTAGCGGACTTTACAGGGTGGTTTCTAAGCCCGGAAGCAGTTTAAAGGAGACCTTGGAGCAAGCTGATGTCTTATCCGAAGAACTGGGCAGTAAGAACTTTATCGGTTTTGCTGATCTGAATAGCTCACCCTATCAATTTGAATTCCAGGTTCAGTTGGCTTTATTTGATGATGAAACAGACGCAAAAGACCTTGCCAAAAAGATCTCAACGCTGATGGCTATTTCCACATCCATAAAACAGCTTGAAAACGGTGATTTTGCCCTGACCTCATATAAAACAGGAAATTGGGATCACATTCAGCAACTCTATTCCGATCTTTCCTATACCAGCTATGATCTGAAACCGGTTCTCTATCTTTTAGAACTTCCGGGATAATTTCAAATAACCTGCTTGCGCATCCTTGCCACGGGTTGATTGAGCTGTTCCCGGTATTTGCTTACGGTTCGGCGAGCCACTTTATATCCTTTCTCATTCAGCATATCGGTGAGCTGTTGATCGCTGTAAGGCTTTTGTTTGTCTTCCTTGTCGATAAGATTTTGTAGGATGTTCTTTACTTCCCGATTTGATACCTCTTCCCCGCTTTCGGTTTCCAGCCCTTCATTGAAGAAATATTTTAATTCGTACACCCCAAAATGAGTTTGTACATACTTGCCATTCACCACTCGCGAAACGGTTGATATATCCATTCCAATGCGTTCCGCTACATCTTTGAGGATCATGGGCCTGAGTCCCTCGCCATACTTGAAGAAATCTTCCTGCAGCGCCACGATCGTTTTCATGATGTTCATCAACGTATTCTGGCGCTGACGGATCGACTCAATAAACCAGCTGGCTGAATCGATCTTACTCTTCATGAAATTCTTGGCATCGTTATTGGCCTTTTTATCCTTTTTGGCTTTGATCTCCTCCCACATCTGTTTGTACTCAGGAGAAATGCGCAGGGAAGGCGCATTCCGCTGATTCAAGTTGATCACGAATTCACCGCGTTCACTTTCTCCTTCTCCGGTTCCTTTCCAGTACACTTCAAAATCAGGCTCTATATAATTTTGTGTTTCCTCCAGTCCGCTTGATACAGAACCCGGCCGGGGGTCCATCTGCTTGATAGCATCAAAAGCCTCATTCAATTCTTCACGATCTACATTGAATTTTTTCAGAAGTTTAGAAAAATGTTTTTTCTCGAAGGCCTTCCATTCATCACGAACAATCTTCTTAGCAAGGTCTAAACGGGGAAGGTCTTTTTCGGAAGCTTCCAGCTGAACCAGCAAACAATCCTGAAGATCACGCGAAGCCACGCCGATCGGCTCAAGCTGTTGTATTTCTTTTCGAACTTTTTCCACCTTTTCCTCATCCACTAACACGCCCTGATTAAAGGCAATATTATCTACAACGGCTTCAAGTTCGCGGCGGAAATAACCGTCTTCATCCAGGGAACCCAGAATTTGTTCGGCAATAAGAATTTCCTCGTCAGACAGATCCAGCAGGCTTACCTGTTCTTCCAACTCCTCCAAAAAAGAAGCCTGATATGGGTTTGGCAGCTCCTTCCACTCTTCAATATCGGGATTATATGAGTTACCAAATTGCTCACCGTCATATTCGGTATTGTTATCAAATTCATCCCAGTCTACTTCGTGCTCTTCCAGGCTTTCGAGGGCTTCTTCCTTTTCTTCTTTTGGCTCTTCTTCAACCTCGGAAAGACTAACGGTTTCATACTCTCCCGGATCCACTTCCTCCAGCACAGGATTCGCTTCTATCTCTTCTTTGATCCGTTGCTCCAGACCAATGGTAGGCAGCTGCAGTAATTTGATATACTGAAGCTGTTGGGGTGAGAGTTTTTGCTGTAAACTCTGCTGCTGTTTTTGATTTAAATTTTGTTGGTTACGTAGCATACTACTCTTTACTGCGAATCTCTTTGCAAGCGCTCAAAAATGTTTGATACCACTTTTCTCCATATCGCCTAACTAACGGTTTTTTAAGGAATTCTGCCAAATATGAATCTTCCTGCTCACCTTTTTCACAAGCGGCTGAACATAGTTTAGGGACGTATTCATAATTGGCGTAATCAAAGCCAGCAATATGTTTTAACCGTACCGGAAATAAATGGCAACTGAGAGGTTTTTCCCAGTTAAAACGTCCTTCAAAAAATGCTTTTTGGATAGCACAAAAAGCTACCCCGCTTTCATCATACTTAACGAAAATGCACTCATTACCCCCTACCGTTGATATTTCGAAGCCTTTGCTTTCAGAACCAATGACGACGCCTTCACGTTCAGCAACCTCCACAGAGTCCTTCATTAATTCATCTTTCAACAAGCGATAGGCTTTGTGAAGTACTGGGATCTCAGATTTCGAGACGGGTGCTCCGGCATCTCCTACTACACAACAGGCACCTTTGCAGCGGGGAAGGTCGCACGTGAATTTAGCCGTGGCGATATCATCAGACAGTATGGTATTTTCTACTTTGAACATAAACCAAGATACTAATCAATAGAACACTTTTCGATGAAACTGAAAAGGAATTTTAAATCTTTACAGTTCACAAATTGCAGGAAATTAACTCCGTATTTATTTGTGATAATTTGGCATCGGCTCTATCTTCAGGCATATGAGAAAATTAACCCCCTCAGAGCGAAGTATTTTAGATCGGCTCATTTTTCCGGAGTCGTTTGATGTTATACAGGAGGAAACCGAACTGGCTTATGGTGAACTCCGCGACGACATCATCAACCTCATGAATTCCCGGCTCATTGAAGTTGTGGAATCAGAACAATCTCCTAAAAACAGTATTCAGTGGTTCGATTCAGACAATATTAAAGAGTCTACTTACCGTATCACTAAATCCGGAATCAAACATATGAAACAGGTGAAAAGATGAAATTTCAGGCAACCATTGGCGAAAACGAACACGATGTAGAACTTCTCCCCGAAGAAGGAACTTTTGTATCCGGTGATGCTTCGGGAAGCTATTCTTTTGAGTTTGTGAACGACCGTTACATTCTGCGAACGGGAACAAAAACCTATAAGATTGATAACGTATCTAAAGAAGGTTCCAGCATTGAGTTTTCAATGAATGGCGTTTGGCACACGGTTCAGGTAAAAGATGAACAGGAATTATTGCTCGACCGACTTGGCTTCAAAACCGGAGCTGCAGTTGGTGAAGGAATTCTGAATGCGCCTATGCCGGGTAAAATTCTGGAGATCATGGTAGCTGAAGGCGATGAAGTTGAAAAAGATCAGCCGCTCGTTATCCTTGAAGCCATGAAGATGGAGAATGAATTGAAGGCACCGGTCAGCGGAACCATTGCAAGTATTTCGGCGGAAGTCGGAGCATCATTAGAAAAAAATTCACCTATACTGGAGATCGAAACCATTGGATAAATTTGTAATTGAAGGCGGCCATCCATTAAAAGGAACTATACCCATAAGCGGCTCAAAAAATGCAGCATTGCCCCTGATGGCAGCCTCACTTCTCGGAAACTCTGCTTCTACCCTTCACAACATTCCCCGATTAAAAGACATCTACACCTTCAACAACGTAATTCGTGTAGTGGGTGCGCAGGTTGATTTTTTTGAAGATAAAAACAAGCTGGTGATCGATCCTACTCAAGTAAATCACCTGGAAGCCCCATATGATCTTGTTCGGAAAATGAGGGCATCGTTCTACATGCTGGGAGCGTTGGTTGGGAAACATGGCTATGCGAAAGTTTCATTACCGGGTGGTTGTGCGTGGGGACCTCGTCCCGTTGACCTTCACCTAAAAGGTATGGAAGCCATGGGCATCGATATTTCGCTGGAGAAAGGATATGTGATCGCCAAAGCAGATGATAAAATTGAAGGCGGTTCGTTTCGGCTTGAACCTAGTTCGGTTGGTGCTACGGTGAATTTGTTGCTGGCATCGGTATTGAATGCAAAAAAATTCACCATAGAAAATGCAGCCAAAGAGCCGGATGTCGTTCAGCTTTGCAATCATCTTGTTGAAATGGGTGCTGATATTGAAGGCATTGGCACCGATACTCTGACTGTAAAAGCTGTAGATGAGCTGCTGGGCATTGAAGTTTCCAATGATCCGGACCGAATTGAGCTTGGTACGTTTATGATCGCCGGAGCTATGATCCCTGATTCAGAACTCACACTTACCGGTTGCAAGCCCGAGCATCTGGGCAGTTTCACTAAACAGCTTAAAAAGACCGGAACTGATGTTGAAGTTGATGGCACGACCATTAAAGTAAAGGCACCGGATTCCTTAAAACCGGTTTCCATTAAAACGGCTATTTACCCGGGATTTCCAACTGATCTTCAAGCTCAATGGGCCACCATGATGACACAGGCTGAGGGAGAGTCCAAAGTCACTGATACGGTTTATTTCGACCGGTTTAGCTATGTACCTGAACTAACACGCCTTGGTGGTGATATGGAGGTTGAAAAGAACACCGTAAACATTTCAGGCAAAACTCCTTTGTTGGGAGCATCTGTGATGAGTACCGATCTGCGCGCCAGCGTAAGCTTGGTATTAGCCGCGCTTGTTGCCCAGAACCACTCCGATGTACTGCGCATTTACCATCTTGATCGTGGTTATGAAGATCTTGAGAGTAAACTGCGCGCAGTTGGTGCCAACATAAAGCGAGTGGATGAGGATGATTGAATAAGGTGAGTAAGTAAGATCTGAGACTCAAGAGATCGATGGCTCCTAAGAAATGTCCCCGCTTCTAACCCTTGTATATCTGGACACCCTCAGTTATATATCCTTGTACCTAACGCTCAGCGTGGGAGCGTATCTTTTGCCCCGCTTCTCTCCCCAATAAAATAATCCCAAAAAGCGTTTACATTAATGAGCTTTCACAGTTATATTCATTGAAGAAGAAATCGACTTAAACAAGCTTTTTAACATAATTTTCTATTGCGTAAAGCACAGAATACATATCAAAAACAAACTTTACCGGCATCATTGAATATGCTTTGCACCGATGCCCTCATCGATTTTTTCTTATTCTGCGGATTACTACTTACAGCCTTAACGCAGAATCTCTTTTCTGATTCCAAAACGGAATCACCCCAAAAAACAATTTTAACAGATATTACTCCCGAAGCAGCCGCTCGTCCGTTTGCTTCAATCCCCTCTCTACAACACGAGAACGTACTCAATTTGCACCATAAATTATTGAGATGGTTTGTTTGCAGAGGCTTTAGTGGTTTTCGGGAAAGGAAGAATTTTACACATGAAGAATCAAATTATTATTCACTCTTCGGGCAATCAGACCCGAATTGCGCTATTGGAAAACAACGAGTTAGCGCAGCTTTTTATAGAAACGGAAGAAAACCAGCGTACTGTTGGTAATATTTATGTAGCACGGGTTCATAAAGTGCTGAGCGGTATCCGAGCCGCTTTTATAGATATGGGGACTCCTAAGGACGCTTTCCTTCACTTCTCCGATGCAGGAGACCATTTGGATGAATACATCACCCAACTGAATGGTAAAGATGCTATTCCAAATCACGCCAAAAAAGATGTCGAAAATAAAGACAAGCTTTCCAATGTAGAGAAGCAAATTCTTGCCGGCAAAATGTTACGAACCGGACAGAAGTTATTGGTTCAGATCGTGAAGGAACCTATTGGATCCAAAGGCCCACGTATTTCCACGGATATTACGATTGCAGGACGTTTTCTGGTGCTGATACCCATGGGTGATTACATCGCTGTTTCCAAGAAGATCAACAATTACAAAGAGCGCCGTCGTCTTAAAGGGGTACTCAATAACATGGTGCCCGATGGATTTGGCGTGATCGTGCGAACGGTTGCCCAAGGTCAGGATAAGGAATCGCTGGAAGATGACTTGCGAAATGTGCTGATGAAATGGGAAAAGATCGTAGACAAACTCGAAGACGCTAAGCCCCCTTCCCTGCTCTACCGCGACCTGAATATGACGGAAAGCTTAATTCGGGATCTCTTTGCCAAGAATTATGATCGTGTGCTGATCGATGATCCGGAAATGTATCGTCAGATCAAATCGTATGTAAGTCAGATCGCACCGAAAATGGTTCCGAATGTGGAAATGTATAAAGGCAAAGAGCACATCTTTGATTACATGAAGATCGCCCATGACGTGAATTCTATTTTCAGTCCTCGGGTGCGCATGAAATCGGGCGGTTACCTGATCTTTGAGCAAACCGAAGCCATGTATGTGGTAGATGTGAACTCCGGCCCTTACGCCGCCAAACAGCGACAGGAAGACAATTCCCTTAAAACCAACCTGGAAGCTGCCAGAGAAATTGCTAAACAGCTCCGCCTGCGTGATATCGGTGGAATCATTGTAGTAGACTTCATTGATCTTCGTGATGACAAAAACCGTAAAAAGATCTACGACGAACTGAAGAAAGAATTTGTGAAGGATCCTGCCAAGACCAACGTAATTGGTATGAGTGATTTCGGGCTGGTTCAGATCACCCGCCAGCGTATTCGCCCTAGCGTGGTTAATTCCGTTTCCAAAGTATGCCCGGTTTGTGGTGGGTCAGGAAATGTAGTTACCGAAGATACGATCATCACCGACCTGGAGACATGGCTCAGTAAATTCAAGCATAACACCAATTATCGTGCAGTTGACCTGTATGTAAACCCATACCTCAAATCTGTTCTGACAAAAGGTCTGATGAGCACGCACTGGAAATGGATGATGAAGTATCGTATCAAGATCTCCCTTATTGGGGATGAGACGGTTTCCATGAATGAATTCCGTGCCACACTAGTCGGTTCCGATATTGATATCACCGAGATCGTAATGCTTGACGAATCTATTGAAGATGTACTGGAACGTGAAGGAGAACTTCTGGAGCTAGACAGCGGAAAAGGAAGTAAGGAAAATCTTGACATATCAAAAAAAGAGAGACGTAAGAGTAACAGAACGTCAGACCGTAATGACAATTCGAATGGAAGAGGAAAATCAAAGTACTATAAGTCTTCCAATTAAGGCTTGGCTTGGTTTTTGTACCACTTCAGTCAACCTTTAAACGAATTTTAAAACATGAATGCATTTGAATTACATGCCACAACGGTTGTGGGTGTTATCCATAATGGTAAGGCGGCTATAGGTAGTGACGGCCAGGCCACCATGGACAAAACCGTAATGAAAAGCACCGTCAAAAAAGTCCGAAAACTTTATGACGGTAAAATATTAGCGGGTTTCGCCGGTTCTACTGCTGACGCTTTCACCCTTTTCGAGAAATATGAGGAAAAGCTCAACGAGTACAACGGCAACATGGAACGTGCAGCTGTAGAACTTGCCAAAGAATGGCGCAAGGATAAATTCCTTCAGAAACTACAGGCTCTTCTCATTGTGATGAATGATGAAAAATCATTGGTTATTTCCGGTCAGGGT
This sequence comes from Balneola sp., assembly GCA_002696035.1. Taxonomy (GTDB): domain Bacteria; phylum Bacteroidota; class Rhodothermia; order Balneolales; family Balneolaceae; genus Gracilimonas. Next base: position 235,449 of record NZQV01000010.1, on the reverse strand, counting down.
GATGTGATCGAGCCCGATCATTCTATTGCAACTATTGGAAGCGGCGGCTCTTATGCCCTTGCCGCAGCCCGCGCCATGATGGATCATGCTCCGGAGCTCACAGCAAAGGAGATCGTAGAAAAATCGCTGCACATTGCGGCCGATATCGACATCTACACCAATCACAACCTTACGATTTTAGAAATTGATAACTGATATGTTAGCTATTGAAGAAAAGAATTTAACCCCACAACAAATTGTGGCTGAACTCGACAAATACATTGTCGGGCAAAAATCAGCCAAGCGTTCTGTGTCTATTGCTTTGCGAAACCGCTGGCGACGACTGAATGCAAATGAAGAGATCCGCGAAGAGATCATTCCGAATAACATCCTTCTCATTGGACCTACCGGCGTTGGTAAAACTGAAATTGCCCGACGGCTTGCCCGTTTAGCCCACGCCCCTTTTATGAAAGTGGAAGCTTCGAAATTTACCGAAGTGGGATATGTAGGTCGCGATGTGGAATCCATGATCCGGGACCTCACCGATGTAGCCATTAATATGGTGAAACAGGAAATGCAGGATCGTGTGAAAGGCAAAGCAGCCGAAAAAGCTGAGGAACGAATTTTAGACATCCTCATTCCTCCTGTGAAGAAAACCGGAGCCGGCTTCAAATCTTCCAATTCGGACGATTTTGATCCCCAGAAAGCCAGCGATTCAGAATTAAATGAACGCACACGCGAGCGATTCAGGGAAAAACTTCGTAATGGAGAACTCGAGGATCGTGAAATTGAGATCGAAGTAAAAGCCAGCAAAGGCAGCCCTATGATGCAGGTCTTTGGTCCGCAAGGAATGGAAGAAATGGGCATCAATCTACAAGACATGCTCGGAAACCTCGGCAAAGGCGGAAAGAAGACAAAACGTAAACTCCCTATCAGCGAAGCTCGTGAACTTCTGACTGAAGAAGAAGCCGAAAAGCTGATCGATCATGAAGCGGCCGTACAAGAGGCCTTGGAACGCGTTCAAAAGCAGGGTATCGTTTTTGTGGATGAAATTGACAAGATCGCTGAATCATCCTCAGGTAGTGGCGGTAAAGGCGGACCAGATGTAAGTCGGCAAGGCGTGCAGCGCGACCTCCTCCCCATTGTAGAAGGAAGTGCGGTAAATACGAAGCACGGCATTGTTAAAACGGATCACATTCTGTTCATTGGTTCGGGAGCTTTTCATGTTTCCAAACCATCGGATATGATTCCTGAGCTTCAGGGACGCTTCCCTATTCGTGTAGAACTGAATTCACTGACTGAAGATGACTTTGTGGACATTCTTTCCAAGCCTAAAAATGCACTCACAAAGCAATATATTGCCATGCTTGAGTCTGAAGGCGTCGAGATCGAATTTGATGAAGAGGCTATCCGCGAAATAGCCCGGATCGCCGCTGAGGTAAATGCATCGGTTGAAAATATCGGAGCAAGAAGACTTCACACCATCATGTCTTCCCTGTTTGATGAGCTCCTTTTTGCAGTTCCTGATGATATCAACTCAGGCAAGATCACCATCGACAAAGCATACGTCGACAAACAACTTGCCGGGATTGTTAAAGACAAGGATCTCAGTCATTATATCTTGTAAAAGGAGAAGGAAAAGGGGCACTAATTTGCTCCTTTTCTTTTTTAATAAAATGAAGTTCTAAAGCACACATTGTACAATACTACTTTATTTGTTACAATCGTTACGCACAATGAACGCTCAACATTATTTTTTTTGAAAGACTTTAGCGAATATGTTTTATATGCATCTTAAAAAAATCATTTACCCGAACGTATTAATATTATTAGTCCTTGCTGCTCTTCGTTTTACCGGGATAGATCCTGTACTACAATCGGGCAATGATGATACACAGAATCTTACCAAGTACCATCAGGCACAGCGAAGTATCGTAGCTAACTATTTTGGAGAGCCGGATCTGAATGAGATGTATAAAAGCAGCATCCTAAGAATGGTAAAGAGCGTTAAAGACTCTACCCTGAAAATTGATGGTACCCCTGTTGATACCAGCTTTACGAACCTAAAAATCAGCAACATTCGGGAGTCGTTCTCAAACTTTGAAAAGGCATATTTGTACATAACGAATAACAGTCCCGATGAGAACATGAAGCGGCTTACTGAAGAAGCTATAAGGGGCATGTTTTCCACCTTAGATCCGCATTCTATTTATATAGAGCCGGAGGACAATGAACAAATTCAGGAAAATTTTGCAGGGAAATTTCAGGGTATTGGTGTTCAGTTTCAGATCATCGAAGATACCATAACGGTTATCTCAGCCATTTCAGGCGGTCCCAGTGAGCAACTTGGAATACGTTCCGGAGATCGCATCATCAAGATTGAAGATTCGACTGCAGTTGGATTTACAAATGAAATGGTAGTCCGCAGACTTCGCGGCGAAAAAGGCACTAAAGTTAAAGTCACGGTAAAACGTCCGCATGTATCAGAGCCGATCAACTTTAACATCACACGCGATGATATCCCCCTGTATACCCTCGACGCTTCTTACATGCTGGACGAGGAGACCGGCTATATCAAGATAAACCGGTTTGCAGCCACTACTCATGATGAGTTTATGGAGGCCGTAAAGCAGCTTAAGGAAGAAGGAATGTCTAAGCTTGTGTTGGACCTTCGGGATAATCCAGGCGGGTATTTAAGTCAGGCCATTGCCATCGCAGAGGAATTTTTCCCTCGCGGTACTGAATTGGTTTCAACCAAGAGCAAGCACCAGCGTTTTAATGGCGAATATTATTCTCGTAAAGACGGTGCATTCAAAGACAAACCCGTTATCGTTTTGGTGAATGAAGGATCTGCTTCAGCCAGTGAAATTGTAAGTGGAGCCATTCAGGATCATGATCGAGGATTGGTGGTAGGCAAACGAACATTCGGAAAAGGTTTGGTGCAACAGCAGTATGAACTGATAGATGAGAGCAGTGTGAGGGTTACTATTTCCAGGTATTACACCCCTTCTGGCCGGCTTATTCAGAAACCATTTGTAGAAGGTGGCGAGCAATATGCTTACGAAATTTACCGGAGAGAAAATGCTGCAAGCGATGCAAATGAATTCATCGAAGATGTACCTGACTCACTGAAATACACGACCGATAATGGCCGCACCGTTTATGGTGGCGGTGGAATTGTACCCGATTATATTGTACCGGACGATACCACTACTTCTGCTTACGTATTTAATTTTGCGATCCGAAATCAGGTTTCATTCGATTATGTACGCTCCTTTTTAGATGAAAACGGAGAAACCTTTCGTGCCGAATGGGAAAGTGATTTTGAACGCTTCCGTAATGACTATAAGTGGACGGACAAACATATGAGTGAAGTAAAAGACCTGATGCTGAAACGTGGTATGGTAGTCACAGATACCGTTGATGCTCCCACCTTTTCCAACGATTCTCTATTTGTTCCTGTGGGACATTTTGCAGAAGTTTCATGGTTATTGGAAGGTCGAATGAAAGCAGAAGTAGCCCGTCAGGTTTGGGGAATGAAATACTTCTACCCTATAATCAACGATGTTTTTGACACCACTCTTAAAGAGGCCGTGACTTTATGGGATGCAGTTGCCCGGCTTGAAGCGCTGGCAAACGGTAAAGCAGAGGCCTTCACTATTGAGAAGTAGTAGGCACGGCCAGACTCTTTTTACAAACAAAGATATTTTCTACGAATATAAAAGGCCTCAATTGAGGCCTTTTTTTATTCCACACATTTTGATCCTTTCTGCTAATCGATCAGGCTATCTATTTCATTGTTGGAGAGTGAGCTTTGAGAACCTCTGTTATAGTCTTTTTTAAAGCTGACCTCAAACTTAGTTCCTGGCCCTGGTACATTCTTGAATTTAATTTCTCCACCCAGTTGCTGAACAAGTGTATTTATCAGCATAAAACCCACCGTGTCAAATTTGTCGATTTCCCATTTCTCTGAAAATCCAACGCCATTGTCCTCAACCGTTAAGTAAAACTGTTCCCCTTCAATATATAGCCCGACGTTAATGTTGCCTTTTTCTGAATTTTTAAATGCATGTTCGTATGCATTAGTTACCAGCTCGTTAATGATCAAGGCGCAAGGCACAGCCTGATTCAGGTTTAATCCATCAGCAAAAATCTTACTACTCATACTGATCTTCTTCCCATCTGTATTCAACCGTGGTTCTATAGATTTTATATACTCATCCAAAAATTGCTTTATCGGAACATGAACATGACTATTAGCTTGGTACAAAACCTCATGTATCAACGACATAGACTTAATTCTGTTCTGACTTTTACCAAGTATGTCAATGACCTGTTTATTATTCGAATTGAACTCTTCGATCATTAGAAGACTACTTATCAAAGCCAGATTATTTTTTACCCGATGATGGATCTCAGCAAGTAGCACCTTTTTCTCTTTTAGTGATTTTTTATGACCTCTCTCCGACATTTTTTGGCTGGTTATATCTCTTGCTGATACAAAAATCTCTTCCTCTTCCTTCAGCATTCTTACATCCAAAAAACACAAGCGCTGCAATAAAAAAGTTTCCAGCTGTTTACTGCTATTCACTTCTTGCTGAGCCAGTTCTTCAAGTGCAGAAATAAACTCCTGATCTGCAATCAACCAGCTGATGTTTTTGCCAATAGTATCAGCGGCATCAAATCCAGTTAACTCTTTCACCTTACCCTGGATATCTTTTATAGACCAATCATCTACATTGATTCGAAAAGACAGATCGGATGAACCCGCCAAAAATACATTTCTCTCTCTTAACTTATTATGGCTTTTCAGGCTCTCCAATTTCTGCTCTACTTCCTGCGCCAGGCTTTCTAAAGCAACGATCTGTTTTTCACATACTGTTCTTGGCTTGGTGTCAAGAACAGAGATTGTGCCCACATTTTTTCCTGCCTCGGATTTTATGTTATAGCCGAGGTAAAACCTGATCTGCTCCGATTTCTCTGATAAGATAAAGGGCTTGAAATCATCATCAGATCCTACATCCTCTACCAGCAGGTATTTATCTTCTTGAATTGCTCGTTCACAAAACGGATTTCCTTCAGCCAGTTCTCCGGTACTTTCCTCTAGTCCAAATGAAGCCTTCAGTGATAATCCATCATCTCCCAAAAGATTGATCATAGCATGATCTGTATCGCAAATAAATGCAGCCAGTCTTACCAGATTTTGAAAATTATTCTCTCTTAGAATATTATTACCTGCATTTTCAGCAAACGAGTCATGTGGAATTTGCATGGTTTGAAATTGATTAATATTGGCTCGTCATCTGTCTAAGCACAGGTTAGAGCAAAATATCAAAGGACCACAAAATGAGCCCTAATCTGTACTAAGGTAAGTTTGTTATCTTTATGTAGTTTAAAATCTAAAGCCTGTGTAGTTATTTAAACGAAAAGCTGATGTATTACATTCAGATTTTTCTCTTGGTCTTAGTCCTTATCCTCGTTAAATATATCGTCAATAAGGTGGCCGTATTTATCGGCAATCACTCTGCGTTTCACTTTAAGTGTAGGGGTGATCTCTCCCGTCTCAACCGTGAATTCATCAGCCACTAACCGAAAGTCACGGATCTTCTCATGAGAAGCTAATTCTTTGGAAAAGCTTCGTATCTCTTTTTTGAATAAGTCTTTCACTTCATCTAAAGCAATCAGTTCATTGTTGTCAGCAAACTTGATTCCCTGATCTTTCAGGAATTTTCCTACGGCCTCAAAATCGGGTACAATGATGGCCGCCATATAATTTTGACCTTCCCCAACCACTACAATCTGATCGATCCACTTACTGGTTTTGAACAGATCTTCGATCGGTCCGGGATATATATTTTTGCCACCGGCATTAACGATCATATGCTTGATCCGGTCAGTGATCTTCAGAAAACCATCGTCAAATTTCCCAACATCTCCGGTATGCAGCCATCCGTCATCGTCTATCATCTCGTTGGTAGCTTCTTCATTCTTCCAGTAGCCCTTCATCACATTTGGTCCCTTACAAAGAATTTCGCCTTCCCCGGTACTCAGACTAGTGGGATAATCTTCGCCACTGATTTGTCCCAGCATTTCTGCATTTTCAAGCCCCTGTATAGCTACCGTAACTCCGGGTATGATGGTTCCTACAGCACCAATCTTCTCCTGGCCAGGTTTATTGGCAGCCATAACCGGAGACGTTTCGGTAAGTCCATATCCTTGCAAAATATTCATTCCTGCACATTGAAAGAACGTATCGATATCGGGTGGCAGAGCTGCCCCCCCAGAAACGAATAATCGAACATGGCCACCGGTGCGTTCTTTCAATTTATCAAACACCAGTTTGTCAGCAATTTTCTTTTGAAGGGTTACCAATCCGCGTTTGCCCTCAGAATACTTGCGTCCGGTTTCGACCGCCCAGTTGAAAATAGCTTTCTTGGCATCACTGCCTTCTTCCACACTTTTGACGATCAAATTGTACATTTTTTCAAATAGTCGTGGCACCGAGATCATAATGGTGGGCTTGGCCTCAGGCATATTCTTTGAGACGGTATCCACACTTTCGGCGTAATAGATCTCGACCCCGGAGGAGATCATGGCATAATAGCCGGCTGTACGTTCAAACGAGTGACATAGCGGAAGAAAAGAAAGCAGGCGATCGGTATGATCCCAATAAATATGCTGGGTTGCGGCCTTCACGTTACTCACAATATTATGATGAGTAAGCATGGCTCCTTTGGGTTTCCCTGTAGTCCCGGAAGTATAAATTAGTGTACAGACATCATCTGGTTCAACTTCCTGGGTTCTTTTTTTGATGGTATCCCAGTTCTTCTGCAGGTGTTTGCCACCGTCAAGCAGAACATCATCGAACATTCGTACATAATTTTCTTCCTGAAGATGCTCCAGTTTGGGTTCATCAAAAGCAATCACTTCGCTCAGATCTTCACAATCATCGAAGATCTCTACCGCTTTTTTGAGCTGAAATCCTGTAGAAACAAAGAAGATCTTAACGCCGGAATCCTGTAAAATATATGCGCTTTGATGAGGAGGAAGCGTAGTATAAAGCGACACGTTTATACCACCTACCAGCTGAATAGCAAGATCAACGACCGCCCATTCGTATCGGTTCTCACTTAAAATTCCTACGCGGTCTCCCTTCTCAACACCTTTTTCTATCAGATATGAGGCTATAGAGGAAACATCATCCGTAACCTGATCCCATTGTATTGGTTTATATGGAGTATCGGGTGTGGGTTTGTAATAAAACTGATTTTTATCTTTCCCTTTATGTTTTTCCGAAAGATTGAGAAAAAGTTCAGTAAGCGTTTCGAATGGGACTATAGTTGGCATAATTAGCTGATTTGTTCCTTTGTGACTCCGCCCAAATATAATATTCTTGAAATCAAAAACACGGGTTTCATAAGCAAGTTTACATCTCGTATATTATAGGCAGAAATTAATTGAATTTATGGCACATCCAGCACACGAAGAAACTGTTCATTTAGTTAAAGAAATTTTTCGTTCGTACCTGAAGGAGCGAAACCAGCGTCAAACCCCTGAGCGCTTTATGGTATTGGAAGAAATTTATACTTCCGATGGCCATTTTGATGCCGATGATATCTTCTTTCACATGAAAGAAGCCGGCACTCGCGTATCCCGGGCCACGGTTTATAATACGCTCGACCTTTTGGTTGAGTGCGGACTTGTGCAGCGCCAGCAGTTCGGGAAAAGCCAGTATTACTACGAACGCGCCTATGCGTATCAGCAGCACGATCATATCATTTGCCGTGAATGTGGGCACGTTCTGGAATTTTGTGATCCCAGAATCGGCGAGATCCAGCGTATGCTTTCCGAAATTCATGACATGGATATTGACGGGCACTCCCTCCACTTTTTCGGAACCTGTACCGACAAGGAAGCTTGCGAACTCCGCCAGAAAAGTGATGGCAAATTAGCCGATGCCAAGTAGCATCAGCCGCCTTATTTTGAGCTAAGCTGCCTAATCAGCAGATATGTATGTTTCCTTGATAAATCTCCGTGCGGCCCACCTACTGCCCCACCAGCCCATCAGAATGGAAAGCAACATCATGGACCCTACCAAGAAGTACCATCTTCCAAAAGGCCAGCTTAAAGTGCCTAGATCGGCCAGGTAAAACGGTATGGCGAATTCAAAGATCAGGAATACACTCAACACCGCAAGTGCGCCGGCTATTAATCCCTGGAGCAATCCCTCTACAATAAAGGGACTTCGAATGAATTTGTTGGTAGCTCCCACTAATTTCATCGCCCGGATCAGATCTCGTTTGGCATAGATGGTTAACCGGATGGTGTTATAAACCAGGATCAACGCGGCCAGCAGGATCAGGATTCCCAGCCCACCGCCTAAAATAGCAAAGGTATTCAGGTTCGACTCCATCATTCTCAACAAAGCTTCGTTATACTCTACTTCGTCAACTCCGCGGATATTACTTAACCGGGATACCATATTCTCTACCTGATCAGCACCGGCATCAGTATTCACGTTCAGCCGATATGAGGCTGGTAAGAAATTCAGCTCCGCCAGTTCTTCAACACCAGATCCGAATTCACGCCGCATGACAGCCGATGCGCTGTCTTTGGAAATATAAGTGATCCCTTCAACCAGCTCTTCGTTCTCAAGCTGCTGCCTGATCTGGTTGGTGGTCCGGTCATCAACATCAAATAAAAATACCTCGACCTCTATCATATCCTTGATAGACATCGCCTGACTATAAATATTGAACCCTACCCGAGACAATACCCCCAACAGAAGTACCGCAATGAACAATGAAAATATAGAAGTGGTAGCAGCCAGTTTGGCGCGTCTGATCCCGGTAAATCCTTCTCTAACAATGTATTTTATGCTCATATTAATTTCTGAATTGTGCTCGTATTCCAATAATTAAACGTCGTGGCGGCATGGGAAATCCAGCCGCCTCAAAGTAGCCTGCCTGACCTAATCCGTCAAGGGCATTTTCCCATCTCATTACAACCATTATTCCCCGAACGCGGGCTGAAAGTTCCGCATCTAAACGGAAAAATGGTGGTATTTCCTGATAGCTGCTACTGCCCTGCCAATAGCCCAATTCGGTATTGAACATGCGCGCAGAATAGTAAAACGGCGAAAATAAAGTACGAACTCCCATTTTTAAATAAGCCGCCCGATCAAAAACATACCCTTTAACAAACCCTGAATTTCGTAACCAAATGATCTGGTCCTGATGATTTAGTGCGGCTACTTCGGGTGTCTCATTCTCAAATTGCGTCTGCTGTATCACCCCGGAAGTCTCAATTTCAAACCGATGATTTTGAAATCGTAAATAGCCTGACGCATTCCCCCTCAAGAAAGAACCACTATTGATAAACGAACTATCCGGTGTTATAAATGAGCTGTTCTCACCCGATTTCATTCTGCCCGAAGCTCCGATTGTGATCGTGGGCGTCAGTTCGAAATCAAGATTACCTGAAAGTGAAAGACCTGCTTCATTTTCCAGTTCCTCATTCCCGGAATAATTTCCTGCATTCCAATACAAAGATTGCATCGTCGGAATTTGACTGTATAAGGCTGCAGAGGTTTGTAATTTCAACCTATTATATAAAAGAGCCTTCAATCCCACTACGGTTTCGTAGGCGGACCGAGAATCGTTTCTCGTTTGAATATTCCCATTTGCATAAAGTAAAATATCGGGTGTGAAATGATAGCCGGCTTTTGTTTCTCCGCTAAATTCAAGCCAGTTGTTTTTGGATATTGGAGTGTTTTCAAGTGCTGCATGTTGCGATAACTGCACATCTCCCTTCAGTTCAAATTTCCCGAATTCCAATCGTTTAAATCCCCGAACATTCAAACTCCTGAGATGCTGATTCAAGGTATCAGGTGCAAAAAATAAGTTCTGTTTATTTTTGGAGATGGACAGCTCCACCCCACCATTCTCAGCTAATGATGAATCTTTTCGCTGATAAATTCCGGTGATAAGATCCCAACGGGTATACTCTGAGTTTGCGGTACTGTTATTGGGAATAGAGCTGAATTCATCAAAAGTAAAAGCCAGCGGATCGCCCACCGCATAGCCAAAAGGTTCATCCCGCTCCAGTTGATTTCGGAGGTACATAGTGCGAACCATCAACCGATCATTCAGGTGATGATACACTCTCGCAAAAGCCTGACTTCCCGCTACCGAATTATTCGGATAATACGCACCGCCTTTCCGATCCCAAAACGAGATCTCCACATTGGTGGCCTCCGAAAAATTCTGCGATACCAAAAACTCCAGGTTCCGGTAATCTCCTTTTGCCTCATCATAAATAAGGTAACTAACGGGTTTGGTGATATAAAAATCTCTGATCTTTAGTTCCGTAGACAGATTCCCTGCATACGATTCCGAAACCCGTCCAAGTTTGCGATGCGGAACCAGATTGTAATTCGGAATTCCGGTTAAAGGATGATTCAGGGTAAGACCCTCCAGTTTCACATGCTGCTCCTGCGGTTCATAGCCGCTGATATGATAAGCATCAACCCGCCCGATGGTTCCTTGCCGAAAAGAGATAGCATCCTTTCGGTAGGCATAAAAATCACCCCAGTTTGGCCAGATCTGCCAGCGCAAAAGACTGTCGTTTGTAATTTGGGTTGAACCGATCTCTATCTGCTCGGTCCACGGGGTTATCTTGCCGGGGTCAGGTTCTTCTTCTTTTTGGGTTGAAATGGAAGATTCTCGAAGTGAACTTTCAGCAGGTTCTTCTATCATCTGTGTGCGACTCGTATCCACAGCTGCAGAATCGGCTACCTGAGCAAACAGCGGGAAAGTTATCACCACAAAAATGATATGTAGACCAAAGATCTTCTTCAAGAAAACTGCTTTTTGAGATCGTATGGCATAGGCTCAATTCCTTTCAACACGCGTCGGGTTAGCTCAAGCAGCACCATTTTTGTACGCTCCTTGTTGATGAGCCGGTCTTTGGTGAACATCGCCCTGATGGCAAAATGTTCCCCTCCTTTTTGATAGAATCCCATCCAAACGGTTCCTACCGGTTTCTCCTCTGTGCCTCCGCCGGGACCTGCAACTCCCGTAGTGGAAATACCAACTTCCGTTCCAAGTCTATCTGCTACCCCTTTTGCCATCTGAAGTGCAACTTCTTTACTGACCGCCCCCACCGATTCCAGATCATCCTGCAAAACACCAAGCTGCTTCACCTTCACATGATTTGCGTAGGAAATAATTCCACCATCAAAATAATCACTGCTGCCGGGCACGTCGGTAAAAGTATTCGATATCAATCCACCGCTACAGCTTTCAGCCACCGATATCCGCCAGCTGTTTTTCATGAGTAATTCCCCAACTGCTTCGCTTATCGTAAAGTCTTTTCCTTCCCCGTAGATATACTTTCCCGCTTTTTGAAAAATCGCTTCCCGCAATTTCTCCAGATTATCCTGTGCTTCTTCTTTGGTAGCCCCGCTTCCATTCAACCGCAATGTAACACCTCCCGGAGCCGGCAGATAGGCCATGCTGATTCCATTCTCAAAATAATCGGACAGATCTCCCAGGATCTCATCGCTCAGCGTGCTTTCTCCAATTCCGGCTGTCTTAATGTAGTGAGAGTACAAATATCCAAGTTGCCCAAAGCTTTCCCGTAATTTCGAGGCTACTCTTTTCTTCATCAGGTATTTCATTTCACTGGGCACACCGGGAAGAACAGCCAGGTACGTGTTATTTTCATGAAACCACATTCCTGGAGCTGTTCCCGTTTTGTTGAACAGGACCTTTGCATTTTCAGGAACTTCAGCCTGCGCATGATTCGATTCTGAGAAGGGAATATTTCGCTCCTTAAAGATAGCTTTAATGTATTCCAGCGTTTCCTCATCCAATTTGTAGCCCACATCAAACAGATCAGCCACGGCTTTCTTGGTCATGTCGTCGTGTGTAGGGCCAAGTCCTCCAGTGGAGATAACAAGGTCCGATTCCTCCATAGAGCGACGGATAGTTTTTTTGATGAGATCGAGCTCATCCGAAATAGTATGAACCTGAGTAACCTCAAAGCCTATTCCCGTCAAAAACTTTCCCATCCAGGAAGCGTTGGTATTAACGGTATCACCAATAAGAAGTTCATTGCCAATAGAGATGATCTGTGCTTTCATAGGGCCTAAATTCCACATAAAGCCGCCCAATTTCCACAGGTATTTGTTGCAGGCACAAGTTTTGAGGCGCAAGGTTCAAGTTGATATTTTATATAACTTGAACCATGCACCTTAGCCCTTGCTCACTGAATAAAAAATCCTTGTGTTATGAAATGAATTCATCCGTAAGTTTAAGTCTCAACAAAATCTACGAATGAAGCACGTACCCAACATACTCAGTTCCCTTCGGATCATCCTTGCCCCCATATTCCTATTTATGTATGTGCAGGATGAATTGATCTGGCGCTCGCTCAGTATTGCCGTTTTTGCCACGGCTGCTGTCACCGATTTCTTTGACGGTAAAATTGCCCGCCGCTATAATCTCGAAAGTAAGCTGGGGATCTTCTTAGATCCTCTTGCTGATAAATTCCTGACCTTTGCCGGTTTTCTCTGCCTTCCCTTTCTCGATCCTGAACAATTTCCCTGGTGGGCTGTTTCACTTATTGTGATCAGAGACGTTGGGGTTACGTTACTACGGCTGTATACCAATCGGAAAAACATTACCCTGGAAACCCGGTTTACAGCCAAAGCCAAAACCATGGTGCAGATGATCTTTTTGTATGCCGTGATCCTGATCGGGGTTTTTAAGCAAGCCGATATTGAATTCGCTGATCTCGCTGTTCAATTCTTCAACACTGGTATCTTATACTACGCCATGATGTTTGTTACCGCTCTTACAGTATACTCCGGGATCGAATATCTGTGGGTGAACAAAGATGTTTTAGGAAATCAAAAAGACTAAAAATGGATCACCTGAAATATTTTTTGGGAACCGGATTGTATTCGGGTGCACTTCCAAAAGCTCCGGGAACCTTTGGCAGCCTCGCTGTTACAGCGCTCATTTTTGGGTTGATCCAGGCACAAATTTACGGAGCCATTCTCATTCTGCTTATCCTTGCATCCCTCATTTCTCTTTGGGTTTCCGGTTATTTTGAAGACACATTTGGCAAAGATCCCGGTTGTTTGGTCATGGATGAATGGGCAGGTCAAAGTCTTGTATTTATTGGAATATCCTTCTCTGGCGACCTCCAAACCGATCTCACTCTTCTTGCAGCTGGTTTTCTCCTGTTCCGTTTCTTTGATATACTGAAACCACTGGGCATTAAAAAAGTGCAGGATATTGGAGGAAAATGGGGAATTTTAACGGATGATTTATTGGCAGGATTGTTTGCGCTAATCTGCTTAAAAAGCCTTATTTTTGTCGGCCCATCTGTTTTTGGGATGGTTTAAAAAAAGCCACTCTTCGCAGCGGTACTACAAATAGAATTTTTATAAACTTATGATACTCAATACTTCTTTTGCCCGTGAGTTAGCAGCTCATTTGCTTGATATTAACGCCGTGGTTCTCCGCCCGAACGATCCTTTTGTATGGACTTCAGGCTGGAACTCCCCCATTTACTGTGATAACCGGCTTACACTTCGGTTTCCTGAAATTCGTAATAAAATTGAGAACGAATTCACGAATATCATTCAAGAAAAATTCCCTGATACGGATGTCATCACCGGAACGGCAACAGCAGGAATTCCACATGCTGCCTGGGTAGCTGCAAATTTGAACAAGCCCATGGCCTACGTTCGTGCAAAAGCAAAAGCACATGGAATGGGAAATCAGATCGAAGGTGGTGTTCGAAAAGGAGAGTCAACAGTTATTATTGAAGATCTTATTTCAACAGGTGGCTCGGCCATATCGGTAGTGGAAGCGCTCAAGTTTGTTGGAGCCAATGTAGAGGCCGTTCTTTCCATTTTCACCTATGGCTTCGATAAAGCCAACAACCGTTTTCAGGATACCGATGTACCAATCTATACCCTTACCGACTATAACACCTTGGTAAATGTAGCTATCGAAAAAGGCATGATCGACTGCGATGACTTGGACTTACTTTCAAGCTGGAGAGATCATCCGGATGTTTGGCCTGACGCTCCCGAAGAGCAATAATTCGTACATTTATACTTTATTTCACACAAAAAATTAGTGCAGTGACTGACAAGAAATTTTACATAGAAACTTACGGTTGCCAGATGAACTTCGCAGATTCGGAGATCGTAAACTCCATTTTGCTGGAAGAAGGCATGAAACCCGTCCACGATGCCGAAAGTGCTGACGTGGTTTTGGTAAACACCTGTTCCATTCGCGAAAATGCAGAAACAAGAGTCTGGAACCGCCTGAAAGAACTTCGCTCAATTAAAGAAGAAAAAGGTGAAATGACCGTAGGTGTTCTTGGCTGCATGGCCGAGCGCATCAAAGACAAGATCCTTGAGCAAGAACACCTTGTTGATATCGTGGTTGGCCCAGATGCCTACCGGGATATCCCAAACCTACTTCAAGAAGTGGATGACGGACGCAAAGCCGTAAACGTACTCCTTTCTCTCGAAGAGACCTACGCTGATATTGCCCCGGTTCGAACCACCGGAAACGGCATCAATGCCTTTGTTTCTATTATGCGAGGTTGCGACAACATGTGCGCATTTTGCGTGGTGCCTTTCACCCGTGGACGTGAACGCAGCCGCCCAATGGAATCCATCCTTAAGGAGATCAAACAACTTTCCGATGAAGGATACAAAGAGATCACACTGCTGGGTCAAAATGTGAATTCCTACCTTGATGGTGAGAACACTTTCACTAAATTAATGGATGAATCAAGTAAAGTGGATCCCGAAATTCGTTTCCGCTTCTCCTCCCCTCATCCCAAGGATTTCCCAGACGATCTGTTGCACCTGATCGCCGAGCGACCCAATCTCTGTAATTACATTCACATTCCCGCACAAGCCGGCAGTGATTCTATGCTGGAGCGTATGCGTCGACCTTACACGCGAGAAGGCTATCTGGAACTCATTCAAAAAATGAAAGCCATAATTCCCGGCGTTTCACTTTCTACAGATATCATTACCGGTTTTTGTGATGAGACCGAAGAGGAACACCAGCAAACGCTATCATTGATGGCCGAAGTGGAATATGACCTGGCTTATATGTTTGCCTATTCTGAACGAGAAAGAACACTGGCTGCCCGGAAATTTGAGGATAATGTGCCTGAGGAAGTCAAAAAACGTCGTCTGACGGAGATCATAACTCAGCAGCGTGAAATTCAGGAACGCCGTAATAAAGAAGAGATCGGAAATCGATATTTGGTGCTTGTTGAAAGTACCAGTAAAAAATCTGATGATCAGCTTAGCGGACGAACTGACACCAACAAGATGTGTGTATTTGATCGCAAGGATTTTGAGCCCGGCGATTATGTGGAAGTTGAAGTAACCGATTCGACCTCCGCAACACTCATTGCCCGCCCGATCCGGAAAACTACACTGACTGAATATTATGGAGCTGAGGTTTTGGCCTGAGTGATTGCGAAGAAGACATATCTGTTAGTCCTGATTCTCTTTTTTGGGATCTTCGGATTAAGCGGATCACTATGGGCTCAACCCTATATGGGACTGGTCATTGATGAGCAAAGTGATACTGAATTACTTACTCAAAAATTAGACTCTCTTGATGGATTGGGTATACGTTATATAGAGTTGAATGCTGATTTAGCGACCCGGGATCTCATGCTTACCCTTTCGGGGCATAATATCTCCGTTCTTATTCGCTCAGAACAACAATACCTTATCACTTCCACATTGAAAGAGAACAGGCAGGATATTCAAGCATCCCTGCAGGAACTAACTCAGCAGTTTACATCATATCCGAATATTGGAGGAATCGGTCTCTACTCGAACAGTATGAGTTTTGACGAGAATTTCACTTCAGCTTTCACCCCCATTCTGAATCAAATTTCCGGGCAGTCGGAAACCACTTTTTATTATATGAACAGCCGGGAGTGGTTTACATTTCAGCGTCCAACAGATCCTTTTGCTATCTATTTCGATGACAGCGATCACACCATTAACTCCATTCAACATTTTGACTCCCTTTTTCAGCAGACGGCAATAAATGATCCCTCCCTGATCGTTTTTTTAGATATTGAATGGTTCTCGACAACCCTCGGGGCTTACCCTCAGTTTTCACACAGTCTGACTGAATTCAATAAAACAGGCAAGTGGTTACTTCCACTTCCCGATCCTGAACAGCCTTCCGGCTCTACCAATTTTCTGGTTGTTTTATTAATCCTGCTTTGGGCCGGATTGGCTATACAAATGCGATACCTGCCCTACATTCGTCCTATGATCATTCGTTATTTTCTGGCCCACCGCTTTTTTGCAGATGATATCATCCACTACCGCGAAAGATTAGCCACCGGAAGCATCCTGATGTTAATAGCGCACGCAATATTTGGGGGAATGACTGCCTACGTAGCCGCTAAACTCCTGATCAATGAAATGGGTCTGCAAGCCTTTTTCAACCACTTTCCTTATTTGGCAGTTGCCGGAAGTAATTATATTTCCTTATTCCTTACAGCCACCATTGTCATTCTTCTTACAGAACTGGTCGCTCTACTCTGGTTACATCTGCCCGCTAAAAACCTGGCACATTTCAGCCAGACTCTCAATTTATATGCAGGACTGACCTACCTCGATTTTGTCCTCGTCACCATCATTGTAACCCTCTACCTCACCAATACCTGGCCGCTGCTAACTATTTCCCTGGCTGTAGTTTTTGTTTTGATCTGGTTCGCTTCATTCATTATTTCAGCCTTCGATGCTTCAAAAGCTATGGGAGCAGATCGGTTTATGTATTTAATGATCACAATTGGATTGCATTCTTTGGTCTTTATAGGGTTGCTGATCTTTTTGTTCTCAAACGATTATGTTGTACAAGTTATCTCCTTAGCAACAGCACTTTAGCAGATCTTCGCACCCAATGTTTAGGCGTCATTATTGAATTAATTCCTTACCGTTTATTTAACAGACGATAAATACCTCCACTTTTCTTGGTCTCATTAATATTGATGGGATTATCAATCTGCTCTTTAATATTTTAACTAAGAGCATAATCTATTTTGAAATCTGATATAGAAAAGATAAGATTAGTAAATTGCTCAAACGTCCTGAATCTTATAACAAAAAAACAGAATACTGTGACTGATTCCCCAACACGAAACGAAAATTCAGTCAATACCATCATCACCGGAACTGGCAGCTACATACCTACCCGGCGTATTAAAAACGACGCTTTCCTGGAGAATGAGTTCTTTGATGATAGCGGTAACCGGCTCAAAAAATCAAACGAAGAGATCATTCAAAAGTTTGCCGAGATCACCGAAATTAAGGAAAGGCGCTACGTAACCGACGATCTTGTTGCTTCAGATATTGCTCACCTCGCGGCCGAAGAGGCGATCAAATCGGCTGGGATCGATAAAGAAGAACTGGATCACATCATCGTGGCGCATAATTTTGGAGATGTAAAACATGGCACTAACCGCTCCGATATGGTCCCCAGCCTTGCGGCCCGTGTGAAGCACAAACTGGAAATTGAAAACCCGGGAACCGTTGCCTACGATCTTCCTTTTGGATGTCCGGGATGGCTGCAGGCTGTCATACAGGCCGATTATTATATAAAATCCGGTGATGCCAAAAAGATCATGGTAATTGGAGCCGAAACCTTGTCACGTGTTTCAGACCCGCACGACCGCGACAGTATGATCTATGCCGATGGCGCAGGTGCTACCATCCTGGAAGCCCGGGAAAGTGAAACTCCGTCCGGTATTCTCTCACATAATGTCCGCTCAGACACCAAAGTGTTTGCCAAGATGTTGTATATGGATACATCCTACAATCCTGCATTAAAAGAAAAAGGTGATATTTTTCTAAAAATGCACGGGCGTAAACTCTACCAATATGCGCTCACAAACGTCCCCAAAGCCATAAAAGGAGCCCTTGATAAAAGTTCTATTTCCATTGAAGATGTCAGCCATATTCTCATTCATCAGGCCAATGGCAAAATGGATGATGCCATCATTGAACGGCTGTACAAGCTTTACGGGAAAGAAGAATACCCCAAAGATGTGATGCCTATGATCATCTCCTGGCTCGGAAATTCATCCGTAGCCACCATCCCTACTTTGCTGGATCTTATGATGAAAGACGAACTCAAGGATTATGATATCAAAAAAGAAGGCACTTTGGTCTTTGCTTCGGTGGGCGCTGGAATGAACATCAATGCGGTTACCTACAAAATGTGACTGTGATTTTTTTATGTTTGTGATGTATTGTGATTCTCGTCTCATTACGGTACAGAACGTGAAAAGAAGGTATTAATACCTGTATTTGAAATATACCTGACTTCTTTTACTTTCGGTCTATAAAACTAAAATGACATGAAAACGATTACTATTTACAGACCAGAAGAACACATTAATAAGTATGCGGACTACAATATTATTGTTGATGGGGAGCAGGTTACAACCCTGAAAAACGGGGACTCTGAACAGATCGAAGTTGATGAGAGCTCCAAACAATTATCTGCAAAACTTATGTGGTGCAGCAGTAGAAAAATTGATCTCAAAACCATGAAGGATAACATTCAAATTGAGATCAAGCCCAACAAATTCTATAATTCAAAATTGCCTCTCTTAACATGTCTAATACCGTTATTGGCGATCTTTATGTTTGAGAACAGTTTGCTAAGTACCATCATGACCGGCCTGCTTGGGAGTTTAGTACTGTTTATTCTCTGGACTCTGACCTTCGGCAAAGACCGCTGGCTTGAATTACACCCTATTACTGAATGACGAGTAAATCTTACTTTTCCGACGAAGAATTTTCAGGTATCGACTTTACAGTTCAAGAACCGGTCAAGGCTGATTACGAAAACTGCCGATTCCTGAATTGCAAATTTCCCAAGGCCGACCTGTCCGAATTTGGCTTCATTGAATGTGAATTTGAGGGATGTGATCTCAGCATGGCCAAATTGTATGGAGTCACCATCCGGGATTGCCGATTTCTTGAATGTAAGTTGATCGGACTCCAGTTTGACAGCTGCAACGATTTCTCTTTCTCCGCCGAATTTAAATCCAGTAACCTCAACCTCTCTTCTTTTTTTGGGGTGAAATTGAACCATGGCAAATTCAAAGATTGCACCCTGCAGGAAGTGGATTTCACACAAACTCAGTTAAAAGAAAGCCTCTTCGAAAACTGTGATCTTGCCAGAGCCACCTTCTCTGCCACGCTACTCCAAAAAGCAGATCTATCCACTTCATACAACTACTCCATCGATCCTGAACTCAATCAAATCCGGGGAGCTAAATTCTCTCTCCAGGGCCTGCCGGGTTTGTTAGATAAGTATGGAATTGTGGTTGAGTGACTTTATAAAAATCCATTTTTCGGACTTCGCAAGGCTAAGGTTTGGAATATGTTTTCTATTTGGACCGGGTGGTCCGCCATAGCATTCCCAACAAGGCTGGTGGGAACGAGACAAACTCGTTCCGGTGCTCCGCTCCGGAATGCCCTATCTAGGCTCTGCCTCATACTTTCCTTACTTCTCTTTAAAAACAACATTGCCCAACCTCCGATACCCCTCATCAACTTTAAAGATATCCGGGCGGAGGTTTTTTGTTGGTCAATCCTTATTCCCCGGGATGAATCCCGGGGCTATTCATGTTGTCATCCCTTCGGGATTTAGCCCCTTCGATTTCTGCCCGAAACGGGATTACGTCACCCCGTTTCTCATCTATAATACTTACGAAATCAAATCACTGGAAACGAAATGATGGATAAGCCCAAGTCACCATATCACCATATCACCAAACCACCCTAATGCGCTTCCAGCCAATTCCCAGCCACTCCCGCCTCCACCTTCAGAGGTACATCCAGTTCAACCGCATTTTCCATCAGCTCATTGATCTTAGCCGGTACTTCATCCATTTCACTTTCATGGATCTCAAAGATGAGTTCATCATGCACCTGTAGCAGCATTTTGCTTTTCTTATTCTCATCGATAAGCCAGTGGTGGATCTCGATCATGGCGAGTTTGATGATATCGGCGGCTGTTCCCTGAATCGGCATGTTGATAGCGGTTCGTTCTGCAAAGCCGCGCACGTTCCAGTTGCTTGCTTTTATGTCCGGGATATAGCGCCGACGACCCAGCATCGTTTTCACATAGCCATGTTCACGGGCATATTCTTTGGTCTCATTTATGTAGTTCAGGATATTGGGAAATCGCTCGAAATATTGATCGATCATCTCCTTCCCTTCCTCATTATCTATGCCTAGTCGAGATGCTAAACCATAAGCACTCACGCCATAAGGAATCCCAAAGTTTACTTCTTTCGCTTTTCTGCGCTGATCTGCATCCACGTCTTCTATTGAATCCAGTCCAAAGATCTCTTTGGCGGTTCTGGCGTGAATGTCTTCGTCATTTTTAAACGCCTCCATCATGGCTTCATCTTTAGCAATGTGAGCTATTACCCGCAATTCAACCTGAGAGTAGTCGGCAGACATAAGCTTGAATCCTTCTTCAGCCACAAAAGCCTTCCGGATTTCCCGGCCTCTCTTTGTTCGAATGGGAATGTTCTGAAGATTGGGATTGGAAGAACTGAGTCGACCCGTAGCCGCCACGCTTTGGTTGAATTCGGTGTGAACACGACCTGTTTCCTCTACGACCAGATCAGGCAAAGCATCCACATAGGTAGACTTCAGTTTGGTAAGCTGACGATAATCCAGGATCAGGCTCGGCATTTCGTATTTCGGAGCTAGCTTTGTAAGCACTGATTCAGCCGTGGAATATTGACCGGTTTTGGTCTTCTTGCCAGCCGGTAATCCCATTTTATCAAAAAGAATGGTACCCAATTGCTGGGGTGAATTGATATT
This sequence comes from Balneola sp., assembly GCA_002696035.1. Taxonomy (GTDB): domain Bacteria; phylum Bacteroidota; class Rhodothermia; order Balneolales; family Balneolaceae; genus Gracilimonas. The sequence goes on along the minus strand of NZQV01000010.1, from coordinate 214,544 downwards.
GAATTCTTCTCCAGCTTTATCATAGATCTCAGCTTCCAGCTTTTTCAGATCTTCATCCAGCTCTTCAGAAAAAACAGAAAGCATCTCAACATCTAACTTAATGCCTTTCAACTCCATCTCGGCCAACACTTCCATTAGTGGGAAATCTACCTTATAGGCAATTTCCAAAAGCTCATCATCTTCCAGTCTTTCGCTCAAGATCTCGTACAAACGCAAAGTGATATCCGCATCTTCGCAAGCATAAAGATACACATCATCCACTGCCAGATCGGCCATTGACTTCTGCTTCTTCCCTTTCCCGATCAGCTCTTCGATCGGAACCGGCTTATAATTCAGCAGGCTTTTCGAGAGCTCATCCATCTTCAGGCGCTGATTTGCATCAATGAGATAAGCCGCAATCATCGTGTCAAAAGCATTCCCCTTCACTTCAAGTCCGGCTCGCTTCAACATCATGAAATCGAACTTGTAGTTGTGGGCGATCTTCAGGATGTGCGAATCTTCAAACAGCGGTCGCAGAACTTCTATAACTTCCTTTTCATCTAATCCGTCTTCCACATTCACCGGAATGTAGTAAGCCGTTCCGGCGGTAGCTGTAAGTGAGATACCAACCAGTGAAGCCGTAACCGGATCGGGACTGTCGGTCTCCGTATCAAAACAAAAATGCTCTTCATCTTTATACTCATCCACCAAGCCTTTCACCTTGTCGATAGTATCAATGAGGCCATAATTCACCTTCTCCTCGTCCAGTTCCTGCTTTGGTGCTTCTTCCTTGAACGAACCGAACAGATCAACCTGATCACCTTCTTTATTGGCAACCGGGCCTTCTTCCCCTAAATACCTTTTTGTGAGCGTGCGGAATTCCATCCGTTTAAAAAACAGGCCTAATTCTTTTTTATCAGGCTCATTCCATTCCAGCTCTTCCCAATCCAGCGTATTGGGAACGTCGGTTTTTATGGTGACCATATATTTGGCGTGAAGAGCTTGTTCGCCATATTCTGTCAATCCTTCTCGCGCACGCTTTCCTTTAATATCCGGAGCTGCTTCGATGGCCTTTTCCAATGAACCGTACTTCTTGATGAGCTTTGGAGCCCCCTTCTTCCCGATGCCCGGTACCCCCGGAATGTTATCCGAAGTATCCCCGATCATCGCCAGCACATCGATCACCTGATCAGGATATACGCCAAAGTAATCCTTCACGCCTTCCCGGTCTATAATGTTGAATCCGCCATTGTTGTTATCCGGCTTCATCATGTGGATATGGTCGTGCACCAGCTGCATGAAATCTTTATCCGGTGTCACCATCATCACATCCACATCATCCGCATTTGCTCTGCTTGCAATGGTTCCGATGATGTCATCTGCTTCATAGCCATCCTGTTCCACATTCTTGATGCCCCAGGCTTCTACCATTTCTTTTATAAGCGGGATACCGATCTTCAGTTCCTCGGGCTGGGGCGGACGATTGGCTTTGTAGTCTTCATCTTTCTCATGGCGGAAGGTGGGTGCGTGCGTATCCCAGGCAACGGCAATATGGGTGGGTTCTTTTTCCTCCAGCATTTTCTCCAGCGTATTCGCAAAACCGAGTACCGGTCCGGTTGGAATGCCTTCGGAATTTTTCAATCTGCTGTTTATGAAAGCGAAATGTGCACGGTAAGCAAGTGCCATTCCATCAAGTAAATAAAGGAGTTTTTTCGACATGAATTTGGTTAAGTTTGTAGCCTTAATTTCCAGATGGAAACTAATTTTTTTTGAATGTAATTACGAATGTAGTTTTGGGCTTTTATTGGCTCTCTTGTTGACTGACCTCCCTGAAATATCAGTAAACTGATATTTCTGTCCCTCCCGGAGGGACATAGGTTCTTTGTTTTGGCAAGATCTTGATCATCAAACAAGATTGTACTCAGTGGCAAGAACTTATCTCTCTTTGGAGAGAGACCGATTTCAGCTCTGCTGGAAATCAGTGAGAGGAAAGCTAAGGGCTCAAATGTATTTCTCAAGTAGTATCTCGATCTATGAACATACCCAGTCTCCCAAAAATTGAATTGCATCTTCATCTCGATTGCTCACTAAGTTATGAGGTGGTGGCGCAACTCCGTCCGGGCACATCAAGAGAGGAATACGAGCGAGATTTCATTGCCCCTGAGAACTGCGCCAGCCTCGATGAATATTTGAAATGTGCGCAAGAACCGATCTCCATCATGCAAACCAAAGAGCAGCTGGAAGCGGTAACGCTCGATCTATTTGAACAGCTGAAAGCAGATAATGTGATCTATGCGGAGATTCGTTTTGCTCCCCTGCAGCATTTAGAGCTGGGATTAACTGCAGAAGATGTTGTCAGAATTGTGGATGAAGCAACATCAAAAGGAATTAAACAAACCGGTGTTGAAGCAGGCGTTATTCTTTGTACTCTTCGACATTTTTCAGAAGAAGAAAGCTTGCATACGGTGAAGTTGGTGGATCAATTCAAAGGCACCAATGTAGTTGGTTTTGATATCGCGGCTGACGAAACGCTCCCGATCGACAATCACATCAAAGCGTTTGAATATGCACGCGACCACGAAATCCATTGCACCGCTCACGGTGGTGAGGCACGCGGACCGGAAAGCGTGCGGGAGATCATGGGAAATTTTCATCCCTCAAGAATTGGTCATGGAGTGAGAAGCATCGAAGACCCTGAACTGCTGGATGATCTGAAGAAAAAGAATATTCACCTGGAAGTATGCCCAACCAGTAATGTACAGACGGGCATTTATGATAAAGTTGCTCAGCATCACATCAATGAGATCTACCAAAACGGTAATTCGCTAAGCGTCAACACCGATGGAAGAGCTATATCTAACGTATCGCTGAATGAAGAGTATCAGAAGTTAAACCAGCATTTTGACTGGCAGTTAGAACAATTCAAACGTGTTAACACATTCGCCCTCGATGCAGCGTTTTGTGATGAGAAAACGAAAAATCGCCTTCGTGAAAAACTATTGAAAAGGTTTAAATGATGAAGTGAAAAAGTAATAAAGTAGGTCGATCAACTTACATTATTACTCATCACTTTATAACTACACATTAAAACGGAACAACAAAACATCACCGTCTTTCACGATATATTCTTTCCCTTCCTGACGCATTTTACCAGCATCTCGGGCAGCTTTTTCCGAACCTAATTCTTCATAATCGGAATAGGCGATGGTTTCGGCACGGATAAATCCTTTCTCAAAATCGGTGTGAATTACGCCGGCAGCTTGTGGCGCTTTAGTTCCTTTTTTAATGGTCCAGGCACGGGCTTCTTTTGGTCCGGCTGTGAAATACGTGATCAGCCCCAATTCCTTAAACGCCCCTTTTATCAGGCGATCCAGTCCGGCACTTTCAACACCCAGCTCATCGAGGAACATCTCTTTTTCGTCCTCATCCAGCTCAGCGATCTCCGCTTCGATCTTGGCGCAAAACATCACCACTTCATCATCGTGACGGGAGGCGATCTTTTTCACTGCATCCACATATTCGTTTCCGCCTTCGAGATCAGATTCACCCACGTTACAGGCATAAAGTACCGGCTTCGAAGAAAGTAAAAACAGATCTTTATAGGCTTCTTTTTCTTCTTTGGAAGCTTCAAACGTACGAGCCGAGTTTCCTTCACCCAGGTGATCAGCTAGTCTCTGTACCACTTCATGCTGAGCAACGATCTTTCGGTCGCCACTTTTAGCTTCTTTCTTCAATTTATCGGCACGTTTTTCAACGCTTTCAAGATCTTTGAGGATCAGCTCTTCTTCAATAATGGCAACATCCCGATCCGGGTCAACATTACCTTCCACATGAATGATATCCTCATCATCAAAACAACGAACCACATGCAGAATGAGATCTACTTCGCGAATGTGAGACAAGAACGCGTTCCCCTTCCCTTTTCCTTCGGAAGCTCCCTTCACCAATCCCGCAATATCTACAAACTCAATGCTTGCAGGCAGTACATTTTTAGACTCGGCAAGGTCGGCCAGTTTATGAAGTCGTTCATCGGGCACCGGTACCATTCCCACGTTGGGGTCAATAGTACAAAAAGGGAAGTTTGCCGATTCTGCACCGGCATTACTGAGTGCATTAAATAAGGTTGATTTTCCAACGTTGGGCAAGCCAACAATTCCGCATCTTAAGCTCATGTATAAATAATTAGTTGTTTAAGCGTCTAAACTTTTTTGTTGAATAAATTTCTTTTCGGGAAGTACCACAGCAGTCAGTTTTCCAAGTCCGGGACGATCGTATACACACCCGGTGTCAATTCCGATCATAGTTTCCCGAACGATGGGCTCTTCAACCGGGGTGTGACCAAAAATCACTGTTTTCTCCCACTTGGTTTTTGGTGAGTGAATGTGTCCGCGTTGCCATATGAAATCCAGGCGTTCTTCCTCTCGTTCCAGATTCTCATTAATGGAGAGGCTGGGATTCATTCCCGCATGCACAAAGAAATAGTCATCCGTTTCGAAGTACAATTCCGTCTCAGAATAAAATTGATAATGCTCTTCAGGAAGATCAAAATTGCCGGGACTTGAGTCGTAGTTTCTTAGCGTTGTATTTCCACCATTGGCAATCCAAAGCTCCCATTCTCCTTTCTCATAGGCATCCAGCAGCATTTGATCATGATTGCCGCGAATGAAAACACATTCATGCTCTTCATCAAATTCAAGTAACTGATCCACTACATCTTTTGAATCAGGACCTCGGTCTGTATAGTCACCCAAGAAAACATAGGTCGGCTCTGAATTAAACTGCTCATCAAGCTGGCGCAATAGTGACCTGCAGGTAGTGTTACAACCATGAATGTCACCGATAGCAATAATGTCAGTTTGGACAGACATCTGTATTATTTACCCAATGTTTTTTCGATGAGCCCACGTCCTTTCTTCTGTATCTTTCCCTGTTCTTCAAGATCAGTGAGGGCGGCGTCCAAAATACCGTTGATGAACCGGCCTGATTTAGCTGTTGAGTACCGCTTAGCCATTTCAATAGCTTCGTTAATACTCACTTTGGTAGGGATCTCTTCAAAATAGACGAATTCACAAAGAGCCATTTTCAATATCAGCCGATCGATGAGGGCAAGTCGGTTTATATCCCAGTTCCGGATGTGCTTGGAAGTAATTTCATCGAGTTCTTCAGAATGATCCAGGCTCCGGAAAAACAATTTTTCTGCGAAGCGTCGGAGTTCTTTTTCTTCTGAAAATTTTTCTTTTTTGATGAGAGTATCTACCACATGCTGTGTAGAATCTTTGCCCAGTTGATGAGCGTAAAGGGCTCTTAAAACCGTTTCTCTTACTTTTCGTCTATTAATCATGCCAAATAACAAGTTGAGTGAGCCTCAAAGATAAGGGTTTGTTTGGTTAATTGTGCAGTGAAAGGTGCTTTGTGCTAAGTGAATTTTCCATTCGGTTTCTTGTTCTGAAAAACCAAATATCAATAAAAAAGGAATACCGGAATCCGTGGTCTCATCCACGTCATCCCATATTCCTTAAAACTTAATTAAGCTGTTTTTGATCTATACTTATTTCCAGCCGGCACGATCCATAATGCGAATGGCTTCCGGGTTATTCCGGCCTAAAGCAGATACGTTTACGGCATCGCTTTTATATTGCCCAAATTCCTCAAGTACATCCGCCCACTCTGCTTCTTCGTTGATAGGATATTCATTGTTGCCGCCGATATAATATTCCTGAGCTTCCGGAGTGGTCAGGTATTCAAGAAACTTGACAGCATTCTCTTTATTGGGAGCGTTCTTGAGGATACCGGCCCCACTGATATTTACGTGAGCACCTCTTTCATCTTCACCCTGATTCGGGAATACAAATTCTACTTTCGATGCTGCTTCCAGGTCGGCTTCATCATCGCCTTTGATCATCATAGCAAGATAATAGTGATTGACCACGGCCACATCACAGACACCTGCTGCAACTCCGCGAATTTGATCACGGTCGCCACCTTGTGGGTCCCGGGCCATATTCTCTACCAGTCCGTTTGCCCACTCTTCGGTAGCTTCTGCTCCGATCGTTTCTATCATTGAGGCCACCAGCGACTGATTGTAAATATTATTGGAAGAGCGAATGCAAACGCGGCCCTCAAACTTTGGCTCCGCCAGATCTTCATAGGTCAGCTCTTCGTAATTTTCAACAGCTTCGGGGTTTACAACCATCCCACGAACTCGCTTCGACAATCCTACCCATAATCCATCCGGGTGGCGAAATGAAGAAGGAATACGATCTTCAAGAATTTCAGATTCAATAGGTTGCAGTATATCGGCTTCTTCCGCTCTCCATAATCTTCCTGCATCAACCGTTACCAAAATATCAGCCGGAGAATTTATTCCTTCACTTCTAACCCGCTCTATGAGTTCATCTGAGCCCCCTTCGATCAGGTTAACCTGAATTCCGGTTTGTTCGGTGAATTGATCATACAATGCCTGATCTGTGTCGTAGTGACGAGCTGAATACACGTTTACTTCTTCCTGACTTGAACAAGAAGCGAAAACCATTGCCATTGCAATGAGTGATAATAGAGTAGATTTCATTTGTTTGGTTTGTTATTGACGTTTCCAATTTAGAATGAGTCAAAACTACAATTTTATTTAGATAGATTCTAAATTAAAGTCTTGCACAATGTAAAAGTTGGTTTGGGATGATGAAGTGATAAGGTGATATGGTGATTTGGTGACTTATCCATTTCTGAAATATTAAACCAACCTCTATAAAAAGCTGTATTCACCACCTGATCTTTTCATGGCAAGAAAACTATATCACCCTTCACTATATCACCTATCATTCTCCGGATCCAGCCACCTCAACGTCTCCCACTGATACATGCCGGAATTGTGCCCATCTCCCCATGTTATTTTGATGGCGTGATTTCCAACCTGTTGAATATCCCTGATCTCAATTCTTGGGGGATTTTCCTCAAAAAAAGCTTCCGGCTCAAAATCGCCCATACTTCCATGTCCTCCGCGGCAGGTTACACACGGGCAATTCACACGTAATCCATACAGTGGAAATTTGGAAGTGTGGCCATCTTGCCACGAAATTTCCAGAACCTGATCTTTATTGCTAACTTCGATGCCGGTGGGCGTTGTAGTTTCATCCATCTATAAATGATAATTAGTTCTAACTTTTCAACTAAAATTAACCAATGCTTTGGATAGTTGTTTCGGCAATTCTGATTTCACTCCTTAGTTTTTGGGGCGGTTACAAACGGCTGCTCTACATCGATCAAATCACTCCACGCAATCTTTCCATTACTCTGTTGGGCATTGTAGTTTTGCTGGTGGTCCTTCAGTGGATGCACCGTCTTGGCTATTTCCCTGAAGCCATTGCAGGTGCTGTGATGGCCAATGCGTATGCCTCCGCTTTCGGTTTTTTTGCAGGGGCTGCTGTTCAACAATTTCAGCAAAAAAAGAACGCCGGCGATATCATTTATGTGAACCGTTCGTTCTGGACAGATATTTTCCCCAACATCGTTGCCATTGGCATTATTCTGTTTGGGATTCAGCGAACTTCTCTGTTCTCGGACCTGCCCTTCACCCCCATTCGTGTAACTTCAGGCCTTTCTATTATGGCCATTGGTGCATACAGTGTTACTGTTCGGCTGGTGCCGGAATTTCGAGCCAAAGGCATTATACTTTTGGATCGGCTGATAAAGTGGGATGATTTCCTGAGCTATTCGTGGTTTTCTGAAGAAGTGCTGGAAATTGATTTCAAGCTCGATGATAAGATCCGGAGTTTCAAGACCATGATTCCTGATGACGATTCCATATTTATTGAGAAGACCCTTTCCGGCAAAATTGCCGAGCGGCTGGAAAAAGAAGAGTTCGATGAATATGAGGAGATGGAGTGATACGGTGATTTGGTGATTTAGTGTGATCTTGCTCGATGGCTTGAGATCATACTTTGTAATAGCTTTGAGATAGAAGTGAGCATCTTAATTCTTTTGTAAGCTAAATCCCTGCCCAATATATGTCTGCTTTTGAAGTACCAGTCTCAGGCCTCACGAGCAGACCCTAAAGAAATTTCACAGTATCTTGCTTTTTCTTTGTTTGACAAACGCGAATATCCCTCAGCAATATTTGCACTAATCGAGCCCGCAGAACGATAAAGTTGATCAGCCAAACTGAATCTATGAGCTGCTATAATTTTTTCTGAATCTTCCCAACATAGATCAGAAAGAAACAGCCCCAATTGATATGCCTCAATCTTCCAAATTGTATCGGATTTAATATCCACAGGGATTATTTCAATCCATTGTTCAAAATTCATCATGATATTGCTTTTAAATTGTCATTCAATAGTTAGAGCTACTCAAAAGCAATTCCTTACAAAAAATCTCAAAACAAATTTACCATATCACTATATCACCGTATCACTAAATCACCACACCATCCTTCACCAAATCACCCAACCATCCTATCGTATTCTACCATAATGCAGCGGTTTTTGATATAGGGAAGTTCTTTCTGTTCGGCGATCTTTTCGGCATCGGGCGAGGAAACATCAAGTTGCGTCCATACAACAGGGTCCTGGCCGGTTTCGGCTTTCCAGTCGGCTACATCCTGGGTAGCATCTGCAGAATATCGTGAGTTGCGGAATACATTTACGATGTCAATTTGAATATCTTCAGGGAGATCGCTGAGGTTATTGTAGCTTTTCTCACCGTCAATTTCTTCTGCTTCGGGATTTATGGGAATCACTCGATAGCCTTTTTCACGCAGAAACCGCGCCGCATAGTTGCTTGTGCGATACTCATTGGGCGAACAGCCGATCATGGCTACCGTTTTAGCATCTTTTAATATTTGTTGTATCTCTTTGGTATCGTTAATCATGTTAATAGGTGTTTACAATCCTCATGTGTGCTTAAAATTACATATCTTAAGGGACACAAATTCATAATTAAATACATATTTATTTTGTCAAAAGTTAAAAGCGGTGACACCGTAAAAGTCCATTATACAGGAAAATTAGAAGACGGATCAGTTTTTGATTCTTCTGCAGATCGCGATCCCCTTGAAGTTACACTGGGAGAAGGAAAATTGATTCCCGGTTTTGAGAATGCAGTAGTTGGTTTAGAAGTTGGAGATAAAACCACTGCAAGTATCGAATCTGCTGATGCATACGGCGATCGCAGAGATGACCTTGAAGTAACTATTGAGCGTGAGCAACTGCCTGAAGACATTGAGCCTCAGGTTGGAATGCAACTTCAGCTGAATCAACCCAATGGTCAGCCTGTACCAGTTCAAGTAACTAAAGTGGAAGACGAAAACATCATTATTGATGCTAATCACCCACTTGCTGGAAAAGACCTGACGTTCGACATTGAGTTGATCGAGATTGTAAACTGATTCATTCTTCAATGAATTGAATGGAGTTCTTCGAAAGAGGAACTCCATTTTTTATATAATGCATTTATCTCTCCTTGGTTGTCATCCCCAGTGCTTCTATTTTTCGTAAGGGATTCAATGTGGAACACGAGGGATCTCAAAGTTTGATACAACTTGCTTATTCAACTTTTGAGATCCTTCGCGTAATACACCCCAATCCCATGCAGACTTTTGCGCGCTCAGGATGACAACCTGGGGTAACCTTTTTTAAATAATTCCATGGCTGATTTTTCCCAACAAAGCACCATTTCCATTACCTGTCCCAAGCGGATCACCCCTTATCTGAAAAAAGAACTGGAAGACCTTGGGTTTCCCATCTTGAAAGTTCGTTACGCAGGTATTGAAACCAAAGGCTCCCTGAATGATTGTATGCTGCTGAACCTGAGTTTGCGGACGGCACACCGTGTTCACTTTCGTCTGAAGGATTGCCGACCTAAAAATGCCGAAGAGTTGTATGATGAGCTGAAAAAAATTCCTTGGGAAGATTACATCGACAAGCACGGGTATGTAAGCGTGACTTCTTTCATCAACAATAAAACGGTAACAAACTCGCAGTTTGCGAATATGAAGGTGAAAGATGCCATCGTGGATCGCATCCGTGATAAAACAGGCACCCGGCCTGATTCTGGCCCCAATTTGAATAAATCAGTCGTGTTTGTGTTCTGGAAAAACGACCGGGCCCAGATCTATCTCGATACCTCAGGTGAGTCTATTTCACGCCGTGGCTATCGCACCGAAAGTCACACAGCTCCCATGCAGGAAACCCTGGCCGCTTCCATCATTTTAGCCAGTAAATGGAAACCGGGACAACATTTTGTGAATCCCATGTGTGGAACCGGGACCATTGCAATTGAAGCGGCTCTGCAAGCCCTCAATAAAGCCCCTGGGTTACTAAGGCCCAATTATGGTATCAAGCATATTCTCGGGTTTGATGAGGAGCGCTGGAGTGATCTGCGATCGGATTTGAATAATAAGACCAATAAGGATTTTGAAGGCCGTATCATCGCTACCGATCACGATCTGAGGGCAGTGAGTGCCACAAGAAAGAATGCGCGTACAGCTGGCGTTGAACATCTCATTGAAACAAAGAAATGTGATTTTTCAGAGACTGAAATTCCCAGTGATAACACCGGGGTGATCATGCTGAATCCGCCTTACGGAGATCGTATTGGGAATGAAAAGGAACTGGAGCCCACCTATGAAGGCATCGGTGATTTCTTTAAGCAGGAAGCAACCGGCTGGTGGGGCTATGTGTTTACCGGGAATTTTGACCTGGCTAAGAAGATCGGACTGAGGACCAATCAACGCATCGAGTTTTATAATTCTACAATTGATGCACGTTTGCTGGAGTATGAGCTTTATTGATCACAGATTAGTTTGATTGCACAGATTTTACAGAATCTGTGTAATCAACGTATCACCGATCATTTTTTAACTCTATCCACTTACTCATAAATTTGGTGCTTGCCGCGGTGTGATGTTGCAGCATTGCACCCAAAAAGTTCTGCTTTCTGTGAGCTTCCAGGATTGATAGCAACTCATTGATGCTTTTGATCAGCTTATCCCCCAACTCCGTTTTATCATACAAAGAATTTATGACCGGGATACCGGCTTGTTGGGCTTCCATCCATTTCTGCTCATCCTGATAAAGTTGAACCGCGGCTTCAGCAAATTCTTTAGGATCGTCTTTGATTCCACCGGGCCAGGGTAAACTTCCGTGCATAGCTTCAGCTCCGATTGTTGTAGTGACTGATGGCGTTCCGCACTGCATGGCTTCGATGAGCTTGCCTTTGAGTCCAGCCCCGAACCTGATTGGAGCCAACAATACTCGTGCTTTTCCAACTACTTCTTTTGCATTTCCCGCTCTTCCCTTCACCAAAAATCCTTCTCCTGGATTGTGAAGCTGTTCCACTTTTTGGGATGGATACGCTCCATAAATATGCAGTTCGGTTTGTGGCAATTGCTCTCGAATAGCAGGCCATAGCTCTTGCTTCAAATATAACACTGCATTCCAGTTTGGCTCATGAAGGAAGTTTCCAATACTTATAAAGTGATCTCTGTTATCAAAAGACAGCCAGTTGTTTACCGATTCCTCCTTAAGGGCTTCTAACATAAACGGAAGGTGTAACAGAAGTGACTCATCTATTTTGAAAACCTTTTTCAGGAGCTTCATTTCATAGGCAGAAATGATCAGGGAAAGGTCACTTCTAAGAATACTGGCGATCTCTCTTTTGGCTACGTCAATACTTCTTACATCCACTTCCTCACCGGTTTTCCAGGATTGGTATCGGGCTTTCCGCAGACAATGCAGGTCTTCAGTATCCAAGATCCTGACGGCATCAGGACAGCGCTCAGCCACACGCCAGCCAAACTGCTCTTCAGTCATAAAACGATCGAACAAAACAATATCCGGCTGAAGTGAATCAACAAGATCCTCAAAAGATGAGCTATTGAGCTTGATGAACTCCTCAAAAATCCCCAGCGTCTTGAGATCAGTTTCGTGGCCACTTTTAGAAGCAGAAGATGCAAAGGTGACATTCCACCCCTGTCCCAGGAAACACTCGATAAGCTGCATCATCCGGGAGCCGGCTGCTGAGGAATTCGGTTCCGGCCAAACTTTCCCAAGAATCAGGATTTTAATATCAGAAGAAGCCATTCTTTTTGCGTGAAACTACACAAATTCCCCCAAAAGATAAGTCCGATTATCTCCCAAAAGGGATGCTTATACCAAGCCACGGAGCTCCGATAAATTCTCCACCAATATCCGTAGGACGGATCAAGCCAAAATCTACGGCAAAGTTGTCGGGTGACCATCTCAAAGCAGCAGAAAGTAAACCAATTCCAGAGCCATCGGCTGAAACGAAATAATTCTCGGAGATCAGGTATAGTTTCTCTTTGATGCGAACCATTCCACTAAGGGTAAAAATGGGGATATCAGCCCAGGTACCATCCGCATACCCGTACCCCATTCCAAAAGTAAGATTATTGTCCGTGTTGCCGTAGGTCAATACTCCATAAGCCAAACCTAAGCCGAAACTCTCTCCACCTCCAACAACTCCCCCAAATAATCCGCCAACTGCTGCGTGTAAATTATCTTTCACCAAAGGGATAGATGCTTTAGGCATGATCCAAATTGGAACCGCTGTAGTGCCAAAAAGAAAGGTTGGGATCAGTCCACCACCCAGCGAAAAATTATGAGTGATACCATAATTTACGTTATTAAAAAAGATCCAGGTGTTTTGATAATAGCCTTCCCCTTTCTTCAATCCAATTCCGTTCGTTGAAAACAGATAGCGCGTTGAATGTGGATTCTCGAACCATACTTCGCCATTCTTTATTCGGTCATGATCTATAGACTCCCTGCGCTTGATCTTACTTTTATCGAGGCTAATTTCACCAATATCATCGGTACGTAAAACCAAAGTGGTATCATCCTCAGAAACAACCACACCGATATACACACTGCCATTATGCATCTCCACTTTCAGGTACTCCTGGTTGCCATCCTGAGCTAATGAATATTGGAAACTCATCAATAGTAATACTGATAAAGAAAAAATTTTAACGTAACTCATACCCGGCCCTCATTTTGTTTTTTTGTGATAAAAAGTATACCTCTTTTTCCGATGAATGCCTATAAGATCCATCGGGCAATTATACCCTTCATTCTATTTTTTCCTAATTACTGTAACCCCATCTCTCACAGGGAGCAGTACATTTTCAACCCGCTCATCTTCTGTGACTCTTTTATTGAATTCATGCAGTGCTTCAGCCTTCTGATCCTGAGGTTGAAGTACGCTTCCATCCCACAGAACATTATCAACCACCAGCAATCCACCGGGGGCTAACTTCTTTAAAGATTCTTCATAATAAACAGGATATCCGATCTTGTCGGCATCCAGAAAAATGAGATCAAAATTTCCACTCAGCATTGGAAGCTCTTCCCTGGCATTGCCTTTTATCAACTGTATCTTTTGCTCAAGATCATACTTCGCAAAATGCTTTTCACATAATTCCTGGTACAGCAAATTCATCTCAATGGTAATGATCTCACCCTTTTCAGGAAGCGCCCCTGCCATCATCAATGCCGAATACCCTGTAAATGTCCCGATCTCAAGCACCCGCCTGGCACCACTTATTTTGATCAGCATTTTCAGCAGCTGTCCCACCAGGTTACCACAAAGCATATCCACGTAATCAAGCTCCTCTTCAGATGACTTAACAAGCTGTCTGAGGTGCTCAGATTCAGATGTAGTCATTTCAAGGGCATACTTCTCGATCTCAGGATCTGTAATTTGAACGATAGGTTTTCCTCTGTGCTTTTTCATAGATTCAAAGATAAGGCTCAAGACCCTATTTTCTCCACCAAAATTATTAAAGCATTGAACTTCATTCCTGCCAACGAATCCCGCTTTTTTACCTGGTTTTTTGAACGATATACCGAATGGTCTCTGAAACGCAGATTTAAGCAGATCTGGGTAAAACAAGATTATGCCCCCGCATCAGATTCTAAAACCGTTTATTTCCTGAACCATAACATGTGGTGGGACGGACTCATCCCCTTGTACTTAAACCGGCATTTCTTCCGGCAAAACGCCCGTGCTCTGATGGAAGATAAACAGATGTGGCAGTATTCATTCTTTAGTAAGATCGGCGCCTTTTCCATCAACCTTGACGATCCAAGATCGGCATTACGTTCACTTCGTTATGCCGTTGAATCTATGCACCGTGAACACTCTTGCCTGTTCATCTATCCGGAGGGAATCATCACTCCGGCCTCAGAGAAAAAGCCGGAATTCAAACAGGGATTGGCGTGGATTTATCAGCAGCTTGGGAGTGATGTAGATTTTGTGCCGGTTGGAATTTATGCGCATTTCATCCGAAGCAGCAAACCCGAGCTCCATATGGCTATAGGAAATTCAGTTGATCATGATAAATCATTAAGCAGAAATGAATTAACAGATCTTTTTGAAAGAGATATACACCACGTTTTGACTGACCTGAGAAACAAATCAGGATTTAGTGACAAGGAATTTGAACCACAGTTTTAGGCCAAAATCAGACTCTACCACGTCCATGGATACATTAAAGGCGACTTTTGAACCCAGTGTGGCTTCTTTTTCATGAACCTCAAGCGCATGTGGACTAATGGCCAAAACATTTCATTATAGATATTTTTGGGATATATATACTCTGAAACTCCATGAGCTGCAAATACTTGGTCTTTATACTTAATTATTGAATCACCAATAAATCGCTGGTAAAAAGGACCATCATCAATCTTATTTCTATATTGAATATTTACAGTAGCTTGATTTGATTTTAGCTCAATTTTACGTGCCGATCTCAACCCAAATAAATTTCTCCCAAAATCAGACAATTCTGAATCGGTTAAATACTCCAACACCGTTTTATTATTCTGATCGATGAGCCACGCCTCCATCTGTTCCTCGCCATGCTTTTGCATCAGATAATAGACCAGCGTAAAATCCTTAAAATGATAGCGCCCCCAATACCAATCCCGGAAACTTTCCTTCATGGGTTCTTGTCCCGTATTGTGATCATGATACCCAATGCCCAAAAAATTTATATTCTGACTTCCCTTCTTCCCTTCCACAGCAAGATCAACTTCCCAGTCCATGTGTGGTAAAAGAAGATTCCAGGCATGACGGTCATTGCTCTCGGAATGAATTAACCGGGGATTTGACCAGCGCCCTTCTCCCTTTAGCGTGCCCTGAATACCATGTCCCGATGCTAGTTTTTGATCCAGCTCAATATTGATCAACAACTTGTTCTCTTTGGGCCGGTAGTTAAACAGATCTCCGCCAACTTTAAGCTCCATTTCCTGCTCATCCCAGCTAAAGTCAGGCTCTCCAAATTCCAGGAAACTATAGTACACCGGTTTTCCTTTATGGTAAACAGATACGCTTATGGCAGGATGCAGAACATCAACAATACCATCAGTTAAATTCTCTATATATTTGGTAGAAAATGGATTAGACTTATAAAATATGATCACAAAATGGAAGTCACCCTCCCTGCTTTGGCCATCAAAATACCACCATTCATAGCCTCCCTCAGATAAACTCTTTGACGGTGAACTGTGTTTAAAATCTGTTGTTATATTCATGAAAAATAAGTTAGCCTTTTGGTAGGCAACGCCTAACGCATTCGTATTCGTTCGATGGACCTATTACTATACATTGCCACTTCCTACATACTGTTCACGCTTTTTGTGTTCATCCGTAACTGGTTAGAATTTCGTTCGTTGCGGCATCAAAAACCATCTGTGAGTACCACTGAAGAAGCGATGCCATTGGTAAGTATTTGCATACCCGCCAGAAACGAAGAAGCCGTAATTGAACGCTGTGTTACATCGGCCCTGAAACAAACATACCCCAATTTTGAAGTTTTGGTTCTGGATGATAATTCCACTGACAAGACTACGGAAATCTTAAAAGATCTGTCAGAGATCATTCATAATGTACATACCATTTCAGGTAAAGAAAAACCCGGCGACTGGCTGGGGAAGCCCTGGGCCTGCCATCAGCTGAGTGAACACGCCAAAGGTGAGTTTCTTGTTTTCATAGATGCTGATGTCTGGCTGGAAGAAGAAGCTATTGCAAAGGCTGTCAACAGTTTAAGACAATCAGATACTATAACTGTATGGCCCAAACAACGCGTAGTTACCTTTTGGGAAAAGATGATCATTCCCATGATATACCTTGGTCTGTATACATTGCTGCCGGCCAAGTATGTAGCGCAACATCCCTTTTGGTTACCCAGGTCACTCCGGCAGAAATTTGCTCCTGCTTTTGCTGCGGCCTGTGGTCAGTTTATTGCATTCAATCGCGAAGCTTATGATACGATCGGAGGACACGCTTCGGTGCGGCAAGAAATTGTTGAGGATGTGGAACTGGCCCGGCAAATAAAAATAAACGGACTTACCCTGACCATGTACGACGGAGTGGATACCGTAAACTGCCGGATGTATCACAATCACCACGAACTGTTCGAGGGGCTGAGAAAGAATTTCTTTGTCGGTTTTGGGCGCAACCTCCCCCTCTTTCTTTTTATGGCCGCTATGCAGATCATCGTTTTTGTGATTCCCTTTGTGGCACTTGCAATCGGTTCACCCCAAGAAAAAATGATAGCTGGAATTCTCATCGCCATTTTCTTAATGCAGCGCTGGCTTTTGGATCTCAAGTTCAAATGGAACCCTTTCATCAGCCTGCTCCAACCTGTAACTATTCTATGGTATGAGGTTCTCGGAATTCGCTGTGTATGGGATCATTATACCGGTAAAAAAGCCACATGGAAAGGTCGGGATGTCTAAATAAAATTCATCTCCCTTTCAGCATTATTTGTTTTCTTTTCTGCGTATTGATAGACATATTTGGGCAATGAAAGCATTGATCGAAAAATACCTGAAATATTTGTCTGTGGAACGCAATGCTTCTAAGCATACTATCACGTCATATAAAAACGACCTTTCGTCGTTTCTCAGTTTTACGGCACAAACAGAACAGGAAGATCCGGAAAATATTGATGTTACCCTGATCTCCAGATTATCTATTCGACTGTGGCTGGGTGACCTCTCTGAACAGGGATTGGCAAAAAGCTCCATCGCACGAAAAGTAGCTGCACTTCGTTCTTTTTTTAAATACTGCTTTAAACGAGGATACATAGATAAAAACCCGGCACACTTATTAGTGGTACCCAAAACAGATCAGTCGCTACCGAAAACGGCTACCAAAGAAGACATTGAACGTATGATGGATGCTGTGGATATACAGACAACGCGGGGTCTTCAAAACCGGGCCATCCTTGAGTTGTTTTATGGAACCGGGATGCGGCTCAGTGAGCTTACCGGGTTGAATAAGACCGATATAAATCTCAGGCAAAATCAGGTTAGCGTACATGGAAAAGGAAATAAGCAGCGAATTATTCCATTGGGTAAAACCGTTGTAACTATCCTGAAGGATTTTATGGCAAGGAGATCAGAATTATATGGAAACAGAACCGACCGTGATGCCAAGCAGTCTCTTTTTCTTGCAGAAAACGGACAACGGATCTATGATAAAGCCGTGCAACGCATCGTGAAGAAATATTTAAAGCAAACCAGTGAGGTTACTCAGAAAAGCCCGCATGTACTACGGCACAGTTTTGCAACACATATGCTGGACAACGGAGCCGACATCCGGGTGATCAAAGAATTCCTGGGCCATGCCAACCTTGCGGCAACGCAGGTATACACGCATACCAGCATCGAGAGGCTGAAGAACGTGTACGAGCAAGCCCATCCCAGAGCAAAAACATAATTAATTTATCATTACATAAACCCTAACTATTAAGGAGTATCATAATGAAAACTACATTCACAGCACGCCATTTTGAAGCAAGCGCAGACCTTCAGCAATATTGCAGAGACAGTGTAGAGAAACTCGAGCAATTCTATGACCGAATCGTAATGTGTGATATAATTCTAGAACCTGTTCCCGACGATGATGCTCCGCAACAAGCTGAACTGATCGTAAAAGTACCCCGTAAAGTACTCACAGTTAAAGAAGCGGGCACTTCGTATGAGCAAGCTATCCATAACGCCATTGACATTATTAGCCGTCAGCTGAAGCGTTATAAAGAAAAAATGCACGCAACTAATTAATCTCTAATAAAAAAAAGAATGCCATTTTCGCCTCAGGAGCCAATCCCCAGAAAAGAAAAGATCACCGTTGAATACCTGGTTGATAAACTAAGGGAACGAGTGAATATCAAAATTGAATCGTGTGTGGCTCAAAACTGCAGTGGCGACCGTCATGTGGTTGAAGCTGATCTGCACCGACCGGGATTGGCCCTTGCAGGCTATATCGAACTTTTTACCCATCAACGAATTCAGATCATCGGGAATACTGAAACTCAGTTTCTTGACCATATGGGTGAAGATAAACAGAAAGAAGCCTTCCGGAATATCACCCAGTTCGAACTTCCGGTTATTTTTTTAACCGACAACAATAAATTGCCCGAATATTTGCTTACGATAGCCAAAGAAGCCGGGATCCCCATCTACTCTACCCCACTCGAAACTACCCGTTTTATGTATGTTCTGCGGGATTTCATGGAAGATCAGTTTGCCATTCAGACCATGGTGCATGGTTCTATGGTGGATGTATATGGAATTGGGATCTTAGTTGCCGGGAAATCCGGGATCGGGAAAAGTGAAGTAGCCCTCGACCTTGTAGAACGCGGCCACCGCCTGGTAGCCGATGATGTGGTCATGCTCACCAAAAAGAACAATGTATTGATGTCCTCTGCCACCGAAATGAGTAAACATTTCATGGAAATACGCGGGCTTGGCATTGTTGATGTGATGTCCATGTTCGGGATTCGCTCAATTCGTTATCAAAAGCGTATGGAAGTGGTCCTTGAACTTACTTTATGGGATGAAACGCGAGACGTTGAACGTACCGGACTCAACAACGATTCGGTAAACATTTTAGGGCTTGATATTCCCCTCATCCACTTACCCATCACCCCGGGAAAAAATATTACCGTAATTGCCGAGGTCATTGCAATGAATTATCTACTTAAGCATTATGGGTACGATCCTGCCAAAGCTTTTCAGGAACGGATAAAGTCGAGTATTGGCGTAAAAACGAAAGGCCGGGAAATGACACCAAGGCGAGCCATCGAATATTTTGAAGGCGATATCGAATAATTTGTAACATTAGAGTTTCTCGCTACTCTTTGAATGTGAAGCTCAGCTTCCTATCTTTAACAAGTTTTTCGAATCAAGCTAGTATATGTCTATAAAGAATCACTATTACTACGACGAATCAAAGTGCGATTTTGTACCTATTGAGTACAACCGTGTAGAGCAAGTAGTTTATAATCTCTCTATCTGGATCTTATCCGGAGTCGTACTTACAGGGATCGGGATCATACTACTCTCTACTTATATTGGAACACCGGCTGAGCTTGCCCTGAAAGCTGAAAATGAAGCACTCTCAGCTCAGCTTGAAGAAACCCAAAGCTCTCTCGTTTCTTTAGATTCTCAGATCGATGAAATTGCCCAAAAAGACAATGAACTCTATCGTTCAGTACTTGGCATGGAAAAGCTTTCCTATGATGAACGTCAGGCCGGTATTGGAGGCACTGACCCTTACAGAGAATTTGATGTGTATAGTGAATCCACCTCCGAACTATTGAAGTGGACTGCATCCAAGATCGATAACCTGGAACGTAAGATCGGGATTCAGAAATTGAGTTTTGAAGAGATCAAACACCAGTATAATAATAACAAAGAAAGGATGAGCAACATACCTGCCATCAAGCCAACATCAGGTATTTTGTTGAGCGGTTTTGGAATGAGAAACCACCCTATTCTGGGATATCCTCGTCCACATAACGGATTAGATTTTCGTGCTGATGTTGGAGATGAAGTCCTTTCTACCGGAGATGCAGTCGTTAAATTCGCCGGACGGCAAAGTACGCTCGGTCTGGTTGTTATATTAGATCATGGACATGGCTACGAAACCATGTATGCTCACCTTTCAGGGTTCGCAAAAGGCATTAAAAAAGGAACTCGTGTCACCCGAGGGCAGCAAATTGCCATGGCCGGAGATTCAGGATTATCGGAAGGGCCTCACCTTCATTATGAAGTTCACTATAAAGGGCAGCCGGTAGATCCACTATATTACCTGTTTGCCAATACCTCGCCTGAAGAGTATGCACTTTTCAAAGAGATCTCGGAAACAAACCAAAACGCACTCGACTAAGCTTTTCAAGCCACCAATTTAGGTGGCTTTTTTATGGAATCAATCCGGGCTTTTCCCTTTCTTTGTGGAACTTCAAGATCAACTAAGCTCCGGCTACTATGAAATATCTGCTATTCTTAATTTTTGCATTCTTGTTATTATTGAATGCCCCCATCCAATCCCAATCTGTTCTTACCAACGACCACCGAGAAAAGGCCCGCCAACTTATCGAACTTGCCATGGAAAGTGACCTTGCCTGGGATCGTTTGACCTACATGGCGGACACCTATGGTCCCCGATTTCCTGGAACAGAAAACCTGGAGCGGTCTATCGACTGGATCGTGGAAACGATGGAAGAAGATGGCTTTGACCGTATCTGGACACAACCCGTAATGGTACCCAATTGGAAACGGAATGAAGAATCAGCAACCCTCCTTTCACCCCGAAAAAAAGACCTGCCGATGCTGGGCCTTGGTGGTAGCGTGGGCACTCCCGGGGAAGGAATAGCGGCAGAAGTGATCGTGGTTAAAAACTTCGAGGAACTTAAACAGAAGAGTGATCAGGTGGCTGGTAAGATCGTGCTGTTTAACGCAGAATTCACCTCCTACGGCCGTACCGTTCAGTACCGAACCAACGGAGCGATCGAAGCTGCAAAGCACGGTGCAGTAGCAAGTTTGATCCGCTCTGTTACGCCCTACTCTATGCAAACACCACACACCGGAGTGATGTACTATGATGATGAAGTAAAGAAGATCCCTCATGCAGCCATTACAATTGAAGACGCCATGCTGATACAGCGACTTTACGACCGGGGAGAAACAATTGAAGTCCATTTAGAGATGAATGCAGAAACATTGCCGGATGCGGAGTCTCGAAATATTATAGCTGAAATTGAAGGAACGGACTTTCCTGATGAGATCATAGTTCTGGGCGGACATATAGATTCCTGGGATGTTGGTGAAGGTGTGATGGATGACGGAGGAGGCAGCATCGCAGCCTGGGAAGCTGTGCGATTGATGAACGAGCTTGGCATTAAACCCAAGAGAACAATTCGTGTAGTACTATGGACAAGTGAAGAAGTGGGCATACAAGGCGGAAACGAATATCACCGATGGGTAAAAGAAGAAGAACGCTCGCTGGACAACCATGTACTGGCTATGGAATCAGATGCCGGTGTTTTTGATCCAATTGGTTTTGGATTTTCAGGGAGCGATAAAGCTTATAATATACTTTCTGAGATCGGTATTATGCTTCAGTCCATTGAATCCGGAAAAGTTTCCAAAGGCGGTGGTGGTGCTGATATTGGTCCGCTGATGCGTGATGGAGTGCCCGGCATGGGTCTGGTTGTGGATGGCTCGCGATATTTCTGGTATCACCATACGGCCGCTGATACCATGGACAAACTGGATAAAGAAGATTTCAACGAATGCGTGGCAACCATGGCTGTTTTCGCTTATGCTGTTGCGGATCTTGAAGAGCGATTACCGAGATAAAGAATGGATTCTATTATTACCTAATTACCTTCAAAAAAAGCTTTTTCAAGCTCTTCTCCGGCCCGGATAGACTGGCGCAGCCATTTCAGTTTTAGTTCTTCCATCTCTTCGGTGTCAAGAGGCCAGGGAATTTCTGAAGTACGAAGACGTCGCGTAAGATTATACAAACACACAGCTGCACTTACCGAGATGTTGAAACTTTCACTAAACCCAAACATAGGGATCTTCATAAAGCCATCGGCTAATTCCATGGCCCTATCGCTGATGCCATCGATCTCTGAACCAAAAACCAATGCTGTTTTCCCTGAAATATCGAGCGCATTCAGGTTGGTATCTTCCTTGTGTGGAGTAGTGGCAATGACCTTATAGCCCTGTTCTTTCAGCGTATTGAAGCAGAGCTCAGTGTTGTCCACTTTGGGTTGATTGTAACGGTGTATAGTTAACCACTGATCAGCCCCAATGGTAACCTGGCTGGAGGGCTCAAATTCATTTTTATTCTCGATGATATGCACATCCTGAATACCAAAGCCATCACAACTTCTAAGAACAGCGCTGGCATTGTGAGGCTGGTAGATATCCTCCACCACCACGGTAAGATGACGGGTTCGCTTCTGTACTATTTCCTGAATTCGCTCCCAACGCGACTCTGTTGAGAATTCACGCAGGTAGGTTATCAGATCTTGTCTAATTTGTGGATCCATAAAATAAAAAAGCCTCGTACAACTTAATGGTGTACGAGGCTCGAAAGTGGTTTTACATTACTAATCACATCGAAATAAAAATCCTTTTTTACGTATAGTCTCAACATAATCTACATCCGTATGCTCGCGGATCTTTTTGCGCAGATAACTGATATATACGTTGATATAATTTGTTTGTGTGTCAAAGTGGATATCCCAGACTTTTTCTGCCAATTCTTCCTGAGAGATCACCCGGTTTCTATTCTTCATGAAATACACCAACAGGTTAAACTCATTATTGGTCAACTGAGTTTTCTCCCCATTTACAGTCACTTCCCGCTTCAACATATCTACTTTCAATTCCCCGCAAACTAGCTGCTGGTCGCCCGAAGCTTCTGAACGGCGTTTAATGGCATCCATCCGGGCAATAAGTTCTTCTGTATTGAAGGGCTTGGTGAGGTAATCATCGGCTCCAACTTTAAGGCATTTTACCTTTACATCGGTTTCCTGCTCACCCGACAAAATAAGTACCGGAGTGGTCACATTTTTACCTCGGATATTCTTGCAAACTTCGTAGCCGTCACCGTCTGGTAAACCGAGATCCAGGATGATCATATCGTAATCATCATTTATTGCGGTAGACTCTCCATCGGTTGCATTATCAGCGGTTGAAACATCATTGCCATTATGTTCCAGAACAGCCTTTACAAGGGTACGAACGGAAGGATCATCTTCAATAACAAGTATATTCATCTTCTATGCCAGTTTAATAGTAGCTCTGTTTTATTGGGTCGAATTATTTTCGAACTGCATTGTAAATCAGGGATTAAAATAACTTAACAAACATTAGAGTCAAAAGTATAACTTAATTTTTCAGGATTCAACATAGCCCATTTCAATCAGCCACTTTTTACCTTCTGTTAAATACGTTTTGGTGAGTTTATGTTTAGCGTTCAACAGCTTGAATGTAGCATTGTAGCCTTCTGTTTTCAATAGGTCAATACATTTCTTTTGTGGTTCAGGATACACACTTGTATCCTGATCTCCATGTAACGCTAATATATTTATATGAGTGGCTTTTTCTCTTTTTCCATCAAAAGCCTCGGTTTTGATACGCCCTCCAGCCACAATCAGCTCACGAACATACGGAGGCCGTGACAGGGCAAAATATCCTCCCAGGTAGCCTCCCATAGAGTACCCAAAAACACAAAGCCGGCTGTAGCTGATCTCCTCACTAATTTCATCCAGAATGTGTTGTATGAATTCCGAGGCTTTTTCAAGTGAATGGATGAACTGCTCTTGTCCTCCATCATACAAATACCAGGCTCGTCCCCATTTTGAAAGTTCTTTTTTGCGGGTAGTATCATAAATGGGATAAGGTCCCTGAATGAAGAGATGGTAAGCATCCAGCTTAAGCATGGGTTCCACTTTTTTCTCAAAGTATGCTATGTTTTGGTTGAAGCCGTGAAGATACAGGATCATGGGCTTCTCCCCTGCACTCTCCCCGGTTTCAATGAGTTTGAATGGGACTTCAATACTGAAACCGGAGGTGGATGTTCTTACAACTTCAGGCATAAAATTTCAGTGATTTTAACAGGATGAGCTTACAATATAAATCTTCAAAAAGGCCACCTATCGATGATGGAATCCAGAACGGATCTTTTTTGGATAACTGAGTTCACGCATAACACCAATATGGCTATATGTATGAAAGGATCCAGGGTTCCGAAAAACTCTAGGGAAAAACCGAGGGTGAAAAAATTGACGTTAGCTTTTACCACCCAATAGAAGATCTCGAGGATGACAAGAGTCACAAAGAAGTTCATGCCCCCTAATACGTATGGGTTTTTTCCTTCTGTTAATTTCTCCTTTACCTCAATTTTGTTGTACTGATGGCTTAGATCCCGATTAATTTCGTTCTCGAATTCCTTTTGATCCAGCTCAGTCTCTATGTCATTCTTCTTCCTCATAAAAATATTCGATCATATTGCCATCCGGATCGGATACAAAAAGGAATCGTCCTTTTTTGCGGTTTGCCGGCCCGCTCATAATGGTCACCTCTTTTTCGCGGAAGTATTTGGCCAGTTCGTCTACCTGTTCTGGTGAGTCTACATAAAAACCAAAATGGTCAACCCGAAAATCCCGGGAAGTGGGATCGTAACTGGTTTCGGCTTCTACAATTACAAGGGTGTCTTTCTCCCCGATCCTGTAAACGGCCATACTTTGTCCCATGGTCTTCACCAGCTCAAGGTCTAAGATATCCCCATAGAATTCTTTGGAAGCATCAATTCGATTTACACGAATTGTAATGTGGTTTATTCCGGATGGTGTAAAATTCATACTTATAATTACAAAGGTTAACGTTCATTTATTACAGCCGTTAACATACAACCGGATAAGGAAATTCCAAATTCAAATTAACAGATTTGTACCGTCATACTGCAAAAGTATTTTCTACTTGATCTGAATACCGTTCCCCAAAAGTATCTGCTTTAATTGGTGATCAAAATCTTGTGTTTACAATATTTGCGAAATTTGATCCAAACGTATAGGTGAGTGCAACAGAACCATAGAATGAGAAATCTGTAGCCAGCTCTCGTCTCTGAAGTAAGATATCTTCAAGGGAAGCATCGCCGGCGGGGAGTGTCAGCTGATCTTGAATTTTTTGATAATTTGCATAAAAGCTTAATGCCAACCCCTCTATAATTCTCACAGAAACACTGCCAAAGACCTCCGTTCTTCTAAGTTCGGCGTCATGGAAGTAATGCGATGCCTCTGCACCTCCAGATACCGACCCCCAGGGCTGTTCTATATCTACCGATGCTCTTAACTGATGACTTAACAGGTTTTCCTGAGTGACACCAAAAATGGTTTCTTTAAAATAATCGGCGTACGTGTATCCCAGCTGATAGCGAAAATTGATCGCCTTTCTTGTTGCCACCTCGTAAGGCAGCAGACTAAACTCAACTCCCGGATTTACCTGTACCCTGTTTTTGATATTACGATCATTCCGGGTTTCATAGTTTGCAAATAGACCGACAGACCAATGATCATTGATACTTTTGATGGCATATGATTCAAGTCCATGGCGTTCAACTGTGCTTTCTACCGATTCTTTACCTTCTCGCTCTATCTCTACATACGAATAATTAAAATATGGCCTGAAGCGCAACTTCCATTCTTCGGTAACCCTGTCAGCAAATATGCCCCAGCGGGAATTGAAATCTTTCTTTTTGGATTCTAAACCAAGGTTAACGGATCCAACATAGGCTTCAAATACCCAATAATTCCATGGATCATCAACCTCGGCCGATTCCTCTAATTCAAAATCATCTAAATCCATTTCCACATTGGTCACTGAAGCAAGTACTGTTTGAGAAATGTAGGGCATAAATGCAGATTCCAGGATCTGATTGAGCGCATCTCTCGTTTCACTCCACGTATCATTTCTATTGGCTGTGTAACCAAGATCAAAACTGATTGTATTAAATTCACCAAGCCCGATAAATGAAAACTCATATTCTGCTCCGCCTCTGCTCAACCTAGTTCGGGTTATGAAGACATGAATATCTGCTTGCTTGGGGTCACGTACATAATTCACAAAGGGAATCTCATTGCGGATATGATTGAAATCACAAAATGAACAATCAATAAACACATATGGAGCACGATTTACCTGTGGTGTGGTACGAATACTATCTGCAGTTTCCACCTCAACGGAGTCTTGGGCATTCACGCTGTGTAGTGTAAGAATGGGCATCGATATCATCAGCCCGATGACCATTAAAATAGATCTTTGAAACTTCATAAATGAATTACTGGCTTTTACCTAAAGCTGTTCTAAAAATTGATCTTCAAGTTACTGTTTTTGCCTTTGGCTTAGGTAATTTCAGCTTCTTTTTTAATAAAATTATACATCCTGCATAGATTTTATATGAATTTGAACCGTCAGGCTTGAACACTGACTTTTACTCCATTTCTCAACATTCCTAAAAATCGGAGAATAACAGTTCATCATCTTTAATCTCATCCTGAAAGTGATTCCCATTCTGGCCTGAATGCCGAGCCGTATATACCCGGTGCTCGTCTTGTACTTTTTGCTGAAGAGTGTTTAATACCTGTGTTCCTTTATTCACCTTATTATTTATCTGCGCAATTGACTGCTGCAAGATCTGGATCTGACTGTGTAACTCCTCGGCTGTGGCAGCGTTATTTTCGGCCATACTTGCCGTGCTGTCTGTACTGTCTGATATTTTCCGGATCGTACTTTTAAGCAACTCCAGATGTTCAGCCTGTTCACTACTCGATTCATTTACCTCTTTGATCCACTCTGCGAGTCCCGATATCTCCTCTTTGATCTTTTCAGATGCCTTAGACCCCATCATGGCTTTGGCTACATTTTCTTCAAGCATGGTTTCTATTTCAGTGGCGGCATCGGCTGTTTTCTTTGCCAATACTCTCACCTCTTCCGTAACCACCGCAAAACCTGCTCCTGCTTCTCCTGCCCGTGCGGCTTCGATAGCTGCGTTCAGGGCCAGCAAGTTTGTTTGTGAGGCTATGGAATCGATCACTTCAGTTATAGTTGAGATCTTGTGGCTCGATTCTTTCAACTCCAGCATCGATCGGCTCATAGATACGGCATCATCGGATAAAGCATCCATTTTCTGCTGCACCGTAGCAGTTTGATCGTTCAATACGCTGATATTTTCATTCATCCGAAGAATAGCGGAGTTAGAATTATCCACGGAATTTTTATTCTCCTGAACATTTATAGCCAGCTTCTGTCCCGAATCTGAGATCGAGTTCGCTGCTTGAGTGGTGTACTCTGCTGAATCTTCCAGATCATTAATGATGCTGAACACCTCTGCGTTATCTAAATATTCGTTTGAAAGGTTCAGGATGATACTCGAAAATGTGATCGCTTCTACCACTACAAAAACAGCATGCAGAGCTACGATATCCCAGCCGCAGCCGTAATCAAATATCATGATCGGTGTTCCGGCAAGTGCCAGTTCGTAGGTTTGCGCAAAATTAAAGACCACATGATGTAAGGCAACGGTTACAGCGGCCACAACTACCGGAAGGATATCCTTATAGCGAACAAGAAAAGCTATGGATACAAAAATATGAAAATGCATCTCAATTCTACCCAGATGCTGTTGAATAAAGATCATGGAAAAAGCCATGAATGAGGCTCCTATGACACTTCTGCTCCAGGCTGAACCCGGGTTCGAAGAAACGGCAAAATGAGCAATACCGTAGATCAGTCCGCCTCCAACAAATCCAAAAATATACGTGCTGTAGCTAAAAGCAGTGACGGTGGATGCAACCGCCCAGTGGATCAGCAACAGTTTCAGCATGTATCGGTCTGTTTCAACAAAAGCGGAGTGAAGTTTATGCTTTACACCATCTGATAGATTGGGATCGTAAGCAGGGAACAATTTATCTTTCAGGGAAAGGGTGCTCGAAATCGGTAGAATATGGTTCATTGCTGATTTTTTAAGGTTTCCAACAGTATCTTTTTTACTTCTTGTTTTGGAGTATCGTTAGCCAATACCCGTGCTATCTCCCACCGACCATCCATCTTCTTAAGAACAAAGAAATGATCTGTATGAAAAAGAGCGCCCTCGACCTCATTGTCTTCCCGAATTCGAATTTTAAATTCACGTTGAAGTCTCCCCAGAGATTCTTCAGTGGTATTTATCCCTTGTATATTTGGTGAAAAGAATTGCGCGTATTCCTGTGCTCTGTCTAGCTGTAAAGCTGCATTCACGTCTATGAAAAAACCTCCGATATCTTCCACATTCTCCTCTGTCTGTAGTTCATCAATGGCATTTCCTAATTTTATCAGTGCATTCGGACAGATAAAGGAACACCCGGCGTAGCCAAAGAATAAAACCTCAACACTATTCTCAGAACTCTGAAGAAAAGCCCATTCTTTTTTCACGAATGTATTTTCCAGCGGATGACTCGCACCCAGATACGACATTGCCACAAGCAACATCCCGGGAAGGATGACTATTAAGCCCAATGATAAAATGCCTTTCAGTTTGCCCATTATTTTCAACGTTTCTCTTTTTATCGGCTGTAAAAGAGGTTTTCTTAAGATGTTGAGGAACAAACAATTTCTGAGCATACATACCTTCCAACTCCTTGAATGCCATGTCCATACTTGAAATAAAAGCTCGTGGACATCTCCCAATCTTACTCAACCGATAAAGAATGAAGCGGACTGATGTTTGTTTTTGGAGTGTGGTAGTTTGATATTTGTGCACTTTCAAATTCAATCAAAAATCAGTGTCTACTCTTTACATAGTTGCCACCCCCATTGGAAATCTGAATGACCTTTCACCGCGAGCCGTTGAGGTCCTCAAATCGGTAGATTACATTGCCTGCGAAGACACCCGAAAATCCGGGCATATGCTTCAGCACTTTGGCATCAGTAAGCCCACTTTTTCCTTTCACCAACACAATGAACACCGCAAAGTAGCCCACTTGATGAATATCCTTGATGCCAATCAGGATGTGGCTTTGATAAGTGATGCGGGAATGCCGGGGATCTCAGATCCGGGATTCTTAGCTGTCCGGGCAGCTCAGCAGGGAGAACACACCGTAAGCGTCATTCCAGGTCCTGATGCAGCCACCACGGCTTTGGTAGCAAGCGGACTGCCCTGCGACCGTTACGTATTCGAAGGCTTTCTGCCCCATAAAAAAGGCCGACAAAAACGTTTGGGGCAACTCGCTGAAGAAAAACTTACTATAGTGATCTACGAAAGTCCCAACCGCCTGCTGAAACTGCTTGGGGAACTGGAAGAACATTTTGAACCGGAGCGACTGGCGGCTGTTGCACGGGAACTCACCAAGAAATTTGAAGAAGTGGTTCGTGGCACAATAAACGAACTTAAAACCGAGTTTGAACAGCGAGATTCTATTAAAGGTGAAATTGTGGTTATCGTTTCTGGAAAAGGATATTCTGAATAATTATGAACAAGTGGCTAGAAAATAAATGGGCGGTTTCCATCACCGCCGGTATTTTACTGGGGTTGAGCTTCCCTCCGATCAATCTGTCTTTTTTAAGCTTTCCGGCATTCATCCTGTTCTTTCATCTTGCTAATAAAACCGACTCTTATAAGCAGTTGGCTTACTATAGCTACGCGGGTTTTGTGGCCTGGAACCTGATCGGCACCTACTGGCTGATGATGGCAACCGTACCTGCCGGGATTGCCGCAATCCTGGCCAACAGCGTGCTCATGACCATACCGCTGTGCCTAGCTAAATATTTCTCCCAAAAAAGCCGTTCTCCGGTATTGATTGCGGTTTTACAAGCATCAGCCTGGGTGGGATATGAATTTCTACATCATCACTGGGATCTCTCATGGACCTGGCTGGCTATAGGCAATGCGTGGTCCAACTGGATCGGCATCATTCAATACATTTCAGCCACCGGGTTTTTGGGGATTTCATTTTGGGTGGTATTGACGTCTTCGCTCACCTATCAACTCATTATTTCCAAGAAAAGATCGCTTGCTTACGCTACACTGGGTGCTTTTCTGATATTTCCCGCGTGGTCCTTTGTTCTTTACAGCACTGATAATACTGGCTCGAATTCGCAAGAGGCCGTAAACGTAGCCATCATTCAGCCCAATCACGATTCCTACCAAGAATACGCCGGCATGAGTGGGCTTACCGAAGTGGTGGATAGCCTGATATCGTTAACAGAACGAACCATCACCCCGGAAACTCAGCTCATAATATGGCCGGAAAATGCCATTGACGGAGCTATTTTTGCGAATTCCCGTACTGCATTTCGCATCGCTGATTCGGCCCGGTCATGGAGAATTCCACTTATTACCGGAACCGGACTTTTCAAAACCTATGCGCCAGATACAGACGAACTGTACAGGGGAATTTATCCGGGGACCGATCTTCCCTTCAATTACTTTAACGCTACTCTCTTTTTTAACGCTGACGGTTCCATATCGGATTACGAAAAAGCGAATTTAGTTCCCGTTGTGGAACGTCTTCCTTTTGTTGAATTTTTTAACGCCATTGATGTATTTGGTTGGGTGAATTGGGGAAGCATCCAACAGTTTGGGAAAGGCAGCAGTCCTGATATGCTTGAGACTCCTCAATTTAAAACCCCGGGACTTATTTGCTACGATTCAGTATATCCCTCCTGGATCCGCGAATTTGTCCGTGATGAAGCCTCCTTTATCACCATTATCACCAACGATGGCTGGTGGGGAAATACATCGGGACATCACCAACATTTTGCCTATGCCCGGTTGCGCGCCATTGAGTTTGACAGGTGGATCGCCCGAAGCGCAAACAATGGTATTTCAGGGATCATTGCTCCCGGCGGGCAAATTATGCAACAAACGGATTATTGGGTTCGAACAGGGTTTACCGGACAGGTTTTCAACCGATCAACCCAAACCTTCTACACTCGTTTTGGTGACTGGCTTCCCATCACCTGCCTGATTCTGGTCTTTCCTTTTTGGGGATTTTTCTATTTCAAGAAGAATTAATTCTTTATTAGCCTCTCCCTTCGATCTTAAAGTATCCCAGCCATAGTATTAGTTATTCCCGTGCAGACGGGAATCTAATTATGGACATGAGATCAGGTGTTGAATTCTAAAAGAAAATTAGATTTCGAGCATTCGCTGCGAAATATCTCATCTACTATATTTACCTGCTTATTCTTAAATCGAAACTAACGCTAAATCCTTAGCGGGACTGAATAGCTATTCTGAAATTAAACCGGATCTCATGATTGGTGCGTGGTGGAAAAGCCGATGACTTCGGAGAAACATTGGTAAAGGTGTACTCAAAGTTGGAAGTCACTGTTTGCGAGAAACGGTAGCCTATATTCAGCGAACCGTTGATACGTGTTTGTCCTGTTACAAAGGGTTCGTTGTAATCATACTGATCGGCTTGAAAAATGAGATTTTCGCTGCTCAAGGCTTCATCAATATCCTGATTGAGGTAAAACTTTTCTTCTGTATCATCAGCCACTCCGCCACTTATTGAGAGATCTACATTGTTTTTGATCTTCGGGAAAAATGGAATGGTCAGATTTCTAAACGTATAATTAATGGTAGTATTCAACCCTTGCGACGTACGTTCCGTAACCGTTGAGCTTGAAAGAGCCAGGCTTGTTGTGCGGCTGCGGTCCATGCTTATCTGTGTTCTCAAATTCGACTCCCAGGTTACATTCAGCTGGACGAGTGGAGAAAACCGTTGCTCAACATTTATGGAAGCCGGCTCATACAGATCCTTATTGTCGATCAGGTTAAATGACCCAAGTCCCTGAGGGTCTTGCAAACCGGTGATGGTATTCAGGTTCCATCCCAAACGATAATTACCCTGGTAGGAATGCGTCAGAGAAGCAGCACTCATCGCCTTTCCTATAAATGGTATCAACTTCTCTACACCAGACCATGTTACCCTCCAGTTCGGCAGCGGAATGGGCGTATATCCTTTTTCGCCAATGGCGCGGTTTCCACTTCCCAGATAGGCGTAGCGGAAGTCATCAGCAAGGGTATTTCGGTTTAATACAATGCGTCCATCCCCATTTCCGCCGGCTTCGGTTTCGTCACTTATAACACCGGCTTCCTGATTCAGATCTCCAAAGGCAGTTTCCAGCTGCCTTTCAAAAAGATCCCCGTAACCGGAACCAAAAGCCCAAACCGAAGATCCAATATTTCCACTGGAAGATACCGTTGAACCAAATTCACCATCAGGTGTCAGAGAAATGTTTTGGGTTTGCCGTTCATCCCATTCAGTTCTCCAGTTCAGGTCAACCGACAAATTCGAGAACAGGCTGAGTTTGGTTCCCACCCCAATTTTGTCAGAATAGGTGTTGTTTTTAGGGATGTTGACCGCAGAATTTGATGGACTTTCCTGAATCAATTGCGAGATCGGGATCTCTTCCGCTATACCAAGCCGATAACCAAGCGGTGGAGAATATTTCCCTCCGGAGGGATCAGAAAAGGTATAAAATATCTCTGAATTACCCAGATAACCCGCCTGATTTGAGGTTTTATTCTGATTATAGGTAATATCAATATTCTGCATGCTAAAAAGTGCCAGCACCAGTTTTCGTCCCAGATATTGAGCATCTTTAAACAGGTCAGGTCCAGCTTCTTCTCCCTCCTCTGCATTCAGATTATTATTCGAATTCTTAGCTCGCTGCCGCTCCCTGCTTTCCTCCTGATCTGCTTCTTTCATATCCTCAAAAAAGCTAATGCGGTCAAGCAGATCTCCAACACCAAGTTTAAGCGTATGATCTAAGCGATAAGTGTTTGACACTTCTGCCCCAAGCCCGGAACCACTTGGGCTGTTGGTCCAGCCATATCCGCCACTGTAGGAAGCTGAGTACGTCATCCAGTCCAGTGCACTCATATTGTTGAATTTTGGCCTCCAGCTGGCAGTATAAGTTTCCTGATAATTGGACCGGCGGGCTGAAAGCGTATCTGTTATGATCCCTTCAAGGCTGGAAAAAGTAGGGCGTAATTGGTAAGATGTGCTGTCGATCTCAAGATCGGTTCTCGGAGTTTGGACACGCCCTGCTCCGGAAAGATCATAATTGGTATTAGACCGGAATGAAATAGGAATACTTGGGGTGAAATTATAGTTAAACCCAAAACTTGATTTGTGGTTAAAAGTCTGGCTTTGCTGTAAGGGTTGAAGTTGTTCTTCCCCCTCATCATTGATCCTGGGGCGGCGGCGCTTCTCGTTATATGATCGGTTTAAATTGGCCGAGGCATTGATGGATGTAGGCATATACCCAAACCGTAAGCCAGACATCACTCCCAATACGGGTATATCTTCGGTAAATTCAAACGGCTGCCAAAGCTTTACATTATTGAACGAAAGGTTATACGAAATAGAGGAAGTAAAATTCCAGTCATCCTGAAACTGAGTCTCAGGATTCTTCAAATTCCCCTGATTATACACATAACTCAAACGCGTATTATCGAGGGTGTACTGTGCCAGTTTACTCTTTGAATTCTTTTTAGAGATATTGGAGACATTGATCGAAAAACTTTCCCTTACCGTTTCAATACTATTGAGTCGTTCATCAATGATGGTGTTCTGTTCTGCCTCGGTAAGTTCTTCATTATTCCGGGTTGCGTTGATGAAATCCTGAGTCCGGGTATCCCCCTGATTCGGAAGGAATTTCGGAGTAGAAATACTTCTCCGCGTTGAAACACTAACAGGGAAGCTCCATCCAAAACGATCAGGGATCAGTTTATGGAGGTTTACCGTTGAACTCAGGTCGTAGCCCAGCTCATCAGCTATACTTCGGTTGCCCAACCTAGAATCTAAGCCTCCGAAACCAGTCGTTGTTCGGGTAAAATTAGTGTTAACAGTGGCAAAATCGGCCATTTTGAAACTTGCCTTGGCATTAGCTTTCCAGCCTGTTTCGTTATCAAAACCTGATAGACGGAGTTCATTCAGCCAAAATTCTGCAGTCAGACTTGGGCTGCCGGGCGAACTCGGATCAGCCGGATCGTATGGATTTCGGATTCCCATTCCAATTTCAGCTACACGTCCCAACGATGGATTCCCTTTGATGGCGATCGTAGCTCCTTCAGCAAGCTCCTCGCCATCTTGCATTAGTGGTATCTCAAATCGCTGATTGATATCCGTAATTCCGCGTTGCTCCCTGATCTGCTTGATCTCATTAAAAGCCCCCAGTATAATATTCATGCTGTTTTCATCGTACAACCAAACCTGTTCAGCATCCAGAGCTAACTCACCGCTGCCTCCGTCCGGACTGTAAGTCGAATAATTAAATTCAGGGTCCGATGGAGTAACCGGCTGGCGATATTCGTAATAACTTGTATTCAGGTCAGTTCCCATTCTGATCACCAATTCGGCATCTCTCCGTCCTCTGTCGCTTTTGGAATCATCCCGATAGCCTTCTCCATGCACAAACATTCGCATGTTGCTGTAATTCAGCAGGTTCAACCCACCGGGGTAGACACGCTTTATCATCTGAATCTGTTGTGGGCCGAGCTCTTCTGCGCGCACAACAATAGACTGCTCATTTTCGAGGGTGTTGATCTGCACTCCACGATTTAAAGCCCGAATAGATCCTTCTGGCTGGCGATAAGGAACCGGTTCGCGATTCGCATTTTCTTCAATGTTGATGGTAGACACCTGAAAATCACCCGTTGCATTCTGAGTTTCATCAATTTCCTCCACTTTTCTCCACTGACTCCCGATAAATTCAAAAGTAGCAAAGCGCATGGTGAATGGTTTTTCATAGCCTGACATCCACATTCGTATATGACTGATGTTCTGGAAGCCGTCAATATCGCCCACCTTTCGCTTGAACTCCGACAATGGAATCCGTACCAGGTGCCAGCGATCTTGCTGGCGTTCTCCGGGAACCCGGTCTACTATATAGGTCCGGTCTTCCTGTTGTCCCGGATCAATCTCAATTTGCAGGTCTTCAGCCGGATTAAGAGCCACCTCATACTGATAGTAATTGTTGTTGGTCTCTATGTTTGACCGA
Source organism: Balneola sp. (assembly GCA_002696035.1). Taxonomy (GTDB): domain Bacteria; phylum Bacteroidota; class Rhodothermia; order Balneolales; family Balneolaceae; genus Gracilimonas. The sequence continues at coordinate 179,691 of NZQV01000010.1, read as the reverse complement.
CTTTTAAGTCCTTCAGAATCAGGACGGGGCGTTATGGCCCTCTTATCGCCACCAGCAACCGGCGTATTCCCTTCGTGATATCCCAGTAAACGGTGAAAGCGTTCATTGAGTGGTAATTCCTGCACTCTGCCCTCCCCGTAATACACATAGTCATCGTTGGAAGGATCGGCCAGGATGGATTGAAATTCCGGTGAATCAGGACCATATGCCACGCGCATAGAGTCAATAAATTCAGCAAATAAGAAGGTTTCTACTTTTTCCTCATCAAAACCGTCGGAGTTTGGAACACCGTCAAAACCAACATCTTCCAGCTCCCGGTTCTCATTAGAAAATTGCCCCTGTGGCGCCGTTGGATTCGCAGGCACAAACGAACGAGGCTGAGAAGATAAGTTATCGGGCTCCAGATTATCGGGATTACTGGCCAGCCCATCCTCAGTATTCAGATCGAAGTTGGGGACTACATCTTCAGAAATAGTTCCGATCTCGATATAGATCTTTCCGTCATAGTCCTGCAGATCCTGCGCGGTCGGTTCACGTCCGTCCGGCAAAATTGGCTGTACCCAAAATTCAATAAACTCAATGTTGTTTTGTGTGAGATCTTCCTGACCGGATGGTAAAGTAGCTGTCATTCCGCCCCACATCTTTTCAGGTTCATTCTCGAGCTTATTCTTCAGGTCAAAATTGTAGTTGTAAGGGCCCCGCTCCTGTGGGTTGTAGTAAACATCGAGAGTGGTGATCTCTTCATCCTGCGCGTTGTTTGTTTCCCGCCCGGGAAAAACCGCCTCCGTAAGCACCCGCTCAGATTCCGCCGTTCTTTGCACTCCGCCCAACAGGTTTGTCACATTTCGGGGAATGGTATACCAGGAAAACTGACTCCGCAGATCAGATCGATCAATTTTAGATTCCAGAGAATTGGTAAGTGGAGAATCTTCATTTTCAAAAAAGGCTTCGTCAGGAGCGTATCCTGTAATAGCTGCAGGTGCGGCGGCTAAATTCCACCGCGTTGCACTTGTGAGGCTTATACTCACCTCCGAACCCTCAAAATCATCTATAAAGGAAAGTCCGTTTTCTTCATCCTCGTACAGCTCTCCGTTTTCGATCGCTTCACGAACAGCATTGGTCTGTGAGACTCCGGGACGCAATTGGGCAAACTCTCCGCTAAAACTCACATTCGATTCGGCCTTGGTTTGGAGAAGGGGAACTTTATCAATGGCCCGTGTGACCCATGGTGTGTCGAATTCAGCCGATGCATCCATCCCCAGAATGGTATTGTTGATGGACTCATTTTCAACCCGGATCTTATCAGAAAGTGGCTGCTCTTTCAGTTTAAAGAATGTACCTCCAACCTGAATATCTTCGGTTATCTGATACTCAGCCCGAACCCCCGTAAAGTTCTTTTGCCCGATCTGATTCAACTGATTATTCTCGTATTCAACCTGAATATCCTGCCCGGCTGCAAGGTACTGCTCATTCAAAATGGTGATACTTCCAAAGGAATAATCCACTTCATAATCGACCCCTTCGGTAAGCTCGGTTCCATTGGCAAATACTTTTACCGATCCTTCAACCAAACTGAACCCCAGCGTAAAGTTTCCGGAAACCCCACCTTTTGACGTTCCCTCAAGTTTGTAATAATTATTTTTGTTGTTCTTGTCGGCCGTGTTCTGTTTCTCGTTATAGAGTTCGGTATATGCCAGGGATGAAATGACCGAATCAGAAGCGGCTGTCTGCTCCAGCAGACTTGCGATCCGTTGCCCAAACGGTTCCAGGTATGGAAATAAAACAACTCCTGACCTTGGATCTAAAACGATCCCTGTAAAATCGATTCGGTTATCCGGATTCAGAGCACCCTGCGTATCTGTTCGGTCAAGGCCAAGGTCCTGAAGTAAGGTAGCGTTACGATTGGGAAGGTTGGTATCATCTACGTTACCCCGGGTAAACTTAATGTCAAATTCCAGCCCGTCCTGAGTCAGATCCGACACGCCCAGCGAGTAGATATTACGCATCGTCAACGGCCAGGTTCTTTGATCGGGAGTTGGGTTATCGGTTCGTAGTAGTTTTAAATAGGTCAATCCGGAAGACTGTGGGGAAATATCTCCTACCTGAATATTGTCTTCCGACTCGCCGGCCACCCCTCTTCTCACAAACGAAACCGCAAGATAGGCCCCAGAACTTAACGTCCGGTTCAAGCTGATATACCCCAGTGCTTTGTTGATGCTGTAATCAGCTCCTTCCTGTAATGGACGGAAATACCCGTTATAAAAATCGTTACCCGAAACATTGAAATCCCCTGCCGAAGCACTGGTCTCGCTTCGATTTTGATCCAGCAAGGCGTCATCGATACTGTCAAAAGCAGGATTTGGCAGGCTAAAGGAGCCGTTTCTTTCTACCACTCCAAGATCTGCAAATGCAGCTGCGCGTACGGCTTCCGGATCGGTTGTATTTATCTGTGGCTCGGATATCCATACTTTGATGTCTGATATCTGATAGGCTTGCGTTATTTGCTGGGGATTGGAAACATTGCTCTCAAACTGCTGACGGTTGAAAAAATCGATAAAAAAGTGACGGTTATTCTGATACTCGATCGGTCGTATGGAGATCTGTGTTTCCTGAGAACCGCCCGTTATCGTTTCCGACTCACTTTCTCCTTTTTGCTGAGACACTACTGAGGTCAGCTTCAGAGGTCCTAATTCTGCCACCGATTTAATTCCGAAAAGCGATGCCCCGCCGCGGATCAACGAGTTCCCGGTTTCCATAGATACGTTACCAAGCTGAATCTGCTTGATGATCTCATCTTCATACCCTTCATAAACAATACTCAGGCGGTTCTGAAAATCAAAAGCACGTTCCGTATCCCAGTCGGTGGCAATGGTAAGTTTATCCCCAATGGTACCCTGAATATTCAACTGCAGGTTTTGGTTGAAAGTAGGATCTATCCGCCGCTGCAGGTCAGGCGCTATGGTAGGATCATCTACATTCTGGATCGAAACACCTACATTCATATTAGCTGAACCATTAACCCGTAAATTCACCTCCGGTTTCCCGAAAATAGTAGTGAATACAGATGATTCGCCGCCCGGAATTTGTAAACTGAAGTCCAATAACCCTCGCTGGTCAGCTTGCTGCTGCTTCCCTTCTTCTACAAGACTATACTGAATGCTTTTGATCTGCTGGCGCTTTTTATGCTCGGCAAATTCTTCAAAAGAGTATTTGGAAGGAACGCCCACATCAATTCCGTCGATCTTTCGCTGGACGGTGTAGGTATCGGCAGAATCCCAGCTTGCTTCATACCGCTCTTTGGGAAGCTTTATATAGTACATTTTACCCGGCTGTACTGCAGGTGCTATACTGGCTGGCCCGGTGGGTGCCCTGTAGATAAACTTCATCCCTTCAGGCATTGAGTCTGCAGCAACAGAGTCAGCTTGTATAGAAATGACCGTGGTATCGGTAGCTGTAGAATCCTGCGCGGAAGCGCCCACCAATAGCAACCCATTCATCAAACATACGAACGGCAAATAATAAGCTAATTTAAAAAAAGAATGCACCTGAATATGTACTAGGCTTTGGTTTACTTAAAGTCTGTAGCGTTGTGCGATAGGCTGATCCTTCTTCCTTTAATTAGCGTTAGTTATAGATGATTAGTGCGAACGATAATACTATATATTTGAGTATCTTGAAAGTTTAATCCACCGATCAAAAGTTAAATTGATACCTGAAAAATGTCTATTATTTACGTCTGTAAAAATTAAAAAGTACTTAATCAACTACAAGGCTTGGCTAAAATTATTAACAAACTGCAATTAGACCTTTTAAAAAGGCATATAGCCCCTTTTTTCTTTTGTTTTTTTACGTTGATGTTTTTACTGCTGATGCAATTCCTGATCCTCAACATCGACAATCTCATCGGGAAAGACATTCCCCTACAGGTCATTATCGAACTCATTCTCACCAACCTGGCTTACATGGTGGTTCTTGCCGCTCCCATGGCCGTTTTAGTTGCTACCCTGATGGCTTTTGGCAAGTTCTCAGAACTCAACGAACTCACCGCCCTTCGGGCTTCAGGCGTTAACCCTTTTCAGATCATGAAGCCGGTACTGATCACCTCTGTTTTACTTTTTGTGGGATTGGCCTGGTTCTCAAATAGCGTTTTACCGGAAGCCAACCAAAAAGCCCGCTCCCTGTTTATTGATATTCGATTGAAAAAGCCTGGATTTGAGTTGAAACCAAATACCTTTTACGATGGTATTGAAGGCTACACCTTTTTGGTGGAACGTATAGATGGCGAAACAGACAGCCTCTACAATATCACTCTATTTCAAAAACCGGTAGATAATAAAAACCGGGCCTACATAATGGCTGAAAGTGGAATCCTTGAAAGTAAAGGAGAGCAAGCACTTTCCCTTCACCTTATAAATGGAAAAAGCCTGGAATTTACACGAACCTCCAGTCGCACCGATAACTTTGTGGAGCGGAATTCATTCCGCAAACACATTATGACACTGGACATTTCTGACCTGGCTTTTATGCGATCAGATCCTGAAAACCGAAACCGTAGCGACCGAACCATGAGCTCCCGGGCCATGATGGCCGTTGTAGATTCTCTGGTTACTGAAATTGAAGGACAACGTGATTTCATGGGTAAAAACACCTCGCTGGTACCTACTGATGAATACAGTGGCCGTGAGTCTTTCTTCAATCCCAACCGCAATCTACCTGATTCTCTCGACCATATTGCAGCCATTGAAAGCCCCTACTTAGTTACCAACAACTTTGAGAAGGCAGAGATACAGCGCTTTTTCGTGCAGGAGTCGATCCGCCAGATGAAAGAATATCAAAGTCAGCTTGAATCGGTATATGCAAATATCGAATGGCGGCAGAAACGCATTGCCCGGTACCTGGTAGAAATTCACAAAAAACTCTCTATTCCATTTGCCTGTGTGGTTTTTATATTGTTTGGGGCACCGGTAGGTATTATGACCAAAAAAGGAAATTTCGGCTTTGCCGCCCTTATTTCCACCGTAGTGCTCACTTTTTACTGGGTCTCTTTGATTCAGGGCGAGAAACTTGCTGACCGGCTTTTCATTTCTCCATTTTGGGGAATGTGGACCTTTAACATCATACTGACTATTGCGGGGATCTTCCTGATTCTTCGCCTGACCTTTGACCTGCGCATACCAAACCCATTCCGTAAACGTGACCAATAGATTCGACCGCTACATATTCTTCCGAATGCTCGGCATCACGCTGTTTGTGTTGGTGATGCTGATCTTCATCTTTATTATGGTGGATTTTTCCGAGAACAGCGATGATTTTGCTGATCAAGGCGCAACTATGGCCGAGATCTTCAATCGCTACTACCTCAACTACATCCCTGAGATGACGCGGCTTGTGCTTCCGGTGGCAATTTTTGTAGCCTGCCTGTTTCTAACCGGTCAGCTGGCCGACCGACTCGAGATCACCGCCCTGAAAGCCGCAGGAGTTAGTTTATACCGTTTGATAGTCCCCTTCATCACCTTTGCGCTGATCAGTGCCATTTCCATCAGCCTGCTGGATGCCTTCGTGATACCAACGTCCAATGCCGAGCGCATTGCTTTTGAAGAAGAATACCTGCACGATAAATCAGAGAGTATTGACCGGAGTGATATTTACCGGCAGCCATCCCCAAACACCAAACTTCAGGTCAATTATTTTGACAAGAATAAAGAGATCGCTTACCGCATCCGGCTTATTGAATCCGAAGACCGGCAGGTCACAAAAAGCACCTCAGCCAATCGCATGCGGTGGATCGACTCAACCCAAAGCTGGCGGCTTGAGAATGTTACGGAGCAGGTGTTCACAAAAACAGGGTTCACAGAAAAAGAATATCGTGAAAAAGACACCGTACTCAACGTTTTTCCCCGAGACCTGGCCCGTACTACTTCCGATATCTACCAGCTAACCTACCCCGAAGCGGTAGATTACATTGAGTCGATAGAACGAAGTGGTGCAGGTGGAATCGAAATTCCACAGGTGCAGTTCTTTGGAAGGCTGGCGTATCCTTTTTCCATCATCGTGGTTACCATCGTGGGATTTGCATTTGCCAGTGTAAGAAGACGTGGCGGAAAAGGTGCCTACCTGGCAGCCGGACTCACCATCAGTTTCCTCTATCTTGCATTCATGAAGATCATTGAGCCTTTTGGCTATTATGGAACCTTATCCCCTATCGTAGCCGCAACTCTTCCTCATATTTTCTTCTTTTTGGTGGGTATTGGATTACTTCTTCAGGCCAAGAAATAATTTGGGCACATTTAGCTCCGATGCAGAGCGCAGGAACGAGGAAAAAATACGGCGACGCAGGCAGAGCGAGTTCCAGCTTATCCCAATTATCTATACTTAAACAAAAAAACGGCTCAGCGAGCCGTTCTACAATACTTCAAGATTCTTTATTCAATATTGAATGTTCAATGTTCTCACGCTTCCGGCTTGGGGCCGCGATACATGTGCATGTCCACTTTGTCGTTATTGCTGGAATTGATGGTTCCGTGCTCGCTCTCAAACTTGGAAATATTGTCGTGCAGTGCACTAGCCAGGCGTTTGGCGTGATCAGGAGTAAGTATCATTCGCTTCACTACCTTGGCTTTGGGAACACCCGGCATTACAGCAATAAAATCGAGAATAAACTCTGATGGAGAATGCGTGATCATCACCAGGTTGGAATAGGTTCCCGTGGCCTCATCTTCTTTCAGTTCAATTTCCATTTGTCCGGGATTCATCGTCTGATCTTTCTTCGCCATAACTTGATTGCCTATGTATTATTTAGTGTTGATCCGATTTACTCTTCCAGGAAACCTTGCTCTTTCATCCACTCATCATTGTACACCTTGTGGATATATCGGGTTCCGCTGTCAGGCATTATAATAACCATTATATCATCCTTTCCTAAAGGATTTTCCTCGATGTACTTCAAAGCGCCCTGCGTTGCGGCCCCACAAGACCATCCCAGCAACAACCCTTCTTCGCGGGCCAATCTCCGGGTTACGATCGCAGAATCTTTGTCATTGACCTGTATCACATCGTCGATCCAGTCAAATTCTATGGTTTCCGGGATGATGTCCTCACCAATACCTTCCGTCATATAGGGTTTGATCTCATTCTTATCAAACTCCCCTGTTTCAAAATATTTTTTATACACCGAGCCCACACTGTCAATCCCGATCACTTTGATCTCCGGGTTCTTCTCCTTCAGGAATTTGCCAACACCTGAGATCGTACCACCGGTTCCCATTCCCGCTACATAATGGGTAATCTTGCCTTCCGTCTGCTCCCAGATCTCCGGTCCGGTCGTTTCATAATGAGCCACAAGATTACTCTTATTGTCATACTGATTGGGATAGTAAGAGTTCTCGATCTCATTACTCAGTCGCTTTGCCACCGAATAATAACTGTCGGGATGATCCGCTTCCACGTTGGTTGGACAAACGATCACTTCAGCACCTAAAGCTTTCAGCAGATCTACTTTAGTTTTGCTCTGTTTGTCGGTGGTAGTGAAAATACATTTGTAACCACGATTGACCGCAACCAGTGCCAATCCCATTCCGGTGTTACCTGAAGTTCCCTCAATGATCGTTCCGCCGGGCTTCAGCAGGCCTTTTTCCTCCGCATCATCGATCATTTTGATGGCAATTCGGTCTTTAATACTGTGGCCGGGATTGAAATATTCAACCTTCGCCAACAGCGTCCCGTCCGAATTTCCGTTAACGTGATTTAGCTTGATGAGCGGGGTATTACCCACCGTTTCCAGAATGGAATTATGATACATGAATTTTTCTGTGTTGATGATTACTCTTTTGAAGGCTCAAAACTAAGAAAATATTTTCGCAAGCACCCGTTCATATTTCGCAAAGTTTTTATTGACGCTTATTTCGAGATATCCTCATTTCGAACCTCAGGTCTCAAAATACTAGTGTCGTGGCAATAAAAATTTGTCAGTTAGATAGCAGCGAATTACTTAGCCATTCCTTTTTCGAATAAGGTATAACGGTGATAAGGAACACACCATCCATCACCCCGTTTCTCACTTTCATTACCCAAAAATCGAGTTTCCAGGAAACGGAAAGATGGATTAGATGCTATAGCTCCATCCTTCGGCTCAGCTGAAACAGGTGTAAAAATGCAAAGCTTGTAAATTCGATTTTAAACTCATCGCATTAACGCTTATTTTGATGGCGAAAGAAATTAACCCTATCTCATTTCATGTTCATACATCAGCAAAAACCCAAAGACTTTGACTGCGGCTATAATCTCGACCTTATGATCGCCGCCCTTCCCCGAATCGAAGACACCGACGAGCGCGTGATGTACGCCAAGCGCGTGGTGGGACTCATCAAACAAAGTCACCCAACCTGGGTAGATAAAAACGGTAAAAGTGAAGCCGCCTGGGAGCATTTTTTCAAACTCGCCGAATACAATCCCGACGAACACGGCATTCACAACCCATATTCCTCCGGCAGCGACGATGACGCGGAATAGTAGCTGAGTAGCATTCCTATTCGTCTAAAGCTGCATGAAAGGCCCATTTCGGGGCAAACCTTCCCGACTCTCTGATATCCGAGGCTTAGGTCATTATATGTAGCCCCTGTTTCTTGGATCACGATAAAACACAAGCCGACCCAACAAATGCTTCGGTTAGCAGCATTTTAAAAAGCATTTTCTCCTTTCTGTACTCATTACCTCATTCACTCCCTTCCAAAACATAAAAAGGAATTAAAATTAGTTTAACATTGCTGTAATTATCCGTACTTTCATTTTAGATTGAAAATTAAATTTTGCAGCTATATGGATTCAGAGAATCCCGTGTTAGATAAAGTTAGAACTTGTTTTCAGGAACAGATTTCCGGCTTGGCATTGCAGCAGGCTATTAAATTTGTAGCTAACCAAGAGAATGACTACCAATTTTTATCTTTCTCCATCGAAATACCAAGTGTAGATGCCCTTGCTGTTTTAGAACAGTTTTCAGAATCAACCTTTCAATATTTTTGGGAGAAACCTGCTTCTGACTTTTCCATAGCTGCCGGCGGATCCCTTCAGCGTATTCAAACTACCGGAAAAGAACGTTTCCGTAATGCCTCTGATGCCGGGAAGGAATTACTATCTAATGTCTATCACCTCAGCAAGCTCAAGCATCCGCATGCCTCAGTTCATTTATTGGGTGGCTTCTCTTTCTTTGATCATAATGTGGGCAAAGAATGGCGAAACTTTGGCGCCGGATCTTTCAATCTTCCGGAATGGGTTTTGGTTAAGCAAGGTGATTTCACGATCCTGACGATCACCAACAGAATTGAAAATGACATTTCGTTAGAAGATACCTACAGGAAATTCACCTCTACCCTCGATCACCTTGACTCTATCTGTGATGCAGGCACATATCAGTTAGACTACCCGGAATCCTATCCAACTAAAGTGGAAACACCGGGCACTGATTCTCCGGAATTTAAACAGTGGACGCATTCAGTAGAAAGTGCCACAGATCTTATCAACCAGGGAGAGTTCAAAAAGATCGTGCTTGCCCGGGAGCTCAACGTGAAGCTGCAATATCCCGTTTCCGGCACGCGTTTGCTGAATTATCTCCGTACCCAATATCCTGATTGTTACTCATTTTTGATCAGTCAGGATGGCGAAACGGCTTTTGTGGGAAGTACCCCCGAGCGACTTGCCTCATTTCATGACCGCGAAGTTCTTACAGAGGGATTGGCCGGAAGTATATCTCGCGGAAAAACAGCTTCCGAAGATGCCGTACTGGAATACGAACTCCTTCACAGCCAAAAAGACCTGAGCGAACACGCATTTGTGCTGGATGCCATCGAAGAAAACCTGCACCGCTTTTCCGATGTGTATGAACATCCGGAAGCACCGGGCATAAAAAAATTATCCAACGTTCAGCATCTGTACACTCCGGTTCACGCCAAGATAAAAGAAGGCGTTTCGCGGACAGAAGTACTTTCAAAACTGCATCCCACTCCTGCTGTCGGTGGATATCCGCGTGAAGCAGCTATGCCCTATATCAATAAACTCGAGCATTTTGACCGGGGTTGGTATGCCGGTCCCATCGGATGGATCAATGCCTATGGAGAAGGGGAATTTGTAGTGGCCATCCGCAGCGGATTAATAAATAATAATGAAGTGCGATTTTTCGCAGGATGTGGTATTGTTGAGGACTCAAATCCTAAAAAAGAATGGGATGAAACGAATTTAAAATTCATCCCGATGTTAACCGCGTTGGAACATGCCCGAAAATGAACCTCAGAATCTCGCCTTTCACTGGAGTACAGAATTTGTCCGTGCCTTATTTGAAGAAGGCGTCGAACATGCCGTCATTTCCCCGGGCTCTCGATCCACGGCCCTCACCTTAGCTTTTTCGGCTCACTCCGGATTTAAAAAACACATTGCTATTGACGAGCGCTCGGCCGCTTTTTTTGCCCTTGGATTAGCCAAATCGAGTGGAAAGCCAACCGTATTGGTTTGTACATCGGGCACGGCCCTGGCTAATTATTTTCCGGCTGTAATTGAGGCTTCTCAATCCGGAATCCCTCTTATTATCTTAAGTGCCGATCGTCCCGCTCACTATCGCGGACTAGGCGCTTCCCAAACCATCGATCAGCTAAAGATATTTGGAAACTACCCGGTATTTTTTCACGAAGTTGGAGAACCCGATCTGCATAAACGCAGTTTAAAACGACTTCGACTGGCTGCAATTCAATCCGTTCAGCTGTCTGTAAAAAAAGCTGGCGTAGCGCACTTAAACTTTCCGTTTTCCAAACCCTTTGAACCTGATTCTAAGTTTCTTAAGCAGGTTGAATTTGAAAATGAGAAGCAATCCCGTTTACCTTCTCCAAAGTACCAAATCACCAAAGAACCTTTAGAACTTGGAGAAACTTTTTGGTCGGATGTTATCTCAGCTGAGAAGCCCTTGATCATGGTTGGTCCGGCTTCGCCATTTCACCAACTGAACTTTGTAACTTCGCTTGCCCGCGTTCTGGATGCTCCTGTTTTGGCTGAACCGGGCTCCCAAATCCCATCTTCACGGCATACCATTCAGGGTTTTGATGGGTTTCTGCGAAATTCTGAGAACGGAGACGAATTGAAAGCAGACCTGATCTTACGCTTTGGAATGCAGCCTGTGAGCAAAGCCCTCAACAACTACCTGGATACGCACGATAATATAATGCAGATCTGCTTTATGCATCCCGAGCAGTGGACCGATGGCAGCTTGTCTTCCCATAAACAAATATTGCTAAATGGTGAACTCAAGATCCCGGAAGTGACGGGTGCCGCTGATAAAGAATGGATCAAAACCTGGCGAAAAGTTGAGAAGGATTTCCGGAAATTTCGGGAGCAGCAGCTTCATCCATCAGCCCCTATCACTGACGGCTATGTATTTTCAAAGATCACCGAAACGCAGCCTAAGAAGAGTTTTGTGATGCTGTCGAATTCTTTTCCTGTGCGGGATATGTCCCTTTTTGGAGAATTTGATGGTAAGGAGATCTACGTGAATCGTGGTACGGCCGGCATTGATGGCATCACTTCAACGGCCATCGGACTGAGTGTGAAAACCAACAAATCCGGATTTTTGATGATCGGGGACATCGCTTTTTTGCATGATTCCAATGGGCTTTTACTGGCCGATCAGGTTTCCCAGCCATTGGTTATTGTAGTGTTGAACAATGGCGGCGGAACCATTTTCCGGATGTTGCCGGTGCATCAGATCAAGGAAAAATACACCCCCTATTTCGAAACTCCACAGCGGACCAAGATCGCTGCTCTTTGCCGGGCTCACAACCTCGACCATACCCTCGTTTCAAAACCGGAGCAAATTATTCCTACCTTTGACAAACTGATTGAAAAGAACGGCGTGCACGTTATGGAATGCATGACCGGAGCCGACGAGTCGATGGAGCTTCGCCACGCCTTATGGAACTTTAAGTTCAACAAGAACTCATGAACATTCGCGTACGCGGAATTTCGTATCACTTCGAAGTGCATCAGGAAAAGGAAACCCTACCCAATCTTGTACTCCTTCATGGATTTATGGGAAGTGGAGAGAATTTTACACACCTTATCCCTGAGCTGAAAGCATTTTGCAATCCCATCACGATCGACCTGCTGGGACATGGAAAAACCGAAGGAGCTGAACTTCACTATCGTTTTTCAACCAAAGAACAAGTGGCCGATGTCACCAAACTCATCAGCGAGCAGTTACAAATTCCGGTCTATTTATATGGATATAGTATGGGGGGACGTTTAGCACTCCAACTGGCTCTCCATCGTCCGGATCTGTATCGAGGGTTGATAATGGAAAGCGCCACTTTTGGTATTGAAGGCGAAACCGAACGCCAAGCCCGACAATCGCTGGATGCACGTCGCTCAGATGCCATTACAGGAAATTTTGAAGGGTTTCTGGAAGACTGGAAGAACATGCCGCTTTTTGATTCTTCCAATGCTGATCCTGAATTATTAGCGAAAACCGAACGCATTCAGCAGGAACAGAATCCATTTTGGCTGGCTAACAGTTTACAGGGATTTGGAACCGGGACTATGCCTTGTGTAAGGGATCGCTTAAAAGAATTAAAAATTCCCGTTCAACTTATTGTGGGTGAAAGGGATTCAAAATTCGTGCACATCAACCGGCAAATGGAGAAGGAAATCCCGGATGCTGAACTTCAGGTTGTGAAAGAGGCGGGCCATCGTGTGCATTTGGATAGCCCGAAGGCTTTGAACTCACTGCTGCATGCATATTTAAAAATAAGCTGATCATACAGCGACGTCGGAGCTTCATTTTATCAAGTATTAAACCTGACAGATTTTTACCGTACACTCGTTCCCAAACTCCGGCATGGTAACACAAACCAAGAAGGTCCCGCTTCATTTTCTTAAGTTTTATATCTAACAGGTTTTTACCTTCAGGTAAATCTATTTCACCCAACAACAAAAGTTCATGAACTGGCAAACTGTAAAAGACTACGAAGACATCACCTATAAAAAATCCAACGGCGTGGCGAGAGTTGCATTCAACCGTCCGGAAATTCGAAATGCATTTCGCCCAAAAACCGTGTTTGAATTGTATGAAGCACTCAGTGATGCCAAAGAAGACAACGATATTGGCGTGGTACTTTTGAGCGGTGAAGGTCCCTCTCCCAAAGATGGGAAATGGGCCTTTTGCTCCGGCGGTGACCAAAACGTGCGTTCCAAAACCGGGTACAAAGCCGATGACGGGATCGCCCGGCTGAATATCCTGGAAGTGCAAAGGCTCATACGGTTCATGCCCAAAGTAGTGATCGCTGTAGTTCCCGGCTGGGCTGTGGGTGGCGGGCACAGTCTGCACGTAGTTTGTGACCTGACGTTAGCCAGTAAAGAACACGCCATCTTCAAACAAACCGATACCGATGTGGCCAGTTTTGATGGTGGATTTGGTTCAGCGTTGCTTGCCCGCCAGGTAGGACAAAAACGAGCTCGTGAGATCTTCTTCCTCGGTGCCAATTATTCCGCACAAGAAGCTTTTGAGATGGGCATGGTGAATAAAGTAGTTCCGCACGAAAAGCTCGAAGAAACCGCTTATGAATGGGCGCAAGAGATCCTAACCAAAAGTCCAACCGCTACCAAAATGGCAAAATTTGCCCTTAACGCTATTGATGACGGCATGGTGGGACAGCAAATATTTGCCGGTGAAGCAACGAGGTTAGCCTACATGACCGACGAAGCTGAAGAAGGCCGCAATGCCTTCCTCGAAAAACGTAAGCCGAACTGGGACAAATTTGACCGGTCGCCTTCGTAGTTTTGAGGCTGACCCTCAACAATCTGTTCGGCAACAGAGCTAATGCAACGAAAATCACTAACGAACTCAACTAGCCATGGAAATCCAACACGAATCGACTGATACCAAAGGCACTTTTTTCATTGAAAAAGATGGAAAACGCATTGCCGAGATGACCTACTCTAAAGCCGGCACTGATAAGATCATCATCGATCACACCGAAGCCGATGAAGCATATCGCGGAGAAGGTCTTGCCAAAAAGCTGGTTTTTCATGGCGTAGAATTTGCCCGGGAGAATGAGTTAAAAGTGCTCCCGCTCTGTCCTTATGCAAAATCGGTTATTCAGAGAAATGAAGAACTTCAGGATGTCCTTTAAAAAACATAAGCCCCATCAAGTACATGATGAGGCTTAAGCGAAAGACCGTTTATCGCTTCCTTCTTTACATTGATTCAAAACCACCGGCGCCAGACATCATCGCGCCCATAAATAGCACGATAAACACAAAATAAAGCGCGATACCGATCACATATAGAATCAGCATTCCCCGTGCCCAGTTTTTCTTGTTTGGGTTGATGTTATCACTGAATGCCCATATCAATAGCATCACAATACCGATCAGTGGAATCACAGAAATGATGAGTGATATAACCCAGTCTTTTAAACTCAATACCGGTGCAGTTTCCCCTTCTAATGTATTCATTTGTACCTCTGTTTTTGTTATTTGTTAAAAACAGAATATGTACAAAAGGCATTTCTACATCAAACAAAATTTGAAGGCTGATATCCCAACAGCAAAAGTGCTGAAATTATTTGTTATTGCAGTGAAATATTGATCTGCGTCTCTTCCCCTTCTACTGAAAAGGAGGCATCTTCCCACGAGGCCGGACCAAAGCGTCCGCGAGCATTATTTGAGAACCCATAGGCTTCTTTGGGGATGCCCAGCAGATTCGTATCTAACTCTCCATTGGTGTTTTTATCGTGGTAAATGGCGATGGCGTAATCCCCATAAGGAAGAGAATCATTGCTCCATGTCAGGGTCTTTTCATCTACCGATAACACTACTGCATGAATTGGTTCTTCTTTACTGTCATACTTTTCCCGGCTGTCAAAGATCGCCACACGGACTTCCCCTTTAACTTCAGGAATAGCTTCTATCACCAGCTTAAAGTTGGATGTGAGGGACTCTCTTTCCGGGTAGGAAATCTCTTGAGACTGTATATTTGTTGCCATCAAAAAGACAAAACAACAGGTGACTATAAATTTCATAAAAGATTTAAGATTCTGAAGGATATTGATTTACGCTTTTTCCGTATTCCCTTAAAGCTCATTCAGGTCAAAATAGTTTCATACCGTTGTCTACTTTTTTATCTGGAACGGCCAGCACTACCTTGCCGCCTGAATCCGGAAAGCCGGTTACCAGACACTCCGACATAAACGGCCCGATCTGCTTGGGCGGAAAGTTTACAACTGCTATAACCTGCTTCCCTTTCAGTTGTTGCGCAGTATAATGATCTGTTATCTGTGCTGATGATTTCTTGATCCCAACTTCCTCCCCAAAATCGATGGTGAGTTTAAAAGCTGGCTTTCGGGCTTCGGGAAATTCTTCTGCTTTGATGATGGTTCCGGTTCGCAGTTCTACCTGTTCAAAGTCACTCCAGTTTATTTGCTTCATTCTTTTTTTGTGAAAACTAAAAAACCCCGCCTTCTTTGGAAAGCGGGGTTTGTGATGAAATCGTATTCTACTAAGATCGCATTTATTTGATCAGCGTCATGGCCCGAACTTCTACGGCTCCTGCATATTGCAACTTGTAGTAGTAGATGCCACTTGAAAAATTAGATGCATTGAAGGCAGCAGTATATTCTCCGGCCGCTTTGCGTCCTTGTGCAAGGGTAGCTACTTTATTTCCAAGTACATTAAATACTTCCAGGCTTACTTCACCCGCATTCGGAATGCTGTAACTAATCTGCGTGGTTGGGTTAAAGGGATTCGGATAGTTCTGAGACAGTTTAAAGCCCTGTACCTGTTCGTTCTGCGTTTCATTAGATACCGCAGCTCCATATGTGTAATTGGTACGATAAACGGCTTCCCAATCAAGTCCCATATTCCGTTCCTCTACAATCTGCGTGATCTGTCCGTCGCTGTAGTTTATCAAACGGTTTTCTTCTCCGAACCACTCTCCATCATAAGTTTCAAATAACTCTTCGGTAACAACGCCTTCTTCCAGAGTCAATGTTGTGCGCGAGTATGGAGTCCATTCCTCATCATCGTACCAGTATTCATCGTTATACACTTCTACAAAAATGAATTCATTCATGAAATTTTTGAGGTACATATCAATACTTGCATCTGAATATACATAGCGATCAATGTAGCCTTCCTCCTCTGAATCGTAATATTCAACGAAATCATCCCCCCGATTGGCGAAATAGCCGGTTGCATAAACCGTTTCCGTAGGTTCAGAAGTATCGTACTCTGTCATTCGAGCTGAATCATCATTGATGTAATTGAACTCTGTGCGACTTGAGAATTCTTCATCTGTATAAATTTCATAGAATAGTACAGAATCAAGTCTGCCGGTTTCCACATTGGCATAATGAAAGGTTTGCCCAATTTCACCTTCTCCAAAATCAAGACTCAGGCTTAAAGGATATCCGTTTGCACTCATTTCATAAGTCTGTGTGCCCGATTCCATCCAGGTACCTTCATCGTTGTACTCAAAGTGAACAGTGATGGTATTTCGGTCGGTGCTGTATTCATAGGTAGCTCTTTCCTCGTCCAGCCAATCGCCCCCATCATTATACTGTTCCACCCATTCTTTGATATCATTATCAGTCATAGACTTCAAAGCTGAAAATGACGGTAATCGCATTTTCATAAATTTATTACTCTTCATGAGAGTTGTTTGTTTTTGGAGCCCTTCCGATTCATTAATACTGAACCTGTTTTGAGCCTCCGCAAACGAAAAAGTAAAAGAGCACATCAAAATTGCTATAAGCGTTGTTTTAGTACCTGATTTCATAGTTTTTTTCCTGTTAACGTGAATGTGAATCTTTATTCGAACTTAGAAAGGGAGATCGTCTTTAAAGCTTGTTCTCATCATTTCTTTTGTACCCATTTCTAATTATAAAATTGAACTTACACACAAAAAAAGTATTCAAAAAATTAAATCTTGATCCAACAAAAAAACCCTGCTCAGAAAGCAGGGTTTTTGGAAATCGATAAGTGAGTAAAGTACTTTTTTAAGAAACTGTATTCACCGTTTTTATGATCCGTGCAGCCACTTTATAAGGATCTGCATTAGAAGCCGGACGACGATCTTCCAATCGTCCTTTCCAGCCATCATCAATGGTATTCACCGGAATACGGATAGAAGCACCACGATCAGATACACCGTAGCTAAATTTGTCTATCGACTGAGTTTCGTGCTTACCGGTAAGGCGCTGATCGTTGTCTGCGCCGTACACTTCAATATGCTCCTGAATGAAATTTCCAAAAGCTTCACAAACTTCAGTCATATATTTTTCGCCGCCTTCGTCTCTCATCTTACCATTAGAGAAGTTGGCATGCATTCCTGAACCATTCCAGTCGGTATCACCCAGTGGTTTTGGATGCCAGTCAATGATCAGGCCATATTTCTCAGCTGTACGTTCTATAAGATAACGACCGATCCAGATCTCATCGCCGGCACGGTGTGCACCTTTGGCGAAGATCTGAAATTCCCACTGACCTGCAGCTACCTCAGCATTAATGCCTTCCAGGTTCAACCCTGCATCGAGGCAGAGGTCTAAATGCTCTTCAATGATATCACGTCCGTAAGCACGATTACCTCCCACTCCGCAGTAATAAGGACCTTGTGGTGCCGGATATCCATTTTCAGGGAAACCCAGCGGGCGACCTGTTTCTGGATCAACAATAAAATACTCTTGCTCAAAACCGAACCAAAAATCTTCGTTCTCGGCATCAATAGTTGCGCGGCCATTCGTCTCATGCGGGGTGCCGTCTGCATTCAGTACCTCGGTCATAACCAGGTACCCGTTAATTCTGTCGGGATCTTCAAAAATAGCTACGGGTTTCAACAAACAGTCAGAAGAACCTCCTTTAGCCTGGTTGGTTGAACTCCCATCGAAATTCCAGATCGGGCAATCTTTTAATTTGCCGCTAAAATCGTGAAGCACTTTAGTCTTGCTTCTTAAGGTTTGTGTTGGCTCTGATCCATCAAGCCAAATGTATTCGAGTTTTGAGTGCGCCATAGGATAAAAATATTGTTTGGTGATTAGGAAATTGACAGGCAAAATATAATGCACTTTTTAAGAAATACACAAATTATTTAGTTATTTATTTATCCATAATTAAATTAAATAGCTAAATTGGTATTTATATTTAATTATTTAACCTGCAACCGCTTCCAATGTCTATCTTACTTAATAAATTTTTCTTTACCCCCGCCTTCACTTCATTTTTTAAGCCAAGGCTAAATCGCTTATCTTTGGGAAGTAAGTTATCCACATAAAAAATTAATCATTTTACTTTTGAGCACTTCAAAAACCAAGCTATGGATCGAAGCCGCACGCCCACAAACCTTAGCCGCAGCATTGGTACCTGTTTTAGTGGGAGCTGCTCTTGCTTTTCAGGTACATGGGTTAAACTGGATCAATACAACAGTCGCCCTGATCTGTGCCACTCTTATTCAAATAGGCACTAACTTCGCCAACGATTATTTCGATTTTATGAAGGGCTCTGATACCGATGAACGCATTGGTTTCCGAAGAGCAACAGCTACCGGACTGATCTCTCCCGAGACCATGAAGAATGCTACCATCCTCACAATGGGGCTGGCTTTTCTGACAGGACTCTATCTCGTTTGGGTGGGCGGATGGATCATTCTGGCCATTGGCTTACTTTCTTTGTTATTCGGAGTGCTGTATACCGGCGGACCTTTTCCTTTGGGCTACAACGGCCTTGGGGATGTTTTTGTGTTCATCTTTTTTGGGATCGTCGCAGTTATGACTACCTATTATGTAAATACACTGCAGTGGTCGGAAGCTTCCTTCTGGGCTTCTCTTGCCATCGGAGGATTGTGCGTGAACATTCTTGTAGTAAATAACCTTAGAGACGTTGAGCAAGACAAGAAATCCGGAAAAAGAACCCTCGGCGTTCTGTTTGGGGAATTAGCGCTGAAGGTCGAATACCTGCTGATGATACTTTTGGCCTTTGCCATACCACCTCACTTTTTTGTTCAATTGGATTTCAACTTATGGATCTTTCTCCCATTTTTATCCCTGCCTATGGCTGCATTTTTAGCGTATAAGATCTGGACGGAAACTGATAAAAAGAACCTAAACCTGATGCTGGAACGTACGGCTCAATTCATGGTTCTGTTCGGTGTACTTTTCTCCATTGGCATAATCCTGAATTAATGCTTCACATTTTCTCATATCAACTTCCTTTCAAAAAGCCATTTAAGACTGCCGGGGAGACCTTCAGTCATCGGGAAGGACTTATTTTGGAATATTCAGAAAATGGGATCGAAGCATTTGGAGAAGTAGCCCCACTGCCCGGTTTTTCTGAAGAAACGATAGATCAGGTTCGGGAAGTTTTGATCATGAATCGTGAGCATCTGGAACAGGCTTTGCGTGACGAAGGAGCCACCGAATTCATCGCCCTGCTCGAAAAAATTCATCAATTCCCTTCCCTTAGTTTTGGATTGGACACCCTATATCATGACTTACAAGCCAAAAGAAAAGGAGTCTCTCTGCCCGCGTTCCTCTTCAATACATATTCCAAAACCATCCGTACCAACGCCGTTATAGCTATTCAGCAAAAGGAAAAAAGCTTGATTCAGGCTAACAAACTCATTGATGAAGGATATACGACGATCAAGCTTAAAGTGGGGCGGAATTTTGAGCAGGAAGTTGAAATACTGAAGGCGCTGCGATCTCAATTTCCAGAACTATCTATACGCATCGATGCCAATGAGGCCTGGAGCACAGATGAGGCTATACGGAATCTTAGTACCTTAGAATCGCTGGACATTGAATACTGCGAACAGCCCGTAGAGGCAGCCGATCTTCAGGGGTTGAAAAAAGTGACCGACACTGTTAACATAAATGTTGCAGCAGATGAATCTGTCAGGAACAAAAATGCGGTTGAAGAACTATTAGCAAACAAGGCTGCAGATCTTCTTATTATTAAACCTGCTCTAATGGGGACTTTTAAAAATATTTTTGTAACAAAACAGCTTGCTGATACTCATAATATTGAAGTCGTTTTCACTACTGCTATGGAATCAGCTGTTGGAAGAAGTGCAATTTTGGCTCTTACTTCGGGGTTGGCATCCCAGAGCAGAGCACAGGGACTTTCTACCGGTTCCTTGCTTAATGATGATATAACCCAAGACAAGTGGCTAGATGGATCAACAATTGAGATCCCTGAAAAACCGGGCCTTGGAATTACAGTACAAACCAATAAAATTAAGGAGTTGACCTAGATCCTATATGTTCAGATCACGCTTACATAGTTTTGAATTCAAGCGTAAAAACCAGCCTGATGTATTTCTTACATCTAAGGATGGCATGTACACGTATAGCGACTTAGAACGGTTTACCGGCTTCTTCAAAGATCTGGTTGAAGAAAAAGCGGATTCCCTGAAATGGCCGATTGCATTTATAGCGGAGTCCAGCGATCTGCTCATTTTTGCCATTGCAGCCTGTTGGAAACTGGGTGTTCCCTTCATTCCCATCAACCCAAAAGCCAAAGACAAGGAGTTACAGAAATACCTGAATGCCCTGAAACCGGCTCTCATTTTTTGTGATACCAGAAACCGTTCTCGTTTAGAGGGTGATAACGTCATCAAAATGGATGAGAACTTCTTCCTAAACTCTTTTACACACGATGTTCGGAATATTGACCTCCCCGATGAGGATAGCATCGAAGATGATCGAATTTTTGGGTATTTCTTCACCTCCGGCACCACCAGTAAACCCAAGATCGTTCCGCTCAAACGCCGGCAGATCAAAGCTGCAGCAAAATCTTCTGCTACAAACTTCAAACCTGATCCCAATCATTTTTGGCTGCTGTGTCTTCCATTAAATCACATTGGCGGGATCTCCATTATTCTGAGGTCCCTGTTCTACCACTCCGCCATTTACCGGATGGGAGTATTTGATGAGGAAATGATCAAAGAGTTTTTAGGGGAAAATCACCGATTCCAGGCAGCTTCCCTCGTGCCCACCATGCTAAAACGACTTTTGGATGACCCGCTTTTTAAAACACACCGGGAATTCAAATCCATTTTATTGGGTGGCGGTCCTATTTCCGGCGAACTCTTACGCACTTCTGCCGAGCGCGGTATTCCCATTGTATCGAGCTATGGGATGACCGAAACCTGTGCTCAGATCATCGCTAATCCTCTCCTTGCTCCCTCCGGAATGTACACTCCGCTAAAAAGCGTGGGCAAACCATTTCCACCAAACGAAATGCAGATCCGTGACGATAACGGAAGAGTGCTTGGAAAAAATCAGTCCGGAGCGCTGTGGCTACATGGTCCACAAGTTTTCGATGGATATTACTATTCCGAAGAAAATGAAGGCCGTTTTGATGATGAAGGTTGGTTTAACACTGGCGATTATGGCCACATTAATGGATTTGGGCATTTATTCATAGAGTCCCGGCGCACCGACCTTATTGTAACCGGCGGGGAAAATGTAAATCCCAATGAAGTGGAAGAAGCCATGCAGAAACTTTCCACTATCAAAGAAGCGGTGGTTATTGGAGTACCGGATGAAGAATGGGGCCAAAAAGTTACAGCGGTAGTGACCCTTAAAAATGGGAAGACACCGCTACTGGAAGAGATCAGGGAACAGCTGAAAAATTCACTTACCGATTTTAAGCTCCCAAAAGAGCTCAAGATCGTTCAGGATCTGCCTAAAACACCCACCGGCAAAGTCAAGAGATGGGAACTGATCAAGAAGTATCAGTAGTTACCGGCTATTCAGGTTCACCTAACCTGGAAAAGACGGTTGAGGATTCTTCAACTTAAATAAAATCTGCCGTCAGCTTACGATATCATTGTCAATAAGGGCGTAAAATCCTTAAACTTGGTCATGCAATGGATTCGAAGCACACTCACCATTTTAAAGAAAGATCTGCAGATCGAGCTGCGTACGCGCTTTGCCTTCAATATGGTATTGGCGTTTGTGGCAGCTTCTATGTTATTGGTGCTATTTACTCTGCGTGCCGACCAGCTTGAACCCGGCCCAAAATCCGGATTAGTTTGGATCATCATTCTTTTTGCAGCCCTTTCTGCTCTAAGCCGCAGTTTTATCTCCGAGACCGATAAACGCACCTTTGACTTGCTTCGCATTTACTCCAACGGAACTTCTGTATATTCCGGAAAGTTACTGTACAATTTCCTGTTTACGCTGTTGATCAATGTGGCTACTTTTGCTGCTTATATCTTTTTGATGGGATTACAGATCCATTCTTGGGCAGCATTCCTGAGTATGCTTTTTATAGGAACCGCAGGACTTTCGGGCGTTGCAACCATGACTGCCGCCGTGGTATCGCAGGCCGACCGTAAAGGAGCTATTTTTTCAGTATTAAGTATCCCGCTTTTTATGCCGTTGGTTTTACTTTTAGCAGATGTAAGCAAAACAGCTTTTGTAAGTGGCGGCGATACTTCTTTGAATAATGTAACCGCTCTCATCGGTTTTGCCGGAGTGACAATCACAGCCGGAATTTTACTTTTTGATTATATCTGGGAGGAATAATATACGTGGACATCAAGTTTGGAAATCGCAGAATTATTGGGCAGAAACGGGCCAAGGAACAGGTAGAACGCATGTTAGCATCTGAGCGGATCAGCCACGCCTATTTACTTTCCGGCCCGAGCGGAGTTGGTAAAACAGCTTTTGCACTGGCCCTGGCTGAAGCCATCAACGGTATTGATCACCTTTCTGATTTAGGGGAAAACAAATCCTCGAAAAAATCATCCTGGTTCACCCACCCTGATATTCACGTTTTTATCCCTATGCCAACTTCTGCCAAAATTGAAGAGCTGCGGGACCGACTGGAATTGCTTTCAAAAGATCCATACGAGATCATAGGGTTTTCCCAGCGGCCTTCACTGGATGATGACTCCTCCAAAAACCTGCAAGCCTTCTACCCGATCGATTATTTCAGGGATGATATTCGTCCTGTAACAAAACTCAAGCCAAATGAAGGAAATCGGGTGGTCGTCATTCTCACCCAGGTTGAAACCATGCGGAAAGAAACGGCCAATGCATTTCTTAAATTGTTGGAAGAACCTTCCGACCGACTGATGTTTATCCTCACCACAGAAAGCTATGAGAGCTTACTCCCCACCATCACTTCCCGATGTCAGCATATACCGCTGGGAGCTTTGAGAGCCAAAGAAGTGGAACAGGGTTTGATTGAAGTGGACGGATTAGAACCCGACGCAGCAGCCTACCTTGCCCGGGTTTCCAACGGAAATTACGCCATGACCCGCTTTTTTGATGTCAGCAAGCTGAAAGAAAACCGTGAATCGGTTGTGGAGTACATGCGGATGGCATTCAGTCAGGACGCGGCAAAGCTTTCAACCATCGTTCTGGATTGGCAAAGCTCGAACAATATTGAAGGCCTTATTGCCCTTACCAATTTAATTGAAATGTACATCCGCGACCTGATGGTATATCGGGAAACAAAGAACAAGTCGTTCATCACCAATATCGATCAGCTCGAGTCCATACAAAAATTTGTGGGAGCTTTAGATGATGCCCGACTCGAAGAAATGATCGATCATCTGGATAGCTATCGCCCAGCCTTGCAACAAAACGTGAATCCCAAGCTTATTTTCATTGTGCTTGCACTCCGATTTTCGAACCTGATGCGAGGCCTTGACCCCTACATTTCTGAACAAAGCACCTGGAACCATATACCTGCATTTGCTGAACTATGAGCGAACTTAAATTTCATAAAATGGAAGGAGCCGGCAACGATTTCGTTGTGATCGATAACCGGAAATATGGCTTATCATTGGAGAGGATCATCGACATCACCCCAAAACTGTGTGACCGTAAATTTGGCGTTGGTGGTGATGGTATTCTTGTGCTACAGCCCGCAAAACGTCCGGATGTAGACTTCACTATGATATACCGAAATGCCGACGGAAGCGATGCCGGAATGTGTGGAAATGGGGCCCGGTGTCTTGTTCAATATGCACACGAATTTGGTTTCAATGCCACTCAGACCTTCAGCGTACACGATAATATTTACGAGGCTGAGGTTCATTCTGACGGTTCTGTAAGTATTCACTTCCCCGTTCACGTTCAACCCAAAAAAAGAACCCTGAATGAGATTGAGTTCATTCAGGCCGATGCTGCAACCGAACATCTGATCACTTTTTGTGGCAGTGAAGACCTTGAAGACGAAAAAGAATTGGTGAAAACCGGAAGTGCCATTCGCTATCACAAAGATGTGAATCCGCCGGGAAGTAACGTCAACTTTGTTCATGCTGAGGAGGAAGAGATTATTTCGCTGCAAACCTATGAACGGGGTGTTGAAGATCTTACCCTGGCCTGTGGAACCGGTGCCCTTGCCGCTGCCATTGCAACACATTTTAACCAACAAAGCGGCCGCAAACATGCTACCTTTACTGTTCGCGTGAAAGGAGGAACGTTAAAGGCTTCCTTTGATTTTAATGCAGGTACCAACACCTACCATCAATTAATTTTAACCGGACCAGCTCATTTTGTTTTTGAAGGCATTTACAAGATCTAGATTATTCCCACTTATAGTTCTGTTAGCTTTTTTCGGAGGTTGTTCAGCTTCTGTATCCAACTCTTCCAATAATTATCAGACTTCCCAGAACTATATAAGCCGGTACCTTGTCCCCAATCAGCTGCCGGCTCCGCAATCTATAAAAAGTGTACAGCTCCATCGCAGAGGTAGTGTTAACCACCCTCCCATCATTCGGTTGGGTTCCTCCGAAAAACTGGTGCTTTCCTTCGATGAGCTCACCACCCTATCCGGACAATTTCGAATAACGTTTACCCATCACGACAAGAACTGGAATCCGAGCAATATCCCTCAGAATTGGTATCTGGAAAATATGCAGGAACTTATTTTAGGAGGCGGAAACAAGAATCAACTTTCGGATCCTGATTACTATCGTTATTCCATTTCTTTCCCAAATAATCAGCTCGATTTTCTGATCAGCGGAAATTACATGCTTCACGTTACCGATTTTAATTCCGGCACCCGCCTTTTTTCTCTGCCCTTTTTTGTGACTGAGGACGCCGGAGAAATAAGCTCGTGGGTTGAAACCAACTACAACGCAGGAGCACGATATGAAGCCCTTGACCGACCATTTAGTGAGTTTGTGTATCCTGATTTTATTGAGTTTCCGGAATTTGACCTTAGCTTTAAATTCGTGCAAAACCGTTTTTGGGGTGCTGCTAAAGAATCAGAAAATTACGACTTCTCTGAAGAAGACCGTGCCCAGTTCCACCTTTCCCGGGAAAATGCTTTTTACGCAAACTTCGATTTCATTGGGTTGAACCTGAATTCTTTCACACAAAACAATTCACAGATCATAGAATGGCGGCCTGAACTTCAGCCTCCTCTTGCTGTTCTCAGAGAAGATGTCCTCAACTTCACGGCAGCCCCAAGCACCGGCTGGGGTTCCAGCTATGGGAATCCTCATTCTTCTGCCGATGCACGATATGCAAACGTCCGTTTCCGGTTTGAGGATGGCGGGCAGTTATCAGCCAATCAGGGAGTTTATGTGGTGGGAGATTTTAATCAATGGCTACTTTCTGAGCAAAACAGACTGGAGTACAATGAATCTTCCGGATATTGGGAAACAACTTCACTGATAAAAGAAGGTACTTACACCTACAAATACGCGATTAAAAGCAGTGCATCAGAAATCGACGACCTTACCCTTAGTGATGCTATTACGCGCCGGCAACAGGAATATACAAGCTTTGTATACTATCAGGATCCTGATTACCGGTACCACAGATTGCTGCAGGCTCAGTCTTTTAGTTCTTCCGGAAATTAAATCCTTTTTTTAGAAATCAATTCCGATAGAGAAGTAGTGGATCGGAGTACTTCCGAAGCCATCCCGCTCATAAGGCCAGCCAATATCGTAACGGAAAGGAAGTCCCAGAAGAATCGTTCTGAAACCAAAACCTGCACTTAGCAGCAGGTCGCCTTCCAGATAAGAAACAGGCGTACCAAGCTGTTGTGGAACATTTGAGTCTACCGCTCTCACTCTATCGGTCTCGCGTTGTTGGGCTAGTCTGAAATCGAGGGAAGGATCATTGTTGATGCTGTTACCGTTTTCATCAATAATTTCATATTCCTGATTATTGCTCATGAAGTTGTAGTTGATCTCCTGTCCCCAAGCCGTTCCAAAATCAACAAAGGCGGCACCTGTGATGTTATAAAATGGTAAGATCGGCAGGGCTCCGGGCACAACAGCTGCAAACAGTGGAAATCGGAACTCTGCATTGATCAAAGTGAAATTACTTCCGTACAGACTGTTGTACGCATAACCACGTACCGGAAGCGCCGGCACCGTGAAGAAGCTATCCGTGAGTCGGTCAAATGAAAGACCGTTGTCGCTATATCTCTGATTGATCCAGCCCAGTCTTCCTCCCATAAAATAAGTTTGTTTGTCAGGTCCTACAGAAACGGCGCCGGAGCCTCTGAAGGCAAGCGCGTATTGGCTCGATCCCAAACTATAATATTGACGGAAATCACCTAATACAGAGGCAAAAGCCGGAGCATTATCTCCAACTCCCGGACTCCCGGAAAATCCGATCGAGTATCTGCGTCCAGATTGAGGAGTCAGAAATCCCGGAATAGTTTGGTCGTTGGTAAAAATAAGTTCAGGATACAGGAATATACTTCTCTGATTCTCTGACTCATTTCCCATAGACGGACCAGAAAAGAAGGTGTTTACGCTGCTGTAGTCTCGGGTAATGCCAAGCGTGGTAAAACTGAAATCAATTCGTTTGAATTTATTGAATGGATACTGTGCATTTAAGGATCCACCAAAGGTTCTGAACCGAAGCAGATCTCCGAAAATAGTCTGGTATTTACGGGATGTATGGAAGTACGAGACAAACCAGTTGGTACGATTTTTCAGGTATCCATACTGAATTGAATAATCACTGTTTCTCAGATCGGTGACAAAATTGGTTCCCAGTGAGATCTGATGATCTCCAAGCAAGTCGCTTATAATGAATTGAGTTTGAGCCGACGATCCATACGTTGAAGCCACAAAGGTGGGATTGTAAGCAATATCAGTGGAGAACTTCAATCGGTAATCCTTGGGCTGATACCGACCGTCTTCCGTGACATTATTTTCGGGACTAAAGCTCTGCAGATCTTCCAGGTTCAGGGTAGTATCTTCGATCACTTCGGTACTGAATACGTAGTTACGAAAGTCAATTTCTTCTGTTTCCTGTGGAGTCTGTTCGGTGGTGTCTTGCTCCACACCTGCCCCTTCTTCTTGCACTTCCGGGTCTTCCATATTATCTAACAAAGTGGTATCAGCTTCAACCGGCATCAAGCCGCCGGCATACATTTCACGAACTATTTGAGTAGCTGGAACCCGCTCAGAAAGAGGCTCTGAAGCTCGTCGTTGCGCCCAGTAGTTCTTGCTTAGTGGTTCATTCTTCTTACGATTGAAGGGAGACCGTAGTACGAAAATGTCGAGGTATCCTTCATTGATCGAGTTAAAAGCAAGCCGGGAACCATCGGCACTGATCGACATTTGTGAAATCCCTGTCTGTAAATTTGTTAACGGGGTGGTTGTACGTGTATTAAGATCAAACTGATACACATTCTGAATGCCATTCTCATCAGAAATATAAATTAGGCGGCCATCACGGGTTGTTTTAGGTGATGTTTCTTTCCATGGCGTATTCGTCAACCGGGTGGCGCTCCGGGAATCAACATTCACCCGATAGATATCGGTTTGATACATCGACTCACTACCTAGCAGATCATAGGTAGTCATATTTCTGTGGAGATCTACTTGTTCTCCCCTGTCTGATGCAAAATAGAGATGTTGAGAATCATCTCCCCAGGCAGGTAAAATATCCGAATAGAAATCGCCCGTTAGATTGGTCAGCTTTTGGGTTTCAATGTTGTACACAAAAATATCCTGATAAGGACCAATATTTCCATCAAAGGCGAGCTTCTTTCCATCAGGCGACCATGACATAGAATTGATGGCATCCAGACTGGAAAATTTCACCTTTTTCACATTTCCGGTTTCATAATCAATGATAGCAATGTCATCACGACCCTGCGATTTTGTTGAAAGTGCGATCTTACTTCCATCCGGCGACCATGTAAGGTTGGGATTCAGGATGTTGAGCTCCTCAAATTCAGGATTATCCTCTCCCCTGATCAGTGTTTTAAGTCTTGAGCCATCAATAGCACTGATGACTACTACATCAAAAAATCCACGTTTGTTGGTAATGAAAGCGATCTTATCACTTTGGGGAGAAATTGCCGGACTGGTGTTATACGTCCCGAACTTCCCGCGTTCCGTCAGCAATGTTGAGATCATGTCGGCACGTTCACGTTCAGCCACTTCAGGATAGTAGCGTTCCTGCAAAGCATCTTTCCACACCTTATTCAGCTCTTCAAGGCTTAAACCCAGTGATTGTCTCAGTCCTGCTTCCACACTCCGGGTGGTTTTGATACGCTGCAGTATTTCAGCGATCTTTTGTCTTCCGTATTCTTCAACAATAAAATTCCATAAAGCCTGCCCACCCCGGTATGCGTAATAGCCTCTCAAATTTTGAATGGGCGCAAGATAGTTGTTTATAACCGCATCCCGAATGTACATATCGGTATTGGTATCCCAGCCAAGTGCTGTGTATTCAGCCAGGCCTTCCTCAAACCAAAGCGGAAAAACAAGCTGTATGTTATTTCGAATAATAGAATTAATAGTACCACCGTAGAACATATCGTTAAATACGGCGTGAACTAATTCATGATGGAGGGTTCTTCTGAAGTCGGCATAGTCTCCGGTAAAAGGTACCGTCATCCGGTTTTTCATTTTATCGGTAACACCGCCAATTCCCTCTGCATTAGTAGGAAGAGCCACTACGTTGGTTTGGGAGAAATCATTATGCGAATCGTATATGATAAGGGGAATACGATCTGAGATCTCGTGGTTGAAATCATTTTGAAGCTGGGCATAGGCTGATTCTATACTTTTGGCAGCAAAATCAGCCAGCTGATAATTCTTTTCACCATAGTAATAAACATCAAAGTGCGTTGTTTGGAGGTATCGCCACTCAAAATCCTCGTACTGCACCCTGTTTTTCCCAAACGAATAATACTGGGCATAGGCGGTACTAAGTACCGAAGTGAGTAAGAAAATTGAGATTGTCGATATCCAAAATAATTTGCTCTTCATATGTCTGAAATTAATAATATTAGGCCAAAGCAAGATCAATTTGTCGTTTCTGAAGATCTGTGCTTTTAACCCGCACTTTGATCTCATCACCCAGTTGAAACTGCTTACCGCTTTTGCGGCCTACCAGGGCATGGCGCTTTTCATTATAAACAAAATAATCAGTTTTTAGATCACTCATTCTGATCATTCCTTCACAATAAATGTCATTTATGGTCACAAAAATTCCCCGTTCCATAACTCCGCTAATTGTGCCTGTAAAAACTTCGCCGTGTTTTTTACTCAAAAACTCGACCTGCTTCAGTTTTACGGAATCTCGTTCAGCGTCAACAGCAACACGTTCGCGTTCGCTACAGTGTTCTCCGTCTTTTTTAAGCTGATCGTGAGTATACACTTTGGCTCCGGAATTATATCCCTTAAGTAAGCGATGAACGATCACGTCAGGATATCGGCGAATTGGACTCGTGAAGTGGGAATAATGTCCAAATCCAAGTCCAAAGTGACCAATGTTATCGGGCGAATATTCGGCCTTGGCCATTGCCCGTAACATCAACCCGTTAACGATGTACTCAAGGTTAGTATTTTCCACTTCTTTAAGCAGATTGTTAATTTTTTTCGGAGAGATGCTATTGCCCACATCAAACTTGATTCCTATGGGTTTAACCTGTTCTGCAATACCGGAAAGTTTCTCTGTATCAGGTTTATCGTGCACACGATAAAAGAATGGATACAGGTTTTTAGAGCGTTTTTTATCCGAAGCTTTACGCATTTCTTCCACATGAGTAGCTACGGTTTTGTTGGCCATCAGCATGCACTCTTCAATAAGCCGGTGTGCAAATATTCGTTTCTTAAGGATCACTTTAAGCGGTGTTCCATCCTTATCAAGTACAAACTTTGGATCCGGTGTATCAAAATCGATGGCTCCTTCGCGGAATCTTCGATCCAACAGAACTCTTGCAAGCTTGGTAACGGTGGTGATCTCTTCGCTGAATTTATGATCTTTGCCGTCAATTACCTCTTGAGCTTCTTCGTAGGTAAACCGTTGTTTGGAGTGAATGACCGTTTCCTCCACAGAATAGTCCACCAGCTTTCCATTTGGCGCAATTTCCATGAAACAACTATAAGTCAGCTTATCCTCGTTCGGGCGTAAACTACACACCCCGTTACTCAATACTTCCGGCAGCATTGGTATTACCCGATCCACCAAATAGACGCTGGTTCCCCGTGTATGTGCTTCTTCATCCAACACCGATTTCGGGGTCAGATAATGCGTCACATCTGCAATATGTACACCCAGGTAGTAGTTTCCGTTATCCAGCACTTTTATACTTAAGGCGTCATCAAAATCCTTGGCATCGGCAGGATCGATCGTGAAAATATTTTCATCGCGCATATCCCGACGGCGTGCAATTTCCTCTTTGGGCACTTCCAGCGGAATCTGATTAGCATACTCTTCAACTTCAGGCGGAAATTCAGCCACCATATCGTTTTCTGCCAAAATGGAAAGGATATTTGCATCGTTTGAGCCAGATTTACCCAACACTGAAGTGATCCGTGCTTCAGGCAATGCTTTGGGGTGAACCCATTGTATCAGCTCAAATATCACTTTATCGCCATCGCTGGCAGTATTCAGGTTCTCAGGGAGCACGAAAAAGTTGGTGTATACCGACTTCGTGTCCGATTCGATCACAAAATTTTCTTTACTGACTTTATTCAGTGTACCAACATAAAAATCCTTACCACGTTCTATGATGTCGATGATCTCACCTCTTGGCTGACCATCATTCTTGGACCCTGTGATCTTAACACGAACTTTGTCATCGTTCAACGCCAGGCCAATATCGCGGGAGGAGATCATAACATCCTGATCGCGATCTTCGGTTATCACGTATCCGGTTCCACGTGCAGAAACATCCAGTTTCCCTTCAACAATATTGGAGTTATTGGATGCATTCTTCTTGCTGGATTTCTTGGCTTCATCCAGATACACGTAATTATCCTTTCGGTTGATCCTGTTTTGATTGGAAAGCCGGCCTAAGGTTTTATCTAATTTCTTTACCTCATTCTTACTTTCCAGCCGAAGTACGCTTATGATTTGCTCTCTTGTTAACGTATGATCCGGGCTATTTCTGATCAAATCGATCACCAGATCTTCAAATTTCTGTAGTCTTTCTTTTTTACTCATGTAAATTACTTTAAGCAGGATTCGATCCTACCTGTTTTCTGTTATTTCTTCTTGCTTCTGTTCTTCTTTGGTACCAAATAGTTTCCGGAATGGTGCAAACAATCGGTTAAAAAAATCATTCCAGGTATTAAAACTCACTTTAGCTTCCAGCCCTACCCCATTTATTTCCTGAGATTGCTGAGACTGTTCAGTACTGCTTAAGTTCCCAAAGGTTAGATCTTGCCGGTGAAAGGCTGTGACCGCAAAGGTCTGATTTATGCGATAAGTCGCACCAAGATCACCAATATTTGATTGTCTGCCGGTTATTTGTCCTTCCCTTCGTAAGATCAGCTTATCGTTGTATAACCTGAGTGCTACCCCAAGGTCAACCTGATTATAGGTATTTAAGTTAAAGTCTACGTCTAAACTACTCAAATCGCTGTTCAATAACGAATTTACCTGATTTGATAACAATGGGTTAATAACCTGGCTAGATAGCAGCGGATTAAGTAAAGCTGCACTCCCTGAGAGATTCTCTGTAAGTAAGTTTGTTTGCGCTCCTCCGGCCGATGAAACCGGAATAAAATCGCCCATCAACATGAAGTTGGTAGCCTGAATTAGTTTCAGGTTTTCATCCCTGTTTATAGAAGCGAGTTGAGTTGAAAGCGTTGAGTTTTGCTGAGACTCGAAGGTATTGGGAAGCCTGAAAAAGAAGTTGTTCTCTATGCTTGTAAGGGTTCCACCGATATTCAAAACAAGTTCAACAGGTACTCGCTGGGCATTTTCCGGGTCTCTGGCTCCGGTACCGCTCAGGGTGTTGATGTCGGGACGTGCACTATAGATTGCGTTTACATCCAGGCGGGCATTGGCTGGATCTCCCTCCCATACAATAGTTCCGCCGGATGCAATTTCAAAACGCCGGGTAAAAATATCACCACTTACAAACTGGTAGCGCCCCCCACTTATATCAAATCGTCCAAACATCGAAACTTGTTCATCTTCCAGTAAAATCCGGAGCCGCCCTGTTCCCTGTGCTGTGATAATATCTCCCGTAACCGGGTCAAAAATCATGCGGACATTCATTGGATTTCGTGCTTCAAACTGAAGATCGAGCGTAAAGCGTTCGGCAAAAGAAAGCTGCTCGACCTCTTCAGCATTTAATCCCGGTACTCCATTTCCATTTTGTGAGGTAAATCTGCCGGTACTGTTGGATATCCCCTCATCATCAAAAGAGTTAACAAAACGTATAAACCGGTTATCTTCATCAAATTCGGTTTCTTCCAGCAGAGGGATCGATATTTCGGAAAAATCAGTCACAACCACAGGTTCAGGCGTTGATAAAACTGGTGCAAGATTGGTTCCTGATATGTTCACTCTTCCCGTTCCATAAGCAGTGCCAAAGAAAGCAACAGTAGGATCGAAGGAGCTGTTCAAGAACTGAAATTCATCCATATCCAGGTTGATGTTCATAGTATCAAGGGGGGCAAAATCATTTACATCATAAAATCCACTTAAAATAGCATTACCTCCGGATGGATCGATCAGGAAAATATCATGAAAGATAAATCCGCGGCTGCGGTTCCAGGTGAGATCGCCCTGTGCATAGTAATCTGTTTCCAGAAACTTGGGGCGAATAAAAGCAGCATCTTCGTTTCCGATCGCGAAATTTGCCTCATAATCAAAGGTGTCAAGATTACCCCAGATGGTTCCTGTTCCTTCAGCAATTCCTGCGCTTTCGTCAAATACTTTGGGGCCTATCAACGGAAGTATCCATAAGTCGATATTATCGAAATTTACATCAAAGGCGAATATGGAATCTGCCTGTGGAAAGTTTCCGCCTTCAGGAGCAAGTACATAGCCTTCGATTTGAAAAAACTGCCCTCTTCTGTCACTATTTCTGAAATACTGTGGATATTTTACGGAATCGGTAGTAGAGATTATCTTGGTATCGAAGCGCTGGAGTTCCGGGTTATAGGTGCTGTTGATGTTCAGATCACCATATAAAGTGTTATCAAGTTCAACACCCTCTATGTCTACATTTCCATCAATGGTAGGTATGGTTGTCAGCGTCGTGGTTGTGAAATTGCCGTTTAACTGACCTGCGAAATCAATGCGGATATCGAGAATATCTGAGATCTTTCCCAGATCCAGGCTTCTGATCTCATAATTCACCGAATCTTCGGGCGAGCTGCTAAACGTGCCATCTATTTGAACAAACTGACTGTCACTTTCAAATTGAAAATCCCTAAAAGTAAGCCGGTTCGTATTGTGATATCTGACGGTAGGTTCTCCCAGGTTTCTCCATTGATAGGCATCTGAGCTAAGATCAAGATCTGAGATATTGAAAGTGAGCTGATTCTCTTGAATAGCTCCATTCAGATCAAGTACAAAACTGGCTTCTTCGGCCAACTTTTCAGCTTGGATCTTCATGTTAACGGCCTGCTGTTCCAGGTTTGCCGTCATCTGGAAATCACGGGAATCAAATACTCTGTAATTAAGATGAGAAGCACTCATTTGCATCTGCAAGCCCGAGAAATCTTTAAGCCGCTCTCCTATCCTGAATCGGCCCGTGGCTTGAATATTCATGGAGTCCGCCTCAAAGCCTTCGATCTTTGTTTCTGAATCTATAAAGGCTGTATTAAATAAAAGCCGCTGGTTGTTCACATTCACCGTAGAACTAAGCCTACCTGTTGAAGCAAGCCTGGGAAATTCTGGTAAGTAGGTGTTGATCAGTGCTAAATTCTTAAAGTTCAGTGAGATGCTGAAATCCTGATTTGTCCCCGAAGCCAATGAAGGCTCTTTGACGGCAATCGTGGTATCCATCGCCAGTTCATCTCGGTATCGCTCTGAAAAATATTGTTTCCATTGCTTAGCCAGATCAAGCAAGGTAGCGGGTTCAAATGTTCCGCTCATATTTGCATCAAAAGCTGTGGACGTGAATCGGAGTTCTTTTTCACTTTCATTGAGTGGGGCAAAATCAGCATAGAACTGATGTCGTCCCAGGGTATCATTTTCAAATGCTGCTTTTAGCACATCTACGCTAACTTGTCCGTATAGATCTTCCAGCTTTTGGCCACGGACATTCGCATTGTACTCCAGGTTCACTGTAACCGGCTGTATCTGTGGCTGAAAGATCAGCTTATCTAACTCCAGATTTGAAGCTGAGCCTCGAAGAACGTATTCCGGAGTCTCTGAGCTAAGATCAATTTGACCCCGCGCAGTTAGCCGTGCATCATTGACATTTAAGGTGAGATCCGGCTGAATGAATCCATTTTCCCAGCTAGCCAGTATTGCGAGCTGATCGAAGGCACGACCATCAAATGCTCCCCTTTCTGAACGCAAAGTTAAACCACCCCGGCTCTTCCTTACATCCAGCGAACTAGAGGAGATCTCGCCAGTCAGCGTGAGGTCAGACGAGGATATTCCAGCGTTAGTCAGGTTCCCAATATTAAGTGAACTTGTTCTGAAGTCGGCCTTAAACCCGATATCATTCCCCCAGGTGAACTCACCATTCAATTCCACTTCCCCCCGTTCAAAGTGAGAGGCTGAAAACCGAACTTTAGTTTGATCTGAATTTCCACTTAGGCTTCCTTCTAAATTTGTTTCTGCGAGCGTTTGCTGCAACGTATCATTCAGAAAAGATGAAAATGAATTCATTTCATTCCCGGAAACAGAGAACTGTGGTACATTCAAATTGTAAGAAAGAGCCTCAGGAGAATCATAATTTTTGATCCCTCCGTCAAAGCGTATAAAACTTTCTCCCACAATAATTTCAGAGGGGGAAAAGGAAAGGGAATCGAGATTTCCGCTCCCCTCTATGGTGCCCATTACATTTGTAGTCAGGTAGTCATCTGTTTGGGGGACTACTGAAGAGAGCAGCTGAGGCGTCAGTGAAATGCGATCTATCAAATAGCTGAAAGTGGCGGTTTCCAGCTGCTGCGGAATGTTGCCCTTCAGGAAATCTACCCCATCCACTTCGCCGTTAAAACGTATAGAAGAATTCTTATGATTTATGGTGAGGGCATTTATCTCAAAAAAGCGGTCATCGTTATAGATCTGACCAAAAGCTTGCAGTTGCTCGATATCAAGTTCAGGCAGGTCAAATCGGAGTTCATCAATATCAAGAAAGCGCTGTTCATCCGTGAACTCGAAAAACATACTCATGTTCAGGTTCCGGACAGTCATACTATCAGGGGAGTTATCTGTAGTATTGAATATGCTAATAGTCCCATTATTGACCTGCATAGATGGAGCAATGATCTGAAAAGGAAATCCTGCGTGTTTAGCTGCTGAGACTGAATCAGCGCTGGTTGAACTCTGCTGAACCGAGGTCCGAAGAAAGGCTTTCTCGATTGAAAAGGAAGAATCCGGGTCTACGATAACATTTGGAGAGGATATACCAACGGAATGTATGAACAGCCTGTTTTGAAGAAGTGACCAGACATCTACCCTGGCGGAAATGGTTTCTGTTTGAAATACAGGTTTATAGATCTGTTTGTTGGGATAGATCCTGACATCCTCCATCTCAACATTCAACGGCAACAATCCACCGAGGTTACCGATACTGATGACTCCCTCATATTGTTCGGCAAACTGATCTTCAAGCTGTTCTGCAATGTAGTTTTTTACGGGCTGAAGCTGCATCACCCCAAAAGAAGCCCCGGAAATGATGGCTACAGAAAGTATCAGAACCCCAATAAAGGTCCAGAATATATTCCAGGATTTATATAACCAACGAACGTATGCCACTATTTGAAAATATTTAAGGTGTGTTGCCAGGCTTTTTGGACAAAGGTATCGTCTGCAACTTCATATACATAAGCAAGGCCACGCTTTTTTAGAAGCACCAGCCGAATGTGACCGTCTTTTACTTTCTTGTCTGTTTTCATCATTTCTACCAGTTCGGCAGGAGATTTTGTGATCGTACTCAAACCGAATTCATATAACGATTTAAATTGCAATAAATTGGACAGATCGATCTTGGCTCCTAAATGATTTGAAGCGTGAACAGCTGCTATCATGCCGGCATACACTGCCTCTCCATGGGAGTACTCTTTATAGCGGCCTTCCTTTTCCAGAACATGCCCAAAAGTATGCCCAAAGTTCAATATGGCTCTTTTGCCGGACTCCAGCACATCTTCTGCCACTACATCTACCTTGATCTGTGCACTCTTTTGAATGAGTGGCAGCCAGGAATCGCCGTCCGTAAATCTGTCTTCATCTATCAACGTTTGGATCTCTCCAAGCATTTCAGGTGCTTCGATCATCCCATATTTGAGCACTTCACTGAGTCCGTTTACCCACTCCATTTTGGGGAGCGTTCGCAGATAATGAACATCCGCAAAAACCGCCTCAGGCTGATAAAAACTTCCGATCAGGTTCTTACCTGTGGAATGATTGATGCCCGTTTTTCCACCAATGGAACTATCCACCATGGCAAGCAGTGTGGTTGGGATATGTACCAGGGGAATTCCACGAAGGGCCGTAGCCGCCACAAACCCGGACAGATCTCCGGTAACTCCGCCCCCTATTGCAAAAAGCGGTGTTTGTCGCTCAACGCCATTTTTTAAAACAAAATCGAGCGCTTCCAGATATACCGATACATTTTTTGCCTGCTCGCCCCGGGGAATTTCAAAGATGTGGAGGTCGGAGAACTTCTTGCTTAGCACAGCTTCAAAATGTTGGCGGTGATGTTCTAACACAAAAGCATCAACCAACACAAAAGCCTTACCGGAGGTATACTTATAGATATATTCCTCAAGCATTTTGGACAGATCGTTGCCAAAATGCAGATCATATTTATTTTGAGTGGACGTATTTACTGAAATAAGATCAGACATGACGAGAAATTTTCTGTATCGCTTTTTGTGCCGCCTCAGCAGCAGATAAGGACGATGTATTTACACTAACCTGCGCTTGATTATAATATTTTTCACGACTTAAATATAAGGTTTTCAGTTCGTCATACAGAGTCTGTTTTGATTTAATTTTTCCATTCTCATCCCACAGTATGGGCCTTTTATCGTTGCGTGCTACCCGTTCTACAATCTCGCTGAATGGAGTATCGATAAAAACCAAAATACCATAGATCTTAAGGTGATCCACAACTCGCTGGTTTTGAAGTGCGCCTCCTCCCAACGAGATCACCCCCTTGGTGGTTTGGGTGAGCTCAAGCAAATACTGCCATTCCTTTTCTCGAAAATACGCTTCGCCATCATCTTCAAAGATCCGGTTGATGGATCTCCCCTCCTTTTCTACAATTACATCGTCCAGATCATAAAATGGCAGCTCCAACTCTTGTGCCATCTGTCGACCAATAGTGCTTTTCCCTGAGGCCATAAATCCACTGATGAAAATACTTCCGGAGAACTTTTTTATACGCTCTGCATTCATGCCTATGGTTTCTTTGGGGTGACCATTTCCACTTCTTCTTTATCCACCACCACGGCTCCGGGGGCAGATCCTTTAGGTTTTCGCACATATTTCTTTTTGGTAATGATAACAGGAGCCAGTTTCATTCCTTTTGCCTTGGAGTTGAATGCCGCATATGAAGCTGCTTCCAGCAACACTGATTTGGGCGGCATATCCTTTTCATTGCCCATCCTTATTACAAGGTGCGACCCCGGAACGCCCCGGGCATGCATCCAAACATCTTCTTTATGTGCTTTTTGTACCAGCTCATCATTACTTTTTGCATTCTTCCCGATCCACACCGAATATCCCTGCACCTTCAACGTATGAAATGGCAGCGAATCTTCGTTCTTCGACGAACCACCCTGATCTCGAAAAGGTGCCAGTTCGTCCTCGAACTCATCTTCCCAATCCTGAAATTCCCACAAGTTAGTGATCGATTCAGCCTCCTCCAGCAATTTTTCAGCCTTCTCTTTCTCGGCTTCCATTTCGGGGATTCGCTTCATAGCTTCCTCATACGAACGCTCTGCTCCTGAACTTTTCTTGTAATACCGCTGTGCATTTCCGGCTATATCCAGATCTCGCTCCAGCGGAATAGTCACTTTCTCTTCCCCGCCATACAGATCATCCACTTCAATTTCCTCGGCATTAATGTCTCCCAGGTGAGCATTGGCCATCAACATGTGCCCCCATTGTTCGTATTTTTCGGCTCGCTCAAGCCCCTTATCAGCCTGATATAGATTTTTCAAGCCCGATTCCAATCTTTTGATCTTCCGCTTCAGGCTTTTCAGCAGGGATGATTTCCGCTGTTTAAGCCGTTGATTTCTGGAATAGGTTTTATACCGATACAGAATTAGGTGATTTACATTCTCAAACTCTTTCTCTGTTTCTACAGGCAATATTTCCTCAGAGAACAAGGTTACCTCTCCATTCTCAAGCAGCCTTGGATGCGGTTCTTCCTCCAGCTGTTGGCATACTTCTTTCACCCAATCCTGCAGCTCATCCACGGAATAATCGTCAAGCCCATAATGCTCTGTCAGTTCCGGAATATTCTGCCGGGGGAACATCGCATTGATGGCCACGATCTTGTTCTTAGTGCTCTTACGGCTGATGTCCTCTTCCACCTTGTACACATTCAATTTCTGGGGTGATGGCGGTTCTTCCCCTATCTCATCATATTCCTTAAAAACAGATTTGATCTCATTCTCCTTCACCCAAAATACATTGGCCCGGTTGCTGAACATCCTAAAATACAGGGTGGAATCATCTTCAAAATGCAGATACAACCAGCGGTCGGTTTCCGGGATACTCACTCCGGTTATTTCTTTTCCGTAAAGTCCTTCAAAAAAATCTATAGTGTTACTTTTCTTGGCTCCCCTGTAATTATCGACATAAAGCGTGATGTTTCCCGGCGCCGAACTATAGCATAATCTATAACTATCTGTTTTTGTTTTAATAAAAAACTCGATATAGTTCTTATACGGACTTACCGCTTGTTCTATATGCCCTCCGATAAACTTGTTTTTAAGGGTCTTATTTAGATATATTAGTTCGTAATAATTCATTGAAAAACAGAGGGGAATTTAGAGATTTCATGCATTATCCAATCTTCACGTCTATCGTTAATACCGTAGAATCACAATTAGGAAAGAGAGGTATTGATACTAATAAATTCAAGACGTGGGAAGATAACAAGATTCATGCAACAGGTTTGGAATTAATAATTAATCTGGACGATGTTTCCAACTTCATGCATTCGCTCTCCATTAACTTTGACTGGGACAGTTTTCGCGAAACCACCATGGCCAAAGAACTGGAAGGCATGGACAGCCACCCCTTCCTGAAAATCGATACCCTCACCAAATCAGCTGTAAAACCTACCATTGATGTTGAGATGAGCTGGCTGTTTGACATCGATCTTTGTCAGCCCGAGGTCCCAGGTGAAACCGGGAATTATCGTGTCGAGAAAGCCAGCTGCTGGATGGAATCGATCAGTAATAAAGTAAATGAGCTGCTGAAAGACGATGACATCATCACGCGCTGGCACATTGAAATTGACGGGGATGAAAACGGTCGGTATCTCTCCGCTATCAACCTGATCTCCTACTTCCAATACGAACTTACTTCCCCAAAAAGCCTGAATGAAGTAAAACATTTAGTCAGCCGAAAACTACACGACCTTTTGTTGAAAGCCAATAAAGTCATTTATCTATCTGATGAGATCTTAGAAGAATCCGTAGCGGCTTAAACGTAGTGGCGCTCGAATTCACCCCTCGGTCAGACGGATTATCCATCATACTTAAGAGTTATTTATAAATTCCAAGCATAGTTCAGCGGACCCATCCTTGTTCCTTCCCTAACGCCCAAGGGCGCCAAGGAAGGAGACAACTTGGTCAAATTATTGGGCGTTGATTTTTGCCACTAAGCCAAAATGGATGATTGTATCGGCTAAATTATACTATCTGCCAAAATTCCTACTACGGCGTCCCCTTTTCCCTTGGCGCATACTGTTATAATCAAGAATGATTACTTGAAAAGAGGAGAGTGTTAATTTCATCACGGACAACATAAAAAAGTGCGTTAGGGAAGGGCCAGGGATAGGGTCCTGTATGTCATGGCAAGCAATCCTATCTGACCGATCACGGGTCTGATCGATGGCTAAGGCTTAGTTGCTCGAATTCACCCCTCGGTCAGACGGACTTTGAGCCGTCAGACCGAGGGGCTTAAGCTTAGTCGTATTTGTAAAATCCTTCCCCGGTTTTATTTCCGAGTTTTCCAGCATCTACCATTTTAACCAACAGCGGTGCCGGACGGTATTTGGGATCTTTGAAACCATCGTATAGCACGTTCAGGATATCGAGGCATACATCCAGTCCAATGAAATCAGCAAGTCGTAGCGGTCCCATAGGATGCGCCATTCCAAGCTTCATCACTTCGTCCACATTCTCGGGCGTGGCCACGCCTTCACCCACACAAAAGATCGCTTCGTTGATCATCGGCATGAGCACGCGGTTGCTTACAAAACCGGGAGCGTCGTTTACGGGAACCGGTGCTTTATTGAGCTTCTTAGCGGTTTCCTCAACTACATCGTAGGTTTCGTCATTGGTTTCGAGTCCGCGTACAATTTCCACCAATTTCATGACCGGCACCGGGTTGAAGAAGTGCATTCCAATGAATTTCTCTGGGCGATCGGTAAGGGCAGCTAATTTGGTGATTGAGATGGATGAGGTGTTTGACCCTAAAATAGCATGGTCGGGAGCGGCTTCATCCACCTGACTCCAAACCGATTTCTTGATCTCAAAATTTTCAGGGACTGCTTCTACCACCAGATCCACATCCTTCACTCCTTCTTTCACATCCAGAAAAATGGAAATGCTGTCGAGCGTTTCTGACCTTTTTGCTTCATCGATCTTTTCCTTTTTCACCATCCGATCCAGATTTTTTTCGATGGTTGAAAGCGCGCGATCAGCAAATTCTTGTTTGGTTTCGATCAGGTTAACGGGAATTCCACTCATGGCAAAAACGTGAGCAATGCCATTTCCCATCGTTCCGCCGCCAATTACAGCTACTTTTTTTGCGTCCATTTTTATGATTTCTTTACGGTTTGAATTTTCAGCAGATTAGGGGTTTTGGAAGCGTTTTTCAAGCCAGTGAGATGGGTTTTTACAGATATTTTGGTGGAGGCTTTGTGTCTTCGTAGTGATTGTAGTTTGAGGCAGAGCCTCCATCAGGCATTCCTGTGCGGAGCTACGGAACGAGGACAAACGTAATTATTAGTAGTACTCCGATTTTATTTCTCATGATTCTGTGATAGTTATTTTTAATAATTGACTATTTTCTAAGCAACTAGAAGATGCTTTTAACTCGAGTATCGATTCGCCCTGATTCAAACCATATATCAGAAAGAGAGTATTTTTATCATCATCGTTAGGATTATCAACCAAGTTAAGTCTGATATTAGTAGCTCCTTGTATTCCATTAAAATGATACGAAATCCTCCCTTCCGAACTCACAAACACCGGCGGATTGGTGAGATCAATAAACAAGGTATCCCCCACAGCCACGGTAGTATCGGGGATGGGGTTTTCTAAGATCAGCGAGCCTTCGCAGGGGCCAGACTGAGTGCAGTTGGAAAGCAGCACAGCCGTGGCAAGCAGCAGCAATAGGATGAGTGGGGTTCGTTTCATGGTGAGTTCCTTTTCGTTGGTAATTAATTACATAGGTTGACTATTCACTGGGACCGGGAGGTCCCGGCAGGCATTACGAACCAGTGGTTCGTAACGAGTACAACACAAGAACTGGTTCAAGCGTCCGCTTGGACCTTTCCCTGCTTAGGCTAATTGCTCTAAATCCCTCACCGCATCCCGAATGCTCGGGAGACGCTTGCGCTAGGGGTGATTCACAAAACTGAGATCTATAAATCAAAAATCGAATCGTAGATTAGCAGTAACTCCGCGCTGGCCGAATTGGTTGACGTAAGAAAAGCTGGCTTCAGGAAGGTTCTCGCCCATATCCCGGGCTTTCACAAAAGCACTGATTCCGCTCACCAATCGGTTTACAACCATGAGGGAAAGTAGTGTGGGCAACTGACTTCGGTTTCCATCTACCTGCTCCCTTGCATCCCGGTATTGATTCCGAAGGTCAGCACTTTCCCAGCTCCATCTGAATTCCGGGGTATCATCATACAATCGATTCCAGTTTCGCGTACGGAGCTGGGCTTGATTGTATTCCTCCAGATTGTCATAGTTGCCAATGGCGATCAGATAGTCGCGGGACTTGTTGGAAAGATCCGTACCGGCTTTGCTTTGAGCTAAGGTGTAAAAATCATTTTCAAGCGTATTCGCCCGGGCATCCAATCCAAAATAAGAAAGCACCAACACGGCCTCTCCTGCCAGGTGATATTTACCTCGGTTCCAGTCGGTGTTATCTGCATAATAATGTCCCCAGCCCGGCATCACCAGCGAACGAAGAAAAGCTCCGCGCGGAGAAGGCAGATTATCTTGCGTTTGAGCAACAGTGATAAAAGGAAATAAACAAATAATTGTTAAAGCCAGCAGCTTTTGAACATCAAACATCGAACATTCAACACCGAAGGTTGAATGTATTTCCTTAATTAATTTATTGGTCGCTTTAATCATGTTGTTCCAGGAAAGTTAAGCGTTGGATGTTCGATGTTCTTTATTCGGAGTTCTTTTTGCGTTCTCTGCCCCAATGTCGGAAAATTGAGATGCTAAATCCAATCATGAGCATAAAGGTACCGGCCCAAACTACCGATATAAATGGTTTTTCATCGGCCACGATCAAAACCCACTCCGGTTCATATTCTTCTTCGAGTCCTGTCACGGTCAGTTCTATGCTATTTTCCTGTGGATTGATCTGAGTGAACTGGAATTCCAGACCAAATTCCCGTGCAAAAGATGGGGGTGAAAAAATGTAACTCTGTCCATTTTCGGAGTAGACTGCAAACAATGGATTTAAAGTCACAATACGATCACTTGCGGGGTGAATGAGCTCCACTTCAGCCCGAACGCCTATGGAGGTATTTGGCGGTAATTCAGTGCTGTCAGTACGCATGTAATTCACAAATCGAATCGTATAATTACCCACATCCTTGCTTTCTCCAGGAGTGAAATTAAATGACTGCACGCTTTCCTTTTCTGCCGTTGTATCCTGATCTGCCACATTCTGCATCGTGGAATTCATCTCCGCGGCTCTGTCATTCTGTTCCTGCACATACGAACTTCCGCCCACATATAAATAGATATCACTCAGAAGTCCGGTTCGCACATCCGGATCTACCGACCATTGAATGTTTTCTGCTGTTGAGGAAGTCAGCATCGGATAAACTTCCGGCCTCATATAAAACGGCTTGCCGCCATCCACGGGCTCAAATTTGATCTTGTAGGTTTGCTGACCACGACGGACGGTATTGTCGAGCTCATAGCCTTCATAGGTTACCATGTATCTGCCATCAACGAGAATGGTTTCATTCAGGTTGAGCATCAACATTTCCTCGAGCTGTGTGACTTTGAATCCCTGCTCGTCGGTCACTTCTCCCTGTTTCACAGCCTCGTTGTACTGCGCAGTTTGTTGATCCACCAGCGGACTATTGTATGCCGATGAAGCTAAAATTCCAACAAGTAACATCCCGAAACCAACGTGCGTCAAAGCACCACCGATCAATTTGGGCTTTTGTCTTATAAGGCGAATTAAGATCCAGCCGTTACCAACAATTGCGAAAAATCCACAGAACAGATACACCATGTAGTATAAGTTTCGGACATCACCCCAAATAATGGCAAGAATAGTGACGGTACTTGTAACCAACAGCGGGTTGATGAGCTCCGATGCTAGTGATTCTGCATCATATTTCTTCCAGAACAGATATTGACCAAGGACGGTAAATATCGCCATGATCATTGCAATAGGCATGCTCCAGTCGTTATAAAAACTGATCTCCGGAGGCGTTGGCTTGTCTACAAATAACTGCCCCAGGATGGGAGAACTTGTTCCTAAAATGATCACCAGT
This sequence comes from Balneola sp., assembly GCA_002696035.1. Taxonomy (GTDB): domain Bacteria; phylum Bacteroidota; class Rhodothermia; order Balneolales; family Balneolaceae; genus Gracilimonas. The sequence continues at coordinate 135,354 of NZQV01000010.1, read as the reverse complement.
CCCAGAATGAGCAATAACATCGCTCCGGATACCGTCATGAATTCGCGGCTTAAAATACTCGCTTCCTTTTCGGGTGAAGGAAGTTCTTTGTATCTCCAAAAAAAGAGTCCCAAACCAACAAGAGTCACAACCAGCATAAATGCCAAAAGCTGATTATATAATCCCAGGTCCACAAAACTGTGTACAGATGAACTGCCCAAGATTCCCGAGCGCGTCAGGAAGGTTTCGTACACAACAAACACGTAAGCGAGTATCGCAAACAATATGGATGACTTCTGCGCCACCGAACTTTTGCGCTGAATGATCATAGTATGAATGCCCGCCGTACCGATCAGCCAGGGAACAAGAGATGCATTTTCAACCGGATCCCAGGCCCAATATCCACCAAAGGAAAGCGTGACATACGCCCAATACCCTCCAAGGAAAATCGCGGTAAGGAGCGCCACGTTTGCACTTAAGGTCCACGGCAAAGCAGGACTGATCCACTCGTTATATTTTTGTTTCCAAAGTGCCGCCATGGCAAAACAATACGGGATAGTCATCATGGCAAAACCGATGAATAGGACCGGTGGGTGGATCATCATCCAGGGACTTTTGAGCAGGTCATTCAACCCGCTTCCATCATTCGGAACAAAATCGGGATTGGTTTGCAGGAAAGGTGCGTTGGGCATTTCCTCGGCTATGGTTCGGAAAGGAGAAGCGCCTAATTTCAGCCCAAAAATATCCCAGCCTAAAAGCATGGAAAGCAGAAATACCTGGGTCATCGTCAAAAAGAAAAGTACCGGGGCCTTATACGGAGGACGCGTCCATTTCATCAACCCAAAACCAAGGAATGCAGAGAATAAGATCCAGAGCATGAAGCTTCCCTCCTGTCCGCCGTAGAATGCAGAGAACAGGTATCGGGGTGTCAGATCCAGACTGGTGTAGTTGAACACATAGTAATACTGGAACTGATGCTGAAAAATGAGATAGATCAGGATTCCGGATGCAACAACAAGAAAGGTAGTTTTAGCCGCAAACAGCCAGTTTCCAATGCGGAGTGTTTTCTCCTGATCGCGATTGGCGGAAATGAAGTAGAAGACCAGGGCAAGCAATGATGTTGCAAATGAAGCCGAGATCAGGATTTTACCGAGAATGCCTAACATAAATTATCGGGTCAAAAAGTGTTCAGTGAGAGAGTAGTTGAATGAAATTGAGTATTCCTCAGCAATTTCAAAATTCAAAAACCATAGATAGAATTGGATTCCTGCTTTCACAGGAATAGCTCAAAAGGATGTTCTTATAAGTTCTGAGATACTGAAGCTTCCGTAAATTGGCCGGGGTCCGTATCGTTGTATTTGGAAGGACATTTCATCAGCATTTCGCTGGCGTAGAAGGTATCGCCCCGCATTTCTCCAATAACCACCAGTTGATCGGCATCCTCAAAATTATTGGGTTTTGGTTTGGGATACACCACTTTACGGGATTCGCCCGCCTCATCGATCATGTGAAAGGTAAAGCGTTTGGTTTCGAGGGAGAATTCGGCACCTTTCTCTTCATCCCAGATTCCGGGAATATGCGCGTTTGCTCGCTCACCGGCCTGCTCAAATGTGGTATAGGTACTGATACTTTCGCCGAAATTGTACATCAGCAGCGAGGTAAATCCCACGATGGCTACAATTCCAATGATTAACTTTGGCTTCATGCTTCTTCTTGTTTGGATTGAATTTGATCTTCGAGTTTACTCACTTTTCGGTCAACGCGGAAAAGGAAGAACAGGAGTACCAGCCATATGATCAGGCTTACTCCCAACACTACGTAAATAAGTTCGTTTGAGGACATAAATTGTATGAATGCTCCCGCCTCTTCTGCTCCGTTTGCTCCGGCCCATTCATCGGAATAGGCTTGAGTCAGCGTATCAACGGCGGCGAGTGAATCTTCTTGCATTTAAATCTGAATTTTTTTGTGGATGAAAATTTACGAATTCTCTACGTCGAATTGAACCTTTTTGTAACGATGTACCACATCATAGATCCAGATGCCAAGTGCGATAAAACCTATAAAGGCCGGGTATAGAATATAACGTAATTCATCGGCTGTGATCTCGCTAAAAGCAGGATTTCCATCCGCACCGGGGTGCAGGCTTGTTAATTGACGCGGAACCACATACAGCAAAAACGGAATGGTGGTGGTTGCAAAAATATTGTAAACGGCCGACAGTTTTGCGCGTTTCTCCTGATCATCAAAGGCAGACCGGAGAACAAAATAGGCTACGTAGATCATCATAGCCAAGGCTGCCAAATTCATTTTGGGTTCGGCGAAGGTCCACCAGGAACCCCAGGTGAATCGCGCCCAAAGCGAGCCGGTCAGTAATCCGCAAATTCCAAAAGCCACGCCCACACTTGCCGCCGAAGATGCTTTGATATCAAACTCCGGTTTCGGCTCATTCAGATACCTGATGCTATACCAAAAACTGATGATGAACAGCGCAAACATAGCCATCCACATGGGGACGTGGAAAAAGATATTTCGCGCCGTTTGTTCAAGAATGGGGATAAATGGGATGTGGATCAAAAAGCCGGCAGCGATCACGATCGTCATTCCGACGGCAACAACGTATTTCCAGGGTTTCAAGAGTTTCTGAATTTTGTTAACTATGGCTACGTTTAGAAATCAAAAGATACAAAAAACCCCTCGATTTTTTAGGGATATAATCTGTAAAATCTGTTATGACTAGCAACGAACGCTCCATCACCCTAACTCCTTCCTGGAAAGCCTTTTTCTGGCAATATGCTCTCGGCATCTTGCTCACCCCCGTTCTCGTCGGCATCTATATTTTGTGGCGAACGCGAAAGACACATGCGAGCATCCGCTATGAAATTACCGACCGAAAGATCACGGTTGTTGACGGTCATATTTCACAGAATATTGATCTGGTTGACATCCGTAAAGCCATTCCCGGAGAAACACAGTTTGGCGTTGGTCCGGTTACCATCCGCACCTCAGGACGGGAAATTGAACTTGTTGGATTCGAAAATCCCGAACAGATCGCCCTTTCCATCGAAAAAGCAGTGGAAGCTGAACTGAAAAGACTGGAAGCTAAAAAACAGGCTCAGCCTCGCGAGACAGCATATGAACCGGGCGAAATGGAGCGACTCGATTACCTGACCGGACTCTGGCAACAAGGACTCATCAGCGACGAAGATTTTGAAAATGAACAGCAAAAATTCAAAAAGGATTAGCGTAGCCAACCCTTGGAGGGTTTTACTAAATAGTTAATGCGACTTTTCAAAAAATTTGAGCGATCATACAGATTGGAATGTCCAAAACTAAATTATTTGCAGGATTCCATAGCTGATCTAATGGTAATTATTAGATTCCCGTCTGCACGGAAATGACCCAATTCGGGGACTATTGGGATATTTAATTATCGAACTGAGGTAATTTAGCAGTGTTTTACAACTAAATCCCGTTTCTTGTCAGCCATTCTCTAACTGCAATTATTATTTATGAAGCCACTCTCTACTATTTCCCATCTGCTCTTAACAGTTCTGTTTTTTGTTTTGATATCGCAGTCTGTTCATGCACAAGCCAACTTTGAAGCCGCCGAACGATTCACCGGCGAACGCATGGAAAACCTTATCGGTGATACCGGCGTGTATCCGCGATGGATCGAAGACACCAACACTTTTTGGTATGAATTTGAAAACCGTGAAGGCACAAATTGGTATTTCGTCGATGCCGAACGTCCCACACAGCGCGAGCTTTTTAATCGGGAAAATGTAGCGGCACAGCTTTCTGAGATCTTCGAGCGCCCTTTCAATCACCTGGATCTCGATCTGGATGATTTTGAATACGACACTGACAAAGAACGCTTCACCTTTCATGTAGACAGTATTGAATTCACCTACAATCTGAATGGAAATGATCTGATAAAAGGTGATTCGCTGAAAGAAGAAGAACGCGAGCGCTGGGCAACCTACTCTCCCGACAGTACCTGGATCGCTTTTGCAAAGAATCATGATCTGTACCTAATGCGTTCAGACGATCCTGACAGCAGCGAAATTCAGCTTACCGAAGATGGTGAGCGCTGGTTCAGCTACCAGGCCGATCAGGGTGATACCACTTCCAATGAACGCCTTCGAACCCGCGCTGACTTTTTTGATGATGAAACGAAACTGTACATACAACGCACCGATAATCGTGCAGTTGAAGAACTTTGGGTGATCAATTCTCTGGGCGAACGACCTGAACTTGAAACGTATAAGTACTCCATGCCCGGGGAAGAAGAGATCGGCATTCCCCAAATTGAGGTGTTTGATATTGAAAGTCGCGAGCGCATTATTATGGATACCGACAAGTGGGAAGATCAGGATCTGAGAGCCAATTACGGTAACTATCAAACCGGAGACTATCGCTCCAACAGCTCCGATAAATTATATATCTACCGGGAAAACCGAACTTCGGACAAAGTGGATATCCTGATCGGAAATACGGAAACCGGAGAAACCGAAGTTTTGCTCAGCGAGACGAGTGAGCCCTATTTCAACTGGAGTTTTCAGCACCTGGGAATCATCAACGATGGCGAAGAATATATTTGGTGGAGCGAGCGCACCGGCTGGGGACAGCTTTATCGGTATGATTCTGAAGGCAACCTCAAAAACCGGATCACACAAGGCAATTTCGTGGTGGGCGATGTGGTAAAAATTGATACCACCCGACAAACCATCTTTTTTGAAGGCTATGGCCGCGATGGAGATCATCCTTATTATGAGCATTTATACAGCGTGAAGTTTGATGGATCCAATTTCCGTCACCTAACCCCTGAAAATGCAGACCACAGCATCTCAGAATCTAAAGAAGGGAATTATTTCGTGGATAATTTCTCCCGCGTTCATGAGCCCACCCGCTCCGTTCTTCGCGATGCAAATGGAAAAATCATCCTCGACCTACAGCAAGTAGACATGAGTCCTGCCAAAGAAATTGGATGGCAAGCCCCTGAAGAATTCAAGATCAAAGCCGCTGATGGCGCTACCGATCTGTACGGCGTAATGTGGAAACCCTTCGATTTCGATTCAACGAAGTCTTATCCTATAATCTCTTATGTGTATCCCGGGCCGCAAACAGAGCCCTTTCCCACCAGCTTTTCATTAACCGGCTATACCGGCCGAAATCAGGCGCTTGCTCAACTTGGATTTGTGGTGGTAGCTTTTGGTCAGCGAGGCGGAAGCCCGGTTCGTTCACGATATTATCACACCTACGGCTATGACAATCTTAGGGATTATCCACTGAAGGACAACAAATATGGCATCGAGCAATTGGCTTCTCGGCATTCTTTTATCGATCAAAATAAAGTGGGCATATTTGGCCATTCCGGTGGTGGATTTATGAGTACGGCTGCCCTTCTCTCCTTTCCTGACTTTTATGATGTTGCTGTTTCAAGTGCCGGAAATCATGATAATAATGTGTACAACACCTGGTGGAGTGAAACGCATCATGGCGTGACGGAAAAGAGAAAAACCGTAACTGAAATGAATGAAGACAGCGTTGAAGTGGAACGCGAGGAGATCACCTTTGAGTCAGAAATTAAGACCAATGCTGAACTTGCTGAAAACCTTAAAGGCCACCTGCTATTGGTTCACGGAGATATGGATAACAATGTCCATCCTGCCAACACCATTCGCCTGGCTGACGCCCTGATCAAAGCTGGCAAGCGATTTGATATGATGATGCTTCCCGGACGTCGCCATGGATTTGGTCCTTATCAAGCCTATTTCGAACGTCAAAAATGGTATTACTTCGCCCAACATCTTTTAGGTGATTACCGAACTGACGTAGATTTCAATCTGCCTGAAGATCTGGATTGAGATTCATAACTAATTATTAATAGAAAGGCTTAAAAACTGGTTCAAGCGTCCGCTTGGACCTTTTTTATACCCATCAACAAAACTCTGCGAAAATCAGCGGTTCCCTCTGCGTAACTCTGCGTGAGATTTATTTCGAACCATATACCACACTTTTTTCTCGCAGATTTTCGCGGAGTTAGACGCTGAGTTTCGCTGGTTCTAGCATCCCCCTGAGCTTTTTTGTTTAAGTATCTACCACAACGTAGGTCGGGCAGCTTGCCCGACCCTTTCCGATCCATCTAAAATATCTGGGGTATCAATTTATACTGGTCGGACAAACTGTCCGACCTACGTACTATGTTAATTTTTGAATAGATACAATCCATAAAAAAGCCTGAACATCTTAATAATGTTCAGGCTTCAATTCTTTTCGTGTGTTTGAGATTTAGAGGCAGAAAATTAACGCAACGCTTCTTCTAACTCCAGAGATGCATTGCTGCCTTCATCCCGGTACTTCACAATAATTGGGCACGCCATGCTAAGACCGTTTTCTTTGGCCCAGTCGTTTCCAACAGGTCGCGTTCCGGGAATCACCACTGCATTTTCGGGAATTGCAGATCCACGCTCCAGAACTTTTTCATTCACCGTATCATACACAGGGACAGCTTTGGAAAGCGTTACGCCGGGAGCAATTACAGCGCCTTTTTTTACTAAAATTCCCTCAACGATCACCGATCCAGCTCCAATAAAACAATCGTCTTCAATGATCACCGGATTCATTCCAACCGGCTCCAACACACCGCCAATTTGAACGCCTGCGGAAAGATGTACATTCTTGCCGATCTGTGCGCAAGAACCCACCAGCGCGTGACTATCTACCATAGAGCCTTCATCCACGAAAGCACCTACGTTTATGTATGCCGGCGGCATGATGATCACTCCGGAGGACACATAAGCACCGCGTCGTACGGACGAACCACCCGGCACTAAACGAACGCCATCCTCAGGAGAGAAGTATCGCGGAGGCAGGTTGTGCTTATCTACAAAACCCTCATAAATTCCGTCGTAACTGGTGTTTTCTCCATCTTTGAATGAGGCTAAAATGGCTTCTTTAACTTCAACATTTGCCTCCCATCCATTCTCAGTTTTATTGGCTGCTCGAACCTTTCCTTCTTCTAATTGATCTAAAATATCTTCGTAATTCATACTTAATTTGTGATGTTATTTAATTAAAATTTTCGTCTGCAGGATCTCAAGCTGAGCTGTTACTCATATTATTCAAAAAAGATCACTGCTTAGCCAGCCAGTCCGAAATATCCTTATCGAATTTCTGCAGGTTTTCTTCCACTTCTTTTGAAATATCACTTAATGAAAGCGGAAGCCGAACCGTATCATTTGCGATCCATCCTTTTTTGTGCAACAAGGTTTTCACCGGAACAGGATTCGGAGCTTTGAATAGGGCGTCCGTTGCATTTTTCCATAACGGAAATAGCCCTTCAGTCTCACCGGCCCGGCACAGATCAACATATTTATGAGTTGCCTTTGGCCATGCATTAGCTGCTACGGAAACCAGTCCTACGCCTCCCTCTTTAGTGAAGGCGGGCGTCATACCATCATCTCCGCTGTAAAATTTCACATCCGGTGCTTCCTGGCGGAATGCTTTAAATTCCTCCACACTTCCGCTTGCTTCTTTCACTCCCATCAGGTTGTCAAATTCTTGGGAAAGTCTTGCAGGCACGCTTGGGTGCATTTTTACTCCTGTTCGCGACGGTACATTATAGAGCATGCAGGGAAGTTCGGTTTCAGCCATCAGTTCTGAAAACCACTCAAACTGACCTTCAGCTCCGGGCTTGGCGTACAAAGGAGTTACCAAAAGCAACGCATCAGGTTCCACTTCGTTCAGCCAGTGAATAAAATCTACCTGTGCCGATAAACCAAATCCTCCGATACCTACCATCATAGGGACATCGAGATCGAGTCCATTCGTGAACTGAACAATGCCTCGCTTCTCTTCCTCATTCAAATTTAGTCCTTCGCCGGTACTGCCTAAAACTAAAACGCCATTTCCGGCCTCTTCCTGTTTTCTGAGCAGCGTTTCAAAACTATCGTAATCCACACTTCCATCAGGATTCATGGGAGTGATTATTGCCGTCCACAGTGGGAAATTTTCCATTAGTTCTCCTCCATTATAATTTGATCGAATAGCTGTCCAAAGGCGTGTACTCCGTTTTCAACGTCATGGTTTTCCACCATCTGCTTTGCGGCCCAGATAGCTCCTTCCGCAAATAATGCCCTGTCCAGGGCTTTGTGTTTCAGGGTGATCTCTTCCGTGCCCGTCTTCACTGTAAGTTCATGAATTCCTTTCACATCCCCTTCTCTGGCTGAGGTTACTTCAGCTTCCTTATCCAGCCATTCCTTCCAGGAAAGAGCCGTTCCGCTTGGCGCATCTTTTTTATGTACGTGATGCACTTCGTGAATATGAAATTCCGGATCTTTTAAAATATCGGATGCTTTTGATATCGCCTGAATACTTTTGCGGATCACATTCATCCCCAAACTAAAATTGGAGGCTAACACCCATTTTGTATTATTTGCTTTAACCTGCTTATCAAGATCGGCGGGCCATTCATACCCGGTACTACCCCATGCAGCAGGGATTCCGGCTTCCATGACATCATCTATAACATCTGCAACCGCATCACCCGGCACAAAAATTATGACAGCATCCGATTGTTTAAGTTTTTCTACGGTTGGCGGATTGTGCTCATCAAAAGCTTCGGAAAGTTCCTCTCCAAGTAACTCCACTACTTTTCCACCGGTTTTACCGGTTCCAATAACAGCTATTTTCATACATTGATTTCATTCAAAATTGAAATGTAAAATAAGGGTTTGAAAGGACTTTATTTACCTTATTAAGACTCTTTTACTTATGAAATTGATAGGCAATACTTATTTCTCAATAAACTTCTTATGCACCATCTGTACAATACCTTCCGCTTCTTCGTGATCTACCAGGAAGCACAAGTTATTGGGACTGGCTCCGTGACAGATCAGCCGCACATTGAATTTTTCAAGTGCCGTGAAAAGGGGGCCGCCAATACCCGAAGTTTTTTGAAGATCGTTTCCGATCAAGGCGATCAGCGCCAGATCCTTTTCAACGATCACTTCAGCAAAGCGGCCTAATTCTTCGAGTACTTCATCGGTAAGTTCCACTTTATTGGCTGCATTTACAGCGGTATCGAGCGTCAGTGCTACGCTAACTTCACTCGTACTAACCAAGTCTACTGAGATCTTATGCTCAGCCAATGTTTTGAACAAATGTGCCAAAAAACCATGCTGGTGAAGCATCTCAAGGCTGTTTACGGTAAGCAAAGTCTGATCTTTCCGCAGCGAAATAGCCCGAAGTGTAGGCTTCTCCTCCGTTTCTTTTACGATGTAAGTTCCAGGGGCATCAGGGTCTGAACTGGACGCCACTCGGACATTCACTCCCCCCCGAATAGCCGGTTTTAAAGTTGCAGGGTGAAGGACCTTTCCGCCAAATACAGAAAGCTCTGCCGCTTCGTCAAAACTGATCTCTTGAATGGGATGAGCTTCCGGTACTATTCTTGGATCGGTGGTATATACGCCGGCAACATCTGTCCATATCTCAAGGGTATCTGCGCCAACGGCTTCAGCAAACAATGAAGCTGAAAAATCACTCCCTCCCCGACCTAACGTCGTTGTATTGCCAAATACATCAGATCCTATAAAACCCTGGGTAAGATATGTTTTCCCTGATTTAATATGGTCTTCTGCCTTCTTCTTGATTGAAGTTATGATCGGATCCGCATTTCCAAAGGTAGAGTCGGTTTTCATGACTTGCCGGGCATCCAGCCAATCGGCATCAACACCATGCTCGTTCAAAACCTGCACAAAAATTCGGGTCGACATCAACTCCCCAAAAGAATACAGCGTATCCTTCCAGCGTTTGTCGCGACCCACAAAATCAAGATGCTCCCGCAGGTTCGAAAACTCCTCAAAGAATTCTTTTTTCAGCTGATCCTGTTCTTTGCACTTTTCAATTATAGATAGATGACGCTCCTCAATTCTACCTAAGATCTCTTCCCGGCTGGTGGAATCCTTCTCTGATGAAAGAGCCACGAGATCATTGGTAGTCCCCGATGTTGCGCTGATTACGATTAGCTGTCGATTGCGGTCGGCTGCCACAATTTTTGCACTGCGCTGCATGGCTTCAAACGTTCCTACGCTTGTGCCTCCAAATTTGGATACGATCATTCTGTAAAAAGAGTTGAATTGATGAAAATGAGTGAAACGTAAAAATAAAGACTATTTGGCCAAAAGACTCATTTAAATACTAATAAAAATTCAAAATTAAAGAATAAAGATTATTCAGCGGGTCTTTTACCAATCTCTAATTTTGAATCTTTCATCTTGAATTTCCTTCTTACTGATTCATAGAAATTTTTTGTATTCTCAACCGAAATTTAATCATACCAAATTCAGAACATGGATTCAGCACTCATCACCAGCGATGCCGTCACCTTTGGATTATTGATGGTCATACTTGCAGGAATTTTCATCACCTCCCACAGCGATAATCCGAAATGGCAGAAATTCTATAAGTTTGTTCCCTCCCTGCTGTTGTGCTATTTCATTCCTTCTTTGCTTACCACATTTGGCGTAGTATCGGAAGCAGACTCCAATCTCTATTATGTGGCTTCACGGTATTTGCTGCCTGCCAGTCTGGTTTTACTAACCCTGAGTATTGATCTGAAAGGAATTATTAATCTTGGTCCGAAGGCCGTGATCATGTTCCTTGCCGGTACTTTCAGCATTATGCTGGGTGGTCCAATTGCTATTTTGATCGTAGGGACCATCAATCCTGAGATCATTGGAGGGACCGGCCCCGAGGAAGTGTGGCGCGGACTTGCAACGGTTGCCGGTAGCTGGATCGGAGGCGGAGCAAATCAAACTGCCATGCTCGAGATCTATGAACCCAGCACCGATCTGTTTGGGGCCATGGTTACCGTAGATATTATAGTCGCTAATATCTGGATGGCCTTCCTTTTATATGGAGCCGGGATCTCAGATAAAGTGGACAGCTGGTTTAAAGCAGACTCATCTGCCATTGAAAACCTCAAGCACAAGATCGCAGACTATCAGGCTGAAATTGCAAAGGTGCCAACCTTGGTTGATTTCACGAAGATCATTGCCATAGCATTCGGGTTGGTGGCACTCGGACACCTTGCCGGAGATTCCATTGCTCCCTGGATCACTGAAAATGCTCCGAATTTATCTCGCCTTAGTTTGAACTCTTCTTTCTTCTGGATCATAGTTGTAGCCACTACGGGTGGACTTATTCTATCCTTCACGAAAGCACGTAACCTTGAAGGTGCCGGAGCTTCAAAGATCGGGAGTCTTTTCCTCTACATTTTGGTAATGACCATAGGAATGAAAATGAATATTGCTTCCATGCTGGATGCACCCGGCTATTTTGTTATTGGTGCGGTATGGATCTTAATCCACGTCACCATTCTTTTGATCGTTGGGAAATTCATTAAGGCCCCCTTCTTCTTTGTGGCGGTTGGGAGTCAGGCCAATGTAGGTGGTGCGGCATCAGCCCCCATTGTAGCCTCTGCTTTTCATCCGGCCTTGGCACCGGTTGGTGTGCTGCTTGCTGTGTTGGGTTATGCCCTCGGAACCTATGGAGCCTGGATGAGTGCGGAGCTGATGCGCATTGTTTCTGGATTTTGATCATAGCTGTTGGAACTCGTGATTCAGTTAATTCCTGATCACGAATATCAATTATCTGTTACAAAATCAGGATATGCTCTGTTCTTCTTTGTATCTTTGAGCTTTAATTTCCAATCTCAAACTTTACTGATTCTTGAAGAGAGCACTCAAGTTCCTGGGCGTTTTTTTAGGCGCTGCCGCATTTGTTTTTGCAATGGTTATAGGACTCAATTATTCCGGCTTTAAAACCCTTTTTGAAAACGAAGCCGGCATGGCCGAAGGAAGCCAATACATCGAAAACACCTATTCACTAGCCGGTTTAGCCGATTTTGTAGGAGAACATCCCGAATGGGTTTCCATCACTTCCTACAATGTGAATGATCCTGATTCCGGAATTTTTTATCAGGAGAACACTCCACGGGCACTGGGGGCAACCACAAACCTCTTTTTGCTGATGGAATATGTACGTCAGGTTGAAGAAGGCCAGCTCAACCCGGAAGAAGAAATAAGTCTACAGGAGATCGAGAAATATGCCCTTCCTGAGATCAGTGAGAATAATCACAAGAAACTCATCGATACCTTTGAAGATGGCACCGCTCCGCTTGATGAAGTTGTAAATGCCATGCTCCAGAATAGCGATCTTGTTTCCGCCGATTACCTGTGGTTTCGTTTGGGAGAGGATAATATGCGTGCTTTAATGGATACCCTGGCAATGCCGGAATCAGCTTTTCCAATTCCTTTTAGCGGGATGTATATGCGTATCAATCCGTCTTTAAATGATACTTCTGATCTGAAAGTTATACCCTTTTCAACATTTGCTGACCAAGCCATTCAATCTGCCCGAAGGCTTAAAGACGATCCCGATTTCAATGAACAGGTTAAAGAGCAGTTTGAGGAAGACCGGTTATCACTGACTTTCATGCAGGAACGGGATGCACTCGCTTACTTTCCACAAGCCACATCCCGTCAGCTGGCAGACCTGATGGCCCGCCTGTTGCGAAAAGAGGTCATCTCAGCGGAAGTTTCTGAACAGATCATGGCTAAACTACGCTGGCCAATGGGTTCCGAACCGATCGCCCGCAGTTTTGAAGATTATGGAGCTATCTACGATAACAGAATGGGCCTGTTAGCCGGCATTGATTTTGGGACTTCCACTTACGACGGCCACACTTCTGTTCAAGCAATTTTCTTTGATCAGCTGCCCGTTGGATTCTGGGTTCATATGAGTGCAAACCACATGCAGGAAGACTTCCAGCAACGCCTGATCTGGGATCCGGCTCTGTATGAAACCACTCTCCAACAAATTTCTGAAAATAATGAATAAATACAGCCTGCTTCACTTTTATTGGCTTATTCCTGCCTATCTCCTGTTTCTTGTAGTACAGCAAGGCTTAGTTTATCAGGGAGCAAAAAGTACGTACGATAACGGTGAAACCTATCTTGCCGAGATCACTGATTTTGAGATCAAACAAATAGCTGCCCAAAGTAATGGGTATGTGAACATCCGGTTTGAAGCTGAAGGCGATACTATTGAACGGCGAATGACCCTTTCCGTGCAGATGGCCCAGCAGCTTATGAAAAGCAACACTATTCCGGTGCGATATGAAAAAGGAGCATTTCAGGAAATTGTACTTTTCCCTACTTATGACATCCAGCGAAGTACCTCTCTGTATAATATGGGAGTGGCCTTCCTGGGCTTAGCGGTCACCGTCTTTTTCGGCTTTTTTGTGAACCGATATATCCGCCGTAAAACCATCAATGCCGATGATGAAAAATTCACTATAGAACGAGTCGATTCATGAAAACAGGAACGCTTTATCTCATCCCGACAACTCTTGGAAAAACCGGAGAAAATAACGCCTTACCAGAATACACCCTGAATGTACTCCGCAAACTGGAAGTACTGATGGTGGAAAACCTGCGAACGGCTACCTCCTTTTTACAATGGGTTGGGGACACGGTACCTGAGTACGAAATTGATTTCTATCCGCTCAATAAAAATACCCCCGAGCAGGAAATCCACTCGTTTCTTAGTCCGCTTTTGGATGGTAAAGATGCCGGCATTCTATCGGAAGCAGGAGCTCCTGCCGTGGCCGATCCCGGTGCAAAATTGATCAAACTTGCTCATCAATACCAGATCAAAGTAGTTCCGCTAGTGGGACCTTCATCTATTTTACTGGCTCTTATGTCAGCCGGTTTTAACGGACAGCAGTTTGCTTTCCATGGTTACCTGCCTATTGATCAAAAGAAGAGAAAATCTATGATCAAACAGCTTGAAGGAGAATCCCGGCGACATGACAGAACGCAGATCTTTATGGAAGCGCCCTACAGAAATAATGAGCTTTTAAAGGATGTACTTGATACCTGTGCATCCAATACACAGGTTTGTACCGCTACCGATCTTACCTTGCCTACCGAAGAGATCATCTCAAAACATGTGGGTAGCTGGAAATCAAAAAACCTCCCCGATCTTAATAAACGCCCCACAATATTTCTGATATACGGGAAAGAATAGCTTAGTATATGAATTTGGATCGCAGAATTTGTTCATCGATAGTTATCAATAATTGAGTCGCTGGTAACAACTAGATTCCCGTCTTCATGGGAATGACTAAGCTCGGGTTTTTACAATCTTGAATATTGTCCAAATCCCTAATTCAGTTCTACTTCCTAAATCTAGTTCAGGCATCCGCTTGGACTTAATTGGCTTCGTTGAATTTTCGAATACTACATAATCTCATCCCAAAAAAGAAGCCCCATCAGTTTGATGAGGCTTTAATAATATCAGCTTAATAAGATTACTTTTCAGTGTGCACCGGCGGCATCTAACAATTCCACTACATTTTTGTGGTGATGCGTTATCGCCTGATCTTTAGCCGACCAGCCCCGGTCGTCATGTACATCCACATCGCTGTGATAATCGATCAATAGCTGTACAATACCATAATGCCCATTTGTTGAAGCCCAGTATAATGGAGACGTTCCGCGATTGTCCCTCAGGTCAGCTTCAGCTCCATGCCTCAATAATAATTCTGCGATCTCCTTATGCCCGTGTTTGGCTGCCTTCAAAAGCGCAGTTCGTTCGTGATTGTCTTTTGCGTTAACGTCCGTTCCATCGTTGATGAGCTGCTTGATGGATTCGAGGTCGCCTGATTCTGCGGCTTCGAGAAATGTTTCTTCGTTCATAACGTATCCTCCTATTTGAGAAATTAGATTGGCACCTGAATTGTACTTTCCGGGTGTTCAAATGTCAAATTAGAAATACGATTTGAGTTTGAAGATTACATGAATTGCAAATAATCATTCAATAAAAAAACCAATACCTGATTTTGAGGGCTACTATGTTTAATAAGCTACTATTCTTAAAGTGATTTCCTCAAAAAGGTATTGGATATAAAAGCTACTACATATTTGTAGACGAGTGAAAAGTGAAATTGTTTCTTACTAAGATGTTAAATATTTGTAATGTCCTTAAAACAGGCTCATCTGAGAGCCGGAGCTCCTTACAAAATGTTCGGTAGTTAACATCCGTTGGCGTTCATTCAAACCAAGCTTTTTTGTTTGCACCCGGAACAGGTCCGATATCTGTTTCGCGAAATTACCTTCCCCCTTCATTCTCTTGCCCCATTCGGAGTTATTGAGTTTACCATCCCGCATATCCAGAAGCTTATGAAGAACTTTTTTCTTTCTTTCAGGAAAATATTGTTCCAGCCATTCAACAAACAGATCCTTCACTTTATATGGAAGCCTGATAATAGTATAACCGGCATATTTTGCCCCAGCCGCAGCTGCTTGCTCCAAGATCTCAGCACACTCGTGGTCGGTCAGCCCCGGAATGATGGGCGCCACATTCACCCCAACAGGGATACCTGCATCAGCCAGCCGCCGGATTGCTTCCAGTCTTTTTTTGGGGCGAGAGGTTCGCGGTTCCATAACGCCTGAAAGATCTTTATCCAGCGAGGTAATGGATATGGTTACACTCACACAGTTATACTCATTCAGTTCGCATAACACGTCAATATCGCGGGTAATAAGGTGGTTCTTGGTGATGAGCCCAACCGGATTTCGAAATTCTGCCATCACCTCCAAACACTGGCGGGTAAGTTCCAGTTTTCGCTCCACAGGCTGATAGATATCAGTCACACCACTCATGGCAATCACCTGAGGCTTCCATTTCTCGGCACTGAGTTCTTTTTTCAACAGCTTGGGAGCATCGTATTTCACTATGATCTTGGATTCAAAATCTAAACCTGCAGAATACCCCAGATATTCATGATAAGGTCGTGCATAACAATAAATACAACCATGCTCACAACCCCGATACGGATTTATGCTAGCGTTAAAACCAATGTCTTCACTTTTATTATATGTGATCACCGACTGGGTGTGATCCGGAATGTATTGTGTTTTTGGGGATGGTTTCTCTCCCGTTTCCTCATCCAGATCATAATCAATATAATTCCCTTCAAAACGGTTAACCGGGTTATCAGATGCGCCTCTTCCCCTCAATGGGTTTTTCTTGCCTGCCATATATCCTCTTTAGCTTATTACATAAATTGCACATATAATATATGTAATTGTGAAGAGGATAGAAATATAAAAAAGCCGAACGGATCAGTCCGGCTTTGTTTGTTTTTGAGAAGTTCTCACATCAGCTTGAGCAACTGGTGTTATTCAGATCTTCATCCCAGCAGGCTTTTACTCCATTATTGTAATCTGGTGAAATCATAAACCCGGCTTTGGTTTCTGTGTTGAATTCGATCGTGGTTGTTTCATTGGCAGAGACATCAGTGTACACCATTGTTTTAACAGTCCCATCAAATGAGTATTCGATCGTGTCACCATGTTTATCATTTCGATCGCTGGTTACTTCCAGGGTGAGCGTTCTTTGATCGTCATTAATGTCCCATTCCAGTGTTGAAACCTGATCTCCGCTTGCTGGATCGTAATAGATCCAGGTTCCGCTGGTTGCATCAAAGTTGGTGTTTCCATGGAATAAAAGGGCATTATCAAGTACAGGAGTAGTGGCTGAGTTACTTACAAAAAATCGCCATTCTACATCACTTTGGCTATTGGTCACGGCGATAAGACGAACAGCAAATTGATTCTGATTAGCCTGTGTAGAGAAACTCCACTCCCATTCCCCCTCAGCGATTTCCTCAGGGTCATGTTGTTGAGCCGCTCTCACCAGTGCCCTTGGAATGGCTAAATTTGCATTTAAAATCAATCTGGTAACTGCCGTAGCAGTCAAAGCTGTGGTGAAATTTGATTCAGCAGCTACAGATGCTTTTGCCTTTTGCGCATTTTCCATTTCAGAGAAGTCTGCTTGCATGGTTGACTCTGATGGAAGCTCAGGAGGCTCTGAACTGTTATTCTCATTACATGAAACCGTTACTATAGAAACAGCTAAAAAAAAGGATATCAATTTCGTGGTAGTGATCTTCATAGGATATGTATTGATTGATATTCACTGCTTTTAACCCATATGAAGTGCAAGTGTTCCATTTTCTAAAACAAAAAAAGCCGGACTGATCAGTCCGGCTTTTACAGTAACTAAATAAATTTTTGATTATTCGCCGTAAACTTTCTCTCCGGCTACCCAGGTTTCCAGTACGTTGGTTTGCCAGATCTCGATGGCAGGCACTTCAAAGAAATCCCGGTCAATAACTATAAAATCGGCCCATTTTCCCTCTTCGAGGCTGCCAAGCACATCTTCCTGATGGGCGGCATAAGCAGCATCTACAGTAAATGATCTGAGCGTTTCTTCCCTGCTGAGTGCTTCTTCAGGATACCAGCCTTCCGGTGGATTTCCTTCATGATCCTGACGGGTTACAGACGAATACAATCCAAAAAATGGATTTACATGCTCAACCGGGAAATCGGAACCATTGGCTATGACGGTACCCTGATCCAAGAATTTCTGCCAGGCATAGCCCCCTTTTATGCGTTCAGAGCCTACACGATCTTCAGCCATATTCATATCGCTGGTAGCGTGCGTTGCCTGCATGGAAGCGATCAGGTCCAGTTCTTTAAAACGGGGGATATCTTCCAGAGAAACGATCTGAGCGTGTTCAATGCGGTGGCGTAATCCCTGATCTCCATATTCCTCAATGGCTTGTTCAAAAGCATCAAGGACCACATCATTGGCTCGGTCACCGATGGCATGGATATTCGTTTGATAGCCATTGGAGATGGATTTATCGACCATGGAATTCAATTCTTCCTGGTCATAAAAAAGAAGTCCACGATTGCCGGGATCATCGGAATAGGGTTCTTTCATAGCAGCTCCCCTGCTTCCAAGTGCACCATCAGCTGAGATCTTCACGCTTCGAAGGGCAAGACGATCATTGGCATACGAATCGATCGGGCCATTTTTTGAAAGTTCATCAAAATCGTTTCCTGTTCCACCGATCATGGCATAAATACGAGTGATCATATTGCCTTCATCGGCAACATTCTTGTAAAGCTCCCACGTTTGGGCTGGAATTCCTGCATCGTGTACGGAAGTAAGTCCCTCGCTGGCCATTTTTTCGAGTGCTTTTTCAAGTGCTAACCGACGTTCTTCGGCAGTTGGATCAGGAATGATCTCAGCAATGTAATTTTCGGCAGCATCAATAAATACGCCGGTTGCTTCACCTCGGTTATTCCGGATGATCTTGCCACCTTGTGGGTCGGGAGTATCCATGCTTATGCTCGCCATTTCCATGGCTTTGGTGTTGGTCCAGGCTGCATGTCCATCAACACGTGTCAAGAAAACCGGGCGATCAGGAACTACTTCATCCAGATCAGCGGCAGTGGGAAATTCATTTTCAGGCCATAACGTTTGATTCCACCCACGTCCCTGAATCCACTCCAGCTCAGGATTCGCCTCCGCATATGCTTTAATGGAATCAAGAGTTGCTTCAAGTGTCTCTATTCCCGCAATGTTGATATTGAGCTCCTGAAAACCAAGCCCCATTACGTGTGCATGGGCGTCGATCAGGCCGGGAAGCACCGTTTTACCTTCCAGATCAATAACCTCTCCTGTTGCCGATTCAGCAATGTCTGTATCACCAACACGGGCAACTTTGCCATCTTTAATAACGAGCGTGCTGAAAGTAATGAGAGAATCTCCCTGAAAAGTGTACCCGTTGGCATTAACAAATACTTTTCCATTTTCAGAAGAGGTACATGCTGAAAACGAAATTCCAATAACTATTAAAAAAGTCAGTAGCTTATTCATATAGATTGTTTGATTAAAAATTTTGGTCAATATAACCATTGCAAACTGATTTGATAACCATCAGCGTGTGATTAGATATTTAAAATTGTTAAGGGTTGAAATGAATTTAATATATATGGCTCTTTAATCCAGCAGTGCGTGTAGCTTATCGGTTAACCCTTCCGGAGCAATCTCCATTTCCCGTATTTCATTCTTTGTGAAGAAGCCAATGTTGCGCAATATTTGAGCATCGGCGGCTAACTCCGGATCCATTCCGAGGGCTAATTTCCCTCCCTCTCTGTTCACTACAAAATATACTTCAACTGCGTGGATCGGCGGTTTGATAACCTCATTCACTTCCAGGAGTTGGTCTATGGATACCTTCAACCCTGTTTCTTCCTGAAATTCGCGGATTACAGCTTCCTCGAGGGATTCCCCAAAATTCACTTCTCCGCCCGGCGGTATCCAGATCCAGCTTTCTGTTACAGGCGAAAGCAATTCAACCAAGAGCAATCTTCCATCCTCTATCAATACTCCACACGATCGAATACGTATGCGATTATTTACAGAGCGAGAGCTCACGACTTACCTGCTGCGACCTTCTCTTTTTTAATAGACTTATAGAGCTTTGATGATTTTGCATGCTTGAGACTGGCTTTCACAAAATCAACGAACAGAGGCTGCGGGTTGTTCACGGTACTTCTTAATTCGGGGTGAAATTGAACACCTACAAACCAGGGATGGTCCGGCAGTTCAACGATCTCGACCAGGTCACGTTCCGGATTCATACCTGATAATACCATACCATTTTCCGTCAGTTTATAGCGAAGATTATTGTTGACTTCATAGCGGTGGCGGTGACGTTCATCAACAACTTCCTCGCCGTAAGCTTCATGTGCTTTAGAGCCCTTTTTCAGCTTACAAGTATATTTCCCGAGACGCATAGTGCCGCCCATATTCTCGATATTTTTCTGATCATGCATGATATCAATAATCGGGTGTTCGGTATTCTCATCGAACTCGGTGCTGTTGGCTTTATCCCAGCCGCATACATCACGCGCAAATTCTATAACCGCACACTGCATTCCCAAACAAATTCCAAAGAACGGAATGCTATTGGTTCGGGCATGTTCTACAGCTGCTAATTTCCCGCTTATGCCTCGTCCTCCAAATCCTGGAGCAACCAATACACCTGCCACACCTTTCAATTCATCCTTCACATTTTCTCGGGTCAGGTTATCTGACTGTACCCATTTTATATTCACCTTACAGTCGTTAACAGCTCCGGAGTGGATAAATGCTTCTACAATGGATTTATAGGAATCATGATGCTCTACGTACTTGCCAACCAAAGCTATGGTTATCTCTCCGGATGGATTGCAAACTGCTTCCACAAATCCGATCCAGTTATCCAGTTCAGGTTCACTTGTTTTCAGCTTCAATTTCTTGATCACACGCTGATCGAGTCCCTCCTTTTGCATCAGTAGTGGAACCTCATATATGCTTCTGGCATCGCGCGACTCGATCACATCTTCCAGATCCACATTACAGAATTGAGCCACTTTTCTGCGAATGGTTTCATCCAGCGGGTATTCAGACCGGCAAACCAAAATATCAGGTTGCAATCCACTTTCAGATAACGTTTTAACTGAATGCTGGGTTGGCTTGGTTTTCAGCTCCCCGGCTGCTGCCAGGTAAGGAACCAGCGTTAAATGAATAGAAAGTGTATTCTGCCGACCAACATTATACCGCAACTGACGAACAGCCTCTATATAAGGCAAACTTTCAATATCGCCTACGGTTCCACCAATCTCTACGATCACCACATCATAATCCCCGGATTGCCCAAGCTTAAGCACATGGGATTGAATTTCATCGGTAATATGCGGGATAACCTGAACGGTTTTACCAAGGTAAGCACCTTGTCGTTCTTTCATGATCACATCGTAATAAATGCGGCCTGTAGTCACATTATTACTTTGGGAAGTGGTTATGTCCAAAAAACGTTCGTAGTGGCCAAGATCAAGATCTGTTTCAGCTCCATCATCGGTCACATAAACTTCCCCATGTTCGTAGGGATTCATGGTTCCCGGATCTACATTTATATATGGATCCAGTTTTTGGACGGTTACTTTTAAACCCTGAGCCACTAACAATCGGCCGAGAGATGAACAGATAATTCCTTTACCGAGTGAAGACGTAACTCCTCCGGTTACAAAAATATACTTTGTGGACATGCGAGATGTGAGTGTAGTTGATGGACGTGAAAATATATGGGCTTCCGCATCCCTATTCAATTAGGATAAGGAGGAAAACTCAGTTTGTTTTCCACATGTTTTCCACAAGCCGGTTCAATACATCCGGTTTGTCAGTAAAAATGCCCGAAGCTCCGCGCTTAATTATTTTTTTCATACGACGTTCTTTGTTAACCGTATAAATAAAAACCGGGATATTAGCCTTTTTGGCTTGTTCTGCCCACTTTTTTGAGTATTGCCTGTAACTGCAATTAAACGCATCAGCCGTATAATGAGAAACAAGCTGTGTTAGAGTCTTTCCTTTAGATTGCTGCTTTTCGTAGAGTAATGCCACTGAGATGTTCACATCCAAAACCTTTAAGTGTTCTATTGCCCTATAATCAAAACTTGAGAACAACACATGGTGCTTCATTTCATATTTATTTACCAGCTCCAATGCCTTTTCTTCTATCCCATTGTGAACAGAATCAGTAACAGCCTCGGGTTTGATCTCTATATTAAGTGAGATCTTTCCGGCAGCAAACTGCAACACTTCTTCTAACGTCGGAATTTGTTCACTGGAAAATTTTACATCAAACCAGCTTCCGGCATCTAACTTTCTGAGCTCTTTCAAATTCTGATGAGATACTTTGCCGGTGCCATCTGTAGTCCGGTCCAGGTTCAGATCATGTATAACCACGGGAATACCGTCTTTGCTTAGCGTAACATCAAGTTCGATCATTTCAGCTCCCATTTCGTAAGCTGCCTGAAATGCTGCCATAGTATTTTCAGGATAGTAACCGCTGGCTCCACGATGACCAATAACCACTAAGCCATCATTATTATCGGTATATAGTTTTACCGGAAGTTTTGGGGATTCAGACATCTTTTGCTGAGCTAAAGTTAAACTCGTAATCCCAAATAAACACCCTATTACAATCGAAAAGCATTTAACAAACATATGTTAATTTGAGATTTCCAGACACAACATACCCACGGTACTTTAATCTGAATAACGATAATCTAAAACAGTTTAATTTTGCGAGCTTACAACGCGCTTAA
Source organism: Balneola sp. (assembly GCA_002696035.1). Classification (GTDB taxonomy): domain Bacteria; phylum Bacteroidota; class Rhodothermia; order Balneolales; family Balneolaceae; genus Gracilimonas. Next base: position 113,299 of record NZQV01000010.1, on the reverse strand, counting down.
TGGCTTTCTGTAAAAGCGAATCATATGCTCCGGAGCTGGTAAAGATATTATACGTAAAGTATAAACCGACCATCGTTGTGATACTGCCAAGTACGGTCATGACAGTCGCCAGCCACATAGGATTGATACTATTTATTAATGAAAGCGCTACCACGGTTGTACCCAAAAAAACCTGACTCAAGGCAGAAATAAAATGCAACCCATTTATAGAATGCATTTTATGCATGAAGTCAGATACTCCGCTTGCATTGCTTTCGGTAAGCTTTAACTGCTTCGCCCCATCGCTAACAATTGAATTTTTATGTTTCTCTTCTTCGAACATGTCCTGTATTTTTAAGCTATGCTAACCTTCAACACTCATTTATTATAATGAAAGTAAAACGACTTTAAAATTATTTATGGCAGATTCTGAAAATTTATTGATCTATGGGCGAAACCCTGTAGAAGAAGTATTACACAGCCGGCCCAAGGAGATCGACAAGATCTACGTTAAAAGCAATATAAAGCCATCTTCCTATCAAGAAATAAAAGATCTTGCAGAGGAAAACGATGTTCCTTTGGTGAAGGTTCCCGGTGCAAAAATTTACAAATTAGTGGGCAAAGTGAACGATCAGGGATTCGTTGCGCAGCTCAGTGCAGCCCAATACACCGACTTTTTTGAGTGGGTTGAAACGCTCATTCTCTCTCAAAATCCTGCAGTACTTTTACTGCATGGAATTGAAGACCCTCATAATTTTGGCGCTATTTTACGGTCAGCGGCCGCGGCTGGAATTGAAGCTGTTATCATTCCGATGCAAAATCAGGCACCTGTAAATGCAACGGTCTTCAAAACATCTGCTGGTACAGCCGGACGTATTCCAATAATTCGGGTACACGACCTAAATCAAGCTTTCAAAGATCTCAAGGCCACCGGATTTAAAATGGTTGGCCTGGACGGTGAAGCCACCAGGAATGTATGGGAAGCAGATCTTGATCAGCCCATTGCCTTTTTGATCGGAAGTGAAGGGGAAGGTATCCATCCCGAAAACTTAAAACGCTGCGATTTCACGATCTCAATTCCTATGGAACACAATGTGGAATCGTTAAATGCCTCCGTAAGTGCCGCTTTGGTAAGCTATGAGTGGAAACGACGAAAAATGGATCAGTCGTAGAGTAAATACTGAGATCGCAACTCTTTGAAGTGGGATACATCTGAAGACCAATCCGGGATCTTCTGCCCCTCTTCAATGGCTTTCTTCAAATTGATCCCAAACAGATTATTGGCAAACGGTTTGATTTCAAAACCGGGGTCATATCTTTTTGCCAATTTCAGAAGATCAATACCGAGCATAAGCGGATCTGTTCTGGAATAATTTCCGTCAAAAGAAATCTCCACTCCGTAACAAGTTTGTCCTTCCCATTTTGGATTGATAGCTACTCCCTCAATTGATTCTGGGATGAATGAAACGGAATCTAGCCGAACACTATGTTTCTGCTCCAGTTCCTGCAAAGCTGATTCAGGCACATTCAGGCTGGGTGACCCAAATTGCAAAAATGGATTCTTGGTACCTCTCCCTTCTGATAGGTTCGTGCCTTCAAAAATCACCGTACCCACATAGGCGAACACATGTTCAAATGTCGGGAGATTTGGTGAAGGGGGAATCCATTCCAAACCGGTTTCGTGCCACTGCATAGTTCGCTCCCAGCCCTGAGTTTCTATAACCCTGAAATTGGGTGCAGATGTCAATTCAAGATATCCTTCCCCAACAGCAAGCCTGGCGATCTCTCCCATTGTGAGTCCATATACCACAGGAATAGGATAAAAACCCACAAACGATCTATACTCTTCTTCCAGGCTCCAACCTGCTACATATTCCCCACCAAGTGGATTGGGTCGGTCCAGAATCCAAATTTCTTTTTGATTTTCAGCTATGGCCTCCAGCGCCAATCCCATAGTAGCATTATAGGTATAAAAACGAACACCCATATCAGGAAGGTCAAGTAAGATCACATCTACCATCTCCAGCATTTCCGGAGTTGGTTTTCGGGTTGAACCGTAAAGGGAAAACACCGGAAGCCCGGTTTCAACATCAACGCCGTCTTCAATTTTTTCACCTGCGCCGGCCTCTCCTCTGAATCCGTGCTCTGCTGCAAATAATGCGGTGACGTTCACACCAAGATTCATTAATGTATCCAGCATGTGAACCCCATCAACTCGGGAAGTCGGATTCATTAACAGCCCAACTCGTTTTCCCTGAAGTTCATGGAGGTGATTTTCCAACAGCACCTCTGCACCTGTTTTCACGTTAGGTGTATATTGGGACTGCACTTCACATCCCAAAAAAAGAAAAGCAATTACAAAAACCGGTAACAATCTATTCATGATCATGATTTAGGTAACAGGTACAAAAAAATCCCGCATAGAAAACTAAACGGGACTTTAAAGTAGTGGGTTTACCCCAATTTATTAAGCCTGATTTGCAACCACTTCAGATTCTGCAAAAAAGTAAGCGGCTTCAATCTTACCGTTCTCAACGGAATCAGAACCGTGGATGATATTCTCGCCAAGGCTGTCGGCAAACTCGGCACGGATCGTCCCTTCTTCAGCTTCAGCAGGATTGGTAGCTCCGATAAACTTGCGAAAATCTTCGATGGCATTTTCTTTTTCGAGGATCATAGGCACGCACGCTCCGCTGCTCATGAATTCGCATAGCTCATCATAAAAAGGGCGTTCTTTGTGTACCGCATAAAATCCACCGGCAGTATCTTTGGTGAGTCGGGTCATTTTCATTGCCACAATCTCAAATCCTGCTTCTTGAATTCTTTTTGTTACCTCACCGATCAGTCCTTTTCGTACGCAATCGGGTTTTAGAATAGTCAGTGTTCTTTCTTTAGCCATTATTATTGTCTGTTAAAATTTTGTAACATTTGATGTGTTCGTAACTCTTAATAAGTGATTCATAAAGATACAGGTTCATACATCAAGATTCGAACTTTGTATGAGAGTTATTTGGATAAATAATGAAGGAAGGACAAAAGCAGTTACATCATTGGAAGTTTGATCTGGCGATCTCACCGGAGGCGCTGTGGCCTTATATTTCGGATACCAACCGGTTATTCCGAAAACTTAGTGCCACACCTATCACACAGTCATCAGTATCGCGGGATATACCAAAAGGATTTTTGGAATTAAGTCACGAGAAGCTAAAATCGTACGTAACCTGGACTGAAGAGCCATTTTTGTGGGAAAAACCCTTCCGGTGGAGTGTGAAAAGACATTACAAAGTAGGAGCACTCAAAGATATTTCGATTTCTATTGAATCCATTCCCTCCGAAACCGGAACATTCCTTTCCATTCGGGTTAATATACTTCCCTCCAGCAGGGCTTTTTCATATCTGATCAAACTTTATACCGAGTATTTTATTAAGCGCAGACTTACCAACTACCTTGCTAAAGTGGAAGAAAGTGTAGTTCAAGAGATCAAGCCTTATGAGCTCACCAAAAAACCAAAGCTGGTTCGCGGTGCCGATCGTAAAATTTCGAGATTAAAGAAGGAGCTGATCGATCTTAGTAAGCGAAAGCGTATCGTAAATCGGCTCATCGATCTTATTAAATATGCGGAAGATGATGATCTTGAGCGTATTCACCCTTATGCCCTCGCAGAATATTGGGGAGAGAAAAAATTCTCCGTTCTCAATGTATTTTTGCATGCAGCCAAGCTGGATCTTTTGGATTTTGGGTGGGATGTATGTTGCCCTAAATGTAAATCTCCCAAGCACCATTTCCGTAAGATGATGGAAGCCCGGGTGCATCTTTTTTGTGAAGACTGCGAGACAGATTACAAAATGGATTTCAACAGGAATATGCATATGGTTTTCAAACCGCATCCGCTTATCCGAAAGATCTCCGATAAAAAATATAGTTTGGGCGGGCCCGACTCTAAAGCACACCGCGTACTTCAACAGTATATTGGTGTTGGTGAAGATCGTTTTCCACAGCTTGAACTTGAAGAAGGGACCTATCTGTTCAGAACTCATAACCACGAAGGGCATCTCATTTTACACGTTCGGGAAGATGGGGACGATAACATCAGCATATCCATTCAGGATCAGGAAATTCAATATCAGGAGATAACTATTTCCACTACCCCGAATTTGATCATCAGAAATCATTCCTCCCAAAAAAACGTGTGTTTCATTGATAAAATGAACTGGAAATCTGAAGCTATCTACGCCAGTGAAGTGAGTTCTTCGCCGGACTTCAAAACACTGTTTGCTAAAGAAACCCTGAAGGATACCAGCAAGGTAAATGCTTCTGAAGTCACCATGTTGTTTACCGACCTGATGAACTCAACCGAGCTGTATGTACAGGAAGGTGATGAGTCTGCCATTGGCCGCGTTATGGGGCACTTTAAGATCATTGAGCAGATCGTGGCTGAAGAACGTGGCGGTATTGTAAAGACCATCGGTGATTCGGTGATGGCTGTTTTTTGGGAACCGGTTTCTGCCTTAAAAGCTGTTCAGCGTATTCAGCAGATCTTTACTACCTCTTCCTCGGTAGGCGAGTCTTTCAAAATAAAAGCCGGCATCCACTATGGCGATTGTACCGCTGTGAACCTGAACGGGCGTATCGACTATTTTGGAACTACCGTCAACATTGCTTCCCGCCTGGTTGATATTGCTTCTGAAAAGGAAGTGATGATCTCAGAGTCCGTGTTTAATCATCCCGATGTAAGGTTGTATCTGCAGAAAAATGAGAAAACGTTTTTCGTCAAAGAAGCCATGAAAGAACTAAAAGGCTTTGATGAAGAAGAGTTTAAAGTGAAGCAGATCCGATTGGAGCGCCCGCCCATGCGATTGGTTATTTAGAGGTGCGGGTTTCAGGTTACGCGTTGCAGGTTACTGTTTTCTCTCTGGTCAAATCGGCCGGGCATTGACCAGGGGCTTCTGTAAAAATAGCAGCAACTGTTCTTTCTTTCCCTTCAAAGCAGCGCAAGTTCTTACTCCAGTACGAGGTTTTAAAGATGGTTGGAATAGCGAATTAATTTAAAGACAAATTAAAATCGCTACCATGCCAAATTATTGCTTTATAGGCTTTTATAATTGCTTTTGGCTTCGCATCTTTGGGGAAACTTCACTCACAATTAACAAAATATTATGTCTGCCAAACAAATTAACCCCTCCATCGCAGATTCGGTTCAACCCATGAAACCGAAAAAGAACATTGCTCTCATTGCTCACGATCATCGCAAAGCTGACTTATTGGATTGGGCTGAGTACAATAGCGAGCACCTTTCTGAACACAATTTATTTGGAACCGGGACTACAGGATCACTTGTATCTGAAAAACTAGGCCTTCCTGTATTCACTTTTAAAAGCGGTCCACTAGGAGGCGATCTCCAAATTGGAACCGCAATCGTACAAAATGAAATTGATGTGATGATCTTTTTCTGGGATCCTTTGCAGGCTCAACCCCACGATGTGGACGTAAAAGCTCTTCAACGTATTAGCATTGTGTATAACATTCCCATGGCCTGCAATCGCTCTTCAGCAGATTTTCTCATCACCTCTCCCATCATGAAAACCAAATATGACCGCTTTATAGTGGATTACAGTCAGCGGTTCAAAAAAGATTTTGATGCCAAATAAACTCGCCGAAGCCAAAAGCCCGTATCTCCAGCAACACGCCGACAACCCCGTTGATTGGTATCCCTGGGGACCGGAAGCTTTTCAAAAAGCAAAAGAAGAAAACAAACCGGTATTTCTTTCCATCGGGTATGCTACTTGTCACTGGTGCCATGTAATGGCGCACGAGAGCTTCGAAGATCCCGAAATTGCGGAACTGATGAATGAGGCTTTCATCAATATAAAAGTGGATCGGGAAGAACGCCCGGATATTGACAGCACTTACATGACCGTTTGCCAGATGCTGACCGGACAAGGGGGCTGGCCGCTTACTATTGTCATGACCCCAGATAAAGAACCTTTTTTTGCAGGAACCTACATCCCCAAGGAAGCACGGTATAACAAAATCGGGCTAAGGCAACTCATTCCCGGGGTTAAGGGCATGTGGGAGAACGAACCAGAGCGTGTAAAAAAAGCGACCGATAAAATTCGCGAAGGATTTTCAAGATCACAGCAGTTTGAAAGCGGACAGTTCCCCGGCACCGAAGCAACAGATTATGCAGCCGAACAACTGCTGAACCGCTATGACGAAAAACATGGCGGATTTGGGGAATCCCCTAAATTTCCGTCTCCACACAATTTGATGTTCTTGCTGCGGCAGTGGCATTTGAAGGAAGATGAACGATTTCTGCATGCAGTAGTTAAAACGCTGGAACAGATGAGATTGGGCGGTATCTGGGATCACATAGGATATGGATTTCACCGCTATTCTACCGATCACGAATGGCTGCTTCCCCATTTTGAAAAAATGCTCTACGATCAGGCTTTGCTGATGATGGCCTATACCGAAGCCTGGCAGATCACCCAAAAGCCGATCTTCAAACAAACCGTTTATGAAATTGCCGAATACTTGAAACGGGAAATGCTGCATCCCAAAGGAGGGTTTTATTCAGCTGAAGATGCCGACAGTGAAGGCGAAGAAGGAAAGTTCTACGTTTGGGAGAAATCAGAAATAGAAGAAATACTCGGGGAGGATGCTTCTAAGTTCATTGAACTTTTTGGGATTCTGGAAGAAGGTAATTTTGAAGACGAAGCCACCAAACAGAAAACCAGAAAGAATATCCCCCACATCATAAAACCTATAAACGAAAGTGATTCGCAATGGTTTGATGGAGTTCGGAGACAATTGTTCGAAGAGCGCGAAAACCGGGTTCGTCCACTCAGGGACGAAAAAATACTAACTGACTGGAATGCCCTTATGATCGCAGCGCTTGCTAAGGCAGGGTTCGTCTTTCAGGAAGAGGAATTCACCAATCTGGCTAAAAACGCGTTCCGGTTCTTAGAAGAACACCTGATTAAAGATAGGGAATTACTGCATCGTTCTATGGATGAGGAAGCCGGGATCACGGCCATGGCTGATGATTACGCCTTCCTGATCTGGGCGGGAATTGAGCTTTATCAGGCTACATTCGAGCCTTCCTACCTGGAAACGAGCCTTGAATGGAATCAGCTATTTGTTGAGAAATTCTGGGATAATGAAAATGGTGGGTTTTATCTCAGTATTACCGATGAAGATCAGGTTTACGGCCGCCAGAAGCAGATCTACGATGGTGCCATCCCATCGGCCAATTCCGTTTCTATGATAAATGGTATTCGACTTAGCCGACTTACCGGCAACACCTCGCTTGAAACTTATACCGACCAAATTGGGAAAGCTTTTTCTGTGGATCTGATCCGTTCGGGAAGCAGTATCACCCAAAGTATGCAAGCTATCCAATTCCTCAATGCAGATGCTAAAGAGATCTCCCTGATCGGCGAAACAGAGGAAGTTGAAGAGGTGCTTTCATCCGTCTGTGAAACATTCACCCCGTTTTCAGTAATGCATGTGGTAAGAAAGGAGAATCGGAAACAGCTGGCTGAAATTGCTGCTTACACTTCAACCCAAAAGAAACAAGACGGACGCACCACTTTATATGTTTGTGAGAACTTTAAGTGCGAAAAACCGGTTTCGGGACGTACAGAAATAAAGAAAGTGTTGGCTTAATCCGCCCTTTTTCTTTTCTTGACCAACTAATTTACGCAGCAAGCCAATCCGTTATTAAGCTGATTGCGTACTCAATCACAAGAACATATATGCTGTTTTTTTTCATATCAACGATTGGAAAATTTCTTACTAAAGATGAGGATCGCGATCGTGAACTTATGGCGCGCATTAAAGCCAGGGACACCGCTGCCCTCTCCGAATTGTATGACAACTATCACCGGCTGCTTTTTGGGTTGATCTTATCTATCCTTAAAAAAAGAGAAGAATCGGAGGATATCTTACAAGAAGTATTTACAACGATCTGGGAAAAAGCTGAGCAATTTGACACAGAACGTGGCACCGTTTATACATGGATCGTTTCCCTCACAAGAAATAAATCTATAGACCGGCTCCGTTCTAAAGTATATAAGGAGCAGAAAAAGCAATCCGTAAGCCTGAACGATGAAGATGTATTTCATCCGCTATATTCGGAGGAAACAGATCCCCTGGAAAACACTATTTTAACCGATAGAGCTAAAAGGCTTCATAATGCTTTGACTGAGATCTCAGCTAAACAGCGAAAGGTATTACAAGTGGCTTATTTCAATGGAATGAGCCAGCGTGAGATCGCCGATGAATTTGATATTCCACTCGGCACCGTTAAAACCAGAATGCGGGATGGCATGATGAAATTACGAGAGATTTTAGGTAAGGAATTAGAAGGATGAGCAACCAAAACCAAAAATTTGAAGAGCTTGCATCTGCTTACGTGTTAAACGCGTTGAGTACGGAAGAGGAGCGCGAATTCGAGCTGATGCTCAAAAATGCTTCCGATGAGCAACTCGAACTCTTTGATGATCTGCAAGCTACCGCAGCTGAAATAGCTACTCTGTCTCTCGATGATACACCCACTGCCGAACTGAAAGATCGCATCCTAACCGCGGTCGGTCATCAGACAGAACCTGCCCGAATTTACCAGCTTACCTGGTATCGTTTTGCGGCTGCAGCTTCTGTGATCTTTATTCTGATATCAGCCGGTTTGTTTTTCTACAGCCAGAATTTATCGCAGGAGGTTGAACAGCAATCCGAAGTTATAGCTGAGCAGCAATCCACTATTCAGCGTTTGGAATCTGAAGTGGAACGCAAAGAAGAACTTCTCACAATACTGGAAGCGCGCGAAGTAGATCTGGTTATGATGGCGGGCATGGAAGACATGAGCCCTAATGGATACGGAAAAGTGGTTTGGGATAAAGAAGGTGGCCGGGCTCTTCTGCAGATCGCTAACCTCCCCACTGTGCCATCCGACAAAGATTATCAGCTTTGGCTCATCGTAAATGGACAGCCGATAAGCGCCGGTGTTTTCGCTGTAGATGATCCTCAAAAAGATAATTTCTTTAAGATCGAACAGCTTCAGTCTTCCGCCAACGAAGGCGCTTTTGCCATCACCATGGAGCCCAAAGGCGGAGTCCCTCAACCCACCGGAGATATGTATTTGATGGGTAATATGTGATCTTTTCCCCTTCAATCCTGAGTTCGATTGGTAATGTGATAAAAAAGAAATAGTTGTCACTCTGAGCGTCTAATAATTATCAAAAGCTCACATGCTTGACGCGATCCCGAATAAGTCGGGACAAAAGATGCACAACATCACAAGCTTTTAATAATTTGAGATCCTTCGCGGCATACTGCTATTCTTAAAAAGCTTTTTGAGCGCTCAGGATGACAACTTCTTAAAGAATAAATTCGAACTCAGGTTTCAATGTCTTAAAGACTCTCAATCGGGAGGCTTTTTTAATTTATTCCAATCCGGTTCACTTCCTGCTTCGTAGTGTTAGACAAATAGTCCTGTTATGGACAGAATAAAAATTAACTAACACTTATAATTATGAAGTTATTAACCAAGCTACCATATTTAGTATTCGGTTTTTTCATGATGCTTTTTGGATCAAATTTCCAGGCACATGCCCAAACCACATTAGAAGCACAACTCAGCGGGAGTAATCAGGTTCCTTCCATTACTTCCATGGCCAATGGAATGGTGACAGCCACCCTCGATGGCAACGAACTTACTGTGGAAGGTTCTTTTGAAGGACTGAGCAGCCCTGTTGCAACCGATATTGCGGGAGGAGCTCACCTTCACACCGGAATGGCCGGGGAGAATGGCAGCGTCATCTTCCCTCTCACTATAACCGCCGAGGGAGAAACTGCCGGAATGTTTGAAGCATCCAGCAACACCTTCACTTTATCCGACGGTCAGGTAGATACCCTGATGATGCGCGGAGTGTACGTCAATATTCACTCCGAAAATTATATGGGTGGAGAATTACGGGGACAACTGTTACCAGAATCAGATGCGTATTATCGCTCAAACCTGTCAGGCGCATTTGAGATCCCTTCTGCTAAAACGATGGCAAGTGGTTCTCTCATTTATGAACTACGTGGAGATTCCCTGTTTGTATCTGGAACTTTCTCTGGATTGATGGATGAATTTGACGCCAGCATCGCCGGTGGTTCTCACCTGCATATAGGTTCAGCCGGAACAAACGGTGGAGTTGCTATTTCTTTAAACGCGACGGTTTCCGAAGATAATTTATCAGGCGTCTATTATGCCTCAGATAATGCCTTTGAGCTTACAGCGGAACAGAAAACAGCCCTGATGGATCGTATGGTTTACGCCAACATTCATACATTGGCTTATGCCGGTGGCGAACTTAGAGGACAAGTAGTTCCTGCCGCATCCACAACCTTTTTTGCGCAACTATCCGGAAGTCACGAAGTGCCCTCAGTGGCAACCAATGCTATGGGAGCGGCCGTACTTGAAGTGCATAATGATACGCTCGTTGTATCTGGTTCTTTCATGGGACTTGAATCTGCTTTTAACACTGAAGTAGGTTCACATCTCCACATGGCCAATGCCGGACAAAACGGCGGTGTTGAAGTTACGCTGGATGTCGCACTTGACTCCGAAATGATGGCGGGAACGTACAACGCATCCGAGAATATGTTCACGTTGAATGCCGACCAAAAAGCAGCTCTTTTTGCACGTAACATGTATGTAAATGTACATAGTGTTGATGTAGGAAGTGGTGAGATCCGCGGACAGGTTCTCGGTGATGCTGCCGCTTATTTCCACACCAATCTCTCCGGATGGCATCAAGTTCAGCCCATTTCAAGTTCTGCAATGGGAGCAACATCCATTGAATTTATGAGTAATGGAAATATGATTTTAAGCGGAGGATTTGAGGGATTGAGCTCTGCCGTAGCAACCGATATTGCCGGTGGTGGACATTTACATGTAGGCGAAGTAGATGCCAATGGCGATGTAGCTATTCCAGTTAACATCAGCCTTGGCGAGAGTGATACCACCGGCTCTTTTTCATACAGTGAAAACATGTTCTCCCTTTCTGAAGAACAGACTACAGCACTTTTTGAGGAACAAATGTACCTGAACATCCACAGTGCTGATTTCCAAAGCGGAGAATTGCGCGGGCAAGTACTTCTGGCTTCTAACTTTGCGCCGGCAACTCCCGAGTTAACCTCTCCGGCCAATGATGCTACCCTTTCACTGGAAGGAGAAGCCTCAACCACATTTGAAGCTACATGGGATGCCGTTTCCGATACCAATGGCAACGACATTGCATATATCTGGCAGCTTTCTACTGACGCCGACTTTGAGAACATCGTAGTTAATGCCAACGTGGGTTCCGAAACCACATTCCAAACCAACTTTGGTACGCTTGATGGCCTCCTGGGAGACCTTGGTGTAGATGTGGGAGGTTCAACTACGGTATACCACAGAGTAGTTGCCACCGATGGCAGTGATGAAGCAGCGAGCGAGCCAAGAACCGCTAACCTGGAACGCGGAATGGTGACTTCAAACGAAGAGAGCCTAAACAACCCTACTCAGTTTGGATTAGAGCAAAACTATCCGAACCCATTTAATCCAACCACCAATATCACATTTAGCCTTGCTGAAAGCAGCAATGCTACCTTGAAAGTGTACAACCTGCTTGGACAGGAAGTATCAACAATAGCGAATGGCCGGTTCAGTGCCGGGCAGCATACCGTCAATTTTGATGCGAGTGCTCTTTCATCGGGTATTTATATCTACCGATTAGAGGCTAATAGCCAAACTACGACCAAAAGAATGACGCTTATTAAGTAGTTCGTCATTCCTAAGTCCCCCAAAAGGCTGATTCCCATGAACGGGAATTGGCCTTTTTTATGGGTGTGAATTTCACACAAAAAAAGCCGGTCTCTTTTTCAGAAACCGGCTTTCTTTTTTTGAAGATCAGGTGTTTAATATTCCATCATTTTTTGGAACATAAAATCTTTGAAGCTCATCAACGTAGTTCCTGTCGGCACTTCCACCATGGCTTTGGCCACACTCGAACGATTCACATTGGTCACCTCCATGATCGTAGTCCGGTCTTCGCCATCTACAGCTTCGATCTTAAGTGGAAAATTCTTGCTTTTAAACACGATATCCTGAACCACGCCATTTAACTCTCGGTCAATATCTTCCGGCATGTTTTTCCATCGCTCACCCAGCATACCCCAGTTAATATCCACATCGGGTGTCAACCAAACAGATAAATGCTTTCCTGGGTTATCTTTGTCCCGAACTATCAATTCCGCTGTTTCAAGGCCAAGAATGGTATCGGTTCGATCTGAAAATTCGTATTTGGTTACAGGGGCCGTTGGGTTTTCATTTGCAGACTCTCCACTCCAGCTTGCCATCATTTCCACCAAGCCTTCAATTTCTGATTTTGTAACCTGAAGAGCCTGTTTGTTTCCAGTCAGGATCAGAAAATCTTTCATGTCGTTGCGGATAAGTAGTCCATCTGAGCTCATGCCCTGCATAAAATTCACGGACTTATCACCCTGAATCATAATACGGGTTGAAGTTGCGAACATGTTCAGTTTACTGACTTCGGTGTTTCCATTATCCTCGCTGTATAGGTTCATGGAGATCTGCCCTTCAAACTGTGCATAAATATTGGTACTCCAGATCGTCGCGATCAAAAGACATGCGGTAGCTACGTAACGTTTCATATTCATAGATTTAATATAAGAGTTGGTTGAATGATGGATTTTAAACGTAATAAAGTACAAGTTGTTTCCCGAAAATGATAACCTTCTGTATTCAAAAATGAACCCTATCCCCGAAAGCTCTTTTTTGTAATCCTTTCTTCCTAATGCTGTATTTCTAAGACCTTCACTGATCGGCAGATCTAAGCTCAGACTGATAGATCTTTTCATTTTGGGTAATGGTAAAACTCCAGAAGATTCCGGCCAGCGCCATCATCCCGCCATACACCATGATCAGTGATTTCACATTCATCAGTTCGGCCTCCAGTATCAGTGAGGCAATGACCGTAGAAATGGAACTCCCGATGGTGAAAAGCAGCCATTCTGTACTGAAAATTCTGCCTCTGAACGTATCAACAGTTCGCTTTTGAAGGAGGACCGTACTGCTCACCCAGTTTGCACCCGAAGCTGAATGCGCAAGCAGCACAAAGATCAGCATCAGTGGCAGGCTGTTTACCAAACCTACCACCATATACATCATTCCACAAAACGTGATGGCAAGTCCCATTAGAGTCACCCAGTCCTTTTCATCCCTGAATATCCGGCGACCAATGATTGGTCCGATTCCGGTTCCAAATCCCCGTGCAGCATAAAGCAACCCAAGCCCAATACTCCCCATCATCAGTACCTCTTCGCTGACAATAATGAGGAGGTACACCAGTCCGCCCAGAAAAGCAGTCGAAAATCCCTTAGCCAGCGAGGGACGTAAAATGTGCCTGTTTTTAATTAAATAACTTAATCCTTCCTGAATCCCTTTGAAGGGATTTCTTGTGCGGTACAGTTCTTCTTCGGAAAGTCTTTTTTGCGGGATGACCGCACGATATACAAACCAGGCAGATGCCACATAGGTCAGCGAATCCAGGATAAGCACCACATCAGTACCCAGCCATTCGGTTGCAAATCCCCCGATGGCCATTCCTGTTGTAAAAATGATACTCCAGGTTGCCGTAGAAATAATGTTGGCGTTGGTCAGGTTTTCTTCAGAAGTAACATTGGGGATAGAAGACGTTTTAGCCGGTTCAAAGATCGCTGAAAGCATCATCTGAAGTGCTGTAAGCACGTAAGCCAACCACAACATAGATTCGGACTGAACAAGGATGATACCAAGCACAGCCAAACCGCGAAAGAGATCACACCAGATCATCAACCGCCGGCGGTTGAAACGATCCGCAAAGTAGCCTGCAATGGGGGAAAAGAAAGCGAGACTCAGCATCTTAACCACGATGATCAATCCCAGCAGAAATTCAGAATCAGAGTATTTCCCGATGATGGCATAAAGCGCCAGCAGGCCAAACCAATCTCCGAAGTTTGAAATAGATTGAGCTATCCAAAGGCGGCGAAAATCGTGATTTTCCTTGATGAGTGAGAGATACGGACGGAGGTTTTTTAGCATATCAGGCAGCTGTCAGCGATCGGCTTTCAGCTTAAAATTCAAAGTTGGATGTTCCTTGTTGGATGTTGAGTGTTCAGTCTACGCCGGTGCTTCCAAACCCGCCTTCTCCGCGTTCCGTTTCATCGAGTGTATCAACTTCTACCACTGGAAATTGCACCACCGGGGCGATCACCATTTGCGCTATACGGTCTCCATGTTTTACCACAAATCGTTCTTCTCCATGGTTAATGGCGATCACCTTCACTTCTCCCCTGTAATCGGCATCGATGGTGCCGGGGGTGTTCAGCATGGTGATTCCATTTTTGATGGCCAACCCACTTCGGGGACGAATCTGAGCTTCATAGCCTTCCGGCAGCGACATTTGTAAGCCGGTGGGGATCAGCTTTCTCTCGCCCGGTTCTATCACGATCGGTTCTTCATTTGCAGCACGCAGGTCCATCCCTGCTGCCGCCACTGACTCATAATTGGGAAGTTGGAGGTCTTTGGCATGTTCCAGTTTCTTGATCAGGATCTTTTTCATAGGTCTTCTCGTGTGTATTCTATCATTCTAACAATTACGTTTCCCCAAAGTACTTTTACCCGGGCCTCAAGTGGTACGCGGAGATCATCGGCGAGAAACCATGCCTTAAAATCACCAGAAAAACCAAAGGGTCCTTCTATATTTTTTGTAGAACCAATTAGTTTATAAGCCTGAATGGGGCCATCAAAAGGGGCATAATTTCGTTTCTCCGTTTCAAGTGAATTATCCGCAAAGATGTAGCCCTTCTTTTTGGTCACATAAACCGGCAATTTGAAATCCTCATCACTTCCCGCAAAAAGTCTTGAAAAATAGAAGATCAGATGACCGGAAGTTGCAGGATCTTCAAGATCGAGGGTGTCGCGGGTGTTATCCTCTTCTTTATAATATACTTTCCCGATGTCACGGTCGAACCAATACTCAATTTCATTAAATTCTTTCTCATCCACATTGTCTTTCCAGTACTTCACTTCAACGGGAAGTCCCTCGTCATTTACATAGAACAGGCTATGAAATTGATCCAGTTCATCTCCAACAAACGGAATAGACGGATTTGATTCGATCTCAGTCAAAATATGATGTCGTTCCTGATCCCAGTAAATGGAATCACTGAGCATCTCAACATTCACCCATCCAAGTTTAAAAGGACCATATTTTACCTCGTAGCGGAAGGTTTCCTTTACCGAAAAAAGATCTTCCATCGTGGGCGGCGCTTCTTTGTCAGCAGGGTAAGAATGCTGACAAAAACCCAGGGCAGGGAAAAGAATGATAAACAGGAGAAAAAAGAATTTCTTCATTGGCTGGGTTTTGATGCGTCCTTTATTTTTTCGCGTCATTCTCTTCAGGCCCGGCAGTAAAGGCTTCAAATGATTCTTCATCATACCCTACCAAAACCGATTCCTCTTCGAGCAAAACCGGACGTTTTATCATTACCTGATTTTCCAGCAACTGCTCAAATAATTCATCGTCCGAAAGATCTTTATCAGCCAGGCCGAGGTCTCTCCACTTGCGTCCACGCCGGTTAATCAGTACATCGAGCCCCACTTTAAATTCCAGCTCTTTGAGTTCATCTCGCGTAAGCGGATCTTTTTTGACATCGATGAATTCATACTCTACATCACGCTCATCCATCCACTTTTTGGTGTCACGGATCTTGTTACAATTTTTTATTCCTACTATATGCAGCATCGTATTATTCTGATGAATGTTTCGTATTTTCAACGTGAAAGATACGGTTTGTTTACGCAAATTCGAACGATTAGAACACTCACTTCGTGCCTTTTATGCCAAAATTTATATACGGTGTTACCCTTTTATTGATGTTGCTGGCGATCTCAAGCTGTACCCGCAACGATGCCCAGCGAGATTATGAGAGAGAGGCCTACACCCAAGCTTCCGGTTTTACCGAAACCAACAATCAGGGCCAGGTTCAATCTCCTGATGAAGATGACTGGCGAACCTCTCCTCTTTTTCAGGGATTGATAGATGTTGTACCCGTTTATCCTAATCCAACTTCCACCAGCCAGGCGGTACAGTTTGAAGTGGATGTAACCGGAGTTCAGTCAGTCAGTGGAATTGAAGTGATGACCCGTTTTCCTGATAATACCTTCCGAAGTTTGTATCAGCAATTTGAAACCCTTGAACCCGGCCTTACCACCTTTCAGATCAACCCGCTGGAATTTGCACAATTCGGGAATCCTGAGGGAGCCCGTGGACTCAATCGTGTCTTTATTTTCGATGGGCGCGGACAAATGATCACCTACGGCGACGTGATGGTAGAGTGAAATGAAATGCTTTTTCTAATATAATTCCCGATATAGACCGCCCCTCCCAAATTCAATCCTCTGATGTTTCTGTTTTTGAATAGAACTCAGGTCCCTCCTTCTCTATAACATGCAATAAGAATTTTTTTTCGTCATCTCGCATTAATACATTATCTTAAGTTACCGATTAAGTAATTGCCAAAAATTCTCTTTAAACCATATAAACGATCATGCTTAAGCCCCTCAATAATTCTACGGTCTCTCGGCCATCCAATCACAAAACAAAAGTACTTCAGTTCGGTGAAGGAAATTTTCTCAGGGGGTTTGTAGACTGGATGATCGACAAGGTGAATGAACAGACAGATTTTAACGGATCTGTAAAAGTGATTCAGCCTATCTCCAGGGGAATGGTTGACCTTCTCAATAAGCAGGATGGATTATACCATGTGCAGCTGCAGGGCGTGAAAGATGGAGAGCCTTACTCAAATATAGAATTGGTAAAAAGCGTAGAAGGCGGTCTCAATCCATACGAGGATTATCAAGAATTTTTGCAGCTTGGCGAAAATCCGGATATAGAATTCATTGTATCTAACACCACGGAAGCCGGTATCGCTTTTGATGAAAATGACACCGATTACAACACCATCCCCGACAGCTTTCCCGCAAAACTGACGGCTTTACTGCACCACCGGTTCAAACATTTTGACGGAGCCCCCGATAAGGCGCCGGTTATCATTCCCTGTGAACTCATTGATAAGAATGGTGATAACCTGAAAAAATATGTCCTCCAATATGCCGATCTCTGGGCTACCGATGCTGAATTCAAAGAGTGGATCGAAAAGCACATCACTTTTTGTAATACGCTGGTTGACCGTATTGTACCCGGCTTCCCCAGAGAAAATCTAAAAGAGATCCACAAAGAAATTGGCTACGACGATCAGCTGGTTGTTAACGGAGAGTTTTTTCACCTGTGGGTGATCGAAGGCCCGGAATCTATACAAGACAAACTTCCTTTTGATAAAGCAGGATTGAATGTCAAATTTGTGGATGACTTGTCTATTTATCGCACCCGTAAAGTTCGCATCCTGAATGGGCTGCACACCAGCATGGTTCCTGTGGGATACCTTGCCGGGGCACGAACCGTAAAAGAAGCTATGGATCACGAACAGGTTGGTCCATATCTCGAAAAAGAGTTATTTGAGGAGATCATCCCTTCCCTGGATCTGGATATGTCGGTTGAGGAACTGGAAAGTTTTGCAAAAGATATCCTTGAGCGATTTGAAAATCCCTATATCCGTCACCAGCTCAGTGACATTGCGTTAAATTCAGTTTCAAAATATAAGGTTCGGGTGCTTCCCTCCCTCCTGCAGTATCATTCCAAAAAGAACGAACTTCCCAAACGTCTCGTTTTCGCACTGGCGGCATTGATCCGTTTTTACAAGGGAAGCTGGGAAGGTGAAGATACCCCCATCAACGATGCGGACGATGTGGTTGACTTCATCCAGAAAGCATGGGAGAAAGAAGATCATAACAAGGTTGCAGATACAGTACTCAGTAAATCTGAATTTTGGGATCAGGACCTTACGCAAATTTCCGGGTTAAAAGACTTGGTTGCAGATTATCTACAACTTATGGATGAAAAAGGTGTGAACAGCACGTTGAGCGAAGTTGTACAATAACAAGAGTATTAGAATTTAAATTTTACACGGATAGCTTACATCATGGCTAACAAGACGTTACAAATTCACCCCGATGACAATTTATTGGTGGCACTCACCGATCTCAAAGCCGGAGATGTTATCAAGCACAATGGCTCAGACATTATTATCAGTAAGGATGTGCCTGCTAAACACAAACTCGCCCTGAACGATCTTAACGATGGCGACAAAGTATATATGTATGGTTCTGTGGTTGGAACCGTGACAGAAGACATCCAGGCCGGAGGTGTACTTACCACTGAAAACACCCGTCACGATGTGTCTTCCTATAGGCTGGAGACCAAAGAGCAAAACTGGACCGCCCCGGATGTAAGCCGATGGAAAGACAAAGAATTTCTGGGCTACCACCGAGCCGACGGACAAGTAGGCACCGCTAATTATTGGCTGGTAGTTCCGCTCGTTTTTTGTGAGAACAGGAACGTAAATACCATCAAAAACGCCTTCATGAAGGAACTGGGGTATGCAACCAGTGATGTATATGAAAAATACGTGGCAGACCTGGTAAGTCTTTACAAGGACGGCAAGACGGATGAGATCAGAAATATGACAGAACCACCGGCCAGAAGTGAGTTGAGTGAGCCCGATCCTTTATTCAAGAATGTGGATGGCATCAAATTTTTAACCCATGAGGGCGGATGTGGAGGCATTCGGCAGGATTCTGAAGCCCTTTGCGCCTTGTTGGCCGGATATATTTATCACCCCAATGTAGCGGGGGCAACTGTATTGAGTCTGGGTTGCCAAAATGCACAGATCGAAATTTTAGAGGAGAAGATCGCCGATCTAACCTCCGATCTTCAAAAGCCACTATATATTTATGAGCAGCAGCAAAGTGGAACGGAATACGAAATGCTCACTTCTGCCATCCGGGATACTTTTCTTGGGTTGACAGAAGCCAATAAACAGGAACGTAAACCTGCTCCCCTCAGTAAACTGACGGTAGGTATGGAATGTGGCGGCTCGGATGGATTTTCGGGAATATCTGCAAATCCTTCGGTGGGACATGCCGGAGATCTTATAACTGCACTTGGCGGTTCTGTGATCCTCTCTGAATTCCCCGAATTATGTGGAGTTGAACAGGAGCTCATCCATCGTTCTTCCAGCAAAGAGATCGCTGAAAAATTTGTAAGCCTGATGGAGCGCTATTCTCAGGCAGCCGAAGATTCAGGTTCCGGTTTTGACATGAATCCATCTCCCGGAAACATTAAGGATGGCTTGATCACCGATGCCATGAAATCGGCCGGGGCGGCTAAAAAAGGTGGAACTTCCCCTATCAACGCTGTTCTTGACTACACTGAGCAAGTGCGTGAGCCGGGCTTAAATCTGCTTTGTACACCCGGAAATGATGTGGAAAGCACAACGGCAATGGCCGGCTCGGGCGCCAACATCATCCTGTTTACTACCGGTCTTGGAACCCCAACCGGAAACCCGGTAGCTCCTGTTGGGAAAGTTTCCTCAAACAGCAAACTTGCCGAACGCATGCCGGATATCATCGATATCAATACCGGTCCCGTTATTGAAGGCGAGAAAACCATCGAGGAAATGGGCGAAGACATTTTGGACTACATCATCGATCTTGCCAGTGGCAAAGTGAAAACCAAAGCTCAGCAGCTCAACCAAGACGACTTCATCCCCTGGAAACGCGGTGTTTCTCTTTGATCGCCTGATAAATTGATATTTCTGTACTGATTTTTCCTTGTTCTGGTCCGGGCACCTGCCTGGGCCAGTTTTTTTTATTCAGGTTTCTTCAGATCTCATTCTCAACACCCCATTGGAAACCTTAGGTTGAATCAATCACCTCTACTTTTGGGATGATTCCATAATATTATTTGATTATCAGATACAGCCTTTCTTAGAACTTATTTTCTGATTGAAATTTGATCTCTATTTTTTAAATTCAGGAAAAAGCAATCCAATTATATATCCTATGGTTTCCAAAGAACTTATCGAAGACTTTTTTGATGACCAATTTCAGAATACCTCCCAGTTCTTTTTATATAAAGACAAGCAGCTGCTCAAGGAGAAAAAGTATCGGGAATTTGCGGAAGAGCAGATCAAAAAGGCAAAACGATCATTTTGGTCTGTTGGCGGGATGGTATTTTTTGCATTATGGTATGGAACCACCAATCTCATCAATTATGGCAATGAGCCTACTATATTTAATCTGGTTTTAGGATTGGGTTGCATTGCAGGCTTTATGGCAGCTCTTCTTTTGGCTTCCAGAGAATATTATTCCATCAAAAGTTCTATGACGCTTCTACTCAAACTGCTGGACAACAAAGCAGAATAAGACATTCAGTTCGGACTGTCTGTTCTAAATTGAATAAATCCTTCCCTGATATCAGGAATGAATTTTGAGTATGAAACTACGTTAGTGGATCTCTCTTCATTTCTGAATAATTTCTTCCCACTTACAATTTCCGATTCTTAGCCTGAGTCAAAAGCACACCTATAAATACGATGAAAAGTCCTGTAAGATCTGTTAGAAGCAATGTATCACCAAAAGCCATCCAGGCCATAAGCATGGTTACAGGCGGACCAAGATAAAATAAACTGGCTACTTGCGTAGTCTCCATTCTTTCAATCAGTAGCCACATCAACGCATATGCTCCGAACGATACGGCAAGAATAAGCCAGGTCAGTGTGTAGATAAATACAGGCTCCCACTCAGTTGTCAGTTGCTCAAAAAAGATGGCCGGTAACGCAAGTGCAGCTGTAGTCGCTACACTTTGATAAAAGAGCGTGTAGTCGAGCGGTAATTTTTCAGTTACTCGATATATTTCCATTCGCCGCTGAATCAAGCTTGCCACAGTAATGCCAACTACTGATACCAGTGGAATGAGGTAACCAAAAACAGATTGGTAGCTGCTAAAGTCAATTCGAAAAACCAGGGTTAAAAAAACTCCTGTAAATCCAAGTACTAATCCTGCCCATTGATAGATATTGGTGCGTTCACCCGTTACGTAACCCGAAAGTGCTCCTGTTGCCAAAGGCTGAAGTGCTACAACCAAGGCCACAATACCAGCCGGAACCTCATTATCAAGAGCAAATAATACGCAAGTAAGCCATACACCATGAGCTAATACTCCGATCATCATGTTTGGAGCTGCCACTTTCCAGCTTATCCAGAGGGGACGTTTTCTTATTAGCAAATATCCTGCAAGGAGAAATGACAACGCCAGATATCTCCAAAAAACAAAGGTGAATGGTCCGGTGTAGGGAAGCCCATATTCCGCGCCGATGAACCCTGAATTCCAGAGGACAACAAAACCCACAGATAATACGAATGCTTTCTTCTTTGTCATATTCTACGATTTCTTGCTGAGGTAAAATATAATGGACTCTGTAAGAAAACTTTTGGCTGGCTAAGTTCCAATCAACCTGAATATTTTTATATGCTGAACTTTCGTTCATTATTCAGCGCAATTATTCAAACAGAATATTGGCAGAGTATTTGCCAAGGTTTGAGAGAAAAATGAAGACTTCAGATCGTTGCACTGAGAGAAGTAAAACCAGCTAATATTTTTTGAACGACTCTAGTGATGTTAATACACCAGCATACCTTGGTCTTCGAACTTATTTTTGGTCATGGCGACCAATTCTGGGGTAGGTTCCTGGATGTCAAACAGCTCGTAATCCATTTCCAGGGCTTCCCATTTGTATTCTCCCATTTTGTGGAAAGGAAGGACTTCAACCCGTTCCACATTTCCCAGCCGGCGGGCAAAATCAGCCATCTTGCTGATGGCCTCCATATTGTCGGTATAGCCGGGGACAAGCACAAAGCGCAACCATACAGGGATCTTCATTTCAGCCAAGCGTTCTGCAAAATCAAGGGTCGGCTGCAGATCAACGCCGGTTACTCTCTTATAGCCTTCGGGATCAAAGTGTTTGATATCGAGTAGCACCAGGTCGGTAAGGGATAGTAATTCGTCATCGGCTTTCTTGCCCAAGAATCCTGAGGTATCCAATGCGGTGTGTAACCCCATCATTTTGGAACCTTCAAAAATGGTCTTCACAAACTCAGGTTGCCAAAGCGGTTCACCCCCAGAAAGCGTGACGCCTCCTTTCATGGAAATAAGCATATCTTTCTGTTTGGCAATTCCACGAAGTTCGGTATACGCATCCGTTTGTAATCCCCCTTTATAACGACGTGTATCTGGATTGTGGCAATACACACATTTAAGCGGGCATCCATTTAAGAATAATACTCGGCGGACTCCGGGACCATCTAAAGTTCCCGCGGTTTCTACTGAATGCAGATATCCGGTTACATTCTCCATCTTCTTATCCTCTTTTAAAAAAGGGAGCACTGCTATTAAATTGCAAGTACTCCCCTCAAGCTACTTCTCTAGTGATTGATTTTATATCTTCTCTGCAATTATCAGTTGCTTTCGTGGAAGGTCCGCGTAATTACATCCATCTGCTGTTCTTTGGTCAACTTATTGAAATTGACCGCATATCCTGATACCCGAATCGTGAGTTGCGGATATTTTTCTGGATGTTCCATGGCATCTACCAGCGTTTCCTTGTTGAATACATTAACGTTGATGTGATGTCCGCCTTCGTTAAAATAACCATCCAACAGGTTCACCATGTTTTCTACGCGATCTTCTTCGGTTCGTCCCAGCGCACCGGGAACGATGGAGAAGGTGTAGGAGATTCCATCCTGAGCATATTCGTAGGGCAGTTTAGCCACAGATCGCATACTTGCTACAGCTCCATTCTTGTCTCTACCATGCATCGGGTTTGCTCCCGGACCAAATGGTTCGCCTTTCTTACGGCCATCCGGAGTGTTACCGGTTTTGTTGCCGTACACTACGTTTGAAGTGATAGTAAGAAGGGATTGTGTTGGTACTGAGTTTCGATATGAAGGCTGCTTTTTGAGCTTGCTCATAAAGGTTTTAACCAGATCGCGGGCAATGGTATCTACACGGTCGTCATCGTTGCCGAACACCGGGAAGTCTCCGGTTGTTTCGAAATCGGTGGCTAATCCGCGTTCATCCCGAATGATCCGAACGTCAGCAAATTTACAGGCACTCAGGGAATCCGCTACAACCGAAAGTCCTGCAATTCCACACGCCATGGTGCGGAATACATCTCGGTCGTGCAACGCCATTTCGAGTCTTTCGTAGTAGTATTTATCGTGCATAAAGTGGATCACGTTCAACGCATTCATATAGGTAGCTGCCAGCCACTCCATCATGCCGTCAAACTTAGGCATCAGTTCTTCGTAGGTGAGCTTGTCGCCGGTGATAGGTGCAAATTCCGGGCCTATTTGCTCACCGGAAATCTCATCTTTACCGCCGTTGATGGCGTATAGTAAGGTTTTGGCAAGGTTCGCCCGTGCACCAAAGAACTGCATCTGCTTCCCGATCTTCATCGCCGAAACACAGCAGGCGATTCCATAATCATCACCCCAGTAGCCACGCATCAGATCATCATTTTCGTACTGTAAGGATGAAGTTTCTATGGAGGTATCCACGCAGAACTGCTTGAATCCGTCCGGAAGATTTTCTGACCACAGCACGGTTAAATTTGGCTCGGGCGCTGGACCTAAATTGTGCAAGGTTTGGAGGAATCGGAATGAAGTTTTGGAAACCATAGACCGGCCATCCAAACCCATACCACCAATCACTTCGGTAACCCAGGTAGGATCGCCGGAGAATAATTCATCATACTCAGGCGGACGCATAAAGCGAACCATCCGTAATTTCATCACCAGGTGATCGATCAGTTCCTGAGCTTCGGCTTCAGAAAGAGTGCCCTCTTCCAGATCGCGCTCAATGTAAATATCCAGGAAGGTGGAAACGCGACCGAAGGACATAGCTGCACCGTTTTGCTCTTTCACCGCGGCCAGGTATCCAAAATACAGCCACTGAACGGCTTCGGTGGCATTCTTGGCGGGTTCAGAAATATCGAAGCCATAACTGGTGGCCATTTGCTTCAACTCTTCCAGTGACCGAATTTGCTCATTCAATTCCTCACGCAGACGAATGGTTTCTTCATCCAGGTTATGGATCTCAAGAGAATCAAGCTGCTCTATTTTGTCTTCAAGTAATCGATCAAGTCCGTAAAGGGCTACCCGGCGGTAATCCCCAATAATACGGCCACGGGCATAGGCATCAGGCAGACCGGTAATAATTCCGGAAGAACGGCAATTTCGTATTTCGGCCGTATATGCATCAAAAACGCCATCGTTATGAGTTTTACGGATGGCATCAAAGGCTTCCTGTGTTTTTTCAGAGAAATCGAATCCGTGACTTTCTAATGCTTTCCTTGCCATGCGGATGCCCCCAAAAGGCATCATAGATCGTTTGAGCGGAGCATCGGTCTGTAAACCTACTACTCGTTCTAATTCTTCATCTATATAGCCCGGACCGTGCGAAACGATGGACGATACCAGCTCATTATCGGCATCCAACACGCCCTCTTTTTGTTCTTTGATCATCAAATTCAGTACCTGCTGCCACAACAATTTTGTAGTATCTGTTGGGCCATTCAGAAAGGATGAATCCCCATCATACGGGGTATAGTTTTTTTGGATGAAATCCCTTACTTCAATTTCTGTATTCCATATCCCGGGAATAAAAGCGCGGTAATAGAATGGGGTTTCGTCTGACAAAAATGGTAAGGTGGGATTTTGGTCGATCGTTTTCATAATAGTTGGTTTTTATAACGGCATTTATGATGTATGGATTACCGATAGCTCGGCATAAATTAATCGAACCGAAGAACGCCTGTTGCCTTATGAAATCCTTCGATTTCTGTTATCTCAAACGTAATACCGAAGTGTGAAGGACTTATAAATTTTTGGTGATATCAGCTTTAGAGCAAATAAGTTAACATTGAGGTAATATTGCGGATTATTTTATAAGGCCAAGCAGTAATTCAAGCCTATTCACTAAAAAAGCGCTTACAAAATTTCGTGCCCTTTTACTCTCTCCTTTTCTGAAATAAATGGAACTTAAAAATCACCCTATAGCAATCATTAAACTTTTATTCTGAGACTTTTCCAGAGCGGAGAGGTAACAACCAAGAGCTAACTTCACGCCACTGCTTTTTCACGAACCCGCTTTATCTCGATCTTCATGAGCAGTGATACCATCAGTGCAAGGACAAAAGCTCCGCCAAATATATATAGGCTCTGTTGGTAACTCTTGGTCTGCTCATAGACGTAGGCATTCAGGAGTGGGCCCACGATTCCCGCCAGCGACCAGGCCGTTAGAATAAACCCGTGAATAGTGGGCATTTCTTTCAACCCAAACAGATCGCTGATGTAAGCGGGAATACTGGCGAAACCACCTCCGTAGCAAGTCAGGATCACAAATGTGACGATCATAAACAGAATGGGTTGTGTGGTAAGATTGGCCAGTAAAGGAAAGGCTATGATCTGTATCACAAAAAAGGCCACATAAGTGTTAGCGCGACCGATATAATCCGAAAAAGAAGCCCAGAGAATCCGACCGAAACCGTTGAACAGTGAAATACCCATCACCAGCAGGCTCGACATCCCTACCGAAAGACGGACCATCTCGTACCCCATTTTCTTGGCCGTTGCAATCACGGCAATACCGCACGCAACATTGATGAATAACATGATCCAGAGTCCATAGAAGCCCGGTGTTTTCAAAGCTTCAAAGGCGGTTACATCCGGTACATTGATCATCTTTTGTTTTTCAGATGTGCTCCCCTCCTTAAAAAATTGCTCTCCGTAATCAGGCGGTGGCGGAGCTATGTATAAAGCGCTCGGAAGCATTACCACCAGATAAATAATACCAAGAGCCAGAAATGCGGTCACGATGGACGATTTGTCATATAAAACAACGGTCCGGAAGGGTGAAATGACTTCTTCCAGTTGCAAATAGGCTTCGCTTTCTTCCTCGCCTGCTCTTTGTAGTTCCAGAAGTTCCGCTTCGTTTTCTTTGAAATCGTAGAAGTCAGGAACGCCCGCTAACATTGCGTCTGCTTGTTCGGGATTGGTGTGCCTTAGGTCCACATATTCATTTACGGCAATTTCTTTAGGGAGTACCAGTTCGGCTTTGGCAGGATTGAAGACATCGATCAAATGGGCACACACCAATCCCCCAAATCCAAATCCCATGATGGCTAAACCAGTTGCCAGTCCTCTTCTATCCGGAAACCATTTAACCAAGGTAGAAACGGGAGATATATATCCAAGTCCCAGCCCAATTCCGCTTATCACTCCAAAGAACAGATAGAACAACCACAGACTTTCCAAATAAATGGCCAGGGCTGAACCGAACAGACCGACCGTGAAAAAGGCAGCCGACAGTAATCCTCCTTTGGAAGGACCGTGTCGCTCAATAAATCTTCCCAGGAATGCGGCTGATAATCCCAATACAAAAATGGCAATACTAAAAGCAATGGAAGTATCGGTAGATGACCAGCCAAAAGTATTCTCCAATGGCATTTTCCAGGCACTGTAGGCATATACCGAACCAATTGAGATGTGAATACCCACAGCCGAAGCCGCAATAAGCCAACGATTTTTCATAAAAATATCCATTAAATATTTGGTATGGCCCTTATTTGCGACCGCCAAATAGATACGGGCATGATGTGAATGTTTTATGAAAGGAAGAGATCATCATCTAATAAAATTTCATTTGTAAAAAACGAAACTCTGGATTTGTAGAAATTACTTCTTTTCCTCACTTTAACAGAACATAAATTCAGATCCACTATTTCTTGAACTACTATGACCTTTTTTACACACTTCTATCCTAAAACCCTGGTAATAACCGGACTGCTATTCTTTGTATTGGGACTTCCGATACAGGCTCAAAACTCTTCCCAAATACACCCCTGGGAGATGCAGGAGATCACTTTACAAGCTTCGGAGGATTATGAGAATCCTTATACCGAAGTCACCTGTTGGGTAGAACTCGAAGGACCGGATTTTAAGAAACGGGTGTATGGTTTTTGGGATGGCGGGAATACTTTTAAAGTACGTATTGTGGCCACAAAACCCGGGGAATGGCGCTGGGAAAGTGGTTCAAACCAACCAGCTGATGAAGGCCTCAACAATAAATCCGGAGTGTTCACCGCTGAAAAATGGACCGAAGCTGAAATAAAGGAAAACCCGGTGCGGCGTGGATTTATCAGAGCCACACCCAACGGACACGCCCTGCAATACGCTGACGGAACCCCTTATTTTATGGTGGGCGATACCTGGCTGGCCGGAGCGACCTGGAGACTTCCTTTCCGTAATGCTGAGACCTCCGAAACATATGAACCCGGCCCGGGCATGGGATTCGAGGATGCGGTTGTTTATCGTAAAAATCAGGGTTTCAACTCGGTGAGTATGATAGCTGCCTTTCCCAACTGGGACTCGGATGTAAACCCCAGCACTTACGCCGACTCCAACGGTATTTACCTGAGAAATGCGTGGGAGAAATTCGGCTACGATGTGGCTGACGGTCCTGGTGTAGATGCCTCCGGCGGTGACAGTTACTGGGGCACGCTCACAGCTAAAAACATGCGGGATGAATATGGCCATCTGCCGTTTGAAATGTCGAAAGAGCACGAGGATGTATCAAATTTTAACCGGATCAATCCGGAGTATTTCCAGAGCCTGGATAACAAAATGGAATACTTGTCTGAGCAGGGACTTGTGCCTTTACTTGAAACGGTACGGAGAGATGTAGGACCCTCCTGGGATGCCTACTTTGATTTCAATGAAACATTTGCCCGATATGTTCAATACCTGGTTGCACGATATGGAGCCTACAATTTTATTTTTAGCACCATCCACCTCGACTGGATTCCTGAGGATTTCAGCCTAACGGCCGATGAATTCAATGAAGCCCTTACCTATCATCTGGAAAAATATGGTCCCATGCCTTTTGGACAGCCGGTCACGGTACTGATCAACAATTCTACTTACGAGCAATTTGGTCATGCCGATGAAGTGCCCTGGCTGAATATGCATAGCGTAGGCAACAAACCACGTGACCATCGCGTCGCTGATTCCCTGGAGACCATTTTTAGGTTGGAGCCTCAATATCCGGTGATCAATTTTGAGCCGTATTACACCGGTTGGGATCACGAGATCAATATGCCGGGAGGGGAACGTCCACCAGCCAATTCAGATCGCGACAACTATTTTGCCCGTGCACAGATGTATGGCTCTGTTCTATCCGGTGGACTATCCGGTCATGTCCATGGAACCGCAGCTTACGACATTACCACAACAGGCGAACCCGAGGGCGCACGACCTCATATCTGGGATGCTTTTAAATATGAATCAGCTAACTATATGCGGCATCTTGAAGCTTTTATGTTATCGGAGGGAGATGATTATCAGCAGCTGGAATTAGCCCGTACAGATGTTCACCCCCATACAGCGCCTGACGCTCCCAAAGATGGATTGGATGGCTGGTCGTATATGATGCGAACCCCTGAAGCCGATCTCGCTTTTCTCTATTTCGAAAACGAGTCTGTCCTTCCCTCACTTCATAATTTTAACCCGGACACTGAATATATTTTTCAATGGTATGATCCGATAACCGGTGATTGGAAAGAGAAATTGAGTCTGACATCTGATGCGGAAGGCACTCTTGTATTACCCCATTTTCCCGGAGAGGGAGAAAGATCATCCCCCGACTGGGCCGCTAAAATTGTAGCGGATAATTGATCATGAATAACAAGATCTCAACATCAAGTCTGTACTTACTGATAGTATTTTTGGTGGCACCGGTTTTTTGCCAGGCCCAGTTCGTTGATGAATTTACCGATGACAATGTCAATGAGTGGTCTTTTTTTACCGGAGATGGCAATACCTCCATGAATTTCACCCCCAAAGATGACTTTGCCCGTATTTCTGTGGATGCTTCCAATGACCAACACAATGTATGGTGGGCTATCATCAAACGAAACGTGGCCCCTGCCCTGGATCTTTCAAAACTGAAAGACAAAGATCACGAGTTACGGATCGAGGCGAAAGTACGGGTAAGTGATGCTCCTCGGCGCATCAATTTTATGATCAACACCCAACGAACTACCGATTTTCATAAACACCTGATGGAATATGACATTGCCGATACCACAGATTGGCACATCATCAGCATGACGACCCAAGACCTGGATGTCATTCCGGGTGATTCTTTATTCGTGCAACTTGGTGTTACAGACTGGGGTCCGGAGCAATATCATGTGGATGTTGCCTATTATCGTGCCGACATTGTTAACGTGAAGCAGGTCGGTCCCGACAAAGGGGAACCACTTCCTTATCATCCAACCGTTCCTAAACCTGAGACATTCTCACATCACCTTGAAGTGGACCATGATGCGATCATACATACCAATTTCCCGGATGTGAACTTTAATGACATGCACATCAAACAAGAGGATGGATATGCAAACGTACTTGCGGTTCAATCCGACCAATGGGGCATTTTGCGGTGGGCATTGAGCGAACTTGAGGATCAAAAAGTTCAAGGTGCAGGAATACTTGAACTAACCACCCAATCAGTTGTTAGAGGTGGGAACTACTCCGAAGTATATGGGGAAGATCTTGGGATGGAATTTAACAAAGTACGGGTCATTGAAATTTTAGGCGGCGATGAGGATTGGAATCAGACAGAGGTGACTTTCAACACTATCACACAAGGTAAAAAGCTATCTGCCGTTTTTAACCCTCAAATGATCTTTGATGCCGAAGTTACCGAAGAACAAGGAGGCAAAACCTTCATCACCCTGTCGAGGCCTGTGATGCAACGCCTGATAGAGGGAACCTCAAAAGGACTACTTATTCGGCCCCTTGGTGCCATCGACGCTACCTTTTATTCATCTGAATATTTAGATGGAAAATATAGCCCGAAGTTGCACTTTAATATTTCAAAAGATTAATGTGTTTTGTTCCGGTTCATTTAAAAGTAAAATCTCTCTTTATTTCCGGCTGAAATAGAATATTCCACCTTCCTTGTTTCCTGAAAGAAATTCCGGAATGCCATTTCCATCCAGATCAGTAAAATGTGGAGTACTGAATTGGGTAACCCTGACTGATATCGGCAATTCATCCTTTTCGAATACGGGATTTTCAGGCGTACCTGTGTTCCTGAAAAAGATGATCCCATCCACTTTGGAACCCATAAACAGATCCAGATCTCCATCCGCATCCACGTCATAAAAAGAGGGCGCGCTCCTGTGTCCTACTTCCACTCCCTCAAAAGCATTTTCTACCAATTCAAAATTTGGCTCAGTCGAAGTTCCTGTATTTTCGAAGTACACCACACTTCCACCTGAACTTCCCAGCAGCAGATCAAGGTCACCGTCAGTATCCAAATCTGCTAGTTTGGGAACGGCATTACTCCCCCTGGGTAATTCCAAAAGGGTTTCCTCAATAAGTTCAAATCCATTACCGGTATTTTGATAATAGGCCACCCCACCCCGCCAGCGACCAAGCAGCAGGTCGTCCAAACCATCACCGTTGAGATCACTCAGTTCAGGTGCATAATGATAGGATTCAGGCAACTCAAGCCTGCCGGTTTGATGAAATTCCGGGGCATTTTGACTTCCGCGGTTTTCGTAAATATAAACGATCGAGGTATTTCGGTTATTAGGGTCGATCTTATTGGCCAGCAACAGATCCAGGTCGCCATCTCCGTCCATATCTCCTGTAGAGAGAATGCTTTCATTTCCTACATCCAGCGTGCTTAGAAATTGCCTGGTTTGTAACTCGAAATCGCCATTGGACTGTTGTTCATAGAAGTAGAAATTCTCGCCCAATGTCTGGTTGGCATTGTAGGCTCCACCCAACACACCGAGAAAGAGGTCTACATCGCCGTCATTGCCCCAATCGGTTAGTGTCGGAGCGTTGTAGCCACTGGTTTGAACGGGATCGTTTGCGGGAAATGGGCGTGGTTCACTCTGGAAGTTGGGATCAGTGGGATCGCCTTCATTTTCAAGCAATAAAACACTGGGTTCAAAAAAATCACCCCAAAAAATATCCTGATCGCCATCCTGATCTATATCCATGAAAGCCATGGTATTGGCTCCGTGCAACGTCCCAAATTGTTTTACGATCTCGATATTCTCAAATCGCTCGGTAACCAACTCAAACTGCGGGATATCATCTTCGTCCAGCCCTGTTGATTCATAGCGGGTCAGGGTTCCTTCCAGCCGACCAATGAACAGATCCAGGTTGCCATTATCGTCAATATCTGTGACGTTGGGGATGTTCTGCCGGTCCGAAAATATGGGCTCTCCATTTACATCGCGGAGAGAATCGGCCGCCAGCACGAACTCCGGATCCTTGGAATTGCCTTCATTCCTGTAATACCGAATATAGCTGTAGGGCTGCTCGGTGATCAGGTCCATATCTCCATCCTGATCCATATCTGCAAAACGAAACCACTCGCCAATATCCAGATCCTGAAATTTATTGGTCCTCCAATCCAGTGGAAAATCAGCCTCTTCGCCGGTGTACTCAAAGAACTTTAGCTCATCTGTATTTTCCTGTACAAACAGGTCAGGATCACCATCACCGTCAATATCTACAAACTGAGGACGGGGTGCATTAAAGCCCCCAAGAAATGGAAATACGACCAGGGAACCGGCTTCATCATAAACCGGAAATGGGTTCACCTGTTGCTGATAATTTTGGGATGATGGATCCATTTCATTGCCAGCAGTTCTAAAAAGACTGCAACCGGAAAAAAGGAGTAATGAAGTAAGTATGAGCGTAAAAATTCGCATTATATCAGATCTTCAAAGTTGTTCTTAGCGTGCGTTTGTTCCAATTCCGGAAGCATACTTTCCTACTTCTATCACCTTCTCGATAGTATGGGTTTCCGTATTTATGATGGTAACTGTTCCCGGCAGCCCTTGTGTTTCTTCAGCTCCCCTGGGATTGTACATGCCGTCCAGATTATTACTTGTGACGTACAGGAATTTACCATCATTCGAAAGGGCCGCTCCGTGTGGCTGAGCAAGTCCCTCTCCTTCAATCACGGCTTCAACACTGCGCGACTCCATATCTATCACAGTAACAGTGTGATCTTGTTTATTCGCAAAGTAGACCTTCTTTCCATCCGGTGAAAAAACAGGATGCCAGGGTTGAGCTCCCACCGAAATACTGCCGGTCATTTGGGGTGAAAGCGGATCTGTGATATCAAAAAACAGCAGCTTACCAGAAACCTGTCCGGTAGCCACCATGTTTTCTCCATCGGGTGAAATTGCAAAATTCACAAACGTGTGGGTACTGCCCGGAATGTTAGTAAGGTTCGATTCCTCGGTTTCCATATTCATAGTCAGAATTTGATTTTCAGACAAACTTCCAACAAATATCCACCTTCCATCCGGTGAGGTTGAAATAGCATGCGGCCGGGTAAAAAACAGCCCCACTTCATCCAAAAGCTCCATGTTTGCTCGATCTATAACTCCAAAACTTTGCGGTGGATTTACAGCACTCATAGATCGGCCCACATATAACCTTTCACTACTGGGATGCATCGTCATCAACCCCGGAACTTTGAGTGTAGCTTCATCAACCAATTCATTATTTCGGTTGAATTTGAGCACACGATTTTCCCCAATCAGGGTGACATACCAATGGGAACCATCCGCATCGGCTATGGTGTGATGAGGTTTGGCATTAGCTGAGAAGCCCAGCTCCTGTAAGTCTACAGTTTCAAAAATTTCGTTGGTTGCGGCGTTCAGAACCGTCACACTAGCAGAACCCTGATTACAAACATAGATGTATTGAGGATCTTCTTCAGCTTGGGTAAAACCATTCTCTGTAAAAAAGATCGAAAAAAGCGTTAGAAGAGTGATCTTAAATATAGTTGAGCATCGATTTTTCATGATCTCATCCTTTAATTAATGGATATTAAAATGGAAATCAGCAATTTACTGTATAAAAAAAGGCAACTTCAGATTAGTTCCGTATGGAATAACCCAAAGTTGCCAAATTTAGTATGGTCCCGGTTTACTCTTCGCGATTGGTATCAAGGATGAAAAGTCCTTCGTTGGAACTTGTCATCAGCACCACATCGTCGAAATATGGGAAGTTACTCCAGGTACCGGAGAAGCCGGCAGCATCTTCTACAAAAGGATGCGTATCAAAGAAACCCACATGTTTTGGTTCTTCGGGATCTGAGATGTCAATGATCTGCAAACCACTCACATAATTCGACTGATACATCGTGTTTCCTTCAATATAAAGGTTGTGGTCGGAAGCCGGATTGTCGAGGAAGTACTCATCCACAAACTGAGGGTCATCCAGATCACTTACATCCCAGATAATAGTCCGGGTTTGATCTACATTTCCGGTCAGTTCATCCAGCTCATCGTTCTGGTAGAAGTACCGGTGGTCTTCCGTCAGCCATCCCTGATGTACATAAGCATGATCGGGATAGGAAGCCGTTGAAAGTGCTACAGGATTCTCTTTGTCACTTACATCCGCAATACTGATAGCTGTCTCATTAGCGCCAAAGCAGATCTCACTTCCCTGATGTTCTTCATCGGGGCCGTCGTAGATCACACACTGGGCATCGTGAGAATATCCGGTACCACTGCGGCCTGTAGAAGGATCAGCAAAACAGCCGGCAAACGTAGGGTTTGCAGGGTCCTGAATGTTGATCATATGCAGACCTCCACCACAGGTTTCACCTCCACCGCTGCTTCCAACGGCATAAGCAAAGCCGGTATCTTCGTTGATCACAATGTTATGCACACTATTCACATTCCGGTAAATTGTAGTTTCCTCGAACTCGATCGGCTCACCATCAAAATCACGAAGCTCTGTAAGGTCCAGAACTTGCATACCGTGCTCGCGAGCACCATCAGCTACCACATAAACATGGTTTTTATACACTTTCATATCTCTCCATGCATTAGGTTGAGCCGATTCGGTCAACGGCAGGTCGCCAATATAAACCGGATTCAGGGGATCGGTTACATCCACAAAAGAAGTTCCATTGTTTCGCCCTACGATCGCGTAGTTCTTACCGGTTTCTTCATCGGTCCAGCCCCACATATCATTGAGGCGAACACCACGCGTTCCGCCAATTTCACGTATGGGCAGGAATGAAACCAGATCTACATTATCACATAGATATACATCCGCTTTCCCATCCGTGCAGTTTACTTTACCACCAGTAATAGGCTCGAGCACATTGTCTCCTTCCCCCATCAGGATTTCCTGAGTGGTCCACATTCCTGCTTCGTCCATTTCCATGATAGCAGCTGAACCAGCTCCAAAATCAGCTCCGGTCAGGCCAACTACGGCAATGTTATTGTCAACAGCCATGGTTCCGGCGAAATTATCACCGTTGCTGTTTTCTGAGATCATTTTAGTTGATCCGGTCCAGTTGCCACTCTCACTGCTAAACTGGTAGATAGCACCGTTGCCGCCCTCAGCATTGGGAGCTCCGATCCAAACCTGATCACCTGAAAAAGCAATTGCACTACCAAACAGGTAACGCATCTGGCTGTCAAAGGCTACAAGCCGGCTGCTTTCCATCCACTCGCCGGAGTCAGCATCTTTGGAATACACAATGACTGCACCAGAGGCCGCAGCGTTACGAGGAGCACTTACAAAGATCCGGTCGCCATTTACTTCAACAGCAGATCCATATAAACTTCTTTCGTCAACCTGACGACTGTCCAGCGTTGCGGTATGAGCCCATTCAGAATCTGAATTTTCGAACACATAGGCGCTTCCAGCCTGTCTTGCAGGTGCACCTACAACAAGAGTATTTCCATCCAATGCCAGGCTGGAACCGAAGCCTGAACCGGAAGTATCCGGATTTACAATAGTTGAAGTTTCATTCCAGCTGCCATTTTCGTTTCGAAAAACAACCACAGCACCGAGGCCCTCAGCATGCTCGGGTGCGCCAACAAAAGCATGATCTTCATTCAGAAGAACACTGGCGCCAAAATCGGTTTCCTCAGCTTCAATCGAAAGAATAGCTGATTCTGACCATTCGCCGCCGGATGCTTCAAAAAAGTACACAGCTCCGTTCTCACCATTCGCGCCAGGAGCACCAACCAAAAGCTGACCTCCCTGGGCAGAGATCACGGATCCAAAATTATTACCAATTTCTCCATCAGATGCCTGAAGTTGAAATTGTTCGGCCCATTCATTTCCATTTTTCGTGAACACATACACAATTCCGGGTTGATGGTAATTGGCAGGCTCACCAATAAAAACGGTGCCTTCAGAAATATCAACAGCTCGGGCAAATCCCTGCATGGACTCTGCTTCCCCGTCTGCCGTTGTTTGAGCTGCGGCAGGTTGCCACAGTAGCGATAAAAATAGTAGCGGTATTAAATACGATATACGTCTCATAAGTTGGTTTTTTGTTAAGATGGATCGATGTTGAAATCAACGCATAGAATATAACGTGAGAAGCTTAAAAAACAACAAAGTGATACCGGCACTGGAAGCCGTAATATTTAAAAGTTTATAAAAAACCCGAATGTGTTGTTCACATTCGGGTATCATAGAATAGTGTGTGTATGTATTAGCGGGAAAGTTTATTCGCCACGCGACTTCAGTAACGTCCAGGCTGCAGCGCCAACCAATGTAGCAGCACCGCCTAATATTAACGCCAGGTTCACGTCGCGTTGTATACGTTCAGCTTTGGATAAGTAGGATGACCCCACTCCCTTTTTGGCGATCAGGTTCTCGAGCTCATTGACCTTCTGCTGTAATTCCTTCTTTGATTTATTCTTCAAATCCATAATTCTATCTGTTTAATTGTTCTTTATTTATTTTGTTAACAGGATTGAACGAAAGATTGTTTCAATTCTGAATTATTCAATTCCGGTCAAACTCTCCCCTGCAGATAAGTCATCCCGCAAATCCTAACTTTCCTTTACAAATAAGCTTTTCAATTAGCTGTCATAGGTGCTATATTCCCAACCCCAAATTTGAACCTCAAATAAATTGATTGATGAGCGTATTAGTTGGAAATGACACCCGCCTTATTGTTCAGGGTTTTACTGGAAGCGAAGGAAGCTTCCATGCCGAACAAATGATTGAATATGGAACCAATGTTGTTGGAGGAGTTACTCCCGGAAAAGGAGGTCAAACCCATTTAGACCGCCCCGTTTTTAACACCGTAGCCGAAGCTGTTAAAGAAGTACAGGCTAACACATCCATTATATTTGTGCCCCCTGCTTTTGCCGGAGATGCCATCACAGAAGCCGCTTTCGCCGGAATTGAAGTGATCATCTGTATTACTGAAGGAATTCCTGTTAAGGATATGATCACCGCAAAACAGATCGTGAAAAGTCACGGCGCAACTCTCATTGGTCCTAACTGCCCCGGTGTCATCACGCCCGGTGAAGCAAAAATCGGCATCATGCCCGGAAACATTTTCACTCCCGGAAAAGTGGGATTGATCTCCCGTTCCGGAACGCTCACATACGAAGCTGTTGATCAGCTTACCAAAGCGGGATTGGGACAAAGTACAGCAATCGGTATTGGTGGAGACCCGGTTATTGGAACTACTCACCTTGATGCTGTAAAGTTATTGAATGATGATCCGGATACCGAAGCTATTGTACTGATCGGTGAGATCGGCGGAACAGCTGAAGAAGAAGCCGGCGAATGGATCAAAGAGCATTGTGATAAGCCCGTTGTGGCATTTATCGCTGGTTCAACAGCGCCTCCGGGCCGACGAATGGGCCATGCCGGTGCCATCATCTCAGGCGGAAAAGGAACAGCTCAGGAGAAAAAGAAATCTCTGGCTAATTCCGGTATCACTGTGGTCGACAGTCCTGCCGAGATCGGTGTGACGCTTAAGAACTTATTGGAGAACGCATAAAGCAGTTCCCCAAAATCTATTTTTCAAGAAAGCCTCTTCCTTTGGGATGAGGCTTTTTTTATATCAGCTTTAATCGCTGACCCGCTCAAACTTCAACACAAACGTAGCTCCCTTCCCTTCTCCATCACTTTGAACGGAGATCTTCCCGCCCATTTCCTTAACATAGTTGGCGCTGCTGTGGAGGCCAAACCCATGACCTTTTTCCTTGGTTGTGAATCCCTGATTAAAAATCTTGGAAAGATGCTCTTGCCTGATCCCATGCCCACTGTCAGAAATGGAGAGATATACCTCGTCGTTTTCATCCCATGTTTTTATGGTGATCTTCTTATCCCCCTCCGGCACTTCAGTCATTGCCTCTTTGGCATTCTTATAGATATTCACCAGCACATGCACCAGTTTCGAACGCTGACACAAAATGGTGGCATTACTTTGGTAATGTTTCTCGATGATGATGTGATGCCGAACCGAAGAACCAGAATTCAAGGTTAAAGCATCCTCAACTATTTCCCGTAGTTTAAAGGTATCACTATTTGTATTGATGGTGGCAAAACTCTGTTGGGCTGCAATTACTTCGTTAATCAGTTTTATTTTATCAGAAAGCCGCTTACTCAACTGTATGATCTTCGTGCGTTCCTCTTTTAGTGGCTCTTCCAGCTTTAGATAATAATCCAGCAGTTTCCTGCCTTGTCCGCTTTCAGAAAAGAAATCTTCAATATCATCCAAATTCTCACGCAGTAAATTGTTGGCTTTTTCAAGCCCGGTGATCCTCGATTTATTGATCGTCTCATCAATTAAAGCAGAGGATGTATTCACACTGTTCAAAATATTCCCCACATTGTGAAGCACACCGGTCGCAATATCCGCCATACCTGCTTTATGAGCTTTCTCTATCAACTCTTCACGGGTGTTTTCCAGGTCTATCAGTGTTTCCTTTAGTTCTATATTTCGCTGATTCAGCTCCTGTGTTCTGTTACTCACCTCTTCTTCAAGCCGTTTATTCTGTTCAAGAATTTGACGGGTCCGATATTGATATCCACCAAAAATTAATCCGGCCACCGCTAAAAAAGACAGCAAATAAAACCAGCTTGTTTGCCAAAAAGGCGGGGTTATTGTGAGTTTAACCTGTTTGATATCAGAGCCCCAGAATCCATCCCCATTAGCTGTTTTCACTTTAAAAGTATATTCACCAGGATCAATATTGGTATAGGTAGCTGAATTTTGGTTCCCCACATAATTCCATTCTTCATCAAAGCCCTCAAGCATATACGCAAAACTGTACTCCTGCTGGGGATTGAAATTCAGGACGGTATATTTGATAGTGAAGTTTGTTTGATCGTAGGGAAGAATAATTTCCTTAGACTGATTGATCTGCTTTTTAAGAGGTGACTGATCTCCAATTTCCACGGTTTTATTTGATAACTGGAATTCTGTGAAAGCAACAGGTAATACAAGGGTATCTTCACGAATACTATCGGGGTGAAATTCATTAAAACCATTGATCCCACCAAAATACATCATACCATTCTCCAGTTTTATGGCAGCTCCTGGTTTGAACTCCTTGCTTTGTAAGCCATCACTTAAGCTGAAATTTTTAAAGGTCTGATCTCTTGGAGAAAACCTGCTTAATCCATTATTGGTGCTAACCCAAATATTCCCATTGTCATCTTCTACTATCGCATTTATGATATCATTTGGGAGTCCATCTTCCGTGGTATAGGCTTCAAACTGGTCTGTTTCCTCATTGTACCAGCCCAAACCTCCTCCTTTGGTTCCAACCCAGATAGTACCATCGGATGCGGCAAAAATATCCAATACCACACTGTTGCTTAGATTTCCTTCATGCGAACTATATGTTTTTGACTCCCCTGTTTTGGGATTGAAATAGCTAACACCTGCACCATAGGTAGTTACCCAGAAAACTCCCTCCTCATCTACATACACATCTCTTATGTACGATTGCTCAAAGTTGTAGGTAGTGCTGTTGGGGTTCCATCGCTCAAAAATCCCCCGCTCTTCATCCACTAGTTTATTTAATCCGCTTCCGTTGGTCCCAACCCAAATAAAGCCCTCCGGTCCTTCAAATACAGTAAATATTTGGTCGTGACTAATGCTGTTTGGGTCATTTGCATCAAACCGGAAGGATCTGAATTTTTCCGTAGCAGGATCATATTGTGACAGTCCTCCGTTATAGGTTCCGATCCAAATGCGGTTCTTACTGTCCTCCAATAAACTGAGTATAACATCATTTGAGAGGCTCTGTGGATCATCTGTATCATGAATCAAAAATTCAAATTCCTCTGTCTTCATATTAAACAGGTTAATTCCACCACCGTCTGTACCAACCCATAATTGGTTTCCCCTGGGTTTTAAAAATGACATGACCGAATTTTCATTCAGGGAATTCTGTACCCCGGGCTGATTTTTAAAATGTTTGAACTTGGGTTCTTTTCTGTTTAGTACATTTAACCCACCATCAAAAGTACCTATCCACAGAATATTATCTTTGCTCTGATATAAACTGTAAACGGAATTGCTATTAAGCCCCTGTACATTGTTCTCGGAATAGGTGTACAGGTAGGTGTTTTTGGAATCAGGCATTATGGCGAGTAATCCCTCATTTTCAGTTCCAATCCATACCACTCCCTCTTCATCTTCTGCAATATCAAGGATGGTAGCGGATCTGCTAATTTTTTGATCCCATCGTTTGAATGTGGTCGTATTTTTGTTGAATAGATACAGACCGTCTTCCGTACCAACCCAGAATCTTCCGGATCTATCCTCATAGATCACGCGTACATAATTTGCTGGATTTAATGAAGTTCTTTGCGTGATAAAAATCTGATCAAAAGCTACTGAATCACGATGCATCCGGTTCAACCCATTATTGGTGGCTACCCAGATCTGTCCCGATCCATCTTCAAGAATATCTGTAATATAGTTTCTGCTTAACGAATGTGGATTGGCAGAATCGGCTACAAAATTCTGAAAAGTCCCCTCTTTCCTATTCATCAGGTTCAACCCAAGATATGTTCCCACCCAAAGATTTCCCTGGCTGTCTTCATAAATATCGTGGATGGTATCATCACTTATACTTCCGTCGTGTAGTTCCTCAGTTGCATTAAATCGTTTAAAAGTATCCTTATCTCTGTTGTATAAGTTTAATCCGCCCCAGTCGGCCGCGATCCATAAATTTCCCTGCCGATCTTCATAAATATCCTCAATTTCGTTACTTCCAATGGTGGTAGCATCATCAGATTGATGCTTGTAGACCACCATGTTATTATTCTGTCCTTCATATTTATTTAACCCCTCCTGTGTGCCAAACCACATAAACCCTTCACTATCCTGATGAATTGCAGATACGGTACTTTGTGAAAGTCCTTCATAAGGTGTTAAATGCCAGAATTCCTGATTTGCGGAAATTTGTGAATAACCATCCAAACTAGCCGCAGCAAGTAGCACAATGGTGAAAATAAGTAGTTTACTAACTCTCCTGAACCACATCATTTATATTTTTTTTATTGTTCTAAGTTTATTCTGAGCTTCGAAAATGTACCTCGTAGATTCTTCATTTATAGGAAACATCATGATCATTGAAGCTCTTTGTCCGCGCTATCAGAAGTCCATTTTTTGATCTTCGTGATCAAGTAATTCTTGGATATGGGTTTTCCCAGAAAGTCATTCACTCCGGCTGCGAAAATGCGTTCTTTATCTCTTGGCATTACACTGGCTGAGATGGCTATGATTGGAACAGCAGCCGCTCCCTTTTCACGTTCTATTTTTCTGATTTCTCTGGTGCCATCAAATCCATCCATTTCAGGCATGTACACATCCATAAGGATCAGGTCGTAGTTCCGTTTTTTTATGGCATCCAGCACCTCTTTTCCATTGCCAACCGAGGTTATTTTCCAGCCTGTTTGATCAAGCATCTGCTCGGTAACCTTTTGGTTCGACTTATTATCCTCTGCTAATAAGATGTTGAGTTCTTTCGGAACATAGTCACCGTTTGTATTATCTGGAGATAGCTGTTCATTTTCAGATGGCTCTCCATCCCGGGTTTCAGCAACCCAGGCTTTTTCAAGAGTCACATCAAACCAAAATGAAGAACCTTGACCTACGGTACTTTCAACCCCAACAGTTCCGTTCATCAGCCCGGCCAGTTGTTTGCAAATGGAAAGGCCAAGACCGGTGCCGCCGTACTTTCGGGTAGTGGAAGCATCGGCCTGTGT
Source organism: Balneola sp. (assembly GCA_002696035.1). GTDB lineage: Bacteria > Bacteroidota > Rhodothermia > Balneolales > Balneolaceae > Gracilimonas. The sequence continues at coordinate 72,167 of NZQV01000010.1, read as the reverse complement.
AAAGGGGCTGAATATTTTCTCCATTTTCTCCTTAGGAATACCAATCCCGGTATCTTTCACAGAAAATCTGAGTTTGACTGACGTTTCACTTTCTTCCAATAGTTCCGTGAGGATATCGATCTGCCCTTTTTCCGTGAACTTGACGGCATTATTTCCATAATTGAGCAATATCTGGCGAATGCGAAGGGGATCTCCCATTACCTGATCCGGGATATTTTCATCAAATACCGACCGGATTTCCACGTTTTTGTTTTGAACAGAAAAATCCAGCAATTTTTCCAGTTCTATAATACTATCTTTTAGCTCAAACGGAATGATTTCAATTTCCATTTTACCGGCTTCAACTTTGGCTACATCAAGAATATCATTGATGATACTCATGAGAGATTTAGCACTGTATTTTACCAGTTCAGCATATTCTCTCTGATCGTCATCCAGTTCGGTTTCAAGTAAAATGTCATTCATCCCAATAATTCCATTCATAGGCGTGCGGATCTCGTGACTCACATTCGCAAGAAATTCACTTTTGGCTTCAGATGCTTCCTCTGCCTTTTCCTTCATTCCCTTGTAGTCTTCCACCAGTTTGGCAAGTTCCTTGGTTCGCTCCTGAACTTCTGCTTCCAGCTTCTGGGTGTACTGAAAAGTTTCCTGCCGCAGATTCCACTTTGTGATGAGCGTGAGTGTGGTTTGCTTTAGGGCCGTGGCGTCAAACGGTTTTTTCATGAACAGCAGCTTATCCGAATTACCAAGTTCGGCCAGTATTTCTTCCCAGGAGTAATCAGAGTAAGCTGTACAAATTACGATTTCTGTATTGGGATGATCTTTCCAGATCTTTTTTATGGTTTGAATGCCATCCATGCCCGGTGGCATGCGCACATCCATAAATATCAGTGCATAGGGATATTTCTCATGTGCTGCTTTACCAACCATTTCAAGGGCTTCTTCCCCCTGATACGCATGGTCCATGTCGTACTCAAAAGTTGTAACTACTCCCGCTCCGTCATCCGGATGATCCCCAAATAATTCCGATTCTAAAGCTTCAAGTTCTTTATCAGCTTCGCTTAATGTACCCTGCAGAATAGACTGAATATCCTGGTGAATAGATGTGTTGTCATCTACAATTAAAATGTGCTGATTTCCTGTCATCATCATGATTCCGACTTAACTGTTAAAATCCATACAGTATTTAAAAAAGGCATCACATCAAATACCTGTATCTCCAACTGCCTTATATATTTCCAAATGTAATCATCTAAAATAAAATGTTATAATTTGGCGGCACATCTTAATATAACTCAAAGAACAACTACGCCCTTGTGCTTCGGATTAAATTACTGGTTCGGACTTTCTATCTATAATGACTTCTGTATGTTAATTATACGTGAAGTTATCGGCACAAAGTTGAATTTGCTTAAAACAAGCTCAAAAAAAATGCCTGTTCCAACTTTATTGAAACAGGCATTTCAGAAATGAACAATAGATATTCAATTATCAGATAATAGTACCATCGGGAATCACGGTTCCTTTTTTAACGATGATGATGCCATCTCGCACGTAGTGATATTTGAAATCACCGTCGTCCAGGTGTTTCCCTCCCACGATTCGTACATCATTTCCAATACACACATTCCGGTCAATGATACAGTTGCTGATGTAACACCTTTGGCCAATTCCCATAGCTGGGTTTTCAGCACTTGCCGCTTCCACGATCGAACGATTCTGGAAAATATCGTTACCCATAATAATTGAATCTTCAATGGTTGTCCCTTTGCCAATTCGGGATCGTATCCCAATGACAGAACGAACCAAACGACTCGCTTCAATAATACATCCTTCAGCAACCAACGCATGCTCCAGCGTTGTTCCCATTAATTTGGATGGCGGGAGCAGCCGGGCACGAGTGTAAATGTAATTCTGATTATCGTATAAATTAAATTCAGGGATCGTACTTGCCAGAGAGAGGTTTGCTTCAAAAAACGATTCGATGGTTCCAATATCGGTCCAGTAATCACCAAACTCATAACTGCATACTTTTTGTCCACCCTCCACACATTTTGGGATGAGTTCTTTCCCGAAATCGGTTGCCCCAGGGTTATCACTAAAAAGCTTTTTCAGTACTTCCCGGTTAAAGATATAGATCCCCATGGAGGCCAGGTAATCCTTGCCTTCCTTACTGTACTTCTCGGGAACTTTGGATTTCCACTTTTCCAGTTCATCGGCAGAAGGTTTTTCTACAAAATTCTCAATAGTGCCTTCTTTATTGGTTTTCATGATGCCAAAACCGGTTGCATCATTTGCCGTTACAGGAATGGTAGCTACGGTCAGGTCAGCATCATTTTCAATATGGCGATCCAGCATTTTCTGGTAATCCATCTGATACAGCTGATCTCCTGATAAGATCAAAACATGGTCGTGCTCGTGGTTCTCCATATGATGCAGTGACTGACGAACGGCATCGGCTGTACCCTGGAACCACCCCGTGTTATCCGGTGTCTGCTCTGCCGCAAGTATATCCACAAAACCACTGCTGAATACATCAAAGTTATATGTATTCTTAATATGCCGGTTCAGAGAAGCTGAGTTAAACTGAGTGAGCACATAGATTCTTCGGATATCTGAATTCAGACAGTTCGAAATGGGAATATCAACCAGTCGATATTTACCGCCAACGGGCACCGCCGGTTTTGAACGATGATCTGTCAATGGAAAAAGTCTTGTTCCCCTTCCTCCGCCTAAAATTACTGCTATTACAGATGATGTTTTCATGATGGATTTAGTTTTGGATTAACCCTTCGTACATATTTATATATTCTTTCGCTGAACGTTTCCAGGAGAAATCCAGCTTCATTATTCTACTTAAAACTTGTGAATGCTTCTTTGAATTATTGTAAAGACTTACTGCCCGGCTGATAGCCTCCGAAGCTGCCTCCAAACTGAACTCAGAAAATGTAATTCCATAACCGTCCTTTTCAGAAATATCGGTCACGGTATCCTTTAATCCTCCAACGGACCGAACGATGGGTACCGTTCCATAACGCATGGCAAACATCTGGTTAAGGCCGCATGGCTCTACCCGGGATGGCATCAAAATAAAATCGGAGCCAGCGTAGATCTGGTGCGCAAGCTGTTCGTTATATTCCAGAGTGGCATCAAAATAGCCAACGTGATCGCCTTCCATTCGGGCAAATATCTGGTGGAGCTGTGGATCTCCGGTTCCCAATAATACAAAATTGACCTCACTATCGGAATACATCAACTGTTTGAATACATCAGGAAGCAGATCGGCTCCTTTTTCCCTGACCAATCTGCCTATAAAGGAAATGGTAGGCAATTCAGGATTTAGCCCGAATTCTTTACATAAATATTCTTTGTTCTTTTGTTTCCCCTTCTTTCGGTTTTTGAAGCTGTAGTTGAATTCCAGAAGCTCATCCGTGGCAGGATCCCAAACTTCGGTATCAATACCATTCAAAATTCCGGTCGACTTATCCCGCTCATGCTCAAATAAAAGCTCCAGTCCGTTGCTGTTTTCGGCAAGCTCTTCCATATAACTCTTTGAGACCGTCGTGATTTTCCAGGCCGACTTTAACCCGGCCGCTAAAGAATTCATACGGCCATCCCAATCTAACAACCCAATGTTATCAATATTGAAAGCGGGCAATAACTTAAAGTTATCGAGTTCATGCTCGCCATGATATTCAGCATTATGAACCGTAAGCACCGTGGGTATGTCCGACATATTCCGGTATCGGTTACACTGCCCCATCATAAACGGCACCAAGCCGGTGTGATGATCGTGGCAATGCACTACATCAGGTTCGATGTTTTCTGCCTTCATCCATTCCAGAGCGGCGATCTGAAAACTCACAAAACGCTCGAGCTCATCCCAGTAGCCCTGCCCCGACCATGGATCAATGTATATTCCGGGTCGGTCAAATCGGCCGGGGATATCGATGACATACAATGGGAATCCCAGCTTTTCCTTTTTCATCTTCTGGATGGTGAAATGTACTTGCTCCGAAGCCATGGAGAAGGAACCTTTGAAGACCTCCTCATACTCCTGAGAACCGATCCAGGGATTGTCATATTTTGGGATCAAAACTTCACAGTTATGTCCAAGTTGATTCAAATATTTAGGGAGTGACCCAACTACATCTGCCAACCCACCTGCTTTTGCTGCCGGATAACATTCCGCACTCAAATGAATAATGTGCATTGAATTTGAAACCTTATTAATTCTAAATCGTTATCATTTCTTAATATGGGAAATAAGAAAAGTTTAAACATCTTCCAAAACTATTTATAAAATATGAATGGTGATTTTGTGATATAGTAATTTGTTGAGATGATGTTTTAAACTAGATATACATAGTCTATGACTTCATCAATTTGAGCCATGGCTGACAGGTTCTAATTTATCATCACTCCATCACCAAATCACTATTTCAAATCCAACTAAAGAAAACCTATGGCAATAATTGAAGTAAAGAATGTTCGCAAGCATTTCGGGAAAACGAAGGCTGTGAATGATGTAAGTTTTGAAGTTAACAAAGGGCGCATTTTCGGGTTGCTCGGTCCAAACGGGGCCGGCAAAACGACCACTATCCGGATGATCAACTATATACTCTCTCCCGATAACGGTGAAATTACGATCAACGGGATCGTCGCCAGTCCGGAAACACAAAAAGCGATCGGTTATATGCCGGAAGAACGCGGCCTGTATAAAAAAATGAAAGTCTTTGATCAGCTTATGTATCTCACTCAGCTGAAAGGCATGGATTCCAAGAAGGCCAAAGAAGCCATCAACTATTGGCTGGAGCGATTTGATGCCTCTGACTGGAAGGACAAAGAGATCAGCGAGCTTTCAAAGGGGATGTCCCAAAAGATTCAATTCATCGCGACCATAGCGCACGACCCCGATATCTACATTTTTGATGAACCTTTCAGCGGGCTCGATCCTATCAACAGCGAAACGTTGAAAGAGATCATCATTGAGCTGCGAGACAGTGGCAAGACCATCTTGTTTTCAACCCACCGTATGGAACAGGTGGAACAAATGTGTGATGACATATGCCTGTTCAATCAGGGTGAAGCCGTGCTTACTGGTAACCTGCGGCACATTAAAGCTTCTTTTGGGGAAAATACCATCAACCTGGAATTTGAGGGCAACGGCGCTTTCCTTGATACCCTGGAAAACGTTCGCATCAACAACCGCTCAACCAACTTTGCGGAGATCCGGGTCCTTGATCAGCAGAATATGCAGGATATCCTGAAGCTGGCCATGGAACATGCCGAGATCCATAAGTTTGAGCGCATTGAACCATCCTTAACCGAAATTTTTATCTCCACTGTTGGAGATGACAACATCAAAAAAGCGGAGATCAAATAATGAATTTCCAAAAAATATGGCTTGTTTTAAAACGAGAATACCTGACCCGCGTTAAAAGTAAATCATTTATCTTGGTCACTGCCCTTACGCCTCTCGCATTTGTGGCTTTTATAGGAATGGTGGTTTTTTTCAGTATTTCTCAAACAGAAGTCGAAAAGCAGATCGGTATTCAGGATCAAACCGGTGTACTGGTTGAAAAGCTCATTTCATTAAATGAAACACGATATTTTGACGTTTCCTCAGAACCGGTCGACTCTCTCCGAAAAAAGACAATTGATGGAGACCTTGATGGGTTCATCGTATTGACAGACTCGGTCCTTTCAGCCGGTAAAAGTCCCACTTTGGTACATGGAGGATCCGGTGGGATCGCCTTTATTTCTGCCATTCGCGGTGATATCCGTGATGCTGTACGAGAGGCTCAGCTTGAACGCGCCAACGTCTCTGAGGAAGTCAGAAATATCTTTGAAAGCCGAACCGGCCTGGAAGCCATCAAGCTAACCGAAGAAGGAGAATCCAAAGACAATTCGTTTGTCGCTTCTTCCCTTGGTTTTATTTTAGGGTTGATGATCTTCTTAGGGATCTTCTTTTATGGAGCCTGGCTGATGCGCAGCGTCATCGAAGAGAAAACCAACCGTGTCCTTGAAGTCATAGCCAGTTCCGTAAAACCAATAGAGCTGATGTTTGGGAAATTATTTGGCGTATTGAGTATTGCCCTCACTCAGTTTGTGATCTGGATCGTACTGTATACGGGAATATCTATTGCAGCTGCGCCCCTGGCCGGTATGATCATGGAAGCTCAAATGAGCTCTATGCCTGCCGAAGCTAGCGAAGCGGCCTCTGCCTTCGACCCTAGTGTGCTCGAAAACTTTATAGTACAGCCGTCGATTTTCTTTTTCTTCATCCTGTTCTTCTTGTTAGGATTTCTGATCTACAGCGCTATTTTTGCTGCCATCGGAGCGGCTGTTGAAAATGAACAAGATTCCCAGCAATTTATGCTGCCGGTGGGACTCCCGATCTTTGCTGCCTATATGCTGAATACCAAGGTGATGCAAGCTCCCGACTCCACGCTTTCTACCATAGTTTCACTGTTTCCGTTGACAGCCCCTATCAATATGATCTCCAGAATAGCCTCTACTTCTGTTCCCATTTGGCAGATCCTGCTTTCTATCATTTTGATGATCCTGACTTTCCTCGGAACCATGTGGCTGGCCGCTAAGGTTTACCGCGTTGGTATATTGATGTATGGCAAAAAGCCCTCCTTCAAAGAATTAGCAAAATGGATAAAACAGGGATGATCATAAGTCCATTTACATTCATTTGATCAAATTGAAAAAGGCAGAAGTGAATAACTTCTGCCTTTTCTATTTACAATCTCAATTCACACCAAAAATAGCCTACAGCATCCGCCGGATCTTGGCTCTCACCCTTGGGTCCATCTCTTCATTGAGCCGGGCACGAATCATCTCTACTGTTGTTTTGGAAGACAAATGCCTAACAGCATTCAACGCCTGAAACCGAATTCTTGGATCGCGGTCCTCTAGTAACATTTCAAGCGTTTGCTCCCAATATGCTTCGTTTTCTTCATGACTGATCAAAAGCTCAAGTGCCTGTGATCGTACTTCGTATGAATAGCTTCCCAGCGCATACCGATCCGCAATAGCCAGCGACTCGCGAGTGCTATCTTCCGCAACGGCAAAGGCCAGGGCATCCAGAGCACGGTGGTGTTGCTCATTTCCACTAAAACGCTCGACCACAGATCGAATCTCTTCGGCATCAGACAATTCATGATAGGTTTCCAAAGCGGTCACAAATACGGTGTCCTCCTCACTTCGGAACATGGTATTTCGAATGGCATTTTTAACCCGGTCATTTTCAGGATAATTAGACAAAGACCGAATGGAAGAAAGACGAATTGCCAGCTTCTCTGAATTGAGCGAGCTCAAAAATGTTTCTTCCGTGCCCGTAGCTCCACTCGTTAAAGCGGCCAGTGTTTCCAGCAGTGCGGCTCTTACTTCGGCATTCTCTTCGTTGCTTAACACATCCTGAATGGCTAACTGTACATCGGGATTTTCTGAGTAAGAGCTTAACTGCTTTGCAGCCTGAATTTGTACTTCCGGATCAGAATTACGCAGCTGCCTGATCAGGAACATGAAGGGCTTCTCTTCCTGCAAAGTGATATTTTGGTCTGAAGTAACATGCAGGGTCAAATACTCAATTCCTGACGAGATCCCAACCTCCACTGAATCCCTCTCCCCTGTAAAAGTAAGCTCCGATCTAGTAGTATCTGTGAATCCATATTCTACCGCATCCACTCCAACCAGTGAATGTACAGCCTCCGTTTCTGCCTCAAAGACAAGCGTTAAATTTCCTCCCATTTCATCATAAAGGTATTCTACCTTATACACTGAGGAGCCACTTTCATTTTCTCCTCCAAGTTTCATGTCAGAAGCAACGCCATACCAAAACGCGCCGGTCTCATCGTACCAAATATCAGCGTATTCTTCCCAATTGGTCACGCCCTCAAAACGCTGCACCAATTCCGGTAAAGACGTCTTGATGACATTTTTCTGAAACTCATTCTTCATGAACTCTACAGCTTTTTCCGAGCGATTCCACTGCTTCATTGATTCGAGATTTGCTCCTTCACCAAGTTGCTCACTTTGGGATCCCACAACCAGTGCTTTCAAAAACTCATACCTGTTATCAATCGGTCTTATATAGCGATGGTAGTTCCCAAACCATTGAGCTGTAATTCCTCTGCGAAGCTGTGCCCCAAGCGACCCCAGGTTCTGATACAAATAGATCACTCCTGCTCCGGCCTGCACTTCTTCCCATCTATGATCAGGCAACACAATGATCTGAAGGGTCTTATATGGAAATTCAAATTCAAGCTCACTTTCATACTGCTTTATACTTTCCACGGCAACCTGTAACACCCCGTTTCGTACTTCATCCAGCAAGCCATTTTCAGAAGTCCAGAGAGATACCTCATTTACTCCTGTCCGGGCCGACTCCTGCACAAAATTGCCAACTGCTACCGTAAGTCCGGTAACGCCAACTTTACCCGCCGTCGCCCAACTTACTTTTCGCTGTTCAGCAGATAAAACTTCCTCTCCCGTTTTTTCTCCGTTAAAGACCACTTCCTTGTCTGCCGGAATAATAAATGTGGCTTTAACCAAACTCTCCAGTTCTGGATGGTCAGGGATTGGCAGCCAGTGATTTTGCATCTGAGGATTCAGAGACGTCCAACTATTGCCATACACATCGGAGTGGATTCCATAGGGTGAAGAACTTTCCCAGTTGATACGGAAAGTGAGTTCTTCAGACCGCCCCAGGGTATCGGGTAAATGTATAAGAAGTGAATCGCCTGAAATGCGATAATCAGCTTCATCATCTCCGAAAGAAATGCCTCCAATATCCAGATCTGAGGTATTAAAAACTACTTGGGTGAGCCCAGGCCGGCGAGAACTTATCAGGTAATCAGCCGTTCCTTTGATAAGCGGGACCGAAGGATCCACCGTCAACTCCATATTAATTTCTTCCAGCAGAAAAGGAAGATCAGGATGGGATTCGTATTCCCAAGGTCCATTAAAATAGGGCTGAGCTTTAAGCGTAGCTACACTGATGGTGAAAAATAGAAGTAAAGGTAAAAGTCGTCCTAATTTCATTATTAAATATGCTTCTCGATGATTTTTTGTACTTGAGGAAACAGGGTTTTATTGGTGGAATATCCGTTACCGGAGTGGATGGTTTGCTGACCCTTTATATCGCTAAAGATCCCTCCTGCTTCTTTCACTACCGGGAGTAACGCAGCGGCATCCCAAATATTAAGTTCAGGATCGTACATCAGGTCGGCCCGGCCGATGGCAACCATCATGTGTCCGTAGGCATCACCCCATGTTCTGTGTATCTTGGTTTCGGTGAGAAGTTCCAAAAACAACTCTTGCTGATCCATTTCCCGGAAACGGTCAATTTCAGTTACAAGGAAAGTGGCATCTTCCAGTTTCTTGGTTTCCCGCACGCTGCATGGTTCGCCGTTAAATGTAGCTCCATGACCAATAGCTGCGGCGCAGAGTTCTTCAAGCGCAGGAGCGTAAATAATACCCACCTGTGGCTCATTGTCGATCATTATGCCAATCAGAGTAGTATAAAAAGGAACTCCGTGGATGAAAGACTTTGTTCCGTCTATAGGATCCAGGATCCATTGTATATTACTGACAGGGTTGGTCTTTCCGAATTCTTCTCCGATAATACCGTGATCAGGATATCGTTTTTGAATTTCAGCCCGAATGATCTGCTCGGTTTCCTTATCGGCAATGGTAACGGGCGAATCGTCGGCTTTGGAAATGATCTCGAAATCTTTTTGAAAATATTTTAAGGTGTGATGGCCTCCGATCTTGGCAATTTCAGTGGCAGCTTTTAATAATTCTTGTATCATGTAAACAGTTAATTCATATTAAATTCAAAATAGAAGTGTACTTTTCGACTAAACTATGAGCATGAAAAAAATCCTTCCAATACTAATGATCCCGGCTTTATGTGCCGTTTCCATACCTGGCCATGCTCAGGATGGAAAAGTACAATTGAGCAACGAGAGTAAGTTAAGCATTAATGGAAAATCAAATGTGAATGATTTCCGGTGTCAGTCGGAGCATGAACTCCAGCAAGATCCAATGAATTTCTCCTACCATTTCCAGGGAGATACAATTAATGTGGATGGCGTTTCACTCTCATTGGAAGTTTCTCGGTTCGATTGTGGCAAAAAAGCCATTAACCGCGATTTCAGAAGTACACTGAAGTATAAGGAACACCCTTTTATTGAAATTATCCTCAATGAATTGGTACTGGAAGATGAACAGGATGTGATCCCGAAAACGGCTAAAGTAACCATACGAATTGCCGGTGAATCACGAAAATATGAAGTGCCGTTAACCGCTTTTGAAAGTCGCGAAAATGCTGTTTTAGTTGGGGGCAAAAAAATGCTCCGCATGACCGACTTTGGTCTCACCCCACCCTCCCCTATGTTCGGCCTCATCCAGGTAAGCGATGAACTGGAAGTTGAGTTTGATCTGGTAATTCAAATGTAGTTCTTCCCCTCTGATGATCTTTTCAGTCTTTAGCGGAGTGGTGACTGAAAAGTAATTGCACGTCAAGTCTTCAGACTTGAGTTAGAACTGTAAGAACACAAATCTCAAGTCTCCGCTCGATATATAGTCCATATCACAGTCAGCACTTTCCCACGCTCAAGACTTAAGATATCCCAAGAATGTTAGTATGATGAGTAAATCTCCTCTCCAGAGTCAATATTAAAAAAAAGCGCCTTAAGGAGTCACTCTGCTATTACCTCAAATACAATTAGACCTAAAGCTTAGATCTTTTCAATCATAAGTAAAACCATGCCTGAAAAGTAGTAGCAAGTCAAGTCTTCAGACTTGAGTTAAAACTGTAAGAACACAAACCTCAAGTCTCCGCTCGGCAAACATTCTATCCATTTGTAACTCCTTACCTCGCTCAAGACTTAAGATATCCCAGACTCCATCATAAGAATCGTAAACAACCTCTAACCCTCAGCGAAACACTGCGCCTTACTCTGCGAAACTCCGCGTGAACCCAAAAGCCTAATTCTACCCATCCTCTCTTATTCCAACAATTCTTTTCTCGCAGAGGTACACAGATGAATCGCTGAGTTGCGCGGAGTTGATTTATATCCCCAAAACAAAAAACCCATCTGCGTATAACACAGATGGGTTTTAATGATACCAACTCGAAAAAAAAGGGACGAGCCTTTCACAGCGCGCCCCCTTCCTATGAGGTCGGTATATTAGAAGCTAATCACAGCTTCTAACATGATTCCGCTAAATTCTGCTCCGGCATAGTCACCAGAGAATCCATCGTATGATTGATTTACATATTCTAATTTCGTCATCACGTTCTCAGTCATGAACCATCCACCACCAAGGTTGATTCTTGAGATGTCAATGTCGCCATCAGCTAAGCTTTCGCCAGATACTGTGTTGTAGCGACCACCTACGTAGAAGCTCTCATCCATTCCAAAACGGTAGAGTAGTTCTGCACCAAGTTGAGTGAAAGATCGGCTTGATGACTCAGTTTCGATCTGACCAGATACGTTCTCGAATACTCCGTAGAACTCAAGTCCCTGGAATTTCACGAATGGGTTGATCATGATCGCAGTCATTTCACCTGCAGCAGGAGCTGAGCCTCTTCCGGGTGTGAAAGTAGGTGCAAATCGGCCAGCGCGGAAGTTACCTGGCTGAATTACGTTGTAGTAACGAGTACCGGCACGGTCACCTGAGTAGAGGTAGATAGAACCATTTTGAGACACTCGGAAAATGGAACCAGTCAGTCGTACTCGAAGGTCTTCATTGATCTGGCTGTCATATCCTAGTTTAGCCAGGAAAGAAGGTTTGGTATTAACAGCACCTTCTACAGTACTTTGGTTCAGTTTACCGTTAGTCAGACCAACCATTCCAAATACATTACCTGTGTAGTAGTACACTTCTCCACCCACTTCTGTGGTGAAAGAATCCATGATGTAGTTTCCAACAAATGGATTAGTAATAGTGGCACCGTTGTCGCTTCTGCGGAAGTGGTTGTCACCATAGTTGTTCTCCATGTGTCCAACTTTAATTCGAATGTTGTCGGAGATGCTAGACAGGAACCCTTCTTCAATGAAATCGAAGGTGTCAATTTGCAGATAACCACCTTTCACATATGTTTCAGTGTGGTTTTGTGAAGAAAGATAGGTTCTCAGGTGCATGCGCATGCCGGGGGCAAGAGCTACATCTAAGTCTAAGTTAGAAGTTGCAAGGTTAAAATTATTTTCTAGATCAGGTAAACTTCCTGCATCATTATCGTGAGAAATACCTTGGAACTGTAAGGTGTTTGCACCACCTACACGTACCTGGAATCCGTTGAATTCCTTGTCGGTAGTAAACGGGGCTTCAAATACATTTACAGCTGCTTTTGTAGGAGGAACATAGTATTGGATGTCGTTACGTTCCTGTGCTTGCGATATACCGGAGAAAGCTCCGAACATGACCGCAATAAGTAAGGTTGATATATATTTGGTTTGATTTTTCATGACCTTTAAGGTTTTGTTAGTTTTTGGTTGGTTTAAAATGGGGGATGATAATTATTGAGCAAATTTCGCAGCAAATCTCACATCTACTTCCGCACCGGCTTTTATGGTGCCAAACATTGCAGTAGGTGGAGATACGTCGTAATTCGTCATATCAATATTTTGTGTACCGTTGAAAAGGATGGCTCCATCGGGAAGCAGTTCGAACTCAACTTCCATCTGGACGTCTTTTGAAACACCGGCTATGGTTAGTTTTCCGGTTGCTACAAGGGTACCATCGTTCATTTCGTTGATCTCAGAAAGCACATAGGTGATCTCTGGATTTTTCTTCACTTTCAAGGCATCATCGATACGACTATCCATGCCGCCTTTGCCGCTGTTAATTTCTTTGGCTTGAACCGTGAATTGAAGTTCAGAAATTGAAACCAGGGAATCGTCAGCTACCTCAATAACAGCAGATCCGGAAAATTCCTCAGCGGGAGCTTCCCAGTCATGCACGTTTGAAGTTCCGATTACCATAACTTCGCTTTCCTGTTGCACGAGCTGATAGTCTTGGGCAAAAACTGCCGTTAAACTAAAAGACAAGATTAGTGTGATTATTACTCTATACATTTTGTGACCTCATTGGTTTTTTTAATTTGAAAGAATCATTGTGTTGATTAATTCGATTCCAAGATCACCATACTTCATGAAGAAAAAATGAAGAAAAAGTGACAAATTTTTACACTACCAAAATATTTTTAATTAAGCACTTATAACAAAATTTAATTAGCCCTTATATGAAGGTTTAATGAAGTTTTTCAACCACTGCTTTAATTGCCGTTCACAAATCTCATTACTCTATATATATAAGCTCTATACTTCTCTGTTCCCTTCCCCTTTATTGCAAAAAAGATAATGCAGGGGGCTTCGTAATGAGTCATTCAAAATTTTCACATTTAACATTCAACATTTCCCTCTACCCTTCTTATTTTCAGCGTCCAAATTTTCAAACCAATATCATCAATGAGCGATACCAAGATCTTTAGTGTTTTAGCATCTCAACTTAATTTCACACCAAAACAGATCAATACCGTAGCCAAATTTTTAGATGAAGGTGCTACGGTTCCTTTCCTGGCCAGATATAGAAAAGAGGCCACCGACGGACTCGATGAAGAGCAGATTCGTGAAATACGTGACGGACTTGAAACCCAGCGGACTCTGGAATCCCGCAAAGAAACCATTCTTAAATCCATCAAAGAGCAGGATAAACTGACAGACGAGCTGGAAAAGCAGATCAAAACCTGCACAGACCTTAAGACGCTGGAGGATATCTATCTTCCTTACAAACAAAAGCGCAAAACCCGTGGCGACAAAGCCAAGGAAAAAGGACTCGAGCCGCTTGCTAAACTCATCTGGGAACAGGAAATCACCAAAGGCGATCCTCTGGAATATGCCAGGGAATACATCAACCCCGAAAATGAGGTGGAAACCACTGAAGATGCTTTTGACGGAGCTACCGACATTGTAGCCGAATGGATCAACGAAAATCTGGAAGTGCGGGAAAAGCTTCGGGATGTATTCTCCAGGCACGCAAATATCGTCACCAAGAAAAATCCAACCGTAAAAGATCGAACCAATTTTGAGGATTACTATGAATTCTCAGCCAAAGCGAGCAAGCTGAAGCCCTATCAAATTCTTGCTATAAACCGAGGTGAGAGAGAAAATATCCTGTTTGTGAATGTGGATCTTTGGGAGGAGCGTACGCTCGAGAATATTGATGATATCGTGATCAACAACGAGCTGAGTATTTTTACTGAACATCTTCAGGATTCAGTGGAAGATGCCTACAAACGACTCCTCTTCCCTTCCCTGGAACGCGAACTCCGAAATGAACTCACCGACAAAGCTGACGAACATGCCATCGAAACCTTTGCCACCAATCTCGGGAACCTGCTCATGCAGCCGCCTTTAGATAATAAAGTAGTCATGGGTATTGACCCGGCCTTCCGAAGCGGCTGTAAAGTGGCCGTTGTGGATCAGCACGGAAAATATCTGGAAGGGACGACCACCTACCCGACTCCTCCACAGAAAAAGGTAGCTGAAGCCGAAGTCGTGTTCGAGCAGTATATAGATAAGTATGGCGTGGAACTGATCGCCATTGGAAATGGAACGGCAAGCCGGGAGACCGAGCAAATTGTGGCTGAATTCCTTCAAAAGCGAAAAGAGAAACACCCCGATGAAGAGCTGCATTATTTAATTGTGAACGAAGCGGGAGCTTCGGTGTATTCAGCATCCACAGTAGCTCGCGAAGAATTTCCAGATCTGGAAGCTGCTCAGCGTGGTAATATTTCCATTGCGCGTCGCGTGCAAGATCCGCTGGCCGAGCTGGTGAAGATCGATCCAAAGTCGATAGGTGTGGGACTGTATCAGCATGATGTAAACCAAAATCAACTATCGGGTAAACTGGATGATGTGGTGGAAAGCTGCGTGAACGAAGTGGGGGTGAATTTGAATACTGCCTCTGCTCCGCTGCTTTCGCACATCTCCGGACTCAGTAAGCGCGTGGCTTCCAACATCGTAAAACATCGCGAGGAAAAAGGCATTTTCATCGATCGTGACCAAATACGAGACATTGACGGCGTAGGCGATTTCCGTTTCCAGCAGGCAGCGGGATTCATGCGCATCCCCGAATCCAAAAACCCGCTGGACAACACGGCCATTCACCCCGAAAGTTATGAGGCAGCAGAGAAGCTTTGTAACCTGTTTAGCATTAACCTGAATAAACTGGCAGATGAAAAAGATAAGATCGCTTCCAAATTCAAAAATGTGAATTTGAAAGAAACCGCAGAGCAGATTGGCGTAGGTGTTCCGACTTTAGAACTCATCATCGAAAACCTGCAGAAGCCGGGGCGTGATCCGCGGGAGTCACTTCCAAAACCATTGCTCCGCACCGATGTAATGAAAATGGAAGACCTGAAAGAAGGTCAGCAGTTGGAAGGAACCGTTCGTAACGTCGTTGATTTCGGTGCTTTTGTAGATATCGGCGTAAAGCAGGACGGACTGCTTCACATCTCCAACATGAGCGACAAAAAGAAAGTGGAAGATCCGCATGATGTGGTGAGTGTGGGGGATATTTTGAGCCTGGAGATTATTTCGCTGGATTTGGAAAGAGGTAGGATTGGGTTGAAGTTGGTGGGTGGTTAATAGACATAAGTTATTGGGAAATGGGTAATCGTGAATAATGCCGATGAAAAAAAATTACGATTATCCTTTCCCAAACACTTTATGAACTTTTATAGAGTACCGTTAGCTAAATATGAAACTTAATCTAACGAGAACTTTACAATTCTTGAAGATTGTTTGCTGAAATGCGAAAGCATATAAAAATTTTCCTGCTGGTCCATATCAGGAACACCCATAATCAACTCCCCTTTCTTCCCCTCAAAAATAGTGCTTGAACTTATGTGGTTTAGATACTCATCATATCGTTCTACTACCAGTTTGTGCCTAAAATTTTCTTCCTGTACAATAAAATTCACAATCTCTCCTGACTCAAGCGTATATATGCCAGCGGACCATAGCTTTATGATACCTGCACCATTTCCATCCATCCCAGAAGCAGATGCTATATTCAAGCCTTCTGATCTGTACTTGGATTTGTTATTTCTGTAGTCCTCAAAATCTACTTCTATAAAAGCCTCAGTATCCCATTCTTTGCCTTCCATTGTTTTGGAAAAAGACCATTCTTCATTTTCCCCTTTCTCATATACTATGATTCTCTTGTTATAAACATGAGGCGAAATTAATAGAGTTCTAGAATCCTTAAATGTAATGCTTCCTACAAATGTCTCATTCAATAGCCCCTGAGCTTCCGTTTTATATTCCGCTAATGTAGAAAAATATTCTCTGTCAGCAAGAGAGAATGTCCGCTCGAAAGAATCTCTGTCATAAAAATGAATTAAAGAATCAATTCCCTCTTCTTGACGCATAAGTTGAGACTTAGAGACAGTAAATAACAGTGCTAAAGTATTTTCATCATATCTTTCCATTCCCATAGCTGGATTCATATAGCCTGTTTTAATGAAATGATGGTCAATCTCATTGCCCTGAAGATCGGTAACCAGATATTTAGCGTTTCTTCTATCAGTCAGGTAAATCCGTTTGGCTTCATCATCTACCAAGTAAGAATACATGCTGTGTATTTCAGCAGGTCCTCTTCCGCTCCTGATCACTTTACCTAAATAATTGCCTTCCTTATCTAATTTTAGAACTGCATTTTGGTCGTAATCGAAAGCATATATGTTCTCTTGTTGATCTACTCCAACCCCAAGTATTATACCAAATAGATACTCCTTATTCTGATCCGTATAAGTGTTTATGATATTGATTGAACTGTTCTCTTCTTGCGATAATAACAGTTCGGGTACACTTACAAGAAGAACTGATAACAAAAGTTTATACATGGTACTTTGTTTTAATTCCAGCGGTTCCAGTGTTTAATTCTTTAGAACTGGATTACCTCATGTAACAAATAAGTGCATTAAAAAACAAGGATATCATCAATATTCAAAATTTGTTCTTTACCCTCGTTCCGAACGGCCCGTTCAGAATGCATGCAGGAACCGCCGGTTCCCTTTGGTCGATTTAAGACCATCAGCCTGAACTAATAGTAACAGGAAGAAGTTAGCGGGTGGTTTATGGGAAATGGTTATTTTGGAAGTGGTTCATTGTTAATCAAGTAAGTAGTCCCGAGGGATTTTTAAGATTTTCATGATTGCCATGATTCTCCTTTTTACCTTTGCTTATCTTCATTCCCGATAACTAATTCCCATTAATCAATACACCCTTACACCAATAACCACATGAACAAAGCACAGCAGCTCGAGAAACAATATCACTTCCAGGTTTATAATCGGATTCCCGTAACGCTTTCGCACGGAAAAGGTGCGCTTGTGTGGGATACTGACGGCAACGAATACCTGGATGCTTTTGGTGGACTGGCGGTTAATAATTTGGGCCACTGTCATCCAAAGATCGTAGCTGCTATTAAGGAGCAATCCGAGAAGCTGCTGCATGCCTCCAATTTCTTTTATAATGAGCCACAGAGTTTACTCGCTGAGAAGTTGGCTAAGGTATCGGGACTGGATCGCGTGTTCTTCTGCAACAGTGGTGTGGAAGCGATGGAAGCCTGCGTGAAACTGGCTCGAAAATGGGGAAAGAAGCATGGTAAATCCGGAAATATGATTACGTTAAGTGAAGGATTTCATGGCCGCTCCTTAACGACCATCACCATGGGGATGCCGAGTTATACAGAAGGCTTCGATCCCCTTCCCACAGGTTTTGAGCAAGTGCCCTTCAACGATTTTGAAGCACTTAAAGCCACTGCCAATGAAGATACCATCGCCATTGCTTTTGAGACTATTCAGGGCTCCGGCGGGGTGAATGTGATCGATGCGGAATTCATGCAAAAAACCCGGCAGCTTTGTGATGACCTCAACATCCTGATGATCATTGACGAAGTGCAGTGTGGCGTAGGTCGTTCCGGAAAATTCTACGCTTACCAACATTTTGATGTGATGCCGGATGTGGTAGCTTCTGCAAAAGCCCTGGCCGGCGGAGTTCCCATTGGCGCGGTGATGGCGAAAGAAGACGTGGCTTCTGCCCTGGGATTCGGAGATCACGGAACTACCTTTGGTGGAAATCCTTTTGCCACCCACGTGGCCTGCGCTGCTTTGGAGGCCATTGAGGAAGAAAAGATCGTGGAGCAAGCTGCTGAAAAAGGCGATTTCATGATGAATTTGCTCAAAGAGAAATTAGCCGATAACCCTTCCGTAAAAGATATCCGTGGATTGGGACTGATGCTCGGTGTTGAACTCAACCGTCCGGCCCGACCTGTGGTGGATAAGATGTTCGAGCATAAAGTACTTGGAAATGCTGCTCACGGAACGGTGGTGAGATTCTTGCCTCCGCTGGTTATTTCCAAAGAACAAATTGAACGGTTAGTTGAGGTGTTGGTATTATCGCTTGAACAGTCATCTTAATAGAACGCGGATGACGCAGATTTTCCGATGATCGCTGATCTGAGGTATTTAAGATCTTATTCAAGGTTCAAAAACCCAATTTTCCATTTTGAATCATGAATTTTGAATTCCCTACCCCGGCAAACTGATCTTCCCTAAATGCACCTTTTCTTCCGTTACTCCGGGAATTGGAAATCCTTCTCCAGCCACTAATTCATTCCCAAAAAAGGCCATCATAGCGGCTTCTTTGGCATCGGGATGCATGCCCAATTCTTTGAATGGTTTGAATTTAGCCTGGGATATGCGATCATTCAAATCGTTCATCAGAGTTTGGTTGTAGGAACCGCCTCCGCTCACGTAACAATCAAAAGACTGATCGCCCACTAATTCATCTACCGCGCGGGCTATGCTTTGGGATGTTATGGCCGTTAATGTAGCCACCAGATCTGCCGGCTCCAGCTCAATACGGTGCCCTTCCATCAACTGTTCGATGTAGGAAAGCTGAAAATCTTCTTGTCCGGTTGTTTTCGGAAAAGACTTTCGGAAGTAAGGCTCCAAAAGCACATATTTTACCAGTTCGGAATGAATGTTTCCTGTAGCCGCTACTTTTCCACCTTCATCATAAGGCATATGAAAGTAGGTTTGCATAGCCTCATTGATCAGCGTGTTGGCCGGGCCGGTATCAGTAGCAAGAATGTTCGCCCCGGAATTTCGAGATGGAAGCCAGCTGAAGTTTGCGATGCCTCCCAGATTCAGCAACATCCGGTTTTGGGTATCGTCCCTGAAAAAGAGTTCATCAAAAATACCGGCCATCGGGGCTCCTTCACCTCCAACAGCGGTGTGCTTCTGGCGAAAATCGGATACGGTTATGATGCCGGAACGTTGGGCAATATGATCTCCGTCCACCATTTGTAGCGTAGTATGTATATTATCTTCAGATTCTGCCGGAGCATGATAGACCGTTTGTCCGTGGCTGGCTATCAGATCCACTTCACTGGTTTCTATTCCCCACCTTGTTATGAGCTTCAACACCTTCTCGGCATACCAAAAACCAAGCTCAGAATTCAGCATCGTTAGCTCTTGTGTGTTCGTTAGTTCCTTGGATTGAATGAGCCGAAGTCGTGTTCGCTGTTCTTCAGAATATTCACACGTATCGAACTCCAAGACTTCAATATTGGAATCCTTTCCATGGCCTTTGATCTTACATAAGGCAACATCAAGCCCATCAAGTGCCGTGCCCGACATCATTCCGACCACTAAGCGTTCCGGTTTTTTTGAAATTTCACAAAGTTTTGACAGATATTTATTCATAGTTTCCATCTGAATTTTTTTCACACAGAAACTACATAAAATGAGCGAACCTACCGAAGACGAAATCAAAGCTTTTATTGAAGATGTGGAATTTTTAGTGAACACCCTGCAGGAGATCTTTGAAAGCAGCGATGTACAGTTTTTCATCGATGAGCGAAACGAGATCCTGTATGTAAAGCTGGAGGGATTAAATGATTACAGCGAAGCCGAGATCGAGGAAATGGCAAGTCCTGTACTGGATGAACTCGACCTTGATTTTGAAGAGATCATTCTGCTCCCATTGTAATCAGAATCGCTAAAAAAGCGCTTTTTTGTCTGAATTTTGATACCTTCCCTTTCAGATAAAAAAGTACAATTATCAACTAACTTTATTTATGAAAGCCAGTAATTCCGGATATACTATGAGCTGCATTATGTGCGGCCTTGTGAACGACGAAAGAGAGACAAGCACCTACTGCACCAAATGTGGTGGCGTTCTGGATATTGAGTACAAAGAGGCCCGCGAGGAGATCCAGTATCCGCTTAAGGAAATAAAGCCGGATCCGCTGAAGCATCATTTCACCCCGCTGAAAAAATTAAATCGTCTTTCCAAGAGATACGATGCCGAATTATATGGCAAGCTGGAGTTTGAACATCCCACCGGTTGCTTCAAAGATCGCGGAAGTTATATTGAAGTTCAGAAGGCACTGGAATTGGGTGCTGATGCTATATGCCTCGCTTCTACCGGAAATATGGCGGCTTCGGTAGCGGCTTATGCCTGCTATTTCAAGATCCCTTGTTTTGTATTTGTACCGGAAAAGACCCCGGAAGTGAAATTAGCTCAGGCTACCATTTATGATGCCACCATCATCAAGATCAAAGGCGATTTTATGGTGTGTGAGAAGTTGTGCCGGGAATTTGCCAAATCAGGGAATTATTATCTGGCCGGCGATTATGTATTTCGCCAGGAAGGACAGAAATCTTTTTCCTATGAACTGTATGAACAAGGGATCACCGATTTCGATTACGTGTTTGTGCCGATCGGAGCGGGAACCAACTTTGCCGCCATCTACAAAGGCTATAAAGAATTGAAAGCGGCCGGTCTTATCGACAAGATCCCACATTTTGTTGCGGTTCAACCCGAGCAGAGTTCTCCGGTTGTAGAAGGGATCTTTAAAAAAGATAAGATCGTCAAAGATCAGGTGAATACGATGGCTGATGCCGTAGCCGTGGGCGACCCCCTGGATTTCTATAAAGTATTGCGCGGCATCGAAGAGACGGATGGACTGGCTTATACCGCGACAGAAAATGAATTGCTCGAATCCATGAAGGAAATGACGGTGGAGGAAGGTTTTTTCACGGAACCTGCTTGTGCCATTCCACTGGCAACCTTCAAGAATAACCTGGAGCAGTTCAAAGGCAAAAAATGTCTGTTTGTATTAACGGGAACGGGTTTAAAGAGCGCTCATATTGTAGCCAAATATTCGTTGTCGTCGCCGGTGTTGCCGCCAAATCTGGAGCGTATTCAGCAGTATATAGAATCCGGATTTATTGAGATGCAGAAAGAAAGCTGGGGACAAACCCGCAATACCGGTTTCGAAAATGTGAGTATGGATGAAGGACATTCCAAGTTGTATGAGGAATACGTGCACAACATCAACCGAAAAGGAAAAACACTGAAAGAAGAGGAGATCAAAGTGCTTCGTTCTTTGGTTTATAATGAGGATACCGATCTGCACCACCCGGTGGAAGTTGTGGATTATAAACTGACCATGCGCAAACATGGGTTGGTGAGTGCGGCCGTTAAACTAAAGATTGAAGGGGGTGAAGAAGTGATCTCTCTGGATCAGGGAGTGGGCCCCATCGATGCGATACTGACGGCCATTAAAGCAGAAACCGACTCTTTCCTCCCGCTGGATGTCATCAATCACGAAGTGGAAATTCTCAGCCCAGATACAGATTCTCTGGTGGTAGTAACACTAACGCTGGAAAAAGAAGGGCACAAATTTACTTCCAAAGGAGCTTCTCCTGATACACTGGAAGCCGTTATTCAAGCCTTCGTGAAGGGATTGGCAGTAGCAAATAAAGCACTGGCTGTGGGATGATTGGTGATATAGTGATGAGTTAAATCGTCAATCACAAATCAACAATTCAACAATTAATCACGTCATGTAGAGATAGGGTTTCCAGGGTTCCTGAACGCTCCCGTTGGAATCGCGGAAAAAGGTGATAGGCACCGGACGGTACGGTTTGCTGTTCAGCGGCATTTGTGCTTCTTTCGGCGTTCTGTTTCCTTTATGAACGTTACACTTATCACAGGCTGTGGTCAGGTTTTCCCAAGTGTCTTTCCCTCCCCTGCTTTTGGGAAGGATATGGTCGATGGTGAGATCTGACTTTTTTCCGCAGTACTGACAGGTGTAATCATCGCGGCGCATCACATTTCGGCGGGATAGCACGATCTTTGCATAGGGCACATTGATGTAATTCCGCAGCCGGATCACCGATGGAAATTGAAAAGACTTTCTTACAGTACGCAGTTCTTTTTTTGGGTCATCATGAAGTAATTCAGCCTTTTCCAGAAAAATAAGTTTCATGGAGCGTTGCACAGAACAAACACTCAAAGGTTGATAGTCTTGATTCAAGACTAAAACATTCGCATTCATAGTGCATACAGTTTAGTTACTGTTGATGATATGTTTTTGATAAACTCTTTCATAGAGAATGCAGTATGTGAAAATAAAAAAGGCGTCCACGCTTGTAAACGGGACGCCTTAGTATGGTATATTTGGACTTAAATATCAATAGCCAATCATTTGCAGCAATTCTCTGCGAACCTGATCATTAATAGAGATGGCCAAAATGATGGACACGGCCAATCCGATAAGTGCATAAGACAGATCTTTGAACGCCATTTTGAACACTTTCCCCATGGGACGTCCGTGTTCTTTCCCATCCATGATACTCATTCCCAATTCGCGTCCGGCAAGCAGACCGAGGAACACCCATGTGGTGCTCATAGGTACCGTGCTAATGGTGAGTTTATAAACCAGCAATATGGCGTATACAAAATCAATAATGGTAGCAGACCGAATATCTGTGACGCGTGATTTTTCTGTTACGATCTCCTGAATTCTGTCTCCCCGCAAATAGAACAAGAGTCCCAATCCAAAAAAGATGAACAGCGAGAAACCGAGAAACTGATTGAACTCGAGTGAACGTGGAAGATAAACCGCAATGTTGGCAGCATCCTGCATCACCCAAACCGCCCAAAGGGTACCAGAGATGATCCACTGCAAGGGAAGCCAGATCTTACCCGGCTCTCCTTTGAATTTCTTTTCGATCGTGTTGGTAACGATAAGCCACACCACAAGACCTGCCATAAGGGCAATTCCATATCCCTGTAAACTTTTGCCCAGCACAGAAGTGATGCCTTCAGCAGATGTAGCAAAACAGCTTAACAACAGGAATGTAGTTGAAACTGGCATCCGCATCCGGGTCAAGATCAAAAGGAAGATAGGAGCTGCTACCTGAAGGAATGAAAAATCTGTTGGTGCTTCTGCAAAACCTTTGGAGGTAAGTCGCTGATAGGTTACATCGCCATCATAAATATAAAAACTGGCACTAACGGTGATGAGGAAGATGCCGCCGATCCAAAGCCACAGAACCCACCATTTCTTATCCATATTAGAGGCAAGAAAAGTTCCTATGGTTTGAATACTATCGTTTGCGATGGCAGAATAACCTGCAAAAGCAAATCCTACCCACATGGCAAGTTCGGCGTAGGGAAAAGCAACTCCGGCTATGAAAAAAAAGAGCCCGATCAAGCCAATAAATATGCGCTCTTGCTTAATTACATCATAAAAGCCCGTTGGAATTAACCGCTCGATAGGACTTTGGGAGTTTGAGTTAGACGATGAATCTGACATATAGATTATTTGTGTGCTGATTTACAAGCCAAGGGTAAAAATTAAATGTTAAGACAGTGTTACCGATCTCAGATATGGCCAATGCTTAACAATATGTTAACAGTGTATCATTTGAATGCAGCAGAGATTCCCAAAGCAACTTATTGATCCCCGTTGATCTCTTAAGTCTTCAGTGAGCCCGAATATCCTCTTCCAGATAAAGATCTTAGGAGCGGTGACTTAAGAGTTGAGGATAATGCTCACATCTAAGAATTTACTCATTTTACCAGCTACTGTCGGACCAGCTGTCCGACCTCCGTTTACTTGAAGGCTATCTACCCCAAATTTCATACGATAAAAAATCCCATCTTTTTGCAGAAAAATGACAATAATCTTAAGTAATCCTTTTATATTTGGAACCGCTTTTTTGAGCAATTTTGCAATAAAAATCTTCTTATTAAAAACTGACGATGTCAAATAAAGAATCTACTACCGGCGGCTACTATAAAGAACCTGTACCACATATTACGAACGACTCTCCTTTCGCCTCCATGATGGAGCGATTTCGATTCGCAGCCGAACTTCTTAACCTGGATGAAGGGGTCTTCAAATATCTCTCCAGTCCCGAAAAAGTGGTCGTAGTTTCTATTCCTGTTACCATGGATAACGGAAACATTGAAGTCTTTGAGGGGTACCGTGTCATTCATAATAGCATTCTCGGTCCTTCTAAAGGCGGAATTCGCTATTCAGACGATGTAACCATTGATGAAGTTAAAGCTCTCGCCGCGTGGATGACCTGGAAATGTGCGGTTGTCAATGTTCCTTTTGGAGGAGCCAAAGGTGGCGTTCGTGTGAATCCCAAAGAATTATCACAATCTGAGCTGGAGCGGCTGACCCGCCGTTATACCGCCAACATGTATGATGTATTTGGCCCAGACCGCGATATCCCCGCTCCTGATATGAATACCAATGAGCAAACCATGGCGTGGATCATGGATACTTACAGCATGAAACAAAAGAAGACAGAAACAGCTGTGGTAACCGGCAAACCCATTATTCTGGGTGGTTCAAAAGGACGAAAAGAAGCCACCGGTCGTGGAGTAGTAACGTGTACGCTGGCTGCTTTAGGAAAACTTCGGATTTCGCCGAGTAACACCTCTGTTGTTGTTCAGGGATTTGGAAATGTGGGCTCTGTTTCGGCCCAGTTAATGTATGAACAAGGCGCCAATGTGATCGCTATAAGTGATATAAGCGGAGGCTACTTTAACAAAGATGGCATCGATATTCCCGAAGCCATTCGATATGCCCAAACTCACAATAATTCCCTTGAAGGCTTCGACGGGGCTGAATCGATCAGCAATAAAGACCTTCTGGAACTGGAATGTGATGTACTGATTCCTGCTGCTAAAGAAGATCAGATCAACAAAGAAAATGCTCCAAATATCAGGGCTAAGATCATTGCAGAGGGCGCAAACGGGCCTGTTACCCACAACGCCGATAAGATCCTGGAAGAAAAGGACATCATGGTAGTTCCCGATATTCTCGCAAATGCCGGTGGGGTAACCGTTTCTTATTTCGAGTGGGTGCAGGATCGCCATGGATATTTCTGGACCGAGGAACGTGTGAATCGTCGACTTAACAGAATGATGAGAGAGTCTTTTGATAACTTGTTTATGGTAAGTGAAAAGTATAGTATTACCCTCAGACAGGCGGCTTACATGTATGCTATCGATCGGGTGGCAACAACGCTTAAGCTCCGCGGGATTTATGCTTAGTGAATGAAATTATTACAGACCCTTACACTCCACTCTACATACGAAGAAATTGAACGCGTTGAGCAGTTGCTGAATAGCCTTCAAGATGAACTTGGCTTTGATGATGAATTCTATGCCAGGCTCATGCTGGCTGTTTCCGAAGCTGCTACCAATGGCATTCTGCATGGTAATAAACTCGATGCCTCAAAAACGGTCGAGATCAAGGCCTTCACAGATAATGGAAAGCTGATCTTTGAATCCACCGATCAGGGGGAAGGTTTTGAACCGGAGGATGCCCCCGATCCCCTCGCAGAAGAAAATCTACTCAAAACCAGTGGCCGGGGCATTTTTCTAATGAAAGAATACGCCGATGAAGTTAGTTATTCTGAAGGGGGAACTCGGCTTACTCTTATCTTTAATTTGCCCGATTAAATATCAATATCTTGCGAACGGTGACTTAAGAGTTTCTCCCATCACTCGCTGAACACTCTTCAAGTCTGAAGACTTGTTTTGCTACTACTTTTTCAGTCTTCACTTCGTTCAAGACTCAAAAGATCTATAGCTTTAGCAAATTCATGCCTTTACTCAAGACTAAAAAATCATCAACGTTAAAAACTACTGTCGGACAGGCTGTCCGACCTACGTTTTTATTCAATCTGTGAAAGTAGTCTTCCGCTTAGTCGCAGCAGCTCTATTTCAGCAGATTTGGCCGTAATTTGAGCTTCGATCAGCCGATTTTCAGCGTTAAGTAAGCTTTGTTGGGCTTCCCGTAATTCTATGGAATTGATGGTGCCGAGCTCAAACCGCTCCAGGGCTATTTCTACTGTTTGCTTGTTGATCTCTAGGTTTTCTTCTTCCAGTTCGATCAGTGAAAGGGCATCGTCGTACTGGGCATACACCCGGCTGACATTGGCCCGAACCTGTAGTTCCAGATCTTGCCGACGAAGTTGTTCATTCTTCAAAGCAATGCGGGCATTTTCCTGACGACGCTGTTTATTGAACCCATCGAACAGGTTTACACTTGCTGAGATACCATAGCGAAATCCCTGCGACTGCGAGAACTCTGAAAATCCGGTAGAAGCTTCGGTGCGAGAGTAGGCATACCCTCCAGATACATCAACCTGAGGAAACCAATCTCCCCGTAATTCGCGGATCTCAGCTTCAGCTGCCTGTTCCGTCAACCGGGCTATGGTGAGTTCCCGGTTTTGTGCAACGGCTTCTGCTATCATATTCTCAAGCGATAGTTTCCCGGCCAGCTCTATTTCGGGTTGAACCGTGAATGCGGCTTCAGTCGTATCACCCAGAATTGTGGTCAATAGTACTTTAAGCTGATTTAAATTTGTTTTAGTACGGATGAGTGCGGCCTGATCCGTATTCATATCGGCCCGGGCCAGCAATAACTCATACTCGGAACCGGATCCCAGATCACGGGCCGTTTCTGCTATGCGAATGCGTTCTTCTGAGATCTCAACGGTATTCTCCAAAACCTGTGCTGCCTTTTGCTGTCCTGCGATCTCGTAATAGCCTGTAATGATATCTGCCAGCACCAGTTCTACCCTGTTCCGTGCTTCGACCTCACTTATTTCAGATAAAGTGGAAAGCCGGTCGAGCGTAGCAAACATGGTGAGCCCGTCAAAGATGCGCCAGGATGCGTTCACTCCATAATTGTATACCGTGGTCTCAGCGCCTTCGTCATTGCGATCAGGGATGGGCGCTCCACTTCCATAGCGAGTCTCGTTATCTTCGATACGCTTGTTGATGGCTCCATCTGCTGAGATAACCGGCAGAAATCCAGCATTGCCCAGGCTGTTATTGTTTTCTGAGATCCGGGTGTTGTTTTCAGCAATTCGAATCGCAAAATTCCGCTCCAAACCAATCCGGATGGCATCATCGAGATTCAGCGTCTCCTGGGCAACTCCATCCTTCATTCCCATCAACCCAAAAAATAAAGAGGCGACAATAACAGACGTTATTTTGATCTTACTTGGTATTCTATTCATGACTAAGCCGGGACTTCTGAAGTTTCGAGATTTTCTAATTTCCTAAAGGTTTCATCATCGATGGCCCCTTTGGATGAACGTTCTGTGGAGATATAAGAATACAGAGCCGGTATCACATAGAGTGTAAGTATACTTGCAAAGATCAGTCCTCCTATAATGGCAATACCCATAGATTTCCGGCTCTCAGCTCCTGCTCCCAGGGCAAGCGCGATCGGTAAAATTCCGAGTACTGTAGAGAGACTGGTCATCAGAATAGGCCTGAATCGTGCTACAGCAGCGTCTTTAATGGCTTCAAGATTTGACAATCCCTGTACCTGCCGCTGATTGGCAAATTCCACGATCAGGATCCCGTTCTTTGTTACCAACCCAATTAACATCACCATACCGATCTGACTGAAAATATTCAGCGTTTGATTGAAGTACCATAAGGTAAGTAAGGCTCCTGTCAGCGCCAGAGGAACGGTAAACATGATCACTAGTGGATCTCTGAAACTTTCAAATTGAGCCGAAAGCACCAGGTAGACCAGTAAAAGTGCCAGCAAGAATACGTAGATCAGGCTCGATGAACTTTCCACGAAATCGCGGGACGGTCCGGAAAGTGAAGTGGTATAGGTGTCATCCAAAACCTGATCGGCGATGGCGTCCATGGCATCAATTCCATCTCCTATCGTATAGCCGGGCGCTAAACTCGCAGATACCGTAGCTGATGCATATCTGTTAAAACGGAATAATTGTGGCGGACTGCTTTGCTCTGTTAAACTCACAAGGTTGTCTAACTGTATGATCTCGCCACGATTATTTCTGACATACAGACTTCGAAGATCCAGGGGCTCATTTCTATCTTCGCGAGACATTTGGCCGATCACCTGATACTGTTTTCCGCCCTTCAGAAAGTACCCGAAACGCTGTCCACTATAGGCAAGCTGCAGGGTCTGTGCAATATCACGGGTAGAAACCCCAAGGTCACGGGCCCGGTCGCGATCGATTTTAATTTCCACTTCCGGTTTGTTGAATTTGAGGTTCACATCCACAAAAGCAAAAGTCGGATCCTGACGAGCTTGTTCCAAAAACTCAGGGATTATTTCTTTCAAGTCGTCATTTGTTCCAGCCTGAAGTACATACTGTACGGGTTGACCACCACGGCCTCCTCCAATACTTTGTTCCTGAGCGATAAAGGTTCTTGCGCCGCTCAGATCCTGCACTTTGGTTGAAAGATCATTATAGATCTCCTGCTGCGATCGTTCGCGTTCATCCGCCGGTGAAAGTATAATTCGTCCAAAACCCGAGTTTACAGAACTTGAAGCTCCAAACCCCGGAGACGTAACCGTGATCAACCCATCGATCTCAGGAACTTCCTCCATCAGAAATTCAGTAAGCTGATCCATGTAGTGATCCATGTATTCGAAAGTAGCCCCTTCTGGAGCCGTGGAACTTACGATCAAACGACCGCGATCCTCCAGTGGTGCAAGTTCCTGCTGCAGGTTTGTATAAAATAACCAGATGCCAAATCCGCAAATAACTATCACTACAAAAGCAACCCAGCGCTTTTCCATGAAGGATTCCAGGCTGGATTTATATTTTGCGTTCAGCCATTTAAAGAAAGGTTCGGTTTTTTTGTAAAAACGAGAATGCTCGGTATCGGCATTCAGTATTTTTGTTGATAACATGGGCGTTAAGGTCAGCGCAACAAAGGATGAAATAATAATAGCACCGGCCATCACGACACCAAATTCGAGGAATAAACGTCCGGTGATCCCGCCTAAAAACAAGATCGGCGTAAATACTGCTACCAGGGAAAGAGATGTTGCCACAACGGCAAAGAAGATCTCGCGAGACCCAAGGATCCCGGCTTCGATAGTTCCCATTCCGCTTTCAATTTTCGCATATATATTTTCAAGTACCACAATGGCATCATCCACTACCAAACCGATGGCAAGCACGATAGCCAATAATGTGAGTACGTTGATAGAAAAGCCAGCCATGTACATCACAAAGAAGGCCCCGATCAGGGCAATCGGAATTACAATTACAGGGATAATTGTAGTTCTCACATCCCGCAGAAACAGGAAAATGATAAGGATCACCAAGCCAAGTGCCAGAAAGATGGTTTGCTGAACTTCGTCAATGGAAGCGCGGACATATTCAGTAGTGTCAAAACCTACCGCCGTTTGTATATCTGGCGGGAGATCTTTTTTGATCTGCTCTACCCGCTTGTAGAATTCATCTGCAATTTCAATTTGGTTGGCTCCGGGTTGGGGAACAATAACGACCCCTACCATCGGTACACCATTTCGTTTCAGGATGGTGCGTTCGTTGGCGGCTCCAAGTTCTGCATTTCCAATATCCCGAAAGCGAACTACATTTCCGTCCTGTTCACTGATGATAAGATTATTGAATTCCTCCGGCTCATATAAACGTCCTTGTGTGCGAACGGTAAGCTCGGTCATGTCTCCTTCTATCCGGCCAGAGGGAAGTTCAACATTTTCACTTTGCAGGGCTTGCTGAACATCGAGCGGTGTAAGTTTGTAGGCCGCAAGTCGCAGCGGATCGAGCCATAAGCGCATAGAGTATTGTTTTTCGCCCCAGATCTGTACGCTGCTCACCCCTGAAATTGTTTGCACCCGCTCCTTGAAATCGTTGATGGCAACATCTGACAAATCCAGCAAATTTCGTTTATCACTCCTTACATTCAGGAATACTATGGGGCTTGCATCAGCATCAGCTTTGGATACAACCGGCGGATCGGCATCGGGGGGCAATTCACGAACAGCTCTTGATACGCGGGATTGCACATCATTTGCCGCATTGTCGAGATCGATCTCCAGCTCAAATTCTACCGTAATGGTGCTTCGGCCTTCCCTGCTCACGGAAGTCATGGTACGAATACCGGCTATACCGTTGATCTCTTCTTCCAGCGGTTCTGTGATCTGTGATTCGATCACATCGGCATTGGCTCCTGTGTAGGAAGTACTGACCGTTACAATAGGCGGTTCAGTGGCAGGATATTCCCGAATTCCCAGGAATGTGAAGGCCACGATTCCCAAGATCAATATGATCAGGGAAAGTACGGTGGCTAAAACAGGGCGACGAATACTCAGGGAGGATAAACTCATAGTTCGATCTCCTCATATTTGTTTATTTCGCCAACTTTTATGTCCATCCCATTTCGAACCTGTAGGAGTCCGGTTGTCAGCACGGTATCTCCCGGAGCGATCCCCTCTGTTACCTGCACATACCTTTCGGTTCTGATGCCGGTGGAAATTGACTGATCCTGCACAACGCCATTTTTAAGCATAAATACTTTCTGTCCCTGCAGTTCCGGAATTACAGAGATGGTGGGAATCATGAGAGCATCTTCAATTTCTTCCAATACCAATTCAATATTTGCAAAGGCACCGGGCAGCAGATTCCCCTCGGGATTATCAGCCAAAGCGCGCATAGTCAGGGTTCTTGTTTGGGTATTTATGCGCGGCTCAACAGCGTAGATACGGGCTTCAAAACCCTCTTCTTGCCCCTGCACATTAAAGAAAACACGATTCCCCTGCTGCACCACTCCCGCATATCGTTCCGGGATCGAGAACTCCACCTTAATAGGATTGATAGACTGAAAAGTTGCGATCTGCGTGTTTGGGGTGATGTAACTGCCATTACTGACATTCCTCAAACCAACTACGCCATCAAATGGCGCATAGATCTCTGTCTTGTCGATCTGTGCTTTAATAAGGTCCGTTTCAGCTTTAAGAACGTTCAACTCATTTAGCGTAGCATCATACTGCTCCTGACTAATTCCGCCTCGTTCCAGCAGCTGCTTCTGTCGCTTTTCTCTCACTTCCGCAAGGCTCATCCTATACTCAGCCTGCTTTAACTGTGCTTGCAACTCACTATCGTTTATTTTGATGAGCAGATCTCCTTTTTGAACCTGCTGCCCCTCGCGAAGTCTAAGCTCCACGATCTTACCAGAGATCTCACTTCTGATCTCTATACCTTCATTGGCGAGCAGCGTTCCGGTACTGAAGATCTTGTTTTCAAATACCTGAGGTTCTACAAGATGGACATCAACAGAAAGGGCTGATTGCGAAGAGTTGGTATTATTTTGAGAGGAATTTTCTGAAAGACTTTGCCATTTAGGGATGGTTAGTAATCCAATTACAACTAAGATTCCAACAACGGTGAGTGTGCGCTTCATAGGTCTTTTATTTCAAGTGAACAACAAAGGTAACCACTATAAATGTTTAAGCATTCTTCGTACTTGAAAAGGCTTGTAAAATCTTAAGCCTGCTCTCTGACTCATAAAATCACCTTTACCATTTGTGTCTGACTTTATCTTTATAGGACAATTTAAGTGGTTATAATTATGTGTTTTATGTTCACTATTAATCGAAGCTGCTCATTGATTTTCTGCGATCTGATTTAAATCTTTTAAGCCAATTAAATAATCTATTCACAGAGTAAAACGGGGTATTTACATATGTATCTAATGAAACGATCATTAGCATTTCTACTATTACTATGCTTGGCTTCAACAACTTTACTGGCTCAAAAAACAGTCAATAAGGAGTTCAAGGAAAAGCTGGAAAAATACCGTCAAATAAAACCTCAACAGTCAAATACGACGGCTCAAAATATTTTTATTGACCATGAAATGGCGGAGGCTCACTGGACGGCCCGCAATACCGGAAGCAACGGCCTTTCAGCTATGCTGGTTGATGATGTATTCATCGACAGCCAGGGCCGGCAGTTATATCTAACCAATAAATCAGTTGATATATACGACGGCACAAATTGGAGGTACCTGGATTATGGCGAAGATATCCCCCATCCGGTACGCTCCATCCTTGCAGGTTTAGAAGACCACACCATTATGCTCACCAGTGGTAAAGTGTATCGGTTATCACCGGACTTTTCTATCGTAGATTCAACTTCGATAGCTGAAGATGATTCTGTTTCCAACAGCTACAGAACGGGCATCATTGACGGGGATGAAAGACTCTGGCTGTCTCATGCTCCTTCTTTCGGTTATAATGAACAAGATGAATGGGTACTTAATAAATTTGGTGGTATATCTGTTTTTGATCTCAGTGACGGTAGCTTAATTGCCAGAATGGATACCATCAATACCGACCTGAATAGTGGTATAAAAGCCAACGGGGTTTATGATTTCACTATTGGCAATGATGGAAAGGTTTGGGCAGCTGTTCCTGAAACCGATTCAACCCGTGGAGGATTAGTTTCATTTGGAAGAGACCTTCGATCTGCCAACACGTATCATACTTCTAACAGTGATATTCCACATGAAGCCGTATTCGAGATTGAATACGATAACAATGGAAATATTTGGACAGCATTTTCAGACTCTGTTCAACGAGCAGCCTATTTTGATGGTTCTAACTGGACTTCATTTACCCGTTCTACAGATGAACTTACCTACAGATGTTCTGCTTTTGAGATAGCTGCAGACAATCAACTGTATTGCGGAAATGACAGTACAACCGTTGTTTATGATGGAAGCACTTGGTCCAGAATGCAAGAGAATGCCGCAGGGCAATCATTCAATGATATTAGCGCTATTGCCAGTAATTCTTCCGGACTGACAGCCTTTGTAAAACGCGCCGGTTCAAATCAGGGAACTTTAAGAAGCGGCGTATTCTTACGAGATGGAAGTGAGTATCGGTATATATCTACCCATACCGATAATGGGTTGTTTTCTGATATCATCTTTGGTTTGGCCGCCGATGATGATGGCGGAATCTGGGCCACCGGGTTTCGCGGAGCCGGCTATTTTGATGGTTCCGACTGGAGCTTCTATAACGCTACCGATGGGATGACCAATTCCTATGCATGGCGAGTTCATGCTGCCAGCAATGGTACCGTTTGGTTCGGTAATTCCACACATGGAATCACCTACAGGCAGGATGAAGAATTTAAGACCTATACCGAACATGGAACCTTCGCAGAAGCAATTTTTGAAGATAGTGATCAAAACATCTGGATGGGTTCTTTCGCTAATAACGGCATTCTACAATATGATGGTTCTGAATTCACACATCATGAACCAATGCCCGGGGTGATAGGTGTATATGTCACGTCTTTTGCAGAGGGTCCGAATGGGCATATTTATGCAGGTGGCCTCACTCAATCCCAAAACAGATATTCCATTGCTCGATACGATGGAAATGAATGGAGTGCGTGGACTCCAGACTCCACCGAGGAGATCGACCCCATGGAAATAGCCTCAGATTCTGACAATAATTTATGGTTCTCTGGTGACAGCCTGATGAAATGGGATGGCCAGAATGTGACTCAAATTGCCTATCCCAGAGAAGACTTCTATACCTCCTCCTCTCACATAGAACCCGATCCGGAAGGAAATATCTGGATCACTTATGGGAATGAGGTTTGGGTGTATAATACCACTTCCTCTGAATGGTTAAACCCATTATCAGAACTTGAAAATCGTGCCTATATCATCAAACATGATAACAAAGGCAATACCTGGATCGGCACGTACAGTAGTGGTATTTACCAATTCAAACGTTCTCAGGCGGTACCAAATGAATCAGAGAAAGAAATTCCAGAATCATTTACGCTTGAACAAAATTATCCGAATCCATTCAATCCAACGACCAACATCACCTATAACCTGCCTGAGGCGGCAAGTAACCTCACGGTAAAAGTGTATAATGTTTTAGGTAAAGAAGTAGCTACGCTGGTAAGTGCTCAAAGTCAAAGAGCCGGACAGCATCAGGTAAGCTTCGATGCATCGGGACTTTCAAGCGGTGTATATATTTACCGTGTTGAAAGCGCTCAGTTTACTGCTTCTAAAAAAATGATGTTGATCAAATAGCAGGTAAATAAAAATACTGTTCAATAAAAAAGGCGATACAAATTGTATCGCCTTTTTTTAATAACTCAATATTATTTAGACAAACGTTCAGTTAACCTGAGCTTCCAGCTGTTTGGTAAGCTGAGATTTTGGTACAGCACCAACGATCTGATCAACCACTTCGCCATCCTTAAAGATGAGCAGCGATGGGATGCTTCGAATTCCGTATTTCACAGAAATCTCAGGATTACTGTCTACATCCACTTTCCCGATCTTGGCCTTGCCTTCATATTCGCCGGCAAGCTCTTCCACGATAGGCCCGATCATTCGGCAAGGACCACACCATTCTGCCCAGAAGTCCACCAATACTGGTTTCTCTGATTTCAATACTTCTTCATCAAAATTACTATCGGTAAATTCAATTGGTTTTGACATAATGCTTTCTATTTAGTTTGTATGATTTCCTTTAATCTTGAACAAATATCGGGATATTTCATTCAAGTTTACACATTCTTTTGAATTATTGGGGTGATAGGGTTGAGTGATATTGGTTAGCAGTTAGCAGTTAGCAGTTAGCAGTTAGCAGTTAGCAGTTAGCAGAGATTGCTTAATTCAACTAACTCTTTCAATTTTGTCTGTTTAATGATCACTGTACACTGTAAAACTAGCTTCCATGCACCAGCTGAACGGCTTCTTCACCTAACACCTCGCGCAAGCCACGAAGCAGATCATCATTCGGTTCTACTACGAAGTTTCTCACATTCATCCGGATCGGGCCGTTTGCTTCACTGCTATGGAGGGTAAATCGCACGTTGGTTGTCCCTTTATTGATGGAGAACAAGGTTTCCATCTGCTTAAGCGCATCTTTATTCAGTTCCGATGTTTTCAGGTCGATCTTCAGATTTAACTGATCCTGAAATTTCTCCCGAAGATTCTCTACCCGCTCAAAAGAATTAGCGATCACTTTAGGCTCACCACTTCGGGTGTCTACCGTTCCGTCTATGTACAACACATTGTCGGTTTGAAGGAGCCCCATATACTGATCGTAGGTCTGACTAAAGGCGATCACTTCCGTAGAGTTGTTCAGGTCTTCTACCTGCAGAAATGCGAAGGGACGGCCTTTTTTGTCCGTCACTCTTTTCACACCCGTTACAATAGCAATGAACTTGATGTTCGCCCGATCCGACATCCGTCCAAAAATATCTTCGCTCAGGTTTTGCCGCCCGAAGAGTTTGATTTCTTCCTTGAAACGGCTCAAAGGATGCCCACTCAGGTAAAAACCAATGAGTTCTCGTTCTTTATTGAGTCGCTCTATCTGCGTCCATTTACGCACTTCCCGTAATTTGGGTTCCTGGGAACCGGGACCGCCGCTGTCTCCACCAAAAAGATTTCCCTGATTCAGGCGGATCTCTTCCTGCTTGCGAACACCATACGACAAAATATCTTCCACCGACTCAAACAACTGCGACCGGTTTTCATTCAGCGTATCAAAGGCGCCGGCCTGAATAAGGCTTTCAAAGGTTTTCCGATTACAGGTTCGAAGGTCAACACGGGTGGCAAAATCAAAAATAGAAGTAAAGTCACCATTCTCTTCCCGCTCCTCTACAATGTGGGCGATAGCTGAAGAGCCAACGCCTTTAATGGCCGACATTCCATATTGAACCCGCCCTTCTTTCGCACGGAATTTCCCGCGGGCGGTGTTGATATTAGGCGGATCCACCGGAATGTTCATGCGCTGACATTCCTCAATAAACGACGCCACTTTCTTGATGTCGCTCATGTTATGACTCATCACCGCTGCCATATACTCGGCCGGATAATTTGCCTTGAAATACATGGTATGATAGGCCACAACCGAATAGGCCGCCGAGTGAGATTTATTAAAACCATAGCCCGCAAACATCGCCATTTTATCGAAAACGTCTTTGGCGGTCTGCTTATCGTAACCTTTTTCGATGGCCTGATTTACAAATTTCTCTTCTTCTGGGGGAAGGAGTTCCGGCTTTTTCTTACCCATGATCCGCCGAAGTACATCCGCTTCACCGAGCGAGTAGCCACCCATGCGCTGCGCAACCTTCATGATCTGCTCCTGGTAGATCATAATTCCATAGGTGGGTTCAAGAATATTGATCAGATCTTCGTGATCGTATTCAACCTTTTCGCGGCCGTGCTTCCGTTCAATGTAATCCGGAATGAACTGCATAGGTCCCGGACGGTACAAGGCATTCATGGCAATTAGATCATTGATGTCCGTCGGCTTGAGATTCTTGAGGTGTTTACGCATCCCTTCACTCTCAAACTGAAAGGTCCCAAGTGTTCCGCCATTCTGATACAATTTGTAGGTAGTCTCATCGTCAAGCGGAATGTCATCGAGATTATATTCTTTTCCATGATTCTCCCCCACATACTCGATGGCCGATTTCAGGATAGAAAGAGTCTTCAAACCCAGGAAATCCATCTTCAGCATACCGGCATCTTCGATCACGCTGCCGTCGTATTGGGTCACATAAAGATCCGCATCCTTGGCCGTGCTCACCGGGATGTATTCCGTAAGCTTATCCGGTGCGATGATAACCCCCGCGGCATGAATTCCGGTATTCCGAACCGAGCCTTCCAGCACATGCGCCATTCGGAGCGTTTCCGCTTCCAGGCCTTCTCCATCGCGGATATTGCGGAGTTCCTTTACTTCTGAAAAGGCATCATCAAGCGAGGTACCTGGTTTTTCAGGAATGAGTTTGGCGAGACGATCGGCATCCGACAATGGAAGATCGAGCACACGGGCCACATCACGCACGGACGAGCGGGCAGCCATAGAACCAAATGTGATAATATGCGCCACCTGATCGACGCCATATTTATCCACCACATATTCAATGACCCGCTGCCGGCCATCGTCATCAAAATCAATATCAATATCAGGCATACTCACCCGCTCGGGATTCAGAAAACGCTCAAAAAGCAGATCATATTTAAGCGGGTCGATGTTGGTGATCCCTGTGCAATACGCCACCACCGAACCGGCCGCAGAACCACGCCCCGGACCCACGTAAACGCCCATTTCTTTAGCTGCGGCTATAAAATCCTGAACGATCAAAAAGTATCCGGCAAAACCCATTTCACGAATAATACCCAGCTCCAATTCGATCCGTTCGGTCACTTCCTTATCAATTTCATCGTACCGGGGTTTGGCCCCTTCGTAGGTCAGATGTTTCAGGTATTCATCTTCTGACTCAAATCCCTCCGGAAGCTCAAACCGGGGAAGCAATACATCCCGCTCCAGCTTAACGGGCTCAATTTTATCAACAATTTCCTGCGTGCTCACGATGGCTTCAGGCATATCAACAAAAAGCTCCTTCATCTGGTCTTGCGACTTGAAGTAGAACTCATCATTCGGGAAGCCATACCGATATCCACGTCCCCTGCCCTTGGGCGTACTCATTAGTTCGCCATCATCAATACAGATTAGAGCATCATGGGCCTTGGCGTCTTCTTCATCCAGATAAAAGACGTTATTGGATGCCACTAATTTCACCCCATACTTCTCTGAAAAGGATTTAAAAACCTGATTTACCCGTTTCTCTTCTTCCAGGCCATGGTTTAGCACTTCCAGGTAAAAATCATCACCGAAGGTTTCCATCCACCACTGCAACTCTTCTTCGGCAAACTCCTGTCCTTTGTTCAGGATCAGATCGGCCAGCCAGCCCCGCACGCCGCCACTCAGGCAAATGATATCCTCTGCATATTTGGCAATAACATCCTTATCAACCCGCGGAAATTTGTAATAATATCCCTCCGTAAATCCAATAGAACTTAATTTAGAGAGGTTTTTGTATCCGTTCTGATTCTTTGCAAACATCGGGATCTGGTAGCGGCGATCCCTGTTATCGCGGGTAAATTTCTTTTGAAGGCGATCTTCCACTACATAGAATTCACACCCAAGAATAGGCTTTATTCCCTCTGCATGGGCTGTTGCAGCAAATGAGAACGCACCATACATATTCCCAAGATCAGCCAGACCCACCGCGCTCATGCCTTCATCTTTGGCTTTTTTAACCAGGTCTTTGATCCCTGCAGTGGCTTGAAGGACGGAGAATTTAGAATGATTGTGGAGATGCGTGAAGGTAGCCTGCTCTATTAGCCTGCTACCAGTTGTCTCTTCTTCGTTTCCACTTTTTTTTTGAGCCTCTAATTGTTCTTCCGATTGCTTTGTTTTGAACCGGGACGGGGAAACGAGATCGATATATTCCTCCCGCTTCATGTAGCTTTGTGCCGACTCATAGAGTTTCGCATCCATCGGGAAGTTGACCTTGGTAGCACCGGTCCTAACCATTTCCAGGAATATACGGGCGGTTGCTTCCACATCGGCGGCAGCATCGTGGGCGTCTTCAAAACCTTCATCAAAAAGAGCGTGGTGCAATTCACCTAAAGACGGCCATTTGTAGTTGCCTCCCCTTCCGCCTTCGATCTTGGCTACGTCAGTCCCATCGATCTTGGTATCGATCTTGGGTTTGTCCAGAATAGCTGAGGAGATCTTTTTCCGCAGATATTCCGCTCCCATGATCTTCTCATCAAAACTTACATTATGCCCGATCAGGAAATACGCTTTGTTTATGTCTTTGGAGAATTCCTTGAGCACAAATTCCAGCTCTACCCCTTCTTCTTGTGCACGCTCCGTCGAAATACCGTGAATTTTTTCGGAGTTGAAGGGAATCGTAAATCCCTCCGGTTTCACAATATAATTCCCGCTGTTGATGAGCTTTCCGGTCTCGTCATGAAGCTGCCAGGCAAGCTGAACCAAACGCGGCCAGTTATCAAGTTCGGTAATGGGAGCCGAAAAATCCTGAGGTAAGCCGGTGGTTTCAGTATCAAAAATCAGGTACATAGATCGCCTTTTTGGAATGGAATTTCTAATTACGGAATATACCATTCATAGCCTTTCTTATCGAAGCTTTTTGTCAACTATTTATCCACAATTTTGTGGCCGCTGAAAGATCCCTCTCCTGAGCCTTTACTCGCACCGTTCTCTATGATCAGCTTCAAATTTAATGTGTGAAAACTGAGGCATCGCTTCCTTCGCTCTTATAATAACCTCCGGCTCAAATAGTTGATAACTAACTAAGCTGATCTCACTCTTTAAAAGTATTTACCAATCGAAGTTTGATAGAGTGAGAATCTGTGAGCATATTAGCCTAA
The DNA here is from genome assembly GCA_002696035.1 of Balneola sp. GTDB lineage: Bacteria > Bacteroidota > Rhodothermia > Balneolales > Balneolaceae > Gracilimonas. The sequence continues at coordinate 32,715 of NZQV01000010.1, read as the reverse complement.
ATAAAGTTTTAACAATCAATGAGTGACATTATGAAGCTGTATAAATTATTTTTGATATCGTTTTTAGCTCTGTTCCTGACGGTGCATGCAAATGCCCAGAATACTGGAAACGAAACCGATTATCAGACCGTACAAATTACAAATAAGGCCGGAACTACCATTTATGCTGAAGACAAGACTGAAGTAAAAGGAAGTCCACTGCTGAAAGAGTCTTTTGAGAACGGACGTATTTTGTTTGAATCAGGCAAAGCAAGTGAGATCCTTCCCATCAACTATGATTCTTACAAAAACCAGGTCTTATTCATTAAAGATCAGAAGATCATGGTGCTGAACACCAATGGTGTAAAAGGATTTATGTTTGAAACCCCGGCTGATTTCCAGAATACAGATAAGGTTCAGGAAGTATTTAGCTATCAAATAAGAGAAACGGAGTTAGGATTTGACGAGCTCACTCCTGTTCAGGTTCTTTACAATCAGGGAACCGGGCTCAAACTTTTAGCCGTCCACAGAACCAACTTGATGAGAAGTAACAGTAAGGATCCCTTCACCGGCAAAAAGACCGAGCGTTACATTAACAGCGAGGAATTTTTTATCCAAAAACACAATGGCGATATTGAAGAATTGAGAAGATTACGAGCCAAGGATATCATCCGCAAATACGACCGCAGCGACCGTAAAGCACTCAACAACTTCATGGACGAAAATGATCTTGACAGTCGTTCAGAAAAAGACCTCGTGAAACTGATGACCTATATTGATAACACTTTAGGATCTGACTCCTAAAGCTGATACCAACTTTCTGAAGGCACATTAGAACCGAACGCTAAACTCGCCAAATGTGCCTTCTTTTTTTACTTCCTGAATTTCGATGTCTTTAACGTAAGCTGAGGCCGGGCCTTCCTTGCATTGGTCTATTAACTTCTGCACGGGCTCCTCATCTCCCTCAAACACAGCCTCAACTCTGCCGTCGGATAAGTTCTTCACCCACCCATTCACACCCAGAGATTCAGCATGCGTTCGGGTAAAATGTCTGAACCCCACACCCTGAACACGTCCGCTTATAAAAATATGCTTCTTCAATGGTCTACCTTTTTTCGATTAAAACTCTATTTTACCGATATTCAATTATAAAAAATTCCTACAGTCAGAATCGTTCAATTTATTTACCTCTATGACCTTAACTCAGCTTTCATACATCGTTGCCGTAGATAAACACCGACACTTTGCCACGGCTGCCAAAAAGATCTATATCACCCAGCCTACGCTCAGCATGCAGATCCAGAAACTTGAAGATGAACTTGGGGTCTTGATCTTTGACCGCTCTAAATCTCCGGTGGTGCCTACCTCTATTGGCGAGGAGATCATAGAACAAGCCAAACAGATCCTGAGCGGAGCCAAGCACATTGAAGATATGGTTGCCGTACAGGGCGAAGAACTGCGCGGAACGTTCCGGGTGGGAATCATCCCAACGATCTCTCCTTACCTGGTGCCGCTGTTTTTAAAGCCTTTCATTGAAAAGTACCCGAATGTAGAACTGGTATTTGAGGAAGCTCTCACTGAAGAGGTCCTCAAAGGATTGAATGAAGACTATTTTGATGTGGGAGTGATCGCGACACCCACCGATCAGCATATTTTTGAACAAGATCTTTTTCTGGAGCCATTTCTGGCTTATGTAAATCCCAAGCACGAACTCGCTAAGAAAGACAAGATCTGCATCGACGATCTTTATAAAGAAGATCTGTGGCTGTTGAATGAAGGACACTGCTTCCGAGATCAAACCATGAAGATCTGCAAGAAAAACAATGAAAAGCGAAATGACACCGCCATCACCTTTGAAAGCGGTAACCTGGAAACGCTGAAGCGACTTGTAGAACAGGATTTTGGCGTAACACTGATGCCTTACCTTGCTATGAGCAATCACGATACAAGCTGCGCCAACGGTGTGGTCAAGGAGTTTGAAGACCCCGTTCCTTCCCGCAAGATCCGGTTAGTGTACAGCCGAGAGTTCCTCAAGAAGAACCTGATCAGTGCCTTTGCCGATGTGATCGTGGATTCTATTCCAAAAGAGCTGGAATCACAGGAAGAGAAAATGGTGATCGAATAGAAGAGGAACACCGAACATTGATCGCAGAATTTTGGTCGATAGAATAGACCTGTGCGTCTTATTCGATCGTTTTCCCTATTGTGCTCCTACAGCGGAAAGTTGGTATCCGTCAACTCCTCACTCAGTTTCCAGAATTTCTCAGAGAGCTCCGGCTCTTTGGCTTTTTTGTTGGGCTCTTCGGTTTGAGGATATCCCCGCATGTTCATGAATCCTTTGGGACCCAAATATTCGCCGTTCTCTACATCCGGATCGGTGGCTGCGCGAAGCTGAGGCAAAATACCCATATCCAGATCTTGAGCGATTAGCTTATTCCCGATCTTTCCCATCAGTCCGATGTGACGCTGAAGATTTGTCGCTGTATATCCCGGATGTGCCATTGTTGAGATAGTGCCACTGCCCGCCTCTTCCAGTTTTCGAGCCAATTCCAGGCCAAACAGCTGATTGGCGAACTTACTCTGCGAATATGCATCCGTGGTGTCGTATTCTTCCTCCCAGTGCAGATCGTCCCAATTTATACTTGCATAGCCCGTTTTGCCATACATGCTGCTGATGGTCACCACCCGCGAATCTTCTGTCTCATTTAACATAGGAAGCAACTGATTGGTGAGCGCAAAATGCCCCAAATGATTGACTCCGATCTGCTTCTCAAATCCGTCCTCGGTCTCCTGACGTTCTTCGGGCATCATAAGTCCGGCATTGTTGATGAGTATATCCAGACGATCGTATTTTTGGGAGAAATCCGATGCAAAACTCTTAACCGATTCAAGGGAAGCCAAGTCCAGTTCCATCAGTTCCAGTTGGGCTGAAGGAATCTCTTTTTCGATATCTTCTTTGGCCGATGCTCCCCGATCCAGACTACGGACAGCCATGATCACTTTGCCCCCTTTGCGAGCCAGTTCGCGAGTGGTTCCAAAACCCAGTCCACTGTTAGCCCCGGTCACGATGATAATTTTACCTTTTTGTGATGGAATGTTAGCCGTTGTCCAGTTAGTACTCATGGTATTTTTCTTTCTTTGGTTCACTGATGTAACTAAAGAGCCGGCTTTTTCAATCCATGGGGTTTCTTTGGGTTGATTAGACAACTTAGCCTGATCAACCATTTCCGAACCAACCCATCCTTGTTCCTTCCCTAACGTCCGGGGACGCCAAGGAAGGAGACGTCTAATTCGACATCTGCTATTTTTACGTGTCCTCTTTCCCTGGCGCATACGGGCAGAATATGCACACCTGTGGCAAATATTTTGCAGAGTTGGATAATTTCTAACTTACTCAAAAAGTGTGTTTGGGAAAGAGACAAAGATGGGGTCCCAGCGGTCGCGGCTAGCAGGATATATTTTGAATTACCCTGCCACGAACTGTCACCTGCTCTTCTTAGTTTAGTGAGTGAATGAATTTAAGTCACCCAAATGTTGTCATCCTGAGCGAAGAGATGTTTTATAAGACTCTATGTTTGCCGCGAAGGATCTCAAAATTTGACATATCGAGATGGCCAGAATTTGAGATCCTTCGAGTTAACTATTTCGGCACTATTTGTCTTACGATACACTCAGGATGACAAGCTCTGGTGCTATAATTGCAACTAATTAAATAAAGATTCCCGTCTTCACGGGTATGACTTTTATGCTCAAGATCACCAAAGCCGGAAATCATGGAATTCTACTGCCGCAGTTAGGCATTGGGCTGGACTATAGCGGCAAACAGGCAGAGCATGTGTTTGTCTCGCATGGACACGCAGATCACATTCCGTGGAAATCGTATGCCAAAGCCGTCTATGCCACGCCACCTACCAAGAAATTTATGGAACGACGGGGTACTAAGTATGAAGTCCAGGAACTGCCGTTCAAGCGATCTGTTGAAACCGGGAATGCCAAAATCACATTTTACCCGGCCGGACATATTCTCGGCTCTGCCATGACCTTCGTGAAATCCGATTTTGGAAACCTCCTCTACACCGGCGATTACCGCACGCCGCCCTCTCCTGCCACCGAAGGATTTGAACTTCCTGATGCACAGATCGACAGCTTCATCACCGAAGCAACTTTCAGTCTGCCCGTGTACCGCTGGGCAGATTACGAAGAATTGAAAACAGATATCACCGGGTTTGCGAGTTCAGCCCTGGAGGAAGATCACACGCCCGTCTTTTTGGCCTACAATCTTGGGAAGGCGCAGGAGATCATGCACTTGGTGAAAGATCTGGATCACCCCATTCAAATTCACGGCGCAGGATTTAAACTTTGTGATGTATATGAGGAGGAAGGCATCGACCTTGGAAATTATGAAACCTACGACCGCGATACTTGCGAAGGAAAGATACTGGTCTGCCCGAGTTCGGCGATCAATAATGGCTTTGCTTCCAATGTCCGCAAAAAACGCATTGCTTACTGCAGCGGCTGGGCGGCGATGGAATCGAGACGAAGTCAGCTTACTGCAGATAAACTCATCCCCATCTCCGACCACCTGGATTTCTTCGAGCTGATCTCACTTTGCGAAAAGCTCCGGCCCAAAATGATCTACATCACCCACACCCCAAATCCTGATGTGGTTAAACACTACCTGAATGAACGTGGAATACAGGCTAAGTTCTTAGATACCAAGAGTAATGTTGAATTTTAAATTTTGAATGTAAAATGGAGTAATTAGCATGCATCAACTAACCTTATCAATTCATACTGCCTTTACAGGTCAAGCAATAGAACATCTATAATTTAAAATTCAACATTTAACATTACCTCTCATTCAAGTATCAATGAGTAAAAAAGACCATCACACTTTCCAACAACTTGCAAAAGTTGCCCAGAAAATAAACGAAACGCGGGGATCGAATGCCAAGATAAGGATCTGTGCGGAGTATTTTCGGTCGCTGGATCTGGATGAGAACCTGCATCTGGCAGCGCAGTTTTTGGGTGAAGGAGCTTTTTCGGATGTATCCGGTAAACGAGCTTCTGTGGGGAGCAGAACCTACTCTACGCTGGCTGCCGAGATCTGCGAGATCGACTATGAGAAGGTTTTCAAACCCAGCAAAACAGCAACCGGGAGTTCGTCTGAAGCCATTGAAAAACTGTTTCTTAATATTCCGGAGGCCAGGAAAAAATGGTCGACACAGGAGTTGAGCCTGAAGCAAGTCAAAGAACTTTTTGATCGTCTACATGCCGTTTCATCGCGTGCAGACAAACAGGAGATCCTGAAAGAAGCATGGTCACAGATGTCACCGCTGGAGGTCAAATATTTTCTGCGCATTATGGGGCGTGGTTCGCTTCGGATCGGGTTTGAATCGAAGAGTATCGTTTCTGCCATTGCGAAAGCCTTTGGGTATGAAGTGGAGGAGGTTCGGTATGTGCATATGATCACTGGAAGCATCGGAAAAACAGCCCTTCTCGCCAAACACGACCAGCTTGATGAAGCCCGGTTCAAACTCTTTCAGCCCATTGCTTTTATGTTGGCCTCGCCTGTTGAAAGTCGGACCGTGGATGATTACAGTAACTACGTAGCCGAAGAAAAGTTCGACGGCATGCGCTGTCAGCTTCATGTATCCGGAGATGAGGTAAAGATCTTTTCCCGGGACCTGAATGACATTACTCACTCCTTTCCTGAGATCGTGGATTTCTTTCAGCAGCGAAACCTTCCCGGTATGGTATTGGACGGAGAGATCTGTGTATACAAAGACCAAACTATCCTTCCCTTTCAGTTACTGCAAAAGCGCATGGGCTTGAAAAAGCCTTCCAAAAAAATACTGAGCGAATATCCCACCCTGCTCATCGCTTATGATATTTTATTCTATGATGAACAACCGATCTTTGAAAAGGCCCTAACCGAACGACGCGCCCTCCTGTCCACACTTTCTAATGAACATCACTTTCCTATCACCACGCAAAAAGACATTCACCATAAAGACCAAATAGAAGAACTTTTTGAACTAGCGCTTGCCCATGGAAATGAAGGATTGATGCTGAAGCATAAGGACTCGACCTATGAATACGGCCAGCGTAGAAAATCGTGGTTGAAAGTAAAAAAGCCGGGCGGTTCTCTGGATACCATCATGATGTATGCCCACGCCGGAAGTGGAAAACGCGGCGGTACCTATTCTGATTTCACGCTGGGAGTTTCGGTTCGGGAAGATGAGCGATATGAGGAGGAATTCATCCCGATCGGAAAAGCATATGGTGGTTATACAGATGAGGAGCTCAAGAGATTGAATGCGCGAATCAAGGAGATCATCGCTGAAAAATACGGCCCCACACTGGGACTCTACCCCGATATTGTGGTGGAACTCGAGTTTGATGATATCCAGGTGAATAAACGAACCAAAGCAAATTTCACGCTGCGATTTCCGCGTTTCAAGGCCATTCGCTGGGATCTTTCTCCCGATGATGTGGATACACTAAAAGAGGTTGAACGGCAATATGAGGAGAAGTTGAATCAAGAGCGATTAAAACAAGCCGAAAATCCTTCCTTTACCTTTGAAGATCTGTCTTAATACTCAATAACGTCTTCTTGTTTTACGGCAATCACTACAACAAACCAATCTTTGGAAGTAAAGCGTTGCACATTGTGGATGTTCTGCAAGATGATGTTTGATTTGAAGTAAGTCAGCTCGCTTACCTGACTCGTTGAATTATCCTCGTACTGTTTCTTTAGAGATTGTACGGATGTTTTCAGCACTTTGGTGAGTTCTTTGACCGCATAATTCTTGGCTTTCATCCAGCTTTGGGATTGAGAAAAAGAAGTGACTTCACTTTTACCGATCGCAAACCAGGTATCCCCTACTTTTTTGGGACGAACCATCAGTTCAGAAACATCAGGCATGGAAGTTGTGACAGATCTACCTCCACCCGACTTAACGGCCACACATACTGCCTGATCGTTGATCCTAAGTGAATCCTGCCTGATGATAGATTTCCCATAGCTAAGAACCGTATCCCGTACACTCAGCTCAGGAAAATTATAGAAGTAAATATCGTTTTTCTTAAACGTTTCGAGATATACAGAAAGAAAGAGATTGGAATTCAGATCTGTCAATGCATCTTCGCAGGCTTTTTCAAAGGAAGCTCCTGGATCGTAGGAAGAGATGTTTTGAACTCCGAATCCATGTAGAACAGTGTTCTTATAAAAGGGAGTCAGGCTGGTACTATCACCCAAAAAAATAGTGCTCTGCGAAAATGAATTTCCACAGAGCACTAAACTGAGTATCAGCGTTAATATGAAGTTAAATAACTTCAACAAATAGTTGGTTTACTCTTCGATATCTTCGTGAAGTCTGTTTTGAAGCTCTTCAAACGCTTTTGACGCTTTGAACTTGGTATACATTTCTTCGTCTTTTGATAAAGCATTATCGAGAGCAGTGCGTGCTTGTCCAACCGGGAGGCGTACCAGCACAAAACAACGGTTGGTTACGTTTCCGCCTGCAGCTTCGCCACTAAGTTGTTCACAATCAGCTCGATCTCTGGAGACACCATTCATGGTGCTATTCACAAGAATTTCGCTGGCATTAGAAAATGTAGATGCATAATTGGCATCCGCTCCGCTTTGCACTTCTTCTTCAAATGATTTCTGAAGGGCGGATACTTTCAGCTCAAGTTTTGCTCCCATGGCCTGTGTGGCAGTTTGCTGAGCACTTCGAAGAGCCGTTCCCTGTCGGGAAGATTGCGCCTCACCGGCTGCATAGAAAAATTCCTCGGTATCATTTGGTGGAGATAAATACCAGTCTGGCATTTGGTCGTTGGTGCTTACGGGTTCATTACTACCGCAAGAAATGAGAAAAGTAAATATGAATAACGTTGAAAGAATAGATCTTATGTTCATTTTGCTACCCCTTTAGTAGGTTTAATTTTTTAGTTGTTCCTATTATAAAGTGAAATCTTCTTCGACACAAATCATTTAATTTGACTCTGTTTATTATATATTGAATTTTCGCATATAAGAAATTAACGCAAATACTTAGTTGAGGTACATATGGGGTCATTCAATACAAAAAAATGTTGGATCTTTGCCGTTCTTCTAACTTTGATGATCACTCCCGGTTTTTTGTCATTCCATGCAATTGCTCAGGATACAGAGTATGAAAAGTGGAAACAGCAGCAGGAAGCTGAATTCCAGGAATACCAGGATAAGTTTGATGCTGAATTCGTGAAGATGCTGGAAGAAGCCTGGGAAGAAGTGGGTATTAAGATCGGATCTGACTTTTATAAAGAACGAAAACCGGTCACGATTCCGAAAGCGCCACCTAAGCCAACCGTGAAGAACGAAACACCGGAAGATGGAACACCGCTTAAAGAACGCATCACCATCGACATTCCGGACGCCCCCGACTCCGGACCTGTCTCCCTCAAAGCGCCCCCCGAAGCATCGATGTATGCCGATATCGAAACCCGCGATGCTTCCATTCGTTTTTTTTCATCGGAAGTGCCTCTCAGTTATCCCGCTAAATTGCGGGAACTCTACTCGCCCCGTGAATTTTCTGCTATGAAAACCGACAGCAAGAAAATAGCTGAGTTCTGGGATAAAGTAAGCCGGATAGATCACGAGCCCATTATTCAGTATGCAAATACTATTCGGGAAGATCTTCAGCTCAACGACTGGGGATACGTTTTGTTGATCAACGAGTTTGCCCATTCTATTTATGATGGGTACGGCCCAAAACTGGTGAATCTGTATAACTGGTTTTTACTGAGTCGTTCCGGCTATCAGGTACGTATTGGCTATGATCAAAACAACGTTTACCTGCTTTATGCGGTGCAATACAATGTCTTTAACACCAAATATTACACCCTGGATGGCCAACGCTATTATGTAATAGACCTGGATGAAAAAGTACAAACACCCAGTTCAATTTTCACCTACTCAGGCTCCCATCAGCGTCAAAGCAAAAAGATGGATTTCAGGATCGAGCAGTTTCCCAATCTCGGAGATGGCACCAATACAGAATCCAGAACCCTTACCTTTGCATTCAATGATACTGAGTACTCTATACCGGTGTCCATCAACAAGGAACTCATGAACTACTTTGAGTATTATCCGCTTACTGAGCTGCCGGTCTTTTTCACAGCCTCTATGTCCGGTTCCCCAAAAAGATCTATCTACGAAAAACTGGCCCCTGTTATTTCAGAAATGAGTGAAGAAGAAGCCGTTAACTTTTTGCTCCGCTTCGTTCAAACTTCCTTTGATTATAAAACGGATCAGGATCAATTTGACCGGGAAAAATATATGATGCCTGAAGAAACTCTGTTCTATCCTTATTCTGATTGCGACGACCGCTCTATCCTGTTCGCCAATTTGGTTCAGGAGTTGGTTGGGCTGGAAGTGGTGGGACTTCGTTACTCCAAACACCTTGCAACGGCTATTGCTTTTACGGATGATGTGGATGGAGACCATCACTATCAAGCCGGGAAGAAATTCACGGTAGCCGATCCAACCTATGTAAATGCCAATGCCGGTATGACGATGCCTCAGTATAAGAGTGAAAAACCTGAGATCATTAGTTTACAAAACTGAACTTACATCTCCTTTCATATCTAACCCTTTAAGCTTCATCACTCTGCACGTTTATGGGGTTTCTTGTTTTTAATAGCATTTAACATATCTGCGGGAGTTCTTTTCGATCAAATACGGTTAAATTATACCTAAACCTAAAAAAGATCGATGAAAAAACTATACACTCCTATACCCCTTGTCTTATTAACTGTTTGTTTGGTTGGATTTTCTGCCTGTTCCAGCGATAATTCCGAATCCGGACAAAACGATCAAAATGAAAATGCTGTAATTCCTTCCGTAGAGGCTACACAGGCTCGCTTTGGCTCGCTTCCGCTGGTGGAACGATTTAGCGGGAACGTAAAAGCTGAAAATCAGGTGACTTTATATCCTGAGATCAGTGGGGTTATCTCAGAAGTGTTTGTTCAGAACGGAGATTTTGTTGAGAAAGGTGAAGCCCTTCTGCGGTTGAATACACAAGTTCTGGAACAACAATTGCAACAGGCCAAAGCGGGTTTAAAGATCAATCAGGCTCAGTTAAAACAGGCTAAAGCGAATCTTGCACGTACTAAAGCAGATTACAATCGTGTAAAACAGCTTGAAGAAAAAGACCTGACAAGTCAGGTGGAAGTGGAACAGGCCGAAGCAGAATTACTTTCTGCCGAGGCAGATGTTGAGTTGTCAGAAGCTCAGGTTGAGCAAAGTCAGTCTCAGGTAGTTCAGCAGGAAGAGGAACTTTCAAAAGCAGTTATACGAGCCCCCATCACTGGCAGCATCGGCCGGCGAAATGCAGAAGTGGGCATGCAGGTCAACACCGGTACACAACTTTTTCTTATAGGAGACCTTAGTAAACTAAAGATAGAGATCGTACTAACTGAGAATATGTTGAATAGCATTAATGTGGGGCAGTCAGCTCGCATTTTGGTGAACGGCAACAATCAGAATACCGTCCTGAATGGCAAAGTTTCCCGAATATCTCCTTTCCTGAATGAGATCACACGAAGCACTACAGCAGAAATTGATGTTAATAACAGTGAAGGACTTTTACGCCCCGGGATGTTTGTGCCCGTTGATGTGCTTTTCGGGGAAACTCAGCAGTCCACCCTCATTCCAACAAGTGCTTTATATAATGATCCCAACACAGGACAAACCGGCGTTTTCTTGGCCCGCTCGCTGAGTTCTGAAATTCAACCCGTAACAGATTCTTCTGACAGCAGCACACCACGGGCTATGACAGAACCCGTTCCTGTTGAATTTGTTCCGGTTGATGTAATTGCTGAAGGGCGCATGGAATTGGGAGTATCAGGCGTTGAGAACGGACAATGGGTTGTAACTGTTGGTCAGGATCTATTGTCAGAAGGCCGGGGACAAGCCCGGGTAAGAACCATGAGCTGGGAACGCATTTTTGAATTACAGAGCCTGCAGCGCGAAGATCTGTTGCGAGAGATCATGCAAGATCAGAATGATACATCCAATAACGTAACTCTTTAATACAGCCCTATGCCAATCACTCAAACCTCGATCGAACGTCCTATCGCTACGTCGATGGTCTTCCTGATCATCATCACGCTAGGATTTATTGGATTCCGTTTTCTCCCCGTAGATCTTCTACCCCCCATTGAATATCCACAATTAACGGTAGCAACCGATTATTCCAATGTCGGCCCGGCCGAAATGGAGCAAATAATTACCGAACCCATTGAGAACGCCCTTGCAGGTATTCCTGGAGTGGAACGGGTTCGGTCAAGTTCGGAGCAGGGAGGAAGTCGTGTAACTCTTGAATTCGCCCAATCGGTAGATATTGATGTAGCTGCCAACGATGTGCGCGCAGCTTTAGATCGTGTCAGGGGCAGTATTCCTCCCGAAGCCGAAGCTCCAAGAATATGGAAATTTGATCCCAACAACTTCCCCATTGTGATCATTGGTGCGAACTCTGATATGAATCTGGCCAAACTCACCACTGTGTTAGACCGGGAGGTAACCAAACGATTCGAGCAGATCGACGGGGTTGGTTCTATTGACATTTGGGGAGGAATTGAGCGGGAAGTTAAGGTTGATATCAAACGGGACCGACTGATTGCAAGTGGGCTCACAACAAACGATGTACAACAAGCCATTGCACGCGAAAATGCAAACTTGCCCGGCGGTAATGTGGCCTCAGGACTTCAACAGCTTTATGTGAGAACGCTTGGTGAATATGAGTCTATCGAGCAAATCGCGAACACCGTCATCACTACAGTCGATCAGCAACCCATTCGGGTAAAAGATGTAGCCGAAGTCACGTTCAGCTACCAGGATCTTGACCGGGTTGTAAGTATTGACGATAAACCCATGGTGCGTTTTGGTATCCGAAAGCAGACAGGAGCCAACACTGTGGCGGTAGCTCAGCAGATCCGTGATGAAGTTGAGGCAATAAACAGTACACGCAATGATCTAAACCTTTTTGTAACCACCGATCAAAGTGACTTCATCCAAAGTTCCATCGATAATGTGCAGAACGCCGCTATCTGGGGTGCTCTATTGGCTGTTTTTGTTCTCTACATCTTCTTCCGAAATGGATCTTCAACCTTCATTATTGCGGTGGCTATTCCAATTTCCATAATCGCCACTTTTGCTCTCCTCTACTTCAATGATCTCACTTTAAACCAGATGAGCTTTGGCGGATTGGCTCTCGGTGTTGGGTTAATAGTGGATAACTCCATCGTAGTGCTTGAAAACATAATCCGATTGCGGGAAGAAGAAGGAGAAGACCTCAAACCAAGTGCCCTCGTAGGCACCAAACAGGTAGCCGGAGCTATTGTAGCCTCTACCCTTACCACTTGTGTGATCTTTCTGCCGGTGGTGTTTATGCAAACAATTTCAGGACTGCTTTTCCAGGAACTCGCGCTTGTAGTCGTTTTTGCACTTATCTGTTCTCTGTTGGTTGCATTGACTCTTGTACCCATGCTTTCAAGCCGTTTCCTGACTATCAAAAAAGGTACGGATAACAAAAAGGGCCGATTTCAAAAATTCTTCCAGCAGTTAGAAACGAAATACTCTTTGATACTGGATAAAATTCTGAAGCGCAAAACAGTTGTTTTTGGAGTCACCGGCGTATTGGTTATCGGAAGTTTCCTTGCCATTCCCATTATTCCTGTCGAGCTAGCACCACAAACAGATGCTGACGAAATCGATATCGATCTGCAGATGGCAGATGGAACCAATATTGCAGTTCAAAATCTATATATGAAGGAACTTGAGGAGATCGTAAAATCGACCCTCCCCATGGACGATGTTGAATACTTCACAACGGAGGTCAGAGATGGGCGTTCCGAGATCGAGATCGCTATGGTGCCTCAATCAGAACGATCTCAATCCACTTCAGAATTTGCTGAAGAGATCCGCGAAAACCTGGAAGGTAAAATTCCCGGAGCCGACATTCGTGTGAGTGCCCAATCCGGATTATGGATCATGCGCCGTATTTTTGGAGGCGGTGGCGGAGAAGATGTACAGTTCGAACTTCGAGGCTACGACCTTGACAGGGCTTACGAAATAGCTCAGGATATCAAACTGCGGGTTGAGACCATTCCCGGTATTGTTGAAGTCCGGTCAGACCAATCCGAAGGAAGTCCTGAAGAACGAATTATCTTCAACCGGGAAAGGATCGCTGACCTGGGGCTTTCTGTGCGGGAAGTCGCTGAGATCATTCAAACCAACATTGGGGGAAGTCGGGCCGGTTCATACCGCATTGGCGGAGATGAATATCCCATTACCGTACGCCTTCGTCCGGAAGATCGACTTGGAACCCTGGACATTGACAACATTTCCATCACCACTTCTCAGGGAGTGATCCCCGTTTCTGCGGTGATAAGCAAAGAAAGTGGTCGCGGTCCTGAAGATATCAGGCGTATAAATGGACAGCGCGTCACCAACATCACTGCAAACCTTGAGAACGGCGTTGCACTAAGTGAAGCTGTTGAATCAATTCAGGCCGAATTGGCTGATTTCCCGCTTCCTGATGGCTTCAGCATTGTGTATGGTGGCGAATATGAGGAACAACAAAAAGCCGCCCGCGATTTTTCCATGGCTATCATTATGGCGCTGATCCTCATCTACATGGTAATGGCCGGGCAATTCGAACGCTTTCTCGATCCATTAGTGGTGATGTTTTCTGTGCCGCTGGCCATGATAGGGGTGATCCCCGCTCTGTTGCTTACCGGTACCACCGTTAATATTCAAAGTCTGATGGGAATGATCATGCTGATCGGAATCGTGGTGAATAACGCCATTGTATTGGTAGATTACATCAACCTGATGCGGCGGGAGCGAAATATGCCGGTGTATGAAGCCGTAATTGAAGCTGGCCGGTTACGCCTCCGTCCTATCCTAATGACTACGCTGACGACCGTTCTCGGGCTTCTCCCACTTTCTTTTGGATGGGGAGCCGGAGCCGAAATTCAAGCCTCGCTTGCTCGTGTGGTCATCGGCGGACTTACGGCCTCAACCCTGGTAACCCTTGTGTTCATCCCCGTAGTGTATGTGACGGCCGACAGTATTCTGGAACGCGTGAAAGCCATTAGCTGGAATCCATTTGGTAACGCCAAAGAAGTAGAACTGGCAAACTGATTTTAATCTCCATTTGCATAAGGCTTCTGTATATTCTGCAGAAGCCTTTTTTGTTTGATCAATCCAAATTCAAAAATCATAAATAGATGAGTTCCTGGACCTTAAAATCCATTCCTCCCCACGACTGGTTTCTTTGCCTGGATGTAGAATCCTATTTCGACCATGAGCACGAACCTGAACAGATGTTCGAAACAGGATTCACCCGTCCTGTCCCGGTCGGTGATACCGATATTATTGTGACCATATTTTTTAACGGTGATCCTGAAAATCCTGAATTTCATATTGAATCCCCCGAAAGCCTGTCAAAGGAAGAGATATCTTTGGCCAATGAGAGCCTGGCAAAGATCCTGGGCACAGATATGGATATACGTCCGCTTTACGATCAGGCCGAAAATGATGCCGTTTTGGGGAGAAAATTATCAGAATTATATGGGTTGAAACGGATGACGCGGGCTACTCTCTTTGAAGATATTCTATACCGCATCGTGCAAATGCAGATGAATCATAAACCCACAGCCAAGAAAATGATGTTCCAGATCCGGGAAACCTACGGGACGTCTTTAATGCATGGGAAAAAGTCACTACCGGCCTGGCCCCGGCCTCATCAGCTTATGAAGGCAAATCCAGCCAATATTCGAAAACTTGGGCCTACACTCCGGAAAGGACAATATTTGGTAGGTTTGGCAAATGATATTGTCGCGGGCAATGTAGATATGGATCATTTGATGGATTGCGACCCGCAGGAATTTTATGATCTCATCACCGACATAAAAGGAATTGGGCCGACTTCAGGACAAGATCTCATGATGATGCGCGGGAGAACTGATGCGGTATTTCCGTCCAACAAAAAATCGGGAGAAGAAAAAGGCTTGCGCCGGTGGATCATTGGCAGCTACGGAGAAGATCCTCATAACACTTCCGAAGAACGATTTCAGGAACTCATCCAAAACTGGAAAGGCTACGAAGCGTCTGCGCTTGAGTTTTTATATGTTAATTATGTCTTGAAGGAGAAAGAGCAACAGGCTAAAAAATAACTTTATACTCCTCAACTTAACAGGAAGACGAAGCTTGGTAATAAGAATGAACTTTGATTTAACTATTTGTCCCAGTAATCAGAATTTCCATTTCTGCCCCCAATATGATAGAAATGGTTGCCCCATGCAGTAATCATAACACTGCCATTTTTAAAAGCATGGACCTCTCCATAGCGTAAAGGTAATGAATTGGGATTTTCGTCGTATTTTTCGGGCCCATAAAATTCATAGTAATCCGCGTTCCTTTCGCTATACATAAAAAAACCAAGATAATTGATAGAGTATTGATAACCATCTTCTGAAATGTCAAAATCAGACATGAAATGATCTTGAATTTCCCCATCATGGTTTTTCATTTTGTACTCCAAAATACTCCAGTTTTCTCCGGAATCAGCAGAATATAGCAGAGCTTCCCCTACTCCATACATTTCATCTCCATCAACTATAATCTTTTCTGTATGATCTTTATCACTCGGAATTTCTTCCGTTACCTTCGTCCAGGATTTACCAACATCTTTGCTGCGGTAAATACCTTCCATGGTTCCCGCAAAAATTTCCCCTTTATTATTTACTTGAACTTCATCAATCCAATTAGATACATCGGTAAATAAAAAATCTGTAGAAAATTCCTCGCCATTTTCAACATTATAGGTTACCACACCATGTTCTTTCCCAACATACACATGTCCATCATGTTCAATAAAGTCGAACATAGAATAAGGACCGGAAATTTTCTCCCAATTATCACCGTCAGTCGATGTATATAAGTTAAATGAACCTCCCCAAAAACCGGCGTCCGTTGTATCACCATCAATTACATGAACATCAGAAATAACCTGACCAAAGCCATAAAATGTAGTTCCAGTTTTTTTGATCTTAAAAGACAGCACTTCTTCCGGAATATCATATTTAGTAAAGCTATTTCCATAGTTTGTTGATAAATACCAGCCTTCTTCTCCACCTACATAAATATGATCACTCTCAGAGATCCAGATTGAAAGCGCATTTTCAGGAAATGATCTTTCCCCGTTCCAGTAGAAGGGCAAGGCCTCTACCTTTTTTTCTGATTTCTTTGACTCAAATAAATCACATCCTACAACTAAGAAAAGCGACGGGATAGTTATGAGGATCAGTGTTTTCATGGACAATTATATTCATCAAATATATCCAGAATTACGTTAATAATAGTGTTTTATCAAAATACTATTGAACCGACTAAAACCGGAAAGGCTACGAAGCGGCTGCGCTGGAATTTCTGTATGTGAATTATGTGCTTAAGGAAAAGGAAGAACAGGCTAAGAAATCGAATTAACCTGCATTCGATTTAGGAATACCGACAACGCATCAATATCAATCAATTCTGTAGACTGAAAAAATCTGTACCAAAATTTCACGTCTATGGAAGAGGGTTTTCATACAAAGCAAAAGTTACTTGATCCATTCTTACTCCCAAATGGTCATCCGAAACATGAGCCAAAAATGTATTCGCCGGTAATTGTATCACATCGGTCACTACGCCCTGCATATTTAGTACATACCAAATATCTCCCTTTCCCCTGTTGTTTGATTTGAGCCAAATCTTGTCATTGTTGAAAAGCATATTGTTTGCTACAGCTTTTTCATCTGGTATATACGGTTCCATATTACTCCAATCCGCAGACTGAAAGGACTCCACTTCATTCTTTATGGAATCTTTTTCAGCAGCAGATACAGATTCGGTAGGAAGATCAACCCTGATCGTATTCAACGTATCGAAATTGGCATTGATCTCTGCGATCAGGTTTGTACGTGTGTCGAAAAGTAGCAGAGAACCTCGTTCGGGTGCCGGAGTGATCAGCTGTTTGTCGGAAAAAGGGACTTTCATTGCTGTCCCAGACCTCCCATTGATCAACTCTCCCAACGGCGCATATGCTTCACCTTTAATGGGGATTGACTCACCGTACTCTTTATTCTCAATATCAAATTTGATAAGTAATTTTTCTTGCATCTTGGCAATTTCTAGCTGTGCGTTGCTCAATTCAAGAAGTACACTTCCCGCCTCAAATGAAGGATAAACTCGGCTGATTTTATATTCAGGATACGCTTCCGCCAGAAATTCGTTGATTAAGCTGAGACTGTTTGCATCATAAATCACAATTTTGTCCTGATTCTGATCAAAGACATAAACCTCATTTTTGCCCAGAGATGGAATTCCCACATCAAGTAACTCCCCGGGTCCACGACCTTCCTGTGTTCTTGCTAATATCACCGAACCTTCTGCATTCGTTTTTACCAGCGTCGGAGGCCCCCAAAGTGGTAAAATAAATCCTCCGTCTTGTGTCGGTAACGAATTCAATCCTAAAAACGAATAGTACAGCGTATCAAGTTGGGAGAAGGTAGAAATCTTAGCCGGTATTTTTACATCCAGCTCTTGAATATCAACATTAGGTTGGAGTTCTTGAGATTCATTACAAGCTCCCATCAGGCTTATCAAAATCCCAAAAAAGAGCACTACTTTTAACCACTCACTTTTACCCATTTTCTATCAGTTTTTTGGTTAAAGTTCAGGATTAGTAAATAAAGCAAAAGTTACATCATCCAGCCTAACCCCAAGATGTTTATCCGAAACGTGCGTGAGCATGCTTTCTTTGGGAAGATGCACCACCCGATCGATGACTCCTTCCATATCTGCCACCAGCCACACTTCTGTATCCGCTTCAATGTTAGATTTCAGCCAAAATTCACCTTTGTGGTACATCATTTTATCAGCGGGAGCTTTTATATCAGGCAGCAGTTCTTTGATTGCATCCCAGCGCAGGTCAATGTAAGAATTTTGCATAGAATCCCGCTCAGCAGATGAGATCGGTTCACTTGGCAGATTCACAGAAACTGTTCGAACGGTATCAAACGAAGCATTGATTTCAGCGATCAGGTCCGTAGCCGTATCATAAATGAACAGCGTCTGATTTCTCGGATGATAGGCGGTGATATTCCCATAACTGTAAGGTACGAGAGATGCGCCTGCCGGACTACCGTCAACATACAAACGCGCATAGGGTTGTGCTTTCAGGATCTTTTCGCCACCGTAAGTCTCTGTTTCAGTATTGTACTGAATTAAAATATTCTCCCGATCTTTGCTCTCATCCCGCAAATATTCAAAAGAGGTTAGCTCCAGCAAAAGCTCATTCTCCTGCCCGGTTTTGTATGCCTTCAGCATTGTAGTGGACTCATAATTTGGAGGGATCACCTCACGAAGTAAATTAAACTCCTTGTCGTATATGATCAGCTTATCGTTATCCTGATCATAGGTGTACACATTCCCGTCGGCATCTTTTGTAAAACGATAGGCATCAAGGATCTCTCCCGGGCCACGCCCTGAAGAAATTTCTTTTTGAAGTTCTCCCTCCTCGTTTATGATGACAATAGCCGGAATTTCCCGGTCTCCAAAGGCAACATCGCCATTATTCAGAACAACACTTTCGTAGCCAAGGTGAGAAAAAAAGAGATCCCTGGTGTGGTCTATGGAATGAATGAGTTTTGGGTTGACAGCAATAAAATCATCAATGTCAGGAGTGGATTGATCGTCTGGAATTTCATCCCCACATGAACTCATCATGAACTCATCATGAACGCCAAAAAACATAATACCAGAACTGCTGATGGTTTCTTTAATAATACACTCATTAAACCGAATTAAATTCTCATTTTAGCAATGAGAACCTAAAGCCGCTCCCGCTTATAATCCAGTACAAATTTTGCAATGATCAACACTACTGTTACCGGCATGATCACCCAAACCATCCACCACTCCATGGTTTGTTCCAGCGGGTGCTGAATGGAGATAAGAACAAGATAGGCCATATAGGCAATGTAGTAGAATAAAAAGCCACCGGCTTCAATTCGCCCCAGTTGTTTACCCGGCCAAAAGAGCGGCAGACAAGCCAGTGCCACCGCGATCATGATGGGCATGTCTAGTTTTAAGGCATCGGGAGAAACGGATAAAGCACCGGGAGCAACCACAATGGTGAGCCCAAGAGTGAGAAATATATTATAGAGGTTACTCCCCATCACGTTAGCAACGGCGGTATCAGAATCGTTGTGGCGGACGGCAGAAAGTGAGGTTGCCACTTCAGGTAGCGAAGTCCCAATGGAGACGATCGTCAAACCTATGATCAGTTCGGAGATCCCTAAAACACCCGCAATTTCAACGGCTGCATCCACCATCCAGCGCGAACCAGACACAATAAAAGCCAGTCCAATAAGCAAGATCAAAATATACTTGGTGTAAAACCATGCTGTAACCGGCTCATCCAGTTTGGATGGATTTTCTTCATTTTTGAGCCGGTTTACCTGTCGGTCTTTCCTGATCTGCCGGTATACAAAAAGTGAATAGACTACCAGTGCAGCAAGAATGATGAAACCATCACGAGGGGTTAGCGAGCCATCCATAGCCAACACGAAAAGAAGCACACTTGCGCCGATCACTACGGGCACATCAATTTTTATGATGCGGTTTGTGATCTTTAGCGGTTTAACCAGTCCGGCTATTCCGAGTATCAGCAAAATGTTTGCAATATTACTTCCCAGGATATTACCCAGCACCAGATCCGGTTTCCCTTCGGCGGCAGCCTGCAAACTGATAGCCAGCTCAGGGGCCCCGGTTGCAAAGGCGACCACCGTCAATCCCATTACCACAGGCGAAACACTCCAGGCCAGGCCAAATTTATCGACCGATTTCAGAAATAATTCTGCCCCGGCTATTAGCATCACTAACCCAAGAATAAAAAATAGTACCGTCATATAAATAATTGATTTTAATTTTGTGGGCCAAAACTACTATAAATAAAAATGCAAAGTGTAATGCTGCGGGGGGATATTTCCCGTTTTTTTGAATCTCATCCGCTGGTACTATATTCCCTCCCACTGTATCCAAGCTTCCAATCTCTAAAATCATTTATTATGAACCTGTTGAAATTAGTACTCTCTTTTATTTTCGCTTTTGTCCTCTCTGCCTCAAGCTTTGCTCAACAAACCATCATCCATGCGGGAACTTTAATTGATGGGATCTCCGATGAACCCAGATCTCAGGTTAGCATTCTCATTTCCGGCAACGAGATCACAGGTATTGAAAATGGTTTTGTATCCGGAACCGCTGATACGAAGATCATAGATCTGAGCGAAAAAACGGTGCTGCCCGGACTGATAGATCTGCATGTTCACCTGGAAAGTGAAACCGATCCCAAAAAGTATATGGAGCAATTCACTTTTGATGAAGCCGATTTCGCCTTCCGTTCCACAGACTATGCCAAACGAACGCTGATGGCCGGTTTCACTACCGTCCGTGAGTTGGGAGGATCAGGAGTAAATAATTCCCTTCGTGATGCCATTAATCAGGGGTATGTGGATGGCCCAAGGGTGATCTCGGTTGGAAAATCTATTGCTACCACGGGTGGTCATGCCGACCCCACCAACGGCTGGAAACAAGACCTGATGGGGAATCCGGGACCGCGGCAAGGAGTCATCAATGGAGTAGCTGAAGCACGACAGGCCGTCCGACAGCGATACAAAAACGGAGCCGATCATATTAAGATCACGGCCACCGGAGGCGTGTTGAGCGTTGCAAAATCAGGGGATGCCCCACAGTTTTTCATGGATGAAGTGAATGCCATCGTAGAAACCGCCAGTCAATACGGCATGCATGTTGCCGCTCATGCGCACGGGGCAGAAGGAATGAAACGCGCTGTTGAAGCCGGTGTACTTACCATTGAGCACGGAACTCACATGACCGAGGAAGTCATGGATCTGATGATCGAGAAAGGCACCTACTACATACCAACTATTTCAGCCGGAAAGTGGGTGGCTGAAAAAGCCAAAGTGGATGGATATTATCCTGAATTGGTGGTTCCCAAAGCTTTAGAAATAGGACCAAAAATTCAAAGTACATTTGAAAAAGCATACAAACGCGGCGTTAAAATTGCTTTTGGAACCGATGCCGGCGTTTTCCCTCACGGACTAAACGGCAAAGAATTCGGTTACATGACAGAAGTTGGAATGCCAGCCATGGAAGCCATCCAAAGTGCAACTACGGTGGCTGCAACCGTGCTGGGATTGCAGGATCAAATTGGAAGTATCGAAGCAGGAAAAATGGCTGATATCGTCGCTACCGATGCCAATCCGCTTGAAGACATCAGCACCTTTGAAACCGTTTCTTTTGTGATGAAAGACGGAAAAGTCTATAAACAGTAGATCATTTCAACTGGAATATATTGGCTATACTTAAGCCCTTTCAGACCTGTCAGTTCATAAAAACAGACAGGTCTTCTTTTTTTATATTCACTACTTATTAAATAAACAATCTATTAGCGTCCATCCGCACCAAAATATTTTTAATCTCAATTAAGTCTTCTCTATACTATTTATGAAAGCAGAACAACTCAAAGAAATTCAAGCCCCTCTGAAAGAGCAGTACAAGCAAGATCCTGAAAAAGCACTTGTAACCCTGAAAGCCACATCAAGTCTGGGAGAAGGCATTACCTGCAAAGTAGAAACTGGCAAAGCTATGGTTGAAGCCGGACTTCACCCTGCAACCGGTGGTGACGGACTTTCCGTCTGCTCCGGAGACATGCTGCTGGAAGCATTAACAGCCTGCGCAGGAGTTACCTTGAGAGCCGTTGCAACCGCTATCGATTTCGAACTTGAAGATGCAAAAATTCACGCCGAAGGAGACCTGGACTTCCGAGGTACACTTTCCGTAGATAAGGAAGCACCGGTAGGATTCAAGAACATCCGCCTGAATTTCGACCTCCAAACGAACGAAGATCAGGATAAGATCGATACTCTTATTAAACTTACCGAGCGGTTTTGCGTAGTCTATCAAACCTTAAACTCCGGCAACGACATTCAAACATCGGTTAGCTAAAACCCAAAGTCCTAATCCTTTTTGCTATGAGCATTCTTAGAATCATTCTCGCTATCATTCTACCGCCACTGGGTGTCTTTCTTACGGTTGGAATCCGTGGCGCATTCTGGTTGAACATCTTACTCACCATTCTGGGATTTCTGCCTGGCATCATTCATGCCGTTTGGGTGATCGCCAAACACGATGATTAGCAACTGTTTATCCTTGTTTCGCAAATGTCCGGGCTTTTTTGTAGGATGTACTTACATCTCAATTAAATTCTATGCCTATGACCATTCAAGCTATTAAAGAGCAACTAGAGCAAGCTGAACACCCCATCGCGAAATCCTTTCACACAGGAGATCACTTTAAAGTGCTCTTGTTTGGTTTCAAGAAAGGAATGAAGCTGGAAGATCACACCGCCCACCACCCCACGAAGCTTTTGGTACTGGAAGGGGAAGTTATCTACCATCAGCCCAAAAAAGACGTACGGATGAAACAGTTTGACGAGATTGACATTCCCGCAGAGGTTGAACATTCCGTAGCTGCCCTGGAAGATGCTATGATCCTGTTAACTCAAGGGTAATTTGTCATGAAAACAAAGAATCAGGAGCTCCTCGAAAAGCTCAATAAAGCCTTCGCAAATAACGATACTGAGTTCGTTATCGGCTTGGTCACCGAAAATATAAAGTGGACAGCCGCAGGTGATTTTACGGTAGAAGGAAAACAAGCTTTTTCAGAAAAACTAAACGAAATGACCTCCGGCGACCCTTATAAGCTGGATATTGATAAAGTGATCACCCACGGAAAAGAAGCCGCAGTTAATGGCCTCATGACATCCAAAACCGGAAAGCGATATGCTTTTTGTGATGTGTATACATTTAATGGATTCAAAAATCCAAAAATTAGCGAGATGACCTCGTATGTGGTGCAGGTTAAACATTAACCCGGCTTCATTCTTTTTGCAAGAGAAAGCAGATTCATGAGTAATACGGAACTTTTATTGGTATACGGAACTTTGAAAAAAGACTTCGACAATGAAGTCGCGCAGTATTTACACCGTACACAATCTTTTGTTGGCAAGGGTCAGTTTCCCGGAAAGTTATTTAAGATCAGTTTTTATCCCGGTGCCAAGTATCATCCCGATTCAGACTCTAAGGTCTATGGAGATGTTTACCGCATCATCCATCAACCTAAATATTTGTTTCAACTTTTAGATGAGTATGAAGGTATTGGCGATAACAGGCCTGGATCTGCTGAATTTGAGCGCCGCGAAATTCCCATTACAATTCAAGGGCGGTCCGATGTTGCATATTCCTATCTTTTTAAAGGAGATCACTCAGGTCATCCTTTGATTCCCTCGGGTGTCTTCTCCCCAACAGACAGTTAAGCCTCTCTTCAGAATTTGATTTCGCAGCTAAACCGTTACTTTTAAATTCGCAAACAGATAGTTACACTTCGATTTCGTTGTATGCCGAAAGATGTGTTTAAACCTAGACGATCCCTCATTGCGGCGGGAGCTCATTTCCCTTTGAGGTGGCAGTGTTAAGTGATTGATCTCAAAATGAAGAATAAAGGTATGAGGTACTAAAATGACCAAGCATCGAATTTATACCACGAGTTTTGCCAGCGTGTATCCGCATTATGTAGCCAAGGCAGAACGCAAAGACCGCACCAAAGAAGAAGTGGATAAAATTATTCGCTGGCTGACGGGATACAGCCAAGATCAACTAGAGAACATCCTTGAAAATAAGACAGATTTCGAGACTTTTTTTGCGGAAGCTCCCAAAATAAATCCTTTCCGGAGCTTAATAAAAGGCGTGATCTGTGGAATTCGTGTGGAGGAAATGGAAGAATCAACCATGAAAGAAATACGCTATCTGGATAAGCTGATCGACGAGTTAGCAAAGGGAAAAGCCATGGAGAAGATTTTACGGGAATGATACATCTTAAGGCAATAAACAGAACACGGCACATTCTCTGCACCAGAAACCACTCCGTTTGATCGACTGCCGCCTAGTCCGCCTAGTCCGCCTAGTCCGCCTAGTCCGCCTAGTCCGCCTAGTCCGCCTGTGCGAATTATCATAAAAAGTAATCAAACTACCATGAACAGATATCAGTTTACCGTATTGGAAGAATCTGAAGAAAGTATTCGGTTTTCTATTTTGGAAAATAAGAACCGGATCTCTCGCCAACAGTTTTTAAATGAGCTAAAACAGAGCTCTGACTTTCGGAAACGCTATAATGATTTTTTAGCTGGTTGTGACTATAAAGCTTTTTTCTGGGAGAACAAGCCTTTTACTAAGCCAACAATGAAGGAGGGTTACGAATGTAACCTCGTAAAAAGTAATCTTCTCGCAAATGTAGATCCAGATCCTCAAACATTCAGCTCTTATTTTGAACCAGATTCCGAGGTGGTTTCTTTTCCCAATTTAGGTGGTGATGCAATGTTAGTTGCCCCCTGCCCTGTTTCTGATCATAGCATTTATACACAAATTGGCGATTTTGTTCGAAAAGCCCCTGAATCACAAATACTGAAATTCTGGAAAATGGTTGGTGAGCAAATGACAAAACATGTGGGTACTGAACCGCGGTGGTTAAGCACGTCCGGATTAGGCGTTTACTGGCTGCATGCCCGAATCGATTCTACCCCGAAATACTATCAAACCGAAGCCTATAAAACATTGGGATCATAGTTTTTGTCAAAATTCAACACATCTGTTTTACCGATACTATGTATAATGAGCTATGGATGCTAAACAACTCTCAGATCAACTTAAGAAACCCTCCGGTGAAGCCGGGCTTGAAGTAGCCGAAGCCTTGAACGAATCCAATCAAAGGTTGTATGATCTCGCATTTGAAATAATGCCCGCTCAACCTGAAGCTCAAATCATTGAAATTGGCTTTGGCAATGGCAAACACTTTGCGGACTATTTCAGAGTTGAACCGAATCTGAAACTCACCGGTGTGGACTTCTCTCCTGATATGTGCAGGGAAGCCAAAAACCGAAATCAGGAATTCATCAACAACAAACAGTTATCTGTTCATTGCTGTGACACCTCGGCCCTGCCTTTCCCTGATCACACTTTTGATGTGGCTGTAGCCCTGAATGTGATCTATTTTCTTGATCCACCTGAAGTTCACCTCAAAGAAATTAAACGTATTCTAAAGCCAGACGGAAAATTCCTTATTGGATATCGTCCTCGGCATTCTGTGGAACATCTGGAGTTTACGAAGCAAAATTTCATTCTTTATGAAAGTGATGAACTGTCTTCTCTTCTGGAAGAAAATGGATTTACCATAACAATGGAAGAGATCCGGACATACAAAAAGAGAGCCATGGACCATACAGAGCTCACCATTTGCGACTGCTGCTTGATCGCAAAGAATGATGCAACCGCATAGAACAGTCGTCTCTTTGTATGCTACATGTGATTGTATTTTATGCCTCAGATCAGCTTTGAACCGTCAGGCCTTGTTCTTCAAATTCTTCTAAAACAGGAACCAGATATTCATCAGCAGTTTGCTGATTGACATCAAATGTTCTCCAGGGACTTTCCTGATTGGGATTTCCCGTCATTTTAACCTGTTTTGTCAGATCTAACATCACTTTAGACCCATTTTCAGCCTCTTGAACCTCTACAGCCAACTTGTACCGCTCATCACTTTCGGATCCAATATTTGTGCCTCCGCTTACCGATGATGAGCTTCCCGGTTTTCTCCAGTTCGTTTCCAGGGTGAAATTGTCCGCATCCCGGTTTTCGATCTCCCATCCCTGATCTAAATTGATCGGTAGCTGAAACTGATCGAATATCTTTACAGCCGTATCATAGGTGGCCTGAGGATCTTCCTGATACATCTGATAGGTGATGCCTTGCTGTTCTGATTCAGAAAGCATGTAGACTGAACTGCTGCCACATGCCGAAATTAAGAATAGTATTGGTAGTGCCCATGCTAATCGTTTCATTGTACCCTTTTCTGATATTATTATTAATAGGCTTATAAAAAATCAAAAATATAGCGCAATCTCAAAGTTGACTTGAAATCCTTCTGCCAAAAAATCGCTCCAACGCAGAGTACCTGGAACGAGTTTTTTTTGAAGGATAAAATCCAACAGCACCACTTATGGAATAGAAATTTGTATTCCATAGTCCCTTCTTCTCATTTAAAATGAATTCCAAAACAGAATACCGGAGATCATTCTCTCTTTAGCCTTTTGTTCTCTCCTTCCATTTCTTGTGATCTTTTCGACGCCGATGTGCTTTCAGATAGCGTTCATCTTCAGCATAGGTTGTGGGATGAACTTCAGGAAGCGGTTTGGGATTCATTTCTTCATCTACATTCACGAAGGTAAAAATACAAACATTGGATAAAGCCCTTACCACCTGATCTCGGCTAATACGCTCAATGCTGATCTCTATACTCAATGAGGTGTTACCGGTGTAAGTCACCCGGCTGGTAAAATCCAGCTTATCGCCTATACGGACCGGCTGATGAAAATTAATACGATTCACCCTTACAAATACGGGGCGATCCGGGGTGATCTCTTCTGCATGCATCATGGCCAACTCAAAGGCCCGGCGTATAACATAGCCACCAAAGATCTTTTCCGGCACATTTTCCTGCTCAGGAAACATCCGTTCCCAGTTGCCACGAACCAGATCTCCTACCAGTAATCCATCAAAGTCCGGGCTTTCCTGTGCCTGATGCAGCTCCCGAAGCATCTCATATTCTTCTTTACTCGGTGGTTTTTGCAAGGCATCCATTTGCTCACGATAGTCTTGGCGGCGGGCAATGGCAGCCTCATACCGCTTTTTCTCGATCTCATCCACATATTCCAGTGAGTCGATGGGCAGGCTTTTGGCTTCTCCATTTTCCTCAATTCGGGCTACCATCGTAAAATAGCAAGAAGCCAGCGACTCTCCTTCCTGATCGACTCGAATACCAACCTCCATCGAGGTTCTCCCAACATAATTGATCCGTGCTTTCAGGTTTAGGTCTTTCTCAATATCCACGGGGGTTCGCAGCATGATATCATCAATAGCAGCCGTTACCACTTTTGCTTGTTCATTGATCCGGTGAACGTATTCAAGGGCAATGTCTTCGGCAAGCTTGTCCAATTCTTCCAACAACCGTCCCCAGCGCATGTTGCCCGGAATTTCTTCATCCGTGATCATAAAACGACGACGCAGATTGGGATCACTGCCAAATGGAAGAACTCGGCTTTTTGACGTATCTAAAGGTCTCATATCCTAAATTTTTTACTGAAATTGATTCGGTTTCTTTTATCTAACATTAGTTAAAGCCTAAGTTCGATTATTAGCTTCAGAAAGTTGTCATCCTGAGCGCTTAGAAAGCTCTTTACGAATGTCTGTTGACCGCGAAGGATCTCAAAAGCTTAAATACTTATGATGTTGTTTATCGTTTGTCCCGACTTATTCGGGATCGCGTCAAGCATCTAATCCATTTGAAAGTTATTAGGCGCTCAGAGTGACAACTATTGTTATTTTAAAATCAGATTTAAAATAATACTTCTACTGCTTTTATGTATTCTTTCTGATCCTGAAAGCGGCCTCATTTCCTCTGCCAAATAGTTCAAACAAAAACGCTCCGACGCTGAGCGTACGGAGCGAGATCTTTAATCAGCACATGCTGATCTTTTAAGCAATTTGTTCACTCACAGCCAAAGCAATTAGCGATAGCTGAAACCTAATAACTTATTTCACCAGCATCATTTTTTTGGTGATCTGCTGACCGTTAGCCGTAGACAAACGATACATATACAGCCCACTTGAGAGGTTACCTGCATCAAAAGTTACGTTATGACTTCCGGCAGTCATTCGTTCGTTATTTACCAATGTAGCCACTTCACGACCCAGCATATCATAAACTTCTAGAGTCACGGTACTGTTCTCAGCTAACTGATAGCTGATCACGGTACTTGGGTTAAATGGATTTGGATAATTCTGATCCAGACTGAAATTCACCGGGTTTGCTGTCAGCTCTTCGTTACTCACTACCGTTTCAAACTGAAAGCGTGTCCAGATAGGATAGTGATCGGAAGTTGAACTCAGGTAACTGCCAATATAGTTTGTATTCTCAACACGTTCCGTACCTGCGATATATTCATCAGAAAGTTCAGAAGTGATGGTAATGTGATCGATAAAGGAGCCGATGGACTGAGACGCAAAACCGCGCTCTTCCAGACTTTGAGTGATCACAGTATATTCATCATCATCCACGAAATTCTTATAGGGAGACTCTTGACCGGAAGTAATGGAACCGGTACTTGTGTCATTGTAATCTCCTAAAAAGATCACGTTATCATTGGCATGAAGCTGATCCAGGTATTGCTTCAATTCACGGGAAGCTTCATAACGCTGATTATAGGAATCAGAATCATCCATGGCTTTCATATGTACATTGAAAGCATATATTTCCCTTGTTTCTCCACTTATAGTTGCGTTGAATTGGAACATAAGCGGAAATCTGGCAAAGCTTTGATTGCTACCACCGGCCCAGTAGTTAGAGGTTAAGTTATCGGTGATCTTCGCTGAGCTGAGGGAATCAATTTCACTTCGTTTGAATAAGAAAGCTGTTTTCTGCTGCTGACTGAAATCGGCCAGAATCCCACCGTACTCATCCAGAGAATCCAGCAAGGTTGCAAAATCAGTTTGGTCTGCAATTTCCTGGAAAGCATAGATCTCAGCATCGATCTCGCGGATCACTTCGATCACATTTGACAGCTGCTGCTCATCATTGTCAGGGCCGTTGCCTGCATCACCAAACCATTCAACATTCCATGTAACTACTTCGAAAGTAAGGTCTTTGGATACGTCATCGCCGGGGTAACTCACTTCTTCTGCACCAATATCTGCAGCAGAACGCGGCTTCAGCTGGTAATCTCCAAAAAACTGATCTACCACTCCAACAATCGTAACCGTCTCACCAGGAGCTTCAACCCCTACAAGATTGGCATCGCCATCAATTCGAATAAGGCCTTCGCCACTGCGGTCAGAGATATCATAATTTTGTTCCCCTTGAAATGAACCACTGTGATCAATGATCACTTCTTCGATCATAACCAGCTGTGCTTCGTAATTACCAGAGTTCATCCCTTCGATGGTAATAAGCTTGGGCTCCACTTCTTTTCTTTCCGTATCGATGATCTCAAAGGTGATATCATCGTCGCCGTCATGCTCCGCAATTTGAAGCAGGAAATCGCCATCAGGTCCATCTACAGGATTGAATTCCGTAACCGGTCCGGTAACAACTACTGAATCTCCCAATTCTGCCTCTGCATGTAAATCTGGCCAGTAAACGGCAATAGCGGCCGTGTTATCCTGAATGTGAGCAGGTCCGCCAAATTCATCGCTTACCGTTACTCTGCCGGCAACCGTAACGCGCGTACCAAATTCTACTTGTCGGGCTTCCGAAATTGGAATTACAGCACCATCGGCAAAACCTTCACCAAGCAGATTTAATGAAAATGTACTCTCGTTTGAGGCATTGCTCTCCACTTGCAGCTGCCCTGTGAATGAGCCTTCTGTTTCAGGTGTAAAGGTCAGGGTAACCACGGCTTCTTCGTTGAAGCTAAGAGAAGAGTCAGCCAGGTCGCTGGAAATGGAAAATCCGGCTCCGGAGACGGTGACTTCCGAGATCACCAGTTCCTGATTGCCAAGATTCGTTATTTCAATATCTTTTGTGCGGGTTGAATTTGTTGAGGTAGCTGAGAAAGTAACATCACTTCCTGCTTCTGTACCAGCTCCATCTACACTTAGCGCTACGGTTGGTTCCTCGGCAGGCTCAATGTAATCGGTAATGCGAATGTCGTCAATATTCATGCGGTCTGTACCGGATGACTGTATAAACTTGAAACGGATATCGCCTGCTACTTCTACCGGAATGGTATATTCCGTCAGTTCTGCAGGGGCTGTAATTTCATCGCCAATGTTTGTCCAGCTGGATCCGCCATCTACAGAGTACTGAACCTGAAGTGCAGCATCTTCAGCACGGTTACCATAATGCGCGAGGTAAAATGAAACCTCCTGGGCACCATTTGTCTTATCAAACTCCATGTAGATATTCCCTGTTTTACCTTCCCGGCGATCCGTTCTCACCCCTTGGGAACCATTGTATTTATCGTTCGTCAAATTTCCGATCAGGGCATCTTCCATGTACCAATCGCCAGATTCAAGTGTGACTGTTCCTCCGGCGTAACCTCCTTTATCTCCGGATTCAAAATCTTCAAACAGCTGAGCCTGAACTGGAATTGCGGTTATTAATAGTGTTAATAGCGTTATAAATGGGATATATAATTTTCTCATAAATCAATTTTGGGGTGTTTTGTAGGGAGGCCAAAGTTAGGACTTTTATCACCCCGTTGCGTAAAAGAATTGCAGGTTTTACAAAACAATAAAGCCCCACATAGAATGCGAGGCTTTATATAAATTTATGAGGGTTGTCTATCTTATCTCAACCCATTTGGGAGTCCTTTGCAGATGCGACTTACGGCATCATGACTATGCAGACTTTCCATGTGCACACAACGCACCACAAAATCGCGGATACTGTTATAACTGTCGAGTTCATCGTAAAGAAGACGAGCAGCATCTTCCACAAACTTCTGAAAAGCACCGTTCATTTCTGCAAACGCCTGTTCGTCTTCGCGCTTCACCATCACCTGTGTTTCGGTTTTAAGTGCATTTCGGCAGATCTGAACCAAGTCTTCCACAAAAAATTCATCTTTAAGAGCAACCGTCACATTGGCCACACTACGCTGGCTATGTGGAATAGCGGCTACATCCCTTGTTTCGCGGGCGTGTTCAGCAAGCTCGTAGCTGCAAGGACAGGCACTGCTGTATTCAAAATCGAGGTGCATGTGTTTCTGAAAGCGGCCATAATTATCGAGGCGGCCTTCCAGCTGTACTTTATAATATTGATAGCCTTTCATGCCTGAACGCAAACTGTCCATAAGCATCGGATAATTGAAGGATATCCGCAGAAAAGATTCCTGACTTTCCAGGTCTTCTTTATATGCTTTCAGGATCTCTTCCAGGCGATCCAGATGAAAAGTCTTATCCTGAAATTTGTAGAAGGTCCGCATAATGCGACTCATATTGATCCCTTTCTTATCCATTTCCAGGCTTACATATCCATCTACGGAAGCTTCCAGCGTGATCGGCTCACCTTCTCTGCGACGAAATTTCAGCGGCAGTTTGAAGTTGGAAATACCCACTTGCTGAATAGGCACATTGGCCCCTTCGATGAGGGAAGCCGGTCCATTTTGCAAGTCCGGCAAGGATTCTTTGTATTCGTCGGTTACGGTAAATGTAGGGTCATAGAACCGCTGTACTTCATTTGAGATCATAGCTTTCTCTTACTTCTAATTTGATGATGAATAGTCTCTTTAAGCTCCGAGATAAGGACAATATTCAGGAATTATCTAATACTACTACCATTAGTGCCCGTAATAGCCCCTATTGGGGTTATGCAGTAATGTTTGAAACATAATTAATCGAAAATTAGGAATGAATATGAACAAAACTGTGGTATAACTGTGGGATAAAAAATCCCATGTTTATAAATTGTGGGATAACCCTCACAACTCAGGAAGATAACTATACCTCTAGTTCAATAGTTCCTTTTAAATATAAGAGACATGTCTAATCTATCTTTAGAAATACTATCGAAAAATTATCTGAAATATAAATCACGTTATTTGGCTGAGAACTCCAAAAGAGCTTACGACCAAAACATGAGGTTCCTGCTAGATCGATGTGATTCTATAGACGATTTAAAGCGTAAAAAGTTAAACAAAGTTATTAACGAGTCCGGCCGACTTAAAACAAAGAATCTCCGGAAGGCCGTAATTGATAATTTTATTGAGTGGTGCGTGAAGGAAAAGCACATGGAAGAACCAGTGGAAACCGAAGTGTACAAGACCAGAGCCGAAAAGCATGAGACCAATATACTCACCATGAATGAACGGCAACTTCAGATGCTGCTGGCCGGGGTTAATAATGGACTGATCAGAGATATCATCAATGTGGGTTTTTATATGGGCCTTCGAATATCTGAGATTGTGCATTGCCGGCCGGCGTGGGTTGTTAACGATGGACATTTTCTCCGGGTGGGTGATCTGTATATGTGGAACCTGGAAGATGAGTTTCATCCAAAGAGTCAAAAAGAACATGATACCCCGATTGCGATCCCCTCAAAAGTGAAGAGAATTTTTGAGCGCGGAGTCAGAACGACTGAAAAGTATGGGAGAATGTTTGGGTACAACTCAGATTCGACACTCCGGCAGCATCTTAAAAGTCATTTCGCAGCTCTTCCGAAACCACTATGTGATAACTTCACTGCCCACCATATGAGACACTCTTGCATATCCTATTGGCTGAACGAACAAAGGGTTCCTGTTCAGGAGGTTCAGCGACTTGCGAGACACGCCAGAATGGAGACAACCATGAGATACTATCACCCCGATAATGAAGCGCATTTAGACGCTTTTTCAGGGTGAAAATCTCAGGGATAACGAGGTGTTATGTAATGTCGGTTATTAATCCATCTTCAACGGTAACAGTCTCTCCTGAGCTTGCAGTAAAGCTTCCACTCGCTCCACCTGCAAT